>NZ_LT727812.1:126865-415217 GCF_900162665.1 Oceanobacillus sojae
GAAAAAGGTTGATTTTTTATCTGTAGTTGATAAGCTCTACCTATAGATATGGAGGTATAAAAAATGGCCGATCAAAATAGCCAGTCAAGAGCTGCCAGAAGAAAGCAGCAAGGTAAAAAAACAAAGAAGAAAAAGAAACAGCCTATTTGGAAGAAAATTATCAAGGTAGCCCTTTTATTAATTCTGATTTTATTTTTGGGCGGTGCTGCTGTCGGTGCGTATTGGATTGCTACAGCACCTAAAATTGAGGAAGACAAGCTGAACATCCCTTTTTCATCTGCTCTTTATGATGAAAATGGCGATCAATTTGGAGATTTCAGTTCAGATGAAAAAAGGACACAGGTAAAATTTGAGGAGCTGCCGGATTTACTTATTGATGCCGTTACAGCTACGGAGGACGTCCGATTTTTTGATCATAACGGGATAGATCTTAAGCGTATTGGCGGAGCAGTCCGGGCCAACTTTACAGGCGGTTTCGGCTCGCAGGGTGCAAGTACAATCACACAACAAGTAGTCGAGCGCTCATTTTTAAGCAATGAGAAAAAGATAAGCCTTAAAGTCCAGGAAATGTGGATGGCTATGAAGCTGGAAAGAGAATACAGTAAGGAAGAAATCATGGAAATGTACTTAAACAGTATTTTCTACGGCTCGAATTCTTACGGTGTGGCTCAAGCAGCAAAAACATATTTTGGAAAAGAAGATTTAAATGATCTTACCTTGCCGGAGGCTGCTATTTTAGCCGGATTACCACAGCGTCCAACTGCCTATAATCCGTTTGAAAATCCGGAATTAACGGAAGAACGGATGAACACGGTATTAAACCTGATGGTGCGTCACGGAAAAATTACTGAGGCGGAGGCTGATGAAGCAAGAAGTGTTGATGTTGCTTCCCTATTAAATGAAAGCCGTCCTGATCCGACGCCTTATGATGCTTTTGTTAACCAGGTTCGCAGTGAAATTGAAGAAAAATTGGATGATGTCAATCTTGATTCAGATGGATTAAAAGTATATACAACCCTTGATCCGGATGCACAGCCATATGTGGAAAGCATGCTTTCAGAGGAAGAATCTCCAATCAGTTACCCGGATAATACACAGGCAGCCATGGTTGTTCTGGATACACAGACTGGAGCAATTCAGGCAATTGGCGGTAACCTGAATAATGAAGTCGGTTTTAATTATGCGACAAACGGAAATACACAAGCCGGTTCCACAGTAAAACCATTTATGTCTTACGGTCCGGCGATTGAGTATAACCAGATGTCCACCTACCATCAGCTCGATGATGATGGTCCTTATGAAATTGAAGGCTCCAACCCAATCAGAAATGCCGGCAGAAGCTATAATGGCTGGGTAACAGCCCGATATGCATTACAGCAATCCCTGAACGTTCCGGCGGTCAAATTAATGGAAGAAGTCGGCCGGGAAAACTCGAAGGAATTTGCTGAGAGGCTGGGGATTAAGTTTGACAGAGATTCTCTAGATGTACGTGATGCAATCGGCGGCACAGATACACAGGTTACCCCGCTGCAAATGGCAGGTGCATACAGAGCATTCGGTAATGAAGGGGAATATGCAGAGCCTTATGCAGTAACCAAAGTAGAGTTTCCTGATGGCCGGGTAGTTGATTTAACGCCGGATTCAGAAAAAGTCATGGAAGATTATACTGCTTATATGGTAACTGACATGCTAAAATCAGTTGTGAGCTCTGGTACAGGTACCAATGCAGCTGTTCCAGGCTTAGATGTTGCCGGTAAAACAGGAACAACTACAATGGATAAGCAGGAGGGAAGCCCGGATGCCTGGTTTGTAGGTTATACAACTAATTACACCGTTGCAGCCTGGACTGGAGGCTATGAAGTCTATCAAGATCCTGACACCGGAAAAGATAAAACAAGGCGTATTCCATTGCAGGATACTACCCTTTCCCAGCAAATGTTCCGCAACACGATGGGACATTTATCTGAAGGAGTCGAAACGGCAGACTTTACCCGCCCTGACTCTGTTGTAGATGTTACTGTTGAGAAAGGAACGAACCCTGCTGCTTTAGCCAGTGACAGTACTCCAAGTGAAAACAAAATCACGGAACTGTTTGTGAAAGGCACAGAGCCGACGAAGGTTTCGGAGCGCTATGAAGAATTAGATGCAGTAAGTGGTCTTTCTGCAAGCTATAATGAAGATGATAATTCCATTGAAGTATCCTGGGATTATGATACTGATTCAGATGAAGATGTCAGCTTTGATGTAAGTGCCAGCATTGATGGCGGCAGCATGCAATCCCTCTCTTCTACTAGTGATACATCGATGGAGATTTCAGATGTTGAAGAAGGTGCTGAATATACGATTCAGGTTGTTGCTGAAAGAGGATCACTAACCAGTGACCCTGCTACAACAACTGTCAAGGTTCCTGGTGAAGATGACGAGGAAGAAGAGATACCGGGAGTTTCCGGACTATCTGCTGAGTTTGATGGCGACGAAACGATTAATGTTTCATGGAGCTATGATGGACCATCAGCCAGCTTTGAAGTAAGTGTGAATGGCGAAACTGAAAATGTCGGATCGGAAAATATCAGTGTAAGTGGAGTTACACCGGGAGATTACAATATTACTGTTACACCAATCAGTGAGGAAGACAGTGATATTCGAGGTCCTTCAGCGTCAACAAGCGTGACCGTCTCCGAAGCTGAAGAAGAGGAAGAGGAATCTGAAGAGGAAGAGCCTCCTGAGGAAGAAGAACCAAATGGCGACGAATCTGATTCTGGCTCCGATTCGGATTCATCCGAGGACACGGATCAAAACATTGACTCAACGGAAGAAAATAATAATGATTCCGAGAGCAATGAGAGCGAAACTCAGGAACAAAATGAACAGGAAGAAGATAGCGGCTCAAATTCGGAGGAGGAAACTCCTGACGAATCCCCTTCTGACCAGGGGCAAGACGAAGAGTCAAATAACGAATAACAAAAAAACAATCCTGCCTTAATTGGCAGGATTGTTTTTTTGTTATGAAGCTATTATATAATTTTTTAGGTAAAACATTTTAACCTGTTTTCCTCATCCGTTTTTTTCCTTCCCGGCAGATATCCAATAATGGGCACTCCGGACAATTAGGATTTCTTGCTTTACAATGGTAGCGTCCAAAGAAAATCATCCGATGATGTGTCACACTCCACTCATCTCTCGGCACTTTACGCATCAGCGTATTTTCTACTTCTGTAACGCTATCCTTCCACCTGCATATTCCTAACCGCTTCGATACACGTTCAACGTGTGTATCCACAGCAATTGCGGGTTCATTAAATGCAACGGAAGCGACAACGTTTGCTGTTTTCCTGCCGACCCCGGCCAGTTTAACCAGCTCCTCTTTCGTCTGCGGAACTTCTCCATTATAGTCATCGATTAATGTACGGCAAAGCTTTTGGATATTTTTTGCTTTAGAGCGGTACAGCCCGATAGAACGAATATCGTTTTCCACCTCTTCCAAGGGAACAGCAAGATAATCCTCCGGTGTCTTGTACTTTTTAAATAAATCCGCGGTTACTTTGTTAACCAGTTTATCTGTACATTGGGCAGACAGCAGGACAGCGATTACTAATTCAAATGGATTGGAATGGACAAGCTCTCCCTCTGCGTCCGGAAACATTTCTGCCATGACATCTAAACAATGTCTGATTTGTGTGTTGTTCAGCATAATCTTACTCTCCTTCCAGCCAATTGTAATAAAAGGATGTGTCTCTTTTAGGGCGTGTATTTGTAGTATTCGTATTATCATTAGACCTGCCCTGATGAAATTGCTGGCTTGCTTTTCTGGCATCCTGCACCGTATGAATCCCTTTTTTCTTCCATTCTCTTAGAATACGGTCGATGTATTTAAAGTTCAGTTTGCCCATAAGTACAGATTCGCGCAGCCCTGCTTTTATCAAGGAAGGTTCTATATCGTCCTGATCCAGCCAGCTGTTAATAGTTTCTATTTCAAAGGGTGACAAAAGCCTGCCAAATTCCTGTTCAAACAAGATAAAGATATTTCCTATATTTTCTTCATCTCTTGTTATTGCAGCAGCATCTTCCTCGTACAACTTTTCCAGCAGAGGTTCCAAAGAGTAGGATTCACTGATTGGTGTTTGTTGAGAATTATTTTTTTCGATAGACAGAAACCCTTTTTGCACTAATTTTCGCAGCATGCCGGCTGCCTGTTCTTCAGAAAAGCTTCCGGACTGTGCCAGTTCAAAGGGAGTAGGAAAATGATTGCCTTCATCTGCAAAGCGGGAAAGCTGTAAAAGTAAAATAAGTTCTGTTTCATGAAGACCTAACTTGTAATAGGTGGTAAGCAGCTTTTTGGAGACAGGCATTTGATCCTGAATAATATCTTGATAATTTTTTTTTGTCATTTCCAGCACCTCAGATAACAGTATAGCATTTTTTCTTAACTACGAAAGGAAACCCCCGCTTAAAAAGCAAGGGATTTAGAGAAAATCATGAAATAATATATAAACACGCTATATTGATAACTGTTTATCAAAAAATAGTTATATACAGCTCCAAACGCTAAAATAAAAAGCTTGAAGCTGTCATTCTTTAAATACGTTTATCCTCTTAAGGATATAAACGATTTAGCAGTCTTGGGAACGGAATAGTTTCACGAACATGCTCCACGCCTGATAGCCAGGCTACAGTTCTTTCCAGGCCTAACCCAAATCCGCTGTGAGGAACACTGCCGTATTTACGCAGCTCCAAGTACCATTCATAAGCTGGTCCGGTAAGTCCATGCTCTTTATAGCGCTGCTCCATTAATTCTAAATCATCAATCCGCTGTGACCCGCCAATAATCTCTCCATAACCTTCCGGAGCAATTAAATCGGCACAAAGAACAACATCGGAACGTTCAGGGTCCGGCTTCATATAGAATGCTTTGATGTCTTTCGGATAATTTGTAATGAAAACAGGCTTGTCAAAGCTTTCAGCAATTGCCGTCTCATGTGGTGCACCGAAATCTTCTCCCCACTCAATATCATCGAAGCCTTTTTCTTTTAAGAATTCTACAGCTTTATCATAGCTGATCCGCGGGAATGGAGCTTTGATATTTTCAAGCTTGGATGTATCTCTTTCTAATGCTTTAAGCTCTAAAGCACAGTTCTCCAATACAGATTGAACGATGAAGCTTACATAGTTTTCCTGTACCTTTAAGCTGTCCTCATGATCCATAAATGCCATCTCCGGTTCAATCATCCAGAATTCAATAAGGTGTCTTCTTGTTTTAGATTTTTCAGCACGGAAAGTAGGACCAAATGAGAATACTTTTCCTAATGCCATGGCTGCAGCTTCCATATAAAGCTGTCCGCTTTGCGACAGATATGCTTCTTCATCGAAATATTTCGTATGGAAAAGCTCGGTTGTGCCTTCAGCAGATGCACCAGTTAAAATTGGCGGGTCTACCTTTACAAAACCATTGGTATTAAAGAATTCATACGTAGCACGGATAATTTCATTACGAATTTTCATAACAGCATGCTGTTTTTTAGATCGGAGCCACAGGTGGCGGTGATCCATTAAAAATTCTGTGCCATGATTTTTGGGTGTAATCGGATAATCGGTTGCTGTATGAATTACTTCCAGATGACTTACCTGCATTTCATAGCCGAAATCAGACCGTGTATCCTCTACAACTTTTCCGGTAACGTATAGAGATGTTTCCTGGGTCAGGTTTTTTGCTTCTGAAAATACTTCCTCAGAAACATCACTCTTTACAACAACTCCCTGCATAAATCCAGTACCATCACGAAGCTGTAAAAAGGCAATTTTACCGCTTGAGCGCTTGTTTGCCAGCCAGCCGCCGATTGTTACCTCCTCGTTTACATGTTTCGGTGCTTCTTGAATTGTTATCTTCATCTTTAAATCCTCCACTTAAATTAATACTTTTCTACAAAATGTTGCACTCTTTTAGCTGCTTTTAGGAAATACAGCTAAAATGGATAATGGTTCTAATATGGGTAACCTTCTTAACTAATCCCTTTGGTATAAACCCTTCTCTGCTTATGGAAACATTTTATTGTATGAGTATCTTTCCTCTAAACTCTGTCCATCAATAGAATAATAATCCATGACAAACCTGTTATCTTTATCATGGTACGTAATCTCCCACAGAGCCTGTCCATCTTCGTATGCAGGACTGATATCAGCAAACTTACATGAATCACAGCTGGATGACCAAGCGTCTAAAATAGCTTCTTCACTCATCATATCCTCTGTATTAATAACAATTAATTCGCGTTCTTCTCCTTCTAAGGGCAGAAAGATTAACCGCTCCTCATTGTCCTCATTACTTGCATAGAATACATGGTAGTTATTCTCTCCATAGTAGCCTTGTATCGAATGAACATTGTGATAAGAGGTCTGATTTTCTATTTGATTTTTTGTATCATCAAATCCTGCATTACGGCCATCATTGATGACTTGATATAAATAAATACTATAGCCTATTCCTGCAAGCAAGAGGAGAGTAATGATAATAAGTGTCCATAATACCCATCTGTTATTTGATTCCCTCATTTCATTCCATCCGTTTCTTATAAGATTATCTTTCTTTCATCATTTACTATACCTAGATGTACGGTTTCTGTAAACAGATACCGTTAAAAACATGATGTCTGATTATAGATGCCCTTCAGCTATTGATGAAACCAATTTTCTGCATGACTCATCAAATAACGTGTTGTTTCATAGTGAACAGGTACCTCTGGGATAGACTCCAAAAAGTATTTTCCATATTTTGCAGTTTTGATTCGTCCATCGCAAATAAATACGATTCCTCTATCATTTGAGGAACGGATCAGCCGTCCGAATCCCTGTTTAAATTTAATAACCGCCTGCGGTAAGGATAAATCCATAAACGGATTTCTTCCCTCTTCCTTCAGCTGGTGGGACTTTGCTTCAAATACTGGATGATTCGGCGGCTGAAATGGCAATCTGACCATTACAAGCGCTGATAAATCTTCTCCAGGTATATCTACTCCCTCCCAGAAGGAACTGGTTCCAAGAAGTATTGCCTGATCATAAGATTGGAAATTCTTTTTCAGCCTGCTGCGGCTGCCGCTGGTCACACCTTGAGCAATGATGATGTATTGCTGCTCTGTCATCATTTCCTTTAACAAATCATTAGCCTTTCTCAGCATATCGTAAGAAGTAAATAAGACGAGCATTCTGCCTGAAGTTACCTCTGCTAATGATAATATCGCCTCACAAACTGCATAGACAAAATCATCAATATTTCCATATCTAATATTCGGAAAGTCTGTCGGTATTAATAGCTGCACCTGTTTATCATAGTGGAATGGGGAAGCTATCTGCTCTGTTAACAGATTCTGTTCAGATACTCCAAGCCTTTCCTTCATAAATTTAAATGAACTTCCCATTGTTAATGTTGCACTTGTAAAAATAACACTTTCCTTTTTAGAGAAGAAGTCATCAGCCAATATTGGTGCAATGTTCGAAGGCTCACTATATAGAAACACGCTGTGGTGCTTTCCTTTTAAATCAACTTCTATCCATTTAATCAGCTCTACTTCATTTTGCTCTTGAAACATCACTTTTAAGTCGTCTATATATTTTTCTAATACATCCTGCATTTGTCCGATATCTTCAAGAAATTGCTTTTCGTCTCCAATATCCAGGGAATACTCATTCACTAACCGGGACAGAACATCTAAGAGTTTCCGAAAATGCATCCGCAGGCGGGCTGCAATATCCTGCGCCAGCTGCCACGTATCCTGCTGATATGTTTCCGACTTGATACGGTATTGTACTCTTCCTAGATCACTTGTTGCTTTATCATTTTTCTGCTGTGCCCTTACAAAACGTTCAATGAGTTGAAAAAGCTCGTCAATATCATATTTGGCTTCTTTGATAGCTGCATTCCAGTTATCGGTCAATTCATCTTTTTGACTTATATCAGAAGTTTTCAGAACTGTACTGAACTGTTTATCCTCATCGGCAGTTCCTAAATAGTTACATGTGAATTGCATCTGTATATAATCCAATTTGAGGCCGTAATGATGCGAAGCCGTTTCTTCAAAATGGTGCGCTTCATCAATAATAACCTTTTGATAGCCTGGTAAAAAAGCATAGTCATTAAACATATCTGTACACAGTAATGCGTGGTTTGTAATGATAATATCTGCTTTTTGAGCCCTCCGTCTGGCTAATTGATAATAGGAATGATGGAACCAGGGAGATTTCGGATTAATTGTCTTTTCTACATCAGCAGAAACCTTCTGGAAGAAGATATAGCCTCCTGCCGGTAATTGGATTTCATCAATATCTCCGGTCTCTGTCTCCGTAATCCATACGAGCAATATCGCTTTTGTTAAAACAAAATCATAATTATCCTTTGAGCCATAATCGAGCTCATAAAGAAACTTTTCCAGATTTAAATAATGATTTTTCCCTTTCATCAATGCAACCTGGAGAGGAACGTCAATCACCTTTTTTAACAAAGGCATTTCCTCCTCAAGCAGCTGGCTTTGCAATTGTGTTGTATAAGTGCTGATAATGAGGCGTTCTTTATTCGTAATAGCCTGATAAACAGCTGGCAATAAATAAGCTAAGGATTTACCTGTTCCTGTCCCCGCCTCGATAAAAGCATGTTTTTTAGCAGAAAAGGCATCAAAAATCGTTTCAGACATTTGCCGCTGACCTTCTCTTGGCTCATAAGAAGAAAAAGCTTTTGAAAGAGCGCCCTGTTCCTGATAAATATCGTCTAAGTACTCCCCGAATGATTTATCTATTTGAGATACAGTTTTTGTCCCTTTCTCAGACATACGGAATGCAAGGCCCTGGTAATGCTTTATTTGATTGTCCGGATGCTCCCGGAATGCTAATTCTTCTAAGCGGTTATCAAGTATAACAGCTAAATCCGATTGTAATTTATCTTCTAGATTTTTCAGCTTATCCAAGGTTTCATACGGGAGATGGTCTAATTTCTCTTTTAACTTAAAAAATAATTTTGCTGTTACGTAAGCATCAGACAAAGCTCGGTGCGGGTCATCATGATGCAGGTCAAAATGCTCTGCTAAGTGACTTAATTTATAGCTGGATATAGTCGGAAATAATATTCTGGACAGCTCTACTGTATCCAGAACTGGATTTTTTAATTCAGGATAGCCATTGGCTGCCAATTCCATATTAAGAAACCCAACATCAAAATTTGCGTTATGTGCAATAATGTAACTGTCTTGTAAAAGATGGACAATTTTTTCTGCTTTATCAATAAATAACGGAGCGTCCTTTACTTCTTCATTATGAATTCCTGTTAAGTTAGAAATAAATGGAGGTATCGGCTGATTTGGATTGAACAGAGTTGTTTTTGTTTCCTTTATCTCATCATTTTCAATCACAACCATACCTATTTCAATAATTTTACCTGACTTTGCCGGGGAGTTCCCGGTTGTTTCTAAATCAATCACAACATATCTCAGAAGATCACCTCCATTCTTTTTGTAATTTTTTCTACCTGTCGAACCATGAAATCTCTGCGGAATAAAGCGTCACAGGACTGCCATCAGCTGCTTCTGCAATTAAAGCTCCTTCGTCTGAAATCCCTAAAAAACGTCCTGTCCACTCATCATGAAATGTTTTGATTTTAATATTTTCACCTATTTTAAAAGCATTCTCTTCCCATTTGGATTTAATGCCTTCAAATCCATCCTTTAAATACATCTCATATGTATGTTCAAAATACGTTAAAATGGCTTGAATGACTTCTTTCTTATCCCATTCTTTCCCAGATTCAATTTTTAATGAGGTCGCAATATTCCGAATGGACGCGTCCCAGCTTGCTTCATCCTGATTCACATTTAAACCGAAGCCGATTAAAACATAGTTAATCCGGTCCTGCTCTCCTTGCATTTCAGTTAAAATACCGCAGAGCTTCTTATCACCAATTAATAAATCGTTAGGCCATTTAATGCCGATAGATAGATCTGTTAACTGATTTAATGCTTCCCTTAACGCTACCGCTGTTAACAGCGTCAGCTCTGAGGCTTTGTTTGGAGGAATAGGCGGTCTGAGCAGAATAGTAGTCCATAGACCTTCTTTATCCGAAAACCAATTCTTTTTCATTCTCCCTCTGCCGGCTGTCTGTTCTTCAGCAATTATTATTGTACCATCAGGAGCATTTTCACGGGCAGCTTCGTGTCCAATTAATTGTGTGGACGGTATTGATTCTTTGTGAATAATATGATGCCCCAGCCATTTCGTTTCCAGTCCCCATCGTATAGTGTTACTGCTGACTTTATCCGGAAATGAAATAATCCGGTAGCCCTTGCTCCGTATGGCGTCAATCGTGTAACCGTCACTTTCTAAATCTTTCATATGCTTCCAAATCGCATTCCGGGAAATGCCTAATTGCTCAGAGAGCGCTTGACCGGAGATATAGCCCGCCTTATTTTCCGATAAAAGCTTTATCAATCTTGATCGGGTTGATTCCATTGTATCCAGTCCTTTACTTTCGATTTTTCATTCGCCAGCTTAGAGGTAACAATTTGATATTCTATTTCATTTAACAGTTCCTTTATCCATTTTCCTTTAGGGCGTTCAGGGAACCATTTCATTAAATCATGTCCATTCAGGCACAGCTCTTTTTTCGATAAAACAGGGAGCTGCTCTTGCACAATACGGAGCTCTTGTATGTTTATTATTTCATTATCTGCCAGTTGTACTAAGTATACAAAAAAATTCCATTGCTCTTTGGGCAGCTGATAAACAAACCAAGCATCTATTCCATGCTGCTTATAGCGGTGATATGCTTCTGCAAGCGTATTGGCCTGCTGCTTTAATTGATTCGAACATTTATATGCTTTTACACAATCTGCTGCGGTGATGCAGGGGCTTTTCAGCTCAACAAATGCAAAAACAGGTGCAAGAGAAGAAACAGGCTCTATTTGTTTGAGAAGCAGAGGTACATCTTTAAAAATAGGCAGATAATGATACAGCTCTAATTCAAAAATGGATTCCACTGCTTTCGGATAAAAAACACCAGCAAACAGTTTTTCTAATTCAACGGTTAGCCGTTCCACTGCCAGTTTATCTATAAATGCCTTATATTTTCCCATTGCCTCTTTTGTCTCGTCTTCAATGGAAAAGCCTAACTGACTGGAAAAACGCAGCGCGCGGATAATCCGTAAAGCATCCTCTTCAAAACGGTCTGCAGCTTTCCCGACAGTTTGAATCCTGTTTTGGGAAATATCTTTTCTCCCTTCAAAAGAGTCCAGAATTTCTCCCTTTGCATTCATAGCAATTGCATTCATAGTAAAATCCCTGCGTCTGAGATCTTCTTCGATATTCCGGACAAAATGAACCTTATCCGGCCGGCGATGGTCAGTATACGCTCCATCAGTCCGGTAAGTGGTCACTTCAAAGGATTCCTGCTGGTGCCTGACGATAACTGTACCATGCTCCAGTCCCACCGGAATTACTTTTGGAAAGATTTCCTGAATTTCTGCAGGAGTAGCAGACGTTGCGATATCTACATCGTGAATGGGGCGGTCTATAATATAATCACGTACACAGCCGCCGACAAAGTATGCCTCGAATTGATGTTTTTCTATGATAGATATAACTTCTGCCGCCTTTTGAAATACTAATGGTAACATATCTCTTAGTCCCTCTTTCCCTCTTCAAGAACCTGATCGTATAACTTTTCATATTGATTCACGATTTTATCAGATGAAAAACAATCACGTACATGCTCTATTGCAGCTTCAGAAAACTGTTCCTGTTTTTCTGTATTAGACAGCAATTGTACAGCATAATCCGCTGCTTGCTGCACATCTCCAAGCTCGACGATATACCCTGTCTCATCATGCGTCAATACTTCAGGGATACCCCCTACATTTGTACCGATGCCAGGTACTCCACAAGCCATCGCTTCTAATAATACTAACCCGAAGCTCTCCTTTTCAGACATAAGCAGCATTAAATCAGCCATTGATAAAATATCACTGACATTATTTTGCTTCCCAAGAAATTGAACTTCTTTCTCTAATCCTAATTCATTAACATGTAGTGACATATCCGAAAATTCGGGGCCGTCGCCTATCAGTAATAATTTGGAAGGGATACTTTCATTGACTATTTTAAACGTGTCAATAACATCCTGTACCCGTTTCACCCTTCGGAAGTTGGAAATATGAATCATAATTTTATCAGATTCATTTATCTGATATTGATTGCGCAGCTCTGTTACCTCCCTTGGATAATACTCATTTTCATTAATAAAGTTATAAATAACATCCATTTCCTTCTTTATATCCAGCATTTCAACCGTTTGCTTCCGAAGGCTTTCCGAAACAGCCGTAACTGCATCAGATTGCTCAATACCATGACGGATGATGGGCTTTAATGTGTTATCGATGCCCAAAATTGTAATATCAGTACCATGCAGGGTTGTGACAATTTTTACCGGATGCTTTGCCATATCTCTCGCTAAAATACCGCAAATGGCATGTGGCATGGCATAATGAACATGAAGAATATCCAGCTTCTCACGGTCAATCACCTCTGCCATTTTTGCAGCCAGTGCTAAGTCATAGGGCGGGTATTGAAATACCGGGTAATGGCTTATCTCCACCTGATGATAATATACATTGACATACACTTTTTCTAAACGAAAAGGCATGCTGGAGGTAATGAAATGTATTTCATGCCCTCGCTCTGCTAATTTCTTTCCCAGTTCTGTCGCGATTACCCCTGAACCGCCAATTGTCGGATAGCATGTAATTCCTATTTTTTTCACAATTCCCCTTCTTCCTTCACAATTTCTCTCCAGTGAAAATCGCCGCGATTTAATCCGTGCATAAAAATTTCCCCTCCGGCAATATTTGTCGCTAAAGGAATTTGATAAACATCACATAAACGCATTAAAGCGCTGATATCAGGCTCATGCGGCTGTGCGGTTAATGGATCTCGGAAGAATATAACCATATCCATTCTATTTTCGGCAATCATGCTGCCAATTTGCTGATCGCCGCCTAACGGGCCCGACTGGAAGCGGTGAACCGGAAGTCCTGTCGCTTCCATAATCCGGCTTCCTGTTGTTCCTGTAGCAAATAATTGATGATCCTTCAGTACATGCGTATAGGCTGTTGTGAACTGTACCATATCTTCTTTTTTCTTATCGTGTGCAATTAAAGCGACATTCATGATGATTCTCTCCCTCTCATGTTTCTCTATAAGACGTTTTCTAAACCATAGATAAGCTCATCTAAATCCATCACCTGATAGACGCATTCTTTTATACCGTCCATAAAGGATGCACGATTCATGGAATCATGCTGTATCGTTAATGTTTGACCGGGGCCGCCAAAAACAACCTCCTGATGTGCTACCAGGCCGGGAAGCCGCATACTGTGAATCCGCATGCCATTAAAGTCTCCCCCGCGGACCCCCTGGATTGTTTCCTCTTCATCCGGATGACCCTGTTTTTTCGATTTTCTGACCTCCTGAATAAGCTCTGCTGTTTTCTTTGCAGTGCCTGATGGAGCATCCAGTTTCTGATCATGATGCTTTTCAATAATTTCTACATCCGGGAAGTATGCAGCTGCCATTTTTGCAAATTTCATCATTAAAACAGCGCCAATAGCGAAATTGGGTGCAATGATACAGCCGGTTTTTTTATCTTTTGCCAATTGCTTTAATTCCTCTAATTGTTCACTGGTATACCCGGTTGTTCCCACCACCGGGCGAATTCCATGATTAAGTGCCGCTTTCGTATGTTTATAGCCGAATTCAGGTGTCGTTAAATCGACAAATACATCCGCCTGCTGCTCTGTAAAGCACTTTTCGATATCTGTGTATACCGGTGCATTAAAATCATCCTGGAACCCTTCTATATCACTTAATTTTTTTCCATCATTTTTATGATCTAAACAAGCTGTCAATTCAAAATCGTTTACTCCATAAATCATTTGAACAGCTTCTTTTCCCATTCTGCCTCTTGGACCTGCTACGATAATTTTAATTGCCATGGCTATCTTCCTCCTCTTTTCTTGTCCAGCGATTTTTATCTCTTGTTTCAAATTTTTGCATCGATTTCTCAAAGGAGTCCGATAAATCGAATTCCAGTGAATTTGCTAAACAGGCTAATACAAAAATCATATCGCCGGCTTCTTCTTCCACTGTATTTTCTTTTTCCGTTGCTTTCTTCGGTTTCTCACCATGATAGTGATTAATTTCTCTGGCCAGTTCTCCTGTTTCCTCAGATAACCTTGCCATTAATGCAAGTGGAGAAAAGTATCCTTCTTTAAATTGAGATATGTATTGATCAACACGTTTTTGGACATCTTTTAATGTATGGTTGGTATTCTCCATTTCCGACACCTCTTTATCTTTTTCTCTTCTCTAATGTTAGCTAAAAGCATGGGTTTTGACAACTAATTGGTACGGTATGTGGATTGTTACTTCATTTTAAATTGTCTATAATAGATATTGGTTGAAATCAGATTGTAAATACTTGGGACTAAATAGACTTTTTAAGCTTTATTTTCAGAGTATCTTTCCATCTGTACATAAGGAGGAATCGCAAATTGAACATTCGGGTTAAAAATATCGTATTTATTTTATTGGGAGCAGCCATATTTTCCTTTGGTCTCGTACATTTTAATATGCAGCATAACCTTGGAGAAGGGGGCTTTACAGGGATTACGCTGTTACTTTTCTTCTTATGGAACTTGGATCCGGCAGTAACGAATATTGTACTAAATATCCCGGTATTCTTTATTGGCTGGAAAATACTAGGGAAGAATGCATTTATCTATACCATGGTTGGAACCTTATCTGTTTCTCTTTTTCTGTGGATTTTTCAAATGTACCAAATCCCTATCGGACTAGAGCATGATATGACACTTGTTGCTTTATTTGCAGGGGTATTTATCGGTGTAGGATTAGGGATCATATTCCGCTTTGGCGGTACAACAGGCGGTGTGGATATTATAGCCCGCATTATCAATAAATACACTTCCTGGAGCATGGGACGGGCTATGTTCGCGTTTGACTTTCTCGTTATTTTAACTTCCATCTTTACTTTTTTAAATTTGGCCCAAGGAATGTATACACTGGTGGCAGTATTTATTGGTGCAAGAGTGATTGATTTTATTCAGGAAGGTGCATATGCTGCAAAGGGAGCTTTTATCATCTCCGATCACAGTGAAGAAATCGCGGATCAGATTATGAAAAAAATGGATCGCGGTGTGACTATTCTAAATGGTCAGGGAAGCTTTTCCAAAGAGAAAAGAAATGTTCTTTATTGTGTGGTGGCGCGGAATGAGATTGTGCGGATGAAGAATATTATTAACCAGGCGGATCCTTCTGCATTTGTCTCCCTGACGACCGTTCATGAGGTTATGGGAGAAGGCTTCACACTGGATGAAAATAAAAAACCGTTAAATGATTAACACTGTGAAAAGAGCTCAAGGCATCACTTAAGCTCTTTTCATTATATCTCTAATAATTTTACTGCAGTCATAATCAGTATTCTCTTTTTGAATTATTTTAATTGTTTCTAACTCAACTTTCGCATCTGAGAATAAACATATAAACCTTACTGTTCCAGGATGTACATGGTTTCAATTATCATGCTTGCTACTCATCTTTTTATTTTTTGAACAGGTTATTGTGTATAGCTTCCGCTCCGGCCAACCACTCCGCTTTCCATGGGGACGGCTTCAGCTAACTTGAAAAGAAACCCGCTTTTCAAGTGGATCTTCAGCTCGCCCTGTTCCCATAGGAGTCTACGTGGTTGGCCTGCGCTCTAATAGGATTCTACAGCGCATGGAAGAAATAATATCCTGATGAAGTTAGATGAAATCATCGTTTTAGCCTAAATAAACAATCATGCTGGTGTTTCAAATGGTTTTTAACAGTTCAAATCATGACAGTATGAATAATTCATATCGAGAATAGCTTTCATGCATCAAAAATAAGGATTGCTGAGCATTTTTTATCATGCAACACGAAAGTTTGTACTGTCGGATCTACCTTTTATTTATTCAGTTATTTCAGTATAGAATATCCTGCCAGCGGAGGCGGACCGTTTTGACTCCTGAGGGATTAGCACCATCTGAAGATCCACTTTTGCCAAGTGATCTTCTTGGCAAAAGTTAGCTGAAGAGCGTGCCCCTAGGAAAGCAAAACGGTCCGCCGTAGCGGTGGCCTTACACTTTACTTTCTATCTTTGTCAACAGATATATAGAAGAAATGATCAACCCCTGTTCCTATAGATAGGAAGTTACTTTTTAGTGTGCGAAAGTTGAGTTAATAAGAAATTTAGTTGGGTTAACAATTTATTCTTAATGTCTCCTATAATCAAACCACTCAATTACCCCCAAGGGATCAAAACAAACAGTATAATTATCAAAACAAACAGACAGCCCATACTTCTCCCTATACCTCTGCAAAGCAGCCTCTAAAAACGCCTCCGTAACCTCTAGATAATTAGCCAATTCATACTTATTTCTCAAATTTAAACGATGCGCCTCTATAATTTTTGCTATAGGAATCGTCTTTTCATAAGCCCAGGATCTGGCCCGCAGCTCTTGTTTCCGATTAACAATTTTGGACTGATCTATTATATCCCCGACAGTAGTGTGGTAGTGGCCTAATTCTTCTGCTAAAACGGAAGCTTTGTCTGCAGAGGTGGTTAAATAATTTTTATTAATCCATATGACATTATCTGCATATAATCCTTTTACATTCTTAACCATAGACTTCTCATAAACTTCTACATTATATTTANTCCAAGAAAAAAAGATGACTCAATTTGAATCATCTTTTTAATATTAATCTCTATTTGCTGCAAAGATAAGAATAAAGCGGATAAGCTCTGCAACGGCTACTAATGCTGCAGCAACGTATGTCATTGCCGCGGCGTTTAATACTTTTTTGGTTTCCCGTTCTTCATCGTTGCGGATAATTCCGGTAGAGACCAGCTGTGTCATTGCCCGGTTCGAAGCATCAAATTCAACAGGAAGTGTAACCAGCTGGAAAAGTACTGCAGCTGCGAAGAAGATAATTCCAAAAAGCAGCATATTTGTTGAACTCATAATTATACCTGCAATAATTAAGAACATGGAAATGTTGGACCCGAAGTTTGCTACTGGAACTAAGGCAGTTCTGAAACGTAAGAATGCGTAATCTTCCTGATCCTGAATTGCATGGCCGACTTCATGAGCAGCAACTGCCGATGATGCCATCGATCTTCCGCGATAATTGTTTTCAGAAAGGTTCACTTGCTTTTTACGAGGATCGTAATGGTCTGTTAATTCCCCTTTTACCATTCCAATCTGTACATCATGTAAACCATTGTCATCCAAAATTTTTCTGGCGACATCCGCGCCGGTCATGCCCGAAGATGTTTGTTTTTTAGAGTACTTCGTATACGTGCTTTTTACTTTGCCTGATGCAATCATTGGTACAATCATTAATAAAATAAAATAAATCAAGTAAGCGACCATTTCTCAATTCCCCCATTACTGTATCTTAAGGTCAATTTTAGTCAGTATTTTAATTTTAGTCAACTGATTTGTCGTTTTTACGAACCGACTTATTACCTGCCTGCTCTCCTTTGTATTTTTTCCAACTTACATAAGATAATGTAACAATTATGCAACCGCCTACAATAATAACTCCTAAAATAAAGGGAGATGGCACTAAACTATTCTGATATATATCCGTTGGCGAAATAGAGGCTGCTTGAATAACATGAACATGGCAAAACATCCCTAGGATTCCGATTGTCATCACACGAAGCAGTTTCTCACCCATAGAGATCACCTCTGATCTTTTAGTGTATAGTTTAAGTTTATGTCCAGAAGTGAATGGGTATGACGGTCAGCTTCTTTGTGAAGGAAGAAATTTCAACATGAATCAATGGTTATTTATATTTTGATTCTTTCTATAAATCGTTAAGTAATAAGCAAGAAGGATAGAAAATACACTTAACCAGAATGTAAAGTAACCAATTTCATTCATATATTTTGTTAAATCCCCATAAATAGGCATCTGTTCAAAGACATAGTCAATAATATCATTATGTAATACAACAATACCTGCAACCGTTAAATGCCGCAGTTTTATTTTATAAAACGGTGCATAGAGTAAGCCTTGGATCGCCATGCCTAAATGGGAGGCAATCAGCATATAGCCTGCCGGGCCGATATCTCCGGCAACTGCCAATGTTAATAAATTCATAACGACAGCCCAAATGCCATATTTAAATAAAGATACAATTCCCAATGCCTCTATGTACGGAATATTTTTACCAAATATAAAAAACAATAAAAAAATGGTGAAGAACAGGCTGGCTGTCGGGCTATCTGGTACAAACGGGATAAATATTGGCGGGGTTATTTCCAGCTGCCATACATACCAGTAATATCCGTAAATGGTGCCAAGGAAATTAATGATGAAAAGTATAATTAGAAATTTTTTATCTTGCAATATGTATGATAACATGTTTATCTCCTCAGGTTTTCCTTCATAATTATTCTAAAGTATAGAGAAAGCACCTTTGCCTTATTGTGGTCAAAGGTGCTTCTGTTTATTCTTACTTACTCTGCTGCTGCTTCATTGGTTTCGATGATAAAGTCAGCTAATTGTTCCAGTTCTTCATCAGATCCCTGGAACTGGTCAGCAGGCATAGCACCTGTACCGTTTACAGCAATGTCCATTATTTCTTCTTTTGTGTGTTCTGTTCCTATTAATGTAGGACCAGCTCCACCTTCTAATTCCCCGCCATGACAGCTTAAACAGCTGTTTTCATAGGCTGCATAACCAGGATGACCCTGGTCAACAACCGATTCACCGGGAGGAATCGGTTTATTTTGTTCAGCACGTGTTTCCCAGTCAACATGCTCTGCAGAAGTGTATGTCAGCCAAATGCAGGAAACAAGTGCTAAAAGCATCATACCCACTGCAACCGGGCGTTGACGCGGACGACGTCCTGGACCATTGTCCAAAAATGGAGCAAGTATTAATGATCCAAATGCAATTCCCGGAATAACTAGAATTCCAATAATTATCCAATTACCACTTGCAAATTGATACTTTAATAATTCATACAAGAATAAGAAGTACCAGTCTGGTAGAGGGATATATGCCGCATCAGTCGGATCAGCCATTCCTTCGAGAGGAGATGGATGAGCCAGCACCAGGCATAAAAATCCGACAAGGAAAACTGCCCCAGCCAACCATTCTTTTAATAAAAAGTTAGGCCAAAACGCTTCTGTTCTACCAGGATATTCAGAATAATCTTTTGGTATTTTTGATGTTTTATTCGCTGAGATCCGGGAATCGCCAACGAATTTCATACCTTTACCCTTATGCATTAGTTGCCCTCCTTTTTATAGTGGTCCGGAAATACCTTGTCTGCGGATTAAGATAAAGTGAACTGCCAATAACGCAAACAATGCCCCTGGTAAGAAGAAGACATGGATTGCAAAGAATCTTGTCAGAGTTTGTGCACCAACAATGGTGGCATCTCCGGCCAGAAGCGTTTTCAATGCTTCTCCGATAAATGGCACCTGTTCAGCAATTTCTAATCCAACCTGAGTTGCAAAGTATGCTTTGTTATCCCATGGAAGCAGATAACCTGTAAAACCAAGACCCAGCATAACAAAGAAGATAAGAACTCCTACCATCCAGTTAAGCTCACGAGGTTTCTTATATGCCCCTTGGAAAAATACCCGTAAAGTATGTAATAATAGCATTACGATAACGACACTTGCGCCCCAGTGATGCATACCGCGTACAATTTGTGCATGTGCTACCTCTGTCTGTAAATAATATACAGACTGCCAGGCGTTTTCAATATCTGGTACATAGTACATTGTCAAAAACATACCAGAAAGAATTTGGATTACTACAACAAAGAATGTTAATCCGCCAAAGCAGTATACAAATGCTGAAAAATGATGTGCCGGATTAACGTGTTCAGGGACCTCATGATCGGCAATATCCCGCCAAATCGGCGTAATATCAATGCGATCATCGATCCAATCATAAATCTTTTGTAACATTGTTTTTACGCCTCCTCATGTGGTTGGATTTTACCCAGGAATAACATGCCATCCCTTTCTTCCTGTTCATAAACATCAAGCGGTTGCAATGGCGGCGTTCCAGGAACATTTACTCCATTCTTGTAGTAACGGCCGTCATGACAAGGACAATAATATTGATCTGGATAGTCGTCATTTCCTTCCCATGAAACAACACAGCCTAAATGTTTACAAATTGGGGAAAAGGCTACAATTTCATCATCGTCATTTCGATATACCCAGGCAGAGCGAGTTACTTCTGACTCGTACCATCCATCAACCTGATCAATGGTCCAGTCAATGCGCTGCGGATCAGCAGTGATATCATCAATTGCTATACCGGCATTTGCAAAGTCACCGCCTTCATCATGCTTCAGCACAGGATCGATTGCCATCCGGACAGGTGATATTAACAAACCGGCAGCCATAAAGCCGCCTACACCCGTAAGCGTGTAATTCAAAAACTGTCTACGGGATACTTGCCGTTTTTCATCACTCATTTTTTTCCCCCCTCTTTTTTCAAATAATCACGGACATTACTAAAAATAAATCAGATTACTAGGACAATAATAATGATAGCGTAAACTATTGGTTCGGTCAATATATATCCAATGGTTAACGACAAATGTTTTGATAATGATGATAATTTCGTCATGAATACTCCCGCCGCTTCATTATGACTGATTTACCAAAATGATTTAATCAATTCTACAGTCTGCATGGTCTGGTCTCTTATTATCCCTTTCACTGCTGCCGGATCAGCATCCTTTAAAGAAGCAGTCGGAAGCCAGATAAATTCACCTTCTAAATCACTAGCTATTTTTCGCCAGGATGGATCAAAGCTGATATAGAGCACTTGTTTAAAAGGCTGTTTTTTAAAATGATTTGTCCAGCCGTTTAACCTCTTTACTTCTTCTGATTTCTCTGCTGCAGCTATATATGTATAAGTCGGTGCCAGCATTATTCTGCCCATCAGTTCTTTTTCCAGCTCTCTGGAAAAAAGCGTTAAAATATCATACTGATCTGCATTTTTGGCGGACGCTTCCAAGATACCAATTTGGAAAGGTGCTAACGGTACAATTACTGTATCTATGTACTCCTTTGCCTGATCGTATTTCTGCAAGTCAACACTTGTCCATTTCATAAATAGTCCTCCCTTAGGTGAAAATATATACTTCAAATACTTTCCTATATTGTAACAATTTTTTATCTTCCCTGAAAGAACTAAATCTGATCTCATACATTGTTTTTAGAAAGGATTTGAAATTCACATAGCTTTGAAAGAAAAGTACAAAGCACCCTTTTCTAATTAGATACATTCACTAAAATAAGAATTGGGCATAAATTAATTAAATAAAGGTCCTTCACCAAACCAAAATTTTAAATCAAAAAGGAAGTGTCTCTTTGAGAAATTATTATTATGTAACAGCAAATACAGCGGAAGGA
Source organism: Oceanobacillus sojae (assembly GCF_900162665.1). Lineage (GTDB taxonomy): Bacteria > Bacillota > Bacilli > Bacillales > Amphibacillaceae > Oceanobacillus > Oceanobacillus sojae_A. The sequence goes on from NZ_LT727812.1 coordinate 148,393, forward strand.
TTTATGAATTTACTGCCTTCTAATATAAATCATCTACAGCAAGTCATTAGTTTAAACCACCCTTCCCAGACGGTAAAAACAAAAATTTTAAAAGATATAATCACAAAATATGAATCTGCCTGTGAAGTAGAAGTGTTAAAAAGTGCATTAGGTGAACGTTATTTAGATGGTGTTGTTATTCGTGAAAAGGGCTTCGCTATTTTAAACCACTCCATTGTGCCAAATGATATGAGTGAGGTAACTGAACTGGATTTAAGACAATACACACAAGACACCCCGGTTAAAAATGCTGAGCTGGAGGAAAAATTCATCCATCACACAGAAAATGCATATAAACATTTGCAAACAGGGTTGCGCATACATGATGGTCTGGAAGAGATCTATATTAGAGAAATGGATTTTAAAAAAGCTGATGCAATTGCCGATTCGTTTATTCAAAGCGTCTTACATGAGCAACCGAAGAAAAATCGAGAAGGTTACGAGTACCATCGCTTTTTTGGCACTACAACCGTGGATGGTCCTGTCAATGTTGTCCCCCATATTACCGAAAAACTTTCACGTGTTTTTTATGTAAAAGGGCGTGCAGGAACCGGCAAGTCAACATTTATGAAAAAAGTGGCAAGTGCTTGTATTGCATATGGTTATGATACGGAAATTCATCATTGCAGTTTCGATCCCAATAGTATTGATATGGTATTAGTTCCAGCTTTGGATTTTTGTATGTTTGACAGTACTGACCCCCATGAATTTTTCCCGGCTAGAGAAGGGGAAGAAATAATTGATTTATATAAAGAAACCGTTACCCCCGGGACAGATGAAAAATTTACTGAGGAAATCCAAAAAGTAAATGACCATTACAAATCTTATATGAAAGAAAGCGTTATCGAGCTAAAAAAATCCGGGGAATATCTGGAAGCTTTGGAGCAGCAGTTTTCCTATACTAAACAAGAACGGAAAGAAATCAACTATTTAATCGAGCAACAGATTCAATAAGAGCGTTCCTAACCGGGGTAAAAGCTTCCCATAATACATTAAAAAAAACAAAAGCAGCCAATTAATGACTGCTTTTTTATCGAATATGGAACTTTCTCTCCCTCTTCTATTACAATTACAACCGTTTTACTTAACGGTTGTAATTTTATCAATCAGCGATAACCTTCCATTATAGAAGCTTATGATTTATTCATCAGTTTTTCCAATTCCTTTGTTAACTCCAAAAATTTTGTTTGATTTCCAGCGTCCAGAGCCAGGTCAATCTCCTCACGCAGTTGTTCCTGTTTCTGATTGACCAAAAGCCGATCCAATAAATCAACAGTTGTCTGTTTATCATCCTTTGTCACATAATAATCGTCTGGCAAGAATGGATTTTCTTCCAGTACAGCAGCGTAATAGGCGCTTTGGTTTGCCTGGTGAAAATTCAGCTGGATAAATAAAGATTCTTGTTTGTTCAAACGGATATCATGAAAGGTTTTCTCAGCATCTGTAGTTACCAGGTGATTTTTGTAAAAACGAAATGGGATTTTATCTGAACAGCGACTTGAAATCATTACTCCTCTTGGACAATACTTCACATCTCTTACAAAATGCACGTGTTCTAAAATATCCATATGGTTCACTAAGTAATTAAGTATCCACACGCTTTCTCTTTTTTTCAAGCGATAATGATTTAAAAACCACTGGATGAATTTTTTCTTATCTTTTGCAGTTACAGACGATAGCATTCCACTCTCCCCTCTCTGAAGCAGGTTATTCCGTTACATTAAATCCTGTTCTAAGCGTTCTACATGCTCACGCACATCCTCATCAATAGGCTGCTGGTCAAGATAAGCTTTCAGGATTGGAATGGCTTCTTGTATTCTTCCTTCTTCTGTCAGGAAATAGCCATACTCTTTTAAAAAGTCACTGTCGTGTTGTAAACTAGTATATGCTTGCTGGTAACTATTTAATGCCTCATCAAACGATTCTATTTCCACATTTGCTTTAGCAAGCTCCCAATCATAGAGAGCATCCTCTGCGCCAGTGTTTTTAATGCTCTGAATCAATTCAATAATCTCATCAAATGCTTCTTTTTCTTTTAGTAATTCAATCAAAAACAATACTGCTTCTTTATAATCCGGTTCCAACGCAATTGCTTGTCTGACATGTTCTTCACTTTCATCATTCTTTCCTAATTGATGTGCGATATCTGAAGCAAGGAAAAAGAGTTCTTTTTGATAGGAGTCTCTTTCTAAACCTTGCTGGACTGTCTTATAAGCTTCCTCGAGCATGCCCTGCTCTTTATACACGTTAGCCAGCTGTGTATAAGCAGCATAATAGTCCTGATCAATTTCCAATACGTGTTCCCATGCTTTCATAGCAATGTCATCGCGGGATGCCTGGTGTGCAGTAATTCCGTGCCTAAACAGTTTATCAGGGTCCGGCTCTTCTTCCTCTTTGTAAAATTCAAGTGCTTTCTCATATTCACCGGCAGCAGCATAGGCTTCTCCCAACCGGTCTTCAATAGAAACATGCCCTATTTCTTTTGTTTTCGCATAGACACGCTCATAGTAATTAATTGCCTTTACGTACTCGCCGATAGAGAAGAATAACTCTCCCAGGGCAAAATCTATAACACGCTCTTGCGGATCGATATGCTTTGCTTCCAGCAGCTTTTGCTCGGAAACTTCAAATAACCCTTGAGCCTGATATAGATCAGCCAGCTGGATTAAGGCTTGCACATAACCCTCGTCACCTTCTGGAATTTCATTTAATATCGTAATCGCCAGCTCATCTTCTTCTGATTCGATAAAAATATCAGATAGCGTGAGCTTTAACGCCGTTTCTTCAGGATATCTTTCAATCAATTGTTCGAGAATGGTTCTTGACTCGATCAAAAATCCCCATTGCAGGTAAAGTTCAGCTATTTGAAACAAAGAATCGTCATCAGCATTTTTTTGATAGTCGCTTAATAATGCCAATGCTTTTTCTGTTTCATTTTTTTCAGCTAATTCTATTGCTTGTTGAATGGTGTTCATCTAAAAGAACCCCTCTCTCTTTTGTGTTTCTTGTGCTTCCAACTTATCATACAAAAAAGACAGCTACAGTTCAAATAACAAGAACTGTAGCCAAAAATAATATATATGAAATGAAAGATATAAACTGTTTTCATTTAAAGAACTCAACTTTCGCACTTTGAAAAATAACTTTCTTATCGTAGAGACAGATACTATCACTTGACAAAGCATATACTCTATCCAGAAAGAAGGTAAAGTGTAAGGCCACCGCTGCGGCGGACCGTTTTGCTTTCCTAGGGGCACGCTCTTCAGCTAACTTTTGCCAAGAAGATCACTTGGCAAAAGTGGATCTTCAGATGGTGCTAATCCCTCAGGAGTCAAAACGGTCCGCCTCCGCTAGAAAGGAGTTCTAAACTGTTTAATACAACTGAGCAAATAGAAATTAGTCCAATAAAGAACTTATTTTTCAAGATACATATAAAAGTACCTGTCACGATTACCTTCTGTTCATGAAATTTATTCCCGATATTTACTATCTATAATGTGTCATCATTTAAATTGCCAAAACAACCATTTAAAACATTAAAATGATCTTTTCATCAAGCAAAAGCGATTATTTTATCCAACTCCATCAGGATATGATTTCTTTCTTTTGTTGTAGAAGCCTAATTGAGCGCAGACCAACCACGCAGACTCCTATGGGAACAGGGCGAGCTGAAGATCCACTTGAAAAGCGGGTTTCTTTTCAAGTTAGCTGAAGCCGTCCCCATGGAAAGCGGAGTGGTTGGTCGGAGCGGCGCTATATACAATCTGCATTTCAATAAAAAGGTGACAAAATGCAAGCAGGATAATAAAGAACATGCTTATCCTGGTATGGTAAGGTATAACTTACTCTCAGGCGCGAAAGTTGAGTGAAGAACTAGTAATAAAACTCGTTTTCACTGCAAAATTTCTTCCAGATTATCGAAAAATGTCGGATAGGATATGTTGATACTGTCTTTTTCATCCATTTCTACCGGTCCTTCTGATATAAGCGCAGAAATAACACCCATCATTGCAATCCGGTGGTCCATATAAGAGGAGATGGTGCCTCCTGTCAGCTTTGTCGGCCCTTCAATTACCATTCCATCTTCCGTTGGTATTATATTCGCTCCAAGCGCCTGCAGGTTTTGACAGACTGCTTCAATACGGTCTGTTTCCTTTACCTTCAGTTCTTCGGCATCCTTAATCACTGTTTTTCCATCTGCCTGTGTGGCCAGCAAAGCAAGTATCGGAATTTCATCAATAAGGCGCGGGATAACATCTCCTTCTATCGTCGTACCTTTTAAGGCAGTATGTTTAATAGTCAAATCACCAATTTTTTCGCCGCCTGTGATACGTTCGTTGGAAATTGTAATTGCTGCTCCCATTTGCTCCAACACATCTAAAATACCAGTACGGGACTCATTTAAACCAACATTTTTTAATGTAATGATACTTTCCGGTACGATAGCCCCGGCAGCTAAGAAGAAAGCGGCAGATGAAATATCGCCGGGTACTTCCACATCACACGCTTGCAAATCACCTTTATTTGTAATGGCGATGCCTTCTTCCTTTTGCTTTAAATCCGCTCCAAAAGCTTGAAGCATAACCTCAGTGTGATTTCTTGTTTCTGTATCCTCTTGTACAACAGTTTCTCCTTCGGCAAGCAAACCAGCTAATAAAACAGCAGATTTCACTTGAGCACTCTTCACAGGGAGACGATAGGTAATTCCTTTTAATGCACCGCCATGAACTGTGATCGGAAGATATTTTCCTCCTTCTTCTCCTTCAATCACTGCTCCCATTTCTCTTAATGGCGCAGTAACCCGGTCCATTGGACGCTTCGTAAGGGATGCGTCCCCAAATATATTTGTTTCAAATGGCAGTCCGGACAGGAGACCAAGCATTAACCTCGTTGTTGTACCTGAATTCCCGAAATCTAATGCTTTTACTGGTTTTTTAAGTCCTTCCAGTCCGTTGCCATGAACTAGTACAGAATTTCCTTCTTTTTCAATCTGGACGCCCATCTCCCGAAAAGCATCAATGGTTCTGAGACAATCCTCTCCATCAAGGAAGTTCGTTACTTTTGTAATCCCATGTGAAATACTGCCAAAAATGATAGAGCGATGTGATATCGACTTATCTCCAGGGACAATCACTTCTCCTTTCAATCTTGGTGAAGTATATTCAAATTGAACTCGTGACACTGTCTTCGCCTCCTTGTTATTAAGATTGAATCATTGTTTCAAATCCGCGCTGTTTTAATACCTTTTGACCTGCAACCTGAGCTTCTTTTGTGTAGAAGCTTAAGCGCAGTGCACCTGTAATCCCTTCCCGGACTTCCAGAATTTCGATGTTTTTAATACTTAATGACGCATTTGCCAAAATGAGTGCAACCTCAGCGATAGCGCCGGGCTGATCTGGAATGTCAACATATACATCATAAAATGCAGGTATTGCACCGCGATCGCCTTCATTTAAACCATCTCTGTAATTTTTGGCGCTGTTTAAGTAGGTAATGACTTCTTCTCTTTCATTATCTTCAAGCAGTTTTTTTAAGTGCTCCATCTCAATAATCCAATCTGCAAGCATAGCCGACATTTTCGATTGATTATGGTAAAAAATATCCTGCCACATAACAGGGTTACTGGAGGCAATCCGGGTAATATCCCGGAACCCGCCTGCTGCAAGCTTTGGAAGAAAGGCGTGCTTCTTCTCCCATTTTCTCGCCTGATGGACAAGGGATGATGCAATCAAGTGTGGAAAGTGCGAAATAACTCCGGTCATCTCGTCATGTTCATCTGACTGCAATACAACGAAATTACTTTTCGTTGCAGATAAAACCGCTCTCAACTTATCTACATTTTTCTCTATTGCATTATCAAGCGGGGACAGGACATAGATAGCATTCTCAAATAAATGTGCTTTGGCTGCTTCAATTCCTTTCTTGTGGGAGCCCGCCATCGGATGCCCGCCAATAAAGCGAATCGATTTATTTGTTAAATCATTAGCAGCGATAAGCACAGAACCTTTTACGGATGCTGTATCAGAGACAATGACCTCCTTCGTGAAAGGAAGACTGTTAAGCTGTGAAATAAGCTGTATCGTCTCTGAAATCGGCGCCGAAATAATAATAATATCCGCCTTCAATGCCGCCTCATCAAAATTTGTGGAAGCTTCATCAATGATACCGTGATTCAAAGCAAAATGAAGTGTATTTTCGCTTATGTCAAAACCAATTATGTAATGTTCGGACTCTTTTTTGATTGCTTTAGCAATGGACCCGCCGATAAGGCCGAGCCCTGCTATTAATACCTGTTGCTTTTCCATACGTTCACCTAACCTAATTTAATTGTTCTTGATATTCTCTTAAAACGTTCTCCATTACCTTCATATCTTCTGCTTTTCCAATTGTGACACGAATAGTATCAGGAATTCCCAACAGTTCTCCGGGGCGCACAATAAAACCGTTTTTGATTAAATAATCAAAAGCATCCATTCCGCTTTTTGGTGTTTTCACGAGCAGGAAATTTGCTTCTGATTCATAATAATCCCAGCCAATGGAATTTAAAAAAGCTTGAAACTGCTTTAAAACTTTTTTATTTTCCTGATACGTATGCTGAATAAAATCCTGGTCTAAAAAAGCGATAACCGCTGCCTGCTGTGCTGCAGATGTGGTATTAAACGGACCGCGGACTTTATCCAAGGTTTCCACGATTAAAGGATCTGCTACTCCATAGCCAATTCTGAGACCTGCCAGGCCGTATGCTTTTGAAAATGTACGTAAAACAATCAGATTGGGATATTTCTTCAACAATCCCAGAGCATTTATATCCTTTTCAGGCTGTAAAAATTCAAAATATGCTTCGTCTAAAACGACTAAAACATCTGAAGGGCATTTGCTTAAAAAGTTTTCCAGTTCTTCTTTAGAAAGAGCAGTTCCCGTCGGGTTATTAGGTGTACAGATCCAGATGATTTTTGTATTATCCTGCACAGAACCAAGCATCTTATCAAGCGAGTGACTGCCATCTTCATTTACCGGATGCTCGATAATCTCTGCACCTTCAATTAAAGCATAATGCTTATATTGCGGAAATGTAGGTGTTGCCATGACAACCTGATCTCCTATAGTAAGATAAGAACGGCACAGCATCTGAATAATTTCTTCCGAACCGCTCCCGAAAATAAGCGATTCCGGACTCACATTTAATTTTTCACTGATTAAATAGCGAAGTTCAGATGTATAGCCGTCCGGATAAATATGAAATGCAGGTTCATTTGTCAGAAACAATTCTTTTACTTTATCTGAAAAACCATAAGGATTCTCATTAGATGCTAATTTAACAATATAATCAAGTCCGAATTCCTTTTGAATATCCTTTGTCTGCTTCCCTTGTTTATATGGACTGAGCTGTTTTAATACTTCTTTACTTCTCATTGCTTAACTATCCTTTCTTTCTAAAAATGAGCGTTCAAAAAGTCCGATAAAAAGGACCAAGAAGTTCAAGGCGGCGTAGCTTTGAGTAACGCAGCGTATTTTTTAGATACGTGAGTAACGGAAAAGCAAGCCAACGTAGAAATTCGAAGTGTCATTTTTGTTGGTCTTTTTGAACATCGTCTAAAAGGTCTGGACGAAGCTTTACTGCTTCCCTCTGAAAAGTATGCTCCACCTCTGTCTGCTGTTTATCGGTATTAACAACCATCATAATTCGAATACACTTAGGCAGGCTGCCGGGAACAGCTATTTCCTGCATACACATAACAGGGACATATTTCCATCCATGAATTTCACGTAATGCTTTTGCCGGAAAAGCTGCGTCTATATCTTTTGTTACGGAAATAAAAGCATGGGACACGTCTTCCGGTTTAATATTATTCTTCTCTGCCATTTCCAGTACCAATGTTCTGGTATGCTCAATGATTTCACTGGATTCATTCTTTTCTACGGTGGTAGCACCCCGTACGCCTCTTGTCATAGCTTGTTCATCCTCTCTATATACGTTTTGATATAAGCCTCCACAGAGGAATCATCTAAGTTTTCGACAGTCGGCTCCCCAACTTTATTTAATAACACCATTTGAATGTGGCCTGACACGGACTTTTTATCCGACTTCATACTTTTAATAAGCTTGGCAATATTTTTTTCTTCTATGTCGATAACAGGATATTCATTTATTTTCATCCAATTGTACAGCTTATGAAAAGGGAGTTCTTCTCCTGATACATCTTCACTCACATGAAGAGCAAATAACATACCGTTTGCTACAGCTTCTCCATGTGTTATCTTTCCGTAACCGAGTGTAGCCTCCAGCGCGTGTCCCAGCGTATGTCCAAGGTTTAAATATTTACGCACGCCAGACTCTTTTTCGTCTTCTTCCACAATATTTGCTTTTACTTTTATACCGGCCTCTAAGTGATTTTCCAATTGATCAGAAGAGACCTGATTTAAAGAAAGAGCCAATAATTCTTCTGACAAATCAATATCCGAAATAAGTCCTTCTTTTAAAATTTCAGCATAGCCGCTCCGGATTTCGCGATAAGGTAAAGATTTCAGTGTTTCCGTATCATATAAAACAGCGGCCGGTGGGTAGAAACAGCCAATTAAATTTTTTCCTGATTCATGATTAATAGCTACCTTTCCCCCGACGCTGCTGTCATGTGCCAAAATAGTTGTCGGCATTTGAATATAGTCGATTCCGCGCATAAAGGTCGCTGCAACGAATCCTCCCAAGTCGCCTATCACACCGCCGCCTAAAGCAATGATAAGCGATTTACGATCTAAACCACTCTCGATTGCCTTAGTCTGCAATGTATAATATTGCTTTATACTTTTAGAAGCTTCTCCGGAAGGGACAATATAGGAATAGATATGCTCGTCTTCCAGGCTGTCTGCAACATCCTGCAGGTATTTATCAGCTATCTTATCGTCCGTTATAATCAAAATAGAGCTGTATTTTTTGTTTAGCCACTTTTTTATATGAAACCGTAATCCAGCTTCCATCACAATCGGATAGTTACGCTGGCTGGACTGGATTGTCAGCTGTTTCATTTAGAAGCACCTGATTTCTTCCCGGTATTGATCAATTGCCTGTTTTAACTGCGGGAAACGGTCACTTGAAAATTGTTCTGTGACGGCTTTTGCAACTTCAAAAGCGACAACATGCTCCATAACTACAGAAGCAGCAGGAACTGCACAAGCATCTGATCTTTCTACAGTTGCTTTGAAAGGCTCTTTTGTTTCTATATCCACACTTTGCAATGGACGCTTCATCAAGGTAGGAATAGGTTTCATGACACCTCGTACAACAATGGGCATCCCCGTTGTCATTCCGCCTTCAAAGCCGCCAAGACGATTCGTTGTCCGGTAGTATCCATCCGCTTCATTCCAGGCAATTTCGTCATGTACTTCACTGCCATTTAAACGGGCAGCTTCAAAACCTATTCCAAATTCTACTCCTTTGAATGCGTTGATGCTGATTACACTAGCTGCAATCTTGCTGTCCAGCTTTCTGTCATAATGGACATACGAACCGATTCCGGCCGGGAGTCCTTCTACATAAACCTCACAGACGCCGCCGATAGAATCACCAATGCTTTTTGCTTCATCGATTGCTTCAATCATTGGCTGTTCCACATTTGAGTCTAATACCATTACAGGAGAATTCCCGGAAATTTCGGCACGTTCTTTCGCGGTTAAATTATTTTTTTCTTCTGCACGGATACCTGCAATTTCTTTTACATATCCTGTGACGTAAATTCCTAACTGCTCTAAAAGAGATTTAGCCACTGCGCCTGCTGCAACTCTGGCACCGGTTTCTCTTGCAGAGGAACGCTCTAAAACATTTCGCATATCCCGGTGTCCGTATTTAAGGCCGCCATTTAAATCAGCATGCCCCGGACGAGGTTTTGTGACCACTCTGCGCAGCTTGGCTCCTTCTTCTAAAGGATCCTCACCCATAATATCGGTCCAATGCTTAAAATCATCATTATGTATGACAAGAGAAACAGGAGATCCAAGTGTGTATCCGTGACGAACACCGCTTGTAATATCCACTGTATCCTTCTCGATTTGCATTCTCTTCCCTCTGCCGTGCCCGCCTTGTCTTCTGCGCAGGCTCTCATTAATATCTTCTGCTTTTAATTCCATCTGTGAGGGCAGGCCCTCGATAATTGTCGTTAATTGTTTTCCATGTGACTCTCCAGCTGTTAAGTAACGCACTACACATTCTCCTTTACCTTATGAAGCTATTAAAATTGAGTAAGTATAGTCTGCTGACATCAAACCTTTTTTTACTAAAAATAACATGTCATATTTTTTTGATAATATCGAATATACTTTACCCATTTAAATAGTTGAAAGTTTTCTAATTACTATATCATATAATCATGCATTTCGGGTAGTGTAAATTTATTGTTTTCGATAAAAAAAGCTGTCTTCCAGATAAAAGCCATAGCGTTCTGCATTAAATATCTGTTCTGTACTGCCGACAAACAGGCAGCCATCTTTAGCTAATGCCTTATTAAAATTTTGGAATATAGTATTCTTAGCTTCATCCGTAAAATAGATTAATACATTTCTGCAGACGATTAAATCAACATCTTTTGGATAAGAATCTTCTAATAAATTATGCCGCTCAAAACGAATATGCTTTCTTAAGGACGGGCTGACCTGAAATATGGTGCCCTGCGATGTGAAGTATTTCTTTTTTAATGCAGCTGGCAGTTCTTTTAAAGAGCGCTCCTGATAATTTCCCTGCTTTGCCGCCATTAAGACTGCCTGATCGAAGTCTGTAGCACGGATCTGATAGTTTAGGGCCGGAAAATACTCTTCTAACATCATTGCAAGACTATAAGGCTCTTCACCTGTTGAACATGCTGCACTCCATATGGATATCTTTCTTTTATTTTTTATTAATTCGGGAATTATTTTTTTCTGTAAAACATCCCAGCGGTTAGGATTACGGTAAAATTCAGAGACATTAATCGTTAATTTTTCAGTGAACTCCTCCAGCAATTTAGAGTCCCTCTGACAAGCCGCAAAATAATCTACATAGCTTGTAAATTTATGTTTATCTCTTAAAGTTGTAATACGGCGTTTCATCTGAGCCTCTTTATATAGACTTAAATTCAGTTTAAGAGATTGATGCACTTTTAATTTCATCAAATCATAGTCGTCTTTCAATTCATTATCCTCCTCTGCTCTTCTTACGCAAAAACCTCCGCTTTTAACGGAGGTTTTCGGTAACACTTTCACTTTAATAAATCCAAGCTTCAGTTTTTTTGTCGTAAGAATTCAATTCCTTCTCATCAAAAAAGAGCCCAATTTCTCTTGAAGCGCTTTCTAAAGAGTCAGAACCGTGAATGATGTTCTTTCCAACGCTAATACCGTAGTCTCCCCGGATTGTGCCTGGAAGTGCTTCAGATGGATTTGTTTTCCCCATCATTGTTCGTGCTGAAGCTACGACATTTTCACCTTCCCACACCATTGCAAATACTGGTCCAGAAGTAATAAAATCAACCAGTTCTCCGAAAAATGGGCGTTCCTTATGCTCACTATAGTGTGTTTCAGCTAAATCAGAAGATATTGTCATTAATTTAGCTCCGACTAATTTAAATCCCTTTTGCTCAAATCGTGCAACAATATCTCCAATTAAATTGCGCTGCACACCATCTGGTTTCACCATTAAAAAAGTTGTCTCCATTAAAATCACCCTATCCTTATGTAATTATAAAAAAGTGAAAAATGTAACCTCTAAAATAGTAACAAATTCCCTGGTAAATAACAATATCTATTTTTGCTAGGAACGCCTTTTTCCGATAAATGTCGCAATATCCTGTAAGCTTTTCTTTGCTCTGGATGCTTGCATGCCATCTAAAGATTTCAATGCCTTTTGTAAATACAGATCGCTTACTGCATAGCTTTTTTTAATTGCATCCGTATTTTTCAAAGAACTGATCAGTTTTTGCATCGCTTTAGGCTCAATGTCCTGGTTGCTGTTTATCAATGTCGTAAATTGTTCTCTTAATTCCTTATTTTCCATGGCATATAGAACCGGAAGTGTAATATTACCTTGTAACAAATCATTTCCTGCAGGCTTGCCCAGTTCTTTTGCAGTGGAGGTGAAATCAAGAATATCATCAATAATTTGATAAGACATACCTACATTATAACCATAACGGTACAATTTATTAGCATCCTGTTCACTTAGTCCGCCAACTAATGCACCTAATTTACAGCTGCATGCAATTAACACAGCAGTCTTTCTCTTTATACGGCGAAGGTAATCGCGGAAGTTCTGATTCCACTGATATTTAAATTCTATTTGCTCAATCTCCCCGACAGATACTTCTATGAGCGTTTTTGATAATAAAGTATGTATTCTTGGATCTTTTATTTTTGTTATTTCTTCCAAAGCCCTTGCAAGAATAAAATCTCCCGTATACATAGCGATTCGATTTCCATATTGGGAAGCAGTTGTCGGTTTTCCGCGGCGGAGCTCTGCTTCATCAATGACATCATCATGGACAAGCGTTGCCATGTGAATAAGTTCTAATGTCACAGCAACTTTTTGTATCTTCTCGAAATCATAATTGCCTAAATGGCACGAAAGCAAAACAAAAACAGGACGAATACGTTTCCCTCCTGCTTTCAATAATGCCGTAGAAGCGTCTCGAAGTACGGGATGTTCAGCCTGAATGCTCTTCTGTAGTGTTTTCTCTATAGAATCCATATCTTTCGTTAAAAAGCCATAAATCTTTGGTAGTTTCATGTAAGTCACCTTATTTTACTAGTAAATTCATTTTGTTTTTAAGATTTATGTCCAATGTGCATGGCAGCACCACCACCGGCATAAGTCTTAACATCAACAAACTTGAAGCCTGCATCAAAGAACATTTGCTTCAGCTGATCCTTATCAGGAAAGTCTTTCGCAGATTCCTGCAGCCAGGAATATTCCTGATAGCTTTTCGCAATAATTTTCCCTAATAAAGGCATGATAAATTGGAAATAAAAATAATATAATTGCCTGTAGCCAATCAATGTAGGCTGTGATGTTTCCAGACAGACAACCATTCCGCCCGGTTTTACAACACGGTACATTTCTTTTAACACCGTCATATAATCAGGAACATTGCGTAAGCCGAATCCGATAGTTACATAATCAAATTGATTATCTTCAAAAGGAAGCTCCATTGCATTGCCATGTATCCATTCAATCTTATTTAGCTGCTCTTTTTCTCCTTTTTCTTTTGCGATAGACAGCATGTTTTCACTGAAATCGAGTCCAATTACCTTCCCGTCAGCTCCGACAGCCTTTGCTAAGGAAATAGACCAGTCTCCTGTACCGCAGCATACATCCAACGCACTGTCTCCCGGTGAAACATGCATCCGTTTCATGACATCATTACGCCATAACGTATGCTGTTTAAATGAAATCACCGAATTCATCGAGTCGTAGTTTTCATATATTTTTTCAAACACATGATGGACACGCTCTTCTTTTGATGAATAGCTCATAATTAATTACACTTCCTTTTAAAGTCTTGACGTTCTTATTTCATTCGTTTCCTGGGAATGAATAAATTGCTCCATGAACAAATTTGAACCGGACAGGTTAGAAATAGCACTATATACCGCTTTTTCGTAGTTCCGGATTAATTTCCCGTCTATTAAAGGTATGGAAGCTGCATGATCATTACGTGCTTCCCACTCTGTAAGTAATAACGACCGTCCATAATTTGCTTCTTCCATGTCCATTCGGCGATACATAAGCCAATTTTGAATAATCGATTCTAATTCAGGATTGTACAAATGTTTGGCAACATGCACAAGCAGGGAAGCATTCAGTTTCATTTTTATATTCAGCCAGGTTTCAAGCGGTAGTTGCTCCTCATAATATAAAGTAACTTTCAGTTCATTTATTTCCCGGATGGCGTTCGCCAGTATCTGGATAAACTGGATTTCTCCTGCTTCAGCGAGCAGTAAATAATATAATCCACTGTAGTAATCTCCTGAAAGAACCTGCAGCTGCTTTTTAACCATTTCACTTTCTGTATCAGCCTTTTGTTTAATTGGGACAAAATCATGTGTATCCAGGGCAATTTGAACAAGCATTGTTGAAATAATATACTTTTCACGCTGTACAGGAGTTAAAGCGTTATGCTGTTCAACGAGAAATAGTAATAATTTCCACTTTTCTTCATCAATAACTGGATAACGTATATGTTTATAAATGTATGAGTCATACAATTTATTTTCCAGTATTTTTCTATAACCTTTATCTGTTGTCATAAATGTAGTCACCACTATCACCCGGATCCTTTCAGCCTTTCCATTGCTCTAGCTATTATAGCACATTTTACATTTTATAAAAACGAAAGAATTCATTCTGTTATTGACCTGTTCAAAAATAATAAAAATCTCTTATTTCAGAAGATAATATCTTTAAAGCCAAAGAACAGTATGCTTTGTAAGAGTGGATATTTCAAGCATTTTGGCAAGGTGATAAATGGAATAATCTATAACGAATCTTGTCACTCTATCAAAAAGAATAAATAACGAGGCAGAGAATTACCGGCAGAACCCGGCTCATTCCACTCGATATATTCACTTATGATGAACGTTTTTGATGAGGAAATTAATCACTCTGTAAAGCACTCGGGGAATAAAGTTTCGTTTTATTAATTTTCCATTTCTCCATGGCTTGTCTGGATAAGTGCTTTGCCGCGAACTTTAATAGCAGATGTATGTTCTGTGAATTGAGCAATCATAATTTCACCCTCATCCAGTTTTTCAGAGTGATGGAACTTTGTATTGCTTCCGCGGGTCAGCCCGATAACATGTACGCCATCTTCTAATGCTTTGATAACAAAATAATCTGCTTTGAAGTTCTGTTCATTCATAAATTACTCCTCCTTAATATGTAAATCTCTATTGGTTTAAATTCTATTTTAAGAAATAATTTTTTTGTTCATAAATAAAGGAGAGGAGCACGTTCAAGAACGTGCTCCTCTCTTTTGTACACTCCGGATATGTAAAATATTATTTTACACTATCCTTAAGAGCTTTACCTGGTTTGAAAGCAGGAACTTTGCTTGCAGGAATTTCGATTTCTTCTCCTGTTTGTGGATTACGTCCTTTACGTGCAGAACGTTCACGAACTTCAAAGTTACCAAAACCGATTAATTGTACTTTTTCACCATTTTTTAGTGAATCCATGACTGCATCAAATACTGCATCCACAGCTTTTGTTGCGTCCTTTTTAGAAAGATCGCTTTTTTCAGCCACAGCATTTACTAAATCTGTTTTATTCATGACATTCACCTCCTCCCAGGATGTTCATTAGACAAATAGACTAGTTTGTCTGTCTATTCATGGTCTTGTTTTGTTAAAGTCACCCTAATATGTGATGACAAGGCTTATAATAAACGAGTTTGAGATAAAATTCAACAAAAACTATCGATTTTTCTAGAATTTATTGAGATTTTACATAAAATTTCCTTTTTCTTAAGAGAAATAGGCTAAACTCTTATTAAACAAGCATTGTCACCTTTCCATAAATCTATACGGTATTTACAAGTTTTTTTTGCCGTTCGCGGTAAAAAAATTTTTTTATGTGAAGAAAGTGTAAAAGAGAGGCTGAAAATAGATGCTCTTCAAAAAACGTTGGTGTGGATATCTCTCAGGCAGTAACCTCTTTTTTTAACCAGATGGTTTTCTTCACAAAAAAATAAGCAGCTATAGATTTAGCTGCTTAAAGTATAATGGCGATTAAACCGCCTGATCCTTCGTTGATGATTCTTTCTAGAGTATCTTTTAATTTATATCTTGCATTTTCCGGCATAAGAGAAATTTTGGCCTGAATCCCCTCTCTGACAATAGAGCTGAGCGATCTGCCGAAAATATCAGACTCCCAGATAGATAATGGATCTTCTTCAAAATCCTGCATCAGATAGCGGACCAATTCTTCACTTTGCTTCTCTGTCCCAATAATTGGGGAGAATTCAGATTCTACCTCGACACGAATCATATGGATAGACGGTGCGACCGCTTTTAACCGAACACCGAACCTCGACCCCTGACGGATGATTTCCGGCTCATCCAGCTGCATGTCTTCCAGAGTTGGTGCTGCAATTCCATAGCCGGTTTGTTTTACCATCTGTAATGCTCCTGAAACTTGATCATATTCTCTTTTCGCATAGGCAAAGTCCTGCATCAGCTCCAATAAATGATCCTTGCCCCGGATTTCTTCGCCTACAATTTCTTTTAGCACATGGTCATATAATTGATCAGGCGCATGTAAATCAATTTCAGCGATGCCCTCGCCCATTTCCATTCCTGCCAGGTTCGCCCCTTCAATATATTCAAAATCCCTGAAATGACCGACGATATGGTCAACGTCACGTAATCGTTTGATGTCTTTTACCGTATCTTGAATGGCTTCCTGATAATTTTGACGCAGCCAGTGATCTTCTTTTAAAACCATTACCCAGCTTGGCAGATTCACATTTACTTCAAGTACTGGAAATTCAAATAAAGCCTCCCGCAGTACACTATAAACATCAAGCTCTGTCATTGTTTCTACACTCATCGCTAACACAGGGATATCATGCTGCTCCGTCAGTTCTTCCCGGAGCAGGGCAGTTTTTTGACTATGCGGGTCTGTTGAATTAATAACCATAATAAATGGCTTGCCAACTTCTTTTAATTCCTCTATCACCCTTGTCTCTGCTTCAATATAGTCTTCTCTGGCTATTTCTCCGATGGTGCCGTCTGTTGTCACTACAACTCCAATCGTGGAATGCTCCTGAATGACTTTACGGGTTCCGATTTCTGCTGCATCATGAAATGGGATAGGATCCTCATACCATGGCGTATGAATCATACGCGGGCCGTTTTCATCCTCAAACCCTTTTGCCCCCTCTACAGCGTATCCGACGCAGTCAACGAGGCGTACATTGACCTCTAACCCATCCTCTACATTCACTTGAACAGCCTGATTTGGAACAAACTTCGGTTCTGTTGTCATAATCGTTTTCCCGGCAGCACTTTGTGGTAATTCATCGTGCGCTCTCGCTCTTTCGCTTTCACTTTCAATATTAGGAAGTACAACTAACTCCATGAATTTCTTAATAAAGGTGGACTTTCCTGTACGGACTGCTCCGACGATTCCAAGATATATGTCGCCATTTGTACGTTTCGATATATCCTTAAAAATATCTGTTTTTTCCAAAAGATCCCCTCCCGATCTCCGTACTTTGATATACATCACCCGTAATAGTTGGACACTAACAGTCTATGACGTTGTCCTATTAGTTTATGACTAAGTTTCACATATTTTTATCATATGTCCATCAGAATTAGATGAAGTAATGTAAAGTTTCATTTTCTAAAAGCCTCCTAAAAAGCCAGGGACTTTATTTAGAAAAGCTGCACTTTAAAACAAACCTTATATCTCATGTATATGAGGGAGGCATCTTTTTATTCTATTTTCGTATATAACTTTTTTCAGCGTATAAAAAGCCATACAGTCTATAATAAACTGTATGGCTTCACTATTTATTCTCCTTCCATAAACACGGCTTGCCCTTCTTTTACTGTATATGGCTGTGAATATGCAGGGACAAACGGAGAATTCTCCACTAAAAGATAACGGATATCATCGCCCTCTTTATAATCGTTATCATTCTCTTCCAAGGCCTGATTCAGATCATAAGAATAATCAATATACAAATTTCCATTTAAGTCCATAATAATTGGCAAATCCGCTTGGGAGAAGGGACTTTTTACAGTCGGTTCTTTATCTAAGCCGAGCTTTTCATAGTCCACTGTATATAGCTGATCTGTTATTTTCTCTCCATATGCCGGATAAGTATGTTCCTGTCTGTATACGTCTAATCGGACATTGACACTCCGTATCTTCTCTGTCGTTTGCAAATCAATAAGCCGGACAAGCAAATCTTCTTCCGGGTCAATAATTGTATATTGATATATACCGCCCTGTTCAAAGGAATTTCCAGGTATTTCAGACAGATAGCCTTTTTCCAGCATCTGTTTAAAATCGATTAAATACTTTTCAAAAATATGTGTATCACTGTCTTTCGTCTGTATCGGTACTAAACCGCCTTCTTCTTCTCTGTAAGTCTCAACTGCCTGCTGTACAATAGCTAACTGCTCTTCATTTGGAATCTGGTTTTCTGACCGTTCACTTTGAGGATACATGCAGCCGCTTAAAAGTAGAAAAATGAAAGGCATTGCAAGTAAATATGTATATTTCATAATGAGACTCCTTTTCCTATCTTGTTGGTCCACTAAATGTAACGTATAAAATAATCAAAGCTCCACCTACGAGACATAAATAAGCTAAAAATGTAATAATACCGCTAAACCATCCCCGCAGCCTCGTTCTGCTCCAAACAATCAAGCCCATCGCTAAGATTAATAAAAACATCCCGACAAAGGATATATACATCATTAACATGGATATCGACAAAACCTTCACCCCTATTTCACTCAAAATACATTTTAACAGGTGTTATTATAACATAACTCCTGATTGATGTGCCTCTTGATAACTGACGAAACGTTGAACATTAAAAGTAATTATCAGAGCGTTCGGAAATACACCTTTAAAAAGCGCTTTTCCTATACATGTAAAAACCTATGGCAAAGGGGGCATCTTCACCATAGGTTGACTAAATAAAATCCTCAGCAACTCTATTCCTTGAATGCTGGTGCGATTTATCTTATGCATTATCTTGTAAATCTGTATCCTCAATTGCCTATAAAATGCTATTTTTTAAACATATTATTTAGAGTGTTGACATCTCCAGGCATTTTATTTTTGACAATGGATTGTACAATTTTATCTTCTTTTTCCTTTGAAAGGGGTTTGTTAGCCATCTGCGAAAGCTGCCGCACGAGATTACGAACAGTTTTTTCATCAGAAAAATTCGCGTTCTTTACTGAATCAGCTACTTTATAGACTTCCTCAGGACGGATGTTTGTGTTCTTTTGAATTTTATCAAACATACCTTTTTGAAAATTATTCACATCATTTCCTCCTTGCAGTTCATTCGTCACATTATATGCAAGAAGTAAATTTATGTGTTATTTATCCGAGTAACGTTCTATTAAGACACCGCTGATATCATCTATTTCCTGACGTTTATTCCGGCTCATTAGTTCATCTACAACATCTTTGGGATTCTTATCTTCAAAAAGTATTTGATAAATCCCCTGGGTGATCGGCATTTCAACGCCCTGTTCTTTTGCAAACTGGTGGGCTGCTTTAACAGTCCGGACTCCTTCTACAACCATTCCCATCTCTTCTAAGACCTGATCTAAGCTGTTTCCTTTTCCCAGCAGGTTTCCAGCTCTCCAGTTTCTGCTGTGAACGCTTGTACAGGTAACAATTAAATCACCTACACCGGACAGTCCAAGGAAACTTAAAGGATTTGCGCCCAGCGATGTACCAAGACGGGCAATTTCCGCTAAGCCGCGTGTAATCAGAGCTGCTTTCGCATTATCTCCATAGCCGAGACCATCTGAAATACCGGCTCCCAGAGCAATGATGTTTTTCAGCGCTCCGCCTACTTCGATTCCCAAAATATCATCACTTGTATAAACGCGTAAATTCTCACTGTTAAATAAATCCTGGGCATGACGAGCTCTGTCCAGATTGACAGCTGATACAGCAACTGTTGTCGGATGACGAAGAGCTACTTCTTCGGCATGACTCGGTCCGGATAAAACAACAATATTCTCATATGGAAAATCTGGCATCTCCTCAGAAATCATTTCTGATACACGTTTTAGCGTACCAGGCTCAATTCCCTTTGTAGCATGAATAATCTGTGTACTTGGAGAAATATAATTTTTCAGCTGCTGACATACTTCGCGAATGGCCTTTGTTGGTACAACAACAATAATTGCCTCTGCGTCTTTAACAGCTTCCTCCATATTATTAAACGCCTTAATGGTTTTAGGGATATCTACGTCCAGATATCTTTCATTTCGATGTGTTTGATTTATTTCATCTGCATGCTCTTTCCGATGTGCCCACAAACGCACCTCGTGTCCATTATCAGCTAAAACAATAGCAAGTGCTGTTCCCCAGCTTCCTGCACCAAGTACCGCAATTTTAGTCATATCATATCTCCCCTTTATTGTCTTCTGCGTGCAAATAATTTTATTGGAGTTCCTGTAAAATCAAAGGCATCCCTTATTTTATTTTCTAAAAATCTTTCATAAGAAAAGTGCATTAGCTCCGGATCATTTACAAAAACCACAAAACTAGGTGGTTTAACGGCTACCTGTGTAGCATATAACACTTTCAGCCTTCTTCCTTTAAGCGTTGGTGTCGGATTCATGGCGATTGCATCCATAATGACATCATTAAGGACATTTGTCTGGACACGCTTTGCATGATTTTCACTTGCCAATTGAACCATCGGGATTAATGTATGAAGCCGTTTTTTTGTTTTCGCAGACAAAAACACAATTGGTGCATAATCTAAATATTGAAAATGTGCCCGTATTTTTGTTTCAAAATCCTTCATTGCTTTTTCATCACTGTCAACGGTATCCCATTTATTTACTACGATAACAATTGCACGTCCTGCTTCATGGGCATACCCGGCAATCTTCTTATCCTGCTCTCTGATGCCTGTTTCCGCGTCAATCAATACCAGAACCACATCAGAGCGTTCAATTGCCCGTAATGCCCTCAGAACGCTATATTTCTCTGTGCTTTCATAAACCTTACCGCGTTTACGCATTCCGGCTGTATCAATAATTACAAAATCCTGGTCATCTTTGCGTAATTTTGTATCGATAGCATCTCTTGTCGTTCCTTCTATTTCACTTACGATGACACGGTTTTCATTTAATAAAGCATTTACAAGAGATGATTTCCCTACATTTGGGCGGCCGATTAAGCTGAAGTAAATGGTATCATCATCTTTTTCGTCCTCTTCATTACTTGGAAAATGATTTACAACCTCATCGAGCATGTCTCCGAGCCCAAGACCATGTGTACCGGAAATAGGGAATGGCTGTCCAAATCCTAAAGCATAAAATTCATAAATCATTTCATGCATATCCGGGTTGTCCATTTTATTAACGGCTAAAACAACAGGTTTATTTGATTTAAATAAAAGCTTCGCAACCTCTTCATCGGCTGCTGTAATGCCTTCTCTGCCGTTAAGCATAAAAATAATGACATCCGCTTCATCAATAGCAATTTCAGCCTGCTGTCTCATTTGATTTAATAATGGCTCATCGACCATTTCAATACCGCCAGTATCAATTATGTTAAATGTTTGATTTAACCATTCGGCTTTAGAATAAATACGATCGCGGGTAACACCAGGTGTATCTTCCACAATGGAAATTCTTTCTCCAACTAATCGATTAAAGATAGTTGATTTACCAACATTTGGTCTCCCAACAATCGCTACTACAGATTTCCTCACGTAAGGAACATCCTCTCTTTTTCAAAATTCCTTCTAATATATCAGCAGGTTATGCAATGCAGCATACTCTCTCTAACTGCATCTCAGTCTTTATTCTAGCAAAAGTAGGGAAGTTCCACAACGAAATTTATCACAAGATTACCGGCTGCAAGACTTCCG
Organism: Oceanobacillus sojae; assembly: GCF_900162665.1. GTDB lineage: Bacteria > Bacillota > Bacilli > Bacillales > Amphibacillaceae > Oceanobacillus > Oceanobacillus sojae_A. The sequence goes on from NZ_LT727812.1 coordinate 170,040, forward strand.
CTTCACAAATAGAGAAAAAATGAATGTTCCAAGCAGGAGTCAATGCATAGTAATTCTCTGATTGGTTTGGGTCTGCAGGATGCAGAACACAGAGACGTTACGAACTTAGCCTTTGTGCCCTATTCAGCTGGAGGATGTAAAAAAACCACGGAATAAAGATCCCAGGTTAGCAATCATTTTAAAAATTCTCTTCCAGATAAGTTGAACGTATAAATGTAACAAGAACGTGTTACAAACAAGTCCTTGCTCGTATTATCTCCTGACAAGACTTCGTTTGATCCATTCGTGTGAATGGTAATTTACACGCCTTTCAGCTCTGTTGAGAGGCAGCAGTATGATTAGTGTTTTACGATAATATAGACATCATCACTTAAACGATGGGCAATACCATCCATAATCGCTTCCAGATTCGTTGAAAATAATTGAAGCTCTTCATTTGACGTGCAGATAAAAATAGGTGCTCCTCCGCTAACTTGCTCTTCTTTTGTAGTAATGATAGCTAAAATCGCTTTTTCGACAATCATTTACTTTTTACCTCCTTTTAGAAATGTGGCTTCGGTAGGCATTTTAATCGCATTTTCTAATACAGGTACGGAGCCGATTACTTTTTTAGTCAGTTCCGGATCGCGGATAAGCGGCAAAATAAAAACTCCCAGTCTGCCATCATCTAAGTCACGTTTTATCAAAGGTGTTAATGCAGGTGTTCCAGAATCTTTATAAACACCTAATGTAGCAGAAACATCATGTAAAATGGCCTGCTGCTGGCCAAGGTTACTTATCGTAGTGATCACATTTATGTTTTTTGGCTTTAGAATAAAACCCATTCCATACTTTAAAATCTCTTCCTGCCTCTCTTCAATCCCGATATTCATGATATAAATATTATCGACATACAGGCCGGCTCCATCAAAGGAGATATCCGATTCTTCGATTTCGACAATGTCCCTTAATGCAGAACCGCTCATAAAGCTAAGCGCCGCAATAATTGTTAATACACCAACAACAGTGGAAGGAAACCATCCCCACGTAATATAAGCAAGCGTTGTCAGAAAGGCTGCAAACATGACAAGATAATTCCTTCCTTCAAAAGAAATCGCAATCCCTTCAATGTATGTACTCCCTCTGGGTACCAACTCAAATTGATCAAGCTCGGTCAGCGTATTTCTTTCCATATTTCGCACGTCTCTAAATTGCGTTGCTGCTACTGTCAAGAAGGTTACAGCTGTAAATTCCATTTCCAGTAATGCAGGAATAGCCAAAGCTCCGAGTGATGCAGCAATAAACCCTAATGATAAGTGAATAATTCTGCCATGCAGATAAGTGGGATACTGCCTGTAATCACTTCGTAGTGTAATTAATCTGGCCAGTGTCCCTGCAACAACTCCAAATAAAATTGCCTGTAAGTAAGATTCAATTCCCATACAAACCACCTCTTTTTCTTATGTGTTAGTATGGCTTTGTTTCAACAGATTATTAGAAAAAAATCCACAGAAAAAAGCTGTACATAGGCATGTACAGCTTTTAATCATTTCCATTATCGTTTATATTTGTCCAATTGATCGCCAATTACATCACCTAATTGGAAGCCTGGCTGATCATCAGATTTTTCATATTGCTTGTATTCCTTTTCCTCTTGTTCCTGCTCCAGCTCTTTAATGCTTAGAGATATACGCTGCTCTTCTTCATTGACATCCAATACTTTAACCGTAACATTCTGTCCAATTTCAAGCACTTCCTGCGGTGTGCCGATATGGCGGTTAGCGATTTGGGAAATATGAACAAGTCCTTCAACGCCAGGAAGCAGTTCAACAAAAGCGCCAAAGCTGACTAATCTCTTTACAACACCTTCTGCCGTTGAACCCGGTTTAATTTTTTCACTTACTTCGGCCCAAGGTCCAGGCAGCGTATTTTTATGAGATAAAGAGATACGCTCACTGTCTAAATCTACAGAAATAACTTCTACTTTAATTTTATCTCCTTCAGAAACAACATCTGAGGCCTTTTCAACATGTTCATGTGCTAATTGTGAGATATGGACAAGCCCATCGACTCCGCCTAAATCAACAAATACACCGAAATTTGTAATCCGTTGTACGACCCCTTCAATCACATCACCGGGATTTAATGATTGCAGAACCTTTTCTTTTCGATCTTTTTCCTCATCTTCTACAATAGCCCGATGAGATAAAATGACACGGTTCTGTGTCCGGTCAATATCCGTAATTCTAACTTTTAATGTACGGTCCAGATAATCACTGAAATCTTCCACGTAATATGTTTCAACTAATGATGCCGGAATAAAACCGCGTACTCCTACATCAACAACAAGTCCACCTTTAACAACTTCTTTTACTGTTGTTTCGAAAGCTTCTCCCTGCTCATATTTTCTTTCCAATTCTTCCCATGACTGTTCTGCATCTACAGCTTTTTTCGATAACACAACTTCATCATCATCAATCTTCTTTACCTTTAAAGTCACTTCTTCCCCTTCTGATAACACGTCAGTTGTGGATTCTACATGAAGTGTAGAAAGTTCGCTTATCGGTAAAATTCCCTCTGTTTTATATCCGATATCAACAAGAACTTGTTTTTCTTCTAATTTTACAACTGTCCCCGTCACCGTTGCACCAACTTCTAATACATGAAGGTCTTTATTTTCTTCACTCATATCCTTAGCCTCCTAGTTACAGTTCACCTATTCAAACAATCGAATAGAAAAAAGATTATTCATTTACTCTACTTATAACTTCTAATAATTAGTTTTATTTGTCAAGTAAAGTCAATTAATTTTTATGAATTTCGTATAAATTTCTGATTTCTTCCATAATTCCCTCTGACATTTCTTTTGCAGAAGCTTTATTTTTTCGAAATGACTCTACATCCATTGGTTTTCCGTAAATAACCTTCGTACGACGAAATAATTTATATTCACTGATTATAACACAAGGAACGACTTCCGCTTTAGACCGGAGAGCAAAAAATCCGACTCCCGGCAAAGGGTTTCCCGGCTTGCCATCCTTGCTTCTTGTTCCCTCCGGAAATAAACCAAGCGTTTCTCCCTCTTCTAAAATCTTCAATCCTCCTCTTAAAGCATTCCGGTCTGCCAGCCCTCTTTTGACAGGAAAAGCATGCACTCTTCTTAATAGACCGCCTAAAAACTTCCCGTTAAAAAGCTCTTCCTTCGCCATAAAGTGGACCGTTCTGGATGCTGTTGTTCCTACTACAGGAGGATCAAGATTAGAAGTATGATTGGTACAAATAATGACCGGTCCTTTTTTTGGTATATGATGCTTTCCTGTCACTTTCATCCGGTACACCGGATAAAAAAGAATAGTAAAAATAAATTTAGCAAAATTATACAGCATGGAGATACACCCCCTGATTCTTGACACACTTTCTTTAGCAAATGGAAATGATAAGCATCCCAGCCAATGAAAACGCAGCTTAATTATTTACCTGTCGGCTTAGCGAATACCGAGTTTTTTAATAAACGGCTGGCATATTTCGAGAATTTTTTCAGTAACATCATCAATGGATAGGGAAGTAGTATCCAGTTCAATGGCATCCTCTGCTTTTACCAATGGAGATGTTTCACGAGTGGAATCAAGTTCGTCCCGTGTCTCTATTTCTTTTTCCAGTGTATGTAAGTCAGCGGGTATGCCCTTTTGTTTATTTTCCTCAAAGCGTCGTTTTGCCCGTTCAGCTACAGAAGCAATAAGAAATATTTTTACGTCAGCATCAGGTAATACCTGAGAACCTATATCACGCCCATCCATCACAACGCTGTGGTCCTTTGCAAGGTCCTGCTGGGCTGACACCATATTTTTCCGTACTGCCGGATGCTTTGCAATTGCGGAAACCGATGCAGTAACATCCGGATACCGGATTACTTCCGTTACATCCCTGTCATCAATCAATACATGCTGACCGTCTTCCTGTTGAACTAGCCGAATATCAATCTTATTTAAAATTTCCATTACTGCCTTTTCATCTTCAGGATCAATATTCTCTTGAAGCACCTGAAAAGTAAGTGCTCTATACATCGCTCCTGTGTCAATATAAATAATCCCTAACCTTTTTGCAATCTGCTTTGCAACGGTACTCTTTCCAGCTGCCGCCGGTCCGTCGATTGCAATTGAAATACTTTCCATTATTTTCACTCCTGCCATTAAAAAGCCTGACTTTTGCCAAGCGAGTTCTATACAATATAATCATAACATATTCCGAATTTATTTATCACGTTGCAAATGCTGCTAATGCAAATTGCCTTCGAAAATCAGATAATTATCTGATTTTCGAAGGCAGCTTTTCTATTTATTTCGTCGGGACTTCATTTTTATTTTAAACAATAGAGTTGTAATTAATTTCAGCATCTGTCATTTTTTCAATTTTTTCTTCGGCTCCGGTTTCAGCGTTAATAAATATCCGGTAAGTTGCATCATCTCTTGTTCCCAGGAACTCATAAGTAAGAATTTCTTCTCCTTGATTATCATCAATAATCGCCAGATGATTTTCTTGTATAGTCACGTTTTGGTTTACTGCATCGCGGGCTTCTTTTTCAGAAATAGCAGGATCCGGAATGTCGCGTTCAACATGATTTTTAAAGTAATTGTTTGCTGTCAGCCCGGTAATATCTCCGTTATCCAAAGCTACTTTTACCTCTACGGCATCAGAGAAAACCCGGACACCGTCATCTTCATATACGAAGGAGTAAATACCGACCTGGTCATATTCACTGCTTTGGAAAAGCTGCATTTCATCAAATCCAAGCTCCGAAAGGTAATCGGATGCGATTTCAAATCCTTCATTCAAACTTAATTGTTTCCCGCCTATTTCTCTGGAAATTAATAAATTAAGCGGATGCCCGCCCTTCACTGTTAAATCTGCGTAGCCACGTTCTCCATTTTCATCATACGAAATGCTGTACATAGGTGTTAGTGCTCCATCGCCAGATTTCGTAACTGTCCAATCAGTACCATCTTCCTTGCCAAAAATCTTTTCAGCTTTCTTCACTGCCTCTTCTTCCGTTAGATCGTTACCAGTTACATTTTTATAAGAATGTTCTTCTGTGTCTGTACTGGTCGTACTTTCTTCGGTCGTCTCTTCTGTGGAGCTGTTGAAAGAGTCTTCTACCGACTGAAAGCTATTAACCATATCATTATCTTTTTCACCATCTGTATTTAATAGAGCCTGTTCTACATCCAGCCATTTTGATCCGTTGCTCAGGGAAAGATGCTGTGCTTCTCTAAGCTCATCTCTTATCTCTCCTGATTGTTTATAAAATTTTTCCAATTGTTCTGTTTCTTCATCTGTTAATGGATCATCATCCAAATCGCGAACGGCAGTCTGATACGTGAAATCTCCCAATTCTGATAGAAACTCCTCCGTTTTATGAATTGGCAATAACCCCATTGGCAGCTGTCCAGTATTTGCATGCGCATTTGAACTGATCCGCCAAATATCAACAAACTGCGGTGATAATTTGTCTGGTGAATTCATTGCCAAGGATGTTCCTATTTGATCATTTAACACATCCATATTGTATGTGAGCTCATGGAAGGACCTTTGATACTCATTCTCTGCCTGAACATATAAATCATTTTTTTGTTTATTTGAATGGTAGCCCCAAATGGATACGGAAATAAGTGCTACCGTCAACAATGAAATTGTAATCCATCGATACATTTATTTTCACACCTTTCTAACTGCAGAATATATGCTTTCCAATTGTTTTAATTTGCGGTCTTGTCCAAATCCAGCCTGAAGTTGCCGTATCCGGATTAAAATAGTAAAGTGCATTTCCTGAAGGGTCCCAGCCATTGATGGCATCAAGCACAGCTTCTCTCGCCTGTTCATTCGGCTCAAGCCATATTTGTCCATCTGCAACTGCTGTAAATGCTCTGGGCTCAAAAATAACACCAGACACGGTGTCCGGGAATAACGCACTGTTTACCCGATTAAGGATAACTGCTGCTACAGCTACCTGACCTTCATATGGTTCTCCTCTGGCTTCCCCATACACTGCATTTGCCATCAGCTGAATATCGTTATTAGAGTATCCTTGCGGGACATTTGTAGAACTTACCGGTGTACTTTCCCCGCCTCCATTATTTCCTCCTGATGGAGCTGAGCCGGTTCCATACATTTCCTGTTTTACTTTTTCTTTGTCATAGTCGGTTGCCTGCGCGAGCTTATCTTTTGTTGTCTGCCCGGCAAGTCCATCTATCTCCATTCCGAATTCATATTGAAAATTTCTTAAAGCCCAATATGTTCCCCAGCCAAATACACCGTCAATTTTGCCATTATAAAAACCAATATGTTTTAATCTGGCTTGTAATTCAATAACATCCTCCCCAACTGCACCCTGTTGAATGACTTGATCACTAAATGCACTTGTCTGTTCCGGCTTAGCGAAAATAAATGCAGATAGGAATACAAAGAGTGTTAAGCTAAAAATCATAGGTTTGTGAACTCTGTTCATATTGATGCCTCCATTTTCTTCTCTTAAGCTTTTCTTTCCTGACATTACTGCCAGCCTGTATTCTTTTGGAAAGCAGAACAAAGAAAGATGAAGCAAAGAGAAATTTTAATCACGGATAACCGTCCATAAATAAGCTGATTTCCTGATTCACTCCACTTACATTCCAAGAAAGAAATCGCTAAGAATGAAGTTTCGTTTTATCTAAGCCTATTTTTTGTGCAATTCTTCTTTTTATTCATAAACATTTAAAATCAACCAGATTCCTGATAGATAATTGTTCTTTTTAAACAACAAAAAAGCTGACGAACCGTCCGTCAGCTTTTATCTATTTCTTTATGAATTTGTCAGGGAGAAAACGGATATCATATGTTCTGGCATGTTTTAAACGATAAATTGCAAAAATCCATACACCAGCTAAAAAGATTGATAAAATAATAATAAATTGGTTTAATCCGAGCAGTATGTAATTGTATACACCATGTAACAAAAATGGCAGCACAAATGCGGTGGTTAAATATCTTCCTCTATATTTTGTATTCATTTTTGCTTTTCCTAAATAATATCCCATAATGATTCCAAAAAGGGCGTGAGATGAAACAGGATATAGTGCACGCATCCATGCAAATTCAATCCCGTTTGATAACAAATAGAATACATTTTCCAACGATGCAAATCCTAAGCTGATTGCACTGGCATATACGATTCCATCATAGTGGTTATCGAACTCATCATGCTGATAAATCAAGAACATAAACATAAACCACTTAAAAAACTCTTCCAAAAAAGCACTGAACAGAAATGCTTCTACAGTAATCGAGATATTATTCAGTTCCGCATGAATACCATATTGAATAAACATAATCGGCAGCACAATTAAAGCTCCCGTAACAAACATACGGGCTATAAGCCAAATCGGTTCTGTGATGCGGTCACGTAAATAAATAAAAGCCATAAAAGCTACAGCAGGGGCGATACCAGCAGATAGAGCAGCTATCATTAATTCTTACTCCTCTTCTCTATTCGATTAAAAATTACACGTCAAATAAATGTTCCAGTTCCACGTTACTTGCCAGACCGACAAGAAGCTTTATCCTTGCCTTTTTACTATCATAGTCTTTTCCAAGGAGAACACCATTCTCCATTAAATCATAAGTGCTTCCTTCATAATCGTATGTAGGATAGACCTCTCCTTCCACAGCTGAAGTTGTAATTACTACTGCTATCCCTTGTCTGATACATTCTTTAATTGCAGGCATCATTGCCTGGGATACTTGTCCTCTTCCAACCCCTTCCAGAACCAGACCTTTTACACCGCTATTGATTGCTGCTTGTATATATTTACCGTCAGCCTCCATGTATACTTTGATAATATCAACTGCCGGCAGCTCCCTTTTCAATTCCAGATACTCCCTATAATTCGGCTTTTGGAATACACGAACATTATTATTATCGATAATGCCCAAATAGCCATAACCAAAAGCGTTAAAGCCTTGAATATTAGAAGCATGTTCTTTTCGGACATAACGGGAGTGAAAAATACGCTCGTTGAACACAACAGTCACACCGACGTCTTTTAAATCCTCACTGCAGGCTGCAAGTATTGCATTCTTAATATTAATAAAAGAGTCCGTACCTACTTCCTGGGGAGAACGCTGTGATCCGGTAAATACAATTGGAATGCTGTAATTTGAAATGAGATGCATGAAATAAGAGGCTTCTTCTAATGTGTCTGTCCCCTGTGTAATAACAATTCCGTCAAAATCATCTGTATTTAAATAGTTATCTAATTCTTCTTTAATCTTGATTAAATCAGAAAAATTTAAATGCATACTTGCTTTTTGAAAAAATGAATCAACCTTCACCTCGATATCGGCAGGTATATCACATTTTTCAATAATTTCTTCTCCAGTCAGGACACCAGAAGCTAATTTGCCGCTTTTCTCATTTGTATCGCTTGCAATAGTGCCACCTGTTGCAAGCATCAAGACTTTTTTCATGTAATTACCCTCTTTTTTTGTTTGGTATGTCAGTCTATTGATATTCGCATTTTGCCGCGGGAGGAAAATAAGCCTCCGCCCGATATCAAAAAAATAGAGTTACGAAGAGAAAATAGATGCAGCAATCAATTCTCCATGAAAACGGCCATTTTCAATAAACACTTTATTATTATCGTATCCGGCAGCAACTACTCCTGCAATAAACAAGTTTTTCACATTGGTTTCCATGGTATTCTCGTCATGAACCGGTTTGCCATTTTCGAGGTTGATCTTTACACCTGCCTGCTTTAACAAGCGATAATCCGGACGATAACCTGTCATAGCAAAGACAAAGTCATTTTCAATGGCGACCTTTTGACCGTCCTTTTGATACGTGAGATGTGTATCTGTTATTTCTGTCACAGCTGCTCCAAAAACCATATCTACTTTCCCGTTTCGGACAAGCGATTCAAATTCCGGTAAAATCCAAGGTTTAATGCTCTCTGAATATACATCTCCACGGTAAATAACCGTTACATGTGCTCCTGCTTTATACAGCTCAAGTGTAGCATCAACAGAAGAGTTTTTACCGCCGATAACAGCAACCTTCTGATTAAAATATTCGTGAGCTTCCTTAAAGTAATGGGTCACCTTTGGCAGATCTTCTCCCGGGATATCCAGGTAGTTTGGCTGATCATAATAGCCTGTTGCCATAATTACTTTTTCAGCACGATAAATTACCTCATCACCATTACTTTTAACAGTTTTCAAGACAAATTTTTCTCCGTCTTTTTCAAGAGATACTAATTTTTCAAAAGCATTTACACGCAGATTATTCCGCTCGGCAACTTCCCGATAATAGACCATCGCCTGATTACGCACCGGTTTTTTATTTTCAGAAATAAAAGGGACACCGCCAATTTCTAAACGCTCACTTGAACTGAAAAATGTTTGGTGTGTCGGGAAATTGCTGATAGTCTGCACGACATTTCCTTTTTCGATTAGTAACGGGTTTTGACCCTTCTTTTGAAGCTCTAGTGCGCTGGCCATCCCGCATGGTCCAGCTCCAATTATAATAATTTTTTCGTCTAGCATTTCGAATCCTTCCTTCATCCATCACTTGGAAAAACGGCTAATTCGCTGCTGTTTAGTGAATCAACCGCTTTTTTTATCCTTGTTTCCTGCATAAAATTTCAATACCTATCGTACAACGAAGCAGACGGCATGACAAATACAAAAGGTTATCCTTACAAACAAATAAAAAACTCTTGCTGTAAAAGAGTTTTTTATTTGTTTCCGTTAGAACGTTAAATGAATTAAACCCAGCCTCTGAAACGGGAAGCTTCAGCCATTTTCCGTACACCTATCATATAAGCTGCCAGCCGCATATCAATTTTTCTTGTTTTCGCCATATTGTATATACTATTGAATGACTTAATCATAATTTCATGTAATCTTTTGTCTATTTCTTCTTCTGTCCAATAGAAGCCCTGATTATTTTGTACCCATTCAAAGTAGGATACAGTTACTCCGCCGGCAGACGCCAGAACATCAGGAACAATCAGGATATCTCGATCCGTCAGAATTTTTGTTGCTTCCATTGTTGTTGGACCGTTTGCTGCTTCTACAATAATAGAAGCCTTGATATTATGTGCATTATCTCTGGTAATTTGATTTTCAACTGCTGCCGGGACGATAATATCACAATCCAGCTCAAATAATTCTTTATTCGTAATTGTTTTATCAAAAAGCTTCGTAACAGTTCCGAAACTGTCACGGCGATCCAGCAGATAATCAATATCTAAACCGTTCGGGTCGTGCAATGCTCCATATGCATCAGAAATTGCGACAACTTTCGCACCGGCATCATGAAGAAATTTAGAAAGGAAACTTCCGGCATTTCCAAACCCTTGAATAACAACACGGGCTCCCTTGATATCAATTCCTTTCTTTTTCGCTGCTTCATTTAAAGCAATCGTTACTCCTTTGGCTGTTGCAGATTCTCTGCCGTGAGAACCGCCAAGAACGATTGGCTTACCAGTTATGAAACCGGGGTTATTTAATTTATCAATTTTACTATACTCATCCATCATCCAAGCCATAATTTGCGAATTTGTAAATACGTCTGGAGCAGGAATATCTTTTGTTGGACCAACAATCTGACTAACAGCCCGGACATATCCGCGGCTTAAAGCTTCCAACTCTCTAAAGGACATTTCTCTCGGATCACAGATGATTCCGCCTTTTGCTCCCCCATATGGTAAATCGACAATTCCAGCTTTTAAGCTCATCCAAATTGAAAGTGCTTTCACTTCGGTTTCGGTAACATCAGGGTGAAAACGGATCCCGCCTTTTGTTGGACCGACAGCGTCATTATGTTGTGACCTGTAACCTGTGAAGACTTTAACCTTTCCATCATCCATACGAACTGGAATACGAACAGTAAGCATACGCAAAGGTTCTTTTAGTAAATCGAACACTTCCTCAGGGTAACCAAGTTTGCTTAATGCGGTTTCTACAATAGTCAACGTAGAATTTAACACATCAGTATTCTCTTGATTTTCTTTGGAAGTATCTCCTGCTTTATCGGCTACCATTAATATTTACCCCCTACTATTATATCAATGTTTTACTCACTCCAAGTTTAGTATACACTTTCATACGGATTATGCAATAAAAGAGATGAACGTCTTATTTATAAAAATTAAAGTGACAGAGTTATATATATTTACCCGGCATTCCCAATCTCTTTTATCTATATAAGTTGAATTTATATAGTTATAGCAGAGATTATGAATCATATATCATGGATTACTTCAAGCAGGAAAATCCGGATGTATCAAATAACTTATATCTTCCGTCTATTTTTTACCTGTGGCCTCATTTAGAGAGGGATAATCCCTCTCCAGATGAAGTTTCACTTTATGAAGCAAAATAATGATTTATTTTAGATATGGCATCTTTTTCAAAAATTACTTTTCCATATTCTTTTATCCGGTGGGATGTTAAAATACTCGGATGAGCAAATTCAGACATGAGACCAATAATATTCTCCTTATGACTGACTGTTTGCACATAAGGATCTAACAGCATAAAATAACGATTTTCCATAAAATAAACGTTGGATTCCCTGATATTCATATTCGTTAAATATCCTGCCACGGAAATGACATCTTCAAAATCATCAAAAGAGAAAATCAGCTCTTTGCTTTCGTCAAGAGTCACCTTCATCTCGATGTATTCGTCGTCTAACTCTATATCAACATCATCATATTGATGTGTAACAAAAATATGCATGCCCTGGGCTTGCATAAGATGTACCTGTACAAGTAACATTCCTTCAAATTCCATTCCAAGCTCGCTGCTTGCTTCATACATCATGTCACTGAACAGAGTACGAACATTAGATGCATCATGCCATAAGTCCTCCCGGGTAAACCCTCTTTCTATAAGATCATCGAACGTAAGAAAAATTTTAAACTGATCTGTTGAAATTCGTTCGATTCGCATACTGCATCCCCCTTTTTACTCTTAACTTCGTAACAAGTATTTATATTACTATATGCACCATTTTCAAATGATGAACATAACCTGCTTGTATCGTTTTAAAAATGGGTATTTAAATGAAGCATAGAATTCAATTATAACATTTTATGTGTTCGTTTAATTATATTATGCTTGCTTCAAGATCAAATAAACCAGACAATTATTCCTGCAAGAGCCAGAAGTAATACAACAATAAAAATGAAACGTAATAAGGAAAGATTGACTTTGAAACGTACTTTACTGCTGTCTTTATGTACCTCATTTCTTGGTGGTAGATTTAATATATCTATTTCAACAGATGTCTGCTCCTTTTGTTCATTCTGATTCTGAACAGCTTCCTCTGTTTCTGTTTTATTTTCTGTTACATCCTGAATAGCCTGTCTTAACGCTTCTGCTTGATCATTTTGCTTGGAGCTCAATGCCATCACCTCATTTCTTTAACCGTATAACTAACCCAAGTAGAAAGTCAATAAAAAAATGCATGACAATGGGAATAATTAAATTAGCTGTATATTCATAAATCCAGCCGATATAAAAACTGAGAACCAGTGCTGCCAAAAATAGGACAGGCTTCTTTAAATATCTTATATGGGCCAATGCAAAAAGAATACTTGCAAATAAGTATCCAAAAGTGGTTTGAATCGCCCCTCTAAATAAAAACTCTTCACAAATTGCTACTGTCAGCGTAAATACAAATATAAAACTGATCGGCTGATTTTGAAATATAAGCTCATTTATTCCGCCATCATCCAAGTATTTTTTTGGTGTTACAAACATTAAAGCAATTTCAATGGAAACGATGATAACAGCAGATAAAAATCCGAAGAAAAAGATTTCTTTCAAATTCCATTTAAAAAGATTCAGCCAGTCAAAAAACGAATCAAACAGAAAAAAACTGACTATCATTGCTAACAGAAAAAATATGCCTTGAGAAAAAAATAACTGAATTCGCAGTTCTTTTTTTGACATTTGTTTTATCAGATCATACTGTTTCATCTTATGCCTCTTCCATATTCAGAGTCTTTTGAAGCTTTATGCGCCAGTTCAAAGGAGAAGAAGCTTCCGGCATTTTAAAAAGTGGTTCAGGTACCCATTTATTCCAGTCAAAACCGCAGTTGCTGCAGCATTGCTCCGTCGGCTCCCCAAATTCATCCTGAAAAGGCTGATAAAGTGTTTGCCGCAAACACTTTCCCGTCTGAACCCACCGATATAATTCATTTAATTTATCATTCTTATATAACTGCCGTTCTTCCAAGTATTGAACGATACCCTCTCTAACATATTTCCATTTCTTTTCATCAATAAACCATTCACTATCCCTGATAAGTCCATATTTTTGCAGTTGTCTCTGGATAAATCGAGCTGCGCCTTCATTAATGTCGAGCAGTATATGCAGTTGTTCAGGAGACGGCAAATCAACTTGAGTACTTTGGCAGGTCAAAATTGTTGCGATAAGCTGATCAATAACCTCGATTGACGGCAGTTCATTTTTAACCATATTTGCCGATAAACGAAAATCTCCTTTATGATAGAGAATTACGCCGACACTTGATTCTCCATCTCTTCCAGCTCTGCCTACCTCCTGAATATATGATTCAATCTGGAGCGGAAGATGATAATGAATCACTAATCGGATATCTGGCTTATTAATTCCCATGCCAAAGGCGCTTGTACAGCAAATAATATCAATTTGGTTATTCATAAACTGCTGCTGAATTCGTAAGCGTTCAGATGCTTCCATTCCGCCATGATAGTAGGCAACATTTCGTTTTGGAAGTTTGGCGGATAGTGACAGAGCTGTTTCTTCTGCAGTTTGTCTGCTAGTAAAATAAATTAATGCAGGAACAAAATAAGACTTTGTCAGTTCTGCAATGCGCTCTAATTTTTCTTGATCATTGTCCACTTCTTTCACACAAAAAGCAATATTGTTCCGATCCATTGGATAAATATGCCGTTTCATGGCCGGCTTGTTCAAGCTTTGGATAATATCTGCCTGCACATCTGGTGTTGCTGTAGCGCTCAGTGCCAATACCGGAGGGTGATTTAATGCCTCTATCACTTCATGCAGGCGCTGATAATCTGGGCGAAACTCATGTCCCCACTGCGATATACAATGTGCTTCATCAACTACAAAAAGTTTAACCGGCAGCTGCTTTAAATAATTTTGATGCTTTCTTTTTTGAAGCCACTCCGGGGAAACATAAATAAGCCGGTATGAATCTAAATTATTTAAAACTCTCTGCTGTTCTATAAAAGGCAAAAAACTGTTTAAAGCAATCACGTCTTTAAAGCCAGCTGCCTTTAGCTCCTTTACTTGATCGATCATTAAAGAGATTAACGGAGATACAACAATGGTTACGCCATCTACCAGCTTTGCAGGAAGTTGATAGCAGATGGATTTACCTGATCCTGTCGGCAATACGCCAAGGACATCCTTCCCATGCAATACATCCGAAATGATTTCCTTTTGTCCCTGACGAAAGGAATCATAATTAAAATGACGATACAATGCTTCTTCTAAATGTATTATTCTCACCCTCTACTTATTGTATAAGACCAATGCTAAACGAATTTGAAAATAACTGATATCCGGATTTACATTATTTTTAATTTCTTTTAAACGGTAGGTCTGCTTTGAATGAACGACTTCTTTAATTTCCTCATAAATTGCAGAATCCAAGTAATCAAAAAAAGGAAACTCCGCCTCATGCATGGCAATCTCCACCAAGTGATCCTGTATCGTATTTGCTTTTAACCGGCGGATTTGCATAATCTCTTTAAAAGAATGCTTCTTTTGAAGTAAACGGAGAGTAAGCTGGGCTGTCTGACTTAAGGGTGTGTCAGAAATAGCTAAGTTTTTTGTAAAGAGCCTGAGCATTGGATAATCATTATCATACTCCTGCACCCGTAACAGCCGGTAAAACCCTTTTTGAAGAATTAAAAAACAATCTGGAATGGAAAGCTGATAATCCTGCGAAAGCTGCTGTAAACTGCTGCCATAGGAATAGTAGCTGGTTATGCGGTCAACAAACATCGATGCCTCAAGGTCTGACAGCCCGGATAAAGCTTTTTCTAATTCTTTATACAGTTGGTGTAATACCTCTTTTGAACGTTGTTTATATTGCTTATAAAAGCCTTTAACAAATTGCTCGACTTCATAGTTATCTGAAATGGGAATAAAAAGATATTGCTTTTTAGAAGTGTTGGTAATGGTTTGAATAAAGAGCAGTAATCGCTGCTTAAACGTCTCCATTACATTTGCATATTTTGCCCCGGCAAATCCATCAAGATTTGTTTTACATGATGCAAGCCAGGACCTTCCTTTTTTTGTGATTTGCAGTTTTTTCTCATTATCTTCCCTCAAATAATCAAGTTCTATTAACTGATTAAGCTGTATCCTGTAATCGTCTTTAGCCAAGCCCGGATAGATGCCATAGTAATCAGCGATATGATAGAACCTGGCATCCTGTATAGTTTGGATAGCTTTTTTCCCGATTAAAAGATTATACACACTGGAAGATGTACGTTCTTGATTTATTTTTTGAAAACAATCCACAAGGATTCCTTGAAAAAGCATCCTGACACCACCATCCATACTGAAAACTTACACTAAAACCCAGGCTTATTGACCAGTCTCTTTCATCCAGTTTATTAATAAATCCTCTTGATATAAATCACCTGGATAATCTATTTTCTCTAATTTTTCATTTTCGTATAAATATTGTAATAGTTCATTCATTGCTCCCATGTATTCCTGATATAAGAACTCGTAGCTGATTGTTTCCTTAGGCATTATATTATCTGCACAAACCCGGGGATCTGTATAATTCACGTATGTTCTGCACGGCAACGGACGAAACTCATATATAATGCAGGCATTTGTTTCCAGATTTAAAAATGGACATGGGAGATTTTCTTTTTTGTACTTATATTTTGCATCCGGATCAGAAATCATGTCGATAGCACTTAACCGATTGATCTTTTCTCCAAAAGTTTGATAATATTGGTCCAGATGTTTTTTCATAAAATGCTTTTTATCGTCAGGCATTTTGTGAATTGCATTTTTGATTAGCCTTGCTTCCATTTTATTTATTACAATTGGAAAATAACAACAAAAAGCGCAGCCCATCTGACACGTCGGCATAAGATCAGCCGCAGACTCCATACCACTGATTTCTTCACTCACTACCTGCAACAACTGAACAAATGCCTTAGCAATTTTATCGTCAGCTGATATTTCTTCATTATCTAACATACAATCAACTATTTTATCAAAACGTTCTTGCTTCATTTGATATTTTGTATTAATTTCCTCACATTTCACCAGAATTTCATCGTAGGTTAAAAACTTAGACATTGGCCGGACTCCTATTTTATACATGATAAAAAGTCTATCATGCAGTAATGATTCAATTATTAATATAGAAAAGTATATCACGAATGATTATATGTTTATATATTTTACTCAACTTTCGCACCTGAGAATAAGTATCTATACCTTACTATTCCAAATCCCGATTGCATGTTGTTAAATCATCCATCTATTGAAATGAAAATTGTGTATAGCTCCGCTCCGACCAACCACTCCGCTTTCCGACGCAGCGGTGGCCTTACATGACACCTTCTTTCCAGCTAGAGTTTATGCTTTGTCAAGGGATAGATGGAAAACTTCTTGGCAAAAGACACAGGCAGATAAAATAATTCCTCAATATACGTAACAAAAGAGAAAGCCGCTAATGAGCAGCTTTCTCTTTTGTAATAAATAGTTAAGGTTTTATTTGAAATCTATTTTTCGAATATCTTTGAAACAAAACATGAAGCAATGGATACAATAGAATAGTAAACAAGGCATTTCCAACAGCATGCGCTGTATCAAAAGGGAGCCCGGCTAAATAATATGGCCAGAAGTGTCCTGTAACCTGAGATGTCGTTAAAGAAATAATAAAACCGTAAAAATAACCGCTGAAGACCGAAAAAAAGATTATAAAAAGTAAAGGAACCTTTTTCCAAGTAATGCCTATAATTCCTGCGATTAAACCGATTAAACACCATGAGATAATTTGCCAGACTGTCCAAATTCCCATACCGAGAAGCATGTTCGAGAGAAATACCACTAATACACTTAAAATCACAGATGATACTGGACCAAGAAAAATTCCTGTTAAAATAATAACTGCTGTAATAGGCTGTACATTAGGAAAAAACTGAAATGCATATCTGCCTACTACAGCCAGTGCTGCCAGCAGTGCAAGTAATGTCAACTTGTATGTATTCATTTTTACTCTATGGACTGCAGATCAAATGTGATTTCTTCGCCGCCATTCAGCTCATATTCTCCTGCTCCAACCGGTGAAGGCTCTCCGTCTACATAATACATCCAGTACTTTCCTTCGTCTTCATCATCTGATACACGTTCAATGGAAGTGATAAATCCGTTATCTTCTTCTACATAGAAAGCATCCTCTAGTACATTTAAAAGGATATCTCCCTCTTCTACTTGAACAACTTCTTCTGATACATACTGATTTCCGTCATCAATCGTTATCGTTATTCGTACCTCGTCTTCGGCCAGCTTCTGCTCTTCCCCGCTTGAATCATTGGTACTGACCGAAGTATTAGAGTTTTCATTTTCTTCCCCGCTATTACCGCATGCTGCAAGCAGAACGAAGGATAATAACATAATACCTAAAAACTTCAACCACCTGTTCATCTTCCTGTCCCCTTTCGTTATCCATTCTAAATATATCCATAAAGAAAGCCTGTTTAGTTAACAGGCTGAAGATGGAGCAATATATCCTTACTCTTTTCAATCCAGCTGCTTTGGCGTTGGGGAAAGAGAGATACTGCTTTTACCAAGTTCTATTTACACAACTAACCTGATGTGTGTAAATAAAGCTGTGAATACAGTTACAGCTTTCACTGATTACCCTCTCATTCCCCAATTACTATTTCGTATATACCGCTATCTTAGCATATCTCTATTTTCAGGAATGTTTCATAGGTATTTCAAAACTAAATGTTGTACCAATATCCAGTTTACTTCTTACCTGTATTTTCCCATGATGTGCTTCAATAATATTTCTGGCAATAGCTAATCCTAAACCTGTTCCCTGTTTCTCTTTTTTAACCCGTGACTTATCCGCTTTGTAGAAGCGTTCAAAAACAAATGGCAAATCCTCTTCCGGGATGCCGCTGCCATTATCCTCAACTTCTACATGAAGAAAATCTGAGTTGCTAAGTGCATGCACCTCTACTTTTCCACCTTTGCCAGAGTGTCGGAGGGCATTATCAATTAAATTGGTTAATACTTGTTCGACCCGATCTGGATCCATTTCTCCAATCTGCTCATGCATGTCTAAGCTTAATGAAAGTTCTACTTCACTTTCTTGGGCAAGCCCCTGAAATTTATGCACAATACGCTCAACAAATGCCTGCACAGCAACTGACTCAACATGCAGCTGAATTTGTCCGGCTTCCATTCTTGCTAAGTCAAGTAATTCATTTACAAGCCTGCCCATTCTAAGCGATTCTTCATATATAATTTTAGCCAGTTCATTCTTATCTTCTTTAGTTTCGGCAATATCATCGACAATTGCTTCACTATATCCTTGAAGCATAGAAATAGGTGTACGCAATTCATGCGAAACATTTGCGATAAAATCCTTGCGAAGCTTATCAAGACGCCGTTCTTCCGTCATATCGCGGATAACGGCAACACAGCCCCGTACATGGGATTCATCATACAATGGAGTGACAAGCATTACATAATTCCGTCCCTGGACAACAGATTCCTTTAAAACGGCCCTTTCTTCAGCGATTACTTCGTTGAGTGCGTCCTTAAGCTCCGTTGGAAGCTGCTTTTCTTTATCCTCTTTCTTATTATGCTCATAATTCCAGTTATCTAAATATGCCTCTGCAGGAGGATTTATAACGATAATTTCCCCATCTCTATTAAGCGTGAAAACACCGTCAGCCATTGAGCTCACAATACTGGATAATTGCTCTTTTTCCTGTCTAAGAGCCTGAATATGATAATTGAGCTGATTACCCATACGATTAAATTCAATAGCTAAATCACCAATCTCGTCCCGGGTTAATACAGGTACTTTGGTATTGAATTCACCACGGGTCAGATTATAGGCTGCTTCCCGCATTTTAATTAATGGTGCCGTAACACGGGATGATAAAAACACAGCAAAAAATGTTGTCAGCAGAATAGCAATCCCCGCACTCAGCAAAATCAGTTTAGTTGTCTGATCCTTGGTTTCATTAATCATATCCAAGGATTTAAAAACAAACACAGCTCCCCCGTTTTCCAAAGGCGAGCCTACTGAAATAATTTCATTCTCATCCTCAACAAGCCCTTGAGAACTCTGCGCAGCGACCTGATCAAGCAATTCCTGGGCTTCCGGGTCATGCAGCATCCATGATTCATTAATAAAATTCAAATCTGTATCCTCAGAATCAGAAATCCATTGCTCACCATCTGCATAATAAATGACAATCCGGCTGGAAGGATCTCTCAGCATCTCTGTAGCATCCTCGATAAAGTCCAGATTATACTCCGAATCAACCAATGAAGAAATTTTTGCAGCCATTTGCGTCATATCATTTTCAGCCTCCTGAATATGATAGGTTTCAAAAAACTGCATTAAAAAGAACGTTAATACACTTAAAACAAAGGACACTAATAATAATATCGTTAATGATAGTTTACCTACAACGCTCTTCCAAAACATCAGTCTTGTTCAACCTCGAATTTATAACCAATGCCCCATACAGTGACAATCATTTTCGCAGCCTGCGGGGAAACAGAGTTCAATTTTTCACGCAGCCGCTTAACATGCGTGTCGACTGTTCGAAGATCGCCAAAAAACTCATATTGCCAAACTTCTTTTAATAATTGCTCCCGATTAAATACTTTATCCGGTGAATTTGCTAAAAAGCAAAGCAGCTCATATTCTTTAGGTGTCAGACTGACTTCCTGATTGTCTGCAGTAACCCGGTGCCCATCATGATCAATGGTCAAGTGTGGAAATACTAATAAATTTTTTGCAGTAGTATCGGACTGCTGATAATTAACATTAGAGACTCTGCGCAGGATAGCCTTCACCCGCAGTACAGCTTCTCTTGGACTGAATGGTTTAACAATGTAATCATCTGCCCCTACCTCAAAGCCCTGCACACGGTTGGATTCTTCCCCTCTGGCCGTTAACATAATGACGGGTGTATCCTTTTCTTTTTTCAGTTCTTCACATACCTGAATTCCATCCATTTCCGGCATCATAATATCTAAGATAATCGCACTGTAATTATTTTGCAAAGCCATCTCCAGCGCAGTTTTTCCATCTGCCGCTTCATCTATTTCAAAATCTTCTTTTTCTAAGTACATTTTTATTAAACGTCGAATTCTTTCTTCATCGTCTACCACTAATAACTTTTGTGCTTCACTCATTTAAATTTCACTCCTCATTTCAACTCTAATTAGCATTATAAACGAACCTGTTTGAAAAGTTAAGGAATTAAGAGAATCCATGTATCCTTAACTGCGCAGCTGGTGTTTGATCTATTCTTATCTAAAAAGAGAATTGCCATCAAATGATTGATAACAATTCCCTTTTTCTATCTGTCATCTCCCGACAGGCGGTGTTATGCGTATGAGTGCAAGCTTGCCAGTATAAGATTTACTACAATCAGATTGAACATGATAATCGCAAAACCGACTACTGCCAGCCAGCCTGATTTTTCACCATGCCAGCCTCTGGAGAGCCGTAAATGCAGGAATGCTGCATAGAAGAACCAGGTAATTAATGCCCAGACTTCCTTTGGATCCCAGCCCCAGAATCTTCCCCAGGCCAGCTGTGCCCAGATAGCTGCGAAAATTAACCCGCCTAAAGTAAAGACAGGAAAACCGATGGCAACAGAACGATACATAATTTCATCCAGCATATCCGGTTTTACACCCTTGACAAGCGGATGAAGTCTTTTACCAATCCGTTTGCGGGAAATTAAAAAGGCAATCCCATAAATTATCGTACCTGTAAAGAATGACCAGATCACTGTATTTAGTTTCCTGCCTGCTTCGTCTCCATGCATCCAGGCTGGCGCTTCAAACCAGGGATTCATTACATTTTCAGATAATAATGTGCTGTCTTTCGGTGCCGCAAGCGGCGGAAGCTGGTATTCAGCCATGACAGCCTGTCCATCCCTATCCACTTCAAAGGTTGCCTGATAAGAAACTGCATTGAAAATAGTTGTAATGACAATAAATCCGATAAATAAAAAGATACAATAAATAACGGCCTCAAGCATTCCATTGCGGAAAGTCAACTTTGTTTGATCGATTTGCCGGATTAAATACATTAATCCAGCAACAAAGCTGATAAATAAAATTCCCTGTCCTAATGCCACTGTTGTCACATGAATGTGCAGCCAATTACTTTGTAAAGATGGCACCAGCGGCGCTGCACCTGTTGAAAACATGCTTGCATAAGCGATAATAATTGTCGCCAAAGGAAGAGCAAATACTCCTAAAAAGGCTGTCTTATAGTAGATGTAAATAATAATAAACGCAAAAATCATTGACATCCCTAAAAAGGTCGTAAACTCAAAAAGATTACTTACAGGCGCATGCCCAGTCAACATCCACCTTGTAATAAAGTAAACTAATTGAGATGCAAAACCTATAATTGTTATAACTAAACCGATGCTACCTGCTTTTGTTTTCTGATGTCGTTCACTTTTATCTTGACGAATCGCGCCCCCAAAGAAAAAGGTTGCAACTAAATATAAAATAAAAGCAATAAGCAGGGCTCCACTACTAATACTGTATAAATCCATTCGCTTACCTCCAATCCTGACTTAACCATTCTGTTTTATTGTTTATTCATCTATTTCCTGCTGGTCCTCGACCATTGTAATATTTGTATCCGCTACAGCTTTTTCAATATCACGTTTAATTCCGTGCCAGTTTTTATTTGTATGAGCTGCTAAAAGAAGCGTATTGCCTTTTTGTTTGTTAATCCAGACCCGGCGGTGCTGCCAGTACATTCCCTGAATAACTCCAATCATAAAAATCATAGCACCTGCAAAAAAGTAAGGAAGCGTCCGGTCTGAGCTTACTGCAATACCGCTGACATCCCGGAATTCAACATCGTCAATGGCTACCTTGTATTGATTTTCTCCAGTAGCGTCGATATTTCTTCCAATCCCGAGAAAGCTGACTTCTCCTTCTTCTGAGTCTGGAGGATATACGGTCACAACAAACGCCGGATTTCTAGGAAAATCCGTTTCCGAAGCAGGGTTTCCATTTTCCGTCATTATATAATCCGGATAATAATTTGTTAACTCCACCCGAAAGCCGCTGTCTAATTCATATACCGACTCGGGATTTGATAAATTGATGGTAAAATCTCCAAGAGATTTTTCTTCTGAATCATCGGCTTCGTGTATATGAAAGCTCATATTATCAAATTCGTTTAACTGATACCCCTGCTGATAAAGCGTGTATTTATCGAATTTTGCCGGGTTATTCATTTTAATAGAATGCTCTAGAATCGGCTCCAGTTCCGGTTCAGCGCCGACAACATCAGCATTCTTTGCTTCATAAACGACAACATCAGTCTGGAAATTACTTGCAATTTCTTCCTCTTTCAGAAAAGCCTCCTGAAAGCGCTCATCATTCTGATCATGTGTTTCCAATATAAAGTCTTTATTCTCTATGTAATACTGATTGTTTGTGCCGGGAATTACTCTCTGCTCCCCTTCACGAACCCACATATACTCTTCAGTAAACATGATTGGTGTTGTACGTAAGATAGCTGCAATCAATATAATAATAAGTCCAATATGGTTTACATAAGGTCCCCATCTGGAAAAGCGGCCTTTCTCTGCCAGTATTTGGCCATCTTCTTCTGTAATTTTATATCTGGAATTCTTCAATCCCTGAACCAGCTTGTCAACATCTGAATCATCTACATTTATTGACTCGCTGTACAGACGCTGTCTGGATAAAAACTTCTTATGCTTTTTTGGTTTCTGGTTTCTCAATGCTCTAAAAAGCGGAACGAACCGGTCTAAACTGCAAATAACCAATGATATACCAATTAAAGCAATTAAGGTAATAAACCAATAGGAACTATACATATGATGAAATCCGAGCTGGTAATACATTAATCCCCAAATTCCATAGCGGTCTTCATAAAAAATTGCCGGGTCTCTTGATACTGCATCCTGCGGTATAAATTGCTCCTGCGGGAAAATTGTACCAAATATTGACGCAATTAAAGCTAAAACAATAAGCCAGACGCCTACTTTTACTGAGGAGAAAAAACTCCAAATTTTATCTATGATTGATTTTTGATACGTTTGTGAACGGCGGGCACTGCCATCATAGCGCATATTCAGGAGTTTTTTTCCATCATTCCCGTCAATATGCTGATTTCCTTCCACAGGTTTTCCGCATGCCTCACATAAAACGGTGCCCTCCGGATTAATATGACCGCATTCACACTTAATTTTATTCATTGTCTACCTCCATTCTCATGGATTATCATGATGCATCTGGTGTAATCGCATCTAAATTTCCTTCTAATTTATCTAATGTCAGCGACCCCTGGACAATTTCATTTATCGTTCCATCAGGATTAATAAAGAACGTTGTAGGCATTGGTCTGATCCGGTATAAATCTCTGACCTCAGCGTTAGCATCATGTGGAATAGCAAACGTTAAGCCATACTCATCGATAAAATTATCAACTACTAATTTTGTACTGTCCAGACTGACAGCCACAATTTCGACTCCCTTTTCTTTATATTCCGGATATAATTCCTGCATATACGGCATCTCCTGTTTACAAGGTCCGCACCAGGTTGCCCAGAAATTCAGCATAACCCCTTTTCCCTCTAAATCACTAAGCTGTGTTGCATCCGCGTCAAAATTCCCGTTGATTTGACTTAATTTAAAATCTGGAGCGACATCGCCTGCCCGGTATATTGTATCTTCATCTTTCGAATTCGAAAACAGTACAAATATTACAGCAGCAACTAATACAGCTAAAATAGAAGAGCGAAAAATAAGACGGTTGCGTTTCTTTTTCTGTTTATCCATATTTCTTTCTCCTTTATTCAACAGCACTCCTCCCCTTTCCAACTGATTATACCATTGACTGCAGCTTATAAATTTGAATATTATCTTACAATTTTGTGGACGTGTTCCGTAACTGGTTGACTTCTTTCGGAGTTAGTGATCTATACTCGCCGGCATTTAATCCCTGTAAAGTCAAAAAGCTATATTGTTCCCGTTTCAGCTTCATCACCGGAAACCCAATTGCTTCAAGCATTCTGCGTACTTGTCTGTTTTTTCCTTCATGCAATGTTAATTCAATAATAGACGTTTTCTTTTCTTTATCGCTTGACAGCATATTAACGTAGACCGCTTTCAGCTTTTCATTATCAGACATAACGCCTTTCCGTAATTGTAATAACTCTTTCTTATGAGGTATACCTTTTACTTTAGCTACATATACTTTATTAACTTCTTTACTCGGGTGCATCAGCTGATTCGCAAATTCACCATCGTTTGTTAAAAGCAATATTCCTGATGTATCATAATCCAGTCTGCCGACAGGAAAAACTCTTTCACTTACTTCCGGAAGAAAATCTGTAACTACTTTTCTGCCTTTATCATCCTTCACGCTGGAGATAACACCTCTGGGCTTGTACAGCAGATAATATACGGACTCTTCTTTTTCAAGCGGGACGCCATCTACTTCTACCTTATCATCAGAGGTAACCTTTACCCCCATCTCTGTAACTGTTTTATTATTTACTTTTACTTTTCCGTCAAGAATTAATTGCTCAGCCTTTCTTCTGGATGTCAGTCCGCTTTGAGCAATAACCTTCTGTAATCTTTCTTCATGCTTTGACATATAAATCCCCAATCTTTTTTAACTGTAATTGCTTCCCTTATCGTACAGTCAGCCCCTGTCATATTGAAAAAGGGCTGATAACTCTTGTATAACAAGAAAGCCTATGATGAAATATATTTTTCACATATCTTCATCATAGCCTTATTTTACAAGTTAGGAAAGCATAAAATTCCAGCAACGATTTTTTGCAGGACAAGTCATTATATCATTACGGCAGTATCTGGGTACAGCAATAATTTTAATATACCGGGCTTTAATAGTAAAATTTGCATTCGCCAAGGCATCAAGCCATGTAGTTTTTTAATGGTTGTTATTTGCTTTTATTTATCCAAACATCATTGTAACAAGAAATACAGCTGCAAGTATAGCAATTAAATCCGCTAATAAACCAGCCTGTAAGGCATAGCGGATTTTCTTAATTCCGATGGCGCCAAAATAAATGGTGAGAACATATAAGGTAGTATCCGTACTTCCCTGCATAACAGAAGCAAGAGTTCCGATAAATGAATCCGGTCCGTAGGTTGCGATTAATTCCGTAGTCATGCCTAATGCTGCTGTTCCAGATATTGGACGAATCAGAGCGAGAGGCAATACTTCTGCTGGAAAACCAATAAACTCCAGTACAGGAGCTAATAACTCTATGAAAGCATCCAAAGCGCCCGAGCTTCGCAGGATTGAAATAGCAGTAATCATTCCCACTAAAAAAGGGAGTAAAGAAACAGCAGTCTTTACGCCTTCCTTTCCTCCCTCTACAAACAAATCGTATGCAGGTAATTTTCGGATACTTGCTGCAACCATAATGATTAAAATAAAGCAAGGTATCATCCAGATACTAATTAAGCTGATAAACCCCATCATGATTTCCTCCAAGTACTTTTATAATAAAAAATCCGGTCAATAATCAATCCGGCAATCGTTCCTATAGCTGTAACCAATAAAGTAACACCGACAATTTGTGTTGGAGAAGCGGATTCATATTGCATTCTGATCCCGATAACTGTTGTAGGAATCAACGTTAACCCAGTTGTATTTAAAATAAGAAAAGTAATCATGGAACGTGATGCCGTATCAGAATTATTATTAAGCTTCTTCATTTCCTCCATTGCTTTAATTCCTAATGGTGTTGCAGCATTACCAAGCCCAAACATATTTGCTGTTAAATTAGATAAAATATAACCTAATGCCGGATGATCCTTTGGTATTTCGGGAAATATTCTTGTTACGATTGGACGAAACAGCCTTGCAAGACCTCGTAAAATACCCGCTTCCTCCGCTATCCGCATCATGCCTAACCAAAATACTAAAATACTGATCAATCCAATAGCTAAGGTTACTGCCTGAGCAGCACTGGTAAATATAGCCTCATTCACTGCTTCCATATTTCCTGAAAACATGGCATAGATAATTCCAATGGCAGCCATACAGATCCAGATCCAATTAATCATTTGTATCCCACCTTAGAATGGAATGAAACACATAAGCGACATCATCCATATAACGATCTTTTTCATTTCCATCTTGCTGGTTTAATACTGTATTGCTTGCCTGACAGGATAATCCTTCTCCTTTCAAATAAACCTCTTTTGCCCAGGTATCATTTTCATGCTTATAAAGTGGTAAAGTGATAGTATCTTCTGATAAATTCTTTTTATCTGTTACGACTTCCCCATTCTGGTCAACTTCCTTCATTTCAAACTGTTCAAATCCCCATTCAAACATGGACATATGATCCTGCCAATCATCAGGAGCATCTAATGTTACAGCAATTAATTTCATTCCGTCTTTTTCGGCTGTAGTCAACAATGTCCGCCCTGTCTGCTTTGTATATCCGGTCTTTCCTCCGGTGCAATATTCATAAAATATAGTCAGAAGCTTGTTTTTATTTTGCCAATAGTAAGATCTGTTTTCGGATATATATCTTTTCGAACCACTTATCTCTTGAAAAATAGGGTTTTCCATCGCATACTGCATTAAAATTGCCATATCGTGAGCGCTCGAATAATGTGTTTCTGAATCCAGACCATGCGGATTATCAAAATGCGTATTTTTCATTCCAAGCCATTTAGCCTTCTCATTCATTAAATAAACAAAGCCTTCTTCACTGCCGCCAACATGCTCAGCAATAGCAACAGCAGCATCATTTCCCGAGCGCAGCATAAGCCCGTACACTAAATCCGTTAAAGACATTTCTTCCCCTTGCTCCAAATAAATAGAAGATCCTTCTGTATAAATAGCATTTCTGGAAACAGTGACTTTCTCATTCATTTTTCCAGATTCAATCGCAATAATTGCTGTCATTACCTTCGTGATACTTGCAATAGAAGCCTGTTCATCAGCATTTTTTTCGAATAATACCCTGCCCGATGATTGCTCGATTAAAACAGCCTGCTGTGCCGAAACATCCGGTGCAGCATGTCCATGAATCGGAAAAGATATGAAACTGATGATAAAAATGACCATCCATATAAAAAAACGCATCAGGTTGGTTCCCCCTCATAAAACACAGCTTTATGTCCAGAACTTCATCAAATTCTTTACCCGACGGTGAACTTGATAAATATTTCTAATTTATTTATATGCGTGAAACAAGCTGTTATGATAAAAATGAAGGAAGGAAAGGTATGGAAATTGCGAGAAATAGAAACAGCACCTGCCGCTGAAAGCCGGACAACTGCACCCCGGCCGATATTTCTTTACGCCTAAAAAAACCTTATAGATAAGTATTCATTACTCATCCATAAGGTCTTCTAATCTACATTATTCATCCTGAAAACGGTCAAAAAATAAATCGACATCCGATGTATCTGTTTCGGAATCCAGCGTACTTTCCAATTCAGGCAGCTCTTCTATGGCGGACAAGCCAAAAAAAGTAAGAAATTCCTTTGTTGTCCGAAAAAGTATCGGTCTGCCCACGGTTTCTTTTCTTCCGCACTCCTCTATTAACATCCGTGAAATTAATGTTTGCAGTGGTCTTTCACTGCGAACACCGCGTATTTCATCAATTTCGGCCCTCGTTATCGGCTGCTGATAAGCAATGATCGCCAATGTTTCTAACGCGGCCTGAGACATTCTATTAGGCTTTGGCTGGATAACCCATTTCTTAAAATACGCGTTATGATCAGGTTTGGTTGTCAGGCTGAGCATTCCATTAGCATTCAGAATCATCAGACCGCGACTCTGCTTTTTGTAGTCCGTTTGAAGCTCATCAATAATTTTGCGAACCTCATCTAAAGAAGTATCAAGGATGCTGCTAAGTTCACTTACAGTTATCCCTTCATCTCCGCCGGCAAACAGAAGACCTTCTGCAACCCCTTTTAAATGCTCTCGTTCCACGACTATTCCTCCATCTTATAAACATATAATTCTTCAAAATGCTGTTCTTGCATCGCATATACTTGTCTTTTTTTCATCAATTCTAAAATAGCTACAAATGTTGTTACGATATATGATTTGGTCGGAACAGGAAACAAGGCGTGAAATAATACTCCATCTTTACTATTTATAACCTGCTGTAACACTTCTTCCATCCGTTTTTCTATCGGTATATCAGCTCGTTGAATAACTGTATCCTGCGGTTCTTTCCATTGATTTCTCTGCATCATTTTTTTCAAAGCATTAATCATATCAAATACAGATACATTTCCAGTGTTCGTATTTTCGATCGGTACATCTTTAAATTCAAAAACAACCGGCGAACGTGTATACACCTGCTGCTCGGCAGCTTCTTTTTCCTTTAATGCTTCGGCAGCTTCTTTGTATTTCCGGTATTCAATTAAGCGCTGCATCAGTTCTTCGCGCGGATCGTCCATATATGCTTCATCCATTTCATCCTCTTCCAATTCCTGTTTGGGAAGAAGCATCTGACTTTTTATTGCAAGCAGTGTAGATGCCATCACCAGATATTCACTGGCAACGTTTAGTTCCAAATACTGCATGGTGTGAATATAATCCATATACTGCTGCGTAATTTGGGCAACAGGAATATCATAAATATCGATTTCATATTGGTTTATCAAATGAAGTAATAAATCCAAAGGACCTTCAAATGTTTCCAGTTTAACTTCATATCCTTGAATCATCGCTGTAATTCCTCTCAAGCGTAGTAAAACAATGTGTTAGAAGCTGATTAAAAGTCAGCTTTACCGGCCTTATTCAACACCCTTTCAGTCACTTAACCTAAAAAAAAGACTAAAATATTTGCAAAAGCCCATACACTCTTTGCTTAGCTTACATAAGTTATAACGTAATATAAATGTTAGCACAAAACATTTATGGATTGAACTAAAAAGGAGGAAATAAAATGAGTGGATATTCAGGTGGTTACGCAGGCGGTTTTGCTTTAATCGTTGTTCTATTTATTTTATTAGTAATTGTTGGAGCTGCTTGGTTCTAAAAATAAAGTGAAATAAATAGAAGTAGCAACGAATGAAAAGCCAACCCATATATGGGTTGGCTTTTCTGCATTCAACTTTAATCAAGTAAAACTCCATCTTACAATCCATCTAACGATTTCTCATAAAAAGCTTTGACACTTTCAGCAGGCACAATATCGTATTTATCCGAATAAATACGTTGAATTTCTGCAATCATTCGTGACCCTATCCCTTGATCCCTGTGTGAAGGATTCACGGTAAGATGCTTAATAACCAACTGATTGTCATTCGTAATTTGTACTCCTACTGCTCCAAGAACATCATCGTCTTCTTTCCATAAATGCAAATGCCAACCATCATTTTCTTCATACTCCCGAATGGTTTCTTGCAATTTCTTCACATCTTTTTCCTCGGGCATAAATGACAATAAACCCATAGCAATCTTTTCTAAGTTTCTTTTAAAGCGAATTAACATAATTACCCCTCATTAAAATTTCTTGTATGGTAATTCTCGTAAATTCCAATCAATATTTACTCTGAAAGTATAACGCATTTCCAGTATAATGAAAAGTACCATTTTTAATTTGCATAAAATGGCAGAACATATTAAAAAAGAGATGCAGCCCTGAAAAAATAGATTACCGGACTAATTCGTTCCCCTTTATAAAGGACAACAATAGTACGTTTTCTTGCTATTTTTCTCTTAAGGCCATCATCCCTCTGCAAATCTTTATTATCCTTCTACGCGAATTTCTTTCATTACGTCACCGTTTGACATTGCTTTTGCTAACTCAATACCAGATGTTACTTTTCCAAATACGGTGTGAACACCATTTAAATGCGGCTGCGGTTCATGCACGATGAAAAATTGAGAGCTTCCTGTATCTTTTCCGGCATGTGCCATAGACAGAGAACCTTCCTCATGCTTGTGCGGGTTGCCCTCTGTTTCACATTTAATTGTATATCCTGCAGAGCCTGTACCATTACCTACTGGACAGCCGCCCTGGCTGACAAAACCGGGAATTACACGGTGAAAAGTTAACCCATCATAAAATTTTTCATTCGCTAATTTTTCAAAGTTAGCTACAGTTCCTGGTGCTTCCTCTGGATATAATTCAAATTCAATTTTATTACCGTTTTCCATTTCAATGTAACCTTTTTTCATTTGGGCAAATCTCCTTCTAAAAACAATTATACTTTATTTTACCACTTATTTGGTTTAAGTAAAGCTCTTTATTCCCTCATAAGACAAGTCATTTTTGACAATATCCTTATAGGTTTCTCTCTTGACAACAAGATGATCCTGCCCGCCTTCAATAAAAACAACTGCCGGTTTTGTTAAACGATTATAGTGGCTGGCCATGGAGTAATTATAGGCCCCGGTCGAGAAAACAGCCAGTATATCTTTATCTTGAATTTGCGGTACTGGTAAGTCCCAAATAAGCATATCACCGGACTCACAGCATTTTCCCGCGATAGAAACTTCCTTTTCAGGGCTTGCTTCCGGACGATTAGCAATAACTGCGTCATATTTTGATTGATACAGCGCCGGCCGGATATTATCTGTCATACCGCCATCAACGGAATAATATTCTCTTACACCAGGAATGTTCTTATTAGCACCTATTGTATACAGCGTGATTCCAGCATCACCTACAATAGATCTTCCCGGCTCAATCCAAATCTCCGGGGATTTCATATTATATTTTTGACAATTTTGTCCGACGCTTTGAATCATATCTTTTACATACTCTGCCAGCGGTAATGGGGTGTCGCCTGCTGTATAACGAATTCCGAAGCCGCCGCCTAAATTAAGAACCTCTGATTCAAATTGGTATTCTTCTTTCCATGCTGCTAATTTAGCAAAAAGGATATCTGCTGCTACCCGGAATCCATCTGTTTCAAATATTTGTGACCCGATATGGCAATGCAGACCTTTTAAATAAATCCTGGGATGCCCCTGGAGCTTTTTTAAAGCTTCCTCTGCCTGCCCATTTTGAAGGTCAAAGCCGAATTTGGAATCCTCATTTCCAGTCATTATATATTTATGTGTTTCCGATTCGACTCCAGGAGTCACCCGAATTAAAACATCCATTGTTTTCTCCTGCTTCAAAAGCTCCAGGTCTAACAATTCAATATCATGAAAATTATCAATAACGATACATCCTATTTCATGTTCGACCGCCATAGCAATTTCTTTTTCATTCTTATTATTGCCGTGCATATGAATTTTTTCAGTTGGAAAGTCTGCTTGAAGCGCAGTATATAATTCACCTTCCGAAATAACATCTAAGCATAATCCTTCCTGCTTTGCCACCTGAAGCATAGCAATTGTAGAAAAAGCCTTGCTGGCATACGCAACTTTTCCATGGACTCCTGCATCACGAAATGCTTGAACAAAGGCTCTGGCATGGTTCCGGATCATTTCCACATCATAGACGTATAAAGGTGTCCCGTATTTTTCCGCTAATTGGATGGTATCAACACCGCCAATTTCTAAATGTCCCTTTGTATTTACGTTAAAGGGGTGTGCATCAAGTATCATTCTTTTTCCCCCATTATTTCAAATAATAAAATACTTTATCACAACACAGTGAATAATGAAAGCCTAAATGGACAGAAAGTAATCGTGACAGGACATTTTTATATGCACCACGAAAAATATTTTTTTTACCGGTCTAATTTCTATTGGCTCCGTTGTATTAAACAGTATAAAATCCCCTTCCAGCGGAGGCGGACCGTTTTGACTCCTGAGGGATTAGCACCATCTGAAGATCCACTTTTGCCAAGTGCTCTTCTTGGCAAAAGTTAGCTGAAGAGCGTGCCCCTAGGAAAGCAAAACGGTCCGCCGCAGCGGTGGCCTCACACATTACCTTCTTTCTAGCTAGAGTTTATGCTTTGTCAAGAGATAGGCGGAAGGAACGATCAACACATGTCTCCATGATAAGCAAGTTATTTTTTAAGGTGCAAAAGTGGAGTAAATAAAAAAATTTTATTTTAAAAGTAATGTCCGCTATGCTTTCTTAAGGGCGCCGGTAATTATTACGCGGGTGCACAATACTGGGACGATGCTTTGTATATGGAATCGGTATACGGAGTATAATATGCTTCATTGCTTTTAAATTAAAAGGAAGTAAAGGCCACATATAAGGTGTTCTTAGAGATCTGATTTGAACGATAAATAAAATATAAAGCGTGATTCCAATCATATATCCCGGTAGTCCGAATAAGCCCACGGCAAGCACAAGAGATACCGTAATAACTTTATTCGCAACACTTAGCTCATAGCTTGGTGTTACATAGTTCCCAATAGCAGCTGTTGAAATGTATAAAATAACCTCCGGCGAAAACAACCCGACTTCAATAGCTATTTCTCCAATTAAAACAGCTGCAATTAACCCCATCGCTGTCGATAGAGGTGTCGGGGTATGTATCGCTGCCATTCTTAAAAATTCAATCCCAATTGTTGCAATGATAATCTGAACAGTTATCGGTACATTCCCTTCGTCATTAGGACCGATAAAGCTTAATTTTTCCGGCAGCAAGGATGGTTCGACTGCAAATAGCAGCCAGGTCGGCAATAGAAATAAAGCTGCTAATACAGCGAGAAACCGGATAAACCGGATACATGTACCGATTGCTGGCACTTGCCGGTATTCCTCAGCATGCTGCATATGGTGGAAAAAAGTTGTCGGAACAATAATAGCACTGGGAGAAGTGTCAACAAAAATAATGACATGGCCTTCTAATAAATGGCTTGTCGCTACATCCGGTCTTTCTGTATATCGCACCAGAGGGTAGATATTCCATTTTTTAACTAGTAAAAATTCCTCCAATGATTTATCCGACATAGATAACCCGTCTACTTCAATTTTATTTATCAGATTTTTTAAGTGCTTTACTAAGTTAGGGTTAGCTACATCTTCAATATAAGTGAGACATACATCTGTCTTTGAGCGTTCACCCACTTTTAACATGACATTCCGCAATTTTTCGTCACGCAGACGTCTTCTGGTAAGTGCTGTATTTTCTACAATATTTTCTGTGTACCCGTCTCTGGAACCGCGAATGACTTTCTCTGTATCCGGTTCTTCCGGCGTTCTTCCTGGATAATTACGCACATCAATAATTTGCGCATAATCCTTTCCATCAATAAATACAGCAATGAGCCCGCTTAATACCTCATCAACAGCTTCGTCCATAGTCGAAACATGCTCTACTTGCTGATGGACTAATCTATTCTCAATGATTTCTCCAATCTTGTCACTTTCCGATTCATTATCATTGACTTCCACCATCACTTTTAAAATTTCCTGTACAACTGATGTATCCGTCAAACCATTCACATAATACATCTGTATACGTCGATTCAGGACCACTGTTTCTCTATATCCTAAATCATACGATTCTTTTAAACCCACCCTTTTTTCCATATATGCATACGTATCTTCAATATGAGGAGAAATGGATATCTTCTTTTCTTTGCCTGTCTGCATACTATCACCTTCTGAATGTTATCTCGAATTAATCTCACACTTATCATTTCATTGTTCTAAAGCCTTGATTTAGACGGTTACATCGCCATCAGGAAGTTATTAATGTTTCTGCCTTTACCGGACAAAATAGATCCATTGAAATAATGAGCCAAATACCTTGCCGAGCATCAATGCCATCATGAATAAAATTACATAGCTTCCCATCCCTATCCTCCGCGTGAGAATAGGAAAAACATTTAATACTTCTGTTAATGCTGCAGCCAGCATTCCGTTAAAAATGCCGTGAAACAGCCCCCACAGTATTAAAGCAAAAACAGACTGTGATGTTGAAATCGGGGCAAATGAGAAATAAGCTCCGATTAACATTCCTATTATCACTGCTGCTCCATAGGCTTTTATATACTTTTCTGTCTTACTCAATTGAATCAGCCTGGGGATTATCCCTAACACCGTAATAAAAGCAACAAATCCTGCCCCAACAGCAATACCGCCACTGAATCCGATAAAAACTTGCAGGATATTAAGAAGAATTTCCAGGATCATTTAACTCATTTTCCATTGTATTAATATATTGCTGTAAATCCTGCTGGTAATTGAAAATCTCTACTTCCAACGGACTCGGCTCTTCATTAAAACGCTTTTTAAACCAGTGGTTAAAAAAAAGAATTGTTCCTAACCCAAGACCTATAGAGTAGGGAATTTGAATCCATAGAGGATATTTATTTTCTATACCGGTCAGGATAAAATGCAGTTTTTGCTGAACGGGCTGCATACTTACATCGTAATGAAAGTTCATAATGGTCATTGCCGAACCTACAAACAGAAGCAGCCAGACAAATGTAATAATCAATGGGTGGGCCTGCTTTTTACGCGGTTCGATTTGTATAAGAGTCTGTTCTGGTCCCAGCAGCTGAAATTCAAAATTTGTATATTTTTTTGTAAGGTGGTCAATGATTAAAAAGCTGTCAATTACTAAAATACTTTTATCTTTTTTAGACAGCCGGTAAATAGGTGTATTTTCCAGTAATTCTTTCTTGTCCGAATGTGTGGATATATAAGCAATTTCTTTTAATTTGAGCTCTTGCCACTGCTCCAGAATCACTTTCTTCCGCATTCTTATATAGACAAGCTCTGTCATAATCAAAGCCCTCCCTGCATCTGATTTCTTTAAGAGGATGTTCAAAAAGTTCCAATGATAAGCCGTGAACTCTTTAGTTGACTTCATTCTTCCAATTGGACTGGGACTGGGACTGCGGTTACTCGTCCCATCGAAAAGCTTTTGCGGTTACTCGTCTCACCGAAGGGCTTTTGGGATTAATCGCTCCACCGAAAACCATTATCTACTTTTTAAACACACACTTTAACAACTAGTATTTGTTAAAAGAAAGCAAATTATAAGCCTTAAACTCAAATCGTTTCACAACAAAAAAGCTTATCTGTGTGATTAACACAGATAAGCTTTATATACCTGTTACCCGGCATCCATATTTTTTTTCATATCTTCTAAAATCTTTTTCTCCAGCCTGGAAACCTGAACTTGAGAAATCCCGAGTCTTTCCGCTACCTCTGTCTGCGTCTGGTCTTTATAATAGCGTAAGTAAATAATCAATCTTTCGCGTTCAGTGAGAGAACGAACAGCTTCTTGAATGGATAATTTTTCAAACCATTGGGAATCCTGGTCGGCGATTTGATCTAATAAAGTAATGGAGTCTCCATCACTTTCATAGACCGTTTCATGAATGGACTGAGGTGATTTCGCAGCCTCCTGTGCATGCACAATTTCTTCCGGTTCCAGCTCTAAAGCTTTTGCAAGTTCATTAATAGATGGAGAACGCCCTAAATTTTTCGACATTTCTTCCCGTTTCCGGCGAATTTTATTCCCCATCTCTTTTAAAGACCGGCTGACCTTTACACTGCCGTCATCACGAATAAAACGCTGTATCTCGCCAATAATCATGGGAACGGCATAGGTAGAAAATTTTACGTTATAAGACAGATCAAATTTATCAACTGCTTTGATCAGCCCGATACTTCCAATTTGAAATAAGTCATCTGGATCATACCCGCGATTTACAAACCGCTGAACAACTGACCAGACAAGCCGGACGTTTCGACGGATAAGCTCTTCCCTTGCTTCATTGTCACCAGACTGGCTTAATTGAATCATTTTCTTTACCTGCTCATTGGAAAGCTGCTCTCTTTCCTCCGTTTTATGAATATTCACCATTGATTTTTTAGTTGTATACCGTTTTTGATTTTGATAATTGCTTCTTCATATAAACGGAAGTCCCTTTTTCAGGAGCAGAAATGACTTCCACGGTATCCATGAAATTTTCAATAATTGTAAAACCCATGCCGGATCGTTCCATTTCTGGCTTTGATGTAAATAAAGGTTCCCTTGCTTCATCAATATTCAAAATGCCTTGTCCTTCATCGCGTATGGTCAGCTCTATTTCCCCATCATACAGCACGCAGTCGATATAGACCTTATGATGGGGTTCACTTCCATAGCCGTGAATAATAGCATTGGTTACTGCTTCAGAGACCACCGTTTTAATTTCTGTTAATTCCTCCATCGTTGGATCCAATTGTGTGACAAAAGATGCCACAGCTACTCTGGCAAAAGCCTCATTTTCACTTACACTGGAAAAAGAAATAGACATTTCATTTTTCATGATGTCACCCCCAAGCCTTGAAGTGCACGTTCTTCATCTTCCTCTAAACGAATAATTTTGAAAAAGCCTGACATATCAAAAAGGCGGTGCAGGGAAGGAGCTACAGAGCACAGAACCATCTCTCCCCCTAATTGAACAACCTCTTTGTAGCGCCCTAAAACAACACCTAATCCAGAGCTGTCCATAAAGCTTACTCCCTTTAGGTTTAAGATGATATGTTTAATGGAATGCATATAAATCCAATCTTTCCACGTATCTCTTAATCCTTCTGCCTCATGATGATCCAATTCACCTTGCATACGTACAATCAGCACATCGCCTTTTACTTCAAATTCAGTCTGTAATCCCATGTGCAATGCTCCTCCTCTTTGTTGTGAAATAGTTTCCTTTTGCTTGAAATACCTGTCCAAAAAATCCGGGAAATTCTTTTCCAGCTATTGCTTTTAACAGCTTTTTGAACATCCTTATATAAGGAATTCTCTAAACAAATGACTATTTCCTGCTACTCGACAAAAGAAGTGGAAATACGTATTAATCGGCTGCTTTCACCATTTTTTGCAATGTTCGTTTTGTTAATTCAGGAATAGATGCTTGTGTAATATCTTCCTTAACGATCAGTGGTGTAGTATATAAAGGCTTATCATTTTCTTTGACAATAAGCTCCCCGACAACAGTTCCTTTTTTAATTGGAAATTTCCAATCATCCTGAATAGAAATTTCTGTTGTTACAGACGGTTCTTCTTCTCCTTTTTTATGAAGGCTGTGAACATCCTGTTTGGTAACAATATCAAAGCTTTGAGGCTTTGCTTTTATTTGGTTCAGCTCCATCACCGTTTCTTCTTTGGCAAAAAGCTGCTTTGTATGATAGCTTTGGAAGCCATAGTCCAGTAATCCTGATACCATTTTATTGCGCTCTTTCGGTGTTTCAGCACCCATAACAACCGCAATCACCCGCATATCATCCCGCTTTGCTGTAGCAGTCAGACAATACTTCGCTTCATTTGTATAGCCTGTTTTCATGCCGTCTGCACCTGGATAGGAACGAATCAGCTTATTTGTATTCACAAGCCAGAACTCATTTTCTTCCCCCTGGCGTAAATAATCCTCATAGATAGACGTATAGTTCGTAATATCTTCATATTGTAATAATGCTCTTGTCATAACAGCCATATCGTAAGCACTGCTGTAATGATTGTCTGCCGGAAGCCCGGTGGTATTTTCAAAATGAGTATCCTTAAGCCCAAGTTCTTCTGCTTTTTTATTCATTTTACTGACAAATTCTTCTTCTGTTCCTGCAATAGTTTCTGCCATTGCAACACTGGCATCATTTCCGGAAGCAATTGCTATCCCTTTTATTAAATCATTTACAGACATTTCTTCTCCGGCCTCCAGGAAAACTTGAGATCCTCCCATCGAAGCGGCGTATTCACTTACAACAACAATATCCTCTTTGGAAATTTTATCGTTTTCCAACGCTTCCATAATTAAAAGCAGGGTCATTATTTTTGTCATACTGGCCGGTGGTAATTGTTCGTGTGCATCCTTGTCAAACAGAATTGTACCTGTATTTTGTTCAATTAAAACTCCCGATAAAGCATCCTCAGCTAAGCTTGTTTTTTCTTTATTCTCTTCATTCGCTAAAACAGTTGAATAGTTGAAAAATGTCGTTCCGATAAGTAATCCAATCATCAATACGATTAGTCGCTTCATACTGCTTCCCTCCAAATCACAATAATACTTTTAGGATTTCCATTTTGGCTTTATTTCATACTATTTTTAATTTGAAATATATAAATTGGAGCATCTTTTTTGTTGTTCGATAAACTCTACCCTATACTGAAACTAGATTAGATAAAGAAGGGAGATTTATATATGGGACAGGACATCAGCGGTAAAATTGCATATATCACAGGGGGAAGCAGCGGAATTGGCAGAGCAGCTGCACATCAATTTGCCAAAGAAGGCGTTCATCTCGGATTAATTGCCAGAAGAAAAGAAAACCTTGAAGAAACGCAGCAGGAGCTGGAAACATACGGCGTGAAGATTGCTATCTGCAGTGCAGATATTTCTAAGCCTGACCAAGTAAAAACAGCTGTTCAGCAGTTTGAACAGAAATTAGGGAAAGCTGATATATTAATAAATAACGCAGCAATAAGTGATTACGGCAATTTTCAGGATATGGATGAGGAAGTCTGGAAGCATATTTTTGAAGTGAATGTTTTTGGAACATACCATGTTTTAAAAGAAGTTCTTCCACACCTTGTAAGCAAACAAAAAGGAGATATTATTAATGTTTCCTCAAGCAACGGATTAAAAGCAACTGCAGGGTCAACTGCTTACAGTGCTTCCAAATTTGCCATTCAGGGTATGTCAGAGGCTCTGATGCAGGAAGTTCGCAAAGAAAATATCCGCGTGTTTACCATGAACCCAAGCTTAGTTGCTACTGAGCTGGCATTTGGCGATAAACTGGAGGAAAAAAATGAAGATAAATTTATGCAGCCTGAGGACATAGCAGAGTATATGGTAGCCCAATTAAAATTAAATCAGCGTATCTTTATTAAGCAGTCCGCACAATGGGCGACCAATCCATTTTAACAAGGCAATAATTCTATAATTTCCTGGTGCAATAAAAAAGAGATTCAGAAAAAAATATCTTCTAAATCTCTTTTTAATGCACTTATTTTCAATTAACAATACCAATAACACTTGATTTTACTTGAACAGGATGATCCGATAACGTAATGGCATCCTTTATTTTCTTAATAACAGCGTCATTATCTTCCATATTAGTGTGGATTGTTGCAAGTTTATCGCCTGCCTGCAGCTTATCGCCTGTTTTTACATGGAAAGTGATTCCTACCTGATGATCAATTTGATCATCCTTTGTTTTTCTGCCGGCACCGAGAAGCATAGCGGCTTCCCCTATTTGCTGTGTTTCTATAGAAGCGATATATCCCGCTTGTTCCGCAGTTACATCAATAGATTGTTTAGCCTCCATTTCATGGATACTGTCCATCTTACCATCCTGCGCTTCAATAAAGGTTACAAACTTTTCATAAGCTTCTCCGCTTTGAATGACTTCTTTAACAAGCTTTCTGGCTTGTTCTTCGGTAGTTGCTTTTCCAGCTAAGAAAACCATTTGTGCTGCTATTTCTACGGATACATCATATAAATCCTGCCTATACTCCTGATCACGCAATAATTTTACCGCTTCCAACACTTCATTTCCGTTTCCGATCTCTGATCCGAGCGGCTGATCCATATTGGTTAACACAGCGACTGTTTCCCGATTTAACTTTTTCCCGATAGCGACCATTGTTTCAGCCAGCTTCTTTGCCTCTTCCTCTGTTTTCATAAAAGCACCGTTGCCGACTTTAATATCCAGGACAATTGCATCCGCACCCGAAGCAATTTTCTTACTCATTATTGAACTCGCTATTAAAGGAATCGAATCTACTGTACCTGTTACATCTCTCAATGCGTAAATCTTTTTATCGGCTGGTACTAAATTTCCTGATTGACCTACCAATGCAATACCAAGCTCTTTCACCTGATCTTTAAATCTTTGCAATGGCAGCTCTGTATGAAATCCTTTAATCGCTTCCAGCTTGTCCACTGTACCGCCGGTATGCCCCAGTCCGCGTCCGCTCATTTTTGCAAAAGGAATTCCTAAAGAAGTAATTATCGGTGCAACAATTAAACTTACCTTATCCCCTACACCGCCGGTAGAATGTTTGTCAACAACAGTTGTATTTAAAAAGGATAAATCAATTGTCTCTCCAGACTTAACCATTAAATCTGTAAGGGCGGATGTTTCATCACTATTTAATCCCTGGAAATAAACAGCCATAAGCCAGCTTGAGATTTGATAATCTGGTATGGAATCATTAACATACCCATTTACAATATGTTCGATTTCTTCGTAGGATAATTCTTTACCATATTTTTTCTTATTTATAATCTCTACAGTATTCATGCTAACCATCCTTCCTATATTACAATGAATATTTCTCTTTTAGTTTTTTATATCGTCTAAAAAGCTTGTACCATGCTCAGGTAAAGGAACATTAAAATTATCAGCAACTGTTGCGCCTATATCAGCAAAAGTTGTCCGTATAGGAAGTTCCTTGCCTTCCTCAATGTTTGTATGGTAAACAATAAGCGGTACATATTCCCGTGTATGATCCGTTCCATGGTGGATCGGGTCATTTCCATGATCAGCTGTAATAATTAACAAATCATCCTCCTGTAACTGTTCGAGTATTTCCGGAAGCTGTTTGTCATAAGTCTCCAATGCCTGTCCATAGCCGATTGGATCTCTGCGGTGCCCGTATTTGGCGTCAAAATCAACAAGGTTAAGGAAGCTTAAGCCGGTGAAATCTTTTTTCATGGAGTCACTTAATTTTACCATGCCGTCGTCATTATCCTTTGTACGGACTGCCTCTGTAATGCCCTCTCCATCATAAATATCAGAAATTTTCCCAAGCGCAATGACATCAATTTCAGCATCCTTTAATTCATTCATTACAGTACGTCCAAAAGGTTTTAATGCATAATCATGACGGTTGGAAGTACGTTCAAAAGCACCGGGCTCTCCAACAAACGGGCGGGCAATAATACGTCCTACCATATAACGTTCATCCAGTGTAAGCTCTCTGGCAATTTCGCAAATCCGATATAATTCATCAATTGGAACAATATCTTCATGTGCTGCAATTTGCAATACAGAATCTGCTGACGTATAGACAATCAGACTGCCGGTTTCCATATGCTCTTTTCCGAGCTCTACTAATATTTCTGTACCGGAGGCCGGCTTATTGCCAATTACTTTTCTGCCTGTTTTTTCTTCCAGCTCTTGAATAAGCTCATCCGGAAAGCCATCCGGGAATGTCCGGAACGGCTGATCGATGCGGAGTCCCATGATCTCCCAATGGCCAGTCATTGTATCTTTACCATTAGAAGCCTCCTGCATTTTTGTAAAATGTGCTTTCGGCTTGTCTGCCGGAGCAATTCCTTTGATTTCACGGATATTGCTCAAACCTAAGCTGCCCATAGTCGGCATATCCAGCCCATTCATCTCTTTTGCAATGTGCCCTAACGTATCTGATCCTAAATCATTAAACTTTTCTGCATCTGGAGCTTCTCCGATTCCAACTGAATCCATGACAATTAAAAATACACGTTTAAATTGTTTCATTTATATCTACCTCCTATGTACTATATTCCCGAAACAAGTGCTCAGTATGATAATTATTATAGACGTTAGATGTCTGACAACATAAGGATAAAGGAATTTCTTTTATTTGAAAAGCTTTTCGATATTCAACAACTCCATTCTTAACCTGAAATTATGCTCTGGGATGGTAAGTTTGATAAATATCTTTTAATCTTGCTTTCGTCACATGTGTATAAATTTGCGTAGTGGATATATCTGCATGTCCCAGCATTTCCTGCACAATTCTTAAATCTGCGCCATTTTCCAATAAATGCGTTGCAAAGGAATGCCTTAATGTATGCGGCGTGATGGTTTTGTGTATTCCCGCTTCCATCGCATGCCCTTTTAAAATTTTCCAGAAGCCTTGTCTGCTTAAAGGCCGGCCATGCTGATTTACAAAAAGTGCATTTTCCTGCTTATTTTTCTTCACAAGCTCTTTTCTTGCGGTTTGCATATACTCCTCTAAAACAATTTTGGCTGTATCTCCCAAAGGAACAATTCTTTCTTTTGAACCTTTCCCCATACATTGCACAAAACCCATCGTTAAATGTAAATCTTCCAATTTTAAACCTATCATTTCAGATACCCGCAGTCCTGTAGCATATAATAATTCTAACATAGCTTTATTACGCAACGACAGTGGTGTTGTTGTCTCAATGCTCAATAACTTTTCTACTTCCTCCTGAGAAAGGGTATCCGGCAGCTTCCGCTCTTTTTTCGGCGTCTCAATGTGAAGACTGGGATCTGTATCAGCAATTCTTTCCCGTATTAAAAACTGATGAAAGGATCTGATTGAAGAAATATGCCTGGAAATTGTAGCAGTTGACTTACCGCTGTCTTTTAATTCATATAAAAAACGCATAATATCATTACGGCTGATGTCATTCCATTCGTTATATCCTATTTTTGTCAATTGTTTTTCATAAGCAGTAAGATCTCTTTGATAAGAGGTCATCGTGTTATCCGACAGCCCTCTTTCTACCCGTAGAAAATGATAGAAATCTTCTAAAGCATATTTCAACATATCTATTCTCCTTTCAAAATATCAAATGGAAACCAGTCAGCCTCCTCGTTCGTCACCTTAACTGCCGGTCCTTCCGGTAAATCATAACGATGTATTTCTTGAAACTCTTTATATATATAATGTAAACATACCGTAAAAAAGCAGGCGCCTATCATAAACAAAATAAATATTTTAACAGCCTCTTTAAAA
Source organism: Oceanobacillus sojae (assembly GCF_900162665.1). GTDB lineage: Bacteria > Bacillota > Bacilli > Bacillales > Amphibacillaceae > Oceanobacillus > Oceanobacillus sojae_A. The sequence continues at coordinate 212,944 of NZ_LT727812.1, forward strand.
TGTTTCTCCATATTCCGACCTCCCTGTCTCTAAATGCCTGTTATTACTTTGTATTGTAATCAAACACTTATACAGTTAGAATATGCAAAAAACAATTTCAAAAATACTAGAAAAAGATGAAGGCGGCAAAAAAATAAGACAGCTTCTTCTGTTAATATTATACAATGGTTGGAACCAGAGTTAAACTACAAACACTTTTACATTGTTTAACCCGATGAGATAATAAAATGAAAAAGGAGGTCATACAGATGATGGAAGAAAAATTAAAACAAATTGGTGACAACTCGTCTATTCAAACAATGACTCCCGTTTCCGGCGGAGATATTAACCGGGCTTATTATGTAAAAACCGAAAAACAAGAATACTTTGTAAAAGCAAATCAGAATACTGCCGATGATTTCTTCCAGGTGGAAGCTGATGGTCTTGAAAAAATACGCTCAACAGAAACAATCGCTGTTCCGGAAGTTTATTACTATGACAAATCCTCCAAAAATCAGGAGATGGTGCTGATAATGGAATGGATTCAGGGTGAAAAAACGGCAATGACGGAACAGCAATTAGGGATTCAGCTGGCTTCTATGCATTTAACTTACGGGCCCGCTCAATATGGATTAGATAAATCAACTTATATTGGAAAACTTCCTCAGACAAATGGTTTGCATAATGATTGGGTTAATTATTTCTGCGGTCATCGTCTACAGCCGCAACTAGATTTATCTGTGCAGTTCAACCGGATGAATCAAAAAAGACGCTTAAAACTGGAAACATTGATAATTGATTTAGATAAATATCTACCAAATCAGCCACGGGTTTCTTTATTGCACGGCGATTTATGGGGAGGCAATTGGATAACAGGGCATGGAGGAAAACCTTATCTCATTGATCCTTCTGTATTGTATGGAGATCACTTATTCGAGCTTGCTTTTACTGAGCTTTTTGGCGGCTTTTCAGATACTTTTTATACGCAATATAAAGAAAGTCTGCCATTAGAGGATTATTATGAGGATGTAAAGCCGATATATCAGCTTTACTACTTGCTTGTTCATTTAAATATGTTTGGAGAAGCTTATGGAGCCAGTGTAGATCGGATTCTAAAAAGATATATCCGGTAAATTATTCATCTTTTTCCAGATTAAAATATACGGCAGCACAACAAACAGATGCTGCCACATATTTTAATCTGGTTGCTATATCGGCGAAATCGCTGCACCCTTAAGATAGTGCAAATAAAGCAGCTTCTATTCTTATTTATGTAAGTATTTTTCCCAAATAAAAAAACCTTTCTCTCTATTTGAAAAAGGTTTTAATCTGATTATGGGGTTGCTTTTTGAACATCTTCTTTTACGGCTGCGGCCTGACATTGGCGACAAATCCCATGAAAGGTTAATCGATGATCCTTTACCTCAAAGCCCCAATCATTTTCAACAATTTGTTCTACTTCACCTAATAAGTCATTCTCAATTTCTTCAACAGAGCCACATTCAATACAAACCAAATGATGGTGAAAGTGCTTTGCGCCTTCTTTGCGCAAATCATATCTTGATACACCATCGCCAAAATTAATTTTGTCTACTATTTTTAATTCAGATAATAATTCTAATGTACGATAAACGGTTGCCAGACCAATTTCCGGTGATTTCTCCTTTACAAGAAGATAAACATCCTCCGCGCTTAAGTGATCGTCTTCTCTTTCCAGAAGCACTCGAACCGTAGCTTCCCTCTGGGGAGTTAATTTGTAGCTATGCGAATGTAGCTGTTTTTTTATCTTTTCAATCCGGTGTTCCATGGATAGTCGCCTCCCTCACTTTACATCTTCATTATATGCATCTATCTTCCATGTGTCAAAGAGTATTCTCAATTATTAATAATAATCATTACAAACTAATATTGGTTATTATATTATAAATGTAGTCTCTTAGCAAGATATAAGCAAATAAGGTAAAGTGATGGAAGGATTTATTCAATTATTATCCATTATATCTTTTAATCCATTCTAACATTAGCGTATTGGACAGATAAGCTTCCATTAATGCTGCTAAAGCAGTAAATACCATTAAGATTGCAAAAATAATTAGCAACCGGATAAAAGGCGGCAGAATCTCCTGATGATGATGCTTAAAAAATAATTTCTGCCATAAGCCTATAGAAAATATCATCGATACACTTCCAGCAATAATATAGATAGGTATAATTAATAGATTTTGAGGGGCAATGGATATAGCTGACAATAGTAGCCCTTGGCCCTGTAGCTGGCTTACCATAAATCCAACTGAAAAACCGACAACAAATCCTTTCATAAATACCATAATCCAGATAATAGGAAGTCCAATCATGCTCAGTGCCAATAAAATCATAAAAGAAAGATACTTTATATGATATAGAAGGCTTCTAATAAAGATATCCTGCCGGCTGATCACTTCACCATCATTTGTCTGCTGCGTAAAAAAACGTTCTAAATAAAAGAATAAATTCTGTTTTTGCACAAAATCCATACTATTTACTAAGATAGCTCCGAATACGATACCTGTCAGAAAAAGAATAATTGTAAATACATAAATCGTTGTATGGCGTTTTATATGCCCAATAATTAAATTATGAGAGGGATTATACATGTGGATCCTCCTGACTATAGTTCTTATACTACAATCTATGAGAACCCTACTTTAAACATACCTATTAATTTTATCTTTTAATAGAGCTTATACATATTAGCCATACTATGATTTTTTTAACGTTGTTCTTCTTATTTATTTAAAGCATGTAAATAAAGCACGGCGTAATTTGTTTTTGCGTCTTGAATACGCCCTTCTTCAACGAGTTTTTTTGCTTCTTCCAGCGTCACTTCCATAATTTCTACAAATTCATCATCGTCTCCGGCAGGCGGGTTTTCCATTTTAATTAAGTCGTTGGTGATGTAAACATATACCAGTTCATTAGCAAACCCCGGTGATGTGTAAAAGGATGTAACCTGCGATAGATTGGTGGTTGTATAGCCTGTTTCTTCTTCCAGTTCACGAACTGCAGCAGTTAATGGATTCTCGTTCTCTTCCAGCTTCCCTGCCGGAATTTCTATTAAAGTTCTTTCTAATGGTTTGCGATATTGTTCTACAAGTACAATTTTATTATCTGAAGTAATTGGAATTACTGCTACTGCTCCAGGGTGATATACAAGCTCTCTCTTAGCTGTTTCTCCATTCGGAAGCTTCACTTCATCCAGTTGAACATCTATAATATTTCCTTCAAATATTTTCTTGGTTGTAATTGTTTTTTCTTCAAAACGATGCATGTCTCCATCTCCACCTTTTTATAAATTATTACAGATATCCATTCAAAAAGCTTCCGTGGAAGGAAGTTTCATTTTTGTCTATCCTCATATTGATTCTAATTCGCTATGCTCTATTGTAGCAAGTCCATACTAATTTTTCTTCTGATTTGTTTTATTTTTTCACTCAACTTTTGTATCTAAAAACTATTTGTGTTATTACGAACAAATATAGACGTTTCTTCATTATGTATATTAATTGTATTCTTTTCCATCTGCCTCTACAATATAGGCATACGTAATTCATAGAGGAGGAATAACATGAAGAAACGGCAGCTTGGTACAAGCAATATTGAAATCTCTGATTTAACACTTGGCTGTATGTCCCTGGGAACGAATGCGGAGCAAGGTAAAAAAATGATTGATTATGCTTTAGATAAAGGGGTTAATCACCTGGATACGGCAGACCTTTATAATTTTGGTGAAAATGAAAAAATTGTTGGAGAAGCGATTAAACACCGCAGATCTGATGTTGTTGTTACAACAAAAGTCGGAAATCATTTCCAGGAAGGAAAGGATGACTGGTTCTGGGATCCATCGAAAAAATATATCCATGAAGCTGTCCGTAATAGCTTACAAAGATTAAATACAGATTATATCGATGTGTATATGCTGCATGGCGGTACATTAGATGACCCTGTCAGCGAAACAATTGAAGCTTTTGAAGAATTAAAAAAAGATGGTTTAATCCGCACATATGGAATTTCCTCTATTCGGCCTAATGTCGTCCGTGAATATGCAATCCGGTCTTCTATCGATGTTTTAATGACACAATTCAGTCTCTTAGACAGACGGCCGGAAGAAGCGATTTTACCTATTGCAGAGGAAAATCAAATCAGTGTCGTTGTCCGCGGACCGCTTGCTAAAGGGCTGCTGAGCAATAAAGCTGATGAAGTACTCGATAAAAAAGGACAAGATGGATATCTTGATTATTCTTACAATGAATTAAAGTCACTTTACTATGAGCTCGAACAGGCATTACCTGACAGCTCTCTCCAACAATTAGCAATGTACTATGTTGCCAATCATCCTGCTGTTACATCAACAGTATTTGGAGCAAGTTCATTCGAACAATTAGAACAGAATATTGCTGTCCACCAATCCATCAATGAAATCACTGACGCTGCCTATCCTATTCTGCAACAGCTGACAAAAGCTGCCCAATATGAGCAGCACCGTTAGAATGAATAATATTCCAGTCACTCTGAGAACGGAAGATTAAAAAAAACCGGTCAGCTTCAGAAAGGCATTATTGTCCTTTTGAAGCTGACCTCGTTTAAAAAAGAAACACGTCATTATTTTTTATCAAATTGAGATTTTAAAGCTTTTTCCATTAATTCCGGAAATAAGCGGTACAATATACTTCCGGTCTCCATCCACCATGGCATATTAATTTCTCTTCTTTTTGTAAATAAAGAATGAACTACTTTAGATGCAACTTTTTCAGGCTGAAGCATATATTTTTCTACATTCTGTTGATATTTACCATCCTTATCCGCCATCTCAAAAAAGTTTGTCTTTACAGGACCAAGATTTACAGAAGTAACCGTCAGACTGCTTTCTCTGGTCTCCTGCCTGAGCACATTCGTAAAGCCCAGCATGGCATGTTTGGAAGCGACATAGCCTGCAGCTTTGGGAGTTGGTAATTTTGCAGCCTGAGAGACAATATTTATGATATGTGATCTCCCCTTAAACTGCAGAAAGTGCGGCAGAAACGCTTTTGCATATTGAATACCTGCTAAAACGTTCACCTGAAACATTTCCTCTAACTCTTTCATATCTATTTCCTCTACCTTCTCAAATACACCGAATCCTGCATTATTAATTAATCCGTGAACGCGCTTCTCTGTTTCCATTATTTCATTAATTTGTTTATCAATAGCTTCTCTTGAAAACGTTTCAATCGGGTAGACCTTGCAAAGGCCGTTATTCCTCTCTATTTCATCAGCTAATTCTTCCAGTAATTCTCTTGATCTGGCTATCAGGATAGGTATACCGCCATGAGCAGCGATTTCCTTGGCAATCTCTCTTCCTATCCCTTTAGATGCGCCGGTAATAATAATTTTTTTCTCATTTACAGCACGATTTCTTCCTATTTTCATAATTATCGACCCTTACTACATATAATTATTTAAGTGGACATACTATAACTATTGTACAACGAATCAATTACCCCGTACACCTGTTTAAACATTGACTTATAAACAAAAATCTAACACAATGAAGTTGGGGGTGAGACCATGACATCCATTATCGCACACCGGGGAGCAAGCCGATATGCCCCTGAAAACAGTTTCCCTGCATTTAAGCTTGCATACGAAATGAAAGCAGATGGAATTGAAACAGATGTACAATTAACCAAAGACAATATTCCTGTCCTTTTTCATGACGAAAGCCTGAAACGGATTTTTGGAGAAAAAGGCTGGGTTAATCAATATACACTGGAGCAATTAAAACAACTGGATATGGGAAAATCTTTTCATCCCAAATTTACAGGAACAAGAATTTTATCTTTAGAGGAATTTCTTGCCTGGATAAAAGATACACCATTAATGCTTCATTTAGAATTGAAAAATAATAAAATGGAATATAAGAATCTGGAGGAAATTACATATCAGCTAATCGAACAATATCAGATGTCAGATAGAACATATTTCTCTACATTCTCTGACGCAAGTATAACGCGTCTGGCAAGCTTTAAAGAGATTTCAAATATTGGCTGGTTAACTAAGCGGATCAGAAGGGATTTATTAGCATATGCTCTATCAATCGGAGCAACAGCTATTCATATAAAGCATACTCTTTTGCGGCAGCGTCTTGTAAATGAGGCCTTAAAAAGCGAGATTCCTATACGGGTTTACACAGTCAATTCATCCCGTCTTTTAAACAGGTGCTTTTCATATAAAATAGACAGCATATTTACAGATGTTCCTGACAAAGCATTTGCTGCACGGAAAAAATTATATCGCAGTTTTTTAATTTAAAAAGGGACAATTATCAATTTTTAGCCTTATACATTGATGATTGATGCGTATTTGGGTAAAATCTTTAATTATAATATTATATATAGGGTGAGATGGTAACATGGAAATTACTTTCTTAGGCACTGGAGCCGGACTTCCTTCTAAAGAAAGGAATGTAACAGCGATTGTGCTGAGTATGCTGCAGGAGCTAAATGAAGTTTGGCTGTTTGATTGTGGGGAAGCTACACAGCATCAGCTGCTTCGGACAAAAATTAAACCAGGAAAAATAAATAAAATATTTCTTACCCATATGCATGGAGATCATATTTATGGATTGCCGGGATTCTTAAGCAGCAGATCTTTTCAGGCTGGTACGGATAAACCGATGACTGTTTATGGTCCTGAAGGAATAAAGGACTTTATTGAATATGCTTTAAAGCTAAGTCATACCCATTTAACTTATCCTCTTACAATCATTGAAATAAATGAAGGATTATTATTTGAAACAGAAGCAATCGAAGTACATGCAAAAAAACTTGCACATGGTATACCAAGCTTTGGTTTTCGCATTGTTGAAAAAGATAAACCAGGTGAGCTGCTAGTTGAAAAATTAAAAGAAAAAGGTATCCGTCCTGGTCCAATTTACGGGGAGATAAAAGAAAAACCTGCTGTCACTCTTAAAGATGGCAGTGTTATTCATCAAAAAGATTTTATCGGGCCCCCTAAAAAAGGCAGGATTATTTCTATTCTTGGTGATACAACCTATCAGACAGCCCATGAAGAATTTGTTAAAAACAGTGATTTGTTAATTCATGAAGCAACTTTTGCTGCTGATAAAGAAACACTCGCAAAGAACTATTTTCATTCAACAACTATACAAGCTGCAAAATTAGCGGTTGACGCCAGCTGTAAACAATTAATTTTGACACATATATCTTCAAGGTATCAATTTTCTGAAATGGATGCGTTTCTTGAAGAAGCAAGAGAAGTGTTTTCGAATACCTCTATTGCAAGCGACTTTAGTGTGTTTCAATTATAGTTTGAAGTGCGTGTTGAAAAAGACTGATAAAAAGACCGAAAAGTTTGAGGCAATGCTGCGTATGCACTTAAATAAGGGAGCACACTTAGTAAAAGACCTTTCATGAAGTGTCACTTTTATTAGACTTTTTGAACATCCTCTGGAAGGAAGAAAGGGAGAGACAGATTTGATGACCTTACAAGAAAACTATCAACAAATCGTTGATGATCACCGGAAGTATGTTGAGCAAGGAAATACGGTTGATTATACATTTCGTAAACATCAATTAGAAAAAATTAAAAAAATACTTAAAGACTATGAAACTGAAATATATGATGTACTAAAAAAAGATTTGAATAAACCAGATCATGAAATTATCACTACGGAGATAGGTATTATTCATACTGAATTAGAATTTGCAATCAAAAATCTCCGTTATTGGATGCAGCCTGAAAAAGTTGCTTCTCCATTAACTCATAAAGGCTCTAAAAGCTATATTATGAAAGAGCCGCTCGGTGTTGTACTGGTGATATCGCCATGGAACTATCCTTTACAATTATCCCTGGTACCGGTTATTGGAGCAATCGCAGCCGGCAACTCAGTAGTATTAAAGCCTTCTGAGCATGCTCCACATACCTCTGATCTACTTGCCAGAATGATAGAAGAGAATTTTGATCCATCTTATTTCTCTGTTATTCAGGGTGCTGTTGAAGAGACGACTGAGCTGTTAAAACAGCGATTTGATCATATTTTCTTCACTGGAGGAAGTGCTGTTGGAAAAATCGTTATGCGTGCTGCAAGCGAGCATTTGACACCAGTCACATTAGAGCTCGGCGGGAAAAGTCCTGCCATTGTCGATGAAGATGCAAATATTCAAATTGCCGCAAAACGGATTGTATGGGGAAAATATACAAATGCCGGACAAACCTGTGTTGCTCCAGACTATTTATTAGTACAGGAGTCCGTTAAATTCAAACTGCTGAAAGCAATGAAAAAACAGATCAAATCCATATTCGGCAAGAATTTAAGCCAGGGTGCAAATTTTTCGAAGATTATTAATGAAAATCATTTTAAACGTTTAGTTGCATTCCTGAATGAGGATCATATTGTACATGGCGGAGAATATAATCAGGAAGAACTGATTATTGAGCCGACCATTCTTGATAAGATTGATTGGGATGATCCAATTATGCAGGAAGAGATATTTGGGCCCATTCTGCCGGTACTGCAATTTGAAAATATTGAGGATGCTCTCTCACTGATTAAATCGAAGGAAAAACCATTGGCTCTATATTATTTTGGTGAAAATCCAAGAATGCAGTCTCAAGTAATGGAATACGTTTCGTTTGGCGGCGGTGCTATCAATGATACATTCTTCCATTTAGCAAATCCGCATCTTCCATTTGGCGGTGTCGGACAAAGCGGTCTGGGAAATTATCATGGAAAAGCCAGCTTTGATATTTTTTCACATCAGAAAAGTGTTTTAAAACAGACCACAAAATTCGATTTTCCGTTCCGTTATACAGGCGGTACGGTTTCATCAAATATATTGAAGAAATTCCTGTCATAAGAAATAAAAAGCCATGATTTTACATCTATTAAATCAGAAGTAAAATCATGGCTTTTTATAATCGTCTAAAAAATCCTTTTGAAAGCTTGTTCGCGGCTGCTGTTCTTTATCCTTCTCATTATTCAGGGATAGAAATACATTCTTGCCATATTTATCTGTCAATTGTTCCATTGTTTCATACAGCTTTTCTTTCTTTACATTATCACGGTAGGTAAACAAGTCAAGCTGCTCCCCTACTTGCCGCTTCTCTTCTAAATTTTGTAAAGAAACGCCCAATAGCCGGACCGGCTCTTCGTTCCAATGTTTTTTTAATAATTCTTTCGCTACAAAAAGGATATCCTTTTTCTCATCAATATATTTTTGTAATGTTTTGCTGCGTGTAATCGTTTGGTGGTTATGAAAACGAATCATCAGCTGAACGCTTTTTCCTGTCGCACTCTTTCTTTTTACTCTTTTAGCTACATTTTCAACGAGGTGGTCCAGCAGCTGATGCAGTTCATCCCAATCTGTGGAATCATGCGCTAAGGTTTGTGAGCTGCCGATACTTTTAAAATCATGCACTGCTTCCGGATCAACCGGCCGATAATCTATCCCATTGGCAAGATTCTTTAATCTTTCACCATTCACACCTAATAATTGCTTTAAGGAATAAACATCATGTGCAGCCAGGTCACCAATCGTATGAATAGATACTTTCTTTAATTTTTCAGCTGTTTTTGCTCCGATCCCGTGCATCTCTTCAATTGGGAGCGGCCATAGTGTCAATGCTAATTCACGCTTGCGCAGAATCGTTATTCCTAACGGCTTCTTCATATCTGATGCCATTTTTGCCAAAAATTTATTCGGTGCAATACCGAGACTGCATGGAATATCCAGCTCTCTTAAAATCCTCTGTTGAAGATAGCCAGCAATTTCTATGGGAGTACCCAGCTCTTTTGTATCTGTAATGTCCAAATATCCTTCATCAATTGAAACTGGCTGGACTAACGGTGTAATCTCAGAAAGCATCTTAAAAATAGCGCGGGATGCTTCCCGGTATCTGTCAAAATTAGGCCGCATCAATAATAAATCAGGGCATAGTTTCTTTGCCTGCCAAACCGGCATGGTTGTTTTAACACCCTTTGCCCTCGCCTCATAGCTGCTCGTTACAATAATGCCTTTGCGTTCTTCCGGATTTCCGGCTATGGCAATCGGCTTTCCCTTTAATTCCGGATTATGTGCCATTTCTACAGATGCGTAGAAACAGTTCATATCAATATGAAAGATTACGCGTCCCTTTGAATTTGCAGAATGAGCCATGTTACCCACCCCTATTCTATAAAAAAAGTCAAGAAAATCGCTTGGTCTTTAAAATACTGGTGTTCTAGCCAAGGAGATGTCCGCTGCGGGAAGTCGCTTTCCGCGGGCAACGCCTCAGCCTCCTCGAAAGAAGTACACTTTCTGTGGGGTCTTCACCTGTTGCTTTTCCCGCAGGAGTCGACTTCCCTCCGCTCCCATCTTTGAAGAAATATGTTTCATTTGCTTTCTTTTAAAGAAATGAAGCTGATTCTAGCGGAAGAAATACACGGAGACTCCTGTGGGAATGCGCAGTGGGAAGACCCCGCAGGAAAAAAGTGCTCTTCTTTTTTTCGAGGAGGCTGAGCTCAAGCCCACGGAAAGCGTAGTGTATTTCTGGAGCGGCTATCCTCAACATTTTATACTTTCCTACTCTTTAAAAAAGAGAACACACTCCATCATGGAATGCGTTCTCCTTCTTGTTTCCGCAGAAAGCCGCTCCAGGAATGGAAGCTTTGATCTTATTTTGCTGCGACTTTAACAATCTCCACAATAAACTCTGTTACTTTGACAAGATCTTCCGTTTTTATCCGTTCATTTGTAGTATGAATTCCCTCATAGCCGACAGCTAAGTTTACAGTAGGAATGCCGTATCCTGCAATGACGTTTGCGTCACTGCCGCCGCCGCTTTGTTCTAATTTACTTTCTCTGCCGATGGCACGTGCAGCTTCACGGGCAACCTCTACCACTTGAGACCCCTCTTCAAAATAATAGCCTGGATATGCGACAACAACATTCACATCAGCTGATCCGCCAAGCTCTTCAGCTGCCTCTTCGAAAGCTGTTTTCATTTTTTCGACCTGTGCTTCCATCTTCTCAGGCACTAATGAACGTGCTTCAGCCAAGATCTCGACATGATCAACTACAATATTTGTCTGCTTGCCGCCCTCGAACCGGCCAATATTTGCTGTTGTGTCCTTATCGATCCGGCCTAATGGCATTTTAGAAATTGCTTTGGATGCGATTGTAATAGCAGACACACCTTTTTCAGGCTCCAGACCGGCATGTGCTGTTTTTCCGGTTATGGTTGCGTGAATCTTTGCCTGTGTTGGTGCAGCAACAACAATGTCACCAACATCTCCATTACTGTCTAACGCATAGCCATAACGTGCATCCAGCTTAGAAGAATCTAATGCTTTTGCTCCTACTAGACCGGATTCTTCTCCTACCGTAATTATAAATTGAATCTGTCCGTGAGGGATATTGTTTTCCTGAAGTACTCTAATCAGCTCAAACATAGCAGCTAAGCCTGCTTTATCATCTGACCCGAGGATTGTATCACCCTCAGAAGAAATCACGCCATCTTTAATAATTGGACGGATACGCTTACCAGGGACAACGGTATCCATATGAGAAGTAAAGTAAATTGCATCAGCAGCTTCTTTAGTAGCCGGCAATGTGCAAATTAAATTTCCCGCTCCATGGCCAGTCTGCTCTTTTGAATTATCTTCTTCTACCTGGACACCTAAAGCTTCAAATTTTTTGGTTAAAATGGATGCTATTTCTCTTTCAAACCCTGTTTCAGAGTCTACTTGAATAAGCTCTAAAAATTCATTAACTAATCTTTCTTCATTCACAGTCATATTTGTAACCTCCTATCCAATAGGCTACTATATTTTTAAAGTTTTTTACAGTAGAAAGCATTGAACCGCCAGTATTTGCGCTAATGATAAGGAGGATTTCTGGAAAAAAGATATTATTAACTTGTCTGATCAGCAAATTCGCGTTAGAATAACGGTAGATGATATCGGATGATGAGGGAGGATATTTTCATGTCAGCAAAACAATCCGTGCAAAAGAAACAATCTAAACGCGTACGCCGCAATAAAATTATCGTATACTTCATGGTTGCCCTTATGGTTATTTCAGCAATTACAGCCGGCTTAGCGGCATTTGTCTAAAAAAAGAAAATGCTGTGCAGAAATTATTGGATACATTTCTGCACAGCATTTTTTATGATTTACTTAATAATATAGCAGGACGGTTCCCCGGCTTTCATTTCATTTTTACCTTCCTGTGTTTCCGGGGAGATTCATCGCTTTTCTTAAATTTATTTTTTATAATTAAATAATCCTCTATTTCATTTAATAATTGAAATAAATAAGCTCTTGTTTCAAATTCTTCCCGTGTTCCTGGCAAGTCCTGTGCATGAAATTCTCTGCGCAGCTCTTTTAATTCCTCTAAAAAGGTAACAGCTGTGTTTCCTGGATGGACAGCTTTGGATAGCCGTTCAAAGAAATCCGCAATTTCAATGGCAATGGCATCCGTTTTCGTCAAATGAGTTACTAGCGGAAGCATTTTCTTCAAAAGCTCAAACTGTCTTTCTCTCATTTTAAAATAATTATAAAAAGTATGTTCATTACGTAACAAATGATTATCTCTATCCCGAATGACTAATTGTTTCGCGTCAACGAGTATATCTTCTGTAATTGCAATTTCTTTTCCTCGCCACATTTCATTCTCATCCCGGATATACAGAGAATATTCATATAAAATACGGCTAAAATTACTTTCTAACCGAATCTGAAGCTTCTTTAGTTTATTTTCTAAGCTGGGCATATAAAGATTCATCAGCAATCCTGTTCCAAGCCCAATTGTAATAAGAACAAACTGTTCTCCAATCAAAGAAAGCGTCACATGTCCAGACCCATACAGATTCAGCATGACAACAGAACTGGAGGCAATACCTGGAGTTGCCTTTAACGTAACAGTTGCAGGGATAAACAATAAAAGCAGTATAAATATAGAAATTGTATAATAGCCGATTAATTCAAAAATAACCCATGAAAAAACAACGGCTGCTGCACATGCAACAAACCGCTGCCAGGCACTTAGAAAGGAAGATTTTCTTGATGGCTGAATGCATAGAATTGTTAGAATTCCAGCTGAAATAAAATTTGAAAGGCCGACCCATTGCGCTAATGATACAGCAATTGGTGCACCAACTGCTGTTTTCAAGGTGCGATATCCAATTTTCACCCTTTATGTACCTCCTGTGGTATTTTCACATAGGTAAAGCAAAGAAGACTGCCAAATGGCAGCCCTTCTATAATTTCTTACACTTCTTCACAATATTGGTCAAACAGACTTTGAAGTTTTGCGGAAACGTCCATTGCACTATGGCCTTCAATTTGATTTCGTTCTACCATTGCAAGGATTTTTCCATCCTTAAGTAATGCGAAACTAGGAGAAGATGGTGCGAATCCTTCAAAATAAGTTCTTGCTCTCTCTGTTGCTTCCGGGTCCTGCCCAGCAAATACAGTCAATAAATGATCCGGACGCTTATCATAATGAATCGCATTTCCTGCCGCTGGACGAGCTACTCCGCCTGCACATCCGCAGGTAGAATTAACCATAACAAGGGTTGTACCTTCACGGGACAGCGCTTCATCCACTTCTTCTGCTGTACGTGCTTCTTCATAGCCTGCTTCTGTTATATCTGTTCTGGCAACTTTAACGACATCCTGCATAAATAAATCAAAATCCATTGAACTCCACCCTTTTGCTTAAAATATATTTATAGCTTATCAGCTAGTCATTAAAAATTCAATCTATTGGCTTTCCTTCTGTTAGAGGATGTTCAAAAAGCCCCCAAAAATGACTTTTTGAACATACCCTATTAATAAAGGGTGATGGAAGATTCATTCATACCTTCAAGAATTTCTTTTACTCGTGATAAAAATCTTCCGCATACAAGTCCGTCTAAAATACGATGATCCAGGGAAAGGGATAAATTCACCATATCACGGGCTGCAAACATATCCTCAATAATGACAGGCCGTTTTACAATTGATTCTACTTGTAAAATTGCTGCCTGTGGAGAATTAATCACTCCCATCGAGGAAACGGACCCAAAGGAGCCTGTGTTATTTACAGTAAATGTACCACCCTGCATATCCTCCGCTGACAGTTTACCCTGGCGTGCTTTTGCAGCAAGTGTTGTAATATCACGGGCAATTGCTTTCACTGTTTTTTCATCTGCGTGCTTAATCACAGGAACAAATAATTCTTTATCCTTGGCTACTGCAATGGATAAATGAACATCTTTTTTCTGAATAATCTTATCTCCTGCCCACATACTGTTTAATTCAGGGTATTCCTTTAAGCCTTGGGCAACTGCCTTTACAAAAAACGCAAAAGGCGTTAAAGAAAAGCCTTCCTGATTTTTAAATGATTCCTTTACGCTATTACGATATTTTACTAAGTCCGTAACATCAACCTCTATCTGCATCCAGGCATGCGGGATTTCCTGCTTTGACCGGACCATGTTGTCAGCAATTACTTTTCGGACACCTTTCACAGGAATTTCAATATCTCCTGCAGAGGTCTGGATGCTTCCTCTTGGAACAGATGGTGTTTCTTTTGCAGGAGATGTCCCTGCTTTCTTCTCTTGCGAAGGCTTTACCTGTTCTTGAGATGCATCTTTATTTCCAATAAACTTCTCAACATCTTTTCTGGTAATTCTTCCACCCTTGCCTGTTCCATCAATTTTAGTTAAGTCGACATTATGCTCCTGAGATAAGCGTAATACGGCAGGGGAATATCTTTTTTTCATGGAACTGTCTTTATTCGCTGCTTCATTCTTAACTTTATCATCTTCCATATCCGGTTCTTTTTCACCAGCTGCTTCCGAATCTCCTGAAGCAGCAGCCTGATCTGTTTCTATATAACAGATCAGGGCCCCGATCTCCACTGTTTCTCCTTCTTCTACCACAAGCTCTGTGATGGTCCCTGTATAGGAGGAGGGGACTTCTGCATTTACTTTATCCGTCATTACTTCAGCAATAGGGTCGTATTTATTCACCTGGTCCCCGACAGAAATAAGCCAAGTACTGACCGTTCCTTCTGTTACACTCTCACCAAGCTGAGGCATTGTCATTTTTTCAACACTCATAGGTCTACCTCCAATTAATATTCCGCTAGGTCGCGCATTGCTTTTTCAACTTTATCCGGGTTTAACATAAAATATTTTTCCATTGTCGGTGCATAAGGCATCGCCGGCACATCAGGACCAGCCAGACGCTCGATTGGAGCGTCTAATTCAAATAAGCAATTCTCTGAAATAATGGCAGCTGCTTCACTTATCACACTGCCTTCTTTATTATCCTCCGTAACAAGGAGAACCTTTCCGGTTTTGCTGGCCGCTTCTATAATAGCTTCCTGATCCAGCGGATATACCGTACGTAAATCAAGGATATGTGCTTCTATTCCGTCTGCTGCTAATCTCTCGGCAGCCTGCAATGCAAAATGAACACATAGACCATAAGTAATGACAGTAATATCGTCACCTTCTCTTTTTACATCTGCTTTTCCAATCGGAAGAACATAATCATCCTCAGGTACTTCTTCTTTCAGTAAACGATAAGCACGCTTATGTTCTAAAAATAAGACAGGATCATTATCGCGAATAGAGGCTTTCAATAACCCTTTTACATCATACGGACTTGAGGGCATAACAATTTTTAAACCCGGCTGATTTGCAAACAGTGCTTCTACAGATTGAGAGTGATACAAAGCACCATGTACACCGCCTCCATATGGAGCCCGGATCGTAATAGGGCAATTCCAATCATTGTTGGAGCGATAGCGGATTTTTGCAGCTTCGGAAACTATTTGGTTTACTGCCGGCATGATAAAATCAGCAAATTGCATCTCTGCAACCGGCCGTTTTCCGTACATTGCAGCACCAATAGCAACACCCGCAATAGCAGACTCTGCCAGTGGGGTATCCAATACACGGTCTTCCCCAAAAGTATCATATAGTCCATGTGTTGCTTTAAACACGCCACCCTTTTTACCTACATCCTCACCAAGTATAAATACATTCTCATCTTTTTGCATCTCTTCTTTTAGAGCTGCTGTAATTGCTTGTATATAAGACATAACAGGCATTGATTATTCCCCTCCTTCGTCCAATTCCTCATAAACATACTTCAATGTATCCTCTGGAGCTGCATATGGAGCTTTTTCTGCATAATCTGTTGCTTCATTCACAAGCTCGTTCAGGCGCTCATGAATTTCTTTTTCTTTTGCGTCATCTATAATATTCTTTTCTTTTAATTTTTCAGCAAATGTAATAATGGAATCCTTCTCTTTTGCTTTCTTTACTTCATCCTGTTCCCGATAAACACGGTCATCATCATCACTGGAGTGTGCTGTGAAGCGATAGGTTACTGCTTCAATCAGCGTTGGGCCTTCCCCGTTGACCGCTCTTTCTCGTGCTTCTTTGACTGCCTGATAAACAGCAATAGGATCATTTCCATCCACAGTAACTCCTGGCATTCCATAAGATGACGCTCTTTGGGAAACCGTCTCACTTGCTACTTGACGGTCATAAGGTACAGAAATAGCATACTTATTATTTTCAACCATTGTAATAACCGGAAGTTTATGGACACCTGCAAAGTTTAATCCCTCATGAAAATCACCTTGGTTGGAAGAACCTTCTCCCAAGGTAACAAACGTTGCAATATCTTTTTTATCCATTTTGCTTGCTAATGCTACACCAACCGCATGAGGGACTTGCGTTGTTACCGGAGATGAACCGGTCAGAATGCGATTTTTCTTTTGACCAAAGTGGCCTGGCATTTGACGGCCTGCTGAATTTGGATCTTCTGCTTTTGCAAACGCAAATAGCATTAAATCTTTTGCTGTCATTCCAAAAGCTAAAACGACTCCTAAATCTCTATAATACGGAGCTGTATAATCAACAGAACGATCCAGTGCAAAAGCTGCTCCGACCTGTGCTGCTTCCTGTCCTTGACAGGAAACCACAAATGGTATTTTTCCTGAACGGTTTAACAGCCACATTCTTTCATCTATCTTTCTTGCTAACAGCATCATTTCAAACATTTCGACAGCCATCTCGTTGCTTACATTTTCCCAAGATGTTTGTTTCATATTATTTCCCTCCTTCAGCCATTTCCCAGCATTAAATCGTGTTCATTTATCCATGAATCTGTTTTCCGTCAACTGCCAGAGCTGCTTCACCGATAACCTCTGATAAGGATGGATGCGGGTGAATTGTCTGACTGATTTCCCATGCCGTTGCGTCTAATACTTTTGCCAATCCGGCTTCAGATATCATATCTGTTACATGTGGACCAATCATATGGACTCCCAATAAATCCTGTGTTTTTTTATCTGTAATGATTTTTACAAAGCCGTCTGTTTCACCATAAACCAGCGCTTTTCCAACAGCTTTGAAAGGAAATTTTCCGATGACAAGCTCATAACCTTCTTCTTTTGCCTGTTTCTCTGTCAGGCCGACCCTTGCTGCTTCCGGGTTTGCATATATACAACTTGATACTGCATTATAATCTATTTTTTGCGGGTTTTCATCTGCGATATGCTCAACAGCAATAATGCCTTCATGAGAAGCCACATGTGCAAGCTGCATACCACCGATTACATCTCCAATTGCATAAATATGTGATTCCTTTGTCTGGTAAAAACCGTTTGTATCAATGACATGATTCGAAATTTGGATATCCGTGTTCTCAATTCCGATATTTTCGATATTTGCTTTTCTTCCGACAGATACAAGCATTTTTTCAGCTTCAAAGCGTTCGGTTTTATCCCCAATCATTGCCTCAACGGAGATATAATCGTTTTTCGCTAATGTATCTGCCTGGACATTAGCACCCGTTACAATTTTCACGCCTCTTTTTTTCAATTGCTTTTCCATCTCTTTTGCCACATCTTTATCCTCTGTCGGCAAAATTTGCTTTTGATATTCCAGCACAGTTACATCTACCCCGAAATCATTCAGCATGGAGGCCCATTCAACACCGATAACTCCACCGCCTACAATGAGCATGGATTTCGGAAGTTCTTCCATTTCCAGCGCTTCATTGGAGCTGATGACAAGCTCCCCATCAAAATCCAGACCTGGTAAGGTATTTGGCTCAGAACCGGTTGCGATTAACACATTTTTAGGAATTAACATATCGTTTTCGTCGCCGTTTTCATACTCGACAGAGATAGTACCAGGCATTGGCGAGAAAATACTTGGCCCTAAGACACGGCCAAATCCCTGATAGACATCAATCTTTCCTTTTTTCATCAGCCCCTGGACACCTTTGTGTAATTGATCAACGATTGCTTTTTTTCTTTGCTGTACCTTGATAAAGTTTAAGACTGGCTCATTTACCTCCACACCAAATTCATCAGCATTTCTGGTTTGCTGATAAACTTCCGCACTGCGGAGTAATGCTTTAGAAGGAATACAGCCTCTATGTAAACATGTTCCTCCTAATGCAGCTTTTTCAACGATTGCTACTTTCATTTTTAATTGACTTGCACGGATAGCAGCAACATAGCCGCCTGTTCCGCCGCCTAAAATGACTAAATCGTACTCTGCAGCCATCTAATTAGCCTCCTCTGCTACGTATATCTTTACTTCCCCGGGATTATTTAAAATTTCTAAAACCCCTTCATTCATTGCCTCTAAATCATTTTTTCCCGGAAATACCATTACATCAGCAATCCAGTTTATTCTCGGAATAATTGCATCAATGACAAAATCATTCTCATTAATCTTTCCGGTAAAAACAATTCCGTCAACCTCACCGTGTAATACTGTACTCATTGCTCCAATTTCTTTGGCAATCTGGTATGCCTGCGATTCGATTATTTCTTTTGTGTGCGGATCTCCCTGCAGCAGCCTGGAACGGATTATAGCAGGATCTTCTGTGTGCAAATAAGCCTTTAATCCCCCAGCTTGCTGTAATTGATTCCAATCAAAATCCTGTACACTGGAATATTGCTCAGATATATAGTTCAGAAAGCCCTTTAACGGGACACTTCCGGAGCGATCAATCGTAAAAGGACCTTCTCCATCAACACCATTCGTTACATCTATAATTTTTCCCGAGTGATGTGAAGCAATGGTAATCCCTCTCGCAATATGAATGGAGATAAGTTTTAAAGAACTGTATGCAGCTCCAATTTGTTTAGCCGCAATTCTGCCGGCATGCCGATGATTAAGAGAATGAAAGATGCTGGCCCTCTTTATTTCCGGAATGCCTGTATACTTAGCTATTTTCTGCATTTCATCCACTACTGGCGGGTCAACAATATACGCCTGTATATTTAAATTCTCAGCAATGTCATAAGCAAGGATCGCTCCCAGGTTAGATACATGCTCTCCATAGGCATTTGTTTTTAAATCATAGAGCATCGCATCATTTACCTGATAAGTTCCACCTCTGATTGGACGTAATATTCCACCCCGGCCGCATACACTTATGAAACGCGATGTATTCATTCCATCCAAATCAAGCTGTTCAAAAATGGCCTGCTTTCTGTAAACGACCTGATCGTTAAGCTGGTCAAAATGATTTAACTCATCTTCATCGTGAATAATCGTCTGCTGATATAAATGATGGTTTCCTTCAAATACACCAATTGTGGTGATATACATGTCGGGGTAGATAACTAAAACACGTCCACTCTGACTCACAATACAACCTCCATTATTTTCCTATAATAGTACCTTATAAAATGAAGAGGTACGATTCTACTGTCTATGATCTAAAATATTCCGTTCATTTATAATAAATTGGCTGCGGGAATTTTTCTTTGCCTGAATTCTTTCTTCCGCAAGACGGTCAGCTGCAATATATGTTGGTATTTGATCACGATTCGAAATCGCAAATACCTGCTCCAGGTTTTTGTATATACGCTGTACATTATGTAATGCACGCTCACGATTATAACCAATTAATTCATCAGCAACATTTATTACTCCGCCTGCATTAATCACATAATCCGGGGCATATAAAATTCCGTTTTGATGCAGGATATCACCATGCTCTGGACTTTTCAGCTGATTATTAGCAGATCCTGCAACTACTTTGGCTTTTAGTCTCGGAATTGTATTATCATTAATGGTCGCACCAAGTGCACAAGGTGCATAGATATCACATTCCACATCGTAAATATCATCCGGGTCTACTGCTTTGGCATTAAAATCATTCTGCGCACGCTTCACTGCATCCTTATTGATATCTGTTACTATTAATTCGGCACCTTCTTCATGCAATAATTTACATAAGCTGTAGGCAACATTTCCGACTCCTTGAACAGCAATCACTTTACCTTCTAAGGATTCTGTTCCGAAAGCCTCCTTAGCTGTTGCTTTCATTCCCTGGTATATTCCGAGTGCTGTAACCGGTGAAGGATTTCCTGCTGCTCCGCTGTAAGAAGTCACTCCTGTAACATATTCTGTTTCCAGCGCAATTTGATCCATGTCTGATTCATTTGTCCCTACATCTTCAGCAGTAATATATCTGCCGCTTAAGCTTTGGATATAACGTCCGAATGCACGGAACATTTCCGGATTCTTATCCTTCTTAGGATCTCCTATAATAACTGTTTTTCCGCCGCCAAGATCTAAACCGGCAGCAGCATTTTTATATGTCATTCCTTTTGCCAGCCGCAGGGCATCCTCAATTGCTTCTTCTTCTGAAGCATAGGTCCACATTCTGGTTCCTCCCAGTGCAGGCCCCAATGTTGTATCATGGATTGCGATAATAGCTTTCAGCCCGGATTGTTTATCCTGACAGAAAAGCAACTGCTCATAATCATATTTTTCCAAGTAATTAAAGATTTCCATATTTACCCCTCCTGAATAAATCAACGATAAATTATTATCTAACTTATATTTATCTATAAAATTTTAAATATGCTTTAAATCGGATGATTGTCCTCATCCACTATTTATATAACTCTGCAAAATATTGCAGAATAAATTACTCAATCTGATATTTTTCAAGCTTATAATACAGATTGCGAACGGATATTTGTAAGACTTTTGCTGTTTTCGTCTTATTTTTATTACATTGCTGATAAACTTCCTGCAAATACATTTTTTCATAACGGTCCAGTGCTTCTTGTAATTTTAGCGGTTCCTCTGTTTCCACACTGCCTTCTGAAAACGTACTTTGTTTTGTTTGCAATTCCGGTAAATGAGAAGCCTCAATCTGTTCCTCTGTATTACCAATAAATATCATAGAATGACTTATAACATTAGCCATTTCTCTTATATTACCCGGCCAATGATATTGCATCAGCTTATCCAGAGCTTCATCGGATATTCCTTGAACATTTTTCCCGTATTCTTCATTAAGCTGATAAATAATATGTTCTACCAGCATAGGGATATCCTCTTTCCGTTCTTTTAATGACGGAATGGATATCGGCAGTTTATTAATTTGATAATACAGATCCTCCCGAAATTTCTTATTCATAACAGCTTTTTCTAAATTAATATTTGTCCCGGCAATAACACGGACATCAACAGAAACAGGCTTTGTTGCTCCAACAGGAACGACCTGGTTCTCTTTTAACACATGCAGTAATTTTTCCTGAATAGCTAAGGAGAGATTACCAATCTCATCAAGAAAGATGCTCCCGTTATTAGCCTGTTCAAACAATCCTTTCCGGCCTGTTAATTTCTCACCTGCTGCACCGAACAATTCTTTCTCAAGCATTGATTCAGACAATGTTGAACAATTAACGCGGAGGAATTTATTATATTTGCGATTACTTTCATGATGTATAGCATGAGCGAACAGTTCTTTACCAGTGCCTGTTTCTCCTCTTAAAAGAACAATCGCGGGTGTCTTTGCGCCTACTTTTGCCTGTTCTAAAGCAAGTTTCATTTCTGGTGAATTACCGATAATATCATCAAACGTATACCTTGCTTCCAAATTACGGATAATCTGTCTGGCTCTTTTTAACTCTTTTGTCACAGATTGTAATTCACTGACGTCATGAAGTACACCGACACTGCCTTTCATTTTTCCTTGAACAATAACCGGCGCAACATTTACAATGACATCTTTCCTTGCAGGACCAACCTTCATATGTACTCCGCGAACAGCACGGCGCGTTTTTAAAACCTTCAGATGTACACTGTCTCCTTCTGATATATCCACTGTTGCCGGTTTACCAATCACTTCATCTTCTGTTAAACCGGTTAAACGTGTATAAGCAGGATTAATGATTAAGCCGTTCCCATTCTCATCAACAACACTGATCGCTTCATCAGAGGATTTAATAATTGCCTCCAGCATTGTCTTTATTTCATTTAAGTCTGTATTCTCTTCTGCTAATTGAACTACCTCTGTAATATCCTTGAAAACAGCAAAAGCTCCTACCAGATCACCAGTTTTATTAATAATTGGTATACGTGATGCAATTACTTTCTTACCATTATCTAAAATCGTCTTCTGGTTTAATTCTTTTCTCTGACTCCTCAGAACATGTGACAAACGGCTGGTTTTCAATAATTCTTTTACATGCTTTCCTTTGTAGTCTCTTTCCTTTTTGCCGAGAATCTGCTCCGCCCGACGATTTAGCAGCTGGACCTGCTCGTCTTTATTAACTACAATCATGCCGTCATTCATATGATTTAAAATTAATTCCAGACGGCTTGCCTGTACCTTTACTTCATTCGTTAAAGTAGTCTTTTCATGAATTAATTCATAAATAATATTTGCTACAGATCCGGGAATAATGATCGTTTTTCTTGGAAAGAGCTCAATCATTTTTTCAAATAAATCTTCCTCGCCTGTTACGTTTACAACAATATCAATATTATGGTGGATCCACTCTTTCCATTCTGTACTTGTATGAATATTCATCTCTTCAGCTAACTTCATGGCAGGAGCATTCGGATCCTTGTCAACAATTGCACAAATTTTCATTCGTTTTGTTTCTTTAAATAGGCGAAATAATGCTGTACCACCTTTTCCGGCGCCGACTATCAGAATTTGCTTCATACTTTTCATCCACCTTGAATTTATTTGCACACTTTCATCATACGATACCGTGCATAATTTAGCAAACGAATTCTATTTCTATTTTTCGACTTATTTTGATATACTTATGTCGACGCTAAAAAAAAGTGGAAATACATATTGGTTTAAAAGTGCTCAGCAGAAAAAGTTATTGGAACTATATATAAAGGAGTTCGAGTTTTATGCAAAGAAACCTTGCTTTAATCATCCTGTTTATTCCCGGGCTGATTGCAGCTTTTGGCATTAAATTAATGCGTGATACACTTTTTAATGAGTTCTACCCTATTTTTATCTACGGAAGTATTCAATTTATCGTTGGCCTGATATTATTTGCAGGCGGGCTGGTTTTTCTCGGCGGTTTTATCATTTATAGGGATAGAAAGAAACGTAATCAGGAAAGAAAAACGCAAAGCTGAAAAATTCTGTTCTATATAGAGACAGAATTTTTTATTTTATTGCGGAAAATCAACTGTAAAAGTACCGCTCACTGAAGTTTCATTTATATATACAGCTTGAA
Source organism: Oceanobacillus sojae (assembly GCF_900162665.1). Taxonomy (GTDB): domain Bacteria; phylum Bacillota; class Bacilli; order Bacillales; family Amphibacillaceae; genus Oceanobacillus; species Oceanobacillus sojae_A. Next base: position 236,475 of record NZ_LT727812.1, read on the forward strand.
TTTATACTTTGAAAAACCTCATATATACTCTAATGATTCATTTTTAAACCTTGTTTTTTATTCCAGATTAACTGAAATTGTAATTTTGAAATTAATTAAAGAGAATGAAAGCGTTATTTTCGCTATTTTTCTTTCTTTTTTTCGTTTTCCTCTTTAATTTAACAGAAAATATGTTATATTAATAAAAATATAAAATACCACGTATTATATCTTCATATTATTATAGTCGTTTATGGAGGAAATTTTGAAATGGGGGATCATCAAATGAAAGTAGCAAAATTTGGAGGAAGTTCTGTAGCAAATGCAACACAAATTAAAAAGGTAGCGAACATAATTAAGTCAGATCCCTCCCGAAAGGTTATTGTTGTATCTGCACCAGGAAAGCGTTTCTCCGATGATGTAAAAATGACGGATTTGCTAATAGACCTTTGCTATGCAAAACAAAATAATCAAGATTATAAGCTGCATTTGCATAGAATCATGGATAGATTTCAAGAAATTATAAATGATTTAGAGCTGGGCAATGATATTTTAGAAGATATCCAGCAAACAATCGAAAAATATCTGCAATTCGATACATCGCCTTTAGGACAGCTTGATGCATTAAAATCTATTGGAGAAGACAGCTCTGCTAAAATAGTAAGTGCTTATTTACAACGTTTGGGCCTAAATGCAAGCTATGTTAATCCGAAAGAGGCAGGAATTTTTGTAAGTAATGAGCCTGGGCAGGCACAGCTTTTGCCTGAAAGCTTTTCTATTATTTATCAGCTCCGTGAACGTGACGGTGTTTCCGTAGTTCCGGGATTCTTTGGTTATTCTAAAGAAAATGATTTAGTTACCTTCTCGCGTGGCGGATCAGATATTACAGGAGCTATTCTTGCTGCCGGTACCAAAGCTGGTTTGTATGAAAATTTCACAGATGTAGATTCTGTTTTTGCGGTAAACCCGAATTTCGTGGAAAATCCAAAGGATATTACCGAATTAACCTATAAGGAAATGCGGGAGCTTTCTTATGCAGGTTTTTCTGTTTTTCATGATGAAGCACTTATCCCTGCTTTTAAAGAGCAAATCCCTGTTTGCATTAAAAATACAAACAATCCGGAGGCGCCCGGAACCATGATTGTTGCTGAAAGAGATGCTACAGACCAATGTGTCGTCGGTATTGCAAGTGATGTCGGCTTCTGCAGCTTATACGTAAGTAAATTTTTAATGAACCGTGAAGTCGGTTTTGGCAGAAAGCTTCTGAACATTTTTGAAGATGAAGGAATTTCCTTTGAGCATGCTCCTTCCGGAATTGATGATATGTCTGTGATCTTTAGAGATCACCGGTTCACTCCAGATAAAGAGCAGGTTGTTATTGATAGGATTCGTAATGAATTGCAGGTGGATACCGTAAGTATTCATCGTGATTTAGCTGTAATTATGGTTGTTGGGGAAGGGTTGGTAAATACGATTGGTGTTGCCGCTAAAGCGACAGCCTCCTTTGCCAAAGCAGGTATTAATATTGATATGATTAACCAGGGCTCTTCTGAAGTATCCATGATGTTCGGCGTTCATGCCGTTGATTTGGAAAAAGCGATTCAATCACTGTATAAAGAATTTTTTACGGAGGATGAATCCAATTTAGAATTCCCTTCTATATCCGCTAAAAGACATTAGAATTTTTGAAGCACCGCTCTAAACAGACAGTCTGTTTAGAGCGGTGCTTTTTATATACTGGAACAACCAATTTACGAAACATAATATCGCTTTCAAACGTATAATAGCTATCTTCTGACAGAGAGGTGGCTTATTTATGAAAAATGCTAAAAAAGTTATTTCGTTATTTGCAATATCTTGCATGCTTTGTATTATTGTCGGGCCGATGGCTATATGGGTTGTTTATCAAAAGGCGGCTTTTCCAGGGGAATTAACTTCAAGTGAAATAGCAGCAAGTGAGACTTTTTCACCTGCAGATCATCGGAAGGATACAGAAATTTGGGCATACCCGGTCACAACCAATCTCAATGAAGTACATTGTGTTACAGAAAAGGATGATCAAGAAATCCCTTTGAACTCCAAAAATACAGAAGTCGCCTTTTCTGATACAAAGGTAACGCATCTTTTTACAAATGATGGCGAATACTCACATTTTGACCGTATACAATGTCAAGGCGGAGGATTAGAATCCATTTTTATTTCCTCTCACTTCTCTGGTCAGACAGCATATCGTTTAATTATTGCTGTCTCTATAGCTACACCTGTTTTAGTTGGAACAGGATTTATTCTATATCGCAGAAATCAGCGGTAATCCATGAAAGTGCATTTTCAGATAAAATTCATCTCATTTTTGTTATCGATTTGATAGCAAACTTGAAGTCCTGATATGAAATAATTTTATTGTTCATTAAGAATAATTACTGCTGTTTTAGACTATTTGTCATCTATTAAATGATTTTCTAATTTTTTGTATTTTCTTTTAATAATATTGTATTTATTTGGGAATTTTTAATTAAACTCCTTATTCTTATGTTAAAATAACAAAGGACTGTTTTAGACGAGCAGCCCTTTTTATCGCACACAACCAGAAACCTCAGCGCCATTTCACATCAAAAAAAGATACAGTGCAAGAACAAAAGTCCCTGCACTGTATCTTAAAAAATCCATTATGATGTGGTATGATTTTTTCCGCTTTCGTTAGAAGTATTCAGTAGTCAGAACCGTTCACAAAGGCTGCATCCTTTTTGGAAAGAAGAACACTGGGGCTCTTTTACACATCATGAGCCATAGGCATTGTCTGTATTACTCATCGTGCTGTTGAATACTCTTTTATCCATTCCGCAATATCCTCAATAGACGGCTTTTCATTCACAACGAAAACAGTATAGTCTTCTGCTTCTTTTTGGTTCACAAGAAATTGATAGCCATTTAACCATAAAAATTGTTTCATACATGCGAAACCGGTCCTTTTATTACCATTATGGAAAGCGTGATTTTGAGATATACTGGCATATAACGCAGCAGCTTTATCGAATATTCCCGGGTATGCATCACTGCCTAAAACTGATTGTTGAGGCCTGCCTAATGCACTTAATAATAAATGTCTTTCCTTAACCCCTATTTGTTCTTTAGGTGTATACTTCTTAATAATGGCAGCATTTAATATGATAGCTTCTTTTTCAGTTAAATAACGAGGGTTTAATTGATCTGTCATTATCTATCTGCAAGGTTCCTCAAAGTATCATCATAATTCTCGAACAGATCTTGTAAACCGTCTAAAAAATCTTGATCGATGTCATTTAGAACATCTAAATTTAATTCTTTGTATCTTTTTACTGAAACGCTGCCATCTTCCTTTAATTCAAATCTTATATCATCACCTTGTTGCGCTTTCAAGTGCTTCAACACTTCTGGCGGAAGTGTTATTCCAAGGCTGTTACCAATTTTTGTTATTTTTCTTTCCACGTGTTTCACCGCCATTTCTTTTCCTCCTATCTTTATCTAAAACAGCAAAAAGTATAACTTATAATGTAATAACCGTTATAACAATTCGTATTTATTATAACGTAATAAGTAGTAATTAGTCAATAAAAAAAGATACTGGCAAGAATAAATAGTCCCTGCACAGTATCTTAAAAAATCCATTATTGATCAGAATTTAATAAATAAAATCCCTTTTGTTTGTATTAATAGTTCGTCAAATACTGCTCGCGCTCCCATGGGTGCACCGTAGTACGGAACATATCCCACTCGATATCCTTCGCTTCAATAAAGTGTTCAAATAAATGCTCACCTAAGGAATCTACCAGCACTTCATCCTGTTCAAGCAGGTTCATAGCTTCCTTCAATGTTGACGGTAAATCTTTTACACCATTTTCTTCACGTTCTTTTTTATTCATGACGTAGATATTGCGGTCAACAGACTCTGGAACTTCTAATTCTCTCTTAATACCATCCAAACCGGAAGCCAACAGAACAGATAACGCCATGTATGGGTTCGCTGTCGGATCCACACTGCGGACTTCTACACGCGTACTTAATCCGCGGGAGCTTGGAATACGTACAAGCGGACTGCGGTTTGAAGCTGACCACGCTACATAACAAGGTGCTTCATAGCCCGGTACCAATCGTTTATACGAGTTAACTGTCGGATTTGTTACTGCAGTAAAGTTTGTTGCGTGATCAATGATTCCGGCAATAAACTGATAAGCTGTTTTACTTAACTCCAGCTCACCTTTTGTATCATAGAATTTATTTTCTTTACCGGCAAAAAGAGACATGTTCACATGCATTCCGGAACCGTTCACTCCAAATAAAGGCTTCGGCATAAATGTTGCATGCAGATTATGCTTTCTGGCAATTGTTTTTACTACTAATTTAAAGGTTTGAATATCATCCGCATGCTTTATTGCATCCGAGTATTTAAAATCAATTTCATGCTGCCCCGGTGCAACCTCATGGTGGGATGCTTCAATCTCAAAGCCCATTTCTTCAAGCTCTAAAACAATATCACGGCGGCAGTTTTCACCCAAGTCGGTTGGGGCTAAATCAAAATAGCCGCCATGGTCATTTAATTCCAATGTAGGTTCTCTATTTTCATCCAGTTTAAATAAGAAGAACTCCGGCTCTGCACCAATATTAAACGCATCAAACCCTAATTCCTCCATTTTTTCCAGGTTGCGCTTCAGGTTATAGCGCGGGCAGCCTGCGAATGGAGTACCATCCGGATTATAGATGTCACAGATAAAGCGCGCCACTTTTCCTTTTTCAGAAGTCCAAGGAAATACGATGAAGGTATCCAAATCCGGGTGCAGGAGCATATCTGACTCCTCAATACGTACAAACCCTTCAATACTGGATCCATCAAAAGCCATTTTATTATCTAAGGCTTTGTTTAATTGGCTTAAAGGAATTTCAACATTTTTAATCGTCCCGAGCATATCTGTAAACTGCAGACGAATAAAACGTACATTCTCCTTCTTAATCTGACTTATAATTTCTTCTTTGGTTAATTTCTTAGCCATTTGTTCTCCTCCTAAAAATCTTTGATAATATGAAAAGAAAGTCTTCACTACATTGGATGTGCAGTCAGAAATCTTTTTAACCTGATACTAGTGTTTCACAAAAAAGCGTGCTAATTCCCCTTGTCTCATACTTGCTTTCCCGTATCTGCCAGCTTCATTTAATTCGTTTTTCAGGATTCCCCTCAGCTCTTCGTCGGTCAGATTAGCCGGTGTTTTTTTCTTTTTCTCCGTTACTGCCTCCAAAGTTTCTTTTTTCTCTTCGTCCAGCAGAAGCTTAATTCCAGCCATATTTAGTCCTCTGTCCAAGAGATCCTTAATTTGAAGCAGCCTGTCTACATCATTAAATGAAAATAGACGCTGATTTCCTTTGGTCCGCTCTGGAGCAATTAAATCATTTGCTTCATAATAACGAATTTGTCTTGCAGTCAGTTCGGTTAATTTCATTACTATTCCTATAGAGAATAAGGGCATTGAACGACGGTCCATATCATTCAAAAGATGACCCCCTTCTTTGTTAATGTGTTCAGTATATAATATGTCAGTTTTAATGTCAATTAAGTGTCAGGTTATTTGACATATAAATCACGCTTTACTTTCTTTTTCCCGATGGCTAAGAAATTAAACCTTTATTTTCCAATGTTTTCACAGCTTCCACGATGGCAATTTTAACATGCGTATAGGTTAATCCACCTTGAACATAGGCTGTATAAGGAGGACGAATGGGTCCGTCGGCAGACAGTTCGATACTTGCGCCTTGAATAAATGTACCTGCAGCCATAATAACCTGATCTTCATAACCGGGCATTTCACTTGGATAGGGTTTGACATATGAATTTATTGGTGAATTCTCTTGAATTGCCTGGCAAAAAGCAATCATTTCCTCCGCTGTATTAAAAGTAACTGTTTGTATCAGATCTGTCCTTTTCTCCTGATAAGATGGAGATGTTTTAAAGCCCGCCAGTTCTAAAAACCGCGCTGTAAATAGAGCGCCTTTTAAAGCCTCTCCTACGGTATGCGGCGCCATAAAAAAGCCCTGATACATTTCCTGCAGCATTCCAAGAGAAGCTCCTGTTTCTTTCCCGAGGCCAGGTGCTGTCAGTCTGTTGGCACATAAATGGATAAGGTCTTTACGGCCTGCTATATAGCCTCCTGCCCGTACCAGTCCTCCTCCAGGATTTTTAATAAGCGATCCCGCAATTAAATCAGCGCCGACATGCAAGGGCTCTTTTGTTTCCGTAAACTCTCCGTAACAGTTGTCCACAAATACAATAACAGAGGAGTCTATTTCTTTTACGAAAGCAATCATTTCTTTTATTTCATTAACTGTAAAGGAAGGCCTTGTACCATAACCTTTTGAGCGCTGAATAGCAATAACTTTTGTCTCTTTTGTCCAGCTTCTTTTTATCTCTTCAAAGTCAACTTCTCCAGTATTTTTTAATGCAACCTCGCGATAACCAATTTGAAAATCAGCAAGCGATCCTTCTTCTTTTCCCGGCTTTCCGATTACTTCCTCTAATGTATCGTATGGATGTCCTGTAATGTATACCAGCTCGTCCTGCGGGCGCAGTACACCGAATAAAGCGGTTGTAATAGCATGTGTGCCGGATACGATTTGCGGACGCACAACAGCATCCTCTCCGCCAAAAACGTCGGCATATACTGCTTCTAAGCCTTCTCTGCCCAAATCATCGTATCCATAGCCTGTTGTTCCCTGCAGGTGCGAGTCGCTGATTCTGTGATTCCTGAAGGCCTCCAGAACACGTCTTTGATTTTTCTCTACAATTTCCTGGATATACTGATGACCTTCCAAACAATCTTTTTCTGCTTCTATAACTAGTGATTCTGCTTGCATTTATTTACTTCTCCTCTACAAAACGGTGAAATGGATGATCTTTTCTGACATAGCCCTGAACATGAAATTGATTTGTTTCTTCCAGCAGCTCTTTTTTAACTACTAACGCAGCGGATTGCAGCTGATATAATAAATCTCCTTCACTCGAATCTAATACAATGTCAAATAAATCCCATTCTTCCTTTAATACCTCTTCTATTTTTACTAATAATGCTTGTAAATCCTCTTCTTTCAATGCGCTGATTTGAATATTCGGGAATTGATTAGCTAAAAAGAAATCTGCTTTCAGCTGGTCTTTTTTATTATAAACCGTTAATACAGGGATATGGCCGGCATCTAATTCGGTTAAGAGTTTACGGACCGTTTCCTGCTGCTGTGATAAATCAGGATCAGAAATATCCACTACATGCAATAGAAAGTCTGCTTCTCTCACTTCCTCCAGAGTTGATTTAAACGCTGCAATCAGTGCAGTAGGAAGATCCTGAATAAAACCTACTGTATCCGTAATTAAACTTTTCAATCCGCCGGGCAACTGAATACGGCGGGTAAGCGGATCCAGGGTGGCAAATAATTGATCCTCTTCTAATGAGTGACTTTTGGTCAACCGGTTAAAAATAGTCGACTTTCCCGCATTTGTATAACCGACAATGGCAATTTGAAAGACATCATTTGCTCTTCTCCGCTTTCTATACTGATCGCGCTGCTTCACTACTAATTGAAAACGGCGTTTTATATCATAAATTCTTCTTTCAATATGCCGGCGGTCTGTTTCTAATTTTGTTTCTCCCGGACCTCTTGTCCCGATTCCGCCGCCGAGTCTTGATAAATTAGCCCCTTGTCCATGCAGACGGGGAAGCAAATACTCCAGTTGAGCAAGTTCTACCTGGAGCTTCCCCTCCTTTGTTTGTGCACGCATTGCAAAAATATCCAATATTAATTGACTCCGGTCTAAGACACGGACATCCAGCGTGTCTGCTAAATTGCGAACTTGACCAGCAGATAACTCATTATTTGCTACTACTAAATCAATTTCCTCGTTCTGTACAATCTGAGCAACTTCCTGAAGCTTCCCCTCACCAATATAGGTGGCTGGATGGATACGGTCCCGATTTTGCGTAATCACATGCTGTACTACTCCTCCAGCAGTTTTACACAGAGAAATCAATTCATCTAAAGAAGACTGAAATTGACGTTCTGATTTTTGGGATTGATTAACCGAAATTACTAATACTTTTTCTACTGTCATAGCCTACCTCTTTCTTATCGCTTAGTACATTAAAAATTTTACTTTCTTAACATGTAAAAAAGGTCTTATATATATCATACCCACTAATTCTATTCTAGCAACAAATCCTGCTCTGTTAAAATAATTAAATCTCTGGATACAATCTGTTCCGAGGTAAGCAGCCGGACCGCCTGCATACGGATTGCCTTCTCAATAACATTTCTTACATATCTCGCATTGGAAAAATTAATGCTGTCTTCCCGGAGTTTTTTTGACAAATGATTGCGCAGCTTCCATTCCGCCGGCTTTGATAATTGATATTGCCTTTCTTTAAGCATGCGGTTACCAATGTTTAGCAGTTCATCCACAGAGTAATCATCAAAATCTAAAATAAATGGAAATCTGGATTCAAGTCCGGGATTCATTGTAAGGAAACGATCCATTTCCCGGGGATAGCCGGCGAGAATAAGAACGATATCTTCTCTAGAGTCTTCCATATGTTTTACCAGCAGATCAATTGCCTCTTTCCCAAAATCCTTCTCACCGCCTCGTGATAAAGAATATGCTTCATCAATAAATAAAACACCGCCCATTGCTTTCTGAATGACAGCCCTTGTTTTTTGCGCCGTCTGCCCAATGTATTCTCCTACTAAATCTGCACGTTCTGCTTCGATAAAGTGACCTTTGGAAAGAATATTGATATTATGATAGAGCTTAGCTAATTTACGGGCAACTGTGGTTTTTCCCGTTCCCGGATTTCCCTTAAACAGCATATGAAGAACCTGTTTTGAACTTTTTAAACCTTGCTCCTTCCTCTTTTCATTTATAAGAATATTTGCGTAGATTTCTTTAATAGACGTTTTTAAATCATCCAAGCCGACAAAAGATGCAAATTCTTTATCTATTATTTCAAGTGGCGAATGTTTTTGCTTTTTTACACGGACCTCCCTGCCGGTTTGCGGTGTATTCTCGTGTAAAATAATATTAATACGGCCATTTTTATAACCTTCCGCTTGTGCCAATTCTCCATCACCCCTTATTCATTAACAATATACGCAGATAACTGAAAAGGGGTGACAAATGCCTATGGATTCGTAATAGCTTATGTAATTATTTTTTTAAAGAGAGGGATGTTATATATTATACTATGTGAAACAGAAGTTCGTATATAAAGAAAATAAACCCGTCTCCCGATGCTTTAGTGTTTGAAGGGAAGCATCATTCAGCAGGGTTATACAGTCCGTTACTCTGCAATAAATAAGTGAGGTGAAATTCCAGGAATAGAATTTCACCTCACTTATTAGCATATCACCCATGACATACTGCAAATTCGGGTTTCATATTTGATTATTCTTTTAGCCTACATAGTTGCAACAGTCGGCAAGGAAGTCTCACCCATTAAATATTTATCAACCTGATAAGCCGCTTCTCTCCCCTCGTTAATCGCCCAGACAATTAAGCTCTGTCCTCTGCGGGCGTCCCCTGCTGCAAACACATTTTCTTCTGTTGTTAAAAAATTTCCGTAGGCTGCCAGCACACGATTTCTCATTGTTTTCACCCCAAAAGCATCTAAAACGGGCTCTTCCGCACCTTCAAAGCCGATAGCAATCAAAACAAGCTGTGCCGGCCAGATTTTTTCTGTTCCCGGAATTTCCTCGAAAAAGAAGACACCATTTTCATCTTGTTTTTTCTCCATTTGAATAGTGTGCAGCTCTGTCAGATTTCCCTTTTCGTCTGTTACAAACTTCTGTGTTTGAATAGAATACTCGCGGATATCCCTGCCGAACTTTTCTTTCGCTTCTTTGTGTGCGTATTCCAGGCTGAATACTTGCGGATAAGCCGGCCACTGATTTTTTTCAGCCCGTTTAATCGGAAGCTGTGGGTGCTTACCGAATTGTACAATGCTTTTAGCCCCTTGACGAATTGCCGTTGCAATACAGTCTGCACCAGTATCTCCGCCGCCGATAACAATAACATCTTTCCCGTCAGCATTTAACTCATCTTCCAATTCGATATTATTATCAAGCAGCTTCTCCGTTGAGCGGGTCAGATAATCCATTGCAAAGCGGACGCCTTTTCCATCTCTGCCTTCTAAAGGCAGCTCACGATGCTTCTGAGCACCAGTGCATAGAATAACAGAATCAAAAGTTGCTTTGATTTCTTCTGCTGAAATATCCTTGCCTGCCTCTGTATTTAAAACAAAATGGATACCCTCCTGACGAAGCAGCTGGATACGCCGTTCAACAACGCTTTTCTCCAGCTTCATATTGGGAATGCCATAGGTTAATAACCCGCCGGCACGATCAGCGCGTTCATAAATCGTCACCTCATGACCTGCTTGATTCAACTGATCGGCTGCAGCTAACCCAGCTGGACCCGATCCAATAATAGCAACCCTTTTTCCAGTACGTATATCTGGAATTCTCGGTTCGATCCAGCCTTCTTCAAAACCTTTATCAATAATTTTCTGCTCGATATTTTTAATCGTTACCGCAGGATCATGGATTGCTACTGTGCAGGAGCCTTCACATGGTGCCGGGCAGACTCTGCCGGTGAATTCAGGAAAATTATTTGTTTTCATCAATCTGTCTAACGCTTCCTTCCATCTGCCTTTATATACAAGATCATTCCATTCCGGGATCAGATTATAGACAGGACAGCCGGATGTTGCACCTTCTATTTCCATGCCAATATGACAAAAGGGGATACTGCAATCCATACAGCGTGCCCCTTGTTCTCTTGCTGCTTTATCAGAGAAAGAGCCAGCGTATTCTTCCCAGTCTTTAACCCGCTCCAGCGGTTCACGCTCACTTGCAGTTTTTCTTTTTATTTCCATAAATCCTGTTGCTTTACCCATTTACTCTGGCTCCTTTCTCATTCCTGATGATTGTTTCTTCATCTAAGGTTACAGTCATTTTTTTATTTTTCTTTGCCATAAATGCTTCATAACGAGCATCCTCTGCGCTTAAGCCCTGCGCTTTGAACCATTCGATTTGCTGCAGCATTAATTTATAATCTGTTGGAATCACTTTTATGAATTTCTTTATTTCTTCCTGCCAGTTCTTTAAAATAAACGCTGCTTTTTCACTATCCGTATAATCCAGATGGTTAATAATTAAATCCTTTACTTCCTCCTGTTCTTTGGGATCAGTTAATTTTTCAAATTGAATCAGCGCCTTATTTGTCAAGGACTTAAATGCTGAAATATCGTCCGGTCTTACATAGGCGATACCGCCCGACATTCCGGCAGCGAAATTCTTGCCGACATTCCCAAGGATAACAACCCGGCCGCCTGTCATATATTCACAGCCATGATCTCCAACACCTTCTACCACAATTTTCGCGCCACTATTTCTGACTGCAAATCGTTCGCCTGCATAGCCTTGAATATATGCCTCTCCACTTGTTGCGCCATAGAAGGACACATTTCCTGCAATAACATTATGACTTGGATCAATCGTTGAATCCTTTGGAGCACGGACAATTACCTTACCTCCGGAAAGCCCTTTTCCAACATAGTCATTGGCATCGCCAGTCACTGTCATTGTCATACCTGATGGAATAAATGCTCCAAAGCTTTGACCGGCTGATCCTGTGAAATGTAAATTAATTGTATCCTCCGGCAGACCTTCCTCTCCGTATTTTGCAGTAAGCTCGCTGCCGACAATCGTACCGGTAACACGGTCTGTATTTTTAATCGGAAAGCTTGCCTGCATGGCTTCTCCTGTCTTTAATGCATCTTGAACAGCAGGCAAAATTTCTTTTAAATCTAAGGATTGGTCTAACTTATGATCTTGCACGGCGGTATTTCTTTTTGTGCCTTCCGATTGATAGATCAGGGTTGATAAATCAAGATATTTCGCTTTCCAATGTGTATCGGCACGACGGGATCTTTCCAGGTATTCTGTATGTCCAATCATTTCATCCATTGTCCGGAAACCAAGCTCTGCCATAATTTCACGAACCTCTTCAGCGATAAACCGCATATAGTTCACAACATGATCCGGATCTCCGGCAAACTTTTTACGAAGCTCCGGATTTTGTGTTGCAACACCAACCGGACAGGTGTCTTTATGACAGACGCGCATCATTACACAACCAACTACAACTAATGGGGCTGTAGCAAATCCGAATTCTTCCGCTCCAAGCAATGCTGCAGTTACGACGTCTTTTCCGGTTAACAGTTTGCCATCTGTTTCTAAAATAACACGGTCTCTCAGTCCATTTAACATTAATGTCTGATGCGCTTCTGCCAAGCCTAATTCCCATGGAAGTCCAGTATGCTTTATACTGGTTTTTGGTGACGCGCCTGTTCCGCCATCGTAACCGACAACAGAGATAACATCGGCATTCCCTTTTGCCACCCCTGCAGCAATCGTTCCGACTCCTGATTTTGCTGCCAGCTTGACGCTAACTCTTGCTTTGCGGTTTGCATTTTTCAAATCATGGATCAGCTGTGCCAAATCCTCGATAGAATAAATATCATGATGCGGCGGCGGTGAAATCAAATCCACTCCAGGTGTAGATCTGCGCACATCGGCAACCCATGGGTAAACTTTTTCAGCTGACAGCTGACCGCCTTCCCCAGGCTTTGCTCCCTGTGCTACTTTAATTTGCAGCTCTTTTGCATTTACTAAATAGTTGCTCGTTACACCAAACCGACCGGATGCTACCTGTTTAATCGCACTGGAACGTAAATCTCCATTTTCATCCGGAGTGAACCGGGATTTATCCTCTCCGCCTTCCCCGCTGTTGCTTTTACCGCCGAGACGATTCATCGCAATTGCCAGTGTTTCGTGTGCCTCTTTACTAATTGAACCAAATGACATCGCACCCGTTTTAAAACGTTTGACAATGGATTCAACCGATTCAACTTCTTCAATAGATATAGGTTCCTTTTTCTTAAAATCAAATAGATTTCGCAAAAAGCTTATACGTTCTTCGTTGGATTCTTTAGAAAATTGTTTAAAAAGCTTATAATCACCCCGTCGGCACGACCATTGCAGCTTATAAATTGTCGAGGGATTAAACGCATGATGTTCACCTGTTTTTCTCCATTGAAAATCACTTCCGGAATCAAGCAGCTGGCTAATCGCTTCCTGATACCCTTCATGGTGACGTTTTTCTGTTTCCAGCTGAATTACGTCAAGTCCAATTCCATCAATTTGTGAAGCTGTACCGGTAAAATGTTCTTCAATGACCTGTTTGCTGATCCCGACAGCTTCAAAAATTTGTGCACCACGATAGCTCTGCACAGTTGAAATACCAATTTTAGACATTACCTTGATGATGCCCTCTGAAGCAGCTGCTATATATTTCGCCTGCGCTTCTTTTGGAGCCAAAGCCAATTTACCCGCTTCGAATGCCTGCTGATAGGTTTGATAAACCAGGTAAGGATAAATTGCATCTGCTCCATAACCGAGCATTGCTGCAAAATGGTGTACCTCACGCGCCTCACCTGATTGGATAATGATACTCGCTTTCGTACGGATACCTTCACGGATTAGAAATTGATGCAGCCCGCTGACCATAAGTAATGCCGGTATTGCTTTTCGCTTGTGATCCATTTCTGTATCACGCAACACAAGAATATTTTTCCCATTTTCAATAGCAGTTCTTGCTTGTTCAAATACCCGATGCAGCGACGCTTCCATATTCTCTGTAAACAATGTCTCCATGATTTCTGTCTGTAAACCATCGAGTTCATTATTTTCTATCTTTCTCATTTGTACATTTGATAAAATTGGTGAGTCTAATCTTACCCGTTTTTTCTTTTCTGTTTCCGGATGAAGGATATCCCCCTCACTTCCAAGCCATGTCAGCATCGAGGTCACCAGTTGTTCCCGATAAGCGTCAATCGGAGGATTCGTTACCTGGGCAAAAAGCTGTTTAAAATAATTAAATAAACTTTGCGGATGCTCAGATAAAACGGCTAATGGGGCATCATTTCCCATTGCTCCAATCGGGTCTTTTCCATCCTGGACCAATGGAATTAAATATTTTTCGATATCCTCCATGGTATAACCGAACGCTTTTTGTTTATGGAACAATTGCGGATCCAGTTCTCTGGTTTCTTCCACTTCTGGTTCTAAAACCGTTGTTTGTTCTTCCAGCCAGTTTTGATAAGGATATGCATTCGTAATAGCCGATTTTATTTCTTCATCAGAAATAATTCTTCCTTCCCCGATATCTACTAACAGCATTTTTCCCGGGCTCAATCGTTCTTTTAATAGAATATTACTCTCTTCTGCATCAATCACTCCAACTTCGGAGGAATAAATAATATAATCATCTTTTGTGACATAATATCTTGCCGGGCGCAAACCATTTCTATCTAAAATAGCTCCAATTTGTTTTCCATTCGTAAAAGTGATCGACGTCGGTCCGTCCCATGGCTCCATCATCAGGCTGTGATACTGATAAAAAGCACGCCGCCTTTCACTCATATGATCATTTTTATCCCAAGGCTCCGGGATAAGCATCATTGCTGCATGTGCAGGCTCTCTGCCTGCCAGAGTTAAAAATTCCAGCGCATTATCCAATGTTGCTGAATCACTGCCGTCTCTGCGGAGAATTGGCAATAATTTTTTCAAATCATCACCAAACGCTTCAGAAACAAATTGCTTTTCTCTTGCCCGCATCCAATTTACATTTCCACGTAATGTATTAATTTCGCCATTATGGATTAAATAACGGTTCGGATGTGCCCGTTCCCATGAAGGAAATGTGTTTGTACTGAACCGGGAGTGAACGAGCGAAAAAGCGGAAACAAAATCAGCTTCTTGTAATTCCAAATAAAATCCATTTACCTGCTCTGGAGTCAGGAGACCCTTATATACGATAGTTCTGCTGGAAAGGCTGGGAACATAAAAACGAATATCTCTTTTTTCTGCCCAATGCTCTGCCTGTTTGCGGATAACATATAACTTTCTCTCAAAATCCAGATCATCAGCAGTTCCATTCGCCTGAATAAATACTTGTTTAATTTCCGGAAGTGTTTCAACCGCTCCCTTTCCAATACAAGAGGAATTAACAGGCACATTTCTCCAGCCGATTAACTGCTGTCCTTCTTGTGCAATGAAAGCATTTACTTTCTCCATTACTTCCAGCTGCTCCTGTTCGCTTTGAGAGAAAAAGACCATGCCGACAGCATATTCACCAGCTGGGGGAAGCTTAAAGTCCCGACATACTCTTCTGAAATATTGATCAGGAATCTGCACCATTAATCCGGAACCATCACCAGTCATTGGATCACTTCCCTGCCCGCCGCGATGCTCCAGCTTGCACAGCATATTTAATCCTTGTGTAACAATATCATGTGTCTGCTTTCCTTTTATATGCGCATATAAGCCAATTCCACAGGCATCATGTTCAAAATCCGGGTGATATAGCCCTTGTGCTTTTGGCAAATCTCGAAAAACCATTCTGCGTTCCTCCATTCCGTTTCCATTAAAAGTGGGTAAGATACATTTTATGTTTTTTTATCTATCCAAACAATATATAATAAACATAATACTAATCTAATTTTGATATGAGGTGGAAATATGGAACTGCGTCAACTGAAATATTTTGTTGCAGTAGCAGAACGGGAGCATGTGTCAGAGGCTGCGTTGGAACTGCATGTTGCCCAGTCGGCAATCAGCAGGCAAATTTCAAATTTAGAAAGGGAATTAGGAGTTCAGCTTTTTGAAAGAGTCGGAAGAAATGTACATTTAACAACAATCGGAAGAATATTCTTAACACACATAAAATCAGCTTTAAAAGGGGTGGATTATGCAAAGAAGCAGGTAGATGAATACTTGGACCCGGAGCGGGGCTCGATAAAAATCGGTTTTCCGACAAGTCTGGCAAGCAATCTCTTACCAACGGTACTATCAGCTTTTAAGAAAAAGCATCCACATATACGCTTTCAATTAAGACAGGGCTCTTATAATTTTTTAATTGAAGCTGTCAGAAACAGAGAAATTGATTTAGCCTTTCTTGGGCCAGTGCCTGATAATCAGCCTGATATTATTGGGAAGGTTCTTTTTATGGAAAATTTTTATGCCCTTATTCCCAGATCTCATTCTAAATCTGCAGAAGAAAAAATTGCAGCAGAGGATTTAGAACATGAAAATTTTGTGCTGTTTCCAGAGGGCTATGTACTTCATCAGCTTGTTATTGATTTTTGTATCCGTTCAGGTTTCACACCAAATATTTATTCTCAGGGGGAGGATTTAGATGCTATTAAAGGACTTGTAGCGGCCGGAATGGGGATTACTTTACTACCTGAAAGTGCTTTTAATGATTTAAACACCGCATACAGTTCTAAAGTAGCGATTGATAACTCGCCTTTAAAACGCACAGTCGGAATAATTATTCCAAAAAACCGTAATCTGGCACCCTCTGAAATGGTTTTTTATAATTTTATTCAGGATTATTTTCAGGTCGGGGAATAACGAAAAGTGCAAGACATTGCGTAAAATAACAGATAGCGGATAGCGGGTATAAGAAAAACAGGCTTCTATTTTTTAATAGAACCCTGTTTTTCTTATAATCTATAATTTACGAACCATTTTTATAATAACATCCGCTGCATTCTTTGCAGCTTTTTCTAAAAATACATCAAAGGAAACAGATGATTCTTTTCCTGCAATATCAGATAGTGCCCGAATAATAACAAATGGTGTTTTATACTGGCAGCATACCTGTGCAATTGCAGCAGCTTCCATTTCTAAAGCCAGCATTTCCGGGAACCGCTCACGTACAACAGCTATTTGATCCTCTCTTTGCATAAATGAATCACCTGTTGCGATAATACCGAATTCTGCCTGGATATCTGATTCCAAAATAACCCCGCCGGCTAATTTTACCAATTCTGGTGAGGCCGTGTAGGATGCCGGCATGCCGGGAACTTGTCCATAAGCATAATTAAATGCTGTCGCATCTACATCATGATGTAATACCTCTGTCGAAATAACAACATCCCCAACATCCAGGTTTTCAGCAAACCCGCCGGCAGAACCTGTATTAATAATTTTATCAGGGTTAAACCGTTCGTGCAGGATAGTTGTAGACATTGCCGCATTTACTTTCCCAATACCGGACAGCAGAAGGACAACTTTTTTTCCTTCCAGATAGCCCTGATAAAAATAACTATTTGCAATTTCGATTTCTTGTATATCTGTCATTTTTTGCTTCAGCAATTCAATTTCTTCATCCATTGCTCCAATAATTCCTATCGTCATCTTCATCCTCCATTACTGCCCTGCGTCATTTTCAATCAGCTTTTCTACCTTTGTCGGCTGCCAGCCTTCTCCATCTACCCAATCTAAGAACACACGATAAAATTCGGAGCTGCTGGAGTCAGAAACCGTAGCAATGACTTTGTCAGGGCCATTATTCCCAACCCAGTGTTCTATCATACCATCTTCACTTAAACCGGTAACCAAAGAGGTTGCTTTTTTTATTTCAGCACGATCTTGAGACCCATCGCCAAAGTCTGTGTTATGCTCTCCTTCCTGCTCTGTACCTACAGGATCCCAGTCGCCTGTATATGCTTCTGAAACATTGTTATCTGACGGCTCAGCAGATTCCCTGTCCTCGTATGAATTATCTTCGTCCTCTGCATCCTCGTTGTCTTCTTCTTCTTTGGAGGCATCCTCCTCTTTATCTTCATCTTCATTTTCTTCGTCTTTATTTGCATCCTCGTTATCATTATTATCTTCGTCATTTGAATCAGGATCAGTTATTAGAAAGCCATTATCATCTTCTCCGCCGCCTTCTTCCCCATTATTTCCCTCCGACGTATTTTCAGATGCATCTGATTCAGTACCCTCGTCAGCTGTATCATTTTCGCCAAATACCCATATTGCAAGGAAGACCACCAAAACGACTCCTGCAGCAATGGACAGAATGGTAATTGCATTTGTATTTTTTCTTCTTTTTTCAAATTTATTTGATCTTGTTTGATTCACCAAATACTCCCCCTAACTACAACTATTTGTATTATACTATCATATCGAGTTTAACAATCCTTGTCTATTCAATTTTAGCATAAAACTGCTGTTTGTTTCTTCTATAAGCTAAAGTATTGATAGAACAAAATGAAGATGAGGATTTTACTATACCCTTAAAATTCAACTATGTAATACTATTCGTACAGATTCACTGATTTTTAACGTTTTAAGAACAAAAAAACGGACAGGTGAATAGAATAAGCCCTTTGCGTCATCTTTTTTGGACTTTTTGAACATCCTCTTTAAGAAAAGCCAAAAAAATATATCTTATCAGTAATAACAAAACTTACAGCTGCATGCAGCTGTAAGTTTTGTTATTACTTAAGTATAAGTTCTTGTAAAGTCATTTCTTAAACAGAGCGCTTACTATTCATCAATTAAGATTCAAAATACAGAACTGCGAAGCAAACGCTTTCCAATTTTTAATCTACACTTGTTATTCGTACTTCAATATCTCCAGCAGGTGTAGCTACTGTAACTTCCTGTCCAATTTCCTGTCCTAACAGACTTTTAGCCATTGGCGAATCATTGGAAATTTTTCCTTCAAACGGATCAGCTTCTGCACTTCCAACAATGGTGTAAGTTTCTTCATCTCCATCAGGCAATTCAATAAATGTAACTGATTTACCCAATGAAACAACATCCGGATTTTCATTATCGTTCTCAATAATTACTGCATTACG
This sequence comes from Oceanobacillus sojae, assembly GCF_900162665.1. Lineage (GTDB taxonomy): Bacteria > Bacillota > Bacilli > Bacillales > Amphibacillaceae > Oceanobacillus > Oceanobacillus sojae_A. The sequence goes on from NZ_LT727812.1 coordinate 255,236, forward strand.
AATCATTTTTTCCACTTGTGTAATACGCTGTTCTACAAATGCCTGTTCATCTTTAGCAGCGTCATATTCCGAATTCTCAGACAGATCCCCAAAATCACGGGCTACTTTTATTCTTTCAACGACCTCTTGTCGACGGTCTGTTTTTAAATAATGCAGTTCTTCCTCTAACTTATCTTTCCCCTCTTGTGTCATGTAAAAGCTTTTTTCTGCAGCCATTTCTATACACTCCTTCTCGTATCATTTCTTTTCAGGGATAAACGCAGCATATTTTGATTTAAAAAATATACCGCTGCTTATTTCCCATGTATATAAATTAATTAATAAAATTGGCTATATAGCTTATGTGCTAATTATTGAAAATATACTAATCAATACTATGGCAGATATTACCTAAAATATCAAGAAAAATAATTACCTATTTGAATTCTTTATTAAGATATTTTCTATTTTAGATGCCATAATATCTACTGCAACATGGTTCTCTCCGCCTTCTGGAATGATTAAATCTGCATATCTTTTCGACGGTTCAATAAATTGCATGTGAGCCGGGCGAACCACTTGAATATATTGATCAATGACCGATTCTAACGTCCTGCCGCGCTCTTTAATATCCCTTAACAGGCGGCGGACAATTCGTAAATCAGCATCTGTATCAACAAATACTTTGATATCCATTAAATCAACCAGATTTACATCTTCCAAAATCAATATTCCTTCAACAATAATTACTTCTTTCGGTTCAACATGAATCGTTTCCTTTGAACGATTATGGACTTTATAATCGTAAACGGGTTTTTCTATCGATTTATATTCCAACAATTGTTGCAGGTGCTCTACTAATAAATTATTATCAAACGCTAATGGATGATCATAATTAGTTTTCAATCTTTCCTCCAATGGAAGATGCGACTGATCTTTGTAGTATGCATCCTGTTCAATGACTAGAATGGATGTTTCTTTAAAACGGTTGCAGATCGATTTTGTTACTGAGGTTTTTCCACTCCCGCTTCCGCCGGCGACGCCTATTACAATGGGCTTTTCTTTTTCCATGCTATTATCTCCTTACATTTCTCATCTCTTATAGCTAATGGAAACACCATCATCAATCGGTATAATAGACGTATGATAATCTGGATGGTTCATTAGCATTTCATTGTAAGCTTTTAATTTTCGTACTAAGGTTTTATATTTTTTAGGCGTTTCTTCATCCGAATAAACCATCCCGCGAAATAATACATTATCTGTAATTAATATGCCGCCGGAAATGAGTATTCTATCTGCCAAATCAAAATAAGATTGATATTGCCCTTTTGCAGCATCAATAAAAATAACATCGAACTGCTTCTTTTTTTCAGCTAAATTCTGCATGACGTCAGCAGCATCACCTAAGATAACTTCAATCTGACTGTTACGCTTCTGTTCCTGAATATTTGTAACAGCTTCAAGATATCGTGTCTCATCTTTTTCAATGGTCGTAATTTTAGCATCCTGTGCTCCCTCTAACATTCGCAATGCAGAATAGCCAATTGCTGTCCCCACCTCTAAAATAGCTTGAGGCTGCTTCATAGTTAAAATAAGGTTAATCATATGCATGCTGTTTCGGTGGATGATTGGAACATGATTTATTTCTGCATATTTTTCAAGTGCCTTTGCAGAATCTGGTGAAGCAGGCAGCAAATTTTCCAGGTAGTTTTCTATTTTTTTATCCATTTCATCATTTCCTTTGAGTTGCAAAGCGTTAAATTTCTTCTATATGTGCATATTCATTTTCCCAAATAATGAATATGCTGCCTTTCAGTATTCCCATAAATTTAATATTTTCCTAATCTGTAAAAAAGAAAACGGAACATGGAGAAATTCTCCATAAGTCCGTTTAAGGGCTGTTCAAGCTGACACTTCTAATCATCTATTTGAACATACTCTTTAATTTATATATTTTTCCCGGTTTTCAATATGTTCTTCAAATGTTTCAGCAAAGTGGATATTGCCATCTTCATCATGTAAGAAAAATAGATAATCTGAATCTTCCGGAGATACCACTGCTTTCAAAGAGTTTTCCGCAAAATTCGATATTGGGCCTATTGGTAATCCCTTAACAAAATATGTGTTATATGGTGACTCTACCTCTAGATCCTCAAAGGTAACCACCGCCTGGTGCTCTCCTTTTGCGTATAAAACAGTCGGGTCCGTCTGCAATTCTATACCTTCATCCAAACGATTGTAGAATACACCTGCGATTTGTGGACGCTCCTCTTCATGGGCAGTTTCCTTCTCCACAACAGATGCAAATGTTATCGCTTCGTGGGGCGTTAAATCCCGCTCTGCAATCTCTCCCTCATATTGCTGAAAAATGGAATTGGTTTGTTCGACCATACGATCTATTATGGATTCAATAGTTGGTTCTTCTTCATAAAAATCATATGTAGAAGCAAACATATACCCCTCTAAAGGAGTACGGATTTCATCATCTAAGATATCCTCCGTTAATAAAGAAGGATATTTTTCCATTAATTCTTCAATAAAATCAGGATCATTAGCAACCTCTAAGAAATCTTCCTTGGAAAAATCAAGCTGTTTACTGTATATCTCAGCAATTTGGTCAACTGTCAATCCTTCAGGAATTGTTACAGTATGTACAGCGTCAATAATAACTCTTCCATGCTGCAATGATTCAATAATTTCATCCATATCCATCGCTGTATTAAAAGTATAGTTTCCAGCCTGGAATTCGTTCACATTATTAAATTTTGTATAGAAACGGAACACACGTGCATCTTTTATAATTCCATTTTCTTCAAGAATACCGGCTATCGTAGAGCTGGAAGATCCTATCGGAATTTCTACTTCTACCTGTGTTGAGTTATCTTCGTCAACGGGCTCCAATGCCGAATTAATATATATATATCCTGAAATACTCCCGATTATTATAATAAGAGTAAAACATACAATAATAATTGCTACAATTTTTCTAACTTTAGATGCTTCTTCTCCTCTTTTTATAAGATTCTTCTGGAATCCATTATGTTTGTCATCTTTTGACACCATGCCCCCCCCTTTCATCCGCTTTATTATACTAAATTCATATAAAATTATCCAATATTCCTGTTATTTTCTTTCATACTTCTTTATTTTAAACAGAAACTTTTATTTTCATAAGGAATTTTGGAGAAAAATATATTTTTTTGCAGACATCGAAAGGTTTTTATTATATAAAGCCGGCCTTGGAATAAAATATAAAGGCATTGTAAAAGAAAGCTGATGTCACCAAACGTGAACATCAGCTTTCTTATCTTGTTTTACTCTTCTTCTTCTGCTAATGTGTTTAACATTTCCTCTACCATATTCCATTCATCGTCAGATTCAATAGGGTATAATGTGTAATCTTCATTTTCCTGTTCCTCATAGCGGAATGCATATACCTCTACTTCTTCATCCTCTGCCTGTTCAGCAGGTACGACAGCTATATAAGATTGTTCTGTTTCATCCACATCGAATGTGAAGAGCACTTCGAAAAGATGCTCATCCCCATTTTCATCAGGGATAATAATCCGTTCTTTTTCCTCTAATGCCATTAAATAACGCCTCCTTTTGAATCAAGATAACCCTGCAAAATCATTACAGCTGCCATCTTATCAATTACTTTTTTTCTTTTTTTCCGGCTCATGTCTGCTTCTAAAAGAACACGTTCAGCCGCCATTGTCGTTAAACGCTCGTCCCATAATACAACAGGTAAATTATATTTTTCTTCCAAATAAGCAGCATAACGCTCGGACGCTTCGCCTCTTTCGCCAATCGAACCGTTCATGTTTTTAGGCAGCCCGACAACAACCCGGGATACTTCACTATCCTCTATAATGGTTTGAAGTTCTTTATCCGCAGAACTGAACTCGTTCTCATCCCAATAAATAGTGGTTAGTCCCTGTGCTGTCCAGCCAAGAGCGTCACTAATTGCAACACCTATTGTTTTTGAACCTACGTCTAAACCTATTACTTTCATGAATTCTCCTTATTCTGTTCTAGATAAAACTTTACAAGTTCTTCAATAACTTCATCCCGTTCAACTTTACGAATTAAATTACGAGCATCATTATACCTAGGAATATAAGCAGGGTCACCCGATAATAGATAACCGACGATCTGATTAATCGGATTATATCCTTTTTCCTGTAATGATTCATGAACAGTCAATAAAATTTTTTTAATGTCCTGGTCAAATGGTTCTTCGGAAAAGTTGAATTTCATTGTTTTATCAATTGAACTCATAATGACACCTCGTCCTTCGTTAACCTTCTTCATCTATTCTAACATGTTTATCTCTATCATTATACTTATTTACAAGAAAACATACAACCAATGATTAGGCATTTGTCGCTTCTGTTACATAACTTAAAGCACTTTGTAATGCTTCTGTAACCTTAGATGGGTCTTTACCCCCAGCTTGCGCCATATCTGGACGGCCGCCGCCGCCACCGCCGCAAATTGTAGCAGCCTGTTTTACCAGGTTACCAGCATGAAGGTTTTGTTTCATCAAGTCTTTTGTTACCCCTGCAACAAGCTGTACTTTATTATTATGCACAGCTGCAAGCAGAATTACACCTGATTCTATTTTTTGTTTTAATTCATCTACCATCGACCGTAATTGATTCATATCCTTCACGTCAACCTGTTTAGCCAGTACTTTTACATTATTTACCTCTTTTATTTCATCTAAAATAGAAGATGCCTCTAAATTAGATAACTTAGCTTGTAAAGAATCTACATGCTTTTGTTTCTCTTTTAATTCTGATTGTAATAAAGACACTTTTTGAGGAACTTGTTCATCTTTTGCTTTTAATAATGCGCCAGACTGCTTCAACAGTTCAATCTTGTTGTTTAAAAAGTTATAAGCTTCTTTGCTTGTTACAGCTTCAATTCTTCTTGTGCCTGCACCTATTCCACTTTCTGATACAATTTTAAACAATCCGATTTCTGCTGTATTACCGACATGACATCCACCGCATAATTCAATACTGTAATCACCGATTTGAACGACACGGACAATATCGCCATATTTCTCTCCAAACAATGCCATTGCGCCCATTGCTTTAGCTTCTTCAATTCCTTTGGTTTCAATGAAAACCGGCAATGAATCCCATATTTTTTGATTTACAATTTTTTCGATTTTTTCCAGTTCCTCATCGGCTACACTGCTGAAATGAGAAAAATCAAACCGGAGACGATTAGGCTGATTTAAAGACCCTGCCTGATTAACATGTGAACCGAGTACATCTTTTAATGCCTGATGCAGTAAATGTGTTGCTGTATGGTTTTTAATAACATCGGTGCGGAATGTCCGGTCAACGGCAGCTTTTACTTCTTCAGAAACCGAAAATACGCCTTCCTTTACTTCTACCCGGTGAATATGCTGTCCATTTGGTGTTTTTTGTACATCTGTAACTACAGCAAGAGAATGCTCTGTCTGAATCGTACCAATATCAGCTACTTGTCCGCCACTTTCAGCATAGAATGGTGTTTCTTTCAGCAGAATAAATGCTTCCTGTCCAGCAGCTGCTGATTCCACGACTTCTTTCTCCTGAATAATTGCTTGAATAACTGTAGCTCTTTCCAGCTCCGTATATCCAATAAACTCGCTTTCTACATCAATAGTTGAAAAGACGGTATCCTGGACCTGCATGGAATCAACCTTTTGACGTGCATTTCTTGCTCTTTCGCGCTGGAGTTTCATTTCATTTTCAAAGCCTTCCTGATTCACAGTAAATCCAAGCTTTTCAACGTATTCCTCAGTTAATTCCTTTGGAAAACCATAGGTATCATATAAACGGAATACTTCTTCTCCGGGAAATACATTGCTTCCTTTTTCTTTTTCCGTCTCAATGAGCTTTGTCAGAATTTCTAAACCGTCATTTAACGTTTCATGGAAACGCTCTTCCTCTACTTTAATAATTTTTTGAATGTAGTCTGTTTCTTTTACCACCTCTGGATAGAAATCCTTCATGATTTCAGCTACTACCGGGACCAGGCGGTACATAAAAGCTTCATGAATATTAATATCCTTCGCAAAACGGATAGCACGGCGAATCAGTCTGCGCAAAACATAGCCTCTGCCTTCATTAGACGGCATCGCACCATCTCCAATTGCAAAGCTCACTGTCCGGATATGGTCGGCAATGACTTTAAATGCAGTATCAGCCGCATCATTTTCTCCATATTTGCTGTCTGCGATCAATTCTGTTGCCTGAATAATCGGCATAAATAAATCCGTTTCATAATTCGTAGGCACATCTTGAATAATGGAAGTTAATCGTTCCAGGCCCATCCCTGTATCAATATTTTTCTTAGGCAACGGCGTGTACGTATCATCCGGGTTATGGTTAAACTGAGAAAATACCAGATTCCAGACCTCTAGATATCTGCTGTTTTCACCGCCTGGATAAAGCTCTGGATCAGCAGGATCATTTCCATAGCTTTCTCCTCTGTCATAGAAAATCTCTGTATTTGGTCCGCTTGGCCCTTCTCCAATATCCCAGAAGTTCTCTTCTAATCGAATAATGCGTTCTTTTGGCAGACCTATTTTTGTAAGCCAAAGATCATAAGCTTCATCATCTTCCGGGTGGACAGTAACAGATAATTTCTCCGGTTCAAAGCCAATCCATTTTTCATCCGTCAGAAACTCCCATGCCCACTCAATTGCTTCTTCCTTAAAATAATCACCAATGGAGAAATTACCCAGCATCTCAAAAAATGTATGATGACGGGCTGTAAAACCGACATTCTCAATATCATTTGTACGTATAGCTTTTTGAGCATTCACTATTCTTGGATTATCTGGAATGATTCGTCCGTCAAAATATTTTTTTAATGTCGCCACACCACTATTAATCCATAACAGTGTAGGGTCATCATGAGGTACTAGAGAAGCACTGGGCTCTACCTGATGCCCTTTCTCTTTAAAAAAGTCAATAAACATTTGCCGCGTTTCTGCAGAACTCAATGATTTCATTATATTTTTCCTCCTTTATTATACAAAACAAAAAATCTCCTCTCTGCATCGTTGCAGGGACGAGATTTCGCGGTACCACCCTTATTATGAACAAATTATATGTTCATCACTTTATTCATTATAACGGTATGATACCGACGGGGATTAGCCGTACTCCGATGCAGCTTTCCATAACAATATAATTAGGAGTCCTTTCAGCCGGGGGATTCCCTCTCTTGAAATATCATGTCATGTACTTAACACCTTCAACGTGATTTGCGTGATTATTTTTTGTTATTTGTGTGATTATAGCGTTATTATATTGATTTTTCTGCTGTATGTCAATTTTTCTTCTTTAAGATCGAATTCTTGTTGTGATGATCTGATTGCCAGTTAAATTACTATATAAGTTGAACTTATAAATGAATCAAGAGCACATATCAGATCAATGAAGAATTCTAATTTAGCTCGCTTTTGAAATTTGATATTGCTGAATCAGTACTTTCAACATTGTAAAAACAGGTACAGAAATAACCATCCCTATTACACCGGCGAGCTGTCCGCCCAATAACAAGGCAAAGATGATACCGATTGGATGAATTTTTACTGTTTTCCCCATAATATATGGTGATAACAGATTACTTTCAATCAATTGAATGACAAATATAATTATGATAACAAATAATGCTTTTTCCGGCTGTACCATATAAGCGACTGTTACTACTGGAATGGCGCCAATAATTGGTCCGAAATAGGGAATAATGTTGACAATTGCCAAAATAATCCCAAGCAATAAAGCGTATGGCAAATCTAACCATATCCAGCACAGGGTAGAAATAACACCAACTGCTGCACTGATAATGAACTGTCCGCGAATATAACCGCCCAGCCCCTTACTTATTTCCCTGCATACATTTCCAGTTTCATCCCGATATTTATGAGGGATAAAACGAAATAGAAATGATTTGATAAAAGGATAGTCCTTTAAGAAATAAAACACCAGGACGGGGATAATAGTCAACAGTATGACAGCATCCATCATCCCGTTAAAACCGCCAATGATTTTTCCTGAAAAGCTGTTCATCGTATTTTCTAAAGATTGAATGAACATGTCCATCCGGTCGTGTACTGTCTCCGGCAGAAAAGAAGTGGAGGTATACATCTTATTTAAACCATTCTGATACAGCTCAATAAATTCAGGGAAATTACGGCTCATTTCCTTCATTTGTTCCACCATTAATGGATAAGCACGATAGATAGCATAACCGGCACCGCCAAAAAAAAGGACATAAATAATTAATACTGCTATGCCGCGATGAATGCGGTACTTATACAGCCATTCAATCAAAGGATGCAGCAGAAAAGCCAAAATCCCCGCAATTAAAAAAGGAAGCAAAAGCTTGCCGACAAAGGAAAAAAATGCTCCATAATAGGGTTTTGTAATGGCTAAAAAATACAAAAGAATAAAGGAAAGGATAGCAATTACTAAGTAATAGACAACTTGCTTCGCTTTTATTTTTTTCCACATAAGAATCACTCCCAGTCCATGGTAGTGTATCCAAGTGGCTGGGAGTTTATAATAAACTTCTCTCTTCTTTTGAAAATAAATCGTCTAATGAACTGAGCGTCCCGTCCGCTTCTATCTGGTGGATATGTAATTCCTTTCCAGATACGGTTAATTCAATCGAACACACCCAGCAGTAATAGCTTGTAGGGCTTAATTTTCCAATTTGTTTTTCCCTGCAATTTGGACATTCCAGCATACTTCTTCATTCCTTTTCTGCTAAATCAGTCCAAGTATTGCCCTAAACAGGATTTTTTATACACTTAATCCATAAAATCATATGGCGATAATTCTTCTTCAGGTATATCTTCTACAGCTTCATATTCCTTTTTTTCTGCTTTTTGGTTAGCTAACTGGATTTTAAGCATTTCCTGCAAGGAAGTATATCTCCGGTTTGTATCTTCTGTCTGCACACCTTTGATAAATGCTTCTTTTTCACCACAGATGATTAAAGACTCTTTTCCTCTGGTAATCGCTGTATATAAAAGGTTTTTTCGCAGCATGCGGTGATGTGAATAAACCACAGGAAGAATCACAATTGGAAATTCACTCCCCTGTGATTTATGAATGGAGATACAAAAAGCATGCGTAAAATTATTATAATCTTTCCGGATAAAGACCACTTCTTTATCTTCAAAAGCAATCACAATTTGCTCTTCATTGTCGACATTTTCTTCTGCTTTAAAAATAGCTACAATTTCGCCGATATCTCCATTATATATGCCATCCTCCGGTTGATTAATTAACTGAATCACCCGATCCCCGGTACGATAAACAACATCTTGAAAAGCAATCTCACGTTTCTTCTCTCCCGGGGGATTAATTAACTGCTGCAACGCTTCATTAATCGCATGAATTCCGGCCTGCGAACGATACATCGGTGACAGGACCTGGATAGAAGCAGGATCAATCCCTTTTTTCTGTGCTTTATCAATAATGGATGTCAATACATCGACCATCTGATAGTCACGACAGGAAATAAAGCTGAAATCCCGTGCATTTTCCAAAGAATTTTCATTACAGCTGGCATATTTGATTTCATGAGCAAGCTGAATAATCTTAGAACCTTCCTTTTGACGATATACATCTCTTAAGGAGATAACCGGTAAAACGTCACTTTTCATTAAATCTGTTAAAACCTGGCCTGGTCCCACAGAGGGAAGCTGATCTTCATCTCCAACCAAAATAATCTGCATCGTATCCGGGATGGCTTTAAACAGATTATTTGCAAGCCATGTATCCACCATGGAAAATTCATCTACGATAAGCAGCCTCCCCGATAATGGCTCATGTTCATCTTTTTCAAAATTACCCATTCCATTCCAGCCAAGCAGCCGGTGAATGGTGACAGCCGGCAAACCGGTAGATTCTGACATCCTTTTTGCCGCCCGCCCTGTAGGAGCTGTTAAAATAAATGGAAAGCTGTCTTTATTTTTATAATCCGATAGATTTAAAGAAAGCTCATGAATCTTCGCAAAAGCCTGGATGATACCGGTTATAACCGTTGTTTTTCCAGTTCCCGGTCCACCTGTTAAAATCATAATTTTAGAATGGATTGCCTGAACAATGGCATCAAATTGCTCTTTTCCGTAGCTTAATGACTCTTCCTCTTCAATATCGCCGGTTATTTTCAACAGCTCCGCTAAAGGCACCTCATCTTCTATCGGCTTTGTCAGTATTTTTTTCAGACTTGCTGTAAAGTTGTCCTCCGCATAATATAATGAAGGCAAATATACTCTGTCATCGATCAGGATGATTTTTTTCTCCGTATTCAGCTGCATCATAACATCTGAGACAGAGCTTTTATCCGAATGAGGAAGATGCAGTAAGTAAATAATTTCCTGCACACATTTTTCAAATGGAAGATAAACATGTCCTGCTTGTATACTCTGCTGGAGGACATAGATTACCCCTGCACCGATACGGCTTTCATGTGTATGGGAAATACCTTGCTGAGAAGCTATCTGATCTGCCATTTTAAAGCCAAAGCCTTCAATATCAAACACAAATTGATACGGATCTTTTCCAAGAACCTCCATCGCCTTATCACGATAAGTCTGATAAATCACCTGAGCCATCTTCAATCCAATTCCGTAGCCTGATAATTGAACAGCAACCCGTTCAAAGCCCTGGTTTTCTTTTAAACGTTCTGCCAAACGTTTTCCAGTTTCCTTTGATAATCCAGAAATCCCATCTAAAACAGACGGATTATCCATAATTTTAGAAACAGCCTTTTCTCCCAGCTCCTCCACGATCTTCAGTGCACTTTTTTTCCCGACACCGTAAAACAAATCGCTGGACAGGTATTGAACAAGCCCATCCTTTGTTGTTGGCAAGATAGTCTCATAGGACTGCACCTTTAATTGTGATCCGTAGCGGGGATGCTTTTCCAATGCTCCATAAAAACGATAAGCTGTCTGCTCCTGAAGCTGATCAAAATAACCCTTTACAATGATTTCTTTATCTTCATAATCAAGGTTTGTTTTTGTGATTTTAATTAGGACGATAGAAAAATGCTCTGCTTCGTTACGAAAAATGGTATTTAATACGGTCCCCGTTACAAAAGGCAGTGCTTCCTTTGCTGCTACCTGGTTTTCCATGCTAATTACCCCTTATTTATCATCAAATTGCTCCATATACTGTAACGCAATTTCCTTTCCGTTTGCAGCCAGCACATGATCAGACTGTAATTCAAGTGCTTTTTCAAAATGGTTTAAGGCTTGTTTTGTATTTTCATGGAATAATGCAATCACGCCCAGATTATAATAAGCATCGCTATGCTCGTTATTTAATTCAAGTACTTTTTCAAATGTTTTTTGGGCTTCATCTAAAATTTCTCCCTGTGCAAGAGAGAGACCATATTGAAATAGATAACTTTCGTCCTGTGAATCAAGTTCTGTTGCCCGCAGCAAATACGGCAGAGACAGCTTCCATTGTTCCTGGTTTCGGAAGCACATACCCAGCATAAAGTAAGCATCTGCTTCTTCAAGTCCCAATTCAATTGCTTTTAGGAAGCTTTGCTGTGCTTTACCAAAGTCTTCCTGATCAAAATAAAGATTACCTAAACCATAGTATGCTGTTGCCGCTGTATCATCCAGTTCAATAGCGCGCTTCAAAAAGCGCTCTGCCCGTTCCATCTCATTCAGCTGCATTAAAAGATTTCCAAAATTAATATATCCCAATGGGTCATTCGGGGATTCTTCAATTACCTCATTAAACAGTTTTGCTGCTTCTTCATATTTTTTTTCATTTAGCAGTGTAATTGCCTGCTGATTTTTATCCATTCATAACCCACCCTGCTAGCCTACATATTGTAATGCTTTATTATCTTTTATAATTTCATCGATCGTTCCGCCGCCGAGACAAACATCGTCCTGATAAAATACAACTGCCTGTCCAGGTGTAATTGCCCGCTGGCTGTCTTTAAATATGACATATGCTTTATCATCTTTTACTGTCACTGTTACTTCGGAATCTTTTTGACGGTAACGGAATTTCGCTGTACAAGTGAAAGTATCCTCGATCTGATCCGGTTGAACCCAATTTAAATCCGTTGCAACAAGTGCATCAGAGTAGAGATACTCATTGTGATAGCCTTGTGCGACATACAAATAATTGTCTTTTAAATTTTTCCCCACAACAAACCATGGGTCTCCGGAACCACCGATTCCAAGCCCTTGACGCTGGCCGATAGTATAGTACATTAATCCGTCATGTGTTCCTTTTTCTATCCCGTCAAGTGTCATCATTTTTCCTGGCTGTGCAGGTAAATATTCGCTGAGAAAGCTTTTGAAATTTCTTTCTCCAATAAAACAAATTCCTGTGGAATCTTTTTTAGCTGCTGTAACCAGACCATAATCTGCCGCAATTTTTCTTACTTCCGGTTTAGGCAGATGACCTAAAGGAAACATAACTTTTTCTAATACATCTGAACTAAGCTGATTTAAAAAATAAGTCTGATCCTTATTATCATCAGCTCCGCGGAGCATTTGAATTTGCCCGTCTTCGTTTCTTGCCACTTGAGCATAATGCCCTGTAGCTAAATAATCAGCGCCCAAAGAGAGCGCATGGTCAAGAAATGCCTTGAATTTAATTTCTTTATTACACATAACATCCGGGTTAGGCGTTCTTCCGGCTTTATATTCATCCAGAAAATAAGTGAACACCTTATCCCAGTATTGTTTTTCAAAGTTTACCGAGTAATATGGAATATCTAATTGATTACATACCCGGACAACATCATCGAAATCTTCGGTAGCCGTACAGACCCCAAATTCATCTGTATCGTCCCAATTTTTCATAAAGATACCAACCACATCGTATCCTTGTTCTTTTAATAATAATGCTGCAACAGAAGAGTCGACTCCGCCGCTCATTCCAACTACAACACGTATATTTTTATTATCTTTCATTGTCGCCCCTCCTTTAACTTGTTAACCTTTTTACAATACTTGTAATTCTTGCAGCTGCTTCTCTCACATTATCTTCTGTATTCGCCAACCCAAAGCTGAACCGAATAGAATTTGTAGTAATTGGACTATCTGAACCATACATTGCGGATAAAACATGGGAAGGCTCTACACTCCCGGCAGTACATGCACTGCCGCTCGAAGCTGCAATGCCGCTTAAATCAAAATTTGCAAGCAATGCTTCTACATTTGTTCCTGCAAAGCTGACATTCATAATAGAAGAAACCGTCTTTTGCTGATCTCCATTAATACGGAAAGCAATCCCCGCTTCTGTAAATGTCTCTGTTAAAATTTGTTTATACTTTTGATACCGCTCGTTTCTTATCTGCTTTGTTTCCATTGCGATGTTAGAGGCTAATTCAAACCCGGCCACGGATGGAATATTCTCCGTTCCAGGCCGGCGTTTTCTCTCTTGTTCACCACCAAATTGAACTGGAGTCATCTTAACTCCTTCTTTCACATACAAAAAGCCAATTCCTTTTGGACCGCCTATTTTATGCGCAGATACAGTTAATAAATCAATATTCTGCTCATGTACATCCATATCGACCAGTCCATAGGCCTGCACGGCATCTGTATGAAAATATGCCTGGTGGCTCTTCAATAACTCTCCAATTTCACCGACAGGCTGGATAACACCTGTCTCATTATTTACATACATAATAGAAACGAGTATTGTATCATCTGTTAAAGCTGCTTCAACATCCTGTACAGAAACCAGCCCTGCCTCATTTACAGGCAAATATGTTACACGGAAGCCTTGTTTTTCTAATCTTTCTGCCGTGTGCAAAGTGGCATGATGCTCCTGGATGGAGGTGATAATATGACTGCCTTTATCCTGATTAGCTTCTGCAACACCTAAAAGTGCCATATTATCCGCTTCGGTGCCGCCGCTGGTAAAAATTATTTCCTTTTCATTTGCACCAACTGATGCAGCGAGAACGCGTCTTGATGCATCCAGCTGCTGTCTTGCCTTCCGTCCAAAGGAATGCACACTTGATGCATTGCCGATGATATCTTTATATACAGGAATCATCGCTTCAACTACTCCATTTGCCATAGGAGATGTAGCGGCATGGTCTAAATATATTGCTTCCATGATTCAAAATCCTTTCTTCCCATTAAATATAAAACATATATGCCTCGCGCGGGCCGTTATCACCCTCGTCATAATTTGCTAAATCTTCCAAGGTTGTTTTTTCTAATACATCTTTTACTGCATCCCTGATTTGCATCCATAAAGATGCCTGGGCCGGCTTTTCATTTTCCATACCCTCCACAATTGTCAAAGGTCCTTCCAGCACACGGATAACATCACCTGCTGTAATTTCATCAGGTTTTTTCGCAAGCTGGTATCCACCATATGCCCCGCGTATACTTTTGATCAGACCGGCATTTCTTAATGGGGAAGCCAGCTGTTCTAAATAGTGCTCTGATAAATCATTATCCTTTGCAATAACTTTTAGTGAAATTGGACCGTTTCCTTCATTTTTTGCCAAGTCTATCATTATTGTCAGTCCATATCTTCCTTTTGTTGAAATCTTCATTATACACACCTCAATTTTTTAAACTATCATCTGCCATTTATATATTATTTAATCTATATATTGTACTCCATAAGTGAAATTATAGGAATTTCCTTGTAACTGGCGGATTATTTTCTATAGCCTTAGAATACTCACCTGCCGTAAACCGCCATATTGGTTACAGTCTGGTAATTATATAACTCATACACAGAAAAAGAACAGTCTTTCATTTCCTCTATACAAATTTGATTATTTATATAGATGGTTTTTCACCAAAATCTATGGGTGGAATATATGAATACGTATGATAATGACACTTAACTAGCGCAGTGTTTTTCCGGGGTTGCGGTTACTCACCCCGCCATAACCTGTCGTAGCGGTTGCTAATAACAAATTCAATGTTGTTTGTCACTTATAGATTCTGATGTTGACTCTGATTTATAGGGCTACACCTATTATAGCATGACTGCTAACCTCTTGCATTTCTTCTATATTCGCTTTAAGCTAATAGAATACTAAGAAGATGAGGGAAGTTATTTGATGTATAAACAACCGCTCGCATATCGAATGCGTCCAAAAAACATAGATGATATTATAGGACAAGAACACCTTGCAGGTCAAGGAAAAATAATTGACCGGATGATTAAAGCCAATCAGCTTTCTTCTATGATCTTGTTTGGCCCTCCCGGTACCGGGAAAACATCCATGGCCTTTGCATTGGCAGAAACCATTGGACTGCCATCCAAAACATTAAATGCGGTTACAGATAAGAAAAAGGATATGGAAATTGTAGTTGAGCAGGCAAAAATGCAAGGACAAACTGTTCTTATCTTAGATGAAGTTCATCGTCTGGATAAAGCAAAGCAGGATTTCTTACTGCCGCATTTGGAAAATAATTTATTGACTTTAATCGGATGTACAACAAGCAATCCCTATCACTCCATTAACCCGGCAATAAGAAGCCGCTGTCATCTGTTTGAGCTGCACGGCTTAACTCTCGAAAATGTTAAAACAGCATTACAACGTGCTATTCAGGATACAACGAATGGGTACGGGGATAAAAATATCCAGATCAGTCCGGATGCCATGGAACATTTAGCCATTTCAGCTAATGGTGATCTGCGTTCCGCATTAAACGGCTTAGAACTCGCAGTCAGTTCTACTCCGCCGAATGCTGATGGCCAAATTGAGATAACACTGGAGATTGCCGAAGAATGTATGCAGAAAAAAAGCTTTTCCCATGATAAAGACGGGGATGCTCATTACGATGTATTGAGTGCTTTTCAAAAATCTATTCGCGGCAGTGATGTGAATGCTGCCCTGCATTATTTGGGACGGCTGATAGAAGCTGGTGATTTAGACAGTATTGCCAGGAGATTGATTGTTATTGCATATGAAGATATTGGTCTGGCAAATCCGCAAGCAGGACCGCGGGCTGTCGCAGCTGTGCAGGCTGCTGAACGGATTGGTTTTCCTGAAGCACGTATTCCATTAGCCGATGTTGTCGTAGAATTGGCTCTTTCTCCAAAATCAAATACAGCCTATAAGGCACTGGACGCGGCTTTGGAGGATATTCGCAAAGGAAAAAGCGGCGATATTCCCGCTCACTTAAAGGATTCCCATTACTCAGGAGCAAATAAGCTTGGCAGAGGAATAGATTATAAATACCCTCATAATTATCCAGGAGCTTGGGTAAAACAGCAATATTTGCCGGACACTATCAAAAATCGAAATTACTACACACCGAAAGAAACAGGAAAATTTGAAAATGCTTTAAAACAAGTATATGAACGGATTAATAAGGAAAAAAAATAAGAACTCCATTCGTAAAATTAATAATTATAAAGAAATGTATATTTTTAAACTCCTCTGGAAAGAATAGAGATTACTATAATCTTTCTAGCACGTTAGGAAAGTATAATTTTTTAACGTGTGTAATATAAGAAAACTGCCCATTCGTTAAAATAAAAGCGCGCGCAGATTTTCTAAGTATTTTCTTAATAACGAGGAGTGAATGACATGGTAAAAGTAAGGCAAGATGCTTGGTCTCATGAAGATGATCTATTACTGGCAGAAACTGTCTTGAGACATATTCGTGAGGGAAGCACACAGTTAAATGCTTTTGAAGAAGTAGGAGATCATTTAAATCGGACTTCAGCCGCCTGCGGTTTCAGATGGAATGCTGAAGTGCGTAATAAATATGAAAATGCAATTGATTTGGCTAAAAGACAACGAAAAGAGAGAAAAAGAGCTTTAAACAAAACGGTTCAAGCTCTTCCAAAACCTGTTCAAACCGGTACTTCAGAGACAATTCCGTCTCACGAAACGGCAGACCAGCCAACAGCACAGACGTATCCTGAACCAGCTGCAGCATTTAATTTAGACACAGTAATCAAGTATTTAAAATCACTAAAGCAAGAATTGTATACTTCCAATCAATCAAAATCTTCTATGCAATCGTTAGAGAGTGAGAATAAATCCTTGCATACAAAAGTGGAAGAATTACAAAAAAATTTAGCAGATACAGAGCAGCAGCTGCATGCGATGAAAGAAGATTATCAAACCTTTATTCAAATTATGGACCGCGCCCGCAAGATGACAGTTTTTGAGGATACAAACCTGATCAGCTCTCCATCATTCCGTATGGATAAGAATGGAAACCTGGAACAGCTGGCACAAGGCTCGAATTAGGTTAAAATCAGAAGCCTATATTGTCCTTATAACCGTCGATGTATATCAATCACGAAAAAAAATACTGCACAAAACTGTGCAGTATTTTTTCGTAATCCCGATAGTGCCGTCTGACAATAAAGTTTTGATCCCGCTTTTGGCAGGTGGGTGTCCTGCTTTAAAGGTATTATGCTTCCCTTTATTGGGCATGCACGCACTTTAAAGACCTGTCGGACTCCCTAACTTATAGGTGTTCGGTCAAAATACCAATCGCAAACGAACACATCAGGATTGTAATGATTTATTTTTTATTATCGTAGCATAAATTTATTCAAAGTACAAATAATATATTTATTAAAAAAGAATAAATCCGTTTAGAGCTGTTGGTTAAATAATCCCTTGTTCTACCATAGCATCTGCAACTTTCAAGAAACCTGCAATATTTGATCCTGCAACAAGGTTACCCTCTTTACCATACTCATTTGCTGCCTGAACACTATTTTGATAAATGTTACGCATAATTTCTTGCAATTTTTCATCAACTTCTTCAAAACTCCAGGCAATACGGCTGCTGTTTTGTGCCATTTCTAAAGCGGATACTGCTACACCGCCAGCGTTTGCTGCTTTCGCCGGAGCAAACAAAACATTATTCTCCAGGAATTGGTTAATTGCTTGCAACGATGATGGCATATTAGCACCTTCTCCTACCGCAATAACACCATTTTCAATTAAAGTTTTTGCTGTTGCTTCGTCAATTTCATTTTGCGTAGCACAAGGCAGAGCAATCTCACATGGAATCTCCCAAACTGATCCGCCATCAACGTATTCTGCGTTTGGATGGGTTTCTAAGTATACGTTAATACGCTCTCTATCTACTTCTTTAATCTGCTTCACAAGTTCAACGTCAATACCATTCTTATCATAGACATATCCATTGGAATCGCTGCAGGCAATTACTTTGGCACCAAATTCAGCTGCTTTTTCCATTGCGTAAATCGATACGTTTCCTGATCCGGACACAACAACTGTTTTTCCAGAGAAATCCTGTTCATTATCTTTAAGCATTTCCTGTACAAAATAAACCGTACCATAGCCAGTTGCTTCTTTACGCGCCAGACTGCCGCCAAAACCTAAGCCTTTACCTGTTAAAACGCCGGGTTCTACAGTACCTTTGATTTTCTTATATTGACCGTAAAGGTAGCCGATTTCTCTTCCGCCGACACCAATATCTCCTGCCGGTACATCCGTATCCGGTCCAATATATCTAGATAATTCTGACATAAAACTTTGGCAAAATCTCATAATTTCTAAATCTGATTTTCCTTTCGGGTCAAAATCAGATCCGCCTTTTCCTCCACCAATAGGTTGACCGGTTAAAGAGTTTTTAAAGATTTGTTCAAAGCCTAAAAATTTAATAATACTTGCATTTACCGTTGGATGAAAACGAAGTCCGCCTTTATATGGTCCAATTGCACTGCTGAATTGAACACGATAACCGCGATTTACTTGAACATGTCCTTCATCATCGACCCAAGGAACACGGAAAGCAATCAAGCGCTCTGGTTCTATAATTCTCTCTAGAATGCCTAATTCCATATATTTAGGATGTTTCTCAAAAACAACTTCCAGAGATTCGACAATTTCTTCAACTGCTTGCAAAAATTCTGTCTCATGACTATTTCTATTCTTTAGTTCCTCATAGACTCCCTGTACATACTCTTTTGCTGTTCGATTATGATGCTGTAATTTATTTTCCATGGCTCCTAACATTCATCTCCTTTAATTTTTTCAACCGATTCCTCAACCAGAAGGTTTTTTTATTTTATATGAAATAGCAAATAAACACAAGCTCATTGAGCTTTTGTTTGCTTTTATTTCACAAATGATATGCACGATATGCAGAAATATCGTGCATATTCTCTATTATTCTTTATTATCATTTCTTGTTGCTAATGAAATGGACAATTCTTGCAGCTGGTCCCCGCTCACTTCACTTGGAGCTTCTGTCATCAGGTCAGAAGCAGATGCTGTTTTAGGGAAAAGAATGGTATCACGAAGATTAGAACGGCCTGCCAGAAGCATAATAATACGGTCTAAGCCAAGTGCGACTCCTCCATGAGGCGGTGCTCCATATTCTAAGGCATCCAATAAGAATCCGAATTGCTCTCTAGCTTCTACTTCTGTAAATCCTAATGCTTGGAACATCTTATTCTGAAGCTCAGTCTGATGGATACGGATAGATCCGCCGCCGAGCTCGTAACCATTTAATACTAAGTCATATGCATTTGCACGGACGTTCATCGGATCTGTTAACAATTTTTCCTTGTCTGCTTCAATTGGTGATGTAAACGGATGATGCGCTGCAAAATAACGGCCCAGCTCCTCATCATATTCAAATAACGGCCAATCTGTTACCCACAAGAAATGAAATGCTTCTTCGTCAATCAACCCTAAATCTTTGCCCAGCTTCAAGCGCAGGGCTCCTAAACTATCGTAAACAACGGACGATTTATCAGCTACAAATAATAGCAGGTCTCCACTGTTTGCTTTTGCTTTATCCTTGATAGCTGCTTTTTCCTCATCAGATAAGAATTTGCTGATTGGGCCTTTCACTTCTTCTTCCTCTACTTTTAACCAGGCTAAACCTTTTGCGCCGTAGACATTGACAAACTCTGTTAATTTATCAATATCTTTTCTGGAATAGCTGCCGGCAGCACCTTCTACATTTAATAATGCAACTTTTCCGCCATTCGCTACCGCCTGCTTAAATACTTTAAACCCAGAATCAGCCACAATGTCTGATACATGAATCAATTCTAATCCAAAACGGGTATCCGGTTTATCAGAACCAAAGCGGTCCATGGCCTCGTCATAAGGCATTCTTTGTAAAGGTAAAGTAATATCGACTTCTTTAACCTCTTTAACTACCTCTTTCATCATCTCTTCTGTCATTGTCATAATTTCGTCACTTGTTAGAAAGGATGTCTCAATATCGACTTGTGTAAATTCCGGCTGACGGTCTGCCCGTAAATCTTCATCACGGAAGCAGCGGGCAATTTGATAATAACGTTCAAATCCGCTCATCATAATTAATTGTTTAAATAACTGAGGAGATTGCGGTAAAGCATAGAATTCACCAGGATGAACACGGCTCGGCACAAGATAATCCCGTGCTCCTTCCGGTGTGCTCTTTGTTAAAATAGGTGTTTCCATTTCTAAGAACTCATTTTTATTTAAATAATTACGGATACTCTGAGTAGTTTGATGGCGCAATTTAAATGTTTCCTGCAAGCCTGGGCGGCGTAAATCTAAATAGCGATATTTTAATCGGATATCCTCTGAAATATTTACATCATCCTGAATCATAAATGGCGGATTTTTTGCTTTATTCAATACTTTAATGGAGCTGGCCAGTACTTCCAATGTACCAGTCGAAATGGAAGGATTGATGGTTGCTTCATCACGTAAAACAAGCTTGCCGACTACATCAATCACATATTCAGAACGAATACTCTCCGCTGTTTCCAGTGCTTCCTGTGAATAATCCGGATTAAACACAATTTGCATAATTCCAGACTTATCACGTAAATCAATAAAAATCAGTCCGCCAAGATCTCTACGTTTTTGGACCCAGCCTTTTAGTCTGACTTCCTTTTCAATTTCATTTTCAGTTAAGTGTCCTGATAAAACACGCTCTATCATTTTTTAACTCTCCTCCAATAACAACTCTTTAATTTCAGAAACTAGATGGTCAATGGAAATCTCTTTTTGATCTCCAGTTTCCATATTTTTAATGGTCACCACTTGTTTCGCAAGCTCATCATCGCCTAAAAAGATAACAAATTTTGCTTTTAAACGGTCTGCCGCCTTAAGCTGACCCTTCATTTTACGGTGCTGGTAATCAGTATCTGTCTGCATACCAGACTCTCGCAACTGATGAACAAGCTTTACAGTCTCTGTTCGTACTTTTTCAGAACCAAAGCCTGCCACAAAACAATCCAGTTTGGTATCAACCGGTATATCAATATTTTCTACTTGAAGAGCCATTAACAAGCGTTCCAGACCCATTCCAAATCCAATTCCCGGAGTATCGGGACCGCCGAATTCAGTAATTAACCCATCATATCTGCCGCCGCCGGCTAATGTCGTAATGGCACCGAAGCCGTCTGCTTCACTCATAATTTCAAATGCCGTATGATTATAGTAATCTAAGCCACGGACTAGATTAGGATCCACGGTATAAGAAATTTCCATCGCATCTAAATATGCCTTTACCTGTTCAAAATAAGCTTGTGACTTTTCATTCAGATAATCTAAGATGGACGGTGCGGTTTTCATCGCTGGATGATCACGATCTTTTTTACAATCCAGCACACGTAACGGATTTTTATCCAGCCGCGCTTGGCAATCTGAGCAAAGCTCCTCACGGTATGGGTCAAAATGCGTTACTAGTGCGTCACGGTGTGCTTTTCGGCTTTCCTTATCACCTAATGAGTTAATCACCAGCTTCAGAGATTTCAATCCTAATCTATGGTAAATTTGCATGGCAAGATCAATTACTTCTGCATCAATTGCCGGATCCTCGCTTCCCATTGCTTCCACACCGAATTGATTTAATTGGCGCATTCTCCCTTTTTGGGGACGCTCATACCGGAACATTGAGCCAAAGTAATATAGTTTTTCCGGTAAATTGGGACTGCCGTATAATTTATTTTCAACGAATGCACGGGCTACAGCAGCGGTTCCTTCTGGACGAAGTGTCAGACTTCTGCCTCCGCGGTCCTCAAAAGTATACATTTCTTTTTGTACAATATCTGTAGAGTCCCCGACACCGCGTTGAAATACTTCTGTGTGCTCGAAGATTGGTGTACGTATTTCATGATAGTAGTAGGCATTACAAATTTCTTTGATCTGATTTTCTACATACTGCCATTTTGCCGTATCCTCCGGCAAAATATCCATTGTTCCTCTTGGAGCCTTCATAGCCATTTTATTTCCTCCTTCACTAATATACAAAATAACTGACGAACTTCTTTTTCTGATCAGCAGAAAATGATACAGGTACCTTTCTGGTTAGACGCTTCAGGTTCTTTTACAACACAAAAATCCCGTCCCTTATTCAAGAATAAGGGACGGGATTTTCCCGCGTTGCCACCCTAGTTGATACCAAAAGATACCCACCTTTATCAGTTAACGCCTGCAACACGTTTATATCTACTCAATCTATTTCGATATAAATCCTCCAGAATGTCTTTCATATAAGCCGGATAGATAGCTGCTTTCAGCCAATGACAGCTACTCTCTTACTACCTGTTCCTATATTACTTTTTCTTTCAACGGTTTCATTCATTTAATTTTAAGAAACTTCTACTTTATACTGCTCATGTCCCGGGACTGGGCTTACCCGTCACACAGAAAACATTCGCAGGAAACGTAGAAGCTGCCACATCTTATAGAAGTGGAATGATTATAATAATAAGGTGAGTTTCGTTCATTGTCAAGAACGACTTAAGCTTTTTTTCAATTGCTTCACTTCCTGTATAGAAATTCCAAGCTCTGTCGCTATTTCTAAATAGGTTGAAGACTTTTCCATTTGTAGAAAATGATGAAAATCAACCATCATCATTTCAGGGTAATGATTGGCTTTGTGCTGCTTTATCTCCCGATGCATAACTTAAATTCTCCTTTAAGTGTCTTTTTTAAATCTATTTAAGTTTTTATAGCATCTCCACAAAACCCTGACCTTATTCTCGTCCCTTCCTTTACCTGTCTTTACTGTCAATAATCAGTGTGACCGGTCCATCATTTATCAGTGCGACATCCATCATTGCACCGAATTCTCCAGTTTCTGTCACTATTCCTTCTGTGCGCAGCGCTTTATTAAAAGCATTATATAAAGCTTCTGCTTCGTCAGGTTTCGCTGCTTTTATAAAGCTTGGACGTCTGCCTTTTTTAGTATCCCCATATAAAGTAAACTGTGATACTGATAAAATGCTTCCTTCCACATCTTTAATAGAAAGATTCATTTTGTTGTTTTCATCTTCAAAAATCCGCAAATGGACAATCTTATTTACGAGATATTTCAAATCCTTATCTGTATCCTCGTGTGTAACACCGACAAGTAAAAGGAATCCTTTTTTAATTTCACTGATTTTTTCTTCCCGGACGGTTACAGAAGCTTCCTTTACCCGCTGTAATACTACTTTCATAAAACAAACGCTCCTTATTGCACAGTTCTGGTAACGGTGTATACTTCCCGAATCTGCTTTATTCGATCCACTACTTTACGTAAATGATTCGTATTATGAATTAAAATTGTCAATTGAATAATAGCCATTTTATTCCGGTCAGATCTGCCATTAACATGCGTAATATTCGTTTTTGTTTCGTTGACAGCCTGTAATACCTCATTGAGCAGACCACGGCGATCATAACCTGTGATTTCCAAATCAACATGATACTGCTTTTTCTCTGCATACTGATTTTTCCACTTCACATCTATATAGCGCTGCTTCGCTTCCTCTGTCTGTACGTTTGGACAATCGGCACGGTGAACAGATACTCCTCTGCCTTTGGTAATATAGCCTAAAATTTCATCACCTGGTACAGGATTACAGCATTTTGCTATACGGACAAGCAAATTGTTAACTCCCGCCACTTCGATTCCTGAATCTTTCTTGGAGGACGGTTTTGCTTTATCCGTTTTTACTTCTTCTATCTTCTTTTCTAAATCCTGATCTGCTTCTCTTGATTGCCGGATTTTCTCCGTTAATCTGGTAGCTATAAGAGCTGCGGTAATCCCTTGATAACCCACAGCAGCATACATATCATCTTCGCTCATAAAATTAAACTTATCAAATACACGCTGCAAATTATCTGGAGTTAATGCTGCCTTGGGATCGATATCAAAGGTACGAATTTCTCTTTCAACAGCTTCCTTTCCTTTGACAATATTCTCATCACGCTGCTGCTTCTTGAAAAACTGTTTTATTTTGCTCTTTGCCTGTGAGGTCTGCACCATTTTCAGCCAATCCTGAGACGGTCCGTAGGAATGCTTCGACGTCATCACATCAACAATATCTCCGTTTTGCAATTCATAGTCTAACGGCTCCATCTTACCGTTAATTTTCGCCCCAATGGTCTTATTGCCGATTTCCGTATGAATCTTGTAAGCAAAATCAATTGGAATGGAACCTGCAGGCAGCTCAATAACTTCTCCTTTTGGTGTGAAAACATAGACCATATCAGAAAACAAATCAATCTTCAATGACTCCATAAATTCTTCCGCGTCATGCGTTTCACTTTGCCACTCCAAAATTTCCCGGAACCATGACAATTTTTCTTCAAAGGAGCTCTTACCTTTTGCCTGCTTTCCTTCTTTATAGGCCCAGTGTGCAGCAATCCCATACTCTGCAATATCATGCATTTCCTTCGTGCGGATCTGCACCTCTAACGGATCGCCTTTTGGACCGATAACGGTTGTATGCAGAGACTGATACAAATTTTGCTTCGGCATAGCAATGTAATCCTTAAACCTTCCGGGCATCGGCTTCCAATTCGTATGGATAATACCTAAAACAGCATAACAGTCTTTAATATTATCCACTAGAATCCGGACTGCAAGAAGATCATATATCTCATTAAATTGCTTTTTCTGATTGACCATTTTCTGATAGATACTGTACAAATGCTTTGGCCGGCCGGACATCTCTGCCTTTATATTTACCGCCTCAAATTCCTGGGAAAGATCGTCAATAACTTCCTGAATGTAAGACTCTCTTTCTTCCCTTTTCTGCTTCATCAATTGAACAATACGATAGTATTGCTGTGGATTAAGATAGCGTAAAGCTGTATCCTCCAGTTCCCATTTTATCGTTGAAATTCCCAATCGATGAGCAAGCGGCGCAAAAATTTCCAGCGTTTCATTTGAAATACGCCGCTGCTTTTCTGGCGGTAAATGCTTTAACGTTCTCATATTATGCAATCTGTCAGCAAGTTTAATCATAATGACACGGATATCTCTTGCCATTGCTACAAACATTTTACGGTGGTTCTCTGCCTGCTGGGCCTCTTTTGTTTCATAACGGATTTTACCAAGCTTCGTAACACCATCTACAAGTGCAGCTATTTCATGATTGAATTCTTCTTCAATCTGTTCAAAGGTTACCTCGGTATCCTCTATGACATCATGAAGAAACCCGGCTGAAATTGTTTCTGCATCCATTAATAATTCAGCCAGAATACCTGCAACCTGTACGGGATGAATAATATACGGTTCGCCAGATTTACGAAATTGATCTTTATGAGCCTCTTTCGCAAATTCATAAGCGCGTTCAATTAAAGCAACATCTTCATCAGATAAATATTCTTTTACTTTTTCTATAATATCTGTAATGCTGACATTTTCATCTTTTGCCATGTAATCACCTTTATTTACTTTCAATATTGAATAAATTATTTTATTAAAAATTAATCCTTCTCTGATGTAAAAATAAAAATAGCAACAAGTGTCTGAATGCTTGAAGCCATTTCTTTCATTAAAAATCTTTTAAATTTCGCGGATTTAAAAACATTATTCGATAATAATTACTATTATAAGACTTTTTTTATATTCCTGTCCAACTAAAACCTAATATAAGCAGATTAAAAATAACTTGCTTATCATATTGACAGGTGTTGATCGTTCCTTTCATCTAGCTCTTGACAAAGCAAAAACTCTATTTAGAAAGAAGGTGACGTGTAAGGCCACCGCTGCGGCGGACCGTTTTGCTTTCGACGTACAGGACGTACTAATGCAGGCGTTGCAACAACTCTTTTCGATGGGGTGAGTAATCGCAACCCCAGGACGTTGCGACCTTAGCCTGCCTAGGGACATGCTCTTCAGCTAACTTTTGCCAAGAAGAGCACTTGGCAAAAGTGGATCTTCAGATGATGCTATTCCCTGTCCAGCTGCAAGCGTCAAAAACTAGACAACTTCCCGAGAGCGCCCTACGATAAGTCATCATCCGTTCGTAAACTCACGGTGATTCCTTTATCTCAGTTGCTTCGGTCCAGTTGTTACGTTTTTAAACGACGCTTTCCGCTTTCCTCACAGGAGTCAAAACGGTCCGCCTCCGCTAGAAGGAGTACTCTATACAAGTTGAAACAGCTGACTAAATAGAAGTTAGATCAGATAAAACGTTTTTCCTGGTTCATAATATTCTGTCACGATTACTCATTCCATTAAAAATCCTCGCTAGAATTAGTTTCATCTCCTTGGCAAGAACACCAGTGTTTCAAAGATCAAGCAATTTTAAAAGTATCTCCGTTCACTTATATAAATAATTATGCTAATATAGCATACAAATATGGAAATAAAAAGAATGTTTTTAAAAGTCGAAAAGAGTATAAGTTTGTTATGCTTCAGTGTTGCATATTGGAAAGTACATAAGCAGATATTTGGAGAAATAAAATAATAGCTGGGGCTTTATTGTCCAGCTCTTTAAAAATTTTTGATATGAATTTTAAGTGAAGCAGGTGAGGATTGTGAGTGACAAAAAGAAGCTTTTTGGAGTTGGCAGCGAGCTGGAGGAAGATAATACGGAAGTAAATCAGCAGCCGGTCAAGCCGGGGGCGGGAAATGAGAAAAAAAGTGCGTTTGGCAGCCATGTGAAGGAAGAAGAAACCATGGGAAAACAGATTGCTTTTGGTGCACAGCACACAGCAGCCGACGAGAATCAGCAGGGAAAACTGGCAAATATAAAAATGGTATTTTCGCTTCAAAATAAATTATTTTGGGTTAACTCCTATCTTATGGCGGTTNTACGTTTTTAAACGACGCTTTCCGCTTTCCTCACAGGAGTCAAAACGGTCCGCCTCCGCTAGCAGGATGTTCTATACAGGTTGAAACAGCTGACTAAATAGAAGTTAGACCAGACAAAACATTTTTTCTGGTTCATGGTAAAATATTTTGTCACAATTACTTTCTGTTCATCAAAGCTATTCCCGATATTTACTACCCTATAATCTTAATTAAAATTGCCAAATCAGCCATTGAAACACTAAAATAATCTTTTCATTAAGCAAAAAGCGATTATTTCATCCAACTCCATTAGGATATAATTTCTTTCATTTACTGAAGAAACCTAACTGAGCGCAGACCAACCACGGAGACTCCTATGGGAACAGGGCGAGCTTGAAGATCCACTTGAAAAGCGGGTTTCTTTTCAAGTTAGCTGAAGCCGTCCCCATGGAAAGCGTAGTGGTTGGTCGGAGCGGCGCTATACTCAATCTGCTTTTCAAGATGATTTAACAACATGCAAGCAGGATAATGTAGAACATGCTTATTCTCAGGTGAGAAAGTTGAGTAATATATAAAAAGAGTCAACACAGTTTTTATCTCTGTTTGACTCTTCTCTGTCTCTTAATAGGTCATAATTGTAAGAACATCGTAGCCTTCCAGCTTATCCTTCCCATCCAGATAGCTTAACTCCACTAAGAAAGCACATCCTACAACGATTCCTCCAAGCTGTTCAACTAAATTAATTGTTGCTTCAATCGTACCGCCTGTCGCTAAAAGATCGTCCGTAATCAGAACACGCTGTCCAGGTTTAATAGCATCCTTATGAATGGTCAGTACATTTTGCCCATACTCCAATCCATAATCTACTTTGATCACTTCGCGGGGCAGTTTTCCTTCTTTACGTACAGGTGCAAAACCGATTTCTAGTGCATAAGAAACAGGACAGCCGACAATAAATCCTCTCGCTTCAGGACCTACAACGATATCAATTTCCTTCTCTTTAGCGTATTCTACAATTTCATCAACAGCTGCTTTATAAGCCGGTCCATTAGCCATCAATGGCGTAATATCCTTAAAACGCACCCCTTCCTTCGGCCAATTTTCTACAATCTCAATGTACTCTTTATAATCCATGTACTGCTTCCTCCTTTAAATTCACTGGTGTGTCCAGATAGGGTTCAAACCATTTTTTTAAATCCTGGTAATTAGAATAAATAAGTATACTTTCTGCTTCTTTTTGTTTGAAGCAGGTTTGGTAAACAGCTGATTCTGATAAATCCTTTTTATTCTGTGCAGCTTCGTAGCGCAGCCACCCATCCTTCATCGTTGCAAATCCCAAATCTGTAAAAACATCTGACATAAATTTCATTTTAGCTTCATTCCAGCCCCGATGCTGTTCAATAGCTTTCTGCATTTCCGCAACCCGAAACTGCTGATGCTGTTTAATTAAGCTGTAATAATCTATAAATTCCTTTCGGGAAGGAAACTGAAAGGGATATTGATTTGTTGTCCGGCGTAATGCTACAACAATATTTTTCGGATTCATCCGCTTAATAATTTCCTTCATAGCATCCATACTTTCAGGTAATTCTGTAAAACCGATGGTATGATAATGCGTTAAATCCATAGAAAGTGCCTCTTTATAAGTAAATGTTTCCGTATGCTCATCAGGCTGGATGGACTCACCACAGACAAAGACTTCGTTAACATTACCGGGAATTAATTGCTCCGCTTTTTTTCCCCGAAAGTCAAATAGCTGCCATTCGGTAATTCTTAAATCCTCTATCATTAATTGAGCATTCCTTCTTCCATTCCATTCGTTGACAGAAAGCTCTCCGGCTATAGATATCTTTGTATGCGGAGAGATAGCATCCTTCAGCTCACCAAATCCAAAACCAACCATATCCAACGGACCATTTGCAGATGCAAATTGCATTTTTAAATGGTTTTTTCTGCTTCCAATTTGACGAACCTCTTTTGGTACTTCTCTTATCTCATACAAAGGCTTCGGATTTCCCATCCCAAACGGAGAAAGCTTTGCTATCTCCTCAATTAAAGATACATTGATGTCTTCAATACCTAATATAGCATTAATATATAATTCCTGCTTAAAATCATCTTCTGACAGATTCTGAAAAAGTAAATCATTTAAAGCCGTCTCCAGAGAATCCAAATTTTCAATAGGTAATGTCATTCCGGCTGCCTGCGCGTGTCCCCCAAAATGCGTAAACAGGTCTCTGACAGTCATACAGCCTTCAAATAAGTCAAATGCAGGAATACTTCTGGCTGATCCCTTTACAATACCCTGCTTCGGTTTTATTGCAAGAACAATTGCAGGCCGGTCATATTTTTGGACTAGTTTTGAAGCTACGATTCCTAATACGCCCTCATTCCAGCCTTCTTTTGCTACAATAATAATCCGTTTATCCGTCTGAACCATTTCCATTGCTTCATCTACAATATCCTGAACAATCTTCTTTCGCTGTTCATTAATATGGTTTAATTCATTCGCCATCTCTAATGCGATTTCATGATCTTCCTCCAGTAAAAGGTCTACGGCTAAATCTGCATCTCCTAAACGTCCCACAGCATTTAACCGTGGCCCGATACGAAAACCGATATCTTCCTCTGTAATGATTTCATCTAACTGGCATACCTGTTTTAAAGCTTTCAAACCAACATATTTGGTTTTCTGCAATTCTTTCAACCCAAAGGCAGCTAAAATCCGATTTTCTGAAACTAAGGGTACCAGATCCGCAATTGTACCTATAGCTGCAAAAGGAAGCACTTCCCGGGGAAGCTCCCCGATTAAAGCCTGTGTCAGTTTTAACGAAACACCGACACCTGCCAGTTCTTTAAAAGAGTAGTCTTCGGATAATTTCGGATGAATAATTGTGTAGCAATCCGGTATTTCTGCCTGCGGTTCATGGTGATCGGTAATAATTAAATCAATACCAAGCTCCTTTGCTACTTCTGCTTCATGAATAGATGCAATACCTGTATCCACCGTAATAATCAATCCGAATCCAGCTTGATGAAGCTGCCTGAATGCTGCTTCGTTTGGACCGTACCCTTCAGTAAAACGATTGGGAATATAGTATTCACAGTCTGCACCAATTTTTTTCAGAGCATGCAGCAGGACAACCGTAGAGCTGACACCATCTGCGTCATAATCTCCGTATACAACAATTTTTTCTTTGTTTTCTGCTGCTTCTTTAATTCGATTAACCGCTTTGGTCATTCCACTCAGTAAAAAAGGGTCTATTAAGTTATTTAAATCCGGCTGCATAAATTGCTTTGCTTCTTCCGTTGTGGTAATTCCTCTTTGTAAAAACAGATCCTTAACAATAGGCGACATAGCAATTTCTATCGAATCTCTATCCTCCACAGGCGGATTATTTATATATTTCCAGTTTGCTTTACTTGATAGCATAAATTCACCCCTGACCTACTTATTATACAAGAGTAGGCCAGGGGCATCAAATAGATTCCTCTAATTATCGGTTAAACTGTTAAGAAAGATTATTCTTTATCTAATTTTTTTGCTTGTTTAGCATCTTGGCGCAGTTCTTTTCTGGATTCTTTTTTATTATCTGCTTCTCCTTGCTCGTCTTTAATTCCGTGGGCTGCCATTCTTTTTTTCAAGCGTTCATTTTCTGTACGAAGTTTTTTTATCTCATGATGTGCTCTATAAAGCCGAATTGCTCCTACTGCTGCAGTGATTAAACCTCCCATTAATACAGAAAAGAGAATAACCAGGATTAAAGGGGAATCCGCCGTCCAAAATAAATAGTCTACTGCTACAGGATCCACATTAATAACAGCAAAAACGGCGATAATAATTACAAATATAATAGTGAGTATGACATAAACTTGTCCATTCATAAATGTTCCTCCATTAAAAAATATTTTTACCTGTTTATTACCCGATTAAGTATTATTCTAAGCATGATAGTAAAAAAAAAGAGAACTTCCAATGGTTTAAACCGGTAATGTTGACTAAATTCTGCAGCTAAGCTTTTTTAGATATATTACCACGTTGAAAGTTCTCTTTTCAATTTTCATACTGCCTTATACAAAGACTTCTTAATACATTTATACTTGCGGTCCATCCACTTTCTCTTTTTTCCTGAAATCAACCGGTTTTTTCTTCACTGTTCTCCCTCTCCACACTAACCAAATCTGTGAAGCTAAGAAGAGAGAAGAATAGGTTCCTGCTATTAATCCGATTAACAGTGCAAAAGCGAAGGCCCATATTGAAGACGCCCCGAGCACTAAGAAAGCTACAACAGCAATTATCGTTGTAATAGACGTGTTCATTGTCCGTATAAATGATTGAACAATACTCTTATTGATAATTTCTGCAAGTTTCTTAAACGACTTCACTCGTTTTTCCTGGCGAATATTTTCTCTGACCCGGTCGAATATAACAAGTGTATTATTTAATGAATAACCAATAATGGTTAAAATGGCAGCCACAATCGTAATATCAAATTCAATTTGCGTTATACTGAATGCCACCAGCATAAAGAACACATCATGCAGAAGGGCGATAATAGCTGTTACACCAAAGAAAATTTCAAATCGGATTGCTATATAAGCAACAATAAATAATGATGCTATTGCTACAGCATAAACTGCATTTTTAACAAGCTCCTGCCCAACAATCGGCGATACAACACTCACACCGGGTTCATGCCCGTATATCTCTTCAAAATGCTGCTTCAGGCTTTGCTCTTCCCCTTCATCCAATACTGTATCAAAACGGACAACGCCTATTTCATTATTTTCACCAGATAAATTTACAGAGCTTATTTCATAACCAAGCGTTTCGAACTCTGATTCCACTTCTTCTTCCGTTAGGCTTTGATCTGCAACAACTTCTATCCGGGTACCACTTGTAAAATCAACTCCCGGATTAATTTTAAAGATTCCCATGCTGACAGCGCCAATAATCACCAATATTGTTGTAACAGCAAAAAATTTCTTGCGATGCTTTACGAAATTAACATGTGTACCAAAAAGTGCAGGCTCAGATTCTTCTCCTTCAGTAATGTCCTTAATTTGTTTCTTATTGACGCCAAGCCAGCCTTTTCTTTTTTTCAAAAAGCCGCTCTGAATCCATAGCGCCAAAAGAGCTCTTGAGCCGAATACCGCTGTTAAGAAACTGATTAAAATACTGATAATTAACATGGTTGCGAAGCCCTTAACAGAGCTTGTCCCAAATACAAACAGCACTCCGGCTGCAATTAAAGTCGTTAAGTTCGCATCCAAAATAGTTACAAAGGAACTTTTATTCGCAGATTGAAAGGCTGCTTTTACCGATT
Source organism: Oceanobacillus sojae (assembly GCF_900162665.1). Taxonomy (GTDB): domain Bacteria; phylum Bacillota; class Bacilli; order Bacillales; family Amphibacillaceae; genus Oceanobacillus; species Oceanobacillus sojae_A. Next base: position 287,552 of record NZ_LT727812.1, read on the forward strand.
TCCCAACCCGCAATTCCTCTTTAGTACGCTCAAAGGTAATGACGTTTGCATCGACGGCCATACCAACTCCTAAAATTAGAGCGGCTATACCAGGTAATGTTAAAACACCATTCAGCAATTCAAAAATTAAAACCACTAAAAATACATAGACAACTAAATTAATTGAAGCGATGATACCGCTAAAGCGATAAAATACACACAGGTACAGGATTATTAAAGCAATTCCAATAATTCCTGCATAAACAGTCTCATTTAATGCCTGTTCACCAAATTGTGCACCTACAGATGTAGAGAAAATCTCATTCATATGTACAGGCAGTGAACCGGAATTAATAATATCTGCCATCTGCTGAGCTGACTCCACTGTAAAATTACCTTCAATCATCACATCGCTGGAATTAATCGTCTGACTTACTGCCGGCGCAGAAATGAATTTAGGTTCTTCCTTTGTCTCTTCTTCAGCAAAAGAATCCTCGTCTTCCTGAAAATCCATCCAAATAACAAGACGGTTATCGGCCATTTGACTGATTTCTTGCGTTACCTCACCAAATTTGTCTGCATCTTTTAGTTTAAGAGTTACAATCGGTGCATTGGTATTTGGATTATAATCCTGCTTGGCACTTCCTTCTACAATATCTGATCCATCCAGGTACTCTTCATCGTCAACATCTCTGAAAGACAATTGCGCAGATGTTGACAGCATATCTCTCGCCTCGGCTTGATTTTCGATCCCTGCGAGCTGAACCCGGATCCGGTCATCTCCCTCGATATTAATGACTGCCTCGCTAATACCCAGGCGGTTAACCCGGTCGTTCAGGGTCTGGACCGTCCCTTCCATTAAGCTGTTTGAAATTTCCTGACCATCTTCAACAGGCTCTACCTCATAGAGGACTTCAAAACCGCCCTGCAGGTCCAAGCCAAGATTCACTTTACTTACTAAGTTGCTAAACGTTGTTCCAATTACTCCTGCCAAAATTGCGATGACAAGAAAAAAGGCAACGATTCTGCCTCTTTTTTTCATCGTTTGCGCTTCCTCCTTCATATATCAACCTTTTAGACGGATTTTATTTATCCACTTGAGGTGAATTTCCAATAAGTGCTTCAATTGAAGCTGCTAAATCATCGTTTTCATAGGATTGAATCGTTAAATAGCTTAAATAAACAGATGATTTCAAATGAAAAATATCTTGAACAATTTCATGAAGTCTTTTTTCGGTTTTACCCTTCCAAATTTTCACGCAAAGACATTGCCATACGCCTTCTGGAGTCGCTTGTTCATAACCCAGCATTTTTAATTCTTCCTGTTTACTTTTTAATGCCGGATAAATCAATCCTTTCCATGACTCTACATGCTGACTGTCCATTTCATCCCACCATTTCTTTTAAATCTCCACAAAGTTCTATCTTATTGTACGCCTTTTTAATTGGTAAAGAAAGTATAAAAAAGTATAAACAGTGCTATATAGGAAGATCTCTGCACTTTTTCTGCATTATTCATTGCCTGAGCCAATTCAACTGTCATGGTTTGTCCATTACCCAGCATATATATCATTGTATATCAAATTTATTTTTTTGAGAAGGCGGGGCAACACGAATGACGAAACAAACCTTTATCCAAGGAGCATTGATTCTAATTATTGCAGGCATGCTTACCCGGTTTATGGGTTTTATCAACCGGATGGTCGTAGCGCGTTTTATGGGAGAAGAAGGTGTCGGTCTTTACATGATGGCTCTGCCAACTCTATTTTTAGTTATGACCCTGACACAATTCGGTCTCCCGGTTGCTATTTCTAAACGTGTAGCAGAAGCAGATGCACAAAATGATTCTAAAAAAATAAAACAGATTGTTGCCGTCTCTCTGGCTATTACCTTAAGTGCAAGTGTCCTGTTTACAGTGCTTTTGATTCTGGCTGCGCCAATTCTATCTGTCACCTTATTTACAGACAGCCGTGTATTACTCCCTCTGATTGTCATCAGTCCAATTATTCCGATTGCTGCTGTATCAGCAGTCTTAAGAGGCTATTTCCAGGGGAAACAGAATATGAAACCTCAAAGCATTGCTCAAGTACTCGAACAAATTGTCCGGATCACATTTGTCGGTATATTTATTTATATTCTTTTGCCTTATGGCATTGAATATGCCGCAGCCGGTGCTATGTTTAGTATTATTATTGGTGAATTTGCTTCACTCTTATACATGATCCGGAAATTTCGTCAAAAAAGAAAACTGAAAATACGAAAACATTTTACAGAAACTGTTCTGTCTGGAAAATCAACAGCAAAAGAACTATTATCTATTTCTCTACCCACCCTGGGAAACAGAATGATTGGTTCTATTTCAAATTTTCTCGATCCGATCATTATAGTTCAGTCTCTCGCCCTGGCAGGTGTCACTGCTGCAGCTGCAACAAAGCAATATGGTGAATTAATGGGCTACACGATGCCTTTATTATTTTTGCCGACATTTATTACAAGCTCTCTCTCTATTGCCCTCGTACCCTCTATTTCTGAGGCTGGAGCTAAAAATCAAACAAAGTTGATTCATAATCGCATCCATCAATCTATCCGGATTTCTTTTGCATCAGGGGCTTTAGCTACTATTGTCATGACTTTATTTGCTTCTGATTTACTCAACCTTATGTATCGTTCTGATTCAGCAGCGTCATTACTGATTATCATGGCACCTTTTTTCCTGTTTTTATACATACAGGCTCCGCTGCAGGCAGCTTTACAAGCTCTTGATTTAGCGCGGCCGGCTATGTGGAATTCGTTGATAGGAGTTATCCTGAAATTTGGTGTCATGATCTTATTGGCAACAAGTTCCACTTTAGGTATTAAAGGAGCAGCGATTGCTATCTGCGTGAATGTTGTTCTTGTCACCTTCCTTCATATTGGTGTATTAAAAAGAGAAATTAATTATTTCCCTGCGTGGAAAGATATTATCCGCATGATTATGCTATGTGGAGTAACTTTTCTTCTGACATATTATATTAAAAACCAATTTTACACTGGTGATACAAATTTGGTTTCACTCACTCTTCTGCTGATGGTAATCGTGATAATTTATTTTATATTACTGCTTCTATTAGGGTTTATTCGTAGAGAAGAGTTAAGACAGCTCCCATTTTTCCCGAAAAAGAAATAATTTTATCCAACAGATGGGCGCCTATTTTTTAAATATTTCTTCTAAATAAAAAATACAAGCATAAAATTAGAATAAGGGACAAACTTAGAGGAGATGAAATGAATGGAAAAAATTCAATGGACATCTTTATTCTACGGTTGGATTATATTATTCGGTTTACTTTTTCTTTCAAGCTTTACGTTAGGCTTCCTTTTAAAATTTCTGGACATGAATGAAGCAACCTTATCCTGGATTACTTTTATTATTGGACTCCTTATTTTATTCGTCTGCGGACTGATCACTGGTTTAAAAGGAAAAGCAAAAGGATGGCTTTTGGGTGTACTGATAGGATTGGGATTTACAGGATTTGTTTTTTTAGTTCAGTTTCTCGGTTATCAGCAGGGCTTCTCGTTAACACAAGCAATGTATCATGGATTCTATTTGGCTGCAGCAATATTAGGCGGGATTATCGGGGTTAATTTTTCAAGTCCCGCAGAAGAAAATTGATTGGTATAGCATATGATGAATCTATAAAAAAAGCTAATGGTTGTCCATTAGCTTTTTTTTCATGAATTATGCTTCCTGTTTTATTTCTCTGATTGCAGAACGGTCATAAGTTAATTTTGTTCCTTCTTCCGTAATCAGAACGATTGTGCCTTCATCAATCGCATGGATTTTTGCATGCAATCCGCCAATTGTTACGATAGAGTTGCCTTTTTGAAGACTATCCTGCATTGTTCTTACTTGCTTCTGACGCTTTTGCTGCGGACGAATAAGTAAGAAGTAAAAAATAGCAAACATAAGTACAATCCATAAAATTGGTGTAATCATTTCAGCTCCCATATGTTACATCTCCTTCCTAAAAGTTCTTTGGATTTTCTTGATTCAATCCATATTGTTCAAAGAATGACTCTTTGAAATCACCAAGTCGATCTTCTTTTATAGCAGTTCGAACTTGCTCCATTAATTTTAACAGAAAATGCAGGTTATGATAAGTCGTAAGTCGGAATCCGAATGTTTCATTGCATTTTATCAAGTGACGAATGTAGGCTCTCGTATAATTTTTGCATACATGACAATCACAATTTTCATCAATTGGTGAAAAATCGCGTGCGTATTTTGCATTTCTAACGACTAATCTGCCATTGGATGTCATACAAGTTCCGTTTCTGGCAATCCGGGTCGGCAATACACAGTCAAACATATCTACACCGCGGATAGCTCCATCAATTAACGCATCCGGCGATCCCACTCCCATTAAATATCTCGGCTTATTTGCCGGTAATAATGGTGTTGTGAACTCGAGAACCTGGTTCATAACATCCTTTGGCTCTCCAACAGATAATCCACCAATAGCATACCCTGGAAAATCAAGTGAAACTAAATCACTCGCACTCTGCCTTCTTAATTCCTCATACTCTCCGCCCTGAACAATACCAAAGAGCCCTTGAGTCTCCGGCCGTTTATGAGCCTCGAGACAGCGTTCAGCCCATCTGGAAGTCCGTTCCACAGATGATTTCATATAATCATAGGTAGCCGGATAAGGGGGACATTCATCAAATGCCATCATAATATCTGACCCTAATGCATTTTGAATATGCATTGCTTTCTCCGGAGATAAAAACAGCTTCTCTCCGTTTAAATGATTACGGAAATGAACGCCTTTTTCTTCTATTTGGCGCATATCACTTAAGCTGAAGACCTGGAATCCGCCTGAATCAGTCAAAATTGCTTTATCCCAATTCATAAATTTGTGCAAGCCGCCAGCTTCTTCAATAATATCTTCTCCCGGACGCAGCCATAAATGATACGTGTTAGAAAGAATTATATTTGCCTGCATGGAGCTTAATTCCTCAGGACTCATCGTTTTTACAGTTGCCAGTGTTCCGACAGGCATAAAGGTCGGTGTATCAAAAGACCCATGCGGCGTATGCACGCGTCCGAGTCTCGCCCCTGTCTGTTTATCTGTTTTTATTAATTCATACGTTATAGGTATCATGATTTCTCTTCCTTTTTTTCAGTCTAAACATATCATAACGCAATTATACCCGATAAAGCTAGATAATTAGCATAGCATCCCCAAAGCTGAAAAAGCGGTAACGCTCCTTAACAGCTTCCCGGTATGCATGGAGTACCTCATTTTTTCCTGCCAGCGCACTAACCAGCATAATAAGCGTCGATTTAGGGAGATGAAAATTTGTAATCAGCCCATCAATTGCCTGATATTGATATGGTGGATAAATAAAGATATCGGTCCAGCCGCTTGTTTCCACAAAGATTCCATTATTATCACGGGCAATTGTTTCCAGTGTACGGGTTGAAGTGGTTCCAACCGAAATAATTCTTCTTCCCTCTGCTTTAGCATTATTTAACGCTTCACTGGCTCCCTCCGACATACGATAGAATTCACTGTGCATCGTGTGCTCTTCAATAGAATCCACACTGACCGGCCGGAATGTACCCAGACCGACATGGAGCGTGATAAAAATAACCTCGACACCTTTATCCTTTATCTGCTGTAATAATTCCTCGGTAAAGTGCAGCCCGGCAGTCGGAGCAGCAGCAGATCCCTTTTCTTTTGCGTAAACGGTCTGGTAACGGTCTTTTTCTGACAGCTGCTCTTTAATATACGGCGGCAGCGGCATTTCACCCAGCTCATCTAATATTTCATAAAAAATACCGTCATAAGTAAATGTCACTGTACGGCCGCCATGCTCTTTAATTTCTGTACAGACAGCTTTTAATAGCCCGTCTCCAAAATCAATGACAGTTCCTTCTTTTACTTTCTTAGCAGGTTTTACTAACACTTCCCAATTGTCGTCCTCTTCCTGGTGCAGTAAAAGAACTTCTATTTTTGCACCTGTATCCTCTTTTACTCCATACAAACGCGCCGGCAATACCTTTGTATCATTTAAAACCAGACAGTCACCTGCATGCAGGTAATTTATGATATCTGAAAAATGCCGGTGCTCTATTTGTCCTGTCTGTTTATCCAGAACACAAAGTCTGGATGCTGTCCGGTCCTTTAAAGGTGTCTGCGCAATCAATTCTTCAGGCAGCTCAAAGTCAAAATCTTCTATATTCATGTCTATCTCCTTACTTTCTTCTTAAGGTTCCTGTCAAAACTTATCTGAATCTGCTTATAATAAATAAGATCAAAGACAGTACAACACTAACCAGAATAGAAGTCATTAATGGGAAATGAAAGGTCATATTTCCTTTTTGAAATGTAAAATCACCTGGCAGTCTTCCAATGAACGACCAAAGTAAACCAATTACAATCAGAACAATCCCTGCAATAATAAATAATTTTCCCATTATTCTTCCTCATTTACCATCGGTATGCCAAGATGATCATAAGCTTTAGGTGTAACCCGTCTTCCTCTTGGAGTCCTCTGAATAAAACCTAATTGAAGCAGAAAAGGTTCATATACTTCCTCGATGGTTTGCGATTCCTCGCCAATTGTCGCTGCAATCGTATCTAGTCCAACAGGCCCGCCGTTAAAGCCTTCAATAATTGCTTTTAACAGCTTATGATCAATATGATCCAGCCCTGCGTCATCGACCTGCAGCATTTTTAATGCCTGTCTGGTTGTTTCAAAGCTGATCTCTGTTTCACCCTTCACCTGTGAGATATCACGTACTCTTTTCAGTAAACGGTTTGCAATACGGGGCGTCCCTCTGGACCTGCGGGCAATTTCTACTGCCGCATCCTCTGAAATGGTCATATGAAATATATCAGCTGTGCGCATTACAATCCGGCGCAGGTCGGCCACTTCATAGTATTCCAGCCGGCTAAGGACACCAAACCTGTCACGCAAAGGCGCGCTTAACAGTCCTGAACGTGTTGTTGCTCCTACTAATGTAAAAGGCGGCAAATCAATCCGGACGCTGCGCGCACTTGGACCGCTGCCAATGACAATATCGATAAAAAAGTCTTCCATTGCTGGATACAGCACTTCTTCAACTGATCTTGGAAGGCGGTGTACTTCATCAATAAATAATACATCTCCCGGCTCTAAAGAAGAAAGAATTGCTGCTAAATCTCCCGCTCTCTCAATGGCAGGGCCGGAGGTAGACCTGAATTGCACACCCATCTCATTAGCGATAATAGAGGCTAACGTTGTTTTTCCGAGTCCCGGCGGTCCATATAATAATACATGGTCAAGCGGCTCTTCACGCATTTTTGCAGCCTGAATAAAAATACTTAAATTTTCCTTTACCTTAGACTGACCAATATAATCGTCTAATTGCAATGGTCTCAGGCTTTGCTCAATGGATACATCTTCTTCATGTAAGTTTCCATCTATCATACGTTCATCCAATAATAACACTCCTTTCTATTTTGCTAATAGACTAAATGCTTTGCGGATGACTTCGTCCGTATTTTTCAATGTACTGTCCGACTTCAGCTGCGGTGTAATTTTTTTCAGTTCATTTGGTGTAAAACCTAATGATTTTAAAGCGTCCAGTGCTTCAGATACGATTTGACGATCTTGTGTACTGTTTCCTTTTTCTGATTCCTCAGCTGTACTTTCTATCGCAAAGTCGTTTACCAGTTTTCCTTTTAAATCTAAAATAATTTGACGGGCCGTTTTCTTTCCTACACCAGGAAAGGTTGTTAAAAACTTCTCATCTTCATTTTCGACTGCCGCAATAAACCCATGGATATTTACACCGGCCAAAATTGCCAAAGCTCCTTTAGGACCAATCCCTGATACAGAGATAAGCTTGGTAAATAAGTATTTCTCATCCGTATTCCGAAAACCGAATAAGATTTGCGCATCCTCTCTGACATGATGATGCGTATGTATTTGGACTTGCTGATTCATTTCCGGTTCAAACACATAAGGATTGGGACAAATAATCTCATACCCAATCCCATGCACATCCACAATGACAGCATTTTCTTTTATTGAAGTAAGCTTCCCCTTTATATATGCAATCATGTTAATCTCCTTTTATTCTTTACTCAACTTTCGCACTTAAAAAAAGTAACTTCCTATCCATAAGAATAGGGGGGTGATCATTTCTTCCATCTAACTCTTGACAAAGCATAAACTCTATCGAGAAAGAAGTAATGTGTGAGGCCACCGCTGCGGCGGACCGTTTTGCTTTCCTAGGGGCACGCTCTTCAGCTAACTTTTGCCAAGAAGAGCACTTGGCAAAAGTGGATCTTCAGATGGTGCTTAATCCCTCAGGAGTCAAAACGGTCCGCCTCCGCTAGTAAGATCTTCTATACTGAAATAACTGAACAAATAAAAGGTAGAACTGACAGAACAAATTTTTCGTGTAGCATCATGCTAAACATGCTTAGTAATCCTTTTTTTGGTACACGAAAACTATTCTAATTATTTATGCTGTCATGATTTGAACTGCTAAAAATCGTTTGAAACACCAGCATGTTTATTTAGGCTAAAAACGATGATTTCATCTAACTTCATCAGGATATTACTTCTTCCATGCGCTGTAGAATCCTATTAGAGCACAGGCCAACCACTTAGACTCCTATGGGAACAGGGCGAGCTAAAGATCCACTTGAAAAGCGGGTTTCTTTTCAAGTTAGCTGAAGCCGTCCCCATGGCAGACTAAGGTCGCAACGTCCTGTTGCAACGTCTGCACTAGTACGTCCTGTACGTCGGAAAGCGGAGTGGTTGGCCGGAGCGGAAGCTATACACAATCTCCATTTCAATAGAACGATGTCTCAACAACATGCAGGATAATGAATACCATGTACATCTTGGTACAGCAAGGTTAGTATGTTTATTCTTAGGTGCGAAAGTTGAGTTCGTTAGAAAAACCAATGAATAAACTTCTATATTATAAATAGAAGTTTATTCATTCGACTCCAGATTATGATGAACATCCTGCACGTCTTCGCTTTCTTCCAGCGCATCCACCAGCTTCATCATTTTCTCTTCATCCTCCGGAGATAGAGAATTAAAATTTTGTGGAATTAAAGTGACTTCGGCATCAGCGAGTTGGTAGGACTGCTCTTCTAAATAAGAGACCACATTCTGATAGTCCTCAGGGCTAGTGAAGATTTCGTATGCTCCATCCTCTACACTGACATCCTCTGCTCCTGCTTCCAATGCATCTAAAGTAATCGTATCTTCATCAATAGAACCATCTTCATTTTCAACGACAATATAACCTTTCCGGTCAAACATAAAGGATACACTGCCATTTTCACCTAAATTTCCGCCATTCTTTTTAAAAGCATGTCTAATTTCAGCAGCGGTACGATTTTTATTATCCGTTAATACATTTACAATGACAGCAACTCCGCCGGGACCGTATCCTTCATACGTAATTTCCTCGTAAGTGGCGCCATCCAGCGTACCAGTTGCTTTTTTTATGTTTCTCTCTATATTATCATTCGGCATATTATCAGCCTTTGCTTTATCAACAGCTGTTCTTAAAGCAGCATTGGTATCCATATCTCCTCCGCCGCTTTTCGCAGCAAGATAGATATCCTTTGCATGCCTCATAAAAATTTTACCTTTTTTTGCATCTTGTGCGTTTTTTCTCTTTTGTATATTTTTCCATTTGGAATGTCCAGCCATTAGACATACTCCTCTCTCGAAACTCTTTTTTTACTATATCAAAAAAAGTCCCATCAGAAAAGGAAAACCGTCTTTTACCCACAACTATTCAAAAAGATTTTGAAACAGATGTTCCACATCTTCCCCCATCTGATTCGCTTCATTACGTGCATTAAAATCTTTTACCCGCTCCCATTTCGCTACATTGTTATAAATAAACAGCTTTTTATCTGTATTCAAAATATGCTCTATATCGTCACTTACTTCCTCGAAATCACGATGATCTGTTCCTTTTTTCATTTGGACTGCCACAACAACACGATCTGCTGTTGTAACAACCTGTACATCTTCCACCTCTATATTCTCCCGAAGCATTTCTTGAAAGGCTGCCGATTCATCTCTATCATAGGAGTCTAATGACGGCGGTCCGTTTTGTCTTTCAGCATTGTTTTCTGAAGGCATTTGTTCTTTATTTTCTTCATAGTGAATTGGCTGGACTGGCTGTTCATTGCTTGCGCTTCTTCCTGTAGATGTATCTGTACAGCCTGTCAGTACTAATAAAATGGATATTGCATAAATCATATATTGTATTTTCAGCATAATAAAATCCTCCCTTATACTTTAGTATGGATAAGGAAGGACTTTTTAGACATTTAATTTAAAGTTGTTATGAACTGGAATCATGCTTATCTTTAGGCTGTTCCGGAAAGAATGGCGGCTTTGGATAGAATGAATTTTCTGGTGAATTGGATAATGGTGCCGGGTTAAAATAAGCATATTGCCGATTCTCTGTTACTCCTGGATATTTCCTTGTATTATCCATAAATGACGCAGACGTCGGCATCGGGCTTGGATTGTCAGATGAGACAGGATTATTATCTGCAGGCTGATTGGAAGCTGTTACATGATTTGCTGATGTATATATATCAGGTGCAGGTCCTTGCCGGTTCATCTGATTTACAGCCTGCTGCGGCTGATAAGGCATTATTCCTTGAAACTGCTGGTTTACATCTTCATACTGCATTTCATTGAATCCCATTGGTGCAGGGTTGAAAACAGCTTGCATCGGCCCTGATTGATTCTGATTTTCCCCGCAGCCACAGTCCCCCCCAGAATGCATAGGAGGCATCATCGGAAATCCTTGCTGCATTCCCGGATGCACACCATACGGATTATAATGGGGCATCGGCGGACAAGGCATGAAAAATATCGGCATCATTGGCGGACAAAAAGGCACTGGTTCACAAGGAATTGCTGCTGGTTGTTGATAAGCTTCAAACTCAAAGGCCTCCTGCTGCTGTTGCGGCACTTCTTTGCCGGCAGGCTGTTGCTCCACACTCGGTGCGGTTTTTTCTTTCTTCTGCTGTTTAGGAGGCTCTGCTTTCTTGACCGGTTTTTGCTTTGGTTTCGGCGGCTGTTTTAAAATAGGCATAGAAGGTATCTGGGGCATTTTGGGCATAACTGCTTCAAACTGTTCTTTTTTCTTTTCTTTTTGATCATCTTCTTTTAATACAGCAATTGGTGTCGGTGACTTTTGTTTATATGGATGTTCTGTTTTTTTCTTTTCTTCTTTCTGAACCGGTTTTGTCTGTTCTTTTTTGGCAGGTTTTACCTCTTCTTTAGAAGGGGATGTCTTTTGCTCTTTTTTAGATGTTTTTTCCTTCTTGGACACGGGTGTCATCTGTTCCTTTTTGGATGTTCCTTTTTGCACTTGTTTTGTAGAACCCGGTATTTTTATTTTCATTCCAGGCATAAGCTTTTCCGGGTTAGCTAGATGTGAATTTACCTTTTTCAATTCCTCAAAAGAGGCATTATACTTCTCCGCCAATTTCCATAACGTATCTCCAAGCTGTACAATGTGTATTTTCAAAAATAACGAACTCCTTTCCCTTTCATCATTGAAATGGGCTAATGCTCTATATCAGCATATGCACATAATAGAAAAAAGTTGCACAAGGACGATTACATCCTTTTTTATTTTGAAGCTTTCCGTCCAGTTTTGTACTGGTAAAGAAATATCCATTGTTTTCACTCAATATTCTCTCTCAGAAAAGCTGCCCGCCAAAATAGTATTAATGACCATTAATGTTTAAACCTGATCTGTACATACTAAGCAGAGAAAGCATTGTTTAAATAAAAATTTTTACGATAGTTATTTATTTAGACACGCTTCAATCATAACTTTGATTTTAGGGCAGGGCCTGAAGTGTGAAATCTATTTTCGTTTCGACCATAAATGTTATAGCTGAGGCTATCCTTTTTATGGTTGCTCAGGATACGGAATTCTAAAAATATATATTAATCATCATTATACGTACATTTTAAATACTGGAAGGTGAAAATTATGAGTAAAAACTCTAAAAAAAGGAAAATATCTAATGTTTTTATTTATGCCTCTATTGTTGTTGGCATCTTAGTAATACTTGGAGCAGTATTTCCAAATCAATTCGGGCAAATTTCCGGTAACTTATCATCCTGGATTACGAACTATTTCGGCTGGTATTACATGATTCTTACCACCCTGCTTGTCTTCTTTTGTTTATTTCTTATTTTCAGTCCAATTGGTACTTTAAAATTAGGGAAGCCAAAAGATAAGCCGGAATTCAATACAATTTCTTGGCTTGCCATGTTATTTAGTGCCGGGATGGGAATTGGATTAGTGTTTTATGGTGCATCCGAGCCAATTTCACATTATATTGCTCCGCCTACAGAAAACCCAGAAACGAATGCTGCAATGCTTGAATCGATCCGCTCCACTTTTTTACATTATGGATTTCATGCCTGGGCTATATATGGAGTAGTTGCACTCGCTCTCGCATATTCACAATTTAGAAAAGGTGAAGTCGGACTATTATCTAAAGCACTGCGTCCATTATTCCATGACCGTGTGGATGGTGCATTCGGTACTGTCATAGATGTATTAGCCGTTTTTGCAACTGTGATTGGTGTCGCTGTATCACTTGGTGTCGGAGCTTTACAAATCAATGGCGGTTTAAACTACCTGTTCGGTGTACCCAATAACACGATCGTTCAAGGCATCATTATTGCTATTGTGACGATGCTTTTCTTAATCAGTGCTTGGAGTGGAATAAATAAAGGACTTCAATATTTGAGTAATGCAAACATGGTGTTGGCCGGCATCATATTTCTCACTATATTAATTGTTGGACCAACCATTCTAATCTTAAATATGATGACAAGCGGTGCAGGCTCCTATTTGCAAAATCTTCTGTTCAACTCTTTAGATGTCGCACCACTAAATGTACAAAAGAGTGCATGGATGGCTGACTGGACGCTTTACTATTGGGGCTGGTGGATGAGCTGGAGCCCATTTGTCGGTATCTTCATCGCCCGTGTTTCCAGAGGACGGTCGATTCGTGAATTTGTTTTGGCTGTGATGCTTGTCCCCACCATCATTAGTATTTTATGGTTTAGTGTTTTCGGTGTTACAAGTATTTCGGTTGCACAAAAGACTCCACAAATCTTTAATTTGGGTCCTGAAACGCAATTATTTGCAGTTTTCAACGAAATACCATTAGGCACCCTTTTATCCATTGTTGCAATTGTGCTCGTAACCATATTCTTTATAACCTCTGCAGATTCAGCAACTTTCGTTTTAGGGATGCAAACGTCATTTGGGTCCTTAACTCCAGATAGAAAGATTAAAATTGTTTGGGGAGCTTCCTTATCAGCTATTGGATATGTCCTCCTTTTAGCAGGTGGGGAAAATGGTCTCGATGCACTGCAATCAGCTGCAATAACAGCTGCCTTACCATTTAGTATCGTTGTTATACTACTTGTAATATCCTTCTTTAAAAGTGCTAATGAAGAAAGGAAATTTTTAGGTTTATCCATCACACCTGACAGAAAAAGAATGCAGTCCTACCTGGAAAATTCATCAGAAGAATACGAAAAGAAACTAGAAACATACCGGGAAAAGAAAAAAGACGATGCGAAAGGAATATAACAGATGTTTAAGAATGATCCATCAAGAGTAAGAAACTTCTGCGTGAGAACGTCCACATCCAGAGGCGGAAACTTCGATTACTTGCTTCATCAAACCATTTGGAGACAGCACTAAAGTCATCATATTCTGTGAGAGCCCGTTAACTTGTTTCTCCGTCAATCTTTGTGCTGGATTTTTTGAACACCTATTGCATGCTAAAAGTGCTGAGAAGAAAATGAGTCAGCACTTTTTCTTATATCATCTTATTTTATCAAAGGTTCCCCGCTTAAACAGGTCTTGCAAACAGACGAGTGCTGTATAAAATGTTTTCTTTTTTCTTATGGAGGTATATAGATATAAGGGCAAACCTTGCAACAAGAAGCTTAATAAAATTGAAAAAATTATTCTTAGTGTAGTACAGCGGGGGATTTCTCTGTATTTTCATTCGGACTGCAGTTGATTTTATGATGGTTCCTTGTTAGGATATGAAAGTCTAAAGAATACAATATTTATTTGTATTTATAGATTGTTTAAATACAGGAAGGAGCAAATTATGAGTAAAATCTCAAAGAAAAGAAAAATGTCCGATGTTTTTCTATATGCCTCTATTTTTGTTGGCATTTTAGTAATTATTGGAGCGGTATTTCCAGATGGTTTTGGACAGGTTGCCGGTAATATATCATCCTGGATTACTGAAAATTTTGGCTGGTACTACATGATTCTTACAACTATACTTGTATTCTTTTGTGTATTTCTTATTTTCAGCCCAATCGGAACTTTAAAATTAGGAAAGCCAAAAGACAAACCGGAATTTAACACAGTCTCTTGGCTGGCAATGCTATTTAGCGCCGGGATGGGTATTGGATTAGTATTCTATGGTGCATCTGAACCTGTTTCACATTATCTTGCACCGCCAACGGCAGATCCGGAAACAAACGAAGCTATGCTTGAATCGATGCGATCAACCTTTTTACATTACGGTTTTCATGCGTGGGCCATATATGGGGTCGTTGCCCTGTCACTGGCATATTCGCAGTTTAGAAAAGGTGAGGTCGGACTTTTATCTAAAGCGTTACGCCCATTATTCCATGACAAGGTTGATGGTCCGTTAGGCACTTTAGTAGATGTTCTGGCAGTTTTCGCAACTGTTATCGGTGTCGCTGTATCACTTGGCGTAGGTGCCTTACAGATTAATGGCGGTCTAAATTATTTACTGGGAGTACCTAACAATATTTTCGTACAGGCAATCATTATTGCTGTTGTCACCGTATTGTTCTTAATCAGTGCGTGGAGCGGATTGAGTAAAGGTATTCAATACTTAAGTAATACAAACATGGTATTAGCAGGAATTTTATTTCTTATCATATTAATTGTAGGGCCAACTATTTTAATTTTAAATATGATGACAAGCAGTGCTGGCGGCTACTTGCAAAACTTTTTGCATAATGCCTTAGATGTTGCACCGCTAAATCAACAAAAAGCTGAATGGCTGTCCCAATGGACTATTTATTACTGGGGCTGGTGGATGAGCTGGAGCCCATTCGTAGGAATCTTTATTGCCCGTGTTTCTAAAGGTCGGACTATTCGCGAATTTGTTTTAGCAGTCCTTCTTGTCCCTACTGTTATTAGTATTTTGTGGTTCAGCGTGTTTGGGGTTACTGGTATCTCTGTCGGACAGAGCGTTCCTCATATATTTGATATGCCTCCTGAAACACAATTATTTGGCATTTTTAATGAAATCCCTATGGGTACTGTGTTATCTGTTGTTGCAATTCTGCTCGTATCCATATTCTTTATTACTTCGGCAGATTCAGCAACCTTTGTATTAGGAATGCAAACTTCACATGGCTCTTTAACTCCTGCCGGAAGAATTAAGGTCGTTTGGGGAGTTTCCTTATCAGCCATTGCGTTTATTCTTTTATTAGCGGGTGGAGAAACCGGTCTTGATGCTCTGCAGTCGGCCGCTATTATAGCTGCGCTGCCATTTAGTTTAGTTGTCATTTTACTGGTTATATCCTTCTTCAAAATTGCAAATGAAGAAAGAAAATTCTTAGGTCTGACAATAACACCTAATAAGAAAAGGATGCAGACGTATTTGGAAACGTCGCCGGAGGAATATGAAAAGACATTGGAAACATACAGAGAAAAACGAAAAGACAATTCAAAAGGAATATAAACTGAAAAAAGTGCTGGACATATTGTGTCTCAGCACTTTTTCTTATTTCTTGGATTGTTAAAATTATCTGCTTTAACTTTTTGTATATAACTGGAGTTCAATCAATATTTCTAAACTCCGGCAATTTTTAAATAATTTTAAACATCGATAAAACAAACCATGATCAGGATACTTCTTTCATAAATTCTTCATACTTATTTATAGTGTAAAAAGCTTTATTTTATAAAATATCGTAAACTGAATATGACCCCAAAATAGTTACCTGACATCCAAGCGCTTCTAGCTCAGCCTTAGCGCCGGGAAGCAGTACATCATCGTATGCCTGTTCCACATCAATAATAAAGAAATAATTGCCCAGTCCAGTCTTTGTCGGTCTGGATTCAATCTTGGATAAGTTCAATTTACGCCAGGCAAAAGCAGAAAGAATCTGATGCAGAGCACCCGCCTTATCACTTGGTAAAGTGATTAATAGCGTTGTTTTTTCGCCCTTAGCCTCTCGCTTAATGTTAACTTTTTCCGGATGATGGGAAAGGATAAGAAAACGAGTATGATTATTTGGATAATCATGAATATTTTCCTTAAATATTTCCAATCCATATTCTGAAGCAGCAGCGCGATTCCCAATAGCTGCTATCGGTTTATCGGAGCTGCTGACCATTTCTGCTGCTCTTGCAGTTGAAGTAGTAACAGCTACTTTGGCGTGGTTGAAATGATGATGCAGATATTGTTGACATTGTGCGATTGCATGACTATGCGAATGAACTTCTTCTATTTCTTCCTCTTTGCTGATCATATTACTGCGAACAAGTAAATGCATTTGAATTGGAACAACAATTTCCCCTACTACAGGAATTCTTACTTGATGTATTAAATAATCAACGGTCAGCTGAACTGTACCTTCAATTGCGTTTTCCAGGGGGACCACTGCAATATCAATTTCTCCGTTGTCTACAGCATCGATACATTCTGGAATCGTTTTATAATCTTCTTTATGTTCCCCATTGAAAGTTGCATCTACTGCTATTTTTGTAAATGTTCCCTTGGGTCCTAAATAACCAATACTCGTCAACTTCATTTCCTCCTAAATAGAAAAGTGCAAAGCGCCAGTTTAAAATGTAAAAAATAGAGCCCCTGTACTTTAGGACGGTTTGACTGGATCCGTCCTTTCTTCCCTTTTTGCGGATGCTTTATCACAGGGGCTCTCTTTTCAGCTCTCCGGTTTTGGCGCTTAGAGCTGAACAAATCAAAAACTACTCAATAAAATCAAATTCATAATCTAACAGGCGGACAGTATCACCGTCTTTTGCTCCGCGTTCACGCAGCGCTTTGTCAACGCCCATCCCTCTTAATTGGCGGGAGAAACGCTGAACAGCTTCATCATGCTGAAAGTCGGTCATTTTAAACAATGTCTCGATCCGGTGGCCATAAAGGACAAAAGCACCATCTGGATCTCTTGTTATATGGAAAGGATCCTCTTCCTTCTGATAACGATAGACAACTGTTTCATCAGCCGGTTCTATCTCCTGTTCATATTTTGGAATCTCCTCCAGCTTATCTGCCACGGCAAATAATAAATCTCTCAAACCGTCTTTTGTTATGGCTGAAATTCTATATATAGGGATTTCTTCTCCAAGCTTTTCTTGAAACGCACCCAAATTTTCTTCAGCGCCCGGCATGTCCATTTTATTTGCAGCGATGATTTGCGGTCTTGTTAAGAGCTTCTTATCATAGGCAGCCAGCTCTTCATTAATCTTCACATAGTCCTCATAAGGATCGCGTCCTTCAGTTCCTGCCATATCAATCACATGTACAATAACCCTTGTACGCTCTACATGACGCAGGAATTGATGTCCCAATCCGACACCTTGAGAAGCACCTTCAATTAAGCCGGGCAAATCTGCCATTACAAAGCTGCGCTGATCTCCTGTATCAACAACACCGAGATTAGGAGCGATTGTTGTAAAATGATAAGCAGCAACCTTTGGCTTGGCAGCACTGACTACAGACAGCAATGTAGATTTACCGACGCTTGGAAAACCGACTAATCCCACATCAGCAATCAGCTTCAGTTCAACTTTAATATTACGCTCCTGACCAGGCTCCCCGTTTTCAGCCATATCTGGAGCTGGATTGCGAGGATTGGCAAATCTGGTGTTGCCTCTTCCTCCACGACCGCCTTTTGCAATAACAGCCTCTTGCTCATGATTTGTTAAATCAGCAATAACTTCGCCTGTATCTTCATCTATTACCGTAGTGCCCGGCGGTACAGGAATAACATAGGCAGCAGCATTTTTCCCATGCTGTGTTTTGCTCATGCCATTTTCACCGCGTTTCCCTTTAAAATGGCGGTTATATCGGAAATCCATCAATGTGTTTAGACCTTCATCTACTTTAAAGACAATATTTGCTCCGTTCCCGCCGTCTCCGCCTGCTGGTCCACCTTTAGGAACATATTTCTCTCGACGATACGCAACCAGTCCATTTCCGCCGTCACCGGCCTTTACATATACACTCACCTGATCGACAAACATTGCTAATCACCTCTTTCTTCTTTTGCTAAATTCCATTCAAAATTCATTTTTTCGTTCTCCTGTGTTACAGAAATACCATATTGCTGTTCTATATTTTCAATACTTATTTTCTCAAGGATAATATCTTTTATAATCATCCTGATTACCCATTGTGTTTTTTGCTCTTCAATATGAAGAGCAAGATCGTATACAAGTAAATCTTGTGCAGCTTCTGATAAGAAAGCTAATAGTTTTTTACAGGACGATAGAAGCTCCTGCTCATCTATCTTTTTTGTAGAAGATTCGAGTAAATCTACATGATACGTTAATGCAAAGGCAGGATATGTCTCTTGAAACTGTAAAATCCATATCATAAGCTTATCAGCATTTAACCGCATCAGTTTCCGTTCCTCTTCATAGTATTCCAAAACATTATCCAAATTCATTTTTGCCTTATCCGCTTTCCCCATAGTTAAATAACCGGAAACAATTTGTAATCGGTTCATTAAATCATGTCTGTATTTTTGTATTAAACGAACTGTCTCCTTTTCGTCCATTCCTTCACCTCATTAAAATTGAGTATAGCAGAAAACACAGCAAATCAAAAGCAGTAAAACGGAAGCATTCGACAATATCCGGAAAATGAAAGCAGGCTGCCGAGAGATTATCTCGACAGCCTGCCTTGTTCCTTAACTATACTGTTAACCTAGCATTATGCTTCTTTGGCTACAGGATAAACACTGACCTTTTTACGATCTCTACCGAAGCGTTCGAACTTTACAACACCATCGATTTTAGCGAAAAGCGTGTCATCCCCGCCGCGGCCAACGTTCTCACCTGGATAAATTTTTGTACCGCGTTGACGATAAAGGATAGAACCGCCAGTTACAAATTGTCCATCAGCACGTTTGGAACCAAGTCGTTTTGATTGTGAATCACGACCGTTTTTAGAGCTACCTACACCTTTTTTAGATGCGAAAAATTGTAAATCAAGACGTAACATAAAAATGCACCTCCTTATGAGAAATTCAGTCGAACATGCTCCCCATAACTTTCTTCAATAGTTTCTAAAGAGACAATCATCCCCTGTACTAACCATTGTATCTTTTCAAGTTTTTCGGAGCTTATGTTCTTTGGAAGCCGGACAGAAAGATAGCCGCCGTCAGCTCCCTGATCGATATTGAGGTCTGTCTCACATAGCTTCATAATTGCATTCACAGCGCCAAATGTCACAGCTGAAACACCTGCACATACAAGATCATATCCGTAAGGACCGCTCTCTGCATGTCCAGTAAGCTCAAATGCTGTAACCTGATTATCTGATTGAAAAACAGTTATTTGAATCATTATGAATAACAGAACCCTTATAAGCTGATTTTGTCAACTACAAGTTTTGTGTATGGCTGACGATGACCTTGTTTACGATGATAGTTCTTTTTAGGCTTGAACTTCACAACATCAATTTTCTTTTGACGGCCATGCTTTTCAACCTTAGCTGTTACAGTTGCGCCCTCAACGTATGGAGCACCAACCTTCACATCGTCTCCTCCGACGAATAGGACTTTTTCAAAAGTTACTGTGTCGTTTACTTCACCAGCAACCTTCTCTACATAGATTTCTTGTCCTTCAGTTACTTTAACTTGTTTACCACCAGTTTCAATAATTGCGTACATTTATATGCACCTCCTCATTTAACTCAGACTCGCCATTCAGGTACTGCATCCTGCAGTTTTAAGACCTGTTCTGCGCGGTTGTAGCACGGGTGCTACTTAGAATAACAGATAAATCTTATCATTTTACAGGTTCCATTGTCAACCTTTTTTAATAATCTTAGCTGAAAATGCTTAACTATAATATAGTATGGAAGCTTTTATATTTCATACATTTACTCATATAAACAGCTTGTTTATCATATATATACTTGTACCAATCTAAGAAGGAATTTGTTTCTGATATTATTATCTTTAAAAAAGGATTGTGAGATGGATGGATAAAAACTTAAAAAAAATTCGTAAATCAATTGAAATGCGTCAAAAAGTAAAAGGGTTAAATAGAGCAAAACAAGGTAATCAAGAGGATTATTTACAAAGTAACGCATTACCCGATATAGAAGAATCTCACGGTTTTTATCCTTCTATATCTTCCAGCCATACAAATTCAGCAATTCCTGAAAATAATTCCCGTATTGCCAGTATTGCAGTGAAAGCTCTATTGTCCGTTTCGCTTTTTCTGGGAACAGCCCTTGTAACAGAAGTAGACAAACCTTTTATGGAGCAGCCCAAAGAATGGATAACTTCCAATTTAACCAATCAATTCCCTTTTGCTAAGGTGAATGCCTGGTATTCTGAGGCATTTGGGACTCCCTTATCCTTCAGACCGGGCACAGTTGCAGAAGAAGTTGTTACAGATCCAACATATCTTCCGGTGAATGGAACCATTTCAGAACACTTCCACGAAAATGGCCAAGGTGTCTATATTGATGCAGACGGAGAAGAAAACGTGGCTGCAGTTGGAGAAGGTATTGTGGTATTTGCCGGCAATGATCGTTCTACAGATAAAACAGTAAAGGTTCAGCATGCAGACGGCTCTACGACACAATATGGTTTTTTAGATTCGATCGATGTTCATTTATATCAGCATATCTCTAATGGTCAAGTTCTTGGAACGTTAGGAAAAGAAAGCGGCAATCAATCTGTTTTTTTCGCAATAGAGCAAGAAAACCAATATATTGATCCTGAGCAGGTGATTCTGGTTGATCAACAGCCTTAAAACTTCTATACAACTCATTCATTTCCACCCTATCTTGTGGATATTTATTCTCGTTTCTTTTTTGACAGGCTCTTTCACAGAACTGGCTATTATTTTCAGTATTGTTTTTCTCCATGAATTGGGGCACTACATTGCTGCTTCTTCCTTTAAATGGCGAATTTCATCTATTGTTCTCTGGGCTTTTGGCGGAGTAATGAAAACAGATGAACACGGGACCCGTCCTGTCCGCGAGGAGGCGATCGTTATCCTTGCAGGACCATTTGTACAGATTTTAATTTATGGCTTTTTGTATGGCGGTTCTTCCTTTGGAGTAATTCCAGATTATTACTTTGAATTAATGCTTTATTATAATACAATTATTCTCCTGTTTAATCTGCTGCCAATTTGGCCATTGGACGGCGGTAAGCTGGTTTTCTTAGCCTTAACTACTTTCTTAACCTTTAAAAAAGCATATTATGCAACGATTATCGGTTCTTTAGCGATATGCGTAATAATCGTTTTAGGACAGCTACTTTTTTTCCCATTTACGTTAAGCAGCTTTCTTATCTGGCTCTTCTTAATACAGGAAAATTGGAAAGAATGGAAATATCGCTTTTATGTTTTTATCCGTTTTCTTTTAAAGAGATACGAAGGAGGAAATTTTGTACGTGCCATTAAACCAATTTACGCATCTCCTCAGGACAGTTTTTTAGATGTATTAACCCGTTTTCATCGTGAAAAGAAGCATACCATCTATATTGAATATCCTGACAGAGAGCGGATTTCTGTGGAGGATAATGAGTGTTTAGATTATTATTTTAATGAAAGACCCTATCGAAAGACAATTGGGGAAGTATTTACCGGTTACTAAAAAATAAACATCCGACGGATTTTGTGATCTGTCGGATGTTTTCTTGATTCATTATTATATTTTAAAAAATGCCTTTATTTTCTGCATAAATCCTTTTTCTTCCTCCAGTGACTGCAAGGGAACTGTTTCTCCCAAGATTCTTCTGGCTATATTGCGATAGCTGATCGAAGATTTGAAATTTGGAGAGAGAGAAATTGGTTCTCCTTTATTGGAAGCTTTAATCATTTCTTCATCGTCAGCAACAATGCCTATTAAATCAATTGCCAACAATTGAACGATATCATCTATATCCAGCATATCGCCGTTTTTCATCATATGATTGCGAATTCGGTTAATAATTAGTCTCGGAGGCTCTACCATATTCTCTTTTTCGATAAGTCCTATGATACGATCGGCATCCCGTACACTTGAATTTTCAGGCGTCGTTACAACAATGGCTCTGTCAGCACCGGCAATTGCATTTTGAAAGCCTTGTTCAATACCGGCAGGGCAATCTATAATAATATAATCATACTCTTGCTTCAGTTCTGAAACAATTTCTTTCATGCCTTCTGTCGTAACAGCAGATTTATCACTTGTTTGTGCAGCAGGAAGCAATGAAAGGTAATCAAAACGTTTATCTTTGATTAGAGCCTGCTGCAGCTTGCAGCGTCCCTGAATAACATCGACAATATCATAAATAATCCGATTTTCAAGTCCCATAATTACATCTAAATTTCGCAGGCCGATATCTGTATCAATTAAACATACTTTTTTATCCATTAAAGCTAAAGATGTACCAATATTTGCAGATGTAGTTGTTTTACCAACCCCACCCTTCCCGGATGTAATTACAATCGCTTCACCCATTATTCATTCTCCTCTCAAATGCGCTAATCACCTTTCTCTGTTTAGAAAGTGTTTTAATCGAATCGATCACAATCTTGTTCTGATCTGGATCAATGATTCCGCATTCCATGTATACGCCATCAGCTTCATAATCAGGTGCCCGGCTAATATATTCTGCAATTCGAAGCTGCGCCGGCTTCATATAGGAAGCAGCTATAAAAGCCTCTTGATCTCCATCTATACCGGCGTGCGCAATTCCTAATAAATTCCCCATAATATAGATATTCCCGCTGGCTCTTACTCTGCCGCCGGGGTTCACATCACCAATTAACAGTAAATCTCCTTTTGTTTCCAGTACTTGTCCGGATCTGACAATCTGATTAACTACTTTTAATTGACTTTCATCGAGCCATGTTTTTGCATCTTTAATTGGTATAACATCTGATTCCATCGCTTCAATTTGAAAACGGTTTTTTTCTTCAATAATTTCTTTTAATTGATGACGCTGCTCTTCCGTTAAATAACGATGACCGAGTTTTACTTTAACCGAAACAACAGGCTCTTCTTTTTGCGGGGTGCTGGCGTCCAGTTTTTTTATCAGGTCTTGTAAAATCTCCTCAAAGGAAGAATTTTCATCAATAAATAAAATCAAACCATCTCTAGTACCTTTAATTGTGATGGTTGGTTTCGTTTCTTGCACGATACATTCACCTCTTTTTTCTACAGCCACATCTAATGAAGGATGCCGACTGAGCAGAGTCTGCTGCTCTTTAATAAATAATTCGGTTTTTCCGGTTTATTTCAAACGGTCAGATTATGTTAATTCTGTACCCCATTTCCGCATTGGTTTTATAATAAACGGATAAATTAATACCAGGAATAATAGATTCATAAGAATTGTAGGTATTAACCGGTTCAATAAATACACTTCAATCGGCATATCTGTAAATCCAATAACGGTGAAAATGGCGTAAATACTAATATCAGCTATAGCTATTCCAAAAGCTGACAGCATCAGCAGTACATAAAAATTTCCCTGCAGCATTTTCTTCAAACCACGGACAATATAAATTACAAGTGCGTAAGAGAACATATAGACGCCCAAAACACCTGTATAAACGATATCAAAAAGCAATCCAAAAATAAGCGCATATAAAACAGCATAATAAGTATCATTACGGTCGTAGAAAATAGCAATATAAATTAATATGACAAACAGCCAGTGGGGCACAATCATATATGTACCCATTAACAGCTGATGAGGTAAAAGCTCTAAAGCGACTCCGGAGAGTACCATTACTGCGAAAAGTATCAAAGGGAATATTACACGTCTGGTCAAGACTCGTCATCCCCTTCTTCGTCTTCATCTTCCGGCTGGTCAATCGAACGATTCACCACAATCACATTCCGGATATCAAATAAATCTGCAGCCGGCTCCACCATTGCAATTCTTGTTAATCCATATTGATCAGCAACAACCTCTTTGACTTCACCAATGGTAATCCCTGCCGGAAATTCTCCGCCCAGCTCGGAGGAATATACGGTATCTCCTTCTTCGATATCGGAATCAGACTCTTCAATAATACGGAATAAGAGCATCTCTGTTTCTTCATCAAACCCTTCAATCATTCCAAAAATATCACTGTCATCATCCCGTAATACCGTAGCAGAAACACGGTTAAATTCATCAAATCCAGTCAATAATTGCACGGTGGATGTATCTTTTGAAGTACGAAGAACTTTTCCAATCATTCCTTCGGCTGTTCTGACAACCATATTTTCCTGAACTCCGTCGCTTTCTCCACGGTTAATGGTTACCTGATCCACCCATTGTTCCGGCGAACGGGCGATTACGGTCGCATAGATTGGTTCATAATCCCGTGCTGTTTCCGTCATATCAATAATAGAGCGTAACTCTTCATTCTCATCTTCCAGCTTCTGCAAATCATATACCATGCTTTTTTGTTGAGATAATTGTTCTCTCAACACCTGATTTTCTTCGTACGTTGTCTTAAAGTCACTAACGTTTGATGCAATATCAGTAACAAACGTAACTGGAGCCTGCGCAATGTTCTGCACCCAGCCTACTGCATCACTGACAATCTTCTCGGCAAAGTTTAAATGCCCCCGACTGTTTAATGAATATCCTATTAACACCACTAGTACAATAAATCCAATGAGGATCACAAATAATTTCTTACTTCGAAAAAAATTCATACAAACACCTACTTATTAATTTAACGCGCGTGAAGACACACTTGGAGCAGAACGGAATTGATCGATATAATCAAGTGATTTGCCCGTTCCAATTGCTACGCTTTCCAACGGTTCATCTGTAACAAATACTGGAATTTTTGTTTCCTCACTAATTACCTTGTCAAGATTTTTTAAAAGAGCGCCGCCGCCTGATAAGACAATACCCCGATCCATAATGTCAGCGGATAATTCCGGCGGCGTTTTTTCTAATGTTGCTTTAACAGCATTAACAATTGCATCAATATTGTCATCTAAAGCTCCGGAAATTTCTTCAGATGTAACTGTAATTGTTTTTGGCAATCCCGTCAATAAATCGCGCCCTCTTAAATCCATTTCTTCTCCAACAATGCCTTGTTTAGCTGCTGCTATATCCATTTTAATCGATTCAGCCGATCTTTCTCCAATCATTAGGCTATAATTTTTTCTTATGTAAGAGATAATCGCCTCATCCATGTCATCTCCAGCAATCCGGATCGAATTGCTGGTTACAATACCTCCTAAAGAAATAACAGCAATTTCAGTGGTTCCTCCGCCAATATCAACAATCATACTGCCTGTCGGTTCCCAAACAGGTAATCCTGCTCCAATTGCTGCAGCAAAAGGCTCTGCTATCGGATAAGCTTCTTTTGCACCTGCCTGTTTGGTTGCATCAATAACTGCTCTTTCCTCAACCATAGTAATCCCGGACGGGACACAGACCATTACATTGGGTTTTCTTGCAAAGAGAGAACGTTTCTTCATTGCTTTTTTCATATAGTAGCTCATCATAATGGAAGTTGTATCGTAATCTGCAATTACCCCATCCTTCATCGGGCGGATAACGGAGATATTTCCAGGTGTACGTCCAATCATCATTCTTGCATCACTTCCGACAGCCTCGACTGCCCCTGTCTCCAAATTTTTTGCCACAACAGATGGCTCGCGGACAATAACACCTTTGCCTTTTACATAGACTAATGTATTTGCTGTTCCTAAATCAATTCCTAAATCCTGAGAAATATTAAATATCCCCATAAAATTCGTCCTCCCCCATTCTTTCATTAACAATTATATTTTCAGCTTTTCATTTTATATCAGCACGTATTGTAGACTGAACTTTATCATAAATCAAGCTTTGTTTATACAATTTTAAGAAGCGCCACTTTTACATTTTTTGAAAAATGGCGCTGAAAATTAATTCCATATACAATTATACGAAAAAAATCCTAAAATAGATAGTATTTATAAGTATCCTTTTTGTTTTAACGACACAAAACGCTCATTCCCGATAACAAGATGATCAATAACTTCTATTCCAATTATTTTTCCAGATTCGACAAGACGCTTCGTAACAAGGATATCCTCCTGTGATGGTGTCGGATCACCAGAAGGATGATTATGACAGACTAAAACAGAAGCGGCGGAACGTCTGACCGCTTCCCGGAACAGTTCACGAGGATGTACTATTGAAGCATTTAAAGAGCCGATAAAGAGGGTTTGACGATGAATGATTTGATTTTTTGTATTTAAAAAAAGAGCTACAAAATGTTCCTGTGCTAAATTGCGCATCTCTTCCATAACATAATTCGCTCCATCTTCCGGAGAACGGATCATATAGGTATCCAGAGACTTATAACTGCTGATTCTTTTTCCGAGTTCAATTGCTGCCAATATGTTTAAACTTTTCGCAACACCTATTCCCTTAATAGCTGTTAATTCTTCTACCGTAGCATCTCTTAATAATTTAATACCTTCAAAGTGCATAAGAATACGGTCTGCAAGCATTTGCACAGGATCATTTTTAGAGCCGCTGCCAATCAGTATAGATAATATTTCCTGATTGCTCAGCTTATTGGCACCATGCTTTAACAAACGTTCTCTTGGCCTGTCTTCCGTTGGTAAATCCCGAATAAAAATTGGTTTTCCCATGATAATCCCACCTTTCTTTTATCTATATCATAGCGGCCCCGCCCCCTTTCAACAACTTGGTAATTATTCATTTCTATAGAATATCAGCAGGCTATAATTGATTTTTTCTAATGAGAAATGGATTCTTTACTGGTCTTTCAGCCAAGCAAAAAAGAATTTTACATAAAAATCCCCATAGAAAGCTGTTGTCTAAAAACTGGGCTTTCCATGGGGTTTTTACAATACCTGCACTATAATTCGTTATATACCTTCATCCAGTTTAATAATTGATAAGAGGAAGGCTCCCCCATCATCTCTGTTAAACTGGTTACTAATTCAGCTATCTCTTCCGCTCCCTCAGGAGCCTGATTCACCAACGCAGTTATCTCCTCATCTGCAATTGGCTGATTTAAATCCACCTGCTGCAGCTGTTCAGTAAAAAAGCCTTGAAACTCCGTTAACCAGCCATCCTCTGCTTCTGTCATTTCTATTTCTCTCGCTTCTGTACCCCATTCCTTCACATAAAGCTCTGCCTGATTATTAGAAAGCGAGGCAGCAAGAGACTTCACTGCATCTTCCGTCGGGCCAACTCCTGCCATCAAATAATATTGGCCGTCTTTTTCAAAAAATACAGTTGATATGCCTAAGCTCGTTAAATTCGCTATTAGTGAATCAGCATTTTCTTTTTCTGAAAATATGCCCGCCTGAATAATATACGACTCTAATGAATCTAGTGAACGTGTAACTATACCTGAATCCGCTTCCTCTTTTTCTGGCTGAGCAACCGGTGCTGTTCCCTGCGATGGATTTCCGGCACTGGCTGGTGCATCAACCTGTACAAACATCCGAAAAAGAATAAAACCTATAACTGTACCGACAACAATGGCGCTTATTCCGCTTACGAGGATAGCTTTCCATACTATATTTATTTTTCTTAAGGACTTGCCTTTTTTCATGCTGTTGACTGCTGGCAGTGTAGTGAAATCAGGTTCATCTTGTCCTTTTTCAACAGCTGCCGCAGATTCCGTATCTGCTGCAGCTTCTGTGGAGGATTTTTTAACTTTATATGTCCAAGTACCTTTCGTATCATCTATCGTATGTGGTTTTTGTTTTGTCATCAATCCGGCCCCCCAATGCTAGTACTGGTTTTTACTCTAGCATAGCTCTTGTAAAAAGTAAGGCGAATTATGACATCCGTTTTTATAATCGTTCTACAATATTCTTTTATGTTCTTATCGTTTTCTGTTATTGAATCTTATTCCTCCAAAGATTTAACAAAAGAACGGATTAAATCGATAAAATGAAATGATCCTGTTACCAAAACCGGTGCTGCTGATGTATTTATTTGATCTGTGATCCATGTCTGCCAATCTTCTACCCTCTCCCCTTTATTTTGCAGCGGGTAATCTGGTAATGGAAGTGCCCTGGGATGTTCAAAAGAAGTTATATACAAATTCGGAAAAACATCTGCCAGCAGCCTTTGCATTTCTGCTACATCCTTATCCTTAAATGCAGCAAATAAAACCAGCACTTTTCTTCTTGGATAAATTGCTCTCACTGTTTTAATAAAAGCCTTCACTCCTGCTTCATTATGTGCGCCATCGACCAGGATAAAGGGATTATCATGAATTTTTTCCATTCTTCCCGGTATTGTTACCTTCTGCATAGCATCAATCGAAATACGCATATCCAGGTGGCCAAATCTATTCTTTAATACCTTTAAAGCCTGGATTGCTACAGAGGCATTGTGATGCTGATGTATACCAATCGTCCGAAGCTTTACACGATACTTGGAGGCAAGGTTTTTCCATTCAAACTCATCAATCTGCAACTCCTTAATAGTGAAGTCCATCCCAAACCGATATAATACTGCTCTCTTTTTATTTGCTTCATTGATAATCGGGATAAGACCTTCCCCCTCCACTCCTGTTATAATAGGGGTAAACGGTTTAATAATCCCTGCTTTATGCGCTGCTATTTCCTCCAGTGTATCACCTAAAAATGCAGTATGATCTCTGGAAACTGTCGTAATAATGGATAAAATAGGGTTAATAACATTTGTTGTATCTTCTCTTCCGCCCATACCGGCCTCTATAATGGCTATATCCGCCTTTCTGGAAAAATATAAAAATGCCATGGCAGTAATAATTTCGAAGTGGCTGGGCGCTCTGCCATCCTTATCCATTTGCTGAATCACCGGTTTTACTTCTTGAAATAATGCAGTAAAAGTTTCCTCGGATACCGGCTCTCCATTGATGAGAATAAAACCGGTCAGACCATGTAAACTTGGTGAGGTAAATGTCCCTGTACGATAACGATTTGCTCTTAATGCGGCTTGCAAAAAGGTACCTGTAGAACCTTTTCCATTTGTTCCTGCAACATGAATAGATGCAAACTTCTTCTCCGGATGATCTAAAGCTTCTAACAATGCCTCTATACGATCCAGGCCAGGCTGTATACCAAGCTGCTGCCGTTTTTCAAAAAAATTAATAATGTCTGCGTGCATCTTTCTTTCCCCCTTCATCTATTCATCGTATACTAATCACAGAAAGGATGTTCTATTTTGAATTATTTTGGCTGGATTATTATTAATGGAAGTATTGCAACAGATAAATTTCTGGACTATGCAAATATGATTAAAGAAGCTGCTGCAAAGCAAGGAATGAATACAACCTGCTTAAAAAATGATGATTTAATAACTTTATTATGCCCGAAAAAAAGCGCTGTGTCATCTATATCAAATAATGGTAAACTGCCTGACTTTGCATTTTTTATTGATAAGGATATTTACTTAGCAAAACAGCTGGAACAGCTGGGGGTGCGTGTATTTAATTCGTCAAAAGCAATTGAAATCAGTGATGATAAAATTTATACTTATCAAATGCTCGAGAAGCATCAGCTTCCTATTCCTAAGAGCATCATTGCTCCTAAAACGTATCATGCAGAAAGCCTTTCTTCCTGTTACATACAGAAAGTAATCGATTATCTCGGTTTTCCAATGATTGTGAAAGAAGCATTCGGCTCCTTTGGAGAACAGGTTCATTTAGTCCATAATAAAGATGAACTAACCAGTGTCGTCACTCAGATTGGACAACGTCCATTTTTATTTCAGACCTATATTAAGGAAAGCAGAGGCCGGGATATTCGCGTTCAAGTTATTGGTGACCAGGCAATTACAGCTGTGGAACGCCAAAACAGTCAGGATTTCCGGGCAAATGTGACGAATGGAGGAAAGATGCTTCCATTTACCATTAATGATGAAATAGAGGAGCTTGCCGTTGAAGCTGTAAAAGCAATTGGAGCGGATTTTGCAGGGGTGGATTTATTATTTGGACCAAATAATGAATGGCTGATTTGTGAAATAAATGCTAACGCACATATCCGAAACCTGTATGAATGTACAGGAGTCAACGCTGCTGACCATATGATAGCATATATAAAAAAGGAGCTTTTCCAATGAATGGCTGGTTAATCTATACAGAAGCTGATTCCACACGAAATAAAAGTTATATTGACTGGTTTATTGATGAAGCCAAAAAGCAGTCCATTACACTAACATTGCTATTACGGGAAGATATTTCTATTGGTATTCAAAGAGATAAACAAATCATCCATGTAAAAGGAAAAGAAATCCATGCTGATTTTGCTGTTGTCAGGACAATGGACCCGCTTCTTAATAAACAGCTGGAACAGATGGGAATAACAGTATTTAATAATGCGGTTATTTCGGAAACATTTAATCATAAGGCTCATGGTTATCTGGCTATACAGCAGCTGGATATACCGGTGCCGGAAAGCTATTTTTTTCCTGGAAAACTTATCCCTTCCTCTCTGCCACTAAATTTCCCTTTTGTTGCCAAAACGGCTAACGGCAAAGGCGGTAATCAGGTTACGATGATTTATAACCAGCAGGAATGGGAAGAATATCGAAAAAGCGGTATGGAGGATTATTTATTACAATCACCGAAAAATATTCAGCTTGGTAAGGACTTACGGGTATTTGTTATCGGCAAAAAGATTATCGCTGCTGTTTTACGGTCTAATGCAAATGATTTTCGGGCGAATTATTCTCTTGGTGGAACAGCTTCCCTGTACAGATTAAATAAAACCGAAATAAGAACCATTCAAAAGATTATAGATGCTTATGATTTTGGACTTGCCGGTATTGACTTTATGTTTACAGAGGATGGAGAACTCATATTTAATGAAATTGAAGATGCGGTTGGCTCCCGCACTTTGAGTATGCTGAGTGATACCAATATTTTAGAAGAATATATTCGTTTTATAAAAGAAAAAATGCATTAAAACAGAAAAAAGCTATGCGGAAATTTTCCACATAGCTTTTTTTGATTACTGCTTCAGCTCTGCCAAACGGGCTTTTACTTTCGCCTGTTTATCCAGATAATCTTTTTCTTTCTGCTTTTCTTCTTCTACTAATGCTTCTGGCGCTTTACTTATAAATCCTTGATTAGACAGCTTCTTTTGCACTCTTTCTACTTCTTTATTCCATTTTGCAAGTTCATTTTCCAATCGTGCAATTTCCTTATCAAAATCGATTAAACCTTCTAAAGGAAGAAAGATTTCTGCTCCAGTTACTATAGAGGTCATCGCTTTGTCTGGAGCTTCAATACCCTCTGCAATTTGCAGGGAGCTCGGATTACAGAAACGCTCTAAATATTCCCGGTTCTTCTCTAACTCGTGAACGAGCGCATTACTTTCTGCAGAGATAAGCATATCGATTTGTTTAGACATTGGTGTATCCACCTCTGCCCGGCTGTTACGAACGGATTTGATAATTGCAACTAAACGCTGCATTTCAGACACCGCTTCTTTATCATCAAATTCTGGATTTACTTTCGGCCATTCACTGACGGTGATAGACGGTCCTTCATGAGGGAGCTGCTGCCAGATTTCCTCCGTGATAAATGGCATAAATGGATGCAGCATACGCATCGTCTGGTCTAAAACATGCGCCAGAACAGAGCGTGTTGTCTTTTTCTTCGCTTCATCCTCACCATATAGCGTCAGTTTTGCCATTTCAATATACCAATCACAGAATTCATCCCAGATAAAGTTATAAAGATGTCTTCCCGCTTCACCAAATTCATATTTATCGGCATTTCTTGTTACGTGGTCGATTGTTTCATTCAAACGGGATAAGATCCATCTGTCAGCAACAGTTAAGTCTCTAGTTAAATCAATATCCTCATATGTGAATCCTTCCATATTCATAAGAGAAAAACGGGAGGCATTCCATACTTTATTGGCAAAATTCCAGGTAGACTCGATTCTTTCCCAATGGAAACGCAAATCCTGACCAGGTGTTGATCCAGTCATTAAGAAATAGCGCAGGGAATCTGCTCCATATTTATCAATAACATCCATTGGGTCCACACCATTCCCCAAGGATTTACTCATTTTTCTTCCTTCTGCATCGCGGATTAAACCATGCAGCAAGGTATCCTGAAACGGCCGTTCATTCATGAATTCTTTTGATTGGAAAATCATCCGGGATACCCAGAAGAAAATAATATCATAGCCTGTTACTAATACATTGGTAGGGAAATAACGTTTTAAATCAGCAGCTTCCTCATTTGGCCAGCCCATGGTAGAAAATGGCCAAAGTGCAGATGAGAACCACGTATCTAATACATCTTCATCCTGTTCCCAGTTTTCAACATCTGCAGGAGCTTCTTTGCCTACATAGATTTCTCCTGTTTCTTTATGGTACCAGGCCGGAATCCGGTGGCCCCACCATAATTGTCTGGAAATACACCAGTCACGGATATTGTCCATCCAGTTAAAATATGTTTTTTCAAATCGTTCTGGAACAAAATGAACTTTTTCCTCCTCAGAATCCTGCATGTTTAAAGCAGCTTCTGCCAACGGCTCCATTTTCACAAACCATTGCGTTGATAAATAAGGTTCAACAACTGCTCCGCTTCTCTCCGAATGCCCAACCTGATGCGGACGCTCTTCAATCTCAAACAGAACACCTGATTCCTGCAAATCTTTAACAATTTGCTTCCGGCATTCAAACCGGTCTAAGCCCTGATATTTTCCTGCGTTCTCATTCATGGTTCCATCTTCATTCATAATAAGCACGCGCTCTAAATTATGGCGGTTACCGATTTCAAAGTCATTTGGATCATGCGCTGGTGTAATTTTAACCGCTCCGGATCCAAGCTCCATATCTACATACTCATCGGCAACAATCTGCATTTCTCTGCCGACAATCGGCAGGATAACCGTTTTGCCGATTAAATGCTGATAGCGCTCATCTTTCGGATGGACAGCTACTGCAGTATCCCCAAGCATTGTTTCCGGACGGGTTGTTGCAATTTCAATCGTTTCATCACTGTCTTTAATCGGGTAGCGCATATGATAAAACTTACCCGGGATTTCTTCATAAATAACCTCAATATCAGAGAGGGCTGTTTTTGTGGAAGGATCCCAGTTAATAATGTACTCTCCGCGGTAAATAAGTCCTTTTTCATAAAGGCGGACAAACACTTCCCGGACAGCTTCAGATAACCCGTCGTCCAGAGTGAAGCGTTCCCGGGAATAGTCTAAGCCAAGTCCAAGCTTCTCCCACTGTGAGCGGATAAAGCTTGCGTATTCCTCTTTCCATTCCCAAGATTTCTCAAGAAATTTCTCGCGGCCAAGCTCGTAACGATTTGTTCCCATTTCTTTTAACTTTGCTTCTACCTTTGCCTGTGTCGCGATCCCTGCATGGTCCATTCCAGGGAGCCATAATACATCATAGCCCTGCATACGCTTCATACGTGTAATGGTATCCTGCATTGTTGTATCCCAGGCATGCCCTAAATGGAGACGCCCTGTAACATTTGGCGGCGGAATAACAATAGAATAAGGCTCCTTCTCGGGATCATCTTTCGCTTCAAAAAACTTACCATCTAACCAAAATTGATATCTTCCTTTTTCCACTTCTTGCGGATTGTATTTCGGAGGAAGCTGATTTTGTTTATCTGACATGTTAAAAACCTCCTTCATTTTTATGAAAACTAAAAAAACCCTTTCATCCTGATATATAAAGGACGAAAAGGTATATTTCCGTGGTACCACCTTTGTTTGCTTATAAATAAAAGCGATACTAGCTTTTACGAAGCACACTCAAGGTCATGGATATCGGCTGACAACCGGAATCTCCTACTCCATTTTTCAGAGATCCTGCATCAGAGACGACTTCAAGAACAACCTTCCCGGGAAATTTTCACCACTTGATTTCCCTCTCTAAGAGCGTTTATTCTTTACTATTTCTCTTCCACGCATTCATATGTTTTCTTAGTAACATTTATTTTATCGTTTCCTCCAGGGAACGTCAACTATATTTTCATATATTTACCGGTAAATAGGCATTTCCCCGGTCAAGCCAGTAATATGAACATGAAAATTCGTCATAAAAAAGTGTATCTATATTATTGACACACTTTTCACAGGTTTATACATAACATATTATATTAAAGTACTGAAATAAACAGGAGGGGATAAATATGTCCCGTTTTTATCGTTATCGTATTCCGCCTTGGGCAAGAAAATGCATTTTTATTGTAGAAACCTGTATTACACCTATTTTAGTATTTCAGATTATTCGAACGCTTTTAATACCCACAGCATTTGACATTATAATATTGGCTGTACTAATTGGTCTTGCTCTTTCTTTTTACATGCAATGGATCTAATCTGGCTGTTCCTCCTTTGATTCATATGTTTCTTGTATAAAATCCACCCAGTTCATTCCAAATTCTAAACGACGAAATTGCTGCTGCAGCTCCTTTACCTGATTAATCATTGATTTTTTTGTGCGGCGGTCTGTATAATTTTTGAGCACACTTAAATAGGATGACGGGTTAAGTAAATAGACAGAAACAAGATGCATCTCCTTCACAGTCAGATGATTTGTTTTTTGGTAAACCGTAAATGCCTGCTGTATCGACTTTTCGGGCTGATTATAAGAACCTGTCAGTCCCCGGAAATAATGTGATAAATCACGTGCAGGATGCTCAAAACCTCCTGATTCCCAATTAATTAAATAGCCTCCCTTTGAATGCGTGTCATCCACCCGCTGATGGCATAAACTGGTCGACCATAAAATATCTGTTTCTTCCTCTCCATAGATTTGTTCAAGTTTATCCTGCAATAAACCTACGGCATGACAAACTCCTTTATAATGTGTGCAATAAAGAAGTTCAAACGGAGACATGTATTTTCTGCTTTCATAATCTGTGACGCGGGTATGAAGCTGATCCAGAGATTCCTTACAAAAGTTTGAAAAACCTTGAAAGGTATCTTTTAGACGGTTGGATCTAATACGGCTGGTTTGCCTTGTTTTTTTATGAATTTGCGCCAGCGTCTGCAAGGTTCTCTCTATATGATACGTAGAATCGGTTATTTCAGGAGCGTCAATCCATGGCGATAAATAGTAATAAAAATTCTCTTCTTTATGAAAAAATGTATTATCTCTGGTCAAATATACAGGTAAGATTTCTGTTACATTTTGTTCACGAGCAATGTGGTAGACATGCTGCCAATTTTCAATCGTCTGCTCTGTTAAAAAACTGCGCTTCAAGGCATACTCCTGCATACCGTCAAATACTTTCACCACACGTTCAGTCTGTTTTTCAATACTGACGGGGTAGATATGATATGCTTCCAGCACTTTTTTCCATAAATTCATCCTATGTCACCTCTTATTTAGAAAAACTTGAATTCGCTCGAGTTTTAACAAACCTGCTTTATTCTATATTTGGTACATTTACCTTATTGCTGGTTTTAAAAGTTGAAATTATGTAAAATCCCTACACAAATAAACTTTTTGTTATTTGTGCAGGTTGGTACATTTATTGATTTGCCGGAATATAGAGCAGCTGTCCTTCATTCACTTCATAATCTGCATCTAACTGATTATGCTTAATTAATTGCAATGGACTGATTGCAAACCGTTCGGCTATGGTATCAATCGTATCATTCTCCTGAACAATACACAGCCGCATTCTCACATAATGATTTTGATCTGCCTCCCTGAAAATTTCAGACAATATGGATTCATTTTCTGTTCGTTCTTCTTTTTCCTCCGGCTCCTTGCTTTCCGTTATCTCTTCATCTCTGGGTGTATCTTGATAAATTGTATCCTCTATATAATCGATTATTTCAGACTCGTCTGTTGTATCCCAGCCTGACTCTTCTTCTGTTTCTTCTGTCGACACAATATCCTCAACCATTTCTAATTCTTCTTCCAGCTGTTCTTCTTCTTCAGAAACCTCTGCCTCCGATAGAGACTGAAAATATTCAGACAAAGGCTGAGATTTTATTTTCCATCTATCCGGATCATCCTCTGTCTGTTCTTCCGATACTGTTTGTTCTTCTGACGTAGTTTGCTCATTACGTGTTAACTTTTCTTCGGGATGCTCAATTTCAAAAGAAAACGTGTCCCCAACCTGCTCTTGTTCCTCTTCTTCCAGATTCTCCTCAGCTGGACGATAGACTTCATCCTGTAAAATGCCGTTAATTTCAACTACAGCGGCTATTTTCAGGCTATCTGGTCCTAGTAAATCATAATCAAAGGTTTCAATCTGCACAGTTACATCCTCTAAATTTTTCACCCGATGAGGCGGCACAGATATATCTACAGGGAATTTATGTGTAAATAGATATAGACCGTTAACCTCCCGGATGCTCTCTACATAACGCTTTGCCTGAATCTGGTCAAAGTCAAGCACTTCTCCCTCTTCTTCATCAACATTTACTTTTTGGTATTCCCCTTGAAGCTCAATAGCACCGCGAATAGAAATATAGTTATCTAATGACTCGATTGTTATTTCTGGTTCAATGGAAATACCCCTGATTTCCTCTACTTCCTGTCCTTTTTCAAAAAACAGTGATTCTTCCAGTTCAAAAATAAATGAATTAGAATCTACTGACAAATGTATTCCTCCTCTCGCAAACAGTCCAGATGCGGATCATTCGTTATCAATTATATGATTTGGGACAGCAGAATATGCTAAGGAGGAGAAATGACTCACAGTAAATATTAAAAAAAGAGAAATCCAAATTCGAATAGAATTTAAATTTCTCTTTTCATTAAAGCTTTATAAAATATAGTTAAATTATATTTTCATTACTGTTCAATCTTCGCAAAGGCTGTGTCAATTGCTTCAATTGTCTTTTCAATATCCTCGTCTGAATGGGCAGTAGATAAGAATAAACCCTCAAATTGAGATGGAGGCAGGAATACGCCTTCTTCAATCATAGTACGGTAATATTGCGCAAAATAGTCTAAATTAGAAGACTGAGCCGTTTCAAAATCAACAACTTCCTGGTCAGTAAAGAATACACCAACCATTGAGCCTGCGCGGTTAATTTGAAGCGGGATATTATATTTATCTGCAGCAAGACGGAAGCCTTCTGCAAGCCGGTCGACTTTCTTATTAATTTCTTCATAAGAAGCTTCTGTTAAAGCAGTTAAAGACTCATAGCCTGCTGTCATTGCTAACGGGTTACCGGATAATGTTCCAGCCTGATAAATCGGGCCGGTCGGCGCAATCTGTTCAACAATTTCACGTTTTCCGCCGTAAGCACCTACAGGAAGACCCCCGCCGATTACTTTACCAAGACAGGTTAAATCCGGTGTTACATCAAAATGGCCCTGTGCACTGTAATAGCCGACACGAAATCCTGTCATTACTTCATCAAAGATAAGTAATGAGCCATTTTCTTCCGTAATTTCACGTACACCTTTTAAGAAACCTTCTTGTGGAGGAACAACGCCCATATTCCCGCAGACCGGCTCCATAATCACTGCTGCAATTTTATCGCCATAATGTTCAAAAGCCAGCTTTAAGCTATCCATATCATTATATGGTACTGTAATCGTGCTCTTTGCAATATTCGCAGGAACTCCGGGACTGTCCGGAAGACCAAGTGTTGCGACACCGGAACCAGCTTTAATCAGCAAGGAATCTCCATGACCATGATAGCTTCCTTCAAATTTAATAATTATGTCTCTGCCGGTATAACCGCGGGCCAGACGAATCGCGCTCATTGTTGCTTCTGTTCCAGAGTTTACCATTCGAACCATTTCAATGGAAGGAACACGATCAATTACGAGCTTTGCCAGCTTATTTTCCAGCAATGAAGGAGCACCAAAGCTTGTCCCTTTTTCGACAACTTCTTTTAAGCTGCTTGTAACACGCTCATCCGCATGTCCTAAAATTAGCGGCCCCCAGCTTAATACATAATCAATATACGTATTACCATCGATGTCGGTAATTTTTGAGCCTTTTCCTTTTTCCATAAAAATCGGATCCAATCCGACAGATTTAAATGCGCGTACTGGAGAATTTACTCCGCCGGGCATTAAATCGACGGCTTCTTTATAAGCATCTACTGATTTTGTATTTTCCATGCTCTTCCTCCTTTATTTCTCTTCCTGCAACCATTTTGCCACATCTTTTGCAAAATAGGTAATAATTAAATCCGCGCCTGCACGTTTCATAGAAAGCAATGTTTCTGTAACCAGTTTTTTCTCATCAATCCAGCCATTTAAAGCGGCCGCCTTAATCATGGCGTATTCTCCGCTCACATTATATGCAACGACAGGAACATCAAAATTATCTCTTACCTCACGCATAATATCCATATAAGACAGGCTTGGTTTTACAATTAAGAAATCGGCGCCTTCTTTGATATCCGATTTTGCTTCACGGATTGCTTCCAGACGGTTTGCCGGGTTCATCTGATATGTCTTCCGGTCCCCAAACTGCGGTGTGCTGTCTGCGGCATCACGAAACGGGCCATAATAAGCAGATGCGTATTTCACTGCATAGGACATAATTGGAATATGGTGAAAGCCTGCTTCATCCAGAGCATGGCGGATTACTGTCACAAAACCGTCCATCATGTTGGAAGGTGCAATAATATCAGCCCCTGCTTTCGCTTGAGAAACAGCTGTTTTAGCTAACAGTTCCAGAGAAGCGTCGTTGGCTACGTCTCCATTTTCAATCACACCGCAATGTCCATGTGATGTGTACTCACATAAGCAGGTATCCGCAACTACAAGCATTTCCGGATAAGCTTGCTTCACTATTCTTGTTGCTTCCTGGATAATTCCATGATCATGAAAAGCCTCTGATCCAATTTCATCCTTTTCTTCTACTACACCAAACAAAATCAATGAACGAATTCCTAATTGATAAGCTTCCTCTACTTCTTCCAATAAATGATCAAAAGACAGCTGGTACACCCCGGGCATGGAAGGCACCTCATGTCGGATGTTCTCCCCTTCAATAACAAAAATCGGATATATAAAATCTGTTGCTCTTAAATGTGTTTCTTGAACGAGTGCACGCATCGAAACGGATGAACGCAAACGTCTGTGTCTGTCAAATGTGAATTCACTCATGATTGATCTTCCTTTCATTTACTATCTTTGCAATTAAGTCTAACATAGCATCTGTAGTATATGGAGTTGACGTATACACATCAGGAACGCCTAGTTGTTTTGCCTTTTCTTCTGTTGTTCTGCCAATGCAAATATACGTTGCTGTATTTGGAATATACTCTGCTAATTGAACAAACGCTTCTACGGTTGATGGGCTCGTAAATGTTATATAGCTGACTGTTGGAAGCTCCTGATTCAGCTTCCGTTTCGATTCCATACAGTATGTTGTCTCATAAACTTCCAGTGTTTCATAAGCAATCTGCTCTTCCTCTAATTTTTCCGGGAGTGTCGGCCGGGATAAATTACCCCGGATCAATAACACCGGCTTAACTGAGGTATAGAATGCAATAAACTCCTCTGCCATCGCCAGCGCATCAAATGTTGCCGGAATAAAAGAAGCTTCATAGCCATACGTATGCAACGCCTCTTCTGTTTTCTTTCCGACAATCCCTATCTTCACTTCTTCCGGAAGTTTTATATTTTGTTTACGGAGCAATTGAAAAAAAGCCTCCACACCGTTTGCGCTTGTTATAAATACCCAGCTAAAGCTGGAAAGCCGCTTCAGTATGGAAATATCCCCAAGGTTCTTCAAAAACTTTATTTCAATCATTGGAGTGATAACAGGGCTTCCGCCTAACTTTATGACTTTTTTCGCCATTTCAGCAGCTTTCGTCTCTTCCCTCGTAATTAATATGCGCTCCCCACGAAGCGGCTTCTCCATGATTATTCCATCTCCTCTTTAACCCGTTCCACAATTTCTTTGGCTCCCTGTTTAATTAATAACTCTGCTGCCTGCTTACCGACCTGGACAGAATCATTTCCGCGGACAACTTCTTTCAGGACTGTCTTTCCATCCGGTGTACCTACTAAAGCAGTTAATACAATTTCTTCACCATCTAAATAAGCATATCCGCCAATTGGTACTTGACAGCCGCCTTCTAATAAATGCAAGAAAGTACGTTCCGCTAATACTGTCTTTGCTGTATATTCATCATGAATTTTTTGGACAATTTCTTGTAATTCCAAATCATCTGCACGGCTTTCAATTGCCAGCGCCCCCTGCCCTACAGCAGGTACACATATTTCCGGATCTAAGTATTCTGTAATCAGATTCTCACTTAAACCGACACGCTTTAAACCGGATACAGCCAAAATAATTGCGTCATAGTCCTCTTCATTTAATTTACGAATACGCGTTTCCACATTTCCGCGGATCCACTTGATCTCTAGATCTGGTCTGGCTGCAAGAATTTGTGCGCCTCTGCGTAAACTGCTTGTCCCGACGATGGAGCCTTCTTTAAGATCTGCTAATTTCACATTATCTTTTGCAATATAAGCGTCACGATGATCTTCTCTGACAGGAATAGAAGAAATTTCTAAACCCTCTGGAAGAGCAGAAGGCATATCCTTCATGCTATGGACAGCAAAAT
This sequence comes from Oceanobacillus sojae, assembly GCF_900162665.1. Lineage (GTDB taxonomy): Bacteria > Bacillota > Bacilli > Bacillales > Amphibacillaceae > Oceanobacillus > Oceanobacillus sojae_A. The sequence continues at coordinate 328,333 of NZ_LT727812.1, forward strand.
CAATCTCTTTGTCAAACATTGCCTTTTCAATTTCTTTCACGAAAAGACCTTTTCCGCCAACCTTTGATAATGTAACATCCAGGATTTGATCTCCCTTTGTAACAATTTTTTTAATCTCGAATTCATTTTCTACGCCGGCTTTTTTCAGCTGATCAATAACCCATTTCGTTTGTGTAATTGCTAAATTACTTTTTCTGGAACCTACAATAATTTTTCGCACGATGTTTTCCTCCTCGATTCTTTGCAGTCTCGCAATTCTTCTACAATAAAAAGCAACCAGAAAGTGATGAAATGACCTTCTGGTTGGATGTGAATGATTGTAGGCAGTTTCTGCCCAATTAAGCAGTAGGCACCCGTTCAACTACTGGAAAAGAGGCAATATCCTCTTGAGTAAATTTGGTTAGTGTATCATTTTTTTTCACTTGTTTCTCAAGTTCCTCTTTTACTTCATTCTCTATTCCAAAAATATCAACAAATAAATGTAAGGCCTCATTAGCCTGTTCTGTACCAGCCAGCTCTTTTGCTTGTGTAATCGGCTCTTTCAGCAGCTGATTAATAATACTTTTTGTATGCTTATTAAGCACTTTCTTCTCACGCTCGGTTAAGCTTGGAATTTTTCGTTCAATACTTTTCATTGTCTCAGACTGGATAGATAATGCTTTTTGTCTAAGTGCAGATATTACTGGTATAACACCAAGTGTTTTCATCCATTCTTTAAATTGAACTATTTCTTCTTCAAGAGATAATTCGATTTGCTCCGCCGCTGCTTTCCTGGACTCCAGATGATCATCTACTATATCCTGCAGGTGATCGATGTCATATAAAGCAACATCTTCCATCCCGGCAACCTCCGGATCAATATCCCTTGGAACAGCAATATCAACTAAAAATAATGGATTATCCCGGCGTTTCTGTTGTACTTTTTCAATATCTGCTTTTGATAAAACGACAGACTCTGATCCGGTAGAACTGATTAATATATCAGCAGATTCCAGAACAGAGGATAGTTCATCCATTACTGCTGCATTGCCCTGAAATTTTTCTGCCATCAGCAGCGCTTTTTCCTTCGTCCGGTTAATGACAGTGATTTCTTTTACACCGGCACCCTGAATATTTTTCGCTGCTAACTCACCCATTTTTCCTGCTCCCAGAATAGCAACATGCTTTTCACTCAAGTCTCCGAATTTATCCTTTGCTAATTCAACAGCAGCATAACTGATCGATACAGCATGTTCTCCAATACCGGTCTCTTTATGCATTCGTTTACCGAATGTGATGGCTTGTTTGAACAACTCATTAAAAATAGTACCTGTTGTATTTGCCAGCTGTCCTTTTGAAAAGGCCAGTTTCAGCTGGCCCAGAATCTGGGTTTCTCCAAGAACCATGGAATCAAGACCGGTCGTCACCCGGAACAGATGCTCAATCGCTCCATCATCCTCTGTAATATGCAGATAGGTTGAGAATGTTTCTTTTTCCTCTCCGAACCAGTCTGCTAAAAATTGCTTAATATAATATCTTCCAGTATGAAGCTGATCTACAACTGCATACACTTCCGTCCGATTACATGTTGAAACAATTACATCTTCAAGAATACTTTTCTGATCCTTTAATGCAATCATTGCTTCTGTTAATTTTTCTTCATTAAACGTGAACTTTTCCCTAATTTCTACAGGGGTTGTTTTGTAATTAAAACCAACCTTTAAAATATGCACAGTACTACCCCCACTATGATAAAATGATTCATACTTTTTACTATTATTATCTAATAATCATTATAACATGTAATGAAATGCTTTTCGTGCTAAAATGTGAACAGAATCTGAAACAATTTTTTATGTATGTAAGTTAATGATATGTACGATAACACGATTCATTCCAAATAAAAAAACGTCCGTTACAACAACTCATTCCGACTGTAATGTAACATAACTGACCTTTTATAGCAAGGGACACGCTTTATTTACGGGCTGGTTAATTAGAATTTTTATAGAGTACAGCTAAGCAAGTAAGAAAATCACTTGGGCTTTAAAACAATGGTGTTCTTGCCAAGGAGATGTCTGTTCCAGGAAGCGCAGTGTATCTCCGGGGCCCTAAGATTACTCATCCCATGAAACCCGTTGGAGCGGCTATCTTCAGCATTTTTTATATTTTCTTATTCTTGGACAAAGGAGGAACTTCTTAATGAAAAAAAAGCATTCACTGCTTGCATATTTATGTATTGGAGTTGGTATTTTTCTTCTGCTCCGTGAACTTCGGATTCCGTTTTTTGTAGACTTTTATTCATGGCAATCCTTATTAATCGTAATTGGTCTTGGTGTTATTATTCACAGTTATACAACCAGAACATATCAGAATTTATTTATAGGTACATTATTATTCGGGGTCGGAATTCATCTGCATGGAATAAAGCATTATTCTTTTTGGGTAGATGATTGGTCTGTTTATTTAATTATTATTGGACTTGCCTTCATCATCCGTTATACGAAAACGAAAAAAGGTTTTTTTGCAGGTGTTTTCTTTATCCTGGCAGGTTTGCTGTTTCTTTTTGCTGAACAGCTTTCCATTTACACAAGCTGGCTCGAACCCATTATTTTATTATTAGAGCGTTTTTGGCCGGTTCTGCTTATACTTTTAGGTATTATTATGCTGAAACGTAAATAAAGGATACGGCCAGAAGCTTTTGCTTCTGATAACCGTATCCTTTATTTTTACCCATTCACATAAAAGATCTGATGGCATTCCAAACGTCTTCTTTGCCTTCTGAGGTTTCTGCTGAAAACGGAATAAAAATATCTTCCGGATCCATTTCAAGAACTTTTTTGGAACGTTTAATATGCTTATATCGTTTTGTTTTTGGAATTTTATCCAGCTTTGTTCCAATTACGATAACAGGGAGCTCGAAATATTTCAGATAATCATACATCTGAATATCATCTTCTGTCGGCTCGTGGCGCAAGTCTGTAATAAGAATAACAGCCTGGAGTGTTTCTCTGTTTTTAAAATATTCTTCCATCATGCCGCCCCATTTTGCGCGTTCCTTCTTGGATACCTGCGCATACCCATAGCCCGGAACATCTACAAAATAAATGGACTCATTAATCAGATAGAAATTTAAAGTTTGTGTTTTACCAGGTTTGGAAGAAGTCCTTGCTAAATTTTTTCGGTTAATTAGCCGGTTAATTAAAGAAGACTTCCCAACATTAGATCGCCCTGCAAGTGCAAATTCCGGATACCGGGCTTCAGGGTATTGCTTTTCACTGACAGCACTGATAACGATCTCTGCTTGATTAACCTTCATATTATTCTTCCTCCTTCACCAATGCAATTTCTAATACTTCATCTAAGTGCTTTACTGGTATAAACTCCAGTCCTTCACGGACACTTTCGGGAATATTTTCTATATCCTTTTCATTATCCTCGGGTAAAATAATCGTTCTAAGCCCGGCTCTATGCGCACTTAATGCTTTTTCTTTTAACCCTCCAATAGGCAAGACCCGCCCCCGAAGTGTAATTTCCCCAGTCATTCCTACCTCTCTTCGGATAGCACGTCCAGTCAGCGAGGATACAAGTGCTGTTGCAATCGTAATCCCTGCGGAAGGCCCGTCTTTCGGTGTCGCTCCGGCAGGAACATGGATATGAATATCATATTTTTCATAGAAATCCGAATCAATGTTCAACTGTTCTGCACGGGACCTTACATAGCTGAAAGCAGCCTGAGCTGATTCCTGCATGACGCCTCCAAGTTTACCTGTAAGTTTCAGGTTTCCTTTTCCCGGGTAATGTGTCACTTCAATCGATAAAATATCTCCGCCGGCTGTTGTATAAGCAAGACCCGTTGCAGCACCGATTTGATTTTCTTCTTCAATCAATCCATATCGATACACTGGCTTACCTAAATATTCTTCAACAATACGATCGGTCACAATAATTCGATCCTTACTTTCGTCAGAGACGAGTTCTTTTGCTGCTTTACGGCATAGCGTCGCAAGCTGTCTTTCCAGACCGCGGACACCGGCTTCTCTGGTATATCTGCGGATTAATTTCATGATAGCAGACTCACGAATTTGAATTTTACTCTTTGTCAGTCCGTTTTCTTTAATTTGTTTCGGCAGTAGATGGCGTTTTGCGATATGCAGCTTTTCAACCTCTGTATAGCCTGGAATAGATATTAATTCCATCCGGTCCAGCAACGGTTCTGGAATACTGTTTATATTATTCGCTGTCGCAATAAACAACACATTGGATAAGTCATAGGTTTCCTCAATATAGTGATCGCTGAAGTTATGATTTTGCTCCGGGTCCAAAACCTCCAGCATTGCCGAAGAAGGATCTCCCCGAAAATCATTGGACATTTTCTCGATTTCATCTAATAAAAACACCGGGTTGACTGTTCCTGCCCGTCGCATCCCCTGCAAAATTCTTCCGGGCATTGCTCCAATATAAGTCCGGCGATGGCCGCGTATTTCCGCTTCATCCCGAACTCCACCTAAAGAAATGCGAACAAAATTCCGGTCAATGGCATTAGCGATTGATTTTGCTAAGGATGTTTTCCCGACTCCGGGCGGTCCAACTAAACAAAGAATAGGCCCTTTTATTGTATTAGTAAGCTTTTGAACCGCCAGATATTCTAAAATTCGTTCCTTCACTTTTTCTAAGCCATAGTGGTCTGCATTTAGTACTTTTTCGGCCTTTTTCATTTGAATATTATCTTTTGTTTTCGTTTGCCATGGAAGAGCAACAAGCCATTCAATATAATTTCGAATCACAGAGCTTTCCGCGGATGACTGTGGTACCCTTTCATACCGGCCGAGCTCTTTCAATGCAACACTGGTAATGTTTTCAGGCATATCAGATTGCTCAATTTTTGTGCGGAGCTGCTCCAAATCACCGGATTTACCATCACGGTCTCCAAGTTCTTTCTGGATAACCTTTAATTGTTCTCTTAAATAGTATTCTTTCTGGGTCTTTTCCATCGATGTTTTAATCTTCTGTCCGATTCTCTTCTCAATGGATAAAATTTTTCTTTCATCTGCAATAATATCTAAGAGTTTATGTATTCTCTCCATCACATCAAAAGCTTCTAATATCTCCTGCTTGTCATTCAGCTTCAGAGAAAGATGTGAAGTAATCATATCTGCTAAACGGCCGGGATTATCAATATCGCCGACAGTTTCAAATGTTTCTTCTGTTAATTTACGGGAAACTTTTATGTATTGCTGGAATTGCTCAAGTAAAGTACGCATCAAAGCTTCTGATTCAAACGCATTTCCTACAATATCTTCCTTTTCCTCTACCTCTACGATAAAGTTTTCTTCTTCCTCCAGGTAACGAACAATTTCTGCCCGATAAAATCCTTCCACAAGCACCCTCTGTGTTCCATTTGGAAGCTTCGTAATTTGTTTAATCTTTGCAACAGTTCCAACATTGTATATATCTGCAGAATGAGGATCATCTGAATTCATTTTCTTTTGTGAAGCTAAAAATATGTACTGATCAGCCAACATTGCCTGTTCTAAAGAAGCAATAGACTTATCTCTGCCAACATCAAGGTGCAATACCATTGATGGAAATACGATTAACCCTCGTAAAGGCAGCAGCGGCATCTTCAAATAGTTTGCTGTCATACATTCACCCCCTATGTTCTTTTATTTTTCTTTGTAAGGCTCTTTCTCAGTGTAAAAAAAAATTACCTAAATGTAAACACTGTTATACTTTCTTTTAGTATAAACAGTTATACAAGTATCTATGATTATTACATTAATTTAAGTATAAGAAAAGCTTTTTACTATAAGAAAGAGTAAAAATGCAGATTCTGCTTAGAATCTGCATTTTCATTCACTCATTTATGCTTATGCACTTTCCTTTGGGAATTTCTCATTTCCTTCCTGGATCGTTCCGTCACGGAAAATAAGTTTCGGACTGCCATCTTCCTGAATAACAGTATCCTTTGTAATCACGCATCTTTCTACGTCTTCTCTTGAAGGAAGATCAAACATAACATCTACAATGATTCCTTCAATGATGGAACGCAATCCACGTGCTCCTGTTTTCCGTTCAATAGCCTTCTTCGCAATCTCTTCCAGTGCTTCCTGCTCGAACTCAAGCTCAACATTATCAATTTCAAATAGCTTTTGATACTGCTTGACCAAGGCGTTCTTCGGTTTAGTCAGGATTTCAATTAGTGCATCCTCATCCAACGGAGTAAGGCTGCCGATTACCGGTATACGGCCGATAAACTCTGGAATAAGCCCATAGCGCAATAAATCCTCCGGAAGTACTTTAGACAACAGCTGGGCTGTATCTAACTCTTCCTTCTCTTCATTAGCACCGAAACCGATAACCTTTTTACCAATACGACGTTTTATTACTTGATCAATGCCATCAAATGCACCGCCGACAATAAATAAAATATTTGTTGTATCGATTTGAATAAATTCCTGATGTGGATGTTTTCTTCCACCTTGAGGAGGTACACTTGCTACTGTTCCTTCAAGAATTTTTAAAAGGGCCTGCTGTACACCTTCCCCAGAAACATCTCTGGTAATAGAAGGGTTTTCAGACTTCCTGGCTACCTTATCAATTTCGTCAATATAGATAATTCCTTTTTCTGCTTTTTCTACATCATAGTCTGCGGATTGAATCAGCTTAAGAAGAATATTTTCTACATCTTCCCCTACGTATCCAGCTTCTGTTAATGATGTTGCATCTGCCATCGCAAAAGGTACATTAATAATTCTTGCTAATGTTTGAGCCAGTAATGTTTTACCACTGCCAGTCGGTCCAATCATTGCAATATTACTTTTAGAAATTTCTACATCGCCGCTATTCATACCTGAGTTAACGCGTTTGTAGTGATTATATACTGCAACAGAAAGGTTTCTTTTGGCCTTATCCTGTCCAATTACATAATCATCAAGCGTGTCACAGATTTCTTTCGGCTTTGGAATTTCATTCATTTCCATGCCTTCTTCTGTCCCAAGCTCTTCCTCTACAATTTCTGTGCACAGTTCAATACATTCATCACATATATAAACGCCAGGACCAGCTACTAATTTTCGCACCTGCTCTTGACTTTTGCCACAAAAAGAACATTTTAATTGTCCTTTTTCTTCATTGAATTTAAACATTTCTTTTCGCCGCCTTCCTCAACAATCTCCAAGACTTTCTCATCACTTATATAATCGCCTGACCAGCTGCTAACTTTTGAACTTCTTATTCATTCTACCCACAAAAAGAGCAATTTAGGCTATCGTTTCTTATCTTTCGGCTTAACTAATTCGATTCCCTCTGCATGTGCTGTTACAGATTAGCAGTCAGCTTTATAATTTATCATATCAGATACATATAGAAATACAAAACAATATACTTTTTGTATTGGCTATAAGCAATTGTATGATAAGTCTGTCATTCCAGTATGCCTCAATTCTTTTAAATGTCAACTATTTGCAATTCCATTTGTATAGTATGCTTTTTCAAGCAGGAAAAATGCAGTTTTGACAAAAAAATTGTTTTTTCGACTGCGCCCTAATTAACAGGAAAGACAAGGCACGTATTCAGGCGCACCTTGTCTTTTGTATCCTCTTTTTTTATTTAACACTTATTTTGTTTTGCTGTTTTCAGCTAAGAAATCAATTGCAGCACGCATTTTCAAATCATTTTCGAGCGTTTCTGTTGAACCGCCAAGCATTTGAACAAGCTGCTCTTTTTCAACTCCATACATAGAACCCATTTTTTCAAGTTCCGCATCAATATCTTCTTCAGTAGCTTGAAGATCTTCTGCTTCTGCGATTGCTTCTAAAGTAAGATTTGTTTTAACGCGTTTTTCAGCATCAGCACGCATTTGCTCTTTTAGTGCATCCTCGTCCTGTCCTGAAAATTGGCTGTACATTTCTAAAGTCATCCCTTGCATTTGAAGCTGCTGTTCAAATTCACGAACCATTTGGTTTACTTCTGTATCTACCATAGCTTCAGGAATTTCTACTTCAATGTTATCTGAAGCCTGTTGAAGCAGCTCTTCACGTTTCTCATTTTCAGCCTGCTGTTTTTTGTTTGTTTCCAGCTCTTCACGTTTTTTTGCTTTTAATTCATCAAGTGTTTCTACATCTTCATCTACATCTTTTGCAAATTCATCATCAAGCTCAGGCAATTCTTTTGCTTTTACTTCATGAATTTTCACTTTAAATACTGCTTCTTGACCAGCTAGGTCTTCTGCATGGTATTCTTCAGGGAAAGTCACTTTTACTTCTGTTTCATCGCCTGCTTTTTTACCGATTAATTGCTCTTCAAATCCAGGGATAAATTGCCCGGAACCGATTTCCAATGAATGGTTTTCACCTTGTCCGCCTTCAAAAGCTTCTCCATCTTTGAATCCTTCAAAGTCGATTACTGCTGTGTCACCGTCTACGATTTCGCTGTCTTCTTTCACAACTAATTCCGCTTGACGTTCACGAAGATTTTCAATTTCCTGCTCAACATCTTCATCTGTTACTTCTACAGATTTTTCTTCTACTTCTAATCCTTTGTATTCACCAAGTTTTACTTCCGGTTTCACTTCTACTTCAGCAGTGAATACAAGCGGCTGTCCTTTTTCAATTTGGTCAATATCAATAGATGGTTGTGCAATCGGGAAAATCTCAGCTTCATCAACTGCTTTAGAATAAGCACCTGGCAGTACAATATCTACTGCATCTTGATATAGAGATTCTACGCCAAAGCGTTTTTCAAAAATACCGCGGGGAATTTTCCCTTTACGGAATCCCGGAACCTGTACATCCTTTGATACTTTTTTAAATGCTTGATCTAACGCCTGATCAAATTCCTCAGTCGTCACTTCAAACGTTAATACACCTTTATTGCCTTCTTGTTTTTCCCATTTTGTTGTCATTATTATTCCCTCCAAAATCAAATCTATCATTGCATTTCATTATTCATTTGATCAATAGTTTTTTCCTAATTTACAACCACCTCATTATAACATATATCTTATGTGTTTCAAGCATTTTACTACTCTTCAATAATACTTAAATAAAGGGAATTGCAAATTTTTATAGATTCTGCCCATGATTGAGCAGATGAATCCAGGTCTTCCAGCTTTATATCCATCTGTAAATAGTCATTCCCAAGCGCATAAACCGCCTCTGCAATAGAAACCGTATCGTTTTCTGCAGGTATGAATGGGTAGGTCACATAAAAGTAGCGATATAGGAGCTGCTGAAGTAAATGTAATAAAGTAGGGTTATCTCCCGTACGATTTTCCAGTTCTCTCATTATGACTATGTAGCTGTTCTCCTTAGAGATTTGGTTCAGATTAGATGGCTGAACCATCATCTTAGTATCAAACTTATGTATATGAACCGATTTCTCTATACCAGCTTCTCTGAACCATTCTAATAATGCCGTTTTTATTACAGGATGGACTTGCTGATTTTCAAGCAGCTGAATAATATCCTCTTTTGGATCTGCATGTATTCGCCGCAGCTGTTCAATAAGATTCCATTGCTTCAGATAATCTTTCCCGATTACAGCTTCCTTCACTTCTTCTATAAAACCCGTGGCGTTATCTTCATCCATTCCCATTTTCATATTCTTGCTCATCTCGTACATCTGTCGAAAAGGCTCTTCAAGCATATCAGGGATCATATTATGTTCAAACTCAATCTCCAGCAGATTCAGCAAATGCTGATACTGGCTTGTTTGAAAAAGGATTGTTAAGTAAATATGGAAATAATGATAATAATGTGCATCCTTATTAGCCAGTAACTCTTCACTGAGCCGTTCAGCTTCCTTATAATTTCCCAATTCCATCAGACACATTAATTTACCAATATATATTTCATGACTTCCTTCATGGTATTCAATGAGACAATTTAATTTCTCTAAAGCTTCTTTATATTTCTTTTTCTTTAAAGCATGTAATCCCTCTTCTTCCAGTTGTTTCTTCGTATTTGGAAATAATATCACCTTTGTACTGTCTTTCATTTGTTCACCTCTATTCTGGATTACCAAAAATAATCATCAAATTTGTTATTCCCTTATACGTCATAATTTAAACTGTTTATTAAGATTATATAAGTTGAAATAGGAATGTTAACTTTCAGCACCCGTTTCGAAAAATGTATCACACTTTTTTGTGAGCTCTTCATGCACTCTCTCTGAAAACAGTACAGGATTTGCGATTATTTGTTTCCCCGAAAGCAGCTGCCAGTTCCTGATCACGGAATAAAAGATTTACGTGGGTAAGATGCAAAACAGATTCAATATGCTAACTCATAAATTCATTTATATCGCATCCTAATACAATGTTACCTTCAAAAAGCCAAAGGGTCTATATTAATTTAAAAATAACATATAAAACGATATTTCCTTCAATAAAAGCTGCTGCTCTTCTTTCATACAGATGAAATAATCGCTTTTTGCTTGATCAAAAGCTCATTTAAGTGTTTCAAGTGGTTTATTTGGCAATTTAGATATTAAAAAACGCTCAATCCCTTATATATGAAGAGTTTGAGCGTTTTTATCTTATTTACGTCCCAGGCAGGATTCGAACCTGCGACCCACAGCTTAGAAGGCTGTTGCTCTATCCAGCTGAGCTACTGGGACATTATGGAGCGGGTGAAGGGAATCGAACCCTCATCATCAGCTTGGAAGGCTGAGGTTTTACCACTAAACTACACCCGCAACTACTGCATTTCTTACGTTTCTTATGTACACCGTTTTTAACGGACAAGTAATATTATATGTGGGATAGAAGTTTTTGTCAACAGATTTTTAAATATTATTTTCATCCCTTATAATATAGCTTCAAAACCCTTTATACAAAAGGAAAAAACACGATTGACAGCATTGAGTGAAAGAAGAAAAGCAGTTCATATCTTATTTTTCCGCAGAAGAATAAACTGCTTTTCTTATCCTCTCCTATAAAGAAGTCCGGTAAGTCATATCTTTTACCTTGCCATCTTTTAAAGTGTAAAAGTCGACTTGAACGTGATCCGTATTTTCCCAGCTTAGAATAGCATATGTTTTTTCAATACGATTCCTGGGCATACGGATGCTGCCTGGGTTGATAAATAATTGATTACCGATTTTTTCAGCACCGGTAATATGTGTATGCCCAAAGCATACAACATTTGCTTCATGCTCTTCCGCTGCATAAGACAAGTTTGTTAAACTTCCTTTTACCTGATGGAGGTGACCATGAGTTATAAAGAAACGAATTCCATTTAAGTCCAATACTTCCTCATCTGGATAACGCGAATCAAAATCACAATTTCCGGTAACTTTATAAAAAGAACTTAACTCTGCTGCATCAAAATCCAGCTCTGAATCCCCGCAATGGATATATAAGTCCACAGCATGTTTTTCCGCCATTTCTTCCAGTTCTTTTGTCAGTCCATGACTGTCACTTGTAATTAGGACGTTTGTCATCGTACCCCTCCTTAAAATAAATATTTATAGCAAATGTATTCTGTTTTCCAATTGCTTCATCGCCTGTTTCCGGTGGCTTATTTGATTTTTTTCAGCTGGCTCAAGCTCAGCCATTGTCTCTGTATAACCTTCTGGTACAAAAATGGGGTCATAGCCAAAGCCGTTTTCTCCACCTTGCTCCGTTTTAATCTGTCCTTCGCAATAGCCTGTTACAAATATCGTTTCCTCGCCGGGACGGGCAATTGCCAAAACGCAAACAAAGCGGGCACTGCGATCTTCTATAGGTATCTCTTTCATTTCTTTCAGAACTTTATCAATATTTGCTTGATCATTTGTCGGCTCCCCCGCATATCGCGCAGAATAAATGCCTGGTCTTCCCTCTAAACCATCGATAATCAGCCCCGAATCATCTGCAAGCACCGGCTGTTGAAAACGGCTGGAAATCTCTTCTGCTTTTAAAGCTGCATTTTCTACGAAGCTTTCTCCTGTTTCTTCAATATCGGGAACTTCCTCATCTAAATCAAGCAGGGAAACAACCTCAATTTCATGAGGAGCAAAAAAAGTCTTGAATTCTTTTACCTTCCCTTTATTTTTAGTCGCAATAATAATCTTCTTCATGGTGTACATCCCCCAATGAAATTAGTCTTGATTTACTAAATCTGCAATAGAGCCAAGGATTTCTTTCTGCTGATTGATTAATTCGTGGATACCTTGTTCACCCAAGGCCAGCATTGCTTGTAATTGCTGTACGCTAAAAGTAGCTTCTTCTCCTGTTCCCTGAAGCTCTACAAATTCGCCTTGTCCGGTCATGACAATATTCATATCAACATCTGCTGTACTGTCTTCCTGATAATTCAAATCGAGCACTTCTTGTCCATCAGGCAATACGCCTACGGAAATAGCTGCAAGGAAATCTGTTACAGGAAGTCCTTTTAGTACTTTCTTTTCTACAAGCTGATGAAGAGCAATGACCATAGCTACATATGCACCAGTGATAGAGGCCGTTCTGGTACCTCCATCCGCTTGAATAACATCACAATCGATCCAAATTGTCCGTTCGCCAATTTTTGAAAGATCGACAACAGAACGTAATGCTCGTCCAATCAGACGTTGAATCTCCATCGTTCTTCCGCTTACTTTCCCTTTTGAAGACTCACGGATATTCCGTTGTTCTGTAGCACGAGGCAGCATTGCATATTCTGCTGTAATCCACCCTTTCCCCTGACCTCTCATAAATGGCGGTACTCTATCTTCAATACTTGCATTACAAATAACTTTTGTTTGACCCATTTCAATTAATACAGAGCCTTCCGGATGCGTAATATAACCCGGTGTTATTTGAATGGACCGCAGCTCATTTTGTTTTCTATTATCATGTCTTCCCATTTGTCTTCCTCCTTATTTCACATTACATAGCTTATCATATTTTCTAAAAAAGAAACATGAGAAAGGTGCAAAGCACAGTGAAAAATCAATATTATAACAGGAATTTGAAAGCAAAGAAAAAAGGAGCATCTAAAGAGTGGTTAAACACACTCTCCAGATGCTCTATATTATATTTTCACACTATTATAATTCTTCACTCGGGGTAAATAATTGTGCAGATACCGGTTCAGAATACGGCTCTCCATTTTCATTGAATACTTCATCCACATTTTCAACCTGGACATTTACTGCATCTACATTCGGCTGTGCTGTCAAGGTTCTCACTATTGTCTCCATGACTTCATCAGAGATTACATGCTGCTCCTGATCCATCAGGATTCCTTCATTGAAAATCAAATTAGCTACCCCTTCTTCTACAACCGGTTCTGCGGCTAAAGCTGCTTCCGGATTAAATACATTGAGAACATTATTTTGATAGCCCGGCCCCTCTATCAGCTCATTAACAATACCCGCTAAATCATTTTCATCATCCATCTTTACATATTGTGTTACAGGAACATAATAACGGTTGTTTTCTTTTTCTACTGGGTAAAACATGGTAACAGGATTGCTGCTGAAATAATCTAATGTATCATTGTTCATCAGATTAATTCCATTTGCCCGTGTGTATCCATTATTGAGCGGTGTACCATTAACAGGCATTTCTGCTAAGTCCTCTCCTTCTACCCGGAGCTTGACTTTTTGAACATTATCAAATTGCGTTAAGGTATACGTAACAGCTTCTATAATTGGAAGCTCAGAGGATGCCTCATATTCCGAAAACTCTCCGGATAAATCAACAACAATCGTTCCATCCTCCTGAAGATCAAGGCCGAGTACTTCTGTATCTTCCGGAAGTACGGCCTGGAAGCCGTTCGGCAGCATTGGTGTTACCGGGCCTCCTTTAACCAGATATTCAATGACCTGCTGTGCTACTTGATTTGTTTCGGGAACTGGAAGTTCAACAGTCTGAGAAGCAACCATCCCATTCGAATCAATTAAATACAGCTCTCTTGAAACAGTATCCTCCGCTTCATCAGGGGTAGCTGCAGCATCTTCCCCATCCGCTGTTTCTTCACCATTTACTGCTTCTGCATTTTGTGGAGGATCTACCTCTTTTGATGACTGCTCTCCATTAAAGCATCCTGCCAGCAAGACTAATATTCCAAAAGCTCCTATTAATTGGATTAACTTTTTACTCATGCAACTACCTCCCAAGATGGTTTGTACTATTATTTATACGAGCCCACCTTTAGAAATAGACCATGAATTCGATAGTTTCTAAAATGAAACTTGGTTTAAAAGGTTTCCTTTTGGGCCTTTTGAATCTTAGTTTGCGTTTCCATTTTATTTCGTATTCTTTCCATCTAAGGAACAAAAGCGCAGAGCGCCTGCTTAAAAACGTAGAGATTGGAGCGGCGCAACTGAGATAAAGGAAACATGCCCCTTTAGGGGTATGCCGACGTTAGGCTTCAGCCTGTTTTTAGTCGGCCTTCCTTTACTTTAAACCGATGTTGACTTATCGTAGGGCGCTCACGTGTTAGCTCCTAGTTTTTGGCGCTCGGAGCTGGATGCGGCTGTTTTTCTATAAATAGTTATCCACAAGGCAATAATTCTATAATTTCCTCGACAGCAAGAAAATAGAGAGGCTGATAAATGGATCACCTCTCTATTTCCAATCTCTAAATGAGATAGATAAATTAAAAGAGGATATGCTTATTCTGGCTTTCATTAATTCAAGGCTTTTAAATACAAAAAACCACTACCGCTTCAGGTACGGTTGGAGAATACAGCGAATCTATTCTGGACCTGTTGAATGGATACTTCATGCGCTCCTAAAATCCCATAGATTGTCTTTTGTTCGTTCTGTTCTAACGCTTGCAAAATTTTTTATTCATAATAAAAGCAGCCGGAGCAGATACTGTAAAAACGGACAGCACTGCTCCAGCCTCCTCTATTTAATCAATTACTCTGTGATTTTCATCTACCTGCAGCTTTTCCGTCTTTTCCACAGCGGCAACAAACCCGTCACCATGACAAACAGTACATGTATAGTGCCACTGTTCATCATCCATTAATAGGCCAGTCCCGTCACAAGCTTTACAGGCGTGTTTCTGTGAACCCATAGCTGACTTCCTTTCTATTGTTTTTCTTTAAGAGGATAATCAAAAAGTCCAGCAAAAATGAGGCATCAAATCCGTCTTGAACTTTTTGGTCCTTTTATTAGCTATTTTGAACTCGCATTTTAATCCAATTTATAATCCCGCCGGCCAGCAGAATGTCAAGATGCCGCTTCGTCAANGACGTGAAATCTCCTAGTTTTTGGCGCTCGGAGCTGGATGCGGCTGTTTTTTTATAAATAGTTATCCACAAGGCAATAATTCTATAATTTACTAGACAGTAAAAAAAGCACCTGTACAATGCAGAGAAAATAAACTTTTCCGCCATTGTACGGGTGCTCTATCCTTAAATATTTTTTAAATCAGCATGCTTAATCGTAAGAACTTCAAAATTACTATCCTTAAATATTTTTTCTGTAATTTCGATAAAAATATCCAAATCCCCTGTAGCATAAAATTGATGGGGAGGCATGTGGTCATCATGGTTTGCAATTTGATGAATATCCAATGTTGTGCTCGTTTCTCTAGCGGTCTCTTCGCTTGAAGAAATAACAATAATCTTCTTACCGACAACCTCCCGGATAGTATCCTTTAACAAAGGATAATGCGTACAGCCCAAAATCAGTGTATCCATCTGATCATGCTCTAAAATTGGTGCTAAGGCAGTTTCTACTACTTGTTTGGCTTCCGGTCCATCTAGCACACCTTTTTCCACCATCGGTACAAATGACGGGCAGGCTAAAGAAATAACCTCAATATCGGACTTAATTTTACGGAGTGCATAACTATATGCACCGCTCCGGACCGTTCCTTCAGTTCCAATAATCCCGATATAGTTATTCTCAGTTGACTTAATTGCAGCCCTCGCACCGGGCTTGATAACACCAATAACAGGGATATCCAATTCTTTTTGCAGGTCTTTTATTGCAAATGCCGTAGCTGTGTTACAGGCAATTACAAGCATTTTTATATTTTTTTTCAATAAAAAACGGACCATTTCCCAAGTAAATTGCTTTACTTCTTCTGCTGTTCTTGGTCCATATGGACATCTCGCTGTATCTCCTAAGTAAATAAGCGGTTCTTTCGGAAGCTGTCTCATTAATTCATGAACGACAGTTAACCCGCCCACTCCAGAATCAATTACACCAATTGGCTGTTTCAAAATTCTCTCACCCTTTTTCCTTCTCTACTTTTCATTCACCTGTTTCATCTCATCATGCAGGAAGCTTAATAATTCATTTAAGGTTTCTTTCTGCTCATCGGAGAATTGAGATAAAACATCCCGCAAGTATTCTTGCCGTTTTTGGATTACTTCTTCAATAATATGCTTTCCTTTTTCCAAAAGGTGAATTCGCACAACACGGCGATCATTTGTATCGCGAACACGTTCAACCAGTTCATTTTTCTCTAGTCGATCTACTAAGTCCGTGGTCGTACTAAACGCATGACTAATACGGTTAGATAATTCACCGACTGTCAGATCTCCTTCTTCCAGCAGCCATTGCAAAGCAATAAACTGCGGGGAAGTAATCGGATAATGATGTAAAATTTTTCGGCCGTTTTGTTTAATCATACCAGAAATATATCTTAATTTTTTCTCCATTTTATTAACTGCTTCTACTTCTTGGTTTTTTTCCAATCTGGTACCCCCTAAATTTAAAAATCCACTAAAATTTTTAACATTAATTTATATAGCGATTGTTATGAGGCATTTAACATATGCTTGTAATCCATAGTAAACTAAAAAACAGTTCTTGAAAACTTTTTTAGGGAAAAGCCTTCAAATGTCATTGCGTTCTGGACCATATTCAAAAAGTATCACAGGCAAATTCAATCCTGATAAAATCTAAAGGATCTCGTTTTCTGATAAACAGAAATGCAAGCTCACGAATTTTTCACATGATACAGTGATTTGTATGTCCATCATACTCTGCAGGTGCTTTTAGCAGATATCCTCTTCCAAATATGTTATTCCCGCCAGAATTTTTGAATGTCCTTTTCAAAATGTACGCACTCTTTTGTTTCAGCCTTCATAAGCTATATCGACTAAATAAATTCCCTTCATGATGCAGTTCTATAAAGCAAGGAGGGGGTAACATTTGAAGGATAATGGGTATAAACCGAAGCAGCTACTGACCAAACGCGAGAAAGAAGTGTTTGAACTATTGGTACAAGATAAAACAACAAAAGAGATTGCCCAAGAGCTATTCATCTCAGAAAAAACTGTGAGGAACCACATTTCGAACGCGATGCAAAAACTAGGGGTAAAAGGCCGTTCACAGGCTGTTGTTGAATTGCTTCGTATGGGTGAATTAAAGCTGTAATCAAACGAAAAAAAGTAAGCGATAAACAGGGTATTGTTCGAGATCAAAAGTACATTTATTTCCTTTTTTATTTAACTTTTATTTTGAACTCCATACAATGCCTACGTTTATTGCTGGAATTTCGCAGCATCTGCGCTTACCATTCAAACGTATTCTTTATCATCATTCCTTACAGGAAAAACGTAAACTGTATGAAGGCGCTATTTAAGTCTGAGCTTCGGAAAGGTAAGCTCAGACTTTTTATTTTCTTATTCGGTATTCTGACACTGTTATCCATCAGAATCTACATGCTATAACGCACGATATTTATTTCTTTGTTAATATATAGGACAATCAGTCCCTACCGTTATTTAGCAAGTAATTTTTGCTTCATTTCATCTGATAATTTCTTTGGAGCTTTCTTCTGAGTATCAATATAAACCAGCCTGCCCCTCGCTGTCAGAACAACTTCCTCTTCCTTTACCACTTTATAATGAATATCAAAAGAGGTAGTGCCTACAGATGCTGTTTTAACATACACTTGAATATTGTCTCCAAAATAAAGCTCCTTCAGGTAATTACACTGTAAATCAGCGACAATGACTCCATCTTTCTGCCGCATATCCTTTGATAAGAATCCTAAACGATTTAAATAGGCAATGCGTGCTTCTTCAAAATAAATAAACGGAGAAACATTATTTACATGGCCATACATATCTGTTTCAGAAAACCGGACAGATATTGGAACATAAAAAGAAAAATCCTGCTCCCAGGCTGTAAAATCTTCAATATAAGAAATACGGCTCATACATAATTACCTCTCTTGTACATATTTTATACACATTATCTATTTAAGAAAAACCCTGACCAGAATGGTTAGGGTTTTTCTATTGCGCTTAATCATAATCTTTTATTAAAGTGCTGTGTCACTTCCAAAGAAGTTTTTGAAAGCCTGGATATTTGTAGCGCGGTTCATTGCCGCGATAGAAGTCGTCAACGGAATACCTTTTGGACAAACCTGTACACAGTTTTGAGAGTTTCCACAGCCGTCAATTCCTCCATCTTCCATTAAACCGTTTAAACGCTCGCTGGCATTCATTTCTCCAGTTGGATGAGCGTTAAATAAACGCGCCTGCGAAATAGCAGCAGGACCAATGAAATTCGAACTGTCATTTACATTCGGACAAGCTTCCAGGCAAACACCGCATGTCATACATTTAGATAATTCATATGCCCATTGACGTTTGTTCTCCGGCATTCTTGGTCCTGGACCTAAATCGTATGTTCCATCAATTGGAATCCATGCTTTCACCTGTTTTAACGCATCAAACATGCGTTCACGGTCCACGATAAGATCACGGACAATCGGAAATGTAGACATCGGCTCTAAACGGATTGGCTGCTCCAGCTGATCAACCAATGCTGCACATGACTGTCTTGCAGTTCCATTAATAACCATTGAGCAGGCGCCACAAACCTCCTCCAAACAGTTCATATCCCACATGACCGGGGTAGTTTGCTCTCCTTTACTATTTACAGGATTTTTTCGGATTTCCATTAAAGCAGAAATAACATTCATATTCTGTCTGTAAGGAACCTCAAATGTTTCCTCATAAGGAGCAGCATCCGGGCCGTCTTGTCTAGTTATGATAAAGGTAACTTTACTTTGTTCAGCCATTTCATTTACTCCTTTCTAATGTTTGGTTGTATAATCACGTTTTCGAGGCGGAATTAGAGAAACATCCACTTCTTCATAACTGAATACAGGCTCATTATTTTTAGCATCGTATTCGGCTATAGTGGTTCTTAACCAGTCCTCATCATTACGCTCTGGGAATTCAGGTTTATAATGGGCACCGCGGCTTTCATTACGATTATATGCACCAATTGTAATGACACGTGCTAATTGAAGCATATGTTTTAATTGACGGGTAAACATAACTCCCTGATTACTCCAGCGGGATGTATCATTAATATTAATATTTTCCCAGCGTTCCATTAATTCGACAATTTTCTTATCTGTTTGCAACAGTTTTTCATTTTCACGAACAACCGTTACATTATCTGTCATCCACTCTCCAAGCTCTTTGTGGATTTGATATGCATTCTCCGTTCCCTGCATATTCATAAGCTTATCAAAATCTTTTTGCTCTGCTTCTTCGCGGGATTGATAGAGTTCATCTGAAAGTTCTTCCACATGTTCATCCAAACCGTCAATATATTCAATAGCATTAGGTCCGGCCACCATGCCGCCATAGATTGCAGATAACAGAGAATTCGCACCTAAACGGTTTCCGCCATGCTGAGAATAGTCACACTCACCAGCAGCAAAAATTCCGGGGATGCTTGTCATTTGTTTTTCATCAACCCATAAGCCACCCATAGAATAGTGAACAGCAGGGAAAATTTTCATTGGAACCTTACGAGGGTCCTCACCGACAAATTTCTCGTAAATCTCAATAATACCTCCAAGCTTAATATCCAGCTCCTTAGCATCTTTATGAGATAAATCCAGATAAACCATATTTTCTCCATTGATACCCAGTTTTTGATTTACACAGACATCAAAAATTTCACGGGTCGCGATATCCCTTGGAACAAGATTTCCATAGGCAGGATATTTCTCCTCTAAGAAGTACCAAGGCTCTCCGTCTTTATAAGTCCAGACACGACCGCCTTCACCACGTGCTGATTCACTCATTAACCGGAGTTTATCGTCACCAGGAATGGCAGTCGGATGAATTTGAATAAATTCTCCATTTGCATATTTTGCACCCTGCAGATAGAGCTTACTTGCTGCAGATCCTGTGTTAATCATAGAGTTGGTAGATTTACCGAAGATGATTCCAGGTCCTCCTGTAGCAAAGATGGTTGCATCTGAACGAAATGCTTTAATTTCATGTGTTTTTACATTTTGAGCCACAATTCCTTTACCTACACCGTTCTCGTCAATAACTGCTTCAAGGAATTCCCAGCTTTCAAATTTAGTTACAAGTCCTTCCACTTCATAACGGCGGACCTGCTCATCCAAGGCATATAATAATTGCTGTCCTGTCGTCGCTCCTGCATATGCAGTACGGTGCATCTGAGTACCGCCAAAACGTCGGAAATCTAATAATCCTTCCGGCGTACGGTTGAACATAACTCCCATACGGTCAAACATATGTATAATACCCGGTGCAGCATCACACATTGCTTTTACCTGCGGCTGATTGGCTAGAAAATCACCGCCATAAACTGTATCGTCAAAATGCAAATATGGTGAATCTCCCTCACCTTTTGTATTAACAGCTCCATTGATACCGCCTTGTGCACATACAGAGTGAGAGCGTTTTACAGGAACAATAGAAAACAAGTCTACACTGACGCCTGCTTCGGCAGCTTTAATAGTAGCCATTAAACCGGCTAAACCGCCGCCGACAACAGCAACTTTTCGATTACTCATTCGTTAGCTCACTCCTTCTTTCATTTCATTATCATTAAACGCCATATGCAAATGTGATTAATGATCTTACCCCTAAATAGCTGACTACTAAGAATACGATCAGACAAAAATACGTTGAAACACGCTGTGATTTTGGTGTTTGTGTGATTCCCCAGGTTACCAGGAAACTCCATAACCCATTAGCAAAATGGAACACCGCTGAAATTACCCCTAAAAGATAGAATATAAACATCGGTGTACTCGATAGGATGCCTTCCATCAGACTATAGTCTACATCTGCATGTCCCAGACCGACTTGTACGCGCGTTTCCCAGATATGCCATGCAATAAAAATCACAAGATAAATCCCGGTAAAACGCTGTAATGCGAACATCCAGTTACGGAAGAATCCATAGCGGCGTGTGCTGTATCTAGATGTAAATACGATATACACCCCGAGAACCGCATGGAATAAGATTGGTAGATAGATTACAAGTGTCTCTATCACCAATACAAATGGTAATCCAGCCATAAATCCAGCTGCCTTATTAAACTCTTCTTCTCCGTACACAGCAAAATGATTGACAAATAAATGTTGTACTAAGAAAATACCAATCGGTACAACTCCCAGTAACGAATGTAGTCTTCTAAAGAAGAACTCACGTTGCTCTGCCATGTTTACCCCCCTTTAAAACGTATTGCCTTAAAATATGTAGACTACAAAAAATAAAGCGCTTTTACAACAATGTAAAAATATATTCTTTATAGTACATTCAATAACATATATATTGTACTTCTTACAAGGTAAAGCGTCAAGAATTCCCAACCACCTTCTTAAAGAAAGCAATGCACTATAAATCGAAATAATTTTAATGCCGGGAAAACTGTCAGGATATTATCTCTGCTTAAATAAAAATGCTATTTTTCACACAGGAATGCAATCAAAGATCCCCGATTCTCAGAAAAAGATTTAGAAAAATCGCAGGTAATGTTATTATAATAGAGATAATTAACTTCGCTTGTGTCCGCGAGTGATAATAGTCTTTCAAACATCCTGTGAAAATATTAAAAAATTAGTAGCAATACTTGCTAATTAATAGATGACAATAGATAATAACCTTAGACATTTAACATGAACGCGACGTGTAGGAAAGGATGAAAGTGGTGTCAAAGTACGACGGTAATCAAAAATTAGATGTAAATGAATTAGAGCAATTATATAGCGATGGGGCGGGATATGATATTTTACGCTATATTGGCTTGCCAGAATTATTTGGGGAAGAAAAAGATACACTGCTTTATTTTTTAGGAAGAAATTTAGCACGGAAATTCGAATTTAGCAGTCTTGAAGATTTAAGTTTATTTTTTGAAAAAATGGGCCTGGGCTCACTGGATCTCGCAAAAGACAAGAAGAAAGTAAAAACATTTTACCTTTTGTCGGATGCTATTGTAACTAAATTAAATTCAAATATTGAAACTGATTTTCGATTAGAAGCCGGAATCATAGCAGAAGTAATCCAGCAGTTAGAAGGTGTGGATTGTGAATGTCTTGAATCTGTACATCACCGCCTGAAGCAAATTGAATTTACAGTTTATATACAAGATTGACAGCTTTTTTAAATTTATCTGGAAAGCTGCGTCTGTTCAGCCACCAACCAAATTATTTTGCTGTAAAAAAACGATCGCGAAATTTATTCCATTTCACGATCGTTTTTTTCTTTGTCCTGTTCTTTTAAATGCCCGATAATTTCTGTTGCAATATTTTTTGGTATACCAATTTTTCGCATTTCCTCTAAAGACGCATTCTTTATTTCTTCTATTGATTTAAAATGTGTTAACAGAAGAACACGCCGTTTTTCACCAACCCCTGGAATACGATCAAGCTCTGATTGAAACAATCCTTTCCCCCGTAATTGTCTGTGGAAAGTAATTGCAAAACGGTGTACCTCATCCTGTATTCGCTGTACTAAATAAAAAGCCTGTGACTGACGTTGTAAAGGAATGATTTCTGGCGGATTACCATATAATAATTCACTTGTTTTATGCCGGTCATCCTTAGCAAGACCAGCAAGCGGAATACTTAAACCAAGCTCATTCTCTAATACATCTGTTGCCGCTGACATCTGCCCTTTACCGCCATCCACAATAATCAAATCGGGTAAAGGAAGCTCTTCACGAAGTACTCTTGAATAACGGCGCCGTATAACTTCACGCATTGTATCATAGTCATCCGGACCTTTAACATCCCTGATTTTGTACTTCCGGTATTCCTTTTTATTTGGTTTTCCGTCCTCGAAAACAATCATTGCTGACACTGGGTCTGACCCCTGAATATTAGAATTATCAAACGCTTCAATTCGATGCGGAATCTCAATATTTAAGTATTTGCCTAAATCCTCTACCGCTTGAAATGTTCTTTCTTCATCACGCTCAATTAATTGGAATTTTTCATTCAAAGCAATTTTTGCATTTTCACAAGCTAATTCTACCATTTCTTTTTTGCGTCCGCGAAGTGGTGTGTGAACATTGATTTCAAGCAATTTTTCCAGTATTTCATCGTCGATGCCGATAGGAACAAGTACCTGCTTAGGTTTCAAATGGTTTTCATGTAAGTAAAATCGTGCGATAAAACTGATTATCGTTTCTGCTGCATCATCGTAAAACGGAAATACACTGACATCGCGTTCAATCAATTTTCCTTGCCGGATAAAAAAGACCTGTACACACATCCAGCCTTTATCATAACTGTATCCAAAAACATCTCTGTTTACCAGATCGTTCGCAGTCATTTTTTGCTGCTCCATGGTCGCATCAATGTATTGAATTGTATCTCTGAGTTCTTTTGCTCTTTCAAAATTTAACACTTCACTGGCTTCCGTCATTTCTTTTGTCAAACGGTTACGAATATCTTTAAACCCGCCATGTAAAAAAGAAGTTATTTCTTGAACGATTTCTTGATAAACCTCTTTAGAAGGCGGATTTTTGCCACAGGCTAAGCATTGGCCCATATGATAATAAAGACACGGTCTCCCTGGAGGATTATTACATTTCCTAAGCGGATATATCCGGTCAAGAAGCTTTTTTGTTTCTCTTGCTGCTATAACGTTCGGATAAGGACCAAAATATTTTCCCTTGTCTTTTTTCAGCTGCCTTGTGATAATTAATCGCGGGTGCCGCTCAGATGTAATTTTTAAATATGGATATGATTTATCATCCTTCAGCATCACATTATATTTAGGATCATATTTTTTTATTAAATTCATTTCTAAAATGAGAGCTTCTATCTCTGAGGATGTTACCATATATTCAAAATCGGCAATCTCTTGTACTAAACGCTGTGTTTTCCGGTCATTTGCTCCACGAAAATAGGAGCGTACACGATTTCTGAGTTTTTTAGATTTCCCTACATAAATAATTGTTCCATGCCTGTCCTTCATCAGATAACAGCCGGGCTGCATTGGAAGAATAGACAGTTTTTTTTCAATTGCTTCATTATTCATATATTACCAGCCCTTTTTACATCAGAAAATCCCTTCTCATCTGCTTGATGACAAAGGGATTCTCTTTTTTCTAATAAATAACAAAAGATTTTGCTCTGCCATCATATTTTATTATGACAGCAAAACAAAAACTTTACTATATTAGGCATGTTTATTAATGATATCAGTTAATGCCTCTTTAGGTTGAAAACCAATAACCTGGTCTACAACTTCACCATCTTTAAATAAAAGAAGTGTCGGGATACTCATTACACCAAATTTTCCTGCTGTTTCCTGGTTTTCATCAACATCTAATTTGACGATTTGTACTTTTTCTTCCATTTCTCCATCAATTTCTTCTAATACAGGAGCAATCATTTTACAAGGCCCGCACCATGGTGCCCAAAAATCAACAAGAACAAGACCTTCTGCTGTCTCTTCTGTAAAGTTTTGATCCGTTACATTTTTAATTGTCATTATTTTTACCTCCTTAAAACAACATACAGCTTATAATAAGCTTAGTATGAGTATATCACCGTATAAGTATACTTCCTAATAGTTTGCTCGATGAATCTATAATGAGCTTTAAAAGGCCTGTGGCACGTTACTTTTCACAGACCTTTTCCATTCTTGAACTGAGTTACCGATATCCGGCTATATATTTTAGTTCGGATTTATGCTTTTACTTTTTTAATTTCTTCAATAAGCAGCGGAATTACTTCAAATAAATCGCCTACAATTCCATAATCAGCAACATTAAAGATGTTTGACTCAGGGTCTTTGTTAATAGCAACAATCACTTTTGAGTTAGACATTCCTGCTAAATGCTGAATCGCACCGGAAATACCTACAGCAATATATAAATCAGGCGTTACTACTTTTCCAGTCTGCCCAATTTGCAGCGCATAGTCACAATAGTCTGCATCACAAGCTCCGCGGGAAGCACCCACAGCACCGCCTAATACGTCCGCAAGCTCATAAAGCGGCTTAAAACCTTCTGCACTTTTTACGCCCCGTCCGCCTGCTACAATTACGTCGGCTTCTGAAAGATCCACACCTTCAGAGGCTTTACGCACAACTTCTTTAACAATCGTACGTAAATCTTTAATATCTACATCCTTGGCTGTTACATCACCGGACCTTGATGCATCCTTTTCAAGTGCAGGTATATTATTTGGCCGAATAGTTACAAATGTGAAATCATCTTCAAATGCTTTCTTTTCAAATGCCTTCCCGGAATAAATAGGGCGGATATAAACAGTTTCTCCTCCATCATTTTCAATATCTACAACATCCGAGATAAGCCCGGCTGATAAACGGCTCGCAATTTTTGGTGTTAAATCCTTTCCTATTGAAGTGTGTCCCATAACAATTCCGTTTGGAGATAACTCATCAATAATCTCCAACACCGCCTGTCCATATCCTTCTGACGTATAGTTTTTCAAATTGTCATGTGTTACCGTTATCACACTGTCAGCTCCATAAGCAATAAATTCTTCTCCTGCATTTGCCAAATCATTGTCACTGAGCAAAACCCCTACGATTTCAGCATCAGCATTAATTTGTCTCGCTGCTGCAATTGCCTCGAAGGAAACATTTCTTATATCATTGTCTCTTACCTCACCAATTACTAGTAACTTGTCACTCATTGTTATTATCCCCTTTCACTATCAGCTGCATTAAATTATGTGTTCAAAAAGTTCGATGAAAAGGACCAAGAAGTTCAAGGCGACGGGCTTTTTCCAAACGGAGCGTATGTTTTTAAATACGTGAGTATTGGAAAAAATCGTCAACGTAGAAATTCGCAGTGTCATTTTTATTGGACTTTTTGAACATCCTGTTAAAGTACTTTTTTGTCATTTTTCAACAAGGACACAAGCTCCCTCACCTGCTCCTCTATCTCTCCCTCTAACACCTTACCGGCTTCTTTTTCCGGCGGCAGATAAATATCAATTGTTTTTGTTTTTGCTTCCACATCATCTTCATCCAGATCTAAGTCATCGATTTCTAATTCCTCAAGCGGTTTTTTCTTTGCTTTCATAATTCCCGGTAAGGATGGATAGCGCGGATCATTTAAACCTTGCTGACAAGTAACTAATAAAGGCAGGCTTGTTTCAATAACCTCCACATCCCCTTCGACATCCTTTTCAATCGATACGTCAGCTCCATCTATGGACAGGCTGGTTATAGTTGTTACATAAGGTATACCAATCAGCTCTGCAAGCCTTGGACCAACCTGACCGCTTGCCTCATCAATGGCAACATTTCCAGCTAAAATTAAATCGGCATCTTTATCTTTAAAATAAGCCTCTAAAATTTTTGCGGTAGTAAATTGATCTCCCTCTTCTAAATCTTCTTCTGTATTAATAAGAACGGCTTTATCTGCTCCCATTGCAAGTGCTGTCCGGAGCTGTTTTTCAGAATCCTCATCACCAATAGTGACAACAGTTATTTCGCCGCCATGTGTATCTCTTTGTACGATTGCTTCTTCAATTGCATATTCATCATAAGGATTAATGATAAATTCTGCACCATCATCTTCAATTCTGCCGCCTTGAACAGCAATTTTTTCTTCTGTATCAAATGTTTTCTTCAATAATACATAAATATTCATTCTTTTTTCCTCCTAACAAACTAAAATCTATTTATCTTGAAAGTTAGCTGCTCTCTTTTCTATAAAAGCGCTTACACCTTCTTTAGCATCATCAGAGCCAAAAATTTCACCAAACAAACTGGCTTCCTGTTTCACTCCTTCTTCAAATTGGCTTGTATTTGCATATGGGATCAGCTTCATAATCCGGTTAATACCCGGCTTGCTTTTTGCTGCAATTTTACCAGCTAATTTCCGAACTTCTTTTTCAAGGTCCTCTTCTTCAAATGTACGGTTAACCAATCCCCACGCCTCGGCTTGTTTCCCGGAAATTGTCTCACCGGTTAAAATCATTTCATATGCTCTGGCATTCCCTACATAACGCGGTAACCGCTGCGTTCCTGCAAATCCGGGGATAATACCTAAATTCATTTCCGGAAGACCAATCTTAGCATTAACAGCTGCATATCTTATATGACAGGCCATAGCCAGCTCCAAACCTCCGCCTAGCGCTGCGCCATGTATAGCAGCAATGACAGGAAGAGGAAAATGCTCTACCTTGTTAAAAATATCCTGACCATTTCTCGCTAAGGTTTCATACTCAGACGCTTCCTGCAGAGATGTAAATTCCTTAATATCTGCACCCGCTGAGAAAAATTTGCCTTCTCCCTGCAATACAACAACTTTAGCCGCACCTTCTTCTTCAATCTGTGTTAACAGCTCATCCAGCTTTGCAATGATTTTTGAAGACAACGCATTTGCAGGAGGGCTTTTAATCGTTAAATAGGCAACTTTCTCTGCTACTTTTAAATCAATAATGGACAAGGCTTCCACTCCTTTTTATATTTAATTGCTTATTTAGAAGCTAACGCACTGACCAGCATATTGTGAACCTCAGGCACCATGTCAACAAGACTGTACTTCTGTTCCTTCATCACCCAATTTGTCACAATTTCATCAAGCGTTCCGAAAATCATTTGCCTTACTAAAGGCATATTTAGATCTTCCCTAAATTGATGCTGTCTGATTCCTCTTTGGATAATACCATCAATCACTTTCAAATAAGGCTTCAAAACCTGATTAATTTGCAGTCTTAGAGAAATATTTGATTGTCTCAATTCCAATTGTGTTACGATTGCTAAATAATAATCTGAAGACAGCTGTTTGAAATGCATTTCAATTAATGTATATAACTGATCCGGGGCGGACTCACTGCCTTCAATTGCTTTAGCTATCCGTTCAATAAACTCTCCCATTTTCTCTTCAAACAGCGATACAAGAATATGCTCCTTGTTTTTAAAATATAAATAAATTGTACCGTCAGCAACATTGGCTTCCTTAGCTATTTTCGAAACCTGTGACCCATGGTATCCGTTTTCAGCAATTACTTTTACAGCAGCTTCAATAATTTGATGATATTTTGGCTTTTGGTTATTCATGATTTTCTCCTTGAATATATATTAAAAATGAGTGAATAGTCATTCATATTTTTAATATACAATCCTTATAGTTCCATGTCAATGAAAAGCTGTTTCGCTTTATCATTTTTATTGGAGTTTTTGAACTTCCTCTAAAAAGAAAAAAGAGCACGAGGCTCAAACAGATGCTGCTTCCTGTTTCTGTTTCTCTTCGTCTATCAGCTTTCTTCTTAAGATTTTCCCGACCGCCGTTTTCGGTAATTCATCACGAAATTCATAAATCCTCGGTACTTTATAGCTTGCCAGATGTTCCCTCGCATACGCATTTAATTCTTCTTCTGTCAGGTTCGCTCCCTCTTTCAGAACGATATAGGCTTTTACAGTTTCGCCCCGGTATGGATCTGGTACACCTGCCACTACAGCTTCCTGAATAGCTTCATGCTCATACAATACTTCTTCGATTTCTCTCGGATAAATATTAAAACCGCCGGCGATAATCATGTCCTTCTTCCTGTCGACCACATAAAAATAACCTCTTTCATCCACATAACCTAAATCTCCGGTTAATAGCCATCCATCCTTCAGGCTATTTGCCGTCTCATCTTCATTATTCCAATATCCCTTCATAATTTGGGGTCCTTTAACTGCGATTTCCCCTATCTCACCTGCTGAAAGCTCTTCCATGCTCTCGCCGCTCATTTGAACAATCTTCGCATCCGTATCCGGCCACGGAACCCCGATACTGCCATTTATACGTTCTGCATATACAAAATTTGCATGTGTTACAGGAGAAGATTCAGTCAATCCATATCCTTCAACAAGCTTTCCCCCGGTAATACTTTCAAAACGTTCCTGAATTTCAATTGGTAAAGGAGCTGAGCCGCTAATACATGCTTCGATGGAGGATAGATCATATTTTTTTATATCAGGATGGTTTAAAAGACCGATATAAATGGTTGGAGCTCCAGGGAAAAGGTTTGGTTTTTGTTTATCAATGACCTTTAATAAATCACCTGCATCAAATTTAGGTATAAGAATAATTTTTGCTGCTTTTTTTATCGCATAGTTCATAACAGCAGTCATTCCGTATACGTGAAAAAAGGGAAGAATACCAACAACGGAATCCTGACTGTCTTTTTTTACGCTTCCCGAAAGCCAGGTTTCACACATTTGTACGTTCGAGCTCAGATTATAATGAGTAAGCATAACTCCCTTTGGATTTCCTGTGGTCCCTCCGGTATATTGCAAGAGAGCAAGGTCTTCCATAGGATCAATGGACGATTCTAAATAATCAGCCACTGACTGTTCCATTATTTTCTTCCATACATGCGTATCATTACCAGGCTCGACTTTAACAACCATATTGTATTCCCGTTTTTGTATAAAAGGATAAATTACGTTTTTAGGAAATGGAAGATAGTCCTTAATACCCGTTACAATGACATGCTCTAAGGGAGTATGATTTCGAACACTATTCACACGAGGAAATAAAATATCTAAACAAATAATTGCTCTTGCCTGTGAATCATTCATTTGAAAGATTAGCTCTCTTTCTTTATAAAGCGGGTTCGTCGGCACAGCGATAGCACCTGTCATTAAAATACCATAGTAACTAATTACAGCCTGAGGTGTATTCGGCAAAAAGATAGACACCCTGTCTCCTTTACGAATGCCAATAGATTGCAGGTAATTTGCTAATTTTTTTGCTTCTTCATAAAGCGCTTTATAGGTCATTTCCTTCCCCATAAAATAAAGCGCTTTCTTTTCTCCGTATTGATGGGAAGCATCAATTAAATATTGATATAAAGGACACTTTTCATATTCCATTGTTATCGGTATATCTTCAGGATAACGATCATGCCAAAGTCTTTTCTCTACCATTAAATCATTCCTCCTTTAGTATAGTATATACCTATTATAACGATTAATTTCTATTTTTGAAAATATTATCTAAATTTCAAAGAAATAAGTAGATAATTCCTACCACGAAAAAAATGATTCCTACTGCCAGTAATATTTTTGCTAACCGTTCGAATACCACAATTCCCACTCCTAACCTGCTATACTGGCTCCAATAACGTAAGCTAACCCTACTGAAATAACCATAGAGATAAACCCGACAGCCTTATTGCCATTACCAATTTCTTCATCCACTTTCATAAATGGCGTTAAAAATTCAAAAAACAGATAACCTGCTATTAATAGGACAAAACCAAATATGCCCCAGCCCATCGAAACTAATAATCGATCATTATGTTCAATAGAAAATCTGAAAATCATTGCTATACCAAATAGTTTCCCGCCGGTAGCCATGGCAACAGCTATGTTTCCATTTTTTATTTCCTCCCAGTTTTTATAGGAAGTGACCAGCTCAAAAATTGATAAAAATAGTAAAGTTGATAAAATAAACACGCTATATCTTGCTGCTGTTATTACCAATATGTTTTCCCAAAAGCCTTCCATTTTCCTCGCTCCTTCATTGGGAAAAAGGGATTTACTGTCATACAATACTGCCCATCTTCAATAATACATGGATTAATCCCTTTTTCCAATGTCCATTAACATTTAAATGAATTACTCTGCTTATTCAAAACGAATTACTGTAACACCGCTTCCGCCTTCTCCAGCTTCCCCTGACCTGGAACCTTTAATATGCGGATGGCGCTTAACGAATTCCTGAACTCCCTTTCGTAATGCGCCGGTTCCTTTTCCGTGAATAATGGATGCCTGCGCATAACCGGCCAGTAATACATCATCAACATACTTTTCCAGTTTGTGCATGGCGTCTTCGTAACGTTCGCCGCGTAAGTCTAATTCCGTTTTTACGTGCTGATTGCTTCCTCTTACAGTAGCCACTGGTTCTGCCTGTTTCTTTTTCTTCTTCTTGACAAGCTCTAAATCAGACCGTTTCACCTTTACCTTCATAATACCGACCTGGACCATATATTCCTTGTCATTAACCTTATCGACAACCTCGCCCAGCTGATTCACGGTAAGAAGTTTAATTTCATCTCCCGGCTTCAGCTCACTATCTTCCTGTTTCTTTTCAGGCGGTACTGCTGTTTTGTCTTTGCTCAGGTTAGGCATTGCATCATCAAGCATTTTTTTGGCTTCTATCCATTCATGCTCCTTCATTCCGGATTGGTCTTTCATACTCCGCATCATCTGAACAATTTCTTCTGCTTCCTGACGTGCTTTAAGCAATGCCTTTTCAGCTTTCTCTTCTGTTTTTTCATAAATCTTTTGCTTACGATCTTCCCATTTGCTCATTGCTTTCTTGAGTTCTGCATGAAGTTTTTCGCTCTCTTCAAGCAGCTCATGGGCTTTTTCATAATCTTTTTCAGCTTCTGTATGAGACTGTTCTAAGGAAGCAATCATATTTTCTACCTGATGCGAATCTACTCCAATCAGCTGTTTCGCATGGTTAATAACAGCCTCGTCAAGGCCGAGCCGTTTCGAGATTTCAAAGGCATTACTGCGTCCGGGAACTCCTATTAATAATCGATAGGTAGGTCTCAATGTTTCTACATTAAATTCAACGGATGCATTGACAACCTGTTTCCGGTTAAATCCATAAGCTTTTAATTCCGGGTAATGTGTTGTAGCAATAACACTTGCATTCTTTGAAAGTACTTCATCAAGAATAGACATTGCCAAAGCTGCCCCTTCTTGAGGATCTGTTCCTGAACCTAATTCATCAAATAAAACGAGAGACTGTTCTGTTACATGCTTCATAATTTCTACAATATTTGTCATATGTGAAGAAAAAGTACTTAAGTTTTGTTCAATGGACTGCTCGTCACCAATATCAGCAAAAACCTCATCAAATACCGGCATTTCACAGCCATCCAGCGCCGGCACCTGCAATCCTGATTGAGCCATTAATGTACAGAGACCAACCATTTTTAATGTTACTGTTTTTCCGCCTGTATTTGGTCCGGTAATAACAATAGCCTGGAAGTCTTCTCCCATTTCAATATCATTAGCCACAACCTGATCTTCCGGAATATACGGATGTCTTGCCTGCTGCATCTTTATATAACCATTTATATTCATCTTAGGCCTTACAGCATGCATTTTTTGTGCAAGTTTTCCCCGCGCACTGATAAAATCAATTTGCGAAAGCCAGTATACATTATTCAAAAGCTCCTGTTCATAAGAAGCAATATGCCCGCTGAGCTCCTTTAAAATCCGTTCCACTTCCTGCTTTTCTTTAGAAAACAAATCCTGTAATTTATTATTCATATCTACGACTGTTTTTGGTTCCATGAATAAGGTCTGTCCTGATGATGACTGATCATGAACAATACCGCCAATGGCGCCGCGATACTCTTGTTTTACCGGTAAAACATAGCGGTCATTCCGAATCGTGATAATGGCATCTGAGAGCATTTTGCTGTTAGAGCGCGTATAGCTTTCCAGCTTGCTCCGGACACTGCTCTCATACGTACGGATGGAGCTGCGGATGGAACGCAAAGCTGAAGAAGCTCCGTCCATGATATGACCATGATCATCAATACAGCTGTTTATATGCTGTTCTAAATCACGGATTGCAATAATATTTGACGCAGCAGATTGAAGAATAGGTATTTCTAAATCCTCCACCTGCTCCAAAAAGCTTTTTGCCTGCCGGCCGCCATACAAAGTATCACCAATGCGCAAAACCTCATCAGCAGCCAGAATACTGCCTATTGCACTCCGTTTTACGCTGGGGCGTATATCTGATATACCGCCTAAAGGAATCACTTTATTCAGCCGAAAAATTTGTACTGCTTCATCTGTCTGCGCTTGCAGTTCCTCCACTTTTTCCAGCGAGGACTTAGGTCGTACCTTAGATGCTAAATCCTTTCCGATAGAGGTTTCTGCTTGATCACGCACCATTTCAGCAAGGCGATGGAATTCAAGTGTTTTTAATACGCGTTCGTTCATTTTAAAACCCTCTTTTATTAAAAATTATATCTATGTTGTAAGATAAGTTTGTAGTCATTTCGTTTTTTTATCATTTTTATTGGACTTTTTGAACAACCTCTTATAGAATTCTCATTTTCCCCGATTAAAAAATGTGACCAGTTCTTCTTTTGACCATGTGTTGATAACTGTGGATGGTTTAACCCAGCCTTTGCGGGCAGTTGCAACACCATATTTCATATGTCCAAGCATTTGATAGTTATGTGCGTCCGTATCAATAACCAGCTTTACGCCTGCTTCCTGAGCTTTTTTAGCCCATTCGTGGGATAAATCCAAACGGTTCGGATTGGCGTTGATTTCTAAAGCTGTATTTGTTTCTTTCGCTTTTTCGATCAGCTGCTCTAAATTCACTCTGTAGCCGTCTCTTCTGCCGATAAGTCTCCCTGTCGGATGAGCAATAATGGAAACGTAAGGGTTCTCCAGTGCATTATTTAACCTGTGCATAATATCTTCTTCTGATTGTTGAAAACTGGAATGGATCGCACCAATGACAAAATCCATTTCTTTTAGAAAATCATCATCAAAATCCAGGCTTCCGTCGGGCAGAATATCCATTTCCACACCGGAAAAAATATGGAAATCCGGATATTTTTCATTTAAAGCATTAATTTCTTCCCGCTGCTTCCGAAGCCGTTCTTCATTTAATCCGTTCGCTACCCGCAAATATTTAGAGTGATCTGTTATTGCCATATAGGAATAACCCATACTCTTCACTTTCTCAACCATTTCGTCCAAAGATTGTGCACCATCACTCCAGGTAGTGTGCATATGCAAATCTCCCCGGATATCAGAAAGCTGGATTAATTCCTGTTTATCTTTAAATATTTCTACTTCTCCCGTATTTTCACGAACCTCCGGAGGAATAAAGTGCAAACCGAAATGGTTGAAAAAGGACTCTTCGGTTTCAAATTGAAGAGTTTCCCCTGTTTCTTCTACTTCCACACCATATTCACTGATTTTTTCACCACGTGACTTTGCTAATTGCCGCATCGCCACATTATGGTCCTTTGAGCCGGTAAAATGGTGTAGAGTAGATGCAAATTCCCTATCGGAAACCAGACGAAAATCAACATTAATATCATAAACCTCTTCTAAAGTGATAGATACTTTAGTATCACCATTAGCGATAACATTTTTGATGGAAGGAAATTTTATTAATGCTTCTTTTACTTCCTCTGTTTTGTCAGTAGCAATAATAAAATCAAGATCTTTAACTGTCTCACGCATACGCCGGATGCTTCCTGCCTGAGAATAGCGGATAATACTGGAAATGTCATCTAAGTAAGCTTCGACCTTTTCTGCAATTGGAAGCATAATGGCTACAGGAATTCGTTCCGGTCTCTTGCCGGCTTCCTCGATCGCTGCAACAATTTTTTCCACGGATTTCTTGCCGAAACCGGGTAAAGCTTCCACCTTTCCGGATAAACAAGCCTCTTTTAAGGTATCAGCGTCTACTACACCAATCTCCTGGTAAAGCTTTGAGAGCTTCTTTCCGCCAAGACCAGGCAGGTCCAGCAGCGGAACAAGTCCGTCCGGCACTTCTTTTTCTAGTTCTTTCAGTGTTTCAGACTGACCTGCTTCAATAAATTCAGCAATTACTGCAGCAGTTCCTTTTCCAATACCTTTTATCTTTGTAAAATCATCTATTTCACTTAAACTGCGGTCATCCGTTTCAATAGCTTGTGCAGCCTTTCGATAGGCACTTATTTTGAAAGGGTTTTCCCCCTTCAGCTCCATATAAACTGCTATTTTCTCCAGTAAACGAATGATATCTTTTTTATTCATATACTCTCACCCTATTCTGTCACTATTTACATGAAACAAAGCTTCCTTCCATCTGCCGCAAAGGAAATCACAGGTACTCAATCGTAACAAAACTGACTCAAGCCGGTTTAGTTTGAGTCAGTTTTGCTTATTATCATGTTCATGGTCTGCTATTTTATTTCGTCAAAGATTCCGTCAAATTAAACCATAATTCAAAAATACGTTCTGAAAAATACGGCGTATGCTCAATGATCCGCATTGCCAGGGAGGATCCCTGGATTGCTTCCTGTATGCCGCCAACCGGCGTTAATGCCAGGATATATAAAATAATAAAGCTGATTAAATATAATTCAACAAAGCCAAGTGCAGCTCCTAAGATTTTGTTAACAAAGCTGATGACTGGTATCGCAGCTACAAAATCTAACATCGAAGCGATAATCTGCAAGATAAACTTCACCGCAAAGAAGATAATCGCAAAGGCAATAGCATTATAAAATGCGTTTTCTATAGGCAGGTTTTCCAGAAAAGCTGACCAGGCTCCGTCTCCTGAAAGGTCCGGGTAAGGGATATAAAGAGAAAGTCTTTCTCCGAACGGACGGAAATACATTACTGCCACAATAAAAGCAATAATAAAACCTGTTAAGTGAAATAACTGGAGGATAAACCCTCTTTTCAACCCCATCATAATTCCAAATAACAGAAGAATAATTAAAATTAAGTTAATCATGTGTGTTAGTCCTCTTTCTTTCGTAATGAACCTAAAAGTGTTGCATAGTCTTCTTTTAGTTTTAAATAATCGTTCATTGTGTTTACAGCTGTTAAAACTGCTAAACTGGCTGTATCTAATTGTTTATTTGCATCATGGATTTCATTCATTTTTTGATCTACTAAATTTGCCACTAACTGAACATGGCGTTCTGATTCTGTACCAACAACATGGTAAGTTCGATTATATATTTCAACAGTTACGCGTTTTTTCTCATTGTCTGTCATTTTTTGCTGCCTCCTGTGCAACGATGATTCTTTTATATATTAACATGAACTTTGCTTAAAAAGAAGTATTTCAAAATCCCGTTATTTTTGCTATAGTCTTAGGTATCTAATGATTGGAGGAATGAAGCTTTGGGCCAAGAAGTATTAACATTAGCTGCACCTAAAATAAAAGAAATGAAAAAGCATTATCATGCTTACTTAGAGAAAACGCCGCAAGGGGCTGTCTTCCGGGCAAAAACGCCTTATGCTGTCGTCACAGCGTATCATTCCGGCAAAGTCCTTTTTCAAGGGAGTCAGCCGGAGAAAGAAAGCACACAATGGAAGAACGAATCTGCCATGACACAAGCAAAAATAACAAAGCATTCCCCAAATATCGACACATCTATTTTTCAAAAAAATCACATTGGTTCTGACGAATCAGGAACCGGTGATTACTTTGGGCCAATTACTGTTGCTGCAGTTTTTGCAGCAAAAGAGCAGCAATTCCAACTAAAACAGCTCGGAGTTGTAGACTCTAAAAATTTAAAGGACGATGTCATACAGGATATTGCGCAAGAAATCTTAAAGCTCCCTATTTCATATACAATTCTTAAATTAGGGAACGAAAAATATAATCATCTGCAAAATAAAGGCTGGTCTCAAGGAAAGATGAAAGCGATGCTGCATCATCACGCTATTGATAGATTGATCCAAAAACTTGACGGAACTGCTTACGGCGGAATAGTTATTGACCAGTTTTGTGAACCTGCTGTATATAAGCGCTATCTGCAAACAGAAGCATTAAAGCTTCATGAAAACACAACCTTTATTACTAAAGCAGAGAGCCATTCTATCAATGTTGCCGCTGCCTCTATTTTAGCAAGAGCCCGGTTTGTGACTGCTATGGACAAATTATCAGAAGAAGCCGGAATAATCTTGCCCAAGGGTGCCTCCGCTAAAGTGGATAAAGCGGCTGCCAATTATATAAAAGTTCACGGTGAACAACAGCTTGGGCATGTAGCGAAACTTCATTTTGCCAATACAAACAAAGCAAAGAAATATTTATAAAATGAGGTGACATAATGAATATACCTTTAAAGAACGATTGGGAACAAGTTTTAAAGCAAGAATTTCAAAAAGACTACTACAAACACTTACGAGAATTCCTAAAAAAAGAATACAGCTCACACACAATTTATCCAGATATGTACGATATTTTTAACGCACTACATTTCACGGATTTCCAAAACGTAAAGGTTGTTATTTTAGGTCAGGATCCTTACCACGGTCCTCATCAGGCTCATGGTCTAAGCTTTTCTGTACAACCTGGTGTTCCGGTTCCTCCTTCCTTAAAAAACATGTATCAGGAGCTCGCTGCCGATGTCGATTTTAAGATTCCTTCCCACGGCTACCTGAAATCGTGGGCAGATCAAGGAGTACTTTTGCTTAACAATGTTCTGACTGTCCGTGCACATCAGGCGCATTCTCATAAAAATAAAGGCTGGGAGCAATTCACAAATCAAGTGATTGATTCTTTAAATCAGAAGGATCACCCGGTTGTGTTCTTGTTATGGGGAGCAGCAGCACAGAAAAAAGTGGAGTTAATTGATACGGAAAAGCATTATGTTTTAAAAGCTCCGCATCCAAGTCCTTTATCAGCACATCGCGGTTTCTTTGGATGCCGCCACTTTTCAAAAACAAACACTATTTTAAAGCAGGAAAATCTTGATCCTATCGATTGGCAGCTGCCTATGAATGTTAATCCGGATAATTGATTTATTGCCAGACGAAGAGATTATAAAATTAGTCTTTATTTATGATAAAATAGAATTATCTATCGTTTCCGTATAACATAAAGGTTCTTTTCTTTATTTATTCAGGTGCTAACCCTAAGCAAACATAAATTACTAAGGAGGTTAGCACCTGTTGATTTATAAAGGTTTTCCTCTTGTTTCCGTGAAATTAATACAAAATATCAGAAGTAAAATACAGGTTAGCACTTTTGTGTATATAAAGCCTTGCTGTATAGAGGTAATTTATGTGCGCTTTCGCATCCTTTATCGTCAACGGACGACAAACAAAAACCGCTGTCACAGCTTTAGAAAAAGTAGTGACAGCGGCTTTCTTTTATTTTGATTATGAGCGGACGTAAGATCCGAATTGATTATTTACTTTTTCAATAATCTCCTGATAAGAAGCATCTACTTCATCATCCTTTAATGTACGGCTTGGATCCTGATATAGAAGTCGATAAGCAACTGATTTTTTACCTTCTTCCATATGCTCTCCCTGATAGACATCAAATATAGATACCTCTTTTACCAATGGAACTCCGATTTCCATGATAACTGCTTGGACATCACCGGCAGGAACATCATTATCCAGGATAAACGCAATATCTCTGGTCACAGATGGATAGCGCGGAATGTCTGTGAATGAAGGTGCCAGTTGATGAACTGCGAACACAGATTCCAAATCTATTTCAAAGACATATGTTTCCTTTACATCAAAGTCTTTTGCAGTCAGTGGATGAACCTGGCCAACATAGCCAATTCCCTTTCCATTTAACTTGATTACTGCACAGCGTCCCGGGTGCATATCTTCCATTTTTGTTTGGACAAAGGTAACATCCAATTCTAAATGTGCAAACAGGCCTTCGACAATTCCTTTAGCTACATAA
Organism: Oceanobacillus sojae; assembly: GCF_900162665.1. GTDB lineage: Bacteria > Bacillota > Bacilli > Bacillales > Amphibacillaceae > Oceanobacillus > Oceanobacillus sojae_A. Next base: position 366,900 of record NZ_LT727812.1, read on the forward strand.
AAATCAACCGGCTTCTTCTCCTGCTGCCATGGATGATTATGCCATAGACCCGTTAAAGCACCAGCAACATGCAGATTTTCAATTGGCTGGTTTACTACCTTCTCTTCTCTGGAAACAAATACTTTACCAATTTCATAATAGGCTAAGTCAGTTTGTGTCCTGGCAACATTATGCTGCAATACGCGAAGCATTTCCGGGATAAGACTTAAACGCAAATGACTATGCTCTTCACTCATTGGCATTGCCAGCCCGACAGGATAAGCAGGCTTTTCTTCAATATCCGGTGTCAAGAAGCGGGTTGCATCCTTTTCGTTTGTTAAAGAGTAGGTTAATGTTTCCATCAGCCCTGCACTTGATAAATAGTTTTTAATTTCCCGCTGTAGCAGCTGAATATCCGTTAAACCGCCAGCCTGTACCCAGCCTTGAGGAATCGTATATGGTAAATGATCGTAGCCATAAATACGGATTACCTCCTCCAGGATATCTTCAAAAATAGAAATATCCAGACGGCGGGTCGGTACTTGAACGATGATTTCTTCACCATTCTTACTGAATTCAAATTGTAAGCGTGACAAGACAGAGGTCACATCTTTTTCATCTAATCCCATCCCTAACCGTTGATTTATTTTTGCTGTTGTAACGGTCACAGATTTCTCTGATTTATCCAGCGCATCTACTTCTACAACACTACCTGCTACTTTTCCGTTTGCATATTTTTGAAGCAGGCTGCATGCTCTTATTCCTGCACGTTTTACACGATTTGGATCAACACCTTTTTCAAAGCGGGTGCTTGATTCACTGCGCAAACCTGTTTGCTTTACTGTGTGGCGCACAGAAGCTGAATCAAAATACGCTGCTTCCAGCAGGAGGTTCGTTGTTCCATCTGTTACCTCGGAATCAGCTCCTCCCATCACTCCGGCTAAAGCGACAGGCTCTTTTCCGTTAGTGATAACAAGATTATTCTCGTTTAATTGACGTTCCTGATCGTCTAAAGTAACCATTGTTTCATTTTCTTTTCCCTGGCGGATAACTACCTGCTTCGATCCAAATTGATCATAATCAAACGCATGAAGCGGCTGCCCGTATTCTAATAAAACAAAGTTAGTGATATCCACTACGTTGTTAATTGGACGAATACCGGATGCCATTAAATAGTTGCGCATCCATAGTGGAGCCGGTTTTATTTCAACATCTCTAATGATAAAAGCACCGTAATAAGGATTATTTTCAATAGAATCAATTTTTACATCGATATAATCTTTTGCTTCTATAGATTCATCTACGGTCAAATTTTCATCAGGCAGCTCAATAGGCTGATCTAATATCGCTGCCACTTCGTATGCTACACCGAGCATACTTAATGCGTCCGGCCGGTTTGCCAGTACATCCAAATCTAAAATGGCGTCATCCAGATTCAGCAGTTCCTGTACAGGCTCACCAACTTCTGCATCTTCAGGGAAAACAAAAATTCCTTCTGCGACATCGGCAGGGATGTATTTTTCATCTAATCCAAGCTCCTGCAGGGAACAAATCATTCCATTTGATTCCACTCCACGCAGCTTCACTTTCTTGATTTTCATACCATTTGGAAGCTTAGCACCAGGCTTTGCAACAGCAACCTTCTGCCCTGCTCCAACGTTTGGCGCACCACAAATGATTTGCAGTGACTCTTCTCCGACATCCACCTGACATAAGTTTAATTTATCTGCATCTGGATGCTTTTCACAGGATTTCACATACCCAACGACAATATTTTCACTTTTGGGAGCCAGATATTCGATCCCCTCTACTTCAATACCAGACCGTGTTATTTTTTCTGCTAATTCTTCTGGTGTTACATTATCTAAATTGACATAATTTCGTAACCAATTATAGGAAACAAGCATGTACTCTCCTCCTTCTTCTCTTACGCTTGATGATATTGTGATAGGAAACGGACATCATTGGTGTAGAAGTGACGAATATCATTTACACCATATTTCAGCATTGCAATACGTTCCTGTCCCATTCCAAATGCAAATCCGCTGTATATTGTGGAATCATAACCGCTCATTTCCAATACACGCGGGTGAACCATTCCACCGCCTAAAATTTCAATCCAGCCAGTCTGTTTACAAACAGAGCATCCTTCTCCATTACATACTTTACAGGAAACATCCATTTCAACAGATGGTTCAGTAAACGGGAAGAAAGACGGTCGTAAGCGAATTTTTCGATCCTTCCCGAACATTTTTTTCGCGAATACATCTAATGTACCTTTTAAATCACTTAACGTAATATTTTTATCTACTACTAACCCCTCAATTTGTCTGAATTGATGAGAGTGTGTTGCGTCATCTGTATCACGGCGGTATACTTTGCCCGGGCAGATCATTTTAATCGGACGGTTGCCTTGATAAGCTTCCATTGTCCTGGCCTGCACTGGTGATGTCTGTGTACGCAGAAGAAGTTCATTTGTAATAAAAAAAGTGTCCTGCATATCACGGGCCGGGTGATTTTTCGGTAAATTTAATTTTTCAAAGTTGTAGTAATCTGTTTCAACTTCCGGTCCTTCTTTCACTTCATAGCCCATTCCGATAAACAAATCCTCTATTTCTTCCATGATGCTGGTTAATAAATGTCTGCCCCCAACATGGACTGGATTTCCCGGCAGTGTCACATCAATGGTTTCCGTTTCCAGCTTTTTATCCAAAGCTTCTCTTTCCAGTTTTTCTGTTTTGGCTTCTAATGCCTCTGTAATGGACGCACGAACATTATTAGCGAGTTCGCCAATCACCGGACGTTCTTCCTTGGATAATTTACCCATACCACGAAGGACAGTGGTCAAAGAGCCTTTTTTACCTAAATATTTTACTTTCATCTCTTGTAAAGCCTGACTGTCTTCCGCTTCTTCAACAGCTGCGAGAGCTTCTGATTCTATCGCCTGCAATTCTTCTTTCATCGCGCTAAATACCTCCTTTTAATACTTTCCTTGTTTTCGATGGACTGTTAAAAACATAAAAAAGCCCCGTCTCCTAAAAAAAGGGACGAAGCTATATGGTCGCGGTACCACCCTTGTTGACTGAACAAATGTATCCAATCCAACTCTTGCCTCATAACGGATGGCATCCGAATCACCTTTACATTCAATTATGGTCCCAGTGTCCGCTCCAGAGTGAATCGTAATTAACCTGAAATGATAAAGATGCTTCCAGTCAAGGCATCTCCTCCCTGAATCACTTCCCCAGGCAGTTACTTGCTCTTTCATTGCGTTTTGTTATTTGTTCTCATGCTGTGAGAACATATCAATTATATTTATGGAATACAGTTATTATAGAAAATTTATGCCTCCGTTGCAAGCCTAATTCTTTAAATGATACAATAAAACACCTGCTGCAATGCTGACATTTAATGATTCTGCCTTACCAAGGATAGGAATTGTCACACGTTCATCCGCTTTTTCTAATAAAGATTCCTTTACTCCTGCACCTTCATTACCAAAAATAATTGCTGTTTTTTGCGGTACCGGCAGCTTTTTATAGTTTTCCGCTTTTTCCAAGACTGTAGCCCAAACAGTGTAATCTGACTGTTTCAACCGGACAGTCTCCGCTTCCAAATCTGCATGCAGAATAGGTAAATGAAAAATAGATCCTTGAGTTGCGCGGATTACTTTATCATTATATAAATCGACACAGCCATCGCCCAGCACAATCCCGTTTACACCTGCAGCATCAGCAGTACGAATAATCGTTCCTAAATTACCCGGATCCTGAACAGCATCCAATAAAACAACTACTTCCCCGCCAACTGCATCTTCTTTCTTCATTTCGACCACAGCCATCATTCCCTGAGGTGAAGCAGTAAAGGAAAGCTCTTTAAATACGTGTTTTGTTACCTCGGTGACAGGAAATTTATCTGCTGCCCCTGGTACAGGAACCTCTTCAGAAACAATAATTTCTTTTGTTATCCAATCACTTGCAAGTACTTCTTCTATTAAATGTGTACCTTCAATTAAGAAAGTATTCGTCTGTTTCCGATATTTTCTCTGATGTAATTTTTTTAACGCCTTTATTTTCTCATTCTTCACAGATGTAATCACTTTATTCATCCTATCCAATTTTAAATTCTAATTACATCATACATAAATTCACGACTTATGGTCAAACTACTTTTAATATCACAAATAAGGAGTGAATAGTGATGGATTTAAATATCCGTAAAGCAATTTATGCAAACATATCGAATAATGATCAAGAACAATTAGAAGCAACTATCGTTGATGCCATTAATAATGGAGAAGAAAAAATGCTCCCCGGTCTCGGAGTTCTTTTTGAGCTGATTTGGAACCATTCCAATGAGGAAGAGAAAAAAGAGATGATAACTTCTTTAGAATCCGGGATTCAAAACGATATATAATTTTTCAATATCCAGATATATTCTAAATATGCTTCTGTATATCTTCCTGCAGAACAAAAATACATGCTGCTTCTAAACAGAATTGGCATGTATTTTTATTTTTGTAAAACAGCAAATTCTCTAATCCAAAAAACGCTTTGTTTTCTGGTTCCTCTGAAAATTCGACAAATCCAGCAAACTTTGAAACCTTTTCTAATTTTTTTCGTATTTCATTATAGATAAAAGCTGGTATATTTTGTTCAGTAATCCGTTGCCAAGCCGTTTATCGTTATCTAAAAAGGGAATAGCAAATCAAGCTTAGCTGTAGGAAATAAAGACTAAAAAGGGTTTGACTACATATTCCTTTAATGTTATAACAAATTGAGGCAGTTTTTCATATTATAAATTTTTGATTCTAATTCTCAGCTGGCGAATATAATTTATAGTATGAAAAAAAGGAATGGCGGCCTGGCAAAATTTACATATGCTAAGCTTTTACTTCCATTTTAAAATGTGCAAATTGCGCAAATATAGTTTTTTAGAAAGGAGCATGTACTTTGGCTGAAAATGATAATGAACAACCAAAGAAGAAAGGTCTATCGAAAGGAATTATTGCTATTATTATTGCTGTAATCGTCCTTGCCGGCGGAGGTGCAGCGGCATTCTTCCTGACAGCATCTACGCCAAAAGCAACGTATTTCCAAGCTGAGAAAAATTCTATGGAACAACTTCAAACTTTTGCGGAAACAAGATATGAGGATGAATTAAACTGGTACGAACAGTCAAGGGAGAAGCCTGTTTCCCAAACAGTAAATCTAGGATTAAATCTGGAAGGTCTTGAAAATTCCTATTATGCAGATCCACAGACAATTGCTATGCTCTCCAATGCTGAGCTTACAATAAACTCAGAGACAGATTTGGAGAACAAACAGGCATACAGCGATTTATCGGTAAATGTCGGCGGTATGGAATTCAGCGGCATAGCCGGCTACGTAGAAGGCCCTGATGTTTATGCCCAGCTACCTTTCCTGGATGAGGTTCTTAAGATTTCTGATGACGATATCGGCAATGTCTTAACTCAATTCGACCCTTATACTTTTACTGGTAATGAACAATTAGGTATTGAAGAACTTGTATTTGAAAATGATGCTGTTCTATTATCAGATGAAGAAAAAGAATACATTCAGGATGAATATCTCATGTTTATTTATGAAGAACTTTCAGATGACTCGTTTGAAAGTGAAAAAGAAGATGTGGAAGTAAACGGGGATTCTATCAGTGCTGAAAAAATCACGTTGAATCTTTCAGAAGATGAACTGAGATCAATCATCACTTCTGTACTGGAAAAGATGAAGGGTGACGAAGAATTAAAAGAAATTCTAAAAGGTCAGTTTGAACAAACAGCTTATATGCCGCTTGAAGACCCGGCAGTCATTGAAGAGCAGCTTAATGAAGTAATGGCAGAGTTTGATAATGCTATTGATCAAGGTATTGAAGAGATTTCCAGCTTCCAATTCCCTGAAGGCCTTCAATCTACGCTTTGGATATCTGATAACAAAGTTGTACAGCGCGACTTTTCTATCAGTCTAGCACCTGAAGGCGAAGAACCAGTTGCTATCAATTTATCAGGCGGACAATTATTTAATGATGACCAAATTTATTTTGATCATACATTAACGATGAATGATGGCTCAGAAGAATCATCCATTGCTTTTGATGGTGACTTCCAAGGTACTGGTGATACTGTTACAGATAATGCAAATCTTACCTTTGCGTTTGACGATAGCTATGCCCCGGTTGAATTCACAGCTGCTTATACTGGCGATGAAACATTAGATGGTTCCACACGTGATTTCGACCGTCAGCTGCAATTCACTGTAGAAAATGAAACAGTTAATCTTGGCTGGACCGGCGATTCCACCTATGATGGCGACCAAATGAATTCAAATAATAATATTGCATTGGATTTCCCTGGTTATGTCGAAAATGTATCCATGGATTTAAATACAGAAGGTGCTGTTATTGATGCTGTAGAAGGTATTGATACATCGAATGTCGTTGATCTTGGTGCCATGTCCGCTGAAGAACTGCAAGAATACTTCCAAGGCGACTTCAGCAATCAGCTTGATCAATGGTTAATGCAATTTGGATTCTAAGTATTTCTTAAATGATTGAATTAGAAAGAAAAGAGAGTGCATGATCATGATTTTTTTTAAACAAACTGGGCTTTTTATAAAAAATCATATGCGGCAACTTAAGAGGAAGTGGTACTCACTTCCTCTTCTTTTCATATTTCCGCTTGCTTTAGCCGGACTTATGATGGTGATTGTTGTCAGTTTTTTTACCCAGGATGAGAAGGATGCCATACAATTAGGTTTAGTTGATTTAGATAATTCAACAGAGACAGAAATGATGGTTCAATTATTAGAACAATCCTCAGGCTTTATTGATTTTTTAGAGGTCAAAGAATTATCCGAAGAAGAAGCAATGAAACAGATTGAATTAAATAATTTAAGTACATATATCGCTTTTCCGAAAGGGTTTATCCAGGACCTGTATCAAGGTTATTCTGTGGAGGTTCCTATTGTCGGAAACAGGCAGCAGCAGCTGGAAAGCTACATGATTAATGAGACCCTGCAGAGTGTCGTCCGTCATATTCGTTCCTCACAGGCTAACATTCTGGCAATGAATTATTATGCGAAACAATTTAATATGGATGATGATGCAAGAAATGAATTTGTTTTTGAACAATTTCAGGAATTTCTGCTCTACACAGTCGGCAGAGACCAGGTTATCAGAGAACGGACTTTATCCAACCAGGCAAGCTCCTCCCCTGTTTCTTATTTCAGTTTAGGGGCATGGTTTGTTATCAGCAGTTTATGGCTATTTTCACTATATTATTTTTTTACCAAAGAAAATCCGGCTTTAATCAGTCAGCGCATCCGATTATATGGAGCTACACAATTCAGACAGATACTCGCAAAAATAATTGTAACGCTGATACTGTCCCTCATTTTGGCTTGTCTCTCATTTTTTTCTTTGCTATATTTCTTAGACATTGAGCTTACGCAGGAAAATATCATTCGGACAATAACACTTATATCCATCTATCAAGTGGGTTTTGTTCTTTTTTTAGCTGTTTTTGAGGTATTTATTTCATCGTTGAAATTACAATTATTCGTGCAAATATTTTTTGTGTCTGTGTTAATTTTATTTAGCGGTGCCGTTGTACCGACGCTTTACCTGCCAATGGGAATTCAGGATTACCTCCCCTATTCTTATGCCTATAATAGTCTTTATTGGCTTCAGGAAATAATCCTTAACCAAAGACATTATGCCGAATATACTTCCAGTCTTCTTCTAATCGGGTTTCTGATATTCCTGTTACTGGGACTATTAAGCTGGAAGGAGCGCAGAAGCATATGATGGATATAATTACTACACGATGGCTGCATGCGAAGAAACATCTCCTATCCATTTTATTTTGGGCTGTCTTCCCTATTCTTTTCACCTGGATAATTATCTCCGGAACTGAGGCTATCCAGGATCAAAGCGCTATTCCAGTTGGAATTATTCTGGAAGAAGATTCTGATTTGGCGGTTCAATTAAAAGAAAAACTGGATTCTTCTGATTTAATCCGTGTGATTGAGATGGAAAATGAAACAGAAGCCAGACAAATGGTGGCTACACATGAATTGGACAGCGCATTTATCATTAAAGCAGGATATAAAGCTGCAATTGAAGCTGGGCAGCGTAACCGGTTAATTACAAGTTACCGGACAGAATTATCGATGGGTTATACCCCTGTTGTTGAAATGATTGCTTCTTTTGTTCAGGAGGATAGTGGAAAATCAAAAACGGCATACACCATTATGAATTTAGGAGAAGCATTACACAGCTCTTCCATACCAGACTATGATGAAATAATTAATGAGATTTATTCTATTGAAGAAAGTGAAAATCTTATTTACACTAATTTCACTCTGCTGGGGGAAGATGCAGATACAGATACAGGATTTTCTTTATTTCAAAATCCCTGGGGATTATGGTCTGTCGTTGCTCTATTATCCACCTTCTTCTTATTTGATTGGCTGATAAAAGAAAGAAATGCGACAGTCCGCATCCGTTTTATATTTAACCGCCTTTCTTTTCAGCACTATTTAGTATACAATCTACTTCTTTATAGTTTTGGGTTATTGCTATTAGATATCATCACTTGGGGTGCTTTTCATGTTTTATATGATGAAGGGTTGAATATGTCACAATTTGTATATATACTCAGTTTCCGTTTAACTATTTGTATCCTTGTCTTTTTAATAGGTTTATCCTTTAAAAAACTGCTTCCTTATTATATAACTGCCGTTCTAATTATTTTAGTAACCATCGTTGTCAGCGGAATTATTTTACCGATGGACGGTGTTTACGAAAGCTATCCATGGGTTGCTGCTTTAAATCCATTAAGACAGATTGTTTATGAACAATGGTGGAGCGGCTGGACATTTATTGGGCCGATTTGTTTAATTGCTTGGTATGTGAAAGGAGTTTACAATAATGCAGCTGGAAATTAATAATGTGTCGAAATCATTCGGCAAAAAGAAAGTACTTGAAAATCTGTCTTTTGAAGTGAATTCCGGTGAAATTATCGGGTTAGTTGGAGAAAATGGAGCGGGTAAGTCCTCCCTGCTTCATATCTTAGCAACTATTTCAAAGGCAGATTCGGGCAGTATCCGCTTAGGAAAATGGATATATGGGAAAAATCGTAAACAGCTTCGCAGAATGGTTGGTTTCGTACCACAGGATATCGCTTTATGGGAAGACATGTCCGTGGAAGAAAATATGCTTTTTTTTGAAAAGCTTTCCTGGATAAATCGCTCGAAGGTTGAATTAAAACAGCTTTGTGAGGATATGGAATTGTTAAAATGGAAAGAGCCTGTCCACACATTATCTGGTGGAATGAAGCGAAAATTAAATATGGCAATCAGTTTAATCCATAATCCCGACCTATTATTGCTGGATGAACCGACAGTCGGGATTGATTTACGATCCAAAAAAGAAATTGCCGGATATCTTAAGCAAACAGCTCAGGTTGACAATAAAATGATTATGTATACTTCACATGATATGGATGAAATTCAAAGTATATGCGATGCTGTCGTGTGTATTGGAAACGACCCCTTTTATGAAAATTTGCTGCGTGAAGCAAACATGAAAATTATCTCTATATAATATTGCCTAAAGGACTGAAAACAGATAGAATATGAGTAATAGGAATTTTTAACAAATGGATTAAATACTTTATAAATACACAGGACAAAAAATTACTTTTCAGCTCATATACGGACGGTGAATATAAATGGAAATTAATACAAATCAACGGACTAACCCTTTCGAGGCTTTATCTATGACTCCTGCTGCCGGTGAAGTCACTGAAAACAGCGGTTTTGGCGCTAAGTCCTTTCAACAGCTGCTCTTAGAACGAATTCGTGAAGCAGAGGAACGGACAGCACAGGACTTTGGCTCTAATCTCAGAAGGTCCGGACTTATTTCTCCACCATTGACGCAAGCAACGGCAACAGTTCCAATGCAGGCAGCTCAGTCAGCTAATGGAAACGGAGCAAATTATAAGGGTATCATTCAACAAATGGCAAATAAATACAATATTAGTGAAAATTTAATTCATGCTGTTATTAAACAGGAATCTAATTTTAATCCTAATGCAACAAGCCCTGTCGGTGCCCAAGGTTTAATGCAGTTAATGCCGAAAACAGCAGCAGGCTTAGGAGTGGCAAATTCGTATGATCCTCAACAAAATATTGAGGGCGGAGCAAAATATTTAAGCCAAATGCTGAAAAGATATAACGGAAATACTGAATTGGCATTGGCAGCTTATAATGCTGGCCCTGGAAATGTAGATAAACATCAGGGCGTTCCTCCATTTAAAGAAACAACAGCTTATGTATCTAAAGTAATGAATACATACCGTTCATTAGCTTAGATTTCTGCTAGCATACTTCATACAAAAAAGGATTCGTTTGTTTTTGGCAACGAATCCTTTTTGTTTAAAATATTTTATTCATATTCTTTCTCTATTACCTTATTACTTCGAACCGTATCTATTTTTCTTACCTGACTTTCAATCTGTTCACGCTGTGATTCAAGAAACGGCGGCAATGAAAGTTTTTCTCCTAGGGTTTCATATGGCTCATCCTCCATGAATCCAGGACCGGCTGTTGCTAATTCAAATAATACCTGTGGTGCTACCGGAGTATATAACGAACCGAAATAAAAACGCTCGACAAATCCGGAAGTTTGAAGACCAAATTGTTCTATTCTCCGCTGCCATTTCTCTAAATCTTCGCGTTCATCTACACATAATGCTGCATGATGCACTGTACCATAGCCCTGTCTGGCCGGCGGTAATTCTTCATTATGCTCGACAATGACCCGGGCGCCATTTCCACCATCATCTATTTCAAAAAGATGAAGTGATGCTTCACTGGAAACCTCATTGTACATAAATATCTTTTCTAAAACCTGCTTGAAGAAATTAAAATCTGCAACACGTACAACTACTGGCCCCAGTCCAGTAATTCCATATTCTGATGGGATTGGTCCATCTTTCCATGGCTTGCCTGAGACCCTTCCATTATTATTCTCATCCGAAACAAGCTGATACTTTTGATCATCAAAATCAGAAAAAGATAATGTTTTCACATCAAATTGCTGTTCAATTTCTGTGTGTTTAATTCCAAGACGGTCAAAGCGTTTCTTCCAATATTCAAGTGCAGCATCACTTGGTACACGTAAGGATGTTTTATAGATTTCATTTGTTCCGTGGGAACCTTTAGGGATACCCGGGAAGTCAAAAAATGTCATATCTGTCCCGGCATTTCCCTCATCATCTGCAAAGAATAAATGATAGGTTTGTATGTCATCCTGATTAACTGTTTTCTTTACTAAACGCATGCCGAGCACATATGTGAAAAATTCATAATTCTTTTCTGCACTGCTTGTTATTGCCGTAACGTGGTGCATGCCACGAATTGGATTCATTGAAAAAACTCCTTTTATATTTAATTAATAAATATTTAATTAAATATAATTTAACATAGCCGTCAATTTCTGTCAAGAACACCCTTTTCTATAAAAAACCGTACATTTTAACAATCTCAAAATGTACGGCATAAATCATTATTATTAAGCTTTAATAAGAGTATCCAAGGTTTTGCGATCCAATTTCTTAATCACAGCTGTTAATAATTTCACAGCATTCTCATAATCATCACGATGGAGAATTCCTGCGTGTGAATGGATATAGCGGGTTGCTATTGTAACAGATAGAGATGGAACACCATTTCCAGTCAAATGAATAGAGCCTGAATCTGTACCACCGCCAGCTATAGAAGTAAACTGGTAAGGGATATTATTTTCCTCTGCTGTATCAACTACTAAATCACGCAGTCCCTTATGAGAAATCATAGAAGCATCATACAGTACAATCTGAGGGCCTTCGCCAAGCTTGCTGTCAGCATCTTGTTTAGCAACACCCGGTGTGTCTCCGGCAATGCCTACATCGACACCAAAACCAATATCCGGCTGAATCAGATGAGAAGATGTTTTTGCTCCACGTAAACCAACCTCCTCCTGAATCGTTCCTACACCATAGACAGTATTAGGATGTTCTTCATCCTTTAAAGCCTTCAATACATCGATTGCAATCGCTAAACCGATACGGTTATCCCAAGCTTTCGCCATCAGTAATTTCTCATTCTTTAATTGCGTAAATTCAAAATAAGGAACGACAGAATCTCCAGGCTTCACACCGAATGATTCTGCTTCTTCTTTACTTGTCGCACCAATATCAATAAACATATCTTTTATTTCATATGGTTTTTTTCTAGCTTCTGGACTCAATATATGTGGAGGCTTAGAGCCAATGACACCAGTCACGTCTCCTTTGGAGCCCATAATTGTTACACGCTGTGCCAGCATGACCTGATTCCACCAGCCCCCTGCTGTCTGGAAATAGAGAAAGCCATTTTCATCAATCCGTGTTACCATCAGACCAATTTCATCCAAATGACCTGCAACCATTATTTTTGGTCCATTCTCATCACCTGTCTTTTTAGCAATCGAGCTGCCTAAATTATCTGTTGTCAGCTCATCGGCATAGGGCTTAATATAACTTTCAAATACTTCACGTACTTCTTTTTCATTTCCTGGTATTCCTTTTGCATCTGTTAAATCCTTTAGCATTGTTAATGTGTTATCCAGCTTTGTCATATTGATAATCTCTCCTTTATATAGTGAAACTTCATATAATCTGAGCTTTTACAGCTTTCTCATGCGTAAGATAGTTGAGTCAATCCGGCTTATACTGACAGTTAAGCCGGAAAAAAGAGTTAATAGCCCTGATCCTGGCGCTGATAGTTAATTTTATTTTTTTCCCAGTATGCTTTTTGAATATCGGTATCAGTAAATCCAAGCTGATTTCCCAATTGCAGGCTCCAGCTAAATAATTGCTGATAATTTTCATTCACCGGATTTTCCCGGTAAGCAATAGCTTTTTTATATACCTGGTAAAAGTATTCTGATTCCGTCATGCTCTCTTCCGGTTTAATCTGTCCTTCTGCCTGATAAATATATCCTTTCTCAATGCCTATTGACATCAGAAAATGTAACACATCTACATATTCCTCTAAAATAACCTGCTGCTTATTTCTAGCTTTTGTGCTCCAGAATTTAAAGCACCTTGTTTCGTTTGCAAGCTCTCCAAGTTCTACGAGGAGGGCCAGATGCTTTTCATGAAATAAATTGATGCTGGATAAATCATGATTGTTCTCAATATATGTATCCAGTTCTTTTTGCATTTCAAATAGCTGATTCCAATCCAATTTATCTCCCCCTTGTCTGCCATCTCTTCCATTTTATCACAGACTTTTTAGAAAAGCTTTTTATATTGATTAATCTCTTTGAGTTCTAATCAGACTCCAAATCTGTCAAAATTATATTTAACCCTATTGAAAAGCTTTTTTCCAGCTCTTGAGGAAGCCCGAAAGCTTCATCCATTTCTAACATCGTAAAGCCATGCAGGTAACTTCTTAATGTCCGGATAAAATGAATAGCTTCATCATCTGAAAGGGCATATTTTTGCAGTATTTTAGAAAATATTTCGATAATCCGCTCAGATAACTCTTTTGTTTCATCACTTTTCCATAGCTTGACTTTTTGTACTAATTGATATTGACCCGGCCATTTCTTAGCAAAATTTCTGTATTCCTGCGCTATTGCCCATAGAGCTTCCTTCTTTTCCAGTCCGATACTGGCAACCAGGAGTTTATCATACAAATTTTTCATACTTCTTTGCGCAGTCATATCTAGTAAGTCTTCTAAATTTGCTACATGGTTATATAACGATGGCGGTTTAATCTCTAAACGCAGAGCTATATTTTTAATCGTAACTCCCTCGATTCCCTTCTGATCAAGCAGTTCCAGTGCAGCGTCTGTAATTAATTCTTTCGTTATTTTTTTTCTCATTTTCCAACCCCTGCTTCTGCTTTTTTTATTGCTTTTCTCATTTGCTCTTCTGGATTAACTAATACATTTCCATGTCCGACTGCAAGTAATTTGGGATTGCACGCAAGTAATTTCACTGCGCTCTTCACAGCTGTTTCTTTATCCCAAGTTGCTGCTTTCGGAAAAGGGAAGAGCCATTTTAATACTCCTGAAACAGCTACACCGCCTTTTGTTTGAAATGCGTCTCCCACAATAAGTATCTGATGCTCCGGCTCAAAAAAGGATACCGAACCTGGCGTATGTCCCGGACTCGAAATTACTTCCAAAGTATCGACCTTATCTCCCTCTTCAAAAGTAAAATCAATCAGTATGTCACTTTTGGGGAATCCTCCCTTTATTGGTTTCTCCGGCTCACCAGCCCTCAGACGAAAATCTTTCTTTAATAAATAATTGTCCCGCCTTGATATTCCTACAGGTACATCTGGAAAAACCTCTTTAAAATAAGGTACTCCACTCACATGATCGCCGTGTGCATGGGTCAAAATTAATTTACTTAACGGTTTCCCTGTTTGATCTGTCATTTGTTTTATCTCATTGACAAATTTCCCTGTTCCCATATCAATACAGATTAAATTCTCCTTCTGCTCAAGAACAAAACAATTAATTGGAAAGATATTCGGTAAAAATGTGATTTGATATAAATTATTAAATTGTCTTATTTTCAATTAAATCACCTCAAACTAATATAATTAATATATTAACTAATGCAATTAGTTTAGTCAAGAAGATTTTTTAATTCTAAATAAACCATAACCATTCTGTTTTGCAGCGTAAAATATGGACGTTCTATATTTTTTATAATAAAATATTATTCTCTTGAAACTTTTTGAAGACTCAATCGTATGTAGTGGTAACAGGACGTTTCTAAGGAGTAGATAATTATGGTCATCATTATCTTTCGGATATTATTAGTGATAGCGATAGCACTGTTGATTTATACATGGGTTCAATACTTAAAAAAACCTGAGCGTAAATTGCGCCTCTCTCAGGAAAATCAGGGATTTTATTTATTAGATGAACTTAATAATAACAAGAAAAATTTTCAATTAACTTATAAAGGATGTCTTTTTATTGGAGAGAAATATTTAGGAACAACCGAAGACGCTTTTGAAGTGGTTGATATTCATGTTACTGTTAAGAACCCATTAGAGCTTCGCGGGCTGACCAGAGAGGATTTATATTTTTTAGAGCAGGAAATATTAATGCACTATCCGCACGCTTCTATCACTTGGAAGCATCCGATTAATGAACTTATTATTACGGAAATCACAAAAGAATAACCAGTTACAACAGGACTGGTTATTCTTTACATCACCTTCTCCATAGCCTTATATTTCATACTTTTATCGTAAAACACCCGGTTCTTGTAAAGAAGAGCCGGGTGTTTTACATGTATTATGTTTTTGATAATTCCCGATGCTTTACCTGTGTGGAAGACGCCGCAAAAAACTCCTGCCACTGAATAATAATTTCTTTTCTTCTTAAAAAATATAAGGATGGGAGTAAGGCAATAATGAAAATAGCGATATATACTGGAGAAAGTTTAGAAATCCAACCGCCGATACTTGTGTAGACAATTGCCAGAGGGATGTTTGATATAAAAGAAGATTTTGCATATCCTTTAAAAGTCTTGTTCGTTTCAATCAAACATAATGATAGTAAGTGGAAATGAATAAATGGAACGAGTCTTAATAAAGTAATCTGTGCTGTCGTCATTTCTCTATTTTTACCAAGTAACCGCTGCTTCAAAATAATTAGCTTTTCGATTGATTTCGGCATCCAGCCTGCCATCACATAAAAAAACAAACTTGCCATTGTTATCCCAATAATAGAATAGGCACTTCCTGCAACTGGACCAAATAAGATGCCGCCAGAAATACAAATAAATACAACTGGTAAGAATAACAGCGGCCTGATGAGATGAAGAATAATAAATAACAGCGGTGAAAGCACACCGCCCATCTCAATAATCACCAGCAAATAATTTCCAACGTATTCCATGGCTACCCCTCCTCTTGAGGAAGCTGGTATTATTTATACCTATATATATGTTTCAAGACGAGCAGTCTATGATAAAAGAATTCCTGCTGGTTTTATTCCTAAAAAAGATTAGACAGAGCTTGAAGAATCTCCTTAGAAAAGAAAACCAGGCCAATGAAACAAATGACATTAATCACGATAAAAACTGGAATGCCAATTGTAAAGCTTTTATGTTTTGTTTTATGACGAAATGTCTGCATACCAATAAAAATACCAATGCTTGCTCCTAAAACAGCTAATAACCAAAAAGTACGTTCCGGAATACGAAAGGCATGCTGCTTCGCCTTCTGTTTATCTTTAAACATCAAATAAAATCCAATTAAATTAGCAACGAGTAAATAAATAAGTAATGATGATAGATTTTCCATTTTTTCCTCCTGATCCACTAAATAAATATTCCTCTTTAATCATAAAGAAAGTCTTAGCTTACTGCAATGCTGAAGCATATTATCTCTGAAGAACAATAGCACAGAGTGCAGCATGAAATTTCCCTCATATTTTTTAGTGCTTGAAGCAGGACACGGCTGCTTTTCTATAAATACTCATCCACCAGGTCATAATTCTATAATTTCCTGTAAAAAAAAGATCGCCATCCAAATTGGTGAGCGATCTTTTTTCTATATTATTTTAAAGCTTCTTTTGCCTGAGATGCTAATTGAGCAAATGCTTGTTCATCATTAATAGCTAAATCAGAAAGCATTTTACGATTAATATCAATACCGGCAAGTTTCAAACCGTGCATTAATTTGCTGTAAGAAATATCATTCAAACGTGCAGCAGCATTAATACGGGAAATCCAAAGTTTACGGAAATCACGTTTTTTCTGTCTGCGGTCACGATAAGCATATTGACCTGATTTGATAACCTGTTGTTTTGCTGTTTTAAATAAAGTTCTTTTCGAACCGTAGTAACCTTTTGCTAATTTTAAGACGCGTTTACGACGACGACGCGTAACTGTTCCACCTTTAACTCGTGGCATAAGAAATCCCTCCTGATTCAATTACATATCTGAATTTATTATTTTGGTAACATTGCTTTAATACGTTTGTAGTCTCCAGAAGAAACAAGAGTTCCTTTACGTAACTTACGTTTTTGCTTCTGAGATTTGTTTGCAAACATATGGCTAGTGTATGCGTGAGATCTTTTTACTTTTCCAGATCCAGTTTTTTTGAAGCGTTTTGCTGAACCTTTATGAGTTTTCATTTTAGGCATAATTTTTTCCTCCTAGTTCGTTGCGATAAAAGCTTATTTTTTTTCATTTACTGGAGCGACCATCATAAACATATTACGGCCTTCCATTTTAGGTTTTGTTTCTACAGTACCAAGATCTTTCACTTCTTCCGCGAAACGGTCCAGTACTTCTTTCCCAAGTTCTTTGTGGGTGATTGCACGACCGCGGAAACGAACCGCAGCTTTTACCTTATCCCCTTTTTCCAAGAACTTACGTGCATTTTTAAGCTTCGTTTCAAAGTCATGGTCACCGATTCCAGGTGTAAAACGCACTTCCTTGACATTGATTACCTTTTGCTTTTTACGAGCTTCCTTGTCTTTCTTCTGCTGCTCAAAACGATACTTCCCGTAATCCATAATACGACATACTGGTGGTTTTGCGTTTGGAGCAACTAATACTAAATCAAGGTTTCGTTTCCCGGCAATCTCTAATGCTTCATTACGAGTTTTTACTCCAAGCTGATCCCCATTTGAATCAATGAGACGAACTTCTCTTGCACGAATTTTTTCGTTAACATTCATATCCTTGCTAATAGCCAGCCACCTCCGAAAAATTTTGTTACTGATCTATCTGGACAAGTCAAATCATTTCATTCCATAAAAAAAGTGTCGGCACACATACGCACCCACACATCTCCTCATTCGTAAACATGAATCGTGATGAACCCGTTAACTGCCCATACAGGCGTCAATCAGGTGAGAAGCGGGTGCTTCTACTTGTCTTTAGATCATATCATTAACTTTTATAATATATCATTTTATCGTTTTCTTGTCAAGGACTGTATCCTTTTGTTTTAAACAACTATTGAATCATAGCACGGTTATTTGAGAGTGTCAATAGTTTTTTTAAAAGGCTATTCTCACATATTGCGTGAAAATAGCCTCCTTTTTTGTCGTAAAACACTGTTTATTTCTTCTGATCAATTTCGTCTTTTATAAAGTCGATGAATTGGTCAAGCGGGAGTGTTTCTGTGTCTTGTTCACCATAACGGCGATAGTTAACACCGTCTGCTTCCATTTCCTTATCGCCTAAGACAAGTGCAAATGGAATTTTTTGTGTCTGTGCTTCACGTATTTTGTAGCCTAATTTTTCATCACGGCTATCCAATTCTACGCGAATGCCTTCCTGACGTAATTTTTCTTCTGCCTCTTTCGCATAATCAAGGTGCGCCTGCAGGGATACAGGGATAATTTTTGCCTGTACCGGAGCAAGCCATGTTGGAAAAGCGCCTTTGTACTCTTCAATAAGAAATGCAACGAAACGTTCCATGGTAGAGACGACACCGCGGTGAATAACAACAGGACGATGCTCTTTTCCATCTTCGCCGATATAAGTTAAATCAAAGCGTTCCGGTAAGTGGAAGTCTAATTGTACAGTAGATAATGTCTCATCTTTTCCTAATGCTGTTTTTACTTGAACATCCAGCTTCGGACCATAGAAGGCAGCTTCTCCTTCTGCTTCTACATAGTCTAATTTCATGTCCTCCATTGTTTCTTTCAGCATCGCCTGTGCTTTGTCCCACATAGCATCATTGTCCACGTATTTCTCTTTATCCTCTGGATCACGATAAGAGAGACGGAAGTAATAGTCTTCAATCCCAAAGTCTTTATATACTTTTTGAACGAGTTCTACAACACGGATAAATTCTTCTTTTAATTGATCGGGACGGGCGAAAATATGCGCATCATTCAGGGTCATCGCACGAACACGCTGCAGGCCTGCAAGTGCTCCGCTCATCTCATGACGATGCATTGTCCCAAGCTCAGCAATACGAACTGGCAGATTACGATAGCTCCATAATTGATTTTTGAAAACCATCATATGATGCGGACAGTTCATTGGACGCAATACAAGCTCTTCATTATCCATTTCCATTGGCGGGAACATATCCTCCTGATAATGCTCCCAGTGCCCGCTTGTTTTATAGAGCTCCACATTGCCAAGTACTGGAGTGTATACATGATCATAGCCTAAGCGTTCTTCCAGATCAACGATATAACGTTCAATATTACGACGGATAGTCGCTCCTTTTGGAAGCCACAACGGCAGTCCCTGACCAACTTTTTGCGATACAGTAAAGAGGCCCAGCTCTTTACCAAGCTTACGATGGTCTCTTTCTTTACGCTCTTCCAGAATGTGCAGATACTCATCTAGTTGTGATTTTTTCTCAAATTCTGTTCCGTAAATACGCTGCAGCTGTTTATTATTACTGTCTCCACGCCAATAAGCACCAGAAATACTTAATAATTTAAATGCTTTAATTTTACTTGTTGAAGGAACATGCACCCCGCGGCATAAATCAAAGAATTCCCCCTGCTCATAAATGGTTACAGTTTCATCTTCAGGAATCGCATCAAGCAGCTCTAATTTTAATTCATCGCCGATCTCTGCAAACCGTGCTTTTGCTTCATCACGGGACACTTCCACACGTTTTATTTCTAAGTTTTCATCTACAATCCGCTTCATTTCTTTTTCTATTTTAGGAAGATCCTCCGGTGTTAATGAATGCTCCATATCAATATCATAATAGAAGCCTTCTTCAATAACAGGACCGACACCTAATTGGACATTGGAATACAATCGTTTCACAGCCTGAGCTAATAAATGAGCTGTAGAATGACGTGCAATTTCCAAGCCTTCCTGATCACGATACGTAATGATTTCAATCTTACCACCTTTAGGAAGCTCTCTGCGCAAGTCCAAAGCCTCTCCATCTAACCTGATAGCAAGTGCCTGTTTTTTTAAACCTGGCGAAATGGAAGCTGCTATATCTTCACCTGTAGTTCCAACAGGGAATTGCTTCTCCGCTCCATCTGGAAAAATAATTGTTAAATCAGCCATTTTCATCGAACTCCTTTTTCAAATATAAAAACGCTCCATCCCATTGCGTTATGCAAAGGGACGAGCGTTTAATGTCGTGGTTCCACCCTGATTCCTGAAGATAAAAAACTCCTTTTATCCTCAGCTTCATTGATCTTTAACGCAGATAAAACGTTACTGCCTACTTCCTATTATTTCAGCAGCAATGCTCCAAGGGGGTAATTATTTCTTTACGAAAGGAAGCTTGCAGCCATAGGACTTCCCTCTCTGGATACGTAAGCTGAAAATAATCATGTCCTCATCTCAGCAATTTCATTTTCAAACTCTATCCGTATTATATTCCTTCCAGGTTTGAAAAGCAAGTCCAATTGTTTAATCTAGACGAGAAAGAATCGACACCCCTTTCCTTTCAAATTCTACCCTTTCCTGAAAAATATTTGTAATTGTCAATGTTTTTGGATCTGCAGGATCATCTCCATATACTTTTATTCTTGCTGGCGACATTGCAATAAGCGGACTTAAATTAAATTCATTTTCATGTAACCCTAATGCATATAATGGCGCCTGATACATCCAAATACGAAGCATATCTTTAGAAATTACTTCCCCTTTTTCATTGTAAAAAATAAAATTCTCTCCTTGTTCTACATGTATCAAATCAACACAAGGATCTTTTTTCTCAACATAATGACGTAACATATCAATGAATGCCTGATGATCCTCTTCCCGCTTAAATTCTTCAATAGCCTTCCCGACACATTCTTGAATAAAGTCCAAAAAATGAGCCATCCGAAAATGCAGTATCGCACTAAAATGGATACTTTTACGATCCTTTAAATGCACAAAAAAGATATGCTGCAAAAGCTTTGTTGTATCCACATGATCCCGTAAGTACTGATTATCAGAATCCGGGTCAAATAAAATCCACATAGAAAAATCATAGATACGATTTATTTCATCTGGGTCTGAAAAATAATAATTATTTGTGATTTTACGAATGATGATATCAGAAAGATGCTCTTCTATAAAAACATTTGCCATTGCGGAGCTTATTACATGAATTAGATCTATCTCTGCTAAATCACCTTCCAGCCATAATCTGTTACCCCATCTGGCATTTGCTTGTTGATGTACTCTGATCTGTTTTCTATATGGATTTAACTTTTTACGAAAAGCAACTACTTCCTTATCCGATTCAAAATACACTTCCAACAATACATATCACCCTCATCCACTTACAAACTGTTACATTATATGGACAAGTTCAGATAAAAATGCTTAAACTAGTCAGACTAGCAGATTTGCTCGATATAGTATAAGAAAAAATACTTGTTAAATCTTTATTTTAATCACTCAACTTTCGCACCTTAAAAATAACTTGCTTATCATAGGGATAGGAAGGTATAGATGCTTATTCTCCGGTCTGAAAATTGAGTTAATCTTTTACACCTGCCGATAAATATATAGATATAGAAAAAAAGGATTCCCTATACGGAAATCCTTTCTCTAATCATCTCTTCTATTTTCACCGGACATTTTCACCACTGTACTTACCTGCTTAATACGTTCAATAATCCGCCCGGCTTTAACCTCTTCTACGCCATTTCTGGTACTTGCGAGTTCCTTCTCCAGCTGATTTAAATCAAAATTGGAGGAGAAAAAGACAGGCAGCCCTTCCATCATACGATATTGCAGGACAGAGCCTAGTACTTCATCCCGGAACCAGGCTGATTGTAATTCCGCGCCAATATCATCCAGCATTAAAACGTCTGCTTTCTTAAAGAAATCTATCTTTTCATTAAAGGAATCATCCTTAAAAGAGCTCTTTATTTCCCGGACAAACTCCGGCATATAAATGAGAGTAGTTGAATAATTTCTCTTTTTCAGCTCATTCGCTACAGCACCTAATAGATATGTTTTACCAATTCCAAACGAACCATGAAGATATAAACCTTTTTTAGGCAATTTTGTTTTAGCTTCCTCTAAAAAGTTGATAATTTCACCAATTGCTGAAATCCTTGACTTATCCTGAATAACTTCTGACATTTTTGCTTCCAAAATTTCTTTTGGCATATAAAGACTTTGAAATAACCTCTGCTGTGCTTGCTGTTCTTCAGCCTGAATACGTGAATGACATTTTTCATAGCTGAGTCTGATTTCATTCTTATCCATACTTAATACCGGAGAATACCCTTGAACCATGTTTTGGCATTCTCCGAAAGAAGCACAGCGATCACATTGCTTGGATTGTGTCTTATATTCATACAGCCGCATTAAATTCTTTTCAATATCGTGATCAGTCAGTTCAGGGTGTTCATGTAGAAATGATCGAATAGAGGGATCACTCAGAATTTCCTTTTTTATTCTAGTGTAGTTGGATTTGAAATTCTTATTCGTATCCATCCATGCTTTTAATTCTGATTGTATAGGCTTCATCCATCATCCCTCCTTTAAATGTGTGCTCAAACATCCTCTTTAATTCTTAACTTTCATTTAAATACTTTTGAAGCTTAGCTTCAATCTCCTGCTGTTCTTTTTCACTTAAGCCCGTATTCGCCGGCTGGTTCTTCTTCCGGTTGTTAAACCAATCAGGAACAACCTCTTTCTTATAATTATTACTGTAATTATAGTTATTATTTTTTCTTGGTTTATTTTTAGCTGATTTATATTTTACCTGTTCTTGTTTAGCAAAGCTCATTGCTTCTTTTGCAGACTTCAGTCCAATCCTTGACCAATGACCGGCAATAGTTTCCATATAAGCCTTGGACAGCTTCATATTTGATTGCAGCAGAACATAATGTATTAAAACATTCATGACAGGAGCTGGCAAGCCCTGCCTGGTCATCACTTCACGGACGACTTTAATATCCTGCTCAGAAGCGTGATTTCCATCAGATAGATCTTCTAACAATTGTTTCGGAGAAATCGTCTCCAGCTCTTGAATCAGCTGTTCTTCCTTTGTTTCAGGCTTCTTCCTTATAATTTCTGTATTCGCCGTAATCCTTTCTTTTAAACGGATAGATTGCCCGTTATTACGGGAGACAAACATATCATGGCATGCTGATTTAAACTCTTCCTGATTCAATTTATTACCTTCATCAAGAGCCCACAGTAATGCTTTTTCTATGTCTACACTTTCTATATCATATAATACCTTCATTTGATGAATAAGCTTTTTATTTGCAGGATTTAGGATTCTTTCTGCTGGAATAAACCGCTGCTTGAGCATTTGTTCTATCCAGGAAAAATCCATTGAATCCTTTTCAGTACTCTGCCTCTCATTTTTCACGTTTTCAGCAACAGGCAAAGATGGCGTTATCGTATCAAACACTTCATTAAAATCAGCTGTCACCTCTTCGCCATAAGGATAACTATCCTTTACATAACGCGAATAAAGCTCATTATATTTCTGTTCTCCTATATGATGCAGCAGCAGCTGGGACAGCATTGCTTCCTTGAAAAATTGGTTTGGAGAGTATGGACTCTGCACATTATACGTATAATAATCTCTGCCGTCCTCTGTCCTTTTATAAGTTTTCAATAAACCAATGGCTTCCAGCTTTATTCGTGCACGATAAATATCATCCAGCGTCAAATTTAAATATGTCATTAACGTGTGGTGTGTCTGTACTTTTTGCACATGACCCACCTCATAAAACAAAGTATAGTATAAAGAAATTGCCTGAATTCCGATTAACGGCTGATAAAAATGTGTCAAAGAAGCATTAAAATCAAGAGGAGGCTGTTTGTCCATCACAGCATTATATCCATCAATAGGAAGGATTTTCCCAATCACATTCATTATAAACCCATCCTTTTCAAGTAAAAATGTATAAGACTTCGCAACGTTTTTGATGGGACGAGTAACCGCAAAAGCTCTTCGGTGGGGCGAGTAATCGCAGTCCCAGTCCCAAATGTTTTTGACGGAGCGAGGATCACAGTCCTCGGCTCCGGTCCTATACCTTCATTCTTATTCTTCATGTGCTTGTTTATCCGTCTTTATAATTTCTTTCAGCTCGTCTAAGAAAACAGAGATATCTTTAAATTGACGGTAGACAGAAGCAAATCTGACATAAGAGACTTCATCTACTTCTGCCAGTCTTTCCATAACCATCTCACCTACTGTATGGCTGGAGACCTCCGAATTTCCAGTGTTTCGTAAACTTTTTTCTACTTCCAAAGCAATATTTTCAATTGTATCTATCGCTACCGGGCGCTTCTCACATGCTCTGATAATGCCTCTTGTCAGCTTTTCTCTTGAGAATTCCTGGCGCATGCCATCTTTTTTTACTACAATGAGTGGAACTTCTTCAATTCGTTCAAAAGTGGTAAAACGAAATCCGCACTTCTCACATTCCCGGCGTCTGCGTATTGCTGCTCCCTCTTCTATCGGGCGAGAATCCAATACTTTCGTATTTTTATTATTACAGTTGGAACAACGCATTTCGTTCACTCCTTTCTTTCTTAAATTACCTATCTATCTTATTTCCGGCAGCTGTTCATTGACATGCTGATATATTCTTTTTATTATTTTATTACTGTGCCCGAAATCAATATGAACAGGCGTTTCAGTTGTCACAGAAAAATCAAGCGCTGTGTGATATGGACGAACCATAACAACCGTAGCAATAATTAAAACTTTTTTACCGCGTTTACTGGTTGCTCCTATCTCTCCATGCTGATCCGAGCGGGCATGAATCGAAAAATCCGTACTCGAATTAAAATAATCCTCTACAGCTTGAATGACTGTATTCTTACTCGCTTTATAATATCTGGTTTTTAAAGACTCATCTATATGACTATCACTGGTCTCTGAATGATTATTAAAAAAACGTTTAATTTTATAACCTATCGACATATACATACACATCCTATATTTTCACTAGTAAGAGGATGTTCAAAAAGCCCGGCCAAAATAACCCTTCGTTATCCGTAAGCCGATGAAATCAGCCCTCATTTTCTATCTATCTTCCTCATAGAGCGCACACCTCTTGAACATATGAATATAATAATTACGTGTGTACTATTTTAACATGATTTGATCATTTAAACTACTTTCGTAAAATGACCGAAGCATCCAAATGTCACATAAAGCATAATTTCATTAAAAATCCGCTTAAAAACACAAGAAATATTTTTCAACATTTCATTATAATTGATTTTTAGCATTTTAGTTATAGTAATATTTTCACAAAACAATCACAAAGACCCACTACATATTGATGATAAATTGTCGATATAGTAATCAGGAAAGCAATTATATCATTTTTAAAGAAGAAGGAGTATGTTTCATGAGTGTAGGAAAGAAGTTGAATTTATCTTTTATTGTGTTAATTGTTTTATTAGCTGTTTCTGTCGGCAGCAGTATGATGAATTTGAGAAATATTGAAAACCAGACAGAGGAAGCAATGGATTATCGCCTCGAACAGCTTATCTTAATTGAAAATATCCGCTACGATGTAGCTACGCAGGCCCTCCATATCCGTTCGTTGATTTTAGAACCGGAGGAAGATACACATCGAGAAAATCTTCTCACTATAGCCGGAGAACTTGATGAAAACTTAAACGACCTGGAAGGATATTTAGCATCAGAGGAAATGAGAACGTATTGGGAGCAGGCCAGCACTCCAAATGATGAATTCAACGAGATAATACCTGATATAATAACTGCTGTTGAAAATAATAATATAGAACAAGCTACAGAAATCGTTAATACAACTGTGCAGGGCATCAATGAAGAAATGTTTGAAGCAGCTGAGAAGATGGAAAACTATCAAGCAGGACAAATGGATAATATCGAAGGAGAAATAGAATCTGCGATTGGCACTGCACAAGTTGTGTCCATTATTGTTTTAGGGGTAAGTATACTAATTGGAATTGGTTTAATGTTCTATGTCCGCCGTTCTATCACCGCTCCATTATTAAGTGTTATGGCTATTGCAAAGAAAATTGGCGACGGTGATTTATCTGCTGAGGATATAGCCGTTAAATCTAAAGATGAACTGGGTCAGCTTGCTAAGATTTTCAACGCTTCTAAAAATAATACACGTGCGTTAATTGTTCGTATCCAGCAAAATGCGGAACAGTTAGGTTCATCATCTGAAGAGCTGTCTGCAAGTGCTGAAGAAGCATCCGCCACCACAGAAGAAGTAACGAAGCAGGCTGCTGATACCGCTGAAACCTCTCAAACAGCAGCCTATGCAGCGAACGAAAGCTCCATTGCGATGGGAGAAACTGCTCAAGGAGTTCAGAGGATTGCCGAAGCCGCACAATCACTTCATTCTTCTTCCAGTGAAACAAGTGAGGCTGCTCAAAACGGGACAAAGATTATTGGTGACGCTCAGCAGCAAATGAATAATATTAATGACTCGGCAGCCTCTGTAAATGAGCTTGTGCTGAAATTGGCAAAGCAAACAGAAGAAATCGAAAATATCACTAAAGTGATTACCGATATCACAGACCAGACAAACCTGTTAGCGTTAAATGCGGCAATTGAAGCAGCACGTGCGGGCGAGCAGGGAAAAGGATTTTCAGTCGTAGCAGATGAAGTACGTAAACTGGCAGAGGAATCAAAAAAATCAGCTGGTTCAATCAGCCTGTTAACATCAGAAATTAAGAATGATACAGAAAATGTTGAAAAAGCTATGCAACGTGCCCTGCCTGCTGTACAAAAAGGAGTAGAGGTCATTACCGATGCTGGATCATCGTTTGAATCTATTGTTGAAGCTGTTCGCGGGATGACAAATGAAATTCAGGAAATCTCAGCAACATCGCAGGAGCTTTCAGCCAGTGCAGAGCAAGTTTCAGCGTCAGTTACTGAAATTTCAACAGGTTCTCAAGTCATGTCTGGGAATATAGATACAATTGCAGCCTCAATGGAGGAGCAATCGGCCACTATGAATGAAGTTGCTCATGTAGCTGTATCCTTAAGCGAAACCGCTCAAGAATTGCAAGAGGAAGCAGGTAAGTTTAAAGTTT
Source organism: Oceanobacillus sojae (assembly GCF_900162665.1). Taxonomy (GTDB): domain Bacteria; phylum Bacillota; class Bacilli; order Bacillales; family Amphibacillaceae; genus Oceanobacillus; species Oceanobacillus sojae_A. Next base: position 393,919 of record NZ_LT727812.1, read on the forward strand.
AATGACGGAAAAAGAAATCCGCATGAAATAGTTTCATGCGGATTTCTTCCTGTTCTTATGATGTTAAACGTACCTTCTGTTCTAATCTATAGCCTACATAGCTCGTCAAGTCAACAACGCGTTTGGAATAGCCCCATTCGTTGTCATACCAGGCAATAATTTTTAATTTATTGTTATTCATTACCATTGTTGACAGCCCATCAATGGTTGCAGAGTAAGTACTTGTTGTATAGTCAACAGAAACTAAAGGTTCATCAGAATATTGAATGACTCCACGCATACTTCCTTCTGCAGCCTGTTTAAATATTGCATTAACCTCTTCAGCAGTAACATCTTCTTCAATATCAATCACTAAATCTACTAAAGATACATTAGGTGTAGGCACGCGTAATGCCATCCCATGTAATTTACCTTTCAGCTGAGGCATCACTTCTGCAAGTGCTTTAGCAGCACCGGTTGTTGTCGGGATAATAGATTGCGTACAACTTCTTGCACGACGTAAATCTTTATGCGGATTATCAATATTCTTTTGATCATTTGTAAAAGCATGGACTGTTGTCATCAAGCCATTCTTTATTGTAAAGTAATCATCAATAACTTTCACTACGGGTGCCAAACAATTTGTAGTGCAGGAGGCATTTGAGATAACATCATGCAGCTCTGGATTATAATCACTTTCATTTACACCTATTACAATTGTCTTATCAACTTCTTTTCCAGGTGCCGTTATAATAACTTTTTTTGCTCCTGCCTGTAAATGAAGTCCCGCTGTCTCTTTGGTTTTAAACTTACCTGTGGCCTCAATAACAATGTCAATCCCAAGATCCTTCCAAGGCAGCTTTTCAGGGTCTCTGGAATTTACTAAAAGAATTTCTTTACGATTAACAATTAACTTGTTCGGCAACGCTTTCACTTCTCCGTTAAAAGGGCCATGAACACTATCGTATTTAATTAAGTGAGCAAGTGTTTCTGATGGGTAGCTTGCATTAATAGCAACGACTTCTAATTGCTCCTCTTCCATCGCTTGACGAAAAACCATTCGACCAATTCGACCAAAACCTGTTATTGCAATACGTGTTTTCTCCATAAGCACTTCTTTCCTCCTGATTATGTTATACTTTTTATCTTTTATTACAATTAGTATAACATATATAAAAGAAAGTGTGTCATTAAATATAAAAATGTTTCTTATCATTATTTTGAATGCCTGCATTTAAAATAATGATAAGAAAAGCACCATCTTCACTTTATAATAAGCTCAGATGGTGCCCGACACTGTGTTTAACTATTCAATTACATTCCATTTTTTTAATAAATCCACTAGCTGTTTCTTACTTTCTTCTATAGAACAGGTATTATTAATTAACTCATCAGCAAGCTTTGCCTTCTCTTCTAATGGCATTTGCGATCTGATCCGGTCCATTGCTTCCTGTTCAGTAAGCTGATTTCTTTCCATTAAACGCTTCCGCTGTGTTTCTGAATCTACATACACAACTAAAGTTTGATCGGCTAGAGAAGTTAACTTACTTTCAAACAGCAAAGGGATGTCCAGTACAACACATTTCTCTCCTTGCTCAATATAGTCTTCTTTTTTCTTTAACATCCGGGCACGGACTGCCGGATGAACAATTTGATTTAACTGTTCTCTTCTATCTTCGTTTGAAAAAATAATAGAACCAAGCTTTGGCCGATTAATTGAGCCATCCGGACTTAATATTTCTTTACCAAACACCTCTACTACCCGGTTATACGGCTCTTCTCCCGGTTCCACCACTTCTCTTGCTATTATATCCGCATCAATTACCGGAATCCCTAAGTCAGCAAACATTTTTGCTACTGTACTTTTCCCGCTGGCGATTCCTCCGGTCAATCCAATTACTAAACTCATAAATCATTCACCTTTTTTGCGGCTGGCATTTAGGGCATACATGCGTTCCCCGTCCGCCAACCTTCATTTTTATAATTTCCTCGCCACATGTTTTACATGGCTTCTTATCTTGACCATAAACATATAAAACCTGCTGAAACATTCCCATATTTCCCTGGCTGTCTACATAGCTGCGGATGGTTGTACCGCCGGCCTTTACAGCCTCCTGAAGTGTTTCAATTGCAGCATAACGAATCGCTGCTGCTTCTTTTTTAGTCAATTCATTACACTTTGTTAAAGGATGAACTCCCGAACGGAATAAAGTTTCGTCTACATAAATATTACCAAGTCCTGTCAAAAGGTTTTGATCTAAAAGTGCTGTTTTGATAAATCTTGTTGATTTTTTTAGCTGCTGATAAAAATACTCGACAGTAAAAGCTTCCTCAAATGGTTCTGGACCCAGGGCCATTAAAGGTGCTTGTGTAAATTCACTTCCCTTGGTTAACAGGTGCATGGTTCCAAATTTGCGAACATCGTTATAACGCAGTGTTTCTCCACCTTTTAAATGAAAAATCACATGCGTATGTTTTGCCACCTCTTCATCCTGTTCATGCAAACGATATTTCCCTTCCATTCTTAAATGCGACACAAGTACATAGTCATCTAAATAAAAGAGCAGGAACTTCCCCTTCCGCTTTATTTCCTGAAAGGTCTGTCCTTCCAGCAGATGCTTAAATATCTCTGCATCATCCGGCTGCTTTATAATATTCGCCCAAAATACATCTACTGTTTCTATTGTTTTCCCCTGAACAAGTAATTTTAACGTCTCTTTAATTGTTTCTACTTCTGGTAATTCCGGCATTTTTTCTTCCCCTTATTTCGCGTCAAACCAGCTTTCACCATAAGAATAATCCACTTTCAATGGTACAGAAATCTCCACAGTTCTTTCCATCATTTCTGGAACAATTTCCTTTAAGATTTCAATTTCATCCTCTGGCGCCTCTAAAATCAATTCATCATGAACTTGTAATAAAAGCTTGGCCTGCAGTTTTTCTTGTTTAATTCGATGGTCTAAATCGATCATTGCTTTTTTTATAATATCCGCAGCACTTCCCTGAATTGGTGTATTCATTGCTGTTCTTTCCGCAAAACTGCGCACATTAAAATTCCGGCTAGTAATATCAGGTAAGTAACGACGGCGATTCATGAGTGTGGATACATATCCTTTTTGTTTTGCTTCTACAACAATGTCATCCATATATTCTTTTACACTTGGATAGCTGTTAAAATACCGTTCAATAAATTGTTTAGCTTCTTTTCTTGTAATCCCTAGGTTTTGGGATAAACCATAATCACTGATTCCATATACAATCCCAAAGTTAACGGCTTTTGCTTGACGGCGCATATTCGATGTAACCTCATCCTTGCCCACATGAAATACATCCATAGCTGTCTGCGTGTGAATGTCTAGATTATTTTTAAAGGCGGCAATCAATTTCTCGTCCTCCGCTATATGAGCAAGTACCCGTAATTCAATCTGAGAATAATCAGCAGCAAACATTTTCCACCCTTTTTGAGACGGCACAAAAGCCTGGCGTATTTTTCTGCCTTCCTCTAAACGAATAGGAATATTTTGCAGATTAGGATCTACGGAGCTTAATCTGCCGGTTTGCGTTAACGCCTGATTAAAGCGCGTATGAATTTTATGTGTATCTTTACGGACTACCTTTTGCAAGCCCTCAATATAGGTTGATTGCAGCTTACCCAACTGACGGTACAAAAGTAATTTCGGTATTATTTCATGCTGATCTGCAAGCTGTTCCAGTACATCAGCTGCTGTAGAATAGCCTGTCTTTGTTTTCTTGATCACGGGAAGCCCCAAATCTTCAAATAATACAGGACCAAGCTGCTTCGGTGAATTAAGATTGAATTCCTTGCCGGCTAATTCATACACTTCTTTTTCTAAATTGCTGAGTCTTTCCTTTAAGTCATCTCCCATCTCCTTCAGACGACCGACATCTACCAGAACACCCTGATGCTCCATTTCAGCAAGAATCAGAGCAAGCGGCATTTCTAATTCCTTTAATAGTTTTGCCTGTTCATTTTCCTCTAGTTCTTTTTCCATTTCCGGATATAATTCAAGCAGGGCATTGGTTTTTCGAACAACGTGTTCGCTAAGTATTGCTTCTTCCGGTACTTTTTGTTTAGCGCCTTTACCATAAATCTCTTCATCAAAGGATAAATCATAATTTCCTTTTCTGCTGGCAATAGCAGGAATATCATGATTATTTTCAGCTGGATTGATTAAATAGGATGCGAGCAGGGCATCAAATATAATTCCTTCGATTTGAATATCATTACGCAGTAAAGCAACCTTTGTCCGTTTAGCATCAAATACAATTTTCTTTTTCGCAGGATCTTCTGCCCAATTTTTAAAAACAGAAGATTTCATTGCAACAGAGGTAGGAATAAAGCTTTTTTTATTTTCATTTACAACCCCGATTCCTTCAACCGGTGCTGTATGATAATTTTCACCTAACATTTCTACAACAATTACATCTTCATTAGAGAAGATTTCTTCCGTTACTTCGTTCACAATATCGTATTTAATTTCTTTATGTTCCACGGCCTCTTCTTCCGTTTCTTCAGAACCAGAAAGTCGTGTTAATAATGATTGGAATCCTAAATCCATAAAAATATTCCGGACAGATCCTGTTGAATAACCTTCATAAATGACATCTTCCAGATCAATCGTGACTGGAGAATCTCTGTTTATCGTTGCTAAATCTTTACTCATCACTGCATCATCATGATATGTTGTTAAATTTTCCTTTAACTTTTTACCTTTCACTTCATCCAGGTGCTCATACACCTTTTCCAAGCTATTAAATTGTGTTAACAGCTTTGTTGCTGTTTTTTCACCTACACCCGGAACACCCGGAATATTATCTGAGCTGTCTCCCATTAAGCCTTTTAAATCTGTAATCTGTTCAGGAGTTACCTGCATTTTCTCTAGAAGATACGCTGGTGTATACTTTTCAATCTCACTGATTCCTTTTTTAGTGACACTGACCGTAACATGATCCGATACAAGCTGGAGTAAATCCTTATCTCCAGAAATAACAGTCACTTCCCAATCCTGATTATCTGCCTGCTTCGATAATGTTCCAATAATATCATCTGCCTCGTATTGCTCCAGCTGATAATGTTTAATATCAAAGGCGTCAAGCAGTTCTTTTAAGACCGGAAATTGTTCCGAAAGCTCTGGGGGCGTTTTTTGACGTCCGCCTTTATATTCTTTATAGGTTTGATGGCGGAAGGTTGTTTTCCCTGCATCAAAGGCAACAAGCATATGTGTCGGCTTTTCTTCCTCTAAAATTCTGAGCAGCATCGTTGTAAAGCCATAAACCGCGTTGGTGTAGACACCTTTTTCATTATTTAACAGCGGCAACGCAAAAAAAGCACGATAAATAATACTGTTACCGTCAATTAAAATTAACTTTTTGGTCATAATCCCGTCTCCTTTATCTATCATCTGAGTACTATCATTTTATCATGTTTGCAGAGAACTGCATAATATCCACATTTGCTTAGTAAACAGGATAACCTTTATGAAGTTGCTTCATAACAATTAGATATAAGTGCTTGTTTAAGAACAAAAGCGCAGAGCGCCTGCTTAAAAACGTAGAGATTGGAGCGGTGCAACTGAGATAAAGGAAACATGCCCCTTTAGGGGTATGCCGACGTTAGGCTTCAGCCTGTTTTTAGTCGGCCTTCCTTTACTTTAAACCGATGTTGACTTATCGTAGGGCGCTCACGTGAAATCTCCTAGTTTTTGGCGCTCGGAGCTGGATGTGGCTGTTTTTCTATAAATAGTTATCCACAAGGCAATAATTCTATAATTTTCTAGACAGCAAGAAAAGCCATCGCTATGGCTATAGCGATGACCTAGTCTTTCGGGATATATACATGAATGGTCGTACCTTTATTTACTTCACTGTCTACAACAATTTCTCCCTGATGGACTTCTACAATATGCTTTACAATGGCTAAACCTAAACCGGTGCCGCCTGTATTCCTGCTTCGATCTTTATCTACACGATAAAACCGCTCAAATACCCTTTGAAGTACCTTTTGCTCCATACCAATCCCTGTATCCTCCACTGAAAAATGAACACGATGTTCATCCTCAGATACTTTCAGATTCACATTTCCTCCAGATGGTGTATAGTTAATCGCATTATCCACGAGATTTATAATAACCTGCTTTAATTTCTCGGCATCTGCATGAATGCTTACGTCTGAGGAAATGGACATTGTAAAATTCAGTTCTTTTTTCTTTGCTTTTTGTTCTAATGATGGCAGAACTGCATCAATCATCTGTTTGACATGGAAATCTTCTTTTTCCAGTTGAAAACCTTCTCTTTCTAGACGGGATAATTCTAATAAATCTTCAATAAGCAGCTGTAACCGATGACTTTCTTTGTAAATAATCTCAATAAATTCCTCTGCTGCTTTTTCATCATGCTGGGCGTCTTTTAATGTTTCTGCAAAGCCTCGAATAGAAGTAATTGGTGTTCGCAGCTCATGAGAAACATTCGCTACAAAATCCTTACGCATCTTTTCCAGCCGCTTTAATTCTGTAATATCATAAATAACCAATACTGCGCCTTTAATCATATTATGCTCATTAAAAATAGGTGCGGCAATTACCTCCATGTAATTTTTAGTCAGCCCACGTTTATTTTTAAACTGCTGTTTGACCGGCTTTTCATATAGAAATGTTTTTTGAATAACATCGTGCATCGCCTCATTTTCAAATACATCATAATATAAATGGCCGCGATATTGTTTCTCCTTTCCATGAAACATCTCCAGGAATCCGCGATTCACCAGATGAACATATCCTTTCTCATCAATAAGAGCAAGACCGTTTTTCATATTATCAATAATAGAAGTGAGCTGCTCTGCATGCATTTGCTCCTGAATGGTAATCTCATTCATATTTCGGGCTAATTTATTAATATTTTTACTTAATTGCTCCATTTCTTCACTATTTCCATTATAGAAACGGGCAGAGTAATTTCCCTTGATCATTTCATTTACAGTTTTTGAAGCTTTTTTCAGTGGCCTCGTATATTTATTATAGAACTGCATGAATATAATAGAAATCACTAAAAATTCAACTAAAATAATGGCAATAATAAATACCCAGTTTCCTTCAGCTTGTACCATTAACCATCCAGATAATATCAGGACAATTGTGATACCAAGTATATTGGGGAACAGGGCTTTAGAAAATAAAATCTTCATTTAAACCGGCTCCTCTAGTTTATAACCTAATCCACGGACTGTTTTAATATAAACAGGCTTTTTTGAATTTGGTTCAATTTTATCCCGCAGATGACTCACATGTACATCTACAATTCTTGTATCACCAACAAAATCATAATCCCATACACTGCTGAGCAATTGATCTCTGGAAATAACCTTTCCTTTATGTTTAGCCAGATAGTACAGCAGTTCAAACTCTTTTCTGGTAAAAGTAATTAATTCTCCATCCATTTCTGCTTCATAGCGCTCTGGATAAATAATTAAATCCTTTATTTTGATGGCTTGAAAATTGTTTTCCAGCGGGCGCTGTGTTCTTCTGATAATTGCTTTGACACGGGCAACCACTTCTTTCGGACTGAACGGTTTTGTCAAATAATCGTCCGCTCCAAGCTCCAGCCCAAGAATTTTATCAATTTCCTCATCTTTTGCTGTAAGCATTAAGATGGGTGTATCAATATCTTCTTTTCTTAATTTCCGGCATACTTCCATTCCATCCAGTTTTGGGAGCATTAAATCTAAAATAATTAATTCATAGCTGTCAGCAGCAGCTTTTTGATAAGCTTCTTCTCCATCGTATGCTACATCTGTAGTAAATCCGGCATTTTCAATGTTATATTTTAATAAAGTAACAATCGACTGCTCATCATCCACAATTAGAATTTGTTTTCCCATTTAGAAAAATCCCCCCTGATTCATATATATGCTTCCATTGATGAAATTTTCATCCCAAAGCATTTTTCTCCTGCTGAACAGGAATATGATTACTTCTTCTTTTCATGTAATCATTTCTTTTATTTTCTTTATTCTACCATTATTCACGAACATAGCCTATTACATAAGTAAATGTTAATAAAACTTAACAAAACCTTGGAACGCATTAATCGTCAAAATTTAGAATAGATTACTTATTCAGTCAACTTTCACAAAAAAATAATTTACTTATCATAGAGACAGGTGTTGATCGTTCCTTCCATCTATCTCTTGACAGAGCAAAAACTCTAGCTAGAAAGAAGGTAATATGTGAGGCTCACCGCTGCGGCGGACCGTTTTGCTTTCCTAGGGGCATGCTCTTCAGCTAACTTTTGCCAAGAAGAGCACTTGGCAAAAGTGGATCTTCAGATGATGCTAATCCCTCAGGAGTCAAAACGGTCCGCCTCCGCTAGAAGGGAATTCTATACCTTTTAATACAACGGAGCCAATAGAAATTAGATAGTAAAGAACATATTTTTCGTGGTGCATATAAAAGTGCCCCATCGCGATTACTTTCTGTTCATAAAAGCTATTCCCGATATTTATTATTCATGCTGTGTGGTGCGTCATAGTTTCAATTGCCAAATCAACCATTTAAAACACTAAAATGATCTTTTCATCAAGCAAAAAGCAATTATTTCATTCAACTCCATCTGGATATGATTCCTTTCATTCGCTGCAGAGGCCTAACTGAGCGCAGACCAGCCACGTAGACTCCTATGGGACAGGGCGAGCTGAAGATCCACTTGAAAAGCGGGTTTCTTTTCAAGTTAGCTGAAGCCGTCCCCATGGAAAGCGGAGTGGTTGGTCGGAGCGGAGCTATACACAATCTCCATTTCAATAAAAAGATGATTTAACAACATGCAAGAAGGATAATATAGAACATGCTCCTCTTAGAATAGTAAGGTATAGATGCTTATTCTCAAGTGCGAAAGTTAAATTATTTAAATATAGTTCTGTTATTCTTTATAGAAAAAAACCTGAAGCGATATAAGTGCTGCAGGTTTTTTGTGTGAGGGAGTTTTCCAAAGTATAACTTGTTCAAAATTAATTCGTGGCTGCTTTTCTCTTTTATTTTAAATTTTCCCTGTTAATGTTCTCGGCTGTTTGTAAAACAAAAGAAATACAACAATCAGACTCAGTATAAAAGATGGAATCATATACGATGAATTATAAATTAACGAATAGAGCCAGGCCGGCTGCCCTTCTACTGCAGATCCGAAGAAAACCATTCCTGCAATATAATGACAAACAAAACGCGCTGCAGACCCCAAAAATATTCCAATTAAAATATAGGAAAAAGCTTTCTTCATCTGCTTACCTTTTATACTTTCCATCACCTGTTTAGAGACTATTCCTGCCAGGCCGACAACAGTAAATGCCAGTCCATACTCAATAATCCCCTGTACTGGATGCATAATGAAAGCTGTCCCTGTTGCAACCTGTAATACACCCCAAAGAAACCCTGATAAAAGACCGCCTTTAAGCCCCCAGCGGAAAGCAACAATAAAAATAGGAATCATAGCAAAAGAAACAGATCCACCCTGTGGCCAAAGCTTAAATCCTATCGGTAAAATATCCAGTAATAATGCCAGCGCAGTAAATATTGCTACCTCTACTAAAAAAAGTGTTTTATTTTTCAATTCCTTTTCCCCCAAATACATGAAGCTATGACAATATAGATTTTGGTTTCTCCGTAGCTTCAACAGTCTTTTTTACACAACAAAAAAGTAATGCCAAGGGAGTCTTCTTGATGGCGACATTCTTAAAAGAGAGTACATCTCTATAGAACATCTAAAACTCCGCTCACACATTACTTTTATATCCATCAAAAAGTCCACAATCCCTACGCCAGCGCTAACTGACAGGTTCAAAGGGTCAGAACACAAATCGTGTTCACTCTCAGCCAATGGCTCCCCTTGCAGGCTTTTTTTATTCACTTTTTTGTATAAGTTCAGTATAAATCACTTTACGGTAAATCGCAATAGCTTATTACTTTTGAAGTTTCCTGGACAATTCTAAAAATGCCTGGACATCCTGTTCACAGATTTCTATTGCATTTTCCCAGAAATCAGGTTTGGTTAAGTCAACCTGCAGATGCTTCTCAGCAAGCTCTTCCACTGTCAACCGGCCTGTATCTCTTAATAAAGCAGTATATTTTTCTTCAAAGTCACCCTCATAATCCTGTGCATATGCATAAATTCCCTGACTGAATAAGTAACCAAAAGTATAAGGGAAATTATAGAATGGAACGCCGGTAATATGAAAATGCAGTTTAGAGGCCCAGAAATGCGGATCATATTCCGACAGATTATCACAATAGGCTTCTTTTTGTGCTTCTACCATAAGCTCATTTAATCTGTCTGTGCCTACCATCCCTTTTTTACGCTCTTCATAGAATTGCTTTTCAAATAAGAACCGTGCATGGATATTCATAAAGAAGGCAATACTGCGCGATACTTTATCCTCCAGCAATGTCAGTTTTTCTTCATCTGTTTTAGCCATTTTCACAGATGCATCAGCCACAATCATTTCAGCAAAGGTCGAAGCAGTTTCTGCTACATTCATTGCATAGCCTTGATTTAAGCCGTTCACATCGTTCATCACATACTGATGATAGCCATGTCCCAGCTCATGAGCCAATGTAGCTATATTAGAAGGAGTTCCTGAATAGGTCATAAAGATACGCGTCTGTTCGCTGGCAGGAAAGCTTGTACAGAATCCGCCCGGCCGTTTTCCTGCCCGGTCTTCTGCTTCAATCCAGCGTTTTTCAAATGCCATTTGTGCAAAATCTGCCATTTGTGGACTAAAGCCCCGGAATTGCTCAACAATAAAGGCAGCTCCTTCATCATAGCTCTTCTTCTCTACTTTTGATTGAATCGGAGCGTTCACATCAAAAATGCTTAATTGATCCAAATTTAATAGAGACGCTTTTTGATTTAAGTATTCTACAAATAAAGGCTTATGCTTTTCGATTGCTCCCCACATAGCGTTTAATGTTTCTTCCTTCATCCGGTTCTTTTCTAACGGCTCTTTTAAAACATTATCCCACTCATAATGCTTATATTTTTGCAGACGGAAACCGGCCAAATGATTTAAAGTTTGTCCAAATAAGTCTTCATGATCTTTCCAGGCTTTGCTTATTTGTCTGTATACATATTCCCTCTGTTCACGGTCTGGCGTTGATAATTTATTAGAAGCCTGTCCGACAGAATAACTTTGTGTCTCTCCATCTTCTGCAATATCGATTTTCATATTGCCGACAATGGTTCCATACATCTGATTCCACGCATGATATCCATCGACAGCTAAATCACCGATTAAAATTTCTTCATTTTTAGATAATTGTTCGCGTGCACGCTCTCTTCTTTCCGTCAATATAAACTGCAGAGGCTTTATCGCTTCCTGCTCTAATAATATATTCCAGTTTTCCTCTGTTATTGCGCCAAGCTTCTGATCAACTATTTTTGTCATGGCACTGCTAGAAGCTTGTATCTGAGCTGCTTCAGCAACATATAAAGCAGCCTGCTTATCTGTTACATCCTGCGCACTTAAACAACTGATATACGCACCCATTTCACGTGATCTCTTTGTTAGAACCTCTAATTTTTCTAAAATTATCTCCCAGGCTTCCGTTCCCCCATTAGCATCCAAGTGATTAACTTCTTTGGTTAATTCCGCAATATCCCTTTTAACTTCATCCACAAATTGGCGAAATTCCTCCGAGTTACTTTGTCCTGGAAAAATAACATCTAAATCCCATGTTGGCTGTAATTTTTGCCCCATTAACATCTCTCCCTTTTTTTATTCTATTATCTAATATTTAGTATACCGAAATTTATAAAAGGAAGCATTAAAAAGAGCCTGTAAAGAAAATATTTTTTACAGGCATTACCTCTATTATTTCTTTTTTTTCTTATTCTTTTTCTTTTTCGGTTTCGCCATATATACTTTCTTCCGCCTCAACCAAGCAATGAGAACAGTGATGACCGTAAATATGGCAGATAATATTTGTTCTATAAGGGTACTATCGATAAGCATTGGTGACTTACCTAATAGCACAAAAACTTGGTTTGTTGCAGCGATAATCACAGCTATTATACTAATCATAGTACCTTTGTCCACTTTTTGCCCCTCCTTTACAACCCTTATATATTATTATTAAAAAAACAGGTATTTGGAAACGGCATAAACCTTTAGAAGTTTAATTCTATATGTATTTGGGTATCGTATATACGTATTTAAAATATTTTTAATTAAAGATACTTGACTTTCTTAATTTATTATTTTACACTAAGTAACATAAAGTAAGTAACTTTTTTTAGGAGGATTTAATAATGGCAAAAATTAATTGGACAGTAGACAAAGCGCATAGTGAAGTAGGCTTTTCTGTAAAACATATGATGATTTCAAAAGCAAAGGGTACTTTTGATAATTTTGACGCAAAAATCAATGCGGATGCAGAGGATTTAACAGATGCTGATATCGAAGTAACCATTGATGTAGCAAGCATCAATACTCGTAATAACGATCGCGATAACCATCTTCGTTCTGCAGATTTCTTTGATGCAGAGAACTACCCTAATATCACTTTTACTGCAAAAGATATTAAAAAATCCGGTGATGACTATGAAGTTGCTGGTGATTTAACAGTGAAAGGAACAACAAAACCCGCTATTTTTAATGTAACATTTGAAGGTCAAAGTAAAGATCCGATGGGCGGCGGCATTGTTGCAGGATTCAGCGGTTCTACAAGTATTAACCGTAAAGAATTTGGTTTAACCTGGAATGCTTCCCTTGAAACCGGCGGTGTTCTTGTTGGGGAAGATGTAAAAATTAACTTCGAATTAGAATTGCAAAAAGCGGAATAACGCGAAATAGCTTTAACTGATAAATAGGAAGACCCTGATTTTTTCTCAACAGTAAAATCAGGGTCTTTTTGCTTGGAAAAGAGTGGCATCGTTGCTTGTATATACAGCTACCGTCATCTCTCCTCCTATAGCTCTCGCTTGAATAAGCACAGGTTGATTAAATTTATTCCGGAATGCAAAATCCGGCCCCCACCAGCTTACAGTCGCATCTCTTCCCTTTGGAACATATGGAACCTCTCTGCTGTGTGCATAGCGTTCTGTGATTTCAATTCCTTGAAGATCTACTGCATTGAATAATGTCGATGATACCTGACAAATCCCTCCGCCAATATCTTCACTAAACTCTCCTTTTACAATAACAGGAGCTGGCAGATAACCTCTTTCCTTTGTTCTCTCCCCGACAATTTCATTAAAAGAAAAATGCTCCCCCGGGAAAATAACTGTATTATTAATTGCGTCTGCAGCAAGCTCAATATTACGCGTTCTTTCTATATTTCCTTTTCTGAATCTGGTCGTAAAGCGATTTAACTCTTTCTCTGTAATCTCTTTTAAAAGTTCTTCATTGACTCGTGCCGGGATTTTTTGCTTCGGTACATGTAAACGCTTGTTATCTGCTCCGCTATAGTAAAATTCATTAATCAGTGTATGAAACTCATTTACATCCAGCGCTAATCCTGGCTTTTCCTTTACAATCTCCCCATTTTTAGCAATATAAGCGTTTTTCGGTTTTTGATAAACCTGTTTTTGCATATATTTTGTTAAATCCTCAATATCATTCCAATTTAATAATGCCTCATCCATTTCAAATATATAGGGTTTTAAATCAATAAGCCAGGAATCCTTCTGTTCATCATAAAGCTCCATGACTGAAGCATGTGATATATGAGGAAAAAAAAGAAATAAAAATATCAATAGCAGTACAACCATTCGCATCATAACACACCCCTTTAGTATTATTATGTTTGGGATGTTTTATTTCTATACAGTGAATAAAGCTGGAAGTATTGTTTCGTTAAAGAAACAGGCACTAGATTTCCTAAAAAACAGAACAAAAGCGCAGAGCGCCTGCTTAAAAACGTAGAGATTGGAGCGGCGCAACTGAGATAAAGGAAACAAGCCCCTTTAGGGGTATGCCGACGTTAGGCTTCAGCCTGCTTTTAGTCGGCCTTCCTTTACTTTAAACCGATGTTGACTTATCGTAGGGCGCGACGTGAAATCTCTAAAGTTTGGCGCTCGGAGCTGGATGCGGCGGTTATTCTATAAATAGTTATCCACAAGGCAATAATTCTATAATTTTGTAGACACAAAAAAATTGTCAGGAAAGATTCCTGACAATTTTTTCAAACTTATCTAAAGTCCCTATTATCTTCTAAATATTCACTTGCAACACGATAACCTACCAATGCTGTCAAAGCAAGCAACACATAGCAAAATACATTCTTCATATTTCTTACCTCCTGTGGAGTATTTTATCAAATTTAACGGTTAGCCTGTCATCCTAATAATTTAGAATGGACGGAATTTCCCTTTTTTAAGTAATGTTTTCGCACCACCGACTAAGAATAGAGAACGGTCATCAACAACTTTTTTCATTGCTGCTGCTGCTTTTCCGCTTAATTTTTTACCATCAAGCACGTTTCCGATACCATCAGATAAACCAAGAGAAGCAACTGTACCTTTATTAGAGAAAACAAAATCAGTAAGGACTTCATCGCGGATCAAGGCAACAATGTTGTCAGCTGCTTTTGCTCCTTCTTGAACAGCTAACTGACCAGTTGGAGGGAATGGTCTGCCACTTTCTGGATCCATTGTCCAAGAGCAATCTCCAAGGATAAAGACATTTTCTTCACCTTCTGGACGAAGATCTAATCCAACATTTACTTTTCCTTTGAATAATTCAAAACCTGATTCAGCCAATACCGGGTTACCCATTACTCCACCCGTCCAAACAATGGTACCAGCTTTAATTAATTCGTTATCTTCACCGACAACAAATCCATCTTCTGTACATTCTTTGATTGCAGTACCAATACGGAATTCAACACCACGGTTTTCTAAAGATTGCTTTCCGTAAGCAACTAAGTCTTCGTCAAACATAGGCAAAATAGATGGCATTGCTTCTACATTAATAATTCTTGCTTTACTGCGGTCGATATCATATTTTTTGCATAGCTCAGGTACTTTGTCCGCAAGTTCACCAACAAACTCAATACCAGTAAAACCGCCGCCGCCAACAACAATTGTAAGCTGCTCATCCCGTTTTTCCTCGCTTGAAGAATACTGCGCGAATTGATACTCAATATGCTCAGCAATCAAGCGGCTTGAATCAATATCTGTGATTGCATAAGCATTATCTTCCATACCCGGAATTCCAAATGAATTGGATACAAATCCAAGTGCAAATACAAGATAATCATAAGCAACTTCACTATTTTCCAATACAACACGTTTGTCTTCACGCTTCACTTCTGTAACGGTATCATAGATTAAACGAACACGTTTAGGATTAACAACATCTGTTAACATAAAACGAGCCTGATTCGGGGTGATCGTACCAGCTGCAACCTCATGTAACCATGTACTTTCATAATGATAATTATGTTTGTTAATTAAAACAATCTCAGCTTCTTCAGCAGAAAGCTGTTGAGTTAAACGTCTTGTTGCAACTAATCCGGCATAGCCTGCACCAAGCACAACTACTTTTGGTTTACTCATAATTCATCTTCCATCCTTTCTATACTTCCATAAATAAAGTGTAATTTAATAACGAACTATCCTATAATAAATAGTCACTGCAATTAATATAATATCAAATTTTGTTGAAATAGGCTAATATTCGTTGTAATTTCTTAAAAAAATCTCTTTTTTGCCTTTTTTTATTTTCGATTACATTCAAGTTTTAAGAAGAGACAGTATATAATTATTTACTCAGAGTAAGCTGCGGCTACGTTCTTATTGTCATTATCCTTAGGGTTTTTATCTTTTTCCGGCTCCTGATCATGATCATCATCTTCCTTTTTCTCACCATCGTCGGCTTGGTCCCCATCTTCATTGTCCTCTTCAACCTGGTCAGGGTCATCACTATTCCCCTGCTCACTTTCACCTGTGCCTTCCTCTTCTTTACCACCATTATCTACATTATCTTCTTTATTATCCGGCGGATTTTTATTTTCTTTTCCGGTTTCCTCTGTGTCCTCTTTTGCAGGATCAGAATCAGAATCAGTTGATCCGGAAGACGAATTATTTTTTTCAGATTGTGTCTTGCCGCCAGTCGCTTTGGAGCTTTGATAACGATCTGTTTCTGAATTTTCATTTGTAATCTTCTTCTCATCACCGGCGGTATATCTTTTACTTGAATAATTATTACTTTGTTCATTTTCTTCAGTCTGTGCCTGATTGCTTTCATATTTTGTTATCTGAGTAGACGACTCTTCCCCAGAAGCTGAATAGGTTTTACTTTCCCTTTCAGTTTCCTGCTTTTTATTCCCCTTATCTTTCATTTCAGGTTCTTGAACAGTATGCGCATCTTTCTGCACTGCTGCTTCGTTTTCCTGAGAGTTATCATGATAATTTAAATCGACGGTCTGATAAATTTGCTGATTATTTGATAACAATTTATTCTCCCAGGAATTTGTGAAAAGCTCTACACTCTCATCAGTTTGTCCATTTGCAGCTTCTCCGACCCCGGTATTCAGCTCCATTTGGTATTGCGTGGAGCGATTCCCATTATAAATCCCTATACCTACAATAATGATACATCCTGCTAACATACAAATATTAACCCATAATAGCTTTTTTTTACGCATATATCTTCTTCCTTTATATATTTTTTTCCTGCTAATTCATTTTTCACCCTTTTTATTTCAGACCTTCATAATCTTTCATAGATGTCTAATTTATAAATCATTGTTCAAAAAATACTATCACTACTATTGTAATCTTCCTATGACGCCTTTTCAAATACTTTTCGCTTTTTTTCGAATACTGCTTCTCTGTCACTCGTTATCCCATAGAGCAAATGCCTGGTATGACTGAACTCTGCTTTTGAACATTATTCAAAATAAAACTTGATTTTTTTTCCTGGCTCTTGTACAGTAAACGTAATTATAAATGAATATAATTTTAATTCTTATCCAGAGAGACGGAGGGACTGGCCCGATGATGTCTCAGCAACCAGCTTGTCACAGCAAGGTGCTAATTCCAGGAGGGTCTGTCCCTTTAAAGATAAGAAGCGTATGATACGAATGTTATACCCTTCTTATTCCTAAAATAAGAAGGTTTTTTTATTTCAAGGAGGCTGAATGAAAGATGAAAAAATTAGAAACTGCGTTAGTACAGCTAGGCAACAAAACAGATGAACGTACAGGAGCAATAAATCCACCTATTTACATGTCAACAGCATATCAACATCAAGGAATCGGACATTCCACCGGCTATGATTATACCCGCACAAAAAATCCAACCAGGTCTGTATTAGAGGAAGGATTTGCAAAATTGGAAGAAGGGGACGCTGCTTTTGCCTGCAGTTCAGGCATGGCCGCTATTCAATTAATCCTCTCCTCCCTATTTCGTCACGGCGATCATCTTATTGCAACAAAAGATATTTATGGCGGTACTTATCGAATTTTTGACCATTTTGAAAAAGCATATAATATTTCTGTAACCTATGATGCGTGTCAGGATATCTTGGAAACGGAACGATGTATTAACGAAAATACGAAAGCAATCTTTTTAGAGACACCGACAAACCCTTTACTGCAAGAAGCAGATATTGAAAAATTTTCGAAGCTGGCAAAAAAACATAATTTGCTGCTAATCGTCGATAATACATTTTTAACCCCTTATCTGCAGCAGCCTATTACCCTTGGTGCTGATGTTGTTGTTCATAGTGCAACGAAGTATATCGGCGGTCATAACGATGTACTGGCAGGTATCGTGGTTACCAAAAGCCCGGCTCTCTCTGAAAAAATCTTTGAAATGCATAACGCTTCCGGCGCAACATTATCCGCATCAGATTGCTGGCTTCTTATCAGAGGATTAAAAACACTTGCACTTCGCATGCAGCGTCATGAGGAAAATGCAAAGCAAATTGCGGATTATTTACAAAAGCATCCGGCAATCCGTCAGGTTTATTATCCTAATAAAGGCGGTATGCTCTCTTTTTGTTTAGCAGATTCCATTCAGGTAAGGTCTTTTTTAGCTAATCTAAACTTAATTGTATTTGCGGAAAGTCTGGGCGGGGTAGAAAGCTTTATTACCTATCCTACAACGCAAACACATGCTGACATGCCCGAAGAAGAAAGAAATAAACGGGGAATTGGTAATGATCTTCTTCGTTTTTCGGTGGGAATTGAAGATGCCGGGGATTTAATAGCAGATATTGAACAAGCATTGCAGGGTGGCGGAGAAAAATAAAAATAAAACTTTACTCAAAAAAAAGCCCTTCCTCTTCTCCCGGGAAATCGGGCTGATGCTTTCATTATCCGCACCGGCAAAGAGTGTGACATTGTGATATAAGAGTTACAAAAATACGGGGCGGCCTCATGTTGAGGCTGCCCCGTATTTTTCTTTATGAAGAAAACCTATTCTTTTTCATTTTTTGTTAAAAGTTTTTAAACATACGCTATTCCATAGTATGTTCCAATATTTAAGGTTAATTTAAGGTTTATTTAACCTTTCATCAAACCTAAATCTACCTTCCATTGTAACCATTGAAGCTGACGTGTTTTCCTAGGTAAAAATTGACGAATATCCTCCTCGTGATAACCGACCTGGAATCTTTTTTCATCAACCAGAATCGGACTTTTCAGCAGTCTTGGATACTTATGAATTAATTTTAGTAAGGTTTGTAAAGGAAGCTCCTCTACATTTAAATTTAGTTCTTTGAAAATTTTAGAACGGGTAGAAAGAATTTCATCCGTACCTTCTACCGTCATTTGTAAAATATTTTTCAATTCCTCAATAGTCAATGGTTGGTGTAAAATATTACGTTCCTTATATGCAATCCCATGTTTGCGAAACCACTGTCTCGCTTTTCTTGTAGATGAGCAAGATACTCCGTAAATATGCACTGTCATATCCATTCTCCTTATTATTTGACATATTCATTACAAGAGTCAAAGTGATAATATTTGAAATGACAACTATTTTTAGCTTTTTTCATTTCATTAATCTATCTTAGATACAACTTTAGCATGGAAATGTGGTAAAACTATGGTAAGGCCATGAAAAAAACATAAAATGAAGCTTAATTTATATAAAATATCCAAATTTCAAAGCAGTATATTTGTCCAAAAGCCTGGTTTATCAATACTTTTATCTTAAACCCAACTTTCTATTCCAGTCAATAAAGCGATTAATTCATCCTCCAGTTCTTTTCCTTTATCTTCATCTAATAAATGATTAAACAATATTGAAAAAATAAGCCGCTCTTCATTCACGTTCGTTAAATAACCTGAAAGTGTGCTGGTTCCTTCAATTGTACCTGTTTTTGCCTGAACATCTAAGCCTTTCATCCGCTTTCGTAATGTACCGCCGGCCATTTTATCTTCTTCTCCTGCTACCGGTAAACTCTTTAAAAATTTAGGGAACCAGTTTTCCTTCTGTATTTCAAAAAGTAACTGTGTTAATTCTTCAGCTGGAATAAAGTTAGCAGCTGAAATTCCAGAACCATCCTTTAATTGGACAGCATCCAGATTTATACGATACGGAGCTAAATTTTCTTTAACTGCTGCTATGCCAGATTCCCATGAACCGTCATCGTACATCATACGTCCTAATTCTTTTGTAAGCATCTCACCTATCCCGTTATTGCTCAGCTTCATAAATGGAATTAAAATGCTGGATAATGGCAAGGAATACTGTCTGTAAATACATGCTGCATCTGTGTTTTTCTTTCCCCTTTTTATTTGACCTTCCAAAACAATCCCCGTGCTTTTAAAAATATGCCGGATTGTTTTTGCAATATAATTTTCAATATCTTTGATGGCCATATATACTTCTTGCTTTCCTTCTTTGAGTCCTATTTTTCCGGATATAAAAAAATGATTTTCATCATTAATCCGTTTTACAATAAGTTCTTCTTCGTCAGCCTCCTCTGTGGTTATCGCTTCATTTGTTATCGAAATTCCTTCCGCATGCGGGAAAATATCTACAATAGGAGGTTGATTATTTATTTCCGGCTCTATCCTGAGCTTAATCGCATTGGTATCATAATCGGAGTCTGGAGCAATCGTTAATGCAGACACTTCTGATCCATAAGCAAATTGCTGATCCTTCCATATTAAATCTTCAGACCACCGAACATCATCATACCAGCTATCATCAAGAATAAAATCCCCTGAAATACGCCTGATGCCTTGTTGCTTTATAGAAGCTGCAAATTGCGTATAGTCCTTTAATTGTAGGGTTGGATCTCCTTTTCCAACTAAATATATATTTCCATGACAGCATTTATTATCTATTTCTCCATCATAATAAATGCCTGTTTGAAATGTATAATCTGGACCCAGCTTTCTTAAAGCAGCAACTGCTGTCAGTATTTTTAAATTGGAGGCCGGCTGAAGACGTGTAGATGCAAAATAATTGTACAAGCTCGTTCCACTTGTACTGGAGCGGATACTAAGCCCGAGAATGCTTCCTTCATTCTTACATTTATCTATTAAAAAATCATCCAGCTTCTTCATTGATTTCACCCCAAATTACAGAATATGTGTATCTGAGATTAATTCGATATTCATAGGTTAAAATCCTTTTTTCTAGTCAAATACCCTCTCAAACAGAAAAGCATTTCATATATTAACCTTACAGGGGGTGTAAATAAATGAGTAGTTATAATGAATTTGGCGGAGGTTTTGCGCTGCTGGTAGTCTTGTTCATTTTATTAATTATTGTAGGTACTTCTTATTGGGGATTCTAATAATTCCATAGTAAGTAATTTTTTCCTCCTCTTCCCTATGGTTAACTAGCTATTTTACGTACAATTAGCTTGTATAAACAGATCGTGATTATGAACGCTTGTAAAGACATCCTGCAAAGACTCTTTACAAGCAATTTTTATGTTTGTTTTTAAATAAGAAAAACCAAGAAAATCACTTGGTCTTTAAAATACTGGTGTTCTTGCCAAGGAGATGTCCGCTACGGGAAGTCGCTTTCCGCTGGCAACGCCTCAGCCTCCTCAGAAGGAGATCACTTCTTGCGGGGTCTTCACCTGTTGCTTTTCCCGCAGGAGTCGACTTCCTTTCGCTCCCATCTAAGAAGAAATAAGTTTTATTTACTTTTTTACAAAGAAATAAAGCTAATTTTAGCGGAAGAAATACACGGAGACTCCTGTGGGAATGCGCAGTGGGAAGACCCCGCAGAAAAAAAGTGCTCTTCTTTTTTTCGAGGAGGCTGAGCTCAAGCCCACGGAAAGCGTAGTGTATTTCTGCAGCGGCTGACTTCAGCATTTTTATATACTTTCTTATCTTTGAACAAAA
>NZ_LT727812.1:415569-515052 GCF_900162665.1 Oceanobacillus sojae
TTCGCTCCCATCTAAGAAGAAATAAGTTTTATTTACTTTTTTACAAAGAAATAAAGCTAATTTTAGCGGAAGAAATACACGGAGACTCCTGTGGGAATGCGCAGTGGGAAGACCCCGCAGAAAAAAAGTGCTCTTCTTTTTTTCGAGGAGGCTGAGCTCAAGCCCACGGAAAGCGTAGTGTATTTCTGCAGCGGCTGACTTCAGCATTTTTATATACTTTTTTATCTTTTAAAAAAGGCGCGTGATTAAACATCAAACGGCGCCTTGTACTTCTTATTTTGTTGAATTGTTTCCAGTTTCATCGTTATTCTCTTGCAGTTCGCTCTTTTTGTCTTCATCAGACATTATATTATTTGCTGAATTTTTGAATTCCCTTAAGGTTTGTCCGGCTGCCTTCCCGATTTCCGGAAGCTTTTTAGGACCGAAAATAATTAAAGCAAGTACCACAATCAGGATCAAACCTGGAATACCTATATTTGCTGGACTCATGGAACTACACCTCCATTCTGATTTTATTATAAAGCATTTCCTTCTATTTTATAATGGTTAAATCAATAAAATTATGACTAATTGTCTTCTTTTTGTGAAATTTGCAGAATCAGCTGACGAATTAAATACGGAAATTGCTCAAAAGCATTGGTAATATGCAGCCTCTCTGTTCTTTTATGCGCATCATGACCAAATGGCCCTACATTTAAAACTGGCGCGTTCAGTTCACGCATCGACGAAAACGGTAATTCATAGGAGTCACCCCAGACTGGTGTATTTTCTTCATAAACCTGTAAATCCGTATCACTGCCCTGGTAATTGACATAGCTCAAATCACAAATACCATTGAGGAAATGGCTCCTTTTTATCTCTAATTGAAATTCTCTTTTTGCTTCTTTTTCCACAAAATCCACACAAGATTCTACAAATAGATTTCCGCTGGAATTTACTGCCGGATAATAAGGCGGCGCAAATAAAATTACAATTGCCGGTGCAAGCTCCTGACAATGAATCATCAAACTGTCGGTAATCCGAAGCGATTTTTCTCTGTCATCATAATCATCATTATAATGAATATCTTTTTTCAATTCTTCAATAAATTCTTCACCCAGCTTATTCCCAGCATACTCCAATAACTCTCTATAAGCAATTACTTTAACATGCCCGATTGGCTGTACTTGATTATCTTTACATATCTGTTTATACCGTTCATTGCATTGTAATGCTGCTTTTTTAGCAGTCTGCTCAAATAATGCGAAGGCTTCCTCAACGGTACGCTCTAAAAGAAAAATATTATATAAAGCCGAAGAACGATATGGCGTTTGTGTAGAATAGCGCAGCCGTAAATCGGTTTGCTGCAGCGTAACGGGCAGCGGAGCAGTTTCCCCCAGCACCGTTTCCTGAAAAATCGGATTCCATTCCATCTCTCTTGTTAAAAATGAGGATATAAATGGAGACGTCATGCCGCTTAAAGGTTCTCCTGCATGTGTTTCCTTCCCGTAGAATAAAGCTCCTGCCAATACCTTTCCAATTGTTCCGCTATAAATATAGTGCGTATTATCTTTAGGATCATGCCGGAATGTCGGCTCACTATTTAAGAATAAAGTATATTTTATATCATGCTGTTTCTGTAAATTAATGAGTGCAGGTATAGCAAAGCGCATTCCAGCAGAATTTACTTCTTCATCCGGGACTGTCAATAGAACCAGATTAATCGGCCATTCCTCTATACTTGCCTGTTCAATCAAGCTCATATGCATGACAAGACCCATCTTCATATCCATTGTCCCGCGTCCAAATAAGAAATCTCCAGATTCAATATCTGCACGGATATCTCTTGCAAAGGTATCCTTTTGTTCCAGATATATTTTAGTAAGCTCTTCAGGTTGGGTTGCCAGCGGCTCCAAAGAACCGTATTCCTCTGTATTCACCGTATCAAAATGGCTAATTAAGCAAATCGTTTGCCTGGCATCCGGATGTTTATATAAAGCAGTTAAAAGCTTACGGCGCTGATCTGCCTCATGTAAATTTAAGTAAGAAGGATTTTTATGAAAATAATCTAAATCTTGAAGCTTTGCATACAACTTTCTGGGAAACTGCTTTTCTCCTTCTGAAAGACTGATACTCTTCCAGCTGACAAGCTCATTTAGCAGCTGCCGCAATTGACCGGCGCTGTTCCATTGAAATTTACCCACTAAACCCCCGCCTTTCTCTCAACATTCCTTTCTATTATACCAGCAATTGAATGCGTTTACATAATTTACAGTTATTCTCTTTTTTAAAAATTTACATTTGCAAGCTAGATAACAGTTCAGCCTTTAGAAAAGAATATGATATGATTTATATAAGTTGAGTTATATAGAAAAGAAAAATTTCATCAGGAGGTTATTTATGGGGAAAAGAATTACTTTATTTCTGTTAACAAATATTTTAGTTTTAACGACAATCGTCATTGTCTGGTCCATTATTACAAGTATATTTGATATTGAACCAAGCTATCGTTCAGATGGTGGAATTAATTATCTTTCACTTATGTTGTTTAGTATTATTGTAGGTTTTACCGGCTCCTTTATTTCGTTAGGAATGTCCCGCTGGATGGCCAAAACCATGATGAAGGTCAAGATAATTGACCCAAATAATGCTGTCAGCGGTCAGGAACGTGCTGTTTATGAAAAAGTAGAACGGTTATCTCGTGCTGCAGGGCTGAGCCACACACCACAGGTTGGTATTTACCCTTCTCATGAGGTAAATGCATTTGCAACGGGACCGAGTAAGAAACGTTCTTTAGTTGCTGTGTCTCAAGGGCTGCTGGATAGCATGGATGATGATGCGGTAGAGGGAGTAATTGCGCACGAAGTAGCTCACGTAGCAAACGGTGATATGGTAACAATGACTTTATTACAAGGAATTATCAATACATTTGTCGTCTTCTTATCCCGTGTTGCTGCTATGATTGTTTCCAGATTTGTACGTTCTGAGCTGCAATGGATCGTTCAATTCGCTGCTATTATTATTTTTCAAATCTTATTTTCTATTTTAGGAAGTTTTGTCGTCAGTGCTTATTCCAGACATCGGGAATATCACGCAGATCGAGGCGGCGCTGATTTAGCAGGAAAAGATAAAATAACGCATGCTTTACACTCTTTAAAAGCTTATATTAATCGTGCAGAAGCAGATGATCACACAAATGATACAGCAATTCAAACAATGAAAATCAGTAATAAATCCAGCATTTTTAAAGCCTTATCCTCTCACCCTCCACTGGAGGAACGTATTGCCAGATTAGAAGAGCGTTAAGCAAAAAACTTCCTTCTGCAGAGTGATTTAACTCTTAACAGAAGGAAGTTTTTTAATACCTAATTATGAAAGAAACTTCACACAAACTACTTCCGGAACATCAATAACCTGATCTGTCTGCGCTAGTTTTCCTGTTTCTGTATCTCTGCTAAACAGCACAACATTTCCAGTATTCTGATTAGAAGCAAGCAGGAATTGTTCCGTGGGATCAAGAATAAAGTCTCTTGGCCACTCTCCGCCAGATGCAGTAAATTCAAGGAATGTCAGTTCGCCGCTGTTCTCATCGACTTTAAAAGAAGCTATGCTGTTATGCCCGCGATTACCTGTATAAAGAAACTTTCCGTCTGAAGTGATATGGATAGCACTTGCATCATTTGTTTCTTTAAAATCTGCAGGTTTTGCCAGGATTGTCTGCTTCTCCGTAAACTCACCTGTCTCACGATTGTAATCTAAAACGATAACTTCCGTAGAAAGCTCTGTAATTAAGTAAGCTATTGGTTTATTCGGATGAAACGTAATATGTCTTGGTCCGCTTCCCGGCTTTGCATGAAAAGTGCTTACTTCTTTCAAAGAAGAATCTTCTACTTTGTATGTTACTAACCGATCTGTTCCCAAATCTGCAACAACAACAAATTTTTTATCTGGTGTAAATCCAGAGAAATGGACATGCGGTTTTTCTTGTCTTTCATGTGGGCCGTTTCCTTCGTGCTTTGTAAAATGCCCCTGTTCTAATTCTCCATTTTCATTTATAAAATGGAGCCCAATATTTCCTTTATGATAATTTCCTGTTAACACTATATTTTCTGCAGCCTCTACATAACAAGGAGGGTTTCCTTCTACCAATTGACCATTTACCGGCAGTAATTCACCGTTTGTTTTATCAACGCGGAAAGCATTTACGCCTCCCATATCCCCCTCCTGTGCAACAGCATATAAAAAATCTTGCTTTTCATTAAAATTAATATATGTCGGGCTTCCAAGCTCTGCTGCCACCTCAGAAGCAGACAGCTGTCCTTTATCCGTATCCAATGTAAACCGATATACTCCCTGACTTGTCTTTCTCGTGTATGTTCCTGCGTAACCAAAGTATTTACTCATGTAAATGCATCCTTCCTTAAAGCTAACTTGTTTATTAGCCTATTGTACCATTTAACTTAAAAAGGTTACATTTAAAAGTATTTTTTATTCTTTCTTCTTTCGCTTCCCAAGAAAGAACAGCAGTGCCAGTACTGCCGAACCAATAATAAGCGGCTGTTTTTTCATCTTATTATCCTCTGTGTAAAAAACATCCTTCACAAGAAGATTCAGATTCTGCGGTCTTTCTGCCAGACGGCGCATAAAGTAACCGAACCAATCTTCTCCAAACGGAATGTAAGTACAGAATCGATAGCCTTCCTTTACTAATTGTTGCTGCATATCTACTCGGAAACCATACAACATTTGGAATTCAAAGTTATCCTTTGAAATATGATGTTCTTCAATAAACTTCTTCAGCTCATTGATAATACGGTGATCATGTGTTGCAATGGAAGTATAAGCTTTTCCAAGCAGTCTTTTCTTAGCAATTGCAAGGAAATTTTTATCGATTTCTTCTTTAGAAGAATATGCTACCGTGCTTTCTTCTTTATAAGCTCCTTTTACAATGCGCAGCCGTACATCCTCGAGCTCTTCTATGTCTTTCTCCACATCGTACAAATAAGTCTGTATAACTGTACCGATATTGGAATAGCTTTGACGAAGCTGCTTTAAAATTGCTAAGGTCTTTCCATAGTGGCTATACTTCTCCATATCAATATTCACAAAAATATTATAATCGTTCGCTTCTTTTAAAATTTGTTCCACATTTTGAATACAGAAAGACTCTTCAATGTCTAAGCCTAATTGTGTTAACTTAATAGACACGTGACAATCCAAATTCTCTTTATGAATTTGATGAAGCATATGAATAATTTTCTCTTTAGCACGCTCTGACTCTTCTCTGTCTGTCACGAACTCGCCGAGGTGATCCATTGTACAGGATATCTTTTTTTTGTTTAATTCCCTGATAACAGGAATAACTGCATCAAAATCAGTCCCGGCCACAAAGCGCTCCGCTCCAAAGCGCGCCCCGAATTTTTTAGCACTTTTATTTAAAAAGTCATTATTTGAAAGTCCAATAAAAAAGTCCTTTGCCAAGCTCGCCATTATACCTTCCCCCATCTCCGAAAACAAACTATGTGTTTGCAGAGCTTCTTTATATCTGTCCCTATATCTGTCCCTGCCGTTTATTATCTTAGAAAAAATGCTGACCCTCTTAAAGAAAACTAAAATGATAAAAAGCTCCCTGTAAGCAGTAAAAAAATGATACTTCCTTCTGCTTACAGGGAAACCTTCATTTATTAAAACTGTTCTGATACAATTTTGGCTTCTAAGAAATGCTGCAGATAATCTGGTCCTCCAGCTTTAGAATCTGTTCCTGACATTTTAAATCCGCCAAAAGGCTGATAGCCGACAATTGCAGCTGTACAGCCGCGGTTAAAATAGAGATTACCTACATGAAAATCTTCCCGGGCCCGTTCTAAATGTGAACGGTTTGTAGATATGACAGCTCCAGTCAGACCGTACTCCGTATTGTTAGCAATTTCCAACAGTTCATCAAAGTCCTTTGCTTTTGCAAAAGCAACTACCGGCCCAAAAATCTCTTCCTGCATAATACGCGCTTTAGGGTCCAGGTCTTTGAAGATTGTCGGATAGATAAAGAATCCCTTAGAATCATCTGCTTCGCCGCCAAAAACAAGCTCTCCTTCTTCTTTGCCGACCTCTATATAATTTTTGATTTTATCAAATTGCTTTTGGTTAATGACAGAAGCCATATAAACGTTTTCCTCTGATGGATTTCCAACTGTTAAGGTTTTCGCAATTTCAATCGATTTCTCTATAACTTCATCGTAGACATCCTCGTGAATGATAGCACGGGAGCAAGCAGAGCATTTTTGTCCTGAGAAACCAAATGCAGAATGAACAATGGATTCTGCAGCTAAATCTAAATCAGCTGTTTCATCCACAATAATGGTATCTTTTCCTCCCATTTCTGCAATAACCCGCTTCAGGTGCTGCTGACCTTCCTGTATTTTAGCAGCGCGTTCAAAAATACGGACACCTGTCGCTCTAGATCCGGTAAAGTTAATAAAATGTGTATCTTTATGATCTACCAGGTAATCTCCAATTTCCTTTGGATCTCCCGGCACAAAATTTAATACTCCTTTTGGAAGACCGGCTTCTTCTAAAACTTCCACAAGTTTATATGCAATAACCGGTGTATTTTCAGAAGGCTTTAACAATACTGGGTTTCCTGCAACAATTGGTGCTGCAACAGTTCCACATACAATAGCAAAAGCGAAATTCCAAGGCGGGATAACTACGCCCGGCCCCATAGCTTTATAAAAGTATTTATTATTTTCAGTTATACGATCTTCAACATGCTTACCCTGATCAAGCTCCAGCATCTGACGGCCATAATATTCCAGAAAGTCAATCCCTTCTGCAATATCACCATCTGCCTGGTCCCACGGCTTGCCCGCATCTTGAATCAGCCATGCAGAAAATTCATGCTTACGGCGGCGTACAATAGCTGCAGCCCGGAATAAAACATGCGCACGATCCTCAACTGGAACTTTTCTCCAGGTTTCATAAGCTTTTACCGCAGCTTCAAAAGCTTGTTCTATATGTTCTTTCGTTGCTTTAGATACTTTTCCAATCACTTCTTCTTTATTTGCTGAGTTAATTGACACCAGCTTATCCTCTGTATAAATCTTTTCTCCGTTGATTACAATCGGATATTCCTTGCCCAGCTCTTTACGGACAGCAGTTAAAGCACTCTCAAGCTGTTTTTTATTTTCTTCCACCTTAAAATCTGTAAATGGTTCATGTTTAAATGGCAATACCATGTAAAATACCCCCTAGAAAAATAATTTGATCCTATATTATTTACAAGCAAAAATCGTGCCAACTTTAGATTCAAATCCAAATAATATTGCTGAAACCTTGAAATATATGATAACGGTTTCATTTTTAAAAATTTTCTATTGCTTTTATCTATATTTTATATTTACAATAGTGTAAAGTATATTTACGCATACTGCATAGACGGTTTACATATTCCTTTACACTTTGAGGTGAGCATATGAATGAAGTTTTTTTCTTTGAAGAATTATTACAATCTGAAGATGATGCTATTACTATTGTCGATACGAAGAAAAAAGTAATCTATTGGAATAATGCTGCAGAACAAACTTATCAAATTACCAAAGAACAAATTATCAACCAGTCTATTACTGATTTTTTTTCACAGGATGACCTTATGGTAATGAAAGTTTTAAAAACCATGAAGCCCGTAAAAAATGCTTATCATCGACCAAGAAAAGACAAACATGTTGTCGTAAATACTTCCCCTGTCTTCAATCAGGAAAATACATTAATTGGTGTTATTTCTATCGAACGCGATGTTACACATATTGTGAAGCTGAACGACAATTTAGAAAGCACCTCTCAGGAACTGCAGGAGCTGAAGCAGAAAATGAGTCCTTCCTCCCCCAGTTCTCCGTTTGCAAAATTAGTAGGAGAGAGTCAAGCACTTCACCAGATGATACGGCTTGCCAGCAAAACAGCTGATACAGATGCAACCACCTTGATTCTTGGAGAAAGCGGTACAGGAAAAGAAGTATGTGCCAGAGCTATTCACGATGCCAGTAATAGAAAAAATGCTCCCTTTATTCCTGTCAATTGCGGCGCAATTCCTCAAGCATTGTTCGAGAGTGAATTATTCGGGTATGAGAGCGGCTCCTTTACAGGTGCAGAAAAAGGTGGAAAAGCAGGAAAAATTGAAATGGCTGATGGCGGGACCATTTTTTTAGACGAAGTTGGAGAGCTGCCGTTAGATATGCAGGTGAAGCTTTTACGGGTTCTGCAGGAAAATCGTATCTATCGTATCGGTGATTCCCGCGGAAAACAAATTGATGTTCGTTTTATAGCTGCAACAAATCAGGATTTAGAAAAATTAATGCAGGAAAATAAATTCAGATCAGATTTATTTTATCGATTGAATGTCATTCAATTAACCATGCCTCCTCTGCGTGACAGAAAAAAAGATATCGAGATACTTGCAGAAACATTTTTAAAACAGTTTGCTCTTAAATACCAGACTTCTATCCCTGAGCTTCCTGCAGAAACAATGGAAGTATTGCGGCATTATCATTGGCCGGGAAATATAAGAGAGATTAGAAATTTAATGGAGCGGGTCATTATCCTGCATGAAGGAACAACCTTAACAAGACAAGATATATTAAGCTTCCTCCCTGTTTCGTTTTCAAATCCTCCTTTAACCCATACAGAATCTTTACCACTGGAAAAGGAAAATATGGAGAAAGTATCGATTGAACAGGCTTTGGAATTATGTAACGGCAATAAATCTAAAGCTGCCCGGCAGTTGGGTATATCTCGTGTTACTCTGTACCAAAAAATTAAAAAATATAATCTGGCTGATTAACCCTGTTGACTTTGTCGAAAAAAATAACCTATGCAGAAGTTTTGTCGAAAGCATTCCATTTTATTTCACTATTTGCGATAATTCTTTTGGTACTTTGATAACAAAACTTTTATTCACGTTATTAATCACAGCCAAATATTACTAAGAAAGGTGCAGAGTATGAGATATGAATTCTGAAGAGAAAGTTGATAAGCACAAAAGGGAAGCCATTGTACTTTCCATTGTTCAAAAGAGGAGTGAAATGCTGCAACAGGCCCAGAAGAATGGTCTGGCAGCTCAAGAAACCGTTAACTGCAGCCAAGAATTAGATGAGCTGATGAATAGATTAGTTCTTTTAAATAATTAACATAAATGGTAAAAGGGGCCTTTTTATAAAGAGGCCTCTGTTTTATTATAATAATACATAAGATAAAACTTCATTCACAGGAAATTTTTCACGTTTATTTATGATAAAATAGAATCTGTCTCCCGGTAAGAACCAAAAATTTGAAACCAAAAGAAAGTTTAAAACGTATTATAACTAAGATAAAGAGCAAGGGAGGTTACATAATGACGTTATTTGGTTATGCTATACAGGATTTATACTTATGGGTGCTTATTATAGCAGCAATTCTAACCGCAGTTGTCCTGCTGTTTGGAGATTTGTTGGATGGTATTTTTGAATCAGTTCCTTTCTTACATCCTGTAATTGTTCTTTCCTTTTTCATTTTTTTATCCGCCATCGGGTATGTTCTTGAATGGTTTATGAACTGGGGAAGTCTTGTTATTCTCATTGTTTCTTCTATATTAAGTATTATCTTTGTAAGCCTCCTGCATATATTTGTGCTTGTTCCAATCCGCTCCGCTGAGCAATCCTGGGGCTATTCTGAGGAAGCCTTAATGGGTAGTGTGGGAACAGTGATTGTATCTATCCCGATAGATGGCTACGGAGAAGTAATGGTGCAATGGAAAAGCGGGGTTATTTCTAAACCGGCTGTAAGCTATGACAATGAAGCACTCCCTCAGGGAGAACGCGTTTTAATTATCGAAATTAAAGACGGTGTCTTCTATGTCAGCCCTTATGAAACGTTGGATTAGCTAATATATATTAGCTTTTCACATATAATGAAACTTCATTCCTTATTCATTGAAAGGAATGCTAGTGGATGAAATCAGCTTGTTCTCATCAATGGGTAGACAGGTGACAGCAGGCTGAAAATTAAAACATAGAGGAGGAAAAAAATGTCAGAACTTTGGATTGTCATTATTGTAGCAGCAGCGCTTCTGTTAGCTTTACTTGGGCTATTTGTAACAAAGTATCGTACAGCGGGACCTGATGAAGCGCTTATTGTTACAGGAAGTTATCTTGGAGGAAAGAATGTTCATGTTGATGAAGCCGGAAATAAAATTAAAATTATTCGCGGCGGCGGAACATTCGTCGTTCCTGTTTTTCAACAGGCTGAACCTCTTAGTCTACTATCCAGTAAATTGGAGGTAACTACCCCGGAAGTATACACAGAGCAAGGTGTTCCTGTTTTAGCAGATGGTACAGCAATTATAAAAATAGGTGGATCTATCAGTGAAATTGCTACAGCAGCAGAACAATTCCTTGGAAAATCCAAGCAGGACCGGGAAATGGAAGCGAAAGAAGTACTGGAAGGTCATCTTCGTTCTATCCTCGGCTCCATGACGGTTGAGGAAATTTATAAAAATCGCGATAAGTTCTCGCAGGAAGTACAGCGCGTTGCTTCTCACGATCTGGCAAAAATGGGATTAGTGATTGTATCTTTCACCATTAAAGATGTAAGAGATACAAATGGATACTTAGAATCTCTTGGTAAGCCCCGTATTGCTCAAGTGAAGCGTGATGCTGATATTGCGACAGCTGAAGCAGAAAAAGAAACACGTATTAAACGTGCGGAAGCTGCAAAAGATGCTAAACGTGCCGAATTACAGCGAGCAACGGAGATTGCCGAATCAGAAAAAGAAAATCAATTAAAAACCTCCGAATATCGCCGTGAGCAGGATACTGCCAAAGCACGTGCAGACCAAGCTTATGATTTTGAAACAGCCCGTTCTAAACAGGAAGTTACAGAACAGGAAATGCAAATCAAAATTATCGAGCGTCAAAAACAAATTGAATTAGAAGAAAAAGAAATTCTGCGTCGTGAAAAACAATATGACTCAGAGGTTAAGAAAAAAGCGGATGCAGACAGATATTCTGTGGAGCAATCAGCTATTGCAGAAAAAGCGAGAGAAATGGCTACTGCAGATGCAAACCAATATCGTATTGAAACAGCTGCCCGGGCAGAAGCTGAGAAAATCCGCGTGGATGGTCTTGCAAAAGCGGATGCAGAACGTGCGCAAGGGGAATCTGAAGCAGAAGTTATCCGCTTGAAAGGTCTTGCGGAAGCGGAAGCAAAAGAAAAAGTTGCGCAAGCCTTTGAAAAATACGGTGAAGCAGCAATCCTTGATATGGTTATCAAAATGCTTCCTGACTATGCAAAACAAGTTGCCAGCCCATTATCTAATATTGATAAGATTACGGTGGTCGATACTGGAAGCAACGGCCCAAATGGCGGAGCAAACAAAGTCTCCAGCTATGCAACCAATCTAATTAGTACACTGCAGGAAAACCTGAAGGAAACTTCCGGAATTGATATTAAAGAGTTACTGGCTGGTGCATCAAAAGGAAAAATCAGTCCTGAAACTCGGGAAGCACCTGCAGCAACAGCAACTTCTGAAGCGGCTGCAGCGAAAACAGATAAAGAAAATACGGATAGCTGACAAAATAAACTATTAGATACAATGTGACACAGAGCTGTTTTCAAATGATTCAAGTACTATTATGCTTTACTTTGAAAAAGAGGTGTTAATTACCTGATGTGACGAAAAAACATGGTCTAATTAGCTATAGTTCTCTTATTGTAGGTATTATCTGCTTTTTCATTGTTTTCATAACGCCTACAAGGATAGCTAATATCGGGAATGTAGTTGGAGATTATATTACATTTTTCCTTACAGCAGCAGGTATCATATTATCGATTATTGGGTTAGGAAAGAAAACAGAGAAAAATATCGTTCCTTTTATCTCATTAATTTTTTCCTCATCCTTCTTTATATTTTGGATAATTGTATTTTTCTTATTAATTACTGGTCAAATGGACTTTGCTCCATAGTACAATCATAGCTCTCTGATTTGAAGTAAGCGATATTTAGAAACAACCTCTATTTCTTTATCACTTTCTATGCGTCTTTACAGCAAAAAAACTCTGTTCATTTCAAAATGAGCAGAGTTTTTTTACTTAAAATGTATTATTATATAACTTTTTTTGGCAACGGTCAAATTAACTTTTCTTTTGCCCAGCACGACTATTTGACGCATTCTTAAATAAATATCGTATTCCCTTCCCTCTCATTTGCTCATCCTCATAACGAGGCAATACATGCAAGTGCGCATGCATGATATGCTGTCCTGCGACTTCACCGCTATTCCAGCCAATATTGTAACCAGATGGAGCATATTTTTCATCAATTATATATTTGACTCTTTGTAAAAGCTCTTTGACGGCCAGCCATTCTTCATCTGTTAAGTCAAATGGAGAGACACGATGCCCTTTGGTCACAATCACTCCAGCTCCTTCAAGTGCAATACCTGACTCCTGCGCCTCATCCAATTGTAAAAACATTGCTTTTTCATTTTCCAATATAATTTGCTGATTCTTTATTAAATACGGATAGCAAAAAGGACATTCAGATGGATTCATTATTTTGCCTCCCTTTACTCAGACCCTATCAATAAAACAGGTTAATACCTTTGCTTCCTGATCGTCCACCGGAAGAAATAAATGTGGCTTGGAGCCTGCAAAATAAGCACTGTCTCCTGTTTGGAGCAGCTGTTTTTTTCCATCGTATAATAATTCAATTTCCCCTTCTAATATGTAAATAAATTCATCCTGTGAATGCGTATACGTTTTTTCATCACGTAAATTCTGTGATTTCGGAGTAACATGTACAATAGTCGGTTCAATTCCACTGTATTGGGAGCGGTTAGCAAGGATTTCATAGGAATAGCCCATGCTTTCGTCCCCTACTTTTTGCGGGCGGTTTCTCTTCTTTTGAATGACAATATCCTGCTCCTCTTTGTCATCCAATACCCATGTCAGCTGTATATGCAGACTATCACAAATCCTGGATAAAGTAGCTATCGCTGAAGCTGTTTGTCCGTTCTCTATTTTGGAGAGAAGGCTCTTAGAAATTTTGGAAGCGTCCGCAATTTCCTGCTGTGTTTTATTCTCCCTACGTCTTGCATACTTAATTTTTTCACCGATTTTATGTAATTCGATATTGCTCATTCCTTCCTGCTAAACTGCATTCGTATTCTATATAATATATTTAATCATAAGCCAGACAAACCAATGTAGTCAATCTAAACTCTTGCACTATTCAAAAAAATAACAGTCTTTGAAAAAGGATATTTTTACTTTGCTTATTATACTATAATTACTCCGTATCCATGTCAGGCAACAAGATGAAGAAGCAAAGCGCACGGATAACTACCAGGAAGAAATGGAGCATGTTTTATCTTTATATATAACAGGAGATAGCTCTGCATTAAACACTTGGATGGAGTCAACTGAATTGAAAGCATTAAAGAAATTTATGCAGCAATTAAAAGAAATGAATTTCTGATGCATAATAAAAGTCTTGTCAAAAAAGAATTGACAAGACTTTTTCCGCTATTTCAAGCATTTTTCAAATAAGCTACTGATCTGCTGGGCAGCGTTTTTCCCAGTTTATTTTGAATATAAATACTTGCTTCCTGAATCCGTTTTTCATTAATTCCTGTTTCAATTCCAAGCCCATTTAATAAATACAAAACATCATTGGTGGCAACATTTCCCGCAGCCCCCGGCGCATAAGGACAGCCTCCTAAACCGCCGACAGTACTGTCAAACCGGGTAATTCCCATATGAAGTGCAGTCATAATATTAGCAATTGCCATTCCCCTCGTATCATGGAAATGCAGAATCAGCTTATCCTTTGGAAAATAAGGAAAAAGCCCCTCGAGCAGCTTCTCCACCTGCGTCGGCACAGCAGTTCCAATGGTATCTCCAAGGGAAAGATAATCTACTCCGCTGTCTATTAATTGATCGCACACCTGGAGTACATTATCCACAGCAATCCGCCCTTCGTATGGACAATCAAATACCGTGGAAACATAGCCCGTAACAATTTTTCCTGCATTTTTAGCTGCTTTAATGACCTCTGTCAATACCGGGTATGTCTCAGAAATACTTTTATTAATATTTTTCCGGTTATGCGTTTCACTTGCCGACATAAATACGGATGCTCCATCGATACCTGCCTCTAAAGCGTACTCTAACCCTTTCATATTTGGAACTAAAGCAGAATATGTTACCCCGCTTTTTCGAATAATCCGCTTCCCTACTTCCCTTGCATCCTTTAATGCGGGGATCATTTTGGGATGAACGAAGGAAGAATACTCAATCTCCGAGACACCTGTTTTTGAAAGCATATTAATCCAGGCAACCTTATCATCTGTAGAAATCCATTGCTTTTCATTCTGTAGTCCGTCTCTTGGCCCAACTTCCTTCAAATAGACATTACTTGGTAAGCCGCGCATCAAAATCCCTCCCATTGTATCCGTTTTCATTTTAATTTATGAAAATAGAAATCAAATGTTATTTGTACAAGTACAACTAAAACTAAGGAGTGCCCTTTTTTCTAATGAAACGAAGAAGCGTAGATGCTGTACAATTTAACTGGAAAATAATTAAATTAAAATTACAACAACTGCTCATTTAAGTTTATTTATAATTCAATTCAGTTTCATTTTATTCAACTTTGTTGAATACAGTATATAATAAAATTTCTGAAAATGTCAATCTTCCCTGCTGTCAAAATGAAACAATTTTGGTAAGATGGATTACAGTAGTGTTCTTCAGATTACCTTTGTACAAAGGGATTGGGAATATCTCTGAGAATCCGGCTTAAGTTTAGAAATATTCATCCTTTTAATTTAAACAAGCTACTAAATAAATCTTAATATATGATAGTTTAGACAAGGAGAATCTCAATGATAACGTTATATACCAATGGAGTCATACATACATTTCAATTATCTCAGCCAATTGTTGAAGCTGTTGCTGTCAAAGATGGCCGCTTTATTGACATGGGGTCAAGTACTCAAATACTTGCTTTTTGGGGAACAAAAAGCGATACAATTATTGACCTTGAGGGAAAAACAGTTACTCCCGGGTTAACTGATACCCATCTCCATCTTTCTATGCAGGCAATGAAGTTTATCGATTTAGATGTGACCGGAGTTACAAAGAAAGAAGAATTATTAAATAAAATTAAACAGCATGCCAGCACCCTGGAAAAAGGAGCGTGGCTGCTTGGTGCCGGCTGGGACGAAAATTTATTTACAGATGGCGGTCTGCCGACAAAACAGGAGCTGGATGCTGTTACCCCGCATCACCCGCTTTTTCTTACAAGAATATGTGAACATGCTGCAGTGGTTAATTCCAAAGCTCTTGAGCAAATTAATTATTCCAGCGATCTTCCTGTTCCGGAGGGCGGCGAAATTGTGACTAATCCAGATGGAGAAGCTAACGGATTAATATTGGAATCGGCATCCGTATTATTTAAAGCAAAAATTCCTGATAAATCCTATGACACGTGGAAAAAAGCACTTCGAAAAACCATTACCACTGTTATTCAATATGGTGTGACCAGTGTTCATTCCAACGATCCAGCCTATTTAGGAGGGTTACAGCAAACCTATCAACTCTATCATGAATTATTAAATCAAGAAAAAATGGGATTGCGGACAAATCTCTTAATTGATTATGATTTCCTGGAAGATCTTCATAAAGAAGGTATGTATGCCGGCTACGGAAATAATACGCTGCAAATTGGAGCAGTTAAAATATTTGCAGACGGTGCATTTGGCAGGAGAACAGCATTATTAAAAGAGCCTTATTCTGATCAACCCGGACAATTCGGAGAGGCCATGCTTTCTCAGGATACCCTTTATAATATTGTGAAACGTGCAAGAGAGCTTGCGATGCCTGTTGCTGTTCATACGATTGGTGATCAGGCATTGGAAAATGTGCTTGACATTCTGGATCAATTTCCTTCTGCTGCATATAGAGACCGGCTGATACATGCGCAGGTTATCAATACTGATTTAGTAAAGCGTCTCGCAAGCCCTGACCGTATCGTTGACATTCAGCCCCGCTTCCTAGCCAGTGATTATCCATGGGTAAGAGATCGTCTTGGAGAAGCTCGAATGCCCTATGCCTATGCCTGGAAAACCCTGCTGGACAATGGCGTTATTTGCGGAGGCGGATCAGATGCACCTGTTGAACCATTGAATCCTTTACTCGGAATTCACGCTGCTGTTACAAGAAAAGCTCCGGGAGAGATTCATAACGGCTGGTATCCTGAGCAGAAGTTAAGCATGCAGCAGGCATTTTATTTATTTACAAAATACGCTGCCTATACAACCAATGAAGAAAAAATAAAGGGAACCATCTCCCGCGGCAAGCTCGCAGATATGACAGTCTATTCTGCTGACCCATTTCAATTAAAAGATGCTGATAGATTACTGGATACCAGTATTGAAATGACAATTATTAACGGAGATATTGTGTATAGAAAAGGATAAACATGGTAACGTCAATAGTTTTTTATAAGGATAGCCTCGCTCCAATAAAATCTTTTAAGCTCTGCGGAAGGTTTGCTGACCAGCCCTTACCTCCCTCCCGCAGGAGCTTATTTATATTTTCTGTCTTCAGCTTATTTTTCATGCTTATTTAAAAGTGGAACTTTATTCAGTGCTTCTTTTCGATGTAAAGCTCCTGATTTTCTCCTTATAAAGTTGAAATTTCTTTCGGCTGTATTAAGTCAGTCACCTCATTTTTGATACCTCTCCTTCAAAGCACACCTTTTATTTCCAAATAATTGAATAAAGCAGGAAATTTTATTCAAAAAAGGATAATTATTTATAAATTAGTACTTTTTTCCATATTAAATTATGTTACTATTATACATATTACAAAAATGGAGGTATTAGATGTCAAAAGAATGCTTTACGTTCTTCTGTCAGCAGTATTTGCAATTGCTTTAACTGCTTGCGGGTCTGGTAATGAAGAAGATGCTGCCGATGCAGAAGAACAAGAAACAAATCAAGAAGAAAAACCGCAAACAGATTCTTCTAATGCAGAATTTGATGCACTGGTTTCCGCAATGGAAGAAGAAACAGAAGATACTGCTACACTTCTTTTCGAAAACAATGAATCTCAGTCTCATGAGATGGAAGGTTTAACATTAACACTGGATGCTTACCAGCTGGTGGAATTAGAAGATTTCCATACTAATTTCAGTATTCCTTTTGAAGACCAGACAGATGGCGGGGTTATCCTGGCACAATATACTGTTAAGAATGATTCAGATCAGGATTTACATTATATGCCTACCTTGGACATAGATTATGTTGGAGCAACAAAATATTATAGTAATTATCGGGATCTGATTCCTTTAGAGGAACAATTACCCACTATATTATCTCCGGATAATGAATACTTAGTTGAAGCTGGAGACGAAGTAACCGGCTATTACGCTTATCCTTTTGGTCAGAAGCAATTAGACGACATATTGGCTGAAGGAAATGTTATTGTTGATGTACCAGCCCCAACTACGGAATATAATGAATATTCTTCCACAATTGGTTCTGGTACTGAATTTACTCTGCCTTTAGATGATGACAGTGCTGAAAAAAGTGCTGAAACAGAAAGTCAAGGCTTTTATCAAGATAGAATCAGCGCTGAAAATATGGGTGACAAAGAAATGATTGAGCAGTAGGATGGTATTGGGGAAAGTGAAGAGTTGGCAGATGTGAACATTACATTAGATGGTTATCAAATTGTCGATTTTACTCCGAATGCTGACGAAGCACCCCGCTATACGGATCCAGATAATGTAGCTATTGCTACGATAAGATTCGAGATTGATAACCAAAGTGATGAGGAAATTGGTCTGGAAGATATATCTTCAAAGCTCACTGTAAATGACGGAACACAATATCTTTTAAATGAAGGAATGCTGGAGCCTTATGACAATAGCGACACTGTTCCATCCGGTGAAGAAGGCGAGCTGCTGCAAACCTTCTTATTAGACAAAGAAATGTATGAAAAAATTTGGAAGGATAAGAGTATGGAAATTGAAATTGGTCCAATGAGAAATACGGATGCGAAAGATATTTCCAAAGGCAACAAAGCCACTTTCCAGCTTAAATAAAAGAAAAAAATACTAATGGGAAAATCCTGTTAGTCTTTTTCTCAATATTATCTCATTACTGCTCCACCCGATATTTTCACAGGCTCCCCGACAATATTCTGTGCTGCATCAGTCAGCAGAAAAGCTATTGTATTGCCCACCTCATCGGCAGCTGTAATTCTTTTTGAGGGTAAAGATTCTTCCGCTGACTTTCTTACTTTTTCATATGATTGATTCGTGTTTTCCGCTTTTGCTTCAAATAATCCCTGTACCATTTCTGTATCGACAAATCCGGGACAAACAGCATTCACACGAACGTTATAAGCAATTGCCTCCAGCGCCATCGACTGTGTCCAGCCAATCACCGCAAATTTAGAAGAAGCATAGGCGGTATTTCCATATGTACCGCGCAGGCCGGACAATGATGCTACATTAACAATATTTCCCTGCTTTTTCTCCTGCATTTCCTTATATATTTCTTTTGTTAAACTGAAAGCCGATAAATAGTTAATATCGAGCATTGCTTTGATATCTGCTTCCTCGAGCTGGTCTACCGTCTTATTTCCTGCAACGCCGGCAGCATTTACTAAATCAGAGATAAATCCTAACGCCGCCTGTGCATTTCGGACTAATTGTTCCCTATCTGCTTTATTTGTTATATCTGCTTTTTGAACAAATATTTCTGAAGCATCCATGAAGGTTTCAAGCTCTTTTCTGAGCTCTTCAAGCTTATTTGTATTCCGCCCGGTAATAGTAACTCTGGCCCCCATGCCTGCAACAATTTTTGCTGTTTCCATCCCTATCCCACCGGTCGCTCCTGTTATTAATACATGTCTTCCTTTCAACGCATCCTTTGCAAATACAGACATTTTTTCCTCCCTCTTTCATCCAATTCTTTGGTTTGGTTTCTTATTATATCATGTCTGCCCATGATTATTAAAAACGTTACGTTCTAAGGAGAATCGTTTGTAAAGCTTCTATTTTTTATTTTCTAATTATTTTGTCGATATCTGAGCATAAAACGTTGACAAAATATCCTTATTGGGTTAAATTACTAAAGGCGAATGTTTTTAATATATAATACAAATTTTATTCGTGTTTAGGAGTGTTTTTTCATGGAAAATGTTTTTGATTATGAAGATATCCAGTTAGTTCCCGCAAAATGTGTTGTAGATAGCCGCTCAGAATGTGATACATCCATTGAGTTTGGTGGAAGATCTTTTAAGTTACCGGTTGTTCCTGCAAATATGCAGACCATTATAGATGAAAAAATTGCAACCTATTTAGCTGAAAATAATTATTTCTATATTATGCACCGCTTTGAACCGGAAAAGCGAGTTGACTTTATTAAAACGATGCAAGAGCAGGATTTATACGCTTCTATCAGTGTCGGTGTAAAAGATGAAGAGTATACATTTGTTGAAGAGCTTGCTAATGACAACCTTATACCTGAATATATTACAATTGACATTGCACACGGGCATTCTGATTCCGTTATCCGTATGATCAGACATATTAAAAAGCATTTACCTGATAGCTTTTTAATCGCTGGAAATGTCGGTACACCGGAAGCTGTCCGTGAGCTTGAACATGCCGGAGCGGATGCTACAAAGGTTGGTATCGGACCTGGTAAAGTATGTATTACTAAAATCAAAACCGGTTTTGGAACTGGGGGCTGGCAACTAGCAGCACTTCGCTGGTGTGCAAAAGCAGCAACCAAGCCTATTATTGCAGACGGCGGCATCCGGACACATGGTGATGTTGCAAAATCTGTACGTTTTGGAGCTTCTATGGTCATGATTGGTTCTTTATTTGCAGGCCATGAAGAATCACCAGGAGAGACAATTGAAAAAGACGGTAAAAAATTAAAAGAATACTTTGGTTCTGCCTCAG
Organism: Oceanobacillus sojae; assembly: GCF_900162665.1. Taxonomy (GTDB): domain Bacteria; phylum Bacillota; class Bacilli; order Bacillales; family Amphibacillaceae; genus Oceanobacillus; species Oceanobacillus sojae_A. Next base: position 435,557 of record NZ_LT727812.1, read on the forward strand.
AATTCCAAAAAGGGGAAAAGAAAAACGTAGAAGGCAAGAAAATGTATGTGGAGCATAAGGGTGCACTTCAGGATACATTGACTGAAATGGAACAAGATCTTCAATCTTCTATTTCTTATGCCGGCGGCAAGAAATTAGATTCGATCCGCACAGTAGATTATGTAGTAGTGAAAAACTCCATCTTTAATGGCGATAAAGTATTTTAATAAAATAATTCAAAAAAGAAAAGCTTATGTCTGAAGGAGATTCCTCCTGCCTGACATAAGCTTTTCTCTTCCCTAAAATCTCCCCGACCTGAAAATCGAAAAAATTAACCATATAAACAGCAGTACTGCAACAACAAAACCAATTTCAATAACTGGCAGGCTCCAGAAGTAAGACACTTCTCCGGCAATTGCCGAGCCGATAATTAATCCAACCATGATAATACTAAAAGATAACAGTACAATACTGAAAGATAGCCGGTTACTGACTCTATCAAGCTTCTTAAGAATCATGTCCACCCTGGCAACCGATATTTCCAGAGGAAACTTCCCCGAACGTAACAGTTTATAAATCGCATTAATATGCTCTGGTAAATCCAGAATAATATCTTTATAATCATCGACCTGCTCATAAACTTCCTCAGCTATTTTTTTCGGACGATATTTCTCTTTTATTAACCTTTTACCAAAAGGCTGTGCAATTTTAACAATACTTATATCCGGGTCCAATCTTTCCACTGTCCCCTCAAGCGTTAAGAGCGTTTTTCCGACTAAAGAAAGATCAGCAGGAATCCGGATCCGGTGTTTGGAGGCAACTCGAAACAAATCATTGACTGCTTCTCCCAAGCTTACCTGACTAAACGGGATATCATAATATTTATCACGCAGCTCTTCCATATCTGCACGCATCATATCGTCATCTACATCGTCAGGAACAACCCCCATTTTATAAATAGCCTTCACAATGGCATGTGTATTTTGACGTGCCAGCGCAATAATCATATCTGTTAAATGATCCTTCATCATCGGTGTCAGCCGGCCGACCATTCCAAAATCCATAAATAATAATTGATGTCCCGGAAGAACCATTACATTTCCCGGATGCGGATCGGCATGAAAAAAACCATCCATCAGAATCTGTTCAAATAAGTTATGAATTAATTTTTCAGCAATAACCTTGGGCTGATAGCCTTCCCTGAGGAGCTGTTCATTCTCATCCAGCTTTATACCTTTGACAAATTCCATCGTCAAAACGCGTTCTGTCGTATACTCCCAATAGACGTCGGGAACTTTGACACCTTCTTTATCATTTTTAAAGTTCATTGCAATTTTATGTGCATTTCTTCCTTCCAGCGTATAATCTAATTCAGCCAGGATAGATGCCTTAAACTCTTCAATGATTTCTGTAATTTTATATTGCTTTGCCCACTCTAAACGTGTTTCTGCCAGTGCTGCAAAATTCATTAAAATTTCTAAATCTGTATGAATCTTCTTTTCAATATTGGGGCGCTGTACTTTTACAGCCACCTCTTCCCCGGTCTGCAGAACCCCATGATGGACTTGTCCTATGGATGCAGCCGCTAAAGGAGTTTTATCAAAATCCTTAAATATTTCCTGAACAGGCTCCCCTAATTCCCGCTCTACAATTTCTTGTATATCAGCATAAGGAATTTTTCCAACCTGATCCTGCAGCTTTTCCAATTCTTTTATAATATCCGGTGGAATCAAATCATTTCTTGTACTGGCGATTTGGCCCAGCTTGACAAAGGTCGGTCCTAATTCCTCCAGGAAATGTCTGATTCGCTCCCCTGTTGTTTTATTATGTATTTCTTTTTTGCCTTTGAGCACTCTCTCAGGTAAAGAAACCACTTTTTGAAGTCCTAATTCTTTTACAATATAACCAAAACCATTTCGGGAAAAAGCTACCAGTATTTCACGATAGCGCTGTATATGGCGAATACGTTTATTGAAAATGGTACGTCCCCTCCCTTCGAATTTACTTCTATTCATAGTATACCCATTCTTATCTATCTGCTAACAGAAAATCCGGGCTTTAATTAGAAAAAGGAACTGTTCCTTTGTTAATCGCAGTTCCTCTTTCTTTTCATTTACTTCGGAGGATCATCTGTCACATTCGTTCCAAATAATGTTCCTGTTAATGACATATTAATTTTTAAAACTGGTCATCAATACTTTCACGTATAACCCGATCAGCATACAAATAGATGGGAATATAACTGCTAAATATATTAATTGCCCATTTATAAAACCTAAATAAATATATGGCAGAGAATAAAACATCAGCGCCTGTGGCAGCACTACAGGAAGCAGTGTATAAAATATCAGATTAATAATGAAAACCAATGAAACAGATTGCATATTTTTCAATAACGTCCCTTGATTTTTCAAAAACAATCCAAACAAAGCATATATAACTAAAATACTGAAAAATATTCCTTTTACCTGATTTGTAAAAAGTACCAGCAGCATTGCAGACACGGTCAGGAATAAATGAAACATTACTGATGGCAGGTTGCTTTGTAAGTAAGCTTTAACATTATTTTTTTCTGTTTTGCCGCTAGACATTCAATCATCCTTTTACAACTTTTAATCTTGAAAACACAATTAAATAGAGCTCTTTAATTGCTGGTCTCTCTGATGGCGTTCGATTGCCAGTTCAATTAATCTCTCAATCAGTTCCCGGTAGGAAACGCCGCTTTCTTCCCAGAGTTTAGGGTACATACTTATTTTCGTGAAACCTGGCAATGTATTAATTTCATTAATAATAATCGTATTGTCCTCTTTTAAAAATACATCTACCCTGGCCAGACCTTCACAATTCAAAGCTTCAAAAGCTTCAACGGCCGTAGCTTGAATTTTTTCGGCCACATCTTTTTCTAATGAAGCCGGAATTTCCAGATTTGCTCCAGACTCATCTATATATTTCGCTTCATAAGAATAAAATTCGACAGTCGGGAGTATTTCTCCAGGTACAGAAGCAATTGGATGATCATTACCTAAAACCGAGCATTCAATCTCTCTTCCTTCGATAGCCTCCTCTACTAAAACTTTATGATCGTACATAAAAGCATCCTGGATAGCATGGTTAAATTCTTCTTCTGTTTCTACTTTGTGCACACCAACAGAAGATCCCTGATTGGCCGGCTTGATAAACAATGGTGTGCCTAATTCCGCCACAATGTCCTGATAGACTATTTGCCCCTGCTTCGCTTTACGGAAGCTGTAACCGGAGGCAACATTTAAACCTGCATCCTGTAGCAGGCGTTTGGCAATATCCTTATCCATACTGATCGCTGAACCGAGTACACCAGAACCGACAAATGGAATATTAGCCATCTTCAGCATTCCCTGCAGGCTTCCGTCCTCTCCGAGTGTTCCATGTACAATAGGAAAGATAACATCTAATTGATCCATGCTTATATCAGAGCCAGTCTGGATAATCTGGTTCTCTTCTGCTCCAGGAACAATAGCAATTCCCTTCCCTGTTTTATTTAATGCAATCAGGCTTGGGTCCTCTTCATTTATTAAATAACGGGAACGGTCATTTACATGCCAGTTTCCCTGTTTATCAATCCCCAGCAAATGTACTTCATACTTATCTAAATTAATAGCATCTACAATATTTTTGGCAGATTGTAAGGAAACCTCATGCTCAGATGATTTCCCCCCAAATACAATACCAACTTTTTTCTTCATCTAAATCCTCTCCTTGTTGACTCTAATAACATAATTATTATACTCATCACATAATATGTTCTTATATCAGGATTTGTTTGACCTGTATCGCTATTTTATCACAGAGTTCATTTCGACGGGGAATTTAATGTGCTAAATTAATAAGAAGAGGGGCATCCTGCATGGATAGAAATAAAGAGGTGCTTAAATACCCATCTAATTACTTAGAAATTATCTCAGATGGTTTAAAAGTAACCGGCAAGTCAAAAAAAATTATCATTATTGGAGCTGGGCTGGCAGGACTGGTTGCAGGAAGCCTGTTAAAAGCAGCAGGGCATGATATTGTCATCCTGGAAGCAAATGAACGGATTGGAGGCAGAATTCTGACAATCAGAAAAACCTTCCGTGATGAAAATTACCTTAATGCCGGTGCCATGCGCATTCCAGATTATCACTATTTGGTACACGCTTATTTACATAAATTCTCACTGCAGACACACCCCTTTATAAATGAAACTCCAGAAGATATTATTTTCATCAACCATGTTCGGACAACACGTCAAATATATGAGAAAAATCCAGATATATTACAGATTCCTCTCCCCCCGTCGGAAAGAGGTAAAACCGCTTCTACTTTATTTGAAGAAGCAATCCATCCATTCCTTATACAATATCAGCAAGCAGACAGCGGCGAAAAAAAAGAATTAGAGGAAGCCTATAAAAATTATTCCATTGAAGAATTTTTGCTTCATAACCCCGTCAGTCCTTCGCTTTCTAGAAATGCAGTTTTTCTAATCAGCATCATGTTAGGTATTGAAGGTTTTTCGCAAGGCAGTTTTGTAGATATATTAACGGATATTTTGGAGCCTTTAACACAAAAGGATGTATCCTTTTCAGCAATAGATAATGGAAATGATTTATTACCACTATCTATCTATCAACAGGTAAAGAAAGATACCTGTATGCATCATAAGGTGATTGCTATCGACCAGTCGTCTGCTTCCTATGTTGAAATTCATACGAATCAAAAAGCCAGTTTCCGAGGAGATTTCGTTATCTCCGCAATTCCTTTTCCCCTGCTTCAATTTATAGACATCTATCCCAAGCAATCTATCCCATTTCAAAAATGGCAGCTGATTCGCAGATTAAATCATGTTCCTTCATTAAAAATTGGCATAGAATTCCACTTCCGTTTCTGGGAAAAATATTCTTTAGGAAATGCCGTCACTGACTTACCTATATCCTTTGCCTATATTCCCAGTCAAAAAGGGATAAATGTGATGACTGTCAGCTATACCTGGGGAGAGAGGGCTCTTCTCTGGACAAGTGCTCCGCCTAAGTCCATATACGAATATGTAATGAAGGATTTATCAAAAATATATGGCAATGTTGTGTATCGGGCATTCAAAAAGCTTGTTTATTTTAATTGGAGTTTAAATCCCTACTCTGCAGGCTGTTTCAGTTTACTTACTCCTGCTCTGGGCGCAGCAAAAGCAGAAGCAGAAATGGAAAAGCCCGAGGGCAGATTATATTTTGCCGGTGATCATGTTTCAGGCTTCAATGGCTGGATGGAAGGAGCCATTGAATCAGGAATCCGCACTGCCTTTGAAATCAATAATAAGTAAAAACCTTCATAATCACGTTGAAGGTTTTTATGTTTTCTTATAAATTTAAATTCCATGTTCCACTCTTTCACAAGTATCCCCTGCCTAATCACTGATAGCTTTTTTCCGGAATAAATCATCTCTGGAAGAACGAATTTGCACACTAATTACTAATCCAACCATCATCAGATTGGTTATTAGAGAGCTTCCGCCATAACTGATAAATGGTAAGGTAATCCCTGTAATTGGCATTAATCCTATCGTCATTGCAATATTTTGGAAAACTTGAAAAGCAAGAATTCCAATAACACCGATACAAAGATAGACGCCAAATAGGTTATTTGTCTCATAAGCTACCTTTGTAATCCGGTAAAGAAGCAGAAAGTACAGCAGAATCAGAATGCTTGCACCAATAAAACCATATTCCTCCCCGACTACTGTAAAAACAAAGTCTGTATGTGCTTCCGGAACCTTCCCATTTTGAATCTGCTTCCCCTGATTAAACCCGGCACCGCTTAATTGACCTGAACCAATACCCATCACTGCCTGCTGAAGCTGATATCCATAGTCAGACGCATACTCTGACGGATTTAACCAGCCATAAATTCTTTCCATTTGATGCGATTGAAACAAACGGGAAAAAGTATCGGAATAATAAGCATATATAAAAACTAAACCGGCTACCGAAGCAGCCATTGAAAAAAGGATTGGTAAAATAACTTTTATCGATATGCTGGAAACAATAATCATTGTAAAAGCAATGGCAAATATAGTCAGAGCAGAACCTAGGTCCGGCTGAAGAAAGATAAAAACAAACGGAATAAGGGTTACTGCCATTATTTTCAACGTTAAATGAATACTCATTTTTAAAGACAGCTTTCGATTACCATGACGTTCCAAAAGGACTGCCAAATAAATGATAAGAAATATTTTGATAAACTCCGACGGCTGCACTTCAAAAAAACCCAAATTAAGCCAGCGTTGCGCTCCATTGCGAAAGACACCAAAAAAATGAACACAAATCAGAAGAAAAATACCAGCAGCATACAGTCTGAATGCCTGGTGTTTCAAAAGCTCATAATCAAAGAAAATAACTGCCATCATGATGAGGATACCAAAAACATACCAAACGGTCTGACGGATCACAAAATAATAAGGCTGTGACTGTGCATACTGCCCTGAACCGCTATAGATAGCAATTAAACTAATTAAAAACAATAAAAATAAGATTGTTATAATACTATAATCCAAATTATATTTCTTCCGCCGCATATCAAAAACCTCATTACTAGTATTTATTAGAAAGTAAATTCATTACCACCTGTACTGCTATAGCGTCATCTAAGTATCCAACCGGAAAAAGATAGTCAGGAACAACATCTGCTGTACTGATAAAATAAATTAGTGCCGCTCCCATTAAAATCAATTCCTTACGTGTGCCCTTTTTATGACAAAATCGATGAAAAAACGATGTAAGCTGCTGCATATATGCTCCTTGGCTCCCAGCATTTTCTTTCTTTTTTTGGAAATTTTCAATTATCAGATGCTGACCTTTTTCTGTTTCAGCATCCTGCTCATATTCATATAATTTCTCCTCTATTTTTTTCATAGAAAAAGAATCGTGCTGATCACCTGACTGCTTTAAAAAATGTTGAACCATTGCAGTATAATCCTGTTCATCATTTGTATTTTTCTCCGTTGTTTTTACCGGAAGCCCATTTTTCTGAAGCAGCTCTTCAAAAGGTATATCCAGAGCCTTTGAGATTTCCATTAAATGCTGATTTGTGGGCTTACGCTTGTGGTTAATAATGCGTGATACAGTAGATATATTAATATTTGTCTGCTTACTTAGCGCCCGCATTGAAATTTGTTTTTCCTCTAATTTCTCTTTGATGAAATCTCCAATTCTATGACTCATTAACTATCCAGACCTTTCTATCATTCCAAATATTTTCTTTTGTTACTCCTAATATAAGAGTAGTGTTGACAATATGTCAAACTTTGTTGTGATTTTATTAGAAACATGAAAATTTCTCAGAAAAAAATCGCCTTTATATACAGATGTATATAAAAGACGATACTCCAGTAAGTCCTATTTTATTTTGAATAGCGTAAGCCAGATGTACAGTGTAACATCCTTGATAAATAAAAAACCCCATGTAAAGGTATATCCGTCCTTCACATAGGGATTTATTGTGGTCTGCCAATATTACTGAATGGATAAATACGGAATGTTACTTCACCAATAATTGCCTGTTCATTTAAGAATCCAAAGAAGCGGCTGTCATTACTGTTTCCGCGATTGTCTCCCAATACAAAATAAGTATTTTCAGGAACTGTAGAGTAGCCTGTAAGCTCTTCTAAAGTAAAATTCCCGGTTTGAAAAGCAAGCTTTGCAGGACTGTTTTCGTTCAGGAGGTACGGCTCATCTACCGGTTCTCCATTTAAGTATAAAACATTGTTTATATATTCAATTTGATCGCCAGGCATGCCAATCACACGCTTTACATAGTAATTATCAGAGTCAGGAGCATGAAATACGATCACATCAAACCGGTCAATGGACGCGACTTTATTGACAATAATCTTATCCTGATCCGAGAAGGTAGGCTGCATGGATTCTCCCCAGACAACAGAGGGAGCAAGAAGGAAATTTTTTACAAAAAATACAGTAACAATAATAATCACTGCTATTCTGCATAACAGATAAATTTTTCTCTTCAGAAGACCCTTCTCCATGCCCTGTACCTCCTTTAAACGAATTATATCTCTCGTTATATTTCAATTTCATTATACTATATAATCAGGTGAAATGTCACAAAAATAAAAATTACTGTACAAACAGACTAGATACTTTGGTATATAAGTTTTCTCGTAAAGATAAACATAAAAACCATATCATACAGTATCGATTTGTACAACAGTAATATATGGGCAGATGCTTAAAGAAAGGACTCTCTTCTCTTTTTTTACAAGATAGAAACCTTGACGATATTTTCAAATTTTATTTTGACAAAATCGGTATGACCAAACTTTTCAACGATTTTTATGTACTTGCCTTCATAATTAATGCTGTCAATATATCCCTGCTCCATATAAAAATTATTATTCTTACAGTGTTTAATGTTAATTAGCAGGTTATCTTTATGCACCATCAACAACTGAAAACCAATTTCTTCTTGCACGTGTATATTCAAGCACCGACACTCCTTTTCAACTGGCCAAATGACAGTATGTTATCAATTTTAAAGCTTCTCACCTGTTTACGATAGTAGCAGTAAGCTAAAACTTTGGGGCTATTTATGCCAACCATTCTTATTATTCGTTGGCTGATCTTACCTTTAGAGTCTATATAATAGATCATTATCTTTTCTTTTTTCTCCATCGCCCTTGTTAAGAAACTGATCATTTTAACCACCTCAATAAGAACTTTTGTTCTGAACGTTTGTTCTTATTATATCAAAACAGATGTAATTGTAAACATGAAATAAATGGATAAAATTATATCAAAAATAAATTAACCTTTATTTACTCTACCTAACGTAGGTTCGCATTAACAGGTCTATTTGTGCGCAAAAAAATAAGCCCTCGCAGGGACTTATTTTTAATTAATGATTCGTTTTTATTTTCCGCTTTCTTGACGTTCCCTTATTTTTTGTTTTCTTTTTAACAATATAACTGCAATAACAAACAATGCGAGAACAGAAACCATAAAGCCGATAAACAGCCAATTAAAGCCTTTATCTTCTTCTAAAATATACACTTCAACGGATTCTCTCGGTATTCCAATCCGGTAGTTGCCTTCTTTGTTTTCACGAACTAAATTATCCTCTAAAATACCTTTTAACTGCATACCAGATTCTATATTATCTACATCTATATATGCTGATTCACTTCCGTTATTTATAGCTGCGTACATTACCTCATCTTGATAGCTGCGACGGAACACCAGCATCGATCCATCAGACCCGACATATTCAAAATCACCGAATCTTAATGCAGGAAATTCATTATGCAGGGAAGCAATACGTTTATGAAATTCCTTTAAATCGTCATCTCCGCTATTAAACGGAACAAGCCGCTGAGACTCTTCAGCATCGCCTCCATACATTGGAAGCTCTGTCCCTTGCGTAATCATCGTTGCACCTGGTGTTGTATACATATATGTTAATGCCAGCGTCCAGGCAGTTAAAGCATTACGCTGATTTCCTGAAAAAATATTTGTAAAACGTTCCTGCCCGAAACCGTCTATCTGTTTATAAAAATCGGTTAATCCCTGTTCTTTCCAGGTATCATAAATCGCAGAAACATCATTGTCACTTTCTGCAAATGTTTCACTTAATTCTTGATTCAACTCCGGATAATTAATAATATCAAGCGATGTATTTTCCAACAAATTCTCTGCTTCATCCATAGTTGCTTCTGTTATATCACCAATAAGATAAAAATCAGGCCGATTTTCTTTTAAAGCGGCAGTAAAATCTTTGATAAACGCTTCTGGTGCAGCATCAAGATCAGGCAGCTTGAATCCATCAATATCCGTTTCCGACTCCCAATACATAGCAGCGTCTAATATATAATCTGCAGCATCAGGATTCGTTAAGTCTAATTGAACCGTTTCGGATAAATGTTCATCATCTGAAGCAGGTGCTCCCAGCCACCAGTCTTCTTTATCCGGCTCCTCCGTCAAAGGGCTTGTATCAGCAGCATAGTTAAGCACAAAATCAATAACTATTTTCATATCACGCTGGTGCGCTTCTGATACAAGACGCTCAAAGTCTTCCATTGTTCCAAATTGTGGATTTACTTGATAGAAATCCGTAATCCAAAATCCATGATAACCTTTTTCTTTATTCTCCATAATCGGTGACAGAGAAATCGTAGTAATCCCGAGATCCTTCAGGTCATCTAATTTATTTATGATTCCTTGAAAGTCACCGCCATGATAGTTATAAGGATCATCAATATCTATTTCTCCCTGAATTTCAGTGTCCCCATTATTAAACCGGTCAACCAATATTTGATAAAATATTTCATTATGTATATCCTGGTCCTGCGCATGAGCTGGTACTTGTATGATGAACATACTTATGAAAGCAGCAAGTCCCATACTTATTTTTTTAATCATAGATTTTCCCCCAATGATAATAAAACTGTCATTTTTATTGGACTTTTTGAACTTCCTCTATTATTACTTATTTTTTAAAAAAATCATACCTTGATTTAAAGGATGTAGAAAAGCGTTCACAATTATCTTTGAAAATAAATAAAGCGCCTCAGCCAGCTGACTAAAGCACTTTATTCTATCCTGTTCATCAGGAATTTACAGGTTTACCATAATCCCTCTTAATTTAGAAATAAAAGCCCATTGGCAGGCGGAAGAAGCCTAAAACAATGACAATAATCAGTGCAATAAAGAATTGAATCCATTTGCCTGTTGCCGGCTTGCCTTTTTTCGCAGAAACTAATATCATTTCCATCATTACTACAATCCAAATACCAGCAAGTGCTTTTACAATTACTTCACCTAGTATCGGCATGGAGTAGCCTTGAAAATAATCCCAGGTTAATAACCCACCGGTGATGATGATAAATAAATACACAAGACGTAAAATCATATGAACAATCGTTGCAGGCTTATTACTGCTTTTTTTGTATAAGACTAATGCAATAATAAAGAGAATCAGTCCCAGTGCCCACGCAGTAATATGCAGATGTGTTGCTCCCATTTAAGTTTCCTCCTTCGTTTTTATAAGTACATGTAATAATCATCTTCCACATTTAACAAAAATGACTAATAATCCGTTTACTATAAGTGCTTGTTTAAAAAGTAATCAAATTAGAAGCAAGAAGATCAAGGCGACGTGACTTTTACGAACAGAGCGTATGCTTTTAAATACGTGAGTATCGAAAAAGATACGTCAACGCAGAGATTCGCAGCTTATCATTTGGGGACTTTTTGAACATCCTCTATAATACCATTTTCTTCCCTAAGATGACATTTTAATGTCCCATTGTCAACAAATCGCCATGATTAACGTCTGAACGGCTGCATTTTTTTATATGTGATACATCTCCATAACCACTCAACAGGTCCAAACTGAAAATAACGAAGCCAAATCGTACTGCCGATAATTTGCAGGCAGAAAATAACAAGGACAATCAAAATTTGCTGAAAAGGACGAACTTCTCCGTAAAGTCCGAAACCGACACCGTAGAAAAGCCAAAAGGAAATAACAGATTGCAGCAAATAATTGGACAGTGCCATTTTACCGATCGGTGTCAGAACACGAAGTACTTTTCTTGAGATACTCTTTTGCCATAATAACGTGATGCTGGTCAGATAGAAGACTGCGGATGCTGTCCCTCCGATATTATCTTGCACCAGAGCAAACCAGAGCGGATTACCAAATAGATAAGGTCCAATTTTAAACAGAATAAATACAATCAGTGAGATAACCCAAATCTTTTTCAATATACTCCTGTAGGAAAGCGGGTCATGAAACCATCTCTTTCTTGCCAGGTACATCCCAAATAAAAATAGAGGGAGAATAATGAATGGGTATATAATAAAGCCTAAAAATCCATTCGACAGCTGCCAGTCTTGAAAATTCTGCGCCATTATAATAGAAAAATCATTGGATCGATAGCTTTGAAAGGCCTGCTCTATTTCGGATGTATTACCCAGAACGATAAAATCCCTCGCTGCGTATTGCAGACTTGTGAATGCAATTGTTGAAAATCCTAATAGACCAACTCCCCAGCCTGCCAGGGCTTTATCCCCGCTATTTAAGAATAAAAGCAGTAAAAATCCCATCGTTCCATAGGTTAAGAGAATATCTCCATTCCACACCGCAAAAGCATGAATGATTCCAAACACAATTAAGGTTCCCAATCTTCTTCCGAAAAAAGCATACGGTGAAATTTCTTTTTTGTCCAGGCTATCCTTTTGAATTTGAATCCCGAAGCCAAAGAGAATGGAGAATAAAGTATAAAAGCTGGCTTGAAAGAAAATATCAATAAAAGCCAGGCTGAATTGATCCATTCCAGCAGTCCAGATATCTTCTGCTCCGCCATAGAGAAAATAAGGTGCAGAAAATGATCCTATATTAACCATAAATATACCTAAAATCGCAAAACCTCTCGCAGCATCTATCCATTCTAATCGTTTATTCACTTGGTAAGGTTGCACTATTATTCTCCTTTAATAAGAAGCTTTTTAGAAAAGAAATAGAGATATGTTTCCTTAACAGGCCGCTTCCAGATTTCTTCAATTGCATACCGGTAAAGCTCCAGCTGTGTTTTATACCGTTTTCTCAGCTTCTCCTCTAATTTTTCTGTGACATCTTCTGTTATCATATCTGTTTTATAATCAAGGATAATACAGCCTTCTTCCAAAGGGATAACACAATCGATAACCCCCTGGATTAATACCTTTTCTTTCACAGGATCCTTCCAATCCGGATATACTTTTTCAGCCGGCAGCATCAAACTGAATGGTACTTCCTTAAATACGTTGTTCTCTGCAAAAATTTTCCGGGCGATCGTTGATTCTAAAAAGTCTACAATAGCTGAAGCAGAGACACTTTCCGCTTCTGGAGCTGTCATTTTCTCCTCTTGAACCAGTTTCTCTATAAACTCCTCCACTTCTTCTTTGGAGAGTATCCCCTTCAAAGGAAGGTGCTGCATCACAGTATGAAGTGCAGTCCCTTTCTCAGCCGGAGTTAATTTCTTTTCAGCCTGCATAAATCTCGGCCTGTTTGTAATCGGACGTATCGCAGATTGTGGAATCATTCTCTCATCGCTGTACGCATCCTTCTGCTCCTGCTGCCGTTTTAATTCTGTGACGGATTGCTTTGCACGGGAGTGTACAGCCTGTTGATATGGATATTGATAGGAAAGCCGTCTGTCGACCCACGTATCCAGTTCTTTATTATCCTGTTCAAGCCTGTCCCAATTTCTGATTTGATTTTTTAACGCATCTTGTTTTTGCTGCAGCGTATTCTCAAGGAAAACAAGATCCTGACTCGGATGAATTTGTACATACCACTTTGATGAATCATCTGTGATTTCAGATAAAACGCCGGTTCCAATCTCCTCTTCTCTCAAAATTTCTGCTTGCGGATGACGAATTAGTGCTGGTCCGACCCAATCAAGATAATTCTTTGCTCCGACCCGAAAATACGCAGGCAATACCCAGTCTGCATGATGTACAAGCCATGACCATGATGCTTTCCGCTTCTCTGCAGAATTGACTGTTCCTACCATGAACAACTTCTCTTCTGCACGCGTTAATGCTACATACAATAAGCGGATTTCCTCCGACAGCTGCTCTCTTCTGATTTTTTCTCTCATCGCATGATAAAATAAAGTGGAATATTGAATCCGTTTATCTGGATCAATAAATTTACTGGCAAACCCCAAATCTTTATGAAGCAGATATTTCTCGTTTAAATCCATCATATTAAATTCTTTATCCATACCCCCGAGAATCACAACAGGAAATTCCAGACCTTTACTTTTATGAATCGTCATTATCCGGACAACATCTTCCTGTTCACTAAGCGCACGTGCAGCCCCTAGATCCTTCTGCTCTTCTTCCATCCTTTCAATAAAGCGAAGAAAACGATATAAACCGCGAAAGGAGGTCTCTTCATAGCTTCTTGCCCGGTCATATAAAGCCCGTAAATTTGCCTGGCGCTGTTTACCGCCGGGGATACCGCCAACAAAATCATAATAGCCGGTTTCCCGATAAATTTGCCATATTAATTCTGACAATGCTCCTTGCTGGGCAGATAGTCTGAAAGTATCCAACAGCTCCAGAAATTCCTTTAATTGTACGGTAACCTGATTCGCTTCTTGTTCCAAGTATGCTATCAGTGCATCATAAAAATTTCCGTGCCGGTTCGCTAAACGGATGGACGCTAAATCATTTTCCTTCAAACCGACAACAGGTGAACGCAACACAGCTGCCAGCGGAATATCCTGACGCGGATTATCAATTATCTTTAATAAACTGATCATGACCCTGATTTCAATCGCTTCAAAGTAGCCCGATGTTAATTCTGCATAGACAGGGATACCTTGTTTTTTCAGCTCATCCATAATAACAGGTGCCCACGTCATCGAACGCATTAAAATGACAATATCCCGGTACATCAGATTTCTATGCTGACCAGTTCCCTTATCCACCACTTGCATCGGTGTATCTGTACCTTCAGTGCCAATCCATTCCCGGATTTTTTTTGCATAAGCCCGCGCTTCAATTTGTGCTTTTTCTAAATCTTCTCCCATCTCTTCCCCTTCTCCGGATTTCTGTCCTTGAGGATTATCAATCATCAATAATTCCGGATTAGAGTGGAGCGGAAATTCATCATAAATACGATTACCGTAAACAAGCTCGGCATCCTGGTCGTATTCAATATCGCCGACCTCTTCATCAAAAAGCTGACGGAATAGATAGTTAGCGCCAACCAGCACCTCTTCCCTGCTTCGGAAATTCCGGTTCAAATCAATTCGCTCGGCCGGATAATTGACTGTGGCAAACTGTTTATATTTCTCAATAAAGAGGGAAGGCTCTGCATGACGAAAGCCATAAATGCTCTGTTTCACATCACCAACCATAAACATATTTCCATTATCCTCTGGATTACGGACTAACTGAAGAATACTTTCCTGCACAAGGTTCGTATCCTGATATTCATCAACAAGCACTTCTTTAAACTGCTTTTGCAGCTGAATAGCAATGGAGGAAGCACCAATTGGAGCACCTTCTTCATCAGTCTCCATTAAAACCTCCAGACAATAATGCTCTAAATCGTTAAAATCAACAATAGCCTGTTCCTTTTTCCGATGTTGAAACTGATCCATATAGTTTTCTACCATAGAGGTCATCTGTTTTAAAACAGGAGCCATTCCCTGCATATCCTGAATGTGAGCAGCCAGACTGCGGACAAACCATTTTTCCTTCATTTTGTCCCATCTGTCTTTGACTTTTTTCCGGAAAGCCTTCACCTGTTCCCGTTTTTCTGGATTATCTTCTACTTTTTTTCTTGATAACGCTGCAAACTTCGTATCATGAACAAATTGGTGTAATTCATCCCACCCAGATAATTTTTCCGTTGCCGCTTCCAGCACCGCCGTATCCTTTTCCAAAGCATCCAAATAATGATATGGTCCGTCCGGCTCTCTTGCCACAGCAATAGCTAAAGCATTCTCCTGCTTCATTGCTTTCAATTGATTGGAAATCTCTTCCTTGACTTCCTGGAGCCACGGAATTGTTTCTTCTGTCCAATCTTCCTCTATTTCGTAATTTGCTGTCAGCTGGTGCAGCCATTTTTTGGGAGACGGATGTTGAACTGCAAAATTCGCTGTTTTCAGGATTAATTCTTCCACATCCCGATCACTTCTATCATTTGAAAAGCGGTTTACTACTTCAAAAAACTGTTCCTGCTCCTGGTTTGAATCATCGTACCAGCCTTCCAGCAGATCATCCAGAACCTCCCGCTTTATCATATCCATTTCTACATCATCCGCAATCCGGAAAGAAGGATCTAAATCAATCATATAGGCATTTTTACGTACAATATCTAAGCAAAAGGAATGCAGCGTTGAAATAGATGCTCTCTGCAATAAAGACAGCTGTTTTTTTAAATGAAGAGATCCCGGTTTTTCAGCCAGGGACTTCTCCAGTGCCGCTCCTACTCTCGCCCGCATTTCCTGTGCTGCTGCGTTCGTAAAGGTAACAACGAGCAGTTCATCAATATTAATCGCATCTTCTTCTTTTAAGAGTTTCTGAATAATACGTTCTACGAGGACAGCTGTTTTTCCGGAGCCGGCTGCAGCAGCTACAAGGATATCCGTACCGCTTTGATAAATTGCCTGTTCCTGTTCTTTTGTCCATTTAACCACGGATTTCCCCTCCTTTTAGCCGCTCAATTATTTCTTTTTCTTTTATATTTGGTATTTTTCTATAATTATTTCCTTGCAATGCCGGGTCAAATTGACAAACTGCATGAAAAGGACAGTACGTACATGCCTCTGTATCCTTCTTCAAAAATGGATTAATTTCCACCCCGCCGGATGTCATATCCAGTCCTGCCTTTTCAAGCAATACATGGATATGGTTTTTAAGCTGCTCAAAGGTATCATTATCCGCAATTTTCGAATGATGGTTGAATGTCCCATCTTTTTTCAGACCAGCAGGAATAATATTACTTGTTCCCGTTTCTAAGGATTCGTCCATCGCCCTGGCGATTTCTTCTTCTGATAAAAGCAGCCCTCTCATTTTATAAGACTTAAAGATTTGCCCCTCTATATCACTATCTATGTTTTCTTTATCGAGATTAATCATTGGATTATGCACATGGAAATAAAGGACGCCTGCCGGGTTCGCCTGCTGACCGAGCCATTTTTCTGAGTGTGTCAATACAACGTCTAAATAAGTTAACATTTGCAGAGCAAGACCATAATAAACCTCAAGCAGATCTAATGCACGTGAGCTGGATTTATAGTCAATAATCCGAAGATATAAATCCTGGTGAAGCTCTGCTTTATCTACACGGTCAATCCTTCCGCGCAAGAGAAGCTCATAGCCATTTTCCAGCGGCAGAATAAGCGGCGGCAGCGGGCTGTTCTTCTCTCCAAAACTCAGCTCCAGACCTACCGGGCTAAAATCTGTCTGTCTTGCCTGCTCACTTAAGATAAATGCTGCTCTGGCAATTATTTCTTCCAGTTTCTGCTGAATATAGGTGTAGCGGTTGGAGCTATGCAGAATTTGATGCTGGAGTACAGGTGATAATTTCTGAATGGCCCGGTGTGCATAACTCGCTGACGTTTCCCTCGTAAGCTGCTTGAAATCTGTCTTTTCACTTTGAACCCACTCTGTAATTAAACGCAACGCCTCATGAAATAGTTGTCCGATATCAGGAGCATCTAATTTATAAGTCTGCCGTTCCTGCAAATTCAGACTGTACCGTGCAAAATGCTGATAGGAACAGCGATAGTAGGATTCCAGGCGGCTGACACTTGCTTTGATTTGTTTTGGATAAAGCTCTTCAGCTGTTTCTTTATTTAATTGCTCCGGCAGATTTTTATAAAATAAACCTTGTAAAATACGATAGGTCATCCCATACTTTGGCTGATTTTTGACATACCAGTTATAAACAGCAAACCAGGCCTCATTAATTTCATATCCCCGCTGCATCCTGGCAAATTGCGTTGTCAGAGCAGCCCGGGTTTTCGTTTTAGTAGTAATAAATCTTAGTGTATCTGCTGTATCTTCCACATCCTGAAACAATAAATGCTCCTGGCATTTTGGAAACAGATCCTCTATCCTGCTGATTACTTGAGAAGGCACTTTTGCTTTTCCTTCTTCATCACTGATTGGATAACTAATCATTAACCTGTCTTTGGCAATAGTTAACGATAAATAGATATAAAACCAATCATCAAGCAGCTGTCTTTTTCCATTCTCGGCAAGCTTCAAGCCATTTTGCTCCAATAGCTCTCTTTCTTCATCATCAATCATGCCGTCTACCGGCGGCTTCATTGGCCATACGCCTTCATTGACACCAAGTAAAAAAGCGCAGCGGACATCAGACATCCGCGATCTGTCGATGGTACCAACTAAGACATGATCCATCGTCGGCGGAACGTGCGAAAATTCTAATGCTTCAAATCCGGCATTTATCGATGCATTGAAGGTAGACATATCCAGCTCTTCATCACCGGCAATCTCGACCATTTCATCCATCAATTGGATAAGTGCGTCCCATACCTGCTGCTGTTCCCTTCCTCTTTCAGGAATACCCTGCTCATCAAAAGAGACACGCATTTCCTCCAGCTTTTCAGGAACACCCAGCGATTCGAGCCAAATAAATATAGCTTCACAGCGTTCTTTCACGCTGGATGCAGTACGAAAGCTCTCATCAAAATATCGGAGCGCCTCTGTGATTTGATTCCGGTATCTGTTGATTTCCTCCTGCATTTTGCTTTCAAAGCTCGTCTGCGCAGCCTGATCAAATCCGCGGAAACGCTGATATTTCCAAGGCTTATTATCTAACCACTGCTTCCGGTAACGGATTCCGTATTCTATTGTATAATTCTCCAGCTGATCAATTGCGTCCCTTGTTAATGGAAGCTCCTTATCATTGGCAGGTATAAATCCTGTTTTTAAAACACGAAAAACTGCATCCGACCGCCAGCCGTTTTCAATTGCTTCCAGCATCGAACGGACCAATTCAATTAAAGGGTGATGCAGCATCGAACGTTTCTGATCAAGAAAGACAGGAATATTATAATCTCCAAAGATTGTTTCAATTAAATCAGCATATACATCCGATTGTCTTACTAAAATAGAAATATCACGATAACGGTATCCCCCGTCTCTTACCAGAGAAAGGATTTCCCCGGCAACACCTTCCACTTCTGCACGGGGATGAACCGCTTCAGCTATTTGAATTGGCGCATCCTCTGTATACTCAGGAGAAGGACGGACATCGAAATTTTGCTCCAGATGAGCAAAATAGGCACGATCTCTAAATTGATCATCTGCCGGATCTAAATAAAACGGCTGTTCGAACGAAATGCCAATTTCTTCGGCAACAGCTGTTAATTGCTGATAGGTCTGGTTTGTCTGATAAAAGATATCTAATTCCTCCAGCTCTTCCGCATTAACCGGATCTAATGTCAAGCCGATATGAACCGCAGCACACTTTTTCATCAATTCGGCAATGACGGATATTTCCTGAGGCGTAAAACGATGGAAGCCGTCTATATAAATATGCGCTCCTTCCAGTATGCCGGCTTTTGGAATTTTTTCCTTTAATATTTGTAATCTGTCTTCATTATCCATATAAGTATGCTGCAGCTGTTTAAGCAGCTGATCATAAATATAAATGAAATCATCCAGTTTTCGTACTAATCCCATTTCCGATGGAGATTGATGGACAAATTTATTTAATTGATCCTGCTGTATTCGAAGTGTGTCAGGTGTAATTTCATATCTTTTAAATTCTTGAATAACGGATTCCAGCTGATCAAGAAATCCCTGCTTTTTCATTGCCTTTTGAAATGCCATCCAATCTCCATTCTTCTCAGCAATAATTTTCCGAAGCATCATTTGTGTTCCAACCGAGCTGATAAAAGGCTTTAGTCCTCCCCCTGTTTCTTGTAAAACACGCCATGCAAGTCTTGAAAAACTGGCTACCTGAGCCCGGATACTTCCACTTAAATGCTCCCGGCTAAATAAAGCTGTTTCTAATTGAAATGTCATCTGATCCGGAACGATGTAAAAAATAGCCGGCCCGATTGGCTCTTTTTGCAAACGATTTTCAATATCGTTCATCATCCACTCGCTTTTATCTGTACCGGATCTGCCTAAAATAAACTGTACAGTCAATCGCACACACTCCTTGTTTAGTGACATATATATTTATAAGCTGATTCTATGATGTCCTATATTTAACGCAGGTTTTCTTTATTTTTTTCCAGCAAATAATCTATTTTATGATCTGCACGTTTCAACACATGCTTTATTTCCTTTATTTGTCTTTCTTGTTCGAACATTTGCTTATATTTATTTTGGAAAAGGATCTTGATCTGCTTCAGATTTTCTATTTCTTCTTTTGTCAGCCGTCTTTTATGATCAGCATTTTTTGACCAGTCTAAAAGAGTTCTGATCTCATTTAGTGAAAAACCAGTTTGTTTCAGCTTGATGATCGTATCCAGTCAATTATATTCTGTATTTCCAATTATTATTTCTTTTAAAAGGTATTCCAATGTTTTCAGAAAGACTTCTTCACACCCATGTTTGCAACATGATGAAACGGACTTGTTGTATGTTGGGTTTAATCTTTTTTCAGGTGCGAAAAAAGCTCCTATCTTTATTTTAGCAAAGATGGGAGCCTGTTCCTAATAAAAGTATTTTATATTTTCTTCTGTTTTGCAATGATAAAATTCTGCCTGTCAATACGAATGTTCAATGATTATAATCCCCAGTATTGAAATATTCACCTGAATTAATGCTGCTGCTTAAATAATTCTGTTATCGGCCAGTAGGTAATGTCAACCTTTCCAACTACCTCATCGACAGGAACAAAGCCAATGGACCTGCTGTCTAAGCTGTCTCCGCGATTATCACCTAATACAAAAATCTGGTCTTCTGGCACAGTCTCCTCACCTGTTACTTCGAGGAGTGTAAAATCTTCTGTTAATGGTTTTGTTTCTGCATTCTCTTTTTCTTCCTGCAGAAAATCCTCAGAAATATACTCACCGTTTACATATAACTGATCATCCTTGTATTCTATTGTTTCTCCCGGTAATCCGACTACCCGTTTTACATAATCATTTTCTTCGGTTGCATGAAATACAATAACATCAAAACGATGAAGGTTTGATATATTATTTGTAACCGTATTAACCATCATTAAATTACCGTCATAGAGGGTCGGTTCCATGGATTTTCCATTGACAACATAGTTCTCAAATAAAAATGCCCGGACAATTAAAAACACAGCGATTAACGAAACAGCTACAATGGAAACCCTTAAATAATTATATTTTTTCACTGTTATTCTTCCTTCGCTTTAGTTTATTACTTACATCATACCCCAAAGCAAAGGAATCTAATCTTTCACCCGCGCCAACAGGAAGTAGTTATGCATCGAAAAACCCCACTGGATAATGTTTTGCTTTATTTTCCAGAGGGGTTTGATCATATAATATATTATCCACTATGCTTATCCACTTTTTTATGAAGCCTTTTCTCTAAATACTTGCCGAACATCCAAAATACAATAATACCTATACCGACTACGATTGTCCGTACCGGATTCTGAGCAAATTCCATGATGCTGGAGCCAACGTAGGAAATGGAGAAAATCATCACTGTCTTCCCTAACAGTACAGCTAATATAAATGGATAGATGCTGATTTTAGACAAGCCTGCCACGACATTGATAACAGACGACGGAGAAAACGGGAAACAAAGTAATAAAAACAAAGGCCCGAACCCATGTTTTTCTACCCATGCGGTAATCTTACTCACCTGTTTATTATGACGAATCTTTTTTAACAGTCTTGTATTTCCTAAACGGCGAATAACCAAAAACACAATGACAGCACCAAGACTTGCACCAAGCCAAGAGTACAAAAAGCCTTCAAATAACCCGTAAGCAGCTGCATTTCCAAGTACAAATACAATGAGCGGCAAGAATGGCAAAAACGCTTCAAAAAAAGGCAATGCAATACCGGGCAAGGGGCCAAGCCCTTCATATTGCTCCAGCAGCTGACGAATAAATTCCTCCCAGCCTTCTTCTTTTAAATATGCCTGCCAATTTGAAAATGTGATATTCATTACGTACATGCGGTCCGTCTCCCTCAAAATTCCAACAATCTTATTGATGATTATATGCTACTGCAGATTTTTTGAAAAGTATAAACTTCTCTATCAAATGAAGCTTAACAAACTCAAATTGTCACCAGGGTTTACTTTTTTATTATATTAATATTTATTATACTTCAAGAAAGAAATAAGCAGAGAAGTATTCATAATGATATTCTTAGAAAATAACATTATTTTATGCAGTTTTTATTATAAAGGGATTTTTTACACGATCTAGGTAAGGGGAAAATCTTAAGCTAGTGAGAATCTTTGGAGGGAAAGCACTACGTAATAAATAGAATCATACCGGGTGTCATTTATCGATAAATGCAGTGCTCCGCTCATCGATAAGAAATCGAATTTGGGCTGTCCGCTGCATTTGATTGATTACAATACCATGAGAAACCTCTACATTAATCGTTTTTCCATTTTTAAATAAAATTTGTGTGGATGTACTGTCTATTTTCTTCACTTCATCTATATGAGAATGCGAGATCCAGGAACAGCTTTCATGTGACGGGGATTTCGTGGGGAAGAAATACATTCTGTTTCTTGGATCAACCGGTATTGGCGTTTTATGTGTGATACCGGAAATACTTTTAATGCCATTCTGTCTGCCTTTTAAATCAGATCCAAAGTAGGCACATGCATACTCAATTACTTTTGTCGGTTTTCCTTCTAATACGTACTCCACTTCGTCTTCTAAAACTCTGGAAACATATTTTCCGTTTTCATCTTTATCAGATATTACCGCCATGGTGTAGGGTGTAATTTCTCTCATTTTCATTTCTATATTCCTCCTAATTACCTGGTGACATAAGTGAGGTTGAGATTATTATAGCACCAAAATAAGTAAAAAGATATATTTATTTTGAATTTTTGTATTAATTTTAAAAATAAAAAGATATTAATAAAGCTATACCTCAATTTTTGCACCTAAAAAAACTCCATTCTATTCAAGGCTTTAATCTGCCCTTCAGAATGAAGTTTTTCTTCAAGTTATTTATCATAAATAGATTAATAAAGCAGTTCTAAAAATTCTTCTTTAGAAATTCTTCCAAGATAATGTGACACGTCAACCTGGTCCAGCGCTTCTTTGATGGCATCGCGATTATGACGAATGCCGGTTAAAGCATCCTCCAGCTCTTTTACATTACCTATGCCAAAGAAATCACCGTAGATAATACAATTTTCAATAATACCTTTTTTAACATCTAAACGGACATCTACCAGTCCTCCAGGAAATTTCTTAGATTCCTGATAGTTGAATGAAGGTGATTTACCATAATTCCAATCCCATTGCTGATAGCGTTTCTCCGAGATTTCATAAATTTTTGCCCAATCATCTTCTGTCAGCACATATTGAGGGACATCCTTAACATCTTCTACATCAAAGATATATCGTAAAATTAATTCCTTGAACTCGTCCATTGATATCGGGTTATCAAGATATTCCGCAATATTTGCTACACGGCTGCGGATGGATTTAATTCCTTTAGATTCAATTTTGATTTTCTTTACCTTCAGTGCTTTAGTTAATTCTTCTAATTGTGAATCCAGCATTAAAGTTCCATGACTGAACATGCGTCCGCGAGTAGAGAACATGGCATTACCTGAGATTTTTCTTCCTTCCACTGCTAAATCATTTCTTCCCTGTAATTCAACCGGAACACCGATATTATTTAAAGCATCTACAACAGGCTGTGTAAACTTAGCAAAGTTTTGAAAGCTGTCGCCATCATCCTTTGTAATGAAGCTGAAATTTAAATTCTGTTCATCATGATAAACAGCTCCGCCGCCGGAAAGACGCCGGACAACTTTAATTCCTTTTTCGTCTACATAGTCCGTATTAATTTCTTCAATGGTATTTTGGTTTCGTCCAATAATAATAGAAGGACTATTCACATAAAATAATAAATATGTATCTTTCTCACCAAAATTTTCTAAAATATACTCCTCAATTGCTAAATTAATACGGGGATCAGTAATTCCTTTATTATCAATAAATTTCAACTTAATTCCTCCCTCATTTTCACTAGTCTCATTTTAACGCATATACTATTGCAAATCAAAACTTCTATCTGGCTCTTATTCCCATACATATCCTTCTTCTGCTAACTTAATTTCACCTGTATAAATCTGTTGTGCTTCTTCCTTCAACTGTTCTAGTACACCAAATTGCGGCAAATGACTGAGTATTAACTGCTTCACACCGGCAGCCTGCGCAATACCGGCAGCTTCCTCACTGTTCATATGTCCTGCCTTTGTCCCATCCTGTCCTTTAAAATAGTTACAGTCTGTTATCAGTAGATCCACTTCCTTCGCAAACGGAATCCATGCTTCTGTATAACTGCTGTCCGCAGTGTATACAATTGTCTTTTCACCATCTGTAATACGCATTCCGAAGCACGGAACCGGATGCTCTGTTCTTAAGAATGTAATCTCAAATGGTCCTATTTTTAACGCGTCATCTGGTTGATAAGCTATTCCTTCTGTATATTGATGTGGCAAAGAGAGAAAGCCTTCTTTATCTTCTGTATGACCATATATCTTTAATTTTTTTTCATTATTATGAACGTAATAATCAATGAGCTTTGCATATTGTAATACGCCGATATCTGCTACGTGATCATGATGATAATGTGACAAAATCACTGCATCTAATTCGGATATAGAAAGGAATTTCTGAAGCTTGGACAAAGATCCGCTTCCCATATCCAGCATTAGTTTATAATTATCTTTTTCTAATAAGTAGCTTGATGTAGCGCCATCCTTATTGGGATATCCGCCCCAAAATCCGATTATGGTTAATTTCATTCTGACATCTCCTTCATACTTTTTTTAAAAATTGTATCAATACAGTATTGACATCAATAAACTGTTATAGTACAATACTTTTAAATCAATTAAAACCTTAGGAGGAATTGAAATGACTGGAATTATCGAATTTTTTAAAAATCTGCCAAAAAAGAAATGTGCAAAATGTGGTAATGCAATAGTAAATGAAAAAGCAGACTGTTATGGTAATATTTGCGACGATTGTGATTATCCAGGACGTTAATTTATCAGTAATTCAGCAGTTATAAATTACTTTTCTTAACGGCCTGTTTAATAGATTATGATTTCCCATAAGTTACAATCCTTCTTCTGGATAGCCTGTTGTTATAAGGCTATTCTTTTTTTGTATTCTCTCATTTTGCAAATTAACTTTTGAATTATTTAAAAAATCCTATAATTTTTTCTTCTCCTGTACTATAATTAATTAGGTAGTCGAATTAATTGATAAAGTATTGCTGCATCTTTATTTTCTTTTACATGGGGCAATATTTCAAGTATTTGGGGAGGAATGAAAATGTCAAATGCAAACAGACAATATCGGAAAAATGTTCCAGTCGAACAAACATGGGATTTAACAGATCTTTTTCCAGACAAAGAAAGCTGGGAAAAAGCATTACAGGAAGCCGTTCAGGGAGCGGAGCAAATAACGGCTTTTAAAGGTAAGCTTTCTGAGAGCGCACAGACTTTGTCCAAGGCTTTGAAAGCAACAGAGGCTTATCAGCAGAAGGTTATTCACGTTGCTGTCTACGCTAACTTACTAATAAGCGCAGACGGAAGTGACCCTGCTAACCAGAGTGCAGCAGCTAAAAGCGGTGCCGCTCTTGCAGCAATCAGTTCGAAGCTTTCTTTCTTTGAAACAGAGCTCCTAAAGCTTACTTCATCTGACATAGAGCAGTTTATAAAAGACGAACCTGTTCTCGAAACATACCGTAAATATTTATTTGATATTCTTGAAGAGAAAGATCATATACTCTCACCTGAATTAGAGGAAGCTCTTTCTGCATTGAGCGAGGTATTAGATGCTCCGCATAATATCTTTTCACGCAGCAAGCAGTCCGATATGCAATTTGAAGAAATTGTTGATGGTCAGGGAAATACACAGCCGATGAGCGAACCATTATATGAAGAAAGCTATGAATATTCAGAGGATGCTGTGTTGAGAAGAAATGCCTATGAATCTTATGTAAATACATTTGAACAATATAAAAACACGTATGCAGCAACCTATCAGACCGAGGTTACAAAACAGGTACAGCTTTCTAAGTTAAGAAATTATGATTCTGTTACAGAGATGCTTCTAGCTCCGCAGCAGGTAACGACGGAGATGTACCATAATCAATTAGATGTTATTCAAGAAAAATTAGCGCCGCATATGCGGAAATACGCAAAGTTATTAAAAGAAAAGCTGGGCTTGGAAGAACTGCGGTTCTGTGATTTAAAAGCACCGCTGGATCCTTCTTTTAATCCGAGTACATCTTATGAAGATGCTTCGGAAACAATTTTAAGTGCATTAGATGTTATGGGACCGGAATATTTAGAAGGAATGAAAAAAGCATTATCAAACCGCTGGGTAGACCGCGCTCAAAATGTCGGCAAGGCTAATGGTGCTTTCTGTTCCAGTCCATATGGAGCACATCCATATATTCTCGTAACCTGGGCTGATAAGATGCGTAACGCCTTTATTTTAGCCCATGAGCTGGGACATGCAGGACATTTCTACTTAGCCGGTAAATATCAGAGTTTATTTAATACCCGTCCATCAACTTATTTTATCGAAGCTCCTTCCACATTAAATGAATTACTGCTTGCAGACCATTTAATGAAAACAAATAAAGACGATCCGCGGATGAAACGCTGGGTTATTACACAATTATTAGGAACATACTATCATAACTTTATTACGCATTTATTAGAAGGAGCATTCCAGCGTAGAGTTTATGATCTTGCTGAAGCAGGAACGCCGTTGACTGCCGATGTGCTATGCAGGGAAAAACGTGATGTATTAGAATCCTTCTGGGGCGATACAGTCACATTTGATGAGGGCGCCGGGTTAACCTGGATGCGTCAGCAGCATTATTATATGGGCTTATATCCATATACTTACTCTGCAGGACTTACCGTTTCTACAACAATGGCTAAACGAATTCGGGAAGAAGGACAGCCGGCTGTTGAAGACTGGTTAAATGTCTTAAAATCAGGTGGTACAAAGAAACCGCTTGACCTGATTAAAGATGCGGGCATTGATATGTCCAATCCGGAAAATATTGAAATAGCTGTTAATTATGTCGGCTCTTTGATTGATGAATTAGTCGAAAGCTATTCCGAATAAATTTCAACATGTCAAAACCAGGCTGGATCTAATGTCAGCCTGGTTTTCTTGTAATTAAAATTATTATGCTGCTAAGCTAAAATGACTGAAGAGGATTTTTTAATCTCTTCTCTCCCATTCCTCTCCCAGCATGCCGTAGACTTCTCTGTCATGTAATATATCTCCAATCACTTCATCAGCCCGGATTGTCCCCTCGTGTTTAAACCGGAGTTTTTTAGGAATAGCTGCGCTTTTACTGTTCTTTACTGCTGTCTTTATTTCAATTTTATTTATTTCCAGTTCATTAAACGCGTAATCTGCCATTGCAGCACAGACGCTTGTCATAATCCCCTTCCCTGTGTAAGCCTCTCCAAGCCAATATCCAATTTCCGTTTTCTTTACCTTCCAATCAAAATATAAAAAACCAGCAGAACCGGCTAAGTTTCCCTTATACCAAATGCCCACCCAAAAACCTTCCCTATTCACAAAACGAAACAATGACCTTTGAATAAAGTATTTTGAGTCTTCCAGCTTATTTGTTGCAGACGGAAAGGTTAGCCACTTACTTAAAAATTCTTTATTTGCTGTTACTAAATCGAATAAGGTCTGTGCGTCATTTTCTTCCAGTAAAGAAAGCATAATGTCTGGATTAACTTGATTATGAAGCATTCTTTCTCCTCCTCTCCTTTTCGCGATACTATTCAAAATTGAGGTTTTCTAATCCTGTCTATAAAGTTTCTTTTTTAAAGTATAAAACAAAACTTCACCCAATGGGGCTTTTTGTTCTTTTTCCGTCAAACAGGAAGTACAATTACTATTCCTATTAAGTCCATTGCCCCATAATAAAAACAGCCATGAAATAATTTTCTATTTCACAGCTGTTTTAAATCAATTGTTTATTTATTTTCGGTTAATGCTTTAAGCGCTAATTCAGCACCTTTTTGCCCATGCTCAATACAATCCGGTAGCCCCGTTCCATCATAGGAGCTGCCAATTAACGCCACGTTTGGAAGATGGCCGGCTACATAGGCTCTGACACGGCTGATAAGCTCTAAATGACCGGTGTGATACTGCGGGCGGGCCTCGATAAACCTAGTAATCTCATAGAATAAAGGCCGCCCTTTGATTTTCATTACTTTATTTAAATCCTTCAACACAATATCAACTAGCGCCTCATCGGATTCGTTCACTATCTCCTGATCATCAGGCTTACCGACATAACAGCGCAGTAAAGCTTTCCCGGCAGGTGCAGTTCCCTCCCATTTACGATGAGTCCAGGTGCATGCAGTAATTCGGTAATTACTGTTTCTTGTTACCAAAAAGCCGGTTCCGTCTAAATCGCGTTTAATTTGTTTTTCATCAAATGCAAGTACAACATTGGCTGTTGATGTCGCAGGAATATCAAATAATTCCTGTAATGGCGGATGCTTGCTTAGCATTCCCGGAACCTGCGTATGCGGCACGGCAACTAAAACAAAATCTGCTGCTAAAACATTTCCGGAATCTAAAAGAACATGATATCCCGCTTCTTTTTTCTCAATATGATTTACTCTATTTTCCCGGATGATTTCTACAGCATCCAATTGTGCTTCAAGTTCATCAACCAATGTCTGCAAACCATTTGTAAAAGAGAAAAATTGGCCTTGAGCAGGCTTTCCTTTTTTATTTTTTTCAGGCTTTGGCATTGTCCTGGCAAGACCTTTCATTACACTGCCGTAATCCTGCTCCATCTTCCCAAAGATAGGGTAAATTGCCTGAAGACTCATTTTATCAATATCACCAGAATGAATTCCAGAAAGCAAAGGATCAATTTGGTTATCCACAATTTGATTTCCAAAACGGCGCCGCATAAAATGCCCTAAGGATTCATCTTCTGTACTTTTATTCTTTGGTTTAATTAAATCCATCAAACCACGGATTTTACCTGACAATGTAAATGATTTTGAACGCATGAGCGGCCCGATTTGTTTTGGCACACCCATAAAAGCACCCTTTGGCATTTTATGTAACTTATTTTTTATAAGCATAAAGGATTGACCTGTAGAATTATATCTCGTCTGATTAAGAATATCTAATTCTTTAACCAGCTCCATTGCAATCGGTTTACGTGCTAAAAGAGAGTCTGGTCCCTTTTCAATTGTAAATCCATCCCGTTTTATCGTATGAATCCGGCCGCCCAGGCGGTTTGAACCTTCTACCAGAGTAATTTCGATTGGAAGCTTTGCTGATTGCACCTGTTTTTGAAGATGATAGGCGGCAGACAATCCTGTCACACCGCCTCCAACAATGACTACTCTTTTTTTATCCATCAGGAAGCACGCTTAACTTTCTTTAATACCACATTTGCTAAGGTTTCAATAAATTCCGGACGGGCATTTGGCATTTCCGGACGATAGTAGCTTGCTCCAATCTCGTCACAGACCACTTTACATTCATGATCGTTATCATATAAAACTTCCAGGTGATCTGCTACAAATCCAACAGGTGTATAAACAAATGCTTTATATCCATCTTTGTTATACAATTCACGTGTTAAGTCCTGAACATCCGGTCCAAGCCATGGATCTGGTGTATTTCCTTCACTTTGCCAGCCAACTTCATAATTCTTCACATCTGCTGCTTCAGCTACTAATTGTGCTGTTTCCTCTAGTTGCTGTTTATACGGGTCTCCATTTTGAAGAATTTTTTCCGGCAGACTATGAGCAGAAACAATTAATATAGATTTTTCTTTTTCTTCTTCAGGCATTTCCGCAAAAGCTTTCTTGACGCCCTTTGCCCAGAAGTCAATAAACCCTGGTTCTGTATACCAATCCTGTACGGATTCAATTTTCATACCATGCTTTTCTGCTGTACTATTAGCCCGTTCGTTATATGATTTAACGCTGAATGTAGAGTAATGTGGTGCTAAAACAATAGAAACAGCTTCCTTTATTCCATCTTTCGCCATTTCTTCTACTGCATCCTCAATAAACGGTGCAATATGTTTTAATCCGATATATGCTTTAAATTCATACTCGTTCTGTACTTCATTCAGCTTGCTTTCTAACGCATAAGTTTGTTCTTTTGTAATTTTAGCCAAAGGTGAAATGCCGCCGATTGCTTCATAACGGTCTTTTAAGTCCTGCAGCGCTTCAGGTTCAGGCTTTCTGCCATGACGAATATGTGTGTAATAAGGCTCAATATCTTCTTCTTTGTATGGAGTTCCGTATGCCATTACCAATAGTCCTAATTTTTTCTTTTCCATTTTCAATACACCTCGTTACGTTTTGTTTAAGAGTAAAAATTTAACTTTTTATGAATCTGATCTAAAGGCTAATAACTATTTAAAACCAGTTATAAGCATGCTTTGAACATTTCTTACTTTTGCTGTGAATAGTTGTGAATAAGATCTGTCAGCCGTTTTAATGTTTCCGGCTTAATATCAGGAGTAACACCATGACCAAGATTAAAGACATAACCTTCTGTGTTCATACCCTGGTCAAGAATTGCTTTCGTTCTTTTTTCAATTGTCTCCCAATCACTAAGTAAAATAGCAGGATCCAGATTTCCTTGTAATGCTTTTGTTACTCCTAAGCTTCTCGCTTCTTCTACAGAAGTACGCCAATCCAGACCAATTACATCTACCGGCAAGTCATTCCACTCCAATAACAGATGACTTGCACCTACGCCAAAGGTAATCAGCGGGACATCATACTTTTTTAATGCTGAAAAAATATCTGTCATTACCGGTTTAATAAAATAACGGTAATCTTCCACGTTTAAAGCGCCGACCCAAGAATCAAAGATTTGAATAGCACTTGCACCAGCTTTAATTTGTGCTTCCACATAACGAATAATCATACTTGCTAACTTATCCATTAATGCAAACCAGGTTTTCGGCTCACGATACATTAATGCTTTTGTTTTCGTATAATTTTTAGAAGGGCCCCCTTCAATCATGTAGCTCGCTAATGTAAACGGCGCACCTGAAAAGCCGATTAACGGGACATCAAGCTGCTCCTCTGTCAATAAACGGATTGTATCAAGGACATATGGAACATCACTTGACGGATTAATCTCACCGAGTTTTTCTACATCCTGAATGGTGCGGATTGGCTTTTCAATAACCGGGCCAATTCCACTTTTGATCTCTACATCTACTCCAATAGCCGGAAGAGGCGTCATAATATCTTTATAAAGGATTGCCGCATCTACTCCGTAGTTTTCTACCGGAAGTCTTGTAACATAAGCACAAAGCTCTGGCTGATGTGTAATTTCAAAAAGAGAATACTTTTCTTTTAATGCCCGGTATTCTGGCTGAGATCTTCCAGCCTGACGCATAAACCAGGCTGGAGTGTAATCTGTTTTGTTTCCGCGATAAGCGTCTAAAATTGTTGTGTTTTTCACTTTTACCATGCAACGTTCATCCTTTTATATTCTTTTTCCATCTCTAACTATATCTATTTATCACGCTCATGTATAGGGAAGAGAATTGTTTGTCATTAAATTGTCTCATTTTAAAATCATTCTAAAGAAATATCTTTTATAATGCGAGTTCAAAAAGGTACTAAATTTGAAGCAGGAAGATCAAGTCAACGTAAAAGGCAAGGCTATTACTTCGCCGCCCACCATTCAGTGCTTTTTGAACATCCTCTTATAGCGTATTAGTAAAACGATACGGATTCAGAATGCGATCCTTCCATATTCGTAATCGGGTCAAATGGAACAACGTAATAGTATTCATTACGGAACCAGATATCATCAATGATAAATTCTGTTTCCCCTTCTACTTCTCCCACCAGTTCATCTGGACCCTCTTCCTTCTTATAAATACGGTATACAATACGGTCATCTGCCGACCCGCTCCAGGTAAGCTTTCCTTTCACCAATGCCATTCCGCCAAAGGTATAGCTTGCATCTACATTCTCAATAGCTGGTAAATCAATTGGATCCGGCAAAGGCTCGACATCCCCCGGCATTGAAAAGGAAGCTGTCAATGCTGAGCCGGTTTGGTTATCAATATCTGTCAGTATTTTCTTAGTCAACGATGTAGGATAAGCACTCCCGCCTGTTAAATAATGTTTTTCGTCTGACTTATCATACCCCATCCACGCAGCTGTAACATAATCCGGTGTATATCCGACAAACCACGCATCCTTAGATGCCCCATCTACATAAGTATGTTGTGTTGTTCCTGTTTTACCTGCAAGCTCTTTGGCATAATAGCCGGAGCTCGCTGTTCCCGTCCGGACATTTTCCTTGAGCATTTCTGTCATATCCCAGGCAACCTGTGGTGTAAATACTTCTTTGTTACCTGTTTCTGATTGATATATCACTTCTCCGTTACGGTCTTTTATCTCTGCAATAGCTGTTGCTTCAGACATGCTTCCATTATTGGCAAAAGCTTGATAACTTTGCGCCATTTGTAGTGGCGTAACACCTTTTTCCAAGCCTCCTAAAGCAATAGATGTCCCTTTATCCTTATCATCCAGCGGCAACTCCAATTTATTCAGATAAGACTTAGCATAGTCTATGCCAATCTCATCGAGCAGCCAGACAGCAGAGGTATTTGTTGATTCTACAATAGCCTGATAAATTGTAATATTATTCTTATATTCTCCACTAACATTCCTGACATCATACTCCTCCATATATTGATCCGGGATAATCGTAAAAGGATTATATTTATCTTCCTTCATCAATGCCGGGCCATAAACAGCGACCGGTTTAAAGGTGGAGCCCGGCTGGCGCTGCACATTTACCCGGTTTAAATCACCCAGGGTGAAATTGCGTCCGCCGATAGCTGACACTATATGGCCGTTATCCTTATCCAGCATTACAAAAGAGCCTTCCGTCCCCTCTGTATTTCCAGGGAAAAAAGCATTCTCCTGAAAGTCTTGATAAGCAATCTGCTGAAAATCATCATTCATATATACAGTAATTTCATATCCGCCGCTTTGTAAATCTGAAAAGCTTAAATTATGCTTTTCCGCAGCTTCTTTTATTGCTATATCAACATAGCTGTCAACCCAGGGATTTGTTCCCCTTTCTTCTTCTGACAGGTTTATCCCTAAGCCTTTTTCCTGCTCAAGTACTCTTGTTTCTTCATCTATAAACCCTGCCGATTCCATTGTCTGAAGGACGACATTTCTGCGCTCAGCTGCTTTTTCAGGATGATTCAAGGGAGAATATCCATTCGGTGCTTTCATCAAACCGGCAAGCAATGCTCCTTCAGAAATAGTTAAATCATCAACATCCTTAGAAAAGAAATATTGTGAAGCCTTTTGGATCCCGTATACTCCCTCTCCAAAATAAACCTGGTTTACGTATAATTCCAATATCTCATCCTTACTAAGTCTTCTCTCCAGGTAAAGAGAAGCCATTGATTCCTTTATTTTTCTGGTCCATGATTTATCATTTGTAAGAAAAAGATTTTTGGATAATTGCTGTGTAATTGTACTGCCGCCTTCTACTTTGCTTCTCGCTAATATGTCTCGATAGACAGCCCGTCCAATGGACTGCAAATCAATCCCCTGATGCTCATAAAAACGGCGGTCTTCCACAGCAACAAATGCTTGCAGCACATGATCCGGAATGTGGTCTACCGATACATATTCCCTGTTTTCGTTATATAGAGTTTTGACCACCTCTCCATCCTCTGTACGAACAGTGGTTGTCAAATCAAGCAGCAAATCATTCTCATCAGCGACCATTTTACCTCCTAAAATCAGCAGTCCATAACCGCTTAACAAGAACACGAAAACAGCAGTAATAGCAATACCCAGCCACTTTATTTTTTGTCGAAATACATTCTTTTGATTTTTTCTTCTGTCTTTTCTTTTTTCATTTCTTCGTTCACTTCTCATAAGCTCACCTCGGTGCATATACGTTCCTATTATACGTTATTCTAACTTTTTGATAAAGAATGGACATCTCTGAATTACATGAGTTGAACCAAGATTCGACATAAGACAGGTATTATTTTCAATATTATTTGTATTTGTGTACAATTTAATTATAAATACATATTCAAAATAGATTGTCAAAACAAGGAGGAATTTTTATGAAAGCGTTTATGTCAAGAGGAACCATCAATTTTTTGGAAACATTGGAGAAAAAAAATACAGATATTGATTTTTACTTTATCTCCAGCAATGATGGCGGTATTGCCTATTATGAAAATAGCTCCAAAAATATTTTTTCAGCCGGTCAAGCCTTTGAAGTATTAAAAGCTGTCGGAGAATTATCCAAAGAAGGATATGTCGTTATGAACCATCTTCCTGTTTCCGAAGACAGCAGTTCAACCTTTGAATATCGCATGAAGCAAAGTGACAGCGGCATTGAAAATATGGATGGGTTCCAGGCATGGCGCTTTTTACGTCAGGAAAAGACGAGCAAATACGTTGTTTTGACACAATGGAAATCCTTTGCCGACTTTGAGAACTGGAAAAACTCCGACCAATTTAAAAAAGCACATGATTCCCAAAAAGCAAAGCAGCCGAGCTACTTTATGGAACGGCCCTTTGTTATTACCGGTCATATGCATGAAAAAGAAGATTAAATTATCCCCTGAAGCATTAATAAACTTGAAAAAAAGCTGAGATAGCAGCAGGACTGTATGCATGATTCTTCACTTTTATAATTCAACTTATAGATTAAGAAAAGGTTATCCCTCGTTGGATAACCTTTTCTTAATCTATAAGCGATTTTCTCGATCTATAAGTGATTTTCTCGGCAAAAGCTAGATGAAGAGCACGTCCCTCGGAAAGTAAGTCTTCCATCAAACAGATCAATCCCCTGTTGCTTTAAACAATTGATTCCGGTGCACATAAACAGCAGCCTGCGTTCTGTCATTCACTTCCAGTTTACTTAAAATATTGCTCACATGGGTTTTGACCGTTTTTATACCAATATAAAGTTTTTCACTGATTTCCTGGTTTGTCATGCCGTCTCCAATACATAAGAGCACCTCTAATTCCCGTTCCGTAAGGTCTTCATGAGGTTTTTTAACCGTAGAACGAAAACGGCTCATCATCTTTTGGGCAACTTTTGGTTCAATCACATTTTCATCCTTGGCAGCTTTACGCACTGCATCAGCAATTTCCTGCGCGTTTGATGTTTTTAATAAATAACTGAACGCTCCTGCCTCTAATGCAGGGATAACCTGTTCATTATCATAATAGGATGTCAGGATAATGACTTTACATACAGGATAAGCGGACATTATTTTCTTTGTCGCTTCTATCCCATTTCCGTTCTCCATTATCAGGTCCATCAGAACCACTTCCGGCTGCTTCTTTAATACGAGTTCAGCACCATCAAATCCACTGTCAGCCTGCCCGACAACCTCCATATCATCTTCTGTCTGCAGAAAAGATATGATTCCTTTCCGCACTATATCATGATCATCAATGACTACAATACGAATCATAAAATATTCTCCCCTTTTTAACTCCCCTGATTAGGAATTCGAATATGAATATATGTACCCTGGCCCTGCCTTGAACGGATAGCAAAAGTTCCGCCCAGCTCTTCGCTGCGTTCCTTCATTGTTTTCAGTCCATAAGAAGCTTTATTACCCTGTTGATTTTCAGATTCAAATCCTATCCCATCATCTTCAATACGGACATAAAGCTCATCCTGCTTCCGTTTTATTTCTATCTTTACTATATTTGCATTCGCATGCCGTAATATATTTGATAGAGATTCCTGAATAATCCGAAAAAGATGTTCCTCCACCACTTCTTTTAAATCCGGCATTTCATCAATATCAACTTGGAATGTCAGGTTGCTCTTCTGCTCCAGAGCATCTATCAGCTTCTGAACTCCTTCTTCCAATGTTTCCCCGCTTGTCAGATAAACCGGCCGTAGATGAAGCAATAATGCACGCATTTCTGCCTGAGCCTGATGTGCTGAATGTACAGCCTCCTGCATTTGCTCTCTTGCTGTGGCAGGATTTTTATCAAATAGCTTTAATGCTGTTTCTGATAACATTGCCAGCCCGAAAAGCTCCTGACTGACAGCATCATGAAGGTCTCTGGCAATCCGCTGTCTTTCCTCAATAACTGCTGCTTTATGTGCTGATTTCGCATAATCTGCTTTCTCATCAGCCATCCGCTGCAACGACTGAACCTGGCGCTGTAGTTTATCCCCTAAATCATTGAGCTCGTCAATGATTCGATCTGTTTCATCTACATCTTCATGAATTTTCGAAATTTTGGAATTGTAGTTCCCGTTGGCAAATTGTTTGATCTGAATCGAGATGGCATCTAAACGCATTTTTAGTAAGTTCCCGATTTGAGTAAATCCCGCTTGTAAGGACAAAATAAAACCGATAATCAGATACAGACCGATAAATAAAAAGATGCTTTGTGCTGTTAACCATTCCGGATCCCAAATAACAAATAAAGATAGAATAATTGCCAGCAGGATACAGGTCGTTAAAAATAAATTATATAGATGTAATCTGATAAAACTGAATCGGACACTTCTCCACCGTTGTTTCATTTTATCCCCCCTTATACCCGATCAATACGAATAGAACCCGCCTTTAAACGTATCTCGATATACAATTTTTTAGTAGCACTTTCAAACTGATCCGTTTCATAAAATAATTCTGTATTAATCCCGGCAGATTCTTCACCTGAAATGTTTATATCTCCTGCTTTGGCTGTTGCACTGGCTTGAAATTCCACTTCTTCCGGGATAATAATAGTGACGTCACCTGCTAATGAGCGGATATTTATTTCCGTTTCCTCATCAGGGATATACGCATCTGTTAAATCCAGATAATAAGTGCCTACCATCGTATTTATGTTCATTGGCTCCAGATTCCAATTCCCCTTTTTCTCCATATCGCCTATAGTAAATGGATTATCTTTGTTTTTAGAATATACAGCAATTTTCCTACGATCTTTTTTTGCTTTTTTATGTTTGTTAGAGCCGCTGCTGTACAATACTAAAAAGTGAAATCCGCGAAATAAACTGAGTCCTATAAAAATTAAAATCATCGGCCAGAGCTTAAACACACTCCAAAATGTAAAATCAACCAATCCAAACCTGTCCGCTAATAAAAGCCCTCCGAAAACAAGCAGAAAAATCCCGCTCATCCAAGCTCCACGTCTATTGATAATAGCTGTCCCCAGAAGTACAACTCCTGTCACAACAAAGAACAGCGGATAAATATATCCCCAGCCGAAGCTTAATTCAAAACCATCTATATTCAAACTGTTTACAATTAACATGACTCCAATCCAAATAAAGCAGATCGCAATAAAATAAGATAAAATTCTCTTCATACGATTCATCAACCCCTTTCTCTATGGTTCTATTTTACTTGAGAAAACTGTTTGGAGAGAACCAGCTTAAGAATGTTTCCTTCTCCGTCTTAGGTCTGAGATTATTTTATCTAAACGTATAAAAATATAAAGCAGTGCAAAACCAAGGGTAAACCCGGCTATAATATCTGTTAAATAATGTACATTGATAAAAAAGCGGCTGATTCCTATCAAAAATACAAGTGTACCCAGCCCAATCTGTATAATAAGTGCTATTTTTTTTGAACGGATCTTTTTACAAAGTAAATACGCAATCAGGCCATAGCAGACCATTGAAATCATACTGTGTCCGGATGGAAAACTGAACCCTTCTGCATTTAGTGCAACAGAAATACTCGGTCTTTCTCTGAAAACCAGTTGCTTTATAAATGAATTCAGCAGGTGCGCAAATAAAGAGCCTCCTAAAAGCAATAGTCCCGGATACCAGTGCTTATATATAAGCATCAGTCCTATAGCGGCTGCAATAGCTATTGGTATAAGTACGTGTGAAGATCCAAGCTCCGTAACAGCCCGGAAAAAATCATATGTACCTGTTCCATGAACAAGGGTGACTATCGATCTTGTCCATTGATCGGTATAAGGAAGCATTTCCATTTTTATTTGTATTACCCAACCAATACTTAATAAAAATCCAGCTGTCCATATACTGAATAAAATGGCTGCAGATTTATTCTTCATGCTATCTCTCCTTCTGTTCTCTCTTTTATGCTAAACAGGTTTACTGAAAATAACAACGGTAAATATACATATGGAAGCAAAATTTTATATTCTCTTATATGAATAATATATTTCAACACACGAAATATATTATTCTACAGTACAATTAATTAGTGATATAATAAAATAGATTGGAAATAAAATGAGATTTCACACAATTCTCAGTCGTACTACAATACTTAAGAGGTGATCAAATGTTATCAGCTATTCATTCGCTAATTGATAACACATATGAAGAAATGGTTGACATTCGCAGATATTTGCATCAGCATCCGGAATTGTCATTTCAAGAAACGGAAACAGCTAAATACATTGCGAATTATTATGAAAAATTAGGTATCCCATATGAAAAAAATGTGGGCGGAAATGGTGTTGTAGCCACACTTAAAGGGGCAAAACCGGGGAAAACAGTTGCCTTCCGCGCTGACTTCGATGCCCTGCCGATACAGGATGAAAAGGATGTCCCTTATAAATCACAGGTTCCGGGTGTCATGCACGCTTGCGGCCATGATGGACACACAGCTATTCTGCTTACATTTGCAAAGGTTATGCAGCAGTTTCAGAATGATTTGGAAGGAACCATTGTTTTTATTCATCAGCATGCGGAGGAGTATGCCCCGGGCGGAGCCAAGCCAATTGTTGAAGCAGGCGCCTTAAAAGATGTAGATGCTGTATTCGGGACACATTTATGGGCTCCTCTCCCGCTTGGCACTATATACTCTTCGCATCAGGCAATCATGGCCGGTGCAGACCGGTTTGAAATTACCATTCAAGGGAAGGGCGGACATGGCGCTATTCCACAGGATACAAAAGATGCTATTGTAATTGGTGCTGAGGTGGTGTCACAATTCCAGCAGATTGTCAGCAGACGATTAAGCCCGCTGGCATCCGCTGTTATCTCTATCGGCATTTTTGAAGCAGGAAATGCTTTTAATGTGATTGCAGACCAGTCGAAGCTGGTTGGAACAGTCAGACATTTCGATATTGCTGTTCAGGAAAAAATCATTGGAGAAATGGAACAAATTCTGAAAGGGATTTGTGATTCTTTTGGCGCTTCCTATGAATTTAACTATGTTAAAGGGTATCCGCCAGTTATTAATCATCCGGAACAAACGGATCTCGTCCTGGAAGCAACAAAGGAAATTGACGGGGTAGATCTCACTGCTATTACAGAACCATTAATGGTCGGAGAGGATTTTTCTTATTATTTATTAGAAAAACCCGGCTCTTTCTTCCTGACAGGTGCTAATCTGGAAGGTAATGATTACCCGCATCATCATCCTAAATTTGATATTGATGAAAGATCAATGGTCATTGCTGCAAAAGCGTTCGCCAATATTTATTTATCTTATCAGGATCAAGCAAAATAAAAAACAAGCTGACGGCTATATCACATGGCCCTCAGCTTGTTTTTTATACTTTATCTAATTTAGGTTTTACATAGAGCTTAATATAAGCCCAAACAAAGGTAAGACCTCCAAGTAATATGATCAAACTTCCCAGCCACTCCAGCTGGAAGATAAATAAAAAGGTAAAAGCAAATGCCTGTACATAGCCGAGCTTCCGAATAATCCGGATAACAGCTGTCTGCTTCAAACCCGGGTCAACCGGATAAAGATCCAGCCACATTTGGGTACGGTGATGCTGATAAAGAGTCATCATTTGAAAGACACTTAAATAGATAAACAGAATAGCAAATACCATTTTAATCCAAATGTTAGGAATCACCCAAATAAAAATACCGCCAATGACGACAAGCCGGATATACATTCCTAAATAATCCCCGCTGCGCAGAAAGGAAATCTGATATAAATAATCATAGGTTGCCGACCGTTCAAATGGAATTCTGCTGATAAACGTTTTCGTCAGCCAGTCCCTTCTCTTTACTTTATTTTTCAAATGCGGAACATCTGCAAATAAATTAGCAATACGGTAAAAGGATTGTAAACGGATCTGATCCTTCTCAATCAACAAGTCCCAAAAAATTCCGGGCTGCTTCGATGCGACAATAAAATCATATACAATAACCAGAAAAAGCAGCACAATCGTTATAACAGCATATAAAGCCTGCCCCTCAATAACAAAATAGGCTATGACAATATTTAGCAGCGTCCGTACTGTTAAATCAATAGTTCTTGAGTTTTTATCCCGGACTTTCAGCATGTACCAGTTTATCAGCATATTCATCCCTTTTAAAAGAAGAAATAAAAGAACTGTAACAAGAAAAACACTCCCTGCCCGTTCGTCGAAACTGGTAAAATACAATGGACTGAATGCAGCGGATGCTAACACAATCAAATATGTCTGAATGACGAAGCTATAAATTATACTATTACGGAAATACGGACCCATCTGCTGTTCTGCCGCAAGAAGAAATACCAGATCCGGCTCCTGCAGCAGCGTCCTTATTGGATTATAGCTTATCATCAGTCCTAATACGATTCCCATGATAATGCCTGTCGGGAAATTAGGCGGCAGCTGTTCCAGCCACTGCTGATAGTAATAAGCTGTTGCAGCTATGAAAAAAAACATAGCAAATGCAATATGCCCGTTAAACATATACTTTAAATACCTGCTTAAATTCTTCACATGTGCAGATAAGCGTTTTTTATAGAATGCATGGGAATCAAACATGATCATCTTCCTTTGTCAGCTGAACATATAAATCATCCAGTGTTGCATCCGGCATCTGGAACTCTCCACGAAGTTCCCCCAAGGTCCCTTCTGCCCGTAATTTCCCATCATGTAAAATGATAAAACGGTCACAGTATCTTTCCGCTGTGGCCAGGATATGTGTGGACATTAACACCCCTGCCCCCTGCTGCTTCATGGAATCCATCATCTGCAGATAAGATTGGATTCCCAATGGATCCAGTCCAACAAATGGTTCATCGACAATATAAAGCGGCGGTTCAATAAGAAAAGCACACATAATCATGACTTTCTGCCGCATTCCTTTTGAAAAATGAACCGGGAACCAATTCAATTTCTTTTCGAGCCGGAATTCTTTTAAAAGCTTAGGCAGCCTCTGCTCAAACACCTCTTCCTCAATTCCGTAAGCCATTGCGGTCAGCCTGAGATGTTCGTATAAAGTCAGTTCATCATAGAGGATAGGCATCTCAGGAATATATGCCATCTGATTACGATACGCTTCCGGATCATTCTGAAAGCTTTTTCCCTGAACCAGCACTTCTCCTTTTTTGGGCTGCATTAAACCGATAATATGTTTAATGGTTGTACTTTTTCCAGCCCCATTTAGTCCAATGAGTCCGACGATTTCTCCTTTATTTAAATCAAATGATATATCATGTAAAACATTTTTATGGGTATAGCCCCCATATAAGTTTTCTATATGTAATAAGGTAGTCACCCTGTCATCCTCCTTTGTTCATTACTTTGATTTTATCATCATTCCAGAAAGATTCCAAAATGAACCGTTCTACAAATTACGGGAGCTTTTGCTAAAGATATTAGCTGATAAGTTATATCTCGTATTTAAAGAAACCTTTTACACTTCCTTCTTTAAGAATAATATAGAATCCTTTACTTTACCCGGCCTAACTCTTTACAATAGAAAAAAGAATATTTTTTTCTATTGATAAGGAGGAACAAATGATGGCTCATGAAGATTGTATTTTTTGCAAAATTGTCGATGGAGATATACCTTCCGCAAAGGTCTATGAGGATGAAAAGGTATATGCTTTCCTCGATATCAGTCAGGTAACGAAAGGACATACACTTGTTATTCCAAAGGAACACTCAAAAAATATTTATGAAACTTCACCAGAAACAGCAAAAGAACTATTTAGTAGAATACCCGCTATTGCTAAAGCCATTCGTGATGCATACCAGCCGCTGGGAATCAATCTGCTCAATAATAATGAAGCAGCAGCAGAGCAGTCAGTTTTTCATCTGCATGTACATTTAATCCCGCGTTACGGCGACGGAGACGGTTATTATCCAAACTGGACAACACATACAGAGGACTATTCATCAGAGGATTTACAATCTGTTGCTAAAGCAATTAGCGGGCAGATAAAGCAATAAAAGCAGCAAATTTAGTTCTTTTTATTTTAATCAGTATTTGATATACTGGCTGTATCCTTTCGCGGCTGGCAATAAGCGCACAGCCGGAAAGCAGAGTTTAGAAAAGCAGAGGAGAGTTAAGTAATGAAGACAAAAATTTTAACAATGCTTGCCCTATTGGTGAGTATCGGAACCGTATTACATCTGGTAATGCCCCCGCTATTATTTGGAGTGAAGCCTGACATGATGCTGGCAATGATGTTCTTAGGAATTATTTTATTCCCCAAATGGAATTATGTACTTCTGATTGCATTTGCAACTGCAGCTATTTCCGCATTAACTACAGCTGCTCCTGGAGGACAAATCGCTAATCTGATTGATAAACCAATAACCGCAATTGCTTTCTTCCTGTTGTTTTTACTGGCAGGAAAGCATTGGAATACAAAGGTGACGGCATCTGTATTAACGTTTGCAGGAACACTGATCAGCGGCAGTATCTTTTTATCCGTAGCACTTTTTATTCTTGGATTTTTAGATGGCGGTTTTCTCGCTTTATTTGCAGCTGTTGTTCTTCCTGCAGCAGTAATGAATACAGTAATCATGTTAGTTGTCTATCCAATTGTGGAAGGTATTTTGAAACGAAGTAAGATGGCTGCGGTTTAAATGAAGAAGAGTGGAAAAGAAAAATCCTTTCCCCCTTTCTTCGTCTTCAAAGGCATTCGTTCCATTTTTATTTGAACGAATGCTTTTTTCTTTTATTGCAACGCATATTTATCATATATTCACTGTTTTGTGTTAAGATAATGGTAAGTTAAAAATATTAACACTAGCAGAAAATGATTCCATTTCCTATAATAAGTATGTATGGTTCATTTTATGAACCTCCTATTTATTGTATAATGTTTAATTACATGTGGTAAAAGGAAAAGGTATATGGAAAGAAGAAAGGAGTGCGTTTCCTATGTCTAAGAAAAAATCATTAACTATCGGATTCCTGGTCGGAGCATCTGTCAGCGCTGGTATTGCATTACTAAGCACACCTGAATCCGGTAAGGACATCCGCTTAAGAGTTAAAAACCAATCCTTAGAATTAAAAGATTTACTGATGAACTTAAAAGAGGACAGTATCCGAATTAAGGAACAGCTGCTTCGAACTTCTAAAGAAGGTGCCGTTCTGGTCAGAGAATTGACAGAAGAAATGCGAAAATCTGTGGAAGACTGGAAAAACGCGGTAGAGCCTCAGCAGGAAAATATTCATCAATCGCTGGAACAAATTGAATCAAGTATTCGTGAATTAGAAGAAAAAATTAAAAACACAAATGCCAATTCATAAAAAGAAAGCTTTTGCCTGAAAACCGTCGGCAAAAGCTTTCTTTTTTCTGCAGTTAAACGGGGATACCACCTTCTGTGCCCAAATAAAATTTAGCAATATCTGGATATTTATTATAATGAATATGAAAAGCTGTACTCAGAAAACTGGGCATCTTTTCACTTCCTTCGATAAAGAAATTAGAAACCTGTATAACTTTATTACTGTTCAACACTATTTGTTTTTGATAGAGTTATAGGAGTATCATTATTGTAAAGGGGCGTTACATAGAACATGGCTATCTTCTATATTATTTTTGGTTTTTTAATATTACTTATTTTTAATGTCATGATCAGTGCTATTTGTACGAAGATGGGACTGTCCAGACAAAAGTCAGAAAGGATGGACCGGGTCACGAACATGATACTGGTAGCTATGCTTGTTTGTTCATATATCCGCATTTTAAATGTGACAGTTTAATGTGATTTTTAAGTAAATTGTTGAAAATATTTATTTAAAATGGAAAAGTATGATATATTAATCATGGTAAACAATAAAAGTAATATTAGGAAAGAGTAGGAGTG
Source organism: Oceanobacillus sojae (assembly GCF_900162665.1). GTDB lineage: Bacteria > Bacillota > Bacilli > Bacillales > Amphibacillaceae > Oceanobacillus > Oceanobacillus sojae_A. The sequence goes on from NZ_LT727812.1 coordinate 479,323, forward strand.
TATATCAGACATGAAAAAATGGACATTAGCAGCAACAATATCTGCCAGCTTGCTTGCATTGGCTGCATGTAATTCTTCGGACGGCGATGTAGTTGCAACTACGGACGCCGGCGATATCACGAAAGAAGAATTTTACGATGAATTGAAAGACCGTAATGGAGAAGCTGTTCTTGAAGAGCTTGTTACTATCAAAGTTCTTGAGGATAAATACGATGTTACTGACGATCAGGTAAATGACGAAATTGAAAAAATGAAGGACGAGTTTGGCAGTCCGGAAGAATTTGATTCCATGGTAGAACAGCAATTTGGCGGTGAAGAAGCTCTTAAAGATCTTGTTTATGTAGGAATGCTTCAAGAAGCTGCTATTTCTGAAGATATGGATATCACTGATGAAGATTTAAAAGAGTACTACGATAAAAAGAATACAGAAGTAGAAGCACAGCATATTCTTGTGGAAGATGAAGAAACAGCTAATGAAGTAAAACAGAAATTAGACGATGGAGAAGATTTTGAAGATCTCGTTGCTGAGTACTCTACAGACAGCGGCAGCGCAGAAAATGATGGCAGCCTTGGTTACTTCTCCGCCGGTGATATGATTCCTGAATTTGAAGAAGTTGCGTTCTCTATGGAACCGGGTGAAATCAGCGACCCTGTACAATCTCAATTTGGTTACCACATCATTAAAGTAAACGATGTACGTGAAAAAGAAGAAACAATCGGAGACTTCGACGAATTAAAAGATGAATTAAGAAGTGAATTAGTACTTCAGCAGGCAGACCAGGAAAAAATCCAGGCAAAACTTCAAAAAATTATCGAAGAATCTAATGTAGATGTTAAGGCAGAAGGACTTGAAGATTTATTTAAACAAGAAGATGCTGATACAGATGCAGATTCTTCAAAAGCTGAAGAAGAATAAATAAAAGTCTCTCTTAAACAGTACTTTTATAACACTAAAAAACAATCGCCGTTAAAAGCAGCGATTGTTTTTTTAGTGTCCGTATAGAATCAATGTATAATTCCCCTCTCCTGCTCTATCTTCTCTGATAATTAATCTGCTTCTGTCTCCGGTAAAACGATAGAAAAACATTTTATCGCAATATGAAGTTAACATTGTTATAATATAGAAAAACATATTGTAAAATAATTTTATATACTAAGTAACAATGATAATTATTGTTACATGAAAGCGTTCTTAGCAGAAGATCCTTTATCCCCGTATCATTTTTATTGGACTCTTTAATGTCCACTATAACAGTATCCGACTCGACGAGGTGAATATAATGCGTATTACCATGAAAGAAATAGCTAAAGAAGCCGGTGTATCCGTAACGACGGTTTCCCATGTAATTAACGGCAGTAAAAAAATAACCGAAGAAACATATAACAGAGTAATGGACATCGTAAATAAATATAATTACGTCCCTAACTACTCTGCAAAAAATTTAAGAAATAACACAACGAAAACAGCCGGGCTCATTGTTCCAAGCTTCCCGGACTCTTTTGTTACACAGTATATAAATGCTATATCCCTTAGAGCAAAGGAAATGAACTACAATTTACTTTTTGTAAACACAAATGAAGATGTAGATTATGAAGAATCTACTTTAAAACTGTTCAGCTCCCAAATGGTGGATGGCATTATTCTCGCCCCCGCCGCAAGCTATTCCAAGCCTTTTCCATATGATATACATAGTATCATGAAAAACCTGCCCGTTGTTTTAATCAGCAGATATCATGACGCATTGTCAGATACACCTATGGTCTGTCAGGATGATTATCAGGCCGGATTTGATGCAGCAAAGCATCTTCTGTCACATGGGCATAAAAAAATGGTCGTTGTGTATGCCATGGACGATATTGGCCCGACTTTTAACCGGATTAAAGGATTTAAAACAGCATTAGAACAAGAAGGGCTGACATTAAATCCTGAACAAATTATTGATGGAGAAGCAACGGTTCAGGGAGCTGAGAAGGCTGTTAAGAAATTAATTAACAATCAGCCGGATATTACAGCAATGTTCCTGTTGAATGATTCTATGACCATTGGGGCTATCTCCGCTTTGAAGGATATGAATGTTTCCATTCCAAATGACATGGCAATTATCGGTTTTGGTGATTTCCCTTCCGCATCTATTATCAGCCGGCCGATTACAACAATCAGCGCTTCTGCGGAAACGATGGGAAGAACTGCTTTTGATATGCTTTTAAATAAAATAAATAATCCAGACTATAATAATAAGGTTATTGTTCCAACTTATTTGATAAAAAGAAAATCCTGCGGTTGTTAGGTTAAACGTTTTTCTTTTGTTTTTCTCCTTTTTCCTATATACTTTAAATAGCTACATATATGAAGGAGGAGATTACCATATCATCGTTTAAAAAGAACACCGTAATCAATATCACTGAGGATCAGACTATCATTGAATTAAGCTATTTACTTCAAAAATATGATTGTGAAGTGTTTATTCGTAATGAATCAGGCAACCAAATTCATGAAGTAAACCCTAAAAGTGTTTTAGGCCTCGCAACACTGCAGCTGAGAAATGGTGTGGAAGCTACTGTACGCGCAGAAGGAAAAGATGCTGAGGAAGCTGTTTTGGAGGTTATCCGTTTCTTTGGAGGCGAATAATAAACCATTCAGCAATAACGAAGCAGGAATGTAAAAAACCATCAACATAATGGTTTTTTTACATTCCTGCTTTTAGTTTTCTATCAAAGTCCGGACACTTGCTTCTTTCATAATTCGCTCTACAATATCTGCAGCAGTCTGGATAGAACCTGTCAGCCCGCCCTTGCCAACAACAACCAGTCCATCAGAATAACCACCGATAATTACACCTAAATCAGCTTGCGGGATAACATAATCGAGCAGCTTAATGCCAACTGCTTCAAGCGTTTTTAAGATATGAACCATCGTATCCCCGCCCGTCATATATATCCCTTTAATTTTAGACGTCTGCAGCAATATACCTTTGGTAATTTCACCTAATGCCTTATTAATGTTGTCCGCAGACTCACCTGGCTGCAGCCCGTTTCTTTTTTCCACTGCTTTTAAGTCAACTCTTTCATTCGTAACGGATGTTTCGATAATAAGCGCCTGCGGTGAAGCTTTCTTTAAATGATTAACTGCTAAATCAATTACACGCTTTATTTCTTTAGAAGACACCTCATCACAGCAAATTAAATCTTTTGCAATCACTGGTATTTGAATGACATTCTCTTGCCTGGATAAATGATGAATCTGTTCTTTCGTTACAGGAGAAGCACTCCCGGCAACAGCAAGAACTGTTCCGTTTCCTTGTTCAGCAGAAGCAATCTCCTTATCGAGTGCTTCCACTTCCTTCTTAAACCCATTATAATAAGCCATTCTTTCTGTGAAAGGCCCCGGATCAATCATCAGCACATTCCATTTCAAGCCTGAAATAACCTGTGCAATCAAATCAATATGCTCTAAAGAAACAGCATCAGCAATGATAATTTTCGCACCATTATTACGAGCTGTCCTTAAACTTTTTTTCAGAGATTCTTTACCGGCTAATATGGTATTTAATGAAATGGTTTCAACGGGATAATCAGTTTGCTTTTTTATTAATGTAGGACAATGCGACTCTTCAACAGGTGTACGGACATCTTTGGCTACTGGTGTCTGCGATAAAGGTACACTATCAATAATAGAATACCCCCCTACTAAAATACGTTTGGACTGCGGCATCGCCGGAACCATCATACCAATTGTGTCCTCATCCATCAATTCCAGCATAGCTTCTACCTCTGCGCCGATATTACCTCTCAGTGTTGTATCTATTCTCTTGGATAAGTATGTGACACCGTTTTCTTTCAAGCTGATAACGGCTTCTTTTACCCTTGCTTTTGCATCTTCTTTTTTTATTGCTCTGGAATCAGTTGTTAATATAAATGCTTCCTGTTCTTTATCCTTTGATAAATTATCTGAATCAAAATAAGCTGCAACGGGTATATTCGATCTCGCTAATAAAACACCCACCGTTGTTGCACCTGTTAAATCATCAGCAATAATACCTAATTTGGACATTTCCGCACCTCGTTTGTCTAACCATCTATAGAAATAAAAACAGGAAAGTCTCCCTCCCTGTTTTTACCACTATTTATATGGAGTAAAGTCTGTCAGGATGAAATTGCTATTTATCCTTGTAATGCTTTTTGTTGTTTTTTCCAATATTGAACCGGAACTAATGTAGATTCAATCATACTTACGGATCCTGCAATTCCTTTACCGGCAATATCAAATGCCGTTCCATGGTCTACAGAGCTGCGCATAAACGGAAGTCCCCAAGTAATTGTGATAGATTTTTCAAAATCATATGTTTTACAAGCAATATGCCCCTGATCATGATAAAGAGATAAAATTGCATCGTAATTTCCTTGTAATCCAAGGTGGAATACAGAGTCAGCCGGTACAGGACCTACAACATTCATTCCTTCTTCCTTCGCAGCTTCCACTGCAGGAATTAAATGATCCTTCTCTTCTGTACCAAACAGTCCATTATCAGAAGCATGCGGGTTTAGTGCAGCAAGTGCAATTTCCGGGTTTTCGTATCCAATGCCTTTTAATTCTGTATCAATTTGACGCAAAGTATCTAAAACAACATCTTTGGTAGCGTAACTGCAAGCTTCCACCAGTGCTTTGTGCCGGCTGACAAAGAATACTTTTAAGTTGTGGCAGTTAAACATGGTAAGTGCATAATCAGAATTCGTTAAATCACCAAATATTTCTGTGTGCCCCTCATGCTTACAGCCGGCTAATTTAATCGCTTCTTTATGAATTGGAGCGGTAGACACAATATCGACCTCTTTATTCAGCCCTAGTTCTATTGATTTTGCCACGTAATCATATGCCATTTCTCCAGCCAGCTTTTGTACCTTCCCGTATTCAATTTGCGAGCAGTCATATTCCTTCGGCTCCAGTACATCAATAGTGCCATAAGTAAATTTCGCTTCTGAAGGAGAATCAATTTTATTAATTTCAAAATCACTGTTCTTTATCTCTAAAGCTCTATTTACAATATCCACAGATCCGATAAGAAAAGGATTACATTCGTCATAAACCTTTTCAGTAAGCATTGTGTCCACCGTTATTTCCGGCCCTATCCCAGCCGGGTCCCCCATTGTAACTGCAACAACTGGTTTCTTTAAATCTCCGCTCATTTAAACTACCCCTGTCTATTTAAAATTTGGTTAAACGTTTTTATAACATATATTTTATATATCTAATCACCATATGTCAATACCTTTGTTTTATCGTTTAACCAATTCTAAAAGCAAAGGAAATCACTTGGTCTTTAAAATACTGGTGTTCTTGCCAAGGAGATGTCCGCTGTGGGAAGTCGCTTTCCGCGGGCAACGCCTCAGCCTCCTCAAAAGAAGACCACTTTCTGCGGGGTCTTCACCTGTTGCTTTTCCCGCAGGAGTCGACTTCCCTTCGCTCCCATCTAAGAAGAAATATGTTTTATTTACTTTTTCACTAAGAAATAAAGCTATTTTTAGCGAAGCTTTTTGATAGGACGTGTAATCGCAAAAGCTCTTCGGTGGGACGAGTAATCGCATTCCCAGTCCCAAAACGGAAGGAAGTTCGATTAAGTTCGCGACGTCAAGGGGTTGCGATTACTCCCCTCGTGAAACCTGTTGGAGCGGCTATCCTCAGCATTTTATGCTTTCTTACTCTTTAAAAAGACTGACTAATCTTTTATCTCAGATAGCCAGTCTCTAAATAATTTTTCATCTTAAGTTATACAATCAGCTTCTCGGGACCAGGTCACAAGCCTCCGCCGGCATCCAGTATTTATCTTTTCCATTCCATTTTATATTACATCCGAGCGGGTTGGTGACTGGTGTTGTTATTTGTTTTCCTGCAATTGCTTCCTCCAAGGCATTTTGTAAATCATTCACCTTTGCATCCTCTGGATTTTTAGGATTATCCAGGCCTCTGCCGGTATATACGAGTTCCCGGTCTTCATTAAAAATAAAAAAGTGCGGTGTTTTCAAAGCTCCATAAGCTTTAGCAATTTCTTGATTTTCATCTCTGAGATAAACCCAAGGAAATCGTTTTTCCTCCATTCTTTCTACCATAAAATCATAGGAATCCAATGCCTTTGTTTCCACACTGTTAGAATTAATTCCTACAAAAGCAACCCCTTTATCATTAAAGTTATCAGCTGTTTCTCTTGTTATCTCATCAGAGCCAATAACATACGGGCAGTGATTACATGTAAAAAATACAACCAGTATTTTTGCATCCTTAAAATCATTTAAACTATAATATTTTCTATCCGTTGCCAGAAGAGAAAAATCCGGGGCCTTCGTGCCAAGTTCAATAGTGTATGACATCCTCATTCCTCCACATAAATATTTTTTTAAACGTTATCAGAATTTTTGTGTTTCGTCAATGCAGGTTTCTCAAATACAAAAGCACTATATTATTCCTTCCGTTAATGGAATAATATAGTGCTTTCGCAGCTTCGTATTTCATTCCTGTTCTCTTCGTTTCATCCGTTCTTCCTGAATACGCTCCATATATATTTTACCTTCGCGCTCAATAAACTGTCTATCCAGCTTTTTCTCTGCCAAAAATGCACGTACTGCCATATATCCACTCAAAAAAATTAATAGAATCACTGCAAAAACCCAAATTGGAATCGAGCTCATCTTACATCCCCCTTGTCCATTCCTTACTAAATATATATGAACAAGTTAATAGAAAATGACATGAACTTCATTTTTATCCTGCAGATACACTATCCCGGATTGAAAATTACTCAAAGGACGGCTTGTAAAAAGAACGATTATCCATTGCAAAAAGCCGTTCTGTAAATTCACCCGGCTGAACTTTATCTAAAGCTTTATCCAGCATATTCATTTTCGCATCAATTAAGTCAATGATATGCAAAAGCTCTGCCTCTTTAACCATTGGAGGCTTCGGACTCCCCCACTCTGCTTTCCCATGATGACTCAGAATCAAATGCTGCAGAATAAGTACTTCTTCCTTTTCTTCAACCTGCAGCTCCTTAGCCATGTCTGCTATTTCCTCTACCATAATCGTTATATGACCAAGCAGTTTTCCTTCGAGTGTATACGTCGTCGACACAACACCCGATAATTCCTTTATTTTTCCTATATCATGAAGAATAATACCTGCATACAATAAATCTTTATTAATGGAAGGATAAAGCTCGTGAAGCTGCCGTGCAATTCCGAGCATACTGACAATATGATAAGCCAATCCCGATGCTACATCGTGATGATTTTTCGCAGCGGCTGGATAAAGGAGTAATTCATGCTGGTATTTTTTCACGAAGCCCCGTACGATACGTTGTAAGGTAGGATTCTTCATTTCAAAAATAGCTTCTGTCAGTTTATCACCCAGCTCTTCCTGGCTTAAAGGAGCCTTACCGACAAAATCACTTACCTGAACCTGATCTGTAGGCTGGGACAGGCGAATGGAATGAATCCGCAATTGGTTTTTCCCCCGGAATTGGTTAATATCTCCTGTCACATGAATAATCTGCTCTGCCAGCAAATTTTCTTCATCTTCTTTGGTTGCATCCCACAGCTTTGCTTCCAATTCACCAGACTCATCACGGAGCATTAATGTCAGGAATGGCTTTCCATTGCTCGTTGTACCTTTCGTCGCTTCATTTATTAATAAAAATCCTTCAAATTTATCCCCGACGGTTAAATTTGCAATGCCTTTTTTCATTTTAATTCCTCCTTCCAAATCAATAAAACTTCTTTATACGGAGAGATGAATGATATCTCCGTTTGCAGCCTCGGCCAGCTCCCTGCGGCATGTAAATAAAATCACCTGCTGCTCCTCTGCCAATCTTTCCAGCACCTTTTGCATTCTCTCTGTACGATTCATATCAAAATGTACAAAAGCATCATCCATGAAAAATGGCAGCCCAGACGATTTTGCCATCACTTCATTAATCGCAAATCTCAAAGAAATATACAGCTGATCCTTTGTCCCCTGAGACAGCTCCTCTACGTAAAAGCGCTGTTTTTTCTTACTGTTTTCTACCTGAAAAGTTTTTTCCGCTGCTGGTGCATATATTGTATCATATTGGTTTGCTGTAATCTCTTTAAAATAGATTTGTGCTGTTTCTATAACAAGGGCTAAATACTTGTCCTTAAATTGATTTTTAGCAGCTTCCAGCATTCGTAAAGCCGTTTTTTGCACTGCCCAGTTTCTCACCAGGTCCTCCAGTTCTTCCTTTTCCATTGCCAGCTGATGCATTTGCAAGGATATGTCTTCCTCTGATTCGAGCTGCTCTATCCGCAATCTCTGTTCTGCAATCCGGCTTTTTAATTGTTCTAATTCTTCTTCAGAATCAGTCAGTGCTAATTCCAGTTCTTTTTTATTCTTATAATAATTCTCAGCCTCTAAGGGTGCATCCGTCAATTCCTGCTGCCATTCTTCAGGAATCAATATTTGGAGTCTCTCTCTCAGCTCTTCTTGACGCTCATAAAGCTTATTATAACGCTCTTTTCTTGTTTGTTTTTCAAAATAGCTTTCTTCGGACTCTGTCCCGGATGCTTTTAAGAGTGCATCTCTTTCCTCCACATAACGATTTCGTTTCTGTTTCAGTATCATCTGTTTGTTCAGAACATCCTTTATGAATTGAGTAAGCTGCTGAAGCTCATGCTGATGCTGCTGTTCCTGCTGCTGTATCTCCTCTAATGCCAGCATCATTTCTTCCAGATTGGTCTGATTGGCTAATCTGTTTCCCTTAAACCAATGCTTCACCTGGTCAGAAAACCCATCGATCCTTTCTGTTACTCTATCCAGCTCTTTTTTAAAGCTCTGTTTATCATTGGTCAGCTGAATCAGCTTTTGTAAGAGATGATAGATATCCTGCCAGTATAAAACATCCACAGCCTGTAAAAAGGGAAACCGATTTTGCTGATCAACAATATTCTCTTCCAATCTGTTTTGCTGCTCTGCTAAATCAAATCGTACTGCTTCATTTGTCTCCAACTGATTACGTGTATACTGCAATCTGTCTTCTAATGAATGCAGCCTGCGCTGTAATTCCTCCTGCTCTTTCAGGATTTCCATTGCCTCCTGGTACTCGGATTCTGTCACATCGATTTCCTGACCCGAATGATCCGTCTGCTGCCCTTCCTGCTGCTTTAATTGTTTAATATCCTGCAGCTGTGTACGCCGAAAATAATATACCCCCGCAATGATGGCGAGACTTATCAAGTACAACCAGGGAATGTCTACTGCAAAACCGGTCAGAGCACCGGTCAAAGCTATTACTGTTCCAATAATAACAATCATCCGCGCTTGCTTTTTCTTCTCCTGAATCATTCTCCCAAGCATTTGGTACATATTTTTTTGCTGACTTCCATCCTGATGATTCCTCTGTTTATAGGTATTTATCCGCTGATTTAGTTCTTTTATGTGTGCTTCAGCAAGCAGTTCCTGATTTAAATTCTTCTGCTCTTTTTCTATCCCGGATTCTTCTTGTAAAAGCTGTTCTTTTTTCTGAATGCTTCCGGTTAGTTTATCCTGTATATTTTCCTGTTCTTTCCGCAAGGCTCCCCATTCTTTTTCAAGATAAAATGGCAATTCCTGCTGCTCCAGTTCTTCAGTTGTTATATGAATCTGCTTCTCCTGAATCATTTCTGCTATTTCACGTGTTTTAAAGCTGTAATCCTGCTCTAAGGTTCTCTGGCGTTCCCGCATTAATGTTATTTCTGCTTTTTGATTCAAAAGATGGTTTAACTGCTCTTTTTCCTCATTTTGCAGTGACGCTGTTTCTAAATCCTGTTTTTTCTTTGTATAAGTTTCCAGGGTAGCCTGGTGAGATTCAAGTTCTCTATTAATATTATTTATATCTGTATGCAGCGTTTTTATTTGCTCTTGATTATCTAATGGAAAATTACGGACATCAGCCAGCTCTTGAAGCTCTCCGGAAATACGATGTATTTCTTTTCTGACAGGCAGTATTTTTTCCATCAGCTGTTCTTTCTCAAGCTGTTCATTTTTTTGCGCAATCTGCTCTTTTTTTAATTGGTGCTTTTTCTCCAGTGTATCGATTTTTTCTATCTGTTCTTTATATGATTTTTCAAGCTTTTTGCCTTCTCCCAACTGCTTATCCATGGCACGTATCCCGCTTAATTTTTCATTAATAACCGGTTTTGTACCAGACGGTTTAAATTGCTTTTGTAATTCGGACTGCAGTTTCTTCTCTACCTTATAAACCGCTGCTGATCCTGTTAAACCGATACTTAATAAAAGTTCATTTATATCCGGTTCCTTCATATTTTGGAAGACAGCTAGATCCTGGCTGGAAAAGGAATAAATCGATTGAAAGGCTTCTGCACTCATATTCCCCAAAAGCTCCCTGAACCAGGCTTCATCCCTTTCTTCTCCATTGTCAGCAAAGTATTGCACTTGCGCAGCATCCAGCCGTTCAATCCAGATAGTTCCTTCACAAGGGTGATCTATAATCATCCTCCCGCCCAGCTTACTGCTTGTTTTCGGACGATAAAAATCACATTTCTTTTTTGTCATCCCGAAGAGCATATATAAAATAAATTGATGCAAGGTTGTTTTTCCCGATTCATTATCCCCAAGAAGTGTTATCAGATTGGAATTGGAAAAGGAAAACGTCTGATCGACCCACTTGCCAAATCCGTAAATCGTTATTTCCTTTATTTTCACTCCATTCTCTCCCTTCGCAGTAACACATTCAGCAGCTGATAGGCATCCTCTTTAACAGCCTGCTCCTCTTCAACGGATAAGGAGGATAGGAATTTACGCGCATTTCGATGATGATAAATTTCATTTAAGCCTTCTTGAATAAATGACGTATCTGCTTCTTCCAATATATCTTTTAAAAAGGAGTCCTCCAGCCAGGTCGATTCTTTCTCCAAAACCATCCGGTAATGGTAAATGTACTGCCAGGGAAATGCTTCAGACACAGATTCATTTATCACTTCAATTAACTCCTGAATAAATACCTCGTCCGGTGTGAACCCTTCATTTTCTTTTGCTATTATTTTTAAATACAATAAGCTGGGTACACTATTTGCCGGCAGCTGCTTTATAATGGATTTTTCTACATGTGAAGGAGTAAGGCACTCTTGGATATCTACCTCTACTTCTTCATAACGGATCGCCTGAAGCGGTAAAAATGTCTGTTCTATATTGTGCTTGCTTAAATGTATAAGGTAACAGCCTTTTTCCCCCGTTTCCTTCCGGTGCCTCCCCTGAATATTACCCGGATAAATAACCGGCGGATTGGAATGCAGCTGCTGTCTTTTATGTATATGTCCCAATGCCCAATAGTCCATTCCTTTATTTAACAAGTCCTTTATTTGAAATGGTGCATACGAATCATGTTCCGTATTCGTTGCCACACTGCCATGCAGCATGGCAATATGAAAGGGATATTCCCCGGCGGCAATCTTATACTCTGCTGACTTATTCTCATATACCGCCCTGTTTGCATAACTAAATCCGTATATCGCAGCAGCTGCTTCACCATTTTTATAAAAAGGAATACATGTTACTGTCTCCTTAGAAAAAATATGTACATTATCAGGATATTCCACATCAAAGGAATCACCTTTCATAAAATCATGATTGCCATAGGATAAAAACACATCAATATTCTGTTCGTCCAGCCTCTCAAAGGCACGCCGCAATCTTATTTGCGCTTTTAAACTTTGTGATTCATGGTCGTATAAATCACCGGCTAACAAAACAAAATCAACGTTATGGTTTATCGCTTCATCGACCAGATGGTTCAGAGCGGTAAACGTACTTTCTTGAATTTCTTTAAATATATTTGCAGGTACATGTCTTAAGCCTTTAAATAAGCTGTCTAAATGTAAATCTGCTGCATGAATAAAAGTAACCGCAGAATCCACAATCTCCACTCCCAGTTTAATGATATCCTTATTTTAACAGAGCTAATAATAGAATGCACGTTCTATCATCAAATAAAAAAGCCTGCCCGGGGCAGACTTTTCAATCCATATTTTATTTTGTAAACTGATGAAGCACATCCATCAGCTCTTCAATCGCTTCATCGCCTTCTCCAGACTTCACCGCATCACTGACGCAGTGTTTGACATGACGTTCAGCTACTTCAAATCCTACACGCTTCAACGCAGAATTGATCGCGCTGATTTGGACAAGAATATCCACACAGTACCTGTCTTCATCAATCATCTTTTGAATGCCGCGTACCTGGCCTTCAATTCTTTTTAATCGATTGGTAACTGCTTTTTTCTCTGTTTCTGTTCTTGGTTTCAATGTATGCTCATGTAAGGAATCCATCGTATCCCTCCTTTTGTCTTCATCTTTAAAATACCACCCTACCGTATATATGTCAACGAAGAAGCGTTCACTTAAAGGCTGGGAGTATAATGACTCAACTTTCGCACCTTAAAAAATAGCTTGCTTATCATAGAGACAGGCGCTGATCATTCCTTCCATCTAGCTCTTGACAAAGCATAAACTCTATCTGGAAAGCAAGTAACGTGTAAGACCGCCGCAGCTAGCAGGATATTATATTATTCCTCTTTATAGTAATTGTATAAGATAAGCTCTTTTATTGGCAAATACATTTATATAAGCTGAAAGAAAGATTAAAAAGAAATTATTAGAGAACAGGAAGCAGAATAGATAAAAATTTGAAATATAAGTGAACCTTTTTGTCTGTTCAACTGTATAAGTTAATAAAAGCATGAAAAGGAGTCGATCATTTATGGCTTTGGGCTGGTTATTAGGCATGATTGCAGCAGCAATTCTCGGGACCACTTTTGGAATCATGATTGGAACAATGAATAAAAAAGTCACCCGGGACAGAAAGGGAGACATTGATTTTAGCAAGTCGGACATTTATTTTCACTGGACAAGATGGGATTATGCTATCATTCTGGCTGCGGTTTATACATTTTTATGTATAGCAGGTTTAATGTTATTTCTGCTTCGGGGTGATAACATTGACAGCCCCTGGATACAGTTTTTTATTCATCAGACATTTGTGTTTTCATTATTAACATTTATTTGGTTCATAACCAGAATCGCATTTGCATTTAGAGGAATAAAAGAGCGGTGGCCTGATGAGTCCAAGTAAAACGGCCACATCCGCTGAAAGTGAAAATCGGGATGAAAATACGATGGAGGAACTATTTGTTACATATAAGAGGATGTTCAAAAAGACCAATAAAAATGACACGGCGAATTTCTGCGTTGACGGGAGTTTTACAATACTCACGTATTTAAAAGCATACGCTCCGTTTGTAAAACTCCCGTCGCCTTGAACTTCTTGGTCCTATTCATCGGACTTTTTGAACACACACTACAAAGCACAAATTTATCAGTTTATTTTCCGATATTGTCAGGAGGAACAGCTGTGTCTGGACCTGGTACAGGATACATTTGTCAAATTTCATAAGTATCAGGCAAACTTTGATGAGAGAAAGTCCAGTATCAAAACTTATCTGTTTCGTATTGCCTATCAGCTGATGATTAACAGACTTAAAAAACGCAATAGAATGAGAAAAATACTGCCTTTTTTATATGTGCTCAATCAGCTTTAGAGCTTATCATACGAAGATAAAATTACAGTTCAGACTGTCATTCAACAGCTCCCTAAAGAGCGGCGGGCAGTTATTCTTTTAACTTACTATTATGATCTTACACAAAAGGATATTTCTGAAGTGCTTGAAATTCCAATTGGAACGGTAAAATCACGGCTGCATGCTTCGCTGAAAAAATTAAAAGTATTATTGGAGGGTAAAGAATGAGTAAAAGAGATATTCCAGATCAGCTTCAGAACAGACTGGATGAGTTTCATGTGGAAGTACCGGAAATTCCGATGAAAAGCAGTAAACTGGAACGGTTGGCAAACTGGATTTATAGTCCTGCTAAGGATCCGCTGGAAATATTCCGTATAAGCGGGATTTCCATTACTCATCTTGCTTTCTACCCATTAATTTTTGTACTGTTTTTATTTTTTGCACCCATTTTCTTTATTTGAATTTAGCAGCCTCAAATGAAAAGCCTCCATATTCGCTGGAGGCTTTTTGCATCTATTCTTTTTTCGATAAGTTTATCGCACGTTTTAAATCCTTTAAAGAACCCGACTTTCCATACATCAGCACGCCGCCTTTGTAAACTCGTGCTGCCAATGCACCAATTGCAGCGATAGTCAGAACAAGGAGACCGATGGACAAGCCAATTTCCCAGATTGGGATATTCAGCATACCAATTCGCAGAAACATAATCATCGGAGTAAAGAACGGTATATAGGATGTAACTGTAATTAATGTGGCTTCTGGCATACCAAGACCAAATATCGCTATAAAAAAGGCTATCATTATTAGCATTGTCATTGGCATAACCAACTGATTGACATCCTCAATACGGCTTACTAAAGATCCTAACATTGCAGCAAGCGTTGCGTATAAAAGATACCCCAGAATAAAGAAAATAATCGCATATATATAAATAGCCGGATCATTATTCGATAATCCCATTATATCGAAGAATCCGCCTGCCATCGAATCTTCATTCGCCTGAATAGCAAAATAGCCTCCTCCAAACAGAATAACGATTTGTGTCAATCCCAATAAGCCGATACCGATTATTTTAGCGAACATATGGGTAATCGGTGGAGCACTGGAGATAAGCAGCTCCATGACACGGGAAGATTTTTCCGTTGCCACATCTGTTGCAATCATCTGACCATAAATGACAACCGTCATATACAGAACAAATAACATTGCATATACCAAGCCTCTCGACTGGTTCATTTCTTCTGCTGTTCGTGCACTATCATCAAGCTGTTCAGCTTGAAATGATACAGGAGCATAAATAGTTTCCAGCGTCTCCTGATCAATCCCGGCCTGTTGTGTACCGACAACTACCTTCAGCTGCTGTAAGGTTTCCTCAACGGCTGTTTGTTCTCCTGTTTCAGAAATACGATTTGCATAGTACTCTCCTTCAGGAAGATTATTTTCATCTGTTGTAATGACCAGCAATCCATCGTACTCCTCACTTACTACCGCCTCC
Organism: Oceanobacillus sojae; assembly: GCF_900162665.1. GTDB lineage: Bacteria > Bacillota > Bacilli > Bacillales > Amphibacillaceae > Oceanobacillus > Oceanobacillus sojae_A. The sequence continues at coordinate 494,393 of NZ_LT727812.1, forward strand.
TTTGCTTCTTCCTCTGTTCCTTCAAACTTTTCAAAGGCTATTCCTGTGCCTTCACTTAGACCGCCTTCTTCGAGATACCCGCCATAACCTTCAGATTCATCAATAACAAGCACGCTTTCAGACGAGTCTTCATCACTTGAAAACATATCAATAATGGAAGATATATTTGCAAAACCAATAATGATCGCCAATGTAATAGCCGTTGTAATAATAAATGATTTCGCTTTAACTCTGGAAAAATATGTGTGCCCGACAATCGTCCAGAACTTATTCATAAGAAGCACCTACCTTTTCGATAAAAATATCATTTAAGGATGGTTCTTCTATTTCGAATTTCCGGACAAATCCTTTCCCTTGCAAACTTGAAAAAATATTCTGTGCCACCTGCTCATCCTCAATCTGCAGTGCACATCCATCCGGCAATTCTTTATAAGAAGCTACACCTTGAAAATCCTTTAAATATTCCGTTGAAAAATCACCGCGGATATCGAGATTTTTCTTTCCAAAGCTGTGTTTAATGTCCCGTAATGATCCATGAACAACAGGAGTCCCTTTTTGCAGAATACAGATATGCTGACACATTTCCTCTACATGCTCCATCTGGTGAGAGGAGAAAACAATGGATGTCCCCTGATTTTTCAAATCCTTGACAGCCCCTTTTAACATCTCGACGTTAACCGGATCTAACCCGGAAAATGGTTCATCTAATATTAATAGCCTGGGCTCATGAATCACAGCAGAGATAAACTGTATTTTCTGCTGGTTCCCTTTTGATAATTCCTGCACTTTTTTATCTAAGTACTCTGGCACTTTAAAACGTTCCAGCCATTCATCCAGTTTTTTGAGGATATCCTGCTTTTTCATCCCTCTCAGCCGGCCTAAATAAATAATTTGTTCTTTGACAGTTAATTTGGGATACAGACCTCTTTCTTCCGGCAGATAGCCAATTAAATGACTTTCATTATAAGAAATCGGCCCGTCCTGCCAAGTAATATCTCCTGACGTTTTATCAAGCAATCCAAGAATCATCCGGAAGGTTGTCGTCTTCCCCGCACCATTTCCGCCTAAAAAGCCAAACATCTCACTTTCCGGTATTTCAAGAGATAAATTGTTCACAGCAGTATGATTTCCAAACTGCTTTGTTACATTTGATAATTTCAGCATAATCTCTCTCCCTTCCCTTTACTAACTTATACAGTTGAATTGTTGAAAAGGTTCATTATTTTTCTAAGTTTTATTTATTCCACTTGTAATACGTACAAAGTATAAAATTGTTTCACTATATTATATTTCATTATCCATTTTCACCAGACACTTGTTTCCAAAACTTTATCCTTCAAAAAATGAATTGATATTCATTGCAATATTCACTCATTTTGATTTACAATTTATAAATAAAGCGATTTCAATTATTGGAGGGTGTATCATGGCTGCATATTATTTAACGGTATTTTCAAAAACGGGGGAAAAGCTGCTGGATGAGCAATTTGAAGCTTCGAATGATTTAGATGCGAAAGAAATAGGAAAAGGTAAGCTTGAGAATGAAGGCTACGCTGAACATACCCATCGCTGCGTCAGTCCAAGTGCTAAACTGGTCCTCTTCCATCGTTAAAAAAAATATCCCACTGCTATATTACCTTTTGTAGCAGCGGGATATTAATCAAAACTGTTTATTCTGCGGCACCATAGAGTTCTTCTAATGGTTTTGTGATAATTTGAGAAATCTCATTAATCACGTTGTTTAGTTTTTGCTCTTCTTCCATTAATTTTGAAATTGCTTCATGCTGTTGCACAGTCTCAACAACTTGTCTTGCTTTTTCAATTTCTTCTTCGGAAATATCTAAGCCTTGCATATGCTTCTCTTGCAGGTTAAGTTGTGTTTCACGGAAGTTTTCAAACATTTGCTTTGCAGCAGGGTCAGACATCACTGCATCATAAGCCTGTTTTAAATCCTGGAATTCTGTGCTTTCACGAAGTGCTTGTTCTAATTGATTTGCTTGCTCTTGTAAATTTGCCATAAAATATAATTCCTCCTTCATCGTCTCTTGCTACTATAACAAAGCTGTTAACGTATGTATAGCCATATCTATTTGATGGCATGAAAAAATTCTACAGCTATATTTCATGTATAATAAAAAGGAGAGCTTATACTTTCAAGGAAAAATACCGTTACATTAATTATTATTTATCTGTAAGATTTTTTCTTCATACATAAATGAAAAAGGAGAAATAAGATTGAATTTACAACGATTAAAAAGACTCTACCCAAGTTTAATAAAATTGCCTAAAAACCGCGGGGATATTAACCCTGAATATCGATGGTACCAATTTGAAAATACAATTATCGGTATCGATAATAAAGAATTGACTGAAAGAGACAGAATGCTCTTAGGCACCTTTCTTCCCGCTTATCAAATTCAATTACCGATCCAGACATCTAAAGAGAAGGAATGGGAAAGCCGTATTCAGGAAAAAAAGAATGAAAACCTTGGAAAAGAAGGACGATATCGTTTTATTTTCTTTCAAATTGAAAAAGGACAGGTTGATCTGGAAACATTTAAACAAACCCTGCAAGAATTTTTTTATGGGGATTTATCCATTCTTTGGAATAATGGAAATAAAGGTTTTATTATTGAAGATCGCGAAAATTATTTGGAAGAAGATTTAGCTTATCATCATCTTGCGGATACATTAATGAGTGAATTATATGTAAAGACTACTTTCTTTATCGGTCCTTACTTGGAAAATGACTGTGATTTAGAAGACTATATCCAACAAATCACACAGATGGCAGAAGTGAGCTTCCGTAAAATGGATACTGCTGTCATTGATTATACCCAGGGGTACCCTTCTTTTCTTATTGAAACCCTCTCTTCTAAAGAGCAGCAGCAGCTAAGTCAATGGATTTTAAAAGAGTTTACAATAGATCAGGAAGCATTGGATACTATTCAAATGTTCATTGAGTGTAATTTAAATGTTTCAGAAACCGCAAAAAAATTATACATTCACAGAAACAGCTTACAGTATCGGCTTGATAAATTTCATGAGAGCACAGGCATTGATATCAAACAATTCAATAAGGCTTTTACCGTTTATTTAGCCATTTTGGCAAACATGCACAATTCCCGCACATAATTTTGTGCAACATTTCCATATTGTTTTTACAGCTTTTTCAGTAAAATAAAACCAGATATTAAAACGCTTTCAAACATAAGCTTTTGAAATTTAAACAATTGAAGGAGATGTAAGCATGGCAGAATTAAAATTAGAGCATATTCAAAAGAAATATGATAAAGATGTATTGGCGGTAAAAGATTTCAATCTACATATTCAGGATAAAGAATTTATTGTATTTGTCGGCCCATCCGGCTGCGGGAAATCGACGACTCTGCGTATGATTGCCGGTCTGGAAGAAATATCTGATGGAGAATTGTACATTGATGAAAAGTTAATGAACGATGTTGCACCAAAAGATCGCGATATCGCTATGGTATTCCAAAACTATGCTCTATATCCGCATATGAATGTGTATGATAACATGGCGTTTGGACTTAAGCTTCGTAAATTCAAAAAAGAAGAAATCAAACAGCGCGTTGATCAAGCTGCTAAAATTTTAGGTTTGGAAGCATACTTGGACAGAAAACCGAAAGCATTATCCGGGGGACAAAGACAGCGTGTTGCATTAGGACGTGCGATTGTCCGTGATGCAAAGGTATTCCTGATGGATGAGCCTCTATCTAACCTGGATGCCAAATTACGTGTGCAAATGCGTGCAGAGATTCAAAAGCTTCACCAGCGTCTGCAAACGACTACCATCTATGTAACACATGACCAGACGGAAGCAATGACAATGGCAACAAGGCTGGTTGTTATGAAAGATGGTGTTATCCAGCAGCTTGGAGCTCCAAAGGATGTGTATGATTTACCGGAAAATATTTTTGTAGGCGGGTTTATTGGCTCTCCATCCATGAATTTCTTTACCGGAACACTGGAAGGAAACAAATTCAAAATTGGCGGCAGCACTTTCTTAATCCCAGAAGCGAAGCTGATACCTCTGCGTGATCAGGGATACGAAGGAAAAGAGCTGATTATCGGAGTTCGTCCTGAGGATATCCATGATGAGCTGGTATTCCTGGAAGCGTCTCCTGATTCAAAAATAACTGCGAAAATTGAGGTTGCTGAATTAATGGGGGCTGAATCTATTCTTTATTCCAGCATCGATGGTCAGGAATTCGTTGCACGTGTTGATTCCCGTACAGATGTACAAGGCGGAGATGAACTGGAGCTTTCTTTTGATATGAATAAAGTCCACTTCTTCGATAAAGACAATGAACAGCGTATACGTTAACACAATTCTAAAATAAAAAAATTGGTAAGGGGGAGCTCATAATGAGCTCCCCCTGTCAGCCAGTAATATTTTTTTAAATAAAATTATTTACCATGCATTTGTTGTTGAGCAGTTTGCACTAAACGTTTAGTGATTTCCCCACCTACAGAACCGTTTGCACGAGAAGTTGAATCTGGACCAAGGTTTACACCAAATTCTTGAGCGATTTCGTACTTCATTTGATCAAGAGCTTGTTGTACTCCAGGCACTACTAATTGGTTTGAATTGTTATTTGCCATAGTTATCACCTCCTGTAAACATATCATCTGCATTTTTTCTAAACTTATGATAGTTAATTATTGGTAATTAATAATAGCAAATAACATATCTCTTTCATTTATAGGTTTCTCACTATATCCAAACACCTTCTTAAACATCTTATAAGCCCTTTACGCATCTATAAATGTTTAAGAAAAACCAAGAAAGTCACTTAGTCTTTAAAAAAGGATGTTACACCTTTACCTCTTCAAATGCTTCTCTTATTTCCTCCAATAATGCGGAATCGGATAAAATCTCATACCCCGTACAAGCTAATGCCAGCGCACCATTCATGAGGGCCTGTTTCCCGGCTGGACTGATTGTCTGATCCGCGAACGCTTTCGTATGCAGCACCAATGAAGGGTCACCGATTCCAATCGATGGATGTATTGCCGGTGCAACCCTGCTGACATCTCCCATATCCATAGAAGCTTTCAGAAGCTGCGGGGGATATACAGTTTCACCAGTTGCTGCTTTTAAATTTTTTGTAAATATATCTGAAAGCGGCCGGTTAGTTACCATATTATCATAACTGCCTTCCTGTTCTATTATTTCCATTTCCGCACCAGTCATTAATGCTGCACCTTTTGCAATCTGCATGACCTTCTCTTTAGTTTCATCTAAAATCTGGCGTGACTGTGCCCGGATATAAAATTCAGCTGCTGCCAAATCCGGAACAATATTCGCTGCCTCCCCGCCTTTCGTGATGATCCCATGAATACGGACATCATCCGGTAAATGCTCTCTTAAAGCATTTATACCATTGTATAATTGAAGAACACTGTCAAGCGCATTAATTCCCTCTTCAGGTGATGCGGCTGCATGTGCTGCTTTTCCGGTATATTTAAATTCCAATGCATCATTTGCCAGCGAAGCTCCACTTTCTCTGGATACTCCTTCGGGATGAAGAATCATCGCCACATCAACGTCATCAAAGATACCCTCTCTGCTCATTGGCACCTTTGCTCCATTTGTTTCCTCTGCCGGTGTACCATAAACAACAACTTTTCCTCCTGTTTGATTAATAACCTTACTTAAAGCTATTCCGGCACCTGTACTCATCGTTCCAATTAAATTATGTCCGCAGCCATGACCAATTTCTGGCAGCGCATCATATTCTGCCAAATAAGCAATAACAGGACCCGGCTTGCTACTGTCATACACAGCTTTGAATGCAGTAGGACGGTTAATAATATTTGTCTCCACTTGAAATTGATTTTCCTTCAGTAAATCCGTTAAAAGCTCCATGGATGCAAATTCTTCATCTCCCAGCTCCGGATTATCATACATTTTTTCACTTATATCTAATAATTGTTGTTGCATATCTGTTAATTTTTCTTTCAATATTTCCTTCATCTGAAATTTCCACCTCAGCTTTTATATGATTTGTAAAATGGAGAACGCATGACTCTGCGCTCTCCACTGTCTTTTAATATTCTAACAGATCACTTTTTCCAGGGCGGAAAAGCTCATTTGCTACTTCTCTTTGATATCTGTTTTGTTTTTCAGATTCCGTAAACAAGTGCTGTACATTTTTTCGGCACAGCTGTTCAATATCATCTATTACAGCCTGAGGTGTCGGATCTACAAGACCGAATACTACTACATCATAGGCGCGGACAGATCCTAAATTCACTACATAATCATTTACTAAATAAATTCCTTTTTCTCTAATGATTTTGTCTCCTCCTGCAGAAAGTGGTATATTTGCCGCTTCTGCAATCAGGCTTGCATTGACTTTATCGGCGTTGGATTCATTAATCACATCCTCCAATGCACAAGGAATCAAAATATCTGTATCAACATCCAGCCATTCATTGTTTGGTCTTACATGGTAGTCTGATTTAAAATAAGCCTGATCCATTTCACCATATTCATTTTTATGTTCAATAAGGGAAGGAATATCTAATCCTTCCTCACAGGTCACCAATAAATTGGCATCAGAAATCCCCACCACTTTGTAGCCCAGGTGATGCAATTTTAATGCACAACTGGCACCAACACAGCCGAATCCTTGAATCACAACTTTTGCTCCAGCCTCCCCATTCGTAAACTTCCATGCTTCATCTGTTGCAAATGCAGCTCCGTAGCCTGTAACAATGTCATTTAAAAGAAGTCCATCCATTTTTTGTGTTAACAAATAATCATAGTCTTTTATTCCTTTTAATACGACTGGATCCTCTTTCATGGTTTTCGTCAGCGGAATATCAATACCAAATTCGTGGAAGACTTCCAGAATATCTTCGTATTTTGTTCCTAAATCATTTCCTAAGGACACACCATTATCAATATACGGCATCATAGCAATTAAGAACCGTCTCAATACACCAAGCGCATCCGGTGCTTTATAATCATAGGCAATTCCCGCTTTACATCCGCCAGTTGTTTCAGACCCGCTTGCTACATATTTATAAGCCATTGCTTCAGCCAGCCGGATCACTTCTTCTTTCGTTACAGAAGGATGCATTCTGGTTCCTCCGCCAGAATATCCTTTCTTTAAATTTTGGACCACAAGCCAGCCTTGTGCATCTGTCTCTGTGTCATTCCATTCTACAACTAAGTACGGTTTTAACATTTCTCTTCTCCTTTTTTTCTTTCAAATTATTTATTGCCTTCAAACCAGTCAATTCTTTCCGGGTTCATACTGATATTGATTTGCTTTGTCTCCTGATATTCATCCAGGCCATATTTCCCCAGACTTCTTCCAATACCGCTTGTTTTATATCCTCCCCAAGGAGACCTTACACTGGATAAATGGTAGGTATTCACCCATGTAATGCCCGCACGTATCTTTTTAATGATACGGATGGCTTTTGGCTGGTCTTTGGTAAAGACTGCACCAGCAAGTCCGTAATCGGTATCATTTGCGATTTGAATTGCATCCTTTTCATCTTTAAATTTCTGAATAACAATAACAGGTCCAAAAATTTCTTCCTGGACAATACGCATATCACTTGTAACATCCGTAAATACTGTCGGCTCGATGAAAAAACCCTTCTCCAAGCCGTCCGTTTTCATTCGGTTGCCGCCTAAAGCCAGATGTGCACCCTCTTCTATTCCAATTTGAATATAATTTAAAATACTCTCCATGTGCTTTTCGCTGACAATCGCTCCCATCTCTGATTTTGTATCATTTCCAGGGCCAACACGGATGGCTTTCGCTTTTTCTATATATTTTTCTATAAATTTCTCATAAATATTATCTTGAACAAGCAGCCGGCTGCCAGACGTACATACTTGTCCTGCCCCCATAAAAATACCAAATAAAGCATAATCCACTGCTAAATCAATATCTGCATCACCAAAAATAACATTCGGTGATTTCCCGCCCAGCTCAAGGGAAACTTTCTTTAAATTTCCTGCCCCAGCCTGCATAATCTGTTGTCCGACCTTTGTGCTGCCTGTGAAGGAAACAATGTTCACATCATTACTTTCAGCAAGTGTCTGTCCAGCAACAGCTCCTGTTCCCAGCAGCAGCTGTGCAACGCCTTTAGGTAAGTCAGTCTGTTCTATAAGTTCATAGAGCTTGACTGCTGTTACCGGTGTAATTTCTGCCGGCTTTAAAATAATGGAATTCCCTGCTGCCAATGCAGGAGCTATTTTCCATACACTCATTAGAAGCGGGAAATTCCATGGTACAATTAAACCGGCTACTCCCATTGGTTCCTTTACAATCAGGGTTTGCAAATCTTTATCGGCCTCAAAGGCTTCCTCCGTTTGATTATGCAGCAGACCGGCGTAATACCGGAATGTGTTTACAGCGTCTTCCACATCAGCCTCTGCTTCTCTTTTTGTTTTACCGTTATTTATTACTTCAAGCTCTGCCAATTCTTTCAAATTCACTTCTATCTTATCCGAAATCTGAAGCAGCATCTCTGCTCTCGCTGCCGGCGTCTGTTCCGACCAGACGCCGCTTTCAAATGTTCTTTTAGCAGTACGAATCGCTTTTTCTGTTTCTTCTTTTGTCGCTTGTGAGGCTTTGGCAATAACCTCCTGAGTTGCAGGATTAATCACATCCTGCATATTCGGATTAGCAGAATCGATCCATTCTCCATCTATATACAGCTTTAAATGTTTTGTCATATTACGATTCTCCTTTGATAAAAGCTGATTGATCCCCAGCAAATTTATTATTGATGCGGACGGAATGATTGTATATATTCTGGTGAATCTTCATATTTCAAATCACCAATTTTATTAGCATCAACAACTACCATATAGGATTGATTGCTCGTAAGTGCTTTTTGCAGAACACGATCAAACTCCCCGACAGATGTTACTTTTTCTGCTTCAAAGCCCATTGATTTTGCCATCATAACAAAATCAGGGTTCTTCAAATGGACAGCTGTCTGTCTGCCATATGCTGCATCCTGATAATACTGCAGGATTCCGTAACCACCGTCGTCAAACAGCAAAACAATGATCGGTGCATCTTCCTGAACGGCTGAAATCATCTCTCCGGCATTCACCATAAAGCCTCCATCACCAGCTATTAAAACAACCGGCTTTTCCGGCTGAGCTATTTTGGCACCGACGGCCATTGGCAATCCCTGTCCAATTCCGCCACCAGTCATATGCAGATAATTTCCAGGCTCGTGAATATCTACCAGTTTGTTTCCCCATATGTATCCATGCATCGTTACATCCGTTACTAAAATGGTGTTTTCCGGTAATTGTTCGTTCATCATACGGGCAACATCTCCATAAGGCTGAATCGTTTCGTTTAAATCATCACGGACCGCTTTGCGGCATGCTTTCACCTCTTCAACATAAGAGATGTCAGGCTGCAATTCTTTTTCTGCAAGCGTTTTATTTATTGTTTGTAAAATTGCTTTCGCATCACCGACTAATCCGTATTTTGTAGCATAATTACGATTAAACGCATGTGGATTCAGATCAATATTGATATGGTTATCCGGTAAAGGCAGCGTAGCTTCAGCGGTTTCCGTTTCACGAAATCTGACGCCGATGCTGATAAGTAAATCTGATTTTTTTAGAAGCTCTGTAAATTGTGGCGTTGCAGCAAAATTTCCGATACAAAGCGGATGATTTTCCGGGATGCCGCCTTTTCCGGACTCACTTGTTACAACTGCCGGGTAAAGCTTTTCTACGAATGTTAAAAGCTCTTCAGATGCACCGGAATGAATAATGCCATCGCCGGTCCAAACAATTGGTCTTTTCGCAGCTATAATTGCTTCTATGATTTTTTCCGGCACCTTAATTTCTGTATTCTCCGGTTGTATTTTTGTCTCAATAATCTGATTTTGCGGGATAATTTGTGCTTGAAAATTTGTTGGAATCGATACAGTGACAGGTCCTTTAGGAACTTCCAGAGCGTCATTAATTGCCGTCCGCATAAATGGTGTAATCTGACGGGGTAACCGTAATAAGTAAGATGATTTACTAACACCATCCATCATTTTTTGCTGGTCTTTACATTCATGAATGTAGCGCAAATCTTTTCCGATATAGTTATAATCTGCTTCTCCTGTAATATGAAGCAGCGGTGTTCCTGAATTCCAGGTTTCCGTTAATGAGCCTGCTCCATTACCTGCTCCGGCCCCTGTACTGGTAAGCACAACACCTAATTTACCTGTTGTGCGCGAATAAGCATCTGCCATATTAACAGCTCCGCTCTCTCCCCGGGCAGTCGCCATTCGAATCGAGCCTTCCTTGAGCATTGCTTCATAAATAGGCATGTTATGGATACTGACAATTCCAAAAATTACATCTACTCCTGCCTCGACAAGTTCTTTCACAATTGCATCAGCAACTGTAAATTCTTTCTGTTTTACCATGATAATCCTCTCCTTGCTGCCTGTATGCTTTTCCCACCTTTTTCATCGGACACTTCCATTACAGTTCCTCTTCAAACAGCGCAGTAAAATATAACTGGCTGTGCAGATCCGATTAACTATTTCTATGATTTTATAATTATTCTCAGGTAAATCCTCTCTTCAAAAATAAATAATAGAGAAAAGAAAACAATAGACCGATTATAAGCGAGAAAAGAGTCCAAATGGAAGTTTTAATTTATGTTCAGCTTATAGTACCCTTCAAAAGATTGCAAGGGAAGTGAAGGGATTTTCCCGGTGTTTCCCAGGTTTTGATAGCGATTTCATCATATACAGAGAGTCTCGTTCTGCATAATGGATTTTCACACAAAAAAGTTTACTTTCACACACATATTCCGTTTTTTTCTACTCAAAAAAACTGTTGAGCTTTAAAATAGAAACTCAACAGTTTTTCCAGTTTACTTGCACTTATTTCGGGTGTGTCATTTCTTCTGGTTTCACATATTCATCAAATTGCTCAGCTGTCAGTAAACCAAGCTTTACAGCTGTTTCTTTTAATGTTGCATTATCAGTAAAGGCTGTTTTTGCAATTTTCGCAGCATTTTCATAGCCGATATGCGGATTTAAAGCTGTTACCAGCATTAACGAGCCATGCAGGTTTTTCTCGATTTGCTCCAGGTTTGCTTCAATTCCTACAGCACAACGCTCATCAAAGGAAAGAATGCTGTCTGCCAGTAACTGACTGGACTGTAAGAAGTTATAAGCGATGACCGGTTTGAATACATTTAATTCAAAATTCCCCTGACTGGCTGCAAATCCGATTGCTGCGTCATTCCCCATTACCTGTGTCGCAACCATAGTTACTGCTTCACTTTGGGTCGGATTTACTTTTCCTGGCATGATAGAGCTTCCCGGCTCATTCGCAGGTATTGTAATTTCTCCAATCCCGCAGCGCGGTCCACTTGCTAACCAGCGGACATCATTAGCAATTTTCATCATATCTGCGGCTAGTCCCTTCAGTGCCCCGTGTGCGTAAACCGTTTCATCATGACTGGTTAGGGCATGGAATTTGTTTTTCGCAGAAATAAAGGTTTTTCCAGTATACGCTGAAATAGCTTTACAAACCTTTTCCGAAAAATCCGGATGTGCATTTAAACCAGTTCCTACAGCTGTTCCGCCAATAGCAAGCTCACGCAGATGCTCGTTACTTTCTTTTATCATGGTGTATGATTTTTCCAGCATCCGGTGCCAGCCGCTGATTTCCTGGCCTAAAGTCAATGGTGTTGCATCCTGCAGATGAGTTCTTCCAATTTTTACAATATCAGCGAATTTATTTTGCTTTTCTTCCAAGGTTTTCTTTAATTGTTGAATGGCAGGCAATACTGTATCTTCCAGCTTCAATACAGCTGCTACATGCATGGCAGTAGGATATGTATCATTCGAGCTTTGCGATTTATTCACATCATCATTTGGATGAAGCTTTAATTCACTTCCCTGCTCTTTTAACCATTCATTTCCTACATAGGCCAATACTTCGTTCACATTCATATTTGATTGTGTGCCGCTTCCTGTTTGCCAAACTACCAATGGAAAATGTTCATTTAATTTATCTGCCAATACCTGATCAGCAGCATATTTTATTGCTTCTGCTTTTTCTTCTTCCATTAAGCCCAAATCAAAGTTAGCAATTGCTGTACTTCTTTTTAAAATTGCAAACGCTTTAATAATTTCTACAGGCATTGTTTCCTGACCAATCGGAAAGTTCTGCTTACTGCGCTGCGTCTGTGCTCCCCAATATTTGTCTGCCGGGACCTTGATTTCCCCAATCGTATCTTTTTCTATGCGATAATCCATCCTGATTCCTCCTTGAACTTTTCCTGAATCCATATCTAGTGTACCAAATTTTTTCATTTTTTTCGATTTCTTTTTCGTGATATGATAAAGGTAATCTTATTTTCAGAAATCGTTCTCTATTCACCTACCTTAACCTGACAGAAATGAGGAATAAAACATGCCGAATATATGGACCCATATTTTTTTTGCAGAAGATGCTTGTAATTCACTATCATTTGATATACCTGATTCTCCTGACAGACATGCCTTATTTCTGGGCGCACAAGGTCCCGATCCCTTCTTTTATTATCGATTCTGGCCTTGGTTCTCCGGTCAAAAGGCCGGGCATGATATCGGTAATGCGTTACATATAAATGAATGCGGGCCTTTTTTAATGGATCTTATTGAAAAGGCACACAGACAATCAAACGAGGTAAAAGCTTATGTAATCGGTTTTATCACACATCATTTTCTGGACCGGTATACGCATCCCTATATCCATTATCGTGCCGGTTACAAGGGCAGCAAACATCAGATGCTGGAAACGATTATTGATACCAAAATGGCTTTAAAACATCGGCAAATGGAGATTTGGAAGCATCCGGCATATGAAGCGATTTACGTCGGCAAAACACTGCCGCCGGCCATCCTGCATCTATTGGATGAAGCTATCCGGAAAGTTTATCCTGACCTTTCCTTTCAAACAAGCACAATACAGGCTGCATATCAGGATATGATCACCGCACAGAAGCTTTTTTCGGATCCTTCAGGTTTAAAAAACAGGCTGTTGAAGCCATTTATCCGTTCCTATTCACATCAGCGGACAGATGAAGTTATCGATTACCTTAATGAAGAAAAAACGGCCTGGATTCATTCAGCTACGGGGGAGTTACACGAGGAAAGCTTTGAAGAATTATATACTGATGCTTTAAATGATGTAGTCAGCGTACTTCCTCTGGTGATGGACTATTGGAATGAAGCTGAAGAATCCACAAAAATACAGCTGATCCGCCGTATTGATAATATTTCATATGATACCGGCACACATATAGCAGATCATTATACAAATCGTTTCAGTGCACCAATTGTATAATAAAAAGAAGCACATGCTATTTGATTTCATCAGGTCAAACAGCATGTGCTTCTTTTATTTTTATGCTATTTATTGCGGACGTATTTTTACTTCCTCATTTTTATTCGAAGCTCTTTTCGCCTCTTCTATTCCTTTATCAATATCTACAAATTTCAGGAGAAGAATTCCAATAATAAAGAAGAAGATAAGTGACAGGATTCCTAAACGGCTATTTCCGGTCAGCTGCCCGATAAGTGCAAACATAAACGGGCCGATAACAGCTGCAAATTTGGATGAAATCCCGTAAAACCCAAAAAACTCAGCGTGTTTGCCAGTCGGAATCATTCTTCCAAAAATAGATCGGCTCAATGATTGCGCTCCACCCTGAACCATACCTACGATAATCGCTAAAATATAAAAATGTAATGCTGTACTCATAAAATAACCAATAATGACTATTCCTAAATAAACATATAAGGTAATAAATAGAGCTTTCTTTGCTGTAATTTTTACCGCCAGCCAGCCGAAAAAGAATGTAAATGGAATCCCGACAAACTGCGTAATTAATAATGCAATAATTAGATCATTTTGACCGATGCCTATTTCACTTCCATAAACCGTTGCCATACGAATAATGGTTGAAATACCGTCATTATACAGCCAAAAAGCAATCAGGAATATAATCAGCTGTTTGAATTGCTTCATTTCCCGAAAAGTATTTCCTACTCGTGAAAAGCCAATCGATACATATGATTTCGTCCGCTCCACTTTTTCTTTTTTCTCTTCTTTTATATTTTTAAGCAGCGGAACCGTAAAAATAAGCCACCATATCCCTACAGAAGCAAGTGAAATTCTGGTAGCCCACTCTGTATCTGCAATACCAAACCATGACGGATTTAATATCATCATGACATTAATGGCTAGCAGAATCCCTCCGCCAATATATCCATATGCAAAGCCTCCTGATGATACTTTATCCATTTCTTCTTTTTCAGCAATCTCTGGTAAAAAACCATCATAAAATATATTTCCGCCGGAGAACCCGATTGAACCAACAATAAATAATAAGGAAGCAAGCAAATAATCTCCTTCGCTGATAAAAATCATGAGGATACTTGCGATAATCCCCATAAATGAGAAAAAACGGAGAAATTTTTTCTTTGCTGCGGAAAAATCACTGATAGCGCCCAGAATTGGTGCAAGGATTGCCACAATCAAAACAGAGATAGATTGCGAATACCCCCAATAACTCGTTGCTAAATGGTCATCCAGACCCGAGGCAGCAACAGTTGAATAATAAACGGGCAGCACTGCAGCCATAATCGTTGTCGCAAATGCAGAGTTTCCAAAATCGTACATCATCCAGCTGCGCTGTATTTTCTTTTTCGATTTTGCGTCCATCTTATCCCCCCTTACTTGCATTATAATGGATTTATTTGGTTTATCCTATCAGTTTTTTTAATCAATGTGAATTTACTAAATATTCACTTCGGTAAAAAGATATGATTACAGACAGAAAAAAAGCATAGGCACGCTTTAAATTGCGTCCTATGCTTGTATTCTTAATCTTCCCAAACATATTGTTTGTAAGCTTTACTATATTTCTTAAAATCATTATAATTATTTGTTTCAATTGCATGATTTATTTTATCTTCCAAGTGAGACTTATTCCAGTTAAAACAAAGCTCGTCCAATAATAATTGTGCATACAGCTGCTCTTCAAACGCCAGTTCTTTTCTTGCTGTTAACGGCTCTCCTACATATTGAAAAAAGCGATAAACGACTTTTTCTTGTTTCACGGAAAATTCCCCCTTAAGCCTTTTTCCCATTATGCACAAACTTTCTATAAATTTCAACTAAAAAATATTTTAAAATATTTTTTCCCGAATTATTTTTCAAATAGAGAGCCACAATAAATACTGCCTGAGTAATGTTTTTTTCCCAAAGGAAAATATGCTTGCAGCTTTCAATAACTCTTCCTGTGGTCTGTTATGTTTCTCTAGACCCACCACTAGGTGATTTGATAGACTATATAAGCTATCTTTTTAAAACACGAACTAAAAGAAATTCTTCATCGCTAATTAATGAATATTAAAATATGGTGGGATTAAAATGAATAATCATAATGAAAACTTAAAAACCGGGGAAAAAGGGGCCTGGTTAAGCATCATTGCGTATATCTTCTTAGCTGTTATGAAGCTTTATATTGCTTCCATCGGAAATTCCGACGGCTTACGGGCGGATGGATTAAATAACTTTACAGATATTATTGCTTCAATTGCCGTATTAGTCGGATTAAAAATAGCACGGAAGCCGGCAGATTCTGTACACCGTTACGGCCATTACCGGGCAGAAAGTATCGCTTCTTTATTTGCAGCTTTTATTATGATGCTTATCGGGCTTCAGGTTATATTTACCGCCGGCCAGACGCTGTATCTATCCAACTACGCACAGCCGGATATGCTGACAGCCTGGGTTGCTCTCTTTGCAGCCTTCGTTATGTTCGGTGTTTACAGCTATAATTTGAAGCTGTCAAAAAAAGTAGGAAGCAGTGCACTTTTCGCAGCGGCAATGGATAACCGGTCCGATGCTTTTGTAAGTGTAGGCGTGTTTATCGGTATTATCGGAGCACAATTTGGACTTTTTTGGTTAGACCCTGCCGTTGCTGTATTAGTCGGGTTAATCATTTGCAAAACAGCCTGGGATATTTTTAAAGACTCCACCGTTACGTTAACAGACGGATTTGATTATAAGAAATTGGATGAAATGAAGGGTGCTATCCGGACATTTAAAAATGTACGGGATATTGTTGACATTAAAGGACGGATTCACGGAAACCAGGAGCTTTTAGATATAACTATCCTGGTGGATCCAACACTGAATGTCGTTGACAGTCATGCTATCACAGAGCGTATTGAAGATTATCTGTATAAGGAATACGGAATCAATCACGCATTAATTCATATTGAACCTTATGAAAAAGACAAAGAATGAACGTAGCAAAATCTGTTATTGACAATTCCAGTAAATTAATTGTATAGTCATTATTAACAATTATATCGTTTTGACAGTAAAAGTCCGAAGTAGAACATTATATGACCATTTTCAGAGACAAGGCGGGTGGTGAAAGCCTTGGTGTATAATGGATTGAATTACAGGCTTTGCATTCATACTTGTCATTGCAATCGAGTGGATGTGCTTATTTTGTGCATCAATCAGGGTGGTAACGCGGAGATATACTTCGTCCCTATTACAGGGAGCGGAGTTTTTTTATTGTCTAGGAAATTATAGAATTATTGCCTTGTGGATAACTATTTATAGAAAAACAGCCGCATCCAGCTCCGAGCGCCAAAAACTAGGAGATTTCACGTCGCGCCCTACGATAAGTCAACATCGGTTCGTTACCTCACCGTGTTTCCTTTATCTCAGTTGCGCCGCTCCAATCTCTACGTTTTTAAGCAGGCGCTCTGCGCTTTTGTTCTTCTGAATAAACTATTCTTTATCCATAACACAAAAACCAATATTTAATACAAGAATCCCAAAACAAACCACACCAAAAAGCATTTCCATCCCCAAGCACTCCCTTCACATATGTACATACTATTATTTAATATACCTATTCTAATACCATCTTATCAATATCCTGACATAAAATAAAGAAAAAAATGTGATTGCATGTTTTTCTGCACTGCAATTACCTGAACGATAGCATTCGGTTCCGAGAAAAACTGGGTAAACGTCTATACACATTTTATCTATCTGCATACAGTAATACTGTAAGTTCAGGAGGTGAAAAGCATGGGCTATGGATATGGTGGTGGCTACGGTTATGGTGGCGGCTATGGCGGCGGCTACGCTGGCGGCTTTGCGTTGATTGTTGTTCTTTTCATTTTACTAATCATCGTAGGAGCTGCATTTTACTGCTAATCAAAAAATGGCTTGTGCTGAAGGCACAGGCCATTTTATTTTACATGATCAACATTTTCCCCTTTTTCAATGGCTGCTTTAACCAATAATAATTCTTTCCTTCGGATAATTAAATTTTGCAGGATCCTTTTTACGTTTAAATATCATTAGAAAGGTAAGTATACCAACCCGGCCAATAANGCCGCATCCAGCTCCGAGCGCCAAAAACTAGGAGATTTCACGTCGCGCCCTACGATAAGTCAACATCGGTTCGTTACCTCACCGTGTTTCCTTTATCTCAGTTGCGCCGCTCCAATCTCTACGTTTTTAAGCAGGCGCTCTGCGCTTTTGTTCTTGGTTTAAATAAATGATTCACTTCTATCTGTAATTTTTATAGAAAAATAGCAATACCATATAGAATGTAATTTCAAGAGGAGGAAATAAAAATGAATTCAATTGAAGCAAAACATAAACCTTCATTAGCTGTTTCCATCATTTTTCTTATATTGATTGTAGCAATTATCGGCTTTTTTATGATTGGACTGGGGGCTAACCCCCATATCCCTATTCTAATAGCTATATTTGTTTTAATCGGCTATGGTTTATGGAATAAAGTCAGCTTTCAAGCACTTCAAAATGCGATGGGTTTAGGAGCCGGTTCTGCAATGGGCGCAGTATTTCTCTTTTTTGTTATCGGTATTTTAATCAGCAGCTGGATGATCAGCGGTACAATTCCCGTACTGATGATGACAGGTCTATCTATTATTACGACAACCTGGTTCTATGCGATAGTATTTGCCGTTACAGCAATAATCGGTATTTCCTTAGGAAGCTCGTTAACAACAACCGCTACAGTCGGAGTCGCTTTAATCGGAATGGCCGGTGCCATGGATGCCTCCGTGGCAATTACAGCAGGAGCAATAGTTTCCGGAGCCTTTTTCGGTGATAAGATGTCTCCTTTATCGGATACGACTAACCTTGCTTCCACGATTGTCGGTGTAGATTTATTTGAGCATATCAAACATATCAGTTTAACTACCATACCTGCATTTATTATCTCATTTATTATTTTTGCAATTTTATCACCAGGTGCCTCATATGCCGATAACAATATTGCCCAATATCAGGATGCTTTACAGGCTGTCGGTTTGATTCATTGGAGTTCATGGATTCCATTGATTGTATTAATCATTTGTACTATTTTTAAACTTTCTGCTTTTTTATCGTTATCTATCAGCAGTGTGATTGCAAGCATAATAGCTATCGCAGTTAATAAATTCCCATTTAGTGATATTCCCAAAATTTGGTTTGGCGGATATACAGGGGACTCTGATTTTGATCCTGTAAATGAATTAATTTCAAAAGGCGGACTGGATAGTATGTTTTTCACCATCGCTTTGGTGCTTCTTGCTTTGAGCTTTGGCGGATTACTGTTTGTTACAGGTATTTTGCCGACCATACTCGAAACACTTCAATCCAGGCTCAGAAAAACCAGATCAATCATCGCTTCAACCGCCGCCACAGCTATTGGTGTAAATGTTTTTATCGGAGAACAATATTTATCCATTCTGTTAACCGGGGAAACATTTCAGCGGATTTATGAACGGGCCGGGTTAACAAAGAAAGCATTGTCTCGAACGTTAGAGGATGCAGGGACAGTGATTAATCCGCTCGTTCCCTGGAGTGTGTGCGGTGTGTTTATTGCAAATGTTCTTAGTGTTCCCGTACTGACCTACCTGCCATTTGCATTTTTCTGTTTGTTAAGCCCGGTCATTACTATTTTGTTTGGCGCGAGAACAGCTAAAAAGTAAAAAAGAATCCCCAATGAACAAGGCTTCAACGCACTCATTGGGGATTCTTCTATTTCTAAAAATTATTTATCCTGCTCTGTTAAAATAATTGCTTCATCCTTTGTGATAACAATTTGATGTTCAAATTGGGCAGAACGGCCTTTATCGACTGTTCTGGCAGTCCAGCCATTATCACCCATCTTACTGCGCCAATCACCTTCATTAATCATCGGTTCAATTGTAATAACCATGCCTTCTTTTAGACGGATACCTTTATTTGGCAATCCGTAATGCGGGACATGCGGATCTTCATGAATGGTAGGGCCAATCCCATGACCTGTAAAATCACGTACAACGGAAAATCCTTCCGCTTCGGCATAAGTCTGAATGGCATGGCCGATATCACCTAAACGATTTCCGTGTTTCGCCTGAGCAATCCCTTTATACAATGCTTCTTTCGTTACGTCAATCAGCTTCTGTCCTTTTTCATCTACATTCCCCACGGCATATGTCCAGGCTGAGTCAGCTAAGCCGCCGTTTAAATTAACAACCATATCAACTGTTACAATGTCACCGTCTTTTAAAGGCTTATCATTTGGAAATCCATGACAGATTTCATCATTTAAGGATGCACAAATTGCATAAGGGTAACCGTTATAGCCTTTTTGCTCCGGTGTTGCGCCATGCTCCTCTAAATATCTTTCCACAAAGGTATCTAATTCCAGTGTTGTTACGCCAGGCTTAATACGCTTTGCAATTTCCTTATGTGTTGCCACCAGCAAATCTGCTGCTTCCTGCATTTGCTGTACTTCCCGTTTACTTTTTCTAGTTATCATTCACTTTTCTTCCTTTCTATGTTCTATATACGCGATACTTTATGGGTAATAAACTTATTTTAAATGCTGTTTCGTATCCATAGTCCATTGTAAATTTTAACACAACCGTTCGGAAACGAACAGAAAGTTAACTTTCTTAGTCTTATAAAAATCGATATTCTTGATGTATACATTGTATAATTATATTAGGAACATTTTATGATTAAAGTTAGAAAATCCCTATTTCTCTAAACTTAAACAGCATGTTACGATAAAGATATATTTTTTCCGCTGTTCAATTTCTTATCTTAATAGCTCAACTTTTGCACCTGATAATAAGCATCTATACCTTACCATTCCAGGATGAACATGTGCTTCATTATCCTGGTTACATTTTGTCAATTCATCCTTCTGCGGAAATGGAGATTGTGTATAGCGCCGCTCCGACCAACCACTACGCTTTCCATGGGGACGGCTTCAGCTAACTTGAAAAGAAACCCGCTTTTCAAGTGGATCTTCAGCTCGCCCTGTTCCCATAGGAGTCTGCGTGGTTGGTCTCCGCTCAGTTAGGCTTCTACAGCGTATGAAGGAAATCATAGCCTGATGGAGTTAGCTGAAGAGCATGCCCCTAGGAAAGCAAAACGATCCGCCGCAGCGGTGGCCTTACACGTTACCTTCTTTCTAGATATAGTTTATGCTTTGTCAAGAGATAGATGGAAGAAATGATCAACATCTAAAACTATGATAAGCAAATTATTTTTTAAGGTGCGAAAGTTGAGTTAATAAATAATATATGTATAAGCT
>NZ_LT727812.1:515423-576615 GCF_900162665.1 Oceanobacillus sojae
CTCAACTTTTGCACCTGATAATAAGCATCTATACCTTACCATTCCAGGATGAACATGTGCTTCATTATCCTGGTTACATTTTGTCAATTCATCCTTCTGCGGAAATGGAGATTGTGTATAGCGCCGCTCCGACCAACCACTACGCTTTCCATGGGGACGGCTTCAGCTAACTTGAAAAGAAAACCGCTTTTCAAGTGGATCTTTAGCTCGCCCTGTTCCCATAGGAGTCTTCGTGGTTGGTCTGCGCTCAGTTAGGCTTCTACAGCGAATGGATGAAATCATTGCTTTTGCTTGATAGAAAGATCATTATAGCATTTCAAATGGTTGAATTGGCAAATTAAATGATGATACGGCATGAATAGTAAATATCAGGAATAGCTTTCATGAACAGAAAGTAATCGTGATGGGACATTTTTATGTTCACCATGAAAAAGATTTTCTTTACTGGTCTGATTTCTATTGGCCGAGTTGTATTAAACAGTATAGAACATCCTTCTAGCGGAGGCGGATCGTTTTGACTCCTGTGAGGAAAGCGGAAAGCGTCGTTTAAAAACGTAACAACTGGACCGAAGCAACTGAGATAAAGGAATCACCGTGAGTTTACGAACGGATGATGACTTTCACCCGCGGGGCATAAGTGCGACTTTAGCTCTGTCTGCGCCTGACGGCTTGCCAATCGCTAAGTCTTCTTTATCGTAGGGCGCTTTCGGGAAGTTGTCTAGTTTTTGACGCTTGTAGCTGGACAGGGATTAGCATCATCTGAAGATCCACTTTTGCCAAGTGCTCTTCTTGGCAAAAGTTAGCTGAAGAGCATGCCCCTAGGAAAGCAAAACGGTCCGCCGCAGCGGTGGCCTTACACGTTACCTGCTTTCCAGATAGAGTTTATGCTTTGTCAATAGATAGTATCTGTCTCTATGATAAGTAAGTTATTTTTTAAGTACGAAAGTTGAGTTAATAACAAAAAATGGAGGCTACTCAATGATAGAAATATCTCAAATTAATAAAAGCTTTGATGGAAAAAATCAAATTATTGAAGATTTAACATTAACCATTCCTGATGGAAAGATTGTCGGCTTCCTCGGACCAAATGGAGCAGGTAAATCTACTACGATTAATATGATGACCGGAATTTTACCAATTGATAAGGGGAGGATTTCTCTAAATGGTATCGATATCGAAAAAGAGCCTTTAAAGGCGAAACAGATTTTCGGATTTGTCCCTGACCGCTCAGATATCTTTCTGAGGTTAAAAGGATTAGAATATCTTAATTTTAT
The DNA here is from genome assembly GCF_900162665.1 of Oceanobacillus sojae. Lineage (GTDB taxonomy): Bacteria > Bacillota > Bacilli > Bacillales > Amphibacillaceae > Oceanobacillus > Oceanobacillus sojae_A. The sequence goes on from NZ_LT727812.1 coordinate 516,698, forward strand.
TGCAGATATTTATCAGGTTCCTGAAGAAGTCCGTCAGGAGAAAATCAAATACTTTACAAAACAATTTGCAATTGATCATGCGCTCGGAAATTACATTCAGAGTTATTCACATGGAATGAGGCAAAAAATAACTGTTACCTCTGTCCTTCTGCATGATCCTGATATTTGGATTTTAGATGAACCATTAACCGGTCTGGACCCGAAATCCTCGCATGCTTTAAAACAAATGATGCGGGAGCATGCTGACAAAGGCAATACCGTTTTTTTCTCCAGTCACGGTCTGGAGGTCGTTGAGCAGATTTGTGATGAAGTAGCTATTATTAATCACGGAAAGCTGTTATTTTATGGAACGATTGAAGAGCTGCAGGCAAAATATCAAACGGATCAGTCCCTTGAAAATGTATTTTTGGAGTTGACAAATGATGCGTAATACATGGACAGTAACTAAAATTATGTTAAAAATGCAATATTCGTCTGCCGGCAAACAAGGTAATACATGGATTTATGGTGTACTTACAGTTATTCTGATTCCATTTTTCCTTATCATCATGATGCAGGTCTTCCGTGGAATCATTGAAAATGCTTATCTCATGCTGGCAGAGGTGAACCAGGAAAGTATACTGCTCGGCATCGTATTACTCTTTATTACTGCTATATTGTTCTTCTTTTCTTTTATTACCATTTTATCGGCATTTTATTTTTCAGATGATATTACTGCTTACATTCCATTGCCTTTACATCCTTATCAATTATTAATTGGTAAAGCAGCAAACCCATTAATCTATAATTACTTAATATCAGCAGTTATTTTTATTCCATTTCTATTTATTTACGGAAGCATCAGCAATGCACCTATTTTATTTTATGTCTATGGTTTTATTTTGTTTATTTTTTTTCCAATTATTCCGTTTACTATTGTAGCAATTATACTTATGTTCCTTATGCGTTATGTGAATATCGCAAAAAATAAGGATCGTTCCAAAATCTTTATGGGAGTCGGTTCCCTGCTATTTGTGATTCTGGTTAATGTACTTGTCCGTTTAAATTTGGATGATGCGGCATTAATGAACGCCTTTACTGCCTATATGCAGGAGCAGGAAGGTATATTAAAGATGATTACAATGATTTTTCCACCTGCCTATTTTGGTGCACTCAGTCTTCATTTTGCTGACAGCTGGCAAGCTTTGCCGGCTCTTGTGGCCCTCCTGGCTATTTTTACAATCACTGCATTGTTATTTATCTTGGCAGGGCAGCGCTTTTATCTGAAGGGCGTAAGAGGAATGAGCTCAGGAAGCAAAGGAAATTTATCTGAGAGAGCCTCTCATAAATTAACGAAACAGCATTCCATTTTAAAAGCCTATATACGGAAAGAAATAAAAATGATCATTCGTACGCCGGCTTTTTTAATGCAGTGTGTTGTTCAGCCATTATTCTTTCCCGTATTTATAACTGTTATTTTATTTTTAGACCTGGGAGAAGGGCTGTCATCACTGGGCTCTGTTACACCGGAAAAAAATCTTTTTCTCATCTTATTTATGATTTCGATTGTTATGTTAAGTATAAATGCCACAGCATTCACCGCTATTTCCAGAGACGGGGCAGGCCGAAAATTAAATTTATTCCTGCCAATACCGTTTCATCGTTTGATTTTTGCGAAACTGCTGGTTGCTTACCTTATTCCGCTCTTACCATTTATACTTATTACCTTTATAGGAATATATGTAAATATCCCGATTCATATATTAATCGGCTGGATAGGTATTTCCTTATTATACAACTGGCTGGCAGTAATGATTAATTTTCTTATCGATGTGTTTAGTCCAAAGCTTCACTGGACAGATGAACAGGAATTATTTAAAGGAAGATTTACACCATTATTTATTTCTCTTGTGCAGACAGCTTTTTTTGGGATTATAACCCTTGTACTTTGGAATACAAATATGGAGAATGTTTATCTGATTATGCTTATATTAGTAATTGCCGTAGCAGGTTTAACAGATATCGCAAAAACATATTTAAAGAAAAAAGTAACCTTAGAAACATTGCAGAATCTGGATAGTTAAAGTTGGAAAAAAGACTTACCGGAGAAATAAAGTCCGGTAAGTCTTTTTTGATAATTAACAGTAGTAACCGCCAGTGTAACACTGGTTGCCGCCTGAATACGCGGTTCCAATAATAATCAACAAGATAAATAACACAACTAATAACGCAAAGCCAGCTGAGCCGAAGCTTTGGCGTTCTTCACAACATTCTTCTCTACCCATGTGTTTAACCTCCTCTATCTGAACTACTTTAACTTATGCAGCTTCATCCAAATTGGGAAGGCGAATGACCATTTTTTTAAATATACTCCCGGACATCATAAATTTTTCCGTTTTCTAAATGTTCATCCATTAAGATATCAATCAATACACCACCGACGATATCAGCATTCTTTAATTGATTATTATCTTTTAAGGCACGAAAGCTTTCTACATCTTTAAATGCACCTTCTGAGCTCGAGCGGATTGTCTTTTGCATTCCTGTATCCATCACCCCCGGGCTAAATGCAATGATAGCATGCTCTGTCCCTTGTTCCGCCTGTTCTATAGCAACTGTTTGTGTATACATATTCATACTGGCTTTTGTAGAGCAATATACACTCCATCCATACTTGGGTTTTAGAGCCGCACCCGAAGTCACAATTGCTGTAATAAGCTGTACGTTATTTTCTGATGCTTTTTTTAAGAAATGATTTGTTAAAATCATTGGTGCAACCGTGTTCACATGAACCTGTTTCATTAAGTCATCCATTTCAATATTTTCAGCACGGTCTATCGGATCAACTAAGCCTGCATTATTAATTAAGTATACTTTGGACACGCTGTTATCTTTAAATAATGTTTCATCCAGGCTTTCCATTGCTGTCTGTATCGAAGCTTTTTCAGATAAATCACAGGCTACATAACTATAATTCGCACTATTTTCTTTAGCATAGGCATATAAATGGGCATTATCTGTTCTTGAAATCCCCACTACATTTATTCCGGATTCTAAAAAAAGCTTTGCAAGTCCTGCTCCTAACCCCTTCGAAGCTCCAGTAATAATTGCTGTCTCCATACACTCTGCCCCTCTCTATTCTAATTATTATTTATTCCCCTTTGTAAAAAGACCAGCCTCAACCAGGTCTAACCGATCGAAAGCTGATCTTTTGTCAATACTTACAATATATTACAGTTCACTCCAATAATAAGCTAATGTTTCCATTCCTTTTTCAAAGCTGTCGACTGGAAAGCTTTCATTTGGCGAATGAAGCCGGTCTTCCGGCGTACCAAACCCTAAAAGAACGATTGGATATTGATAAGCCGCTTCCAGCCATTCCACTACAGGAATGGAGCCTCCCATTCTCAGGAAAACTGTTTCTTTTCCGAATGCTTTGGTATAGCTTTTGGCTGCTTTTTTAATTAAAGGATGATCCGGTTCTACTTTATATGCTTTTGCAGAGAGCTTTTCCTTTTCCACATGAACATGGACACCTGATGGAGCATTTTTATGAATGTGATCCACTAATTTTTCTTGAATGTCCTGCGGATCCTGTCCAGGCACAAGGCGACATGTAATTTTAGCGGTTGCTGTAGAAGGAATAATTGTCTTCGTGCCCTCTCCCTGATATCCGCCAAATAGTCCATTCACCTCTAAGGTTGGTCTTCCCATGGTGTGTTCTTTTGCTGTATACCCTTTTTCAGATACTGTTTCCGGGATATTTGTCGCTTTTACAAAGTCTTCTCCCGGTGCTTTTTCCATAAGCTCTCTTTCATCCGGAGTTAAATCCTCCACGTTGTCATAAAAACCATCTACGGTAATAACTTCCTCCTCATCCTTCATAGATGCCAGTAAATGACTCATTGCCATTAAAGGATTTCGGACAGCTCCGCCATACATACCAGAGTGAAGATCATGGTCTGGTCCAGTTAACGTAATTTCAACCCCTGTAAATCCTTTTAAACCGTACAAAATAGTCGGCTGATTCTTTTCTGCCATACCAGAATCAGAAATAACTGCAAAATCTGCCTGGAATTGATCTTTCTTCTCATGCAGAAGCTCATAAAGATTCTCACTGCCTATTTCTTCTTCCCCTTCAATACAGACCTTTACATTCATCGGCAGCTTTCCTTCCGTTTTCAAAAAAGCTTCAAAAACAGCAAGGTGCATAAATGTTTGTCCCTTATCATCACTTGATCCACGGGCATAGATTCTTCCATCACGCACTTCAGCCTGGAATGGTTCACTATCCCATAAATCAATTGGATCAACAGGCTGAACATCATAGTGACCATAAAGTAAAACAGTTGGAGCCTCAGGTCCTGCTGCCGTATATTCAGCGTAAACAAGCGGATGACCTTTTGTTTCCATTTTTTCTACGCTTTCAAATCCCAGCTCATTTAAATACCCGGTTAAAAAGTCAGCAGCGCGATGTACATCTTTCTTATGCGCTGGATCAGTACTTACACTTGGAATTGCTAAGAATTCATATAATTTTTTTAATAAAACTTCCTGATTTTCTTTTAAATAAGCAATTGCTTTTTCACTCATAGCTTTTATTTCCTCCTTCAACGTTATGTAAAATTAAAAAACGGCTTCCTATTCAAATGTTGCAGTGCTTTGAACCTTTATATATCATACATGAAAAAAACAGCAAAGAAAAGTAAAGAACCGTGCTGCATATACACTGGTACATCATTTTTATCCTTTTCACATAGGTCTTCCACCTGAAAATAAAAATCCAATTCCTGTTTTAAAAATGACGGAATTGGATTTTTATTCACAATAAATTGTAAAACTATTCAATAGATGTTGTTGTATTATTTTGTGTCCGGGAAAACACGGTCAATCATGTTGCCGATTTGATCAAAGAAGCCTTCTACTGGGTTACCATTATCCATATCATTGACATATCTGTCCGCTAAGTCCAGAAAATCCGGATTAGTTGTTACATGGACATGGTCAATAGAAGGATCTACAGAACGGACGATATCTGCAATTTTGTCTTTTACTTCATCAGTAACTTCCATCCCGTTACCATTGTCATTGTCACGTCTGGCTTCATCATTGTCAGTATCTAAATTAGCGCCAACATATGCGTTATTTTTCGTTGTTAACACATACGCATGATCAATATTATCCATTTCTTCAGTGATTTTGTCAGCTGCTTCTTTAGAGACATTATAATCGGCGTCACGATCATTATTACGATCAGAAACTCTTTCTAACGTATGGTCACGCCCCTGATTTCTTGCATCATCACCCATATTATGACCTTGATATCGTGTCGGCTCCACATCTCCCTCTGTATCATTAGGATTCGTATCACCATTATCCGTATTTTGACAAGCTACTAACGCCATCATAAGAACAGTTAAAACTGCAAATAAACGTAATTTCATTTTCATTCCTCCTTACCTGTTTGCCTTTATTATGGATTGGCCGGTAAGGATTTATGCACATATAAAACGTTAATTTTTGGAAATGAGACCATGAAAGTAGCAGGGATATTTAAAGAGCAATGGAGAAGATATAAACAAGGCTTTTTACTTTGCCTGTCTATATTAAGATGGTCTTCCTTCTTTATAAAGGAGTGAAAATTTTGATAGCTGAGATGCCTGACTACGACAAAGCTTTATACTACACTATATGGGGCCAGTGGGATAATTTATTCTTATTAATGTCACGGACAAATGATGATCTGCTTGCAAAAAAAATTGAGCGATTTCTTTATGATTACCACCATTCCTCCAGTCAAAAGAACGTCGAACAATCTCATGATACACTGCTCTATTATCTGGAGCATGCGCTGCAAATCAGCAGTCCATGGATGTATGAACTTGAATAATTTACTTGCTGAAAAAGCAGATGCCAGTCAAGCATTTTGGGCTTACATCTGCTTTTTTACAGTCTTATCCTGTATAAGTGTCTATTTCAGGCTCTGTGTTTTCCTCCTGAACTGGAGGAAAACCATCCTGTCCTCCATCCATATCCTCTTCGTTTTCCACAACTCGTGTTCCATTTTGAGAATCATATTGCTCTTGTTCATATCCATTTATATTTTCCTCTGAGTTTTCTGAAAAGGTATTTTCTTCTTTTTTCGCAAACAGCATATCCTCTTGCTTTTTACGTTCTTTCTTTTCCTCAAACTCCTGCGTTTCCTTGTATTGATTATGTTCTGGATTTACATCCATTTCTGACGGATTATCTAACCCTTGTATCATTTTATCATCTGAGATGGATTGATCTTTTTCCGTCTCTTCCTGAGCTTCCTGATGTGTGTCAGTCTGCGGGTCTTTCTCATCATCCTTCTCATCGTCGTCTATATCAGATACATCACCTGTATATTTATTGTTTTGCTGCTCTGGCGGCTTGGTTTGTTCCATAGAACGGTCAGCTTCCGAATCAGACTCTTTTTCTCCATAGAAAAAATCAATAATAGCACTATCTTCTGAGTCTGTCAGAGCATCATTCACTTGTTCTGTTTCATCATCCTCGCTGTTCACCATTTCAAGAGCCATTACTTCATTCATCGACTTATCCTGATCTTGCGCAATTTCCCGGACCTCTTCTGGAATAATCAAGGTTGAAACCTCCCAATCAGGAAGTGATTCTATGTACGGAGTAATTTCTGTGATGACCTCACCCTCGCTATCCTGATCCTCATAACTAATTCCTACAATCATCGTTTTACGGTCTGCAAAACCTTTGTCTTCACTTTCGTCAACGATACTTGCTAAAACAGAGGCAACGGGTTCATTCTGAATACCGTTTACTTCGTCCATCAACTGGCATGCAGATTCATTTAACGCATTGACATCTGTAACTAGTAAGTCTTCATTCAATTCCAATTCGACACTGGGGTTTATATCAATGGCAATATAAGCGTGCGTCTCTGTATCGCCTACTCCTTTTTTATACAGAGGAAAGCCGAAAAGTAACAGCGCCAGAATAAAGATTGCAGATAATCTTACAGTATGATGCGATTTTTCCCAGCATCTTTTCCATCCAGATTTTTCATATACCGGCTGATAAATAACCTCATCTCCAATTTCGGTTCCCTCTGTTAAAATAATCCCCTTTTCAAAATTGCCATTTTTGGAAAGTAAAATGGCATATTTGCGATGGATTTCCATCACAATTCCTTTTTTCATTATTCCACATCCTTGAGATAATCCTTAAGGTAATCCTTAAGATAAGCATACTCACTGCTCAACACAATAAAAATAGCTATAATAAATTTCCGGTTTCTCTCTAATGTTTTCTTGCTAACTTCTACTTTCTTTAATAATTTCTTGATTGGCAGCTTTTTTTTGCGATAAACATATTCACTTAATTCGCTGTCCAGGTATAAAATATAAGCTACCTGAACCGCAGATTCTCTGGCATCCCTATGTTTAGGAGAAGCCTTCGTCAGTTCTTCCAATGTCAGCCTGTAGGTTTTTAATTTTTCATTAAATAAAGCTATTTCTTCTTTTCTCTTGATATTTTCTGCTTCTATTTGATGTTTTTCTTTTGCAGCAGCAATAACCAGCGGATTCTCCATCTGCTCCGCATCGTTTATTTCATCTAAAGATAACAGGTTGGGTCTCTTTTGATGATAACGGATATAATCAATTACTTTTCTTTTTACGACAAGTTTTGCAAAAGACAGAAATGAACTGCCCTTATCCTGTTCATAAGAAAAAATAGCGTCATTAAATGCCATTAATCCGACGCTGAATTCATCGTCCTTCTTAGGATCAATATATCTTTTACATACCTCTGAAACACATTTGGCGATAAACGGCTTGTACGTTTGAAGAATTTCATTTTGTAATACAATATCACCTGCCTGAATCGCTTCTATTTTTTCTTCAATAGGGGTATCCGTTAACTGCTTTGTCATCATCATTGGGAGATCCCCCCTATCATCATATAATTCGAACATACTTTTATTTTTTCGGGTTTTAAATTTATTTTTATGAAATGTTTCTTTTTATTTTTTATTCTCATATTAAATAATCTCCATTTTTTTGTCTTTCTTAATTATTTATCGGATAGATTGTTTAGTCAGCAATAAAATCAATTTTATTGGTTATATATATATATATACAGCCTTTGTAATGCCGTATACATAATACTACCCTATAATCACAGCACTTACTATCACAAATGAATAACATTTCATTTAAATTAATATGACGGAAAACAATATTTTTGTAAAATACAGCAGAACAATGCAGAAGTTTGTAAAAAATATTTAATCAAGGAAGACATATGTAAAAATAAAGAAGCTTATTTCCTTTATCTTTATTAAAAAATAGGGAAATGCTCAAACAATAAAGGATATCATGTAATACTTATCTGATGGAACAATGGCAGATTTTTCGTTATCTGGGCTTTTTCCGTCCCTTTTTATATGAAGAGAAAGAGGGCTGCCATTATAAGACAGCCCTCTTTCTTCATATGAAAGCCATTCATGAATGGTTTAAATGGCCGAATACTTCTTCTTTGTTTTTAAATGGTTTTACCCGCTCCATGCCTTTTACTGAATCATCTAAATACAGATCTTTTTCAAACCAGTCCACTGAAGTAACCTGGTCAGACAGATATAAATAAAAGCTGTTCTCTACATAGCTCTCACTGCTGTTGACAACAAGATACTGAATCTTTCCGTCTTCTGTTAAAATAACATCGTCCAGCATTCCAATTTTACCGTCTTTTGCATGCACTTTAAACTCCATAAATTCGTCAATACTTCTCAGGTTATCATTCTGTTTTTCATCAGGTGCAGCCAGGTCCGGTTCTGGTGGCACACCTCTGCTATTGTATTCACTATTGCCAGTGGTTACCGGCCCATGATCCGAGTCCAGCACAGCATTTTCCTTATAATTATTCCAGCCAAAATAATCTAATACCGTTCCCTGATAAGACGAAATTAAATCATTATCTTCCGGAACTTTAGGACTTTCGCGAATCGTTTCTTTATGTCTGTCTACCTGAATATAGCCTTCCTCCAAGTTAATTTCCTCTTTTACATGGTAAGGCAGAAGAACTTTCTTGCCGGGCAGCCATTTTCTTGTATCCACAATCATAAATCGCAGATTCCATTCATCATTAAAATATAAGTCTTTTACCTTTCCTATTTCTCCGTCTGCAGCAAGGACATTTAAATTTGTTAATGTTGAGCCGAGAAACATAAAAAACACCCCCGTAAAAGGTTTTATTATCTAGTACCCTTTTACCGGGGAATTAAACAGCTCTATTTAATTTGTTAATAATTTGTAAAATAATTTATAGGCACATAAAGACCCACACGTCCATGTTCTTCATGATTCAGTGTTGCAAAAATAACGCCAATCACGTTACCGTCTTCATTAATGACAGGGCTGCCACTATTGCCGCGGTATACAGGAGCTCTGATCATCATAACCTCCTGATCCCAGCTGGAAAGCTGCAGCGGGCCTAATACAGTACCTTCATTGGCAATTCCATTAAAAAATAGTGGATTACCTATAAAGCGGATATAATCTCCATGTTCTACCGAAGCATCTTTCTCTAAAGTTAGATATGGAAAGTTTTCACCGTCAACTTCAACAACTGCTAAATCAATCTCGGGATACTCTTCTACTACTTCTCCTTGAAATAAACCTTCCTCGGGGAAAGCTACAGTAACACTCTGATTATCTTCAATGACGTGATAATTCGTTAAAATCGTCCCTTCCTCCGAGATAGCAAAGCCTGTTCCTTTACTACCATCTGTTTCAATAACAACAACAGCTTCTTTGTATGCTGCTACTTGTTCATCCTGCGATAATCGGCTGGATGCCTGGAGAAACTCTACAGCAGGGATAGATATGACTCTCGGAAATAATGAGATGACATAAAAAGTCATTGCAACAGCTATCAAAATGGTTATTATCTTTGAAAACCGCCGCTTTGGCTTGGGCTTATTTTTTTCTGCCTGCGCTCTTTCCAATGCTTCTGCCTTCGCCTGCATAACCAGTTCATGCATTTCCTCCTCATCTATCTCTTCAATCAAGTCTTCATCCATCTTATTTTTTATTTTGTCATCTTCATTTTGCCCGTCCAACACCCAGCCTCCCTTCTATTTAAAATTTTATTATCTTTATTTTAACAAATATTATTAAAAGCAGCCTTGCTAATTCTTTAAAAAGCTCATATACTCTTAGGTTTAAGAATATATGAGCCTTCTTTTGACAATTATATAATTTTATTTTAAACACTGACCTTCAAAGAGCCTTGCTGCATTTGATACATCTGATAGTATGACCCGCGCTCTGCAATCAGTGTATCATGATTCCCCTGCTCAATAATCGTTCCTTTATCCAGAACAATAATCTGATCTGCCTGCTGGATGGTAGATAACCTGTGAGCGATAACAAGTGTTGTTCTTCCTTTCTTCAGCACCTCCAGCGCATGCTGAATCATCAGCTCTGTTTCTGTATCGATATTCGCTGTTGCCTCATCCAGAATCAAAATTGATGGATCAAAGGCAAGTGCCCGCGCAAAGGAAATTAATTGTCTCTCGCCCAAGGAATAGGTAGACCCGTTTTCAGTTACCTCTTCATCATAGCCATCAGGCAGCTTTTCGATAAAACGGTCCGCACCAACTGCTTTTAACGCAGCAATTGCCGTTTCCCTTGTAATTTTTTCATCCTGCATCGTTACATTACTTAAAATAGTGCCAGAGAATAAAAACGGGTCCTGGAGAACTATCCCCATATGGCTGCGAACCTGCTGTCTGGATAAAGATGATGTTTCCCTCCCGTCTATGGTAATCCTTCCTTTTTGCGGATCATAAAAACGGAACAGTAAATTCATAATAGAGCTTTTCCCTGAACCTGTATGACCTACAAAGGCAGTTGTCTGACCTGCATCAACTTTAAAGGAAATATCCTTTAAGACATAATCATCTTTTTGATAAGCAAAATATACATGAGCGAAGGAAATTGTTCCTCTGTATTTATCAATTTCACGATTATCCGTTTCTTCAGCAGGCTGATCCAGCAGCTCAAATACCCGGCTGCCTGCCACTCTCGCCTGCTCAATTAACGGGAGCTGATTCACAATATCCGTCACCGGTTCGAATAAACGGTTAATATAATCGACAAAAGCATATAGGACGCCAATAGAAATCACACTTGCCATATCAAAGGAAGAAGACCCAAAATACCAGATGAAACCGACAAATGTTATGTTACGAAATACGGTTACTAAATTATAAGATGTTAATGCACTTAAACGGATCAATTTCTTTTGGAACGTATAATTACGATTATTTAATACTTCAAAATCCTCTTTTACCGCTTTTTCCTTATTGAAAGCCTGAATAATCGGCATTCCTTGAATGGCTTCATTAATATTTCCGTTAATCTGACTGATTGTTTTTCGAATGACCTTATTATACTTGCTGCCAAAATACTTATAAAGCTGCATCCATCCATATAATAACGGAATGACAAGCAGACAGAGTGCTGCAAGCTTCGGGTCTAAAATAAATAAAGCAACAAAGATTCCAGCCATATAAATTAAACTGGTCACGACAATAGATAAAACACGCTCATATAAATCACGGATTGCTTCTGTATCGTTTGTAATTCTCGCAACAATCGTTCCTGCCGGCTGATCAATATAATAATTAATCGGTAAGCGTTCCGTATGTGCAAATAAATCCGTCCGCATCTGCTTAACAATCTGATTGGCAGACTTTTGCAATAAAAATGTCTGGTAAAACTGAAAAACACCAGCAATCACTAATAAAATCATATATAATACCAACAAGCCGATAATCGGTGTTTTCTCCGGTTCAAAAAACGGATACGCTTCTTGAACAGATAAACGCTCGCCTTGAGCCTGAACGACATTATCATTTAATTCAATCGTCAACTCACCATCATTCATTTCCCGCTGTCCTGATAGCGGCAGCTCCCCTTCAAAAATGTAATAGGAAATACCGATTTGTAATAAGGTGTAGGTATCCCCCGAAAGAGTATCTTCATCGGAAATACGATCTGACCGTTTTAACAACTCACCATGATAAGGAGTTGCTGCACTATCGGCTGATTCTACTGCTTCCCAATAACCCTCTACACCTAAAATATGGTCATCAATGACCCGTTTGGCTATTAAAGGACCGGCAAGCTCCAAAGCAACAGCTATGACTAAACAGACAAGACCGATAATAATTCCTTTTTTATATTTTAAGGCGTATTGAAATAACCGCCGCTCTGTACTCTTCTTCATTCTTACACCTCCTCTTCCATTTGCTGCTGAACGTATTGTGTATAGTACCAGCCTTTCTCTTTCATTAACTGCTCATGGCTTCCTTCTTCTGCAATCCTGCCGTCCTCGAGAACAATGATATGATCGGCATGTGTGACAGCAGATAGGCGATGTGCAGCTATAAATGTTGTTTTATTTTTACGTTCCTCTTTTAAATGAGCAATAATTGCTGCTTCCGTCTTGCCATCCACTGCGGATAAAGAATCATCTAAAATAAGAACTTCCGGATTTTTAATAAAAGCCCTGGCCAGAGCTACACGCTGCTTTTGTCCCCCTGACAGTGTAATTCCGCTTTCACCAACCTGGGTATCTAATCCTTCAGGCAGCTGCAAAATGTCACTGGAGAAATAAGCAAGCTCAAGCGACCGGAATATTTCTTCATCTGTCGCAACTTCTTTACCGAATTGAATATTTTCACGAATTGTTTTGGAAAACATCATCTGATCCTGCGGCACATACCCGATCCATTCCCGAATCTGTTTTAAAGGGATTGTTTCTATTTCTTCCCCGGAGATAATTATATTTCCTTGTACATCCGGGTATTGTCTCAGCAGCAATTTAAATAATGTTGTTTTCCCGGCGCCGGTTTTCCCGACCACACCAATGGTCTCTCCAACCTGAACACTTAAGGTAACACCTTTTAGAGCCTTTTCTGCCGTATTCGGATAGTTAAAGGATACATTCTGAAAACGGAGTCCTTTAACCGTTTCAACCTGCTTCGGCTCCAGTACATCCCTTACGTCTGGTGTATAGGATAATGTTTTGTTTACCCGGTCTAAGGATGCGTTCCCCCGCTGCAGGATATTAATCAGCTCTCCTACGGCAAACATTGGCCAAATCAGCATTCCTAAATAGACATTAAAGGTAACGAGATCTCCTAAAGTCAATCTGTTTTCAAATACAAGCAATGCCCCGTAACCAATCCCGATTGTGTAAGACAACCCGACCAGAATTTTCATTGTCGGTTCAAACAAAGCATCAATTTTAGCAACTTCTATATTTTTGTCATACACATCTTTCGTCATATCCTCAAACCGTTCTTTCTCATGCTCCTCCTGAACAAATGCCCGGACAGCCCGGACACCGCGTATGGATTCCAGGACACTATTATTCATCTCTCCAAAAGCCTCCTGGGCCTTCGTGAAGCGCTGATGGATGGCGCTGCCGTAAAAATTCATGATGACTGCCATGATTGGCAGCGGGAGTAAAGCCGCAAAGGTCAGCGGCCAACTGATTGTTAATCCCATTACCGCAATAATCATTAACATAAATATGCTGGAATCAACTAATGTCAGTACTCCAAAACCAGCTGTCAGACTGATCGCTTTCAAATCATTGGTCGACCTCGCCATTAAATCTCCTGTTCGATATTTCCCAAAGAACGTCGGAGACATAGTCAGGAAATGCTTCATCAGCTTACTCCGCATCCAGCGTTCTAAGATAACAGCTCCTCCAAACAGGGTATAGTCCCATAAATACGAAATAATGTAATGTACAATAAGCAATACAATATATCCTGCGATAACTGCTGTCAGGATTTGCGCCGTCAAAGTTTCAAACTGAATATGGTCTATAATATATCCCACTAATTTCGGGGGTATTAACCCGATTGCACTTGCAATAATTAATGCTATAATTGCGAAGGTATATCGTTTCCAATAATGTGCAAAAAACCAGCTTAATTTCTTAAAAACTGCAAACATCTTTTCACCTGCTTTCTATGTAGTATCCTACATCTGAAACCTTTTTCCATTGAATTTGTTTACATCCCATTTTCTATTAAAAAAAGCACCAAAAAAGCATATACCATTTGTCGGCATATGCTTATAAAAAACCTATTTATCCTCTTATCAGCCGGCCACATGGAAACTTGCGGCCATGTATACACGTTTCTCCCTGGAAATTTAGAAGAAAGAGCACCCTTTTGTTTTTGGAGGCCACAAAATCATATTCTGTTTTATTTGGTTAGATTGATTCATCTGATTGATTTGACGCTGTAGGTTATTCATTTTGTGTTATCCTCCTTTTCTCATTTATTTGAAAATTGAATGCCCTATCATTATATATTTTTCCAAATCGTAAGTCAATTACTTTTTTTATTTTCATATTTTATAATCCATGCTATTATTTTAAATTAAGGGAGATGAAGTAAATGAATTTAGATCAACTTTTAGAATTCAACGAAAAATTTGTAGATAGTAAAGGCTATGAAGAATATACGACGGACAAGTTCCCAAATAAACGAATGGTTATTTTCACATGTATGGATACCCGCTTAGTAGAACTGCTTCCCAGAGCATTGAATATTCGTAACGGCGATGTGAAAATGGTGAAAAATGCCGGAGCCATTATCCGGAAACCATTTGATAGTATTATGAAAAGCTTACTGGTAGCAATTTACAGTTTAAAGGCAGAGGAAGTAGTAGTTATCGGCCATCACGGCTGCGGGATGTCTAATGTGGATATAGAAGCATTACAGCAGTCTATGGTGGATCGCGGAATACCGGAGGAAACGTTACATACCCTGGAGCACTCTGGTATTAATCTTCACAAAGAGTTCCATGGCTTTGAAAAAATCGAGGATTCTGTGACCCAAAGCGTGGGGATTATCCGTAATCATCCGCTGCTGCCAAAAGAAATAAAAGTTCACGGCCTTGTTATTGACCCGGAAACAGGAAAATTAGATATTGTTACAAGAGAAGACTAAAAGAAAGGAAGGGTCCTGGCATACCAGCTTAGGTCCTTCCTTTCTTTCAAATTACAGCCTTCTTATTTTTTTTGAACGGATTCAATAATTTCAATTACTTTATTTCTTGATTCTTCACTTTTATATTTTTTCATTTCATCCAGCATGATTGGAGCAGCTTTTTTCAGAGCAGCTGTTTCCTGGATAAGCTTTTCAGTTGTTAATGTTTCTTCTTCAAGGACCTTAGCATAGTTTTTTTCCTTAAAGGAATTTGCATTAATAATCTGATCCCCTCTGCTTGCTCCGCGAGAAAGCGGAATTAACAGCATCGGTTTCCGTAAAGCCAAAAATTCAAAAATGGCATTGGAGCCGGCACGGGATACAACAAAGTCCGTTGCTGCAAAAATATCCTTTAATTCTTCATGCACATATTCAAATTGCGCATATCCTGGTACCTGAAGAGATGAATCTACTTTCCCGCTGCCACAAATATGAATAATTTCAAAGGTTTTCAGTAATTCATCCAATGCTTCACGGATCGTTTCATTAATTTTCTCAGCTCCGCCGCTCCCCCCCATAATCAATAGTACAGGCTTTTCTCCAGCAAGCTGTGCAAATGCTAATCCTGCCCTTTTATTTCCTGTAAATAATTCATCACGGATAACTGCTCCAACATAAGAAGCTTTCTTTTCCGGAAGATATTTCATTGTTTCAGGAAATGTTGCCAGTACTTTTTTTGTAAATGGTATGGAAAGCTTATTCGCCAGGCCCGGTGTGAAATCTGATTCGTGAATAACAGAAGGGATCCCTCTTAATTTTGCGGCTGCAACAACCGGCACAGATACAAAACCGCCTTTAGAAAAAACAACGGATGGCTTTTTTCTTTTTCCTAAAATGCGAAAAGCCTGCATCGTTCCTTTTAAGACTTTAAATGGATCTTTAAAGTTTTCTTTGGACATATAGCGGCGCAATTTTCCTGTGGATATCGGATGATATGTCACCCCGTCCAGCTTTTCGATCAAGTTTCTTTCAATTCCTTCATACGATCCGATATAATCTACTTGATAGCCCTGTTCCTGATAATATGGTATAAGTGCTAAATTAACAATGACATGACCGGCAGTCCCGCCGCCAGTAAATATAATACGTTTTTTATTTCTTTTTTCCATGGAATTAATTCATCCTTTCCCAAATTATTATATCAGCGTATAATTACCAATGCACCTATTAATTTAACTAAAAAACCGAATTACGAAATGTTAGGAAAGATTAACTATGTATGAAACAGCAAACCGAAGACAAAAAATAAAGCTTTTTATTATTATTATGCTGCCAATCCTGATAACACAGGTCAGCATGAATCTGATGAATTTTTTTGATACTGTAATGTCAGGGCGTGCCGGTTCCGTTGATTTAGCGGGAGTTGCGATCGGTTCCAGCCTTTGGATACCTGTTTTAACAGCAGTAAATGGTATTGTTCTCGCCATAACACCCATCATTGCCCAGCTTATCGGTGCCAAGGAGAAAAAAGATATTCCACAGGTTATTCAGCAGGGTATTTACCTGTCCATCGGCTTATCCTGTGTTATTCTCATTGCAGGCTTTTTTGCTTTAGATCCTATTTTACATCTGATGAGTCTGGAGCCGGATGTACAACATGTAGCAAAATATTATTTAGTTTTTCTCGCTACAGGCATTATGCCATTATTTATTTTTCACACGGTCCGAAGCTTTATGGATGGGCTTGGGCAGACAAGAGCTTCCATGATTATTATCTTAATTTCCCTGCCGATTAATGCACTCCTAAATTATATTTTTATTTTTGGCAAGCTGGGGATACCGGAATTTGGCGGTATTGGAGCAGGTATCGCAACAAGTATTACCTATTGGATCGTCAGTATCATTTCTTTATATATGATACATAGAGTTGCTCCTTTTAAGTCTTATCAAATCTTTCGGATCCGTTTTAAACCACAGATTTCCTATTGGCTCAGTCAATTAAAAATCGGCTTGCCCATCGGACTTGCCATGTTTTTTGAAACAAGTATTTTTTCTGCTGTCACCATTATGATGAGTGTCTATGATACAAATACCATTGCAGCCCATCAGGCAGCCATGAATTTTGCCGGATTATTATATATGCTGCCATTAAGTGTCGGCATGGCACTTACTATTGCTGTCGGGTTTGAAATAGGAGCCAGACGCTTCCGGGATGCCCGTTCTTACACATATCTGGGGATTACCGGCGGGATACTCATCGCTGTATTTACCGGTATTATTCTATTTGTATTTGACGGAGCTGTTGCTCGGCTGTATCATACAAATCCGGAAGTCATTACATTGACGAAGCAATTTATTCTTTTTGCGATTTTTTATCAGCTTGCGGATGCAATTGGAGCTCCAATCCAAGGGGCTCTAAGAGGATATAAGGATGTTAATGTGACATTAATTCTTGCATTGGTTTCTTATTGGCTCATCGGTTTGCCGGTAGGATATTTATTTGCAAACTATACTAATTTTGCTGCCTTTGGCTACTGGATTGGAATTATTGCCGGTTTAAGCGCAGGTGCGATTGCTCTGCTTTTCCGTTTATTATATATTCAGCGTAAAGTAAAACAAGCTTATCAGGCAAAGCGCAGCCTGATAATGTAGCTTTATAAGGATTATAAAAAGCACCATGAATCATCTTGATTGATTCATGGTGCTTTGATGTTATTTCTACAAGAATAGTCCAACGATGGTTGCTGAAAGAATAGATACCAGCATGGACCCAGCTAAAAGCTTCATTCCAAATTTAGAAACAATGACAGCTTTTGCATTATCAATCCCTTTTACCGTACCTGCGATAATACCGATAGAAGAGAAATTGGCAAAGCTTGTTAAGAATACTGTTACGATACCAACTGTTTTTTCAGATAGTTGATCCAGCAATGGTTGTAATTCTAACATTGCTACAAATTCGTTTGTTACAATTTTTGTACCCATAATCGATCCAGCTTGGACAACCTCGCCTGGCGCAATCCCCATTAGTATACCTAGAGGAGAAATAATATAACCAAGAATTTCCTGCAGGGTAATTCCTGCGAAAATAGCTTGTATAATCCAGTTAACCAGTTCTAATGAGGCGATAAAAGCAATTAACATTGCAGCAACAATCAATGCAATTTTTCCACCTTCTAATGCACCATTTCCCATTGCTTCAAAAATACTTTTATCCTGACTGACGTCTGAAATATCCACTTTGTCTTCTTCCTTTGGAACGTTTACAGGAGCAATGATTGAAGCAATCATCAGGCAGCTGAACATATTCAACGGCAAAGCAACCAAAACATATTCTGGAGGCAGCATTTGAATATACGATCCAACGATAGAAGCTGATACGGAACTCATTGCCGAGGCACAGACAATAAATAAACGATTTTCATTTAAATGGTGAAATTGCGAGCGTATTGCAATCAAAGCCTCAGATTGACCGAAGAAAACACTATTTACACCGTTAAATGATTCAATTCGAGGTAATCCTGTTATTTTGGAAATAACAGCTCCAATATACTTAATAATGATTGGAAGAATCTTTAAATAAGTAAGAACGGAGAGTATTGTTGCAAAAAAGATTATTAAGAGAAGCACATTGAAGAAGAACACGCCGCCCTCTGCCAATTCAAATCCGCCTAATACAAATCCAATTCCTTCTTGTCCAAATTCAATCAACTTATTGAACAGGTTTGAAATCCATCTGATAATGTTTTCACCAATGGGCGTGGAAAACATAAACCATGTAATAAGTAATTGTATAACTAACATAATACCAATGGCGTAGAAGTTAATTCTTTTCTTATCATTCGACATTAAAAACGCTAAGCCGAGTGTAATGATAACTGCCAAAATTCCCAACAAAATGTCCATATTACCGCCTCCTCCACATTTTTCCTGTAAACGCTTTATCATATATAACAAAAAAATTCACAGAAAAAATTTCAATTCTACATATTAAAATAATACAAAAACATTGCAATCCCTAAATAAATAAATGTAACTATTTAATTAAGAGCTCCCATTCAATTACTATCATATTAGTAATTGAAAATAATTTCAATGCTTGGAAAAGAGAATTAATAATTAAAAAAATTAGAAATAAATTGTAATATTTAGGATGAAAACGCTTTTTATGTCATATTAATTAAATCATATTTAATATTTCCTAATAGCTTCAGAAAATACAATATCGAATTTTCTGCACCGATCAGAATCTGGAACCATTTTGGCTTCTTTATGATTTCCTAAGCCGCAAGAAGCTGCGCTCGTTGCTGGACGTTCGAGCCATAACCTGACAACATTGGTAATCGCACCCCCAAGGTAAGAGCTCTTTCTTATTCAAAAAAAGCCTTGATACGAGCTAATATACTCGTATCAAGGCTTGTTCTTTTTTTAACCTTCCAGCAATAAATCATACGGATCTTCAAGCATCTGTTTAATTCGAACAAGGAATTGTACTGCTTCTTTACCATCAACAATACGGTGGTCATAGGATAATGCAATATACATCATTGGACGTACTTCAATCGAATCATCCGGCATTGCGATCGGACGTTTAATGATATTATGCATTCCCAAAATACCTACCTGCGGTGCATTTAAAATTGGCGTAGACATCATGGAGCCGAATGTACCGCCATTTGTAATTGTGAAAGATCCACCTTGCAGATCATTTAAGGATAATTTATTATCACGTGCTTTTTTACCCAAATCAACGATATCCTGTTCAATTCCTGCGAAGTCCTTCCGATCTGCGTCACGAACAACCGGAACAACAAGACCATCATCTGTGGAAACAGCAATACCAATATCATAGAATTTCTTAATAACCAATTCATTGCCTTGAATTTCTGCATTAAGAAGCGGGAATTCTTTGAGTGCTCCAACCACAGCTTTTGCAAAGAAGGACATAAACCCAAGCTTCACGCCATTCTTTTCTAAGAATTTATCTTTCCGTTGCTTACGAAGCTCCATAACAGAAGTCATGTCAACTTCATTAAATGTTGTTAACATTGCTGTATTATGCTGTACCTCTACAAGATTTTTAGCAATCGTTTGACGGCGGCGGGTCATTTTAACGCGTTCTACCGGTTTATCAAACTCGGTTTTCTCTGATTTAGGCTCTTCTTTTTTCGCCGGCTTGGATGGTGCAGACTCATTTTTAGGTGCATTATTATGTGCAGTAACATCTTCCGGACGAACTCTGCCCAGAGGATCACGGGTCTGTACTTCACTTAAATCAATACCCAATTCACGTGCACGCTTTCTTGCTGCAGGTGAAGCAATGACATTACCATTATTTTGCTCAGGTGCAGCTTCCTGCTTACTTTCTCCGGCAGATTCTTTTTTAGGCTCTTCTTTAGGAGCTTCCTCTTCTTTTTTACTTTCTTCATTACCAGAAGATGCCCCTGCTTCTCCATTTTCATCCAGCTTCCCGATGGTATCACCTACAGAAACATCTTCTCCTTCCGCGCTGATGATTTCAGTAACAACACCTGTAAATTCTGAGTTTACTTCCACATTTACTTTATCTGTCTCTAACTCGACAATAGCATCGCCCTTTTCTACTTTATCGCCCTCTTTTACAAGCCATTCTGCTATTGTTCCTTCTGTGATGGATTCCGCTAATTCAGGTATCTTAATTTCCTGCACTTGATTTTCCTCCTTCAAATTCGCTTAATGCTTGGTCAATAATATATTTATGAGCTGTTTTATGCACAGTAGGAATACCTCCAGCCGGTGCTGCACGCTTCGGTCTGCTGATAACATGTAATTTCTGGTCATCTTCAAGAAGTTCTCTTAAATAGTCGTCTACAAAGTCCCATGATCCCATATTTTTTGGTTCTTCCTGTACCCAGACAATTTCTTTTAAATGAGGAAGTTTTTTGATTTCTTCCTGAATCGCTTTTTTCGGGAATGGATAGATTTGCTCTACACGCAAAGAACGAATCCAATCGCAAGCTTCTTCTGCTTCTTCCATTTCCCCTTCAATATCAATCATAATTTTCCCGCTGCCTAATAATAGACGAGTTGCTTTCTCAGGATCCGTATCAAAATATGGCTGTTCACGTAATGTTTTAAATCCGCCGCTCGTAAACTCTTCGGCACTGGAAGCCATCTTATAATCTCTAATCAGACTGCTTTTCGGTGTCATCAAAATCAATGGACGCGCCTCTGGACGGGAACGCATCGCTGCCTGACGGCGAAGAAGATGGAATAACTGTGCAGATGAAGTCACATTAGCTACAATCCAGTTATTTTCCGCAGCCATCTGCAAGTAACGTTCTAAACGTGCACTTGAATGTTCTGGCCCCTGTCCCTCATAACCATGAGGAAGTAACAGCACCATATTTGATTTTTCGTTCCACTTTGCTCTTGCCGAAGCAATAAATTGATCAATAATAACCTGACCGGCATTAGCAAAATCACCAAATTGCGCTTCCCAAATAACTAGGGTATTTGGCGAATAGACACTATAGCCATATTCAAAGCCTAAAACTGCAGCTTCTGATAATGGACTGTTCCGGACATCGAAGGATGCTTTCACATTAGATAATCCGTGCATCGGACTATATTTTTCACCTGTTTCCACATCATGAAGGACAACATGACGATGAGCAAAGGTTCCACGCTCTGTATCCTGACCTGTCAACCGGATTGGAGTGCCGTCTTTTAATATGGATGCAAATGCTAAAGCTTCTCCTGTGCCCCAGTCAGCTTTATTGCCTTCTTTCAGTGCATCTTTTCTGCGCTGCAGGATTCTTTCTGTCTTCTTAAATCCTTTAAAGCCTTCCGGGCGCTCCAGGAGCTCTTCATTTATTTTCTGTAAAGTCTCTAAATCTACTGCTGTTTCAAATTGGTCTAATCTATTAGAAAGTACTTCCGGCATTGACTTCGGCTGAGGTTCACCAATTTCACTTTCTGTCATTCCTTTATAAATATCAGAAAGTCTTGTTTCAATCTCATTTTTAATTTCGTCAAATTCCCCTGATTCCAATAATTTTCTTTCTTCCATCGCACGTGCGAATAGCGTTGCTACCGATGGATGATTATCAATTTCACTGTATAATTGAGGCTGTGTTGTTCTTGGTTCATCCATTTCGTTATGTCCATAACGGCGGTAACCTACTAAATCAATTAAAACGTCTTTATGGAATTTTTTTCGATACTCGCAAGCTATTTTAATAGCGGAAATACAAGAAATCGGATCATCTGCACTTACGCGGATAATTGGGATTTCAAAGCCTTTTGCCAAGTCACTTGCATAGCGTGTCGAGCGTCCGTCTACACGATCTGTTGTGTAACCAAGCTGGTTATTAGCGATAAGGTGTACGGTTCCGCCAGTTGTATATCCCGGCAAACCGCTGAGATTAAGGGTTTCAGCAACCACGCCTTCTCCGATAAAAGCGGCATCTCCATGAATTACCAGCGGCATCGATTTGTTAATATCTCTGGCAGGATAACCGCTTACTTCCCGTTCATCCTGTGCTGCTCTTGCAAATCCTTCTACAACCGGATTTACAAATTCAAGATGCGATGGATTATGAGCAAGTGTTATTTTAGTATTTACTTTACTTCCATGTATAACTTCTTTTTCTGCTCCGAAATGATACTTTACGTCTCCAGTCCACCCATAGTTAATTGCTTTTGAACCTTCTGACGGCATTAATTCCTTATCTCTTGTGTAGTTAAACTCGGAAAAAATCTTATCATACGGTTTTTTCAATACATTCGCAAGTACAGCCAAACGGCCGCGGTGAGCCATTCCCATCATCACATGTTCAATATTATCTTCATTTGCATATTTTACGAGAAAGTCAATCATTGGAATCATAGATTCAAGGCCTTCGATAGAAAAGCGCTTTTGACCGACAAATGTTTTATGAAGGAATTTTTCAAAACCTTCTACTTCAGATAAACGTCTCAGAATATCCTTTCTCTCTTCCTGGTCAGGATCAAATCTAGCATTACCTTCTTCAATTAAATCAAAGAGCCAGGTACGTTCGTCATCATTATTTACATGATCATATTCAAACGTGATCGTACCTGTATAATATTTCTTCATCAGGTTAATAACGTCTAAGCCTGTTTTGACTCCTTCTTTTTCCCGTTCCCAGATCCAGGATGCCGGGATGTTTTTTAAATCCTCTTCTGTCAAACCATAATGCTTTAAGCTTAACATTTGGGAAGGAGCACTTTTATATCCACCGACCGAATAGATGTCAGCATCTGTATGACCGTAACGTCGAATAGCCTCAACAAGTTTGATTGCTGAGGTTAATTTCGTCACATCAAGATTTTCTGATACACCAGCATTAAAAGGCGTCTGTTCATTACTGATAGGGCTGATTACTTCTTCCCCTGTCATCCAGGCAGGCGCTCCATGTGTATCAAACAATGATTTTATAGAAGATTCAACTTGCTCCGGATCTTCTTTGTACAATTCATATTGCTGTTCCAAATACCCCGCATTTTGTCCGTGAAACTGTCCCCAAAATCTTTCCGCAGACTCTTCATTTCCTGGCACGACTGATACCCCCATTGAATTAACTAATCCGTTCATGAAAACGGTTCAAATTATTTGTAATAAGATTGATTTCTTTACATCAACTAATATACATGATTTTTAGTGAGGTTACAAGGAATCGGAACCGATTTATTGGGATAATTCGACATTCTCCATGAATCTGAAAAAATACATCTTTCCTGCTTATTTTTCAGACTTTTCTTTATAATTGTTCAAGTGATTTTTATGTATGAAAAATCATTTATTTTTTAACCGGTTAATGACAATAAGGACAGAATTGCTTCTCTACATAAATAAATATAGGAATAGTTCACAATATGTGATTTTTCCGTTATAATAAGGACAAATTATTAAATAAAACTTCATTCTGCCGGGAAATCAATGGTTCTGCAGAATGAAAAAAAAGCGTATCCATATTTCCAAATAAAATATACCGCTTTTCTTTTTAATGTAAAATTGGGTACCATCACTACATAAAAGGAGGAATCATATTATGAAATTAGCATTACTCATGGGTGTTATTGTTACATTCCTCGTTTCCTGCTTCACAGCCGGCTACGAATCAAAACCAGGTGTACCAAAAGAAGACCAGCGTACTTGAGAACCAGTATAAAGCCTTTAAGATTTGTTTATAATTAAAAAAGATGCCTCCAATTAAGTGGAGACATCTTTTTTAATGTAATTTTGGAAACCCCTGCTGTCTTAATGCTTCATAGATTATAATGGAAGCTGTATTGGAAAGGTTTAATGAACGAACCTCGTCATTCATGTGAATCCGCAGGCATCTATCTTCTTTACCTGTCAGCAGTTCACGCGGGATTCCTGTGGATTCTTTTCCAAACACAAAAAATTGATCTGTATCTACAGGTGAAAAATCAAAATCTGTGTAATATTTTGTGCCAAAGTTTTCTATATAGTAAAAACTTCCTTCTGGATAGGTTTTATACAAATCTTCTATCGAGTTATATTCTTTTACATCGACATGCTCCCAATAATCCAGCCCGGCGCGGCGGACCATTTTACTATCCGTTGAAAAACCAAGCGGATGTATAAGATGTAAAGTCGTTCCAGTTGCTAAACATGTTCTGCCGATATTCCCCGTATTAGCCGGGATTTCCGGTTCAAATAATACAACGTGCAAACTCACCATTCATTCTCCTTCAATTGCGAATTCTAAAAAACAAGTGCTTCTATTTCTATCTCTATTCAAAAATATATTATACACTAACTTATCTCAATGCGAAAAAACTTATATTGAATTTCCGGCGTCCAGGCTGCAGAATCCTCGTAAGACCAGTAGCGGTTACGGCTATTATTCGTATGTGCATTGACGAGCGGCATATTATCAGCGTCTTTTGCCACTACAATCGTTGTATGATTCCATCTGTCATCACCTTCAAAATCATAACAAATTACATCCCCGGGATTTAATTCTTCCGGCTGTTCAACCTCTACCCCTCTTATGCCTCTTTCCGAACCGTTTAAATACCATCTGAAAGAATGCGCCACAGACCAGCTGAAGCTCCATGAATCCTTTCCATACCACCAGCCGCGTTCCCTGACCGGCTCTCCCCACATCGGACCTCCGCCCGCACGCAGACATTGGGAGATATAATTCGTGCAATCATCTTCAAAACGGCGATATTCCGGATTGAAGCTGTTCCACCAGCGTTCAGCATATTTTACTGCTTCCAGCCGGTTATATTCTATTTGACGCTTGCTTTGCTTTATATTTTCCTGCTTTAATACAGGAAGCTGATTGCCGGTATTTTCTGCAGGAGGCTTTTCGATGTATTGATGCCTCCCCTCTCCATTCGATTTTTTCAAAAGCTGATAAGGGACGATCTGTTCTTCGGTATAAAAAAAGTCTCCCTGTTTCATTAAGTATTCCAGGTGTACTGCATATCCCGTATTTCTGGATGTATCGTAGGATCGTTTGCTTAAAACAATCCCCTTTCCCCTTATCTTTAAAATCTGTGCCTCACGCTTCTTGCAAAGCGTCTTCTTTTTATGCCACCAATCCTGATCTGCTTTATTTTGTCTGAAAAAATCCTGCCAATACGCTGTGATTTCGCCCATTAAAAATCGCCTCCTCGTCAAAGCTTATGCATAAAGGAGGCGAATTAGGTCATAGAAACAACGTGTCTGCCTGAGGCAAACTCTTTTTGAACACGCTCTTTACTTTACCGCCGTTGCAGACAGCGCATTTTCCATTTCATATTGCACTTGTTCATTATCTTCTTTTTCCAACGCTTTAGAGAGAGCTTCTCTTGCTGCATCGGTTCCTATTTTTCCTAGCGACCATGCAGCTGTGCCACGAATAACAGGCCTGGGATCATTTTTCATTACAGCAATTAAATCCTCTTCAGCAGCTGCTTCCTTATAATGGCCCAATGCTAAAATGACATTACGTTGAATCGGCTTTTTCCCTCTCCAGGAACCTGACATATGCCCAAACTTTTCTTTGAACTCGCGATTCGACAAATGGAGCATCGGTTTAAGCTTCGGTTTAACCAGCTCCGGATCAGGCTCTAATTCTTTATGAAAATGAGAGTCCTTTCCCCTGTTCCAAGGGCAAACCTGCTGACAGGTGTCACATCCGTATAACCGGTTTCCGATCTTATTACGGAATTCCTCCGGCAGAAAATCTTTTGTCTGTGTTAAAAACGCTATACAGCGCTGGGCATTCAGCTGCCCGCCCTGAACAATGGCACCTGTCGGACAGGCATCTAAGCAAATGGTGCAGTCTCCGCAGCCATCCTCTATCTTCTCATCAGGAATAAACGGAATATTAGTCAGCATTTCACCTAAATAAACAAATGAACCATACTCTTTTGTAATAATCGATGTATTTTTACCGCTGAAACCCACGCCAGCCCGCTCAGCGACGGCCCGGTCGCTTAATTCCCCTGTATCTACCATAGACTTGATGACAGCATCAGGTACTCTTTCTTTAATATATTCCCCAAGCTTATCCAACCGTTCCTGTAAAGCTGTGTGATAATCAATCCCCCAGGAAGCACGAGCAAAAATACCGCGCCTGTCTCCTTTTGTTCCTCTCGGTGTTTTCTCCATGCGTGACGGATAGGCGACGGCAATGGAAATAATAGACTTTGCTTCTGGAAGCAGCCTTTTCGGCTCGGTTCTTTCTTCCACGCTTCCTTTTTCAAAACCGGATTGATATTTTAACTCTTGCTGCCGTCTTAAACGTTCCTTCATTTCAGTAAAAATATCTGCTGTTGTAAAGCCAATTTTGTCTATCCCAATGGTTTTTGCATATGCTTGAATATCCTTTTTCAGTTCATCCACTTTCACCATACCGCCTCCTTTCTATCTACTATTTATCTCTGTCCATCCACTTTGGTTACTTCGATTACATTGGCTCATTTCATCAGAAACTTCCCTGTGCGCATCCGATTTAATACCGCTGCGATTTCATTTTTTCTCGGTCTTGCCAGATCTCCTGGATGTTTTCCATTGCTTTTAGTCAGTTTTTCCAACCCTTGCTCCATTTTATCATCTATATGCTGTATTAATGCTTCAAACGAAGAAAAATTCTTTCCTGCATTCCTGTAAAGATATTGAATGATTTCTGCGATCAATCTTGTTTGTGACGGGTCCACCAGCTGCTCGGTATAAGCAAAGGTGATCGGCTCTTTTCCAAATAAAATCTGAAATTGCCCCTTTGCCTGGATTTTAAATCTTCTATCTGCCTGTTTGGGAAATGTAGAAGCTGATAACTGCCGGTTCTTCAAATTGGTGAAATCTGCAGGTTCAACATTACTATGCGCAATAGGATCTTCCTTTATAATTTCTTTCGCTTTGGATGTGACATTCTTCGGCTTATATTCCTCCATCAAAATAACTGTGTCTGCCACGGCAAAATAATCTCCGGATCCTCCGGTTATTAAAATCACTGATTTATCTGCTTCATTCACCAGCTGTCTGATTCGATGGATAAAAGGTGTGATTGGTTCATTTTTATGATCAATCAGCTTTTGCATACGGCTGTCGCGAATCATAAAATTTGTGGCGCTTGTATCTTCGTCAATAAGCAGGGTTTCTGCCCCAATCTCCAATGCCTCCATTACGTTTGCCGCCTGTGACGTACTTCCACTTGCATTCGTTGTGGAAAAGGAAGTGGTGTCTTTCCCGTGAGGAAGATTGGAAATAAAAGGAGAGATGTTTACTGACGATATCTCTCTTCCATCTTCTGCTCTTATTTTAACAGCACTCGGGTCTGTACAGATAAATTCACGTCCATCCCCTTTGCAGTGAGGATAAACACCTCGTTCAATTGCCTGGAGCAAGGTACTTTTCCCGTGATAACCGCCGCCGGTAATTAACGTGACTCCTTGCTTAACTGCCATTCCTTTTACTATTTTACCATGAGGAAGCTCTAATTCCACTTCATCTTCCGGCGGGCTTTTAAAGGCTACTGCCCCTTCAGATGGCAGATCACTTACGCCGCTTTCCCTTGGTAAAATAGAGCTGTTGGCAATAAAACTCACCCACTTATTTTCTTTCATCGCTTTCCAAATTGCTTCCTGCTGATCTGCCAGCTGTACAGATTGCTGAATGTCTTTGTCCAGGATCTGAAAGGCTGAATTCTCTAATAAAGCAGGAATAACCTCATTAAATAATTTTACTGCTTCTTTTCCGTTAATCGAACGTCCATTAGCAGGTAAGCCTACCGATAAGCAAACAGTTATTTCCTTCTCTGTAATACTTACAGCTGTCCGTTCTAATATTTCCTGCCCAGGTCCATCAAAAGCAATCATACCGCTTTTGCCAGAACCTTTAATAAAAAATTTATTATGCTTCAATGCTTTGCTGATCACTCTTGCAAAAGCATCCTCCACTGCAATCCGGCGGGCTTTCGTTTTTAGCCATTCAGCCGCCACGTGACGTTCCTGCTCGGGAATTACCACTCTTATTCTTGAGGGGCTTGCAAATGGATCTCCTTGTACATAATCAATATGGAGCGTATAACGTGGATACGTATAGCTTCCTGCAATTTGCTTATATGCTTTGTAACTTTTCCGGTCCATTTGCAATAAACTATTTTTAAGATGATTCATACTAGCTCCTCCTATCTGTTTTGGTTCTTTTACTGCCTTCTCTTTTATAAACAGGTTACTATGTTTTAATGAAGTTAAACAAATATTTTATTAGGAAAAACCTGCATTTGTTCAATCTTATATATTCTTGTACAAAATAAAAACGCAACACTTCGTAGACTAAGTACGAAACACTGCGTTATCACATATGTATGGAGCGGGTGAAGGGAATCGAACCCTCATCATCAGCTTGGAAGGCTGAGGTTTTACCACTAAACTACACCCGCATGATTTTCATTTGTTTTTCAACGACAAAATTTATTATAGCAACGTATTTGATAAAAATCAACAATAAATTTAATTTTTTTCATGAAAAATTAATAGAAAATTAATATTTAGAAATCAAATAGAATAAGAATAATTTAAAATACTGCTGAATACACTTCTAAAATGCTGAAGTTTATCTTGTTATCTATTTACAATCATCTGGTCGCGTAATAAACTATTATTATGCTTCACGGAGAGGAGAATTTTAAAATGTCAGTATATTCAACTATTCTTACCCAATCAGAGTTTGTTGATAAGGATAGTCTCAGCTACCCATTCGAAGAAAGAGGATTACAGTTTGGTGATGGAATTTATGAGGTAATCCGCATTTATAAAGGAGAATACTATCTCCTGACAGAACATGTCGATCGTCTGTACCGTTCTGCCGAAGCCATCAAAATTAAAATTCCATATGATAAAAAAAAGATGACAGACCTATTACATCAATTAATGAAAAAAAATAATATGAAAAATGACGGAAAAGTGTATATGCAAATCACCCGTGGTTCAGCTCCCCGGGATCATACCTTCCCACATGAAGTCACGCCTAATATCTATGCATATCTCCAGGACCTGCCGCGAAATGAAAAAATATTGGAAAGCGGCGTGAAGACCATCTCTCAGCGTGATGTCCGCTGGGAAAACTGTTATATCAAAAGTTTAAATCTGCTGCCAAATGTTCTAGCAAAGCAGACAGCGAAGGAAAATAACTGCTATGAAGCTATTCTGCATCGGGATGGCGTTGTAACAGAATGCAGCTCTTCCAATATCTACTTAATAAAAGATGGAAAAGTATATACACACCCTGCCACTAATAATATCTTACACGGCTGTGTGAGGATGGCAGTGGAACGCTTCTTAAAAGCTGAAAATATTCCGCTGATTGAAGAAGCCTTTCATATTGAAGATATCCAGCATGCTGATGAAATGTTTTTATCCAGCAGTACATCAGAAGTATTGCCTGTGATCCAGCTTGATAATGTTGTCGTTGGTAATGGTGAACCCGGTGAAATTACCCGTACCCTGCAAAGGGCATATGAACAGGATGCTAAAATTACAGATAAATTAATTAAAAATTTATAATGCGAAACAGCTGTCTTTTTTAAAGGCAGCTGTTTTTATATAGAAAATATAAACTTTAGTGAACCACAGGTATGAAGCTAACTATTATTGATTCGCAACCCGAAATAGTTTAAACTTAAATACAGAAAGAACGAAATACATTTTTTAAATTCAGGAGGGGTATTATGACTGCATCAACAGCAAAAAGAGCGATTGCCGCAACAGATTTTCAGAATATTAAGGTTCTTAGTGAGCCGCAGTTTATTTCAGAAGATAAATACAGCTACGTCATCACATCTGTGAACGCAGATAAAGAATATGAATCACAGGTTTATGTACATAACCTTGCCAATGATTCACATAAGCAATGGACTTCAGGAAATCACCGAAACCATACTTTCTGTGTTTCTCCAAACAAGGAGAAGGCCTTTTTCCTTTCTAACCGCAGCGGAGCAGCTCAGATTTGGCTGACAGATATGGATGGCGGGGAATCGAAACAAATTACTACATTTCCAAACGGTGTCTTCTCGCCTATCTGGTCAGAGGATGGAAAGTCTATTTTATTCTGCTCCTACCTTGAAAAAGATGATGATATTTCTGCCTTAAAAGAATTAAGCAAAGAAGAAAAACAGGCAAAGCAAAAAGAAGCACAGACGAAGCCGCTCGTTGTTGACCGTCTGAGGTATAAATCAGATGCCCGGGGATTCCATGATGATTCCAAAACACAAATTATCCAATACGATTTAACAGCAGGTACCTTTCGTCAGCTGACAGACAACGAAGCTGATCATCATTTGGTCGATGTTTCTCCTGATAACAAAAATCTTATCTTTGCTGCTAATCTGGAGGAGGACGCCGATTCTTCACTGGTTTCTGATTTGTATTTACTTGAGCTGCAATCAAAGGAAATAACAAAATTAACAGACAGCAAAGGAAGCTATCACGGTGCAGCATTCTCCAGAGACAATAAAAAAATTGTTGCTTATGGACATGAATTTGAATATGCAGGTGCTACCTTAACAAAGCTATTCATATACGATGTGGATAGTAAAGAAAAAAAGCTCCTGTCCAGAGATTGGGGCGTCCAGCCAGGGGATACAATGGTTGCAGATATGCGTCTCGGCAGTTCAGAGACAGGCCCAGTCTGGTCTGATGATAACGAATCCATTTACTTTGTCGGATCAGATAATGGTGCCGTTTCTTTATATGAAACAGATTTAGAAGGCAATTTAAAAACACGCTACAGTGATCATAGTCATCTATTCGGCTTCTCCTATAATCCAGATACAAAAAGCTTTATATTAGGAGTCAGCCATCCGACAGATCCTGGTAATTTTTATAGGTTGGCTGCAGATAATACATTGGAGAAGCTGACAGATGTAAATAAAGAATTTGTCAGTGAAGTAGCTTTAAGCAGTCCGGAGGAGATTACTTTTACTTCAAGCGACGGTTTAGAAATACAAGGCTGGCTGCTCCATCCATACGGTTTCCAGGAAGGTAAAAAATATCCTTTTGTATTGGAGGTTCACGGCGGTCCGCATGCTATGTATGGACAAACCTTCTTCCATGAGCTGCAGCTTCTGGCAGCTGAAGGATATGTGGTACTTTATACGAATCCACGCGGCAGTCATGGCTATGGACAGGATTTTGTCAATGGTGTGCGTGAAAACTATGGTAAAGGAGATTATCAGGATTTGATGGAGGCAGTTGACTATTGCCTGGAACAGTATTCCTTTATTGATGAAAATCGCTTAGGTGTGACAGGAGGGAGCTATGGCGGGTTTATGACAAACTGGATCGTCGGCCATACAAACCGCTTTAAAGCAGCTGTTACACAAAGGTCTATATCCAATTGGCTGAGCTTCTACGGTGTCAGTGACATCGGCTTCTTCTTTACGAAATGGGAGCATGGCGTGAACTTACTGGAGGATCCGACAGAGCTCTGGGATATATCGCCGCTGAAATACGCAGAAAACGTGGAGACACCACTGCTTATTCTGCATGGTGAAAAAGACTATCGCTGTCCGATTGAACAGGGCGAACAATTATTTATCACCTTAAAACATTTAAACAAGGAAGTCGAATTTGTCCGCTTCCCAAATGCTAACCATGAATTAAGCCGAAGCGGTAATCCGGCGCTTCGGGTAGCCCGGTTAGAAAATATTTGCCGCTGGTTTGAAAAATATTTGTAATAATGAACCTGAAAAAATAGAGGCGACAGCTCCTGTCAGCCTCTATCTTTATGGTTTTTGGATATAATCCTTTTTTCCGTTTATTTACAAGGTGACACTGTCAACTTTATCGATTGTTTTTAAATATTCCTGTAGAGATTGAATATCCTCCTGCTTCAGATGCTGATACTTCCAGACAAGCTTTGCCGTTTCCAGGCTGGTAAAGTAAGGGATATTCAATTGAATACAAAGCTCTCTAAGCTGAAAACCGAATCGCTCTTTATCCCTTCCGATGCTTGGAATATTAATCACATATCCCGGCGGATCCTGTAAAAACAGCTTTTTGAGATCTGTTATTTCACGATCCGCTTTTATAGAAGAAATTTGTTTTGTCTTCAGATAAGCACTTGTTCCCTGCGTAGCAATGATTTCTGTTTTTTCAGCAATTTCCCGAATAAACGGGATGCTTTCTTCCTTATGGTGATCACTAATGGATACAAACCACTTTTTTGTGTTATTCAACTTTTGTTGAGAAGGTATGGCTGCTTTTCTAATTGCCTTTTCCAAAGTAACGTCCATTCCAATTGCTTCACCAGTTGATTTCATTTCAGGTCCTAAAATATGATCGACGCCTTTTAGTTTATTTTTAGAAAAGACAGGTGCTTTGACTGTATAATACTCCGGCTCTTTATAAGCAGAGAATTCCTTCATAAAGTTTTGCAGGGACTCCCCTAATTGCGCGTTTACTGCTAAAGCAACAAGCGGAATACCTGTTACCTTGCTTACTACCGGCACGGTACGGGAGGATCTCGGATTTACTTCCAGGACATATACCTCTTCCTGATAAATGACAAACTGGATATTCATCATCCCGACAATCGGCAGCTCTGCAGCAATTTTTTTCGAGATTTGATAAACTTGTTCCTTTTGCCGATCGGTTAATGTGATCGACGGGAATACGCTCGTACTGTCACCTGAATGAACTCCTGCTTTTTCGATATGCTCAAAAACCCCCGGAATAATCACATTTTCCCCATCACTCACTACATCTACTTCACATTCTAATCCCGGCAGATATGAATCCATCAATAATGGCCAGCACTGGTCATAGGTATCTGCCTGCACTCTCTCTACGTTACTGATTAACTCCTCTTTATTGTAGCAGACAAACATGGACTGACCGCCAATGACATAGGATGGACGGATTAAAACAGGATAGCCGAGCTGATGAGCTGCTGCCTTTACCTGTTCAGCATCATGCACAATTTCTCCATGAATATGTGCAATATTTAATTGCTCTAAAAAAGTATAAAATTGTTCGCGGTCTTCCATTTTATCCATATTTTCAGGGGTAGTACCTAAAACAGAAACCCCTGCTTCTGTTAACTGCCCCATTAAATTAATGGCCGTCTGCCCGCCAAACTGGATAAGAACTCCCTGAATCTGCTCTATTTCCATCACATGCAAAACATCTTCAAGCGTCAGCGGTTCAAAATAAAGACGATCTGCCACCGTATAGTCTGTGCTGACAGTTTCCGGGTTATTATTGATCATTACCGCTTCATAGCCGGCTTTCTGCAGAGCCTGCACGGCATGAACAGAGCAATAATCAAATTCAACTCCCTGCCCAATCCGGATTGGTCCAGAACCGATAACAAGTACTTTCTTTTTAGCAGACACGGGATGCACTTGATTAAAATCTGACCAGGTTGAATAAAAATAAGTGGAATTTTTACCCGATGTACCTGGACATGTATCGACAAAACGGTAATTAGGAGAAAGATCGTGATTTTTATAATATTGACGCAAAACTGCCGGCTGAATGTCAAATAACTGTGCCAGACGCACATCACTGATATTATACTGCTTTGCCTGTAATATTAATCCTTCTGTTACATCCTTCCACCCTATTGTTGATAAGTCTTTTTCCAGCTCTATCATAGCTGCAATCCTCTCTAAGAAATAAGGCTGAATTAAGGTCAGTTCAGACACCCTGGCAACAGAAATTTGGCGCCGGAAGGCCTCTCCAATTGCAAAGAGACGCAAATCATTCGGCTCTTCAAGCAGTGCGGTTAATTCTTCCTCCGATTTTTCTGTAAAAGCTGGCCAGTGCAGGGATTGGACATTCATTTCCAGCGATCGTACTGCTTTATTTAATGCTCCCTCGAAGGTTTTATCCAAGGACATCACCTCG
The DNA here is from genome assembly GCF_900162665.1 of Oceanobacillus sojae. GTDB lineage: Bacteria > Bacillota > Bacilli > Bacillales > Amphibacillaceae > Oceanobacillus > Oceanobacillus sojae_A. The sequence goes on from NZ_LT727812.1 coordinate 551,070, forward strand.
CCTGTTGCTTTCATTTGTGTCCCCAGGCTGCGGTCTGCTTCCGAAAACTTATCAAATGGGAAACGAGGAATTTTCACAACTGTATAATCTAAATCAGGTGTAAAATGAAGATAGGTTGCCCCGCTGATCGGATCTACCAGTTCATCCAGATGATAGCCTACTGCGCATTTTGCTGCTACTCTTGCAATAGGATAGCCTGTTGCTTTAGATGCTAATGCGGAAGAACGGCTGACACGGGGATTTACCTCAATGATACAGTATTCATTCGTTTCCGGATGGAGGGCGAATTGAATATTACAGCCTCCAATCACTTCTAATGCACGAATAATTTTAATAGATGCGTCACGCAGTATTTTGCTTTGTTCTCCTGTTAATGTCTGAGCCGGAGCAACAACGATTGAATCTCCGGTGTGAACCCCGACCGGATCCACATTTTCCATATCACAAATAATTTGGCAGGCGTCACTTTCATCACGCATGACTTCATATTCAATCTCTTTCCAGCCTTTAATGCTGCGCTCTACCAGCACCTGATGTATCGGACTTAAGTGGAGACCTTTTGCTAACAGCTCACAGAATTCTTCTTTGTTATTCGCAAATCCTCCGCCTTCCCCGCCTAATGTATAGGCTGGACGGAGAATAACCGGGTAGCCAATTTGCGCAGCGAAAGATAGGCCATCCTCTATATTCGTCACAATTTGCGATTCAGAGATAGGCTCCTTGATGGCAATCATTAAATCTCTGAACTTTTCTCTGTCCTCTCCTTTTTGAATAGAGGCAATAGATGTTCCCAGTAATTCCACATTATATTTCTCCAAAATCCCTTTATCATGAAGCTCCATGGATAAATTCAATCCTGTTTGCCCACCCAAGGTTCCAATTAAGCCATCCGGCTTTTCTTTTTCAATGATTTTTTCGACCACCTCTACCTCTAATGGTTCTAAGTAGACCTGATCTGTGATAGCTTCATCTGTCATAATGGTCGCGGGATTGTTATTGATAAGAACGACTTCCAGCCCCTCTTCTTTTAACGCCAGGCAAGCCTGTGTTCCTGCATAATCAAACTCCGCTGCCTGCCCGATAACAATTGGCCCCGATCCTAAAACAAGCACTTTCTTAATCCCTGGATGTTTAGGCATATATTATTCTCCCTTCTCCTCTAAGTCTGCTGCTATAGCCGTTATCACTCCTATAAAAGTGAATAACTCTTCTTTCTCTGTTGTTAATGGAGGTAAAATACGCACAACATGCTCCCCTGCTGTTAAAACAAGAACCTGTTTTTCTCTTAATTTTTCGACCCAGACTCCGGCTTTATTTTCAACTTCCAGTCCGATTAGAAATCCCTTTCCTCTAACAGATTTTATTAATGGATTAGTTTCTGCCAGCTTTGTTAACGCTTCTGTTAACAGCAGGCATTTCTCCTGTAAATCTTCTAAAAATGCAGCATTTGTAATTTGCTCCAGTGTAGCCAGCCCTGCTGTCGCTGCCAAAGGATTTCCGCCAAAGGTACTGCCATGCGTTCCAGGAGAAAAACTTTCTGCCGCTTTATTTTTTGCTAATAATGCTCCAATAGGAAAACCAGAGCCTAAGCCTTTAGCCAAAGTAATTGCATCCGGTTCTATTTCATATTGCTCATATGCAAATAGAGATCCGGTTCTGCCGATTCCTGTCTGGATTTCATCAACCATAAACAAAATATCCGCTTCCTTGCAATATGCATATAGAGCTTTTACCCACTGTACATCTGCCGGATGAACCCCGCCTTCTCCCTGCACAAGCTCCAATAAAACACCCGCTGTTTTATCGGTATCTATTTGCTCAATTGCCTCCTGCTGATTAAACGGTAAATAAGTAAACCCGGGCGTTAATGGCGTAAAGCCGTTATGAATTTTCGTCTGTGCAGTTGCCGCCATTGTCGAACCAGTTCTTCCATGAAAGGAATTTGAAAAGGTAACGATTTCTGTTCTTTCCGGCTTCTGATGGTCTTTTGCATATTTTTTAGCTAATTTGATAGCCGCTTCATTCGCTTCTGCGCCACTGTTACAAAAGAATGCCTGGTCGAAGCAGCTTAAAGAAGCTAATTTCTCAGCCAATGCTTCCTGCTGAGGAATCCGGTATAAATTAGAAACATGCCATAAATTCTCTAATTGCTCTGATAATTTTTCCTGCACATAATCTGGTACATGTCCCAGACTGCATGTAGCAATCCCTGATGTATAATCAAGATATTTCACACCCTGATCATCCCATACATAGCTTCCCTTACCTTTTAAAATAGTAATTGGCAGGCGCTGATAGTTTTTCATTAATGCTGATGTTGTCATTGTACTAGACATGTTCTGCAATCTCCTTTTCTCTTAAAATAGTTCCTACCTTTTCACCATCTAAATATTTTAAAATATTATCAGGCTCCAGGCCGTTTAAAATCACAGATTCTTCTACGCCCCCCTTTAAACTTGCCAGTGCAGAGCGCACTTTGGGTATCATTCCGCCATAAATTACTCCCGAAGCTATCATTGCTTCCACATCATTCTTTGTTAAATGATGATGAATAATTTCTTTCTGGTTGATTGTTTCCATTACCCCGGGGATATTGCTGATTAGAACAAGCTTGCAGCCTAATGCCTCTGCTACAGCTCCGGCTGCTGTGTCACCATTAATATTTAAACGGCTTTCCCCTTCACCTGCTGCAATCGGAGAAATAACGGGGATGCCCCCCTCTTTCAGTATCATGTCAATCCAGGCTGTTTCCACTTTTGTGATTTCTCCCACTAATCCCAGCTTTCCATTATGAATAGGTTTAGCCTGCAGCAGCCTGCCGTCTACGCCGCTTAATCCGATTGCTTTTCCATTCTGTCCCTGAAATAAACCGACAATCCGTTTATTGATTGTTCCGCTCATAACCATCTGTGCTACTTCCAATACTTCTTCTGTAGTAACACGAAGACCATCAACAAAGGTACTTTCAATATTCATTTGCTTTAATGCCTGATTGATTTCCGGACCGCCGCCATGAACAATCACAGGATCACAAATCCCTTTTTCCTTCAAATCAATGAGCAGCTGATAAAAGGATTTCGGCAGCTCCTGTAATATACTTCCGCCTATTTTAAATACTGCTTTTGTCATTAAAACACCTCATGTCCGATAGGATGCATTGATTTTCACGTAATCATAGGTTAAATCACAGCCCCATGCTGTAGCTTTTTCTGAACCATCCTTAAGCCCGATAAAAAGCTGAACCGTATCCTTGACCAATTCTTCCACACAGTTTGGTTCATGGAAGGACAATAATTGGCCATCCTCAATAATACGCTCAGAGCCAATTGCAATGGATAGACTGTTCTTATCAAAAGGCACACCGCTTGCTCCTAGCGCACTGACAATTCTGCCCCAATTGGCGTCTTCTCCATAAATTGCTGTTTTAACAAGGCTTGAAGCAATCACAGCCTTAGCCATCTGCGCAGCCTGCTCCTCTGTCTCAGCGCCTTCAACAGTTACTTCTACAAGCTTTGTTGCCCCTTCTCCGTCTTTGGCAATCATTTTTGCCAGCTCCCGGCTGACAAATTGCCATGCCTCCATAAATCTGTTCCATTCCGGATGATTTTGATCAAGGGTGTTATTATTCTGCATTCCGTTAGCTAATATCAGCACCATATCATTCGTGCTGCAGTCACCGTCCACTGTAATACGATTAAATGTCTGATTAGTAGATTGCTTTAATCCCTGCTGGAGACTCTCTGCTTCCACCTTGGCATCCGTTGTAATAAAGGAAAGCATTGTAGCCATATTCGGGTGAATCATTCCAGATCCTTTGGCAGCTCCTGCAATCGTTATCGTCTTTCCATCTATTTCAACCTCAACAGCAATATGCTTGGTTTTCGTATCGGTCGTTAAAATTGCGTGTTCAAAAGCATCTGCATCTTTATTTTCATTAATCCGTGCTATTGCTCCTTTTATCACATCCATCGGCAGCATCTCACCAATGACACCAGTTGACGCTACAGCCACCAGAGAAGGATCAACCCCTATTTTTTCTGCAGTCAGCTGCTGCATTTGAACAGCGTCCTGATAGCCTTGCTCACCTGTATAGGAATTGGCATTCGCTGAATTCACAATAATTGTCTGCAGCTGAGCAGTTTGCTTTAATGCCTCCTGTGTAATCTGAAGTGGAGCAGCCTGAAACGTATTCTGTGTATAAACACCTGCAGCAGTTGCCGGAACTTCCGAATAAATCCAGCCAAAATCAAGCTTTGATTTGCGCAGTCCGGCATGAATACCTCCTGCTGTAAACCCCTTCGGCTGATCGATATGTGCATTCTCTATAATCTTAAATGGTTTTAATAAAGTCTGTTCCATTTATTCTCCTCCTAATTACGGGAATACCGGTATAAATTCCAATCCCATCGTCTCATCCCAGCCATTCATAATATTGGCGTTTTGAATTGCCTGACCGGCAGCTCCTTTTACTAAATTATCAATTGCTGATACAACAACAATGCTATTAGTTCTCGAGTCCACATATGCTCCAATATCACAAAAATTGCTGCCTGATACACCCTTCGTTGTCGGGAAAATTCCCTCCGGTAAAATCCGGACAAAAGATTTTTCCTGATAATATTCCTCAAGATAATTTAAAATAGAAGCTGTTGTTTCCTGATTTTTTATATCTGCATATATCGTACACATCAGACCTCTTGTCATTGGAATTAAATGTGTTGTAAATGATACTTTTAAGTCTTTTTCAGCAAACTTGGAAGCATATCGTTCAATTTCCGGAATATGCTGATGCTGCCCGATTTTATAGGGAATAACATTTTCATTTGTTGTAGAAAAATGTGTTTTCTCACTCAAGCCCTTTCCAGCTCCGGAAATTCCTGTTTTTGCATCAATACGAATTCCTTCCGTCTGGATCTTACCCCCGTCAATAAGAGGGATTAACGCTGATAAAGCAGCAGTTGGGAAACAGCCTGGATTAGAAATAATAGAAGCTGTTTTTATATCCTCTGTAAAAATATCACTGAGTCCAAACACCGCTTTTTCCGAGAATTCAGCCGGAGCAGGCTCTTTTCCGTACCATTCACTGTATTCCTCCCCTGTCAGCCGGAAGTCTCCCGATAAATCAATGCACTGAATGGAAGTGTCCTGAAAAGAAGGAATAATATTCTTAGCGACACCGGCCGGAGTTGCTAAGAATAAAATATCAATCTCTTTTTCCAGCTCCTCTAAATCTAGTGATTCCATCTTTTTAGTGATAATTCCCGATAAATGCGGATAAGTGGATGATAAATCCTCCCCTGCCTGTGATTGCGAGATAATTTTAGTAAGCTGGATTTCTTTATGTGATTGGAGGAGTCTTATAAGTTCAATTGCCCCGTAACCCGTTCCTCCAATAATTGCTGCTTTTTTCAATAACCTTCTCTCCCTTGTCTGAAAAATTAATTATTAATCATTATAAATTTTTATGTATGTTTATGCAAGGGAATTTATAAATATTAATTAAATTTGTTTAAATCACAAGTTTATATGTATAATAATTGCATAAAAAAAAGACATCGATCCTCTTTTGATGTGATCAATGTCCTTCTTAATTTCATTTTAAAATGTATTCTGTTTATTTAACCGGAATCCAGATTTCTGAATAATAATCCTCTTCAGAAGCATCACCATCCGAATACACTTCTAATTCTGGTGTACCTGCATGGTCATAATTGCTGGATGGAAACCATTCTGAAAATATTTGCTTCCACACTTTTTGAATAGCATCAGGCATTGCGCCGTGAACTTCAAATATCGCCCACTTAGATGCTGGAATCTCAGTGGCTTCGAATCTACCTGGTGTTTCACCCTGATAAGCTGTTCCAATCCAATAGTCGATGGATTTATCATTTTTATCATCACATACACCTATAACTCCTTGCACCGGTCCATTATTCAAACTGCTTAATAATTCATCGGTACCGTCTGTATGCGCCTTCTGCCACATTTCAGAAATCCCGGTCAGATTTTGTTCGTTCATTAATGAAAATTCTTCTCTTACTCCAATTACCTGAAATGCATCATGATCAATAATCTTGTAGTTCATAGGATTCTCCCCTTTTAAATTCACCTGAATAACCAGGCGATTATAAGATGTGAGGTTTCCTGAATGCTTCCGTGCTTCTCTTGGTGTAATTCCATGCTGTTTACGAAATGCCTTCGAGAAAGCTTCCGGGGTTTCATAACCATATTTGTGGGCAATATCTATAATCCTTTCATCTGATTTTCTTAACTCATTGGCTGCCAAGGTCAGACGTCGCCGCCGAATATACTCGGCAACAGTAATTCCTGTCATTACATTAAATGTCCTTTGAAAATGAAACACAGAAAAATTCGCCTGCTTTGCAATTTCTTCGATGGATAGCTCCTCCAGTATTTTTTCTTCCATATAGTTCAAAGCTGTTTGTATTGATTTCACCCACATCAAGTGACTCACCCCTTAATAACATCTTAGCAAGACCCTTTGCCGAAATCCTGTTCTTCCGTGCTCACCTTTGACAGATTTCACATGATTGTATAGGCAGCCATCTGCCGCATTTTCGCTAGTCTTCCTTTACAAAACGCTCTAAAAATGCATCCAAAGTTTTCTTATATAATTCTTCATCCTTCACAAAGGATTCTCCATGACTTGCTTCATCTACAAGTAAAAGCTCCTTCTCGCTTTTGGTATTTTCATAGAGCTCCTCCGTCATTTCTGTCGGTACAAAGACATCCTCTTTTCCATGAACAAATAAAATCGGCACTTCTGCCTTTGCAACCTGATCCAGTGCAGAAGCTTCCTTCAAACCATAGCCTGCCCGTATCTTTGTTACCAGACTGGTAGACGGAATAAATGGAAATGACGGCAGGTGGAACATCCGGTCAAGATGATAAGCGAACAGGTCATTTGCGTCTGTGTAAGAAGCATCTGCTACAATTGCTTTCACATTAGCAGAAAGCTCTTCTCCACTCGCCATTAATACAGTGGAGCCTCCCATAGAAACGCCGTGAAGTACAATTTCCGCGTCTTCGCCAACCCGATCGATAACCTGATCAATCCAGTTAATTAAGTCCAGACGGTCATGCCAGCCAAAACCGATATAATCTCCTTCACTTTCTCCATGCCCGCGCATGTCTGCAGTAAAAACATTATATCCCAGGTCCTCATAATAATGCTGGCCAAATAAAGACATATCCTTTCCACGGCCTAAGTAGCCGTGAGCGAAAATAACTACTTTCTTCGTCGGCTGTTTTGCCTCCAGATAATATCCCTGCAAGTCAAGTCCGTCAAAGGAAGTCTGATGCCATGTTTCAAACGGCTGTTCATCCGACCAGTCACGCCAATCGCCGTCCAATAAAACATCCAAAGTCTCAGCCTCAACCTCTAAATCTGTATTTCCGTTCAAAAAATCCTTTACATTACGCTCAACGGCGAGATTATAAAAGAAAACGGCAGCTGCAAAATTTATAATAAGGAGTATAACAACTACCCCTGAAATAATCCAAATCCATTTTTTCTTTTTCTTCACACCATGACCCTCTTTTCTATCTGTCTATCTTTCTATTTCATTATACAAGAAATTCACTTATGTATATAATCCAAGTTATGGGAGATATTATGACATTTTTATAGAATAGATAGGCATTTCTTAAGTCATTCATCTCTTAAATTCTCCTGATTTTTCATACCCTTAGATACATAAAAACGTAGAAGAACCTGTATGAATACACATTCTTCTACGTTTTATCAACTTTCTTAATTAAATATGACGTTTTTCCATTAAATGAATGCCGATTCCGGTAAATAAAACAGCCATCAATGTCAATATACTGATCGGCTGCAGAAGCTCCGTAAAAGAGTATCCATATACTGCCGCTCCTTGGATAATATCCAATCCATATTTAATTGGATTCAGTTTGGCTAAAAATAGTAAAACAGGATTACTGACAATTTCCAGCGGCCAAAATGCCCCGCCAATCATCGCTAAACTTACTGTAATAATGCTGATTGCTGCATTAAATTGCTCCACATTTTTAACAAGCGCTGTAATTAAAATCGACATAGCAACAATTGCTAAAGCATATGGAATTAACATCAGTAAAATTTCAATCATCTGATCATTGAAGGTAATCCCCCGCCAGAAATAGAAGACACTGAAAATAATTAAAATCTGTAGATATCCCTCGATAAAGCTGTACAGCAGATTAGCAATATACATTTCTGATTTTTTTACCGGCGATAAAATTATTCGGTCCCAGACACCCATCCGCTTCTCTGTTAAAATTTTCACTACTCCATATGCAATGGTATAAATTGCGAAAAATAATGCAAAGCCGCCGATACGATGAACATTATCATCGTATTTCCAGGATTCTTCCCCAGAAAAGCTATTTACAGTCAAATCGAATGTTCCATCAGATAATGTTTCTTTGTAGGCTGAAACAGCTTGATCTGCCTCCATCCCCGCTGCATCAGCTGCATCTCCGATTAACGTTTCCTGAATATCTGTTGTATATACCTTCTGAACCGTTTGTTGAATCAGACCAGCATTCGGTGATTCTACACCTACTAAAATATCAAACCGATTTTCATATAAAATGACACCCGTATCTGCTTCGCCTTCCCTGAGCTCTGCTTCTAACGTTTCTTTATCTACTGGATAAAATTGAAAAGCCTCCTGTTGTTCAAGAGAGCTCTGATAGCTGTCGGCCTCCTCTTCTACATATACCGGTACCGGAAGACCTCCTCCCCCGCCACCTACGTTCATAGATGAAATCACCCAAGCAAATACAATAGACATTCCTGTAAAAAGTAGGAAAGTAAATGGATTACGAATAAATTCACGTACCCGCGCTAAGAGTATCCCTTTCATCGTGTTGACCCCCTTTTTGGAAAGCTCATCGCAGCCACAATAATCATTACAACACCAAAGCTGATCATATAGATAAGATAATTGGCAACATCCTCCAAACCGCTCCCACGGAGTATTTGGATATAAGCACTCAATCCAGATCCGTTCGGCGTCAAATTACCTAAGTGCGCTATGGTTTCCGATAATTCTCCAATTGGGAAAAAGCTTCCTCCGATAAATGCTAAGATAGAGGTTACTACTCCTGAAAAAAATCCGATGATTGCATCTGATTTAAAACGGTAGCTGATAGCCGTCAATAAAACAGTAATTCCCCCTACAGCAATAGCATAAGAGATGGTAGTAATCAAAAATGTCAGAATGTCATTAAAACTAACCTGGAATACAAAATACGAAAAACAAAAGAGAAATAATAATTGAATAAAGGCAATAATCGTACCCGAAATTAAAATACTGAGGAAGTACAGCCACCTTGACATATCCCCGACAATAATACGATCAAATACCTGATCCTGTCTTTCTCTGGTTGCAAAGAATCCAATTGTGGAAGCAACATATAATCCGGTAAAGACAGCCATTGCTACGGTATAATAATCACGCGAAGAAATCGGCTCCATTTGATTAATTTGTGTTTGCTCCCCGGCACTTGCTGCAGCCTGCATTTCTTTCATGTCTACAGCAAGACCATTCTGCTGAAGGAAGGTCTGTGTTGTCAGATTCTCATCAAATTGTTCTAAAATTTGCGATAAGACAGATGAATAAATGCCATCCTCCTGATTGACATGCAACGTTATTTCAGGTCTTTCACCGCCTTGTTCAGAGATAATCTGCAACATATCATAGGTGAAGTTTTCCGGAACCTCGATTAGACCTGAATAGGAATCATCTGCAAGCACATCTGCTTTTTCATCTTCATGAATAACATTTAATTCGATCATTTCCTGCAAATCTTCCCCTTGAAAAATATCCTCTCTAAGCATCGTAATTATTTGCATATCTTCACTGTCACCAAAAGTCTCTGCCGGTACACCAAGCGCATTCATTTCATTAATAAATCGTTCTATCTGTTCCGATTCATCCTCATGCTCCAGCCAGGCTACTTTTAATTCAAGTTTTGGACTGCCACTTTCCATAAAGCCAGCCAATGCAATACTTAAAATAAGAATGAGTATAATCGGTAATCCCAAAAGTAAAAAAATTTGGACTGGATTACGCCATAGCAGGAGCAATTGTTTTTTAATTAATTGAAATAACATAGAACCCCCTCCTTTAATCGCGTAATGCTCTTCCAGTTAAGTGCAGGAACACATCTTCTAATGTCGGGGACTTTACATGCAGTGAGCGTAAAGCAATCCCGTATTCTTCCGTCATGGAAATAATTTCCGAAAACAGATTGACTTCCTTTGGTGTAATTAATGTAATCTCATCCCCCTCAACATGAACCTTCGTAATAGATTCATGTCCCTTTAACTGTGCAATAAACTTACTATTCCAACGATCAGCCTGAATGGAAATCGTATTTTCTGAGGAAAGAATCTGCTTAATTTCCTCTTTGGTACCAGAAGCAATTAAATTCCCCTGGTCCATAATGTAAATACGATCACACAGATAATCGACTTCTTCCATGTAATGACTTGTATAGACGACCGTCATTTGGTGCTCCTTGTTCAAACGCTTTACCGTCTCTAAAATATAGCTTCTTGATTGCGGATCAATCCCCACAGTCGGTTCATCCATAATTAGGATTTGGGGATTATGAAGCATCGCAACTCCGATGTTCAAGCGTCTTTTCATTCCACCTGAAAAAGAATCCACAAGTGCTTTTCTTTTCTCTGTTAAACCAATCAGCTCTAAAATTTCATTGACACGCTGTTTTAATTTTGATCCTTTCAATCGATAGATTCTCCCAAAGAAAAGCAGATTTTCCTCCGTTGACAGCTGCGGGTATAGCGCAATTTCCTGGGGGACAACCCCGATGGCTTTCCGTAACGGAGCAGGCTTTTTGATAACAGACTCTTTTAAAAAACGCACGTCTCCCTGTGTTGGTTCAATTAACGTAGAAAGTATAGAGATCGCCGTTGACTTTCCAGCTCCATTCGGCCCGAGCAACCCAACAATCTCCCCTTGTTCGATAAACATATTTAATGACTTTACTGCTTCTATTTTTTTAAAACGCTTTGAAATATCAACTAATTCCAGCACGATATTCCCTCCTTCTGAGAATCTACTTATATTTTATCGTCTTTTGAAACAAAGAAACACTACCTCTCGTCACTAATCACTCTGAAAAAAAGTGACTCCAGTCATTTTTTTGAGATAATAGAATAGAAAAACAGCAGAGCTGAAAAATCAGTTCTGCTGCTTTAAAGTTTATAATGCTTTTTCATTCTTAGTTTGCCGCTGCGCCCAAACCAAAGTAATAACAGATACCAGTGCAATACTGAACAGAAAAATTAAAATTCCCATCTGCTGCTCGTAAACCGGGTCGAACGGTAAAAAGCCTATATAGAATTCATCCGGCATCTGGAGATCAACCGGAATACAGACTTTTAATGATTCCAGAAATACAGCGGGATCATTGTAAGTTTGATAAATACCTGTACTTGCTAATAATCCATAAAAACAATATGGCAGAAAAGCAGAAATTTGTATCGCCATTGCATACCATCTGACACGATTATCCAGCCAATAATAGAAAAATGCAGACCAGAAATTTAAGGCTGCTATAAATAAACCCAGCATAAAGAAATGATTCCAATATAACTCCATACGGGCAATGTCAAACATAAATGGCATATGATAGCTGTAAAAAAAGACAGTCAGTATTATAATAGCTGTTGCCGGTTTTCTGAGGTAATCAAGCATTCTCGGCATCCAGCTTATTTTTTGGCTGATCCACGATTTCGGTCTCCAGCCAATAACCAGCAGTGGTGCTGCCACAAACAGCAAACCGACAATTTGATACATATGCGCCTGCAGTGTCAGTCTGCCAATAATATTCAGCGGACTTCCTGCAGCTAAAAATAGAATAATCATACCCAATAGGAAAGAAATTGTATGTATCGCCTTGACTTTCCCCTTGGAAGGAATCATAAAAAAGTAACAAATAATAATAAATGCACAAAATAAGAAGATTCCGCCGTTCCACAGTGTAGAAAAATGAAATTCATCTAAAAATATTTCAATCATAAATCCTTCACCAAACTTCAATTAAGATTACTTCAACCTTGAACTACTCGTTATTAAAATCTCAAAGTGGTTCGAATTTCCGATGACAGTATAAGTCAACTTCATTCTCATCAGAGCTTAAGACCGGGACGAACCGCCGCAAAACAATCATTGGCAAAACACCCGGCCATCTTGTTCGCTAATACAGAAGGATGGTGCGAAACCCGCTGTACCCTCAACGCTAATGTTCCATGTTTCATTATAAAATATGTAACACCTGTCTTCAGCAGTGAAATGGTACAATTTCTTGACATTCTCTTTCAGGAGATGTCATGTGTTACTGCATAAATAGCAAGCTGCGTCCGATCTCTCTGACCTGTCTTTTGAAGAATAACAGAAATATGATTTTTAACAGTTCCTATGGATAGATACAGCTCCGCAGCGATTTCTTTATTCGTTTTCCCCTGTCCAATTCGTTTTATAATCGCCCTTTCTCTTTCCGTAAGATCAACATGCGGGGCAGCAGCTGCTTTTTTAGATTGCTTCAATAATCTCGGCATTACTTTTGCTGTTACTTCGTCATGCAGCACTACGCCGCCCTTCATCACACTGTAAACAGCTTCAATAAGCTTTTTTCCGTCAGAGGTTTTCAATAAGAATCCGCTTGCTCCTTCATTAAGTGCTTCCAGTGCATATTCATCATCGTTAAAGGTGGTTAAGATTAAAATAGCTGTTTCCGGCCACTGATCTTTTATTTTTCTCGTTGCTTCAATTCCATTCATATCCGGCATACGGATATCCATAAAAATAACGTCAACTCGATGAGCTGCCATCTTCTCTATTGCCTCTAATCCATTACTTGCTTCACAGCTCACACGGATTTCGTTATCCTGTTCGAGAATCATTCGCAATCCTTGCCGTACAATCTCCTGATCTTCTACAAGCATAACGTGAAACATCCATTATCCTCTCCTTTCACTGTATGTTAACTGGGAACCCTGCCTGATAAAACAAATTTATCCGGCAATTGAATGATCTCCAATTTGCCATCTTGTTCATCAATACGGCTCCGCATATTTGTCAGGCCAAATCCCGGTTCAAAAGCCTTCACCTCATAAATTGCATTCGTTATTTCAAATTGAATTGCTCCATCTGCAGATTTGCTTAATGTCACATGGACTTCACGACTGTTTGCGTGACGCATAGCATTGGTAATCCCCTCTTGAATAACTCTGTAAAGAAGTACACTTTTGACATTCGATATTGGCACAGATAATACACCGTTTTTCATTGAGAAATGTACATTCAAATGACTTTCACTTTCTAATTTTCGAATTAGATAGACTACGGTTGCTATTCCTTCCGTTTCCTCCTCTTTTAATGCTTTTACAGCGTCTCGTGTTTCCTGTAAGCTTCTATTCGCTAACCCCTTCATTTGTCCTAATTCTAAATCTGGATATTTTATAGACAGCATCTCTATTTGCATGATTAATGCCGTTAAATGATGTCCGACAGAATCATGCATATCTCGGGCAATACGTGTTCTTTCTTCTATCTTGGCATTTTCTTCAGCTGTTAGATGGAGCCGTTTCAGCTGCCGATAGGAATCACTTAGCTTATCGTATAAATTTTTATAATATTGGTCTTTACTCCATTGTTTATGCAGGAGAAAGCTTAATGCAAAAATAAAAATACTTCCCAGAAACAGGGCGTAGGAAATGGATGGAATAAATGAAAATAACAGACAGATAATAATGGCGCCTGATAAAAGGATATAGTAAGCATTTGTATGTAGCTGCCTGGCGGCTAATAATAAAAGGAACCATGCTAAACCAGCGGAAAATACAACATTTTCTGAGAAAAAGAATCCAGCACATAATATAATAATAATATTTCCGAATAATAAATACAGCCTTTTTATACGGAACGACAGCAGGAAAAACATAGCCAGGCTCAGCGCAAACAAAAAGAAATGAAAAGCAATGAACTTACTGCTGAATAGGAGCAAGCCAATCCATAATATTGAAAAAAGCACAAATTGCTGCCAGAATAGTTTCATTATATCTCCTCTCAATAAGACTTTATATCATCTAAGTAGTTTGTTATGACACGCCAGGATTCTATTTTCTCTTCGAACGTTTTATTGTACTTCCCTGGAACTGGACTTGTGGAAGGGAGCTTGATAACATCGATTTCCTGCTGCAGCAGTGGAGTAATAAACTTCTTATACATTTGATAAGCTTTCGTTCCATTGCAGGAAATAAGCTGGATGGTTGGATATTCTTTTAAAAGACCGGCAATATCGTTAGGCTCTTCTTCTTCAATATGCATATCCAGGCTCCCCTGCCGGTAACAGTATCCGATTGTATCCCATAATGCTATGTGATTTTTCTTGATCAGGCGGATTTTTTCAGCATACGTTTCGGCTGGCTTCTCCTCTAAAATACGATACATGATTGGCCAGAAATGATTTCTGGGATTCCCATAATACTCCTGCTCCTCCAGCGATTTTTTACTTGGCATGGAACCGACAATAAGAACTCTTGGCCCGTTGCCGATAACAGGTGCAAATGATTGAAGCTTATCCATGATGCCCCTCCTTACTAATATTTAGCAATAAAACCCGTTTTTTTGCAGAACTGATTTCTACAGCTCTACATTTTTAATAAACTTAGCTGGATTTCCTCCATAGATAACATTCGCAGGCACGTCCTTGGTCACGACGGAACCGGAAGCAATGATCGTGTTATCTCCAATTGTTACACCAGGATTAATGATTGCTCCGCCGCCAATCCATACATTATCACCTATAGTTACCGCTTTACCAAGTTCTATTCCAGAATTGCGTTCTTCAGGGTGAATAGGATGGGTAGCTGTATAAATATGTACTCCTGGTGCAAGCATGCAATTATCGCCAATACGAATCGGGCAGACATCCAGCATGACACAATTAAAATTTGCATAAAAATTCTCGCCAACATGAATATTATGGCCATAATCACAGTGAAAATCAGGTTCAATAAAAAGTGATTCTCCAGTTGATCCAAATATTTCTTTCAGACAGCTTGTGCGTCTGACAGTGTCCTCCTCTGTAAGGCCATTATAATAACGCATCATTTTCCTGACATAGAGCCGATCTTTTACAAGCTCGTCATCTCCCGGATTATATAATTCTCCTGCCTGCATTTTCTCTTTTTCTATCGACATTATATCTCCTCCTTCATCTTATTTTTATTTTGTTTCTGTTCGCGGTTTTTCCACCAGCGAATTACCCTTTTTATCTTACCGGAAATAAACGTATACAGTTTTTTAAATTCAGGACCAAAGAATATCCAAAAAAGGATATACAGATATCCTAATAAAAGAAAAACGCCAATACCGTTTCTTCCTCTGGCCTGCTGCCATATATAAGCTATTTCATTCATACCCTCCGGACGATTAATACTATATAAAAAACTCACAAGCGGCAATAAAAGAGATAAAATAATAGCTAAAACCGCCAATACTTCATAACGCCTTCTCCCCCATTGAACGATACCAACCAGCAATGCTGCTAAAATGATAAATCCATAGATAAATAGCGTACCATTTGACAAATCAGTCATTCCTGTGCTTCCTCCTTCGTCGTTTACATAAAAAAGATATACTCTGATTTTAGCTCAGGTTGCTCTCAAATGCTAGCAATCCAATGCACTGCCTGTCAGTTATTATCATTTTCATTTTTCATCTCATCCGTTTAGTTTTGCTCATGATACATATTGATACAAGTACCATTCATAACAATATAGAGTAGATTATTTTTTTACAAGGAGGAAATAATGACCGAGAACAATCAAAATCCTCATCAAAGAAGACAGATTCCTGTTCGAAAAACAGCTGCATCAACAGGAAACAAACATCCCGTTCGTCAACCTGAGCAAAAGAATAATCCTGAATCATTGTATTCACAAACGGTTGGTAAGGAAGGTCCAATACTGGAGCAAGATAGTATTTTGCATGAATCACTGGAAACACTTGTTCACTCGAAGATTGTGGAACGGCCTTTACATGTGAAAGGAACTGGGGCTTTCGGTTATTTCGAAACATTGAACAGTATGAGCGAATACACCAAGCTTCCCTTTCTGCAGCAGGCTGGTACAACCGTTCCTGTCGCAGTCCGCTTTTCGCTCGGAGCGAGCAATAAAGGCACTCCGGACACGTTACGAAACGTGCGTGGATTTTCAACGAAGTTCTATACAGACGATGGAATCTTCGACCTTATTTGCAACCACATCCCCATCTTTTCATTACGCGATCCAAGGCGTTTTGCAGAAAGTGTGGAAGTAATGTCGCCCTCACCGAAGAACAATTTAATGGATCCCAACCGGGTTTGGGAATTTGTCGCCACCGCTCCAGAATCCATTAATTTTTTCGTCCAGCTTTATTCTGATCATGGTACAATCAAAAGTCTGCGGCGGATTCCGGGCCACAGTGTCAGTACGTACGTATGGCGAAATGCGCAAGGAAAGCGCGATTACATTAAATACCTCTGGGTTCCATTTGATGGTGTGGAATATATTACAAATGAGGAGGCTGAGAAGCTTGCAGCGATGAACCCAGACTATGCTGCTGAAGATCTCTTCCAGACAATTGCGGGAGACGAATCCGTAGAATATGGGCTGTACGTTCAAATTTTGGACTCGGAGGATACAGAAAAACTGCCATTCGATCCGCTTGATGATACAAAAGTGTGGGATGAGGAAATATTGCCTTTCCACCCTGTTGGAAAGATGGTACTCAACCGCAATCCCGACAATTACATGGAACAAGTAGAAAAGATTGCTTTTTCACCCTCAAATTTATTGGATGGAGCAGAGTTGTCATTTGATAAGATATTACAAGGGCGGTCAAATATTTATTGGGACTCCCAGCGTTATCGGATTGGTCCGCAATTCCGTAAAGTGCCAATAAATGATCAGAAACATTGGCAGCCAGATGATTTGCAGACAAGTGGAGAAGGAGAATTTGTAGAAGGGAGACTCGTTCGTTCAGATATACCAAAAGCAAAGCAGGATGATTTTTCACAGGCTGGAGAATTCTATCAGTCATTATCACAAACAGGAAAATCTCATCTTGTTTCGAATCTTGTGGCCGGCCTGACAGGTATACACAGGGATTTACAAGCGAAGGTAATCAAATATCTATCTCTTGCTTCCCCTGAGCTGGGTAAACGTGTATCGAATGGACTGCGCCAGTAATAGAAAAACTACTGATTTTGCTGGAGAAAATCAGTAGTTTTTCTTATTATTTACACTTTTCTATTATGCTTCTTTTGCCAGTTCTCCTGTTTCCGTTTTACGACGGGGTGTCATGTTAAAAATAATATTTAAAACAATCGCTGTAACACTTCCCGCTACAATACCGTTACTCGTTAAAATCTGTAATGAAGATGGCAGTATATCAAACAATTCCGGCACAACGGTAACACCTAGTCCCATACCGACTGAGCATGCAATAATCATCGAATTCTCCGTTGACTCTGAAATGACTGCACCAAGCATTTTAATCCCCTGAGCCACAACCATTCCAAACATCGCCAGCATCGCTCCGCCTAATACCGAAGTCGGAATAATTGTTGTAACAGCAGCAATTTTAGGAATGAATCCTAATACAACCAGCATAGAGCCCGTGATAACAATCACACTGCGTTTCTTTACGCCGGTCATCTGCATAAGACCAACATTTTGAGAAAAAGCAGTATATTGAAATGCGTTGAAAATTCCTCCGAGTAAAATTGCCAGTCCTTCTGCACGATACCCTCTGGATAAATCTTTTTCCGTTAATTTTTGCTTCGTAATATCGCCTAAGGCAAAATAAACACCTGTTGATTCTACGAGAGATACCATTGCTACTAAAATCATTGTAATAATCGCTGACCATTCAAATGTCGGTGTTCCAAAGTAGAACGGATGAACCATATGGAAATAAGAAGCCTCCGCAACAGCTGAAAAATCAACTCTTCCCATCAATCCGGCAGCAATCGTCCCAGCGCCTAAACCGATTAAGATAGAGATAGATTTCACAAACCCTGTTGTAAACCGGTACATTAGAATGATAAATAATAATGTTCCAAACCCGAGTGCGATATTAGCAAATGACCCGAAATCCGCTGCTCCTTCTCCGCCGCCTAAATTATTTATTGCTACAGGAATCAGCGTAATTCCAATAATCGTTACAACGGATCCCGTTACTACCGGCGGGAAGAAGCGGACAAGCTTACCAAAGAATCCGC
The DNA here is from genome assembly GCF_900162665.1 of Oceanobacillus sojae. Taxonomy (GTDB): domain Bacteria; phylum Bacillota; class Bacilli; order Bacillales; family Amphibacillaceae; genus Oceanobacillus; species Oceanobacillus sojae_A. Next base: position 569,397 of record NZ_LT727812.1, read on the forward strand.
TTATCAAGAATACAAATAATCCAGATACAATAATTGCGCCATAGATAGCGGAAATACCGTACTGTCCGCCAATAGCAATCATTGGTGCAACAGCGGTAAAGGTACATCCCAATACAACTGGCAATCCGATTCCAATATACTTGCTGTTCATAACCTGAAGAAGCGTTGCTATACCGCACATCAGAATATCAATAGCTACCAGATACGTTAATTGCTCTGTAGTCAACCCTAACTCAGCTCCGACAATAAGCGGTACTAAAATAGCTCCGGCATACATTGCTAATAGGTGCTGTAAACCCAATGCCGCCATTTTCATTACTGACGAGCCTCCTCTTTAAAAGCCACTTGCTTATTTTCAAGGGACTCGATAATAGCCAATGATTCTACAGTCATTCCCTTTTCGCGAAGCGCCTGCCCGCCTTCCTGGAATCCTTTTTCTATAACAATTCCGATACCGGCAACAGCTGCTTTTGCCTGCTCAGCAATATCTATTAATCCAAGCGCTGCCTGTCCATTGGCTAAGAAATCATCAATAATCAGCAGGTTATCTCCCTCTTTAATAAAATCATGAGAGACAGAAACCTTACTGGTTGTCTGCTTTGTAAAGGAATAAACCTCTGCTGTCAGAAGATTATCCGTTAAAGTCAATGATTGCCGTTTTCTTGCAAAAATTACAGGAACACCAAGCTCCAGGCCTGCCATTGCTGCAGGAGCAATACCTGATGATTCCAGTGTAAGAATTTTTGTTATTTTTTTATCCCGAAATCGATTCGCGAATTCCTTCCCAATTTCTTTCATTAATACAGGGTCTATCTGATGGTTTAAAAAGGCATCCACTTTTAACACCGCATCTGATAAGACTTTTCCTTCTGCTACAATTTTTTCCTTCAGTAAATCCATGAATGATTCCTCCTAAAATATAAAAAAGCCCGAAAATCTACCTATAGGAAAAGTAGATTTTCGAGCATCTTGTCGAATAATCAAGAAAGCAAGTATTGTCTATTGACAAAATACACGCTTTTTATACTTTTCCATAGTCGGTCTATTTACGGTAAACCGGTAGAAACTTGCAGGCCTTATCCCCGCGATTATATGAAAAATATGCGTTTTGGATTGAATTAAAATTTAAAGAATGCTTTTAGTATAGCACGTACATTCACAAAAACAAGGATTAGGAAAAAATTAAAATCTTTCAAATAATTTCGATAAAACTTTTTAGTTTTTTTATTTATGTTGCCATTCCAGAAATTCAATCCTGTTACCAAATGGATCATTTATATAGAATCTTTTGGTATTTGGAAGTTTACTATCCCATTTTGTCGAAATGCCTGTACCTTCTAAATATGTTTGCAATCTATCGATTCCTGATACCTCAAATGCCGGATGTGCTTTTTTCAAGGGAGTAAATGGTTCTTCAATTCCTATATGGAGGGCTATTTCTCCATTTCTGAACCAGACACCTCCATTTGGTTTTAACGCCTCCGGTTTTTCTTGTTCCTCAAAGCCTAAGATATCTCTGTAAAACTTCCTCGCTGTCTCTTCAGAATCTTTTGGTGCAGATAACTGAACATGGTCAATTTTTTCTAATTGAAATGTCATATTAATTCTCCTTCCTGAAACAGTATTCTTATATTAAGCATAGCAGGAATCAGGAAGAAGGAAAAATCGTATTTTATTATCTGTTTCTATTTGTTTTAGTTATATTATATACTTGTATAGCCGCCGTCAACCAGCAGACTGGAACCTGTAATAAAGGAAGCTTCATCACTTGCCAGGAATAGAACAGCATTTGCGACTTCCTCCGGTTTTCCAAGACGGCCAATCGGATGGAGATTTATCAATTCCTGTTTTGCTTCATCCGGAGCATCTTTTAGTAACGGTGTATCAATATAGCCCGGATTTACATTATTCACCCGGATTCCTTTAGCTGCATATTCCGCTGTTGCCGTTTGTGTTAACAGCTTCACGCCGCCCTTTGCAGCAGCATAGGCGCTCACACCTGCTTTGCCGACAAAACCGTGAATGGAGTCATTATTTACAATTGCTCCGCCGCTTTCTTGTTTCAGCATTTGTTCAATTGCATACTTGTTCGTTAAAAATACACCCGTTAAATTTACATCAATCACTTTTTGCCAGGCTTCCAGAGACAATTCATGCAGAATGGTACTGTTGCCGATTCCGGCATTTGCAAATACCACATCTAAGCGGCCATATTTAGCAACTGTTTCATGTACTAATTTTTTGACGTCCTCTTCGTTTGTCACATCGGTTTTGATAAAAGCAGCTTCTAAACCTTTTTGATTAAGTTTGTCCGCCAGTTCTTTTCCTTTTTCCGACATATCGGAAATTACCACCTTAGCACCCTGCTCAGCAAATTTTACAGCAGTTGCCTCTCCAATACCACTTGCTGCTCCAGTTACAATTACTATTTTTTCATCAAATCGACTTGCCATTTCCATTACTCCCTTTCTGTTCTACAGCTAAAATTCATTAAGCAGTAGTTTTCCCAACTTAGAAAAAGTATACACATTACTATGCTTAAAATATAAAAATCCCGATAACGGTTAACGCTATCGGGATTGAGTATAAACTATGTATACAGGCCACATTTGCCGTACCATGCAATAAAAAGTTTTAAACCACCACTTCGCAAAGTGGGTGTCCGCAGAAACCTTCCTGTCTTCCATTCCTTTATGACGGCTCGACATTTCAATTTCGATGTAAAACTCCCTATTCCAACATTAGAGGTTAAAACTTTTATTGATACGAACAATGTAGCTTGTAATTAATATAATACGCCTTTTTTATAAAATACGCAATGATAAGGACAGCCTAATTTTTTCTTTTTAAAAAGTTAAGAAGTACTATTCACACGTTCTCATTTCCTGATAGATATTCCTACAATCTCTCCTTAGGATAAAAACAGCTTAGTTGATCCGCGGCCTGACTTTCTACTAGTACCTGTCTTCGGATAACTGCGGCGTGTACTTGCTTTTGAAGCGAGCCACCTTTCCAAAAAGTGTTCGGCATTTCCGTCCTGCTGGGCTTCCAACGCCTTCATCAAAATGGAGGCAGAAGCCTTCGCATCCTCCAATGCATGATGGTGAATTAATGGAATATCATGATATGCAGCGACGGTATGCAAACGATGGTTTTCCAGGTATGGCCATACACGCTGCGAAATTTTCACAGTGCATAAAGAAGTATAATCCGGATGTACTAAATCATATTTTAATAAAGATTGACGCAATACACTCATATCAAAGCTGGCATTATGCGCGACAATAATATGTCCTTCCAGCATTTCCTGCAGAGTCGGCCATAATTCTTTAAAGCTTGGCGCATCCTGTACATCCTCTTCCTGAATTCCATGAATGCGAATATTCATACTGCGAAAATCACTTAACGGATTTATCAGCGAATAATATTCATCAAAGATTTCGTTCTCATCGAAACGGACAACTCCTATGGAGCAGGCGCTGTTTCTTTTCTCATTCGCTGTTTCAAAATCGATTGCTGCAAACTTCATCGCTTATCAGCTCCTAATCACTTATAAATGCTTTTGCAGGAAGACCATAGTAATTCTTCCCTTTCTTTGTTTTCACCTTAATTTTTGACTGTTTTTCTAAATAAATTAACCGGGTCAATGTTGCCATAAATTGACTTGCAAACGCAAGACTTTTCATCGGACCATATGCTTTGGATGTTAATTTAAAAGCTGTCATTTCCTCATTTTCCATAATCTCTATCAGCTGTTCCATTCTTTTTCCATGACGATTTGAAATATCTGTTATCCGTTCATCCAGATGTTCGATCATATCACCATGACCGGGCAATGCCAGACGTACCGGATATTTCTTCAATATATCCAGTGCATGGAAATAATCATCCAGTGGATTCCGTTCTTCTCCCATCCAAAGTCCAATTACCGGTGAGAGATGATTTAAGACATGATCGCCGATAATCATTATCTCCGTCTCCGTCTGATAGAAGCAATAATGATCAGGAGCATGTCCCGGTGTCCAAATTGCCTGGTAAGAACGATTACCAAGTCTTATCTCCTCATTATCATCAAAAAAAACATCCGGCTCAAATTTATAAATAGAAGATTCATCTTTTATTTTTAAGGGTATCGGCGGTGCTCCATGTTTTTTTATTAAGTCCTTTATCCGATTTTTACGGGCTTTGGCATCTCTTCCCTTACACATTTCTTCGTAACCGCGTTTAGAAACATACACTGGAATTTCATACATTTCCTGGAACCACCGTGCCAGCCCAATATGATCCTCATGTGTATGTGTCAGTACAAGCTTCTCTATTTTATAGCTGCTGAAAACACGTTCCCATAATGCTTTTGTTTCTGGTGCATTAATTCCTGTATCAATCACGGTATAGCCATAATCACCTTTAATTAAATAACTATTTACTTCTCCCATCGCCCCCTTAAAGTGGACAACGAGACGAAAAATGTCATCTGTTATTTGCTCAAGCATGTCAAATCTCTCTTTTCTGTAATCCTTTATACTGATATTCTATCGTTATTTTTAGCATTTGCAAAATTATACAAACTGGCTGGTTAAGATAATTTGGCTAAAGCAGTATAAATCAAGATGCGATAAAGAAATGCCAGCTTTATAATTACATAATCTTATTACTCAACTTTCGCACCTAAAAATAACCATATAAACTGTTCCAGGATGTACATGGTCTCTATTAACATGCTTGCTTTTAGTTAACTCATCTTTTTATTTTTTGAACAGGTTATTGTGTATAGCTTCCGCTCCGGCCAACCACTCCGCTTTCCATGGGGACGGCTTCAGCTAACTTGAAAAGAAACCCGCTTTTCAAGTGGATCTTCAGCTCGCCCTGTTCCCATAGGAGTCTACGTGGTTGGCCTGCGCTCTAATAGGATTCTACAGCGCATGGAAGAAATAATATCCTGATGAAGTTAGATGAAATCATCGTTTTAGCCTAAATAAACAATCATGCTGGTGTTTCAAATGGTTTTTAACAGTTCAAATCATGACAGTATGAATAATTCATATCGAGAATAGCTTTCATGCATCAAAAATAAGGATTGCTGAGCATTTTTTATCATGCAACACGAAAGTTTGTACTGTCGGATCTACCTTTTATTTATTCAGTTATTTCAGTATAGAATATCCTGCCAGCGGAGGCGGACCGTTTTGACTCCTGAGGGATTAGCACCATCTGAAGATCCACTTTTGCCAAGTGATCTTCTTGGCAAAAGTTAGCTGAAGAGCGTGCCCCTAGGAAAGCAAAACGGTCCGCCGTAGCGGTGGCCTTACACTTTACTTTCTATCTTTGTCAACAGATATATAGAAGAAATGATCAACCCCTGTTCCTATAGATAGGAAGTTACTTTTTAGTGTGCGAAAGTTGAGTTAATAAGAAATTTAGTTGGGTTAACAATTTATTCTTAATGTCTCCTATAATCAAACCACTCAATTACCCCCAAGGGATCAAAACAAACAGTATAATTATCAAAACAAACAGACAGCCCATACTTCTCCCTATACCTCTGCAAAGCAGCCTCTAAAAACGCCTCCGTAACCTCTAGATAATTAGCCAATTCATACTTATTTCTCAAATTTAAACGATGCGCCTCTATAATTTTTGCTATAGGAATCGTCTTTTCATAAGCCCAGGATCTGGCCCGCAGCTCTTGTTTCCGATTAACAATTTTGGACTGATCTATTATATCCCCGACAGTAGTGTGGTAGTGGCCTAATTCTTCTGCTAAAACGGAAGCTTTGTCTGCAGAGGTGGTTAAATAATTTTTATTAATCCATATGACATTATCTGCATATAATCCTTTTACATTCTTAACCATAGACTTCTCATAAACTTCTACATTATATTTACTGGCGTGACTTAATAATTTTTCATACATACTATTCCTCATTTCTCTTAGANCGATGCACAAATGTTTTCGATGGGGCGAGTAATCGCAGTCCCAGGACGTGCAAGTGCAGGCGTTGTGACAACGCTTTTCGATGGGGTGAGTAATCGCAACCCCAGGAGTCACGGTTTTAGCCTGCGAACCACTTAGGAGTCTACGTGGTTGGCCTGCGCTCTAATAGGGTTCTACAGCGCATGGAAGAAATAATATCCTGATGAAGTGAGATGAAATCATCGTTTTTTAGCCTAAATAAACAATCATGCTGGTGTTTCAAATGGGTTTTAGCAGTTCAAATCATGACAGCATGAATAATTCATATCGAGAATAGCTTTCATGCACCAAAAATAAGGATTGCTGAGCATGTTTACCATGCAACATAAAAATTTGTTCTGTCAGATCTGCCTTTTTTTGTTCAGTTATTTCAGTATAGAACATCCTGCTAGCGGAGGCGGACCGTTTTGACTCCTGTGAGGAAAGCGGAAAGCGTCGTTTAAAAACGTAACAACTGGACCGAAGCAACTGAGATAAAGGAATCACCGTGAGTTTACGAACGGATGATGACTTATCGTAGGGCGCTTTCGGGAAGTTGTCTAGTTTTTGACGCTTGCAGCTGGACAGGGAATAGCATCATCTGAAGATCCACTTTTGCCAAGTGCTCTTCTTGGCAAAAGTTAGCTGAAGAGCATGTCCCTAGGCAGGCTAAGGTCGCAACGTCCTGGGGTTGCGATTACTCACCCCATCGAAAAGAGTTGTTGCAACGCCTGCATTAGTACGTCCTGTACGTCGAAAGCAAAACGGTCCGCCGCAGCGGTGGCCTTACACGTCACCTTCTTTCTAAATAGAGTTTTTGCTTTGTCAAGAGCTAGATGAAAGGAACGATCAACACCTGTCAATATGATAAGCAAGTTATTTTTAATCTGCTTATATTAGGTTTTAGTTGGACAGGAATATAAAAAAAGTCTTATAATAGTAATTATTATCGAATAATGTTTTTAAATCCGCGAAATTTAAAAGATTTTTAATGAAAGAAATGGCTTCAAGCATTCAGACACTTGTTGCTATTTTTATTTTTACATCAGAGAAGGATTAATTTTTAATAAAATAATTTATTCAATATTGAAAGTAAATAAAGGTGATTACATGGCAAAAGATGAAAATGTCAGCATTACAGATATTATAGAAAAAGTAAAAGAATATTTATCTGATGAAGATGTTGCTTTAATTGAACGCGCTTATGAATTTGCGAAAGAGGCTCATAAAGATCAATTTCGTAAATCTGGCGAACCGTATATTATT
>NZ_LT727812.1:576864-902471 GCF_900162665.1 Oceanobacillus sojae
GTATAGAACATCCTGCTAGCGGAGGCGGACCGTTTTGACTCCTGTGAGGAAAGCGGAAAGCGTCGTTTAAAAACGTAACAACTGGACCGAAGCAACTGAGATAAAGGAATCACCGTGAGTTTACGAACGGATGATGACTTATCGTAGGGCGCTTTCGGGAAGTTGTCTAGTTTTTGACGCTTGTAGCTGGACAGGGATTAGCACCATCTGAAGATCCACTTTTGCCAAGTGATCTTCTTGGCAAAAGTTAGCTGAAGAGCGTGCCCCTAGGAAAGCAAAACGGTCCGCCGTAGCGGTCGCTTTACACTTTACCTTCTATCTTTGTCAACAGATATATGGAAGAAATGATCACCCCCTGTTCCTATGGATAGGAAGTTACTTTTTAAAGTGCAAAAGTTGAATTATTATATTAAAGCAGACCATTCTACAACTACAATAATTTTCATCAGCATACGAAAATTTCTCCTTTTAAAATAGGCTGTTGAGATATCTCAACAGCCTAAAATAATAAACATTTTTTATTCACGAACTTGTCCGTCACCGGAAACAATAAATTTATTAGATGTTAATGCTTTTAACCCCATTGGTCCTCTGGCATGCAGTTTTTGCGTACTGATTCCGATCTCTGCACCAAAGCCAAATTCAAAACCGTCTGTAAAACGGGTCGAAGCATTATGATATACCGTTGTCGCGTCTACTTTTTGTTTAAAGGCTTCCGCATGATTTGCGGTTTCTGTAATAATAGCTTCAGAATGCTTTGTACCATAGATATTAATATGGTCAATCGCTTCATAAACATCCTTCACCGTTTTTACGCTAATTTCCAGATCAAGATATTCTGTGCCCCAATCTGCTTCTGTTGCCGGCTGTACAAAAGGAATTTTTTCTACCACCCGTTCATCTCCATGTATAGTGATGCCTTTCTCAATCAGGGAAGAAATCAGGTCACTTCCATACTTATCAAACCAATCAGCCTGAATCAGCAGTGACTCAATAGCATTACATACAGATGGACGCTGCAGCTTGGCGTTTAACGTGATTTCTTTTGCCATCTCTGGGTTTGCGGTATCATCAATATAGATATGGCAATTCCCGGCTCCAGTTTCAATAACAGGCACACGGGATTCTCTGACGACTGTGTCAATTAGATTTTTTCCTCCGCGCGGGATAAGCACATCAAGGTAATCATTCAAACGGAAAAGCTCACTCGCTGTTTCTCTGCTTGTATCTTCTATTAATTGGACAGCATCAGGAATAACAGCACTGTCTGCCAGCGCCTCGTGAATCACTTTCACAATTGCTAAATTGGAATGAATCGCCGAGGAACTGCCCCGTAAAATGATGGCATTTCCTGTCTTTATCGCAAGCGTTGCTGCATCCACAGTAACATTCGGTCTCGCTTCATATATCATACCCACAACACCAATTGGAACTCGTGTATTGACTATCCTTAAGCCGTTATCCTTTTCAATTGTTTCAAGCACTTCACCAATAGGATCAGTCAAATCAATAATTTGCAGAATAGCATCTGCAATGTCATTAATTCGCTGCTTACTTAACTCCACACGGTCAAGCAGTGACTCGGATAATCCTTCCTCTCTTCCAGCTTGAATATCCAGATGATTGGCAGCAAGAATCGCTTTTTCATTCGCTCTTAATCCATCGGCAATTTTTAATAATGCATCATTCTTTTCCTTTGTTGTACATATTCCAATTTGATAACTGGCCTTTTTTGCAAGCTTTCCTTTTTCAATGACTTCACTCATGTTAATTCTCCTTTCGTTGTCTCAAACGATACCCATTTGTCACGGTGGATCACTTCAATGGTCGGTACCGTGTGAATATAGGTTGATTCACGCAATTTCATTACTGCTTCTAATTCTTCTGAGGAGCATTTCACCTGCCCTCTACCTAATAAAGCAGACTTCCCATAAACCTCGACAACATCCCCTTTTGCAAAATAACCTTCTACTGCTGTAATTCCTGGAGAAAGCAGGCTGCTGCCATGATGCATTAAGGCTTTTTCTGCTCCTTCATCTACTACTAACCTGCCATCAAGGTGCGAATGCAGGGAAATCCATTGTTTGTTTGCCGGTAAATGTGCTTTTCTTTCACTATCAATATAGGTGCCGTCCCCCTCACCTTTTAAAATCTCTGCCAGCTTCTTCTTCCCGTACCCGCGTCCAATAAATACTGGAATCCCTACGGAAGATGCCATTTTAGCCGCCATCAGCTTCGACTTCATACCGCCTGTGCCAACTTTGGATCCTGTTGCATCCGTCTGTTCAATTAGTTCGGTACTAAGCTTCATTAAATGGTCATATCGCATTGCATCCGGATGTCTATTTGGATTTTTATCATATATTCCATTGATATCCGTTAAAATAATTAAATGATCTGCATGAATTAAGCCGCTCACTAAAGCAGAAAGCATATCATTATCTCCAAATGTCAGTTCATCAATGGCTATCGTGTCATTTTCATTAATAATCGGGATAACCCGCCGTTCCAGCAATTCTTCCATCGTGGCATAAGCATTCCTGTATCTCCCCTGATCTGAAAAGTCACTTCTTGTCAGGAGTATTTGAGCAGCGGTAATACCATATTCCTTTAATTTCTCCATGTATGTTTGAATAAGCAGCCCTTGACCAACCGCCGCTGCTGCCTGTTTCCCTTTTTGTGTAACCGGCCTTGAAGAATAGCCTAATTGTTTAAAACCGGCAGCTATTGCTCCAGAGGATACTAATATCACTTCCATATTAATCTTATGAAGCAGTGCCAGCGCATGGACATGATCCTCCAGCTGCTGCATATCAATTTCCCCATGTGTATTAGTTAATGAACTGCTGCCTATTTTAACGACAATACGTTTTGCTGCCATTGTTATTCCACCTTTCACTATCTAAAAACATTCCACAGGAAATGAAAAAAACTCTTCCATCCCCAATAAAAAACGAAGGGACGAAAGAGTTAACTTCCGCGGTACCACCACAACTTAAATACAATAATTGTATTTCACTTATCCCATGATAACGTTTGGGAAACGCCTATGTTTGCATAGGACTGATGAAGGCAGGTTCGGTAAATCAACAATGAGGAATCTCACAGCATCGGATAAAAGCAAGTAACTTATCCTCCGATTCCATCTCTGACATTGTGACGGCTTACTTACTGGTCCTTCCATAACGTTCAATGTATTGATATTAATTATTAGCAGAATTTCGCTTCTTGTCAATAGGAAAATACATCTTCCATCTTTAAATGCGATAACATTGATTCTAAAATATCAGAAAAGTATACTTAATACAACAATATCATTTGAACCTATATAGTGGGAGGAGTTTGTACGTCATGTGTTTAATTACCTTTGCTTATCACGCCCATCCAAAATACAAATTAATTTTGCTCAGTAACCGGGATGAATTTTATAATAGACCAACACTTCCGGCTGGATTTTGGAAGGACAAACCGGACATTCTTGGCGGGAGAGATTTGCTGCAGCTTGGGACCTGGCTGGCGGTTTCCAAGCAGGGAAAATTCGCAGCGGTCACAAACTATCGGGATCCTGCTCTTCCAGAAGTGAAAACATTTTCCCGTGGTGAACTTCCGGTGGATTTTTTGTTACAGAATATTGACGGCAAAACGTTTTTAGACCAGCTTTCGAAAAATCGTCATAACTACTCTGGATATAACATTCTTTTCGGTGACAAGGACACGCTGTATCACTATAATAATGTGTATAATCAGAGCTCTGAAATAAAAGCAGGTGTTTATGGGTTAAGTAACGATACACTCAATACACCCTGGCCGAAAGTCGAACGTTCAAAATGGGATCTGGCAAATTATATACAATCACACACAGTGGTACACACAGAAGATTTATTGGACAGTCTGCAAAACAGGGCACAGGCCGATGATAAATTTCTTCCCAGGACAGGGATTCGCACGGATTTAGAAAAAGCATTATCCTCTATCTTTATCGAAACACCTGATTATGGCACCAGAGCATCTACTATTTTACTGATTGATCACCGCAACCATGTAACTTTTATTGAAAAAACGTATGATAAGGAGGATATATTTCAGCAGTATGAATTTTTGATTCAACCTGATTAAATCTTCGTACACAGGGAATGTTAAAAAATATAGACTAAACAAAATACATAAGGGAGGTTAACCTATGACCTTATTTGAAGATCCGGCATATGCCAGCAGGATGCTGACGCTGTTGACATTATCATTTCATATTATTTATGCCACCATCGGTGTTGGTGTTCCTTTGATGATTATGATTGCACAATGGATTGGGATCAAAAACAACGATAATCATTATCTGTTGATGGCAAGACGTTGGGCGAAAGGCTTTGTTGTTACCGTTGCAGTCGGGGTAGTGACAGGAACCATCATCGGGCTTCAACTGTCTCTGCTTTGGCCAAGCTTTATGGAATTAGCAGGAAACATTATCGCCATGCCTTTATTTATGGAAGTATTCGCCTTTTTCTTTGAAGCCATTTTCTTAGGAATCTATTTATATACATGGGATCGGTTTGATAACCCGAAAAAACACTTGCTCTTATTAATTCCAGTAGCTGTCGGCGGCGGGATGTCAGCTTACTTTATTACCGTGGTGAACTCATTTATGAACAGTCCGGCGGGATTTGATATTATTGGCGGAGATCTGGTTAACGCAAATCCGCTGCTCGCTATGTTCACTGTATCCATGCCGACAAAGGTTGCACATGTACTGTCTACAGCCTATATGACCATTGCCTTTATGTTCGCTGCGATTGCGGCATTCCGGCTGCTTCAGAAGAAAAACCAGGAATATCACAAAAAATCATTGCATATGGCTATGAAGATCGGTTTAATCTTTGCAGTTGCAACAGCTTTAATTGGAGATTTATCCGGTAAATACTTAGCAGCTTATCAGCCCGAGAAGCTGGCTGCTGCAGAATGGCATTTTGAAACAACGACAGAAGCACCGCTGGTCATGTGGGGAGTGCTGGGAGAAGATAATGAAGCGAAATACGCTCTGCATGTTCCTTATGCATTAAGTATTCTTGCTCACGGGCTGCCGAATTCAGAAGTAATTGGACTGGAGGAGTTTCCGGCTGATGAACAGCCTCCGCTCGTTATCCATTATTTCTTTGATACGATGGTAACCATCGGAATGTTTATGATTATCCTATCCCTGCTTTACTGGTTTGGAATGCGAAGAAAATGGGCTTTCGTTGAAAAAACATGGTATCGCTGGCTGATTGTTGCAGGCGGTCCTCTTTCCTTCTTAGCCATTGAAGCAGGCTGGTGGATGGCTGAAGTCGGCCGTCAGCCCTGGATCCTGAGAGGCCTGATGACAATTGAGGAGGCTGCTACAACCAGTGACTACGTTGGCTGGATGTTTGTGTTATTTGCAGTCCTTTACTTTATTCTCGGAGTCGGCACAGTTGTTGTATTAAGTTACATGTTCCGAAAAAATCCTGTAGAAAAGGATTTGGAGCGCATGCAAGGTGGTGAGTCGTCATGATATTAGAAATCGTCGGTATTTCTGTCCTCTGGTTATTCTTATTTGGTTATATCATTGTCGGATCAATCGATTATGGAGCAGGCTTTTTTAACGCCTATAGTATCGTTACAGGAAGGCAGCATATTCTCTCAAAAATCATTCAGCGCTATCTGTCGCCGGTATGGGAGGTAACCAATGTATTCTTTGTCTTCTTCTTTGTAGGAATTGTCGGCTTCTTCCCGCAGTCTGCTTACTACTTCGGAACCATTCTGCTGATTCCGGGAAGCTTAGCATTGGTTTTATTAGCCATCCGCGGCTCTTATTATGCATTTGAGTCCTATGGAAAGCAGGGGCATAAGGGCTATGCCATTATGTACGGGCTGTCCGGTTTACTCATCCCTGCTTCTCTGTCAATTGTTCTGACCATTTCTGAGGGCGGCTTTGTCTTTTTGGAAGATGGAAATCCTGTCTTAGATTACAGTGCTTTATTTTATAGCCCATTAACGTGGTCAATTGTTGTTTTGAGCATCGCAGCTGTTCTTTATATATCTGCAGTCTTTTTAACCTGGTACGCAAATGAAACTGGAGATAAGGATGCAACGAATTTAATGAGAAAGTATGCATTAAGCTGGTCGGTTCCTTTGATTATTGCCGCATCAGGGATTATTGTGGAACTCTATTTTCATAACGAAACGCATTTTGAAAATCTCTTGAGTCTCTGGTGGATGTTTGCTATTTCCTTTGTTCTGTGGATATTAACCGTTGTTCTGATTTGGAAGCGTCGAAACTACGGAACTGCTTTCTGGCTTCTTACCGGACAATTCGCTTTTGCATTCTTTGGCTATGGAATTGCCCATTATCCATATCTTTTGTACCCTCACATCAGCATTCATGAAGGGTTTACAAATCCGGCAATGGCAATTTCGCTTATCGTCGTCTTTATCTTAGGTATGGCACTCCTGATTCCATCACTTTATCTATTGTTAAAGCTGTTCCTGTTTGATAAAAACTATATAAAAGGAAAGAAGTGATCAAATGTTAAATCAATTTCTGATCTTCATCGCCCCTTTTATCGTCCTGATTGCAGCAATTGCTTTTGCATTTGTCGCTGCGGCTAAGGATAGGTAAAGAAAACTCCCCAGTCTGATTTTAAATAGACTGGGGAGTTTCTGTTTAAAACGCCAATTGCTGACTTTCCAGCTCCTTCATCGTTTTAAAATAACCCTTCTCTTTTCTCATCAGCTCCGTATACGTACCTTGTTCAACAATTTCCCCCTGATTCATGACAATAATCCGGTCCATGTTTTCCAAGCCCGTTAAACGATGTCTGACTGTCACAACCGTCTGATATTTGGTTACCTTGCCGATTTCATCCATGATTTGCTGTTCCGTAATCGAATCAAGAGATGACGTCGGCTCGTCCAGCAGCCAAATAGAAGCTTCCCGTAAAAACAGACGGGCAAGAGCCAGACGCTGTTTTTCTCCGCCTGACAGGTTTGTTCCCTTTTCCAACACCTGATCTTCTAAAGAAAAATGACTCAACTGAACCTTTTCTAAAGCTTCCCGACATAATTCCTCGTTTGCATTTTTATTAGCAAATTGTAAATTTTCATAAATACTTCCATAGAAAAAATGATTATGCTGCAATGATACATTCATCTGCCTCCATAAGCTGTCCGGGGCAATAGTGCTTATATCTTTCCCATTCACTAAAATATGTCCGGATTTTACTGGTGCAAAGGTAAGCAGTGCCTGCATCAATGTCGATTTTCCTGAACCGCTTGGTCCGACAATAGCAATATTCTTCCCTGGTTCTATTTGCAAGGAAGCATGTTGTACTGCCGGTTTCTTTTCATTCGGGTATTGTATAGAAACATCCTTAAAATCAAAATGAAGCGGGAGATCCGGTTCCAATTCATGCACAGCTGCTTCTGGAGGTGCCTCATTTTCCCAAACATCCGTAAGCCGTTTGGAGGAAGATTTACTTTCCTCTAAATGGGCTGGAAGCACAGCCATGGATGGTGTATCTTCAAATACAGTAACAGCAATCATAAACAGCATGGCAAGAAGTGTTCCGGCAAGATTTCCTTCAGCTACATAAAATCCGGCCTGTATCAGAATAAGTATCGCAATGAAAAAAGAAAAGAAAATAACAATTGCTTCCCGAATAGCAAGCTGACGATTCTCACTTGCCTTCATTTCTTCATATTGATTCATCTCATTAAATAACTGCTGTTCTTTTCTTTCCGCCTGTTGAAAAATTGTTAATTCCCGGAAACCATATAGATAATCTGTAAATTCCGAAGACAATACACCTCTTTTTTCCCGCATAGACACTGCTTCCTTTTTCCGAAACAAATAAAATATTGCAGGAAAAACAATCAGCACTACAATCATACCGGCTGTCATTGTAAGTGCCGCACCAACCGATATATACACCGTAAAGAAAATAGTAGCAATAAAAACAGCAGCTAACACAATAGGCGGATAGAATACACGCAAAAAGAAATGCTGGAGGGACTCGACATCCCCTACAATCCTGGCTAATATGTCTCCACTCCGGTATTTTTGTAAAAGCCTGTTTGCCAATGGCTCTATTTGGTCATAAACCTTCAAGCGGATATTTTTTAAAATGGTAAATGTCCCGCGATGGGAAAAGTAACGTTCTCCATATCGGCTTACAGCTGAAGTAATTCCCAAAAGCTTCACACTTGCTACAAGAATCATCAATGTATAGATTGGCGGGGCAAAAGCGGCCTGTGAGATTAGATACCCGCTTGCTGCAAACAGGGAAACAGCAGTAATACCCGCTAAAAATCCAAAGAAGATAGAGAAAAGGATATCCTTTTTTTCTTTCAGCATCATTTTCAACACAAGATTAATATCCTTCATGCTTCCCTTCCTCCTTGCTGTGTGTTTATCATTTGCTGATACATTTTATTATGTTGATAAAGCTCATCATGCGTTCCTTCCCCGACTATTTTCCCCTGATCCAGCAGGAAAATCTTATCAGCATCCCGGACAGTATGAAGACGGTGAGCAACTGTAATCATTGTGGCTTGTTTTTTTAAGGCATTTAACGAATTTTGTAAAATATGCTCCGTCTGAATATCTAAGCCGGTTGTCGGTTCATCAAAGAAAAGAATCTGCGGCTTTTTCAGAAGTGTTCTCGCAATCGCAATCCGCTGCTTCTCTCCTCCTGATAAGCCCCTGCCTCCTTCTCCTATAATTGTATCCAGCCCGTCCGGCAATGCAGAGATCCACTCCCAGATTCCTGCATGTGCTGCGACCTCCTGAATTGTCTGATCACTTTGCTTTTCCAGAGAACCAAGTAATATATTTTCCCGTACAGTTCCAGAAAACACATATGGCTGTTGTGTGAGGTAGCTGATTCTTTGAAACCAGGCTGCTTTTTGTACCTCTTCTTGCGGAATACCGTCAATCAGGATTTTTCCTTCTTCAGCAGGCAGGAAACCGGCAAGTAAATGGAGTAACGTAGACTTTCCGGCGCCTGTTTTACCGATAATGGCTACCTGCTCATAAGACGAAATCGTCATAGAAGCTGGTTCTAACTGAAATTTCCCCTGTTCATAATGAAAAGAAGCTTGTTCAAGCCTTATTTCTGGGGCTTTATCCGTTTTTAATGGTACATCGCCCCAAGCAACGGGCATCGCCTCTTCTTCGAGTGCATCCTCGACTCGTGATGCGGCTCCCATGCTCGCACGCCCGGAATGAAAGGCAGAGCCCAGCTGCTTTAATTGACTGAACAGCTCTGGTGCAAGAAGCAAAACAAAAAAGCCGGTAAAAAAGCTGAGATTTTGAAATATAATCATTCGAATGGCAATTTCCAGAGCAATCAAGCCAATGCTCAGCATAGCAATAAATTCCAAAGCTAAGGAATTTGTAAATGCAACTCTTAAAACACCCATTGTTGCGTCGCGAAAGCTTGTACTGTCCTGATCAATTTTATTTCTCTGTTCAGCTGACCTGCCAAATAATTTAACCGTTGGAAGCCCCTGCAGTGTATCAAGAAAGGTTGCAGAAAAGGCTGCTAATTGCGACAGCTGTTCCTTTGATTTATCTTTTGTTTTCACACCAATAATCATCATAAATATTGGAATAAACGGAGCTGAAATAAGAATAATTAATCCGCTGGTCCAATTTTGGATAAAAATAACAATCCAGACAATCAGAACAACGCCGGTAGATTGAATAGCCTGCGGAAGGTATTGACTGAAGTAGCCATCTATTTCATCTACTGTATCCATAAACAGGCTTGCCTTCTGTCCCGATTGACCTTTATCTGCATCCGTCATCTGCTGACCGGTAAAATGACGGAGCAGCTTTTTCCGTATAGAAATCTTCGCGGTCTGGGCCATTTTAATCCCGGAACCTTTTATCACATATTGAAAAATAGTCCGTAATAGAAGCATACTAATCAATATAAAAACTGACGGAAGAATAGATGAAAAAACCGCATTCTCCAAAAACAGCTGCTGAATAATCGTAACAACCAGATAGCTCTGCCCTGTAACAGCAGCAGCCATACAAACAGAAGCGGCCGCCATCCAAATCGTTCTGGTTCGAAACTGCTTCATAAATTCCTTTAACAACTGAACACCACCTTCAAAGCTGACATCTTAAATGCTAGTACATCATATGTCCCATTATACAGCAGCTGGCTTTCTATAGCTCATCACACAGCCGGCTGTTCCAAAGGAAATGAACATTCTTTGAACATCATAATTGTAGAGTTTTTTTATAAAACACATATATTAACCTATATACAACTGTCCCATGTTTATGAGACAAGAAAAATGATTTACAGGAGTGTCATACCATGTCTAATTTCTTCCTTAACTCACCCGCAAATTTCAATACGAACGAAAAAGGCCTTGGAGATAAATTGCTTTATTATGGCGGAGTAGTTACTACATTGGGAAGTATTATGTCCCTTGTCGGCTCAACCATTTTATATAACGAAGATATAGAAGAAGAAACTACATTCGAAGAAAATGCCCCTGTTACGAACCGGCAGCTTGTTGAAATGCAACAACAGCTTGCTCTGCTGCAGCAAAAAATAGATCGGCTGGAGAATCAAGGGCAGTGAATCGCCAAATTCTGTCCTTGATCCGCATGTTAAAATAGTTTTGTTTATTTTTTTAATCCATCTTTTTTTCTCTTCCCGTCCTGCAATACGAAAGCAGCAGACATTTTTCACATAACGGCGTCTTCTTACAATATTGTTTTCCATGCTCCACAATTAATGCGTGAAATTCCTGATGCATTTCCAAGTCCTGAGGAAATAATTTTTCTACTTCTATTTTAAAAGCATGATATGTTTTGGGAAGATGATAGCCGATTCGCTGAAATAATCTGACGGCGTAGTTATCCGCAATAAACCTTGGCTTATCAAAAGCATAGAGCATCATCGCATCTGCTGTTTCCTCCCCGATACCATGAACAGCTAACAATTCTTTACGGAGAACAGCCTGATTAACCTTTTGAACCTCTTCTATTTGAAAATCATAATTCTGAAACCATTGCAGCCAAGCCTTTATTTTCTTTGCCTTCATTCGATAGAAGCCGCTTGGACGTATTTTTTCGGCAAGCTCTGCCTCCTCCATCTGCATTATTTTACCTGCAGTTATGTCTTCCCCAAGATTTCCTAAAGCTAACTCGACATTTTTCCAATTGGTCCGTTGAACTAAAATTGCACTAATCAGCATTTGAAAATCAGAAGCAGCCGGCCACCACCCTTGGGGACCATAATAATGAAATAATTTTCGATATAATTCCGTATAGCTTATTTTTTCAGTCATCTAAATCTCCTCTATATCTATAAATTGAAAGATTGATAAAGCTGATTTCTTTTCTAATCTGCCTGAGCGGGATACAATTACAATACATTTACGAAAGAAATGGAGAACAACAATGAAATCTGTTCACACTGATATTATACAATTTCGGGGAAGCCATTATCAATTCGGACTTTTTCAAGCGGAAAAACTAAAAAATTCCCCTGTACTTAAGTCCAGGAAAATACTGCTAAGTAAACGATGGAGAAATTTTCTTGTCGATGAAGAGGAAGTGGAAGCTGTATTCAAAACATTTTCTCCGGCTATTTGGGAAGAGCTGCAAGGCTTAAGTGACGGACTGGATATTCCCTGGAATGAGGCTATTCGGGAATTTGGCGGCTACTATTATGAATATGGCCGCAGCGGCTGTTCTATCAATACCAAACAGGATTATCTGGTACGGAATTATGATAATGCCCCTGATTCCTATGAAGGGCGTTATGTGTTATACGCACCATCTGATACTGGATATGCCAGTGCCGGTCCTTCCATGCAGATAACGGGACGTACTGACGGGATAAATGAAAAAGGGCTGACTATGGGCTATAATTTTGTCAACCGTAAAAAATCAGGAGACGGCTTTGTCTGTAATATGATCGGCAGACTGATTTTAGAAAACTGTGCTACAGTGGAAGAAGCTGTTCAATTATTACGTGACGTGCCCCATCGGAATACCTTCAACTATGTGTTATTAGATACATCTGGAAAATCGCTTGTCGTCGAAGTATCTCCCCGCTCATTCTTTGTCCGGGAAGACAATAGCTGTACCAACCATTTCCATGCGTTAACAGAAGAAAACCGGTATCGCTCAGATGAATCGATGGAAAGACTGGAAAGAATAATAACAAAGCAGAAGGATGCTCATACACCTTATGAAGCATTTCGCATGTTAAATGATATCGAACAAGGAATCTTTTCTGAAAAATACGGAGCATGGGCAGGAACATTGCATACAGCTCTTTATTTACCGAAAGAACTCTCTGCATGGATGGCATTGGGCGGCAATCGCCAGCCATTTATTTTCTCCTTTAGAAAATGGCTGCAGGGCAATAAATTACATGCAACAAAGATAAAAGGGCTGATCAACGCAACAGATACATTTATTAACACGTAAGATGTCCACGCGCCGCCATCATTTCAATGGCTTTACAATTAGGTTAGAAAGGATTATTCTAACTACAAAGGAAAAGTTAATACAAGCAGTCAGTACACTATGGTTTTTGCCACTAGCTGGCTGTCTATGAGGAGGACACACAGATGACAATGAAAAAAACATTAACCCTTGCCGGTTCCGATTCCAGCGGCGGAGCAGGAATTGCAGCTGATTTAAAAACCTTTCAGGAGCATAATGTGTATGGTATGACAGCTTTAACTTCCATTGTAACAATGGATCCACAAGGCTGGAGTCACCATGTTACGCCAATCGATGTAGATGTCGTAGAAAAACAGCTTAATACCATTCTTTCTGTCGGTGTAGATGCAATGAAATCCGGTATGCTCGGTTCTGTAGATATTATTAATTTAGGAGCCCGTAAAATTGATGAATATAACATTGAGAAATATGTTCTAGATCCGGTTATGGTATGTAAAGGTGAAGACGAGGTACTTCAGCCGGAGAATACGGATGCTATGCGTGAGGAATTACTCCCCCGCTCTTTAGTGGTTACTCCTAACCTGTTTGAAGCAGCACAATTAGCACAGATGGCTCCAATTAAAACCATTGAGCAAATGAAGGAAGCGGCTAAAATAATTCATGCGCTAGGTGCAAAAAATGTTGTCGTTAAAGGCGGAAAACAGCTGGAGCATGATAAAGCTGTTGACTTATTCTTTGACGGAACCGACTTTGACTTACTGGAAAGTGAAAAAATAGAAACAACCTATAACCACGGAGCAGGATGTACATTTGCTGCAGCAATTACAGCAAATTTAGCTCATGGTGAAAATGTGCATGATGCAGTAAAAGCAGCGAAAACCTTTGTTGCCGCAGCGATTGCAAACGGCTGGAAATTAAATGAGTACGTTGGGCCTGTTATGCACGGAGCTTACAACAAAACAGACAGCAAGAAAGTAGAAGTATTCAGCGTATAGAAAAAAACCTTAGAACAATTGTTCTAAGGTTTTTTTATTATCTATCCCGGTCATGTATAAAAAATGTCAATATCAGTGCAATAATAGAGATGATTCCTGTGACAAGGAAGGAAACATTGACCCCATGCACCATCCCTTCAATCCCCTGTTCAGGAATAGAAGCTGTAGACATAATTGTGATAGGCAATGCCGTTCCAATCGCTCCTGCAACCTGTCTCAACGTATTATTCACCGCTGTACCGTGAGCGATATACTCTTCCGGCAAGGCGTTTAATCCAGCTGTGGTTACAGGCATCATTGCCATGGCAACTCCTAGCATTCTAAAGCCATGAACCGTTGCAATAAAGGCAAAGCTTGTTTCTGGTGTCAATGTACTCAGCATAAATGTGGTCCCGACAATCAGTACCAAACCGATCATTGCTAAATATCTTGCACCATATCGGTCAAAAAGCCTCCCGGTAATCGGGTTCATTATCCCTTGGATAATAGCCCCGCCCAGTAATGCCAGTCCGGAATGGAAAGCATTGAATCCAAGCATCTGCTGCATATAAAGCGGCAGGGTAACAGCAGCACCGATCATCGTCATAAATGTAACCATACCTAATACCGTCGTAATTGTAAATATTTGATGTTTAAATACACGGAACTCAAGTATTGGCGTTTTTAAATGCATTTGTCTGATAATAAACCATGCCAGCATAACTCCGCCAATGACTAAGGAGCCAATAACCTGATAACTTATCCAGCCAGCGTTTCCAGCAGTACTAAACCCATAAAGAATTCCGCCGAAACCTAGTGTAGATAACAGAATGGATAGCTTATCCAATTCAGGGAAGGTTCGTTTCGTCACATTTTTAAGTAAAAAGTAAGCGATAATTATATTTAAAATAGCAATTGGCAGCACCATGAAGAATAAAGTTCTCCAAGGGAAATGCTCTACTATATAACCAGACAGCGTCGGACCAATAGCCGGTGCGAAGGAAATAACTAAACCAAACATTCCCATTGCGCTGCCCCGTTTTTCCTTTGGGTAAATCAAAATTAAAATAGTTTGCATCAACGGCATCATAATTCCGGCGCCGGCTGCCTGCAATACCCGCCCTGTTAAAAGCGATAAAAATTCTGGCGCAAGCCCACAAATAAGTGTACCTGCCGTGAACAGCGACATAGCAGTTAAAAATAAAGTGCGTGTCGTAAACGTACCGATTAAAAAAGCTGTTATCGGAATCATAATACCATTTACGAGCATAAATGCTGATTGCAGCCATTGAACCGTATTTGCATCAAGATCTAAATCGGACATAATATGCGGCAATGCTGTTCCTAATAAGGTCTGATTCAGAATGGCTACAAATGCTCCAGATAATAAAACAACTAGAATCGGTACACGGCTTATACTTTTCGTTTCCATCGAAGATTCATGACTCTCATCCATTTACAACCCTTCTTTCGTTAAGCTTGTTAAGTATATATTGTGGAAAAATCCATATTCATATCAATCCGTGAATCATTCATTTTCTTATATATAGTTCTTTCCCATTTTCTCCTCATCATAAAGCTGTTTTATAAAAAAATTATTTGACGAGTGTCAGAACAGACAAAACCGGTGACTGTAAAAATCACCGGCGTAAAATTATTTCTGTAAAGTATCGCACCAACTGACAAAGTTGTGAACAACAGAATCAAGAAAATCAATTGTTTGTTCATCAGTCAGATTCCCTTGCTCATCTACCTTGTTCTGCACGGAACCAATTAATACTTCATTTCCCGGCAGGGTTAATACCCCAACTCCGCGAGAGTTTAAAATTTGACGAAGCTGTAATTGAGCTTTCACCGTACCAAGAGCTCCCATGGAAGCTCCTACAATCATTCCAGGTTTGTTTACCAGTACTAAATCAACACGTGAGAACCAGTCAATTGCATTTTTTAACATTCCCGAAATAGAACCATTGTATTCAGGTGTAGCAAACAAAACTGCATCACTTTTTTTAATACGCTCCCGTAATTCTTTGACAATCTCAGGCGGATTTAATTCTTCATCCTGATTATAAAAAGGCAGCTTTTCTATCGGTAAAATATCAATTTCAATTTTATCCTGATAACGATCCTTCATATATTTAACAAGTTGTTTGTTATAAGATTCTGCGCGATTACTACCAATCATTGCTGTAACTTTCATCTGTATACCTCCAATATGTCTGCTGTAATTATGTTATGTTTATCACAAATACTTATCGATTGATTTTAAACACAATTAATATTATTACCATAATGATTTATCTACCTCAAGAAATCTGCTCAGGAATTTCCGATATATACACAGAATGAATAATACCTCTCTCAAAAAGCTCCGACACTGTTAAACAAATTGCATTTCTTAATCAGCAATTACTAAGAGTACTTTAAGAAAAGATTTCATCATCTTAGAAAAACCAAGAAAACTACTTGGTCTTTAAAATACTGATATTCTTGCCGCGGAGATGTCCGCTACGGGAAGTCGCTTTCCGCGGGCAACGCCTCAGCCTCCTCGAAAGAAGAGCACTTTCTGCGGGGTCTTCACCTGTTGCTTTTCCCGCAGGAGTCGACTTCCCTCCGCTCCCATCTTTGAAGAAATATGTTTCATTTGCTTTCTTTCAAAGAAAAGAAACTGATTCTAGCGACGCTTTTTGATGGGGCGAGTAATCGCAAGAAGAAATACACGGAGACTCCTGCAGGAATGCGCAAATGTCTTCGGTGGGACGAGTAATCGCAGTCCCAGTCCCAAAACGGAAGGAAGTTCGGTTAAGTTCGCGACGTCCTGTCTCAGGCACCGAACTGACATACGTCCTGTATGCCTCTGCAGGAAAAAAGTGCTCTTCTTTTTTCACCCAAGGGCATAAGTGCGGCTTTAGCTCTGTCTGCGCCTGTCGGCTTGCCAATCGCTAAGTCTTCTTTATCGAGGAGATGAGCTCGGGGCCTACGGAAAGCGTAGTGTATTTCTGGGGCCTAAGATTACTCACCCCATGAAACCTGTTGGAGCGGCTATCCTCAGCATTTTATACTTTCTTACTCTTAAAAAAAAGACTCCTATTAAGAAATCTTTCAGGAGAAGATGCTTTTATCTCCTTGGAAGGCTTTCTCAATAAGAGTTATTTTATCACATTATTAATAATAGAAGAATAATATATCCTCCTATTTAGTGAGGTTACATTGTTTAAAAGAACCAGTTCCGATTCCGGTTACCACAGCAAGGACGTTTTCTTCCACATGAATTGTTTCTGGAACAGCTGTTATTTTCTTTTTGACAATGGTTAGAATGGTTTCCACAATTATTACCACTCCCGCCATTGTTAGAACCACCTACTCTGCGACAATTGCTTGAATTGTTTACATCACTGCCGCAATCGTAATTCTCAACAACCGTTTCGTTCACATTGGATTCTCTGACTGGATAATAATTTTCATTTCGGATAACAGTGCGGTGTACATTTTTAATTTCAGTTGGATGAATGTTTTTCACAGTCTTTACACTGGTGCTGTTACGTACCTCATGTCTTGTTGGATGAACACGGACTTCCTCATCCCTGTTAGAATTACGGCAACGGCTGCATTGACAGTTATTTTGGCTCATTTGAACTCCCTCCTTTCCAATGCATAATACATCTTATGAAAAGAAGTGGATTTGTCCTACACAAATAACTATTAAAACAATAAATGTACGTTTTTTCTATATTATTGTACCGTTCCGCTTCATCGTTATAAATTCCATATCCTTATATTGAAATTGATGCTCTTTGATAAAATGATTCTTTTCATACAAGCGGATTGCTCTTTTATTAAATGAAGCAACAGTAAGTCTGATCGGCTTCCCCTTGTATTCCAGCTCAATAAAGTGAAGGATCCGTTTTAGGAACTGATCGCCATATCCCTTCCCTGTCAGAACAGGATTCATTCCTAAACCCAAATCCACACAGTCCTCTAAATAAGCAGCTTTTCTTTCTCCGGCAGGAATTTTTGCTGAGCGGCCGGTACAAAAGAAACCAATTAATTTATACGATGAATCTACTATTGCATAATAGCTGCCTCCAAGCAGTTCGACAATGGCGCTAGTTGTTAATACATTGTTATAAAAATCATACGGCTTTTCGTACTTCCAGCAAAGTGCCTCAACTGCATATTTTTGTGTCATTCGAGCGATATGTATATCCATTAAGCATCCCCACTTTTCCTTTAGCCTACCTTTATTATTCCATAATTTTCTGAAGAGGGGAATATAGAAGTTCATCATAGATATTATTTTCTTATCAAGCTCAAAAAAACAAGCAGAAAAATTTCTTCTGCTTGTTTCGCTCATCCTCTAATAAAACAACTTCTTCTATTTTTTAATGGAACATACTATCATTTCCACCTGTTAAACCGTCTTCTGCGGTGTTTTGATAAATAGAGATATGATAAAAACCAGTCCAACAAACACGATAAGCAGGTTAAAGCCGGTTTGTATACCAAAGGATTGTGACACTGTTCCGACTACCCAGCCAATAAGTGCTCCTCCAAGCCCGGAAGCTACATAAATTAATCCCTGCAACGAACCAATTTTATCCGTGATTTTCGCTCCGATTCCTTGCGCTGTCGGGAAGAGAACTGATAAAGCAAGTCCAAATATCATTGCTATATAAGCAAACTCAGTGACAAATAAACGTGTAATGATAATCGCAATTAATGCCATCAATGAAAATGTAACCAGCGTACGTTTTTCTCCAAATTTAAAACTGATATATCCACCTGCAAACCGGCCTAAAGTAAACAGGATGGAAAAGCTTGCAATAACATAAGCAGCAACTTCTGCCTTGTGAGCAGCATCCATTCCACCAATATCTAAAGAAGTATAGAAAATCGGGAAGAAGTTAAGGAATCCTGCTTCGGCTGCTACATAGAAAAGAATGAATAAAATAACAAGCATAACCTGTCTATCTGCAAAGAGACTCATAAAGCTTTTTAGGTTTATCTCTTCTCCCTGCTCCACCTTTTCATTTTCCAATGATAATAGGACAAGAATAATCAATGCCACTAAAACTGCTACCCCGGCATAGAAAAAGCGCCAGCTGATATTATTTGCAAACATCGCATTAAGAATAAGCGGTGTAAAAATCATCCCCATTCCAAACAAAGCATTCGCCAGATTAAAAATCGCCCCCGCTTTACTCTGGAAAAAAGTAGGTATAATCGTAGCTACAGAAACGGTCATAGCACCAATTCCGACACCGACTACCAGATAAAAACCTAAGAAAAATGCAACGGAGAATGCAAAGCTTGTACCTGCAAGTCCTATAATCATACTGATTGTACCTGCTAACATCATAAATTTGATGCCTTTTTTATCTACTACAAACCCTGCTATCAAACTGGCTAATAAAAAGCCGATTTGAAAGATAGATACCATCGTTCCAACCTGACCAATATCCAGATTGATATCTGACTGAACCTTTTCTAAAACAATCCCTTTCGTATTTTGAATTCCTCCAAGAATAAACATTGTTGTGAATATCAGAATAAATGCTTTCACGCGTTGTCTGCTGTTACTCATTAGCTGTTATCTCCTCTCCGGTATTGGCCAATGGCATGAAATAGTTCTCTGTCTGCCCAGCCATAACAATAATAAATCAGTTCATCTGCTTCACTTTCATCGGCTGCTTTCACTGCCTCGACCAGCTTTCCTGGTTCAATATTCCACATTTGAATGCCGCTGAATATATGCGTATCCGGCTGTGATTTTTTTCGGACCAGCTTATTTTGTTCAGCAACAAAACGAATTGGGAATCCCTCTTTTTTAAACTGGCTGTAAGATAAATCGTCATATAAATCAAATAATCTGTTAAATGCTTTAAAAGCACTTTCTGATTCATCTGAGCCGTCGGCAAAATAATCTATCATTCCTTGCACATCTGCACCGCCACCTAATTTATGATACGGAAAATGCTTGAGACTGGAGGCATATTTCGTTAATTGGGAATAATCCTGCCCCAAAATCCAGCTATATGCAGGCGGCCACAAATCAAGTAAAAATGCAAAACGGTTATCAACCTGCTTCATACGCTCTGTAAGATTTGCAATAAACGCTGAAACACTGTTTTGTCTGAAACGATGCCAATCCTTCAAGCTTTGATCTTGAGTTAATATATCCACAGCATGATCAAACTGTTTATCCTTTAATAAAGCTCTTATTTCAGCTAATTTTTCTTTTATCTCATTGATATTCAGCTTTTCCTCAGACATTTTCTTTTCACAATGAGGACAAAAGCAGGTTAACAGTCCCCGGGGGTCAACCTTCTCTCCTGCCCAATCGGGATAACGGATACGGTCAATCATATAGGTGGTATAACCATATCGCTGATAAGTATCTGTAAATACTTTTTCCAAAAAATCAATAACATCCGGCGCATTAGGACACAGCCATTTTTCTACTGCTTTTCCTTGGTCATCAACTACCAAATTATTTTGAATTGCTGTTCCTGTAAAATCACCATTTAAAATATTTGCCCACGGAATAATTTGAACATCTGTTTCTTCCGTTTCTTTTTTCAGAATCATTAATGGATCTGCACCGGATGTCAACCCGGCATTCCTTTTTTGATCAATTGCTTCTCCTTCATAGGAAGGCAAAATGACATGCATTTCTCCCTTTCCCTGTACAAATTTATGCTTCGGATTATGCGGAAGAACGCCAATAGGATAAGGGTTCCTTTCAAAAATGGTATTCATTTGCGGAAAAATGTATTTAATGTCTGTCATTTCTCCTATTAAATCCTTTATTTGAGTCACACCTTCGTCTAAAATATCATGCGGATGAATGTGAATTCCTGCCATGTTTTTCGGCCTCCTTTTTAATATAACTGTGCATCCTTGATGAAATTAATAGATGGGAATACAGTGCTCAAACCTAAAACAGCTGCACCATATAGAGGAGCCTGCTCTTTTAAGCTCGAGAGTTCTGCTTGAACCTTTGTATTGGAGAAAGTCTGATTTGCGATTTTTTGATTTACATCCTCCAGGAAAAGCCCTGCAGATTTCGTCACGCCACCCATAAGTAAAACCTTTTCCGGGTTAATCACGGCGTTAATATTTAAAATCCCTATTGCTAAATAGTCACTAAATTTATCAACAATATATTTTGCTGTAAGGTCGCCTTGTGAAGCTAACTTAAAAATAGCTTCAGGAGTGACCTTCTCTCCTTTTAACTTATGGTAGCTCTCTTCAATGCCGGAACCGGCACATAATATTTCAAAATAACCTTTATCCGTAGGGGCATACAGCTGTTCACGATTAAAGAGCATATAGCCCACTTCTCCAGCTGCGTTATTCGCCCCGCGTATGATTTTTCCATCCATAAATAATGCGGAACCGGCTCCTGTTCCAAGACCAATTAATACAGCACTGGATGACGTTTGCGCTTCTTCCTTATATAGCTCTCCAATTAAAGCTGCCCGGATATCATTTTCAATAACAATCTCGATTCCTGTTCTTTTATACAGCATTTCTTTTAAATGGAGGTTAGACCATTCAGGTAAATTCGGCGACCCTTCAAGGACAACGCCAGCTTTGTAATCAACAATCCCCGGGGTTGCTATGCTGATAACTTTCATTTTTTCTTTGGGAACTTGTTTTTCTGCTATAAACGCTTCCATATCTTCTGTAAGTGAATCAATAAATGCTTCACTGCTGTCTGTTTTGTAGGTTGGTGTCTGAAATTGCGCTAATATTTCTGCCTCCAGATTAAACAGGCATATATTAATTTTGGTTCCTCCAAGATCAACCGCAACGCCATAAAACGAATCCTTTGCAAAGCTGAGTTTTGTTCCTCTCCGGCTGGTATCATCATCCGCTTTTTCATCAGTAACCAGCTGTTCCTCGATCAGTTCCGTTACTATCTCTGAAACCGTCGCCTTTGTTATCCCGGATTCCTTTGAGATTTGAGCTCTTGTAAGCGGCCCCTCCTCTCGAATCGTATTCAATACAATTTCTTTATTCATTTTTCTAATCGTGCTCGGCATATTTACAGACATAATCCTTCTCCTTGTTTATGTTATAAACTTAAATTGTAAATAATATTACTTTTTAAATTTGTAAGGGCTTTAATTTTGAATTAAAAATTAAAAACCAATCATTAAGTTTATTTTATGAACTTAATGATTGGTTGTCAATCTTTTTTTTTATTTATTTTTTGATTAAAAGAATATTTGTTCAGGTTTTACAAGGCTTTTATCGCCAGCACCGAATTATCTTGAATGATATCTGTTTCTGCAAAACCAAATGAGGCGTACAATGTTTTAGCCTTAATATTATCCGTGTGGTAAAAGAGTGCTATATATTCTGATTCACCATAAGGCATTGCTTCTATATCCATCAGCATTCTTTCAAAGGCAAGCCTGCCGTACCGCTTCCCCTGATAATGCTTGTCGATCATAATATGCTGAACAAAATAACCCTTCTTTCTATAAAAAGCTTCATTCTCAAATGATTCATGATCCAATGTATCATAAGAATACATCAAAAACCCTACTACAACTCCATCCGCATAGATTGAGAAATGGATCGAAGCAAGAGACTACCTGATGGATAATATGAAAACCATTGAAGACATTGATCCTGACTTCCCCTATTATATTGATACAGGAAAAACAGAATCTAGAAATATAGAGGATATTGCAAATGGAAGATAAGAAAAACATATCTTCAGGAAAGGAGTGTTTTTTTGGAGTACTTACATCCGAGACATTTTATTTTTATATGTATGTAAGCAGGGCAAGTCCATCTATAAAAGAAATACAAACCAAGCTTTCTTCACAGACTTGATTTGTATTTCTTTTCATTTAAACACCCGTAAAACTCTCCTCCCCTAAATCTGATACACTACTTCTAATCTTGCTTCTACCGATTGATTCCCCGGCTCAATTGGTGTAGCTACCATTTTAAAAACCTGCGCCGGACCAACACCAGGTGATGAGGTCTGTTCGTTTATCCTTAATGGAACTGGATTTAAATTAGCACCCAGCTGTTCTGCTAAGCCCTCCGCCTTCCTTTTCGCATCTGAAAGCGCAAAGCTTAAGGCTTCATTATAAAAGTTTTCCGGATTGTCTACGGAGAATTCAATGGAAGCAACCTCATTCACCCCATTCTCGGTAACACGATCAATAACCTCTCCGATCCGGTCCATATCTTCTGTAATAACCGTTATTTCATTCCGCACCTCATAGCCCTGCAATGTCTGGTTGCCATCCTGATAACTATAAACCGGTCTTGCGGAAAAGCTGGTTGTCTGAATCTGTTCTCTGGGAATGCCAGTTTGCTGCAAAACTTCCAGAACCTGGTTCATTCGTCTTGCATTTTCTTCCTGCGCTTCCTGCAAAGAAATATTTGATGTCGAGACAACTAATTGAATACGGGCAATGCTTGGTGAAACGATGACCGTACCGGAACCAGTCACAGTAATCGTACCGGGCTCCTGATTATTCTGGCGTTCCGGCATTCTATACCCATAATTAGGCGGTCCATAAGTATAATACATTGCTAACGTCCCTCCCCTCATACCATTCTATGTTGTATACGGGTCGTACCATTCAATAATTCTCCGGCTAATCCCAATAATTCGGATCCTGCATTTGCAGCTCCTGCACAATATCATCTAAATCCTGAGGAGTAATCGTAAAAATGGGATATTCCTTAGACGTCCGCTTCGTAGCATCATAAAAAAATTTGACGCTGCCGGGGTATTCATCATCGACAAGAAGCAAAGCGGCATCACTTTTATCAATCAGCCACAGGTCTTTCGCCCGGAATTGATAAGCGCCCTGATATTCTCCTTTATACAGCGGCTTAAAAAAATCAGCAGTCATCATCAACTCTTCG
The DNA here is from genome assembly GCF_900162665.1 of Oceanobacillus sojae. Taxonomy (GTDB): domain Bacteria; phylum Bacillota; class Bacilli; order Bacillales; family Amphibacillaceae; genus Oceanobacillus; species Oceanobacillus sojae_A. The sequence continues at coordinate 600,196 of NZ_LT727812.1, forward strand.
TATTTTTCCTTAATCGGATTCGGCCAGCGCTGATCCATATTTTCAAACGGTGGGAAAACACCTATCTGCACATTATACTCCTCTTTTAAATCCATAATTACGTCAGCTGCCCACTGCTCAATACCCATTTGCCCTGAAATAATGACCCATTCTAAGCCTTCTTCTATAAATGCACGCAGCCTTTTCTCTATAGCTGCCTTGATAAAAACAATCCTTGGATCATTTTCTTTGAAGATGCCCAATTCTGTTGGTTTATAGCCTGTTACATGTAATATTTTCACTTTAATATCCTTTCCTGATAAAACATTATAGCTCTTATACGATTTTATTTTCTCATTCATTTATATGCTATATATCATTCTAACGCAGGAATACTTGTTTTGAAAGCCAGTCCCACTCCATAGCAATAAGGCAGTCGTTTACTGCCTTATTGCTACCACATTCCCGGCCTTCTCCATGGAGGAACACCCGGATGTCTTCCCATTTCTCCACGGGGTCCAGGCGGTATTTGTCCTGGTAAACTCATTGGCGGAGAAGGAAATGGCAATCTCAGTCCTGAATGCTGTCTGCCAATAATTGCTTCTTTTCCATACGGCTGGCGATATTGATTTTTTATAGAATGATGATTCACATAGGTTGTGTGTGTGGGATGAATATGATGAACAACAGCTTCTGATGACGTATGAACATATTGATGCTTTGTCGGATGAACAATGGTCTTTTCATTTGGACGCTGCTGGTTAAATGGCCCTTTACCTTGCATACGCTCTGCCTCCTTTTTCTTCTCTCTTTTAATGTATGTTATAAACGTACAGGTCGAATAAGACAGATACCCAATTTCTATTATGATTTTAAAACAGCGGTGGAAAACCTTTTTCTATAGCATTTTAAGGGCGATAACAAATAGCAAAACATTTCCAAATACATATTAAAATAATCTTTCAGCAACTTTTTTCCGAAAAAAGTTGGCATTTTATAATAGTTGTGTGATATACTATAGATAATTATTTAAGTTCGTTAGAAACACAGGATGAGATACAATAAAGAATTGGTCTTTCGTCTTGAGATTCAACTTTGAACTAAATAGTAATAAACAGTGCAACAATTGCACGTGGAGGTAAAAGAATGAACACAGGTTCTGTAAAATGGTTTAACGCTGAAAAAGGCTTCGGTTTCATCGAAGTAGAAGGTGGAGACGATGTATTCGTACATTTCTCAGCAATCCAAGGCGATGGTTTCAAAACTTTAGAAGAAGGTCAAACAGTTACTTTCGACATCGAAGAAGGAAACCGTGGACCACAAGCTGCTAACGTTGTAAAAGGCTAATAAGCAGATATAAAAAAAGCTGATCAAATTTGATCAGCTTTTTATTTATATTAAATCAGCTTCATAGTCGAAATTTTTGGCTTTGAAACAAATTTTATTCTTTCCATTGCTACACTCTCCAGTTAAATAAAACGATGATAATATAACGAAATCAGTGTGGATTTTTACTTTTCTTTTTCGATAAAGACAGCGAGGTTCTCCAGTGTAGACCTTAAACCTGTATCATGGTCCTCTTTTCTTATTCCTTCAGGCACGTTTTCACAAACGATAGTAACACTTGTTCCTTCTGAAACAGCTTCAAAAAGCCAGCTCTGTATCATCTCACCCGAGAATGCCGGGTCCTCGGAATCAAAATTTACTGATTGTACAATTCGTTTGTCTGGAGCCAGCTCCAAAAACCTTCCTTGCGTTACATCCGTATTTTCTGAAGTTTTGCCCGGCTTCGACTCATCCATTTCGTAGGTAAGTGTCATCCTATAAACCCCGCCCTCTTTAGGATCAAATGTATCTACATAACCTGACATTCCATTTGGCGGCAGCCATGAAATCAATGCTTTTGGGTTTACAAAAGCCTGATATATGTTTTGCGGTGAAGCCATAATCACTCTTGATGCAGTATCAATTCGCCGGCTACTTGATTCCTTCGCCATAATAAAACCCTCCTTTCTTTATTAAGTATAAATGATATGAATATGATAAATTTCTTTCCAATTGCTCAAAATACTTCTTGAATTAACAGCCAAACGAAATTTTTCTAACAAATAAGGCAGGAGGATTTTCTATTTGGAAAAAATGATTATTTATATTTGTATATCAAACATCCTTAGACTGAGCTTATTTTTTATCCACTGCATAAAATATAGGAAAACCCTTCTATATCGTATGAGTAGAAGGGTTTTCCTATATTTTTACTTAATTCTTAAAACTGCTCCGTTAAAGCTGTAACAATTTGTTTTTTACGGGAAACAACACCTTTTAATAAAGCACGGTTATTCCCATCTAAAGCAGCATGAAATGCCGTTTCCACTTTATCCTTCGCAGGGCCGACTGCCAGCACCTCTGAATCATTATTCAGGATATCGGTTGCAACGAACAGGAATAAATCTAATCCCTTTTCATTGACTGTTGCTGTAATCTCATTTACCAGATCATCTTGAAGCTGATAGATTTCACTGACATCTACTGCATTTACTTGGGCAATTTCTACCTTCGCCTCGCCCATCGCAAATTCCTTGGCATCCATTGTAATCAAATCTTTCACAGATTTATCACTGATGTCCGCACCGGCTTTTAACATTTCTAAGCCATACTTTTCTAAGTCCACGCCTGCTTTTTCAGCTAATTCATGCGCTGCTTTTATATCTTCCTCTGTGCAGGTTGGTGATTTTAATAATAAAGAATCAGAAATAATGGCGGATAATAATAATCCAGCAATATTTTTGTCTAATTCCACATTATTTTCTTTATACATCTTGTTCAGGATGGTCGCTGTACAGCCGACCGGCTCTGCACGGAAATACAGCGGCTCTTTTGTTTGAAAATTAGATACGCGGTGATGATCAATGACTTCACGGATAACAGCATTCTCAATGTTATCAGCACTTTGCTGAAATTCATTATGATCTACTAAAATAACCTCGGCACCATCTTCGAGTCCTTGAATCAGTGCAGGAGTTTCCACACCAAATTGATTTAAAGCAAATTGTGTTTCTCCATTTACTTCACCTAAACGAGCCGGGCTTACCTCTGCACCGAGTTTTGTTTTTAAATCAGCATAAGCTAAAGCGGAACAAATTGTATCCGTATCTGGATTTTTATGTCCGAAAATGAGTGTTTTTGACATGTTTTATTTCCTCCCTCGACAAACTTTCCATATATAGATTATCATATTTAACCTCTAATGCTCCAGCCCCAATCTTTTTTCTTTCAAAAATACCGGAAATATTTTCATTCTGCCTCAAAATACTGTAAAAGTAATCATTATTAGATTATAATTAATCTCATTGGAGGGATTTATGAAATGACAAGAAAACAGTTTAACTTAACACGTACTGCTTTACTCACCTTTGCTTCAGAATTGGACGATTCTGTTATTGATGTACAAGCAGATTATTTTAATAATACAATCCGCTGGCATTTAGGCCATGCACTTGTAACAATGGAAAAATTCTTATTCCGTTATCCTAAGAAATCAGAAAATATACCTGCAGGATATGCGCAGCTTTTCAGTTCCGGGACAAGTCCAAAGGATTGGCAGGAAGAACCGCCAAGCATAGAAGCATTACTGGAAGCTTTAGAATTGCAGCAACAGCGTATTAATGAATTTAATGAATTATTCTGGAAATCAAATGTGCAGTTTAAAGTCCCGTTCGGCAGTGTAGAAACACAGGGCGATCTGCTGATTATGCTTTCCTTCCATGAAGCAGAGCATCTTGGTAAAATCAAAGCAATGCACCAGGTGGTCGCAAAGGATAAAAATGATTAAACCCTATGTTATTATTGGCGGCGGCATTTTAGGTGCCAGCACCGCCTTTTATCTTTCTAAACAGGGCGCAGAGGTTATCCTTATTGACCGGCATGATGAAGGTCAGGCAACGGATGCTGCCGCCGGAATTATCTGTCCCTGGATTTCCCAGCGCCGTAATAAGAAATGGTATCACCTTGCTAAAAATGGGGCGGCAATATATCCAGCTCTAATCGCGGATTTAGAGAGCCTTGGCGAGAAGGATACCGGTTACCAGCAAGTTGGCGCATTAAGCTTACATACTGATTCTAAAAAGTTAGATGGTATGGAGGAAAGAGCACATAAAAGACGGAAAGACGCTCCAGAAATCGGTGATATTATCCGGCTTAACGCTGAAGAAACACATAGCCGTTTCCCTATTCTGGACAAGAGTTATCAAGCAGTCTTTATCAGCGGTGCCGCACGGGTTGATGGAAGGAAATTATTGCAATCCTTAAAAAATGCAGCCGCAGCAAACGGCGCAATGCTTTTATCAGGAGATGCAAAGTTACATTTAACCGGAAATTCCATAACAGGTGTCTCATACAACAATGAAATCATAGAGTCTGAAAAGGTTATCTTAGCAAACGGTGCCTGGATGAAGGAAACAACAGAACCTTTAGGTATTCAGCTGGATGTGTCTTTTCAGCGTGCACAAATTATGCATCTGGAAATTCCAGGCTTAAATACGGCAAATTGGCCTGTGATCATGCCGCCTGGAACCAAATACTTACTTTCTCAGGATGACAATCGTTTTGTGATTGGATCAACCCATGAAGACAAAATCGATTTTGATTATCGTGTTACCGCCGGTGCTGTACATGAAATTTTAAATCAGGGCCTTGCAATTGCACCAGATTTAGCAGAAGCAACCGTTTTAGAGACCCGTGTCGGCTTCCGGCCATACACTCCCGGATTCTTGCCCATTATCGGAGAACTGCCTGATCATCCAAATGTACTGCTTGCGAATGGACTTGGTTCATCCGGGCTGACGATGGGACCATTTCTTGGACAGCAGCTTGCTAAATTAGCTCTGAATAAAGAGCTCGATATCGTTTTGGAACACTATGACGTGAAATCTGCATTAACAATTAATAGGGCTTCGTATCATGATAAGTGATGAAAAGAGGTGAACCATATGAAAGGATCATATATCGTTATTATTATCCTTCTTTTAGTTATTTTGACAGGTTTCTTTGTCTGGTTATGGATCCAGGGATATAACGGCAACCAAGAAAGTATAACTGCTTCATTCAACAATTTGATTTATTCTGCAGAAAAAGGATCGGTTCACTTATTCTCTTGAGAACCGGTCCTTTTTCTATCCAGATATGTCTAATTTTAATCTTTTTCCGTCTTTATCCTGCCCTTATGAGATATGCTTTTTCTTTCTATTGGCATTTTGACGGTACTCCATCTTTAATACAAAATCCCCCAGCTTTAAATACGTAGCCTGGAATATAGGACTTTGAATGAAGGTGAACACAAATGTAAAAATAAATACCGGCCCGCCAATAATTAATCCTAATACCAGCACGCAGCATTCTGTTATAATTCTCACTCTGCCGATCGGCGCTCCCAATTTATCCGCCAGAGAAAGCATGAAGCCGTCACGCGGTCCGGAACCGACACCTGCAGCATTATACATTCCTCCGCCAAAGCCCATAATACAAATACCTGTCAACATGAAAATAATATCCAGCCATGTATTTGTTGCTGTAGGCAGGATTCCCGTCCAATGATAGATATCAACAAAAGACCCTACCAGAATAGCATTAAAAAAAGTACCTATTTTTATGTATCTTCTGTCTAAAATTAAACACACGCCAATTAGTAAAAAAGAAATAACAATATTCCATGTTCCAACAGTAAATCCGATCTTATCAAACATAGCTACATTTAAAACATCCCAGGGATGCACACCTAAATGCTGCATATTTATAGCAAGGGAAATACCACCGCTAAAAACTAATAATCCGAGCAAAAAAAATAACCATCGAAATGATTTAGCCAAAGTCAAGACCCTTCTTTCTTATAGAAAACTTTGTAATTCAGGCCATTTCAATGCCTTAGATTACCTTAATGAAACACAGTCAATTATCATAATTATACGCTTTTTCGCAATAAATAAAAAGAGCGTTTTTATTATCTTTAAAACAGTATATTCCAATTATAAAAGCAGGCCTACAGAATTCTTTTTCTCCCATAAACCTGCCTTACCCTATATTATAAAACTTTATTTAAAAAGTTCTTCGTCCGTTCCGAAGTCGGATTTGTAAAGATAATTTCCGGTGTATTTTCTTCCATAATAATACCCTCATCCATAAACAGTACCCTGTCGGCAACCTCTCTGGCAAATCCCATTTCGTGTGTCACCACAACCATGGTCATCCCCTCTTTGGCTAATTGTTTCATTACCTCCAGAACTTCTCCAACAAGCTCCGGGTCAAGTGCTGAAGTCGGTTCGTCGAAAAGCATCAGCTTCGGTTCCATCGCAAGTGCACGCGCTATTGCTACACGCTGCTGCTGCCCCCCCGATAATTGTGCCGGATACTGATCTGCCTTCTCTGCAAGACCTACCTTTTTCAGCAAAGCTTCGCCACGCTCTCTTGCTTCTTGTACAGAAATCTTACGGACTTTTCTGGGGGCAAGCATCACATTCTCAATCACAGTTTTATGCGGAAATAAATTAAATTGCTGGAATACCATCCCCACTTCGGTGCGAATCATATTAATATCTGTTGTCTTATCCTTTAGATTATAGCCATCAACAATAACATTTCCGCTTGTAATATCCTCTAATAAATTTAAACAGCGTAAAAAAGTACTTTTACCTGATCCACTAGGCCCAATAACACATACCACTTCTTTTTCTTCTACTTCACAGTTAATACCCTTTAAAACTTCATTATCTCCAAAGCTTTTGTGTAAATCCTGTACAGTTATCATTAGTAATTCAACCTTCTTTCTATATAACGCAGTAATAAGGACAGGCTAAAATTAATTACTAAATAAAACAAAGCTACTGTTGTATAGATCTCGACTGCATTAAAATGATTCGATGCAATATATCTGCCCTGGAACATTAATTCTGGAACTAAAATAACGGACAATAAGGAGGTATCCTTAATACTAATAATAAATTGGTTACCAAGCGGTGGTATCATCCGCTTAAAAGCCTGCGGCCAAATAATATAGCGCATGGCCTGGTGCTTATTCAATCCCAGAGAACGCCCCGCCTCCATCTGGCCCTTATTAATGGAATCAACAGATCCGCGAACAATCTCCGCAATATACGCTCCAGAGTTTATGGCGATAACGACGATCCCCGCAGTAATCGAAGCCATTTGGAATTGCAGAATAATTGGCAGTGCGAAGTAAAGCCAAATAGCCTGAACAAGTACTGGTGTGCCTCGGATAACTTCTACATAAATAGATGCGATAATAAAAAAGAATTTATTTTTAGATATTCTTCCCAGACCAAATATAGCTCCCAATATAAATCCAATTAATAAACCAACAATTGAAATTAATAAAGTATAATATAAACCTTTACCTAACTGCGGTAAAAAATCAATTACCTGACCAAAATCAAACATTCTCTCACCTCTCTAGTCAATAAAATAAGGAGCCGTGCATGGATTGCCAGCTCCTTATCCCATCCTGCAAAGTCAAATGTATCAATAATTTTCGGTTAGCAAATATTTTAAGAAAGTTTTATTTAACAGTCATCACATCACAATTTTAAATTAAATTTTTTATTATGTGTGAAGAAGCAATTAACTCCTATAGAAAAGCTTCCTTTCATCCTTTTAATAACCAGATAATTATCTTTGATATTACTCTGAAGAACCAAACCACTTATCATAAATCTCATCATATGTCCCATTTTCATGTAATGTAGCCAAAGCATCATTGATCGCAGCTACTAGATCTTCATTCCCTTTTGCAATGGCAATCCCATAATCTTCCGCCTGATATGTTTCACCAACCGCTTTTAAACCGTCGCCTGTTGTGGCAATATAATACTCTACATTAGGCAAGTCGTATACTGCTGCATCGGCGTTACCATTTTCAACAGACATATATACCTGATCCAGCTGTTCATAAGGATCAATTTGCTTATCCTCTAAATTTGCTTCCAGAAATTGTGCACTGGTAGATCCTAACCTGGTTGCAATCGTTTTACCTTCTAAATCTTCTAAACTATTAATATCCTCATTATCCTCCGGTACAGCAATAGTAATCCCTGATTCATAATAAGGATCACTAAAATCAACTGTACCTTTTCTTTCTTCCGTAATACTTATTCCAGCAACCGCAATTTCAAATTGGCCGGTCTGCAAACCCGGAATAATACCATCAAAGTTCGTTGTTTGAATCTCTCCATCAATTTCAAACCCGGCTTCTTCTGCAATTGCTGTAATTAACTCAATATCAAAACCGACCAGTTCTCCATCTTCCATAAATTCAAAAGGAACAAACGAGTTATCACTTACAACGGTATACGAATCATTCAAATCATAATCCCCATTTTCCGCCTCCGCATCATCTCCTGAAGAATCATCTCCACTGCCACATGCAGCTAAAACAAGTAATGAAATAAGTGCCAGCATGAAAATCCAATTTTTCTTTTTGCTAAACATCCAAAATTACCCCCTAGTTTTTTTGTGGATAACTCTAATTATAACAAAATTCCATTTTTATTAAAAATTCACTATTAACCCATATTTCTGAAAAAACGCGGGAATTTCGTGATTTTAAGTCTTTACCCATCACTTATTATCTTTAAACTCGGAAATCTTCAAAAATTCTTTCCTTTTCACATAGTTATGGCAAAAGTTCGGTTTCAAAGTAAAAATAAATGAAATCTGTTAAACTGGTTCTATAGATTTCATTTACAAATGAATCAAGGTTAGAGGGGGCATTTTATCAATATGCAGGATAATATCTCTATTCTGGAGTGGAAAGTATTTGTTGAAAAGAAACAGAAGAAAAAAATGTTAGTGAAATTAATCTGGAATGATACGGATAAATTAACATTATTAATTTCTCCAAATATCAAGGTCAATTCGTTTATAATTGATGAAAAGGAAGGTTACCTTTTTTATGATATGGAAGGGAAACAAATAATGAATCCCCTTCCCTCCATTATCCCAGGCAGCGCGCTAATAGATGGACAAATTCCTGTAAAAGCAATTTCAGCTGGAGAGGTAACACTTTATGGAGAAAGATTATCCAAACAGGAAATTGATGAATTAAATCATTCAATACATTAAAAAAGTCTCTGGCTGATAGCTTTTTCTATCCCCAGAGACTTTCTTATTAAGTATTATTTTTTCTCATCATTTTTTGACCAGTACGTTGCAAGAATTGGCCCGGAAATATTATGCCATATGCTGAAGATAACACTTGGTACGGCAGCAATTGGCGTAGCAGAAAAGAATGTTAATGCCAATGTAGACGCGAGCCCGGAATTCTGCATACCAACCTCGATGGATACTGCCTTTTGATCTGAAAAGCTTAGTTTGAAGATTCTGGCAATAACAAAACCAAGCAACAGGCCTAATATATTATGCAGCACAACGACACCGAAGATGAGTAATCCTGATGTTGCAACTGCGTCCTTATTTACGGATACTACTGCTGCTGCAACTGCAACAATACCAATCACAGAAACAAGCGGCAATACAGAAATACTTTTTTCTACCTGTTTACTGAATAATAAACGGATGACAAAGCCTAAAATAATTGGGATAAGTACAACCTGTACAATTTGAATAAACATATCCTTAAATGAAACAGGCATCCACTGGTTCGCTAATAAAAGTGTTAATGCCGGCGTTAATACTGGTGCTAATAATGTGGAAACTGTCGTGGCGGATACAGACAAGGCTGTGTTACCTTTTGCTAGATATGTAATTACATTAGACGCTGTTCCACCAGGCGAACATCCTACAAGAATCACACCGACAGCTACTTCAGGCGGCAGCTGAAAAGCAACAGCTAAACCATATGCTATAAGCGGCATGATAATATATTGTGCAAGTACCGTAATGAATACACTTTTAGGAGCTTTTAATACATCTTTAAAATCTTGAGGTGTAAGCGTTAACCCCATCCCAAACATAATAATTCCTAATAATATACTTACATACGGTGCAATCCAGGTAAATCCGCCCGGAAGCAGAAAACTGATAACTGCAAATAGAATTACCCAAACGGCAAATGTGTTTCCAGCAATACTACTGATTCTTTCTAAAATCTTCACTTTCAAGTCCTCCTAAAATAATTTTGTTAATAGTTCTGTTGTCAACAAAATTCAAACAATTCAATCCACTATTACAGAAGAGCGAAATCAATAGAATTTATCTTTCATTTCTGCCCTTTTAAAAATAAGAGATGTTCTATATCATACCAAAACTCTGACAATTATGTCTATGGTCAACACCCCCTGACTGAAGTCACGGGCTTGTAAGGTTTTGCAACCTTTAGAATTTACAGCGGACAACAAGACCAGTGTCTTGCCCTTTAAATCACGCTAGAGATACTGTATGGGCTCCAAGCAACCCGTTTGTAGGCTTTAAACCACAACAGTTTGTGGTAGAATTTCTTCTTTCGTATAACGTTCTCCGTATTGTTTCAGGTTGAACGCAGCATTCACATCCCGGTCATGATGACTGCCACATGAAGGGCAATCCCATTCTCTTATAGTGGCATTTCCCTTTAGTGCCGTATTCTTATATCCACAGGCTGAACATAATTGTGTAGACGCAAAATCTTTTGGTGCTTTGGTAAAATATTTTCCTTGTTGTTCTAATTTGTATTTTAGATACCGACGGAAATGACCAAAACCATTATCCTGCTGATTTTTGGCATAATACTTGTTTTGTCCAATAGCACGAAGGTCCAGATTTTCTACCACAATCATGTCATAACGTTTCGCAAGCGCATAGGCTTTCTTGTGAAGCCAATCTTTTCGCTGATTGGCTGCTTTCGTTTGTAACCTGGAAACAACAAGACGTTGTTTCTCCCAACGTTTCGATCCCTTCTTTCTGCGTGATAATACGCGTTGTTCTTTCGCCAGACGTTCTTCCATTTCTCGATAATAGTGCGGATAATTGGCTTTCTTACCCTCATTGTCTACGAAAAAATGAGATTGCGAATAGTCTAGTCCCAGAATATTAGCAGGTGTACCAATGCTTTCTATTTCCATTGGAAACTCTATATTAATGGAGACGTTAAATTGTCCTTTCGTGTTCATCGTAACCGTTACATTTTTTATTTTACTGTCTTGTGGTAAAGGTCTATGTCTGTTTAGCTTTAACCCAATTCCTTTTACAGGAGATTTTTGTGCAGATGGAAGATATAATATGTCCTCTTTCATGTAGATAGTTCCGTTTTGATTGAATGTCGTATAACTGGCTTTGCTCCCTTTACGGGAATGAAATGTTGGTATTCCTTTCAAATCACGAAATGTCGGTTCTATCCCTAAGGTCTTTTGACGTTTTAGAGCAGACTTCTTATATTGTTTCTTATATGCCATCTTATTAAAAGCAGTTATTGCCTTATTAAAATGTTGTTTTGCTTCATTGGAAGCATAGGCATCTACAAGATATAAATAAGCTACATTGTCCTCATTGACACATTGTTTTTTGAACATAGAAACAGGAGGCATGTCCATCTTCTTTAAAGACGGTATTTTATCACCTATTTGATAATTATTCTTCTCCAAATAATCGTATAAGTGAGCTACATGTAGATTATATATTTTGCGGTCTGCACCGAAGCATTGATATAAATACATTTCCACTTCTTGAGAAATAGGGGCAGCACCATACACATAACCACGGTTTACTATTTCAAGCATTGGTTTCACCTCCTGTCTATTATACTACGAATCATATCATGTATATAAAGAGGAACATGGAGTTATCAATGATTTTATTCTTTTTTCAAACATCCTCTGTGATTTCAGCCAGGAAAGAGAATGTCGGACAATGGAGTTAGCAGAAGCTAACCCTTGTCCGAAGCCGATTCATCTCATGACTAAAGTCAAGAGGGTTCTCGGCTAAAGTCTAAAATAATCATGTTTGGCAGTCCGGATTTTGAAAAACCAATCAGTAAAGCACATAATCCGATCATCATCCAATCCAGTATTTCAAGCACAGGCATTCTACTTCTCCTTTAAATCTGCCTATTATTCCAGCACATTTATTTGCTTAATAAAATAATATCAGATCAGTTCCATCAGTATAAATAAGCAAACAGAAAAGGTATATACATAATTTATGAGGATATACCCTTTCTGCTATGCTATTATTGATAATTAAATCGATTTAAACGAAAGCTCTCTAAACTTACAGCAGGCTCTTTATCCATCAGCATTTTTGCTAAGCTTTCCCCAATACCACTGCTGAATTTAAAACCATGACCGGAGAACCCGCAAGCAACAAGAACATTATCATATCCTGGCAAATAATCAATAATAAAATCTTCATCTGGAGTAAGCGTATACGTACACACTCTTCCCTCCTTCAGCTCGATATCCTCAGAAAAATACTTATGTGCAAAAGAAAGTGTTTCTTGTTCATCTTCTGGAAACGTCCCAAATGGCTCCAGTTCTCCAGGATTCTCTAAAGGATGCCCTCCATCATGCCTGCCAATTTTCAGACCTGTTCCATCAATACTCGGAAAACCATAATATGTACTATCCTCATCAATATGCCCCCAGCCAGGAAATGTTCCTTCTTCATAATTCGTTTCTTCCCCTGCTTTAAACCAGGAGAATGTTTTACGAACAGGGGTAATTGGTAAAGTAATATCAAGCAGTCTTGTCACTTGATTGGTACCCTTCCCAGCGGAGATAAGCAGCTTTCTCCCTTTGATTTCACCATCTGTTAATTTCACAGTAACTTGATCAGCTCCTGTTTCGATAGCTTGTACGCGACTGTTTATATATAAATCTGCACCATTTTTTTCTGCTAACGTCCGATAAGCCCGAATAGCATTTTCACTGAACAATACACCTGAATTTTTCTCAAAGTAACCCACCATTTCATCCTTTAATTGAAACCCCCGCCAGCGTGTATTAATATCTTCTGCTGTCATCACTTCTAAAGAAAGGTTATATTCCTCAGCCGATTTTTGAACAGTATCTAAAAATACATTACCTTTTGGACCAAAGTTAAGGACACCTGTCTTTGAAAATATTCTCTCTTCTGTTTTCTCTTCCAGCTCTTTCCAAAGTTTTTGTGAATGTAATGCCAGCGGTACATAATTACCACCTTCTCCATAAGCATGACGTATCAGTCTCGTTCCCCCATGATGCGACCCCTCATCATGAGGCGGATCATAAGAATCAATCACCGCCACCGTCTGACCAGATTCCGTTAAATAATAGCCGGCTGACATCCCCATAGATCCGGCGCCAATAATAATAACGTCATATATCATCTTATACGCTCCCTTAGCTCATCTGTGTTATTCTATTCAGCAATTCGTTTAATTTGCTCATAAATCTCCGGATGGGTCTTGCGAAGCTTTACAGGCTTCCATGCTTCATTCACCCACATATGCGTTGTTTTACCAGTTGTCAGCAACTCACCGTAAGGCTCATCTGTCGTAGCGCTTTGTATTCCATTTGCTTTCCAATCCCCTTCTGTAATTCTTCGGGCTTCATATTCAAAAGCCAGCCGGATTGGCGAATACTGTTCGATCCGTGTAAACAATACAACCAAATCATCAAATCTTGCCGAACTTTTATAAACAGCACTCGCGTCCAGCACCGGTAAAAGCAAACCTTGTTCCTCCAAAGCATGGTAAGACATTTCAAAATGCCTCATCCATTCTGTCCGTCCAACCTCAAACCAGGTAATATAATTCCCGTGATGAACTACTCCCATTTGATCTGTGTCTTTGTATTGTACGCGCATTTTATGCTGATGCCATGCTTGTGTCATTTTTATTTCCTCCTGTTTCTTTTCTACATTCCAGCTTTTGTTCCTCTTTTAAATTATAGCATTTTCTCTTCTATTTTATAAAAAAACTGTTAAAGCTTTATTTGGTTTAACTTCAACCCCTCTTGTATTTTTTTTAACTGGCATCATCTCCTATATAACAGCTTTCAATGGATATTTTTACTTTTATTACTCTCAAAAAATAATTTTTAAGAAAATTTAAATTTATCTATTTACATATAACGTCATATGATGTAATATACAAATAACATGATGTTATATTACATCATAAATTAAGGAGGTGCAATTTACCCTTTTGGTAAACGGTTACATTACAGATATGCAAAAAAGAGGAGGAATTTTATTTATGAAAAAAGAACATGTGGAACAGATTCAAAAAGCAATTAAAGCAATTGAAGAAAGACAAATCGACAATATATTCTTTGTAGCATGCGGCGGATCGATGGCATCATTATCAACTGGTGAGTACTTTATTTCCAAAGATACTGCAGTACCGGCATTTGTCTATACATCTAACGAATTTATTCATCGTTCACCAAAAGCATTGGGTGAAAATAGCTTAGTTATCTTACGTTCACATTCCGGGGAAACTCCCGAAACCGTTGAAGCTGCATCATTCGCCCGTAAAAAAGGTGCATTAACCATTGCGATTTCTATGGAAGTAGAATCCCCACTTTGTCAAAATGCAGAGCACATCCTTCATTACAATTATAAAGATGGCTCAGATGCGATTGATGGTGAACTTGGTATTTTTTACACTTTACTTTTCAGAATACTTAAATTAATTACAGGTAATGAAAAATATAAACGGGCAGAAAAGCAGCTTGAAAATCTTGGCTCTTTAATTGAAAAAAATCAGGAAAAATTCAAAGAAGCTGCTGATCAATTTGGAAGAAAGAATAAACGCGAGAAATTAATTTATACAATGGCAAGTGGTGTTTACTATCATCAGGCATATTCATTCACTAGTTGCCTGCTAATGGAAATGCTATGGATTAATTCAAATGCAATACATGCCGGAGAATTCTTCCATGGTCCATTTGAAGTAACAGACTATGATGTTCCTTTCTTGCTGGTTGTTGGCGAAGGGCCAAGTACTCCACTTGATTTAAGAGCACTAGATTTTGCTGAGAAGTTCAGCGATAAAGTAGAAGTTGTTGATATTCGTGAGTTAGATTACGATGGTATTGATCCGGACTTAAAAGAGTATTTTGGAAGCGCTTTATCAGGTCCTGTTCTACGCCTTTATGCAGACGGATTAGCTGAACACACTGGTCACCCTTTATCTGTGAGACGTTATATGTGGAAAATGGAATATTAAGAATAAAATGTTAGAGAAAAGATAAAAATATATTATTTTTATCTTTTCTCTAAACACTATCTGTTAAAAATCTAGTATAAAAATGGGGCGAGAGAATGAAAAAAAGAATTGGTTGTCTAATAGCTGTATTGTTACTCACTGGCATCCTGGCTGCTTGTGGTTCTAACTCTTCTAACGAGGCGGAATCAAGCGGGGATGAAGTAGTTATTGACTTCTTTCATCGTTGGCCAAATGAACCAAGAAAATCTTTCTATGATCAAAAAATTAAAGAATTTGAAGAAGCCAATCCAAACGTAAAAATTAACGTTGATTCAGTTTTGAACGATTCCTACAAAGAGAAAGTACGTGTTCTTGTTTCAAACGATGACCTGCCAGACATCTTTTCTTCCTGGTCTGATACTTTTGCTGAAAACCTTGTTAGTTCAGGCAGAATCAAACCATTAACTGACCTGATCGAAAGTGACCCGGATTGGAGCGGTAAAATTATTGAATCGCAATACGAAGGGTTCACCTTTGATGACACAACGTATGGTATACCATTTACCATTGATGGAAAAGCCTTTTTCTACAATAAGGAAATTTTTGAAGAAGTAGGCTTAGATGTGCCCGAAACCTATGATGAATTCATTGAAGTTCTTGATGAACTGCAAGCAGCAGGCTATGAGACACCGCTTGTGGAAGGTTTAACAGATGCTTGGGCAATCTCACATTACATGGGAACTATCTTTCACCGTGTAGTAGAGCCGGAAATATTAGCACAAGACTATAATCCAGAAACTGCGGCATTTACAGATGAAAGTTATATTAAAGGGTTAGAAATCTTTCAAGAACTGACTACCTATATGGGCGAAGTTTCCACTGCAATCGATCATGAAGCTGCACGTAATATGTTTTCCGCCGGCGAAGTACCTGTCCTTTACATGCAATTTGCAGAAATTTTAATGGTAGAAGATGCCGGGGATGTGGATTTTGGGTTCTTTAATTTTCCTGAAGTAACCGACGGAAACGGCAGTGCTGATTCCTTAACTGGTGCTCCAGAAGGCTGGATGTTAAGTGAAAATGCTCCAAAAGAAGCTGAGGAATTTTTAAAATTCTTAACTTCTGAAGAAACAGCTGCTGAATTCACGGAAGTAGATGGACAGTTAAATGCGATTGAAGGCGGGGTAACGGAAGAAAATGCAAACCCAACGAGCTATGAGGCATACCAAATTGTTTTAGATTCCTCCGAAACAGCCCCTTGGTTTGATAACGCTGTCGATATTACCACCGCTGATATCTTTATGCGGGGAGGACAAGATTTAGCAATCGGTCAAACAACACCAGAACAAATAATAGAAGAAGTTCAAAGTCAAGTTGCAAATTAAAAGGAAACAACAATTAAATAGCTTGCCCTGACATCTGTATGTCGGGGCTTTCCACTTATTTTGAAAAGGAAAGTAGGTTTAATTTATGAAGAAAAAATTTCCTTTAACACCTATTTTATTTTTACTACCTTCTGTTTTCTTTTTAGCTGTTTTCATTTATATACCATTAGTACAAAATTTTTATAACAGCTTTTTTGATTTTAATGTATTTTCCAATTCGAAGGAATTCGTTGGGCTAGCGCAAATACAAAAGCTGTTTCAAGATGACGTAGTTATGGTTTCTATCATGAATAACTTTAAATATGCGATTATATCAGTGATTTTCCAAATTTTCTTTGCATTAATTTTAGCAAGTATTTTAGAAGATAAACTATTTCGGAAAGTTGCTCCTACGCTTAGAGTAATCTATTTTATTCCGGTAATGATATCTATTTCCGTAATTGCTCTGCTATTCAGTTTTATTTATAATCCGCAAATGGGATTATTAAATAGTTTTCTTGAGCTGGTGGGTTTGGATACATTGACGCGTCCGTGGCTTGGTAACTCAACTTCAGCTATTTATAGTGTTATTGCGATGTCTCAATGGCAAAGCATCGGTCTGATTACCATGCTTTTTATTGTAGCTATCCAAAAGATTCCTAACGAATTATATGAAGCTGCTGATATAGACGGTGCCGGACGGATTCGAAAATTTTTCAGTGTTACACTTCCCCAGGTAAAAGAAACGATGTTTGTAAATTTATTAATTACCGTTACTGGATCCATACTAGTTTTCAATGAACCATTTATTTTAACAAATGGCGGTCCGGGAAACAGCTCCATGACACTCGCAGTGCATATGTATCAAACAGGATTCTCCAGAGACAATATGGGGTACGCGTCAACAATCGCAACACTTACCTTTCTTTTATCTGCCATTTTTGCATTAATTCAAATTAAAGTGTCTAAGACCGGAAAGGAAGATTGATAATGAAAGAGAATATAAATTCAAAGCAATATTCCAATTCCCGTCAGAAAGAGCCTAAATCTGCAAAAATCCAAACAAGAATATTTAAATACAGTACATTAATTGGCCTCGGGATTTTTGCATTAATCATTCTTTACCCGCTGTTTTGGATGTTGATTTCTTCATTTAAGAGCTATGAAGAAATTTACTCTGATGTATGGAATCTGCCGGGCACCTGGAATTTTTCAAACTATACATTAGCCTGGGAGCAAGGTATACAAAATTACTTTATAAATAGTCTTTATGTAACAGGTTTTGCTATCCTGATTACTGTCACAATCGGTTCGATGGCAGCATTTACTTTATCCCGTTACCGCAATCGCTGGATTGACATAGCACTGCTGTTTATCATCGGTGGACTAATGATGAACCCGCAAGTAGCGTTAATTCCATTGTTTGAGATATTAACATTTTTTAATTTAATCGATACACGCTGGGCATTAATTTTAACTTATGTCGCATATCGATTACCTTTAACTATCATCCTTATTCGGGCGTTTTTCTTAACCGTTCCAAAAGAACTTTCTGAGTCAGCTTTATTGGATGGCTGCAGTGAATTTGGTATCTATCGGAGAATTTATCTGCCTTTATCCATTCCTGTAGTTGTTACAACAGTTATTTTAAATGCATTCTTTGCCTGGAATGAGTTTTTATTTGCTACAGTATTTATCAACTCCAGTGATTTAAAAACAATTCCATCCGGCTTAATGGTTTTTCGTGATGCATTAAGAACCGACTGGGGTGTGCTGTTATCAGGTATGGTAATTGCTTCCATACCAATGATTATTCTATTAATTTTTTTACAAAAATACTTAGTACGAGGACTTGCAGAAGGTTCTGTGAAAGGATAGTGAAAAATGAAATTAATTACTATTGGAGATAATGTAGTGGACTGTTATTTAGACCGAAAAGAGTACTTCCCCGGCGGAAACTGTGTCAATGTAGCCGTAAATGCCAAACGTAATAGAGCGGAAGAAGTTGCCTATATCGGTATTTTTGCAAATGATGCTCCTGCCAAGCATCTGCAATTTGCGTTAAAGCAAGAAGGAATTGATTATCATTTTTCCCGGATTGCTGCTGGTATTACTGGGCAACCAAAAGTAAGTCTGTCTCCTGATGGAGATCGTATTTTTGTAGGCGGTCCAAAAAACACAGTACAGCATCGTTTTAAAATTCAGCTCACCTTAGAAGAATTGGATTATATTCGGCAATTTGATTTATGCCATGTGAGCTGTTATTCATCAATGGAAAGCGAGCTTCAAAAATTAGCTGAAGTCATAAAAATTGCTTATGACTTCTCTGATAATAAAGCGTTAGATTATATTGAATCTATTGCTCCATATATTTCCTTTGCGTTCTTTTCAGCTGCAGAGCTGTCAGAAGATAATTTGGAAACTTTCATTTCTTCTATACAAGCATTTCAGTTTGAAGTGATTGTTATTACCAGAGGCGGCAATCCAGCTATAATTATTTCCGAGCAGGGTCGTTTCTATCAAAAACTGAATAAAATTGATGTGATTGATACAATGGGAGCAGGAGATAGTTTTATAGCGGGTTTTTTAACGTCATATATAGAGAATAAAAATATCTTATCAGCAATCGAACAAGGTACGAAATCAGCTGAAAATACGTGTCAGGTCTATGGTGGCTTTGGTTATCCTCAACCTTTGATCGATTAGTTAACGAATACCATAGTTTGATGTATAATGTAAGAGAATACTTACATTATAGGAGCTAATTTTATGAAGGAAGATAATTTGAACGGCGGGCAAAACTATTTGTACGAAGAAATTATGACAGGAATTAAGGAATATATTAATGAAAATCAACTCCAGCCCGGAGATCGTATCCCTACTGAAAAAGAATTAGGGAAGTTATTTAAAGCCAGTCGCATTTCTATTAGACGAGCAATCAAAGAGCTTGTAGATGAAGGTGTTTTGAAGATTATTCATGGGAGAGGAACCTTTGTAAACAAGAAGCGTAAAGAAATACATCTGCTGCATTTGCAAGGGTTCTCTGAAGGTCTGACGTCAGATAATGATAAGATATCAAAAGAGATTGTTTCTATGAAAAAAATAAGTAACAATAAAAAAATAAACAGTCTATTTGAGAACAAATATAATGAGTTTATTGAGCTTATCCGCAAAGTATATCGTAACGAGCAAATTTTAAGTTTGGATTATGCTTATCTTCCGACTGCTATTTATCCAAATATAGAAGATAAAATAAAAAAAGAAAGCTCAACTTTTAAAATTATTCACGATGATTATGGTATTGCATTTAAAACAGTTAAGAAAGAACTGGAAATTGTTCCAGCTACGGAAGAATTGCAAAAACATCTTAACATCAGTAGATTAACACCGCTTATATTAGTAGAAAAAATTATTTATAACGAACATCATCAACCTGTGCATTTCTCAGAGTATTACCTTATCTCAGATGCTGTCAAATTAAGAATTGAAAATAACTTGCCTTAATCTGCGTCTATGCCTTAGAAATGCCAAATTATTTTGTTGATAATGCAGGAGCTATCAGTATGGTAAATTTTGATCAGTAAAATAAGCAATGATTACTTAAAATTCTCAGTAAAAACATTGCTTATTTTATATCACTATTTTTATAAAGCCGATTGAATAGTAATCAAACTGATCTGACTCTGATTAAGAAATCTTAACGGTAACGCAGAAGTTCCCAATCCACTGTCAATATATAAATAACGCTCATCGCCTAATGGATATACCCCCTTCTGCAATTCCGGCAATAGCCCCTCATCCGGAGCAACAAGCGCTCCTATAAATGGCAATCTTACCTGGCCGCCATGTGTATGACCGCTTAGTACAATATCAGCATCCACATCCGGATATTTTTGAACAACGATTGGAGCGTGGGAAAGTAAGATAGTATATTTATCTGTATCTAAATCAGCAAAGGCCAAGGTCATATCTTCATGCTCTGTGGATACATCATTCACACCAACAATATTAAATAGCTGGCCGCCCTTTTCAAACTGCGTATTTTCATTATTTAGAATGATAATTCCTCTGTCCTCTAATCCGGCTAAAAATGCTTCTTTTTCAGGATTTTCATGCTCGTGATTGCCAGTGACAAAATACGTATCCGGGTTTATCCGCACTAATTCTTCGGCAAGCTGAAGAGCTATCTCCAGATTTTCTGTTTTCCGGTCAATTAAATCACCTGTCAAAACAATGATATCGGCATCAAGTTCCTTCACTTTTTCAAGTACTGCAGCGTTCTCCGTTCCAAACACACGGCTGTGTACATCCGTTATTTGCAGCACCTTCAGCTCTGTGCCTTCCTCCAGCTTATTACTTTGAAACTGCTCTTTATTCACCTTAAATGTAGCAGTATCAAAATATATTTTAATTGTTATGGACAGTGCTGCCAGCAGCAGAATAATAAAAATAATCCGCTTTCTTAAACCACTTTTGATTTTTCGCTTTTTCTTCATTCACTTTTAACCTCTTTATTCATATAATTCTTCCATCTATGCTCTAGGGTACTCCTGTAATTATACAACAGTTTGCTTTTGTATATGGAAAGCGAACGCTTTTAATATTGTTTTTCCAATAAAAAACACCAGTATCTTTATTATACTGATGTTTTAATACTTTTAGGAAAATAATTTTTTTAAATAATATGGCATTTGCTTTCTCCACCAGATCCAATCATGAGAAACATCTTCGCCCCATTCATCAAACCAGGCTGGAATTTGTTTTTCTTCAAAAGCTTCTTTTAATGAACGGTAAGAAGGCAGACCATCCTGCTCCCAGTCACCTAATCCTGTACACATAATAATATTTGCAGAGCGGTAATGATCAATAAACCAGCCATCATTTTGATTCCAGATATAATCATTTGGTGAATTTTCATATACGAGCGGATCATTTCCATAATCTCCGAAAAAGAAACGCGCATCATATACACCGCTGAGCGCAACCATTGTCTGAAATACATCGGGGTGTCTCAAAAAAAAGTTCAGTGCATGATAAGCACCCATACTGCAGCCTGTGGTCATCATTGGCTCAAACCAGTTTGTTTTATGTTGAATAAATGGAACTGCCTCTGAAATCACGTAACGATCATACGCCTCATGAGCTAATGCACGGTCATGGGGCGGCTTTGAATCATGCAGCCAGCTTTCACTATCCACACTGGCTAATGCAAAAAACTGTACTTTTCCTGCTTCAATGAACTCCCGACAGGCATCAATCATCCCGAAATCATAATATTCAAAATGCGATCCGCCGGATGATGGAAAAACAATAATCGGCAGACCATTGTGCCCATACCTGTTTAACGGCATCTCGCGTCCTAATTCACCACTCCAATGGCTTAACTGTTCTATATGCATCATCCAATCTCCTGTCTCCGTTCTTTATTTTTTTCGTTCATGCACAAAGCGGGTGACCTCATTCACTTCTTCCTCTGTATCTGCATTAATGGCATAAAATTGATTTCCTTGAAGATGTGCAAATGCTTCCGGCATACGCTCGGCAAACTTCACTCTGTTTCCAAATTTATCACGTATTGCTTTGGTATCATTTTGATATTGGTAAGCATCACGCTGTGTAACCCCAATACAATACTGATTTGGAGCATCCGGCTCCTTAAATTCTCCTCCAGTCACCAGAGAAGCATACTGCGCAAATAAATCAATAGAGTAAGCATAGTTATACATATCGATTGTATAACCCCCAGCCAGACGATTATTATACTCCAAAGCCACATAATCTCCATTTTCCAATTGGAAAAATTCAATATGGAAAAAACGTTCCTTCATTCCAAAGGCTTTTACAATTGCCCGTCCATATTCTCCAAGCTTCGGATCAATTTCTTTTTGAATCACATAAAATAAATCCAGCTGACCTTGGACAAGCTCCAACGTCGGTACATTATATGTAAAGCTTGTCTGAAAAACAATATTTCCTTTTTGATCAGTTAACCCATCAAATGTGCAAAGCTTTCCACCTTCAACATAAGGCTCCAGAAAATAAGCTGTTGCTTCCTTCCATTCTACTTCAAAACGGTGCACATCATCTTTCGAGCTCAGTTTAAAGGTAGCGGCGGAACCAACTCCATTATCCGGTTTCGCAATAACTGGCAGACCCAATTTTTCAATAGCTTTCACTAAATCCTTCTTGTTTTTGACAACGCGCCCCTCAACTACCGGTACTCCTGCTTTTTTGAACAGTTTCTTCATTTCAGATTTAAATTTTACTTTTTTCAGGTCTTTTGATTTATTTCCAAATACATTAAATTGCTCACGAAGCTGGGCATCGAGCTCTAACCAGTGTTCATTATTTGATTCAATCCGGTCAATCGGACCATGCTTATAAAATAAAAATGCAACAGCGCGTTTTACTTCGTCAACATCTTCTAAATCATTGACACGATAATACTCTGTGAGTGATTTTTGTAATTCAGAGCCTAATTGATCATAAGGCTCTTCACCAATTCCTAACACGTTGACACCTGCATCTTTTAAACGGTGGGCAAATGGCTGAAAATTATTGGGATAATATGGTGATATCAAAATATAATTCATCATCATTCTCCTTTCCTGATCCCTGCAAAAATCAGTAGTTTAACTGTTAAAATACCATTTTTTCAATTTAAAATCAATATAATTTTTCGAAAATTGTCAAAAGATAATAAATAAATATGTCTTCATAAAATATTTATCTGTTTCGCACTGGTGATAAACGGTTCAGAAAGGATGTATCACTATGGTCTGCAACACTCTCAGTAGAAAATTGTTTTGTTGTATAAGGGTCCTTATCCCTTATACAACAAAAGCTTTATAGTCGTACTTTGGAAATATATGATTCAGGACCATTTCTCACTTAAAAACCGGAAACATTCTGGTAAATGGCTTGACCAGGCTTCCTCGTTATGCTCTTCATCCGCAAAAACATTAAGGTGAATATTATCAACAGGGATTTCTCCCATTATCAGCTGTTTATAATATTTCAGCGAGCAATCGATATATGCCTGCTTCATATTTCCGTACATTAACTGGCGATCCGCATCATCACCTTCTTGTGTTCCGACCTGAATATATACACGTTGCTCTGGATCCAGTGTTTCCCTGCTGATATAATGGTCAAAAGCCTTGCTTGTAATCCAATTAGCTAATGAAAAAATGCCCAAACCGCCGATCTGGTCTTTATATTCAATTCCCATAAAAGCAGAAATATTTCCGCCAAGCGAGCTGCCGATCATTGCTGTATGATATTTATCTGACTTAGTCCGGTAATGCTGATCGATAAAAGGCTTCACGACTGTCATGATAAATTCCGCAAATTCCGCACCTCTTCCTCCGAGTTCAATATCCTCCGGAAGCGGGCTTTCAGTGATTTTCCATGGCGTATACTCATTTATGCGATCCTGCTCTCCATTATCTATACCGACAACAATCATCTTAGGCAAATCCGGATTCCTTTTTATTGCAGGGATTACTTTCCACGAGTAGCCACTGTATGCTTCACTGCTGTAAAAAACATTTTGCCCGTCATGCATGTAGACAACAGGATAATGCCGGTTCTTCTCTTTTCCATAATTCTTTGGTAACAGGACACGTATACGACGTTTTTCATTTTTATAACCCATAGGCAGTTCATGCATTTCCAGCTTTAAATAAAAATAGGATTGTCTCATTTCAAATTCCTCATTCCATCAAGATTCTATAGCTTATTCCTTTATCATAGTGCATTGTTTTTCTGTGGGACAAGTAATAACGATCCCAGTCTTAAGCTTTATAAAACCTGCGATAATCACATGCTGTTATTCCATTTTATTAAATTTATGGGAATAGCTCTCGATTTCTCTCATAGAAGATTCAATTTCATTAATACTCTGCTGGTTTTCTTCCAAAGATTGCTGAATATGGCTGCTGTTCTCTAAAATGAGTGTCATTGATTCGGAAACCCGGCTTAAAATATCTTCTGTTTTCGCCGTTTGTTCACGGACTGCTTTTACTTCCCCTTGTGTTTCCTTAATTGCTTCACGGCTATTCGCAACCTGTTCATTTGTTTCAAGAATTAAATCACTCACTTCTGCTACTGCTGCCGCTGACTGTACTGCTAACTTACGGACCTCTTCAGCAACAACCGCAAATCCTTTCCCCTGCTCTCCCACTCTCGCTGCTTCAATAGAGGCATTTAATGCTAATAAATTCGTCTGTCCAGCGATAGACTCAACAATAGAAATAACGGATTTAATTTTCTCCGCGCTGTTTGTTAACTGCTCCAGCTGCTCTACAACAAGCGCCATTTGATTATCTAAATTAGACATTCCTGTATTTGTAGTTTTTGTTTGCTCCATCCCGAGCTGAGCTGACCTGCTTGTTGTAGCAGCAATCTCTTCCCCTTGTTTGGAAACCTGATTTATCCGGTTTGCCTGATCTACCATTTTCATCACAGACTGATTTGTTTCTGTCGATAAATAACTTAGGCTTTCTGCTGTTTCTCTCATTGAGCTTATTAGATTTTGTTTCGTTTCATCCATCACTGCTCTTTTTTCTTCTGTATCTATCTCAAAAGCTTCCAAAACCATCTGCTGCTCAAAATTTAACAGCTTATTCGTTACCTGAATAGCATGGAGAAAGTTTTCCTTATCCTTATATGTATCGGCCAGCAGCTTGGATATTTGAAAGAAAATCTCTTGAAAAGAAGCAATATACCATTTGGGCTTCAGGCCAATATGGACATGAACTCTAGCAATTCTGCGGCGTTTATCAATAAAATTCTGGTTTATTTCTCCAGAAAACATCTCTATAACGTGCCTTTTCAGCGTTTGTTTTAAACGGCTGATCGAACTATTTGTTTCAATAATTCCTATTAATTCAGGAACTAAAGATAAATTATCGTAGAAAGCATCAATAATTGTTTCAATATTGTCTTTGATAATAGGCTGCAGTATCTTCGCAACAGCCAGATCCTGTGCTGTTATTTTTGATATTTGCAACTGTAAGGTTAAATCCATTTGCTGCAGCTCATCTAAAACCACATTCATCTCTTTACTGCTTTCCAGTAAATTTTCCTCTGTCATATCCTTGCGAAAAATACCCCTCATCCAAACCACTCCCGATGCTTATTTTTAAAAATTAGCGTTGTCTATAACCCTTTGAAAATATTAATGTCTAAGCACAATACACTTAAACAATGGTTATTCGTCCTTATTAAAATACGTATTAGACGATGGATATAAAATCAAAGAATATGGACTCTTTCTTTCTCTATAAAGAAAAAAACACTATACATATGTATTTCATCTCTTGTCAATTTGTTCATTAATTATTCCTTATATTCAGTTAAACCTTTATCCCTTTATCTAATTATCATTATACAAGATGCCAGTATAAAAATGCTCGAAAATATATATAAATTTGCAATTCCGAAATAAAATTAAACCAATAGTCCTGTGATAAATCCCTGATTATTTCCTCATTATTGAAAATCCAATCATATTATAGGTATTTTAAAGGAGGACTATGATAATTCCACTGTCGCTCCATGATTGAATCAAATTGTGATTCACTCTTCCAGCAAAATAGCAGCTATTGTATCTTTATATAGGAGATACAATAGCTGCTGTTTAAAACTATATAGAATTAAAAATATGCCTATTTCAATAATAAGTTCGGTAAAAATAAAGCAACCTCCGGAATATACGTTACAACTAACAATGTCGGCAGCCACGCAAACAGGATAATTATCAGTGTTGGTTTAATCATCTCATTGATTGGCGCCTTCGCTAATTGTCCACCAAAATATAACAGTGGTGCAGTTGGCGGTGTGATATTCCCCATCCCCAGGTTTACTGCTAAAATTGCAGCAAAGTGAATTGGATCAACACCTAAGTTCGTAATAATCGGTAACAATATTGGTGTTGTTAGCAGTACTCCGCTGACATCATCCATTAACATTCCGATAATAATCATAAAAATATTAAGCATAATTATTAGGAAAAAAGTATTTTCAGTTATAGAGAACAGTGCTTCTGTGATAAGATTTGGTATATTCTCCATCACATAGATTCTGCTTAAAATCATAATCGCGAAAACCATAACCATAATAATTCCAGTTGTTGTTGCTGCATTGATAAAAATCGTTTTAAAATCCTTCAGCTTCAATCCTTTATAAACCCAAAAACCAACGGGAATAGCGTAGAATGCTGCAACTGCAGCTGCTTCTGTTGTTGTCATAATTCCGCTGTAAATACCACCTAATACAAGAACCGGCATTACTAAACCAGGAATTGAAACAAAGGTTTTAATACCAAATTTCTTTGCTCTATACTTCAGGGAACGATTTAAATCTGTTTCAAACTCCTGCTCTGGACGTAATTCTCTTTTTCGCATATACAGGATATTGATAATACTCAAAAGAGTAATTAAAATCAATCCCGGTACAATCGTGGACAAAAAGCTGGCTAACACGGATTGGTTACTGAGCCAGGCATACAGAATCATAATACCGCTTGGAGGAATTAATAATCCCAAAATCGATGCGTTCGATACCAGTGCTGCTGCATAGCCTCTTGGATATCCTTTTGCATCAAGCTTTTTAAACATAATCGATCCAATGGTTGATAAAGCTGCCATCGCACTTCCAGAGATAGAACCAAATATAGCACAGGCAAATATCGTAACAATTCCAAGCCCGCCTTTTATTTTCCCTACTAGTATTTCCGCCCATCCTATAATGACGTTTCCAATTCCTCCATATTCCATCAGCTTGCCCGCAATAATAAATAACGGAATTGCCAATAATACAGTTGAACTTAATTGACTATAACCGTACGGCAGTAAAAAACTCGGATCATAATCAAGCGTCATAACTAAAAATATTGTTGCGGCCAAAAAAGCAAAAACAGCAGGAACACCAATTATCAGTAAAATAATCAGCAATAGCACAGCTATGATTAGAAATACTTCCATATAAATAACCCCTTACCTGAAATAATTCACGAAATTCTTTGCATCCTTCAGAATGTTTACCAGCAGATAAAAAGACATTAATACAAACCCTGCCAAAATTGCAGTTTGAGGGATATAAACGGGGTAATTCCATACGCTTGATGTTGCTCCGCTATTTATATTCCACAAAACGAATCCACTCGCCCAAACGCTTAAAATAATTGCGATAACAAAGCATATGAACTTGTTTAATAGTTGAATACCATCTCTTAATTTATCACTTTTAACATATACATTAGTAATATCTGCTGTAATATGTTCATTCTTATAGGTACCATAGGATGCCCCCATAAAGTACATCCAAAATGCAGGTATCAGAATTAATTCTTCCAAACCGAATAAATCAGTTTGGAAGACATACCTTAAAATAACCGTTGCTACTAACCCTAATAAGATAAAGCCGCTGGATAAAATCATAATTATCTTTTGAATGCTCAACAGAACTGCCCAGCACCCATTTAATATTTTTTTCACGCAGGCCCCTCCTATTGAATATTATCAACTAATTCATCAAGCAACTCTTTGCCGACTGTATCCTCTGCATGCGGCCAGACATTTTCTCTGACACTTTCAGCTAATTGCTCTAATTCCTCATCTGTAAACTCAAAAACCTCAATACCTTCATCTTCCATTTTCTGACGATATTCCGCCTCTGCAGCTTCTGCAGTATCAAAGCTTTCATCCGTTAATACCTGTCCTGCCTCCAGGATAATTTTCTGGTCTTCTTCACTAAATCCATCAAATAAATCCTTGTTCATCAATAAATGTGTTGCTTCAAAGAAATCGTTATATTGATAATAATGTGTAATAATATCTCTAAACTGCAAATAGTTTACTACCGGGTGTCCGCCGGTCCATCCTTCTGCTGTCCCCGATTGTAATGCTGTGTACAATTCTGCATAAGGAATGGAAACGGTATTGAAACCTAATTCTTTTGCTGCTTCAGTAATAATATTTACTTGCGGAACACGCAGAAGTACCCCTTTGTCCGCCCCATATTCTAATGGATCTGTAATTGCTTTGGTTGTCCCTATCCCGCCAAAGCCTTCACCAAAAAATCCGATTGCTTCAATATTTTGTTCATTATGAAGCTCCTGAAGCTTTTGTCCGTAATAAGCATCAAGCTGGAAATTTTCCCGAGCCTGCTCGTAAGTAGTAAATAAAAACGGCAGGATATTTATTTCCATTCGGCTGTCTAATTGAGTCGGTGTTGAAATTAATCCCATATCAACAGTACCCTTACTTATTTCTTCATACATTAGCGTATAGTCACCCAGCTGGTTAGCCGGAAAAATCTCCATTTCAATTCTTCCATCTGTTTTTTCAGCTACTGTTTCTGCCATTTTTCTTAAAGCTACTGTATTTGGATGATCTTCATTATTTTGACCAGCCACTCTTAATGTAACTGTTTCCCCATCGGAATCTTCATTATTATCTGCAGAGTCATTATTTCCACCGCAGGCTGCAAGAATTACTGCAAGGGTTAGCAATACCAGAGCTGTTATCTTCATTCTTTTCATTTATTTCACTCCTGTTAGTTATGTCTTATTTTATTTTTTAAAACGGTTTGGATTCATATGATTAATGTCATGCTGTGTTTGATCCTGAAGTACGATTTCTGCTGCGATTTCTCCCATAATTGGAGCTAATTTAAAACCATGTCCCGAATAACCGGATAAAACAATAATATTTGATTTATCTTCTATTCTTCCTACAAGTGCATGTTCATCAGGTGTATAGGCATCCATGTGGACACTTAGACGTACAGGATCCGGGTTTATTCCATGAAAGAAGGACTTTACAATTTCAGTCTGGTTCAGCACTTCCTGATAAGGGATGTTATGCTCCAATTTATTTGGATTGGCAAAAGGCTCATCCGATCCGACAAGCGCTATTTTCACCATGCTCTGATCCAATGTAGGAGCTCCAAAGAAATCATACTTTTCCGTGGTACGTGCGAACACTGGAAATACATCTTTTTGAAAGCCAGCTAAATCCTCTGGAATAAACCAGGACATAATAATTCTTCTCGGTTCAATAATTTCCTTAAACTCAGGCAGCAGTTCTTTTACCCATGAGCCTGCTGATACAATAACTTCATCAAATTCATGAACCTTACCGTCTGACTTAATTTCCACCTTTTCGTCCTTCTGATTAATAGAATCAATCTTACTATGCCGATAAATTTCAGCGCCATTCTTCTCAGCCAGATAGCAGGCAGATACTACAGCAAGCTCAGGCCGTAAAAATCCGGATTCTTTATCAAGAATCACTGCATCTTCTTCAGAAAATTTATGTTGTGGAAACAGTTTTACCGCTTCCTTTATGTCAAAAACTTCATGATTAATTTGATAGTCATAGATACTTTTCAATACATTTTTGAAATTATCCGAATTAGCTCTGTCAATTGTCAATCCGCCATTAAGCGTAAGCAGCTGATTGCCGCTTTCCTTCTCCAGCTCACGCCATAACTCTCTTGACCTTTTTAAGAGCGGAACATATTCCGGCCCCTCACGGTAAGCTGTCCGGAATAACCTTGATTCGCCCCCCACGGCAGAACGATCGTGCCCAACACCAAACTGCTCAAATCCAGTTACATCCACACCCTGCTGAGAAAGCTTCCAAAGCGTCATACTCCCCATTGTACCTAATCCAACTACTGCTACTCTTTTCCCCATCGAATACCTCATTTCTAAATATACTGAAACAAAAAGGAACGATTCCACTCTAAAAACAAAGAGAGTGAACGTTCACTTTCTAATATGATAGCAATTTTCTGATGATTGTCAATACTTAATGATTAAATTTTTTAATTTTTTCTAATATAAACGCAATATAATTTCTGTTATTAGGAAAAGAAGCTTTAAAATATAAAGAATTATCAGTTTTAAAAGTAGTTAAGCTGATAAAAAAACTGCTCTTATATCAGAACAGTTTTAGTTGCTATTTCAAAATTGGGGTAATGGATTGAAGAATAAAATTAATTTTGTCCTGATTCGTTAAAGCCTCCTCTGGCTTCTTATGTAGAAAAAAACGAAACCGGATTTCATGGTAATTGGAAATCAGTGAATTCAGAAAAAGAATAAAATAATTATCAAGCAGAAAGGACAGCTCCTTATCATCTATAGCAAGCTTTATTTCACCTTTTTCCCGAGCTTCCTGAACCATATTATAAACATAGTCTGCTGATTCCATAAAGGGCTGATTAAGCTTATCAGACAGTAAATCGGCTTCAAATGACCCTAAATTTGAATATATTTTTATGTAATCAGGGTACTTCTGATGAAGCTTTATAATTTGATTTAAATAAGCCTCCACTGTTTGTTTCAGTGAATTTTCAATATGTGTGTATTTTTTATATAATTCTTCCTCTAAAATTTCCTGACATCTTAATAAGACTTCTAAAAATAATTCTTCCTTGTTATCAAAATATTTATAAAGTGCGCCATTAGAGATATCTGCGTTTTCACATATATCCTTTATACTTGCTCCATAATATCCCTTTTCAGCAAAGCATGCTGCTGCACCATCAAAAATAGTATTCTGTTTTTCTTTTGATAGTTTTTGAAATGTCTTTTTTGCCATACTAATCTCCTCTTTTATTCCTATTATTAAGCTTAATAAAAAATTGGTTTCTTGTTATTAGAATGACACACATCTAAAATTTTGAAAACAAAAAAGGTTAAAAATATATATAAAAAGAGTCGCCTAAATTGATTACGGCAACCCTTTTACAACTTTATTTATTTAATTTGCCAGTCCAAATTTCATTTACAGGTCTAATTAACCTTCCTGCGGTTTTTCAGCATATGTTTTTTCAGGATCTTCACTATTCGCATCAAGCGCTTCTTTGATTGCTTTACGCAAATCACGCTCCACAGCCCATTGCTCCATCGATTCTGTTTTTGCAATGATCCGTAAAGTTATTTCCGCTGAGCCAAATGTTTGTACTCCGAGAACATCCGGACCCTCCACAATTTTAGGATTGTTTTCTTTCATTTCATCACATACTGTTTGCAATATGCCAACTGCATTATCAATATTGTCACTATATGGAATTGCAATATCTACTAAAGCCTGCATATTCCCGCGGGAGTGGTTACTTAAAGAGCTGACTTCTCTATTAGGAACATAGTTTAAAGTACCGTCAAAGCTCCGGATTTGCATGGTCCGCAGACCAACTTCTTCGACAACACCATCATATCCGGCAGCCGTAACATAATCACCAACATCAACCTGCTTCTCTAACAACAGGAAAAAACCTGTAACAATATCACTTACCAGCCCCTGAGCACCGAAGCCAATTGCCAGACCGACGACCCCGGCCCCGGCAATCAAACCAGTAGCATTAATATCAAAAATACCAAGAATAATTACTAACGTCACAAAAAATAAAACATATGAAAATGCACTGATTGTTAAAGACTGCAGGGTCTTTGTTCTGCCTGCGGACATTTTCTTCTTAACCTGTGCTTTGGAAAACGAATTCCGGATAAACCTTTTTCCAATAGCACGTGCAATATAAAATACAATAAGTGTCGCTATAAGTTTTAATAAAATAATTCCGCTATCTAATAAAATTTGCTCCCAATTGATATTTTCTATCCAATCCATTCTTCCATCTCCTTCTGAACTGCTCTCAATGATTGATGATTATATCAAATGAAGAATCCAATGTAAAATAAGAAAGGATTCGATATAAGAGGAAATTCTAAAATAAAATTAGCAGTCGATTGGATGAATTACATCCCACCAAGCTCAAGTGATAGAAAGAGTCCCTCCAGATCTTATATAGTCAGGCAAATTACTTTCTTTTAAAAATTCACAGATTTTATCACTTTAATATGATAAAATATTAACGTATTAAACAATTTTATTATACTGAAATTATTTACGTGGAGGAATTATCTTGAAAAATATTGCTATCATAGGAAGCTCCGGCGGCAACCTGTACAATTTAGGAGGAAAAAATCCAAGGAAATTATTAGATGAAATTAAAAGTCAATGTCATGCTGCTAATTTTAATATTGCAGCCATTCAATTTATCGCTTCAGAAGTTTCCATGGATCAGGCAAAAGCAAATTCAAAAACAAGCCTTTTTAGTCTGGATGAAGAAGGACAAATCATACAAAGCGCTACAAATACATTAGAAAAAATAAACGAACAAGCAAAACAGACAGACGAAGAGATCGCCGCTCATATTCTTAATAAAACAGTGGATGGGTTAATCGTCATGAGCGCGGATGCCGAGCATGTAAATCAAAAGGTTGTTAACGCAGCTGTCGGTATGGGTATCCCAATCCTTGGAACAGGCGGCACATCCATGGCAACGATCAGTGCAAAAGGGGCAAACGTTATAGCTAAATCGGGAACAACGGGTACTACAAATCGAACACGAGCTATCTCCTTCGTTGCTGCCATGGCTAAATTTTGGGGTATAAAATATAAACCAACGATCGGAAATACAAATAAAGGGGATGCAGAAAATAGCGGGAGCATCTGGAAAAACATTAATATCCGCGGCATCATGGTTTCCGCATTGCCAGGTTTTATTGCAATGGCTTTAGTTCTTGCCCTAAGTAAGATCCCTCTATTTAGCGGTCTGCAAGATATTTTCGATATTATGATTGGGGCACTTCCAATTGTTATTGCAGTGATTGCAGCAAAACAAGTGTCTAATTTAGATGAAGTGTCTATCGTTGCAGGGGTAATAGCCGGTGTGCTATCCGTGGACGGAGGAATTATTGGCGGTATCATCGGTGGTATTTTAGCCGGTATTTTCGTGCATTATTTCTTTCAAAAGTGCATTAGCTGGAAATTCCCAATGACAACAGTAAATATCGTCACGGGAGGAATAGCCGGTTTACTTGCAGGTCTATTAGTCTATTTTTTATTCGCACCAATCGCATTGTTCATTGGGGATGGAATTAAAACTGTCATCGAAGCAGCCATTGGCTTCAGCCCAATTCTAGCAGGACTATTAGGCGGTCTGCTTATTTGGCCAGCTATTTTAGGAGGAATATACCACGCAGCTATTCTGCCTATCGTATTACTCGAAATGGAAAAAACAGGAGTAAGTTTCCTTGGTGCTATTGATATGGTTGGTCTGGTGATGGTGTCTGCTGGAATTAATTTAGCAAATATCATTGCTCCAAGAGAAAAAGGGGATGCAGCTGCTGCAACTCCAGGTTTCTTAATCAATATGGGATTCGGAACATTTGTGGAAGCAGCCTATCCATTCATGTTCTCAAATAAAATCGTCTTCGCCGGTGCAATTCTATCTGCCGGAGTCGGCGGCGCACTGGTTGGACTGTTCGATGTGCGCGGTACTGCCTATGTCCCAACATTCACTACACCTTTTTTATCTGATAATCCTTTAGGGTTTGTTATCGCTATGCTCGCATCATTTATGCTAACTTTTGCCATTACATTGATTGCAAATAAGAAAAAGAGAGTGGAAGAAGTCAGAGATAAGGGAATGAATGCTTAAAAGAAATATTTTGAATAATAAATATGTGGGGAATAAAATGAAGCGGCTAGAACGGCATCCATTCGGTAAAGAAAACATTGCAGTCAAGAGAAGCTGATGTTAATTTATTGCATGGGATGAGGTGAAGCCGCTTTTTTGTCGCATACAGCTGGTTGCAGCAATTCATGAATAATAATTAATTCGCAAAAAATTTTTTCATCATAGAAAAAAACGCCATAGGCCTAAAATTAGGTTCATAGCGTTTTCTAAAATTATATTATATAAATTCCTTCTGCTCCTTCAACAATACCGATATCCCCTGCTCATCCTTCTCCACCTTCCAATTAAGAGAAAGCATCTGCTCTAACTCATGAAGGGAGGCTGCATCCAATTTCAATCCCTTAACACCTGTTTCCAGCTTCTGATAATCCTCCCCGGGTTCTTTTTGAAACTTCAGTCTTAATAACCTCTCCAAGCCGCCTACAGTAACAAATTTAACAGCATACCCTGCATTAATTATTTGTTTAAAAGCTTCAAAATCCTTCTCAGCTAACGTAATCAACTGCTCATAATCATACTTTTCATGAATTTGTTTCCATTTTGATACATCTTTTTCTTTCACATCATGTATTATTTCTTCATTCGTTATTCCGTTCACACGCAATGTTTCAATTATATATGCTTCCATCTGAGAAATTTTTGGTCGTTTCATCTGCAAATATTCCTTTCTTCATTCAAAATTAATTACTGACTGCTGGCAATTGTTTCTGTTTCCTGCGGGTAAAAACAAGCAACCTGATGATTAGGATTATTACCATCCTTTTCTTCTAAAACAGGGATGTGCTGCTTGCAGGATTCCTGTGCAATCGGGCATCTTGTATGAAAAATACATCCCGTTGGCGGATTAGCAGGAGACGGCAATTCGCCTTTCAGCATAATCCGCTGCCGTTGTCTCTCTTTCTCTGGATCTGGTAACGGGATCGCTGACAGGAGCGCATTTGTATATGGATGCTTGGAATGATGATACAATGTATCACTGTCGGATAATTCCATCACCTTACCAAGATACATTACCGCAACTTTATCTGCGATATGCTTAATTACCGATAAGTCATGGGCAATAAATACATAAGTCAGCCCCAGTTCCTCCTGCAAATCTTCCAGCAGATTAATTACCTGCGCCTGTACGGATACATCCAATGCACTTACCGGCTCATCCAGAATTAACAGCTTTGGATTCAGAGCAAGAGCCCTGGCAATGCCGATCCGCTGCCGCTGTCCTCCGGAAAACTGATGCGGAAACTTTTCTGCATCCTCTCTCTTTAGACCAACCAGATCTAATAATTCATAAACCCGTTCATTTAAATTACTTGTCATTTTAAATGCCTTCAACGGTGCTGCAATAATCTCACCAGCCTTCATTCTTGGATTCAGACTGGTGTACGGATCCTGATATACCATTTGGATATCTCTGCGTAATTCATGCATCTGCTTTTTATTGTACCCCAGAATACTTTTGCCCTCAAAAAGTATGTCTCCGGAGCTCGGTTCTAAAAGACCGACAATAGTACGGGCCAATGTACTTTTCCCGCAGCCGGATTCACCCACAATTCCCAAAGTTTCTCCCTGCCGGACAGTCAGACTGACTCCGTTTACTGCTTTTACATGGTTCACAGGTTTTTTAAATACTTTTTCTTTTATCGGAAAGTACATTTTTATATCCTTTAACTCCAGTAACAGCTCAGACATTATTTTACAGCTCCCTTCTGAGCATTTACTTCAAACTCTTGCTTCTTATTAAAAAATTCCTCTTCAGACAATATACAGGCAGCCCAATGTCCTTCTCCACGTTCTGTTAACGAAGGATCAATTTCTAAGCATGCTTTTGTAGCAAATGGACATCTCGGGCTGAAATGACAGCCTTTTGGTCGATCGATTAAATTGCTCGGCTGTCCTTGAATTGGTATCAACCGATCTGATGTATCTGAATCAATACGTGGCAGAGACCGCAGTAAAGACCAGGTATAAGGCATCGTGGAACGATAAAATATATCTGACACGCTCCCTTTCTCAACAATTCTGCCTGAATACATGACAAGCACTCTGTCCGCAATTTGTGCAACGACGCCCAGATCATGTGTAATTAAAATAATCGCAGTTCCATATTTTTTCTGAATCGAGCGCATTAATTCCAGGATTTGCGCCTGTATGGTCACATCAAGTGCTGTCGTTGGTTCATCAGCAATTAATACTTTCGGACGGCCTGCCAGTGCAATCGCAATTAAAACACGCTGGCGCATCCCTCCGGAAAATTGATGCGGATAGTCATGCAGTCTACGCTCGGGATCAGGAATACCAACATCTGTTAAAAGTTCTAAAGCTCTTTTTTTTGCAGCTTTTTTAGATACCTTCTCATGAGAACGAATTGCTTCAATCAGCTGATCTCCAACTCTAAAAACGGGGTTCAGGCTGGACATAGGGTCCTGAAAAATCATAGAGATTTCATTTCCTCTCACTCTGCGAAGCTCTTTTTCACTTACATCCAGCAGATTTTTCCCTTCAAAAAGTATTTCTCCTTCTGGATGAAAGACTGGAGGAGAAGGGTTTAACTGCATAATAGAATGTGCTAATACACTCTTCCCGCTCCCGGATTCACCTACAATACAGATGGTTTCTCCCGCTTTAATTTGAAAAGATACATCATCTACCGCTTTTACCGTTCCGTTTTCTGTATCAATGTAGGTTTTTAAATTCTTTATCTCAAGCATGAATACCGCCCCCTCTCTTAAGATGCTATTTTCGTTTTAACGAAGCACTGTTTTCTTTTTTTGTTTTTTCTTGCATGTGGATCAAATGAATCACGTAATCCGTCGCCAAGCATATTTAAGGCAAGTACTGTAACAACAATTGCTAATCCTGGAAAAATGGAAATCCACGGTGCGATGGAAATATAAATTTGTGATTCCTGAAGCATATTTCCCCAGGTTGGCGTTGATGGATCTACCCCAACACCTAAAAAGCTTAACGCCGCTTCTGCAAGAATGGCTTTCGCAAAGATAAACGTTCCCTGAACTATAATAGGAGACAAAACATTCGGTAAAACATATTTCGATATAACTACCGGATCACTGACTCCTGAAGTTTTGGCCGCTTCAATATACTGAACCGAATTTATTTGCAGAACCGCTGACCGTACAATACGCGTCATTACCGGCCAAAATGATAAAGTTAGCGCAATAATAATATTTGTTACACTTCCTCCCAATGCTGCAACAAGCGCCAAAGCAAGAAGTAAAGAAGGAAAGGCAAGCATACCATCAATAACACGCATAATAATAAAATCTGCTTTTTTATAATAACCGGCGATTAAGCCTGTGACTGTTCCCAGAATGGTTGCTAATACTGCAACTGTAAAACCGACAGTCAGAGAGACTCTAGCCGCTACCACCGTTAATGCAAAAACATCTCTTCCAAAATGGTCCGTACCGAACCAGAATGTCCCGGATGGAGGAAGCAGCCGCTGCGCAGCATCTATAAAACCAGGAGAAACAGGCAGCCAGACATTAGCTGTTATTGTTGCAATTGTCAATAATAACAATATAGAAAGAGCAACAAGATTTCTTTTTTTCTTCAGCATAGGGATATCTCCTTTTTCTCAATAGAGTAAATCAATTTCATATATGGTGCTGTACTTCCGCCTCAGTCATAACGGATTCTCGGATCAAGCAGACCGTAAAGCAGATCAACCAGTAAATTGATAACGACATAGATAACAGCGATAAATAAAACAACACCTTGAATTACCGGGTAATCTCTCCGGTGAATCGAATCAATAAGCAGCTGCCCAATTCCCGGTATGGTAAATATCGTTTCAATAATAACTGTCCCGCCTAATAATCCAGCAATCGTTACACCAATAACTGTAGTTGTCGGGATTAAAGCATTCGCAAAAACATGCTTCATCAGGACAGCACTTTCTTTTATTCCCTTCGCCCGGGCTGTTTTCGTATAATCCTGGTTTACTGCCTCTAACATTCCGTCACGTAGCATTCTGGATATCAAACCTATCTCTACTGTTGCCAGAACAAATGCCGGCAGGATTAAATGGTGCAGCCAAGACAGAAATCCTTCTGCAATTGGTATATAACCTGCTACCGGAAAAATCGGGACACTCACTCCCAGTCCTAATACTAATAACATAGCAAACCAGAATTCCGGAATAGATGCACCTAATAAAGACGCTGAGATAAATAGCGGATCTAAAACAGTCTGCCGTTTCCAGACAACAAAAATCGCAATTGGTATCGCGATCACTAACGTAAAAATCATAGAAACCAGCATCACGCTGAAGGTAGGTCCAATTCGATCTAATATAATAGATAGAACTGGTTCAGAGGAATAAACAGACTCTCCCAAATCTCCCTTGAAAACATTTATAACCCAGTCAAAAAACTGGACAACGATGGGCTGGTTCAACCCAAGCTGCTCCTCCAGCTGCTGGACAGCCTCTGCTGAGCTATCTTCTCCCAGAATCAGATAAGCCGGATTTCCGGGCGTCAAATGGACAATCATAAAAACAATAATACTTACCACTAACATGACTGGAATAATAGATATAAGCCGACGAATTGTATATTGTAACAAACCCCATTCACCTCATTTGCTGTTTTACCATATCGGCTCCTGATAAGCAGAAGCTTCCGGTACCGAAATAGTAATATTTATCACTTTAATAGAAAAAGAAGCCAGATCAGCATAATAGACGAACATGGCTTCTAATTCTCTTATTTATTGGTTCTTCCAGGCTCCCCAGAATCTTGGCCCAACCCATGTTTCTTCTAATTGAACCTGTTCTCCTTTAATATCAAGCCTTGTTTCATTAGCCACTTTAATAAATGGAAGCTCTTCCCATACGGTTTGATTCATTTCTGATAAAATATCTAATCTTGCTTCATCGTCAGAAGCTACCGCCCAGTCATCAATCAATCCTCTCCAGCGCTCACTGTCATACCAGCCGCTGCTGTTGGTATCATTGACAAGCATACCAAGTTCGTTCGGAGAGAATCGTGTGGACCAGCCGACAACGACAATATCCCAATTTGCCGGGTCGGACCACTGCTCTAAATAGGTCGCCCATTCCAGCGGTACGATTTCAATCGTAAATCCAACTTCCTCTAACTGCTGCTTCATCACCTGTGAAATTCGTTTATATGTCTCTGAGTCATTAGAATGCATTATTTTAAGTGACTCTCCATTATAATCAGATTCCTCTAATAATTCTTTAGCCTGCTCCGGATCATAATTTAAATAATTCTCTGTACCTTCTTCAGAATAAAGTTTCGTCTGCTCTGGATCAAACAGTGCACCGTCAAAGGAATAGAAATCGCTGTTGCCATAAGTAGCTTCTGCAATCGCTTCTTTATCTAATGCCAGATTTAAGGCTTCTCTCACTTTAATATCGTCAAACGGCGGCTCTGATTTATCCGGTGTGATTGTAGAATATCCATTGATATAGCTGACTGGATCAATTGAAGGATCCGTTTCTACCACATCATATAGATCATTCGGAATGGATAAAGCATAGTCATATAAATCTGTCTTAATACCGTTAATGGCAACCTGCGGATCTTTTACAATCTGAAAATCCAGCTCATCAAAATATGCAACCTTTTCCCCTGTCAATCCTCCTAAATCAGTTTCATCACGCGCAGCATAATCTTCAAATTTAGTTAAAACAATTTCACTGCCACGGTTCCAATTATCAAATTGATAAGGACCTGTTCCTATTAACTGTTTCGGTGTTAATGGCTGTTCTCCTGCTTCTTCAGCAATTTCTTCAGGAATAATCATCAAGGCATTTTTTGGTGCAGCCATATCAGATAAAAAGGCGTTATATACTTCTGACAATTGAATTTCAATTGTTTTATCATCTACTTTTGTAACGGATTCTATGAATCTGTCAGACTCTTTCCCGACTGATGAAACGGTTCTCCATCTGTCTAAAGATGCAATTACATCTTCTACAGTTACATCAGAACCATCATGAAATTTCACACCATCTCTTAATGTAATCGTATAAAGTGTTTCATCATCGCTTACTGTAAAATCCTCTGCAATCATCGGCTGTACCTGATAATCATTGTCCAGGGCAAGCAACGGTTCAAAAATATGCCAAGCAATATCTCGGGTGGGTGTAGCTCCTGTTGCCATCCAATCAAGCGTATCCGGTTCAGAAGGATAGGCAACCGTTAATGTTCCACCCTCCACAGGGTCCCCTGCCGGCTCACTATTATCTCCTGCTCCACCTGCTGACTGATCCTGGTTTCCGCAGGCAGCTAAAATGAATATTGTAAAAATTGAAATTAATAATAAAGTAAAACGCTTCTTCATTCTGCATTTCTCCTCGTTGTAGATTAATTTTTTGCCACCTGGCTAATGCGTTTCTTTTTAAAATAAATAATGACTAATAATGGACACAAACGATTTTTCAATATTTACTAATGCACGCTCATCAATATCGAATCTGGGATGATGATGCGGATAGTGTGTTGCTTCATCCTCGTTTTGTGAACCGACGCGGAAGTAGGTTCCGGGTTTTGCTTCCAGAAAATAAGAAAAGTCTTCCGCTCCCATTGTTGGAGAAAACTCGACAACATTATCCTCTTCAAAAGCTTCTTTAAAAAGCTCTCTGGCTAAATCGGTTTCTTTTTTATGATTAAATAATGCCGGATATCCTCTTAGATAATCGAGTTGATAGGTTGCATGAAATGCACTCGTAATTCCATCTAAAATCGAACGAACTTCTGCTTCCACTTTATCCCGAACGTCTGGGTCAAAAGTACGGACTGTTCCTTCAATACGGGCAGTGTCTGGTATTACATTAAAAGCGTTTCCTGCTTGAAAAACACCGATTGTGACAACTGCTGATTTCAGCGGATCAATTTGCCGGCTGACAATTTTTTGTAAAGCTTCGACAATACTTGTGCCAATCACAAGTGAATCCCTCGTCTGATGCGGACGGGCTCCATGGCCGCCATGACCTTTAATGTCGATAGCAAATTTATCTACCGCCGCCATTTGATAGCCTTCTCCTACGCCTACTTTCCCAATTGGAATATCTGAAGCCAAATGTGCTCCAAAAACATAATCTACGTCGTCTAAAATCCCTTCTTCAATCATAAATTTAGCTCCGCCCGGGGGAGTTTCCTCAGCCGGCTGGAAGACAAAAACAATGCTGCCTTTTAAATTTTCTTTATATTTGCTGACTACTTTCGCTACACCCAGGAGAGCAGCTGTATGCCCATCATGCCCGCAAGCATGCATCACCCCCGGATTGGTAGACTTGTATGGGGTTTCTTTTTCATCATTAATCGGCAGTGCATCAAAATCTGCCCGTAATGCAATTTTCTTTCCAGGCTCTTTACCTTCCAAAACACTAATTAAACCATGGCCGCCGATGTTTTTTTGAACCTCTAGTCCAAAGCTTTTTAATTTTTCTTCAATGTACGCTGCTGTATGTACTTCCTGAAAAGATAATTCAGGATGCTGATGCATGTATCTTCTCCAGCCCCTTACTTCTTCAAATGACTGATCAATTTTCTCAAAAATGGAATCCATTGTTTTTTCTTTAATATTACGCATTCTCCCATCCCTCACTTACTTTCCGATTTTATATGTCTGTTTGTTTTCACCTTTGTAAATAACTAAATTGATGAAATTTTATATTAGTTTAAACTCATTATTCCTAGTTGTCAACTAGGTTTAGAAAGATTATATGTAAAAAAAGAAGAAGTTGTGCCTAAAAAGACATAACTTCTTCTAAAAAACTATTTATTTCCCTTAAACCAATCCGCTTTTTCCATATGGGCAAATGGAATTACTGTGTCTATGGTTCCTGTGATTTCAGAAACAGGAAAGTCCTCTCCATTCAACCAGGCAGCAAAATCAAATTTCACAGGCTGCTGGTCACCGCCGAGAGCAAGCCATGCTTCTAATTTTGATGGGAAATATGCAGAGGTATGTATTGTTCCTGCCCATTGACCGTACAGTTTGGAAAACACACCATTCTCTGTTCCATTTAATAATTGAA
The DNA here is from genome assembly GCF_900162665.1 of Oceanobacillus sojae. Classification (GTDB taxonomy): domain Bacteria; phylum Bacillota; class Bacilli; order Bacillales; family Amphibacillaceae; genus Oceanobacillus; species Oceanobacillus sojae_A. Next base: position 642,254 of record NZ_LT727812.1, read on the forward strand.
AAGCATCTTCTCCACGAAGAGAACTTGATTGATTACTTTCCATAATTTCCAGTCGTCTTTTAGAATCCTTCAGATAATGGCGGTTTTCCTCCTTCATTATTTGAAAATGATTCGTACAGGCCTCGCCCTTCCTTATCTCAATATTTCTTGGTGAGGCTTCCACAATGGTTGAATCCGTATGATTTTTATCAAACAATACATAACTAAATGATCCTCGATGAGGTATATTCTTTAGTAATAAAACAGCTTCATCAATATTAGCGCAAGTTTCTAAAATAATTCTTCCAATCATATGACAGACAAAACCATCTCCAGGCCGTTTACGATGCATAAAAGTATATCCCATCGCCAAGCCTTTTTCGTTCATCCCATCACATCTTCCCGTTACTTTCTGCGTAACGCCTGTCACTGCATAGCCTGAATCAGTGGGCTGAAACACCGAATAAAAACCATCATATGTTTTAGGATGATAATCATAATTACGGATCAAATAATCCTTTCCCGTTAAAATCGAACACCCTGAACGATTCAATTTAACCCGATATCCTCCGAATTCCAGCAAAACTCTCTCCATCGGCCATTCAAGCGCTTCTGCAAAACCAGATAACTCCTCCCATATTGCTGGAGCTATTTCTTGAAAAATCCGTTTTGTTTCATTGATATCAATAGAAAATAAAGGTTTTCTTACCTTCCATTGATTGGCGCGATTCTTTAATAAGATTTGATTTTTCACTAAAGTACCTTGATGATAACCGAATTCATAATGTGTTCCCCGAAATTGAATGACATTTGTTGATATTTTTTTCAAACTGGCTCCCCTCTCACACTTCAATCATTCATAAGTCTCATTTCTATATACATTAAGTGTACAGAGCATAATCAGGAAAAGAAATGATTTTGCTTATTTTATTATCTTCCGAAAACATACCAGCCGATTAAAAAGCCTGGCTTCTAATTACTACATGTTAATACTATTTCCGTATTCCTTCTTCCAGTCTGTTCCGTGTTCTGCTATATATTTTTAACCCATTTCACACGAATAAAAAAAGTATAGTAATGGGGCTTCACCGACTCTGCGTGAAAGAATATATTGGTTTGGAAGACTGTGTTTTTTCACAAATGCTTTTGTTTGCAATATTTATAATAAATAACCGACTTCTGATACAATCCGTGATCTTTTAATTCATTTGCATAATAAAATAAGTCTCTGAGGCTGAATTCTTCTTCCCTCTCCGATCTTTTTTCATAAATTATTAAATTACGGTCATTTGCTGTATTCACAACAGATTTCTCAGACTGACGGTGTGTTACAGAAATATCTGATGAAATAATATTTCCAGACATCTCTAAATACTCATGAACCGGTCCAATCCATTTAAAGTTCCTGTCACGTTTTACCAGACAATTCCTCCGATAACTGAAAGCCCGGTTACCAAATTCATCAAAAGCAATATGATACAGCATCGAAACAGAATCTATCGAACCATCCAACTCTCCTTTCAGCTTTTTAAATTTTTCTGACCCTTTTCTTCATTTTTTACAATCATACAAAGGCTTACTTTTATCATATCTACACCACCAATACACAAGATATAATAATATATGTTACCTCGGTATTATCTGAAACGAAGAAATGAAAAATGGTTGTATGAACCTTTTCAGATCAATTATCAAAAATATTTAATGAAAGATTCACCGTTCCGGATAAAAATAGAATGACTTCATATATATAAATAGAAACATTATAAAAGAACGGAGGCATTCTATTGAAGGATATTACTGCGATTCTCATTCTTTATCCTGATGCGGCAGCAATTCATAAAGCTTTAGAATCTTTAAAAAGGATCGACTCCAGATTACATTCTGTTATTGTTCTCCATGGAAAGGATATGTCTTTAACAATAGCTTCTGACTATACTCATTTTAAACAAATTCAATCGATTATAGTAAAAGAAAATGACCCCGGGAAAACATTGAATGATATAATCCAAAAAATCAACAGTTCCTATGTATTATTTCTTCATGATACAGATTATCTTTCTCCTGCTATTCAAGCCCGTTCCCTTCACCTTATTCAATCAGATTCATTTTTAACAACCACCTTTCATAATCGAAACATTACTGTTCAACGCCCATTGCTTGTGTCTGCCACTTTTCTTAAAAAGCAGCAATTCCTGTTAAACTCCCAGCTCCCGTTTAAGGAGGCTCTTCTTCCTGCCTGGCTTTCCGATAAATCAAGTTCAGAGAAGCTCTGTAAAGAAGGTCTGGTGTTGCAGTCAAGAAGGAACAGCTCTGCCACAACACTGGAAAAACAAAAATTTATGCAGAAGTATCAGTTGAATAAAATCAAAACGACAAATCTCAGCCTCTCTATTCTCATTTCGAACTTTAATATGGAGCAATATGTAGAAACAGCAATTGCATCTTGCCTGCTTCAGAATGAACTGCCGGAACAGGTACTAATTATAAATGACGGATCAACTGATAACTCTTCAAATCGACTTAACCGGTGGGACGATGGAAACCTGGTGAGGATTTTTGAAAAAGAGAACGAGGGAAAGGCAATCGCTTTAAATCATTTATTACCTTACGTTACATCTGATTTCATCTTAGAACTTGACGCTGACGATTGGCTGGATCCTGATGCTGTTTCTGTTATCAAAGAACTCTTGGCTGACCTCCCTCTGCATACAGCTGTACTATACGGGAATCTTCGAAAGTGGAAGCAATTAAAAGAGGATATTCTTTTTAAAGGCATAGCCAAAGGGAAAATTATCAATGGTAAAGCGGACATACTCTCCTATCGCCTTCCCCTGGGTCCAAGAATATACCTTACTTCTGCTTTAAAAAAAATCGGCGGCTTTCCCGTGATTGCATTTAAAGATGGAAGGCTTTATGAAGATGTCAGTGTGTTAAATCAGCTAATCAAGTATGGCCGTTTCCAATATCATGACTTTACAGTATATAATGTACGAGAACATAAGGAGAGTATCACCAAAACTAATCGTCCGGAATGGAATGAATTCTTGAAATCAATTAAGGAACCATAAATAATAATGCTGCTGTACACTATCCCATTTTCAAAAATTCAGATGCTTCTTTGAGCACCTGAATTTTTGAAATAATCCAGACTAATCTATCCCTTCCTTCTCCAGGATCTCCGATATTTTTTTCACATCCACTACAAGGTTTTGGGTGACTTCATGCTTTGTAGATACAGGGTTAGCCTTTCTGCACTTCAAAAAACGATAATCCAAATCCAGATATTGTCCAATTTTTACGAATTCGTCCGACGTAGATGTGAATAACTGAATGATTTTTGTTCCAGGCTGACAGAACATTAAATTGGCGAACCCGGCACCGTTTGTACTTATAATTACCTTTGCTGAAGCAAAAATATTAATTTGTTCCTCCACAGTTAAGGTACTTAATACAATTTTTTTAAATCCTTTCTTAGTTAATAGCTCCATGAGTTTTCCTTCATTGGCAACTTTTCTCCACGAAGCATCTTCACGGCTGATATAGATTCGATCATAGTGATTGGCGGTTACATTGCGATTTTCCTTCAAAAATGAGCTACGCAGGAATTCAATTGTCCATTTCACACAGGTGCCTGCGTTAAATGGTACAGATGGCAAAATCAATTGGTCGGCTTTTACACGCTCTCCCGGCATAAGCTGTAAAATTTTATCCTCAGGGATTCCAAGCATTTTAATTGTTTCCTGCTGAAATGGCAATGTTAAAGGAGGCAGAACATATTTATCTATCTTAAATCCGCTGAGCTGCAGTAAATGATAACGTCCCAATGTATCATGCAGCCAGTGCCAGTAATTGGTATGCCCGGCCCAGGCCAGAACCCCTAATGTTCCTTTAAAAGAGGAAGCAGAAGGGATAGTTTTGGCTGCGATCTTCTCGAAATAATTCCAATATAAATGAAAAACCATATCGCGATAGTATGTGTGGTCAGGTGCTAGTGCATAAACCATACCTTCCCCTTTATCACACATCCATATGCTCCCTTTTTCTATCTTCGCTACATAGGATTTATCAAACTTGTGAGTTTCTCCAAACTTTGGCGGCTTTACCCAATCAACCCATTCCGGCAGATCCCCTTTGGGAAGTGTATATGTTACTGTTTCATCCGTATAGAATTCTTTGTAAGCATCATGTATATCCGCTTTTGGCGTTGCTTTTTCAATCCAATCCTTTGTATGAGTATATAAATCTGACATATATACATCCCCTCGTTTTCAATTAACAACCTTGCCTATGCCCTATTTTTTCACATTTCGCCGGATACTCCATAATATGTAGAAAAGTATTCAAAGGTGTTGAACAATCGTCTATTCACACCGATTGAGTACAAACATGGGTAATAGAAACTGGAGGTTCATAACATGATAAACGTAACCGTAACCGGTGCAGGGGGATTTATCGGCAAGAATCTGATTGATAGACTGCGCAGGGAAAAAGGAGTCAAGCTCAAACAATATCGTCATGGGGATGACCTGTCATTACTGCATGCATATTTAAATGATTCGGATATCATCTACCATTTAGCGGGAGTAAACAGACCACAAAATAAGGATGAATTTGAGAGTGTTAATAGAGGACTTACGGAATCCATAGTCAGCTATTTAATAGATCATCATAAAACCCCAAAAATCGTTTTCGCCTCATCCGCTCAGGCTGCGCATGATAACCCTTATGGTTTGAGTAAAAAAGCTGCAGAAGATGTTCTTAAAACTTATCGTATGAAGACCGGTGCAGATGTGTGCATTTACCGTTTACCAGGCGTCTTCGGCAAGTGGTGCAAGCCGCATTATAACTCAGTGGTGGCTACCTTTTGCCAGGAAATTGCTCATGATAAAGATATTGAAATCCATGATGCGGACAAAATGCTTGAGCTCGTATATATTGATGATGTCATAGATAGTTTTATCCATTGCCTTGAACAGAAAAAGCAGGAAAAGAATCTCTATTATTCTATTCCTCAGACCTTCCATACAACGGTGGGCGAGCTGGCCCAAAAACTATACGAAATAAAGAAAGTACGGGAATCTCTGATTATACCTGACCTGTCTGATAAATTAATGAAATATCTGTATACGACCTATCTATCTTATTTAGACACTAATAATTTCTCATATGAATTGCCTGTTCATCAGGATGACAGAGGCAGTTTAGTTGAATTAATTAAATCACACCAGGCCGGGCAGGTTTTTATATCAACCTCACACAAGGGCGTCATAAGAGGAAACCATTACCACCATACAAAGGTAGAGAAATTTTGTGTCCTCAAAGGGGCAGCAGCCATTAAATTAAGGAAAATGGATTCTGATAAACTGATTACCTATCACGTGACAGATCAGAATATTGAAATTGTAGATATCCCTCCAGGATATACACACTCGATTGAAAACGTCACAGACGGTGAGATAATTGTTATGTTTTGGGCAAATGAATTGTTTGATCCGGATAACCCGGATACGATCTATTTGGATGTTCAGCCAAATGAAGCTGATGAAAAGAAAGGATGATACCACATGTCAACAAATAAAACATATACATGCCAGGAAGATGATATTTGTCTAGTCGCCTATCCAAAATCCGGTAACAACTTTTTACTATTTCTCGTTACTGCGCTGTTATATCGAAAAAAAATGGACTGGGCCACGAAAGGCGAAATGATTCAAAACGTGGCAAGTGAACCAATTGAAAATTTGCCTTCCCCGCATCTTGTATGGAGTCACAATGGTTATGACGCATCCTACCCAAAGGTCATCTACCTGGTAAGGGATCCTAGGGACGTCGTTATTTCATATCATCATCACTTCCAGAAGTATTATAATGAAAGCCGGCATTTCGATGCATTTTTTACAGCTTTTATGGATGGCGAGATTGATCCCGGAATGTGGGATGCTCAAGTAGAAAGCTGGCTGGATAATCAGGACAAAGTGAAAAATGGTTTCCTGCTTATAAAATATGAAGATCTTCTTGCAGATACTGCGAAAGAAGCAAAAAGATTGATAACCTTCCTAAACTTAAACAAAACGGAACAGGAAATCAACGAAGCTGTTCAGTGGGCTTCTTTTGATAATATGAAAGCATTGGAGCAGAAACAAAAGAAACATTTAAATGGTCCTTCGCAGTCAGCCAATCCTGCCCTCCCATTTGTAAGAGAAGGCAAAGCAAATAAATGGAAATCTGTTTTAAGCAAAGATCAGCAGCAGCAAATCAAGCAAACTTTCAGTAAAACTTTATCAAAGCTCGGATATATTTAAAAAGCTCTATGTAGACGGGGGCAGGACAAAAAGTAAGTGTTTCATTCCAAAACTGAACAATGCACAAATGTAGCGCAGGAAACATACTCGTTCAATCTATGTTTGGATTTTGTCAGATTAAAATACTTCTGTCCCTGCCCTGTTTTCACTTCAGAAAGGTGGGAAAATCGAATGCTAAAATTACTTCTGATTGCAGCAGATACTTCTCATTTTACGAACAGTAATTATGCTGCTTTAGAGCAGGAACTGGCAAAGGTGACAGATTTGATGGTTTCCCGCAAATCCGGCCCTATTAAAAAAATATTGTATAAGCTTCCTGAAAAACCGGATTTCATTTTAATAATAAATGATGTAGGCAAAACATTCGCCCCTGTTGTGACCGGACTGGCTGATATTGGTATACCTGCAGGCCTGATGGTAAATGACGCACATCGTTTTGTGGAGCAGAGAAGGAGATATATCGAACGAAGTAAGATTCAAACATTCTTTGTTATATGCCGCCATAATTTTTATCATCACTATCCTCTTCAAAAACATGATCAGGTGTTTTTCCTCCCCCAATTTGCAAATACCTCCATCTTTAAAGACTATAGCAATGAAAAAACAATTGATACGATGATGCTGGGAGAAGTTTCGCTTCCAAAAATCTATCCTTTAAGAGAAAAAATATTACAGCATTATAAAAACACCTGGGGGTTTTTCAACCAGCCTCATCCCGGATGGCGGGATTTTACAAGCGAGCAAGCAGGAGACGCTTTAATTGGAGAGAATTATGCCAGAGTCATTAATCAGGCAAAATTGTTCTTTGCATGCGGCTCTATACGCCAGGTGGTGACTTTCAAATATTTTGAGGTGCCGGCGTGCCGAACATTACTGATGGCCCCTGCCGTACCGGAACTTGAAGAGATCGGCTTGATACCGGGAGAACACTTTGTGGATATAAATGCAGAAAATTTTTCAGAAAGAGCTGCGTACTATCTTAAAAATACAAAAGAACGGGAAAAAATCACGGAAGCCGGTTTCCGTTTTGTTCATAACCATCATTCAACCATGCATCGGGCAAGCAAATTAGTCGGGCAGATAACAAGTGTTTTATAAGAGGATATTCAAAATTCACACGAAAAATAGTGAATCCCCTATAAATGGAGACTCACTATTTTTGATTTTTCTGGGGGTTGTCCCAGTTCCATTCCTGAAATTCGTGTTTGTTTGGATATTTTCAATCCTTTTTTGTGCCTCTTCACGGATTATTGCTTAAAAAAGCTTACTTTGTAATAATATCTGCTTTCTTAAGAATTTGTTCAATGTCATTGGACTCCATTAATTCATCATCAGATTGGTATCGTGTAAAAGCAACCATTGGTAATTTCTCGTACCTTTTCTTTACCTTTTCGGAAACATTATCTGGTAAAATAACATAGTAATTTTCATCAAATTTATAAGCATTCCGGGCTTCGGCATTTGATACTAATACCTCATGAATTTTTTCACCCGGGCGGATGCCAACCTCATTTATTTGGATTGCTTTTTTCGCAAAATGCTTTTCCAGAACACCAATTAAATCGACAATCCGGCATGCTTTCATTTTCATAACAAATATTTCTCCGCCTACTGCTTTTTCAGATGCGTATATCAATAGATCAATGGCCTGAGAAACAGTTAAAAAGAAGCGTGTCATTTCTCTGGAGGTAAGCGGAACTGCATGATGAGCAGTAATCTGTTCTTTAAAAAATGGGATAACACTGCCATTTGTTCCAATAACATTGCCTCCGCGGATACAGACAAAACGTGTATGATTGCTTAATTGATCAGCCTGAATGATCAGCTTTTCTCCGATTGCTTTTGTCAGTCCATAAAAGTTGATTGGTTCAACTGCTTTATCTGTGGAAACATCAATGACCTTCTTCACCTTTTGGTTTAAACTTGCTTTGATAATATTCTCTGTTCCGTTTACATTCGTTTTTAATGCTTCTAAGGGCTGTTCTTCACATATTGGTACATGCTTCAGTGCTGAGAGATGGAATAAATAATCAACATTTTTTGCCGCTTCATTTACCGCTTCAAAATCTCTGACATCTCCAATCACAAATTTCAGGCAGGGATGATCTGAAAACTCTCGTTTCATTTTTACCTGGGCAAATTCATTACGTGAAAAAATTCTTATTTCCTCCGGCTGAAAGGAAAGCAATTTTTTGACGAGTTCATGGCCCCAGGAACCTGTTCCTCCAGTAATTAATATTGTGGTATTTTGAAACACATTTAAACACTCCTCCAGGAATAATACCTATTAGTAATATCAGCAGGGTAATAGTCCGCCCACATCCTTCAATGGATACATGCGAACATAGCTCATGATGACTTGGATGACAGAAACTCTCCTCAAACAGGTCCGCGAATTCCTTTATTTATTTCCTGTTTGGCAACTGACATCAATACATTCAAATAGGTTATACCTCAATTTATGAAAAAACTAGTAGACTGTACATGATAGTCGTTTAAATAAAGGTAAAAGAGGCAATTGGTGCGCGTCCAAATGTTGTTTGCATATATAGTAAAAGTCTTACAAATAAGCCGAATCTTTTACACTTGCTTTCTAATTATCAACATGCCGGTGCATTTTCAATTAATCAGATTAACAAGACTATCAAATTTTATAGATTTTATAATGAAACAGGATAATGTGCTCATCTTATGAAATTTTTGAATCACCTTAACGCTTCACTAAAAACCAGCCATTTTTCAAATTCTCCTGGTTATAATAAAAACGCTCATGATCCTCATAACGCAGCATTGTTCCTCCTGCAGCTTCAACAATTGCCTGCCCTGCCGCAGTATCCCATTCCATCGTTGGAGCGTAACGTGGATAATAATCTGCTTTCCCCTCTGCAACAAGACAGAATTTCAGGGAGCTCCCGGCTGCTGCCACATCGACTACATGGTCATTGCGCAGCTTTTCAATAAATGCTTCCGTTTCTTCTGACATATGTGAGCGGCTCGCAATAACGTTAATAACGTCTCCAGAGTCAGTAATCGGCAGCTTTTTACTTTGTTCAATCAGCGCTTTATCATCAAAAGGGGCTGCTCGTGAGGCAGCTTCCAATTTAAATGTGCCCAGGCCGGACTGTCCGAAATAAAACACATCCAGTACGGGAGCATAGATGACACCCAGCACAGGGTAGCCATCCTCCATCAATGCGATATTCACCGTAAACTCCCCGTTTTTGCTGATAAACTCTTTTGTACCATCCAGCGGATCTACCAGGAAAAACACAGACCAATGCTTGCGTTTAGTATACGGAATCTCACTTCCTTCTTCACTTAAAATCGGAATCTCTCCATACGCGTCCTGAAGCTGTTTGATAATTGTCTGATGGGAACGCCGATCAGCCTCAGTCAGCAATGAACCGTCTGATTTCGTTTCAATCGAATAATCCTTATCATAAACTTGCAAAATCTCCCGGCCCGCTTTCAGTGATATATCCAGCATGATTTTTAAGCTCACGTTAATCATTAATGAGGTATCCTTTCGTTTTCAAATAGGACATAATCGCCTGAACTGATTCTTCAACGCCAGCCACATCTGTATTTACAGTTATTTCCGGCTTCACTGGCGCTTCATAAGGTGCGTCAATCCCTGTAAATCCTGTAATCTTACCAGCACGTACTTTTTTATAAAGCCCTTTTGGATCACGCGATTTACATGTCTCTAAACTTGCATCTACAAATACCTCAATGAATTCATCATGATTCATCATTTTACGTATCTCATCACGATCTTCCCGGTACGGTGAAATAAATGCCGTCAAGGTAACCAGCCCGGCTTCTACCATCAGCCTGGAAACCTCTCCAATACGGCGGATGTTTTCTTTACGGTCATCTGGACTGAAACCAAGGTCTTTATTTAATCCATGTCGGATGTTATCTCCATCCAAACGGTAAGTCCGTACCCCCATTTGATGAAGTTCTTTTTCCAGTTCAACAGAAATAGTCGATTTGCCGGAACCGGACAGTCCGGTGAACCATAACACGACACTCTTATGGTTATTCAACTGTCTGCGATGTTCTTTCGTTACTTTCGAATAATGCCATGAGATATTTTCTGATTCAGTCATAAATCCCCCTCCTAAAACCATATATGATAAACAATTAAAACAGACATTACCATTACTATCAGACTTAGCGGAAGCCCTGCTTTCACGTAATCTATAAATCTGTAGCCGCCAGGTCCATATACAATTAAATTGGTCTGATAACCGATTGGTGTCACAAAACTGGCTGAAGCTGCCATCGCAATAAGAACCGCTATTCCCATTGGATCAACACTGAGTGTGTGTGCCATTTCAATCCCGACCGGGAGCACCATAACAGCTGCTGTGCTATTGCTGAGCATCTCCGTAAACAAATTGGTCAAGAGATAAATCAGAAATAAAATGACCAGCAGCCCTAATGGTCTGCCAAAGTCCAATAGCATATCTGCACCCCATTCCGCCAATCCTGTTTTTCGCATTGCTGTGCCTATCCCAAATGAACTGGCAATCAACAATAAAACGTTAAAATGAATATATTTCTTAGCTTCTTGAGGTGTAATAATTTTTGCAGCCAAAAACACCAATACTGTAAGTGCCATCGCTTTAAACATACTGAGCCACCCAAATGTCACCACTCCAATCATCCCGAACAACATAATGATGGAAAACCAGCCTTTCATTACACTCTGTTTCAGAGTTGGCGGTGTATCCAATGGAGACACAACAAAAAAATCATTCGACCGGTCGTATTTTTCAACAAAGTCGGTGCCTGCCAGAAGCAATAATGAGTCTCCAGGCTTTAAAATAATATCTCCAATCTTACTCTTAATCCGTTCATTATTCCGGTGTACTGCAATGACGCCCGCATCATACCGTGAACGAAACCGCAACTGTTTAATGGACTTGGATAAAAGTGACGACTGGTCTGATACGACAGCATCCACTAAATGTGTTGTTCCATCCCTAAGATCCTCAAGGCTAATATTCGTTCCTGTTTCCAGTTCCAGACCTTTCATCTTTTGCAAATCAGCAATGGTTGAAATCAAACCAGTAAAAATCAGACGATCTCCACTTTGAATAACTGTTGTCGACCTGACCGGTGAAATCCGTTCATTTCCGCGGATAATTTCAATCAGGTAAAGCCCTTTCAAATCACGCAGTCCTGCCTGATCAACTCGCTTGCCAAGCTGCCCAAAGCTTTCTGTAACCTGCATTTCAGCAATATATTCTTTAGGTTCTTCTTTCCTTCTCTGACTAAATCCTTTGTTATCCGGAAGCAATTTATATCCAATAGTAAATAAATAAATGAGCCCGATTAAAGTGGCAGGAATACCAACTGCAGCTAGAGTGAATAATGAAAATCCCTCCAGGCCAAAGTCCAGCAGTAACCCGTGGATGACGAGGTTCGTGGATGTTCCCATTAAGGTTATCGTCCCGCCTAAAATGGTGGCATATGACAATGGGATCAAAAACTTGGAAGGAGCAATCCCGCGGTCTTCACACCATTTTTTTATAATTGGAGTAAGTGCCACAACAATCGGGGTATTATTTAAAAATGCTGAAAATGCGGATGTGGGCACAAAGAATCGCATCATAGCACCTCTGGGTGAGCGGCTGTTCTTCAGCCATTTTTCCATCATTTGATTGATCAAGCCGCTTTTCTGTACAACACCGGCAACGATAAACAATAATGCAATCGTCAGCATTCCCTCATTAGAAAAACCGCTCAATGCCTCATCAACTGTCAATATACCGGATAGCATCAAAATAACGAGCACGGAGAAAATAACCATGTCTGGCCGGGCCGCTTCGAGAATCAGAACAGCAAACATAGTCAGAAGTAAAATCAAAACAAACATCATTTCCAATGTCATAGAGTATCAGATCCTCTTTTAGTGCGTATTCAAAAAGAAACGCACAACACTTTTTGAACAGCAATTATTATTTTTTATTCTTCATTCCTTTTATCAGCACATCGGCAACCTCCGGACGTGAAAATTCTTTTGGCGGACGTTTACCTTTCCGAAGCATTTCACGCACCATTGTACCGCTTAGATGGACATGGTTTTCATCGCCATGCGGACAAGTTTTCGCTGACGCCATATTTTCACATGCTTTGCAGTAAAACGCATGTTCAAATTTAAAAATTTGAATGCCTAGTTCTTCTTCATATTTTCCAATCAGCTCTTGTGCATCGTACGTGCCATAATAATCTCCGACACCGGCATGATCACGTCCTACGATGAAATGCGTGCAGCCATAATTTTTACGTACGATAGCATGCAGAATAGCTTCTTTCGGACCGGCATAACGCATTGCTCCCGGATAGATAACAAGGCGTACACGATTTCCCACATAATAGTTTTTCAAAATCACTTCATAGCTTTTCATCCGGACATCGGCCGGAATATCATCAGACTTGGTTTCACCAACAAGCGGATTCAACAGTAATCCATCCACCGCCTCAAGAGCAGTCTTTTGAATATGTTCATGAGCACGATGAACCGGATTCCGTGTCTGGAAACCGACGATGGTTTTCCAGTTCAGGTCTGCAAACATTTGCCGCGTTTCAGCCGGATCCATATAATATGCTGCAAACTGATTATGATCCGGACGTTGAAGCAATGTAACCGGCCCGCCAAGGTATATATTTCCTTTCTCATAAACTTTCTTCACGCCTGGATGAGCTGTGTCAGTCGTCCCATAGATATTTACCGCTTCCTTCTTTCTATCATAAGCATACTTTTCCTCCAGGATGATTGTCCCATAAATAATACCGTCTGTTCCTCTAAGGGCAATCTGTTCACCAATGTTAAGGTTTTGAGCCTGTTCTTCTGTTACAGGCAGTGTAATCGGTATACTCCAGATTGTGCCATCCGCAAGGCGTGTATGCTCAATAACATTTTCATAATCAGCCCGGCCCATAAATCCTTTCAGCGGACTAAATCCTCCTATTCCAATCAGTTCCAAATCAGAGAGCACCCAGGAATTCACAGATAGGGTGGGAAGCTTTTCAGCATTCCTGATTGCTTCATCTTTTTTCTTTCCAGTTAATTCACGGCAGATTAATCTTCCGCCATGTGGTTGATTAACCATAAAACCGCCTCCTGATTCCAGTTTTCATTACGCATGACTCCATTTCATGTCACAAATGATTTAGAATCATGTTTCATAACAGAATACCCCGGCTATCAAGCCAGGGTATCTTTTTTCTTCTTCTTTACGCTGCTACAGGGAAACGGACAAAGTTGATAGCATCTACTGAAATATATAATTTGACATTATCTCCATAACCGCTTGAAACATCAATAACCAGGGCTAAATCTGCAGTAACTGTTGAAAGAATACCTTCGATTAAATTATTATCCGTAGCTACTTCAACTGTTGATCCAATTCGATTGGCCAGTTCTGTAGAAAACTTTGCTGCAAACATTTAAACTCCTCCTTTACGTATTACTGACAAATTCAATTTTTTCAATTTGGACCAATACTTGTGCGCCAGAAGCTTCAATAATTATAATATAGTCATCCTGAACTGAAAGCAGTGTTCCAGATATTGTGTCAAAAGGAGTAGTGACCTGCACTTGTTCGTTTACTAAACTCAACAGGACCTCTCTAATGGTCGTTGGCGTACCAGGAGTTCCTCCGCCTCCCCATTTACCCAGACTTAAATTTAAATTCTGGCCGCCACCTAAACTGAATCCAGGTAAATTCAGAGAAAAATTATGACTTAGTGAACTGCCACTGTTCGTATCATTGGCGCTATTGGCTGTAACTAAGTTTTGTGACATCTGGTTTAACAAATTTAATAAATTTCTTTGGCGATCTGTTAAATTAGCCAAGCTTATTCATTCCTTTCCGTGGTGTTTTTTTAGGGTCTTTTTTATTTAACAAAATAAGGAAACCCCTAAAACAACTAAGAAATTAGCTGTACCATATTAACAGCTAATATCCCTTGTCTTTTATCCCTTTTTCAGGCCAATACCCGGACCGGTTGTAATTACTGTCAGGATACTGGTTTGCAAGGAATCTGTTATTCGTGTTTCCACGCATGAATTTTTGACGTATTCTGGAAATTTAATGATAATTGATATTATCGGGTTTTTGTGCGTTTATCTCGAGCTGCTTTATGCTACAATCTCATCATTTTGTACGTTATCACCATAATGTTTGTCCCAGTATTTTGAATCATCATTGCTATCTTTCGGAGCAAAATCCGTAAAAACTTCTTTTCCTCTTATCGTAAAAGCTGTAATTAGTGAATGGATTTTCTCAGAATAACGTCAATTTACTGTTATAAATGACACTCCTTTCATTTAGATATAAGGTAATTTATGCTTTTTTTATTAGCAGGATTGTACACATTCATTAAAATATCGTTTTCTAAACATAAAGGGCTGGACTAAAAACATAAAAAAAAAGAAAAATAGTAATTCCGCATATTTTTGAGCAGAAAACTACTATCTTTCATGATATTTAAATATTTTTGCAAAGCTCTACAACAGGAATAAGATATTAAAAACAGGAAATCAATAATAGATTATTCATGAAGCCTTCATTATAAATACTTTTAAGAATTTGTTGATTCTCCCCCGTCTACATGGAGCACTTGCCCGGTTACATGTCTGGAATCATCAGATGCCAGATAAACAAAAGTCGGTGCCACTTCAAAAGGCTGAGCCATACGATTAAATAAATTCCCTCCGGTCAGAGCATTTTCATCCGCAGAAAAGCTTGCCGGGATAAGCGGCGTCCAAATTCGTCCGGGAGCAATGGCATTAACCCGAATCTGACGTTTGGCAATATTTTTTGCCAGGGAACGCGTCCATCCGACAACAGCTGCTTTTGTAGCTGCATAATCCATTAATAAAGGCTCTCCCGCGTATGCAACAACAGAGGACGTTCCAATAATGGAACTTCCCGCTTTTAAATGAGGCAATGCAGCTCTGGTTGTGTAAAAGTGAGAATAAATATTCAATTTAAAGGTTTGATCAAATTGTTCATCTGTAATTTCAGTTACGTCATTTTGCTGAAATTGGATGCCAACATGGTTACATAAAATATCCAATTTATTAAACCTTTCAATTGTTTTTAAAACAATATGTTCGCACTGCCTTTTTTCACGCAGATCTCCGGGCAGTAATAAGCATTCCTGACCGAGTTCTTCTATTCTTCTTTTTGTCCGGTCAGCATCCTCATGTTCATTTAAATAAGCAATTGCAACGTTCGCTCCTTCCTTCGCAAAAGCAATTGCCGCAGCAGCTCCCATCCCGCTGTCTCCGCCGGTTATTAATGCAACTTTCCCCTTTAATTTTCCACTTCCTTTATAGTTTGGGTTTTCAATAATCGGTTTTGGCACCATTAATCTTTCGAGTCCCGGCTGAACGAGCTGTCTCTGCTCCGGCTGTGTAAGAGGTACCTCTTCATACTGGGTAATTTTACCGTATATAGGGTAATACGGATAAGGATCTTCTATTTTATTTTCTTCAAACCATTTTTGATATACTCTGATTTGCTCCAATTCTTCTTCAGTTAACGACGGATCACGATCATTATTTTGGTTCTTCATAACGATTTTCCCTCCCCTTTCATAGAATATGATTAGGCTTTTGTATATGTGAAGCATAAGCATCATAAATGCCGTTGCAATAATTCAGATTGATTTACCATAGGCCCCTCTTTGCACGATGCCTTGTTTTAATGGAAGGAGGTACTAAATTGAAATTTGAATTTTATCCGCAGGTTAGACGTTTATTAGAAAATAATGAAGAAGTGCTGGAAATGCATTATTTAAGTTACAGCTGGAGTACACCAACAATTAAGATAAGACCGCCATATTACACCGATCCTATATATGAGCCTTTTTATCCGGATATGGATTGACCTTTCCATATCTTCGGAAATAATCATTTAACGAACTAGTATATTGAAAAATCCGGGCGGCAATCAGCAATTCACCTGGGCTTAGCTTACTTTATTAAGTTATATGTCCTTTTCAGCCTGGTAACACTGCAAACAAACTATATAAAGAGCTGAATGGATGAACTGATCAGCTAAAAAAATAGTTTATTCAAAAGTAAAATGGTGTTACATATCAGAACTTTGAACGTATGTAACACCGTTTATTCTTTGTCTCATCATCATGGAGAAATTGTCTGAAAGCCCTCGGTATAAAACAATTCAGATTGGGGTAAGCTCAGAAGAATATAACCGGATCAGCAAATATCCCGGCAGCAGAGCCTGAATAAAATGCTGCTCCTATTACTTTAAATACGGTAAAATGACATCGAGCGCTTTTTGTACCTCCGCTGCCTGTTTGGCATATAATTTCTTAGCCTCCGGATTATCTGTCTGAAAGGAATATCCCTCCAAATCTGCTTGTATTTTTTTAAGAGATGCTGCTAACAACGGCCTTTCTTCAACCCTCTTTTTTGTATATTGGTCCTCATATAGATCAACATACATGCTTCCTCGTGAATCAATTTGAGCCAGGAACACATCCTTTATACCTCCAGCGCCCTGCTTCTGTATTTCTCCTGTAAGCCATTCCTCTGAGTAACCAATATTCTCTAGGCTTTTTTTCATTATTTTCCCGTCTATAATTAAGACAGCCGGACCATGCTCCTGTTCCAGCGGAATCCCTAATGTTTGCGGGGTAACTGGCTGCTGTTCCGTTTTCAACATAATGCTCAGTTCACCATTTGTTTCTAAAACAGCCATTTCCACATCAGAAACTTTAAAGGTCCCTTTCTCCCTTAGCAGCATTAATAATTCATTAATTGTCAGTAAATTCTTTTTTAAATTTTTATCTAACACTTCTCCATTTCGAATGACTATTGTTGCTTTCCCGTCTGTTATTTTTGAAAAAAGCATTGATTTCAAACCCAGATATGCCAGAATAATCGGAAAAAAACCCCAAATAGTTAATGACACTAATCCATTAACTATTTTAACGTTTTGATCAACAGACAAAGTTGCCGCTATGGAACCGATAGTGATTCCGACACAATAATCAAAAAAAGTGAGCTGTGAAATTTGCTTCTTGCCCATAATCCGTGCCATTAAAAATAATAAAAAGAATGCAGTTATTGAACGGATTAGAATCAATACAATCTCAGGCATTATCCAATTCCCAACCTTTCTAAGATACGTAATATATTCGTATTATGGGGCAATCTATGTATAACCATTCATAAAACAGAAAGGGATTAAAATGAAGAAGATAATAATCTTTTTTACACTTATATTTATCATACTTTCAGGGTGCTCCAATCAAGTTGGCGGTGATCATTTCTTTCAACAAATTGATAAGCTTGAACAGGCTATCGAGCAACCTGAATGGAGTAAGATTACGTCTCAGGCCGAAGAATTAAAGAAAATGTATAAGAAGGATAAGTGGAAAATCCAGCTGGTAGGTGACGAAGATGAATATGAAGGACTGGATGAGAGCATCAGTAATCTGATCGCAGCAGCTAAGGAAGAAGATTCAATAAATACCAGACTGGAGCTGGCAACGGTTAAGTCTATTTTTGAAGGAATTTATTCATTGTAGGTTTATACTGGCATACAAGAAAAGTTAAGTATACAAAAACATGCACAAAATACCTTCTTATTCTAATAAGAATCGAGCTATTACTAAGATCAATGAGACCTGAATAAAAAAGCCCCTCACCAGGGGCACATTCTTTAATGGAAAGGTGGATTGTTGGATTGAAGCACAGCGGGTGCATACCCCTCTTGCATCTGCATCATATCTTGTGCTGCAAGTTGTGGTACTTGATAGTATCCATGTTTATTTTGATACAAAGAAATTTCATAAGCCATCTCAATACAGTTTGGAATAGAGTCTGCAAGAACTCTTCTTACAACAGGATTCGTTGTTTCCAGTGCTGCTCCGGCTTTGGCTGGTGCACTTGCTTTAACAGCGCTTAACATACTGAGAGATATCGCTTCATCATTTATTTCTGCAGGTGCTTGCATCGGTTTTTGTGGCTGGGCAGCTGTTAACCCGTAGGTGAACTGGTTATTCTGCTTCATTTTATAACTTTGTGTCGGCTTTGAAGGAGGCTGTCCTGTTTTAAAACATTCTAAAGTAATGTTATATTCCTCTTGCATAAATGTTTTTTGACGCTCTAAAATATCGCGAAGCTCTGGGTCGCTTATATGCTCATTTAACATCGTATAAGTGTTCATTGTATTAATTGCCCCAGATAATACCTCATGAACGTCAAACATTTCATGTCCACCATGGTTCATTTGCGGCGGCACAGCTTTTGCATTCATTTGTTGGTTTTGCATTTGATTATTTTCCATAAAATCCTCCTAGTTCCTTTTCCTTCAATAATATGGTGCTAAAATAATGGTCAAATATACGCTTTTTTGAAAAGGTTCTAGAATTTACAAAAGGAAATTGATTTTGTTGTTCAAACTTCCATTTTCGGCGGCTCCTCCATCCAGCCATTATTGAGCATAATCGTTAGCCCTTCTCTTGCGTATTGATAGATATCTTTAGCCTTTATTCCAAGACTCGCATTCAAATCATTACGCATACTGAAATTAGCACCAAAGCTTTGGGCTCCAAGAGATACGTTACAAAAAAAGAAGGTAGTCATCATCATGAGTTTATCTGAAAAAGGTGCGGACATTGAACTTGTCACAGTGCCTCCAGGGGTAGCTGGTGATTGAATATCATCCCGTAGAAGGATTTCCCCAGTTTCATTTAAAATTTCTTTTGAAAGTTCCTTCCCTTTTGTAAAATATTTTTGGACTTCTTTATTCTTGGCACATTGTGCAAAACCTGCCATCAATTGCATACCGGTAATATTAACCTCGATATTTTGATAAAGATATGAAAACTCTACCGTATTCAGGACTCGTTTATTGCCAAAAATATTTGTCCCTTTTGTGTAATTTTTGTCCGTAATGTAATCAACCGACTTTGGCATAGAGATATAATTTGGACGGGGAAGAAGCCCTTCCTCCAGTAAATATTGAGTGAAATGATTATAATAGGCCTGCGAAATATGAATAATATCCATATAAAGCTTAATAATATCTTCACGGTAAGAAACGGTTATATGGAGAGCATACATAGACAGGCTGAGCTTTTTTAATATTCGGCAAAACATAATATCAAAACCATTCTCGTATAACCTGGGCGCTTCCAAATTCACATCTTCATGAGTAAATCCTTTGGGAGCTGCTGCGCCTTCCGCTTGAATCATCGATTGCATTTCTTCGACTTTGGGATGGAGTTTTTTCCATAACCCTGACATTAGATTTCGGGCTTTTTCATTCTCTGCTGTCTCAATAAAATATTCCAAATATCTCAGAATTAATGTTTTCTTCTGGTACGTCATCCATAGAGCACCGAGTTCTGATGAAGTCATTTTAGGTTTTTTGGGCATTAGCGCTTTGCCTCCCTATATTTATTATTCACTTTAAAAAGTAGTATTAGTTTTTTTAATGAATGTATACATAGCGCTGCACTAAAAAATCATAGGATATTAGCGCCATGATAAAGTCTCTATCTATAATAAAAAAAGAGCATTTTTAAAATGCCCTTTTTTTCTATTATGTTCTATTCCAAAAACGTTGTTTTGCAATGGCTGAGACAAATTCCTCCCCAAAGTTTTGATTATTAGCAGCAAAAACAACACCAGCTAAATTATTGCCATCTGACGCTTGGATGTAAGACTCTCCGGTAGAGGCAACGCCAATTGGTTTGTAATGTTTATAGGCTATATGCAGATATTCTATTACTTCCGAGTCAAATTTTGTTTGATTTGCGGAGCTCCCGCCTACAATGTAAAGGGAGTCAACGAGATAAGGGCTTGTTGTAAGAAAGGTTTTGTCAACTTTAAGTTTTGTGCCGTCAGCACCGGTAACTGTCCCAAGATTTTTACTTACAATTTCAATAAAAATCCCTTCTTGCTTTAATATATGAAGCGTATTTGTTACTTCATTGCCGAAACCATCGCCAATCAGTACCCCTACTTTCTGCGTATATGCGTAACGAGGAGTATTGCTTTGACTGAGAGAAGGATAGCTTGTAGATACTGGAACATTGGTCCCGCTTGGGCGATTGACACCAATGTTATCAGCAACAATAGAAGCCATCTCTTTATCAACATGAACCAGCTGCTTATCAACCATTTGCTGTCGGACAGATTTGCTTTTCACCTTTCCAATCTGATAACTTAGCCCCTCAATCGTATGTTGCTTTTCGATAGGCGTCAAACTATTCCAAAAAATCCTCGGCTGCGAATAATAATCTTTGAACGAGTCACTTCTGGCTCTAATTTTATAGCCATCTACTTTCCCCGGGTAATCTTTGTAGCCGCCTTCTTCCGGAGGTACCGTGTATGGGGTGTTATTTGCCAGCGAATTTTCATGATAATTTACCTTATCCACATCGATACGTTGCCTCATAAAACCGCGCCGCTGATTATTATGAAACGGACAGATTGGCCTATTAATCGGTAATTCAACATAATTGGAGCTGCCAAGTCTATGCTGCTGTGTATCTCTATATGCCATTAATCTTCCCTGTAGAACGGGGTCATTGGAAAAATCAATTCCCGGAACAACATTTGCAGGATTAAATGCGACTTGTTCTGACTCTGTAAAGTAGTTATCAATATTTCTATTTAACGTTAATTTACCGATCATTTGTACCGGCACAAGCTCCTCTGGCCAAAACTTGGAAGGATCAAGCACATCGAAATCAAATTTAAACTCATCCTCCATCGGGATTAATTGTACGCCCAGCTCATATTCTGGATAAGCTCCTTTATCGATGGCCTCCCGAAGATCCTTTCTATGAAAGTCAGGGTCGAGCCCTCCAATTTTAAGTGCTTCATCCTGCAGCAGGGAGTGCACTCCAAGAACCGGCTTCCATACGTATCTTACAAAAGTTGCAATATCTTGTTCATTAACAAACAGGTACGTATTAATGGACCATGACTCCATCATTCGATAGCTTCTTAAAATGCCTCGGTCGGACATAATCCACAGCACCATATGGAGTGCTTCATCGTTATTAGCAACATAATCCCAAAAACGGTCATGAGCCCCGCTTGCGGTTGGTATATCATCAGCTTGCTTAGCCTGGTAAGCATGCATTGCATCCGGAAACTTCATCGCGTCTTGGTTAATTAATACGGGCATTGCAATCGTCGTCAGGTCGACATTTCCTTCTTCGGTATAAAGCTTGACACCTTTGCAGCGTAAATCTCTTGCAGTATCATAAGATCCTTTAGCTCCTTGCACTGTAGAAAAACGAACGGTTAAGGGCGTCTTTTTACCCGCTTCCTGTAAAAAGCCGGCTTTTGTCACATGCTTCATGGATTGATAACATTCAAATTCACCATGTGCACTATAACCTCTCGCATGAACCACTCTTTCAGGTATTTCTTCATGGACAAAATGCGACATTTTTTCAAAGAAATCATAATCTTGCCGTAAGCTGGGGCCGCGTATGCCGGCTTTTAATTGGTCCTGGTCCTGTGACCTTTTTTTCCCTTCCTGGGTCGTCATTGGCTCTCCGGAATCCCGTACACGAAACTGATCTAGTTGATCTTGTTTAGCATCTCTATTATCAGGATGTTGATTTCTTGATGATTTCTCATCCATGTAATCACCCTTTCGAACGTTTAGATATACATACCATTTCTATATTTACGCTTTTGTGCTTAAATTAGAACATTACTTTTATTAAAGCGTGAAATTCTCAATCATGAATTGCCTTAAAACAGATTATATATTTGGGTCATTGAACTAAAAGATATATTAGAACGCCTGCTAAACGCTAAAAGGAGGCGCGATGGTGTACGTTACTTTGTTTGCCTTATCAACGGAACGTAATTCCCTGACAGAGTTTTTTATATTTATGCAAACAAGAAAACCTTCCTGTCCTCCAAAGTATAGCTATCCCGGCATAATTTTTCAGCCATTTCATATAGTATTAGGAATCTATAGGAGGAGGTAATTTAGATGGATGATGCAAACTTTATAAGGCAGGGGTTACATTTACAGGGTTTGCCGTTTTGCGAGACAGATATTCCATATATCTTGCAGATACGCTGCACGATGACATTATCACAAAACGCACTTTCCGCATTTCCATATTTAAATATGGAGACACCTATTACAATTGTTGACAAGGAATTACTGACATGACGGACATATCCTTCTTAACTGCTACAGAGCTCGGCCCGTTGCTCAAGTCACGCCAGCTGTCCCCCATAGAATTGACAAAACACCTGTTGAATCGAATCAATACATTCGATTCAATGCTCAGAACGTATATTACACCCCTCCATGATTCAGCTCTGAAACAAGCAAAAGAAGCAGAAGAAAATATTATGCGCGGGAATTATATAGGCCCACTCCATGGAATCCCAATTGGGGTCAAAGACAATTACTACACAAAAGGAATACGGACTACTGCTGGTTCCAAACTTTTTATAAATTTTATTCCTAAAGAAAATGCGACAACCGTAGATAAATTGTTAAATGCAGGCGGTATTATGCTGGGAAAACAAAATTTGCATGAACTTGCAGCTGGATCAACTGGTACAAATCCATTCTTTGGTAATACACGAAACCCATGGAATATCCAGTACATGCCAGGTGGATCAAGCGGCGGCGGAACTGCTTCCTTAGCAGCTGGTCTGGCAATACTTGCAACTGGATCGGACACATTTGGGTCCATACGTTTACCCGCTTCTATGTGCGGTGTATACGGTTTAAAAACAACCTATGGATTAGTCAGTACGCATGGAATTTTTCCTACAGCTATGTCTTTAGATACTGCCGGTCCAATGGCAAGATCGGTTTCTGATTTGGCATTAATGCTTCATTATATGGCAGGTTTTGATGCCAATGATCCTGTAAGCCTGGATGCACCAGTTCCGAATTATATGGCAGATCTAAATAAGGGGATCAAGGGAATCAAAATCGGCCTCCCTGCTTACTTTCTCCAAGACCTGGCTCCGGATGTAGAAAGCCTTTTTAAAGGTGCTATGGAAACACTCCAATATTTAGGAGCTGAAGTAGTGGATGTAGAGATTCCTGAATTAACTTTGTCAACCTTTTCCGGTTATACGATAGCGGCCGGAGAAGCATCAGCTTTGCATCATAAATGGCTACAGACACATTCAAGCGATTATTCTGCGGACATACGGAGTTTCTTTCTGGCCGGTGCATTAACCGACACACCGCAATATCTGCAGGCTCAACAAGCCCGAAGAAAACTGGTTAAAGGTTTTCAGGAAGCTTTTAAGCATGTTGATTTATTGCTCGGTCCAACCATACCGATTACCCCTCAAATCTATAGTGAACAATGGGTAAAGCAAAACTTAGAAGTTATTAGGAGTTGTCTGCCATTTACTGTTCCGGCTAATTTAACCGGTACCCCAAGCCTGGCCGTTCCAATGGGATTGGATAGTGAAAATCTTCCGGTTGGTATGCAATTTATCGGGACACCTCTCTCTGAAAAATTGTTATTACAGGCAGGCAAGGCCTGGGAAAGTACCATGCCGTTACGCTTTCGTGCTTAGAATTAAGTTGAGAATTTTTCATTCTAAATACTTAAAATAGTTTTTCGTTTATATTGAATTGCTTTGTAGATAATTTTAACGAAATTGGCGCTTAAATTAATCACATTTTTAAAATAACAAAATATGGCTCATCAAAAAGCGAGTGATTTTTTGATAAAGGGATAAAATATAATTCGAGGCCGGCATTTATGCTGGAAGCAGCTGACTAAAGCAAGGTTCCAAAAATGAATGTTTTCCTCATACAGAATATTGGGAGGGTTTTCAATGGATAACAATAAACGTAATTTTAACCGCAATGAACGTAAAAACCGTAATAATGAGAATAACCATAACCAAGAAATCAATAACGTGGAATTTGCAAATGAAAATGAGTTTATTGACGAAAATACCTTCAAGGAAAATAACAACCGCAATAATGAACGACGCAACAACCGCAAATAGGTAACATTACTTTTAAGATACCTGAACCGTTGGAAGACTAAAAAACCCGGTTCAGGTATCTTTCTTATAAATAAATCCTAATGTGCACAGCGTCTTTAATTAAATAATTCGTAGTACTTATTGTTTATTATGTCATTTGTAAAAATGAAGAAAAAAATTAATCAGCATCCCCTCTTCCTCTCTCCAAAATTTTCATGTATCCGTATATGATAAAAAAATTCTTCTAGTAAATAATAGATATAAATAATATTAAAGATTAATTTAATTTTTGGAAATGAGAGGTGTAAAATGAAGAAAAAAATACTTTATACGATTACTTATCTGCTTCTTACTTCTTGTTTATTCTTGTTAATCCAGGAACAGGTCTATGCGAAAGACCGGTTTGATTTTGAGGAGGACGGGGATATTTTCTGGGATGCAAAAACAGAGGAAAAAGTGATTGCTTTAACCTTTGACGACGGCCCGCACTCAAAATATACGCCTGCAATATTGGATATTTTAGCTGAATACGAAGCTAAAGCTACTTTTTTTGTAATGGGAGCTCATGCTGAAAAATTCCCGGATATCATCCAACGGCAAGTAATGGAAGGACATGAACTTGGCAATCATACTTATGACCACACCACGAAACTCAGCAGACTCAGTCAAGAAATGAAAGAAACCTCAGATATTCTATATGCCATCACCGGGAACCGCCCGACGCTCTTCCGGCCGGTTGGCGGCAGTTATAATGATGCGATTGTAAAGCGAGCTGAAGACAACCAGCTGCATGTTGTGCTATGGTCCTGGGATCAGGATACAAAAGACTGGGACGGGACAGATTATAAAACTATTGCAGATAATGTTATCAACAACCTTTCTCCGGGAGATGTCGTACTGTTTCATGACGCAGGAGGCAATAGGGAACAAACAGTTAAAGCTCTCCCGCTTATTCTCGATTATTTAGCTGAAAACCAATATAAAACCATTACAGTATCTGAAATGATGGAAAAAGACCAAAAGTTAAAAGAAAATTAACAGATACAGGCTATATAACCGCTGTCCCTAAACATCAAACTTGAGCGGACAGCTGTTTTATTCCCCTGTAATGAATTTAATTTTAATAATCACCCATCTCCTGTCTGGAAAATGTTTTATCCATTTATTTCCCTCAACATTAAAAAACGGATCATTTCTATTATATTCAAAGCTTTTTATAGTAAATAGCAATCATTTCACGCTCACCCCTTCTCATCATGAATAATCACGTTATTCTCCACTTTATGCGTTTTGACGTTATTTCTGCTTATGTTAATCTAATATGGTAAGTAAAAAATCCACTCAGGAGGTGAGAGCATTAACACAAACACAACAAATGAAACGACATTAACTGTTGAATTTGAAACCGATTTTTATTTTCGCAAGCCTGTAAAGGATGATGGAGCTGCTGTTTGGGAACTGATTAAAAATTCCAAGGTACTCGATCTCAATTCATCTTACAGTTATTTAATGTGGTGTGATATTTTTTCTGAAACCTCGATTGTTGCGGAAAAAGACGGGAAAACGCTCGGTTTTATTTCCGGGTATAAAAATCCGAATAATCAGAATAAACTGTTCATATGGCAGGTTGCTGTAGATGCTTCCGCTCGGGGTAACGGATTAGCAACGAAAATGCTGCTTCAGTTATTAAAGCGCAAAGCCTGTAAAGATATCGATTATGTTGAGGCAACCGTTTCACCGGCCAATCAACCTTCACAAGCTTTATTTAAAGGTCTTGCTGAAAAGCTTGATACAGATTGTCAAATCAGTGATTATTTCATCGCGGACGATTTTCCGGATGAAGAGGAAGAACACGAGGATGAGTTACTGTTTACGGTTGGACCAATTGCTGCAGAAAATAAATAATAAAAGGAATGATTTCATTGACAACAGCAACATTAAATGATGCGAAAATGAAAACGTTTGAAAGTTTAGAATCAGAAGTAAGAAGCTACAGCCGGGGGTGGCCTGCTGTTTTTGAAAAATCAAAAGGCTACAGGCTGTGGGATACAGATGGAAAAGAATATATTGATTTCTTTGCAGGTGCAGGTACATTAAATTATGGCCATAATGATGATACGATGCAGGAGAAATTAATTGAATATATCAAAAATGACGGGATCATCCATAGCCTCGATATGGGAACTCCCCCAAGAGAAAATTTCCTGAAACGATTTAATGAAGTTATACTCAAACCGCGCAACCTTGATTATAAGATTATGTTCCCCGGCCCTACCGGAACAAATACAGTAGAAAGCGCGCTGAAAATTGCCAGAAAAGTAACTGGCCGAGAAACTGTAATCAGCTTTACCAATGCTTTTCATGGGATGACTATTGGATCGCTTTCTGTAACTGGAAATTCCTTTAAGCGTCATGGAGCCGGCATTCCACTGCATCATGCTGTATCTATGCCATTTGATAATTATGTGGAGGATCATGATTCCATTGCTTATCTGGATCGCTTTTTAGAAGACAGCGGAAGCGGCGTAGCGTTGCCTGCTGCAATTATTCTAGAAACCGTTCAGGGAGAAGGCGGAATTAATGCTGCACGAATGGAATGGCTGAAAAAAGTAGAAGCACTGTGCAGACGCTGGGATATTCTCCTGATTGTCGATGATGTACAGGCAGGAAACGGCCGTACCGGTACATTCTTCAGCTTTGAGCCTGCAGGGATTGAACCAGATATTGTCTGTCTATCCAAATCCATCGGCGGAATCGGCCTTCCAATGGCAATTACATTGATTAAATCGGAGTTTGATCAATGGGGACCCGGTGAGCATAACGGAACCTTCCGCGGCAACAATATGGCTTTTATTGCTGCAACTGAAGCTCTAAAGAATTGGGAGACAGATGATTTCAGTAAAGAAATACAAGAAAAAGGTATGTTTTTGAAAAAAGCAGTGAATAAGCTGATTGAAAAATATTCTGAATTACAGGGAGAAGCCAGAGGCAGAGGCTTGATGCAGGGTATTGCCATAGAAAAAGATGGATTGGCAGGCGAAATTTGTGCCGAAGCTTTTAATCGCGGACTAATTGTAGAAACTTCCGGTCCAAATGATGAAGTAGTTAAATTCCTTCCGCCGCTGATTATTGATCAAGAAGGACTCGAAAAAGGACTGGAACTGCTGGAAGACAGCATAAAACATGTACTTGAACGATAAAAATGAATAGAGACTTATTAAGAGAGAGGAGAAAGAATAAATGATCGTAAAATCACTTGAAGATTTGCTTGGAACAGAAGCTGAAACAAAATCCGAAAACTGGGAGAGCCGCCGCTTTATTCTAAAAAAGGACGGCGTCGGCTTCAGTATGAACGATACCATCATTAAGGCAGGAACAGAAAATTTCTTCTGGTATAAAAACCACGTTGAAGCAGTGTACTGCATCGAAGGCGAAGGAGAAATTGAAAAGGTATCGACTGGAGATGTGTACCAGATTAAGCCCGGTACAATGTATCTTTTAGATGAAAATGATAAACACCATCTCCGCGCACGTACAGAGATGCGTATGGTATGTGTATTCAACCCGCCGCTAGTGGGAACAGAAACCCATAATGAAGAAGGGTTCTACCCTCTTTTAACTGAATAGCACATCTTAAAACCACCTGATAGAAAAAATTCTATATCAGGTGGTTTTCCAGGCTTTAAAGAATTTTACATAATTATCGACTAGCGCAGCTGCACCAAACCCGACTTTTTCAGATTGTTACACACACGGAAAGAAAAGACGAATAAACTGGGTATAGGTTGAAAGGAGGTTAGCGGATGTCTTTTCATAATCAACCCTCACCAGGCTGGCATTCTTATCATCAAAATCAGAGAGAGAATATGCAGCAGGATAATAATCAGTATCCCGCCGGCAGCAGAAACAAATCGGGACATCAAGATAAGGAAACACAGCTTCAAGGTCCTGAATATGGAGCAGGTATGTTAACAGGATACAATACGTTTCCTGCCCGGGATACAAATAGTCAGAGGCAACATAATACCTATTCAACATATCCTGCCAGCTCCTATCATGGTATAACACCGGATATGCAATCCATGATGCAAATGATGATTCATCTCAAAAATCAAATGGATCAGCTTAACCAATTGATTATGCAGAACAATCGTCTGTTACAATCAATACATGACCAGGAAGATACGAAGTGTGTTCAGGGAAGCGGCGGCGGAGCAATTATTGTACGAATGTGATGAAAGTAAAAAAGGATTTCTCGAATTGTTATTAAATTATTATCTGTTATCAACACGTATTCCATATATTTAGCGGACTTATTCCAGGAGCTGTATTATCCCGGTATAAGCCCGCTATTATTCGTTTATTTGAAACTACTTGATATGGTCGGAATCACCGTATAATTATAAAACTGAACAGCCAGAGAAAAACAATCTTATTCGATATAGTTTTTCCCTATAGCAAACGATACATTTTTACAATTACCTTATAACTGCTGTTTCATGATAACATTCTGTTTAATCATTTACATTGTGAAAATTAAATAAACGGAAGGAAGTTTAAAATTATGCGGACCGTTCAAACAACGCAAGTTTTGGGTAACAGTAAATTTAATAAATTTCATTTGCTTATTTTTCTCTGGTGCTTTTTCGCTATCGGCTTTGATGGCTTTGACGTGGCTATATACGGAATTGGATTACCATTAATGATGGAGGACTTTAATATCAGCAGAGTGGAAGCCGGGGCAATAAGCAGCTACACTCTTATCAGTGCCATGGTGGGTACATTTCTGTTAGGCTCCATTTCAGATCTTATTGGCCGTAAAAAAGCAATAGCCATTTGCTTAACCTTATTCAGTTTTTTTACCTTTTTAGCAGGTTTTGCACAGAACCCTACCTTATTTATGATTATGCGGATTATTGCCGCACTGGGTTTAGGTGGGATTATGCCAATCCTTGTTGCAATTATGGGAGAGTATTCTCCAGTGAAAAAACGGGCATTGACGATTGCTACGATGTACTGCGGTTATTCTATTGGAGCAATTATCGCTTCTTTAATTGGAATGTATTTGATGGAATTGACGAGCTGGAGGTTATTATATTGGATTAGCATTATTCCTCTTATTACGCTGCCCTGGTTCTTAAAGCAATTTCCTGAATCTGTTTCTTATTATCTTAAAAAGAAAAAAGGGGACAAAATCGCAGAGATTCTTAATAAAGTTAATCCTGGCGGCAACTATCAAGCGGCCGATAACTATGAATATGAAACGTTTAAAGAAAGCACCAGAGAATTCCCAATTAAAAAGGTTTTCTCAAATAAACGGACCAGCAGTACCCTTGCATTTTGGATTGCAGTCACTTGCTCGATGCTCGTTATATCCGGATTAACAACCTGGCTGCCGCAAATTATGGTTGAATCAGGTCACGGCCTTACATCCAGCCTATCCTTTAACCTGATGCTTGCTGTCGGACAAATATCCGGTTCGATATTTGGCGGGATGTTAGTAAGCCGTCTCGGACATCGTTCTGTCTTAATCCTGATGTTTTTTATCGGATCACTATGTTTTGTTATGTTAAGTATAACAACAAATTCCCTTCTGCTATATTTTATCATTACCTTAACAGGTGCTTGCACAGTGGGAACACAAAACTTAGTCAATCCTTATATTTCGGAATTTTACCCAAGAGAGATCCGAACAACCGGATTAAGTATAGCTGTCGGTGTCGGACGAATTGGGGGCATCATGGCACCGGTAGCCATTGCACTTTTACTCACAACCAATTTAGACCCGCAGCATGCATTTATGGCCTTTGCTATACCCAGCCTGATTGGAGCAATTGCCTTCATTACAGTCCGGGAAAAGCATGCGAGCTTTGACCATATTGTGCCAGTGAAAAAACATAAAATTGCTTGAAAGTAATGCGTCCTACTATAAAATATTATCATTGCTATACACTAGTAAATAATAATTTTTCATAAATCAAGCCGGCTGTTTCTCCATCTTTTAGAAACAGCCGGCTTAATAAAATGAACTGGCTTTTTTACCTTCAAATATTGTGCTGACTCCATTCTAAAATTATTCTTGAAGATTTTTAAAAACACCTTTTCCTCCCACCAGACTTTTATAGTCATTTCACAGCCATAATCCCTTTTAATATATCCGATTGCGTCAAACTGATAATCTGTTCTTTTTCAAGCGATACTTCAGGCTGCTCTAATAATCTTTCAGACTGCACCTGAATAATTGATTCAACAATTTCTTCCGGCCATTGCATGATACGCTCATCTACGGATATCGGATAATTGTCGTTAATAGATTCTTTTAGAAAGGCTGAATCAAAAACAAATTGATGCTTCACTAAGATTTGACGGACAATTTCTGCTGCTTCCTCAGCTGTATAGAAATCAAATACAGCTTCATAGTTTAATTGCTCCATCAATTTTGGAGCAACTATTTTCAATCGATTAATCTCTGCTTCTTTCCCCGAAATAATGATAACAAGTTTTTGATTAAAAAATTTATTTTCTAATAGTGCCATCAGATTTGTCTCATTTTCTATTTTCTCCAGCTGATCTATCCATAATAAACCGCTATTTATCTGATCTAAATCGCTGAATGAAGGCATTTCAGATAATCTAAAACCTTCCTTTTCTTTTATTAGTTCTGCTTCAGCAAGCAGGTCCCGGGCTTGCTCAAAGAAAGGTGTAAGATCCTTCATTCCTTTTTGAAGCCACAGCATTCCCCAGTGCTGATCCATTGAAATTCCTTGGGTAGTCCGGACCTTATACAAAGTGGTTTCTTTCAGAAGTTTTTTCATCATTTCTTTATAAGCTGTCGGGCCAATCAAGCTTTCCACCTGAACCGTTTCTTTATCCTTAGGCTGCAGCTCTTTCTTTTCAAATGAAACGGCATCATTGAGCGGTACTGATCCTGATGTTTTCCCCGTAAAGTCATACGTTAACACCATATTCGGAGAGTGTATTAAATTAGATGAAAACCGGCTGCTCTTATCCTTCTGCAGCCACACTCTAACGCTCGGATCATCAAACTGAACCTTGGCAGCAGTTCCTCTTAATAACTTAAAGTGAACAGCTTCTTTCTCTATATTCCTGAATGTCAGATAGGAAAAATCAATAACACTATCCATCGAAAAAACCCCTCCAGAAAGCTGCAGTGAACTTGCATTTAGACTGCTTCGCTCCCGTAAAGAAATGGCTGCCGTCTTATCAATTACCTCAACACTATTCAATGCTACCTTGGCATTAGCAATGGAAATAGCAGCATCTACTGCTTTTGGTATATCTGAATTTTTTTCGTAGGTTGCCGAACTGTCCAGATTATTATTTTCTAAATAGCTGTTGCGAATATCTGCCTCGCCATCCTGAAGTATCAAAGCATTTTTATAGCAATTTTTTATCGTCAGCTGATTGGCATTTAAAATAGATTTTTGTATATACACTCCTGTATTTACTGCATCAAATATCACGTCATCTAAGTATGTGTTTTGAACTCCGTCCAAATAGACAGCATCATGAAGAGAACCCTTAATGGTGGTCCCTTCCAGGTGTAGACTTCCTTGTTCCTTTATAAAAATAACCGGATAATTTTTTTCGTGTTCATCTACACAATGATCAAACATGCTATTTTTTATTACCACATTCGATTGTCCCGCAGCACTGACAGCATTGTATTCCAGCTGGGTCATTTCAATATTTCCCAATTTGACGGTAGACTGTTCGCGAATATAGATACCCATAAACAATTTTTTCAAAAAAGCGTTAGAAAGCTCCAATTGAGACTGATAGACTTGAATTCCGTCAAATAGAGAATCATGTATATGCACATCATTCAGTCTTACAACGGAACGATTTTTTATATAAACAGCAGGGTAGCCTGCCTTCTCATCTTTTCTTTTTATTTCACAGAAGTTTTTCATATCTGCTTTTTCAACGGTCAATTCACTGTGATCCACCCGCAGCACATCACGGTATGTATGATTGGTTGTCAGGGAGTTGATATAACCTTTACTATCCTCTAAGATGACAGCTACACCACCGCCAGTCATACTTACTTCATGCAGATCAAGCTCTGCTTCTTTTGCAAAAATTCCATAGTTGCTGGGATTTTTTATTGTCAGATTCTCAGCAGTCAGCCTGCTGCCTAAGCCCGCATATATCCCTACCCCTTTCACATCACAATTCTCTAAGGTCACCACAGATTCTTCTGCATGAAGAGAATTGGATGTATGACCGATAAGAGTGCTGTTTTTCACATGTACCTTTGATTCCAGACCAATCCATAGAGCCGGATAAGTTGTTTTTACATCCCGGTAATTTTCCCCTTCAATCCTGCAATTCTCTATGCTGATCTCCGAGGTTTCTTTTACATAAATTGCATTAGTATGACCTGTCTGCTGAAATGTAATTCCTTGAAGTGTGACAGCTGCATCTATTGTTTTTAATAATGGAACATCCGAGGAACCAGTAATAACAACTTGTCCTTTTCCCTGAAGTGTTATATTCCTGCCGTCAACTGCCAGGTTTTCTGTATATTGGCCATTCTCGATATAGACTGTACCGCCATCTAATACGGCATCTATTCCTTGTTGAATCGTACGATATTTATTAAATAGTCCACCTTTTTTTACTACTACTGACTCTTCCATATGATGTCTTTCCCTTCTGAGAAGTTTAACTATTAAAAATCATTTTAAAAGAAATAGTGTACAGATACCAGAATATACATCCATTTTCTTCGCAGTATTTATCACACTTCCAGACTCAAATGCAGAATCGGATAATTTCTTCCCTGATCATCCTGTTCTGATTCACTTATTATTTGAAATCCATTTTTATAGTAAAAAGCAGCTGCCTGCTTATTATCCTTATTTACATCTACGAATTTAACACCATCCTTCTCTATTAAATACGTTAAAATACTGCTGCCAAATCCATTACCTATATGTTCAGGATCCAAAAACAGCATTTCTAAATGGTTTTCATGTACACCTGAAAATCCTATGAAGCTGTCATCCTGATACCACATCTTCATATCCAGCTGCGGAAAATATGAAGGAATTTCTATTTTAATTGCTTCTCTATCTGCTGAATTTAAAAAATCATGTGTTGCCAACACAGACTTCTCCCATAAATCAATTAAGCTGGTATAACCCTTTTCAGTCGCTTTTTTCCATTTCATTATCTTTTCCCTCATTTCCAAAAAATGAACCTATTCCTAACCCGGAAAATATCTTTATTTTTTATTTTAATATAAAAAGCAAACAAAAACATGCCTCGCATCATCTGCAAGACATGTATTGTTACACACTGATATTTGATTCATATTTATGTTTTGTAAGCTTTGATAAGAAGAACGCTGCTAACACAAGTAGTACAACAGTTAATACAACAGTCCACGGACTGCCGGTCAATCCCGCCACTACGAAACCGATTAAAGCAATGATGGCATTGGTTAACGCATATGGGAACTGGGTTTTCACATGATCAATATGATCCGCACCTGCTCCAGTGGATGACAGAATGCTTGTATCAGAGATTGGAGAGCTGTGATCTCCAAAAATACCGCCTGATAATACAGCACCGATACAGACAAGCAGCTGGGCATCCAGTGCAACTGCCATCGGAATAGCTACAGGAAGCATAATCGCAAATGTTCCCCACGAAGAACCGGAAGCCAGTGAAACAATGGCACCAATAACAAAAAGTAAAGCAGGTATAATAAATGCCGGGACCCTCCCCTGCATCAATTCAACAATATAATTTGCTGTCCCCATTTCACCGATTACTGTTCCGAGTGACCAAGCTAAAACGAGGGTTGTTGCCACATAAACCATCTTTTGCATGCCTGTGGTATAAATATCAAAAATCTCTCCAAATTTTTTCAAACGGAAAATAATTAATAAAATAAAAATGGTAATTGCTGCAAATAAGTAGGCTGTTGTCAAAGAAACACGGAAATCATTTCCGTCCACCGGCTCAAAAGGGAATCCTTTTGTTAATAATAGGCTGAACAAAGTAACGAACAACACTAATAAAGGCAGCCATATTAGAATAGCTTTACTTTCCTGATGATTGGCCTCCGTTTGATTATCTGATCTGCGCAGCGGTTTTGAATCCTTCCAATACAATTCACCAGTCTCTCTGACTCTGCGTTCTGCCTTAGCCATCGGACCAAAATCCAATTTTAATACAGCCATCAATGGTACCATCAAAACTGCGGAAATAGCATAAAATTGAAAAGGGATGACTTGCACAAATGTATCGAATTCTGATGCCGTTATTCCTAAACTGTCAAATTCACTCTTTATCAGCCCCATGATATAAACACCCCAGCCGATAAAAGGAATTAACACAGCTACCGGAGAGGACGTGGAATCAATGATATAAGCCAGTTTTTCCCTTGAAATTCTTGCTTTATCAAAGATTTTTTCAAAAATAGGACCGATAATTAAAGGAGTTCCTAAATCTGAGAAGAAAATAATCAAACCGCCTAACCAGGCAGATAATTGTGCTTTAACCTTCGAATTAATAGATTTGACAGTCTTGGCAGCAAGCGCAGCTCCGCCTCCTGACTTTTCCACCAGAGCAACAAATCCGCCGATAAAAAACAACAGAACAAGTACAGCTGCGTTATAACTGTCCGTTAATTGCGGAAACAGAAAATTCCCTATCGTCTCCGTTGTTGCAGTTAATGGATTTCCTCCTACAATGATGAGGACGCCTGTAAAGGTTCCCAAAA
The DNA here is from genome assembly GCF_900162665.1 of Oceanobacillus sojae. Classification (GTDB taxonomy): domain Bacteria; phylum Bacillota; class Bacilli; order Bacillales; family Amphibacillaceae; genus Oceanobacillus; species Oceanobacillus sojae_A. The sequence continues at coordinate 677,304 of NZ_LT727812.1, forward strand.
ATAATGAAATAATAACGTTTTTTGTAATAATCGCTAAAATAACTGCCAAAATCGGCGGAATAAGCGACAGCCACCCCATATGTTCCATTTTCGTTCTCCCTTCTTTCCTGCTGTACCAATTTTATCATTATGATGCAGTTATGTTATAAATATCCACCAGCCCTTGTACATTTAATCTGGAATATGAAAGCATCAATAGATAACAATTCATTTTAACGAATAATTATACAGAACTGTTCACTCCATTAGGATGGAATTTAGTTTACCATATAAAGCAACAGAAAAGAATATATTTTCAGATTTTAATTTTATCATTTTAAACTTTACTATAAAAATGTCAGTCATAGCCTGCGCGTTCTTATTCTGAAGAAAATATAACAGTTCATTTTTTAACTGTCTTCAAATGAATATTGCTTTTATCAACATCATGAAGAAGACCCTCAGCTGCTGGGCTCAGGGTCTTTCCTTACCTTCATTCCTTTTCTGCCTGTACTTTCTTTCACTTTGTGAATCATCCTTCGATTTTGATTTCTTTTTCTCATCCTGCGCTTCTATTTTTAAATCTTCCATTGGTATATCATCTACAAATTTCTGTTCCTCATGTTCATCCAGTTTCGTTCTTCTTTCTTCATTCCGATTCGGCTTCCCGCTCTTTGAAGAACGCTTATCTTTATTACTCATTCGCCTCTCACCTCACTATTCCTTTTTTATCTCTTTTCCTTTCTTTTTGTATTACTAAACATGTGCCATGTAAAAATTTCTAATTGGTAAAAGATAAATTTCTATGTACATTATGTTCACTCTTCCTCCATAAAACGAATCTTTTAGACGGTTATCTGTGAAAAAAGAATCAAATAAAAGGAATAAGTACAGTAAACCTGTTAAAAATACAGATGTATAAGTACAGAGTAAAAAGGAGTGATTCAATTGGGCAGAGATGAGCACAAGAAGAGAAAAAATAATTATTTATCACAGACCCCTAAAAATCAGAAAACAGATGGCATAGACGTCGAATTTTCTGATGAACTGGCTGATGCAGATGATAAAGAAGCACAAGCAAGAAGCCGTGCTGCTGATAAACGGGCACACGATAAATAATTCATACAATGAAGCGGTTCCTTTTAATTATGGAATCGCTTCATTATGTAAAGACTTTTATATCTGCTGTACTTAATTGATATGGATAAATCATAGCTCCCGTACCATTAAGCAGAGCTTCTGGGTATATGAAAAATGTAACCAGCTTTATACCGAATCGGGTTATCTTGCAATGTATCCTTACTTTTACTGAGTTCCTCTGCATATTATTGTTAAATTCAGGAGAAATTATACGCAGGAGGGGTTATTCTATGGAACATGATTTTTTATCAATTGAGGAGTTTAATACCTTGATTCAGCAATGGAGCGGAAGAACAATTAAGATTACAAAGCATGAAAACAACGATATCGATCAAACAGTAATTCATTTGGAAAGCGTATCCTATGACCAGAACACACGCCGAATCGATGACTATGTACCGAGGCATAGTTTGTTTTTGAACGGGGATGGCCAAATAGAAACATTGTCAGCAATGAATAATGAGCCGCTCCCATCATCTAATTATGAAATCCCTCTGGAGGATAATTCCCTGTACGAATTTAATGGGAAAAAGTTTTTTATTACTACTGATCGTGGAGTTTATAAGATTGAATTAGCTTAAAAGACGATAAAAGGGCTGCAATAGCCTTTTTATTGTTATTATTAACATATAATTACGCCGAAAAATAAAGGTATCGTCCATTTTTACAGGCCGTTCCCGTTTATCTTAAGAATTCACAACAAAGGGAAATTATATTTTTTTAAGCATCTCTGTTTATCCTCCTTTAAAAAATTCCGATTGAAGAATACTCATTCTTAACCGGTCCACAAATCCGTCACTTCTTTTACGGTCTTCGCGCAGAATACCTTCTTCTATAAAACCAGATCGTTTATAGGATTTAATCGCTCTGTGATTATCCATATCCACCCGCAGCCAGACTTTATGAAGATGGAATTCCCGGAACCCCCATTCCAGCATCTTCTTCATCGCTGCTATACCATACCCTTTCCGCCAAAAAGCTCTATCCCCAATCGTTATTCCCAGTTCAGCATGCTGATTGAACCTGTCAATATTTTTTAAATCAATCCAGCCAATATGCTTTCCATCTTCAGTGAGAATTGCTTTTTGTTCATAACCGTTTGATTTATCCATACATTTTTGGATCCAATTTTTCGTCTCTTCCATAGTGAAAGGCGGGTATGTATCCAGAACATTTAAATACTTTGTCACCTCTTTATCCAAACACCACTTATAGCGATCTTCTGCATCCTCCAGCTTTAACTCTCTTAATTTCACGTTTGGCAATTTCAATTAGCAATTTCCTCCTTCTTATTTTAAAATGAAAAAATATTTCTTTCATTGTAGCATTTTGAACCGGGAAGCTCCAGAATATCTGTACTGCCGCATTTCAGGCTATGAACTATTAAACTGACATTCCATTTCTTACAAAATAAGAATGTCTCTGCTACAATATAGCTAATTAGATTATAGAATAGTATTGATTTCTGACAGTTAGGATAAATCATCTGATATCAGGAAAACGGATGAAATGAAGGAAGGAAAAATTCGATGTTACATAAACAAACCAAACGGCCTGTTGTACTTACAGCCCTGATATTATCTATGTTTATGGCGGCAATTGAAGGAACCATCATCGCCACTGCAATGCCAAACATTGTTTCTGATCTGGGCGGGTTTACATTATACAGCTGGGTCTTTTCCAGTTTTCTATTAATGCAGGCAGTCACTACAATGATATATGGAAAACTGGCCGACTTATTTGGCCGCAAGCCCATCTTTGTCATAGGGGTTATTATCTTTCTGATTGGTTCCTTATTATGCGGATTAGCAGAAACAATGACTGCTCTTGTCGTATTTCGGCTTATCCAGGGTCTCGGCGCTGGTGCTATTCATCCGATGGTAACTACGATTGTTGGAGATATGTATAGCTTAGAGGAGCGCGCCAAGGTACAGGGATATTTAGCCAGCGTCTGGGGTATATCTTCCGTTGCCGGGCCACTTTTAGGCGGTATGATTGTTCAATACGTTGATTGGGCATGGATTTTCTGGATTAATATTCCGATTGGCATCATCGGATTGGCTGGAGTTGTTCTGTTCTTCCATGAAAAAGTGGATAAAGAAAAGAAAACCATTGATTATCTTGGAACAAGCTTCTTTTTCATAGCGATATCGTCACTAATTATTGTCTTTGTACAAGCAGGGACAAATTGGGCCTGGACATCACCTGAAACACTCGGACTGCTTGGTCTCTCTTTCATTTGTATCTCCTTATTTATTTGGCAGGAGACAAGATGCCCCGCACCAATGATGCCTTTATCCTTATGGAAGAATAAATTAATGGTCGTTGCTAATATCGCCACCTTACTTTCAGGAATGATTATTTTAGGCTTAAGCAGCTTCCTCCCTACTTATGTACAGGGAGTCATGGGCGAATCAGCTATTGTGGCCGGCTTTACCTTAAGCACCTTATCGATCGGCTGGCCAATCTCCTCTACTATCGCCGGACATTTAGTATTACGGATTGGCTTTCGTAAAACAGCATTTCTTGGCGGAATTGCATTATTTGCTGGTACATTTCTCTTTTTCCTGCTTGATGCTGAAAAAGGACCAATTTATGCCGGCTTCAGTTCTTTTATCGTTGGAGTAGGAATGGGACTGACTTCAACAACCTTTATAGTAGCGATCCAAAATAGTGTATCCTGGAAAGCAAGAGGCTCGGCCACATCTTTAAACATGTTTATGCGTATCATCGGCAGTGCAATCGGTACTGCGCTGCTCGGCGGTATCCTGAATCTGCGTCTGCAGCAATATTATCAGCAGCAGGCAATCGATGATATGCCAAGTACAGATGCTGTCTTAAATGAAGGAATGCGAGAAACACTTTCGCCGGATACGCTTGCTTTGATGCAGGATGGATTAGCATATGCGTTCCATACAGTGTTCTTCGGTCTATTCTTAATTGGCACACTTACCTTTATTATTCTGTGGTTTTTCCCAAAGGAAACAATAGCCGGTAAATAAGAAAACTTCCGCCGGTGTCAAAAGGATACTAAAGCAGCTGCTTTAGTATCCTGCTTTTCATCATATAAATAATAGTGATTTCTGTTTCCAATGTTTTTTATTTCTCCTAGTTTTCAAAGAGGAATTGCCACATTTTATTTTTTCTGTTAATATAGTGAGTGATTACTCACTATATATTTTAAAGAGAGGAGAATAACAAGAATGATTAAATTATCCAATATATCCAAAAGCTTTGGAAAACAGACTATCCTACAGGATATTTCCGTAAATATTGCCGCAAATCAAATTACCGGACTGATTGGTCCATCAGGCACAGGAAAAACAACTTTGATTAAATGCTTAATGGGAATGGAAAAATACGATGCCGGCTCTATCCAGATAGATAATACGACCGTTCCAAACCGTAAGCTCTTAAACAAAACCGGCTATATGGCACAAAGTGATTCCCTATACCATGATTTAACCGGGCTGGAAAACATTCAGTTTTTTGCCCATATGTATGGAAGAAAAATTTCCAATAAAACAGTTCAGTCCACGCTAAATCTCGTCCAGCTTGAACAGGACAAAAAGAAATTGGTACAGCACTATTCCGGCGGGATGAAACGCCGCCTCTCTCTGGCGATTGCCCTGATCAATCAGCCCAAGTATCTGATTTTAGATGAGCCGACGGTAGGGATTGACCCGGTTCTCAAATTAAGCATCTGGGATCAGCTGCATGATTTAAAAAAGGACAGTACTCTGTTAATCACCACACACATTATGGATGAGGCCATGAAATGTGACCAGCTTTTATTAATGAAAAATAAAGGAATTGCAGCAAGCGGCACCCCTCAGGAAATACTGGAGAACTTTGGTGTCAGTGATATTGATCAAGTCTTTTTAAAATTGGAGGAACAAGAATATGAGAATGCTGCAGCTAATTAAACGGATTTGCAAACAAGTCCTTCGTGATAAACGAACCCTTGCACTTTTGTTTCTGGCTCCTATTTTTGTGATCACATTGCTGAATTATATTTTCCCAGACCCGGATGACGAGGTAACTATTGCTGCTGTCAATGTCAGTGATGATGTGATCGATATTTTGGAAGACAATGATATGATTGTAAAGCAAGAAAATGAGATTGATATAAAGCCTTACCTGGAAGATGGAAATGCCAGTGCTGTTTTAGAGGAAAAAGACGGAGAATGGACATTGACCATTCTAAATGATAACCCGATGGATGAAGGGCCGGCTATCCAGGGAAGCTCCCAAGCAGTAATGGAATCAAATTTAAATGACCTTTCCGATAATATTGATGACATGATAAATAATATGGAAGACATGTCAGCAGGTGTAAAAGATATGATGGAAAGTATCAATGAAATGATGACCCAGCTTCCTCCTGAAGTCGCTCAGAACATGGATATAAATATGGATATGGATGTAGATACTGATATCGATACAGACATAGATTCTGAAATCGATATGGATGAAGACCCAATTACCGTAGAATATATTTATGGCGATGAAAGCTATACTTTTTTTGAAATTTTAAATCCGATTTTAGTCAGCTTTTTCGTATTCTTTTTTGTCTTTTTGATTGCCGGCATGTCTATGCTGAAGGAAAGAAGCAGCGGCACATTGGAGAAATTGCTGTCTACACCAATTAGAAAGTCCGAGATTGTATTCGGTTATTTATTCGGATATGGCATCTTTGCTATTCTGCAGACAGCTGTTATTATTTTGTATTCAGTGTATATTTTAGATATGGAAATCGCCGGTTCCATCACCAACATGTTTATTATCAATATTTTATTGAGTCTCGTAGCACTTGGGCTCGGCCTTTTACTATCTACATTTGTCAGCAGCGAATTCCAGATGATTCAATTCATTCCGCTTGTGATTATTCCGCAGATATTCTTCTCTGGCATGCTGAATGTAGATACAATGGAACCCTGGCTGCAATGGATTGCACCGATTATGCCATTGTACTATGCAGGAAATACGATGATTGATGTTGTTTTAAAAGGATTTACGCTTGGGGAGATAATGGTTCCATTATCTATTTTAGTTTTGTTTATTGTTGTTTTTGTTACGTTGAATATTTTAGGTATGCGGCGGTATCGGAAGGTGTAGGAATTAGTTCTTATTGGAATGTAAGATTAAATTCAAATTGCTTATAAAAAGCAATAACCAGTTATAAAAAACTCTTTCTCCATTTTTACGGGAAAGAGTTTTTTTATACGTTAGCTCTAGATTTCCTTCGAGTTCATGACCGCTAATAACTGCATGAACTGGTTTGGTTTAGTCGAATCTAAAAAACTGCCAATTATTTGGCTCAAAAATAGATTCCTGCGACGATTTTTTACAAACCATCACTCTCTAATCCTTTCTCACCTCTCGTTTTTTGGAAGTTTGATGCAAAAATCTACCCCCTGTGGGGAAAGATTCTCAACAGTAATTTCTCCTTTATGTTCTTCAGCAATTTGTTTTGCTATAGAAAGCCCTAAACCATAGCCGCCTGTTTCTTTCGCACGGGATTTATCCTCCCTGTAAAAACGATCAAAAATATGCACCTGTGCTTCTTTTGAAATGGATGGCCCAGTATTTGTTACATGGACTTCCCAGCTTTTATACTCTTTCGTAGAAATTACCTGAATCTTATCTCCCGGCTTGGTATACTTTAAAGCATTATCTAGCAAAATCACAAATACTTGATATATTTTCTTTTGGTCAAAATGAACTGTTAATGTATTTTTCGTTATTAAATCGAATGTCTTATCATCAATTTCTGCCATTTCTTTGAAAGGGGTGACTAATTCTGTTAAAAATTCTGTTGTGTCTGTTGCTGTTTTATCCAAAGTCAGTTGATTGGCATCACTTCTGGCGATGGTTAACAAATCCGTTGTCAAACCAGTTAATCTTCTGGTCTCGTTTAAGGCCTGAGCGATATTTTCTGATTCGTCAATAATGGTATGATCTGGTTTACGAAACAGCCCTTCCAGACGATTTTGAATAATTGTTAATGGTGTTCGTAATTCATGCGAAGCATTTTCAACAAACTCTTGCTGCTTCTGCCATGCTTTTAGCACAGGTTTCATAGAATTGGTGGATAACCAATAACTCACGCCAATGGAGAATAACCAAAAAACAATCATACAACCTATGACAATGATGCGGAAATTCTGTAAGGAGTGCTGGATTTGGTTAACATTTGAAACGATTTGAACATATGCAATCTCATTGTCATCGTACGACTGTGTGATGGAATGAAAAATTAATTCTTCATTTTCAACAACGCTTTGTAAAGCAAGGGTTTCAACCTCCTCCAGATTGGCTGTTTCCAAACGAAGGTTCTCCAGTTCAGAAAAACGTCCGCCTAATGCTTCCTTGTTTAAAATCTCTCCTTCTTTCGACCATAAAATAATCTGTGTGTTGAATGAATTACTGGACGGACTTCGAGGCGGTTCCTTCGGCTGTTCACTTGTCGGAAAAATCAACGAATCTGCTTGATAACGGAAAATTTCCTGTTGAATAAATTCTGACCTTCGGGTCATTTCTACTAAGGTTTCATCGGTTTCACGATAAGCTGTTTGACTTAATACTTGCAAAATAATGATTCCCAGAAGAACAAAGATGATAGCAAAAGCACTCAGGTTCATGAAGAAAAATGCACTTCGCTGTTTACTGGAAAGGTTTTTATTCATTGTTCGCTCCCTTCAACATATAGCCTACATTACGCAACGTACGAAATTCTTTATCCAAACCGGTTTGCCGCAAATGTTTTCGTAGATTACTCATATATACTTCCACCACAGTTAATGTCGTCTCTGAATCAAAGCCCCAAATCCGGTCAAAAATTTGTTCTTTTGTAAGAATCATCCCTTGATTTTGGAGAAAATAGGTTAGTAAATCAAACTCTCTTCCTTGAATCGGTAAAACTTTTTCACCAAAACACACTTCTTTTACTGCTAAATGACATTCGATATTTTTGTAGCTTAATGTATTTTCATCGAATAAACCCAACGAGCGTTTTAATATTGCCTTGATTCGCACGAGGAGTTCTTCCCGATGGAACGGTTTAGTCAAATAATCATCTGCTCCTTTTTCAAAGCCTTCGATTTTATCCTCCAGACCGTCCTTTGCGGTTAATATAAGTACAGGGGTTTGTGCTTGTTTTCTTAATTCTGCCAGCACTTTATAGCCATTCATTTCAGGCAGCATCAAATCCAAAATTACTAAATCGTACACTCCCGATACAGCTTCATAGAGCCCTTCTCTGCCATCATAAATTTGGGTTACCTCGCCTAATTCTAATACAATTTCCTTAATCGTATCAGACAACACCACATCGTCTTCTATCAGCAGAAAATTAATCATTAACTTCACCTTCTTTAGCTGTATCATATCATTTTTAACTTAAAGAAACCTTAATACAAGGGATAGAAAAAATTTTTATCTGTTTAAGCTAACTTTAAGGTTCGTGAATTATTCTTTTATCACACCAGCAAACAAGGAGGAATTCACATGAGCTTGAAAAAAGTTTTTCAGCGAAAAGAAACCAAATATTTATTGAATCAAACACAGTTCTCCAGCTTTTTTGAAGAATTGCAAGCACATATGTCTGTAGATCAATACGGATTGCATACCATCCGCTCCCTCTATTATGACACAGCGGATTATCGATTCATTCGACATTCTATGGATAAGCCCATATATAAGGAAAAATTCCGGATTCGCAGTTACGGTACACCCAGACCTGATAGTGTTATCTTTTTAGAAATTAAAAAGAAAATCAAAGGGATTGTCTATAAAAGACGATTACCAATCAGTTATGAAACATACCTTTTTTGGCAGCATACAGGAGCTTTACCAGAAAATATCGATCAATCTCAAATTGGACAAGAAATTGCCTGGCTGTTTTTCAAACATCCAGATTTGTCACCGAAAGTTTTAATTTCCTACGATCGTTTCTCTCTTTTTTCCGAAGTCGAAGAGGATTTCCGGGTAACTTTCGACCAAAACATTCGTTATCAGGATAGAAAATTAAATTTAGATGCAGCACGGGGTGCGTTCGTTGCTCCAGAGTTGGATGTTTTAATGGAAGTTAAAGCAATGGGAGCCTACCCTTTATGGTTTGTGGGATTATTAACAAAATATCATATTCAAAAAGGAAATTTTTCAAAATACGCACAAACTTATCAACGTCATTTATTTAAGGAGGAACTATTCCATGTTATCTAGTCTATTTACAGAAGGCGCAACATCCATTCCCTTGAGCGAGCTGCTAATCTGTATTCTTGCTTCTATTATTTTAGGCCTTTTAGTTGCCTTCACGCATATGTATCGTAATGTTTACACAAAAAATTTCGTGATTACCTTAGCAGTACTCCCTGTCCTAGTCCAATCCGTCATCATGCTGGTAAACGGTAATATTGGAACAGGAATTGCCGTACTGGGAGCATTTAGTCTAATTCGTTTCCGTTCCGTTGCTGGGGGCGCCCGGGAAATTGCAAGTATCTTTTGGGCCATGGGTATTGGTCTGGCAACCGGAATGGGCTATGTTTCTTATATCGCTGTATTCTCCGTGATTGTCGCTGCCTTTTTATTACTTATCTATCACACTAAATTTGGTAATATCAAATCTGCAGAACGAGAGCTGAGAATCACTATTCCGGAAGATTTAGATTATCCAAATCTATTCGATAATATTTTTGACGAATTTGCTTATGACCACCATTTAGATTCTGTTCGTACTACAACGATGGGCAGTTTATACGAAATACGTTACATTGTACATTTAAAAGATCAACAGCAGGAAAAAGCGTTCATTGATGCCATTCGTGTCCGCAATGGCAATTTACCAATCATTTTAGGAAAAGTCGCTGCAAACCGCGACGAATTATAAAAAAGGAAGTGGAAATTGATGAAAAAAATAATTTGTGTTTCTCTTATAACTGCTCTAATATTAAGTGCCTGTTCTCAGAATACGACAGTTACAGGAGATAACAGTCTATCTCAAGCATCCGATGAAACTACTGTCTCAACCAGCCAGGAAGCAGCGGCTGGCGATACCTTTGGAAGCTACGAAGAGGAAGATGTAGACACCAGCTATGATGATTCTGCCCCCACGATCGAATTATCAGAGGATATGACAGCTTCAGAAGGTATCAACGTTAACGGGCAAACTGTAACCATTACGGAAGCAGGTACGTATGTTTTAAGCGGAGAGCTTGCTGACGGTCAGGTCATTGTAAATGTGAACAAGGAAGAAAAGGTTCATTTAGTACTGAAAGACGTAACCATTACCAATTCTCAAGGACCTGCCATTTTAATTGAACAGGCAGAAAAAGTTGTTACAACTTTAGCAGATGGCACATCGAATATCTTAACAGATGGCACAGATTATCAGCTTGCTGATGACGAAACAGAATTCGATGCAGCCTTCTTTAGTAAAGAGGATCTGGTGATTAATGGGGAAGGCGAACTGATTGTCAACGGGAACTACAATAACGGGATTCGCAGTAAAGATGACTTAATTTTAATTTCTGGCAGTTATACAGTTAATGTCAAAAACAATGCCTTAAAAGGAAAAGATTCTGTACAAATTTTAGATGGCATCTATACGCTGACTACAGAAGAAGGAGACGGGATCCAAGCGAATAACAGTGATGACGAAACAAAAGGATTTATTGCCATCGACGGCGGTAATTTCACAATCACTTCCGGACGGGATGGCATTCAGGCTGAAACGGTGGCCCGTCTGCAGGCAGCTGATATAACCATCCAAACAGGTGCAGAAACTATTTCCAGTGAAGAAAGCTACAAAGGTATCAAAGCCGGAACAGAGCTGTTGCTTCAAAGCGGCAATTACGACATTAATTCTGCAGATGACAGCTTGCATAGTGATAGGGATATTACGATTGAAAGCGGTGATCTTCTTTTAGCTTCTGAAGATGATGGGATTCACGCCGATAACAATTTGACGATTAATGGCGGAGATCTTACGGTGACTGATTCTAATGAAGGCTTGGAAGCAGGTGTTATTACCATCAATGATGGTGATATTCAAATTACTGCCAGCGATGATGGATTGAATGCCAGCGGTGATAGCGGGACAACAGAAGAATCAGAAACGTCGGTTAGTGATTCTTTTGGTGGCCCTGGTGGTGCTGCTGGACAGGCAGATGATAGCAAAATGATTATCATTAACGGCGGAACCTTGGCAGTCGATGCACAGGGTGACGGATTGGACAGCAATGGAAACATAGAGATGTCAGGCGGAACCGTTACAGTAGATGGACCAACGGATAATGGAAATGGCGCGTTGGATTACGATGGCACTTTTGAGTTAAGTGGCGGTATATTGATTACTGCTGGAAGTAATGGTATGGCAATGAATGTTTCAGAGTCTTCTTCCCAAGCTTCTTTTGGGATTTACTTTACCGAAGCACAAGAAGCAGGAACAATTATCAGTCTGCAAGACAGCAGTGGAAATGTGATCGCAACCTATCAGCCAAGTAAAGCATTCCAGCATCTGGTTATTTCCTCCCCTGAATTAAAATTTGGTGAAACCTATACGCTTATTCAAGGAACGGAAGCCGATAATTCGGAGAAAAATGGCTACTATGAAGATGGAAGTATCGTTAACGGCATAGAATTAGGTTCCTTGACGCTTTCAGATACAATCACCAATGTAACGGACACTGGTGAAGAAGCAACACAAAGAAGCATGATGGGCGGTGGACCTGGCATGACGCCAAATGATGGTGAAATGCCTGATGGCGACGAACTGCCAAATAGCGACAGCCTGCCAAATAACGGCGAAATGCAAGATAAGGATGCAACGTCAAATGATGGTTCTCCCCAATAGTATATAATTCCAAGGCAAAGCCTGGTAAAACAGAAAAAGTGACTTCCACATTTAAATCAGGAAGTCACTTTTTCTTGATTATTCTTATATTCCAAGAATGTTTTCTGACTGTTTGATATTCTTTGTTGCCTTACTTTTTTTGTTTAGATTAAGAGGCGATGTGTAAACTTTTAAAACTGTATTAACACGTTCCTCTTTTCACATTGAATAGACGGGACAATGTAGAACTTCTATAATTCATTAGTTACTTTTAACCACCTTGGAAATACCCCATATCACTCCTCCTAAAAGAAGGGATAACCACCAAGTAAAACGGAAAGACGGACCGACTTCAGGCAGCCATACACTGATTAAAATAAAAGCTCCCATACCTACAGCTGCTACTGCCCCTACTTTCACAGAATCTTTCCATTCTGCATGATTCTTTTTAAAAACAGAACGATGGATGACATTCATAATATAACGTACTACTCCCATTGCCATGACACCTAATAATATAGCTGTAATTAACAATTTAAAAATATTCACCTGGTCATTTACTTCTGTAAATAGCGGCAGCACCAGTAATACCACGCCTCGAATAATCAAAACATATGGTACGATTTGAAAAAGAAACACGGAGGCAAAAAAGGTAAACCATGACCTTTTTTCCTCTTCAGGAAGCTGCTCAATCAATTGGTCAGCATATTCTTTAGGTTCCTCGCCAAATATATCGATTGCGGTCTTCCCTTCTTGCTGTCCTTCAAGTAAATGATTAAGCAATTCAAGAAGTAACTCTTCTGTATGCTGTTCGGATACTTGCCAATTCGTTCGAATATACAGCATAAGATCCGAATAATATTTTTCGTTATCCTCAGTTAATTGCTCCCGCTTTTGATTATTCTCCTCAATCATCTGTTTCGCGTTCATTTATTTTCCCCCTTTGCAATAATTCGTTGACTGGATCTACTAAAATCCTCCATTCCTCCTGAATCATTTCAAGCGCTTCTTCACCTTGCGCGGTAATATCATAATATTTACGATTCGGACCAGAATCGGAAGGTCTCATCTCTCCTTCAATCATGCCATTCTTTTGCAGGCGTAATAAAACAGGATAAATTGTCCCCTCACTTACATCGTTTAATCCGACCTGCTGTAACTTCCTTGAAAGCTCATAGCCATATACTGATTCCTCTGCTATCACAGCTAAAATACAGCCATCTAAAATCCCTTTTAACAGCTGACTCCGTATCGACATCACATCAACTCCAGACACTATATTGTTTAACAAGATAGCTATTTGTAAAAAAAGCTAATGATCTGTATATCCATTAGCATAATAAATTATTTTGTCACTACTTTGTAAAATCAAGTAGTTACCTTTATTTTATATATTATCGTTTTTATTGTCAAGTCTTTATAGAAAGCATTTTTTCTAATAATTATCTTCTAAGGTTTAGAAAATGCCAGACTAGTATGTGAAATATTCTTTGAGAAAAGATCGGAATAACCTGTTTTCTTCTGTGTCCTCACGAGTAATGATATAAGTAGATGCCCTTGGAAGCTTTAATTCCGGTGTTCTTACTTCCAGCAGACGCCCTTCCATCAGTTCCCGATTCAGAGATATTTCTGGGAGAAAAGAAAAACCCAGCCCCTCTTCAATAAATCTTTTTGTAATATGAACCTGTGTAACGACCATGGTACGCACCTTAGGATACTTTGCATGGATGGCACTCAATAGATCCTCCCAGTACTCCGGGTGATTATAAGTGAATAATGTCTGATTTTCGAATAGGTCGCGGATATCAATCGGCGGACTGCTTTCCAGATCACCGCCATCATGCGGACATACACAGACTACCTTATCTTCCTTTATTTTTTCCACATATAATGTTTTTTGTAAAGGCTTCATCTGCAGCAGTCCCAGATCAGCTTCTCCTCTTTCAATCATTTCACTAATTTCTTTGGAATCTTTTACTTGCACGATAACTTCAACATCTACATGCCGCTCCATAAATTGTCTAACAATATACGGGAGAATCGTGGCTGCCAGTAATGGAGAAACTGCAATGTTCAGTTTTCTTTTATACCCCTGTTCCCAGGCCAGCAAATCATGCGTACTCCGGTCATAAGAGGATAATATCGATCGGGCATGGGGCAAGAATCGGCGGCCGGCTTCTGTAAGAACGATACTGCGTCCAGATTTCCTAAAAAATTGTGTACCTATATCTCTTTCAAGCTGCTTAATATGTGCTGTTACGGTGGGTTGAGCCATGTACAGTTTTTCTGCTGTTTTTCTGAAATTTTCATTTTCTGCAGCTATGATAAAAGTCCGTAACCAATTAATATTCATATTATCACCTCAATTGATTATGTTTTTTAATCAATTATTAACTAAATAACTAATATTCATTATTATATATTTCATTTATAATATAAACAACAATAAAATTGGAGGGTTTTTATGAGTTTCCGACCTGGTCTTGAAGGCGTTATCGCCGTGCAAACCAATTTAAGTTCTATAGATGGTGAGAATGGACGTTTGATTTTTCGCGGCTATCGTGCGGATGAATTAGCTCGCAAGCATGCATTTGAAGAAGTTGTCCATTTACTTTGGTATGGCTATTTACCCGGCAAAAATGAATTAGAAAAGTTGAAAAAGCAGCTTCATGAAGCAAGGAAATTACCCGCAGATATTGTTCGCATTATCGATGAATTACCGGAAGATATGGAAATGATGGCTGTTTTAAGAACATGTATATCTGCATTAAAAGCAAAACCGGAATGGCCGCCAACATTAGAAGAGGCAGTCCATATAACTGCTGTGATACCAACGATACTTGCTTATCGTTACAGATCTTTACATCATTTAGAATTTGTTCCGCCGAATAATCAATTAGATCATGTTGCCAATTATTTATATATGCTTACTGGCAAAAAACCAAAAGATGCACATGTAAGGGTGATGAATGCTTATTTTGTCCTTACAGCAGAGCATGGCATGAATGCTGCCACCTTCACATCAAGAGTGATTGCATCTACTGAATCTGATTTGTTCTCTGCAGTTACCGGAGCTATCGGTGCCATGAAGGGACCGTTGCATGGAGGTGCGCCAACTGGTGTCATATCCATGCTAAACGAAATAGAAACAGTGGAAGATACTGAAGATTGGTTAAGGAAAAAACTGAATAACAAGGAAAAACTGATGGGATTCGGTCACCGTGTTTATAAAACCAATGACCCCCGGGCTGAAGCATTGAGAGATGTAACGGAAAGTTTATCGGCCGATGACGATTGGTTTTTACTTGCCAGACATGTGGAGGATACAGCTATCCGTCTGTTGGAAGAGTACAAACCTGGGCGAAGACTTTATACAAATGTTGAGTTTTATGCAGCTGCTGTATTCAAGGCTGTAGATCTGCCTAAGATGCTGTATACTCCTACATTCACTGCCAGCAGAGCTGCCGGCTGGTGTGCTCATGTTCTTGAACAGGCTGAAAATAATCGGATTTTCCGGCCACTTTCTGAGTATATTGGGCCGGGGAGTATTTAATTAAAATAACACTAGGTCATTGGCGGATCTTTGATACTATTAACTTCCGTTGAAGTAACATTATGGTTGAATGACATTTCCTATGCCTTGACAGCTCTATTATTATTCCTTCCTGAAAAAGAGAATATTAACAAAGAAGCGATTCCTTCTTTAACTGTTTCACAGATTATAGGTGATTTTACAATTGTTCAAAGGTTCATGAAAGAAGAAGATTATTGAATAATTGTTTTGCTATAAAAATAAAACCGGTTTGAATACTGTTAAGCTAACGAATGCTTTCCAAAAAGAAGGAGAAGTATTCTTTCTTGTTGAAATTATTATATTAAGGAATTATTTTATTACATAACAGAGGTGTAAATATGATCATACGAAGAGCTCAATTAGATGATGCAGCAGGCATTGCAAAAGTTCACGTTGACAGCTGGAGAACGACTTATAAAGGCATTATTCCAGATGACTTTTTAAATAATTTAACTTATGAAGACCGGACAGAATTATGGAAACGTAATATTGTGAATGAAGAAAATTATATTGTAGTTGCTATGAATGAAATAAACCAAATAATAGGTTTTGGAACTGCAGGGAAAAAGCAAGATAATAATGAAGATAATACAGGAGATCTAACGTCTATTTACCTGCTTGAAGACTATCAAGGAGAAGGAATAGGTAAAAAGCTGCTTCAAGAACTATTTAAGCATTTTCAACAATTGAATTATGAAAAGGTATTTGTTGAAGTCCTTGAAGAAAACAAAACACGTTACTTTTATGAATATTATGGTGCAAAATTAGTTCAAACACTTCAAATTAAAATTGGCGAAAAAATATTAAACGAATTAATTTATGAATGGAATAATATTGATGAGGTTATTGAAAAATTATAACTCTTTGATTATCTTGTAAAATCGGCTGATATTCCGGTTATTTCCTGTTCAATTTAAGAATGCTTATGTGTAAGGTTTCATATTATGTAAGAGCGCGTTACAGCTGTTATTAGCCGTAACGCGCTCTTTGATTAATCTTTATCATAAGGCAAAACCGCCGTTACGATTGTACCCTTATCTTTTTCAGATTGGACAGAAATCTCTCCCTGATGCAGCTTGGCAATTTGTAAAGCAATACTCATGCCAAGCCCTGTCCCTTCATTTCTCTCCTCTGTATTGGTTCCGCGGTAATAGCGGGTGAACAGATGCTTTTGTGTTTCTTCATCCATCCCGGTTCCATTATCAATAATTCTGATTTCCAATCCTCTTTCTTCTTCCAATTCAACTGTTTCTATTTTAACAGCTGTTTCAGGCGAATTATGCTTCCAGGCATTGTACACCAGGTTATCTATCATTCTTTCAAATAACCGCTCATTAACTTCAATTTTTCTATCTGGATGAATGGGTTTGTATACAATCTGATAATCTTTAAAGGCTACATCCTTTTGAAACTTCTCCAGAATCTGTTTCATAAATTCATTGATGTTCACCAGACTGAATGTTAAGCTATCGGCATCATTTTTCAGCCGAAAGCTGAGCGTAAAGTCTTCGATTAAATCGACCATATAATCACTTTTATCAGTAATGGTATCTCCAATCTCCTGAAGCTCCTGCTTGGACCAGTCGTATTCCCTATTTCCCAGCAGGCGGCCATAGCCCTCCATGGTGGTCAGCGGTGTACGGAGATCATGGGAAATTCCTGCAACCCATTCCTCTCTGCTTTTTTCCAGCTGTTCTCTTTCTTTTCGCGAAGCATCCAGTTTGGCAGCCATATCATCAAATGCCTGGAATACCTCTTTATATAATTTATATCGTCTTTTTAATTTACCATTTTTACGATACACTTTTTTTCTCTCCTGCTCTGTTAACACTTCTTTATAGTTTCCATTTCCCATCCGGTTCAGCCAATTTGAAAAAATAAACAAAGGGCTTCCATAACGGAAGCTGTTCCAAAAAGCAATTAGCAATGTTATTAGTAAAATACCTCCAGCTATACCAGCAACTATAAGAATAGGTTTTTTTAACACCGGTGATGGAAGCTTCTGCTTTTTCTCATTTGGTGAAGTTAAAATCCATGTATTCCCAGAATCACTGTCCCAAAAGGTGTACTGATTCTCAGAAAAATGATCTGGAGAGGTTTCTCTTTCAATCATTTCTAATGGCGGCTTCTTTATATGCTCATTACTTCCAAATTGCTGTATAATATCCCCTTTATTATTATAAACAGCCAGTGTTCCTCCAAGTTGATTCAGTTTTTCCTCTACCTGGGATTGGTTTTCTTCCGCAATCCTGCCATCAGAATTAACATTTTCTATAAATTCACTCAAAATTAGAGCACCAGGATCTTTATAACCTAATACAAATAAATAAGAATCTTCGAATAAAGGCTGTTCTAATGTATACTTTATAGAATATTCCTCTAACTGCTTCCGTTCCTTCATATGCTCAATATCAATACTGTTATAGCTCTCCTTCAAATTTCCAGGTGCATTTCCAGATATAATAACCTTTCCCTTTTCATCAATAATCTGCAGCCACATGCTCTTTGGTAATAAATCATCCATATCTTCATTGCTCTTTATATATTCGAGCGGATCGCCAACTTCAATGACAAGCTCATCTAACTGGTACTGATAATAATCTGCCTCTCTCTCCAATTCTACAAGAAAATAACCGCCTATAAGTGTGGCAAGGACTGCAACAACTATCATTAACAAAGAAATAAAACCAAACTGAATCGAAAAATGAAAAAACAACCGGCTCCGTAATTTCTTCATGAGGCATTCCCTTTCACCAATTTATATCCCAATCCCCGTACAGTCAGCAGTAATTCCGGTTTACTTGGATTTGCCTCAATCCTTTCCCGGATTCTTCTAATATGTACCGAGACCGTATTTTCATCTGCATAATGCTCAAATCCCCAAACAGCCTCCAGTAAATCCGCTTTAGAAAAAATTCTGTTCGGATGCTTACATAAGTAAAGAAGCAGTAAGTAAACCTGCGTTGGACACGGAACGCTTTCTCCATTAACCTTCAGTTCTCCTGCATTTTCATCCAATATAAAACGGCCAAAGTCATATTTACCGGATTTTTCAAATGCACAGGTTTCTTTTTTAGTTGATTTCCTTCTTAAATACGCTTTGATTCTTGCCGCTACTTCTAATGGATTAAATGGTTTTGTAACATAGTCGTCTCCGCCTGTCGCAAAACCTGTTAACACATCTAAGTCAGATACTTTTGCCGTTAAAAAGAGAATATAGGCATCCGTAAGCTCTCTGATCTTCGGACAAAAATCAAATCCGCTTCCATCCGGCAGCATCACATCCAAAATAATAACTTCTATTTTATGTTCCTTTAATATATGTATGGCTTCCTGCCCTGTATAAGCTTTATGTACATGCTGGAACCCTTCCTTCTTCAGCATCATCTCCAGCATACTCACAATTGCTTTTTCATCATCGACGATTAAAATATCTGTCTGTTCCTCCACGTACAACACCTCCAATAGGTAGCTTAACACAGCAAGTTTACGAACAGTTGAACAAATCAGAGCTTTTTTTATTTATTGGTAAAGTTCTGTTCAAATACAAGACAGCTGTGTTTGCTAGAGTAAGAATCAAGAAACAGGAGGAGGAGAATATGAAATGAAGTATAAAACAGAAACCATTTTAACAGCCATTGGTATTTTATTGTTTGGGATTTTGTTCGCAGGCAGTATCCTGCTGTATGGCAACCTTGAGGGAAGTCCCGAAACATTGGAGCTTGTCCAGTCTTTTATGGAGGACGAGAATATAGATGAATTCAGTGAACAGCAGCTTATCAGTTATATAGGCTATCTTTTTATCTATTTATCTGCAGTTTCATTTGCCTGGATGATCTTAGGGGCAGTTGCCATTTTCTTATTCAAAAAAGAAAATAAAGGAAAAACTGCAGGAATTTTGTTGATAGTGACAGCAATCCTTGGAACACTTTCAACAATCGGTTTAGGAATTTTCAGCGGTATTTTCTATCTGACAGCCGGGGTTATGGCAATGACCCGCAGTCGTTCTGCCAGCTAATATATATAGAAAAAGAGGAGATTGATTTATGCTTACAGTTGGTTTTAGAGAATTTAAAAGTTTATTTTCGAGCATCCGCTCTATTGTAATTATTGTCGTCCTTTTTGGAGTAACTATCGGTTCTGCAAGATTAGTCCGTCAATTCGAGGCCCCCCTGCAGGAATTAGGCCTTGGAAATGATGCTTATGCCATGGGATTAATGCTTTTATTAATTTTAGCTGCTCCATTGTTTGTAACCAGCTTATCCCACAACATCGTCAATAAAGAAATGGATACACGGACCATCCGATTTTTAGCAACAAAGACAAGCCGGAGCAACATTATCCTTGGAAAATTTATCGGAAGCTTTTTATTTTGGGCAGTATGTATCACTGTTGCATTATTGCTTATCATCCCATTTTCAAAGTCATTTTCCATTGTAAACCTGGTTCAATCGATTATTTTCGTGTCTTACTTCGTCGGCTTGACACTTTTTCTATCCACCATTATCCCTAAGCCGTCTTTAAGTATGTTTTTAGGAATTATTATCTCAATTGCTTTACCGGTGCTTGGTTTATGGAGTGCAGGAACAGACAACCTTTTTATTAAAGCGGTCGGCTACGTGACACCTTATTTTTATTACATGCAGGAAGAATCCAATAATTATTACGCTTATTTCGTAGCATTTTTCCCCATTTTATTTATTTTACTAAGCGTATTTATTTTTAGAAAGAGGGATTTATAATGGAAGCTTTGCAAACTAATCAGTTAACAAAAACATATGGCAAGAAAACGGTTGTCGATTCTGTTGATTTACATATTCCTCAAGGATCCATTTTTGGTTTCCTCGGTAAAAATGGAGCCGGCAAATCAACCCTGATTAATATGGTAACCGGACTGATTAAACCCAGCTCCGGCTCATTCGAGGTTTTGGGACAATCAGGAAACAGACTCGAATCTCTTCAAAAAGAAATCGGAGTCCTGCCGGATTACTCCACATTCTACGACGATCTTACTGCGTTCAGCCATTTAAACTATTTTCAGAAATTATTAAAGCAATCTCTTTCCAGGCAGGATATTCACCGTGTTCTCACACGGGTCGGATTAGAGGACGCTGTCCATGTAAAAGTGAAAAAGTTTTCGTTTGGAATGAAAAAGAAATTAGGAATTGCTCAGAGCATTATTCACCAGCCGAAGCTGCTCTTCCTTGATGAACCCACATCAGGTGTTGATGCCAACGCTGTTTTAAATATCCATTCTTTAATCAAAGAAATTGCCGCACAAGGAACGACCGTTTTCTTAACTTCACATAATTTAAATGAAGTGGAGAAGCTATGTGATGAAATTGCCATTATGAACAAGGGAAGCATTCAAACACAGGGAACGATGAAACAGCTGCGTGAACAGTATCAGCAGGCTATTATAGTCCATATTCATCACCGTTCCCTCTCTGAAAAAGAACAGACGCAATTGAAAAATTCTCTCAAAGATCTTGCTGCGGACACCCAAATTGCTGAGAATACTTCAGAAATTACCGTCCAGGCAAATGAGCTCATTCCACAGGTAAACAAAAAATTTGTACAACAGGATATCGGTGTATTTCGGCTGGAGGTAGAAGAGCCGTCACTTGAGGAAATTTTTCTTAATTTAGAATAGCGCTGTGACTTAACCGATCATTTTACGGAAGTATCTATTTAAAATAACTGTACAAATATCAGTAATTATTTATACCAGATTAAAAAGTGCTTTATTGGAGCACTTTTTAATCTGGTGAAATTTGCTTCTGCAACAAACGCGTCAATTACATACTGCGGATGGCCCACTGCAATGTATCAATTAAAAATTCCAAATCTTCCTCTGTACTGGTTAATGGAGGTGCAGCAATAATAACATTATTGTGACCCGGGATGGTATCTCCATTCTTGCCGATAATCAGTCCTTTTTCTTTACACAATCCAATTATCCTGGCTAATTTCTCATCAGCTAATGGTATTTTGGACTGTTTATCTTCTACCATCTCAATCCCCAATAGAAAACCAGTCTGCCTGACTTCCCCCACATTTTTATGATCGATTAATTGATGCAAGTCGGCCAATTTAGTTTGCGCAAGGTTATTTACACGCTCAATGATATTCTCATTTTCAATGATTTCAATATTTTTCAGCGCTACCGCACACGCTGCCGGATGCCCGCCGTATGTGGAAACATGCCGAAAATGCGAGTCCTTCCCGTCCTTTTGAAATACATTATATATTTCAGATTTAACCGCAGTAGCACCCAAGGGCAGATAACCACTGGTCAGTCCTTTCGCCATTGTTACAATATCAGGCTGCACTCCTGCCGCATGCTGAAATCCAAACATTTTCCCGGTGCGTCCATAGCCTGACACAACCTCATCCATTATTAAAAGGATATTGTGTTGCTTGCAAATTTCAGATACGCATTGAATATATTTCATCGACGGGATAATAACCCCGCCGCCGGAGATAAAAGGCTCCATAATAAATGCAGCTATGGTTTCTTCGCCCTCCCAGTTAATCATTTCTTCCAACAGCTGTGCTGCTTTCAAATCCGACTCCTCTGCACTTCCATTAAAAATGGAGCGATAGCTGTACGGCGGGTAAACATGCAAAAATCCCGGCACTGTCGGATCATATTTGACTCGTCTGTTAGCCTGTGCTGTTGCACTAAGCGCCCCCAAGGTTGAACCATGATAAGCCCGGTAGCGGGAAATAATTTTATATTTCTGCGGATTGCCGGTCTGGTTATGGTATTGCCTGGCGATTTTAAATGCCGTTTCATTTGCTTCCGAACCACTATTTGCAAAAAACGTCTGATATTTCTCACCAAGTAACTCGCTAATCTTAGCAGCCAGTTTGATGGCAGGCTGATGGCTCATTGTTAACGGAAAATAGGAAAGTTTTTTCATTTGCTCCGCTGCCGCTTCAGCTATTTCCTCCCGGCCATGACCAAGATTTAAACACCACAGCCCGGAAACCCCATCCATATACCTTTTACCAGATTCATCTGTAAACCATGAGCCTTCCCCTCTCACAGCAACTACCTGCTCTGCTTCCGGATTAAAACGATGCATCGCATTCCACAATAACGATTCTTTTTTCTCAAGCCGATTGTTCATTTCTTTTTCAACTTTCATCCTTGTTACCTCCTCATTTATCTAAGATTATCAATCTGAAAAACTATAAATTTAAGAAGAAACTGGAAATTCCAAGAACCGGTTGAATCGACTGTTATGCCATTTTGTGTACGGTACAATTATTCTGAGTTTCAAATAACCAGTCCTATAGCATATGAGGGAATGTCTCCAGGTTATACATCCTTTATCGGAGCAGCTTATTTATTATGAATCCAGTCCAGTGAAGCATTCACACAATAAAAAGACCGCTCCCCTTTAATGAACTATTCTAAGCATCCAGTGTCTCCCTTAAATACTTCAAAATAACATTAAAAAAAGCCGTCACAACACAAAAGTCATTATATTTTACCCCGTTTGCAGCATCAACAACTACTTTCTTTGTTTCCTCCCTCCTGCTTCGAATTTTTAAAAGACAATCTAATCTCTTCATAAAGATTCTGACGTCCGAACCAGTTGTAATATAATAGGTCTGCTCATAGTATAATCCAGCTTAACCCCTAATTCAATATATTCAGTTATTTAAAATAATAATAAGTCTTATCACTGTTTTTAATAACCCCCGCATTCGAGCGTTCAACGAGTCCTATTTTATATCAAAACTTTCTAACATGAAAAATAAGCCTAATCACCACCATTTTAATTTACAATTTTCAGCTGCTCCCTCTACCCAAACTTACGCGACAGGTTTAATTTAAATGTATACAAATCACTTCTATAAAATGCCTTTTCCATTTCAATAATTTCATTATTCCGATCCTTAATAATACGTTCAGCAATCAGGGCATTGGTCCCATCTGCCAATTCCAAATTCTCCTTATCCTCATCTGAAAATGCGCCGCTGCTTATGGTCTGCCCTGCTTCGGCAAGTATGATTCCCAAATCATTTTCCAACAAATCGTATAAGGTGACATCATTTAGATCATATTTTATTAATTTCTCACCAATATTGACTGGATAGTAATGCTGTTCTATACCGATTGGCGTGTCATCGGCATAGCGAATTCGTTTAATAAAATATGCCTCTTTAAGGCCGGTCTTTTCCTGAATGTAGTGCGGAGGTTCCATCAAATAAGATGCAATTAACTTGGCTCCCGGTTTTTTTCCCATCTGTATAATAGTTTCCGTCGTACTGCTTAAATTCCCCAGCCAATCTTGAATCGGTTTTAAAGAAACAAATGTACCTTTTCCATGTCTCTTCTCCAATATTCCTTCACGAACTAAAAGATTAACAGCCTCTCTGACAGTACTTCGGCTCGTATTATAATCTGTCATAAGCTGTCTTTCACTTGGAATCTGGTCTGTAAATATCCCCTTTTCAATTTTCTTCTCAATAATATTTTTTAATTGTATATGTAAAGCAATGGAATTATTGTAATCAAGCACAATAATAGCTCCTTTTCGTTTTTTAGTTGTATTTTCAATACTGAAATAACAGGCATTCTTGCTTTCTATGTGATAAAGCATAACAGATTTTTATATTATCTCAAACTATAAAAAAGCAGACTGCCCATTCCAACAAATGAGGTCAGTCTGCTTTCCATAAACTTGGCTTATAAAAGAAATCCTTTTATTTTTTCTTTATGATCCCACTTTCCAGTATTTGAATAATTCTTTCCGTTTCAACCTCTTCTTCATCCCAGTTTGCTTCCGGAAGAAATACATAACGCGCTACAATATACGATAAAATAGAGGAAGCAACTGTGCGCATAATTGCATCTGCCTTCATATCAACCAGCTGGCCTTTATCTTGATAATACTTGATAATCTCTCTCAGCTTATCAAAAATATCCTTCCCGACATACTCAATAAACTGTTCCTTCAATTCTGGGTGAAAAGGAATTTCCTGAACTAATATTTTTAACATCGGCAAATTATTATGAATAAATTCTTTCCGGTTCTCAATCATGGCACGAATAAAATCTTGAATATATTCAAATTCCTGATCAAGCACCTTGTCCAGATCATTTTTTATCATTGGCGCAACCAATTTCACCATCATTGGAGAAACAATCGCCAGCAGCAGGCCTTTTTTCGATTTAAAATGCTTAAAAATTGTTCCTTCTGCTACCTCTGCTTTATTTGCAATTTCGCTCGTTGAGGTCCCTGCGTACCCTTTCTCTGCAAATAAATCCGTTGCCGCCTCTAATATCGCTATTTGCTTTTTTGTCAGTTTAGGTTCTTTATTTGTCATCTTATCTCGCCTCTTATCACGTTAGACATGTCTCTATTTATACTATATAGGATATACATCCGGTTTGTCATGAATAATGAAATTGCAGTCTGGAAGTATTTTATTCGATTTGAGGCACAATCAATTTATAATTGTATGATATGCTTCATTTAGGAATCGGTATCAAATTTTGATTTCTATAAGGGGGCTATTTTTTGAATTTTATCGAAATCAATGGTCAAAAGGTTGAAATCCTATCCAAAGGAACAGCAAAACCGGCAATTCTCATATTATCAGGAATGGGATCTCCCTTCTATGAATGGGAAGAAATCTCTTCTGAACTTGCTGAAACTAATCAGGTTATTATGTATCATCGTCCGGGATTAGGAGAAAGTGAATACATCGATAAAAAAAGGACTACTGAAAACGTTACGAAGGATATCATACAAATACTGGAAAAGTTGAATATAACAGAACCGATCATCCTTGCAGGGCACTCTTACGGGGGTTTATGTGCACAGCATTTCTCAAAATTATATCCAGATCGAATACGAGGATTATTACTATTAGACTCCACCTCTGTTGATTTATATAAACTGGATCAATTAGATTTACCTTATCTAAACGAAAATGATTCAGATGCTGCATGGATTGAAACCTGTAAAGAACACGCAGCTCTGTCTCCCACAGAACTTTTGAAACTATTAGATCCTGTTTTAACAAAAGAACAGCAAAAACTGCCAAAAAAAACACAGGAAAAATTAATTGCATTTTATACAAATCCTTCATTATATAAAACCATGCTTCAAGAAATTTCAAATTGGGAAAAAGATACTGAAACTATTAAATCCTTATCATTTACAGGAGATTTTCCAGTAACTATTATTGGCCGTGATAAGGAGAAATGCATATCAAACTATATCAATGATGGGGTTCCAAAAGCGGAAGCAGAGCTGTTAGAAAATACCTGGCATCAATTGATTATCGAACAAAAGGATATTTATAAAGATGCTAAGCTGTTTTTTGCTGTGAATTCCAGTCATAATATTCATTTAGATCAGCCTCAGCTGGTTATTGACGAAATCATCCAGCTGATTAGTGATTCTTAATCAAAAAGGCATATCAACCAATTATAGCCCGGTTGATATGCCTTTTTGTTTCAGTCATTTATTTAAAGTGCGTGTTCAAAAAGTCCGATAAATAGGACCAAGAAGTTCAAGGCGACTGGCATTTTCCGAACGGACTTTCACAGGATGTGATGACTTCTGTGTTGACCACAAATGTTTTCGATGGGACGAGTAATCGCAGTCCCAGGACGTGGACGCTCTTAACAGAAGTTCCTCTATGCTTTATAATACGTGAGTAACGCTTTTGGTGGGGCGAGTAATCGCAGTCCCATCGAAAAATGCCAGTCAACGCACTTCCGCAGGATGCGGTGGCTTCTACGTTGCCCACACGACGTGGGCGTTCTTAGTAGAAGATCCTCTCATCGCCGTGTCATCTTTATTGGACTTTTTGAATATCCTCTTAAAGTGAGCTGGTAGACCCGCCATCAATCGGGAACTCAGCACCTGTCGTATAAGATGAATCATCAGATGCCAGGAACAGCACTGTTTTCGCCACTTCCGCCCGTTTACCCAACCGGCCCAGCGGGTAAGTTTTACCTACTTCATCAGTGGTTTTCCCCTGCGATTCTGCTCCATAATCCGCCATTTGCGTATCAATATAGCCCGGATGAATAGAGTTCACACGAATCTGATCTCTGGCAACCTCCATCGCAACATCTTTACTCATAATACGGACTGCACCTTTACTTGCACCATATAAAGCATGTCCAGGTGCTCCGCCAAGACCGGCTACAGAAGAGGCGTTAATAATCGAGCCGCTTTTCTGCTTCTGCATGACCGGCAGCACATGCTTCATGCCTAAGAATGTACCTGTCACGTTGATATTCATTAATTTATTCCATGTATCTAATTCAATCTCTGTAACTGGTTTGATAATATATATGCCTGCATTATTAAACAATACATCAATGGTTCCAAATTGATTAACCGCTTCTTTGACAACCACTTGCCAGTCTTCTTCCTTACTGACATCATGCTTTATAGAAATAGCTTCTGCTCCAAGCTCTTTTACTTCTTTTTCTGTTTCTCTTACACCTTCTACATTCACATCTGTCAAAATAAGCTTTGCGCCTTCTTTTGCAAATAAGTGAGCTGTTTCTTTTCCAATACCTGTACCAGCTCCTGTGATTAGTGTAACCTTATCTTGCACTCTCATCTTAACTCCTCCTTGAACTACTACAATAAATCATGAAATTTACATACCTTATATTAATTCCCTTTATTTAGGTATTTAAACATCCTGATAAATTAAAATTTAACCAAGGAAAGAAAAAACTGAATAAAAGATAACCGTTTGACTGCTGTTTTAATTCTATCTATTATTA
Organism: Oceanobacillus sojae; assembly: GCF_900162665.1. Classification (GTDB taxonomy): domain Bacteria; phylum Bacillota; class Bacilli; order Bacillales; family Amphibacillaceae; genus Oceanobacillus; species Oceanobacillus sojae_A. The sequence continues at coordinate 704,607 of NZ_LT727812.1, forward strand.
TTTACTAAAAATTAGACTTCATCTATACCTGTATATTACGAACAGAAAATTTTGTATTGTCTTATTCATACGATTTCTTAGGTATCCACAATGTAACCTCTGTCCCCTCTCCTGCTGTACTTTTGATATCAATTCCCTGGCCAAACAGTTTCTTCCATCTCTGCGCAGTATTCAGTAGCCCGACACCATTTTTTTCATCATTTTTATTGAATAGTGTTGCCAATATTTCTGACGGGATACCTTTGCCATCATCGATAATTTTAATTTGGTAGCTGTTTTCCAGCTGCTCGCCTTTAAGCCATAGTGTACCTGGTTTATTTTGTGAGATAATTCCGTGATTAATAGCATTTTCAACTATTGTCTGAATAGATAACGGCGGTACGAGGATATGCTCAGCGTTATCAAACTCCTTATGCACTGTCAGCTTCCCCATAAATCGCTGTTGCATAATATAAATATAGGAATCTACTAACTCCAGCTCCTCCCGCAGCGATACTAATGGCTTCGTATTACTGCTATGGAAACTTTTGGAAAGATATTTACCAAACTCATTCAGCAGTTTAATCATCCGTTCGATATCTATGTTGCTTAAGGCAGCGATCGCATTCAAGGTATTAAACATAAAATGCGGTTTGATTTGCGCCTGCAGCCAGGCTGCCTCCATCCGCAATTGTTCATCAATGGAATGGCTTAAATCGGTTAATGCTTTCACCCTGACCTGTAGTTCTAAAGCCTCGACAGGCTTTGAAATATAATCATTTGCACCGGATATAAAGCCGGTATAGATATCCTCGGTCTGGTTGCGGGCTGTTAATAATAAAACAGGTAATTCAGAAATAGTAAAGCGTTCTCTGATACGCTTTGTTAATTCATAACCGGAGAACGGCGACATCATCACATCCGAGATAACCAGATCATAGGGTTGCTTCTCCAGCCATTCCATGACTACCCCGGGGTCTGTTGTGCTATGCAGCTGATAATCCGGCTCTAAAAGATTCTCCATTACCTTTAAATTAACAGGATCGTCGTCTATAACCAGCAGCAAAGGCTTGTCTGATGCAGACGCCTGTTCATACCGTCCAATTGTATGATTAGCAGAATCATCATAAAATATGTCTTGTTTCGTAATTTCTGTCTGTGTAAGAGACAAACCTGTCTTAGAGGCCAAAGGCATACTAAAGGTGAAGGCCGTTCCTATGCCAAGTTCAGAATCTACACTAATTTCTCCACCATGCAGTTCAATTAATTGTCTGCAAATATTCAGGCCTAATCCGATCCCTCCGCTGTCTACGTCAGACTTGCTGAGCTTCTCATAAGGAAGAAAGATTCGTTCCAGAGCGTCTTGAGCAATTCCATTTCCTGTATCCCGGACAGTAATTGAGGCCATATCTCCCCGTTTCACTGCAGAAATAATTACGTTCCCTTGTTCTGTATACTTTACCGCATTATGAATCAGATTAAACAAAATACGAATCAGCCGGTTTTCATCCGCATAGAGAGATGGAAAGTCTCTATCGATTTCGTTATGTAATGTAATGGACTGTTTGGGAGATGTAAATTGCACCATCTCGATGACACCATTTGTTATGGAGTGCAGGGAAAGCTTCTCCTTCTGTAACAGAATCTGCTGTTCTTTTAATCTTGTGATATCCAGAATGTCGTTTAATGTAAATGTTAAGCGATGTCCAATTTGAGCTAACAGCTGTAAATTACTGACCGTTTCCGGATTTAAACTGTCTTTATGTTTATTAATAATGGATTGCGCAATATTAACCATTCCATGTAAGGGATTGCGGATCTCATGAGAGGTATTAGCTAAGAATTGGTCTTTTTTCTTGTCCTCCTCTATTAATCTTACAGCCTGCTCCTCACTCAGCTGTGCTAGTTGAATATGACGCTTAATCAACAGGATAGCGATGATAACAATTGGCACAAAGAAGTCAAATGGGTAGAAAGGAAAGTCTGCCTGCCCGGTTTGTATTGCTGCTCCCCACGCTAAATTAGAGGTGTAGCTGCAGATCAAAAGTAAAATCAGAATGCCGTTCTTATCGCCCTGGACAATTTGCCTGAGTGTGATAATAAAAAGATAAGAAATAACAATAGCATCGTATACAAACAATATGATTGATAAGACTGTAAAATGCTCCAGTGAAAAGACAGTCAAAGTCAATACAGCCATTATAATCGTCCCGGCACCTAACGCCTTTATAAACTTCTGATGCATCTGGTATAAATGCTGAATAAATTTTATTAAAACAAATAACACCAGAATATATATAGCGATCAGCAGCCGAAAGGAGATATCTGCGCTGAATGGCAATTGAACAAAAACTTCATCGTCAAATAAATTACCTATGGCAATCAGCAACGACATGAAACCAAAATAAATTAATTCTGTTTGCCGTTTGCCTTTATTCATGAAGAAAATTGCAAAGGCATATAGGGCATGCAGAAACAGAATGATAATAACCGTTAACTGAAGGAACCGGGATAGATTCGTTTCCTGATTGACAGCATCTGCTGTCCCAAAAGAAATCGTCCGCTCCACCCCACCCGTAAATGGAAGCTCATAATTAGAAACCTGCAATATAATTTCCAGCTCATTATTATCCGGGTCTGCATAAAATAGACTGGTAACCGGACCACGTATATGAGATTGCTTCATTTTCTCCACAGCCGGCTGGTTCATAGATTCAACCAGCTGATCATTGACCCTAATATTAAAAGCTGTTTGTATATTATTCACACGCAGCCCCCAAAATGAAGGGCCTGAGTCCGGCAATAACACCTTTAAATAATAACTGCCATACCCATAACTGTCTGAAGGCTCTTCTTTATCTGCTCTTAGTTCGTTTCGCCAATTACCGGGGACCTGAATCAATGTTTGATCCCCTGCCAAGGATATATCCGATGCATCTATAAATTGATTCGGATAGAATATCCACTCCCCATTTAAAGCAATTGTCTCTTCGTCGGAGAAATCCCAATCTGTTAAATTAAGGACACCATCTGTAATAACAGGCTGATCATCCTTGTTATAGTAATTAATCCACACAAAACGTAAACTAATAAGACCAGTCAAAAATAGTAATAAAATGCTAAAAACCTTAAGGTATGTTAAGTTATTTTTATTTTTCATAGCAGCAACCGCCTTGCCATTCATTAGTAAATAGCAGCTGCCTTCAGCAGAGTTTACGCTCGCCCCTGCTGAGGGCGAACCAGACTGCTCAAGCGCTGCTCCGTCATAAATGCATCGTATATTAACAAAATTCTCTCTTTTTCTTGTATTATAGCAAATAACAATACAAAAATCCCTGTAAAATAAATGGACACCGTAAAAAATACCTAGACAGCACAAAAAAGAAGAAAAGCATCTGTTAACTGATACTTTTCTTGTTACATTTCATATTTCACTTTACTAATATAATATTATCCTCAATATCCTTTTTGGATATCTACCTTATTTTCCAACGTCTGTCCCGACTCTACTTTTTCCAGCGTATCAACAAAACAATTCACTGCTTCCTTTGCAGTTGTCACAGCTGAAATATGCGGTGTTATTGTGATAGCAGGATGCTCCCAGAACGGATGGGATGCAGGCAGCGGCTCTTCCTGAAAAACATCTAATACAGCAAATCGCACCTGTTTTTTTTCTATTGCCTCCATTAAAGCTGCTTCATCTACAGATTTCCCTCGGCCCACGTTGAGAAATCCAATCCCTTTTACTTGTTCAAAAAAAGCTTTATCAAATAAATCAGCTGTCTTATCTGTTAACGGTAATGTATTAATTACATAATCCGCTTCTTTGATAACCGAAAAATGTGAATCAACAGCTGCTACCTGATTAAAAGCAGCTTTTGGTTTTCCGCTTAAAGATATGCCATACACATTCATTCCAAAGGCTGATAGAATCCCGGCTACTTTTTGACCAATTTCACCAGTTCCATAAATAACGGTCTTCTTCTTACTCAATAATTCAGGAGTAATTGCATTCCAGGCTTTCTCATGTTGCTGCTCCGCAAACTTCTGATGAACTTGTGCATCCCTTAAAATATAGCTTAAACAATATTCTCCGATCCGTTGTCCAAACGAGCAGACCGTCCGTGTTAACAATACATTCTCATCCCAATGTCTGCCGGATAAAAAACCGTCCACACCGGCACCTAAAGAATGCACCCACTTTACTTTGCTGTAGTCTGTATTTTTCTTTATTTGAAACCCGCAGAAAGTATCTGCCCATTCCAGGTCTTCTTCTGTTAATTTGTCTTCTGTCAGGTAACGGATTTCTTTATCCAGATTATACTGTTCTATGTATTCTTTTAATTCGTTTATCATTGGACTGACAATCATTATTTTTTGAATATCCATCTAGCCTGCCTCCCCTTTTTTATTTTATATTATACAGTCTACTTACCAATTTGCTAAAAAGCCAATAGTTGAAACAAGTTGACTTTTTATTTTTAATCGTTTACTATTATTGTTAATTTAAAATCTAATTCGATGACGGGAAAGAGTAATTATCCCCCTCTTATCTACAGAGAGTTGACCATGTGCTGAAAGTCAACGTTAAGAAAGATAATGAAAATCCTCCCTGAGAAGCAAAGTTGAAAAAGTAACGGTAAGTAATTGAAGGCTTAACCGTACATTAAACTTTGACGGCATTCTACCGATATCCGGAACGCGTATGATAGTACGTAGTGAAAATCCATTCGAAACCACTACTATGTTGGTTTTTTTTATTTTTATGAAGAATGTAACCATCCCGATTCTCTCTGCGCAGAATCGGGATTTTTTAATTTAATGAGGTGAGAAAAATGAAGGAAGCAAGTGCAGCACGTGAATTAAGAATTCGGAAAGAGTGGGAAAAGAATCATACTTTCGAGCACTCTATTTCCAACAGAGAAGGCAGAGAAACCTTTGTCTTTTACGAAGGACCGCCGACAGCAAACGGTCTGCCACATGCCGGTCATGCTCTTGGCAGAACAATAAAGGACTTTGTAGCAAGATATAAAACCATGTCCGGCTATCAGGTTTTACGGAAAGCAGGTTGGGATACTCATGGTCTCCCGGTTGAATTAGAAGTCGAAAAGCAATTAAACATCCGCGGGAAGGATCAAATTGAGGAGTATGGAATCGAAAACTTCATTGAGCAATGTAAAAAAAGTGTCTTCACTTATGAAAATGAATGGAAGCAATTTACTGAGGCACTTGGTTATTGGGTGGATATGGATAATCCTTATATCACACTGAATAACGATTATATTGAATCAGTCTGGCACATCCTTTCTCATATCCACAAGAAGGATTATTTATACCAGGGCCATCGTGTTGTTCCCTACTGTCCGCATTGTGAGACCTCCCTAAGCTCTCATGAAGTGGCTCAGGGGTATAAAGATGTAATTGATTTATCTGCGACTGCCAAGTTTCAGATTGCAGGAAAAGAAAATGAGTATCTGTTAGGCTGGACCACGACACCGTGGACACTGCCCGCCAATGTAGCTCTCGCTGTAAACCCGGAAATGGATTATGTACGTTTGCAGCAGGGAAATGAAATATATATCGTAGCAAAATCGTTAGCCCAGGATGTGATGAAGGAAGATTATAAAGTCTTAGAAGCTGTCAAAGGACAGAATTTAATTGGTATTTCTTATCATCCGCCATTTGATTTTGCAGATGTTTCCAACGGGCATGTAGTGATTGGTGCAGATTTTGTGACAGATACAAGCGGTACTGGAATTGTTCATATAGCGCCGGCACACGGAGAGGATGACTATAAAGCTGTTCAGGAGAATCATCTTGATTTTATTCATGTTGTCGATACAAAAGGACGCTATAAAGATGTGATTGCGCCGCTTGCAGGAAAATTTGTCAAAGACTGTGATGTAGATATTATCAAAATGCTTGCTGAAAAAGACCTTCTATTTGATAAAGAAAAATATGAGCACAGCTATCCGCATTGCTGGCGTTGTGACACTCCCCTTCTCTATTATGCAATGGAAGGCTGGTTTATCAAGACAACGGCAGTAAAAGAAAAGATGATAGAAAATAACCAAAAGACGGAGTGGCTTCCTTCTCATATGAAAGAAGGCAGATTCGGCAACTTCTTGGATAATATGGTCGATTGGAATATCGGGCGAAACCGCTACTGGGGAACGCCGCTTAACGTCTGGGTCTGTGATGACTGCGGAGCACAGAAATCACCGGGCTCCATCAAAGAATTACGGAAGCTGTCTGTCGATCCGCTCCCCGAGGATATTGAATTGCATAAGCCTTATGTAGATAACATCCATTTTGCCTGTGACTGCGGAGGTAAGATGCACCGGACCAGTGAGGTGATTGATGTCTGGTTTGACAGTGGATCCATGCCGTTTGCCCAGTATCATTATCCTTTTGAAAATGAAGCGTTTTTCCAGAGCCAATACCCTGCTGATGTTGTTATCGAAGGTGTTGATCAGACACGAGGCTGGTTTTACAGTTTATTGGCCGTTTCCACCTTATTCACCGGGAAACCACCATACAAACGCGTGCTGTCACTAGGACATATCTTAGATGAAAACGGACGGAAAATGTCCAAGAGTAAAGGAAATGCCCTATCACCCATTGATTTAATCAATGAATTTGGCGCGGACGCACTCAGATGGGCTTTACTTGCCGACAGCTCCCCGTGGAATAATAAGCGTTTTTCCAAAAAGACCGTCAGCCAGGCAAAATCAAAAGTGCTGGATACACTTTTAAATGTGTATTCCTTCTATCAGATGTATGCCAAAATCGATAACTTTCACCCTGAAAAAGATTCAGAGGGCAGACAGACCATGCTTGATAAATGGGTGATCTCCCGCTTGAATACGGTAATTCAGCAGGTCACGCAAAGCTTAGATGCCTATGATATCACCAAAGGGGCAAGGGAGATTTCATTATTTATCGATGAAGTCAGCAACTGGTATGTCAGACGTTCCAGACAGCGTTTCTGGAGTACAGGAATGACAGAGGATAAGCGGGCAGCATTCCATACCTTATTTGAAGTGCTGAAAAAGCTCGCGCAAATCATGGCGCCTTATACACCATTCGTAACGGAGGAAATTTACTCTGATTTAATTGGCTCAAGTGTCCATCTGTCCGATTTCCCGGAAGCTGATAAAGCACAAATTGATGCAGAACTCGAAAAGGATATGGATGCTGTACTACAAATTATCGAGCAAGGACGTTCTCTGCGGAACACTGCGGGAATAAAAACAAAACAGCCTTTATCTCAACTGGTTGTGATGCCAAAAGAGGATATTGATTTTGATGGATTAGAAAACTATAAATCCATTATCAAAGAAGAGTTGAACGTAAAAGATGTACCATTTAAGCAATTGAATAATCGGCTTGTACAATTAGCTTTTAAACTAAACTTCTCTGTTGCCGGTCCGAAAGTCGGCAAAGCTGTCGGTCAATTAAAAAATAAAGTAGAAGCATTATCTGACGCCGAAAAAGAAAAATTCATCGCAGATAAGGAATACCCTTTTACCCTGCAATCTGGTGAAACAATTACTTTAACAACAGAGGATGTGCTTATTGAAAAGAATGGTACAGATGGATTTGCATTAACGGAAGGAAACATGTTTATAACTTTGTTAGATATCCGTTTAACAGAAGAACTAAAAGAAGAAGGCTTTGTCAGAGAATTTGTCCGTGCTGTCCAGACCTACCGCAAAGAATTGAATTTGCCAGTCGAACAGCGTGTGCAGTTATTTGTGGATACAGATGCTGCTTCCCGGCGCATTTTAACTAAATTTAATAAGCTGGTGCATAAACATCTTATTCTTGACTCTGTCCAGTTTGAGAAAAAGGATGGTATGAAGTCATTTGAAGCGGAAGGACATGTAATAGAATTATTTATACAAGGTTAAGAGAGAAAAGCAGATCGAACATTGTGTTTGATCTGCTTCTTTACTTACTTAATAAACTTTATAAGCCTGCCCTGTCTGCGCACCAAAAATGCTTTTCCTGTAGGCTAATCCAATCCGTTTGGAGGAAACGGGCTCAAACCCTTGGAACAGCTTACCATATTTTTCTTTCGATTTCTCAAGCATGGACGGGCTGACATGATTAATCCGGATTCCACGCGGCATTTCAATCGCTGCTGATTTAACAAATGCTGATACACCGCCATTTGCCATTGCAGAAGAGGATGCTGTTTTCAATGGATCGTCCATTAATACACCTGTTGTCAGTGTAATACTTCCATTATCTTTCAGATAGTGCAGGCCGATTAATACCAGATTCACCTGTCCCAGCTGCTTGCTATTTACAGCAATCATATTCTGCTCCGGTGTCAGCTCATCCACCGTTGCAAAGTGTGCCGAACCAGCTGCACAAATAATAGCATCTACCTGACCGACCTTTTCAAAAAGTGCTTTTATGCTTTCTTCAGAAGTAATATCTACTGGATATTCTGAAGAATTTCGGCTTGCCAGAATAAATTCTGCATCATTCTTCAACTCTTCATATACGATTTCTCCGATTGATCCTGTTGCTCCGACTAATAAGATTTTCATATTCTGCCTCTCCTCATTTCTGAAAAATTTTATATATTTTCTTTGTTATAGTATCTCATGAATTTATAAAAGATGTAAAACATCCTCTTTTTGATTCAGATAACAAATCAAAAAGAGGATGTTTTAAGTGAGTAATATTTATTTTTCTATTTTAACTTCCGGATTATCTCCAGAATCTTCATCTGTTATTTTTGCAATACCGATACCTGTGTAACCCAGAATAATCGCAAAAATAAATCCAATATAACAAAGAATCGCCCATGGCGCATAGCTCAACGTTGAAACTCCCAATGTTCCGGCCATAAATACCCCGGCTGAGGACCAGGGAACAAGCGGAACAACGACGGTTCCCGAATCCTCCAGAGTTCTGGACAAGTTTTTAGCCTGTAAATTATTTTTCTTATATGTGTCCTTAAAGGTTTCCCCCGGCACAATAATAGAAAGATATGAATTCCCGGTAACCAACGCCATCGTAATACATGAAAGTACAGTGGTCAGGATTAAGTCTCCTGTACGTTTCACCACTTTCATAAGTGCTTGAATAATTACTTCCAGTGATCCTGATTTCGTCATGATTCCTGCAAAAATAAAAGCAGAGAAAGCAATCAGAACTACACCTGTCATGGATTGCATTCCACCCTGATGCACGAGACTTAGCACTTCGGGTATAACTGTATTAGGATCAAAATTTGTACGGTTTACCATAGCTACATCGAATCCGGTAACCGTCGAAGCAAAAATATCTGTTACACTGAATCCTTGGACAAATTTACTTATAATCCCGGCAACGATAGATGAAACAATAATGGTTGGCAGGGTCGGCTTTTTTCTGATTGCGCCATATAAAACAATTGCCGGCGGAATCAGCAGAAGAATATTCCAATCGAACATAGCTGTCAGTGTTTCCAGCATCACATTCATCGTTTCTGGAGTAGAAGCTTCAGCTGAAGAAACATTGAAACCTACAAATAAGTATACAATCATACTGATAACAGCAGCAGGAATGGTCGTCCAAAGCATGTGACGAATATGTTCATACAGCTCACTGCCGGCAGCTATAGGAGCCAGGTTGGTTGTATCTGAAAGCGGAGATAGTTTATCGCCAAAATAAGCCCCGGCTACAACCGCTCCGGCAGTTGCTGGCAGGCTTGCTCCAAGTCCGGTTGCAATTCCCATTAACGCAACTCCAACAGTACCTGCTGATCCCCATGAGGTTCCTGTCACAATAGAAATAATTGCCGAAACGACAAAAGCTATCAGGACAATAAATGTCGGGTCAATAATTTTCAATCCATAATAAATCATCATTGGAATCGTACCGGCAATCATCCATGTTCCGATAAGAATACCAATCGAAATTAGAATCAGAATAGCAGGCATGGCCTGTTTAATTTTTTCCTGGATCCCCTCCATCATTTCATCCCATGTGTACCCTAACCTCCATGCAATGAACCCTGCATATACAGAAGCTAAAATCAACAAAGGTTCTGGACTGAAGCCATACACACCAAAACCGATAGCAAGTAATAGCAGCATCACAACAATTGGCGAAAAAGCTTCAAATAAATTAGGTTGTTTTCTCATCTGTAAAATCCTTTCTCTTTTTATTTTTCAAAGGTTCCTTTCACAAGAAGCTTTTTATTTTCTAACATATGACGCCCTTTCGCAAATACATGCTCAAGCGACAGTGTTTCTTTATCTAAAATAAGTACATCGGCATCATGATCCTCTTGAATCCTGCCCTTCCTATCCATTTTCAAAGCAGCGGCAGTATTACTTGTCACCAGCGGAAGAACTTCCTCTAAAGACATTGCCTGATTTTTCACTGTTGCAATGACTTGCTGATACAACGTTTGTGTGCTTGCGACTCCAAAGCCGATCAATTTTCCTCCTTCATCAAACTTCGGCAGACTGCCATTGCCGTCGGAAGAAATAGTCAAATGCTGCATATCCCCGTCATTCTTTTTATAATACGCAACCCACTCACCTGTTTCATCATCAGCTGTGATATCGACATAGCTTCCCTTGTTTGCCAGACGTATTGCATCATCCAGCAGCTCCTGACTGCGGGTAATATGTGTAGCATATAGATTCGAGGCAGGCAATTCATACTCCTCTAAAAGCTGATGCAGCAGGGATAAATATTCCTTCCCGGGACCAGTGTGAAAATGTGTTACTCCAGCTTTTCCGCTGAGCATGCCGCCTACACGTGCTTCTCCTGCGATTTTAGCCAATTCATGCAGGGAAGGCTGTCCGGAGCGGGAATCGGAAATAGCAATCTCAGCCGCTCCAATGATTTTATCGAACAGAATAATATCTTCTTTTACACTAGCTGTAATTGTTGTTGTAGGAACGGCATAGTTCCCTGTATAAATAAATGCGGTCATTCCTTCCTCTTCCAGTCCGCGTGCTTTTGCAAGAAGGGAGGTCATATGACGGGTTGTTCCATCCGTTCCTAACAGACCGACAACTGTCGTAATCCCAGATTGAATCATATCGCTCAGTTGTATTTCCGGGGTCCGGGTCGCAAAGCCCCCCTCTCCGCCTCCGCCAATTATGTGAACATGCGGATCAATAAAGCCCGGCACAGCATAAGCGCCGTCAACATCCACTATTTTATAGTCAATACCTAATCCTTTTACCGCTTCCTCATCCACTTCACCTATTTTGGCAATTCTTTGATCAACCAATAAAATAGATGCTTTCCCTAATGACTCGGGAGCATAAACTTCTGCATTTTTAATTAATGTAATCATGCATCTGACCTCCATTTGCTAAATAATACTTATTTTCTGAAAAAACACTTAACAGTTATTGTGCTGTTTTCAAATAAAATGCTATAGTGTACAATATGCAAAAAACATGCCAATTAATTACAAAGCTTCATATAGCTGTTTTTCAAAAAATAAATAAATTTTAGGAGTGTTTATAGAACCAAAACAATCCTATAAACACTCCTAAATTTAAATAGCCTCTATAATTTTTGCTCCCAGCTTCGTTATCCTGGTTCCCTGCTTCTTTATTCCAGTTTCTATTAAACCGTATTTTTTCAGCACTTCCAATTTTGTACGCAGTCTGCTCTCAGAAATTTTGTCAGAAAGCATTGCCTGTAATGTCGAACGGCCAATTCCTGTATTTTCACTCTGTGTAATAGATAAGCATTCTAAAATATCCTTAAAAACATTTGTATCTCCTGAATGCTCAAGCAGTCTTATTATTTTTTCTGTCTGTAAATCGGGCAGGGAATTCTCCTTTATTTTAGATGGTAAATCAGTCAGGCTCACTTCCGGTCCGTTCACAATAACTGACAAATAAGTAACCAGACTTTCCAATTCCCTGACATTTCCCGGCCACCTGTAAGAGGAAAGCTGATCCATCACATCCCGCGGAAAATGCAGCTGGCTATTTTTCTGTGCTAAGAAATAATTAATTAAATCGGGAATATCTTCCCTTCTTTCAGATAAAGAAGGTATTCTTAAAGGCAATTGATTTAAACGGAAAAACAAGTCGTCACGGAACTCTCCATTTCTAACCATCTCCTCTAAATTTTTATTGGTTGCAGCAATAATCCGGACGTTAATCGGAATAACTTTATTTCCTCCGACCCGCATCACCTGTCTTTCCTGCAACACCCTTAAAATAGCAGCTTGAATTTTCAGCGGCGCGTCCCCTATTTCATCCAGAAAGATTGTCCCGTTTTGTGCTAATTCAAAAAGACCTGCTTTTCCTCCTTTTCTTGCTCCTGTAAAAGCCCCTTCCTCATAGCCGAATAATTCACTTTCCGCGAGCGATTCAGAAATCCCGGCAAAGTTCACTGCTACAAACGGCCCCTTATTTCTGGAAGAATACTCATGAATAGACTGTGCAAAAATTTCTTTCCCTGTTCCGCTTTCTCCGGTGATTAATATGGTATAGTCACTTTTGGCTAATCTTTTCGCAATATGCTGTGTCTCCGTAATCATCTGGCCGCTGCCAATGTTATCATCAAAGGAATACTTTGTGGTTAATCCCGTTTGCAGCTTCTTTTTCCGTATCTCCTGTTCCATCCGCTCTACATGTGTCACATCCTGAAAAACAAGAACAATACCTGAAAAAGCTTCATCAAGCAAAATTGGATTTAGTGTAACTAACAGATTTAAACCGCGTACCTGAACCAGTTGTCTGGGAATCGGCTGTTTGGTCTCCATAACTTTATCCATTTGAAATTCATGTAATACATCCGCATAGTGCTTATGTAAGATATCCTGTCCGTCTATCCCTAAAATATTGCCTGCTTCTTCATTAAATAAGGAAACATGTCCTTCACTGTCAATAAAAACAACACCATCCTGCACGGCATTGAGAACAGCCTGCAAACTGGAGTTAAAATAATTCTCATTCCGGACAGAATTGGCAAGCTCTCTGCCAATACGGGCAAAATTTTTCACATAACCCATTGTTATATGATGAGCATGATCAAAATTACGCTTAAGTATTTTTGAAATATCAAAAAGTGTACTTAGATCAAGGCGTCTGTTTCCTAAATCAATAACGGATTCCAAATCTGCCGGAACAAGATTTGCCAATCCATGTGTAATCGCCACATCTATATTTTTCAAATCAGGTAAATGCTCCATATCAGGAGAGTACGCGTAAAAGTCTAAGTAGTCGAACCCCAAATACTTCAGCATCGTTACAGATTCATAAGCAATAGCCTCATCATTGCTGACAAGCAGACATCGTGTGGCTTTAGGCAATTCAAATAATTTTTCCAGCTTTTTAAAATCAATAGATCGATTGGCAATCAGCATAGGTGCCTTTGTCTTTTCAAAATCAATAAAATCTTCAACCAGGCTATCCGGGGCCGAAGATAGGATTAAATCCACATCCTCCAGATGAACCGGTAAAAAATGATTGCTGCGCAGCCGGATTTCATTTCCGAAAACCTCCCGAATATTATCACGAAACGTATAATAAAGATCAATTTCTTTGGTGAGTATCAGGATAACCGGTTTACTCATAGGTGTTCACTCCAATCAGTTGTTGCGATAATTTAACAGTTAAAATCCTTGAATCAATTATGTAATATAAATCATTAATATCACAAAAAATAACAAAGTCTCCACATTGGTTACATACACATTCGGTTTTGCTTTAGCAAACAGCTTTACGGGGGTTATTAAAATACCGATCCAGCCTAATATAATTGTGGGAATCGTCATATTTTATCTCCTTCCACCTGTGTAGATTTTTTCCCTATCTTTTGTTCAGCCTTTTTTAATTGCTGTATATCCATATCCATATGCTATACACCTGCAATTCATTTTCTGGCGAGTATCGTAAATTCCCAAGGGATATCCTCCCCATTCCAGCCGCGATGCTCATCAAACTTTTCCAATTGAAAACCGGAACCGATAACAGCATTAATAATGTCACTCAATGTATATAAACGAATAGAAACGCTCGGAAAATCAGTCTGCTCCGCTTCATCAAAAAAATTTTTATAAGCTAAGTCACCTAATTGGAGATTCTTATTCCCAAAGTAACTTCCCTTTTCACTATCCGTCAAAATACACTTCCTTAGCGGATGAAAATCACTCAAAATCATTTTCCCATTCGTTTTTAACAGCGCATAAAGAATACTCAGCAATTTTTCAATATCAGCAAAGTAATGCAGGATTCCGCCTTCAAGATATAAGACGTCAAAATAGTTCTGATACGCAGATAAGTCAATTTCATAAATATCAGTCACAATATAATCAATAGTGGTTTTGGCATACCCGGCAAGCTCCAGAGCATACTGCTTATTTTCTTCTGAGATATCAAATACAATAACGTCTGCTCCAAGTAAAGCAATTGGAACTGCTTTTCTCCCATTAGATCCGCAAAGATTGGCAACCTTCTTCCCCTCTATATGTCTAAAATATTGCTTATGCTTCTTCAGATGAGTAATGGGATTCTTTATTATCTCTTCAGCTAATTTTTCCGGTGCTCCATATCTTTTATTCCAAAACTCATATGCCCGATGCTCCCAGGCAATTTTATTTCTTTTACTCTGCTCATTCATTTTTCTCCCCCTAAAATAGAAGAATTTTTATTTGTAATAAGGTTTCAATCTGGTTTCATTTTATGTATATTCTTAATCGTATCAAAGTTTTTAACGGATTTACCGCTTAATATGCAGACAATCGTTGAAATACGGTGATGCCGCCATACATATAGCCTCTTTGGCAATTATATATTTTATTTCATAATACTTGAAATAAATCTGTAACTTTTTTTAATATGAAACGTGTTATGTGTAGACGGAAAGGAGGAACACATGAAATCAATTGATCAAGTTTATCAATTATATTTTCGAGATATTTATCACTTCCTTCTTTCTCTGAGTCGCGACCATTATACAGCCGAAGATCTGGTGCAGGAAACATTTTTACGGGCTTATCTGTATCTGGAATTTTATCATAATGAAAATGTGAAATCCTGGCTATTCACTGTAGCTTATCGTACTTATATTGATTACTACCGGAAGCATCGAAAAAGCATCGTTACCGAAACAGATTTCTTTCAACGATTACAGAAAAATGACGCAGACATTCATCATCAGATTATTTTAAGTGAAGAGGTCAAAGAAGTTTTGACACTCATTGACCAGCTGCCGGATAAACAGCGGACTGCTATTATTCTTCATGATATTCATGAGCTGTCTTATAAAGAAGCTTCTCAGATAATGGATGTAAAACTCGGCCATTTTAAAATAATATTGTTTCGCGGAAGACAGGCAATCAGGCAGAGAAAGGATGAAAATCAATGAAAAGAACATTTGAAGAAAAATTGCACGCCTATGAAAAAGGTGAATTAACAGAGGAAGAGAAGGAAGCATTTGAAAAGGAACTAGATACACTGGAAAACATCTTTGAAAATGGAGAGAAGCAGGAGAATAGGCCTTTCAATAAAAAAGAGCAGAAAATCCTGCGGAGAGGAAAATGGAAAGCCCGGATTCAGACAACTTTTTTCGTGTTTATTATATTTATTGGTATTTTATTTATTAGCATGATAGGTACCGGGATCTATTACTCCTGGGGGACACCGGACAAATCAGAAATCATCATGAATGTTAAAGATTATACTGCTGCACTGACAGATCCCTATGGCAGCTTGTCCTATTCTTCAGCACAGGGCGGTTTATTCTTCGGACTGGATGTAGAAACAACGATGCGAAAACAGGTTGGTGATGAAATATTTGAAGTCGGTGAATCTGAATCGTCCTTCTTCTTTTCTTATTTAAGAGAGCAGAATGATACTTTATTTACAAATGACAATTCCGCATCGCCTGGTTTTTATCTGCCTGGTGAAGAAGAAGCACAATACTCAGATTGGGAACATCTGGAAAATTTACCGGAAGGAACAGTATCCTCTGCTTATATTTCTTTTGATGAGTTTCTTAATACAGATGAAGTGTTTGAGCTCTTCGATAACTATAATTTAGAAATTCTTTGGTTTGGAGTTCAAAAAGGTGACATGTCAGATGAGTATGAAATTAATTTTATTTCTAGTTCAGATCCATTCTTTTTTGGATTTCCAGCAGCTCCCATCTGGCTGGATGAGGATATGTATACCGTAGAAAGAGAGGAAGAAAAAGGCTTGTTTGGCTCAGGGACTGTTTCTGAAACCAACTCTTCCCCCACTTATGAAGATGGAGACAGTGAGATGCTGCATGAGCAATTTTTTAAAGTGCTGCATTTCCTGTCAGACCACGAAAAGCTGGCTAATAAATATGTTTGGGATGATTTGCATATCGACGATACCATACAATATTTTGAAGAAAACGGGATTAACCACTACGGTGTGGTGGTTACAGGGCCGACAAAAGAGCTGCTAAAGCTGCGGGAAAATGATGAAGTCTATGCCCTACAGCTGGATGAAACGCGACTTTGGAATTGGACTGACCGAGAAAATTAGAACTGCATTTATTGAGACATCCTTTAATTGGTTAACGGCTTTTACATCGGGCCAATTAAAGGATGTCTTTTATTATTTAATTTTCAAGAAAATAATTCTAAGACAAATTCCCACAATTCTCTCTTTTTTTATGATATATTTATCTGTATTCTAAATTTTTTCATACAACATTAGAAAAATCAATCATGAGGAGAGACAAGAATGACTACGATTTTATTTAAAAATGCCAAGGTATTTACCGGCAAAAACACAGATTTTGAAGCAATTGACTTTGCGGTGGATACAGAATCAGGTCTATTTATCAATCGAGAAACAAAAGAAGCAGATAAAATCATTGACCTGAAAGGAAAATATGTGATGCCCGGTTTAATCAATGCCCACACACATATTGTTTTAGATCCTTTCTTCAAAATTGGCGGTCTATCCTCCGTTAATGCTGTCAAAACAGGTGCAGTCGTAAATACGTATATTGCGGTAGATAACTTAAACAAACTGTTAAAACATGGAGTCACATATATACGTGATGTTGGTTCTTCTGACGACATTGATTTACAATTATCTAAATTAGAAAAAGAAAATAAAATTACTGCACCGGGAATTATCGGATCCGGCCCGGCGCTTGTGATGACAGGCGGACATGGTGTTGAGTTGGGACTGGAATCTGATGGTGTTGACGAACTTCGTAAAAATGCCCGTGCCAATATTAAAAATGGCGCACGAAACATTAAATTAATGGCTACCGGCGGTGTAAGTATTGATGGAGAAACACCGCAAGATATTCAGCTCAGTGTTGATGAAATGCGCGCTGCAGTGGATGAAGCTCACCATAAAGGTTATACAGCCTGTGCCCATGCCCAAGGGACAGAAGGAATCAAAAACGCAATTCGTGCAGGTGTAGATTCTATAGAGCATGGTATTTATCTTGACGATGAAGCGATACAAATGATGCTGGATAACGATACCTACCTAGTGCCAACGCTAATGGCTCCATGGGCGATTAATCAGCATCCGGACAAATTACCTGATTTTATGGTTAAAAAATCTCTCGCTGTCCAGGAAGCACACATTGTAAGTATCGGCAAAGCGGCAAAAGCTGGAGTTAAAATTGCAATGGGAACAGATTCCGGCACTGCTTATAATGATTTTGAAAATGGATCTTCCCAGGAGCTTCAACAGATGGTCGATGCCGGCTTAACACCATTGCAGGCATTAAAATCCGCTTCTGTTAACGCAGCAGAGCTGTTGAAAATCGACGATCATGCAGGATCTATTGAGGAAGGCAAACTCGCTGATTTTATCATTATCGAAGAAAACCCAATGGAAGATATAAAAGCTGTCCAAGCTGATAAAATTGTTTACAAAAAAGGAAAGAAAGTGGAATAAGTATAAGAGAAATCCGACTGGACCTGTGTAAGGATAAGCTATATCCTGCAGGTCCAGTTTTAATTTATGATTACCACTCTTTCTTCGCTGCTTCCAGATCAGCTAAGCTGACAAATTTCTTTTGCAATGGCGCCGGACAAATTCGGTTATGCTTTTTAATCTGCTTGTTAATTTTTTTGATATCCCCTTCTGTCTGCGCTTCCTGCACTAATAAGCTGATTTCTTTTTGCAGCTTCAGCCATGGGGGCAAATAGCCGGCATCCTTCGCTATTTTTTGAAATTGTTGAAAAGTATCCTTTTGAATATAATCTTTAGCCAAAGGCTTCCCCTTGCCTGGTAAATCTTTTTCATAGCTGTAGTCATTTTCTTTAATCATATCTCCAATTAAATCATTATACTTCCTATCCAATCGTATAGCCTCCCCTCTATTGTGTTGTGAATGACAATCTGATAAACTTTTGAAATCCAGAAAATTTAAATAATAAATGCTACTTTTTAGTATACTGCCTTTTTACACAATCTGCTATGTGAAAAGGAATCATTTTTAAGTATTTCAAATTTACCTATCAGCATGACCCTATACGGCGAGAGGTAAAACAGATTGTCAGTTTACTATATCCGCCAAGACCCGGCGATTTCATTGATCTTCTTTATGATCCTCGAAACGGGAAGGTATATTCTTGGAGAGATTAAGCAATATTTTCAGTTAAAAGAGACATAATTTCTAAGCATATGAATTCAGATAAAAAGCTGCCCTATGAAGTGACATCACCTCATGGACAGCTTATCTGATTACCAAAACATTTATTGTGACATTTTTTTCTTTTCAGAGAATAGCTTCCCTCTCTCCAGCCATTTTTGTTTAGCTGCTTTTCTTCTCTTTACTTCCTCTTTTAATAGCCTTGGGAAGACATCTTCAGCAAAATCCTGCACACTGTCCCAATCCGAAAAAAATAGAACTATCGTGTCCCGTGTACCATCACTATTTCGCCGTTTATTCAAGCATACTCCAAAAATCCGGTCCGATCTCTCAATCATCCTTTGAAATAAAAGGGGATGTTTTTCCTGATCTCTGTACAGATCTTCAACCATTCCCATATAATGCGAATCATAACGGTGGAATGGCGTATCGGCATCAATGCTTTTACTGCTGCGGTATACTTTACGGTTATTTGCGTAAATCCATATTAATGTACCATAATCCAGATTTTCCTTTGTGCTTACGATAACCTTTTTCATGTTGGGCATCCTGTCTAGAGGAAAATTTAGCATGGTAAATACAATTCTTTATATCTCCGTTTATTAAAATAATGCTACCTCTGCTTCCATTATACACTATATCCCGGCTAAAAGCTTGGAAACTTGGGAATGCGCACATCCATCACAGGTTATTTCACTTGGAAAATTCCATTTTCCAGCTATAATAGTCATTTTCCTTATTCTTCTCATAGCTTAAATAAGCATTGAATTTCTTGCCTTTTTTACTTGTCAGACCCTTCACAAAGACTTTCTTCTCTTTCAATAGTTTTTTCACCATTGTTTTCGTCGGTTTTTTCCGCATCGAGGCTAAATATTTATCATTTTTCCAAATCGCAAAGGAACAGCCCTTTTTCCAATTACTGCAGTTAAAGGCTTTATAACCATCTATCACCTTGCCGCCGCATTCCGGGCATGTCCCCAATACTTCATTGGTTGCCCGTGTGGAGGCTACTTTATTAATAATAATGTCTTCTCCATCTTTAATTGTTTCAACTGACTCCGTGGTGAAATCAAAAACAAGCCGGAGAAACTCCTGTTTACTCGCTTTTCCTTTTTGAATATCTGATAATCCTTTTTCAAGACGTCCAGTGAATTCTAAGTCAAACAGATTTTTCACAGGAAAGATCTCAACAAGACGATTGCCAAGCTCTGTGCAAAGCAGATGCTTGCTTTCGGTTGTAATATAGCCTACATCTTTTAATTTTTTAATGGTTTCCGCTCTTGTTGCAGCTGTACCAATACTAAAACCCGTTAATATACTGCCCAGCAGCTCTTCACTTTCATCCTCTTTGTAGCTTTTTCCGCATGTTTCCATGACACGCAGCAGGGTTCTTTCCGTATGATGCTTTGGCGGCTTGGTTACATGGGAAGTGACCTCAGCACCTGTTACATCTACAAGCTCCTCCTTGTTCACCGCAGGCAGTAATGTATCTTTTGATTGGATTTTCTCAACTTTTTTCCAGCCTTCCACAAGCTGAACCTTTCCTTTTGAATGGAACATACCTGGCAATTCCACTTCCAGAATTTTCGTAGTCAGCTTTGTTTCCTCATATTCAGCAATTGGCATAAATTGCATAATAAAGCGGTTTTTAATTGCTGTATACACAATTCCTTCATCCGCTGAAAGTCGTTTCGGCTTCATATAGGTTGGAATGATTGCACTATGACTTTCCACTTTTGCGTTATTAAAAACACGTTTTGTTTTCATAAATTTAATTTCATCTTTATAAGGAAGCTCTTCAGCATGTACCTTTAACACATGGGCTGTTTTTCCAACTAAACTCTCTTCCAGTGCAATACTGGACGTTCTTGGATAGGTAATCAGCTTTTTCTCATAAAGTGACTGAGCCACCTTTAACACCTTATCAGAAGTCCATCCCTTGTACTTATTCGTTATAACCCCCTGCAGATTGGATAAATTGAATAAAAACGGAGGAAATTCCTTTTTCTTCTCCACCTGCTTATCTGTAATGACAGCCTGCTTGTTTTGAATTGCCTCGTGAATTGGCTCTAATAATTCTTTTTTCTTAAATTTATCCTCTTTCTTTTCTGTATAAATACCTTCATATTCCTGTTTATCTGCTGTCTGAAAGGTTGCAGTCAGTTTAAAATAATCCTCAGGTTTGAAATTTTTTATCTCCTGATCGCGGTCATAGATGATTTTTAATGTTGGCAGGAGTACTCTTCCTATATTGAGTGCTTTACTTTTCCCCTGCTGATATTTTAAAGTTGCTACGGAGGTCAGATTAATGCCGATAACCCAATCAGCCCATTGCCTGCTGACCCCTGCATCCCGCAACGGCTGCATCTCCGCATTCAGCTTGAGATTTTCCAGCCCCTGCAGCACCTCATTTTGCGTCCATTCATTCAAGAGCAGGCGATACACCGCAGCCTTTGGTTTCTTACCGCCCCGGTAGATGATACTGTCAGCAATCAGCTGCCCTTCCCGGTCATAATCACATGCCGAAATAATTGCTTCTACATCATTCCGTCTCATCAGAGTATGGATTGTTTTTAACTGCTTTGCAGCTCCGCCATCTGTCTGTGCCCGGTTTCTGGGACTGCTTTTTATCTTATATTTAAATTCAGAAGGGATAAAAGGAAAATTATCCATTTTCCAGCTTCGCATTTTTCCATCATAGTCCTTTGCATCATATAACTCGACCAGATGGCCAAATGCCCAGGTAATGACATAGTTATCCCCTTCAAAATAACCATCTTTCTTGGTTTTTATTTTTAATGCGTCTGCAATATTTTTTGCGACGGATGGTTTTTCTGCTAAAATTAACCGGACTCCCATTTCGAATTCATCGCCTTTCCATTAAAGCCATATTAATCAGTTTTCAACTATTATTTTCACTTATTAGAAACATTCGTTCGATATACCATTATGTCATAAATTCTATTTTTTTTCTAATAGATACCTGCTTCACAATTTATATTTATGGTACACCTATAATTTTTAAATGTATGGTTAAACTAATTGTATAAATTATCATGAATATTTACAGGAGGTGCCATCATGTCTGAACAAAATAAAAATCGCAACAAGGATAAAGGAAAACAAAATAATCGCAATAAGCATAATAAAACAGGTCATGATACGGAATTTGCAAGTGAAAACAGCGAGTTCCTGAACTTAGATAATAAGAAAAATAAAAGAAAAAGATAATATTTATCTAAAAAAGCTGAATCAAGCTGCTAAAGCTCGACTCAGTTTTTTTGTACATATAATTTCTCAGATACTGCTTTTTCAGCATTAATTCTTTTATTCTAAACGAGTTTATTGTCTGTAATCCTTGCTTTCAAAAGCTTTTTCTTGTCCAATAAACCAGTTCGTCTTTATTATGCGTTTTATCAATTCGGATTTTCATTTTTTAGTATATTTCTTCAATTATCCATTTACTTTGATTATCGAAGTTTTACAAGCCGCCCAGAATACTTTATGATTAATTTATCATATTTATTGAATTGGCATTCATAGCATAACAACTATTTTTAATTAAAAGAAAGGAACGGTCATAAAATGAAGAAACAAATAAAGTTTACCAGTTGTATCCTTCTCCTGCTTTTTATCACCTTTGTACTGGTTGCCTGCTCGGATAATACAAACGAGAGTGATAATAATGATTCTGCAACAAATGAAGCGGCTGAAGAACCTGGTACAGCAGAAGATGACAATGTGACAGATGATAATAAATCTGATGAGAGTACTGCAACAGACGAGTCTGATGAAAATTCCAATGAAAATGATACGGATAATAATTCAAGTGAAGAATCGGATACTGATTCTTCTGACGACAGCTCAGTTGAAAATGAAGAAAGTAATGACAGCTCTTCAGAAGATGATGATAATGCATTATCCAGCTATTCCTCCGAAGAAATTGAATATGCCCGCGTTTGGCTGCAGCTTGGACCAAATCAGGATATCGATGAATTATATGTAGATCATGTTCCTGCAGGCACACCGCTTGATCCAAATGATGAGGAGAATGATGTCAGTTATCCGGAGGATGTTATTCAGGTATCCGGCTCCCGTATTGTAGATGGTATGGTAACATATAGCGGCAATGGCGACGGCACCATCAATGTCTATAACATTCCATACGGAAATCGCTGGTATGGAGGCACTCCCCGTCCTGACGATATTGATTTAGAAGACGTTAAGGAGGAAATGAGAGAGATGCTTGAAAATCCAGAATTAGTCTCTATTGATCCCGGCGATGATGAAAAGGTTAAAAATATTATTGAAAAAATGTATATTATTGATTGATAGACGGTCAATCAATAATATATAATAAAGCGGATAGAAAACGTTAATTCTATCCGCTTTATGTTTATCTGCAGCAATATTCATCTTTTCACATTATACTACCCACAATACACATTCCTATATAGATTTGTGCTCCTCCAAAATTCCCTTCACAATATTCACCATATTCGTATTCCCCTGAATCTCAAATAAAGTCTTTGCTGTTTGGATATAAGCTAAGCCTTCCTCTTTTCTATTTAATTTCACCAGATTATTACCAGTCTGATAATAGCTGTCCGGAAGCATATAGAGTGTATTTCTTTTCACACAAATAGATATCGCCCGTAAGCTATACAATTTTGATTCGTTGTATTCCCCTAAATAAGTCAGCGCCTGAGATAAACCGAACAGAATTTTCAGCTCTGTTTCAAAATCATCTGTTTCTTCCATTTCTTCTAACTGATCCCAGGCTTCTTTGTATAGCTGGTGAGCTTTATGATAGTCTTTTTCATCCTGATATATGGTGGCAATACTTGTTTTTACATTAATATTCAGCAATTTATCAGAATCGGTGTTTTCTACACTTAATAAATCCTCAAGCATCCGGACACTTTCTTTAAACTTATTTGTTAGATGATAAAGTGAAATCCCTTTATGCCATAATAAATAGCGATGTTCATAAGAAGAATATCTATTAATATTAACTGTCAGCTCATTGTCTACAATATATTTAATGGAAGTATAGTTCCTTTGCGCTTTCAACTGGTGTATCATGTTTTTTATTTCATTAAAATGCCCGTTGGAATTTACAGGATTGGTGTCAAAGAAATAATTCATATCAACCAGTAACCTTTTGCTGAGTTCAAACAAAACAAGACTGGAAGGATTCAGCACACCTTTTTCAATATTGCTTATTTGTGCCTGTGTGCATATACCTGACGCAAGCTCTTTTTGAGTAAGACCTAACTCCTGACGTCTTTTCTTTATATTTGTACCCATATTTAATTCCATCCGTTTTCCTCCATTATCATGATAGAGATGCTTTATAATAAAAAAATATTCATTACCTATTATTTATATCATATAGTTATAGACAGTTCAACAAAGACAGGGCTGCTGGTGCTATGTTGAAGGAAATCAAAAGGAATAAAAAAATGCTTCAAACGCAGGTGCTTTTCTCTAAATTAAGCAGCTGTATTGAAAGCATCTCTAAAATACATGAGGTTTTCTATCTTTTTAATACTGTCTTTGAGTGGTTACGCCCATTTTTTTAACGATACGACCAGCTGAAACTTATCTCCAGTGACATTTGCATCTATTTTTCCCTCCAGCTTATGAACCAATTGCCTGACAATATGCAGACCCAATCCAAGCTGGTCTCCCGTTCGACTGCTATCCATCCGGTATGTCCGGTCAAAAATCCGCTGAAGTTCGGTTTCAGGAAAATCAGTGATATCATTCTCTGCCTGAAGAAGGATAAATTCCCCATCTTCCTTCAGCTTAATAGTGAAGTAAGTTTCCGCATATCTTAAAGCATTTTGAACAATATTGCTGATAATCCGACCGACTGCTTTTTTATCAGCTAAAACAGGAGATACAGGAGTTTCATCTATCTCAATTTTCAGCTCCTTTTCTTCAAAATCATGATAGAACATCAGCATTGTCTCCACAATCAGCTGATCCAAAGATACCCGTTCCATACTTAATTGCTGATCAGAGGAATTTATTTGAGAGAGCTCGTAGAATAAATCAACCATCATAGTCAGATTGCCAATCTTCTTTTGAATAATAGATAAAAACTCTTTTTTCTCTGCATCTGACAAAGAGGGATCTGTCAGCAATTCTGAAAATCCTTTAATCGAGGTTAAAGGTGTTCTTAAATCATGCGAGAGATTGGTAATTTCCTGCTTTAATTCTTCTTCTCTCTTCTGGTTATTCTGCTGGTCCTTCTTAAATAAATGAATCAGCTGATTGATATTGGTAATAAACCGAATCAGGCCTCTGCTGTGTGTATTTGTACGGATTAATTCATTTGTACCAAAGTTTTCATTAATATCTTTGAGCTGGGCAGTTATCCTTCTGATATCCCAATGAAGTAACAACAGCATGCCGATACAAACAATTAATAATATACTCAATATAACAATAATCAACCAGCTGTTCACTTCTAGCCCTCCATAAATCAACCAATATCCTGTTTCGTAAACGTTGCCGCTCCGATGAATAAAGCAATAACACTGATTACAATACCTGTCACCCAATAATGATAATCTAATTGCACAGATTGATGCATAAAACTCATTAAATTGTCATTCAGCTGTGTGCTTGGGGCAAATAAATAAAACTCATTCCATCCATTCATTTGACGAAATACGAAATACAGCAAATCACCTGAGAAAATATATATAAATGCAATAATAATGATATTATATATATCACTGATTTTCAGCATTTTCAATGTGTGTATCAATATAAAGCCACTAAGTACAATCGGCACCATATTAAAGCTGGCAATTAAGAAATTGCCGGTTGTCTCCGGCTCTTTAGCAAAAAGGATCTCTCCTAATCCAATCATCAGGAGTATACCAGCTATACAAACGAACATAAAATAACATAAAGTCAGCATTAATTTTGACCAGAAAATACTACTTTGGGAAATACCAAAGGAGACAGCTTGTTTAGTAAGAGATATGTCCTTCCCTGTCAATGTTGCATTATACACAAAGGAAATAATTATAATCAGCACACCCATACCAAGAACATTTGAATAAAAAAACGAACTTGTGCCATAAGGAAAATGAGAATCTGCTTCATTAAAATAATACAGAACAAATGCTGCTGCAGTAATTAGAATAAAGCAAATAGCCGTCGTCAAATAAAGGCTTTTTTTACGCAGTAAGCGGTAGTTCTCACTTTTCAGGTAGTTGATCATTTCTCTCCTGCCCCCTCCACTAATCCTAAGAAGTATTCTTCTAAATTCAGCGCTTCCACACGGAATTCCATCACAAGTACATCATTTTTGATTAAAAGGCGGTTTATTTCCCCAGCCTTTTCTATATGATTTTGTATGGTGATTATTTGATCAGGAAGGGATTTATATTGGATATCCTCATAGGCACGTTCTAAAAGTTGTGCGGTCTTTCCTGTGTCATCCACCTTTAAATGGATTTGTTTCCTGCTTTTTTCATCCAGAAGCTGCTTGCTGACATCCTCGACAATCACACCATTCTTAATAAATACAAAACGGGTTGCTACCAGCTGCAATTCCGTCAAAATATGGCTGGAAATCAAAATGGTTATTTGCTTTTCCTGATTTAACTGAATTAATAGTCTGCGAATTTCCATAATACCTTCTGCATCTAAACCGTTAATTGGCTCATCAAGCACTAAACAATCCGGGCTGCTTAAGAGAGAAAGAGCTATTCCCAGCCGCTGCTTCATACCCATGGAGTATTCCCCAAATTTTTTCTTCTTTTGATTTGCCAGCCCGACAATTTCTAACACTTCATTTATCCGCTTTTTTTCTGCGACTCCTCTTTGAATCCGGAAGTACTCCAAATTTTGAATTGCTGTAAAATCCGGAAAAAAGACAGGTGTCTCAATCATAAATCCCATTCTTCTTTTTGCTTGAATCATATCTTTGCCTGACTTTCCAAATAAGTAAATTTCTCCAGTTGTCGGCGTTAACTGGCCCGAAAGCATTTTAAAAATAGTTGATTTTCCGGCTCCATTTTTACCAATTAAAGCACAAATCTCTCCTTTCTCCACAGAAAAATCCAGCGGTTTAATAACTTCATCCTGCTTAAACTTCTTCGTTAATGTGTACGTCTGAATAACAGCACTCATCTTCTCGGCTCCTTCACTAAATGTTCTTGCTACCTAGTTTAGCGCAGGACTCTTTAAAATCCTTTAAGCAAATCATAAAGAATTCGTAAAGAAAAACAAATTGGGATTAAACCAACATAAAGCCTACTCCCCAAATTGTTTTGATGTACTCTTCGGGGGTCACCTCAGCCATTTTTCTGCGCAGATTGGAAATATGGACACTAATAGTATTATCATCCCCTACATACGTGCCTTTCCAAATTTTTTCATATATTTCTCTTTTAGAAAATGCGTGCTCTGGATGATCGATTAATAAGCTCAAAATATCAAACTCCGCATTGGTTATCTGCAATGATTTGTTCTCCAATGTGACAGACAGCTTCTCTGGAAAAATTCTCAGATTGCGCCATACTTTTTCGTCTTCTTGGGAGGGTTGGACAACCGATTTTCGCAGTTGCACTTCCACGCGGGCCTCTACTTCTTTCTGGTGAAATGGCTTCGTTATATAATCATCGGCCCCCATCTTCAAGAGTTGAACTTTATCATCAATACCGACTTTTGCGGAAATCACAATAATGGGGATTGTACTCTCGTCCCTGACCTGTGTAATAAATTCTTCTCCGCTTATTCCCGGCAGCATCAAATCTAATAAAATCAAATCGAATGTACTACTTTTCAGCTGCAGCAGACCTTCTGTACCCGAATAAGCAGATATTGGCGTCAGACCCATTTTTGTTAAAATAACGTGCAACAGTTTGCTGATTTCCTGATCATCCTCAATAATTAAGATTCTTTTCTCCTTATTCATGTTTACCACTCACTTTTGATAACATTCTTTAAAACAGGCATATTTTGCGTATTTAAATTCTGTCCTTCTATAACCATCGCAGTCATCTGAGAATCCGTTCCAGCAGCATGAAATTCTCCCTTTTTCCAAAAAGCCGCTTTTCCAGAGGTTACAGGAAGTTTATTCTTATCTCCATCACAGACCCAGCCCGTTCCCGTTACAATCATAAAAAACTGATCTGCCTGAGCCTCGTGAAATGGAATTTTATCATCTTTTCCAAGGTACATATATCCCATTCGGATATCACTGGCATCCAGCAAAATCCGGCTGGCAGTAAATCTTGCTGACTCAGTATCTACAGATGCTCCAAATTCTTTTTCAAAAGAAATAATTTTCAAAGCTGCCATCTCCCTATTTAGATTAAAATTAAAAATTATTCCGCCTCATAGCGAAGCATCGTCCACATTCCAATATCCTCAAATCCCAATCTTTTATAAATATTCCCGGCTGCCGGATTGTCATAGAAAAGACAAAGTGATTTTCCTTCTTCTAATAAGGTAAGACATAGTTTTTCCATACATTTCGTTGCAAAACCCTGCCGTTCATATCCCGGCCGTGTGCATACGCCAACGATCATTGCAGAATGAGAATTCTCAGCAGTCGTGGATGCAGATGCAGCCATCGTACCTTTTTCATCACGGATAAAATAGGTACGGCCTGTTCTATTTTTCTCCTCATTCTCTCTTGTTTCTATTGTTATATTACTGGATGAAAATTCAGGTATAGAGGCCAGCATCTTTATATTCTCTTCATAATCAGCGGGTTTCAAATGCTCAACCTGCTTTATTTGTTCTGCATTCACCGTATAGCTTAATTCTTCACAAGCTGCATAATACATTTCTCTATATACACGGGTAACTTTATCAATATATGGTAATAATGGCTCCACAATATACTTCAGACCACTAAAATTACATCGTTGCTTATAACTGTTAATAATCTCCGCAAACCCTTTCAGATCATATTCCGTTTCGCTATAAATTATGTAATTCTCACGATAGCGCAGGAGAATAGCGATTAGATTATCCTGTTCCCACTGTCCCCAGACGTCCTGCACATCAGAATCGTAGCCAAACGCTTCAATATCACCGATTATAAACAGGTTTTCTGCAGCTTTCGGCTCAATCAGCTTCATTACTTTTGTGTGATCCTCTTTTGTCAGTTTTCGTATCATTTAATTTCCTCCAATTAATATAGGCATTTTTACAAGGACTTATATCAGCTCTTTTTTAAACAAAACTCTATCATTATTCAATCCATCATAATTCGCCTTTACAGACACCCCGTCTACTATTTTATTTCCATGTTCAATAACAAATCCCATTCTTTGATGAAAGGCAATTGACGTTTTATTTACTGGTGAAGTGATGCAGCGGATGACACTTCGATTTGCCATTTTAACCTTGGCGAAAAATTTTTCATAAAGTACTTTTCCAATATTTTTCTTCCTGTAATCCGGATGTACACCAACAAAATGAATATAGGCTTCATCTAATTGATCTTGGGACAAAAAACCGATTATAAAACCTATAATTTCACTATCTTCTTCTGCCACAAAGCTTGTATTTTTAAAATGATTGAAAAATAATTTAGGCAGCATACCTGCCATATCACGGCCGCCCCACCAATCATTTATCCTTGGAGCCAAGACATCATAATCAGAGCTTATTAAACTGCGAATCTCCATTTTATACCACCTTATTAAGTTATATTATTCATTTAAAAAGGAATAAAAATAGCTGAATATTCTTATTGTACATTTCTAATATATCAAAAAATGATATTAATGTCTTTCCCTGTTCAAAATAAGCGCCGCTATAAACATATGTAGAATGACATTAAAAAGGAGACTCGGAAAGATCCCCTCTCCAAATCCCCTTTTTCTAGTAAAATTTATTTCCACACTTCTTCCGCTATTTGAACAACATGGCGGATTTTTTCCCATTGCTGCGCCTCAGTCAGCAAATTCCCTTCTTCTGTGGAAGCAAACCCGCATTGAGGGCTCAAACAAAGCTGATTCAACGGTACATATTCCGCAGCTTCTGCTATTCTTGCTTTAACAGCCTCTGGATCTTCCAGTTCACTGAATTTAGAAGTGATAAGCCCAAGCACAATATATAAATCATCGCGGTTCACATGACGCAGCGGTTCAAATCCGCCCGAACGATCATCATCAAATTCCAGGAAAAGTCCATCAACCTGCAGACCTCCAAAAATGGTTTCTGACATGGCTTCGTAACCGCCGCTTGACATATAGGTAGACTGAAAATTTCCCCGGCAAATATGCATCGTCACCAGCATATCATCCGGTCTGTTTGCAATCGATTCATTAATTGCTCTTGCACATAATTCCGCTGTTTTCTCGGGATCTCTTCCTTTTTCAATCAAAGAGTTTCTCCCCTTTTCTGAGAAAAAGGTTGCCCAGGAAGTATCATCCAGCTGTAAGTAGCGGCAGCCTTCATCATATAATGCCTGGATGGCTCCTTGATAAACAGTAACCAGATCATCGATAATTGCTTCATCACTTTCATAAATACCCTTTTCAAAATCCGCCCGGAAAAAGAGCATATTCGGACTTGGAATCGCAAATTTGGCAACAGCATCTCCGGCAATACCATGAAGAAATTTATAATGCTCAAGCATATAATGGTCACTGAAACCAATTTTACCTGTTACTTTAATACCCCGCTTTTTGGTTTCTACTCCCGTAAACTGTAAACCTTGTTCAGCGGTGTAACCTTCTACACCATCTAAGCCTTCCAGAAAATCAAAATGCCACCAGGCACGGCGAAACTCGCCATCTGTCACTGATTGAAGACCGGCTTCCTTCTGCTGCTCTACCAGTTTGATAATTTCCTCATCTTCAATCTGCCGCAATTGTTCAGGACTGATTTCTCCTTTTGCTTTTTGCGCGCGAGCTTCCTTTAAACGCTGGGGACGGAGAAAGCTCCCTACATGATCTGCTCTGAACGGAGCTCGTGTATTTTTTGTTTCTGTTGATATTGTCATCGAATACCCCTTCCTCTCTACCTGCTATCTTCATTCTATAATCCAATTAAAAAACCCCTTCTGAAAATAGAAGAGGTTTGGTATAGTAAAATCTCTTCTTATCTTCAAGCAAAAATGCTTCTGGAATTAGCACAGTACAAATTAGTGTCTGCTGCTAAGGCTTCAACGGGCCAGTCCCTCCGCCTTTCTGGATAAGAATATATGGAATTATACGAATAATTACAGATTACTTTACATGGAAGCGTTGGATTCGTCAAGGAAAATCCCAAAATATAGGGATCCTGCTGCAATTGATTTAAAATCGAGATAGTGTCAGCTTTTTTTATCAGAAAAAATTTTATAATCTTCGCTGATAACAAAAGCAGACAAATACAAGCAGAAGAATAAAATGGCTGTTCCTTCCCATGATATATTAATTCTCGTAAATAGAGGCTCGATAAAGTTTTTATAAAATATAACACTACATAGCAGCTGCACCATATAACTCAGAAACATTACTTTCTTCGTTTCTTTCATCTTTGCCAATTTAAGAATAAACTGATATAACAGATTAAAAATTATTCCTACAAGATAAGAAAGAAAAAGCAAGCCGCCAAAATAAAGAATATTAATGAAAATATTATCAAAGAATCGTATTTCAATAAGATTCCAGCCTGCTAAGATATTTGATAAGCCATATATTATCATAATGGGGATGGCCACAATAACTGCTGCACTAACAATTACGAGGCCGGCAAGAAGCAGATTAGCAATAAGGTTGGAATAGTCTATTTTTTTCTTGTTCAAAATTTATAGGACCGCCTTCCTTTGTATAAACCTTTACTATATATAAGTTTCTAAAAAAATATTTTAATCGTTCCAAATGAGGCTACTTACAATTGTATCATAAATGAAGTACAATACAGTTGTTCGTTACTCTACTACAGGATTATTATGCAGGAATACTCTTTAATTGTTCTACAACAAAAAACCACAGCACTATCTAATATTAGATACACTAATGGTTTGAAATAATCTATGATTTATTTATTATTCTATCAAACAATAAATTTACTTTATTTGGAAAATATGTTCACTTAGCTTTCTTCAAAATATTCACGTCTGCCCTGGTAGATAATAATTCTGTTGATAAAACATCTAATTTAGAATCTACTTTGTCTACCTTTTCTTCTAATGAAGTAACCCTTGAATCCAGTCTGTCTACTTTTTCTTCTAATGAAATAACCCTTGAATCCAGTTTATCTACTTTTTCTTCCAGTGAAGTGACCCTTAGATCCAGTTTGTCAACCTTTTCTTCCAGCGAAATAACTCTTGAATCTAGATTATCTACCTTCTCTTCCAGTGAAGTGACTTTTGAACCCAGATCATCTACTTTTTGTATTAATTCCTTTATAGCGAGCATTAAAGCTTCATTTGTCACTTTTACTTCTTTACTCATGCAAAATCGCTCCTTCACCGCATAAATACGATATTTTTATTATACAATATGTGCTGTTTTTTTTCATCTCCTCTCCCGGAAATTTTATATTAAAAAGTCTTCTATCAAAAAGGAAAAGAAAACTTTTAATAAATAATTTAAAATGAACATACTTGCTCTGTTAGACCAAAACCTGCTTTTGAAAATAAAACCTTCAGATCAACCTCAACTTGTATAAAACCCTTTTTTAAACATTTGATACCATTCTTTCAATTCAGCCTGCTCCATAATCTCAAAGTATTTTAGAATTTCTCTCGCAAACTCAACTGCAGCTGTTCCGTTAGCGGTAATAAAACCTGTTGTTGAAACAGCTTGTTTTCCGATGAAATATTCTTTGCCTTTGTATCCCGGAGCACCTTTTATTAAATGAGCAGTTGAATTTCCGGTATGTTTTATATGATTTAAATATCCTTTGTCTGCCAGGAAAGTACAAGCATCACATATTGCCGCAATCGGGATTTTCTTTTTTACGCACATATCTACTACCGGTTTAATAGCTTCATTTTGACCCTTCGCCCAGGATGTACCTCCAACCATAATAAGCATATGAAAATCTGTGGGCATTTCATTGATTGTATAGTCCGGAATCACAGTAAATCCGCCCATTGATTTGACCGGGTTCTTGCTGAATGATAATGTTTTCACAGCATATCCGGTTTCCGGGCTATTCAATTCGGAGCAAATATATGCCCCTTCCCAATCTGCATAATTATCTGACAGAAAAATTAAGATTTCTTTTTTCATACATTTACGCTCCTTTTTGATAAGTTTACTTTATCTTTTTTTATTATAGCTAATTCAACTGTCTTCCATTGTTCATCTATCTCAGCAAAAATATATTTACCATTTCAAATATTCAGCCATTAAATATTATAAAATCCTTAATCTAGAGTAAACATAAATATTTGGGCAACGATAACTTTTCTAAACAGATATTATAGCGTGTCGTTTCATTTTGGTTCATCGTAAATCAAAACTTTCAACCTTATATCAAGGTTACCAAACAAACGTTCCTAATACAAGTTATTTTTCTAATAGTTTATTCTATATTAAATACTGTTTTTCCATATCAAAATGTCAAAGTAAGTGAAGATGGAGTTACTATTTTAAAATAACGCTCAGACTAAGGAATACTCCCGTCAGTCTGAGCGGTACTTTTCTACAATCTATGCGCTATTTTATTATTGCTTTATTCCAACGATCTAAATCTCCTAGCTTCCTAACTTACTGCCAGCCAATTCATCAGCCTGAATAGGCTTAAAGTAATGACTCTTTTGTGATAACAATGTTTGATGACTTCCTTGTTCCACCAGCATTCCCTTATCTAACATAAATATTTAATCTGCATTTTTAATCGTAGATAGAAGAAGTTTTTAATAATCTGAATTCAGTTGAAATAATTGTATGCATGCCATTTTTCCTTATATCATTTATTTTTAAGGTTAAGATAAGGCTTCATATAATTCTTTGCTTCAAACGTTAAAGTGTCCGGTAAATCATCTGTATGGAAATATCTAAAATCGATAGATTCATGTTTATCTATATTCATTTCCCCCTGTATATCATTGGTCAAATAAACAGCAGTCACGGAATATAGCTCATCACCGTTGGAAACTTTAAAATAATAGTCCGGGCCGGAAAATACATCAAGCAGCTTCAGAGCTCCTATTGTAAGACCTATTTCCTCTTTCACTTCTCTCCTTGCTGTATCCTCCAGACTTTCTCCCAGTTCCATTAACCCTCCTGGCACTCCCCAACCTCCATCATGCCTATGCTGAAGTAGAATTTGATTATCATTATTAAGCATAATTACAACAGAACCAGGTAAAATTAATGGTCTGGTGCCGACTAATTTCCTTAATTCTTTTACATAATCCATTAAATCCCCTTCTTTTATCAGATTTTAAAATACGATAATTTGCCTGTACTAGACTCATCCACTACTCTAGAATAGAAATTCCAAACATCACTTGTCATTAATATAACCAATTCATCCTTCTCTTTAAGAAACTTTTTAAAACTTAAATCTTCCATACTGTTTCTCCTAATTAACAATGAATTTTCTTTCAGTCTTTGCTCCTTTACATTACTACACTATATAATGACTATTACTTTAAAGTTTTTTCTTTAAGAGGATGTTCAAAAAGTCCAATAAAGATGACACGGCGATAAGAGGATCTTCTACTAAGAACGCCCACGTCGTGTGGGCAACGTAGAAGCCGCCGCATCCTGCGGAAGTGCGTTGACGAGCTTTTTCCGATGGGACTGGGACTGCGATTACTCGTCCCACCGAAAACATTTGTGGACAACACAGAAGTCATCACAACACGCGCAAGTCCGTTCGGAAAAAGCTCGTCGCCTTGAACTTCTTGGTCCTATTTACAGGACTTTTTGATCATGTACTTTAATAGATTCGGCAATAACCTTACATTTTTTTATTGCCCATATGTAATGTTTATAAGTGTTTGCAGCAAAATAACTATATAAATTACTTGTTTTTGTCCACTTATAATATTTCTTAGTCATAATTTCTTCATTCGTATGTGATTGAACAAGATTCATTACTCTTTCATGACTCAGCTTCAATTTTTTTATAGCTTGATGTATCGTTATATCCTGGTAGTTCTCCCAAATCTGCATATTAAGCTGCTTGATTGTTCTCCACATATACCCCGGCGCAGGCATAGAAGGTGTATCTCCATCCATTCCTTCTCTATACCATCTCTCAAGCATTGCATGCCATTCGTAGAGATGCATCAATACATCTCGGAAATTTTTATCTCTTCCCTCAATCTCAATGGTAATTGTTCTTTTTCTGACAGGTACGGATTCAATAATTTCAATTAATGCACTAAATTTCTTTTCACTTTCCATCAACAGAATTTCTTTTCCGCTTTTCCCTGCTATGATAATTACCCCCTTTTTTACTATATTTTAACATAGATATTCACACGATTGTGCTAATCTTCAGATAAACATTCTAGTAACTGTTCAAATGAAAATTAACCCATCTTAAATTCATAGCCTGTATAATTAAATGTATTTCTAAATCCGAGATTCTCTGCCACAGCAATCGAGGGCTTGTTAGAATCCATGCAATCCCAATATGGAATAAGATTATTTTTCAAACATTCCTTCACATAAGTTAAAGCTGCTTTTTGCGCCAACTTTTTACCTTGATGTTCTTTTAAAGTTTCAATCGCAATAGCGTGTGTATTATCAACTGCAAAATTTGAAAAACAGATGCTTACAATTTTACTTTTATATATCACACAATAACCAATACCTTTTTCTAAAAAGCTGTTGATGGAAGACCAGGATTCTAATATCCTTGATTGTAAAAAATCAATATTTCCAACTGATTGATCTCTTTTTTGAAAAAGACTCTCAGAAATTTTGACTACACTATAACTTGCTTTAATAACTGGTTCAAAGCTGTTTCCTTTATAATCCTCTTTTTGCAAAGTATAAACTCTCTGATCCCAGCTTCCTAAATGACGATTTTCAAACACCCTTTTTATCGTCTCATCCCATTTATTATGATCACCAATCCCTTCAAACCAAGTTAGCTCAATCTTTCTCGCTTCCGGTACGATAACGGTATCAATAAAATAATTTAATTCACTATTAAATGCTTCATTACTCTCGTTACCAATAAAGAAAAAACCATCGTTATTACCTAACCAGATAAGCCCTGAAGCAGGAGTCTCGGCATTATCAACAAAAATACGGCCAGGATTTACTCCTTCCACGACTGCTTTTGCTTCTAATTGACCTTGCTCATGTAATAACGCTTTACATTTATAGAATTCTGAACTTTTTAATTCTGTTATCATTATTAATCCCTCTTTTCTTCTCTTACTTAAATTTATCAAAGTATCTTAATATCTTATTACCAGGCTCAAATCTTTTGATTAATTACTATCCCTGAATGTAAAAAAGCTCTAAAGCTGAATCTGTCAAATTTTCCAGGTCCTACACTATAACCTAACTTAAAAAATAAGATGATATATGGTTGTAACCACGAAATAAGTGAGAAAACCTGCCAGGCCAACTAATATAGCTTTCTTTTTTGTCATACTTATAAACCTCCTTCCTTTTATTTGCACATGTACTAATACAAAACACAGATAAATTATCTATTCATCAGATTTACTCAATAAATTCTTTAATTTTAATTCCGTATCTGTATTCATTACCGGAGTATATACACTGCACCGTAAATCAGAAGCCCCCTGAACCTGTAAAGAGGTCAAATTAAATAACATTTTCCCGGCCTTTGCATGACGGAATTCAATCAAAACATCTGGTGCTGAGCTGACCTCTTCCTCATCCCACAGCTTCTTAAATTCCGGAAATTGCTGTTCCATTTTCTCGATAAATTGTTTATACCATTCATCAGCCACATATTGCCCATAGTAGGATCTAAAGATGGAGAGATACCCTTTTACAAAATGCTCCCAGTTTACTGCGAGACTTTTAAATTCTTTTCTCGAAAATAATAAAAAGATAATATTCCGATCCTCTTCAGGTATTTTATCAAAATCGATAAAAACCATTGCCGCTGCTTTATTCCAGCCGACAATTCGGCAGTATTTATCCGAAATAATAGTGGGGCAATGCCGCAGTTCCTGGAGAATTCTATTCAAGGAAGGGGTCATCAAGGATTTCTCTGCTTCATTTATAGCAGATGCATTTCCCACTGCTCTTTCGCCGGAAGCAAGTGCATACAAATATTGCTTTTCATCTTTATTTAATCTTAAAGCATTCGCAACAGCATCTAATACAGAGCCAGATACCTTAATATCTCTTCCCTGTTCAAGCCATGTATACCATGTTGTACTTACTCCGGCTATTTGAGCTACCTCCTCCCTCCGCAGTCCGGGAGTTCTTCTTCTGGTTCCTGCCGGCAGGCCAACCATCTGCGGATGAAGCTTAGCTCTTTTACTCTTTAAGAAATTGGATAGCTCTAAAAGCCTTGTTTCTTTTTCCATTCGTTCTGCCTCCTCTTACATAGTATTAATTATACTATGATAAATGCCAACTTGTAATGGGATAAAGTTTCCGTAAAATAAAAAGTAGATACAGTAAGGAGGAATTCTTTTGAACAGAGTAGTCATTACCGGCGCAGGTATTATTTCACCTTTAGGTAATAACGTTCATACATTTTGGAATCAGTTAAAGCAGGGAAAATCAGGGATTTCTATATTAGATGTGGATGAAGATTATGGAAAAACCGCTGCTGGTGTTGTACATGATTTTGATCCTGTAGAGATATTTGGTAAAAAACAGGCCAGAAAAATGGATCGCTTCACGCAATTTGCTCTGGCAGCAACAGAACAGGCATTGGAAAGCTCAGAGCTGGATTTGGACAAAACAAATAAAGAACGGCTGGGCGTTTTTGTAGGCTCTGGCATCGGTGGTATAAATACGCTAATTGAAAATGTGAATATCCTGAATAAAAAAGGATCAAGCCGGGTCAGTCCAAGCTTAGTTCCAACCATGATACCCAATGCCGCTGCAGCACAAATCAGTATTCGGCTGGGCGCACTAGGCCCATCAATTTCACCGGTCACTGCATGCTCAATCGGAAACACATCTATTGGGGAAGCTTTCAACACGATAAAACACGGAGATGCAGATATTATTTTTGCCGGCGGAACAGAAGCTGCCATTAATAGTTTATCATTATCAAGCTTTAGAAATGCCCAGGCTTTAACTAAAAATTTGGACCCTGCCTCCGCTAGCCGGCCATTTGATGAGGAAAGAGATGGTTTTGTGATCAGTGAAGGTGCCGGGATATTGGTTCTTGAGTCATTAGAAAGTGCTGTAAAGAGAGCAGCACCTGTTCTTTGTGAGGTTATTGGATATGGATCCAGTTCCGATGCGTATCACATGGTATCTCCAAATCCAGAAGGAATCGGTGCTTACCTATCGATGAAGAAAGCTTTAGAAAGCGGGAATGTGACACCAGACAAAATAGATTTGATTAGTGCACATGCAACCAGTACAAAAATTGGAGATATCTCTGAAACGCTTGCCATCAAAAAAGCATTTGGTGAAAAAGCTTACGGCGTACCAATTACAGCTAATAAATCCATGCTGGGTCATATGCTCGGTGCTTCAGGGAGTGTAGAGGCAATCGCTTTAATCGAAAGTATAAAGCATGGCATTATCCCTCCGACAATTAACTTGAATAATCCTGATCCGGATTGTGATCTGGATTATGTTTCAGAGGGAATGAGAAAACAGCAAATAAATATCGGTCTGTCTAATTCATTTGGATTTGGCGGGCATAATGCTACGATCATTTTGAAGAAGTATTCGTGATTTATAAATGGATAATGGAGAGGGTTTTCGCATCAGTTTTATAATGCGCAGTCCTCTCCTTTCTTTAGTGCTATTGAATTGAGCCCATTATTTTATCTGTAAGCTTTTATCCCGTTTTTAAACGCCTGCTGATCATTATTTTCAATTCCGTGCAACGCTTCCTGTAATGCGAAGGTACTTTGATAAAATTTCACCCGTTCCGAAATTTCATTTCCATTTGGATACAATTCGATACACATATTAAAAAATCCTTCACCATAACTGGATAATATTCCGGCAAAATCATATGCCGGATCTCCCAAGCCTGAACTGCCAAAATCGATTATCCCAGAAATGCTGTCCAATTTGGGATCCCACAAGATATTAGAAGCTCCGAAATCTCCATGTATCGGTGTTGTTTTTAAATTTAAAGCTATCTTGCCATTCAAGAAATTTTCAAATGATTGGATTATTTTATCCTGTGCTTCTCCTCTAATAAAAGGAAATAACTTATCTTGCATCCGGTTGAACAGATTTGACATTTCCTCAATAGGATTACTACTCTTAAGTTTTAGATCATTTCTTAGTTTTTCCTTAGATATAGAGTGAAGCTCCACCAGAAAATTTACCAGCTGTGAAGCCAGTCCTCTCAATAATTCATCACTCTTTATAGCTTGCAGGCTTTCTTTCCATAATGGAACGCCAGCAATCAATTTATACCCTGTAAATACTTCTCCCGGATCTGTATTTTCTAAAGATTGATATGTTGGATGTGGAATTGGGATTGTGATTATATTTTTTATGTACTCCAGCACTTTTGTTTCTTTTTTTAATTGGATGATTCCTTGTTTATATTTTGGAAAGCGGAATACCAAAGAATTATTTACAATTAGTACATCGTTGTTTTGACCGATTTCATTAGGATAGTAATTTTGTATGGTAAGATCAGAATATTTCTGCTTAATACTTTCTATATATGGATGAACCATTTCCAGCACCTCTTTTTCAGCGTTTTATGATAATTTTTGAATGGATTACATTAATTAATCATGTCTCAATAACTAATTATTTATAGTTGGCGTTTATATCTCAAAGTTATGTAATTATTCTCTTTCTTATCATGATACCCTTTTTGTTCATGTTGGAATTGGAAACCCTTTGCTTCATAAAAAGGAATTCCTTTTTGATTCCCTTTTTGAACAGAAACCCACTGTTCTATCGCTCCAAACTCCTCTTGTTGATAAGTGATTGCCTGAAGCAGCTGCGTCCCAATCCCCTCATTCCGTCTATCAGGGGCTAAATACAATACAAATATTTCACCAGCAGTATCATTAATCATTCCTCCTCCGCCAGCACCTACAACCTCATCATTTTCTAAAGCAATAAAATATCCTCCCCATTCCTTTGATGCATGGATAACCTCGTTTAAGATCCTTTGAGTATTATAAAAATCTCTTATTACTGTCTCGATATACTCTTTTGAGTAAATATCACGGTACGTTGACCAATAGCCATCTGTACAAACCTTCGCTATCCCCTCAACGTGGTCAGAATTTGCTTTACAGATTTTCATCCTGAATAATACCTTCTTTCTCCATTGGTTTATGCTATAACGAATTCATTAAACATTTGAAGTCCTAAACCAAGAGTATCACATAAACAGACAACCAAACTATGTTTATATGAAATGTAAAATAACCTCATAATATATTTAAAGAAAAAGTTTATCGCATTAAAAAAGGTACCAACTTTAACGCTGGTACCTTTTTTAATGGATGCTAATACTGCTTAACGGCTTGTATATCCGGCATCAGCATGAATCACTGTTCCGGTAACATAAGAAGCCTGGTCAGATGCTAACCATAAACTTGCTTCAGCAATTTCTTCAGGTTGACCAAATCGGCCTAATAAGCTAAGCTGTGGAGCAAATTCTTCTTTTGTTTGGCCAGTTTCTTCTAATGAACCTCTTAACATTGGTGTATCAATTGCTCCAGGAGCTACTGAGTTCACTCGAATGTTTTTATCTCCGTTTTCCAATGCAGCAACCTTTGTCATGCCTACTACCCCATGTTTTGCGGCAACATAAGCGATGTTATTAGGTTGCGGGCGAAAGCCGCTGACAGAAGAGATATTAACGATACTTCCGCCATTCCCTTGTTTAATCATTTGCTGCAGCTCATATTTCATACATAAAGCTGTTCCGGTCAAGTCAATGGAAATTAGTTTATCCCAATAGGCTTCATCAAACTCAGCCGCAGGAGCATTGTCAGGTGTTAATGCAGCATTATTAACCGCTACATCAAGACTGCCATATTTTTCAACTGTTTCTGCAACCATAGCTTGTACCTGATCGGATTTAGAAATATCTACTTTTACAAAGTGGGCAGTACCACCATTCGCTTCGATTTCAGCAACGGCTTCTTTTCCTTTTTCTTCATTAAAATCGGCAACGACAACTTTTGCCTTTGCATCTGCAAACAGTTTGGCTGTTGCAAGTCCCATTCCCATTGCTGAACCTGTTACAATTGCTACTTTACCTTCTAAAACAGGAAATGTCATAAAAAAAATCCCTCCAAATTTTATTTATTTTTAAACGGATGTTGCCCCTTGACCGCCGTCTATTCTGTAATATGATCCACTGATAAAGGATGCCTTCTCAGAGGATAAAAATACCATTAAATCAGCAATTTCTTCAGCAGTTGCATAGCGATTCATCGGAACAGAAGCTTCAAATGCTGTTCTTGCTTCTTCTGCCTTGTCTCCCATCGCATTTTTCTCAATGCTGCGCATCATTTGTGTATTAACACCGGATGGAGCTACTGCATTGACGCGGACACCAAACTCAGCCATTTCTAATGCTGCTGTTTTGTTCAAACCAATGACTGCATGTTTAGATGCAACATAAGCACTCATGCCTGGTGCTCCTAGCAATCCGCCATTGGAAGCTGTATTAACAACTGCTCCTGATTTTTGCTCTTTCATTATTTCTAATACATATTTCAAGCCGAAGAATACTCCCATTGTGTTCACACCGAATACATTTTTGAAATTTTCTTCTGTTTGTTCAGTTATATTTTTAAATTCACCATTGATTCCAGCATTGTTTACAAATACATCAATTCTTCCGTAATGCTCTTTCGTTTTTTGAACATATGCTTTCACTTCATCTTCTACAGAAACGTTTGCTGTCAGCAACAGCTTGTCCTTTGCATCCACAGATGCCGCTGCTTTTTCTAAAGACTCCCGCTTTAGGTCAACCAAAGCTAATTTTGCCCCTTCTTTCGCAAATGCTTTTGCAGCTGCGGTACCAATACCACCAGCTGCACCAGTGATTAGAACGACTTTATTTTCAAATTGCATTATAATAATTCTCCTTTGTACTGATTATAAGACTGTCATCAACTGAAATGGGAGTTGTATGGATAATATGTGTGTTTAATCAGAAAACAATCTGCTATAGTCAACATTTTTTGTTTTCATATATTATTCCCTTTAAAAGAAGTTATAAAACATATATTCATTCGGTCCGGTATATTGAGGAAGTGTAAGAAGTTGTTGATGATAAGTTGATTAGGTTGAATGAGAATACAAAGAGGATGAATTGGCAAAAAATATTGATATGAAAAGGATAAATAATCCCCCACTTTTTAAAAGATTAGCCAGTTTGTTGAAACACTTACCCTAAACAGTCATATTTCATTTTAAAAAACTCAAACTGGCTTCCGTTTATATCTTGCATATAAGTCCCATCGGTTTCAAAACCAGCCCTTTGATAGACTTTTATGGCTCTTTCGTTAAAAGTAGCAACCGCAAGTTTTATTTCATTGGGATTATATTTTAATATTGCATAACGCATTCCAGCCCTTAAAAATTCTAATCCCATTCCGTTTCCGGTTAATTCTGGTTTCATTCCTAACCCAATAACAACAAAATCTCCTTCATTTTCAAAATAAAAGAACCCTACTTCCTCATCGTCTTTTTTGACTGTGTAATATTTTTCTCCACGTTCTTGAGGGCTCAAAAGTTCTGCCAGATCCTCTTCATCAGCTTCAAAATCATAAAAAGAATATTCCCCTTCATAATGCCAGTTTAAAGCAATTTTTTCAGCCTGTTTTTGTGACATTTTTTTAAA
Organism: Oceanobacillus sojae; assembly: GCF_900162665.1. GTDB lineage: Bacteria > Bacillota > Bacilli > Bacillales > Amphibacillaceae > Oceanobacillus > Oceanobacillus sojae_A. Next base: position 747,081 of record NZ_LT727812.1, read on the forward strand.
ATTATACTTCATGATATCTCCTCCAATTATCTCTCTCTATTCTTCCACAATCTTGTCCAATCGCTCTGTTAAGTCTGTTGATACTGAATTTAACTTCACTCAGAAAAAATGTATACTCCTTTTCAGGAAATTTAACAGCTCCGCATTACTGTAAAATAGACTTAAGATGATAATTTAAAGTCGCAATCATTTCTTCACGTGTAAACTGCTCCGGATTTAATAAGTGATGCATCGCCATCCCATCGACAATTGCATGGAGCCGGTTAACCTCCAATCCCAGGTCAAGCTCCTTCTTGGCAATTTCAAATAATTGCAATGCCTGAACAACGTTTTTCAATCCTTGGTGTATGTCTTGGTATACTTTATTGCTCAATTCCTGTAGCGTTTTATCGACCAGAACCTTTGCGGAAAAAGCCAGCCATACCTCCATTTCTATTTTTCTCTCTTCATCAACAGGCAGTATTTCACATATCCCTTCTGTCACAAATTCCAATGGATTCTGTTCTTTTGAAAACTTCCTTTCTTTAGCTCTTTGCATTACTCTTTCTGATACAAGCTCCATGGAAAAATGCAGCAATTCCGACTGTGATGCGAAATAATGTCTTACAGCACCAACCGAGAAATCAGAAGCCTGCGCGATTTTTCTCACTGTTGCTTGCTCAATCCCTTCTTCCACAATGACCTTCCATGTTGTTTCTGCGATTTGAATTTTACGTTTTTGATGATCTACTTTTTTTGGCATATTTTTATTTTAGCACTCTTGTATTAAATAAACAATTATGCTACATTTAATTTAATACAGTTGTACTAAATTAAGTGGTGAGGATGTGTTTTATATGATCGGTTGGCTGATTATAGCCTGTGAGATTGGATTTTGGTTCTTTGTTTTAGCTGGATTGGGATCCAGATATATAATGAAAAAGAAGAAATTGGGGACATTTCTGCTAATATGTACACCATTTGTGGACCTTATATTGCTTATTGTAACTATATTTGACTTAAAAAATGGAGCTGTTGCTACTGCGATGCACGGATTAGCTGCAGTTTATATTGGGGTAAGTATAGCCTTTGGCCATCGGATGATTCAATGGGCAGACGGCCATTTTAATTATCGGTTTGGAAATGGGAATAAACCATTAAAAATTAAGTATGGAAAAGCGCATGCCAGAAAAGAACGTAAAGCATGGTACCGTCATTTGCTCTCCCTGATAATTGGTGGAGGAATCTTAATAAGTATTATTTTCTATATTAACAATTCTCATCAAACGGAGGCATTAATGCAGATAATGCTGCTCTGGTCTCTGATTGTGGTCATCGATTTTTTCATAAGCTTCAGTTATACGCTTTTTCCGAAGAAGCAAAAGACATGATAAAGTATTGAAGAAAAGATTACTGGTGGGAATAGGCAGCATATTGTATGAGTGAATCAATGATGCTGCGGATATTAAACACCAAAAAAATATTCATTACGGGAGGATTTAAATGGATATAAATATATTGATTTGGTCTTTTTTAATTATTTTCATGCTTCATAACTTTGAAGAAATCATCATGATAGAAAACTGGTTTCATAAAAAGTATCCAAAAATCCGTGAACGTATACCACCTTTTGTCATTAAAGAATTAGAGAAAACAAAAAATACAACAGCCGTTCAATTTTCTATTGTGGTGTGCCTTCTTTCTATAGTGGCAGCGGCCATCGTATTAGTTACAGTTATTACAGACCAATATTTTTTATTTTTTGGTTTAAACATTGTTTTTGCTTTAAATATCTTTACTCATCCCCTTCAATCCATATTGCTGAAATGTTATGTCCCGGGTTTATGGACAACATTATTACTCATTATTCCCTATAATATTATTGTTTATATGCAGTTTTATGCTCAAGATATCTTGAATTTAACTACGGGTGTTTACTCATTGTTCGTGATTATACCGTTTATTCCGATGTTTCTTTTAAGCCATTGGGTTGCGAAAAAGTTGGCGTTCCACTTAGAAAGATAGTTTTTTTGAATAATAATTTTATAATCAATTATTTCCACAACAAATAGCAAACCAATCCAAACATAAAAAAATAACGGACTTCTTAAAAATACAAAAAGCCCGTTATTTATTTATGGAGACTTATTTATTTACCAGAAACTCGTTCCCGGCAATCCCAGGTGTAGTCATCTCTTTTGGATCCAGGATCGTATCCAATTCCTTCTCTGATAAAAGGTCATGTGCCTTGCAGATTTCTTTAATAGTCAGGCCTGTTTCAATTGCCTGCTTGACTACCTTGGAAGCTGTTTCATATCCTAAATGTGGATTCAATGCAGTGATGATACCATAGCTTTCTTCCACATACTCACGGCATTTCTCTACATTGGCTTCTACACCGCTTATTGCGTAGCGCGTAAACACATCTAAGCCATTATCCATTATTTTAAGAGACTGCAGCAAATTAAAAATGATAACAGGTCCCATCACATTTAACTCAAATTGCCCGGCCTCGGATGCCATACAAATCGACTGGTCATTACCCGCGACTTGAAAAGCGACCTGATTTACCACTTCAATCATGACCGGGTTTACTTTCCCAGGCATAATGGAAGAACCCGGCTGCTTTGCTGGAAGAATGATTTCCTGAAGACCTGTCATTGGCCCGGATGCCATTAAACGTAAATCGTTACAAATTTTGGACATATTCATTGCCGATACTTTCAGTGCCGCTGATAATGCTGTATAAGCATCTGTATTCTGTGTACCATCCACTAAGTTTTTCGCTGAATGGAGCTTTACTCCAAGCTGTGCGGATAACTGTGTGACAGCCTTTTCCATATATTCAGGTTTTGCATTAAGACCTGTTCCGACAGCTGTTGCACCAATGTTGACCGTGAGCAGTGCCTCCGCCGCCTGCGTAATTCTTTTAATATCGCGGCCGACCACTTCTGAATATGCGCTGAATTCCTGGCCTAACAGGATAGGTACTGCATCCTGCAGATGGGTTCTTCCCATTTTCAATACACCCTGAAATTCCGCTTCTTTCTTCAGCAGTTCTTTTTCCAATCTCTTTAAGGTCGTGACCAATTCCTGAGCCATACGATAAGACGCTATTTTTAAAGCGGTTGGTATCGTATCATTCGTAGATTGGGACATGTTGACATGCGTATTAGGCGAACAGAAATTGTACTCGCCTCTTTCTTTCCCCAATATTTCCAAAGCACGATTGGCCAAAACCTCATTCATGTTCATATTAATGGAGGTGCCTGCTCCCCCCTGGATAGAATCCACAACAAACTGATCCAGCAGTTTTCCTTCCATCACTTCATCGGCAGCGCTTACAATAGCTTTCCCAATAACTTCTGGCAGCATTTCAGTGTGCATATTGGCCAGTGCCGCTGCTTTTTTCACCTCAGCAAGCGCAAGAATCAGCTCTTTATGAACTGGAATTCCCGTAATAGGAAAATTCTCTAGAGCGCGTACTGTTTGAACGCCATAATAGGCATCCTGAGAAATCGTTTTTTGACCCAAAGAGTCTTTTTCCGTTCTAAATCCTGTTTTTTTCATTATCTACACTTCCTGTACAAATACTAATCTATCACGTTCATTATACTATCAAAAACAAATAATTCCTACCATCCTTTTTAATCATATCCTTTTCGCACGGCCTGCTTTATTCCCGTCTTTTTTTAGAATACGATACATTATTAATTCACATGCGATAAAATAAAATCACTACATTTCTGTTTGATTTCCTGAATAATTGACCTCGTTACCCTTGTTTATATTTTTTTGGCTTCAATTAATTTTATTTGATATCTGTCCACTTTTTTCACTGTAAAATGGTAGTTATCGTATTCAATCGTTAAACCGGTTTTTGCTTCACCCAGCTGGTTAAAAATCCAACCGCCAATCGTATCGAGTTCATCATCATTAATTTCCGTCCCCAGTAATTCGTTTGTATCCGAAATGAGCAGCCTGCCATTCAGTAAATACGTATCCTCGCCTGTTCGCTGCATCATTGGTATTTCATCTGTATCAAGTTCATCCTGTATCTCACCAAAAATTTCCTCGATAATATCTTCAACCGTAACAAGACCGGCTGTTCCACCGTACTCATCGACAACAATGGCCATATAACTGTGTTCCTTTTGCATTTTAGTGAGTACTTCATGGACCGGTGTATTTTCAGCAACGTGAACAATTGGTTTAATATACCCTTTAAAATCCTCTTTTGGTGTTTCATTAAGAAAATCATTAAAAAATTCTTTCGTGTTTATTACTCCGATAATTTGGTCTTTATCCTCTTCCGCAACAGGATATCTTGTATATTTTTCTTTTTTTAGGACCTCCAGATTTTCTTCGTACGTATTGTCGTTATAAATACAGGCGATTTCTGTTCTCGGAACCATGACTTCCTTTGCCACCCGTTCGTCAAAATCAAAAACATTTTTTAAGTAACCCATTTCCGAAGCATTAATTTCCCCGCTTTGATAGCTGGATGATAAGATCGTGCGAACTTCCTCTTCTGAATAAACCTCCCCATTTTCCGTTGCAGGCGGCAGGCCAAACAGACCAACTAAAAAACGGGAGGCTCCATTTAATGTCCAGATGAATGGATACATAACCTTATTAAAAATAATTAATAACGGAGAAACCAATAAACTGACTGCCTCTGTTTTTTGGATGGAGAATGATTTTGGGGCCAGCTCACCGATGACAACGTGCAAGAAGGTAATGATACCAAATCCAATAATAACAGACACTGTAGATACAACTGCATCTGAAAGTCCTAGTAAAGCAAATAATGGACGAATCAGATGAGCAACTGCCGGCTCCCCTAACCAGCCAATCCCAAGCGAGGTAACTGTTATACCTAATTGACAGGCAGCTAAGTAACCATCTAGATTACCTGTAACCTTTTCAACAGCTTTTGCCCCTGGCTTGCCCTGCGCTACTAATTCGTCAACTCTTGACTTTCTCACTCTGACGATTGCAAACTCTGTTGCAACGAAAAATGACGATATTAAAATCAAAATAATAACCATGATAAGACTGAATATATCCAAAATGCTCCTTACACAGAAATATGTAAGGATTTCACCTCCGAATGAAATAGATTTAATTAACAATGTCACTTATTATTAAGTTTAATAAATAGATAAATGAGCTTTGCACACACCTATAAATATTTTTATACCTGTTTAATTATTTTACATTCTTATCATCATATCGATAATTGGAAGAAGAGCGTTTTCCTTTTAACGGCTTCCACTTCCATTACCTGTACTTAAATTATATAGTAAATGTAAAAAAGCTCACAGTATAACGTAATTGTTTAAAAGCATTTCCAACATTGTACAATACATACACCAGCACGCTTCTTATTATTTATAATTCTCATATAAAGCTATTTTCCTTATTCTTTATTCCATTAATTTGGAGCTTTTGATTTTTTTTTAAAATTTGATACAATGGCGTTGCCAAGCCGGAATTGCGACACTTCAGCCGCCGAATGATTTTTGCGGAAAAGAGAGGAGAATTTGTTGGTTAACTTATTGGAAAACATATACCAATTATCTGGATTAGCCTTATTGATTTGTGCCATTTATTATTATTTCCATTTAAAAAAAATCAAAAAGGAAAGAAAATTAACGCCTGTTGAACTGACGGTTTACATCGTAACTCAAATAGCAGGTATTCTATGGGCAGTAAGTAATTTGCTTCTTTTTTTAGATAGAAATTATTAAAGGACGGTTATGGCTTCATTATGCCATACCGTCCTTTTATTGAATAAACTACTTATTATATTCGTCCAAAAAACATTATAAGTTTTGTTCACTTTCAAACCCGCTAATTTTATTTTGAAGATATCTTAGTCCTTGTTCTTTATTGTATATGCGTCCATTTGTATGATCTTCCTGGCTCTTTTGTACTTGTCGAATAAGTTCCTTTCTTACAATGTAGTAATAATCGGCCCTTCCTTCGTCAGAATAATCGTATGCTCATATTGAGCCACAAAGCTTTCATCTGTAAAAAAGGTCCAGCCATCATCAGATTGTAAAACTTCCTCTTCCAATGTAGAAATAAACGGTTCAAAAGCAATAACCATTCCATCTTTTAAAATTTCATCATCCCAGCGGGAATAATAATTAAAAATATGGTCCGGTGCTTCATGAATGGAACGTCCAACACCGTGACCGGTAAGATTTTTGATAACCGTTAAATCATGCTGTTTTGCGACATTGTGTACCGCTTTTCCAAGCGCACTTTTTTTCGAGCCTGGTTTTGCTTTCTGAAGTCCGGCGTCAAATGCTTCCTTCACTACATCACATATTTTCTGTAATATTTCATCTCCCTTGCCGACTACAATAGAAATTCCGGTATCCGCAAAATAACCATTTTTCGAGCCTGAAACATCAATATTAACAAGGTCTCCTTCTTCAATAACCCGTTTCCCCGGAATTCCGTGTGCTACTTCTTCATTTACACTGATACATGTATATCCCGGAAAATCATATTCCCCTTTCGGTGCAGATTGAGCACCTGCTTTTTCAAACATTTCTCCTGCAATTTCATCCAGTTCTTTCGTAGTAATTCCCGGTTTGGCACGCTGGACTAATTCATTTCTGATTTCCCCGCAAATTTTCCCAATTTCTTTTAATCCGGTAAAATCCTCTTCTGTTTTTGCAATCATTATATATCCTCACTTTTCATTTATTTTATTATCCGTATACCTTATAGATTTTATCACAAAGTGCATGTTTATTTCTTTAGCAAAAAATCCATAAAAAAATAGTTTGTAAATTTTTTTAAATAAGATAAGCTCACAAAACAAATCCCTTTGAATATTTGATCAGGTTCCATGCAAACTAATAGAAATAGGGGTGAACCATATGAACTTTATAAAGGTATTTATCTTCTTCACTTTTTTATCATTTCTATTATTTCCTATCAGTGGGATAGCATCAGCACTTGAAAAATTGCCATCATCGGAGAAAACGGATCAATGGGAAATATTGATTGATAAGCCTAAGAATGAAGATGTTGAACCGAAACCTGATGTCTACAATATCTACAGTATGGATGTTCAGTATATTGGTAATGAAAATATCAAATTGGAAAGAGTGGAAGCTTACAGAGATGATCCAAATTCTTCGTATGATTTTGAATTGTTTACTGTTGCTGATATGGATGATGTAAAAATTGATAAGAATAGTAAACAGCCAATCTTTAGTCATCAAAATTTTCCATTCTCAGTTCAGGCTAAGAAATTGAAGGTTATTATTACCTGGGCAAATGAAGGAGATTCTGCCCGTAAGTACAGAGAAGAATTTATCTTTAAACAGTAAATAGCAATTCAGGGGAACTCGCACTTTTTTTGAGGTTTTCTTAAGTGTCTGATTCATTGTGAAAGTAAGAGCTGCAGACATTCTTACTTTCACAATTTTTTTTGGTAACTGTCAATAAAATAGTCATTTCTTTCTGATTGTTTATAATCTATCCCGAAAAAAGATTCAACATCCTGTCTGCAGTTTGGTACTGCTATTCAATAACCAGTCTCCCTGCATATTTTGCACTGCCTTGATCCGTGAGAAGTTCTAGTCCAATGATATATTCACCTTCATCTTCCGGTAGTTTGAAGGTTTGATTATTCACTGGTAACTCCGTCTTTTCATCGTTCTGACTTACATAAACTTTTAACTCTTTGATTTCATAATCTTCATGCTCAAATAACACGTTCAATTGTTGTCCGGATGCATATTGCAGCGTTTTTTGTTCACTTATAAATGAGGACATATCATCTGTCTCTTTTGTGTACGCACCATCCGATAACTGCCAGTCTGCTTTCATTAATTCCAATTCTTTTTCATCAGCATCATTCTCAAGCGAAACGGCTGGAGGATAAGGATTAGTGTCTCTTTCTTCTACAATAAGATTTCCGACATATTCAACACTGCCTTGGTCTGTGAGGAGGTCTGCGATAATGACATATTCTCCCTCATCTTCTGGCAAATGAAATGTTTGTTCATCTACCGGCAATTCTGTCTCTTTGCCGTTCTGACTTACATAAACACTTAACTCTTTGATTTCAAAATCTTGATGCTCAAATAATACATCTATCTGTTGTTCAGAATAAAACTGCATCGGTTTCTGTTCTTCCGCAAACGAGTAAATATTGTCCGTCGTTTTGGTATACTCTTCATCAGAATTCCAATCGATATTTGCCGCTTCCAATTCTTCTTCCATTAAATCAGGATAACTAAGAAGCGAGGCAACCGGAGGAGAATAATCATAATCCTCGCCTATACATCCTGCCAGTAAAAAAATAAAGAATAAACTCGCAGATACTTTTATAATCCATTTCATATAAAACATCTACCTTTTTTAATTTTATTATTATGTTAATCATACTAAAATTTATTTTTTACTAATCATTAATTAAGTCCTCTGAAATAAGTTTAACAAATTGATCCATGGTCGGTTTATAATTTGTTTCGCCGATCACTTCTTTTTGCAAAGATAAAATAACTAAAGAACGAATCATACTGACGATAATAGCTGGTTCTAGTTGTTTCATAATTCCTTCTGCTTGCCATTTTTCAATATATGGAACTAAAAAAGCGATATCCCCCTGATGATTACTTTCTAGTTTTTTCTGAGGCAGTTTGCGTAATAACTGCTCCATCGTTGATTTATCATACAGTTGTTTGATAATTGGACTTTCATCCAGGAATTGTAAAGCTTGTTGTAAAAAATTACAGAAGGTTTCCTTTGTCACCTTTCCTTTCAACAATACATTATGAAGCAGTTCTTCTCTGATATAACGTTCTTCCTGTTCCAAAATTTCAAAATAAAGCTCTTCTTTCGATTCATAAAAAAGGTAAAAGCTTCCTTGTGCAATATGGACCTGCTTCGTTAAATCGCTGATACTTGTTTTCTTTAAGCCCAGGTCTCCAAATAACTGCCTTCCATGTTCTAACAATCTGCTGCGAATATATTCTTTTTCCTGCTCGTTAAATTTACCTGCCAATATTCCCCGCTCCTTTATACACATCATGCTTCTCTTTTTCTTTAATATAAACGAACAAACATAGGAAAGAAACAATTATATCTTACATTATTCATTCTACAAGAAACGACTCATATATTTTATCAGGTGGATTTACGGTTGAATTTTTTTAACAAAACATATAAATACATCCCCTGTACACCAAAGCCGATCCATACGTAAAAATTACTAAACAATGCTATTTCATTACTCTTTATAAATGCTTCTGACATCCAAAATGTTGGAAAAACCCCTAACAAAAAAAGCCAATTTGATTTAACAAAGTATGTTAGAGCAGGGATAACTACAATGATTCCTACTGCTTTCCCAATAGCTAATCCTTCGACTTTATTATTTGCAAAGCCTGCCAGAAACAATGCTATGATCGGTGTAAGCAGCGCCGCCTGTAATACTGCCGGTAATAGATCCATAGTGAAATCAACAAGCCCTGTATACATCATAATAAAAATCGTTAAACTGGTACTGCTTAACATAGGAACTATTAACCGGTACAGTAAATAACCTGACTTAGACACCGGTGTAACAGCAATATAAGACAAAATATGATCGTCCATTTCTTCTAAAATCATTAAACCCGCCATTACTCCAAGCATAAATGGTGGTAATAAGATGACAAAACTCATGATAAAAGGAAAATGCTGCTCTATAGAAAATGCGTACATTGCATGGAGGTCTTCTGAAAAGTAAGAAATAGCGTATTTGACGAATAATGCCAAAGCGACAGGTGCTAGTATAGCTCCAAACAGCATAGCATCACGTGTGATATTTTTAAAATCTCCAACAAGGAAGGCAATAAATGCTCTCATTTTTTATCACTTCCAATATGCAGGATGATTGATTTATAAAAGGAATGTTTCGCAAAAATATAAGCAATTCCAATCCAAATAACAAGCATGCCCACAGCGTATACTATCTCCCACGCCGATATATTTAACATTCCGCCTTTTATAAGGATAAGTGTGGAATAGGAAGGGATGAAATAAAAGATCCATGTATGAAAAATGTTAAGATAATCCAGTAAAGGCAGAAAAAAAATGATGGAATAGAGAGAAGAAATCATAAAGTATGTATTAAGTGTTTTCGCACGAACAGCCAACATAAATCCGAAAAGTGTAAAAAAGACAGCGCTTAAAAATCCGCCCAATAAAATAGGCCACACATTTATTTTAAATCCAGTCGTAAAAAAGATAATGCTAAGACAGACTGCTACTGTCAGCAGCGTCAGCGAACTCACCTTGCTGATAATATACTCTTCTATACGAAAGGGAGTTACGAATAGGCTATCAAACGTATTTTGTGACTTTTCTAAGAGGATGATTCCTCCTATAAAATAGAATCCAAGGACAACCGGGTCTGTAAATATTACTAAAATGCTTGCTGTATCAGACACTGATTCCGGCATCATATGAAGAAAAAAGATATAAAAAATAGTGAGCATGAGATAAGCATGGACGATGCGATACCGGTAGAGAGAAAGTATATCAAACTTCAGAGCAGATAAAAGCCTCATGTAATTGCCCTCCCTGTCACCTTTATAAATATATCCTGCAGCCTGGCCTCTTGTGTGTGCATCCTTTCTATATCTTTGAACTTGATTATATTCATAAATTCTTTATTATTTCCCAGTCCTTCCATTGTAAAAACAGATGTCTTCGTTTGATTTTTTTCCCTGTATTCCACCTGCAGTTTCTTCTGGCCATATCGTAATTTCAAATCACGCGGAGAATCAATCACATTCATTTGACCATCCACCACGAAAGCAACCCGATCACAAATATCCTCAGCAACATTCATATTATGCGTCGTTAAAAAAATCGTTTTGCCTTCTGCTTTTTTTGTTAATATGATACCTTTTACCTTCTCCATATTGACTGGATCCAGTCCTGATGTCGGTTCGTCGAGAAAGATAAGCTCTGGTTTATTCAAAAGAGAACGCACGAAGTTCAATCTCATTTTCATTCCTTTTGAATAATTGGAGACCCTTGTCTGGGCATCCTGTTCCAGCCCGACCATTTCCAGCAGCTGCTTCGGGTCCTCTTTTGCTCCAGAGTAGAAAGAACTGAAAAAATTTAAATTCTCTATTGCCGTAAATTTATTGTACAAATTAGGCAATTCAAAAGACACGCCGATGTTCTCATAGTAATCCTTACCAGCATCACGAATCTCTTTCCCCATAACTCTTACACTTCCTGAATATCCCTTAAGTATCCCGATTAATATCTTTTGTGCCGTACTTTTTCCTGCACCAGAGGGGCCTAGAAAACCAAATACTTCCCCTTCTTCTATTTTAAAACTCATTCCTTTAATGGTTTCATTCTTATTTGCCGGGTAAGTAAAATGTAACTGGTTTACATGGATCATGCGCTTTCCCCCTTCCTTTCTCCAATGAGCAGCATATTGGTTATAAATATCGTTCCATCGATTCTATGAATACATTTATTTTATATTCATATAATACAATATAAATTCCGCTTTGTAAACCCGGCTATTTACCATTCATCTTAGTGGCTTTCATCACTTGTCTGTAAAGTATTTAAAGTAATAAGAATAACAATGGTTACAGGTACTACATCCTAAATTTCTTTATTTACTTCATATATGGATTATCATTGCCATTGTTATTCAGCTCAGACCGTTAAATCATTTTCTGATTTCATATCTAAAGCATTTCTTAATAATCTCTGTAGAACCTCGGCAAAAACTGCAATAACAGCAGAAGCAAGGATAATTGTCAGCCCGATAAGTGCAATCCCCGGGTGCATGGCATTTAATAACAGAAGTGAGACAGCTCCGATTATATATAAGGCACTGATAACAATTGCATCGTATTTTATATTTTGTAAAGCCTTTACGGACAATTCAGAGAAAGCATTGTTATTATCAATGCAGCTTAAAAGTCTTAAAGCCTGATAAAGAGCGATAAAAAACGGGATTGCAGTTACATACAAACCGATTAAAACCGGATATTGTAAATAAGCATATTCCGGAAACATTTTTACCGAATAATTTGCCAGCCAAGGTAATAAAAAAATACATAAAGCTAGTACTGTAGCCCCTATAAGCAAAACAGTAATCTTCAAAAAAACTGTTGTTCCTCTTTTCATGAAAAGCACCCCACTTATTTATTGATAATTTTATATCAATACATAATTTATCGTTTTGCAATAAAATATTATTATTTATCATTAAATTATTGTTGTTATAAATGTACCTCTTTCATTCCAGACAGAAATTAAAACATCCGTTATTATATTGGAATGCTCCATTTGGTGACGCTGTTCGAAAGAAAGCATATGCGAGATAACCTTACTTAAATAACGCATGTTCATAAACTTGTAGATCTTTTACAAGAGAAATATAATGAATACGTCAAACATTATAATAAAGAATGTACATAAAACCTGGAATTTAACGTCAACGAATAACAGTAAAAATACATTTATAAATGGCAAACCAGCAGAAATATCTAGCATATAACCATAAAAAAGCAGGTGGAAACATGGAGAACATTCAAATTCTGATAGCGGATGATGAGAAAGAAATAAGAGATTTACTAAAAAAATATTTAGATAGAGAACAATATCAAATTGATTTAGCTGTCAATGGTGAAGATGCTCTACAATTATTCGATAAAAAACAATATCATCTTGTTATTTTAGATTTGATGATGCCCAAATTGGATGGGATAGAGGTATGCAGGCGGCTCAGAGCAAAAACAAACGTCCCTATTATGATGCTTACTGCGAAGGATCAGGAAGTGGACAAGCTTTTAGGCTTAGGACTTGGAGCAGATGATTATATTACAAAGCCTTTCAGTATCCATGAAGTTGTCGCCAGAGTCAAGGCTCTATTGCGAAGGTCTTTTATACGGGAGAATGATGACAGCTTTCTTGAGAAAACATCCATCATCTTTAAAGACCTGACGATTAATCTAAAAAACTATACACTAACCATTGCCGGCAAAGAAATTCTGCTGACAGCAAAGGAATTTGAACTTCTTAAATTTTTTGCATCCCATCCCGAACAGGTTTTCACGAAAACACAATTATTCCGTAATGTCTGGGGAAGTGATTTTATTGAAGATGATAATACCGTAATGGTACATATCCGAAAGCTCAGAAAGAAAATAGAAGCAGATCCCTCTAATCCTAGATTCATTCAAACGGTATGGGGAATAGGCTATAAATTTGTTGGTGAACCAGATGAAAATTGACAGGGTTATCCTTCTGATTTCACTTCAGATTATCGTTTTGACGGGTCTATTTATAACAGATATCCAGAATCAGTATGCCGGCATATTAAAGTGGATTTTATATACTGCCTTATTTTTTATATCCATCACTTTGTTCATCTTGAGATTTCGTTATCTCACGCAGCTAAAGCGGATGAACATAGAGATAAGGCGTGCTGTTGATGACGAAAACGTAAAAACCAGGATATTGACTAATCAGGACAGAGAGCTGAATGAATTTATTTTTTCTATCAATGAATTAGTGGAACAATTAGAAAAAATAAAGGTTCAGTCAATAAAATCAGAAAAAGCAAGAAAAGGCATCCTCTCTGGAATTTCTCATGATATCCGTACACCTCTTACGTCTATTATCGGATATGTAGACGCTCTAAAGGACGATGTCGCTGCTTCGGAAGCAGAAAAGAAAGCCTATATTGACATTATATCCAGAAAAGCAAATGGTCTAAAGCATTTATTAGATGAACTCTTCCAGATGGCAAAAATTGATGCGGATGAAATCACATTCAAGGAAGAAGAATTGGACTTTGCTGAAATTACAAGGGAATGCTTCATTGAGTTCCTTCCTGATTTAAAAACAGAGAGTATTGAATTAAAAACCGTTATTCCGGAAGAAAAGTGTATCATCTATGCAGATCGTCTGAGCCTTAAACGAATCATAGGTAATTTAATCAAAAATGCCTTACACTATGGCAGAGAAGGAAAAATATTGGGGGCAGAGCTTACAGAAACCGCTCACGAATATCAATTGCTGATATGGGATCGGGGGCCGGGAATTGCTGAAGACGATGTGATGCATGTATTTGAGAGAATGTACCGTGGAGAACAGTCGAGAAATCAACTATACGGCGGTAGCGGGCTTGGTCTGTCTATCGCAAAAGCCCTGGTAGAAAAACATCACGGCAAGATTTGGGTGGAAAGTATTCCATGGGAAAGAACTGTCTTTGGCTTTTCTATTCCCAAACAACCCCTCCAGCTTGAATTAAGAAACAATTAAGAAACGGTTAAGCCCGAATTAAAATCTGCTCGTTATAATCTAATTATAGACTCAATTGAAAGCAGGTGTTTCAAATAAGTGAAATCATTAAAACTACAAATCTGACGAAAGTTTATGGACAGCAGAAATCGGTGGATCACCTTAATATTACTGTAAATCAGGGAGAAATTTATGGCTTTCTCGGCCGAAATGGCGCCGGGAAAACTACTACAATTCGAATGCTATTAGGGCTGATCAAACCTACTTCCGGTCAAATTGAATTATTTGGTGAAAATCTGTTTAAGAATCACAAAGGAATTTTAAGAAGAATTGGTTCAATGGTGGAAGTTCCGGGGTTTTATGAAAATCTTACGGCAAGGGAAAACCTTTTAATCAATGCTAAAATCATTGGTGTGCATAAGAAAAATGCAATAGAAGAAGCCTTAGAGATTGTTGATTTACATCATGAAACGAAAAAACTTGTCGGCAAATATTCTTTAGGGATGAAGCAGAGATTAGGCATTGCCAGAGCGCTGCTTCATTATCCGGAGCTGTTAATATTAGACGAGCCGACGAATGGTTTAGATCCCATTGGCATCAAGGAAATGCGAAACCTTATCCAATCACTGGCTAAAGAAAGAAATATAACCATTTTTGTATCGAGCCACATATTATCAGAAATCGAACAGCTGGCAGATCATATGGGAATTATCCATGAAGGAAAGCTCCTGGAAGAGATCGCTTTTGAAAGCCTCAGAAAACGGAACCGCAAATATTTAGAGTTTCAAGTTTCTAATGATAATAAAGCAGCAATGCTCCTGGAAAGCCACTTCGGTATTTCAGATTATGAAGTCCATGATGAAGGAAATATTCGTGTCTATTCTCATTTAGGAAGTCAGGGTAAGCTTAACAAGGTTTTCGTTGAAAATGATATTGACGTGTTAAAAATAAAAGTAAGTGAGGACAACCTGGAAGATTACTTTGCAAAATTAGTCGGGGGTGGAGCAATTGGCTGATTTATTATTTACGGAATTTTTAAAACTCAAACGCTCCAGCATGTTTTTAATCAGTCTGCTTGGGTCGGCTGTCGCTCCTTTTGTAGTAGTAATCGCTACCTTTATCCACGAGCCGGCCACTCCTTTTCAAGACCTGTTTTACAACGTTAATCTCTATACAGTACTTATCATAGGAGTTCCCTTATATGGTGTAGTGACAACATACCTTTTCAATCGTGAATACACGGAAAATACATTGAAAAATTTATTAACGATTCCTGTGTCACGGGTGAGCTTTATTATCAGTAAAACGCTTCTGCTGTTTTTGTGGATTATGATGCTCTCGATCATAGCCTGGGGACTGACGTTATTCCTAGGGATGTTAACACAGTTTGATGGGTTAAGCAGCTCTTTATTGCTGGATTCATTGAAACAATTTAGTACAGGAGGAATATTATTATTTGTCCTCTCTACTCCCATTATCCTGGTGACATTAGTGACGAAAAATTATGTACCAACTATTATTTTTACAGTGGTAATCACACTGATCAATGTTATGGCTGGAAATTCGGAACATCGGGGCCTATTCCCATGGGCAGCAGCAGGAGATATTTCTAATCAAACGCTGCCTCCGACTTATCCGGTAGAATATTCGTATATTATTATTGCAACTACAGCACTGATAGGATTTATCAGTATGTTTGTTTATTTTAAAAAGACGGATATTCATTGATATTAATAATTAATAGCAGCTTCTATTCTAATGAATCATAAAATTAGTAAGCTTTCCTAATGTATTAAAGAAAAAAGGAAGAGATTTCGCACATAAATCAGATATGAAATCTCTTCCCTATTCCAATACATATTTAATTATAATGGTGTTGGATTATTAATCTGCTCATCAAAATCTATCTTTAACAACTGGCCAGCATGCACTAAACCAGAACCAAATCCGTACATAAGCACCTTATCTCCATTGTTTACTTTTCCTTCCCGGATTCCAAGGTCAAGCGCCAGAGGGATAGTTGCTGCTGAAGTGTTTCCAAATTTCACGAGACTATAAAGTGTTTTTTCGATTGGATGTCCTATTTTTTCACAAATTGGTTCGATCAATCTCAGGTTTGCACTATGCGGAATAAACCAATCCACTTCATCCAGGCTGGTTTCTGCTTTCTCTAAAAGCTGTCTGATACTCTTTGGCACATTCCTTACTACCCACTTAAAAACTTCTCTTCCATTTTGGACAAGATATTGAGTATCAAACAGCTCTACTCCATTAACTGCTTTGGATAAGCTTGTTCGATAGACATGCTGTGCCCCGCTGCCATCACTCCCTAAATGAAAGCCGGCAAAATTATCGGATTCCTCATCCTTTTCCACCAGTACTGCTCCGGCTGCATCACCAAATAAAATGCAGGTGCTTCTGTCTGTATAATCTGTAATTTTTGACAGGGCATCCACGCCAATTACAAGCACTTTTTTATGAAGGCCGGAACGGATCAAACTATGTGCCGTATGCAATCCATAAACAAAGCCTGCACATGCTGCACTTAAATCAATTGCTCCTGCCTGTGTAATATTCAATCGGTTCTGTATGATGCTGGCAACAGACGGAAAAGGAAAATCCGGTGTGCTTGTTGCCACAATAATCATATCCACATCTTCTACTGTCTTATTGTATCTGTGTATTAAATCTTGCACCGCAGAAACACATAAATCACTTGTAAATTCGTCGGCACGCGCTATTCGGCGTTCATGAATTCCCGTTCTCTGAACAATCCACTCATTTGTTGTATCAACCATTTCTTCCAAATCAAAATTGGTTAATTTTTTCTCAGGTACATAGCTTCCAATTGCAGTCACTCTTGTTCCTAACATCGAACCCCTCCAATATAATTAGAAGTTAGTATTATTACTTGGTACTAATTATAGCATAAAAAATATTTGGCTGCTTGTGATAATATATAATTCCCCTTCTTTTTTATATGAGTGGTTCTAAAATTTTCAAGGAGCTAGAAATGATAGAATGGAGTTGCAGATTCTAATGAATTGTATAGACTTCTCCATTCAAGTTTGAGGAGGATGCTGGAGAGTATTACTCATCGCATCCTGTCTAAACATGAAAAAGTTCAGATATGGAAAGAAATTTGATATAAATTTAAATTGTGCATCGTCACACAATTGTCTTCAACTGCATGTTATCTAATATGGTGAAATATTGTATAATCAACACAAAAAGGAAAGCGCTATCATTTCTGTTCATTTTATCTCATAACAAATGAATAGCTGGATATATCTCCTCTACTATATATGCTATGGGGATGAAATGTTTTTCGGGAGGTTTTATATGGGCTTGGGAATGAAGGGATTTGATGTGAAAGCCTGTTTTCTTCCTTAGCTAACTTATCAAATAAAATATTGTAAATATTCCCTTAAACAAAATAATATGATCAGTTTATCATTAATTCACAATCTATTCAATAAAATGTAAATATATTCCTCGGAAAATCATTACAATTTTCTAAAAAAGGGATTAGATATACTCACTTATGTTCAAGTTCAAGTCCAATTCCAAAATCTATCCATTATAAAACAGCGCCAAGGATACCCTTGGCGCCATTCCAAATTTCAACTCATTGTATTTTATCTTGCTCCATGAGCTGTCTGCTCTTCTCTTTCATCACGCTGCACATGACTCTGTTCTTCTTCAGGTGCATTGCCATTCTTGATAAAAAAGCTAATTACCACCCCGACCAGTGAGAGTACTGTAATGACCATAAAAGCAACATTGATACCATGAATCATCGGATAGGCTATTTCGGGATTCAGCTCCGCGGATGCTTCCGTCGTTGTCATTACTGTAATGACAATAGCTGTACCAATTGATGCCGAGACCTGACGCATGGTGTTCGTCATGGCCGTACCATGTGAAATCAACTCTCTAGAGAGTTGATTTAAACCTGCCGTTGTTACAGGCATCATAACCATGGAAAGACCGAACATCCGGACCGCATATAAAATCATAACCATTACCATCGATGTGGAAGGACCAAGGTTGGAAAGTGCAAAAGTGGAAACTGTAATAATAGCAAGCCCGGTAACTGCAAGCCATCTTGCACCGAAACGGTCAAATATACGCCCCGTAATCGGAGACATTATTCCATTCACAAGCGCACCGGGAAGAAGAGCAATTCCTGCTTCTGTCGCTGTAAAACCACGTGCATTTTGCATATATAGCGGAATTAGTGTCTCTGCACCAATCAACCCCATAAATGCGATCATAGGAATAATCGTTGACAAGGTGAAAATTGGATTTTTAAATACCCTGAATTCCAGCATAGGTGTTTCGATACGAAGCTGTCTGATAATGAAACTCAACAAAGATACGGCACCAACAAGCAATGTTGCAATCGTGATGATACTGTCCCAGCCATTGTTGCCCACACTTGTAAATCCATATAACAATCCTCCAAAACCGAAGGAAGACAGGATAATCGATAACATATCCATTTTCGGATTAGTTAATTCTGTAACATTTTTCATTACCTTAGCGGCAAGCAAAATAACGATAATCGCGATAGGCAATATTATAAGGAATACAGCACGCCAGGAATAATTGGTGATAATCCATCCAGACAAAGCAGGTCCAATCGCCGGAGCGAAAGATATTACGAGGCCCACCAGCCCCATCGCCATCCCGCGGTTTTTAACAGGAAAAATTAATAAAAATACAGTCTGCATCAGCGGCATAATTACGCCTGCTCCACTGGATTGAATAATTCTTCCCAAAATCAACATACCAAAGTTAGGAGCAGCAGCAGAAAAAGCTGTTCCAACTGCAAATACTGTCATCGCAGTAATAAACAGCTGTCTTGTTGTAAATCGCGCCATTAAAAATGCTGTGATAGGGATCATTACTCCATTCACAAGCATAAAAACAGTGGTCAGCCATTGCCCTGTATTGGCGCTCACATTCATTTCTTCCATAATTGGCGGAATGGCAGTAATCATCGTTGTCTGATTTAAAATGGAAATGAATCCGCCAATAAGAAGAACTATTATGATAGGTTTTTTATTAAATGATTGCACGTTTCAGTGATTACCTCCTTCTATATAATAGATTGCAATAGTGGATATATTACAGGAATCATTACGTTTTGTCGATGATTGTGCTTTTTATCCTATTTTTCACTATAAACAATTGTCCATATAAAAGAACTTCACAGGTTTAGTTACCGTTAGTGAGGTTCTTTTATATTTTTCTTTTGTATATTCATTTAACAAGTCAACATCTCACTCTAAAATCATCATTAGATGCATAAGTAGACCCCGAAGCTGAGGAAAGCTGTTCCTGTAATAATTACTGTACTCTTGATTATTGATACCGGCAGCTTTCGTAACAAGGTTGTGATAAATTCCATTTCAAAAAAGATATTTGCAAAAAATCTGCTCTTAGCTTTAAAATCATGTTCATTCATTCTGAAAATACCGTTAACGAGAACAATAATACCCCAGATACAGAAAAGTCCTCCTATTATATAGCCCAACTTGCACACCCGCCCTTCCTGCATATGTTTAAGATAAAATAAGAGTCTCCTCTTAGATGCCCTTTTTTCACAAATCCATAACATTTGATTTTCTATCTTTATTCAGCAGTTTACAGCGTTATCCTCTTATTTTATATATAGTCGATTTAAATTTTCCAAAACTGAATTCGCTTTAAACTGACTGTAAAAGTAGTGTTTTTAAATGGTACACTATCTAGAGAAATTGTCCCTTCCATCTGCTCAACAAACTTTTTCGTAATCGTCAACCCCAATCCGCTCCCCTGGTATTGACTATTTCTTGAGTCCTCCAGTGTATACATACGTTCAAAGACACGATTTCTATGTAATTCACTTATACCTTTTCCTTTATCAGACACTTCTACATACACTCTATTATTCGTAGCGTGGATTCTAAACCTTAGCATTTTTCCATCCGCACCATACTGAATCGCATTTGAAATTAAATTATGCAGAACACTTTCCAGTGCTTCTTCATTTCCCCATACATAAAGCTCTTTCTCAGGTATATCGCTGTTAATCAGCTGATCAAAAATTAATGGTTTAGCACTCCAAAATCAAAAAACGCATTAGCCAAATTACTAATACGCTTTTTGTTTTGCTGTTATTATTCAATTAAAATAAACCATTCTTATTTTAATTGGCAATGAACGATCATGGAAGTACTATCTTTCATAAAAGTATCTTTTTTCCAGGACCCATATAAGCTTATTAATTCAAAACCATGTGAGTCTAAGTCTACTAGTCGATACAGCTCCATGGGATAAACATAACGCAGTGAAATGGAATCACTTGCCGTATGAATTAATTGTTGGTTTTCAATAATTTCAGTATGCGTTGTACAGTCCAAAATTTGCGTTTGATGATTATACGCTTCACAGTGTTTTTCGATTACAGTCTGGTTTTCAATATTTACATGAGACTCCTCAAATTCACTGACAACTGCTAATTCATCTATATTGGGATTTCTTGTATCAAATATAAATTGTCCATTCGGTAATAAATGCTTTTTCACCGATTGGAATAATGCATCTTGACTTTTATTGGTTAAAAAATGTTGAAATGAATTACCTGTCATAAAAATCAGTGGTGATTTATAATCTAAATCCAACTCTGTGCAATCTTGCTGTTCAAAAATAATATTTACCTGCTCATCATCTGCTTTTTGTTTTGCCCGGCTCAGCATACCGCCATGTAAATCTACACCGACCATATGTAGTCCTCTTTTAGCCATAGGTATTGTCAGTCTGCCTGTACCGCAAGCAAGATCAATGATTGGTTTATCAATTCCGCTTACAGACTCCATTAAATACAGTAAATCATCTTGGTATTTACTATACATTTCATCGTATTTCTCAGGATTTTCATATTTCTCAAAATTATTTTCAAATATCTCCTTCAAAATTTTGCTCCTCCTTCAGTTTAGAAGCAAAATATATGTGACTTGTTATTTTGCTTCACCCCTACATAATTGATGGAAGTTATTTATATTTTTCATTCGTATCACACCTTTCAAAGTAATATACTTATTATATCAGATATTGAAAATTCAGGATGTATCATTATTGATTTTCAGCGCCTGCAAAAATGCCTAATTTATTATTTTCCCTTCAAGCATGGCAGGCAGATTTTCCTTTCCTCTGAGCCACTCAGCAAAGAACAATTCATAAGGAGCACAATCTCCACCAACACCAATCATCACACTTAAACCTTCGGGACAATAAACAACTGTGTGTAATGTACCAAAATATTCTTTATAGTGTTTGAAAAACAATGGGGAGTGTTCACTGTTAAAAATATGATAAACAGAGCCTGGCGTCAGCTTTTCTTTTTCCAGTGCTGATAAATATTTTTTTCGGTCCAGTGATCCATTAATGACTGCTCTATTTTTCCTGTTTAACTGCTCTGATTCAAAGTGATTCGTACAGATAAGCTGAGTATTTTTACGAACAATCTGTTTTTCAGGTGATGCTTCCACAATGGCATTATTCCCTTTTTTGTCCATTATCGAAAAGTTAATACAATATTGATGAGACATTTGTTTAATAAGTAATACCGCTTCATCTGTATCAACGCATTGTTCCAGCACCAGGCGGCAAACTATTGTAGCCAAAAACCCTTTTTGGCTGATCTTTTCATTTACTAAATGCAACCCAATCACAAGCCCCTTCTCATTCATGCCATCCAGTCTGCCTGTAATCTGCTGGCTGAACCCGATGCTTGCATATCCGTTATCCGGCCTGATTAGAACAAGTCTGGCGTCATATAATTCATCATTGAAATCATAATTTCTTACATAGAAGGAATCATTGGCCAGTGTGGTGCAGCCCATGGAAGGCATCTGCGTATTATAGCCTCCAAACAGCTTTATTGCAGTATTTATATTGATTTTCATTCCTGCAGCCAGACCTTCTATTTCTTTCAAAAAGGTTGGGGAAACTTTCTCTATCTGCTTCCTTGCTTCTACCGTATCCTCATCTGTCTGTAATTCTTTCTGTTGTCTCCATTTTGGATTTAATTTTAGTGCAGCGCCCTGTTTCACTCCTATATCATAAGCAGAACCTTTTAACTCAACGACTTCTACCTGCAGATCTTTTCTTTGGCTCATGGCTTCCCTCCTATATGCGTAACAGGTATAATAATATCCGCTTCATCCATCTGATCACCGCGGTACCATTCAAGAATAGAACCGGCAGGAGCCCAGTTATTTGTCATGCAATATTGAATTAATTTGCGGTAAGCAGCTTCAATCTTGGAAAAATCCTCTTTAAAAGCAATGCCGATACAGAAGCTCCCTCTCATTTTTTCTGAAAAAGATTCTGGAACAGACGCAGTATTTATATTAGCTGGTACACCAAAGCCAATTTCTGCTTTAACCTGTTTGCTGTTTCCGGACAAATACCGTAAGTACGTATTCTTAACTGGAATATGATGCTGCTTCATCTGTTTACGTCTTAACTCAAATTCCCCGCTAAACTGTCCTGGAGAAGCTTCCGCCTCAAACCAGATAACCTTCTCTGCAGGTTTTTCAAACATATAAATCTCTTCTTCTCCATAATCACTTTCTAAATAGCGGAGACTGATTTCCAGCTGTCTCTGATTTTCTTTTATTGTCTGAATCCATTTCCGCTTCATCTGCTTCTGTCTTTTTTCATCCGCTTTTAAGTAGAGCTGGATGTCACGAATAGGAACCTTCGCTGTCCGCAAGCTTGCAATCATCTTGGCAAGAGGGACCTGATCCTCTGCATACATGCGATAGTTACTATCCCCCTGCCGCACTGATGTCAGCAGATGCTTTTCTTCATAAAAGCGAAGTGTGCTTTTGGGAATTCCAGTTTTCATTGAAAATGCCTGTATTGTCATCAACATGCTTTCCTCCTGTCGCCCTCTCTATCTATCAGCATAAACGTTAAAGTAACTTGAATGTCAATAATAATTTTTCATATTAAAACACATTTAAATTTTAAATGTGTTTTAATAGTTTATTTTTAATTTATATAATCAATCTATTTATACTCCCCGAACCTTTTTCCACTTTCTAATTTTTGTCCGAAATGTTTTAAATGGTGCAACTGTATTAATATGAATCCATTTCCAAATCGGCCAGCTGGAAGGTGTCGTCGTGGCCCATTGTCTGCCTCCCTGCCCGAATAATTCTTTATCCTTATAGCTTTCTACTAAATGGATAATACGGTCAACATCATGATTAAACTTCTCCATCAGCATCTCGAGCGAATCGTCAGCATACTGATTATAAAAGCTTTGGTAGAGACCTCCAAGATTATTCCATTTATAGTCAGGAGTTGGTGTAATAACATCCTTTCCATTCTGATTATCCTGCTCCCAGGATAAGATTAGATTCATCCAGCCCAGCTGATAGGCAATCATTTGTGCGGGTGTTCGGTCGACTTCGCTTACGGAGATATCTTTATCTGAATTATTAATTGGTTCAAATTCACTGATAAACAGATCTGCTCTTTTTATAATTTCATCAATTAGAGCTTGTTTATTCTCGTATGCCTGCATTATAAAATCGTCCTTTCTTATAGATATTGCTGAAGAATACTTTTCCCTCCAGGATGCATAGCTATTGTACGTTTATATAATCCTGAATCAGTCTGCAGCTATAGAACAGGTATAAAAGGCACATCATTTTCAATTCGAAACCGCATTTTTTCCAAATGACTTTTTACTTTTGTACTTATTTCATTGCCCTTAAAGGAATTATTGAAAAATAAAAAGGAGTATAAGAGTCTGTATTCCAGAAATTTAGGGATCAGTTTTAATTGATCCTCAGATAAAGCAGTTTCTTCTGCATAACCTTCAAAAAATAGATTGGTAAAATTTTGATAGATTTGCAGCTGCTCTAATTTAGTATGATTTCTGTTATTTTCCATAAAATGAAAGCTTGGAATCGCAGCATCATACACATACCAGCTTCTGCGGACATCACCAAAATCTAAAACATACATATCTTTATTTGCAATCATAATATTCTCATTATGGAGATCATGGTGGACGATTCCATAATTATTTTCATTCTTTGAGAGCGCAGAAAACGCGTCCATATATCCCTTCCACTTCTCTTCAATTATTTTACCGTGACCCTTAGCAAAATCTTCATTTTTAATATCGTGATTCCATTCTAAATAATTTTGCTTCATTGCATGACTGCTTAATTTGGTTATTTCATGCATTTTACCAAGCAGCTTACCCCAGGCTTTTATTAAATGATCTTCTTTCAAACTTGGAGACAAAACCTCTCCGTCAATGTATGAATATGCCATTAAATAGAATTTTTTCTCTTTCCCTTCGACTAATTCTATAGGCGTTCCATTTTTTGAAGGGATAAGACTGGATGTTTTTATTCCATGCGGAAGCATTAAATTTATTATTTCCTGTTCATTGAGTAAATTAATTTTTCTATATGTTTCCGCGTCCAATATTTTTATAACCATCTTCTGATTACGGCTGAGAAATACATTATTATGAAAGCCACCCAGCAATTCAAGAGGCTCTATATTTTCTGTATATAATGATTTTAATTGTTCCAGAATAATTGGATTCATCATGAGCTTCTACTTCCTTTCACAAATAAAGTTTATTATTTCTTTAATCTGTTAACTGCCTCTTTTGATTAAGAAAAAATTGAACACCAGCCTTATCAACAAAGCTTAATTTATCTTCCTTAAGTAAAATAGCTAATTTGTTTCTTGTAATCCATTTAATATTGTCTGTATGATCTCCTTTTTCAAGAAGTTTACCAGCAGCTTTACATTTAAAATATATCCCAAAAGAATCTACTGGTCCCTCTATTGTTTGATAGACTGCAAAAGGAGCCATGCATTCGACTTTAAATCCTTCATTTGTAACCGTTTCCACTCTGTCAGTTGGATCTACTACCTTCTCCAGCTCAAGCCCTGTTTCCTCTTTTATCTCTCTTGCCAAACAATCCAACAAAGTTTCGAACTCTTCAAGTCTTCCTCCTGGCAGTTCTATCGGGGTTCGCTGTTCATCTGATCTGATACGACGTTGGACTAATACCTCTTCCCCTTGCTCTGTTTCTCTTATAATGAAAGCTCTAACATTTGTATAAATCATTATTCCTCTCCACCTTCTAACTGTTATCACAACTATCTTGATTGTCGAATCTGAATCTTACCTGAAATGTTTTATCTATTAATAAACTATTTTAATTGGGATCAGCTAAGCAGATATGTATAAATGCTCCCTTTGTTACTTACATATAGTTGTTTTATTTATTCGTATCATTCCAGACTAAATCCTTATCCAGCCTATAAAAACAAGTAAATCTAAATTTCAGCCATTCTGATAATGGAGCGGACACACCTGTATTTTTTATGTAATTTTCAATCTCTGTAAGAGGAACCCATTTTATATCTGTAATTTCTCCATCTGGATCATTTATTTTAAGTTGTTCCTGATGCTTAACGGATACATTACAAACAGTGACTAAGCTCTGAGCAGCATGTTCAGGTATACAGCTTTCGTGGATATAGGCTATTTCAAAATTTGTTACGCTTAATCCTGTTTCCTCATACACTTCTCTGGACAATGCTTCTTTAATCGTTTCTCCCGCTTCAATTTGCCCGCCGGGAAGGCTCCAGATATAGTTCGCATATTCATCTTTATTCTGTACTAAAAGAATATTTTCATTTTCTAAAATGATGGAAGAAACGATTCGATATAATTTAAAATCATTTAAACGGACCATATTTTTCCCTCCAATAGCTGCTATTTTATGATAAATGCAGGCCGGATTCCTTATTGTAACCCAGCCTGCACTTCCTTAGATAGATTTTATAGAAATAATATTCCGCATAAAACGCAATATCTAAACTGCTTTTCGTTTTCTGACAAAATAGAGGAATAACAGCTGCCCCACCAGAACAACGACAAAAAAACCTCCCAAAATAATATATGCCAGCATTTTTAATTCAGGAGTCTGCGCTACTCCTGCTCCATCTACATTTCGAACTCCAATAACAACCGAAGCCCCAGTGAAAAATATTACCCAAAACACACTTGTTACCCACCATATTTTCATCATCTACATCACCTGTTCCTTTTCTTAATCAGCTCCAGCGTTTTCGTTGCAACAGAATCTACAAAATGCTCATTATGATCTACGCCGATCATTGTAGGCTTATATTTATTTATCGCTGCAATTAATTGATCAATCACCATCATATCTAAATAGTTTGTCACTTCATCCCATACAAATAAAGAATGATTCCCCAGCAGGGCATTTGCTAAAAACACTTTTTTCTGCTCTCCCGAACTCCAATGGTCACTTGAACGATCAGCAAAACTGGATCGTTTGGAGCCTAGCTGCCGCAGCAAATGCAGATAAGCTTGTTTTTCCTCTGCTGTTAGCTGCTGAAGAATAGAAGCATGATCCTCTTCCAGCTGATTTTGCTGCTGTAAGAGAGAGATTTTTTCCGGCAGTCTAATTTGATAATCCCCAGTAACCTCAAACTGACCATTTCCAAAGATAAAATTCAGCAGGGTTGTTTTTCCTGCCCCATTTTTTCCGGTAATAAATAAACGTTCAGAGGGATAAACATCTATATTGACCGGTTCAAACAAGCACCTGCCATTTTGTAAAATAGAAAAATCCCGAAGTAAGAGTACTTGTTTATGAGGCTGATCAACCCGCATTTTTAAAGTTTCTACGGTCTCTACATTATGAATCAGAGCCTGTTTTTCCACTATCTTTTCTTCAGTTCTTTTTTTGATTGCTTTGGAACGCTTCATCTGTTTCGCCGCTAGCCTTCGCTCGGCGGCATCCTTGGAGCTGTTTTCTCTCATCTGTCCCCATGAACCGACTCTTTTTGAAACAGTTTCCAGTCTATTAATCTCATGATGAAGTTTTTGATTTTTTTCTTCAGCAAGCTCATCCGCATTCTTTTTCTCATAGGCCCATGTATCGATATCACCTTTTACAACATCAATGCTTTCTTTATTGATTGCCATCGTGTGGTCAACAAACTGATTGAGAAAATGCTGATCATGACTGACAACGATAAAACCCTTCTTCCGATTCAAATAATCTCCTACAACCTTTCTGCCATGAACATCTAAATTATTTGTCGGTTCATCTATTAGCGGGAATGCGCTCTCATTCAGAAATAACTCTATTAATAAAATTTTTGTCTGTTCACCGCCGCTTAAGGCATAGAAATCCCTGTCCAGCACTTCTGATGGTAAATCCATATAGGATAATTCCATTTCCAGCTCCCAGCGTTCAATTATCGGATTTTCCTTAAGCAATACCTCTTCCGCACTCATCTGATTATCCGGCGCAGGAAATATCGGGAAGTACTTAAATGTAAGGGAAGATTGAACATTCCCCTCATAATCCAGGTCACCTAAAAGGATTTTAAAGAAAGTAGTTTTGCCGCGGCCGTTTCTGCCGAGCAGCCCCAGCTTCCATTTTTCATCAATATTTACTGTGATGTTTTCAAATAAAGGATGAATCATAGATGGATATTTAAATGTTAAATTACTAATAAGTATATTACCGGCCATATACGTGACCCCCTTTCCTTATTTTTATTAACTATCTACTTTGAAGAAAATACTTCTTTTCTATTATTTCCACGCATTAATATTCGATTGAATAGAATTAATAAAAACGGCTATAGGAATGAAATAAAGAAGCGTAAAATTCGTGATAACCCGGATACCAGTATATTCACCACCGCTGGCGAGAAGAAAATGATATGTAGAAATAACAACAAACATATAAATAACAGAAGTATTTTTGAAAAAGTCCAAAAATGGAGTTTGCTTCTTCCTAAAATTTATTATAAAGCAGCTCCATAAGAAGGTTATTGAAACCATCAAATTTGTTTAATAGTGCTGCAGAGATAATGATGTTATATGTATAAATCTGAACACCTGCCTATATACATAATTCACCATATTTAACATTTATCCTGCTTTTATAGCTGTATTTTCTATATGTCTCCCAAACAGACTGCCATTCTTATCAGAACACCTCAGTTATCCATCGAAACAAACCTCTGAAGGACCAAAAAAGAAGACGTATTGGAAATATAATAATTTCGGGAATCCAGAAGAAAATATCGAGCAGAAAATCTCTTGTTGTGTAATCTCCTTTATTCTTTCTGCTTTTTCTTGTTTTTGACTTTTTCTTTCTCCACCATTCATTCATAGATTTCAGTTCTCCCTTTTTATATTGTTATATTAGCTTACGAATTAAAGCCTGCAAACGTTTCAATTATCCAATTATTTGAAGAAAAAATATCTTAACTGACAAATTTGCAACTTTCCGCATTTCCCCATTGCAATTCCCATTGAATGCAATAAAATAATAACAAGAGACAAAATCAAGGTAAGTAACTGCGGAGGGATAAAATGAGCGAGTTAAAACAGATGGATCATTCCAGTCTGCAAAATCTTTATAATAAAGCAAAACAAGAATTTGAATCTATTAAAAAACAGAATCTGGCTTTAAACATGGCCAGAGGAAAGCCTAGCGCTGAACAGCTGAAATTATCATTGAAACTATTAGACAGTGTGAATTCTGAAAATATCGGTGATCATCTTTCTGTTCTGAATTACGGTCTGGTTGATGGGATACCGGAAGCAAAAGAATTGTTTAAGGAAATGCTGGGAGTTAACACAGAAGAGATTTTAATCGGAGGCAACGCCAGTCTGAATATCATGCATGATCTTATTTCAAAAGCATTGATTAAAGGTGTTGTCGATAGTGAAGCTCCTTGGGGCAAAGAGGATAAAATTAAATTTATCTGTCCGGTCCCCGGTTATGATAGACATTTTACGATTTGTGAACAGTATGATATCGAAATGATCTCCGTCGATATGCTGGAAGATGGTCCGGATATGGATAAAGTGGAGGAGCTTGTCCGAAATGATGCATCCATCAAAGGTATGTGGAGTGTTCCAAAATACAGCAACCCTGATGGTGTTACATACAGTGATGATGTCGTGGAACGCTTAGCTAAAATGGAGACCAAAGCAAAGGATTTTAAAATTTTCTGGGATAATGCTTATGTTGTACATGACTTAACCGACCATTCTCCAAGATTAAAAAATATTTTGGAAGCATGTAAAAAACATGGTAATCCGAACAGAGTATTTATGTTTGCATCCACTTCGAAAATCACTTTTCCTGGAGCTGGTGTCGCAGTAGTAGCAGCAAGCAAGGAAAATATAAATTTTATTAAGGAACAGCTCAGCGTGCAGACAATCGGTCCTGATAAAGTAAATCAGCTGCGCCATGTCCGCTTCTTTAAAAACTATGATAATATCCTGGTACATATGAAGCAGCATGCGGATATTATGAAGCCTAAATTCGATGCAGTATTAAATATACTCCATTCCAAATTAGATTCCTATGGTGTTGCCACATGGACAGAGCCTGACGGCGGCTATTTTATCAGCCTGAATACCATGGATGGCTGTGCTTCTGAAGTAATCAGACTTGCCAAAGAGGCCGGAGTAACATTAACCGGAGCTGGAGCAGCCTTTCCATATGGAAAAGATCCGCGCGACAGAAATATTCGCATTGCACCATCCTTCCCAACGTTAGAGGAAGTAGAGCAGGCAATGGAGGTTTTATGTATTTGTATTATCCTCGTAAGTACGAATAAGCTTTTATAAAATAAGGAAAAAATCATTTGGCGTTAAAGCGTTAAATGGTTTTTTCCTTAAATTAAGATTTAAAAGCAGGGGTCAAAAAACCGATCCTGGTTCTGCACAAGAGCAGTAAACATAAAGGTTACAGCAGAAAATAAATTACAAAGAGAATTAAAGTAGTCCAAACAAAAGAAAACATAATTTTATTTTCATTCGGGATTGTATTCCTTTTTGCTTTATGGATAAATGACAAAACAATTATATTTATTAAAAACAGCATATAGTAAATCATGATATATATTATCCAACGGTGATTCTCTATGAAATCACTTACTGAATCTATCAAAAAGAAAATCAAAACGAAAGAGACAGCAAATACAACAGGCATCAGGACGTACATTTTATCCCATAACGGATGCTTTAAGAATGTGTGGCTTTTCTTCGTTTGAAAATACATTAACAGGCTTAGCAAACCAATAACAGCTGTTATAAACAAAAACGTCATCAACATAGATCCACTTACTTCCATACTTGAAGAAGCAGGTATAGCAATCTCTGTTTTAAACAAATCTGCTATATAGGCAAGCACTGCCAAAGAAATAATTATAATTCCTTGAAATAATGTCCATCGTAAAAAAAACATAATCAATTAAACTCCCTGCTCCATTTTTGCTTCAACATTCCCTGCATCTGAAGATTACCTGTCAAACCAATAAGCCAAGAATTTATACACTCCCCACTCTTTATATAACTGATACAGCTGTGCTTTAGGAGGAAGTTCCCCTGCGAAATATTTATTTTTCACATGCTTCTTAAATTCACTGTCTACCGGCAAGTAGTCATACCTCCCTAACAGCATTAAAATGTTGCTGAGCGCATATGGTCCTACCCCTTTAATTTCTTTCATTCTATGAACAACTTCTTCTGTTGGAATTTCCGGATTTTTGAGTACGTCTAGGTCATAGACGCCATTTACTATATTTAATGCAAGCTCATAAATATAATCGCTTCTATATCCCAATTTAACAGTTTGGTTTAGAAATTCCCTATCTTTCTTTAAAACTGCTTCAGGTGTGGGAAACGTAAATAATCCTGAATCGTCCGAATATCTTTCGCCTAAAAGCGTTACAAAATTAGTTGTCATGGAAATCGTCCGGCTCCAGGTAGTATTGGTAGTAAGAATCGTCTTTACAATATCCTCAAATATACTTGGGGACCGTAATAGCCTGCCTCTATTTTCTGTCACGATTTCCTGCATGTCCTTGTTTTCTGCGCACATTTTATAAAAGGCGCTATAATCCTCATCCAGCCGGTACATCCAGCTGATTTTACGAATTATCTCTTCACTTTCTTTATTTGTTAAGGTCTTCTTGTCCTCTATTTCAATAATTAATTTATTATTATCTTGCTTGATGTGAAGCATAACGATCTTACCGGTTGATAATTTTTCCACTCTGTTCAAAGCACTCATATCATCATTACTGTGGAAGGGAGGCAGCATATACCAGCCATGATCTGTAGTTGCTGCTTTGAAATTAAATTTTTCTGGTAATTCAATGACCTTTTTCAAGATAATCTCCTCCTGATCAAAGGGTGGTTTTAAAGTAATGCTTTCACCATCATGCAGTAACTGCTTCCAGGCGGATATCCTTCTATTTCACCGACAACCTGATATCCATTCATTTCATAAAAAGAACGGGCTTGAAATTCAAAAGTTGTTAATAATGCCTTCATTGCTCCCGTTTCTTTACCAATCTTCTCTGCTTCAGAAAGAATTCTCTTTCCTAAGCCTTTTCCTCTATGCTTTTCATAAATCCAAAAATAATCAATCTCCAGCCATCCCCAGTAAACCTCTGCACTTAAACCGCCAATCCAATTATTATCGTTATCAGAAACAATAATATTTATTGGACGTACTGCTTCTTTTTCTCTTATTCGCCTATGGTGGGGGGAGTGCTTATTATTATAATCTCTAATCTTCTGGTGTAAAAAATCGGTAAATTTGTTGTCTTTTTCTAAACAAATATCAATTTTATGCTCCATTTTTTCAACTCCTTATCCTATGATAACAGCTTTTTAAATCAACCATTTAGACAAAAGAATTTCATCCCGAATCGGAATCCCATCATTCCCTAATTGCGGTATTTCCGGCTTGCGTTCTCTTGCTCTGTCCACTGCTCCTTTAAGTAGGGCGCTTAAACAATATCCACGCTTCTGATAAAATTTTAATGCATGTAAATTATCATTTGTAGTAATAAGTTTGATTTTCTGACAGCTTCTTTCCTTCGCCATATGTTCTACTTCCTGAATTAAAGCTGATCCAATTCCTTTGCCTTCTTCCATACTGTCTAAAGAAATTACTTCACACTCACTTTCAGTTATAACATAGGAGATATAACCGATTATCTCTCTGTCTTTATTTAACACTGCAAATCCTTCCAGGGTGGTACAATCAAAAACACCGCTGGAAATAACCATTTCCGGGCTTCCCCATTGCTTTATAAAAAAGGCATTAATTTTATCTTTCAGTATCTGTTCAGATCGTTTAATTTCCACGTTATTTCTCCTTTGATTCAAATCATTTCTAACTCATTTATTGAGCTGCTATCTACCGGGATGCTTTAATCCTTTATCATCACATTTAACTCATTAACAAAAACCGCACTTCCCGTAATTTGAACATCATACGATTCGCCATTCTTAGAGACCTGAACACCAACTCTGCCATCCCTGCCAATTTCATTCCCCTGTTCAACCACAAGCTTCAAAGCGTCTTTCGTATCTTTTCTTATGTATTTGGCATAATAAGCACCCATTACTCCTGAAGCAGTCCCAGTAACTGCATCCTCAACAGTCCCTGAATATGGGGAGGAAAAATGCCGGGCATGCATATCAGCTTCCTCATCATATGCTTCCATACAAAATGGATGAACAGATGACTTAGGCATTTCTTTTAAAATAGAAGGGATATTTTTATTATTAACTTTCATTCTATTAAAAGCTTCCAATTTTTTAATTGGGATTAACAGTGTCCATGTGCCAGTACTCCCGTATAAAATCGGGAAATTATCATGTATGTCGTTTTCCTCCAGCCCGATCGAATGTGCTAAATCTTTTTTTGAACCATGAAATGCTTCAAATATTGGCGCAGTCTGATTCATTGTTATTCTAATTTCTTTTTTAGCAGTCGAATGAAGCTTTATGGGTAAAACTCCAGCTCTTGTTTCAATCGTTAAGTCTGTCTTTTTACCTAACAATCCCTTTGTTTTTAACGCATACACTGTTGCCATTGTCGCATGCCCGCATAAGTTCATTTCATGTCCCGGTGTAAAAAAACGTATGCCGAGGTCTGCTTCTCCCGATTTAACCGGGAAGGCCGTTTCATTAAATCCTACCTTAAATGCAATTTCCTGCATTTGTTTATCTGTTAATTCATCTCCGTTTAGTACAACTCCAGCCGGATTTCCTTTATCAGGTACTTTACTGAACGCATCATAATGATACACTTTCACGGATTTCATGATATATTCCTCCAATGCTGATATTAAAATTCCCGATGAGTATTCATATTCTTTCATCGGGAATTTTAATATATTGTTCTGCTTACACTTTTCTTTTCCTGTAAATAGGTTCAACCTTGCTTAATTTCACACCAAATTTTTCGTAGCTGATCAGGATAAAAGCCGGGATTAAAAGGATACACGCACCAACAATCAAAGCAATCTTTCCATCAAATAATTCCGGAATAGCTCCTGCTAAAAAAGTACCCAGCATCGTGAATATTCCGCTAATAACATAGGTTGAGCTCCGGACTCTCGATAAAAATTCATCCGGAGTAATCCCTTGATGCACAGCTCCCTGTACAATAAATGCCATGGAGAGAGCACAATCAAAAATGGCCATGCCAATGCACATAATAAGAAAAGTATCTGTGGCTGTAATCATCACTATACCTATTCCGGAGATAACCATTAATAAGCTGATCAGTGTAACCCAATTTTTATGTTTGAATTTATTTATCAAAAAGATGCCTGCAATATTACCAACACCGGCACTTGATAGTAAAATACCAATTAACCCTTCCGATAATTCCATCGTTATTCTGGCATAAAATATAATGGTTAATGTAATAAATACCGTAGTGAAGCCTAAAATACACATTACTAAAGTGCTGATCAGCTGTTGCGGATTATCTATCAAAATCTTCAAGCCATCTAATGACTTTCCTAAAAACGCATTCAATTTATTTTTTTCTGACTCTTTCGTTTCTATTTTTTTAAACTCTTCCGCGTTACGGATAAAAGCAATAAATATAGCAGATAAAAGTGATAACACTGCACAAATAACCAATGTTAATACGGAATCTGTTTTTGCTAATAATACTCCGCCCAATGCCGGTCCGATTACGGTGGCAATAGCATCAGCAGCTTCGATATTTGTATGTGCTCTTAATAAGTTTCCTCTTCCTGCAACAGCAGGTATCATCGAAGTAAAAGCTGTCCGGCTGATTAATGCAAGTAACCCCATTACGAATAACAAGGAAGCAATAATTACTGCATTTACATTATTTGTTGCTATCAGAAAAGCAAGTATAAAAATACCTGTTCCATATAGGAAGTGACAAACCCCAGCAACTCTGACCTTATTCTTATTTTCCACCCATGTTCCAATAGGTATAGCAAACAAAATCGTTCCTATTTGCTGTGATAAAGCTACAAGCGCTGTAACCAGCGGCGAACTGGTTAATCCTAATACAACTAACGGAATCACTAATTCTCTAAATCTGCCATTTAAAATAGAAAGAAATTCTGATCCCCACATACATCTGAAATTTCTATTAATCAATAATGTCTTCAATTTAACTCTCTCCTCTATATGGGAGAAACACTGCTTTCAGGAAACATATTTGTTTTACTTAATTATCTCTTTTCAGTAAAAATTCTTATTCAGTTTTACAGTTTTCTCCCTGTTTCATATTGGTTAACTATTTGAACAGAGAGAATGTTAGATTGGATGACTCATTTTTATTTAGCTCCTTAAAATTACTCAAAATTATTCTTTACATATCAGACAGACTATACTGATTCTCAACTTCTATTTTCTAGACCTTTACCCATTTATTCTGCGAGCTTATACTAACAGGAAATAAATATTCAAAAAATCAGACTAATTATAATTTGTCGTTATATGCATATGTATTCTATTTACATGCCCACGCATCCGTCCCCTTCCTTGCATTCTTTTCCTTTTATAACCTTATACTAAATCAGCAAGGATAATTATTCAATATAAATATATTATCTTTAATTATTATTTACTATATTATTTTCGGCTTAAAGCATGGCCAGACGGAACCTTTTTTGCTTCTTTTAAGTACCTTTTTATCTGACAGCCGAGGAAGATTTCACTTTATTCCTCATCTGTTTCTTCCACCACAAAATACGGAGAGGCTTCCGCATCAAATATAATTATACTAGGTGACTGACCTTCACCATCCACAGTAATTTCAGCTTTATTGTCTCTTATCCAGCGAACATTCGCATTTGATTCATTCAGTGATTTCAAACCATTATTTACTTCGGTATCTACGTGTTCCCCATCATACTTTATTCGAATAGTATAGGGTCCAAAAAGGAACGGTTCTCCTTTTTCAACAATTTCAATTGTGTTTGTTAGTTTTGGAGAAGTACTAGTTAGAAGTGTATCCTCTTTAAAATTCAATTGGTAAAGGAATACCGCAGCAATCAAAATAAAAGGTCCAAATAACAGCAATAATCCCCATGCCAGGCAGCCTAACTTCCTTAAAAATTTCTTCTTTTCTAACTCTACTTCCAGCGCAACATTTTGATCCATGATTTCACCAGCTTTTTGACTGTAGTAAAGGCAATTCTTTTTATTTATTTCATGCCCTATTCTAAACCATACTTCTTCCAGTCTACAATGCTGGAGATAATTTGAATTATAAATAGAACTAATAAAAAGATTCCAATGGAAAATAAGGCTACATATCCGCTAAATAGCAAAAGTCCGGCAGACATAATTTGACCCGGTATGTGCCTTTTAATAAATGCTGCGAGACCTGCCAGTACCCCTGTGGCTATAAGAGACCAATAAACCCATGGTGCTGCTAAGGTTATTCTACCCTGTAAAAGGTAACCAAGAAAAATAACGAGAATCAAGAGAAAAAGTACACCGTTTAGAATAAGGAAAATAGTTGAGGTTAAACTCTTTTTCTTTCGCACATCACTTACGGCAGCCAAGAATGATACAAACAGCATTACTATTGACAATATCGGCAATACATCAAGTAAAAACACCACGCTTCATTCCTTCCCTGAAAGATATTAAACCCATTATACCACAGGAAAATTATGAATATTCCAAACTGAATTTGTCCTCTTCAATTATGGTGCTTCTCTTTCAACGATCATACCCTCCTTCTTCTCTTCTCTGACCACTCGAATCAGCGATAACGAAGAAAGGCTCACAATAGCACCAAATAGCATTAAAATCACAGCCGTCGAGTACTGTTCTATAATCAAGGATCCAAATAATTGACCCAAAGGGACAGAAGCACCTAACAGCATGGAAACTAAGCTCAATACTCTTCCCATCATCTCTTTCGGAATCATAGTCTGGTACATGGTATTTAAGCCTACGCTTGCGAAGCAGACTCCTAATCCTAATAAACCAGCTGCAACAACTGTTGCATAATAATTTAATGCAATTCCCATAATAAGCAGCGCAATGCCTTCAAGCAGCAAGCCTGCCACTGCCATTCTGTATTTATCTTTAAATACATTGAACATAATCATTAGTGATCCGCACATTGCACCTGTGGCAAGAATAGAATTAATAAACCCTAAACCAGATGCACCTACATCAAATACATAATCACTCATATACGTGAAAAATATCGTCAGCGGCGCTAAGAAAAAATTAATAATAATCCCGCCGACAATAACCAGAAATAATAATGCCTTGTCTTTTTTCACATATTGAAAACCATCCAGCATTTCGGAGACAAATGATTGTTTCCCATCTTTTTTATGGTTATTTATACGCGGAACCTTTATCCATGATTCTGTTATTGCTGATAGGATAAATGCAGCACCGCTGATAATTAATAAAAAGCCAATATTTCCAACGAATCCAATCAAAACGCCCGCGAGCGCCGGTCCTAAGATATTACTCCCTTGTGTACTGAGCTGGTTTAATGAATTCGCTTTTGTCAGCTGCTCTTCTTGAACCAGTAAAGGAATACTGGAATTTGCGGAAGGATTGAATAAGGCCATAGAAGCTGCTAAACAGACTAATAAAGCATACAATAAAGGCAGTGCCAAAGAGCCATTTAACATCAATATCGCAATAATTAGCATTGTACTTCCAGTAAAAATATCCGATAGAACCATGATTTTCTTTTTATCAAAGCGATCTGCTGCGACGCCTGCTAATGGTTGAATAATAATTGTTGGCACGGTAAAGCACAGCACCGTCATCCCCAAGGACAACGCAGATCCGGTTTCCTGCATTACAAACCATAGAATAGCAAGATTAAAAAAGCGGTATCCAAATCTTGATACAGTTAACCCTGCCCACAGCAGTATATAATTACGATTAACAAACAATTCTCTCAATTGCCTTACCTCTCTTTCGCTATCAACATATCGGACATACTTTGCAACGCTTCTTCAATCAGCTCCTGATTTGCCTGATAAAAAATTTTATTTTCATATCTTTTCGCTGTAACTAGACCTAAATCAGATAATTTTGAGATATGATGCGAAATGGTCGGGCTGGACAGATTTAATTGCTTTGCCAGCTCAAAGCCATATCGCGGCTGTTGATTTAATTCTTTTATAATTTTAATTTTCGTCCGGTCAGAGAGCGCTTTTGCCAGATCAATCACCTTATCCTCTTCCCTGCTTTCGTCCATTGTCTGTTCAATAAGCTCCGCACCAATAAGATAAATAGCTATGTCACTTTCAGAGCTATAAGAAAATAAAGAGCTGGTATGATAAAAGTAAGACGGAATCAATATAATTTTATTTGGTTCATTTGCGTCAGAAGCATCAAAATGCGGATTAGTTATTTTGTTCAATTGTTTCCTGTTCATTCCCGATAGTTTATGAATACTGTCTTCATGATACGCGTTTATTTTCTTTATGAAAGGCTGGTATATCTTCTCGTTGATTTCTGCTACTACCTTTAAAAAACGTTGCTTCGTATTTCCCTTATCAAAATATAAATAAAATAACTTTGCCTGTTCAGAAAACGGTAACGCAGAGGATTGAATATATGAAAATACTTCCTGCCCATCCGTATAATCCTCTATTTTTTCTGGTGACGAATAGCCACTGCTTAAAAATGCGGAGATGATTTCTTCAAACTCTAATTGCTCCAGAAAACTTAAAAAGGCTGGTATATCATGCCATTTATTATGCCGATAAAGAAGCTGAACAAATGTTAATCCAAAAAAACTATCCTTATGAAAAAAGCAATCCAGTTCCTTTTTCGTTTCATCAGATAGCAAAGAAAATGAATCCTGTATAAACTGGTTAAAGCTTTCTTTTGTGCGATGCTTTTCTGATTGCATGTATTCATAATTATTTAAACGGAACATGAGCGCGAGTAATTCAAATACATCAGATTGTTCTACATAATAATTATCGGACAAGTTTTCCATAACATTTAACCTCCATCAAATATGTTGTTTCAAGTATATCTAATATCGGAATAATTACAAGTTATTTTTTTGTCCTTTACCCTTTCCATGATGAAATTTATTTGGACGTTTTCCTAACCTTGTCCATTTCTATTCCAAACTTTTATTTAAAAATAAGAAGGAGTTTCATACTTATAATTAGTTAAAAGAAGCATTATATTTTGATTTTTCGCTTTATTAACCTCTATTCTCCAGTCTAAAAAATATTGAATAAATATGGACGTTATTATATAATGTTTGTAAATAACCAAACAAATGAAAGGATCGTTTAACATGTCATATGAAAATCATTTTTGGGATGCCACAGTTGAGGATCTTTCAAAAGGTTATTTTTTTGATGAGAGTACCGACAGCTATGGATGCGTGCTATGTAATGAACATTTTGAAGATGGAATAATTTTTCCCATAGACGGCGTATTATACGAAGCAAAAAAAGCAGTTATTAAGCATATTGAACAGGAGCATGGTTCTGTCTTTGATTATTTGATTCGACTTGATAAGAAATACACCGGCTTGACAGCCCATCAAAAAAAATTACTTACCTTTTTTTATCAGGGGTTAACCGATAAAGAAATCGTCAAAGAACAAGGCAGCGGAAGTCCTTCCACTATCCGGAGTCACCGCTTTAACTTAAAGGAAAAGGAAAAACGGGCAAAGGTTTTTCTGGCATTAATGAATCTGTTAAATAGAGAATCTCATCAGGAAAACGATCATAAATTTATTCCCTTTCACAAGGGAGCAAAAATGGTGGATGATCGTTACGCGATTACGGAGGACGAAAAAAAGAAGGTTTTATCAACTTATTTTAAAGACGGCCTGAATGGTCAGCTGGACAAATTCCCAAGTAAAGAAAAAAGGAAGTTGATTGTTCTGCAAAATATTATAAACCATTTTGAATTAAACAGGATTTATACGGAGAAGGAAATAAATACTGTATTAAAGCCTGTCTACAGCGATTTTGTTACGATTAGAAGATATTTAATTGAGTATGGTTTTATGGAGCGCAGTAAAGATGGTATGGAATATTGGGTAAAGAACTAAGGAGGATACAATGTGAACGAAAATAATGCGCTGCTAAATAACATTACATTTCAATTTAGTATCTCTAAACAGCTGCTGGAATATCATCTTACTTCACTGGAGCAGGAAGAATACAGGTGGCTGTCACCAAATGCCGGGCTTTATCTTAAAGAGGCAAACGGAGAATGGTATGCTGATTTTCCTGAAACGGAAGCTTATCATATTGGAACTCCCAGCCTCGCCTGGACATTATGGCATGTTACTTTCTGGTGGGAAATGGTATTGGATCACGCTTTCGGAGCTGGCACACTGACGAAAGAGGAAATTAAAGTTCACGAAGATGTTGAATCGGTAAAGACATCTATCCATTCTCTTATCACAAAATGGGAAGAGGTCTTATCAAATATAAAGGAAGAAGACCTTTACAACAAAGCATATACTGCATTTCCATTTAATAATGAGGTAGAATTTCATCAATTAGCTTCATGGTTAAATCTCGAACTAATGAAAAATGCTGCCGAGATTGGCTATGTCCGTTTTGAATATGCCTCTGCTAAAAAATAGCTTTATGGTAGAGGAAAGCTATTGTGGAAAGCTTCCCCTCTACCTTTTCAGCATTCTTCTAATTAAATAAATAACAAGAACAACAACGATAACAGCAATAATCATTCCTGGGATGCCGATGTTTCCCATCATATATATCAATCCCTCCTCTAATTTACTATGATTTAGATTGAAAAATTATCCATTTCAGTACTTTCATTTTAACCTGTCTTTTAGTTTGGAATCAATGAACGCAGCAATAAAAATATATTTTTCATGGTTTGATAAATTCCCTGCATAACCAAACTTACTGAACTCAGTTAATTTGTCTCTGTTCTATTAAATAGTTTCACATTGTCAATACTTGGAAGTTTCCGTAAAACAGAGCTGCCTAACCAAAAAATACTGAAGATAATCATGGAAGCACCGCAAATTATAACCGGGATTTCCGGTGCAAATGTTTCGCCGAGGAAGCCTCCAACCAATGCTCCTACAGGCATCCCAATTGATGCTGCACTTGTTATTAAGGTAACTACCCTGCCTATAAACGCTGTCTCTACCTGTTTCTGTATGGATGAAAACACAAGGATATTCAGGACTCCAATTGAAATTGCGCCAATACCGAATAAAATCATAGATGCTGCTAATGGCAATGTTGCAGTGCCTATCCACACCAGTCCTGTACCAATATATGAAAATATGATTAATTTCCCAAAATCAAAGTGCTTTAGCTTTGGTGTAAGTATCGTACCGAGCATGATTCCTAAGGACATGGAGGCAAGATAAAATCCATACATCGCTTCTACTCCATTTCCTTTTATAAGGGAGAAAGCAGGTAAATTTGTTGTCATGATAATCATAGCTATATTTACAAAGATAATTGAAAAAATCATTTTAGGAATTAGTGAATTTTTTATATAGTTAAAGCCTGCCCGAAGATCTATAAAATAAACGTTAACTGCAGAGCCTATCGACTGAGCTCTATCTCCAGAAAGAGCCGGCTGTTGAA
Source organism: Oceanobacillus sojae (assembly GCF_900162665.1). Taxonomy (GTDB): domain Bacteria; phylum Bacillota; class Bacilli; order Bacillales; family Amphibacillaceae; genus Oceanobacillus; species Oceanobacillus sojae_A. The sequence goes on from NZ_LT727812.1 coordinate 788,367, forward strand.
AATTAAAAAAGGCATAGGATAGGCTTACTAATAAGAGACATACAGCAGTAATTGTAATAGCTGGAACTGTACCAATTATAGTTATAATAATCCCTGCGCCAGCAATAAAAGCAATATCCATTGCTTCCCGAATCGTTTGTAAAAAGGAGTTTGCTTCCACGATATTATCTTTGCCAACAATGATTGGCAATATCGTCGATTCGATCGGATACGTATATTGTGTAAATAATGCAGTGATAAATAATAAAGCAATAACATACCAGACATGTAATCCAATTGTGTAATGCAGCAACGGGATTGTGAATAAAATAAGTGCTTTTATCAGATTGCTATAAATCAGGCTGCTTTTATATTTCGCATAGTTCGCTAACGGAGCAATTAAAAAAGACAATGCGCCGGCAGAAGTTATCGCAAAAAATGCAAATCCGGAATAGAGAACACTTCCACTCAAATTTAACACGAGCAGCATCCCCGCAACGGAGTATATTCCATTTCCTAAACCATTCATAAAAACACCTATAATTAGGATTAAAAAATTTCTTTCTATCATAAACGGCTTTAATTTTTTCATTCCTTTTCCTCCCCGCTGAATTCTTTTATAAGGAATTCTACCGAATAGGATAACTGCTCTTCTGTATCCTTTTCCTTGTATGATAAATGACCATATTTATAAAAAAGATTTTCAAGATCCTCACTTAATTGGGCAACAAGTTTTTTAGACAAATAAATATTAGCGGTTCTGCCATCTACATACCCTGGCGGAGATGTTTGCTCCGGGTTCTTAAATGATATCGCTTTAGCTCTGTAGAATTTTTCAACAATTCCTTTTTCTGTACGGACACTTTCCACTTCTAAAATATCGTGTTTAACGAGCTGCTGAATATGATAATAAATCGTCCCTGGATTTTTACCCATTAAATCTGCAGTTTGTTTAGGTGTCATTGGCTGCTCATAAAGCAAAGCTATCAACCTTGATCTTAAAGGACTGGATATTGCTTTTTGTTGCTCCCAATTTATTTCCATAATTTCACTTTTATCAAAATCCTTATTCATTATTATCCTCTCCCTTTTTTTATATTTATAAATCGATTTGGATTTACAAATCATATATTTGTATTTATCATACGATTTGGATTTACAAATGTCAATGATTTTTCTGATTTTTTTAAAATTAATTTTAGAAAGGAAGATTAAAAAACGTTAGGAATTCCTGTATAATCTTTAAATAGTTACTAATATATTGTTACATTTACCTGCCCTTTTAACTTTGAATTTAGGAAGGAATCAAATAAAAAACGTTAGAATATCTTACTTTAAACAAAACATAAAGTGATTTTTATACAGGATTGTGAAGCTATACCTGATATATCAAAGCAATTACATTTGAAAAAATATTTAAAAGAAAGGATGCTATAAATGCCGCCAATTACCTCAGAAAGACTATTATTTCGCCAATATCATGATAATGATTTTGATTTTCTGATGTCTTTATTATCAGATCCTGAAGTAGTCCGTTTCATTGGAAATGGAGAGACACGGGATGAAAATGGAGGAAATAAATTTTTGAACTGGATATACAGCACCTATGAAGCCGGTGAAAATATATGTTTAAGGCTTTTAGTCCGTAAAGAAGATAATGCACTAATCGGGCATGCAGGTATTGTCCCCAAACAATTGATGGTACCATGGAAATGGAAATAGGCTATTGGATATCCCGTAAATATTGGGGTAAAGGATACGCTACTGAAGCAGCTGAGGCACTGTTAGATTACGGCAACAACCAGCTTGATACTCAAAAATTTATCTCATTGATTCAGCCTGATAATATTTCTTCCCAAAATGTGGCGAGAAAAATTGGAATGGAATTAGATAAAGAAATTGTGCTGGACGGCAGAAATGTAAATCTATATTCTACTAAATAACCAATGCTTCTTCAGTTATATGGTACTCTAATTTAATAAGAAGCAAATAATATTATTTAAACAGGTGAAAGAATGAATAAAACGAGGAATTTTTTTCTTATATTTGGTTACATCTTGCTTTTCCTTATTACTTCAACTATTTGGGCAGAAGCTTTTTCACGTCCATTACATCCCTCACCCGAGGATGGGCCGCTTCCTATTGGTATTTTACATAAAATAGGATTGAGAACATCCTATGCACTTTTAATAAGTACAATCTGTTTTATCCTGTCTACTGTATTAACTGCAAAAAGAATGAACAGCTTTATCATGTTTATGTCGATTTCAGGCATGTTTCTATCCACATCAGGTGTTGTAGGCGTCCTTCTATTCGGAGCTTTTTAGCAGATAACAATATAGAGCCAGCTTCCTTTGCTTCAGAAGCTGACTCTTATCATGAAATCTCTGTATTTCTTTTTAATCTTCTTCATAAATCTCAACATCCAGGAAATCCTCCATCATCTTATTTAACGCTTCTGCGCTCACATCAGCATCATCAGATAGATGTAATTTAATATCTAATTTAGAATCATCATTAAATTCAACATCAATATTTTTAAGATTATGTTCATCCAGGTAATCTAAAATCATATCCTCCATATCTATTTTTAACCTTTCAGTTCTTTGCTCTTCATCTGAGGTCTGTTTAATTTCCAGTTCATACTTCTCCAACAAGCCATGATTATCTAATCTTTGTGTAATATCTTCCTGAAATTCATGATAATCCTCTGTATCATCAATCTCAAAATATAACCAGTCATCGTCACCTGTATAAGCATATATTAAATAATTTTCAGATGCATACTCGATAATTTCCAATACTATCTCAGATTCATCTTTTTCCTTTGTAAAGAATTTCCCGGCTGCAAAGATTGCTATTAAAATAGCAAAAATACCAATAGATAAAAATATTGTTTTCTTATTCATGCTTTTCCCTCTCATAACGTCATTATTAAAGCTAATACTATTGATGCAATAGCAGCCGTTTTTCAGCTTCTTTTAATGTATCTAGCCATAATTTCACATATTTCTTTTGCATCAAGGAATCTTTTACATCTAACCAGTTTTTAATTTCTCTGGATGCTATAAGTAAAGCATCTCTGTATAGTTCCATGAGACCCCAACAGCTGTCTAATTTATCAAATTGTGATAAGCGTTGCACAGGACAACCTGAAAATAACAAGAATAATGCAGTATCATAAGTGTCAGGACGTAAACCAGCCCACTCCCAGTCAATTATATAATATTGGTTCCGATTTTTTATTATATTTGTCGGGATAAGATCTCCGTGACTGAAAACAAGCTTCGCACTTTGATTCAGGGTACCGATTAAATGTTCTGTACTTCTTCTCGTTTCTGCATCTAATTCTTTATAGATCATTTTAAAATATCCTTCAGCCTTGCTGTCTCTGTTTAAAACGCTGACATTTTCAGGGTATTCTTTTAGCTTGCTAATATTTTTAATTTCTTTTAGTACATTTTTTGAATCTATATCCTTTTGCATCGTAAAATCATTTCTGTTTGCAGCTAATGTGCTCCCCGTAATTTTTTCTAAGATAAGAACGATATACCTTTCATTTTGAAAGTAATCTACTAATTTAGGGATTTGCAGAATATCGGAACTCAGAAACTTATACATTTCTATTTCATTTAATAACGAAATGTAGAATGCTTTTTCTTTAGCTGTGCCAACCTTTATAAAATACTTTTCTGTTAAAAGGAATGCACGCTGCTTACTTTTTAGTTTGCTTTCTAAAGCCTTTATCTCCAGCTTATTTATATAAGTATGAATCCCGGGTATCTCAGATAGTTTATTAGATATATTCAATTTATGGGCCTCCTGATCTATAACCAGTCTTATTACAAATTAGTACTAGCATATGGCAACAAATACTTCTTAAAATACTCTATCGGCCTTGATGAACCATCGGTAAAATCACTTGTAAAAACAGCTGTTAATTTATAACTTGGAACAACAAAGATGTACTGTCCATTTTTGCCGAGAGCAAAAAAAGTTTCAGGTATAGGAAACTCTTGATCATTCCCTGTTAAAACCCACCAGTGATAACCATATGAAAATGTATTATCTATTTTAACACTGGCAGCAGTAGATTCCTCAACCCAATCACTTGGCATAATTTGTTTTGATTTCCATCGACCATTGTTCATATACAATATCCCTATTTTTAATAAATCCTCTGTTTTCATATTCAAGCCAAAGCCGCCAATTGCTATTCCCTGTGAATCACGGTTCCATCTATATTGGCTTATACCCAACGGCATAAATAAATGCTTTTGCGCAAAGGATACGGTATCTAAACCAGTTGCTTTTTGTAAAATAGCACTTATTAATTGGGAAGAGCCGCAGCTATATACCCTCTCTTCTCCTGGCTTATATTGAACCTGCTGGCTCAGGACAAATTTAACCCAATTTTTACTCGGTATCATCGCTGGATTGCCTGGCCAATGAAGCCCTGAAGTCATTGTTAATAAATGCTTGATCGTAATTTCATCGCCAGCTGGTGCCTTCCTGCTGTCTGGAAAATATGTAGTAATCGGCGTATGCACATGTGGTATATAACCTTTATCAATTGCAATACCGACAAGAGCAGATAAGATGCTTTTCGTAACAGAATATATCTTATGCTGCCTTTCCTTCATTTTATTATTTCGATAATACTCAAATACAAGCTTGTCATCATGCTGGATGAGACAGCTGTCAATTTTATCTTTTGTCACTTCTTTTTCAAAATTCCTCATAAGACTTTCGCTCATGTTGAAGTCCTCCTAAAATTGGTATTTATTTATTATAAATCGATCCAATATCTTCTCTCTTCTTTCATAATTTCAAAGCCAAGAGACCTGTAAAGTGTTAATGCTGATTCATTCTCCGTTTCAACGAGAAGCTGCACCTCACCCAGATTGCAGCTTTTTAAATAGTAGAGACCCTCTATTATCAGCTGACTGGCAAGACCATGATTTCTCCACCTTGGAGTAACGAACACATTCTCAATGGTCCCTATATCCTCCTTTTTTTCCTTCCAAGCCATGATACTGCCAATTATCTCGTTGTTACAAAAAGCAGTAACTGCTTTCCAAAATGGATTACTTTTATACTCAAGCAATTTTTCGAAACTGGTTGGATCATCCGTCCAGATTTCCTGCTCTGCCTGCAAATACGCTAATTCCTCCGCTCTAGTTTCCATATACCAATGCTTCACGGAGACACCTGGAATTTTAAAGTTGATTGCGGAACCAGGTTATCCAATTTACAGCGCATCCAATACAGACTTTTGAAATGCTCAAAGCCCGTGGATTTCAGATAAGCATTTTCTTTTGCTTCTGATGCAAAGTTTCCGGCGCATAATTTTACAGGAAATAGAGAAGGGAGTTTCTCTTTCTTTAATTTTGCTTTTTCAAGAATTTTTTTGTAAAGAAGCTTCCTCAGGTCATTATCATCTTCCCATTTCGAGTGCAATTTCATATTAAAAAATATTAAATGACTTGCATTGGTGGAATGATCTGCCGGAATAATATTAATTGTTTCTATCTGTGCTTTTGCAATCATTAAATCCTTATAAAAAAAACAGCAGACATTCTCCCAATTATTCTCCGGGCCAGGCCACCAATAGATAATGTCTGAATGGTGCTCCATCAAATTTTTATATAATTGAATTGCAGCTGGTTTGTCTTCAGCTTGATAGCTTCTAATTATATAACCGCTTTGCATCATGCATTCCTCACCAACTTATTAGTTTTACACTATATTTTCACAAAACCAAATAATTACTTACTTGTAATTACATCAGCTGTTTAAAATAATTTATTATTTCATTATCCCTTTTTAATCGATACTCTTTAGATATTCATCTCTTTCTTCCGGGGTCCTTTTAATATCTCCTGTATCAAATCTTTTCCAAACAACATTATCCAATTGTTCTATTTACTAAACAATTGGATTTACACGAAATCTATATAATCCAATATTACCATAATACTTTATACTTTTATTGTAAATTTCTGAAATTACAACGATTTTAGTATAGAAAAAAAGACATTATTTCAATGCATCAAGGACTGAATTGCTTTTTTCTCTCAGCAAAGATTATTAGGAATTGCCGCGAGTATATATTCGCCTTAAATCTGTTCATAAAAAAATCGGGCGTGCGTCTGCCCGATTTTTCTTCATTATTACACTGACTGTATTGCTTCCTCAACAGGTATTTGTCCACCTACTGCCCGAAATCGTTTGCCGATGGTTGTATCATTTTTCAAGCTCGTATAAATTACTTTAGCAATATCTTCCCGGGGCACTTCTCCCCGCTCCACAGTGGCTCCAAGATTTACTTGATTCGTACCAGGATCATTCGTCAACATGCCTGGATGAACGATGGTATAGTCTAAATCAGTGTTTAACAGCCACTCATCTGCATAATGTTTTGCTACGACATAAGGAGCAAACGATTCAGGAGCCGCTTGAATAGCTTCGCGGCTGGTATCAAACGAACTAACCATGATAAAACGTTTGACATTCGCTTTTTCTGCTGCCTGAATGGTCTTTACAGCACCGTCCAAATCAATCATTAGGGTTTTATCCTTGCCAGTTTTAGGACCAGATCCGGCTGTAAATACAACCGCATCTACTCCTTCTGCCGCTTTAGCAATTGCATCGACTTCATCCTCTAAGTTAACAATGGCCGTTTCAGCACCCAGATCCTTAAAATAATCGGCTTGTTCCTGCTTACGGATAAGTGCACGGGCCTGATCTCCATTTTCCTTAATCAATTTGACCAGATGCTTCCCTATTTGTCCATTTGCTCCAACTACTAAGATATTCAATACCCTCACCCTTTCATTTTGACTTCTTCTGTTTATTGTAAAGCTTTGAACTGAAGATGTTAAATAATTGGATTGTGTAAGAGAACAGCTTGGATAATCCTGGCTCAAGTCTTCAGGTTAATAGGACTTTCTTTTGTTCCTAATTATTAAGCAGGGCTTATCCTCATGTTATGCAAGAGGATAAGCCCTGTCCGCTATTTAATAATCGTGTTAACTTGAATAAGCTCTGGCTTCGCTCCAAGTACTAACAGAAATACTTGTGAATAGGAGACTTGTTCCAGATGCTGGAGTACAGCTAGCAATTCCTCAAAATCCTTTTGTTCTTTTAATAAATTTACTTCTTTTTGATAAAGCTGTAAAACAGATTCCCGAATAAATGGCGGTCTGGCTGCCTCTTCTTCTGCTGTCAGCAGCTCCCCTAAATATTTATAAGGTATCTGTAGCTGTCTGGTCAGACTCACCAGATGCTGCAAATGCTCATACAATTCTTTGTAATTGCGTTGAAGCCGGTCAAGTTCTTCCTCTATTAGATATAAACTATTTAGATCCACAAACATAGATATCTCCTCTTTCCCATGGTTTTTCTAAACCAATAATTTGTGTCAGCTCTTTACTGTGCTCTCTTCTTTTTCGACGCATCGCTGCCCGCTTCTCACCAGATTCATATAAGAATTTTTCCTCTGCTGATTCTGGTACAATGCTTGCTACTTTTATAGCCTTCTTATTCATGTCCAAGGCTACAAAGGTAAGAAAAGCTGTTGCAGCTATTTTTCTTTCTCCTGTCATCATATCCTCAGCAATCACCTTACAAAAAATTTCCATCGATGTATTACCCGTATAGGAAACAAATGATTCGATACATACTGAATCAGATTGACGGATTGGATGGAGAAAATCAATCGAATCAGTAGATGCTGTCACGCATTCCTTGACTCTGGCATGTCTTCTGGCAGATAATGTGGCATTATTATCCAACTTCTTCATCAATACACCTCCAAAGAGGGTATTGTAATTATTTAAATCATTAATTAGTACCTGATCTGTACTAACTACTCTGCTTTCGTTCGGGTGTTTAAAACTATTCATATTACGTGCGTTCCCTTCCTTAATAAGATTGCTTTATTTTTGCTCTTTATTTATCTTAAAGGCTATCGCTCCATAATAAAAATAGTTATTTGTCATTTAACATATAGATGAAATCTATGAAAACGCCATATCTAATTTATATTTCCACGCAGGAACATCAATTGCTCCTGCATAAACTTCAGCCACTCTTTTGTAACATAAGAGATATAGCTGTTCTTCTTCCAGATAATTGCTAATTGCCATAAAATCGAAGGATCCTCAATTTCCACACTGACAACATCTTCTTTCAGCATATCAATAATACTTTCCGGCAGGATACTTACTCCGAGACTTGCACTAATCATCTGTTCGATAAAGTTCCATTGAGAGCTCTCTGCAACCACATCAGGAATAAAACCGGCAGTCTTACACGCTTCAGTTATACGATCATTTAAGATAAAGTCTTCACTAAATAAAATAAAATGATCTTCCTTTAATTCAATAAGCTTTATTCTTTCTCTCCCGGCAAATTTATGAGAACGCGGAATTACCAGCTTTAACTGCTCCTCAAGCAAAAAGAATTGATGAAAGGTTTCCGTATCTGTCGGCAGTACCGTAATACCGACATCAACCTCATCATTAATGATACTTTCCTCAATTCTTTTACTGCCATTTTCTAATAATTCAAAGCTGATATCTGGATAACTCTCATGAAACTCTCCAAGGGCATGAATAAACAGCCTCACATTCATAATCGGAGGTAACCCTATTTTAATATGCCCCTGCCTGATACCAAGCAAATTATTCATTTCTGTCGGGAGATTTTCATATAACCTGACAATTTCTTTTGCTTGCTGCAAAAATGCTTTACCTGCATCCGTAAGAACCATTTGCCGTTTATGGCGATCAAATAGTTCCACTCCTAATTCTGCTTCCAAATCCCGTAAAAGCTTACTAATCGTGGGCTGTGAAATAAACAGCTTTTCTGCTGCTTTCGTCATACTGCCCGTTTTGACGATTTCTATAAAATAAATCATATGTTTGATCTCCATCGTTTTCCCTCTTTCCTAAGCAAGATAGTTACTTTAAGTTTATCATTTAAAAGTACAACATAACCATACATGAATATTACACACAGTAATTGCATTTATCTGGAGGAAGTGTTTCTACTTCTTTTGAAGAGACTATCCCTTGTGATATCCCTTTTACAATGATTAGAATAAAATTATAAGCATTATAAAGAAACAGGTTCTAAAGAAGCTTTATGCTGATTTAAAGTGTGTTAACTATTCCATCGACTTATGCTGAATAAAGGAATAGGCACTAAATTTGTATCAAGGAAAATCTCTCCCCTATTATCCCCTTAAATTTTCTCGGAAAACAAAAAAACTCATAAACGTTGTTATATCAACGTTTATGAGTTAAATGAATTGCTATTATCTTGTGTTATTGTAACCTTAGAATACCGGTGGTCGGGGTCGAACCGACACGTCCCAGAGGACACGGGATTTTGAGTCCCGCCAAAGTACCTCGAAGTGCTTAAGCGTATATTCCATGCGGATAGCAGATGATTCAACTTCGCTAAACTCCTAACCGCTTCACAAGACCGTACATATTCACGACTATAGCGCCTAGTTACATTATAACATTGGCGAAAATACTCCGTCAATTACGTTCGGATTTCGTCCAATTCCCTCCGTAATCTCTTCGAAATATGTACGAAATAATTATGTAAAATTCCCCGGCAATATGGTACGCTATATTTAACGTAAAATTTAACAAAAATGCTAAAGGAGTTCGATCGGATGGCGAAAGAGAAAAAGAAGCTAACCCCTACTCGAATTATTATCGGGTCAGCTATATGGGTTATCGCAATTGCATTCATCATTATTAACGTAAATAATTCGGACAGTAAAAAGGAAGATAGTACCGCAGAGGAGTCCGTAAGTACAGGCGAATCAGCTTCCGGAGATCAGGAAGCAAATGCCGAAGAGGAGGAGTCCGAAGAGCCTGCATCGGTTCAGATTGACTTAGGCGATGATTCCACGTTCCAGTTCGGAGACTTTTCGTTTGAATTAGAAGAAGCGGAAATAACCGAGAAAGATGGCGGAGCTGTACTTAAGCTTGATACGCTTTACACTAACGACAGTTTTCCGGATGAAACCTCGTTTATGCAAGCCGCTATCTTCTACGTAAAACAAGGTGAAGAGGATCTCGACGAAGTTACCGGAGTTATGTCCGACCCAAACAGTGATTATTATTACAAAAACGATACAGGAATTTGGGTTCCTATCGAGTTCGAATTCGAACTAAAAAATCTCGAAGATAATATCACTATTAATGTCGAACCAATGAACGAGCATGAGGGCGTATCAGTTTATACAATATCGCTTAACTAATTTCAAGCGCTAATCTTAACGGATTGGCGTTTTTTTTATTCGGAATAAATTGCCATCATATTCTCGTTGTTATTTTCGAATGTTTTACGTATACTAATAATACGAACGTATATTCTATATAGAAAGGAATGACGAATATGGGAACGTTTAATATTACGAACTTCACACCTGAACAATTTGGATATAAAGACAGAGGTATTATGAAATGGCAAGGTATGATTCTTGCTGATCAGACGGACGCCTTAAAACGGATAGATAGCGAGATTACAGAAATCGCAGGAAAAGAAGAAATGTCGGAGATAGAATTATCTCAAATACTCCATAACGCTTTTGTGTCGGAATCCCCTCTTTTGATTCAAGCGAATGTTATCCGAAATGGAAGCTATTATCGGGACTTGGAATGCAAGGTTGCTGGGTACTCTAACGGAAGAATTCACTTGCGCTTAAAGGACGGAAGAAAAACGAGCTGTAGGCTCGAAGAAATCCGAAACGTGGAGTATATGGAACCGTTAGCTTGGTACGATAAAAAGGCATGAAAAAGACGCTCGTAATTGAGCGCCTTAATGAGCGGAAATGAGAGTATCCGCCTTATACCGTATATTATTATATCAGTACGTGTCAAAAAGTACCAGCATTTAGTCTACGCTGCATCTCTTTAACGACGGTACTCGGACGACTTAACACACCATCCTGCGGAGTACCTAAATATCGCTGCAACGCTCGTACTGTCTCCGGACCGAGTACGCCGTCATCTCTAACGCCGACTTTCCGTTGTAACGCTCTAACAACGACACTTCCTCCGCCATCAAAACGTGCCGTGTTTCCGTATAGAGCATTCGTTACAGAGTTTCGGTTCTGTCCGCTAAGGATTCCGTCAATTGGTGTGTTGAGCGCTTTTTGTAACGCTCTTGTGGTCGAATTCCCCCACTTTCCGTCTACGTCAAGAGACACGCCATTTGAAGGCGAAGATTTAGTGATCTGTTCAGATCCTGTTTGAGTTTCCTTAGGCTTAGACACTTTAACGCCCTTCACCATATTAAGAAAGTCGCTCCAGGTAATTCCGTCCTTTCCTGCTCGGATTTGTGCCGGACAGTTTTTCGGATACCAGTCGTGGTGTTGCCGTACCTTATCGACTGACAACCCGTGTTTGTCGAGTAAATAACGAACTAATTCCGCCCCATTCTCGACTGCTTTACGATAATTACCGTCGCTGTTAATACAGATTTCCACGGCGATAGACTGCGTATTACCCGGACCTTTGCCGTCGGAACTATGCCAGCATTGCGCTGTATCTTCGAAGGATTGGTACACCTCTTTATCATCAACGGAATAATGCCAAGATGCCGCTCTACTGTTTCCGTTCGACTGTAATTTAGCGTGCATCTTAGCGTTTGCTCCGCGAGAGGTGTTGCCGGTTTGGTGTACGGTAATATAATTTACCGGATTCTTTCCGCCGTAAGTTACTTTACTCTCGATAGCTTTCGAAACTATTTGCCGTTTTATTTTAACCATCTTATCTCCGTCCTTTCTGCGCCTTTTTAAGCGCTTTCTTTTTCGCTTTTTTAGCTTTCATTTCTTCGTCCGCCTGCTTCGCTTCTTTGGTTAGCGAGTTGTTCTTCCAATAAGCAGCACCCATCGCTATGAAATTAAAAACGACCGTTATAACCGTTTCGACGTCCTCTTCGGTAAAAGGTAGAACGTCGTAGCCCGCTAACTGCAAAGCGCTATTTAATAACGCCAATACTAATAAGCCCCCTCGAATGAGCGCGCCTTTAGAAATCCCTTTAAATTTTTCGAACATGTTTTTCTTGCTCCTTTCTTTAATCGACTCCGTAAAACTTCGCAATAATCGGAAGGGTCGCAACCATTACAGTTACGACTAATCCGAGTAACCAACGGGTACGCACCTTCTCTTCTCGCTCACGTTCGTCGATGCGCTGATCTGCCCGCTTTGCAATCCGCAAAGCTTCGTACGCTTTATCCTCGGCGATGTCCGCCTTGTCAAGCGCTTTTTCCGCTCGCTTGTTCAACGATTCTAGTAGCTGCGTTTGGTGCGTCTGATTGGCGTCAATTCGCACGAGCCACTCTCGGACTTCTGCGTAGCTTCTATCGCCCCTTGCGTCCTCCTTTTGATCGGACATAATAATCCTCCTAATTTACGCCATAAAAAATAACGCTTATTCAGCGTTTTCTTCCTGTTCTCTGGCTGTCAATCGCTCCAGCACTTTATCCTTAATTAATTGCGGCAGCTCCCCATTCATCCCAGCTTGGAAATAGTCCATCATCGGCACGATAATCGCACCATCAATATTGAGTCGTTCCCTGTCATCGCCTTCAATCGGTGAATTACCTCGAAAACTGACTAATCTAACCCGCTCTCCGTCCCGTTCAATGTTGCGTGAGCCGGTTTCCTTAAATTCATAATTACTCATCATCCTTATCCTCTCCTTCTGTATTTTCTTCCTCTGCATTTTCAAATGCTTCTGCAAGTATGAAATGAGCCTCCGCCTGTTGGCCGGATAACTCTTTATCAAAGTCATTTACTAACTTCTCGACTGTCTTCAATGCTGATTCAAGGTTCTTGTCATCCAGCACAAACTCCTCTTCAAACAACGCCTTATGCGCTTCATTGAATTCTTTCTTTTCTTTGATTATTGGTTGGCCATTATCAAGGAAGATAATCTCCCCATCATCGTCCGACTTGGCGTAGTCTTTAAGAAGCGTAACTTCTTCCTCTTTCACCTCCTTGTCCTTATCTGCAATCGCCTTAACAACCCGCATCCGATGTACGTTTTTCTTTCCCTTTACGGATACCGTATTTTTTAGAAAATCAGCTACGTTTCTCAAATCTTTATTCTGTAGTTTAATTGTCATGCTGCACTCTCCTCTAATTGTTTAATTCTTTCACCCTGTTCAATCACTTTATCTTCCAGTTTGGTTACTTTGTTTTTCAACGCTTGATACTCGATTCGTTGCCAGTTAATTTCTTCTTCCAGTTTCCAATCCAGTTCCTGGACTGCTTTGATGGTCGGAGCAATAAGTTGTTCATATTGCATTCCGTACATGCCATCCTCGCCAATACGAAGTATCTCATAATCGTTAATATCTACGTTGTGTTTTTCAAGCACGCTTCTGAAATCCTGCGCCACAACGCCAAACTGCTTAGACCGTTTTTCTTTATTATCTCCTATTGGTTTTAATCGGAATGTCACTGTTTCAATATCTTTTATAAAATCTAATCCAAGTATATTATCATTAATATCCTCTTTTAGACGTTTATCGGATGGTGTTTGCAAACTGGATTGAGAATAAATATAAGCCCATCTATGATAAGACGTTCCCAAATCGTAATACAATTCTCCGCCAAACTGTGGTCTAAATGCTGGATTCCTGTCGGATTTAACAGTGTTCTCCATAACGTACCCCAACCTACTACCGCTGTGGGGGTAATTAAACAGGATGTTGTCACCGGCAAAATTATCAGCATAGACTGTATGAAATCTTGCTCCGGCTAATCCTAAGTTATAAGCATACGATGCTGTGTTATATCCATACAAAGAACGATATCTATTGCCGTTCCATTTATTTTCAAAAATCCATCCCCCTCCTGAAAACTGAGGGTCTTCATTTAACCATAGATTATTGGATACAATGTTCGTCATTACGCCATCTGCGTTGTTCTCTACCCAGCCACTGTGGATACGAATTCCGTTAAACGAACTGTCGTTTGCGTTTAATTGGTTATCACTGACCCCCATTGCCACAAATGGTCTACCATCTCCTCGTAAAGAGTTACCAAATAATAACCCTGAATATACGCTTCGATTTGTGTAGTATAGCCAGTTGCCACTATCCGTAAAATTAATCATAGCACCATTACCAAGCGTAAACTCTGCGTTATTTCGCATTTCAAATGTGCCACGGTTTAAATTGAAATCGAAATTGTTGTTACTGCTACGTATGATTCCAGCAGTCACTGTACCGAGATTAGCACTAATAGCTGATAAGCTCGCCGCATTAACCTTGTCCGCATTGATACTGGCTATCTTTGCATTTGTGACAGCTAAATCGTCAATCTGTGCCGTACCGATGATGGCACGACCCAACTTAGCGCGCTCTATTGAACCATCGGCTATATGAGCGTTTTGTATAATCCCATCGTCAATAAGCGTTAGACCGTCTAAATGGATAAGGCTACCTTTTAAACGCAGTCCTTCTTGGGATAAGTTAATCTGCGCCACTATACCGTCTACATCGACTTTTAAATCGATTTCATCTGCCAGCTGCCTTATATCCGATTCAGCAATTGACATACGTTGGTCTACATCTTCAAATGCCGGTTGCCAATCAGTTGCCATCGTTCCGCGCTCTAATTGCACATTTGCGACAGCTATCCATGTATTACCGGACCCCGTTGCAGTCGTACCGATCATAATTGCACTAGTTACTGATGTGTCTAACGCGTACTGGAAGGTTACCTCGTATTTATAGATGGTCTTAGTGTAGCCAAATACATCAGCACGAGCGATTTCAGTCCGTTTAATGTCGGTTAGCCTTGGAGCGAATAATCCATCCACCAATACACCAGAATAGTTAAAGTTTGAATTGGAAAAGTCGCTAGTTACACCTATCCAAGATAGCGTGTAGTATTGGTCTTTTTCCAAGTAGTAATCGTAAGCTGTCCTTATCCGCACAAAACTTCCCGGAGTTGCTTCAGAAACACGTGCATACGCAAAATCATAATCTCCGAAACGTTGACGGTTTAACGCAGAAACAACTCCCCAGTATATCCACTTATCAACGTTATCCGCTTTACTAAAATCTGTGTAACGTAATAAGTTACGCCCGCCAATACGAATGTTCCTAACTGTACTACTAATCTCATCGTACCGCAGATTCACTTGAGCCATATCGTATTCATAGCTACTCGTAAAATCATCAAATATACCTTGCTCGACTTTTGTGCTTAGTGATCCGTTAATGTCATCTATTTCTTGAGTGATAGTTGTAAATTTATCCCCATACTCACCAAAGATAATCTCTAATTCATCCCTGACAGTGCCGATTTCCTCATCGGTATATTCCCGGGCTTGCTGATTAATTAAGTCCCTCGCTTCCTCGGCTATCTGGTCAAAGTCAACGCCATTTTCACCGATAATATCGCTAATCCTATGAAGTTCTCGCATTCTTTCAGCAAGTTCTGGACCCCACATGATATCCTCTGTCAATACCCTGTGAGTTGCCGTTCGGACCTGCACGCTCCAATCAGACGGTCGTCCATGATAGTTGACTGCCCTCACTCGGTAGTACCAGACTTCATCTGTACCGACAGTGTGGCTAAAGGCACTGACATCACCGCGCCATAATAGATGCTGTGCATCTGGAACAAAGTCCTCTGTGCGTGATCCGTAGACCTCGTAATGCTTGATGAACATTTCGTCGGCATACTGCCAATAGAGTTGAATGACTTCCATACCACCATAAGCTTCCAAGTTAACAGGTGTTGAAGGCTTTCGGTCTGGATAACTGCCTTCAGTAATTTGTTGTTTAGGGGGATTATTTTTTATATCCTCTATTTTCTTATTAAGGTCGTTAAAATCGTCTCCTAAATCTAAATACTGCCCCATTTCCACAACCATTGTGCCTTCAATATCCATTAGGTCGTATTCCATGGCGATAATGCGGGCTTGTATCTCGATTGGTCGCGCAAATTTACGGTCAATGGCTTGGCATGTATCTCCTAAGCTGACTTTTTCGTCAAATAAATCGACCTCTAAGCGATAGTTAACTTCAGGCTTTTTCGCCTGTTGCAACGCTTCCCATGTCGCATATAAGAGTAAGCCTTCGTCTTCGTAATCTTGATTACTAAAGATGCCGAAGCGATGTTTTTCTCCGCCCTCATATCCGTAGGCGTCTAACGCTTCCGGGTCACCTACCCATTTTTGCCCTTTTGGTTTGTCGACGGGGTCACCATTCGATACTTTCCACTCTACATCCGCAAAGTCGATGTAACGCGTATAGCCTCCAGTGTGTTCGCCATCTTCGTCCTCAACCTCAAGGCTCGAACCTCTTCCGTAGAGAGCCGTTTTAGGATATGACAAAACGGTACGCCCTATCTCCGTCGTATTGTTGTCGATTTCGAAGCGTTGTCCATGCTCGCTCCCGTGTCGTTGAATAAGCTTAATGTAACAGCCTTTAATTTCGTTAGTTTCTTCGTCAAAATCAACTACATCCTTAAATTCGCCTCCCCAAACGTCAAGGACTTTCCAAACTGCTTCTGTACTCGTTAAGTAGTAAAAGCTGGATGTTGCGTTCCCTAGTTCGGATTCAACGGAAGGTTTCCAGCGCGTACCTTGAAGCGCAGCCTCTAAAGCTCTAGTCGCAGGTTGTTCGGAGAAACGTCTTTCTTCTATTATATTGTCGTTCAGCTCGGCGATAGAAACCGGCTCACATGTAGCGAGAGTAATCGGACCATATAAGTCGTTACTGTCGTCAACTTCACGAATAACCATTAAGCGCCAATCCCCTTCATGGTCGCGAAAGATTACTTTGTTTTCTTCTTTTACGTATGCTGCGGTAGGGTTATCGGCTTCAACCGAAAAAATAAAGGGTTCGTCGGGGATTCCGTTAATTTCGATGCGGTAATGCGTGTCGATAAGTCCGGTTTCTTCAGATAGTACCGTAAGGGGTTGTTCGTCTTGACTAAAAATATATAATTCCATAAGTTTCCTCCTCCCTCTAAAAATAGCGTTCGTCGTATTTCATTTCGCAATCTTGCGAAGCTCTGACCGTGACATCTCCCGGATAGAGATAGTCGAAGTTAGATTTCAAGCGAATAGAATGGCGTAAGTCTCTGCCGTTTAAGAGAACCTCACGCCCTTCGTACTTAATCGTTAAGCTATCTCCTTCGACGAATTCGTAACCTAAAAGAAGATACAATCCGGAATTCGTGGTTAACTCGAATTTATCCGTATGCTCGCTAAATCGAAGCGAAATCTCCCACGGTGTTTTATCCTGACCGGTTATTACGTGCGTTGTATTCGAGGTAGTCACATTAAACGTCTGCTCTTCGCCAAACATGCGCTGATCTTCGCAAGCTATGACGATATTACCATAAGCGTTGTGATAGTATTCTTCCGTAATTTCAAGTGCAATGACTTTCGCTCGGTAGTATCGGCTAGGATTTCCGTGAGCAAACGAAATGCGCTCGAATTCTCCTGTATATAAAATCGAAGTCAATTCTTCGATAATCTCGTCCCATGTTTCGCCCTTTTCCTTGTAAAGCGTAACTGGAATCGGAAACTCCTCGGCGTCTAACCGGAAACTCCCAAGACGAGCGCCTCCCGAACTTCGGGAAGATGACGAGTAAGTGTAGCGAGCAGGGTTCCGAGCAAAAGAACTCGAAACCTCTACGCGATTCAATTTTTGTCCGTTAATCATCATGTAACTAGCGCCCCTCTTCCGTTCGGATATCGTTTTCTCCGACTATTATCTCTACTTTGCTTTCGGGAAACTCCCGGCTCTACCATGCGTCCGACTACTTTTCCGTCCATTTCCATCTGCATCTGTGCAATTTCTCTTCGGATTCCGTCGATAGAAGCAATCAGCGCTCTATCTCTACCTTGCGTATTAACTGATACAGCTCCACTAACCGCAGAGGATAACGAGCCGTATGCACCGTCAGGTGTTGCGTAAGACATATCAACGTTTGGCTTCGCTGCCTCCGCTAATCCATCCGCAGCTTTAAGTACAGCGTTTCGAGAACGAAGTAATCCAATTTCTAACCCTTCTCCGGTAAATCCTCCGATTGCTCTAGTGATACGGGACGGAGAATGTACTTTTAAAGCTTTTCGCATCGTTGAAGCAACATTATTGGCAATTTTGCGAGCCGTTGCCATTACGTTTCCTGAACGAGAATTTAATCCCGATTGCAGTCCTGCCATAGCGTTAACCCCAGCGCTTCTTAACTGCCCGTTAAGGCGGTTAAAGATAGAAACGATTCGATTTCCTGCGCTTTGAGAAATACTAGCATTCCGATTCATTCCGCTAGAAAATGCAGAAGTAACGGAATTCATTCCATTCCGAGAAGTGTTGACTATCCGAGTCATATTCGAACTTGTTGCTCGGTTGATCCGGTTAAAACCTTGCGTATAAGTATTAAGCATCCGCGAGATACCTTGACTTACAGTCGAGTTCATACGAGTTGTACCCGCAGCAATCGCCGAATTAGTCGCAACCATTCCGGTTGTTGCTGATAAAGTAACCGATCTCATTCCGGATTGAATGGAATTCGAAACTTCTTGCATTCCCGATTTAATAGCGCTGGATATATCGGACATACTTGAGCTAAAATTCGAAGCGAGTCCGGATAGAGACGACGAAGCCGTACTCTCGATGCTCGACATTTCCGACTCAATGGTCGAAGACATTCCGGAAAAGCTTGACTCGACCTCTGACTGCATGTTCGAAGCGCTTGAAGTCATATCAGATTCTAAGCCGCTAAAGTCCGCACTACCAGACGATGCTAACGATTGAATCTCCGCCATTGACATACTTGACATATTTCCCATGTCGCTCGTAACGCTAGAGTTTAAGCTCGCAATGTCTATAGAACCGTTCGATTCTAGGTCGGCAAGCATCGCAGATATATCGGAATTCATAAGGGAAACTGAATCTATAGAACTGACGGACATACTACCCACATCACCTGTAACGCTGGAACTCATTGAACCAATAGCGCTGACTGCTCCCGCAGACATGTCAGACATACTTGATTGCGCAGAAGTAGATAAAGCACTAACGTAGCCGGAGCCGGCTGTATTTAATCCGGAAAGTTCCTGTGAACCTGCTAAATTTAAATACTGCATCTGTCCTACTCCGTATTGACTCATTCCCCCAAAGTGGGAATTAACATTCTCGTGCATTCCTCCGATATTCGTCTCGGCTGATTGAGCTGCGTCTGTTGTAGCCTGAGCTGTTGTTGTCGCTAAGCCGACAATACTATCTCCGGCTGACACTGCGGTTTTTTCCGTTTCAAATCCGAGCCAACCAAGAAATCCTGACCAAGCATCGGACATCCATCCTGTGACTGAATCGACAATATTTCCGATCCACTCAAAATGTCCACCTAGCCATACTATGACTCCGCCAACCGCGGTTGCGATTCCGATTATTAATCCTAGCGGGCTAAGAAATAGCCCGAATACAGTAGTAACTACTCGTACTACCGTAAATAAAATACGGAATACTTTAGCGACAAAAGTTACAACAGTCCATACGGTCTTTAACACCGTCCATACCATCGTAAAGACTTTTACTATGCCGGCGACAACTGGAATACCGACTGCTAGTGCGCCAAATAGAGCTATAGCGATAGTAACTAAGTTAGTTACCCAGGAATGTGTCTCCATCATCGTGACAATCCATTCGAGAAACGAGACTGCCACTTCCGCCACTCGTGCTATAACTGGCATCATTGCAGTAATTAATTCCATCAATACGCCAATAAATCCGACAATGGCTCCGGAAATAGTTTCGAGAACCATTGAAAAAATCTGCTTGACGTGTTCCCATATAATCTGAACGTTATTTCGAAATTCTTCGTTCGTCTGCCAGAGTTGATAGACTGCCGCACCGACCAGCGCAAGTACTGCAATAATCGCAAACATTGGCGCTGCCGTAAGTCCAAAAGTTCGTCCTAGTAAAGCGACTGCACCCGTTAGTCCGGATACTAATCCCCTTACTGTGCCGAGTATTGCCGATGCAGCAAGTAAAATACCTAAAGATGTAGCCACGCCAATAATAAGAGGTGCGATTGGTTTTAGTGCATCTCTCCAGCCGTCTATAGCGCTTATGACGTTCGGTATAGCTTCGGCAATTTTCTTCAAAGTAGCTTCGAAAAAGCTACCGAATTCCGCTACCATATCACGCATGGAAGGTAGTCCGTTATTCGCAAGCAAATTGTCAATAGCTTCGATTATACTCGTTACTCCACGCGCTACGGCAGCTCTCATATTATCAAAGGCTGCGCCCCACGATGCTCCGGCTTCTTTCGCAGCGCCCCCAATCCCGGCAAAGTTTTCAGTTCCGTTTTTAAGGGCGTCGTTCATAACCGTCATGAATTCTTCGGCATCAAGAGCGCCTTCCGACATAGTCTCTGCTACTTGTTCAACGGATTGCCCTGTAGCATCAGCATAAATCTGCATGGCTGGAATACCAGCTTCCGTGAGCTGATTCATCCTGTCCATTTGCACCGTACCCTTAGACGTCATCTTTGCGAGAGCGTCGGTCACGCGTCCAAACTGTTCGTTACTCCCGTCGCCATAAAAGGCTACAGCATCGCCCCACGCTCCAATTGAATCGGTCGCTTTATCAACGTCCATACCAGACGTTACGAAGTTCTGCGTTGACTTAGCAGCGACATCAAGACCGTAAGCTGTTCCGACTACTGTATCGTTAACAGTGTCTAGTACTTGCGCAGCCTTTTTAGACGAACCAGTCATCGTTGTCATGACTCGATCAAACTGCTCCATCGTGTCAATCCGTCGAAACGCTTGAGAAATTGAGTCTCTTACCATGTTAAATCCGGCTGATAACAATTTGATTCCGCCAACGGCTGCGACAAGTTTTCCAATAGTAAGCGCACCTTTTTCCGTAGCTCTTCCCATCTGTCCCGCCTGCTTAGCAGCATCGGACATACCTTTCGAAAAGTTCGATATATCAGCGCCAACTTTTACTAAAATATCGTTCAATAGTTTCCTCCTTTCTCCGAGTATGAACGCCTAACTATGCGCCTATATCCGCACCTTGGAATTGCTTAATTCGAGACATCCACTCGGTAATTTTCTCTTTCTTGTCGACATGCTCATTCGCCTTTTGTTTCGCCGCATCTTCGGCAGTTGGGCGTTTAAAGAGGTCTTTTTGCTTAAGCTTTTTAGCGTGGTAACCTTGACGGTTCATCATCGCCATAATAGCCATCCGTTCGTAATCGTCATAGATACGCTCGACATTCGCCCGCATCTCTATCGCAAACTCGCGCGGTGTCAACGATAGGACTTGCGGGGACGATAAGCCAAGGTATCTCCGTCCGTCGAAGATAGCCTGCTCGACCTCGTCTAATTCGCCTAGCCCCTCAACTGTTCGAGTGCTTTCCCTAGCTCCGGATTCTGCTTGATCATCTTCTGTACCGTCGCTCGATAGAAAAAACTCTGCGTTACAACCTCGTCACAAATCCGCATAATATCCTCAAGTGAAAGCTTTTCTTCGGAAATTAGTTTTTCGATTTCTGCCTCGACTTTTTTCAACGGGATTTTTTCGTCCGTGTGGAATAAGCCTGCGTGGACGATATGAGGGAACGTTTCGAAGTCCCCTTGAATCGCCTTTCCGATCAGTCCGTAAGAGCCACCCTCTTGCGTTTTGTTTAAGTATTGAATCGCTTTATAATTAAGTTTGAGTTCGTATTCCTTGCCCTCAATTTCGAAATTTGCCATTTATAAATTCCTCCTAAAATCTAAAATAAAGGCGAGCCTAAGCCCGCCGTGTTATTCGCTCTCTCCCTCGGTGAGAACTATTTCTTCAATCTTTACCAACCGTTCGATAATGTCGTTATATTGAGATTCTGTTCCGAAGCCGTCTTTTCCGTCTTCACCGTCAGAACCGTCGCTACCAGCAGGTCCGGGATCTCCTTGTGGACCTTGTTCGCCTTCTACTCCGTCAATCAACTCCGAAAAGTCGTCTCCTGTCGGTACTTTTCCAGTGCTAAATTTCTCTTTCAACTCTTCTTTTGACGCCATAATATAGCTCCTCCCTTCGTTAAGGCTCTATCCAACTGTAAAATCCTTTCCGATTTCCGCCTCGCCGATTGCGGGCGGGTCGCTAGGGAGTTTCGTTGCCGTCGTCGTTTTCGTCGTCCTCTTCCATTCCTTCTAATGGAGGTGCGCCTTCTGGTAGTTCATCCAGTTGAATTTCTTTTGTCGTACCAAATAACGTACCCTCTAGAGAATAAGTAGAGTTGTCACCGTTTTCATATTCACGGTCAAACGTAGATACCATGTACATTCCGTACTCACCTTCGTTTGTCCGCGTATCAATTTCGTAAATTTTTACGTACTCTTTATTGCGAATCATTCGCACCATAGCTTTAGGAAACGGGTCGCCTTCGGTGATATTTCCTTCGAGAGAAACTGTTTGTGTCACTTTTCCGTGGGAACTTCCAGACCTGTCTTTGGTGTCGATTTCTATTTCGTCCGTTTCAATTGACGTACTTCCGCCAGTTTGGTCAAACGGACGTACTAATGTAGATCCGTTTTGTCCTGTGATTTCAACGAGGTATATAAATTCTTCGCCCTTGTATATTTCTCCTACTGCCATTAACTTCCACTCCTTTTTAAAGTTGCTATCTCAATATCAAAATAGACTCGATGATAGCTTGATTTTTCCGATTTATCTTCCGGATGTATCGGAGTAATCCCAGTTAATTCACATAAAAAAGACCCTGTCGGTTGAGAGCCTTTTAACGTGTCGTAAAACGTAAATTTATCGAAATGGAAAATGTCCGTTAACCTTTCCTGATTGACCGATAAATTTACACTGTTTAAATCTATTAGCGCAATTTGGTATCGGTATATTGCTTGGATACCTTCGCGCTGCTTGCTTATAATTTCGTGATTGCTAGGCATTTGTTCGACGATAATTAGGGGACGGGGTGATTCGGGAATTTCGTATCCATCGAAGTGGAGATCGACTTTTGCATCGGGGAGTTTATCTCGTAGATGTAAGAGGAGGGAGCGATTAAGTCCGTGTTGGTGGAAGCGAGTCATTAATCCGCTACCTCTCGCTTAATCGCTCGCTGATAATCCGCCTCATTGTCCCAAATGGACTTACGGATAAATCCTTTTTTCGAACGGTGAGTAAATTCCTGGATTCCTGCGTAGTCTAATGTACTACCGTATTGCCAGGACGCTTTTCCTAAACGTTTAGGGCTTGCAGCAATGTCTGCTCGTAAATCCCCAGTCTTGACCGGCGCATTTCCGGACGCCTCAATCGCCATCTTGCGAGTATAAGTTTCTGTAACCTTATCCGCTCTGTCTTGCGCTCGCCGTCCTCTGCCCGAAAAATCATTCATTACTTTGTCTAATCCCTCTACGGTAACTTTAAATCCACTCACGTTATCACCCGCCCTATAAATTCGATTCTGTTCCGCCTGCCGATGCCTTTTTTATTGCTGCCGAGTATTTCGTAGGTATTATCATCGTAATAAATCCGTTCTATTTTTGCTCCGATGTCTCCTAAATCCGCTAGTTTAATGTCAAACTTAGCATCGCCGGATTCGTACGTAATACCACCGGTAATAGTGCGAGTCTCTTCGGAGATTTCCGTTACAACCGCTTTAATTTCAGTGGATACCTCACGCTCTCCAATGACTTCTTCCGTAATCTCGTCGTATTGTTTCTCAACGTAAGAAACGGTGATAGGTCGATATCTTAAAACGTAAATCTCGTCTTGACTATCTCGCATAAATTCGAGGTCTTTTTCCGTAAGCATCTTATAACCACCTCTCGTTTAAAATGTAAGTGATATAAGACGTACAATTCGGATGGGGGAGCCAAATATCGGAATCGGTAGGCTTAAAAATCCCCTTGCCTTCGCCATATCTGTTTTCCTCTGAAAGAACATGGCATTGGTGATGATACGCACCTCTACTTGCGGCAACTCCTTCATGCAAGCGAACCCAATCAACAATATCGGATTCTTGAGCGTTAAAGCTCGTTGCTGCTCGTTTTGCGGTTACGGATTCAGTCCTGGCGAGCCGATTAATCTTCCATGTTTCATTTGCGTAGACTTTACGAATTTTAGGAATCATAGCGCTAATACCTTCGCCCTTGATAATGCTTGACCTAAGCGTAGAGGCTATCTTATCCCGAATCTCTCCGGACATTCCCCAGACTCTGTCTGATAAGACAAGACCGTCGGATTCAAACCGTTTAACCATGTAATCGAAAACATGCCGATTAACTCCGAGTTGTACGGAGGAACCAACGCCAATTGCACCGGCTAGTTGCGCAGTTGTCCACTCGCTCGATTCTTTGATAATACTTTCGAGGGTATCTACACCAGTTTTCCGGATTGAGGCTTCGATAGTGTCCAGATCCCGTAATACCCGACCTAATCGCTGTCGCTTAATTACGCCGTCTGTCCCGGAGAACTCCGCTAACATATCCGCTATCTCTGCTCGTATTCTCCCGATTTCACGGACTGCATACGCCTGTTGTTTTTTACTTAATGCGCCATAGTCGCGTTCTAATCGTTTGAATACCTCGTCTAGTTCCGCTTGGGTCGTTAGTATTTCCGCCAAGGGAATCCCCTCCTACTTTCTCCCGTAGGGGGCGAAGTTAATGGGCGGTCAATCCGCTTCATAATTCGAAAACTAGCTTCATGCCTTCTACCCTTTTCCTCGTCATAGTCGGACTGCAAGTCGTTCGCTAGTTTCCGGTAATTGTCCGAGATCATTGACTTATCGACTGATTCCTCGCCATCCGTAAATTTAAAGTAGTGAGCGACAGAAAATGCGATTTGCCAAGCTGCCTGAACCTGTGCGTATAACATTACGAGGTTTATGTCTTCGGAAAAAACGCTATCCTCCGGCGCATAGTCGTGCGCTTGCATAGCGTCTTTAACCAGGTCACTTGCGTCCGCCTCTTCGAAGCCTGGAACGCCTTTAAATCGCCTTAACAAACGATCCGTTAATTCTTGCGCCGTCAGTTTCATAGCGCTCCCTCCTTTACTCCTTCGGTTTGGCTTCCGTCGTTGCTTCCACCTGTTTCCCTTTTGCTTGCGCAGGCTTTTTCTGCGCCGGCTTTCGCTTCGGCTTAACCTCTTCGATAATTTCGAGGTACTTAAGAGCCTCATACTTTGACGCTAGAGTTTCGTCCATCTCTAACGTTGTACCGACCGGCTCTCCGTTAAATACCGCTTTAGTCTTAACTCGATAGACCTTCGCCATAATTACGCCTCTAGTACGTCAGCGTATAATAGCAAGCCAGGATTTTCGATAACAGGGAAACCGGATGCTGCCGTACGTAAGATAGACTGGATAGGTTCGTCCTTATCCTTCGCTTGAAGCACGATTCCCGGCTGGAAGTTGTTTTCTACGGTAGGTCCCAACTTGAAAGTACCTACGCCAGAAGAAACGAATACGACTCTGTTCTCTGGGAAAAGCTCGATAGTTTCCGTAGCTCCAGTAAGTGCGTTCTTAACAGTTGCACTAGTCTTTTTGACTAAACGTACTGGCGGCAATCCGTAAGCACCTAAAACGGAGTTAAGCTCGTCGTTATTAACTCTAGTTCTGCCACTATTAGAGCCGGTTGCTTCACCAACGATTACAGCGTTTTTAAGTAACAACGCTTGCACTTTACGAGTTAGGTAAATCGCATCTGCTTTCTTTCCGTTAGTCTCTTCGTACTGATTGCTATACTCGATTAAATCGCCAATAACATCGTGATCTGGGTTAGCCCAGGTGTTATCGCCTGTTAAAACGACTTTATGCTCGTCTGGAATGTAATCAGTAAAGTCGATTTCTAACTTAACGTTGTTATCGTTGTAAGTAACCTTCCCTGTTCCGATAGCTTGCAACTTGGAAACGTTGATACGGTCGCGAGTCTCTTTTACCATCTTCGCGCCGTTCGTCGAGATTGCATCTACTAACGCTTTAAACTCTTGATCATTCCGTGGGTTATGCAGCTTTAAAAGCTCATTTTCGGTAATAATGTCCTTCCAGCCAAACTTAGCAACTTCGCCCAAGTGTTTCGCAACTTGATCACGGTCACGGATTGGAGGCTCTGCGCCGAACCCAATCATTGCACCCATTTGCGATGTAGTTTTAACGATATTAGCTGCGAATTCTAAATCGTAAATTTGTTCGTCAGGCATAAAACCTACTAAATCGTCCTGTGTTTCTAATGCTGCGCGATCAACCTCGCGAGCTAATGCGCCCAATGCTTCGGGCTTTAATTCTGTGATATGCGTAATTCCCGCCATTTATAAATTCCTCCTAGTTTTGTTTTGTAATCGCTTTCATTTTTATCCACGACAAATAAGCGTTAAGTTAAACGTGCTTAACGTATCTGATCATCGGATTTGCTTCTTTAAATGCGTCCGGTACTGACTGCGGAAGCTTCTCTTCGTAGACTGATCCACGTACGATAACTTCTCCGACGATTAAGTCCTGCTCTGCATCATTAATAAAGTCCTCGTTAAGTACTGCATGATTGTCGTATTCAGGTGCGTCTTCGCCAGTTTCGAAAGGCTCAAACTTACCTGTCGATAAGTTACGTGCGATAATTTGCCCGACTTCGTTAAATCCTGTGGCAAATTTTGTGTAATCTAAAGTGGCTCCTCCTTCGATGTACTGAAGATGCTCACTCGCTAAAATATTCTTTCCGCCGGAAAATCCGACCTGTTTAAAAATTGGACCGTATGCCATTAATAAATCGCTCCTTTTAATTTGTTTTTGCGGAATATCTCCCGCTTAAAAAATCTTTCCTTTGATTCGTTCGAATACTTTCTTGCCAATCTCGTCCTTATCGGTAGGAGTCGGCTTATCTCGTTCTGTATTTCCGAGAGGAGGGTCGACGTAAGATTGTTTCGGAGGAACAATCTGTTTCAAATCCTCGACGGATTTTTCCAAAGCTTCGTCAGTGTCACCAGAGACGTTTTGCGATAAGATAGCGACTTGTTCTTCGGTATAGCCAGCTTGAGTAAGTAACGATTTTTTCTTCGCTTCCGCTGCTTCTGCCTTCTGAGATTCGATAGTCTGTAACGCCTGCTCATACAGTGTTTTATACTCGTTCTGCTCTTTTAGCTTCTCTGTTTCCTCCGCTTGTTGCTTATGCTTAAAGGCTTCAATTTCCGCCTTTAATTCGTTAACCTCGTCAACCTTCTCTTTAAATCGGTCGTAAGGGATTTTTTCTTTCGGAGTTTCCGTCTCCGTAGACGTTGCTCCCTTTTCCGATTCTGCTTGCGCCTGTCCTTGCGTTCCTTGTTGTTCTTCGGGATTTTGTTTCTGCTCGTTCTGTTCTTCTACTGGCATCTAAATTACCTCCGTTTTTACGCCTCGTCGGCGAAGTGTTATTTTCGTATATTGTCTATTCAGCGCTTTCTAACGCTTCAACCCTTGCGACTAATGCGTCCCACTGTGCTTCGCTAGGGAACCCGTCCGCTCCATCGTTTCCATCGGAGCCGTCGCTTCCTGCGGGTCCTGGTTCTCCTGGGTCGCCTTGTGGTCCGGGATTTCCTTGCGGTCCCTTTAAATTAAGCTCGAGCGCCCATGTTCCGTTTTTATTCGTATAGAGATCACCGCTATTCGTATCAAGATAAACGTCTCCTGGAGCGCCTACATCTGCTCCCGGTTCTCCTTCGCCTGGAATAAATCTCATGTTACTTCCGCCACCTCCTTCGCCGCTTCCGTTAATAACTACGTGATAAGGTTCTTTCGATAAATAAGGCTTAGCCATCTTCTTCCTCGACCTCCTCTCCGAATATGTCCTCGTTAACGTCGCTATCTCCGTAACTTGCTGCGCTACTTAAGCGTCTACGACTTCGCTCCGCTTCGATTTCCTGTACTTTCGCCTGAACGTTTTCTTCTCCCAGACGTTCCATTGCGCCTCTGACGCTTTCAAAGCCGGCTGCTGTTTCCATATCGAGTAATTCAACGAGTTCCTTACGGTTGTCTGGTAACGGAAGGACAAATCGCATCTCATTTTCGTAGTTGTCTCCGATTCCCTTAACGACGGATTTGTCGTAAGCAAACTTCGGACTGTCAACGCGAGCTTGTAAGTATCGGATAGTTTTTTCGTGAAGCTCTGACAAACTATAACCCCACGATAGCCAATGCTCTTCGGTGTCGGTTATGATGTCGTGGAAAAGCACCTGAAACGCTTCTCCGTTAAGCCCTCCGAAATTAAGTTCTTGCGGAACCACTTGCGGCAGTCCGCTAATTTCGTGCATAGCGCCTTTTACACGCATATATTGATCCTTAAATGCTTCGCGCCACTGGAAACGGCTTTCTACTTTTTTCATGTCAGCCGATTTTGTATCACTTGCGCTGCTAATTTCGGCAAGTGACCCCGGAGCTATTGCGATTGAGTCCGAAGCTCCTTGCGTTGCATTTGTAACGACCGTCATCGGAAACATTTCGAATTTCATCGAATCTATTGCGTCCTCATTCATTTGGTTAAGGACATCGTTCTGTTCTCGTAGAGCAGCGATTTCGGATTCGCCTAGAGTTTCGGAAATCAATTCAGAAACGGAGAATTCTTGAAGAGGGATAAAGTCGATCCCTAATGAAGCCTCTTTTTGGATGGTTTTAATTAACTCGAGGTCTGATTCGCGGTATAATGCGACTTTCAAATAAGCTTCGTCATTAATTAGTCGGTAACTTTCGATTTCAATTGCGTCTACTTCTTCGCCTTTATATTCGTGCTTTACTCGTTTAACTAAATTCGCTCCGATTAAATCTTCAAAATCGTCCTCGGAATAAATCGGGATATATTCGGTATCTGGGCGAAAAATCCAGCGAATCTTTCCTGTACGCTGATGAAACGCAATCTTACAAACGACCCTATCTGCGATTAATCTATCGCGGGCTGCTTGCAGCAGCTTCGTACGCATTCGGTTTTCTTCCCATAGCCGGTAAAGAAGTCGTTCATAATCCTCTGATCGCTTATTTTCCGCCCTCTGTGCGTCGGATGGCTCGTAGGCTGCGTCTAACGTTTCCTCAAGCTCGTCAATCTGCTTTCGTGGAACTTTAATGCCATGCTTTGCACCCATTTGCCAGCGTGCTTTCCTATCGACAATCGCTTTAAAATAGTTCGTTGCGTATCGCGTGGGGTCGTAATCTATGCCTGGCGGGCGTGGTACGTCTTCCGCTCTTACAAGCTGACCGTATTCATTCCGGTGTTGCTTACCGGTGTAATATTCGTAGTTGTCGAGTTGCGTTTGGATTCGTTGCCAAGTTCGCTCTCCCAGAGCCTGTCTAAATGGGGAAAATAATAATTCGTCCATATCTTCGGCAGTCATTATGTTGTAATCTAAGCCAATTCCTCGTGATCTACTTTTTGTCAAGTGTGATCGCCTCCTTTCGCTTTTTAACGTTACCTCCAGCGATTCATTCGTTTTACTGTACGGACTTTCCCGCCAGTTTCTCTCGCAATTTTATAAGCGTCGGCTAATGCGTCGGGTCCGTCATCGTGGTTATGGTTCGGGAAGAGTTCAAGCATTTCTAGTAGTAAGCGCTGCTCCCGCTTAAAGCGAATTCTTCCAGCGTTTATTTCCGGTTCAAGCGCCTCTATCCGCAATTCCTTCCGCATTTTCTGCTTAACTTGCTTTAAGCGAGTATGTGCCGGATAACCCCGGGCTTGTAATTCCTCGCCAAGCTTATCCGAAAACCATTCCTGGAATTGCTGCGATTCTACCGCCAAAGACTCGTACTGATAATGAAAAGTACGCTTGATTATCTCCTGCATAAACTCGTCGGGTTTTATTTTCGCAAGATAGGCGTCCACTACGTAGACAACTTGCGAGTCAGGTTTTTTCGCTAAGGTAATAATCGCTGAATAGTCGCCCCTTGCCGATTTCCCCATCGCTAAGTCAATCGCAGCGTAATAAGTTAACTGTTCATTTTCGAGATCTTCTTCGTCAAAAAATCGGAAATTCTCGGGGTTAAATATCTGCGATTCTTCATCGACTGGATTTCCGAGGTATTCTTGGTTAAAAGCTCTCGCGCCCATTTCTTCGCGCTTTTCCATAAAGTATTTGTACGAGTACATTTCGTCCCATAATACAGATGTTCCGGCAGTCAGTTCGTCTTTATTCGCTTCGTAAAAGGCGTCTGCGTTAGCCTTAGCTTTTGGGTCATCTGCGTTATATATGGAGCGCCATTCTTCCCAAAGCTGCTCGTTATCAGCCCACGACAAAATAGCGGGAAACTTCCTCGACGTGAAGTCCTTCCGCTTGTTAATAACGTGATTGAGGAGGGAATCGTAATGCACTATCGTTCCCATATAGATACACATGCCGCCAAATCCTAATGCTTCGAGCATTTCAGCGCGAAACCAATGTAAGTTCTTCGCTCGCATTTCCGGAGTGTTCGTATTGTCCTGCGATTCCAAGTCGTCGAGGATGAATAAATCGGGGCGTACGGATAAGTAGCGCAATCCCCTCATTTGGGTTCCGACGCCTTTTGCGGTTACTTTCGTTCCAGAAGACGTGATGAATTCGTACTTGTTATCGAGTTCATTCATTGTAGATCGGGGGTTTAGTAATTCGCCAAAGTCATCGCGAAGTTTCTCGTTAAATTTCAGTTGGTGACGTGTCCATGTAATAAAGTCGCCAGCTACATCAGTTGTTTCCGAAACCTCTACGATATATCTCTTCCGCCTATACACGACTTGATGGCAAAGGAAGGCGTTAGATAGGTAGGCGGTCTTAGCATGCCTCCGTCCCACCGAATAAGCTAAGTTCGTAACTACCTCGCCTTTTGTTACGCTGTCCAGAATCGAACAAAGTTCCCGGTGGAAATCCGCAGCGTTTAAGTAATGTTGCCCGATGGGGATTAAGTTCGAATCGTTGTCGGGATTGTCTTCCGCAGAAAAATACTGATACGTAAAATAAAGCACGTCATATTCTCCGCGGTGGACTCGTTGCACTCTTTCCAGTTCGTCCAATACGTATTCCAGCCGAACTATGTCGACCTCGATTGCGTTTCCTTGTTCGATCAATTTAACAAGCAGCGCCTTTTCCTCTTCTAAGTCGGCGAGGTATTGCGCCCTTGCTTCGTATTCTAGCCATTCTCCATTAACATAGGCCAAGCGTTTCCTCGCCCCCTTTCGGAAATTTATTTGCGTTTATCTCTCGCTCTCTTCCTCCGATTCTGCTGGCTCGCCTTGTCCCAGCCGCTCAAGCAACGCGGCTTTTCTGTCTTCGAAGGATTCGTCTCCTCGATTGTCCGTTAAGGAAATCTCGGACTTCGTATCAAGGTCGCCGATCCGTTTAAGGAACAACTCGATTCCTTTCGTGTTTCCGTCCTTTTCGATTACCTCAATTAACTTCGAGTAGACTAGCGATAAATGCGAGTCCATAACTTCGCTCGCAAGGTAATTTTTGTAAGCGATAAAGTTAGGGTCGTGCTTATCCCACTTGTACAGGCCCATTCGCGACATACCCAACTCGTCCGCTATTTCTTTCAGAGTCTTACGCTCCTCTTTCGGAGCAAACTCTCGCTCGACCAGCATTAGTGCGGCTTCGCGCTGTTTAGGGCGGAATTTAGTTTCGTCAAATTTAAATCGTGCTTTATTCGCCATTTATTTCGCCTCCTTTTCCTTCGGTTTAAAACGGACAATTACGTCCATGTGCTTGTAATCGTGGTGTCCGTTTTCATCGCGGTCAGTCTTTCCGTCATAGATAACTTGATCGTATTCCCATGCGCCGTTTTGCATGCCGAGGATACTCGCTATTGCTTCCGTTATATTCTCTCGCACAACTAATCGCCTCCTTATCCGTCTATTTATGCGCCTTTATAATCGTCAAATAGACGATATTGTAAGCGTTTTTACTTCTTCGCAATAGAAAACCCTTGCGCAGCCTTAAAACGGCTGAGAAGGGCATGTATGCGCTTTATTTGCGTACGATGTCGGGATAATGTTCGTTGGGGTTCCGGTTAGAGGGTTCGTGAGGGGTAACGGAAGGGGTTGCGGATTTAAAATATTGTAAGAAATTTGAGTGCGCCTGGGGAGCGCCAGCCAGCGCCAACCGCCCCGCCCCATTCGCTCAAAAATGAAAGCGCCGTCATTTTCTTTTTCGTTTCCAGTTCGAAATGTATATCGGTGTATTTATATTCGTAGTTCATTACGGATAATGTTGATTTTACGTAATAATGTCGTATATCATCGCCGTTAAATCAACGCTTTTAAGTCGTTAAATATTATCCGAATACACACGTTTTATGCATCGCCTATAAACGTTGATTTAACGCTATTCTTACGCCTTCCCTATCGTTCCCATTTATTCCCTTACATAACCGGAATGTATAAACGGATAATGTGCGAACTGGAAATCAAATAAGAACGTTCATTCGCTCGCCTGCGGATTTTCGAGGGATGTCCGTCGTGAACGCTGAGGCTGGTGTAACGGAATCTATTCGGAGCCTATTCCGTTTCAATCCGAATTCAATTCGAATCTAAACGGAACTCATCCGAAGCATAAGCCAATCCGAACCTATTCGCAGTCCTTTCCCCTCCGAAAGTATCCCGAACAGTAAACGAGTGTGTATATCGCTTATACACGGTCAGAACCGCTACTATACGTATTCCTTCCTTATTATATAAACGAAGAATGATCGTACCCTTTTCGGAGTATTTACGAGTGTACTAACGGTTTACATAGTACGTATATATTCGGATATATTACGCTTTATTTGCGCCTTCTTTAGCGCTTCCATTTATTTCCGTTTTATAACGTTCTCTTTATTATCCGTTCTTTATGTATTTACCGATATATCTTTTACATACGTAGTATAACGTTTTAATAGATACTACTTAGAAAGTCAATGTAATTGATTGACTTTCTGCAAGTCGAAGACTTGCTAATATATTTAGTTAACGTTCTATAACGTATATTAAGTAATTAACGGATATGTATAACGAGGACATATTATCGAGGATATGTATTCTTGTCGGACATATCCGCGTATACCTCCGTTATCCCTTTACTAACTAGGTTACGAAAAAACCCCTTGTTGCATAGGTAACCTAAACTTTTTTTCGAAAGGGAGTAATTTAGAGGAAATCGAAGGAAAATGACGATAATCGAAGAAAAAGTTTTCGTAGATTAACCGCCTATAATTTAACAATCGCGGAATCCCTTATGTACCAACGGATTAGAGGTTATATACTCGGAGTAGTTAACGAGGTATTTTCGCATAACGGTCGAAAAATCGGATTAAATGACCGAATATCGCCGAATTTAAGGGTGGGAAAATTACCCTTTTTCATATATTCACCGAAAATAAACTACGAAAAAGCATTAAAAATCGTTGACTTTACGTAGTTATAATGGTATAATTAAGATAGAAAGTTAAGGGAGGTGATAAGAATTGTTAGACGCAATTGTTAAAGTAGCAGAAGCACTAGCCACCGTCATAACAGCAAGTGCCTCGCTACTAACCGCAATAGTCGCTTACCTATTGTATAAGCACAAGTCGAATGATTCGAAGTCAGACGACGAGTAAGTAAGCAACGGAAAGGAGTTAGCGCTCCTTTCCTCCAATATATCATTTATTTAAGGAGGAGTCAAAATGGCTATTATTATGGCAACCGCATCTTTTGTAACGTCACTAGCAGTCTTACTTCTCGTAATTAGCAAAACTGATAAAAACGATAGTAATAAGAAATAACAACGGAGTTAATTACGGAAAGGAGACGAAATATCATGTTTAAAACACTATTTATTGCGGGTTATCTCGGAGCCTGTGCGC
Source organism: Oceanobacillus sojae (assembly GCF_900162665.1). Classification (GTDB taxonomy): domain Bacteria; phylum Bacillota; class Bacilli; order Bacillales; family Amphibacillaceae; genus Oceanobacillus; species Oceanobacillus sojae_A. The sequence continues at coordinate 822,158 of NZ_LT727812.1, forward strand.
TAACCGGTTTAGGAGGCGTACAGGTACAAGCGGATGTTCCCGAAGTACCATCAACCGCTGCGATTCTCGAAGCAAAGCATATGACTGTAGTAGCGGAGGTATACCGTTTTGACGAAACCGGATACTGGCTAGCTAACGTCGACGATCCGGCTCATACTGCGATTTACCTGTCGAAACAGGATTATCCGCATCACGTTCAGATAGGCGATAAATTTAAGATTACTTATCGACTGGATGCCGTTAAAAATGTGGTAGAATATGAGTAGCGGAAACAGAAGTGCAAAGTAGAAAGGAACATTACGCATGATTATAGTTGAAAACGAACAAGCTGGACGGAGTTACCACTTCCACAGCCTTGACGCCAAGCAAGCGTTAATTATCACTTACGCAGACGCCGAAATGAAAGAAATAGACATCGCAACCAGGCACGAAGAACTTTTCAGTAAGTACGATAACCTGGTCGAAGCTGGCGAAGCAGAGACGCTAAAAATCGGAAATTGGGTAGCACGTGAGCTAATATAGCGAAAACGCCTCCGTAATTGGAAGGCGTTTTTCTTTCGCTTATTTTCGCTTCTTATTTCCGGTAAATCCGAATAGGTCTTCGGTAATTTCTTCCGTTCGTAGCTATGGTACTCGCTAGACCTAGCGGAACCTCTCTCGCCCTATATGCGCTCTTTCTGACGTGCCTGCCTTCTCTTCTGCGGGCGAGTTGGTACGTACTCAAAAAGTCGATGCCCTTTTTATGCTTGCTGCGGAGGTCGTCGCTTAATATGACGTTAGTTAAGCGGTACAATAGGCTGCCGTTCATTCTCATTCCGAAGATAGCAAAGTATTCTTCCGTAATCTTTTCGACTTTCTCTATTCGCTCCTGTACCGTATATTCCTGCGCAGTCTCTTCCAATTCCTCTATTTTTTCATTCGCCCACGAATGATTAGGCGGAATCGGTTCTCCATATAAATCTATATTCGCTAGCATAATGATATCTCCCCTTCCGTCCAGTATTCCCAACGTTTAAAAACAGCAGCAAGGCGTTTCAAAGCGGCTTTAAGGGAGCGGTTAACGGTCGACCTATCTACGCCTCTTAGATGCGCAATCTCCTGCTGGCTGAGTCCCTCTACGTAATATAGGCGGATACAAGTTCGCTGAATTTCCGTAAAATCCGCCTGTTCCAGCGCCTTATTTAAATCGGTGAGTAGTTCGTATAATTCTGCGGAGTTAGAGCGTTCGTATTCCGCTTTTAGCGATAAGTATAACTCTAGTAATAATTGCGTTTTCTTTTCGTAAAAATCTGTGAAGTTTAATTCTAGTTGCACTTAATTCCTCCTTTTGCTCGTTCTTTTTATAGTTCGTGTTGCCTTGACGGGTCGATGCGATTGAATTACGATAGGTTTAATTAAATTCGAGGATTGGAAAGGATATGGTTGTATATGGCAAAGAAAGGTAAAATTGGAATGGAGAGTGTGACGTGGATTTCGAATGATGCCTCGCGAGGGGCTTTTATTACTATCGATAAACAAAAGCGTCTATTTGTATCCACTGAGGCGAGGCGCTTGCTAAATGTCCTTAACGGATATTTCGAGCTGATTATAGGATATGATCACGTTAATAAACGCATGGTCGTAGCAAAACCGGACGTTGTCAGAGTCCCTGACGTTAAGCCGTTTAAATTCGATAAACGCTCTTATGCTAAATCGTTAAAATTCGTTAATAATACGAAAATAAGCGAAAGCGACTTACCAGTGCGTTTTAATTACGTAGGTAAAGACTACGCAAGCTATAAGGGAGCGCACGCATTCCAGCTTGAAGATTACGAGGCTCCTGACGCTTAATTAGCTTTGCAATTCCGCAACCTCTTTAAAGGATTCGGCTAATTCGTCGAGTTCTTTTTGCATTTCCTGGTTCGCCTCGATAGTAATATCGAACATAAGCTCTCTGTAATCCGACGCCATTGTTCTCGCTTCCTTATAGTCGTGCATAGAAAGGGCGTCAGCGACAAAGTTGGCGAAACTGGACGTAAGCTGCCCTTCCCTTTCGATTGCGCCTAACTCCGAATCCATAATCGACTTGTATTGCGCTTCCCATCGGTTGTATCGTTCGGTCATGCCTTCCGGATAAGAAGGGGCTTGCTGTTGTTCGGGGTTATGTTCGGCTGTCATACGTATATTTCCTCCTTTTCCTCTTTTCGTTCAAGAAGTGGAAGCAATTTCGCTCCTATTGCTTCGATAACGTTAACTGTAACGGCATTACCCGCCATTTTATAACGTTGGCTATCGCTGATTCCTGCGTCTACTAGTTTTTGGTGAGCGGAGTCGGGAAAACCTTGGAGACGGAAACATTCGAGAGGGGTTAATTTGCGGATTCGGTAGCGTGGTGGGTTTTTGGAGGGACTCGGCTGTACAACACCTTGATTAATTCCGCTTGCTTCGAGAGTTTGCGCCATTTGCTTACCAACCCTTCCTCTGCGGGTTTTGCTGCTAGGAAACTGGATATTTACGGCGTCGCCTTCGCAAGCTACGGCGTACCCCTTTTTTGTTGCTTCTCTGACTGCAATCCCGTGGCGATCTTGTGCGGTTAAAGTGAAGGAAGGTTCGTCAGTCTCTTTAAAACGGCGTCCATTTTGGCGTTTAGTTAAACGGTCGGGAGTCAGTACGGGGCGAATTTCTTGCAATTCCGCAACCTTTGGCTCACGATGTCCTCCGCTCATTGTCGTAAGGGTTGGCGAAACGCCCTCCGCGCTGTAAACGCGCTTGAGTGCGTCGTGACCCTTAATATCTACGTGACCGAGCATCTGCGTCTCAATAACGCCCGTCTTTTCTTGATTTCCGAATCCCTTATAATCCCTTGCCATTATCGTTCCGCTTTCATCCGTTAATCTTGTAACCTCTTGCGCTTGTTTGCGTAATCCAACCCCTACTGATTCCGAGGGGCTTTGCTCTTCTAGCTGCGCAACTAACTTCGCCGTCTTTTCTTCGTTCAAGTAATACTTTTCATCAGTTGTAGTCTGCAAAACATCCCGAAGTCTTGTCGTAACTTCTTCGTTTTGAGGAAAATCGAAATTAAACGTCTTCACGTCCTCATATCCGCTAATCCTTCGTTTCCCCTTCGGAATAATCGTAGTTCCTTCGATTACCCACGGCTCATTTTCGACCAAGTCCTCTCTGACAGCTACGATGAATATTCTCTCTCTATTCTGGGGAACTCCGAAGTATTTCGAATTAAGAATCTCGAAGTCTACTCGATAGCCGATGTCATTCAACGTTTTAACGATAGTATCTAGCGTTTTTCCTTTATCGTGGGAAACTAAGCCTTTTACGTTCTCTAAAAGCAATACGTTAGGTTGCTTTTGAGAAGCAATACGAGCGACCTCGAAGAATAGAGTTCCTCTAGCATCGTCAAAGCCTCCCCGCTTTCCTGCTACGGAGAACGATTGACAAGGAAAACCAGACGCTATTACGTCATGATCCGGAACATCCTTTGCTTCAATTTGCGTAATGTCTCCGAAAGGCGTGTCCCCGTACATTGCTTCATAGGCTTGTGAGGCAAATCTATCTATTTCAGAAGAGAATACGCAAGTTCCGCCGTTAGCCTCTAACCCTCTTCGAAATCCTCCGATGCCTGCGAATAAATCTATGAAAGTGAAAGAACTCATTGAACCATCTCCTTATAAGGTCTTTTAATGAATTGGTTGCTTCCGGTACTAAACAGACGAGCATGGTCTGACTTGCTGTATAGCTCTAAATTAGAGATATCGTTATTACTCCTGTCGTGGTCTTTATGGTGGATATCGTGATTTTCCGGAATTTTACCGTTATAATACTCCCATACATATCTGTGCATTAGCTTTCGGTCTCCGTCTGTTCGGGAGTAGTATCCGTGATTTCTCAAGGAGAATTTAACTCCGTCGAACATCTTAAATGGGCGGCATTCTTTAGAACGAAGCGTAAATCCTCTTCTTTTAAATCCAGAGTAAACTGACTGCCTAGTGATTCCGTAAATTTCTCCTACTTCCGATAAGGAAAGACCTTCCTGGTACTTCTCATACATCTCCGTGTACAAGGAATCTTTCGTCAATTACTCGTCCTCCTCTTCGGAACCATCTTCTAAATGCTTTATAGCGAAGTCTATATATGCGCGGCTCTTCTTGAGGTCTTCCGTTGGGGTGGCGTGCTTATATGGCGCACGATTGAGGTATTTCGTAGCAGTTCCTACGCTGTGAGCAACGAAAGGGTCGTCGTAGCCTGCGACAGTTTGCTTGATGATGTCGATAACTTCGATTTCTCCGGCGGTATAGTGCGAGGGGTGGGAGACTGCGTCTGAAGAAGGAATTTCGTCCGCAATAACTTCGCAATTATCTCCGTGAACAAACCTAGGACCTTGACCCGGTCTCTTACGTTCTACGATATACTTAAGTTCGCCTGAGCTACTATCTATCTTATGAACTTCAAATACTGCGCCTTCTAATCCTTCATACCATCCTTGACCTGTCGTAATTCTAATTTTCATCATTACACTAACGCCTCCTCTACTTTTTCCGGAATTCTACTCCGTGCTATACCACAATATTCTTCGGAAATATCTATACCTATATACTTACGGTCTAGTTTATAAGCCATTTTCGCAGTTGTTCCGGAACCAACAAACGGGTCTAGGACAATATCTCCCGGATTAGACCATGAAACGATATGATCTTCGGCTAGTTTTTCGGGGAATATTGCCGGATGATTATAAGCTATTTTATCTTCGACTCCTGTTACGTACTCCCATATAGCGCCTCTTGCTTGCCAATCTCCTCGCCGTATAACTCTGTCTTTTCTAAATGAACCATCTGGTAATCTTTGTTGTACGCGGGTTTTTTGCCCTGAACTTTTTACTGGTACGTCTTTAATAGGGATGAATGTTTTTGGTTTTCCCTTAGAAAAAATAAACATATATTCGAAATCATTTTTATATCGGTGATGTCGCGGGTCATATACCGGTACTTTATTCTTTTTATAGATCATAGTATCGTGAATGTTAAACCCTAATTCTTTAAAGTGTAAGGCTTGTCTAAAGGATGTCCCTGTTTCACTTCCGTTTATAGTGGCGTCGCCTACGACCCAAACAACGACCCCTCCATCTTTTGTGACGCGGTATAACTCTTTTGCAATTCCTTCGAAATCCCACTCAAAACCACCGTAAGTCCGCAAGTTATCGTACGGAGGACTCGTGACAGTTAGGTCAACGCTGTTGTCCGGAAACTTCCTTAAAACTTCAACGTTATCTCCGCAGATAATTTCATTTATATATTTTTCCATTTACGCATAACCTCCTCTTGCTAATATACGTACTTCTTTCGGTTCTCCTTCGCTTTCTTGCGCCTTTTCGCCAGTCCTAGCCTCAATAATCGGAATATATTCGTCCGTCAATTCCACGCCTACAAATCCGAATCCTTCCCGCTTAGCAGCCGCTAAGGTACTGCCGGAACCTGCGAACGGGTCTAATACGGTTCCTTTCGGTGGGGTTACAAGGCGTACTAGCCACGCCATGAGGTCGAGGGGTTTCACCGTGCTATGCGAGTTTCCTATCCTTCCTTTTTCGCTTATTCTCAACAGCGTTTCTAATACAGCAAGCGCGACACCATGACGAAACTCCGTCTCTTCTCTTGTAATACTCGGTATCGACCGACTTAGACTCTCCACATTTTCGGCAAGGTTTATACCACTCGCCTGAATCGTCCTGATAACATCCGGAATGTATTCGTTTGTGAGTAAGAGTGTCAACAAGCTGGAGGTTTTCGATTCTGTTATCGTGCTTGATTCCGTTGACGTGGTGGATTTGATAGCCAACGGGGACTTTTTTTCCGTAATACTCCTCCCAAATAACAACGTGCTCCATTCGTGCCTTTCCGTACCTTGCGTAATATCGTCGGATATAACCTTTAGCAGTTGGCTTAACTCCTCTAATTCTTCCGTCATCTTCACATCGTCCCATGTAATGACCTCCTTAATCTCCTCGCCCTGCCAATCGCTATTGCGGTCGCTCTTCGAAGCTTTCTTCGATAATTCTTGAGGGGTTATGTTAGGGGTTACGTCGGAGTATTTCGAATAAAAGGCGTCATCTTCTACCGTTACGATATTTGCGGGGAATCGTTCTCCAATCCGACTATCATCAATATTAATCGCACTTGTTCCGTATTCTTCTACGTTACCAGCAACCGTTCCTTCTAACGGCTTTCTAACGACGATAATCGGCTCATGTGCGGGCTTTAGTGCCGTTCCCCATCCGTCCCATTGCTTGGCTAGGTCGGTAGCTGGGGCGGTTATATCAACGACTTTAGACTCGCTTACCCATACGCCGTCGCCGAACGCTTGACCAATACCGGAAGTTTTTTCGCCGACTTTTTCTCGTTCTGCCGCCTCCATTAAATCGTCGTAAGTATCGTCTAATTCGAGGATTTCTTTTATTTTGAAATACTCCGCTAGTTGTGGAAGTCTGACACCCGCCGGACGCCCTTCAAACCAAGAATAATTCGTACTCCCTCCGCATACTTCGCTGTCCATGTACGACAATGAAAGGCCTTTCTGCAGACGCTTCTCTTTAATAACCTTCGAAAATACATGGACAAACGACGCGCCTCCTTTGCGCTTATCAAACGCCTTCCCTACGTCATGGCTTTTCGGAAATCCGCTGAAATAAAGCCATTCGATAACGTCTCGGACTTCGAAGCCTGCAAGGCGAAGGCTAATCGTCATTAAATCTTGTGTGCGGGTTCCAGCGAATATCAGCGCATGTCCGCCGGGTTTGAGAACCCGATAAACTTCTCGCCAGATATCCGGATGAGGGACGAAACTATCCCACGATTTACCCATGAAGCCTCCGTGACCGTGATCGTACTCCTCACCCGCAAGCCACTTCGTCAAAACTTCCTCGATTTTCGGCTCTTTCGATAAGCCGTAGGGAGGGTCGCTCACAACTGAATCTATCGAGCTGTCGCCCAACTTCTTTAATTCTTGTAAACTGTCACCGTGTAAAATCGTATATTTTCCCGCCATTCAACCGTCCCCTTTTCGTTAATTAAGTTTCACTGTCCTAAAATCCGTACATCTACGTCTTGCCTTCCGTACTCCAGCGCCTCTGCTTCCGACTCAACCAGAAGGTCAAGTCTGTTTCCGTTAATATCGCCACCAGAATCGAGGACAACCGCTTGGAACGTGTTTCCTCCGGAGGTGATTTCGATAATGGTTCCGAAGGGAAGTACACCCGGGTCAGCGGCTACTATACGAAGCCCTTCCGGAGAATAAATCGTGCTGCTAACGTCGTATCCGGTTGCTGTAACGCCAGTGCAGCCGGTATCGCAAAAGGCTACATATGCGGTCATTTCGAACGTGCCTACGTCCTCCCCTGCTGTTTGCGTAGTTTCTTCCGGAACTTCCGTAGCTCCTTCGTCCTCTGCTTCTCCGCTTTCCTGTCTCCCCGCTCCATGTCCGTTACTATCGCTGTCAGCATCATTTTCGCGTACATTTTTAGAATCCACTTCTCTATTCTCCTCAAGCTCTTTCGCCTCCTTTTCCGCTTTTATTTGCACTTCTTCCTCCTCTTCAATCGCCGTAAGGGAAGCGGATAATCCCCCACTTTCCCACTCCATAGCTCTTTCCGCCTCTAATTCCGAAATGTTTTCGGAATGGAATCGGACTGTTATCGGAGGCACGTCGTACTTTTTAGCTTCGTTATAAGTTCCGATCGTGAGGACGGAAAGGGTTGCGCTTATTATAATGATCGTGAATAAACGTTTTACCTTATCTATTAACCTAGTGTGAATATTTAGCCTCCTTGAAAATAAGACGAATTAACCTAACTTTTCCGAAGTTAGTCGAAATCATCGAACTTCCGAAGAGCGGTAAAGAAACCAACTCCAACCGTAGCGAGGATAATTACGTAAATAGCTGCGGAAATGATGACCGGAAGTAGCACGAGCCACCAACTCCAAGCAATAACTCCGAATAATTTTAATGCGATAAAAATAAGCGTTAATACCTCTAAGAATCCCATTTAGACGCCTCCTGTTTCGTAAGATTGTTGGATATAGTCGATACACTCTTCTTCCTCCACGACTTCAAAACCGGTTGCCTTTACGATAAGTCCCCCGTGATGGCTGCGCCCTCTCTTGGCGCTTGCCAGCGAATCGTATGCCTTCACGCGAGGAGCAGTCGAACTTCCTCCACCTTTTGGAAAACCGATGACCGTACCTTCTTCGTTAACTTTGGCTAATACGTATAATTCCGCCATTTATTCGACCTCCTCTACCCAATTTTTGCCGTCATAGTATTCCGATTTGATTTTTGAAGAAGCCATTTCCGACTCTACTCGACGCTCTAGCTCGGATTTACCGACTAACAATTCCGCTGTTTTTCGCTTGTGCCAAGACTGAAAAGTAGCGCTTTCTATGCATCTCCGAAGTGCTCTTTCTTTATTGACGTGCTGTGATCGCTCTTCTCTGCTCTCGCCGATGGCTCCGCTTTCGATATGTGTAATCCGTACTCCCGAACTCGTTTTATTCTGCTTTTGACCGCCTTTTCCTCCGGCTCTGAACGTATCTACTCGAAAGTCTTTCTTCGTTAGGGAGAACAGTAACTCTCTTTCTGCCATTTAATCGCCTTCCCCTCTTAATTCATCTGCGATATATTCAGCCGCCATAGCTACGTCCATAAATTCGTCCGCAAAGATGTCCATAACCTCCGCAGCTGATTCACGGCTTAACCCCAACTCTGCAATCGAGTCTAAGCTGCCTAGAACCTCGCCTGTAGCCTCCGACAATGACTGCCGAATCATTGCTACGTATAACGCCTGCATAGGGACAGAAAGTGTCTTACGGACATCCTGTTTTAGCGCATCCCTGTCGAGCTTTTCTTGCTTGTACTGCCCGAAATCTATAACTCTACTCATCTATTCGTCCTCCTTTCGTTCGCCTGTACTTCCGAATCCGTTCGAACCTCTCTGCGAATCATCCAATTCCGGAACCTCTACCGTTTCAAACTGCGGAAGGTACTGAACGACTAGCTGGGAGATTTTATCGCCTTTTCGTATACGGTAGCCGTTGCAGTACCCTCGCAATGATTCGTCATAAGAGTTATCGAGAAAACGAGGAGCATTCGACCAGTTATCCCTTGAAATATTATCGACAATAACGCCAACCTCTCCGGTATATCCGTTGTCAATCGTACCTAACTGCACACGGAGTTTCGTTTTCGACGTAATCCCGCTGCGAGGGCGGACTTGAGCCTCCGTTCCTTTCGGAAGCCCAACCGCTACGCCAGTCGGAACTACCTTCGTCTCTCCCGGCTCGATAATTACGTCCTCGCTTGCGTATAGGTCGAAGCCGCTATCGCTTGGGTGCGCTTTAGTCGGAAGGATTGCCGAGTCATGACGGCGCTTGAATTGTACTTGTTGTTCACTTTTCTGATTCATTTATCTCGCCTCCTCGAAATAAAAGTCTTCGGTTTTAATCGGTTCAACAAGCGCCTTTTTATACGAGTTTCCTTTCGTAGAAAAGAAGTCGTGTGACTTAGACTTCGTATCCAACCCGTTAATAATAATCGGATTAACTTCGCTGACTTCGTATCTTGCGTCAAATCCGAGGTTATTGAGCGCCTTGTTGGCGTTGTATTTAACGAATTCTATTACGTCCTGCTCAATACCGAGACCCGCGTAAACATCCCTTGTATACTCGATTTCATTTTCGAGCAGCTCATCGAATAAGGAATGTGCGAACTTTTCTGCTTCCTCCCTATACTCCGGATGATTAGCGGATATCTTATCGCGAAGTTGTTGTGCTAATAATCCGACATAGACTCCGTGAATTGATTCATCGCGAATTATTAGATTGATAATTTCCCCGCTGGCAATCAACCGACCCTGACCCGCTTGATATAACGGATAATAGAATCCGCTATAAAAGAGAAATGATTCTAGCGCTACGGATGCGACCATTGCTTCATACAGCGTGCTATTTTCTCCCGTGATCGCATCGTAATAACCTCTTATGATCGAAGCTTTACGCTGTAGGTACGGGTTATCGGTAACCCACTCGAACAACTCGTCGATTTCGGCGCCGCTAGCTAACGTTAGGAATATATTCGAATAGCTTCGAGCATGAACGAGGTTTTCCATCCCGCCCATAAACGTTAGAACCGCCTTTTGCTGGTGCGAGGATAGGGGCGCAGCTATTTGCGCCATCCCTACGTCTCCTTGAATCGTGTCTAACAACGTCAACCCTGCGAGTACCTTCTTGTACGCTTCCTTCTCCGCTGGAGCTAAGTGCTTCCACGTTAATAGATCGCTAGTTAACGAGATTTCTTCCGGAAGCCAGAATTGGCGGAGGTTTTGTAAGGCGAACATTTCGGAGAAGCTGTCGTCCGATTCGTTCCAATTTGCTGCGGTTAATGGCGTAGTCATTTCTTCTTCTAAACCGTGCATGAAACACACTCCTCGTTACTTGTGTCTTTTTGCCGTACATAGTACAACGTTTTAATCCCTTTATGATGGGCGTACAACTGGATGCGAGTTAACTCTCTAGTAGTAATCGAATCATTTACGAATAAAGTGAACGAAATTCCTTGGTCGACGTGGCGTTGTATAGTAGCGATTAAGTCGATAACCTTATACATCGACATATCGTAAGCCTCTTTGTATAGGAACCACGTATACTGCGAAAGTCCCGGCATCGGATAGTACGTCTGACTATCTCCGTAAGTCCGGTCCTCAATACGCTCCATAATTGGCATAACTGACGCCGTAGCCGACTGTACATAAGAAATCGAACCAGTAGGCGCTATAGCTAATCGGTAGGAATGATATAATCCGTTCTCCATTACGCTTTCTCGCAATTCTGCCCAGTCCTCTCGGGTCGGTAGCTCAATCCCTTCGAATATTTCTATCAATTTCGGAAACTCTGGTTTTATACTCTCCTCAACGTATTGATCGAAATATTCTCCGGTCTGATAAGTGCTTCCCTCGAATCCTTTAAACGTGCTACCTCTCTCCATAGCGATTTCATTTGACCGCACCAGTGAGTAGTAGTTAAGAGCTGAAAAGAATACGTCTGCAAATTCGATAGCTTCTTCACTCTCATAGGAGATTCCGTTTTGCGCTAGGAATCCGTGAAGGTTCATCGCACCAAGCCCTACGCTATGCATTTCTTCGTTTGCTTTACGAACGGCTGGAGCGTTAGCGATTGCAGAGTCATCGGATATTCTCGTTAAGGCGTCCATTGCTCCAAATACTGCGCCCTTAATATCGCCTTTTTCCATTACGGAAACGATGTTAAGGGAGCCGAGGTTGCACGAAATATCTTGACCGAGAATGTCCTCTTGGCCGTAATCGGAGTACTCGGAGACTTCGCTGTATTGAAGGATTTCGGAACAATTTCCGGTTACAATTCCGTTAAATATTAACGAATGATAATCCGGCTGATTCGTGTCGAACACATCTTCCTTACCTTCGTAAGTTATAGCAGAAACTTCCGCACTAAATTGGTGCTTAGGTCGACGGGATTTAGGTTGAAGAGTATCAGTAAGCAAAACAAACTTCTTCATGTCGTACTCTTTTAGCTCTATTACATCTACGAAGATTTCCCTTGAAACTCGATCTTGTACAGATAGTTTATAGATTGGATTAACTTCGTAAGGCTTTTCTCCGCCTTTTCCGTCCGGCATTAAAGTCAGACTTTTTCCTCTACCGTTGTAAATAGTGCTATAAACACCCATATTAAGAAGTAAAGTCTGTATTCCTCTCAACCCTTCTCGATTGGTTGAAGACAATTCTACGGTAAGTGCCTTACTTGCGAAGTTTGCGTTAACTGTTCCATCCATCTGATAGTACCCGGAAAGGTATGCTGCTTGAGTTTCCTTATCTGCCTCCTCAATAAATTTAGGAACATCGGTTTTATTCCCTTTGTGGAATCCGTAATCTGCTAAAATATCGAATAGAACGGTGCTAGATAAGCTTAATCTGCCTTGATACTCTGTGAAGGTAGGAGAAAAAGAGGTATTGTGCTTATACTTCCGTTGGATAGCATAGGAAGAAATCACAGAAGAAATAGCTTTCTCTACTCGACTTCTCAACCCGACTTTGTTATCGTAAAGGTAAATTTTTACCGCCTTGTCTGTGAAGGTCCCATCTCCCGCGATAATTCCCATAAGATATGCTAACTCCGGATTATGAGATGTTCCATAAGAACCTTCTCCGGATTGTACGAGAACGCGATCCCCCTCCTTTATTTCTGCTAACGGAATTTTTAACAACTCTCCGGATCGTTTGACATAAAATTTATGCCATTCCGTCGCTCTAATCTCGAATCCCTGCCTCGTCTCTAACTTGAAAACGTCAGCCTGTTGCTTAGTCAACTGCATTGGGATTGCGTCAACCAGTGTCGTTCCCTCGTCTTCAAGGTCCATGCCTTTCGTTCTGTCGTCGATAACTACTTTTAAAGGGATTCCGGAGTGGAACAGAGTTTCAGCCGTTTCGTATCCATTATCGGTTAGCAGTTTCGTATCACCGGTAACGCAAAGGTTTGAAAAAGTTACTTTTCCGAGGTTGTTAAGTGGGTGAGCGCGATTAACGTTGCCTTCGAACATGATATATGGATAACCAGACTCTAGCTGCACGATAGAAATACGCTCTAGCAGATTACGAGGGTCAATGCGCTCTTTCCGGATTTTCGGGTTATTAAGCAAGTCTTCGTATTCCGAATCAAAGTCAATTTCATCGAGGTATTTTCCGGTAACTTGACGAAGGTTATGCGGATAGAATAAATACATCGGTTTGTTTTCACGCGCCAATTCAATCATCTTATCCGGAATAACTACGCCTATGCTCAACGTTTTAACTCGGACGTCCTCATCTGCGGAAATCTTCTTCGTATCTAAGAAATCGTAAATATCTGCATGGAATACGTTAATGTAAACGCTACCCGATCCGTTCCGTTGCCCAGCTTGGTTAATGTGCCGGAAGGATTGGTCGAGGTTTCTCATAATCGGAACAACTCCGGAAGTAACATTCTCGTATCCCATTAATGATTCGCCTTTCGCTCTAGTTTTCGAAAGGTTTATCGAAATGCCTCCGCCCCTTTTCGAAAGTTGACGAGCCGTCGAATTCATCATGTTAATGTCGTTTAAACTGTCGCCACACTCAAGCAGGAAACAGGAAACGAATTCGCCCCGACGCGCCTTCCCTACGTTAAGAAAGGTCGGAGTTGCAGGCTGGTACTGCTGCGTAATTAGAAGCTCGACGAACTCCAGCGCCTTATGGAAATCTCCATCGCCGAAGTATAGGGCGACAATGCTTATGCGATCTTCGTACCGCTCAAGATAAAGCTTTTTGTCGTTCGTTTTGAGGGCGTAATTTTCGTAGAATTTCTTTGCGGACATGTAAGAAGGAAAACGGAACTCAAATGAGTAGGCGTATTTATAGACCTTCTTTATATCGTCCATTTCGTACTTATCCGTCAATTTCTTATCGTAGTAATTTTCGCTGATTAGATAAGATAGCTTCTCTTCCAGCGAGTGGAACCATTTCATATTGTCGTTAATGTGGTCGACGAAGTACGCCCGTACAGCCTCCTTGTCTTTATCAAAGCGTAAGGTTCCGCTATCGTCTCTCGTCATAATTTCGTTATTTAGCGTGATGTGTTTCGGGGTTGCCAACTTATCAGCTCCTCTTTAATTACCTCGTAATCTTTTTCCGTACCTCTGAGCTCAATCTTTCGGAGAAGAGGTACGTTGTATTCTTTCGCTATAATATCGCCTGCATTTGCGAACTTTTCGCCCCAGTTTCGATTGCCAAACGCAATTACTCCTTGCAACTCTTCGGAAAAGTCCGTAAGGAAATCGCTAACCTCTTCGGGAACTTTTCCGAAATTATAAGTCGGTGTAAGGAGGACGAAAGGTTCCGGAACAATTACCGAATCTATTGGAGCGGAATTGAATCCGTCCTCTGCGAACCTTTCCGCAAATGCCTTCGTATTTCCTGTTAACGAATAATAGAATATTGCCACGCTCATACCGTCTGCTCGGCTTTCCTTAAATCTTCGATATCTGCGTCGATCCTCCGTAGTTTTAGGAGTAGGTCGATTTCCTCCGCATCTAACCTCGACTTTTCCTCTAAGGTTTTTCGCCGGTCATTACGCAATTCTCGCAATTCCCGTTCGTAATCGTCCCGTACTTTTTCTAAATCGGTGATTAACGGAATACCTTGCGTCATTACTTTTCATCCCCTTTAACGCCTGCAAGTAGGAACGCGTAACCGATAACTCCTAACAGCGTTAACCAAGCGAATATTGTCGGCAACATTTCCGGAGTTAAAAATGGCACTCCAGTAAGAAACGCATTGATTCCCGGAATGATTGCAAAAACCATCCCGAAAAAATATCCGACTACAATTAAAACTAGCGCTAGTACAAATAACATTAATAGTCCTTGTAAAAATTTCATCATCTATTCGTCCTCCTTCGTTATCAATCCTTCATTTATTGCAAACGCCAAGGCTACTGCCGTAGCGTCAGATTCATCGCTATCCGCTCCACCAAGTTCGCCAGTATACGAGGTGATCTTCCTTACAGCTTCCTCGACCTCTTCCTTTTCCGCTCGCCCCTTACCTACAACCGTCTTTTTGACGCTCTGCTGGGCGATTGGCTTGCAGGAGTCGGGCAATAATCCGAAGTCGTGGAGCGCCCTATCCGCCGCAGCGTGTGCCGTAAATATCGAGTGATGTCCGAACTTTCCGGCGTATTTTTCCCGGCAGACGTAGTCGACCTTCTCGCCCTTATTTTCCGCAAGGAAAGTTCGGAGCTTTGATTCGATAACCCTTCCCCGGACAGCATAATCGTGTTTGGCGTTAGTTTTGACGTGGGAAACGGCGATAATTTTCGCTTTTCCTTTGGCGATTTCAACGAGAGCAAAGCCCGGACTTGCTAAACTAAGGTCCAATCCCAACACAATTGACTTAGACATAAGACAACGCTCCTTCCCAATCTACTTTACACCTTGCGGTTAACTCTTCGAATTGTTGACGAGTATTACCTCCGTATCCATATAACTCGTGAAAATCCTTATGACAGTCAACGCAAAGAGTTACTCCGTTAGAAATGTCGAGTCGTTTTTCTGGGAAAGAATCATAGCTGTCTAAATGGTGAGATACTAAGTTCCCTCCTGTATCATCTTCACAAAATACACAAGTAAAATTATCTCGTTTCTTAACCTCATATCTCCACAATTTCAGAGACCTGTCATACCGTCCCTTCTCTCGGTATTCCTCCGAAAGTTCAGGTTTGTAGTTATAATGAAGATGTCCGCTTATTCTTCGAAAGGCGCACGACTTACATCTAACGCCCTTTTTAAAGTTATAAAAGTTTGTACATCCGAATTCTCCGCAGGAGCATATAAAATCCATGTAATCAGACGACCGTTTATAATCAGATTTACGTACCAGTAGTACGCATCCTTCTGATTCCATATAAGAGCGTACTTCTTCGTAAGGGATTGTCCTCTCTTTTCTACGCTTATAACCGCATGACTTACATTGCTGTCCTTTTCGTATATTTTTTAAAGTAGGGTAGTAAACTTCACCACAAACGCAACGGACTTTAAGGGGGCGACTTGACCCGAAATATTCTTCGAAAAGAGGTTCCATTCCAAATTCTCTAACCTCTTGCCCTGCCTCCTCGACAGTAAGTTTTACCAAACCATGAGGCTTAGCTGTCATTTGATTCGCTCCTTAACGATAAAATCTCTTCGAAAGCTTGTCGGTAATTATCCTTAATGAATTTCTTCGCGCTCGAACCCTCTACCGCAAGGACTTCGCTTTCTAACTCACTAACCTCTTCCGCAGATAAATCCAATGCACAAGCTTCCTTAAAGTTGTTAAATGTGAATTTGCTAAGATCAAGCTTCGGAGGGTCATTCTCGTCAACTCTGCGAAGTAACTCCGCAAACTTTTCGAGTAAGGCTTGACGGTCACTGTCCGTCACTTTAACGTCAAACGCCCTAACATCTGGATTCTTTGCGTAAGCTTCTTCGTCCAAGAACCAGCCTTTTTTCGATGCGTTAACGTAGGTGATTATAAAATCGTTAATTCCGTACATAGCGCTGTATGTGACGCACTGTAGTCGGTGATCTTCTTTAGGTTCGCGCATCTTGAAATGACCGGTCTGTTGTGCGGTAGTTTGCTTCGACTTGATTTCCAAGCCGACCGTTGCTCCACTCGAATGTTCTAGGATTCCGTCTGGCTTTCCGAAAAGTTTAAACTTGCGAACTTCTCCATTTGAGTCGGCGGCTTCTACGGTAACGCAAGCCTGTACCGCTTCTTCAAACGCTGGGTAGCCGTTTCTTGTGCGTTTAAACTTGAACGGAGCATTTTCGAGGTGTTTTTCGATGAAGAATAAGTCTTTCTGTAGCGATTCCCCTATTGCGGTTCCGTGGCGTTGCCAGCGTCCCTGATGCGGTTGCGTTTCTCTCCTATCTTTTTTCGCCCGCTTAAGCTTGAGATAGAGCGACCGCGGACAGGCGTTAGCTGATGACGGGGAAAAGTACGGAAGCCCTCCGAAGTTTGGTCGGGTATCTGCTGCCATCATTTCGGAGAGAATTCGGTAGAAGTCTGCGGATAGCTTATCGTCGTAGATTTCGGGTTTTCCGTGGTATTGGTCGAGCATCTTTTCGAATTGGTCTGCGTAACTATTTTCGGGAGGGGCTAACGCCTCAAGCGCTGCGCCTCCGGTTATAATTCCTTGGCTCAATTAATCGTCCCCTTTCATGCGATTTACGGGAGATATTAACGCTATCTCTTCCGACCTTACCTTTACGATAATTCTATCGTCATAATCCCTTAGAACGGAGAAAATACCTTCTTCGTTTATTGTATATACCTTATCAAATGTGTTTATTTTTCCGTCATTGAATCCGATAAGAACTTCGCCTTTTTTACCTTCCCATTGTTCTCGTTCTAGATTCTCTACTTCCCTTTCGAGCCTATCTATGGATGCTTTGCGATCAGAAGATACTGCGTTTGCAAAAATCGCCCAACTTACGGAAACAATTACCGCTATACATGCGATAAATTCGAACATTTACTCTGCCTCCTTTAGTGCTTTTAAATCCTTTACGACATCGTATAGCGCAGAATATTCTCCCTCGATATCCCCGTCATATCGTCCCATTTCGTAGGCATCGTCGAAATTGCCTCCGCTAGCGTCTGCGGGGTTAAAGTCGTCTTCGCGCATCTCTTGAATTTCCTCTAAAGACACTGTAATAACCGCAAGCTTTTCCTCATACTTTTCGATAATTTCGTTTAACTTTTCGTTCATCTTAATCGTCCCTCCTATCGATTCCTTCGCTATCTAATATCGCCATACATTCGTTAAAGATAGGAAGTCCTCCCCTATTCTCCTTAACGGAAGTTATCTGCGGATAAAGTTTTATGCGTATATCAGAACGGTCAGAAGTGCTAGTTGCGCCTATTGCGGAAGTAATAACGACCAATTCTTCTAGCGTCAATTCCACCTTGATTTTCCGATCTAAATCTATCGCTTGCTTTTCTTCGCCTACTTTTCGCATTAATCCTCGCTCCCCTTCTGTACGTAAATTGTCTGCGTAACCTCTTTCGGAACAACTTCTCGCAAGGAGTACGAGCAGTCCATGTCTTCTTGAGACTCGGTGGCTGGGACTTCTCGTTCTACTTCGAAGTACGCCGTTTCCTCTCCATCTATTACCTCGTAGACAGTTGTTTCGTAGTTCGACCATCTTCCGCCTTCCTCAAAAGAGCTGTCGACAACACTAGCGATAAATCCACTAGGAGTATAGAGATGTAGGCAATCCTCGTAAATTTCCTCGAATTTTTCATCGTCCGTATCGCCGTCTCCGCAAAGTCGGCGTAACCTTTCGATAACAGAAGGAGCTTGCTCGTCAACGAATTCGAACTCTACGTCTACGCCATCCTTGCCCGCTTTATATGCGGCTTTGACAACGTCGATGATTCCGTAAGCTCCAGCTAAATCCCGGAAGAATACAGCGTCTTCCGGTTCTCCCGCAGCTACCCATGCGGATGCTACTTTATCTCCCTCGTTATTGTAAGCCTTGATAGTCAGCGTGCCTTTTCCGCTATCTTCGTATCCGTCATTTTCGTGTATGTCGTGCGTTTCAACGATTTTCATTCTGTCGCCTCCTTGATTGCGCTAATAGAGCTAATGTGCGATAATTCCATTCGGCTAATAGTTGCGATTGCCTTATCGTCGTAATCCTTTAGAACGACATATTCCGTATCTTTTATGGAGTAATGCACTCCCTCATAAGTAATGCAGGCTCCAGTCTTAAACTGAACAACCACTTCGGTTCCACCTTCGTGAAGTTTTCGATTGAGTTGCTCGTTCTCCTCCTCAACTTCTGCTAAACGTTCTTTTAGTGACTTCTTACTTCGAGGGGAATCCGTAATTAAAGACGCAGCCATAAGAATCAGGCATATAGCAGCACTCGCTCCAAATATTACTAAAAATATATCGATCATCTACACAGCCTCCTTCGGTTGATTTCGTTCAAAGTCCCACGCTTCTGGTGGAACCCCTTCGCCCCATTTGCGCATTATCTCTAAATCTGTACCGTTCGGAACGGAATCGCCCCACGGATAAGCGTAAAGCATTAAATCTTCGATAGCTTTTAAGTCTTCTGGCGTAAAGTCTTCGGGAATTTCGAACAGTAATTCGTCATGTACCGTTCCCCAAAGCGCCCATCCTTCTCGGGTTTGGCAGTACTCATGCGCCTTAACCATCGTCACTTTCGTTTGAATAGACGAGCTTCCTTGTACCCTGGCGTTAGTAGCTTGGCGCATTGCTCGATTAATGCTGGCGTTGTGAAGTCGATACCCCTTATAAGCTGGGTCGTTCCATTTTCCGTAAGGGATGCGCTTTTTGCTTAACTTCGCATCCGGAAGTCGGCGCTTGCGAGCTTTTTTATCCGCCCAAACAAATCCGTATTTCCGAACAAAGTCCTCATTCTCTTTCAGCCAAGCGTTTAACTTCGGCATACTTCCGAATATCTCTTCCTTAAATTCCGTCGCTTCCTTCCGGCTAATTCCGAGCGTATCGCCTAGTGAAAAATCAGACATTCCGTATAAGGTAGCGAGCCATACCACTTTCATTTTCTTACGTTCAGGCGTGTCACTTCCATCCTCATTCTTGTAGACTTCTTCGTAAGGTCGCTTATAGAAAGTCGCTGCCATCATTGCGTAAGGATCGCGTCCGGTTCGAAATGCTTCGATAAGAACAGGCTCTTGCGACATGTAAGCAACACATCGAATCTCCTGCGCCTTGAAATCCGCACCTACGATTACTTTTCCTTTAGGCGCAACGAACATCGGGCGGGCTTCTGGAGGCTGATTCTGTACGTTGAATTCCCGTCCGGTTTCGTTTTCTTCGTCCTTACCAGAGCTAAATCGCCCCGTAACTGTTCCCATCGGATTAAACCGAGAGTGCCAGCGCTTGGTAGTCGGATTCTGTTTAGTAGGAAGAGTATCGATATAAGTACCGGACAACTTCGTAACGGTCTTATATTCGAGCAACTTGTCGATAATCGGGTACTTATCTCGCAGAGGTTTTAACGTCTTTTTAGCGTCCATATTCGGTAGATTCACGCCAATACAGGCGGATAAGGCAGGCTTCATCTGCGCTGGAGAATTGAGGTTAAGAACGAGTTCTCCTTCATGATAAGGCGTTAAAATTTCGATTAATTCCGTACGTAACTCCTCTGCTCTATCGTGCAATTTCTTCCCGTATTCTTCTGCGAAATCCAAGTCGAGGATATATCCGTTAGCCTCCAAGTCTACAATGACGTAAAGTATCGGAACTTCGACCTCTCGGTAGTATTCGAGGATAGACGGCATCTTTTCGAGGTGTCTAAGCTGGAACTCGTATAAATCCCACGTTAAATGCGTATCTTTTGCTGCATAAACTAACGCTATATCTAACGGAATCTCCGAGAACAATTTTCCTTTGAATAACTCGTCGAAGGTGTCTGATTCTACTCCTAAATACCTCGGCGCTAAATCCTTCAACTTAAACGAAGGTTCATTTTCGTTAAGAATATGCATGGCGGTCATAGTATCCCATGCAACGCCTTTTAGATCGTAACCATGTCGTCTAAACATCGCTATATCAAACATGGCGTTATGGAGAACCTTTCCGATAGATTCCGAGTAAAGGAAATCACGTAACCCTTTAATGACGTAATCTCGACCTAATTGCGATCCTTCCTCGTGAGCAACCGGAATATAAACATGCCAGTCAGCGTTAGGTAGAGTTATAGATAAGCCGACCATTTCATCGGTGTAGACATCGACGCCTGTCGTCTCCGTATCAATAGCAACAATCGTTTCTGATTCGAGAACTTTGATAAGCTTATGAAATCGCATTACATCCGTAATTAACTCGTAATTCTCCGGGGTATTATCGACCATTTCTTGAAGCTTGCGTTCCCTGTTCCGCTCATTGACTACTTTCCATAATCGCTCCGCCTCTGCTGCGGAAAACTTACCTTGCTTTTTCCCTTCCGGAACGGGTTCGCGACCAATCTCTCCGGCAAGCATGGCGCTTCTGACTTCCGTTAGCCTCCGCAGTTTGGTCGGGCTGTTTTGTACGCCTTTAGAAGACAGGATTCGCTCCCAGGCTTCCTCCAACGTTTCCGTTGCGGATTGTTTCCGTTTTTCAGCGTCCTTGACTTGAGCCTTAACGGAAGCTTTGGCGGAGCTGCCCCCGCCTTTTAGCTTTATCTCGCCTATTTCTAGCGTCAATAGCTCCGCCCTCCTTTACAAATCCGGAATAGTCTTGCTCATGCAATCCGCCTCCGTTCCTTCTATTGTAGTGAATTCAAACTCGTCAATATCCGCCTCATATTTCGAAGTAAACATCGCCAGGCAACCGACCGAATCAAGGTAAACTTCGAAGTCTACGAAATCTCCTCGCCAAACTTCCTCGCCTACTTGAATATCCCGCATACATTGAGCGCATTGGAAGCCGGATAATTCCGGCTCCTGCGCTTGTGGGTCGTACTTATCCATCGGATGCGTTCCGTACTCTCCGCTTACTATTTCGTCCTCTTTACGCATAGACCCGTTAGGCATATACATCCGCAGCCTTTGCGATAAGTTCTAGTTGCGTATCCGGATGCATATAAACGAATCCTCCCCAAGATCGCGTACCGTCTTCGAAGGTGCTGTATACGTACCCTTTATCACTAACCTCTTTAACGATAAAGTGTGATCCTTCCGGAAGTGCGTTCGGAGAGGAGATAACTTTAACGAGGTCTCCTACTTCGATAGCGCCTTCCTCGACTTTTTCTTCTTCTTGCGCAGGCTCTTCGACAATCTCTAAATGCTCCTTGTCGTATACATCAGCGAATCCACCGTCCAACTCCTCTGTGTAGTAAGGGAAAAGTCCGCTACCATCATTTTTAGTAACTCGTAAAGTCTCGCCATAATGTCCGTTACCTTTTTGTACGACTTTTACGATAGTTCCGATTGGAATGTCATCCGACGGAATCAACTCTTCCGCTTCGACGTCTTCTTCCGTAGAAACATCAGCGTGCTTTTTCACCTCTTCTTTCGGTAATACGTCGAACTGTTCCGTACCTAACCAGCCAGAGTCGTTCGTATGGTCATAAGCTGTTCCGTATCCGCCGCAATCGTCGCAATGCTTTCGGCGTCCCGTAATTTCAGCGATAGTTCCTTCTAAAAACCCTTGATTAACTCGGAAGAACGTCCCTGGAAGCAAGTCGCCGTTATCCGCAACCTTGATAAGCTCGGATTCTTCTGCGCACCAACTTTTTTGATTCGGGAAATCTACTCTAATAGACCCTAAAAAATCTGCATCAGTAACTACGCCAACATCTCCGTTATTAACTCTGCCCCAGCCATGCTCCGATTCTTCACCGTCCGTTACAACGACCTTAACCTTATCTCCTACGCTGATTTCTCCGTAAGGTGATGGAGTTTCCTCGCTTTGAGCTGACGCAACTTCTTCTGTTCCGCCAAGATATTTCGCTTTCTCTTCATCTGTAGCCGGGCGCATTTCGTCAAATAGCGTCCAGTTAGCCATAGTAGGTCTTCCTGCAACAAAAACTCTCGCGTCGTGTATGTCTATTTCGCCAACCTTTCCGATGTCTCCGATTTTATTCCGGCTACCGTTCGTATTACCGGTAATAACAACGATGTCGCCTTCTTGCGGGATGTACCCTTCTTCCGTTTCTTTTTCGCCTTCTGAATCGCCTGATTGTGCGTCAGTAAGTACGATAAATTCCTCCGCAGCAATGAAGCCTGTACCTACTCCGTGAATATCACCATCAGAGTCGACGTGTTTAACCGTTACAATGTCGCCATTTCCATATCCGGAATGAATAAAGTCTTCGTCGACAATCAGAACCTTATCGCCTATCTTCGCCTTTTGTTCCGCTTGGGGTTTCGTATATTTAACGAAGATTGCTTTAATAGGGCGCATATGGTTAAATACGTCAAGATTGTCGCCCTCGTCGTCAACCACGCTCAAATCGAACACACTATCCAAGACTACCTCGTACGACTTTCCTTCCGTAAAATACGTCTCTCTATAATCCGACAAGTCAAACTCGATGAAATCTCCGACGATAGGCTCGTTATTCGGACGGTTAACTTTTGCGAATAAAGGCTTCGGAGAAAGTTTCGGCTCCTCTTCCTTTACGTAGAAAGTCGGGCTATGCCAATGTAATTTGTTATCATGGCCATCTCCTTTATCGTCTGTAAAACGGAAATCATTGTCATCATATACGTAGATAATCTCATACGCTTTCCCGGCAGTTGTATCGAGGAAGTCTTCGGCGAATACTACGCTACCACCAACGACCGGTCCGTCGACTTTCTTTAATCCGGAAGGCTGGGCGTCTACTTTGCGGAAGGTATCGTATCTAAGCATTCCGTTGTAATCGCCGTCTTCGTCGTAGAACATTCCAGTTCCTTCATGTTCGGTAGTATCGTTAATTCCTATTACTTCGAAAAACGATAACTCGTCAGCAACGATAGGGATATAGCCTGCGACAATATCGCCAATTTGGTCGGTACTGCCATCCGCAACCTTTTCGTAAATTGCTCCATCATACTCAATCTTCGCATTCTCTCCGCTATCAACTCTTAATGATTTTACACCTTCTAATTTCGCCATATATTAAACGCCCTCCTCGATAATTTTAGGTTCTTCTTCCGACTCGCTTACCGCTCCATCTAAGAGCAAATCCCGATCTAATGCGATGGACATTTCAATCCAATCGCGGCTTGCGCCTGCCTCTGTTCGCCAATACTCTTTAAGTCCGGTATTGCGGAACATGAATACTCTGGGCGTTTCTCCATTTTCGCAAAGTACACCAACTATAAAGTCAATGTCATCGGGGGAATATGCGTCCCCTTTGCCGTTCTTTGCGTAAACAACGAGCTGCCCTTCTCTATCGCTTCGTTTTCGTACCGTTTTACATTGAGCTGTCAGCCATGCACGGCTTAACGGGTCGCGGATAACGAAGTCGTAACTTTCGTCAGTCTCCGTTTCCGCCACTTCCCAGCCGGAAGCGATTAGCGCAGCTTTGGCGATTATCTGTGAATACTTTCCTGTTGTTTCTGATATGTGCGCCAAATTATCGTATCTCCTTCCGTGTCTAATTCGTCCTTATAATCGCCTAGAAAGGTAAATCATCCGAACTAATTTCTAACGGCTCTCCTGCCGATTCCTTTTCGCCTTCTCCGTCCGCCTCTTTTGGCTTCGGGATTTCGTAGCCGATTTTAGTAACGTCAAAACCTGACTGTACTAATCGTCGAAGCATTTCATCCTCGTCAGCCTCGAAATTAACTCCGTGGAAATCCTCGATTTTAAACTCTTCAGGAGCCTTATCGAAGTTTTCTTGCTGCTTCGAAGTCAAGTCGTCAAGGTCAACGATCGGTGTCAGCGATACGGAACCGTCAGATTCTTTCTCAAGCTCGAACGCTACTTTCCCTAGCTTGCCTTTCTCCGCCTGTTTAAGGAGAGGCTTGCGAATTGCGTTCGCTTGGTTCTTGGAAACGTCAATTACGATTCTCTCTCCGCTGTCTAAGTCAAAGAACCCAAGTGCAAATCGAAGTTTTGGCTTGTATTTATAAGCTTCATTCGATTCTTTGTCGCCGAACTCTTTAGAATTTTCGTAGTGGTGCAAGAACGCCTTATCCCAGATTGTTAAGTCTTCTTGTGGGAATCCTTTATCGGATTTCTTCGAAGGTTTTTTCGCTACAAACGAAGGCACTCCTCCGCCACCTTTACTGTATATACCGTAGTTATAAAATCCGAACAGGTCGTTCGTCCCAATCGCTTTAACTACGTACTTACTACCGCCTTTGAATGAGGAAAACTCTTTATCATTTCCGCCAGTATTGCCGCTTGATTCTAGCGTGTCTAATGCATCTTGACCGCTGATAATTTCTGCCATTTAACGCATTCCTCCTGTAATTTCGTAATTAATTCGGAACTGCTTCCGGCAAGGGTGCGACCCCACCGCTCTCTAAGCAAGCTCGTGTCCTGCCTCCGGGCTATCGCCCTCTATGGCGTTTCCGGAAGGCTTACGTTCCTTGTGTCTTTCCCTTCGCGTTGTCAACCCTTGCTTACGTCGGCTTCCGCCTGTGGATCGGAAGGAAACGCTACAAGGACGGAAGGGAATTTCTTTCGCCAACGCTTGCGAATGCGTTGGCTTTTTAGAAGGCGCGCTCCTTCCCGACGATACACGTACAAGCGCTTGGGCTTTTTTAGGCTGCTTGGGCAAGCACGTATACCGTAGGCAAGGGCGGAACTAACAGCTCCGCTAAAAGTTAACCACGTAGAGCTTTAGACCTCTACGCCGAATCCTTCTGCCGCTCTTTTCATTGCGACTATATCCGTTTCTAAATTCGCCTTTTCATCGGTTAGTTTCGTTAACTTCTCCGTAATACTTCGAATAGTATTCGGATTTTTAGCTTTAAGAAAGTTAATCTGCGTCTCTAATACCGCAATGCTAATTTTCTTTAGTTCCGCCTTTTTCAGGCGCAAAAACTTCCGAGCTTCCTTTTCGATTAACGATTCTAAACGCTTAGAATGTTCGTTAGCTTCAAAGGATGGCTTAACCGTGACCACCTTGTCGCCATCCATTACGATGACATAAGCATCCGTAAAGTAGTGCGTTTGGTGTCCTCTATTTTGCTTCCGTTTAGAACGTTCAATGTTCGTTCGGACCCACGCTATGCCTGCGTCAATATCCTCTATACCGATGCGTTGGCGTAAGCGTTCTTTGGCGTGGCTGGTTAGCGTAATTATGCCGTTAAATTGCTTTGCTTGGCGGGCTGTTGGCTGATTCATGCGATAACAACTCCTCTCACTGATGGGCGAATGAAGTCGTATTCGTCTTCGTATCCGTGCCAGCCTCCGTTGTAAGTAACGGAAGGTTCTGGCGTTTGGTGTTCGTTTATAAGGTCGATTTGTTCTATCGTTAAAGGCGTTGTAGCCGGGATAATTTCGATTGCATTTCGTAGCATTTTCGGTTCCTCCTTATTTTGTAATCGTATTGTAAATACAGGTTACTAGTTGACTAGTTGACTGACATAAAAAATAATCGTATAATTGAGTAGAATCGGTCCCATTTCATTTAGGAAATGGCAATAGCAAACTAAGCCGTTTTAATACTAACGGTCGGTACGGTAAAATAATCATAAATAGACCCGTACTCGGTAGTGTTGAATTGTTTGGCGACTTTCTCAACTCTCCGTTTTGCTGCTGGATGACTGATTCCGAGCTGTTTGGCGATGGCTCGATAAGAATTTGATTTTGAAAGGGCTGCGACTGCTTGCTGGCATTTTTCGTCAGCCCTTTCTAATAACGAAGTGAGTAGTTGATACTGCTCACTTTCTTTCTGTAAATACTCGATGGCTTCTTCCTCCGCATTGGCGTGCGGTATAAACGGAATGATAGACGGATCGTCTTCCATCGAAGTTTCGAACGAGGATACGTTAGCATTGGCGTGTTTGTTGTTCTCCTTCGCTCTTTGCTTGCAAGCATTGGCGATACTTGCAGATAAATAATGGTAAAAGTGTCCTTGTGACGTATTAAAAGCCTTGATTACGTCTAAAATCTTAATGTTTGCGATACTAAGTACTTCATCTGCATCCAAGCGATATTTGTAAGCCAGGGAGCCGATAACTCCTTTACTCGACCAAATGTCGCTTAACTCCAGGTAAAAATCGGTGAATAACTCGTCGTACTGTAGTTCGTCATCACAAGATTGTAAGGACTCTACGTAACTATTTAATTTTTTGTAATCGTGCAATTTGCATCCTCCTTTATTAACTTACAATACTATTTAGTAGTTTACCGAGGTGAGTGGAACGTTTTTTATTTAAAAACTTTATTTATTTGAAACCTTTATCCATCAGCCTCGTATTACATTATATGAGCTTAACTACGAAAAGTCAATACATTCAATTGCTTTTACGCAGTTATTTAAAATATACGCAAAGGAGCTGTTTTATATGACTGAATCATTCAAAAAGCCGAAGCGTGACTACACCGTACCTATAAGTTATAAACCTTTACATAAGACGCTTATTGATAAAGGACTAACAACAACGCAACTACAAAAAGATTACGGTGTTTATGGTACAAGTGCTATACGTAAACTCAATCATCACGAACCGGTTAGCTTAGATACAATTGCTAAAATATGCCGTTTCCTAAACGTTCCCATCGAGGAAGTGGTCGAGGTTCTTCCTCCAGACAAGTCGGACGAGTAGTAAGAACCTCGTTAACGTCTTTTATTCCTTCAGGAAAGACACGGCGATAAATCTGTAACTCCGGAAAGGCTTGGTGGATTTGCTCCGCTACCTTTTCGCCTGCTTTATCTGCGTCCGTAGAAATTACCAATCGTTCGATAGGCGTCCGCTTAATAGCGTCTATCTGTTTCCGGCTTATGCTCGCACTTCCGAGCGCTATAGCCGGTTTTTTTACGCTCCATAAGCTCATAGCGTCGATTTCTGCTTCGCAAACCTCTACGTCTGTCAATTCGTGCTTTATGACCTTATCTAAGCCGAAGACTAGCTCTCGGATTGGATTAGCGCCTCTTTTGTACCAGAACGCCTTTCCTCTAATTTTTCGAAACTTTATATTCGCAAGCTGTCCGTTAGGGTGACGCCACGGTATGACAACCGCTTGACTTGTTGGGGCAAAGCGAGTGTTAAAGAACGCCTCTACTTTCGGGTCAATTCCTCGGGAAGAAAGATACGTATGTCTTTGCTTATATTGCGTAAGCTCTTCTTCCGGCAGAACGATACGTTTCCTCTCACGCTTTAATTGCGGCAGCGGCACACGATAATGGTCGGCTAAATCTAACAGCCCGTATTTTCCGAGAAGATAGTCGACTGTTTCTTCGTAGGTTTCCGATCGCAAGAACGAAAGTAATTTTACGAGATTACCAGACTCATAATCTGCGTCATATGCTCCGCTGTCTTTCCAGCTTCCGGCGTATTCTCCCTCAAGGCTAACGAAAAATGAAGGCGTGTTATCGTAACGAAACGGGCTTGCTGCGATTAATTTATCCGAAGTCCAGCGTGGTCGTATCCATTCAAACTCGGATAGTTCCTCGGCTACATTTACGTCTAATTCGATTCCCGCTACTTTTACGTAAGGCATAATCGCTCTCCTTCCTAGACACTATCGCTAGAACCCCTCGATTGCATCGAGTAGCTCCGCATCCTGTATCGACAACTCTTCGATAATTCCGTATTGCGGAAGGTAGATGATTTCAGCCTCTTCGCCTTCTCCTCCGTCACGTCCTTTATTTAATCCGATTAAGCCTCGACCTTGCTTGTAATCGGTATCTACTCCGATTAATAAGTAAGCGTCTTCTAGGAGCTGCTTCGTTTTCTTGACGTCTTTACGTTGCGGAATTTTTAGCTCTCGGCTGCCATCGTCTTCCTTTTGTTCGTCCTCTTCATCGGCTTGGGTTATTGCAAAGATAACCGTTTGTGTTTTACCGGCAAGTCTGCGGAGCTTTTTCGAGGTATTGGCTGCGTCTCCTCCGGTAGTCTTCGAAGTGTTGCGCTCATAGTCGAGGTAGTAGAAGGGATCGACGACGACTATATCCGCCTCCGTTGCGATAATATCCGACTCCAACGCTTTTAAGCTTCTGTCGTCAAAGTCCTCGTCATCGACGCCTCTTACGATAATGTTTCCAGGTAACAGTTCGTTAATCTTCGTTATAAACTCGAAAAACTTTTCCTCGAAGTCTTCTGACAATTCTCCTCGGCGTAATTCTGCGGAATCAAATCCGATGTCCATATTAACTCCGTTTATTTCAGCGGTAGCAAAGTCGCCAACCGTCCGAGAGTAATACGTAAATATCCGCACCATCAACTCGTACCATCCCATTTCCATCGCCCATATAAGAACGTTAGCGCCTTGTCTAGCGAGATTAATCGCTTCTGCTAACGTAATAGCCGATTTCCCTCTCCCGGACTTACCGTAAGGGACGTATAGATTCGAAGAGGTATATCCGCCAACTACATTGTTAATGAACGCAAATAGGCTGTTATATATCCGGAAGGACTCTCCCCTTTTCCTCCGCAAATACTCCTCTTTAATTTTCGCTGCATCCTTCTTTATGTCCGTTCCTACTTTACTTCGAACGCTTGTTCTTATTTTAATATGTTCTAGCTCGGAAATCAAGGTTTCTATCGCAGAAATTCCGTCTTTTTCATTTATTACCTGTTCTACAGTTTGCTTAGTCGGCTTGCCAGATGCGTCCGGCGTGCCTGCGAACATCTCGACTACTTGGCGTTTAGCAGCTTGCGACTTGACCTCTTTCGCCAGATAACCGAAGTCATCGACGACTCCTTCCCGGTAATAAAAGTCTGGAAACTTTTCGACAACTGTTCGATAATCCGGCGCTTTTCCTCCGTAACGCTGTCCGTACGATTCGATAAAAGAATACACATTACGTTCTGTCTCCGTGGAGAAATCCGATTCTTTTAAATCGTACTGGCGAGCGAGGAGTGTTTCTCCGTCGTCTAATATACGTGATAGTAATTGCTCGCCGTGATTTGCCATGCGCTACCCCTCCTTTCTTATTTGCGTTAATTCTCGCCTATTCTCTGCTAATTCCGATAACCTTTCCTCGGCTTGGAGGCGCTCCTGATAATCCGTGCTATGCCGTAAAGTATCGAGCCAGTAGTCGATTTCAGCGGTCAATTTCTGTTCAACATCCCTTACGATAATTTTCTCAAATGCGTCCACATCGGACGTAACCGTAGGAAGCTCTTTAGTTAGTCGAGGCTTCGTAGCGTAATCGAGCCATTCTTCCGCTACCCATTTATCGGAAAAAGATGCGTCATCATGCATCGTAGTATGGAGTTTATACCGATAGGTTTCGTCATCTTGATCGAATCGGCTTGCTTTAACTTCATACAATACCGGTTCCATCGGATTATAAACTCCGCCCCAATAGTCCGATGAATTCGTTATATAGACGAAATCTCCTTCGTCGAATAGCGGCAGTAATTCGTCAGATAAGTCCGTCTCACCGAGCCATATAAAGTCCGAATCTTCCGATTTCTTTTCACGTGAAGCATATGCTGCTCCGATCGTAAAGGCACATATTCCCGAGATTGCAGCGCCCAGAATTACTGATTTAAGGCGTTTCATTGGCGTTCCTCCTTGACGGTGATATAACTATACACCACGATTTTCTACTCCGCAAGATTTTAATTCGGAATCTGAATTTTCAATTATCTATAACGTGCAGAGTCGTCGATTATTTTCCCGCAATCCGAAATAATTGAACCTAACTCTGCATTACCTAAATGAACGTCTCTCCATGACACTTCGATTAACCTATATGACTTTCCTTCGTATGATACTATATCGCCAATCTGCTTCCCTTCCGGCTGTGGAGCGTTCAAGTATTCGTACATAACGGGATTTCCAAAGGCTCTTCTAAGCGCAATAGCCTTTCCGATATATTCGTTAAAGCAGTCGTTAGGGTCACATTTAGCGATTCCTCTCGAGCGGACATATCCGGTAGAATTAAACTTAACGAGCGCAACCACTGTCCGTTTTTCAGCGTTAACTACGAATTCTACGTATTCTCCCGATTTAGAAAGTATTTCTTCGACGAGGCTTATATCGCCTTTTGCAAGCGCAACAATTTCGTCCCTTGACATTGTAACTTTGTCGACCGCTAACATTGCGCCAACTTCCTCGTGAAAGTCCCGCAAATCTTCCTCCGACAACTTCGCTAAAATATCGGTAAATAATTCCTTTAATTCCGGATAGCTTATTTCGACTGTACTTGCGTTTTGGCTTTCGGTCTGATTCGGCATTTAATCGTCTCCCTTTCGTTTATTTAATCGTTAATTCCTTCGATTTCAATTCCGAGCGTGTTTAAAGTAAATCGGACCCCTGCGTCATATCCTTGATCAAATTCGTTATCACTCGAAGCTTCGTAGTGTGCCCGTAATTTTTCGTGAGGTGTCTCCTCGACATCATATCCGTAAGCTAATGCGGAGACGTAATCGACTGGATTTTCGATATAGTAATCTATAAGTGTCGGCTCATACTCCGGAAATTCTTCGTCTAAGGTTCGCCAATTTGTAAGCCAAGTAATCTTGTTAGAATCTTCCGGACCTAACTTTCCTGGAATTTCGCTCCAAACTTCCTCGATTGCTTCCGCAACTTCCTTCGGTAATATTACTTTTTCCATTCCGCTTCCTCCTTTAATTTAGTCTGCTCTATACGTTTTTTATATAATAAGTAGAACTCTCTAGTTATTCAAGCAGACTTTTAAAACATTTTATTTTAAGTTAGAAAATCCGATTAATAAGTCCATCTTTTCGTCAGCTGTCAGTTTGCTCCACGTTCCCGCTTTAATTTTCATCCTGATTCACTCCTCTGTATTGATTACCTCGTCTTCGGTAAAACTCTGAATTCTTCCGCCTTTCCCGTATTCAAGTAAAAATTCGCCAGTCTTATCACTTCGAGCAATTACCACTCCTTTGATTCCGCTCTTTAGTCCAACAACCTTGCCGAATTCATACTCGTTAATCGGTTTACTACTCATCCTCATTTCCTCCTCTACTTACGTTTGCCTCGGCGCGATTCCCCAGCGAAGTGAATCTCCTGGCACATATCGCGAACCCTATCCGCTAACCTTTCCTCGCCGAATACGTCCGGCAATTCGCTAATCAATACGTTGGAAGTATAAACTGTAGGCAGTCGATTACTAACACGATGATTGATAACGCTATGCAAGTCTCCTCGCCATCCTTCCGTAGATTCCCTTACGCCGATGTCGTCAAGGACAACGAAATCGGTATATTTCGCCTTTTCAATCGCCCTGTAATATGCTTCTGCTGCTCGCTCCGCGAGGTCTTGCGGAACCTTTGGACGATTAAACTCTGTATACTTCGTCTGCAACTCGTTAACGTCCAAGAAGTAGCATGGACGCTGTTTCGGCGTAACTCCTCGCTTTAAACTTCCGATGTAGTGCGTAACTAAGTATTCGTTAAGCAATGCGCTGGCAGTCGTCGTCTTTCCAGTTCCGGGTTCTTCCGAGTAAAGATAAACGGACTTTATGCGAATCTCATTTTCCGATTGTCCCTCTAAGCGTAAGCTCTCACGGACATCCTCGAACTGTTTGCGAAAGGATTCCGCATAGCTCGCTAGTGAGGTGTATACCTTCGGCTGGGCTTCGCTAACTGGAGAATCAGAAAGCAATACGCCGGAATAGTCCGCAGGCAATCCGATATTAGCTGCACGACCTCCTTTTCCGTTGTGACCTTGTAAGCCGATGTATAGCGGATTAGAAGGTTCGCAGAGCTTATCGGATACATTTCGTAATAAACAAGCGGTCATTCATTCGCCCTCCTTTTCGTTCGTTTCCTCTAAAATTCCGATGACTACATTTCGCATAGCATCATCGTATATTTTTCCTACGGTCATAAATCCGATAAGGAATCCGACTATTACTCCGAGCATTAGTCCGCTGAAAAACGTCATTTAGTTATCCTCCTCGTAAATCAGCAGAGCTTGCGTATATCCGTACGTATGCTCCGTCTCGGGTGTCACATAGTACTTCACGTCAATTAACTGCCTGTTTTTCGTCAGTAAGAAATTATTAATTTGGTCGGATATCCGCTCATCTTCTTCGGATTCTATAAACTCTTTCACAAGCCGCATTCCTCTCATTTTACCGCCTCCTTAAAAGAATCCTTCGTCTATTTCCGTTGATTTCGCAGCCTCTTGCTTCCGCCTTTCTTTCGCACGCTCTTTCTCTATCTCCGCCTGTACAACCGGCATATTTTCCCGCATATAACTCCAAGCGAATGTAAACGTCATATACGGGTATTGAGGCTTTGGCGTATACTTTTCGATGCAGATTTCGATAAACCGTTTAAGCTCGGCTGCTCCGTAATTAACGATTGCCTGCTTAATCATGGCGTTTTCGCGTATCCAACGCTGATTTTTTGAGCCTGCGCCTGTAGGTTCGTAAGTGACTCCGAATTTTTCTTCGGTTAGATGAATGAGGTACGTTCGGATAGTTGTCGTATTCCATTTTTCTATCGGGAGATTGCGCCAGTCTTTCGTAGATACTTTAGCGTCTGCCATACGTATCGTCCTCCGTTCCTGTTGCGTTGTGGTATGATCGGTATAATATGCGTACTTTGTCGGCGTCTTTTGCGTCGACGCATTGAATTCCTACATGCTTCGCAAATCTATCCGCAAAAGGAGCATGAATTGCTAACTTTAAACGTTCGGGAACTGCGCTTACTACAATCCCCGAAAAGTGATGCGTACTCTCGTTCTTAACTTCTACGACATCCCCTACGCCAACTTTATCGAGGTCGAATACTTTTTCCGTGATTTGTTTCGCTAAGCTCTCGCTCATTCAATCTCTCCCTCCTTTACAGGACGCAAACCGTATCCAATTACGTACAGTTTGCCGTCGTCCCCTTCGTCGAATCCGTTAATAGGACGACTTTCTCCATAACTTCCTATCGTATGGATAACAGTGTCCTCCGAGAATCCGTAATGTTCGACTAAATCGTCCATCGCAGCTCTTACGTCATTAATCGTCATTTAATCGCCTCCGTTTAGTTTAATGGACTCTAGGGGTATAGGTTTCTCTCCTCTTAAAACGGCATTTTCATGCGTTAAACTACGAATTATCTTCTTGCTCATTTCAACGCTCTTACGTAGCCGTTCGATTTCTCCGTCCTTTTCTTCGATAATGTCCGTAAGATAATCTTTTTCTGTCCGAAGAGAGCTGACGATATCTAAATCTCCGATAGGACATAGCGATTCAATTTCTGCAATAAGCTTTGGAATGTCTTGGCGTGCATTTGCGATGAAGGTAGCGTCCTCCGTTCTTGCAGGGTCAGCAACTTCGTACCCTAATTCGCCATCATATACTTTATAAACCGACCTTGTCCACGGACCCTTTGTCGCTTTTTCGCAGCGTTCCTTGATAGCTTCGAATTCTTGCTTCGTTATCATTTCGTAACCTCCTCGTAAGTTTGTATCGTTCTACTCCCGAATGGGATTCCGAGAAATCGCCTTTTAACACGTTTTTCTCACGTCGATTTATAGTACCGATCCTCATAAATTGCGACCCATTCCTCGTGAATGTACGAAACTATCTCGTCACTTCTATCCATTTCGACCTTTAGCACACACGGAATGTCTGCATGTACATCTACGATAGTTCCTTCGCTTTCGATCGGAAATTCAGCCGAATATCCGTCGTATACGTACTCGACTCTATCGCCTACTTTCGGTTGTCTATCGAGATAAATCCTTTCTCGGAATATGTCGTTACCTATATAGCGCATATTACTTTCCTCCTTTCCGATAGTTTTTAGTAAGCGAAATATAACGTTAATAAAGTACTCTTAAGCTAAGCAAAGCTTAGCTGCAAGGCAAAGCCTTGCTAAGGGTTTTTATTAATCGTTATTACTTTTACGAAAATAACTTACAATACTACTTAGTCGTATTTATAACGTAGTGGAACGTTTTTATCGAAAAAAGTTTAAATTAATTTTGCGCATAAAAAAAAGAACGCCCAAAAGGACGCTCTTTATACGCTATCTTATTCGATTTAAATTCTCCATCGGACTAAAACGTTTATGTGATTCGAAAACTTCCGTACTAAATAGGTTAACGTAGACCCGAACCATATCCAGCGAAGAATGTCCGAGTATCTTCTGCAATTCGAAAACGTTAGCGCCATTCCTAACACTCATTTTCGCAAAAGTGTGTCGGAAGGTGTGCGGGCTGCTTCTTACGTTTTTTATATTCGCCATCCTCCCATACTTTTCAATCCGATTCTGCACGGCTCGGCGGGACATCTTCGTATCATCATGAGTTATAAATAAGTAATCTGTTTCTGAGCGTCCTCTTATCCGCATATATTTACGTAGTAGCTTCGCCGTTTTTGCCTGGAACGGAACTAAACGATCATTACCGTTTTTACCGTGAATAAGAATCTGCGAATCTTCCAGTCTCACATCGTTAATTTCAATATCGACAAGTTCTCGCAATCTAATTCCCGTCTCCAGGAAAACGCCCATTATAACGTAATCTCGTAACCCTACGAAAGTAGAAAGGTTAGGTTGCGCAAATAGTTCGGAAATTTGCTCCTTCGTGAACGTTTCAATGTCCGTTGTTTTTGCTCCTCCTATCTTAATATCTTTCATCGGAGAATTTTCGATAACTCCCTTCTTAACGCACCAATTAAAGAACGCTCGGAAAGCCCTTAGATTCGTTCGAATAGTCGTATCCTTAAGTCCTTTCTCCTCTTTCGAGTACAGAATATACCCATCGCTTAGAATGTCCTCTGTAATACTCCTAATCCTTGTTGAATACCCTTGTTGCGATAGTACTTTTTCGAGATTCCGCAATTTGTCTCGATAGTAAAAAATCGTATCCTCACTTCGTTGGTTTAACCGTACAGAACGCAAAAAAGCCTCGACATTTTCGTCGAAGCTATCATCTATTACGTTCGTATTCTGCTTAAGTTCTTCCGTAGTATCAGATATAAACGTTCGCCTTTTCGCCATCTTACTCGCATCCTTCTTCGCGCTTTAATTTAGTCCTGCGAAGTGTATCGAGTCTTGCGAAGTGCTTACCGCATATTCCTTCGAAATAGAAAACGCCGAACCCTTGCGTAGCAAGAGATTCAGCGCTTCTAAGATACCGGTGGTCGGGGTCGAACCGACACGTCCCAGAGGACACGGGATTTTGAGTCCCGCGCGTCTGCCAATTCCGCCACACCGGCATGTTTTGGAGGCGGTAACCGGATTTGAACCGGTGATAAAGGTTTTGCAGACCTCTGCCTTACCACTTGGCTATACCGCCATTTCTTCTGGAGCGGAAGACGGGATTCGAACCCGCGACCCCCACCTTGGCAAGGTGATGTTCTACCACTGAACTACTTCCGCAAAAATGGCTGGGCCACTAGGATTCGAACCTAGGGTACACGGGATCAAAACCCGATGCCTTACCGCTTGGCTATGGCCCAATGATCAAATATTAATTTATGTATTAAATAAAAAAGGGGCGACCGGTGGGGATCGAACCCACGTATGCCGGAGCCACAATCCGGTGCGTTAACCACTTCGCCACGACCGCCATATTGGCAGGGGTAGTAGGAATTGAACCCACATCAAAGGTTTTGGAGACCTTCGTTTTACCATTAAACTATACCCCTATAAAATTTTATAAATGGTGGAGGGGGGCAGATTCGAACTGCCGAACCCTGAGGGAGCGGATTTACAGTCCGCCGCGTTTAGCCACTTCGCTACCCCTCCACGAAGATTAAAAAGGTGGCTCGGGACGGAATCGAACCGCCGACACAAGGATTTTCAGTCCTCTGCTCTACCGACTGAGCTACCAAGCCATATACTGTTTTCAATCTTTTAATGGCGGTCCGGACGGGACTCGAACCCGCGACCTCCTGCGTGACAGGCAGGCATTCTAACCAGCTGAACTACCGGACCATTTTGGTTGCGGGGGTAGGATTTGAACCTACGACCTTTGGGTTATGAGCCCAACGAGCTACCAGACTGCTCCACCCCGCGATATGAACTTATGAATCTTACATGGTGGAGGATGCAGGGCTCGAACCTGCGACCCCCTGCTTGTAAGGCAGGTGCTCTCCCAGCTGAGCTAATCCTCCATAATTGGTGACCCGTACGGGATTCGAACCCGTGTTACCGCCGTGAAAGGGCGGTGTCTTAACCGCTTGACCAACGGGCCATGTGAAAGTTTTAATGGCGGAGAGCGAGGGATTCGAACCCTCGAAGCCGCGATAGCGGCTTACACGATTTCCAATCGTGCTCCTTCGGCCTCTCGGACAGCTCTCCATATGGCTCCACAGGTAGGATTCGAACCTACGACCGATCGGTTAACAGCCGATTGCTCTACCACTGAGCTACTGTGGAATAATCCATAATATTAAATAAAGAAGTAATTCGCTTGTCCTTAAGGACTTAATAAGAGAATACTCTTGCCTGGCGACGTCCTACTCTCGCAGGGGGAAGCCCCCAACTACCATTGGCGCTGAAGAACTTAACTTCTGTGTTCGGCATGGGAACAGGTGTGACCTCTTCGCTATCGTTACCAGACAAGGATTTTAAAAATCAGTAACAATCAATATTATAATCGTTTTTGAGAAAAAATCAAGTACTAATTTTAAAAAATATGTATAATTTTGCACCCTGAAAACTAAATAAGAGTAACATGACATCAAAAAACTTAGATAAGTCCTCAATCGATTAGTATCCGTCAGCTGCACGTGTCGCCACGCTTCCACCTCGGACCTATCAACCTCATCGTCTCTGAGGGATTTTACTCACTTGAAGTGATGGGAAGTTTCATCTTGAGGGGGGCTTCATGCTTAGATGCTTTCAGCACTTATCCTTTCCACACGTAGCTACCCAGCTATGCTCCTGGCGGAACAACTGGTACACCAGCGGTGTGTCCATCCCGGTCCTCTCGTACTAAGGACAGCTCCTCTCAAACTTCCAACGCCCACGACGGATAGGGACCGAACTGTCTCACGACGTTCTGAACCCAGCTCGCGTACCGCTTTAATGGGCGAACAGCCCAACCCTTGGGACCGACTACAGCCCCAGGATGCGATGAGCCGACATCGAGGTGCCAAACCTCCCCGTCGATGTGAACTCTTGGGGGAGATAAGCCTGTTATCCCCGGGGTAGCTTTTATCCGTTGAGCGATGGCCCTTCCATGCGGAACCACCGGATCACTAAGCCCGACTTTCGTCCCTGCTCGACTTGTAGGTCTCGCAGTCAAGCTCCCTTCTGCCTTTACACTCTACGAATGATTTCCAACCATTCTGAGGGAACCTTTGGGCGCCTCCGTTACCTTTTAGGAGGCGACCGCCCCAGTCAAACTGCCCGCCTGACACTGTCTCCGAACCGGATTACGGTCCTGGGTTAGAATGGTCATACAGTTAGGGTGGTATCCCACGGGTGCCTCCACGTAAGCTGGCGCTCACGCTTCAAAGGCTCCCACCTATCCTGTACAAACTGCACAAACATTCCATATCAGGCTACAGTAAAGCTCCACGGGGTCTTTCCGTCCTGTCGCGGGTAATGCGCATCTTCACGCATAGTATAATTTCACCGGGTCTCTCGTTGAGACAGTGCCCAAGTCGTTGCACCTTTCGTGCGGGTCGGAACTTACCCGACAAGGAATTTCGCTACCTTAGGACCGTTATAGTTACGGCCGCCGTTTACTGGGGCTTCGGTTCAAAGCTTCGCTCCGAAGAGCTAACTCTTCCCCTTAACCTTCCAGCACCGGGCAGGTGTCAGCCCCTATACTTCGCCTTTCGGCTTCGCAGAGACCTGTGTTTTTGCTAAACAGTCGCTTGGGCCTATTCACTGCGGCTCACTCACAAGTGAGCACCCCTTCTCCCGAAGTTACGGGGTCATTTTGCCGAGTTCCTTAACGAGAGTTCTCCCGCTCACCTTAGGATTCTCTCCTCGCCTACCTGTGTCGGTTTGCGGTACGGGCACCTATGATCTAACTAGAGGCTTTTCTTGGCAGTGTGAAATCAGGAACTTCGGTACTCTATTTCCCTCCCCGTCACAGCTCAGAAATATATCAGACGGATTTGCCTGTCTGACTTCCTCGCATGCTTGGACGCACATCCATCAGTGCGCACTCCTTAT
The DNA here is from genome assembly GCF_900162665.1 of Oceanobacillus sojae. Taxonomy (GTDB): domain Bacteria; phylum Bacillota; class Bacilli; order Bacillales; family Amphibacillaceae; genus Oceanobacillus; species Oceanobacillus sojae_A. Next base: position 860,424 of record NZ_LT727812.1, read on the forward strand.
CCTCCTGCGTCCCCCCATTGTTCAAACGATCATGAGGTGGTACAGGAATATCAACCTGTTGTCCATCGCCTACGCCTGTCGGCCTCGGCTTAGGTCCCGACTAACCCTGAGAGGACGAGCCTTCCTCAGGAAACCTTAGGCATTCGGTGAAAGAGATTCTCACTCTTTTTTCGCTACTCATACCGGCATTCTCACTTCAAAGCGCTCCACCAGTCCTCACGGTCTGACTTCTCTGCACTTTGAACGCTCTCCTACCATTGTTCGTAAGAACAATCCGCAGCTTCGGTAATACGTTTAGCCCCGGTACATTTTCGGCGCAGCGTCACTCGACCAGTGAGCTATTACGCACTCTTTCAATGATGGCTGCTTCTAAGCCAACATCCTGGTTGTCTGTGCAACGCCACATCCTTTTCCACTTAACGTATATTTTGGGACCTTAGCTGGCGGTCTGGGCTGTTTCCCTTTCGACTATGAACCTTATCACCCATAGTCTGACTCCCAAGTTGAAGTAACTGGCATTCGGAGTTTGACTGAATTCGGTAACCCGGTAGGGGCCCCTAGTCCAATCAGTGCTCTACCTCCAGTACTCACTATCTTGAGGCTAGCCCTAAAGCTATTTCGGAGAGAACCAGCTATCTCTGTGTTCGATTGGAATTTCACCGCTACCCACACCTCATCCCCGCATTTTTCAACATACGTGGGTTCGGGCCTCCAGTCAGTGTTACCTGACCTTCACCCTGGACATGGGTAGATCACACAGTTTCGGGTCTACGACCGCATACTCCTTCGCCCTATTCAGACTCGCTTTCGCTACGGCTCCGTGTCTTCCACTTAACCTTGCATACGATCGTAACTCGCCGGTCCATTCTACAAAAGGTACGCCGTCACCCATTAACGGGCTCCGACTACTTGTAGGCACACGGTTTCAGGTTCTATTTCACTCCCCTCCCGGGGTGCTTTTCACCTTTCCCTCACGGTACTGGTTCACTATCGGTCACTAGGTAGTATTTAGCCTTGGGAGATGGTCCTCCCGGATTCCGACGGAATTCCACGTGTTCCGCCGTACTCAGGATACACTCCGGAGGAAATTCCTTTTCAACTACAGGGCTGTTACCTTCTTTGGCTGACCTTTCCAAGTCGATTCATTTAAAGAATTTCTTTGTAACTCACGTTAGAGTGTCCTACAACCCCAGGAAGCAAGCTTCCTGGTTTGGGCTCTTTCCGTTTCGCTCGCCGCTACTCAGGAAATCGATTTTTCTTTCTCTTCCTCCAGGTACTGAGATGTTTCAGTTCCCCGGGTCTGCCTCATCTACCCTATGTATTCAGATAGATGTCCTGTNACCGCGGCTGCTGGCACGTAGTTAGCCGTGGCTTTCTGGTCGGGTACCGTCAAGGTACGATCAGTTACTATCATACTTGTTCTTCCCCGACAACAGAGTTTTACGATCCGAAAACCTTCATCACTCACGCGGCGTTGCTCCGTCAGACTTTCGTCCATTGCGGAAGATTCCCTACTGCTGCCTCCCGTAGGAGTCTGGGCCGTGTCTCAGTCCCAGTGTGGCCGATCACCCTCTCAGGTCGGCTACGCATCGTCGCCTTGGTGAGCCGTTACCTCACCAACTAGCTAATGCGCCGCAGGCCCATCTGTAAGTGACAGCAAAAACCGCCTTTCAACTTATCATCAGGAGATCATAAGTATTATCCGGTATTAGCTCGCGTTTCCGCGAGTTATCCCAGTCTTACAGGCAGGTTGCCTACGTGTTACTCACCCGTCCGCCGCTCGTTCCACGAACGTCCCTCCGAAGAGTTCTGTCCGCTTCCCGCGCTCGACTTGCATGTATTAGGCACGCCGCCAGCGTTCGTCCTGAGCCAAGATCAAACTCTCCATAAAAGTGTTTGTATTCTTTAGCTTTCAGAAGTCAACTTCTGACTTAAATATTCAAGAAAAACGAGGTGTTTTTCTTCTTTCGTACTGGTTGTTTTGTTCAGTTTTCAAAGAGCAATTTCTTTGTCGCCTTATCTCAAGCAGCGACTTTATTAATATAACATAAATCAAAGTTTGTTGTCAACTTCTTTTTTTATATTTTATTAACTGAGCGCTTGCTCGAATCAGCAACGAGATTAACTTTACCATGCTAAAAAAAGAAAGTCAACGATTATTTTAAAATTTGTTAAAAGCAAATTTCAGACCCATTAGAGTTCACCTTGAAACAGCGCCTTAGACAAAAGAGATACAATAATGTAAAACATTAGTATATCAACTTTTCTTAAGTTTCTGTACTTCATATACAAACATGAAGAATACCATTCTAAAGGCATTAGTTATTTTTAATACGCCTTTTTATTTTCTTTCTTTCACAGGCGATAATTCCCTTAAGATACTTGCATAAAAAATTTATTACTATTTAAAATTTCCACTCTAATCATAAAAAGTTTATACCAAGAGTTAAATATCCCCCTATTATTTCAAATAAAATAATATACATCCGTTTTTTAATTATAGATATATTTTGAAGCTTCACTGTGTACAGTAAAAAATGTAGGTTCGATATAAATTAAAATCTGACCCTTTTCACATATTATTATCGCAAAGTATTTGCTGCTATTTTTAAAATAAATTTTCTCTATGCGTGTCATAAAAAGAGACTTCCTTCTAATACAGTTTCAGTTATTCTCCCCTCCAAAAGGAGAAATAAAGTTCTCTACTATATATAATTTGCTGAATTTACTTTTCTCCCTAAAATCATCTTCTATAAGTAATAACTGAAACCTGCTGCAGTTATAATAACATAATTACAAAGCAGAAACCAAAAATTACTTATTCTACAATTTCACAAAAATTGTAGGATAAGTAATTTGATTTCCCTCCAAAGCTTCCGTTTCAGATACCATTATCATACTTCCTCTAGTTCCTTCACCTTATACATTCTCTGAAATACATCCGGATTTTTAGTAGGAAGCAGTTTCATATCAATAATATCCTTTTCTTCTAAATAAGATACAATCGCATGTAAATCTAAGGTATAGTGTTCTATCTCTGGTAAAGCTTTAATAGAAGCATATGACCAATAGCCATCTTCTTTACTTAATAAATTTAACAGATGGGCCGAGGCAGACTCTGCTTTATTCAGCATGACAAAATCCATTGCAATCAGCATTAATTCAATTCTCTTTTCTAAATTCTCTGTGCTGTCCATCAATTTTTCATATAGTTTGTATACTTCTAAATCAATGTTCTTTACCTGATTCCACACAGTTACTTCCGGATAATAGCCTTGATCAACAACAGATAATCTCGCTAAATAGTGCAGAGCATTTAAAATTTTACTATAAGAATCCATAACCTCTCTTGATTCATATAACGCTTTTCCTTCACTAAAGTTTTTCAGCAGCTTTCCGAAATCAATTATCTTTCTAAGTGTACGTTTATCCTCTGGAAAAGATTGAAGCTCATCCTTTAATCCTTTTATAAACTCATTTCTGTCATAAGCTTTTCTTCCATAAATAACCCATTCTGCTGCACGCCTGTAACCGCTTGTATCAATCCAATCCATCAGAATTGATTTCGTTACAATATGCATAGCAACCGTCTGCCCATTTATTTCATAATGTTTTACAAACCAATCCACTTCTTGGTTTTCGACAATAATCAGTAAAATGCTATCAAATTCATCCGTAATCGGACGATCAAATTGCGTTTTCTCAACAACTAGTATTCCTAATGTATTTGGATTACTCGCATGCTCTTGATAAATCATTCTTTGAAAATTTTCCATGTTAACAGTTGCCTCCCTGTTTTTCCTCTAATTAAACATAATTCTATATATACTTTTAAAAAACCTTTTTTGAGCTATAGGAAAGTATAAAAATTTAATGTAGGATAGTAATCATAATCCCGTTATCTGTCCAAGATAGGTGTTCAATCCCATGCCGTTTTAAGGCTTGAATTGCAAAGTTTTCTTTAATATTCATTCTTCTAATATTCTATGATATACTAAATTTGAATCTTAAGGGGGATTTAAATGGCACAACAAATAACTTACTCAAGTAAAATAAATAAAATCCGTACCTTTGCCTTAATCCTTGTGTTCGCTGGTATCTTAGTAATGTATGGTGGAATTATGGTTCGCCGCATTGAATGGTTAATGCTTATCCTGTTTATAATAGGTGTACTGATGATTGTACTTAGCTGCGTTGTATACATATGGATTGGCACCTTATCCTTAAGAGCAGTTCCTGTTATATGTCCAAACTGTGAAAAGCCTACAAAAATGCTGGGCCGGGTAGATGCCTGTATGCACTGCAAAGAACCGCTGACATTAGATAAGAATCTAGAAGGTAAGGAATTCGACGAACGGTATAATCATCGCAAATTCCGTGAAGAAAATAAATAATTAAAAAGCACCATGCCTGCGTGAGATAGATTTTCACTTTAGGTATGATGCTTTTTTGATAATAATTGAAAAGCTTGTATTCACTTGTTTTTTAGCAAGTCTGAAGTTCCTTATACTTACTTATACTCAATATATTTAAATTTTAGTTCGCAAAAAAGCCAAAATATTAAGCCATTGCTATAAAACAAAAAAATGACTGGAGATAGTATAAAAGCCTAAATAAATACTATCTCCAGTCATTTTTTACATATTAATATGTCTCTTATTTTGCCGCGTGCTGCTCCTTGCAGGCATTGCATGTACCATAAACTTCCAGACGGTGATGACTGACATCAAAGCCTGTTACCTGCTCCGCAAGCGATTCTACTTCATCTAATGAAGGGTAATGAAAATCAACAATCTTTCCACACTGATTACAAATGATATGATAATGATCTGACGTATTACAATCAAACCTGCTTGAGGAATCTCCATAAGTGAGTTCTCTGACCAGCCCGATATCTTTTAACACACGCAAATTATTATATACTGTTGCGACACTCATATTTGGAAACTTTCCTTCAAGTGCTTTATATATATCATCCGCAGTCGGGTGAACCATTGAATTAAGCAAATACTCCAGTACGGCGTGTCGTTGTGGTGTAATGCGGACGCCTGACTGCTTTAATGTATCAATTGCTTGCCGTAATTTATCTTCAGACACCCTAAACACCTCTCTTCCCAATTAATAAAATTATTAGATTATAATTCTTATAATTAGTTTATCGCCCTGTGTGCATAATGTCAATTAATTCACGTAAATCAAACATCGGCGTGAAGATGCTTTTCTTCTCCTCCTAATTGCTGGTTTACATATCTGGCAGCAACAAATAAATAATCTGATAACCGGTTCAAATAACCGAAAACAAGCTTATTCTCTACTTCATCTTCCAAACCAACTGTTAAACGCTCTGCCCTTCTGGCAACTGTGCGTGCATGATGCAAAGCACTGGCTGCCCGATGGCCTGATGGAAGAATAAAATTCTTCAACGGTTCAAGAGATTTATCCCATTCATCAATTTGTTTTTCCATCTCATCAATATGCTTTTGTTCAAGCTTCCAATAAACTTCTTTATCTTTTGGCGTGGATAATTCAGCACCAACATGAAAAAGAATTGTCTGTACACGTTGTAACTGGTCAAGAAATGCAAGCTTACCATCCCAATTTGTTTCTTCAATATAACTTGTCACCAAGCCAATGCTTGAATTCACTTCATCACAGGTCCCATACGCTTCCACTCTTAAATGATTTTTCGGTACACGCTGACCATAAACCAGCGATGTCTGACCTTTATCTCCAGACCTTGTATAGATTCGCATGCTATTTCATCCCCAATCCTGAAATACTTAGTCCTCATTATTTTCCTTTAAATAATTTAAAGCATCCAGCACATGATCTTTCACTTGGACCTTTCGATACTCTTTGACAAGATTTCCTTCTTTATCAAGAATAAATGTGGAACGTTCAATACCATAGTATTCTTTCCCAAAATTTTTCTTCAGCTTCCATACTCCAAATTGATCGGCTACCTGATGATCTTCATCTGAAAGTAAAGTAAATGGCAAATCATGCTTATCTATAAATTTTTGATGACGTGCTTCCGGATCCGGACTGATTCCAACAATTACTGCATCCAACTCAGCAAAGCTTTCATGATGATCTCTGAAGTCACATGCTTCTGTCGTGCACCCCGGTGTCATATCCTTTGGATAAAAATATAAAACAACGTACTTTCCTTTAAAATCAGATAAGCTTACGTTTTCACCGTCCTGATTTGGTAATGTAAAATCATTTACTTTTGTTCCTAATTCAATTGACATCTAATCCCTCCATTTAATGAATACTGCTTCTCTCTTAAATATAGCATATCGCTGGATCAGATTCATTTATCACTGTCTCTGCTGCTGATTTGTACCACTTTTAATACAAAAGCAGCCGGCAGAATATATCCAATCAATGCTTCAGAAATTGCAATAATCCTCCCAATACCAACCGGTGCCAGGTCACCATAGCCAAGTGTCAGTATAGTTACGCCGCTAAAATAGATGGAATGGACTACTGATCCCCATATAGTTACCTCTCTGAGTTCTCCATGCTCTACGATTACAATCCCTTGAAATGATAAAATAAAGTAGATCAAACCATAACCGACCATTGTAATGCAATAAACAACAAGCATTGCTATAAAAATTTCTAAAGAAAAATGCCCTTCCTTCATTTGTAAATGTGAATGAATTGATTTATATTGAATAAAATCATAGATGCTTTTGCCGATTAAAACCATAACCAGGATAAAAAATATCCAAGGGATAGCCATTTCTTTTACTCCTTCCAAATAATCTTTTCTATGGAACGGCTGCTAACAATGAACTTAAAGGTAAATACGGTATACGATTAACAAGCCCTCCGATATCGTAAGAGGTAACTTTACACCCTCCCAAATCCAGCTTCAGATCTCTTCATCTTTAAACAGTCACTCTTCACTATTTAATATATATGCGGAAATTGAAACAGTTTGTACAAGTTTTCCATTCATTTTTTTGTTATATTAGTAATTGGGGTGAAAATAAACAGAGAAAATCTGCTTTTTACCTTTTTTAGATGAACTTGTAAGGTGACGGTCAGATACTTTACAGGTTGGGCAGAATGAGGAGGAAAACGAAATGAAATTTACAAATTCTGAAAAGCTGCATGAGGAAGCTTTACAACATATTGTCGGCGGAGTTAATTCTCCATCCCGCTCCTATAAAGCTGTTGGCGGAGGATCTCCTGTATATATGAAAAGAGGTCAGGGAGCCTATTTCTGGGATGTAGATGATAATAAATATATTGACTATTTAGCTGCATACGGGCCAATCATAACTGGTCACGCACATCCGCATATTGCAAAAGCAATTGCTGAGGCAGCAACAACCGGGGTTCTTTACGGAACACCTACTGAACTTGAGAATACATTTGCAAAAATGCTAAAGGAAGCCATGCCTTCATTAGAAAGGGTTCGTTTTAATAATTCAGGTACAGAGGCTGTGATGACTACCATTCGTGTAGCCCGCGCCTATACAAACCGGACAAAAATCATTAAATTTGCCGGATGCTATCATGGACACTTTGATGCTGTATTGGTTGAGGCGGGATCTGGACCATCAACACTGGGTACACCAGATTCAGCAGGTGTTCCTGCTTCCAGTGCGGCAGAGGTAATTACCGTTCCATTTAATAATTTAAAAGCTTTTAAAGAAGCATTAAAAGCCTGGGAAGGTGAAATTGCAGCTGTAATTGTTGAACCGATTGTAGGTAACTTCGGAATCGTAGAACCTTTTGAAGGATTCTTAGAAGAAGTAAATGAACTTACCCACCGCGCCGGTGCGCTTGTCATTTATGATGAGGTGATTACTGCATTCCGTTTCACTTATGGAAGTGCACAACAGCTCTACAATATTGAGCCGGACTTAACAGCAATGGGTAAAATTATTGGCGGCGGCCTGCCAATTGGCGCTTACGGCGGTCGAAAGGATATCATGGAACAGGTTGCGCCACTCGGGCCAGCTTACCAGGCAGGAACTATGTCGGGAAATCCTGCTTCTATGGCCGCGGGGATTGCCTGCTTAGAGGTTTTAAGAGAAGACGGTGTATATGAAGAATTAGAACGACTCGGAAAACGTCTGGAAGAAGGTATTCTGGAAAAAGCAGAAGAAAATAATATTCATATTACAATTAATCGTCTCCGTGGAGCTCTAACTGTATACTTTGGAGTCGACAAAGTCACAAACTACAGAGAGGCCGAAGCTTCAGATGGGGAAGCCTTCGCAACGTTCTTCCAGCTTATGCTGAGAGAAGGCATTAACCTGGCACCTTCTAAATACGAAGCCTGGTTCTTAACAACAGAGCATACAGATTCTGATATCGAAAATACAATTGATGCAGTCGGCCGTGTATTTGCAGAAATGGCAGAAAATCAATAATAAAGATAACACACTAAAATGTCTTCTGGGGATATAGACTATATCCCCAGAAGACATTTCTTGTATTTGTTAAGTTAATGGAATCCAAAATCTTCGAGTTATATTTCCTTTCTCGTCTTTAAAAGAATCCCCCTCCACTCCCCCACAATTCATAATAACTTTAGCAGAGAAATGATTTTTTTGATTACAGGTTATGAGAGCTTCATGAACTTTCATCTTTTTTAAATAGACTAAGGAATACTCTAATATTTTTGTTGCATATCCTTTATTTCGTTCATTTGGGGCTACCCCATAGCCTATATGTCCACCAATTTCTTTTAATCCTTCATTTAACTCATGCCTAATATTAGAAGCACCAACAATCTCATTTCCAACGAATAGGAAATATGTAGAATTAGGAACAAAATTGTGATTGAAATCAGCTTGTTTACTGGAAAAGATATTTAATAAAATGCTGATAGTTATTATAACGCTGTATTTCTGTAGCTGTTGGAATGACTGTTTCTTCTTTTAAATGCCATTGATTAATATAACGGTAAAAAGCTGCTTCATCTTCTGATTTCAACTCTCGAAAAGTTTGCATCAAAACCCTCCCTTGTAGTTTTATACAAAAAGGAGGAAAAGAGAGATCCTCTCCCTATTCCTCCAAGTTCTGAATCTGATACAAATCATAATAATGTCCACGGAGCCGCATTAATTCTTCATGAGATCCTATTTCTACAATTTCTCCGTTTTCAACGACAACAATACGATTTGCATGGGTAATTGTTGCCAGTCGGTGAGCAACGATAAAGGTGGTCCTATCAGAAGCAAGCTTTTCCAGTGTTTCCTGAATAAGGTGCTCACTTTCTAAATCCAGTGCGGATGTTGCCTCATCAAAAATCAAGATTGGCGGATTTTTTAAGAATACGCGCGCAATTGCAATCCGCTGCTTCTGTCCACCCGATAATTTCACACCGCGTTCTCCAACCATCGTTTCGTAAGCCTCCGGCATTTCATTAATAAAGTCATCGGCATTTGCTGCTTTTGCTGCACTGATAACTTCCTCATCTGTTGCATCCGGGTTACCCATGCGAATATTTGTAGCAATCGATTCGGAGAACAGAATATTATCCTGGAGCACCATTCCAATATTGTCACGCAGTGAACGTGCTTTCATATCTCTTAAATCCATTCCATCAATTTCAATGGAACCACCAGTCACATCATAGAAACGGGGAATCAGACTGATTAATGTTGATTTTCCTCCTCCGCTCATTCCGACAAAGGCAATAGTTTCCCCTTTTTGAACGTGAAGATCGATATCTTTGAGCACAGGCTCTGTATCCTCATCATATTGAAAAGAGACCTGGTTAAAGGTTACTTTTCCTTGCAGCCTTCCAGGATCAACTGCATCTTTTTTGTCGGTAATATCATAGGGCTCATTCATTAATTCAAATACCCGGTCAATAGACGCAATTGATTGTACTAAGGTTGTAGAGGAGTTAATAAGACGGCGTAACGGACTGTAAACTCTCTCCATATACCCGACAAAGGCTACCATTGTACCAAGCGATGTATTGCCCATAACGACCTGATAGCCTGCAAAAGCTATAACTAATAACGGTGCCAAATCAGTAATTGTATTTGTAACTGCAAAAGTTCTGGCGTTCCAATCTGTATGCTTTAAAGCCCGATCCAGAAAATGGCTGTTTCTCTTTTCAAACTGCTCATCCTCATAATCCTCCAGCGCAAAGCTTCTTGTCACCGGTACGCCTTGAATGCGCTCATGTAAATGGCCCTGCACTTCCGCTAAGGCCTGTGATCTTTCTCTTGTTAATCGCCGTAAGCGTCCAAAAAAGAATTTAACAGAAATCCCGAATAACGGGAATAAAATAATTGATACGAAGGTAAGTGGTACGTCCATTGTAAACATAATAATAATTGCTATTAAAATGGTTGTTACGTCCAGCCAAATATTCATCAGCCCTGTCATAACAAAATTTTTCGTTTGCTCCACGTCATTGATTACTCTGGAAATGATTTCACCTGTTTTTGTCTGCGAATAAAATTTCAGGCTTAATTTTTGAAGGTGGTCGAATAATTTTCCTCTGATATCAAAAAGAATTTTATTTCCTACCCATTGAGCCAGATATTGCCGGATATATTCAACCGGCGGGCGGACAATTAAAAATACGACAAAAGAAATCCCCATTATCCAGAATAAGCGTGTTATCTTTTCTGACTGGGTAAAGTCCTCTACCGTGATAATATCATCAATAACAAATTTCAAAATTAACGGCATCAATAATGGAATACCAAATTTAATAACACCGATAAGTAATGTCCATATTATTTTCCATTTATATGGTTTTACGAATTGCATATACTGCTTAATACTGCTCATTTATCATCTTCCTCTGCTTGAAAGGTATTACGGAATATGTTCGTCATTTCACATCCATTCTCTAAAATGCAATATAAAAAATCCTTGCCACTCCATCTCGTAACAAGGATACCCTTTTATTCATTCTAATTGCAATTAAATCGCTTTGAAGTTTTTTCACGTCTCTGTACTCTTCAGCTTAGTGGTATGTTAAGTACATTTCATACCAGTCATCAACGAATCCCGGGGAAAATGGACCTTTTCCCTGACGAATCCAATGAATTAAGACATCTAACTGCTGGTAAAGAATGCGGTCAATTTCTTCCGGATAATGCATTAAAGCTTTATTTTCTTCATACTCATCTTCATCAAGGAGATGAAAAGTCATATCTGGAAATACCTTCACGTCCAGATCATAGTCAATATACTTCAAAGCTTCATCCTTTTCATCATAGACAAACGGGGAGCTGAGGTTGCAGTAATAGTGTATTCCATCATCCCGGAGCATGCCAATAATATTAAACCAGTGTCTCGCATCAAAATAACAAATAGCAGGCTCTCTCGTCATCCATGAATGACCGTCGCTCTCAATAACCTTTGTACGATCATTTGCCCCAATTATAACACTTTCCGTCCCTTTTAATACCACACTATTTTTCCAGACTCTATGAAGTTGTCCACTATGCTTATAACTTTGTATCATCATTTTCGAACCAGCGTTTGGAGAAACCATCCAAAATCTCCCTCTCCATTTTCATACAGTGATTTATGTATTATGTTTTATTATAAGCCTTCAGCTTAAAAAGTTAAAGGATAACTCCTTTTTAATTGAAATGCTTCTGTTTATTACAATCATTTTTAGGATGTAAAATTATAGAGATGCTGTTTTTTTGATGTGACAGCAGCTGATAACTGCCGTGCATGAAATGTATTATGCAGGAAATTATTCTCGTCTATATCCATTATTAATGCATTTGCATAAAGTATTCATATGTTCAAATGATAATCGTATTTCGGGGATACCTTTTTATAAATAAACATTTATTAAATGATTAAAAGGGTTTCCGTATTTGGAAACCCTTTTTTTGGGTAAAACAGATGTTATTGCTTATTTTGTTGAGATTGTTGATTTTGTTTTTTCACTTGCTGTGCATCTGTTTCTGAAGCAAACTCAGTACCATATTGTCCTTGAGCTGCTTGTTGGTTTTGTTTTCTTACTTCAGCTGCGTTAGTTTTTGCAGGATTTTGTTGGTTTTGTTTTTTAGCCATCAATATCACCTCCGCAATAATTAATGTTTCCCGAAGCGTCTTTCTTTATCCAAACTTTTTTAAGAAATATTTTTAACAACTATTTAACCCCGGAAAACAAAGCATTACAGACGCTTTCTTGATGATGTGAATTTTTAACAGGCTTCATAATTAACATGATGCCAGCATTCATAATTTATTTTTTTCTAAAAATGGAATCATTTTTTGATGTGGAACCGGAAAAGGATATTCCTTCAGCTCTTCTATGGAAACAAATTTTAACCGGCTGTCCGATACAGTTTCCTGATTTGTTATTGCTTTTCGGACATCTACATTCCAAATTATATGGGAAAAAACATGCTTAATAGCCGTGCATGAACCTTTTATCTCCGCATCTATCCCATAATTTTCTAAAAGCCAGCCATGCCAATCATTTTCAACAATTTCATCTGCAGGTATCATTGGAAATTGCCATAATCCAGCCAGCAATCCAGAATCCGGTCTTTTTTCAATAATATATTTCCCTTCTTTATTTTGGATAAGTAGCGCAACATATTTCATTTTCTTCTGTTTTTTTGCTTTCTTTTTGACCGGAAGGCTTTCCTGTACTCCTTCCACATACGCCTGACAGTGTTCCATCACAGGACAAAACATGCATAAAGGCTGTTTTGGTGTACAAATTGTCGCTCCTAAATCCATAATGGCCTGATTAAAAGAGGATGGATCTTCCTTTGAAATCATTTCTCCCACATAGTATTCGAATAATTTTTTTGTGGAGCTTAGCGAAATATCTTCTTCAATATGTAAAACCCGGGAAAAAACACGCATCACATTGCCGTCTACTGCCGGTATCGGCTGGTTATAAGCAATCGAAAGAATTGCTCCTTTTGTATATGGTCCTATTCCCTTTAAGCTGCCGAGCTGCTTCGGATCATCGGGAATTTTTCCGTCATATGCTTCCACAACTTCACGTACTGCTGTTTGTAAATTTCTTGCGCGGGAATAATAACCTAAGCCTTCCCATTGCTTTAAAACATCCTGCTGCTCTGCTTCAGCTAATTCATATACAGTTGGATATTTCTCCATAAACCGATTAAAATAAGGGATAACCGTATCTACTTTCGTTTGCTGCAGCATAATTTCCGATACCCAGACGCGATAAGCATTATTATTTTCACGCCAGGGCAGATTTCGTTTATTTTCTTCATACCATCTGAGCAGGTCTTCTTGAAAAGCTGAAATATTTATATGTTCTAGCCTTTTATCGTTCATGTTTTCACTTCCTATGTGTTAAAATAGTATTGGATTGCTTTGATGGAAGCAACTTAAGGAGGATATATAGCTATGGATACTGGTACGCATATAGTTATGGGTGTTGCACTGGGCGGTTTGGCAACATTGGACCCTACTGTGCAAAGTAATCCTGCACTATTTCATGCTGTATTAGTTGGAACAGTCGTGGGATCACACGCTCCTGATTTTGATACAATATTTAAATTAAAAAATAACGCAACTTATATAAGACAGCATCGAGGAGCATCTCATTCTCTTCCTGCTATTCTTATGTGGAGTCTGCTCGTATCTGGAGCAATTTATTTATTTGTTCCAGAAGTAAGCTATCTGACTCTTTGGTTATGGACACTGCTGGCTGTGTCTATTCATGTATTTGTCGATTTATTTAATGCGTATGGTACTCAGGCCTTCCGTCCATTCACCAAAAAATGGATTGCAAAAGGGTTTATTAATACATTTGATCCGTACATTTTTTTCCTGAATGTCGCCGGTATCATAGCCTGGGCATTAGGCGCAAATCCGGGTTATACCTGGCTCATTATTTATACGGTCATTGTATTATATTACATTAAACGCTATATGGACAAAAGGGAAATTGTTCAGAAAATCAAAGAATATTTTCCGGATACAGAGGTTGTCGCTACCTCCCCTACACTCAAACAAAATTACTGGCGTGTCGCAGTAACAACCAGCGACCGTTATTATGTAGGCAGCGTTGAAAATCGGCACATCGAGATTGTTGATGAATTTTACCGTGTTCCATTACCTGATACAGATGTTATAAAAGCTGCTAAAAATGATAAAAACATCTCTTCCTTCCTTAATTTTTCTCCAGTGTACCGCTGGGAAATAAATACAGATGAAGATGATGTCACGGAGGTCCGATTTATTGACCTGCGTTATCGCAGCAAAGGATATTATCCATTTGTTGCCGTTGTGAAGCTGGATAAAAATCTGGAAGTAATCACTTCCTATACAGGCTGGATCTTCTCAGAACAGAAGCTTCAAAACAAACTGGTTCCAAGTGACTCAACCCCTTAGCAAGGAAAGGATAAATAACCTCTATATTATCTAAAACCTTTGCAGAAGCTTGTCCTTCGATAAGGACGTTTTTAGCAGAAGTTTCCATTCTCTATATGAAAAAGTAACAACTCAGGTGAAACTTTACATCACCTGAGTTGTTTTTTATTCAGCTTACCTTTTTTCCTAATAAAGAAATTGGCAAAGCTTCTATATCTTCACTTTCTTCATCTAATAAATCAATCCGGTAGCCCCAGGCAAATACCCCGTTAACATAGGATATTTTGAATTTATAGCCTGTTTCCATTTTAAGCTGATAAATTTCCTCTTTTTTAAAATCATCCGGACTCATTGTATATGCAAGAGCTACTTGCATTTTCCGTTCACAGATTTGTACCTCCGAAACATTGCCAAGCTGCTCTGCTTTCTGAGCCTGCTCCTTTAATTTACCAATTTCCTGATGTAATTGTTCAATCGAATAATCACTGTAACGAAATTTCATTCTTCTCCCCCCTGGCTTTCGATTCCTATTGTACCAAAATAATATAGAGTTAACTTGAATTTATTCTTGATTTTCTATATATTCATTCACAAACTGCTGGATTCTATCAAAATGGAAGCCTTTTCTGTACAATCCTTCCATTACTTTTTGCTTCAGCTGGAAGCCTTCATATTTTTTCACATGCTTCTGGTACAGCTTTTCTCCCTGGAATTTCAAGGCTTCCCATTCCTGATCTGCATTCTCCTCCTGATTCATCGTCTGAATAGCCTCAAGAACAAGCTGTTGATTAAACCCTTTTTGCAAAATCATATTTTTTGCCTGGTTTATTTGCTTTTGAAAAGAATCCTTCGAGGTTTGCTTTATTTTCTTTCCGAGCAGCTTTTGAATTTTTTCTTTCTGTAATGCAGATGTATATTGTTCCAAAGAATTTGCAGCTGTTTGTCCAACGATTCCCTTTTCAAATAATTCCTGCTCTATGATCTTTGGACCTTTTGAGCTCGTATTCATACGCGAGCGTACAAACATATCTGCAAATTGCTGATCATCGAGGAGTTTTTCCTTCTTTAAGCGCTGCATAATAACAGCAATTTGTTCATCCTCTACCTCTTTTTTCTGCAAATACGTGACAATTTCTTTTTCTGAACGTATTCGATAGCTTAAAAAGTGTATAGTAAGGGTATATACTTTATGGAGATTATCTTGTTCTTTTAGTGTTTTGATGAGCTCATCGTCTAATTCCATTCCCTTTTCCAGCCGGAATTTAATTAGAATATCTTCATCAACACTAAACCCATATTCATCACCAGTTGGTGTACTTAAAAATATATTATAGCGATGCTTCTGTTTTTTTTGAGTTGTTATCCGGGTAATTTTTTTCAACATCTTTCACCTCTCTTAACATCATAGCAAAATTTCCAGCCGTCAGATAATAATAAAAATATAATCAAAGGAGGTTTCTTAATTATGAACATATTAATTACCGGAGCTACGGGATTTTTAGGCAGTAAATTAGCTGTACATCTCGCAGGTCTAAATCATAACTTATATATTCTGACCCGTTCTCCAGAGAAAAGGTCGAATACATCACATATGACTTTTGTGGATTATAATACGACTGTAAACGAACTTCCTCACATAGATGCTGTCATTAATCTCGCTGGTGAATCATTATTTGGATATTGGACAAAGAAAAAGAAAGAAGCCATTCTCACAAGCCGGCTTCGCGTCACCAAATATCTCATTCAGCTGATGAAAGATATGAAGAAGAAGCCAGAGGTATTTATCAGTGGATCAGCGGTGGGTTATTATGGGATGTCAGAGGATTTTATCTATACTGAGGCAACTGCACAGCCCGGGAATGATTTTCTTGCCTCCGTAGCCAGACAATGGGAGCAGGAAGCAAGCGCGGCAGAAAAAATGGGTATCCGTATGGTTTACGCGCGATTTGGTGTACTGCTTGGAAATGACGGCGGCGCCTTTCCGCTTATGTCATTACCTATTAAATTATATACCGGCGGGCATATCAGCGATGGCGAGCAATGGCTATCCTGGATTCACGTAAAGGATGCTGTCAAATTAATCATCTTTTGCCTGGAAAATCATACCTTAAAAGGCCCTATTAATGTAACTGCTCCAACCCCAAAACGAAATAAAGATTTTATGAAAAAAACAGCACAGGTTTATAAACGGCCTAATTGGCTGCATGTACCGGCAGTATTCTTTTATCTGGCTCTGGGGGAAATGTCACTGCTCCTTGTAAAAGGGCAGTATGCGTATCCAGGTAAGGCGCTCGAACACGGATTTACGTTTGATTTTCCTTCCCTTGACCTGACCTTATTGGACCTGAAAAATAATTAAAATAGCGAGTACGGAATGATAGCTTTCTATTACAAAGGCGCATGTCTCCCCTTTTTCCATCAGCATGCTCCTTTGTTAATTTCGCTTTTATTACTTTATTGCTGTTTTATTTTTTATCTTTTTTTGCTTCCTGCAGGATTACATCTAATTGTTTTTCTGTGAATCCAGCTGCGTGCATAATAGCAGTATGCTCCACCCCCTGCTCTAACAAGCGCAGTGCCATCTGTTGAGCGGATTTCTCCAAAGCAGATTCAGCCTCTTTTCTTCTGGTTTATTCTTCCATTTTTGCTCTAATTTCTTGATTCCGCATTTTTATTTCTTGGTTACGTTTCAATATTTCCTGATTCTGCTTCTCCATTTCATATAAACGGAAGATATTATGATAGGCGTCCGTTTCCTTCAACAAATTGAAATGCATGATGTTAATACTGATAACCGGATACAATGCCTTATAATTTTGTCCTTCCTTCAGCTGTTCCGAGAAAATCGGCGACCAGTAATATAAAGCTCTGTTAACCATATTGTACTCATTGTTGATTTGAATTTCTATGTTTACAATTTCTTTATTTTCTGTCTCGATAAGAAGATCCAACCTTGATTTTTTATCCTCTTCATACTCGCCGCCGATTTCAATATTTTGAAAGAAAAGCTGTTTGACCCGACTTCTTCCTGACTTTGTTAAAATCGCATTGAGAAAAACAACTGTAATTTCCTTATTCTTCTCGCTTCGAAACAATTGCTTGAAGGCATAGTCCACTTTTAAATCCATTAGTTGAATATCTTGTATTTGTTCTAATGCTTTCTTTGTTCTACCTTTTCTCTTTTGGTACTTATTATATGACTTTGAGTCTTCCAGAACACATAAAGATGATGTTTCTCGTGAGGAGTATACTTTGCGAAGGTAAATTTGAGGCATAAAAACACATCCTTTTATTTTATTATTATGAGGAAATCTTCTGAGGTGAGATTCTAATTACATTATATAGAGCAAACGTTCCTGTATCAAGTAATTTTTTCTCCTTTATTACTTCGCAGTAATTACTATCTTCTACTTTTTGCATGCTTCGATTGTATCTTACGCTGGCCAACGACTGCTTCTAAGGGTTAAAAAAATCATATAAATTTTAAGCTTTTTTTACAAAAAAACACTTGCATTTTTTCGGGAAAATCATACAATAAAATTATTAAAAATAAATTTGAAAAGAGCTGATTAGCAACCTCTTTCGGTTGTGCAGAGATAAGATTAATTAAATAGGGAAGGCAAATGGTGCGCCACCGGGGTTTCCTGGTTCTAGTGGGTTCGATTCCCACCCCGAATTTTTGTTTCAATGCTACTTTTAAAATAAAAATTCGAGGGTGGGTGACTCACTTACTGCGTTTATTTTGCATGTAAGAATACCCGCCTGGAAAAAGGAGGGTATTTTTATGCTGAAAATGCGTGATTTACTTGAAGTACCTATGTTATTTGAATTTATGATTGACCCTGAAGTGTTTCCATATGTAAGGCAAAAAGCAACAACTGTTGATGAATTCTATTTCCTGACAAAACAAACGATCGAAGCAGAAGACCGGGGCGAATTAATTTCACGGACCATTCTAGATGAATACCAGCAGGCGATTGGCACCATTAACCTATTTGATATAGAAGATAATTATGGTTTTTTAGCTACGTGGCTCGGAAAACCGTATTTTGGTAAAGGCTATAACCGTCAAGCTAAAGATGCCTTCTTTCATGAGCTTTTTACAACCAAAGGGATTGATGGTATCTTTATGAAGGTGCAAAAAAGCAACAAGCGTTCATTGAAAGCCGTTGTAAAGCTTCCCTATGTCACTGTTGCTAATGAGCTGTACGAATCTATGTATGATCGGATTAACGCAGCTTCCGATGAAGCAATGTATGATTTATTCGTAATTACAAAGGAACATTATTTATCCTATCAGCAATTCCAGATGGCAGCTGCTGTTGGCACTGATGAGGAAGTGTCTTAATATAAAAAAATAAGCCTTCAGAAATCAATTATCGATTTCTGAAGGCTTATTTTGAGAGTAAATCATAAATATTTAATCTTCCCCTATTTTCTTATCATGCTTTTTTGGAAGCCTTCCCGCCTTTTTGGCAGACTCTCTAAGCAAGAATTCAACATGACTGTTGACACTCCGGAACTCGTCCTTTGCCCAGCGCTGTAAAATATCATAGAGCTCGGGATCTATACGTAATGGAAAGTTTTTCTTTTTAGCCATAGTAAGCCCTGCTTATTGGTAAAGCGATCCTGTATTGATTACCGGCTGTGTTCCTTGATCAGAGACAATGGCAACCAGCAGATTATTAATCAATGCCACTCTGCGTTCATCATCTAACTCCACCATATTATCTGCTTCCAAGCGGGCTATTGCATCCTGCGCCATACCAACTGCCCCCTGAACAATTTGCTCCCTGGCAGAGATAATTGCACTCGCCTGCTGACGCTGCAGCATTGCCTGGGCAATCTCTGTTGAATAAGCTAAGTGTGTTAACCGGGCTTCAATTACTTCCACACCAGCGACCTGAAGGCGATCTTGAAGCTCTGCTGTTAACTGGTTGGATACTTCATCTGCATTTCCGCGCAAGGTTAACTCTTCATTAGTAAATGAATCATATGGATATGTTGTCGCTACGGCCCGGATAGCTGTTTCACTTTGAATTTCAATAAAATCCTCGTATTGGTCCACGTCAAAAACTGCTTTTGCTGCATCCACCACTTTAAAAACAACAACTGCTGCTATTTCAATTGGATTTCCGTTCACATCATTTACTTTTAACCGGTTACTGTTAAAGTTACGGACCCTTAAAGAAATTGTTCTGCGCACAGAAAATGGCACAGTTACCAAAATTCCTTCACGACGTACTGTCCCCATATACTTTCCTAAGAAAATAACAACAATGGATTGGTTAGGCTGTACAATCGTTATCCCGCTAATGAGAATAGCTGCGATCAGAATCAGCACAACACCTAAAACAATATACTGTTGATAAATACCGAATATCCCTAAAGCAAGCAATACAATGATTAATCCTATTCCAAGAATGCCATTAATGCTCCAAGCTTTCCGCTCCTGCATGAGATCCTCTCCTTTATATCTTTATCATACTATAATGATATCATTTTTGTATTAAATTGTAAAATGATATATCATCAGCTTACTTGCTCTTCTATAAATTTCTGAATCGGATTCATTTTAGGATTTACCATTATTGTATCGCCATCTGTTTCAATTGTAATACTGTCCAGCGCTGCCGTAGAATAAATCCGTGCATCTATTTCATTTAAATGGTCAATAACGCGGGAAACAGGATGTCCATAGTTATTATCTTTACTGTAGGTTAAAACAGCAATTTCAGGGTCTACTGCTTTCAGAAAAGCCAACGAGGAGCTTGTATTTGAACCATGATGTCCTATTTTAATCACTTCTGCATTTACATTATGCTTTTTCTGTATCTCCTTTTCTTCCTTTTTACCGACATCGCCCATAAGAAGCATATCTGTTTCTCCATAATTCAGCTTTAATACCAGAGAGGATGCATTAGGAGAGGTTAATGGCTGTGCAGCATTCCAAATGTCCAAAGAAATGGTCGGGTCTATTTCAATTGGTGTCTCCTTTTCAGCAATTGTAAACGGGATTTGTAAATCACGGATACGATTCATATAAGAAGCAAAGGTCTTTGTCGGATGAAGCTTTCCTGTATCAATAACACTCCCAACCTCCAATTCATCTAATACATTTACTAAGCCGCCAATATGATCGATATCCGGATGTGTCGCAATCATTAAATCAATTTCATTAATCCGCAGCGCTTTTATATAGTTAACGACAGCATTACCAGCTTCCGGAGGCCCGCCGTCAATTAAAATAGTCCGATCTAAAGGGGTTTCGATTAAAATACTGTCTCCTTGACCGACATTAATAAAATGCACCTTCAGCGCAGGCATTTCCTGTTCCGCATGAACAGGTGAAGAGTGATGTATACAAACAACTGTCAGCAGTAATAAAAAAATAAAACCTCTTTTCCACAAACTTCAAACACCTCCCCTTCTTTTTTGTTAGTGTAAACAAAATAAAAGAATGCTATGAGGAAAGATGATTGGAAATTGTTGAAAAAAGGTTTTATCAGCTTCTTGTAAATCAGTTTAAAAATTGTTGAATCAAATAAACCTATATACGAATAATTATTCATTTTTAAATCAAAATAAAGATATGACATACCTGTTAGTTTACTGTTTCTAATTTGTCTATTTTAAAACTTTAAAAAAGCTATTTTTAAAAATCTTTACTCATATTCGACGAATCGTCTGAAAGAGCGAGATTTCTTGTTCGTAAAATCTGTAAAAAATAAATCAAATTTTGATTTTTCATTTGCGCTATCCAAAAACTGGCGAACTTCATGCAATGGTATACCCAATTTTTTTGCTTCTATCATTAATGTAATCCACTCTTGATCATAAGCAGCGTTTTCAATTATCTTTTTCACAATTTCGCCCCCATCATTAATCCAGATAATTTTGCAATGTTCCAACACTTGTGTTGCATAAGCAATATACTACTTTGTATAATTGGATGAATCATTTATAAATAATCAGACTGAGTATTCCGAATATTTATATCCTGTTTATTTCAAAAAATAATCAGGATATAAAGAACAGTATATATCTAATGAGAATAATAAACTATATTTACACATTTGCATATTGAGGAATGTTAATAGTTTATATATTATTTTTTATTAAATTTGATTTCTTGCGAATAATTATACTTGATTTCATATTATATGTAATCAACCCTAAAAAACAAAAGATGGAGCTGGGGGGTGGAGATGATTTAGAAGATACCTGCCGATAAATTAGAAAAAAGGAGCTATTACCGAATATTAGTAATAACCCCTTTTTCTTCATTAAATCTGTTTTACCTGTCAGATGAACGGTTACGGAAGCGGTTGACAATAACTAAAATTGCACCGGCTGCCAGTAAGCCTAAGCTGATAAGCAATAAGTTGAACATAGATGTTGCTGTACCCGGCAATGTTTCACCATCACCTTTATCTGTTCCTTTAGAATCACCTGAATCTGTTTTACCTGCAGCTTCAGCTGATTCTTTACCTGGATCTTCTCCCGGTTCTTTACCTGGATCTTCTCCCGGTTCTTTACCTGGATCTTCTCCCGGTTCTTTGCCTGGATCTTCTCCCGGCTCTTTACCTGGCTCCTCTGGTTCTTTACCTGGTTCCTCTGGTTCTTTACCTGGTTCCTCTGGCTCCTTACCCGGCTCTTCTGGATCTGCTTTTACAAAACCAAAGTCTAATGTCGGGTCGTGTTCTCCGTCTTCTGTTAAATGACGGGATACTGCAAACCATAAGGAGGAATTAATGGAATTATCATCGCCTGCTTCTTCCAGGGTCGGTACATACCCTTTCAAGGCTTCTTTGGATGCTTCCCGATCAATTCGTACAATGTACGTTTTATCGATTGGCAGATTTTCAAAGATATAATATCCATTTTCATCTGTTGTTACCGGTCCTACTGGATTTCCGTAAACATCTGTTACTGGATTGCCGTCTTTATCCTCGATCGTTAAGACGACTCCTTTAATCGGGATGTCAGTTTCATCCTGTAAACCGTCTTTATTTTTATCGAACCATACGTAGTCTCCTACACTTACTTTTGCCGGACGATTGGTGATGGTGAATCCATCTGCCGCATTTCCTTCTACATTATCAGTTACATACCCTTTAACTGCTTCTTCTTGAACAGTATAAGTAACCTCTGCTCCAGCAGCAAACTTAGGCATATTTGTAAACTCAAATGTCCAATCCATATCCGCAGTGACTTCTGCTGAATCCACTTTTTCTCCATTTGCTAACAAGTTAACAGTGATGGAATCTGGGCGTTGATCCGTATAATTATTATCATCCCAGGTTTTAGAAACATTAACACTAGTTTGTGCTGGTTCGTGATGGTTGGTTAGTATGATATTTCCATGATCTGCATCATTTACAGAGACTTCATAGCCTTCTGGAATAGAAATTTCTTTGACTGTATAGTCAATTTCTTCGCCGCCATTTTGGTATGCGTCCAGGTCTGACCATGTATGCATCCAGTCATTTTCTGCAGACAGGATTACCTTATCTCCAACTGCCTCTTCCCCTGCATACAATTGAACCTCAACCTGTTCAGGGCGAATGCCGTCTTGATTCTCGTTATCGTTCCATCCTTTTGAAACGGTAACCGATGTTTGTTCTGGCGTGTAAGCATTAGTGACAGTCACATTGCCATCTTCACCGGTTTCCAGTTTGGTTGAATACTCCGCAACGGAATCTTCCGTCACACGATATCCAATTTCTTCTCCATTACGATTTTTCGGCAAATCTTCAAACGTATGCGTCCAATCGTTTTCTTCATTCAATTCTGCTGTTCCAACAATTTCCGATGCATCATTGATGACATTTACAGTCACGCTGTCTGGGCGGACGCCATCCTGATTCTCTGCATCATCCCATACTTTGGTAACAGGAATTTCTACTGTATCTGGTGTACGGTTGTTTGTAATCAAAACGAATCCATTTTCTTCTTTTACAGTCGGCTCATCATAACCGTCCGGGATATCTGTTTCTTTTACCGTATAATCGATTGTCTTACCGCCGTCATGGTAAACATTTAATTCTGTCCATGAATAAGTCCAATCATTTTCTTCCGATAAACGAACAGGTTTTTTAACAGGTTCTCCATCAGCGAATAATTGAACTGTTACATTATCGGGACGGATACCATCCTGATTGCTGCCATCTTCCCAGCCTTTTACAACTGTCATAGAAGTTTGCTCTGGTGTATAACTATTTGTAACAACAAAGCTTCCATCTGTTTGTTTTGCAGTAGTTGCAGTATAGCCTTCAATAGCATTCTCTACAACTCGATACTGAATTTCACTGCCCTCATGGTATTTTGGCAGACCTTCAAACACATGAGACCAATTGCCATTTTCATCAGCTGTTACTTCTGCTGTTTTGACAATTTCAGAGTTTCCATCGATGACATTCAGAGTAATACTATCCGGTCTGTTGCCGTCTTGATTATTCGCATCATCCCATTCTTTTAAAACTGGGATATCAATCAATTCCGGCTCATAGCTGTTGGTAATTGTAATTGCTCCATGGTTTTCATCGTTTATTACCGATTCATATCCTGCTGGAACATTTACTTCTTCCACTGTATACTTAATTGCTTCTCCGCCATCACGATTCGCATCTAATCCGGACCATGTATAGGACCAGTCATTCCCTGCAGTAATGAGTACCTCATTTCCTAATGGCTCCCCGTCTGCAAGTAATTGAATGCGAATATTGTTCGGGCGTTGACCATCTTGATTATTCGCATCATTCCAGAGTTTATTTACAGTAACAGATGTCTGCTCTGGAGTATGTTCATTCGTTACTGTAATTGTGCCAGTACCGTTGCCTGAAATATTAGCGGAATAATTTTCTACTGTATCCTCAGCTACTCTATACTCAATTTCATGTCCATCACGATATTTTGGTAAATTCTCAAAAACGTGAGACCAATTTCCATCTTCGTCAGCAGTTATTTCCTGTGTGTCTACAACCTGAGAACGGTCGTCATATAGATGGATTGTAATACTATCCGGGCGTGCTCCATCTTGATTTTCAGCATCTTCCCAGACTTTTTCTACTGTAATGTTCGTCAGTTCTGGTGAGTAACTGTTTGTGATGGTATAGCCATTTTCAACACTACCATTAACAACACTCTCGTATCCTTCTGGAACATTTGATTCTTCAACGGTATATTCAATCCGTTCTCCATTTTGATATTCATCTAAACCGGTAAATGAACCTTCCCAATTATTAGATTCATTCAAAACGATAAAGTATAGTGTTGCTTTTCCATCTGCAAATAGACGTACTGTAATGCCGTCTGGGCGGGCACCATCCTGGTTATTTGCATCTTCCCAGACTTTTTCTATCGGGATATCTATTTTGCCTGGTGTATAGCTGTTTGTGATAACAAATCCGTTTTCTGCATCTCCGGCAACACTACTCTCATACTGCTCCGGTACATTTACTTCTGCAACAGTATAAGTAATTTCAGTTTCACTATTATCATACACTGGCAAATCTGTAAATGAACCTTGCCACTCATTTTCATTGCTTAGCGTGATATTTCCCGTATCGGTTTCCTCACCATTTGCAAATAATGCAAATTCAACAGATTCAGGACGATTGCCATCCTGGTTGTTCGCATCCTTCCAAGCTTTCTCCACTGGAATTTCAGTAGTTGGAGATACGAATTCATTTGTAATCGTTAATCCATCATCAGAAATAGTTTTTTCATAGTTTTCTGGGACATTTACTTCATCGACTGTATAGTCATACTCATTACCGTCGATATCAGTTTTATCCAAGTCCGTCCACGTATATTCTGTTTCACCGTCTTCCAAGGTTACCGGATCTCCAACTGCTTCTCCATCTCTGGATAATTGCAGTTCAATGGATTCCGGTCGGTGATTTTCGCCGCCTTGCCATTCTTTCGTGCCTGTTACATCAATTTTTTCTTTGGTGTTTTCGAAATTAACTTCAAAAACTTTTTCATTGCTGCCATATGGCTCATCTACATTAATTTCGATTTCTTTATCGGATAACACGTAGCCATTTGGTGATTCAATTTCTACCAAGATATAGGTCCCTAAGAATAAGTTTCCTACTTCTAAAATACCATTCTCAGTAGTAAATTCGCCCATTAATACTCTCTCTTCATTTACAACTCGATATAATTCAAAAGTTGCTCCTGAAGATTTGATTACTTCTTTAGTAGCTGAATCAACTTTAGACAGTTGGATAGCTCCACGATCTTTTCGGAATTCTCCACCAACCCAAGAAAA
Organism: Oceanobacillus sojae; assembly: GCF_900162665.1. Classification (GTDB taxonomy): domain Bacteria; phylum Bacillota; class Bacilli; order Bacillales; family Amphibacillaceae; genus Oceanobacillus; species Oceanobacillus sojae_A. The sequence goes on from NZ_LT727812.1 coordinate 886,024, forward strand.
TTGTCTTGCTGTGATTTCATTTGTTTCTCTCGTTACTGTCTCAATTCCTTTACCCTTAAGGTCTACTGTATTATTAACAGTTTGCCCATTTTCGGCAATAACGATAGTGGTATAAGTGATTGTTAGAGCTTCAGTTAAATCCTCATCAAAAGAGATATTTAAAATTGTTTCGCCATCTTCAGTAGTTTCTGTTTCAAGCGTATAACCAATCTCTTCACCACTACTTGTAACAATAGTCAAGCTGTCTTCTACAAATGACAGACCCGCACTAATTGTATCTGTAAGTGTTGCATCACTTATTCTTGAAAGACTTTCGTTAGCAGTGATTTGCCATTCAAGTTCTTCACCAATATAAACTTCGCTTACATCAGGCAGAACTTCTTTATTCAACACTTTATCCCATCTGTCATAATGCACAGATGAAGAATAAGGATATTTTCCTTCTTCTGTTGTTACTTCCGCATGGTTTACATAATTTTCTTCTGAAATGTCTGGAACTCTTGTTTCAAACTGAATGACATATCTTTCAGTTACTTCACCATTAAAGTTAACAGTAAGTTCATTACCCTCAACTTCTACAGTATAATCATCATTAAGAGTTAATTCAGTATCAGTAATTGTTGTATTACCACCTGCATCTACTTCATAAACAGATACTGTGATACTGTCTTCAATGATTTCTCCCTCATAACCTAATGTATCAGTAACTGAAACATTTTCCCCAAGATTATGTTGATGATAGTTAAAGTACACTTGCCAAGCGATTCTTCTATCAGATGCATCGGACCAACTATCTGAATCAACAAGATTCCCTTCTTTAAAGCCACTATTCCAAGCGTTTTCTATTACACGTTGGCTAGCATCGTCTTCTTCGTTAATTTCACGATTATTTTCCGTTGTTCCTCCAAAATGTGCGTGGTTTCTATAAAGACCAGCTTCATCTTCATTAGAATGAGGAATCAATGAATTTCCGTCTTCATCCACAAATTGCTCGTCATAAGAAGTAGTATAGTTCACTACTAATTCTGCTTTCGCTATTTCCCGGTGGAATTCAATTGTAAAGCCATTTTGGTATCCACCATCAATTGGAGCAAGTGTATAATCGTCTCCTGAAACAAGATTTTCATTACCAAGAGTAATTTCAACTGTCCCTGGCAATAAGATTAGTCCATCATTTGTGAAGTTATCAGTAATGGTAAAACCTTCATTGATGTCTTCTCTCGTAGGATCGACATTTAAACGCCAATTAATTGTTTTCTCATTATAGTTAATTCCATCAAAACTCTTTTGATACGTATTTGCATGTGGACGGATTGTAGCATCTCTATCTCCGCCACCTTCACCAACACCGTCACCTTCCATACCTACAGTGTTTGTAAATACATCCGCATTATTGAAATTATCAATACTAGTCGTATATTCAATTGTAATTGTTTCCGTACCAACATCTGGCAAATCAATTGTTAATAAGCCATCTTCTTCATCATGAGTCGCTCCAGGGAATTCATTACCATTTTCACCTGTAATTGTAATGTTTGTTAATGTTAATCCCTCTGGCAATTGGTCTGTTACGGTAACATCGCCCAATAGATGTTTTGCTTTGTTTACAGTAACTTTCCAAGTAATTGTACGATTTTCATAATCAATATTGCCCGCTTCTACTTTCTCAAGAATCGGACCTCTATCGAACTGAACTGTTGCATCATCATCGTTCAATTCTTCATCACCATCAAAAAGAATGGCTGTATTTGTGAATCCGTTCTTCTGTTGATATTCTCCTTCATTAACTTCTGACCAATTAATATCAGTCAGGTAAGTGATTGTATATGTTTGATCCGGGCTTACTTGACCTAATTCGATTGGAAAGTCATCAGCTTCAATACCAGAATCTCCACCATTCAAAGAGATATTAATAGATCCTGGAACAATTGTTAAACCGTCTGGTAATTGGTCCTCGACTCTTGCATTATCAACAGACATACCATTTTCATTAACAATAATAGTCCATTTAATCTGATCTCCCGATTCTGAATCAACTCGATTTCCTTCTTTCTGAATCGGATTACTTCTTTCACCTCCAGAAACGGTTGCTTGTGCTTCCAAGTCAATATTGTCACTTACAAATGTTGCATCATTGGTGAACTGTGCTACATTAATATCTTCAATTGACGTTGTATATTTGACCTGATAGCCGCTTCTTCCATCGATAGAATCGAATGTCATTTTAAATCCATCGTCAGTAAGAGTTGGGGCATTAAAATCGTCAATTGGATCTCCTACGATTTCATTACCATCCACATCAATAGTGATTTCTCTAACTTCAAAATCACGTGCTTCGCCAAGACCGTTTGGAATAACATCGGCCAGCGTTCCATTCTCTATTGCCTCGTCAGCACCATTAACAATATTAACTGTCCAATAAACTTCTCTTGCATTGACAGGGCTATCCGTACGACCTGATTTATCTAAATCTGTATTAACTTCTGTCGGTGTAACTTGAACAGTTAAATCTCTTTCACCATCGCCATCAAAATCAATCTCTTGCTCCCATTCCTCAGTGAATATCTCTTGGTCAAAATTTAATTGGAAACCTACGTACCCATTTTGAACACTTTGATTCTCAATTCTCTCATCGAATGTAAAAATCAATTCACCATCATTAATGGTAAATGTTCCTACTTGGGTACCTTCTACCATTATAGGTTGATCTGGCGTATTTACCCAATGTAGAAATACATCTGGCAATGGCATAGATGCTGTATCTCCAGCTTGAATGGTTTCATCTGTTCCCCAGCTATATTGAACCTCATAAGTTCCATCAAAATCAACTTCATGACCGTCTTCAACATCTTCACCACCTAGTCTAAACCACTCAAAGGTAAAGATATTTCCTAACTCAGCCTGTGGTCCAACCTCAGATGCAGCAGAAGGCGCAATATTTTCTTCTTCAGCCACTTCTTCCTCCACTGCTTCCTCAGTTCCTTCTTCTTCAGCCGCTTCTTCCTCTGCTACTTCCCCGGCACCTTCTTCAGCCATTTCTTCCTCTGCTACTTCCCCGGCACCTTCTTCAGCCATTTCTTCCTCTACTGCTTCCCGGGTCCCTTCTTCAGCTGCTTCTTCCTCCACAGCATCTTCCCCGGTTCCTTCTTCCGTTGACCCCTCTTCAACAGATTCTTCAGTAGTTACTTCTTCCTCTACAACTTCCTCTTCCTCTAAAGGCACCTGCAGCTTTAATGTCCCTTTAGCTTCCGGATGCTCCAGCGCCGCTTCACTAAACGTGACACTAATCACATTTTCTGTTGTTTCAAAGGAGGCAATTTCCACAGCTTCTCCATCCGAAGAGATGGTGCCATTCTGCGCTGCTAATTCTACAGGTGAATCGAAATCTACAGGTTGGCTTACATCTTCTAAATCATAATCCGCAAGCGACCAGTCTATATGTAGAAGCCGACTATCTTCTTCCTCGGTAAAAGAGCTTTCGGAAATGCTTTTAAAATCAAAGAACGTATCATTTTTATTTCCTGCTGCATAGGCCGTTTGAATTGGTGCAAAACCTGTTGCAAATGACTGCATAACAAGAAGGAAAATCATAAATATACTGACTCTTTTTGCTCTTTTCTTCAATTAGTCCAGTCCCCCTTTTCTTTTTTATTTTTATTGACTGATGGAATAGTGAAACCCAACACCTCCCAATGTCTTTATATCTTTAAAATAATTTCTGTTCTGCAGAAAAAGCGTAAAAGAACGTTATCTAATAGATGAATAGATTCACTATTTATGAAAACGCCCCAGCACTCCTCTTATCCAACTGACAGAAACATCTTAAAGTCTCTTCCGACTACATACTCATCCTCTATACAGCAGCTTTTTACTAGTTTCTATAAAGAAAATTACAATTAATATCGAGTTACTGGAAATGAGACTCTGTAGTCATTTTTATAATAACTTACTGCATATGTCCCAGAGAATAGTGTGTATATATACAAATTCTGTACATCCTGATAATCTAATTAATTCCAATTTTTGGATGTATTAATTCAGCAAAAAAATCATTTGATGAAGGCATTGTTTCTGCTTCACAAAATGATTTTTCATGAGTTTCTGATATATATTTTAAATTTCCGGGCACCATCCGGCTGAAATGTCCGCCTGTCTTCCATTTCTCATAAACTTAACTTAAATACAGCTCCCCCGCTTTAATATCAATACCATTTTTTGAACACCCTCTCTAAACTCTGGATCTTTCTTTTATAATATCTGCTGCTTTTATATCAAACCCTGTTACATCCTTTATTTTCGAAATATTATAGGATGTTGGTTCTTCATGGAGATATAAATGCTCTGATAATTCGTTAATTAACTTAAGCCATAATTCTTTCAGCATTTTTCTCTTAGCAACTGCCCATGGATAATTCAATTCTGCTAAATACTCTCCTCCGTACGCCTCCAGCACTGCAAAATATTGTTCAACATCTACTTTATTTTCTTGTAATAAATACTGGGCATCGAGCTTAAATTCGTGAGATTGAATCTGTATGTCACCACCCATATCAATTTGATAAAATTCTTTCTGGCTGACAATTTTAATAGGAGCATTTATTTGCCGCATAACCTTCCTGATCTGATATACAGCGGTGTACAGCTGAGCATTTGCTTTTTCCCAGGGAAGGCTGTTCCACAGCAAATCAATTAATTCGCTTTTCCGGATCGTATTTTGATGATTATGGATAAAATAAGCAAATAATTCTTTTGCTTTAGACGTTCGCCACTTCACTTCCATCCATTTATCCCCCTGGTAAATTTGCAGCATTCCTAAATCCTTAATAACAAATGTTGATTTAAATGATTCAAATTCCTGTTCTGCCGTCTTTCTTTCCATTATCCGTTGGATGGTTAATGCTAAACGTTCCTGCTTGACAGGCTTTAAAATATAATCTACTGCATTTAATTCAAAGGCTTTGACCGCATACTTGTCATAAGCCGTAACAAAAACAATATGTAAGAAAGGTTTAATATCCAACAATTGTTCAGCTAAATCAGTTCCTTTTATAACGGGCATATGGATGTCGATAAATACAGCATCTACATCGGTTACCTGCACATGTTGAATTAAGTCGCCAGCGTGTATATATTTCCCTGTAACCCGTACTCCTTCTATTTTATTCAACAGTAAGTCCAAATATTGTAATGCCAAATGTTCATCATCAACGATAGCAATATGCAGCATAGAATCCCCTTCCTGATTATTTTCATGAAATGTATAATTCAAGCATACATGACAATAAATATTAGCTATCTATCTTATTCTGAACAAATTCTATACAATAATCTGATTTACAAATTATCCTTCTTCCATTTACCTATATTTCTTTTAATACTTGAAAATACTATATGATGGCTCAATAAAAATAAAACTCCATTTGATGAGTATGCTAGCTTTTCCCATCAAATGAAGTTACATCTTCTATCTGGTCATACACTGGATAAATATTTTAATTATCTTTTAAATCTACTTCAAAATATACCTTTGTCCCCTGGCCGGGTGAACTGACAATCGTCAAACCTTTTCCATAATGCTGATGCAATCTTTTTTCGACATTTAAAATACCTACTCCTGATTCACTGCCTGAATTCCCCTGCAGGATGTTTGGAATATTTTCTGTTTCTATCCCTGCTCCATCATCTTCTACCGTAATGATTGCTTTTGATCGGGCAGTATCTTTTTTTAATCGGATTACTACTGTGCCTTTTCCTTGTCTATTTCGAATGCCATGCTGTACAGCATTTTCTACTAATGGCTGAATCGATAAAAATGGAACACTTATCCCTTGATAATCCTCCAGCTTCCATTTCACTTGAAGTGCTTCTCCGAATCGGACCTGTTCAATGTACAGATAGGAACGAATAATGTTTAATTCCTCTTCTAAAGGAATCAGGTCTTTCATCTGCTGGAACCGGAATTTACTTCTCAAGAAATTACTGAGCTCATTGAGCAGCTTTCTCATTTCCTCTACATCCCATTCACTCAGCGCCAAAATAGAATTCAGTGTATTAAATAAGAAATGCGGCTGTATCTGTGCCTGCAGCCATGCTGTTTCAAACTGTAATTGCTGCTCTGCCACCCGCTTCATGGTTATTAACGAATCCATTCTTGCTTTCAGCTCTACCGGCTCAACGGGCTTGGTAATATAATCATTTGCTCCTGCTAGAAATGCTGCTTGTATATCTGCATTCCCGCCGGTAAGTAAAAGGACAGGAAGCTCTGTCAGCGAATAGTGTTCACGAATCATACCGGTGAGCTTATAGCCCGATATTTCCGGCATCATTATGTCTGAAACAACAATGTCCCATTCCCGTTTTTTCAATTCTTCCAGTGCTTGATTCGCATTGGAAACAGGTACAGTATCATACATATCCCCAGATAAAATTGAATTTAATGCTAATAAGCTGGCCGGATTATCATCAACCAGTAATACTGCTGAGGCCCGGCCGTCATTTAATTGCGGTAATCCGGATTCCACCTTTTCTTCGCCCTTTCCAGCAGTCCGCACAGTCTGCACCGGCATCTGTACAGCTTCTTTCGGAGAAGCTAATTCCAACGTAAATGTAAAGGTTGTCTTCTCTGCGTCTTCCGAGGAGACCCAAATTCTCCCTCCATGAAGCTCAACCAGCTGCTTAGTGATACTCAATCCCAGACCAAATCCGCCTTCCTGCATGCCGCTTGTTGCGTTGTCCTGTTCATAAGGAAGAAATAACCGCTTTTTCATCTCTCCACTAACCCCAATACCTGTATCTGTCACATGAATTTCCGCATACTTTTCTTTCTTCGCAGCGGATATAGTTACCCCGCCTTTACTGGTATATTTAACGGCATTACCAACTAAATTAAATAAAATCTGCGTAACACGATTTTCATCGGCATAGACTGCCGGGAATTCCTTTGGAATCTTATTAATCATCTCCAGCTGTTTCATATCTGATGAAAGCTGCAGCAAGTCAAGAACTCCTGTTGCAATTGGTTCAAGTGAAATTACCTGTTTATTTAAACGCGGTTTCGTACGATTTAAATTTCTTGCCTCCAGCAGATCGGTTAATAACAGATTCATTCTCTTTCCGACATTCAAGACCGTATTGAGCTCACTTACACTCCGCTCTGACAACACTGTTTCTTCTCTGTCCATGACAGCCTTGGAAAGTAATAAGATACTATTCAAAGGATTACGGAACTCATGCGATGTATTAGCAAGAAATTGATCCTTTTCCTTATTCATCCGTTGTAAACTATCAGCCAATTCTTTGGTCTCCTCATGCATTTGAAAATAACCTTTGAACCAGACAGTAATATAGCACACCACCGCAACAATCAGATCAAATGGATAAAATGTTAAATAGATACTCTGTTCCCTCCATCCTATATCCCAGATATAATGATGCACAACCGCAAAAAAACTAAGGACAAGGAACAGATTTGTCGCCGGGTTTTGTCTATACATCCGTGCAATCGAGCAAAATGTAACGACAATCACTATAAAAGCAAACAGATAATAAACAGGAAATAAGAACAGAATCTGCGGTATAGATAAGAATAAGGTTATTCCCATCACCCCAAATATACTCCATTTATAAAAAGGAAATACCCTTCTCCAATATGGCAGCTCCAGATGATTCGTACATTGCAGCAAAGCATAACAGCCCACCAAGAGCAAGGTGTTTGCCAGACGAAAATCAAAATCATAGGATATATTTAAAAACTGATGAATTAACTTATCTCCATTACTTAAAAGAGAAGTTACGATTATCGATAACATTAAAACGGAAAAATAGAATAGGTATTTATCCCGGTTTCCTATCAGATATAAAATAAATGTATACACTGCATGAATTAAAAAGATAACAATGATACTGATTTGAAAATAGCTGGATATCTGTGTTCCTCTTGAGATTGCCTGCTCCGTTCCAAATTTCACAGAACGGATGAGACCGCTGCTTCTAATGTCTTTATAGTTGGCAGCTTGTATAACAATATCAATATTTCCTTCTTCATCTGCTGTAAAAACTGCACTTTGTGGTAAATTTTTTGCTGTATATTGCTCTTCATTTGCAGCTATCTTACCAGAGGATGACAGTTTTCTTCCGTTGACATAGACCTCTGATGAACTGCGGATACTGGGTATGTATAATTCATAGTTTTGATCAACGTCAGGGTTAACCTTGATTTGTAGTCGGTAAGTGCCGTAGCCGAAAGAAGAATTTAAAATATCATTCCAGCCTTCGGGCACTTCCAAAACTTCTGACCCGCTGCCTGCCATATCTGCTTCTTCCATAATAAATTGGGAAGGATAGAACTCCCACTCCCCGTCTAAAACAAGTGTTTCTTTATCCCCCAGATCCCATGATTGTATATCCAGTACACCCTTTTGAATATCAGGTTGTATCTCATTTTGAAAAAACCCCATCCAAATCATGCGGAAAGTAGATAAACAAATAATAAAAAGGAGCAGAATAACCCCCAGCCGAATATAATTTTTCTTCATTCCTATCAACTCTTCCACATACAATTTTCAACCTCTATGCCACAGCCGGCATAGAGGTGTTATTGGAGATAAAACCCTTCCTAATGTTGCAATTTTTTATTCAGTAACATTGCAGCCTCTTTATCAGAGCTTACAAGCGCACTTAATTTGGAAGCATTATACGACGAAGGATTCTCGTAATATATGATATGTTTCACTAAATTTTCTACTAATTCCAGCCATATTTTTCTCATGCTGTGTCTTTCCTTTAGAACCCATGCTGCTTCAATCTCCTCCAAATAATCTCCCTGGTATGCTTCTAACAGTTTAAAATATACAGCTGCAGATACATTGCTATCTCTCAATACACCCAATGCTGCATGCTTCCACTTAACGGATTGAATTTCTACATCCTCTATAGTTATATGGTAAAATTCATCCTGGCTGGATATTTTAATCGGCATTCCGATTTGCTGTGTCACCTTTCTAATTTGATAAACGGTGGAGTATAATTGTGAATGAGCTTTCTCCCAAGGAAGATTACTCCACATTAAGTCTGTTAATTCTCCTTTTCGAATGGTATTCTCATGATTCTGTACAAAATAAGCAAATAGCTCCTTCGCTTTGGAGGTCCTCCACTTCACTTCGATTGGATTATTTTCTTTATAAAAGCGGAAAGCTCCTAAATTCTTAATCCTATAATTTACTTTAACAGAATCGGATTCTGATGGTGCATTCAATTTTATGTAATTACTTTCTTTTATCCGCTGAATCGTTAACTCTAAGCGTTCTTTTTGAACCGGCTTTAAGATATAATCCAAAGCATTTAATTCAAATGCTTTAACTGCATATTCATTATAGGCCGTTACAAAAACAATCTGTAAGGAAGGCTGTATGTTTAACAGTTTTTCCGCCAAATCAATCCCTTTTATCTCAGGCATGTGTATGTCCATAAATACAGCATCTATTCTTTCTTTTTGAACATGATCGATTAAATCTTCCGGATTAATGTACTTACCAGTAACTTGTACTCCTTCTACTTTATTTAATAAAAAATCTAAGTATTGCAACGCCAAATGTTCATCATCAATTATACAAATCTTAAGCATTCTTACCCCCCCAGTTATCTATGTTTTGGTTTTCAGACTAAATCAAAAGAATCAACTTAACCGATATCATTTAATATTTTATTATTTATGTGAGTATAATTAATCTTACATAAAAACGAATACTTGGTACCTCTTCGAAACCTTTACAAATTCTATACATACTGTCATCATGTTAAATATCTCAGTTCAAGTATAATTATATTCTATTCAACTTCTAAACATACACAATATTGACTTTTCTATAAATATAAAACCCCTTCCTTGCTCCTCTTATATTAACAAGGAAGGCGAAAGATAATTGTCGTACCTTTACCAGGCTTGCTATCAATAGATATTCCCTCTCCTGCGTATTGCTTCAGTCTTTTTTCAGTATTCAATAAACCAATTCCAGTCCTATCCCGACCCCCATTCATACGCAGCCATTCTTTTACTTCTTTTGGGAATCCAATGCCACTATCCTTTATCCGAATTTCACACATTTCTTCACAATAAACTGCCTCAATCATAATTTCCCCACCTTGTTGATGTTTTAATATACCATGTTTCACAGCATTTTCAACTAATGTCTGAAGAGAGAGAGGCGGAATATAGATAGCAGAAGTATCCACATCGATGCGTGTGTGAACTTGGATTCTATCTCCGAAACGAGCTTTTTCAATACCAAGATATGCATCGACTAGATTCAATTCTTGCTCCAAAGAAACCAGCGCATTTGCATTTTGAAAATCAAAACTTGTTTGTAAGTAATAAATAAAATGGCTTAATAAATCCTTCATCTTCTCCTGGTCCATTTCCATTAAGCTAAAAATAGAATTAATTGTATTAAATATAAAATGTGGATTAATTTGAGCCCGCAGCCAAGCAGCTTCCATACGCAGATGTTCTGTGACAGCTTCTTTTAAATCTGTTAAAACCCGGACTCTCGCTTGCAATTCCAGGGGTTCAACAGGTTTCACAACATAATCATTAGCTCCAGCCATAAAACCAGCTTCTAAATCCTCTGGTCGAGCCCGTGCTGTAAGCAGCAGAATAGGCAGTTCAGATAAATTGTATTCTTTCCTTATTTCCCTTGTCAGGTCAAAGCCAGACATCCCGGGCATCATAACATCACTTATTACCAAATCAAATTGCTGTTTACTTAAATAGGCCAACGCCTCTTCTACATTATCAGCAAAAATAATTTCATACCGGTTTCTATCTAGTAATTTTGATACCACTGTTAAATTTATTCTTTCGTCATCTACAAGTAATAACCTAAAGCGCTGATTCACGGGTTGCTGTACTTCACCTGAATGCTCAACAACACTTTCAATTACCGGCTCCTTCTTATCTGCAAGTGCATCTATAGAAATGTTGCCCTCAAATAAAGCAATTGTAAACCGAAAAGTTGTCCCTATTCCCAATTTGGATTTAACATGAAGAGTTCCACCTTGTAACTCAACCAGCTCCTTAGTGATAGCCAGACCAATGCCTGTCCCCGGATGATCTGATGTATCATCACTGGTTACTTGCTCATATGGAAGAAAAATCCTTTCAATATCTTCTTTATCAATTCCTTTGCCGGTATCTGTTACCTCTATCACTGCCATACCCTCTGTTACTTCTGCCTGAATGATAATTACACCTAATTCAGTGAATTTGACCGCATTATGCAGAAGATTTAATAATATTTGATTCAAGCGGTTTTCATCTGCATTAAGTAGTGGAAAAGATGCTTTTACTTTATTGATAATTTGTATTGGTTTACCTTCTATGACATGTGCCAGCATATCCAAGACAATCTTGATTTGCACATGAAGATCTACGGCTTTTTTGTCCAGCCGTAAATTATGCTCCTTTATTTGTGAAAGATCAATTAAATCATTGATTAGCATGGACATTTTTCTACCTACTTGAACTAACAAGATGAGATCGTTGCGATCTGTTTTCGTTATTTTATTCTCCGGGTTATCTAACACATATTGTGCAATATGCATCATACTATGCAATGGATTTCTCATTTCATGCGATGTATTAGCCAGAAAATCATCTCTGCTCTTATTTGCTAAACGTAATTTTTTATTTTTTTCTTCAATCTCTTCGGTATATTGTAAAAATAAGCATATCCAAAAGCCTGTAAAAAGAAATAAAGCTATAAGCAGGTCTAAAGGGTAGAAATCTATTATCAGGTTCATTCTATGCTTTATAAATGCCCATACCACATTATTTAATACAGCAGCTGCAGCCAATAATAATAAAAAAGAATTCGGTACTCCGCCTACATTCGCCCTTACAATCTGCATAATAACAATTAAAGCATTAATTATTTGAATAATACCAAGTATAAATTGATATTCCAAAATGATGGAAACAGGCAAACTTATGACAAGCAAACCATATATTAAAAACAAGATAGAAAAGATTCGATAGAGAGATTTTGGCGCATAGCCTGGTAAAAAATTCTCTACGAATTTAAGTAAAAAAATAGCTATAAAGATATGTATCAATAGTGTAAATTTTGTACGCACAACAGCATCTATCGGCAGTGTTAACAAAGCAGCTCCATCAGGATCAAATAACACCATAAGTGATATCCCAGCCATAAGCAGACCGAAATAAAGTGCCAGTTTGGTTTTAAATCTCAGGAAAAACAAGAAAATCACAGCAATTGTGAGTAAAAGTGTAAACACCATGACAATAATTTTTGTCAGCATATTAATTTGTACCATAGTAATAATATCATCTGCCTGACCGAACAATATAGGCTGCTCTCCAAATTTAACAGGCTTACTGTCATGGCTGACTTGAATAGAGATATCCAAATTCGTCGATTCTGTTTGGAAGATAACATAGTAAGGTAATGTTCTTGATGAAAATTCTTCTAATATGACTGATGGGGCCCCTGCTTGGCCAACTAATTCTCCATTCACATAAATTTTACTTGCTGATGGAAACCTGGGCATATATATGGCTAATGGATGGTTAACTAGTGATTCATCAATGGTTGCATGTAAGTGAAATGTGCCATATGAGAAACTCTGATTTTTTATATATGCAAACCATTGATCAGGAAAATGCCTATATACCTTATCTTCCGTAACTGCTGTATCATTCATTTCCTGAGGGGGAATTAATTGTTCAGGAAAAAAACTCCACTCCCCCTCAAGCTTCATAATCTCTTGACTTTCCATTCCCTGCTCTACTAAGTCAACCTGTCCATTTTCAATGAAAGTGGCTTGTCCCCTATCAAAAAGGTGTAACCATGAAAATCGTAAACCTGTGAGAAGTAAAAGAAATAGCAAAATAAGGACTATCTTTTTTCGATTCATTTTTGGGTATAATCTCCTTTAACAATCTTCATAGTTCTAAATGAACTTTATTTAAAAACCTGCTATATATCCTTGCTCCTGTAAAAACTAAATTATAATATTAGGTTTACACCGTCTTTGATACTAAGTAAGAAATCTGTCCTTTCTTCGTACTATAATTCAAGTTTATTATTTTGTTAATTTTCTATACTTCTTTTTAACTTTATTTAATTATACTTGACCGTATAAAATCTATACAATATAATTTTCAGTAATTTTGATAACTTTCCATCTCATTCTTACACGATAAGATATCATTATTAAACTAAGCTATTTATGAATAATATACTTACCCGCTTAGGTGATCTTTCGAACAGGATATAGACAGCCATGAAATTATTTTCTATCCTAAAACAAAAAACCAGCTAAACCAATAATTGGTTAGCTGGTCTTTTTTCCTTTATTTTATTTGATATGCCTTACGCAATTATTTTAACTTTTTATTAAGATGCATTTGAAACAACAATTTCTTCTTCATCTACATCCACATGAACTGCTGTTACATCTTCACCTTCAAGAATTAAATCAGTTAATTGATCCTCTACTTTATCCTGGATAACACGGCGTAATGGACGTGCACCAAAACGTGGATCATACCCTAATTTAACCAGACGCTGCTTAGCATCGTCAGAGATAGTGATGCTGATTTGGTTTTCCTTCATGGTTGCTTCTAAATCATGCAGCATAAGATCAACAATTTGTAATAAATCTGCTTCTTTTAATTCATTAAAGTTTACAATCGCATCAAAACGGTTCAGAAACTCTGGTTTGAAATAGTTACTTAGATTTTCTAATGTGGAAACTGATTCATGTGTTTTGCTGTTAAAGCCGACATTCACTTGTTTTTCGCCAGTTCCGGCATTACTTGTCATAATAATGACTGTATCCTTAAAGCTTACTCTTCTGCCATGAGAATCTGTTAAATGTCCGTCCTCCATAATTTGTAAGAACGTATTTTGCACATCTGGGTGTGCTTTTTCAATTTCATCCAGTAACAGAATAGAGTATGGGTTTCTGCGGATGCGTTCGGTCAGCTGTCCAGCTTCCTCATGTCCTACATATCCTGGAGGTGAACCGATAATTTTAGACACCGCGTGTTTTTCCATATACTCACTCATATCCAGACGGACCAGAGCATCTCTTGTACCGAATAATTCTTCTGCCAGTACCTTCGTTAATTCTGTTTTTCCGACACCCGTAGGGCCGACAAATAAGAAGGAGCCGATTGGACGTTCTTTTGCTTTTAATCCGGCACGGCTGCGGCGGATTGATTTAGCAACTTTTGCTACTGCTTCTTCCTGTCCGATTACTTTGGCACGGAGATCATTAGCCAGATTTTTCATTTTTTCTTTCTCATCTTTTTGCATTTTAGTTACTGGAATGCCAGTTTTTTCTTCTACAATTAATTGGATATCAGAAATATCTACATCCAATACTTTCTCACCGTCTTCTGCTTTTTCCAATTGTTTTTGTAATTGGATTTCCTGATAACGAAGATTTGCTGCACGCTCATAATCTTCTTTTTCTGCTGCTTCCTGTTTTTGTGTCACAACTTCGTCTAAACGCTGTTGTAAGGATTCAGAGTCTTTCTGAGCGTTTTCCAAATTCAATCTGGAACCAACCTCATCCATTAAGTCGATTGCTTTATCCGGTAAGAACCGGTCTTGGATATAGCGGTTGGATAAGCCGACAAAAGCTTCAACTACTTCATCAGAATAACGGACTTCATGGAATTTTTCATAACGGTCTTTAATCCCTTTCAGAATTTTCACCGCATCTTCTAAGGATGGTTCTTTTACGATAATCGGCTGCAAGCGTCGTTCTAACGCTGCATCTTTTTCAATTTGACGGTATTCTTTTAAAGTTGTTGCACCGATTACCTGCAAATCACCCCGTGCAAGAGCCGGTTTTAAGATGTTGCCGGCATCCATTTGAGAGCTTTCTGCTGTACCCGCACCGACAAGAAGATGAATTTCATCGATAAATACGATCACATCATTACGTTCCTGTAATTCAGCAATCAATTTATTCATCCGCTCTTCAAATTGACCGCGAATACCAGTGTTTGCAACTAAAGAAGCTACATCCAGCAGATAAATTTCTTTGTTTAATAATTTAGCAGGAACATTTCCTTCAACAATATTTACTGCCAGCCCTTCTGCAATTGCGGTTTTACCAACACCTGGTTCACCGATTAATACCGGGTTGTTTTTATTTCTTCTATTTAATGTTTCAATAACTCGTTTAATTTCTTTATCTCTACCAATGACAGGATCAATCTTCCCTGCTCGTGCTTGATCAGTAATATTTTTTGCTAACTGATCAATCAAGCCATTTCCATTGTTTGATTTTTGTTTTGTTCTTGTGCGTGCACTTGCACCACTTTGCTGATTACCTTGGAAAAAGTTGTTGGCAAATGATTGATCCATATTGCCAAATGGAGAATTAGAGAAAAAGTCACTGTTCATCATATTTCCTTGTATTTCTTGTAAGCACTCATGGCAAAGATGCACTTCCATACGTTGTCCATTCATTTGCATTTGTGCATTAATTGTTGCTTCATTTTGTCCACAGTTTTGACATTTCATTTCTCATTCCTCCTTTTAAATTAGTCAGATAGCTTGTTTATCGTTGTTTTGACTTTGACTATCTTTGACTATAATTACATTATACTCTGACCTTCTTTGACTTTCAAGTATTTTAGTCAAATTTTTTTATTTTTTTTTGACCTTTGGCTTTTCTAATAGTTTAAATATAGGCTAAACCCTGAATTTATAAGTTTTTTTGCAATACATCCATTGATCTGATTTTAGTCAAAATGGGTAAACTTCTTATAAAAGGAATCTTTTTCTTATCTAATTAACTCAACTTTCGCACCTAAGAATAAACATATAAACCTTGCTGTTCTAGGATGTTCATGGTCTCTATTATCATGCTTTCTTTTAATCAACTCATCTTTTTATTTTTTGAACAGGTTATTGTGTATAGCTTCCGCTCCGGCCAACCACTCCGCTTTCCATGGGGACGGCTTCAGCTAACTTGAAAAGAAACCCGCTTTTCAAGTGGATCTTCAGCTCGCCCTATTCCCATAGGAGTCTACGTGGTTGGCCTGCGCTCTAATAGGATTCTACAGCGTATGGAAGAAATAATATCCTGATGAAGTTAGATGAAATCATCGTTTTAGCCTAAATAAACAATCATGCTGGTGTTTCAAATGGTTTTTAACAGTTCAAATCATGACAGCATGAATAATTCATATCGAGAATAGCTTTTATGCACCAAAAATAAGGATCTCTGAGCATGTTTTACCATGGAACACGAAAATTTGTTCAGTTATTTCAGTATAGAATATCCTGCTAGCGGAGGCGGACCGTTTTGACTCCTGAGGGATTAGCACCATCTGAAGATCCACTTTTGCCAAGTGATCTTCTTGGCAAAAGTTAGCTGAAGAGCGTGCCCCTAGGAAAGCAAAACGGTCC
>NZ_LT727812.1:903800-1298845 GCF_900162665.1 Oceanobacillus sojae
TTATTTCAGTATAGAATATCCTGCTAGCGGAGGCGGACCGTTTTGACTCCTGAGGGATTAGCACCATCTGAAGATCCACTTTTGCCAAGTGATCTTCTTGGCAAAAGTTAGCTGAAGAGCGTGCCCCTAGGAAAGCAAAACGGTCCGCCGTAGCGGTCGCTTTAGACTTTACCTTCTATCTTTGTCAACAGATATATGGAAGAAATGATCAACCCCTGTTCTTATGGATAGGAAGTTACTTTTTAAAGTCCGAAAGTTGAGTAATTAAGTTAAAAATGAGTGTTATTTTATAGTTATCCGAACGAAAATATTATTTCAACCTCTATACAATGATTATTTTTTTGCAGTATAACAAAAAAACTGTCCTTTTAGAAGCACAAGGTTTTATCAGAACAATTTTTCTGATTTTCCCATCTCTTCTTTAAAAGGACAGTTTCTTTAATAAAGAAACTGCTTCGGCAATTGCTTACGCATCCATAAATCATCTAAGCTTTTAAATTGATATCCTTCTTCTTTTAAATCCTGAATTACTTTTTCCAGAGCAGCTGCATTATCGCTGGAGACAGCATGCAGTAAAATAATTGCTCCGGGATGGATCTGTTTCATAATCTCATCATAAGCGTAATCTGCGCCTTTTTGCGAGTTTGTCTCCCAATCCTTAAAGGCCAGTGACCAAAATACATGAACAAGTCCGAGTTCTGTTGACCATTTCAATGTATCTGAACTGAATGTCCCCCGCGGAGGTCTGACAAATATTAATTCATCCTGGTCACTCACCTCGGCAACTGCCTGCTCTAAGTCTGTCAGTTCTTTTTCAATGGCTTCCTTATTCATAATTGTAAAGTCCGGGTGATGGTAAGAGTGATTACCGATAATATGCCCTTCCTCCACCATTCTTTTGACCAAATCAGGCTCACTTTCTACATAATGTCCTGTTACAAAAAAAGTTGCAGGGACTTCTTCTTTCTTTAATACATCCAATATGTCAGAGGTAAAGCCCTGCTCGTAGCCGTTGTCAAAAGTAAGATAAAGATTTTTCTCTCCACTGTCATCCAGATAAAAGGCATTGTATTTATCCAATACTTCCTGGTACGACCCTATCTCTGGAGGTGTATGATTATTATTTTTCTGGTAGCCCCACCCATACGCGGAAGCTGTATTCCATGTGAAAGCACAAAAGAAAAAGGCAAGCGATAACAGGAAAGCGATTAGTTGTTTCATTCAAATCCCACCCGGTTTTTTCTCTTACCTTTTCCTTTTACCTCTATTATTATACGCTTTTCTTATAAAACCATCGCAGCAATCCACCCAAAAATAAATAACGGAATATTATAGTGTATAAACGTCGGGACACAAGTATCCCAAATGTGATTATGTTTCCCATCTGCATTAAGACCTGATGTCGGACCAAGTGTGCTGTCAGACGCTGGTGAACCTGCATCTCCTAATGCGCCGGCTGTTCCGACTAAAGCAGCTGTTGCTAATGGTGAAAAGCCTGCCGTCAGACATATAGGCACAAATAAAGCCGCAATAATTGGTATAGTTCCGAATGAAGTTCCAATGCCAATAGTGATAACCAATCCTAACAATAATAGTACAAATGCAATTAATGGCTTATTATCGCCTAATACCGAAGCGGAAGCCTCAACTAATTTATCGACAGCACCTGTTTCCTGCAACGTTTTTGCAAAGCCTGCTGCCACTAAAATAACGAATGAAATAGTTCCCATCATAGCGATTCCCTGTGTCATTACACTATCCAGCTCTCTATATGGAATAACGACCAATACGAACAGAGCAATAATTCCAGTTAATGAGCCTAAAATTAAGTTTCCTGTAATAATTTGTACAATCAGTGCTAATACAATGGCAACGAGTGTGAGTAAATGCTTCTTGTTG
Organism: Oceanobacillus sojae; assembly: GCF_900162665.1. Classification (GTDB taxonomy): domain Bacteria; phylum Bacillota; class Bacilli; order Bacillales; family Amphibacillaceae; genus Oceanobacillus; species Oceanobacillus sojae_A. Next base: position 905,700 of record NZ_LT727812.1, read on the forward strand.
AATGTTACTTCCTCAACTAAATCCTCTTTTTGTATTTTAGCCTCTTTCACTTCACCGTTCTGCTTTTTATCTTTTCTATAAGTAACCAATACACCGATTAATAAACCGGCAATCATCCCCAGACCAGGAATAAGCATAGATAAAGTTACCTCATGGAGAGTGATTTCTGCACCGTTTGATTCCAGCCCTTTTAAAATCAAATCTTGGAATAATAATCCAAAACCAGCAGGAATCATAATATATGGTGCTTTCAAACCAAATGTCAGTGCGACCGCTACTGCACGGCGATCCATTCTCATTTGGTCAAATAATTTTAGTAATGGAGGAATTAAAATAGGAATAAAAGCGATGTGCACCGGTACTAAATTTTGAGATAAACACGCAATACCGGCTAATGCGAATAGCATCATTGTTTTCTTTCCTGTTAATACCCGAATTATAAAATTCACTAAAATCTTTGTAATTCCTGTGTAGCTGATAGCCACCGCAAAAGCACCTAATAAAACATAGCTGAGCGCTGTATTTGCAGAATCTCCCATCCCGCTCACCATTAATTTGACAGAATCAACAAACCCGAGTCCTGTCATTAAGCCTGCTGAAATAGCAGAAATAATAATAGCTAAAATAACATTTACTTTTAACAAACATAAAACAGTCATTAATAAGACTGCTGAGATAACAACCCATTCCATCTTACTTCCTCCAATAAATAATATCTTTAACACTTTATCATGATAAAGCAACAAAGAGGAAATTGCAAGAGATTTTTCTTTCCTGACAATACTTCGTTTGATCCATTCGTGTGAATCGTAATTCACACGAATGGATCAAAAGCACATATCAGGTCAATGAGGAATTATTTAGTTCAACTCATACAAATACCACCATTTAAGAGAAAAAGGACCGCCTATTGGCAATCCTTTGTTACAGAAATTAAAAATCATAGAATGATGCGGGAGTTAGCGTTTATTCAAAACTAGCTGCATCCAGTTCAAATCATCGAAATCAGGTCTATTATAAACAGGCCGCTTTTGGCATACATTTTATTTAACTTTAAAGGAGAAAGATAAATAATCCTGTACAGGTATCCAGGCGCCAATTCCTTGTTTTGTTACGTTTTTAATCTGAATCGTTTTATTGGATCCTTTTAATTCAATATAGACTTCTCCGAAGGTTACCTGTCCCTTTTCATTAACTGCAGGAGCATAGGCGTCCAGTATTCCATGCTTCTGAACCGGGATGTTATATGAATTTGCCAATTTTGTATTATGTCCAATAACGGTTTGATAAGATAGAGGCAATTTTGTTTTTTCGCTTGCCTTTAATAACATCATTGTTTTTACTTGTTCCGGATTACTTATTTTACTGGTCAGGGCACCTTTTATTTCTTTTTGTTCCTGTTGATAATAACTCATTTCCTGCGCCTGGTCACCGCCGACATTATTCATTTCATTCTTATTTATCAGCTGATATTCCCAGTTTACGTTGGATTCACTGGATTGATAATTTATCGGCCATCTTCCCAGATAAACCATACCGCGGTAGCCAATTGCAATGGGTGATGGTTTAATATTGCTTTCATTTAAAATTTTAATCAGCTCCGGATTTTCAATTGGTATACCAACACCTTCGATTAATTCCTTTGTTAGATCACTCGCCTCAATAATTTCCTGGTCCTCAGTTGAATTCGGGAATGTATTTTCTTTAGATACATCCAGTACATGACTAGGTATATCAGATTCTTTTTTCTCTTTTATTTCTTCAGCAAAACTATTCATCGGCATCCACAGCCATGTTAAACATAAGAGCAGCATAAAAAAACAGACACGATTGCATTTTTTCATTTCCGTACCTTCCTTTCTTTTTGTTTATTTTTTTCAGAAAGGAAGAAAACTATGCACCGGATGATTTGAGACTTTTTGGCAATTAAAAAGAGACATCCTTTTCATTTTAAAAGACGCCTCTTTTCATTCACTATATTTATTTTATAAATGCACTATACCTTTTCTCCAAACGCTCCTGCAACATGCCAATCAAAATACACACCGGCCAATAGATAAGTGCTACTAATACGTACATGGTCATTGCATCAAATTCTCTTCCAGCGACAATTTGCGCTTTTTGAAATAACTCAGGCACTGTTATCACTGCTGTTAAAGAAGTTGCCTTCACAATATCCATAAAAACATTTGTCAACGGAGGGATTGCAATCCGGGTAGCTTGAGGCAAAATAATTTTACGTAACGTCAGCCAGTAAGGCATATTCAACGCCCGTGACGATTCCCATTGTCCCTTCTCTACACTATTTAATGCGGATCTGTCAATTTCAGCAATATAGGCAGCACTATTCAAACCCAGTCCAATAATTGCAGCGTGAACAGCTGCAAGCTGAATTCCCGCTGAAGGCAACCCCAGGTACAGAATATATAAAAATACGATAATCGGTGTCCCTCGCATAAACGATATATACAGTCGTGCCGGCCACCTTAATAATCCATATTTAGAGCTTCTTGCCAAGGCTAACAACAGTCCTAAAATAAGTCCAATAAGCATACTTCCAATGGAAATAAGCAGGGTGATGGGAAGCCCTCCCAACACAAACGGCAAGTTCTCCCAGGCTAATTGAACATCAAAGAATCCTCCGAAATTCACATTTGATATATCCATTAATAACCTCTAAAAATCCAGACCTTCTACAATTTCAACTTCTACATCCGGTTCCTCAGAAGCATCTTCTTCATAGAATTCTTTTGCCAATTCGCTTAATGTACCATCTTCACGCATATCGTTTAAAGCACCGTTAATTTCTTCCTGCAGCTTACTTGCATCTTTTGGCATCATTATCGCCTGCTCAGTCGGATTAAATTTCAGTGTAGGATGCAGATGTAAATCAAAATCAGGGAATGCTGCTACCCCAAATTTAGTCAGATAATAATCATTTAATACCAAATCTGTTCGTCCTGTACTTATATCACTCAGATAAGCTTCATTTGGAGCGTTCCCATACGTTACAACCTCCGCCCCGAAATGCTCTGCAATTTGACTGTAAATAGTTGTAGCTGCTCCGCCCGCTTTTTTTCCTTCTAAATCATCAAGTGTTTCTATACCTGAATTATCCGATTCTCTTACCGCTGCCACAATATAAGAGAATTTATATGGATCAGAAAATCCAAATTTCTCCTGGTTTTTTTCTGTTATCGTTGCATCATTAGCTCCAACATCAATTCTGCCGCTATTAATTGCTGTAGCTAAATCATCCGCTCCCATGATTTCAAATTTAACCTCTAAATCTAAACGTTTCCCAATCTCTTTCATGATTTCCACAGTATAGCCTGTTAACTCATCATTCTCATCATAGTAGGATGCGCCAATCAGCGTTCCGGAAGTACCGGCCACGATTTCCCCTTTTTCCTGAATTTCCTCCCAATGCTTATCCTCTGCTTCGGCATTATCTTTGTTGTCATTGTCCCCTTCACCGCAAGCAGTCAATAAAAATACTGCGAGAAGCATAAAACTAAAAATAAATAAGTTCTTTCTCACTATAAAACCTCCCTGTATTATACGTTTTACACAGAAATAGTATAACAAAGAAAGGTTTATATGAAAACTATTTATTAATCTGTATAATAAATTTTAAAATGCATAATAACACACCCAACGAACGTATAATTAATGTTTCATTTCTTTTCACAAAAAAAATGAAACGGCGAGATAATTTGCCGTTTCATTTTTAAATTCTTTTCTGATTCAGAACCGTAGCATTTAGAATGCCGCCGGTAATAATAATAATTCCAAATAAATAGAACCAGATTAACAAAATAATGATCGTACCTAAGCTGCCATAAGTGGCGGAAAAATTTCCTAAGTTATGCACATAAAAGGAAAACCCCCAGGAGACCAGCTGCCAGGCAAGTGTTGCAAATGCTGTGCCCCAGACCACCTGTGAAAATTTGAGTCTCCGATTTGGTGCAAGCTTATACAAAAAGAGCAGTACTATAAAGAAGATAAGGGATGACGCTACCCATCGCAAGGTCCCCCATGCTGCTAAAAAAGTATCTGTAAAACCAATCCAGGAAAAAAGATATGTCCCAATCATTTTTCCAAATACCGGCAACAGCAAAGCTAATATAATAATTAAAACCATTCCTATTGTAAGCATCATCGCTACAAGCCGCGAAACCAGAAAGGAGCGGTCTGTCTTTATTCCGTAAGCATGGTTAAATGCTCTTGTAATTGCATTAACACCATTTGAAGCAGCCCATAATGTTCCAATGATACTGATGGAAAGCAAGCCGCTGTTTTGAACAGTTAATGATTGCAGATTCGTTGTAATCAGGCCCATCACCTGTTCCGGCGCAAAATCTCCAATTGTTTCCAAAATTAAATCCATATCAATCGGCAGGTACGGAATCAGGTTAAGTAAGAAGATTAAAAAAGGAAATAAAGACAAAATAAAGAAATAAGAAAGCTGAGCTGCTAATCCAAACACCTCGACTTCTCCATAACGTCTCCAAAAATCTTTGCCTATAATCTGAAGGTTTCGAATGCTGGTCCACCTGCCCTTATCACTTTTTGAACTTCCATTTTTAAATAGCTTGTTCAAAAAAGGAGAAGGGAGAAATTAAAATCTTACCTCCATACGAAATAAAGATAACATTTTATTTTTTACGTTTTTATCCTTCCAGCGTTCCTTACTTTTGAACATCCTGTATTAATCTATTGCTTTCCCTGAATATTTATTCGTAACTTTATCTAATGTTTGCTCCACTTGCTCTAAAGCATTCATAGCATTAGAAGATCCGCTCTCAAAAACATGATTCACCTTATCCACTGTTTTTTGCAGGCCTTGAATTGCTTCAGAAGGATTGCTGATATAATAAGATGATGCAGCTTTCATATCCTTTACTTTTCCGCAGGCATAACTGCGCGCTTCTTTGTCCAGCAATGATGCTGCTCCTCCTACAACTGCTCCTGCAATAACACCTAAAATAATTTTACGTTTTCCCATTAGTATCTCTCCTTTAATTTAAATGATGCTTTTCTTTTAAAAATTGAAGTAACCCGTAACAGCCTTCTGAAACTAATCGATTCGTTTGTCCGAAATCTCCTGTGTAATATGGATCAGGAATGTCATCTTCTTCTATGTCTTCCACAAACTCCATTAATTTCACAACTGCTGTTTTCTCATGATTGTTGGACCCGGTAAGCGTATTATAATTATTTTGATCCATCGCAACCATATAATCAAACTGCTCAAAATCATCGGCTGTAAGCAGCCTTGATTTCACTCCGTCATAGGAAATGCCCTGCTGATCAAGTATTTCCTTGGTTCCCGGATGAGGTGATTGCCCGAGATGCCAGTCACCAGTACCGCAAGAATCAACCTCTATCTTATCTTCCAGATGCTCTTTCTTAACAAGATCCCTGAATATTGCTTCCGCCATCGGGGAACGGCAAATATTACCTAAACAAACAAATAAAACACGCACCAATCGCTATTCACCCCATTCATCTCGCGTCAGCTTAAAAATAAGCCCTTCTCAATGAACACCCTAAACAGTGCTTAATAAGTTTAGGGTGTTTTGCTGTAACTCCATTATAAGCAACTTAGCCCGATAAGCAAAGAGTTAATTGTAGAAAGTTGTTATCCTGCTTCCATTTTTGTCGAAAAGATACAGACGCTAAAACACGCTCATATCCCAGCTGTTTGCAATATGACGGAGCAATTTAATTCCTGCAACACTATTTCCCTGCTTATCCAATGCCGGCCCAAATACACCAATACCGCAGCCATCTAAAAAGGGCAAATCATTATCACGGACCCTTGGCGGTACGACTGCTAAAATACCTCCAGAAACACCACTTTTTGCAGGAATACCGACATAGGAAGCAAATTTCCCGGAAGCATCATACATACCACATGTTAACATCAGAGATTTGGCAATTCGAGCTACATTCTTAGGGATAATTATTTCTTCTGTATCAGGATGAACTCCGTCGTTTGAAAGAACCAGTCCAATTCGGGCTAAATCATCGGTCGTAATATTAATGGAGCATTGTTTAAAATAAGTTTCCAGCGTTACTCCCAAGTCCGACTCCAAATACCCCTCTTCCAGCAAATAGTAGCCAATAGCCCGATTACGCATCGATGTATCACGTTCAGACACATAAACATCTACATCAATTTCAGGTCTGTAGCCGATTATTTTTTCCATTAAGTTAAATAATGGCTCCAGCTTTTCATCTGATGTATTTCCATTTAATAAAGAAGATACTGTAATCGCTCCTGAATTTACCAAAGGATTAAAAGGGCGCTTCGGATTATTAATTTGCAAATGCATTATGGAATTAAATGCTTCCCCAGTCGGCTCTACATCTACACGCTGCAAAACATAGGTTATTCCCCTATCAATACATGCAACAATAAAACTGAGAACCTTGGATATACTTTGAATGGAGAAGGAGTGATTTAAATCTCCTGAACGGATTTGCATCCCTCCCTTACCAATAATCGTAATACCTAAAGCATCAGGGTCTGCTTCCTCTAATTTCGGTATGTAATCAGCAACCTTCCCCGTATCTGTCTGTTTCTTAAAAAAAGCCACCCAATTATCTACATATTCCTGAAGCCATTGTTTATTTTTTTCAGTATTTAAATTTACATATCCTTGTACCATGTATTGACACCTCACTTCTATATAATAGTAAATATCAGTTCGTGTTCAAAAAAGCCAATAAAAAGAACTGATTGACTAAGCTCGAAACATTCCTGAACATCCTTTATAAGAACTATACCCCGTATAACAATTATTTACCCATTAACATACTTAATATTAATTATTTGTGTTTTAAAAGGAAATAATACTGTTCAAAAACAAATAAAATTATAATAATTGAGAAAAACCAAGAAAATCAATTAGTCTTTAAAATACTGGTTTTCTTGCCAAGGAGATGTCCGCTGCGATGGTTTTCGATAGGGCGAGTAATCGCAGTCCCGGAAGAAATACACGGAGACTCCTGTGGGAATGCGCAGTGGAAAGACCCCGCAGGAAAAAAGTGCTCTTCTTTTTTTCGAGGAGATGAGCTCGGGGCCCACGGAAAGCGGAGTGTATTTCTGGAGCGGCTATTCTTTAGCAATTTTTATATTCCTATTATTTAAAAAAGTATTGACTTAAATGAAAATTTAGATTAACTTATTACTTAATAATAAAATTGAATCCTAATATCTCTTATCAAGAGTAGCTGAGGGACTGGCCCGTTGAAGCTCGGCAACCTTTTATGTTTAGGCATAAAAAGGTGCTAAATCCTGCAAAACGATACGTTTTGAAAGATAAGAGAGGAATTTTGTACATTGGACAAGCCTCTCTTTCTTTCATTCGAAGTAAGAGAGGCTTTCTTTTTTTATTAAAAAAATACGAGGTGGAAGAACATGAAGAAATTAGCATTACTAGCTGTTATTTTATTATCCGGGATACTCGCCGCCTGCGGTAAAAATGCTGAAGCACTCAGCGAAGACAAACTGATTGTCGGTGTTACTGCCGGACCGCAGGAGCAAATTTTAGAAGTCGCTGCAGAGGTTGCTGAAGAAGAAGGACTTGAAATAGAAATAAAAACCTTCTCTGATTATGTGCTGCCAAATACAACATTAGATGAAGGAGATCTGGATGCAAACAGCTATCAGCACAAACCATTCTTGGATGAATTTAATGAAAACCATAATACAGATTTAGTACCGGTTGGAGAGACTATTTTAAATCCAATGGGTGTTTACTCAGAAAAATATGACAGTATTGAGGACCTCCCTCAAGGTGCAACATTCGGGCTTCCGAACGATCCATCTAACGGAAGCAGATCTCTATTCATTTTAGAAGAAGCCGGTTTGATTACGCTTGATGAAGAAAGCAAAGAAACAGCGTCTATTCATGATGTTATTGATAATCCGCTTGATCTGGAATTTGTAGAATTAGATGCTGCCCAAATCCCTAATCAATTAAGTGAAGTAGACGCTGCAGCGATTAATACGAACTTCGCTTTAGGAGCTGGAATCAGCCCGAAAGATGACTCTATCCTGCTGGAATCTACTAACTCACCATATGTAAACTACATTGTTGTCCGTGCGGAAAATGAGGATGATCCAGTCGTAGAAACACTGGTTAACGCTTATCAGTCTGATAAAGTAAAAGCATTTATTGAAGAAGAATTTGAAGGCTCCATAATCCCGGGCTGGGAAGATTAAAATAGTTATTAATGTGTTAACTTGCAGCATGACTCTTACTCCAAGAAAGAAAACGTTAAATCAATTTTTAGCGGGGGATGAAAAAAGCTTCTCCCCCTAAACGAGATTTCATATTACCTATATCAATACATATCTGGATATTGACAAAATAATCATTACGAAGGGATTTATTTTATATGTCTAATTATCTTTATATCGAAAGAAATGGCTCCATTGCAACGATTGTTATTAATCGGCCCGAAAAAAAGAACTGCTTCTCTCTGGCGATGTTCCGTCACCTTGAGGATTTATTGGATGAATTAAAAGAAGATCCATCAGTGAAATTCCTGATCCTTCGGGGTGTTAATGATACTGCATTTTCTGCCGGTGCTGATATCAATGAGTTTCTGGAAGTCCGCCTGCATGCTGAAAAAGCAAAAGCATATAACGATTTTGCACTTGGAGCTATTGAAAAGCTCTATCGCTTTCCCAGACCGACAGCAGCGTTAATTCAGACACTTGCTATCGGCGGAGGACTTGAACTGGCTAATTCATGTGATTTTCGCTTTGCAACGAAAGGAAGCAAGCTTGGCATTACAGCAGCCAATATCGGAATCATTTACAATCTGACAAGCACCAAACGTCTATTTAATCTGGTTGGACCATCCCAAGCAAAGAAATTACTTTATACAGCAGAATTAATTACGGCGGAAAAAGGCGAAGAAATTGGCCTTATCGATTTTGTCTGTAATCCTCAGGAAATCGAGCAGGATGTTAATACTTTTGCAAAACGTGTGCTACAAAAATCCTCTGTTGCCAATGCAGGAATTAAACAGGTCATCCAGGCAATTATTGATGGTGAAAATCAGGAAACAGAAGATATCGCAAATCTTGTCTTAGACTCTTACAGCTCAATTGATTATACAGAAGGCATTCAAGCCTTTTTAGAAAAACGGAAACCAGATTTTTCTTAATTAAGGGTTTTCTATAAAGGAGAGAAATATATTGGAACAAGCTCTTAAAGGAATGAAAGTCGTAGATTTATCTCAGGTTCTTGCCGGTCCTTATTGCACAATGGTATTTGGCGACATGGGAGCGGATGTTATTAAAGTGGAGAAATATCCGCTGGGTGATGATACACGGACAATGGGACCTTATATTAATGAAGAAAGCTATATGTACATGATGGTAAATCGCAATAAGCGGGGAATGTGCGTAAATTTAAAAACGGAAGCAGGATTAAAGGTTTTCTATGACCTGATTAAGGATGCAGATGTTCTCGTTGAAAATTACCGCCCCGGCGTTACCAAAAAGCTCGGTATTGATTATGAAATATTAAAAGAAATTAATTCAGATATTATCTATTGTTCTATTTCTGGCTATGGGCAAACAGGGCCTTATCGTGATAAGGGCGGATTCGATATTATGGCACAGGGACTTTCCGGTTTAATTGATATGACTGGTGACAAAGAAGGTAAACCTGCAAAAGTAGGTATCGCTATCCATGACATTGCTGCTGCAGAAACAGCCATTCAATCTATTCTAGCAGCTTATATTCATCGGCTTAAAGGAGGAAAAGGACAATATATTGATATTTCCCTCGTCGATTCCGGGTTAGCATGGACTGTCTGGGAGGCTGCTGCCTTTTTTGGAAAAGGTGAGGTTGCAGCCCGTAATGGTACAGCACACCGTGTTTCAGCTCCTTATCAGGGATTTAAAACAAAGGATGGCTTCATCCTGATTGGTGCCGGAAATCAGAAACTGTGGGAAAATCTATGTCAGCACGTTCTTCATAAACCGGAATGGATTAATGAGGAGCGTTTCTTAACAAATAGTATTCGTGCAGGAAACGTAGAAGAGTTAGAAGCAGAGATGGAGAAAATATTAACAGGCAATACCTCTGACTATTGGTTAAATTTATTAGAAAAGCATGGAATTCCATCTGGTCCAATCTTATCCTATGATCAGGCTCTCGGTAATGAACAGATTCAAGCACGGGACATGATTTTAGATTATGAGCACCCGGCAGGCGGCTCCATGAAAACACTCGGTTTTCCAGCTAAATTTTCCGAAACTCCCGGCAAACTTCAAAAACCGGCTCCGCTTTTGGGGCAGCATAATAATGAAATACTTGAAGAACTTGGCTACAGTCTGGAAGACCTGAAGCAGTTAACAAATAACAATATATTAAAAGTTAATCAGACTAATGAAAAAGTAAATTCATAATAAAAAAACCTTTCCGCACGGGTGTACTACCTTTTTAAAAGATAGTTATTCCAGCGGAAAGGTTTTTTATTTAAACTATAAAGTTCATCTGCTTATTTTCCAATAAACATTTGTGTCCAGTAGTTACCGTCTTCTACGTAACCAATTCCAATATGAGTGAAATCACCGTTCATGATGTTTTCACGGTGTCCTTCACTATTCATCCATGCATCTACTACTTCTTCTGGAGACTGTTGCCCTTGAGCAATGTTTTCACCAGCAGTGCTGTAATCAATACCGAAGCTTTGCATCATATCAAATGGGGAACCATAGTTTGGGCTATTGTGATCAAAATAGTTGTTTGCCTGCATATCCTTCGATTTCTCGCGGGCTACTTTGCTTAACTCCGTATCTAATTCAAGTGGAGCAAGTCCTTGTTTTTCTCTTTCCTGGTTTGTTAAGTCAACTACTTCTTGTTCAAATTGACTAACGTCACCATCAGCTTGCTGATCTTCTGTATTTTTCTCAGCTTCTTCATTATTACCAGTCTCTTCTTTATTTGCTTGCTCAGAAGACTGATTTTCTGCTGGCGCTTCTGCCTCTGCTTCAGCTTCAGCGTTTGGAGCAGCTTCTCCATTTATCATATTAAAGCAATCGAAGCCAGTTTGTTCGAATTGCTCATTATTTAATTCGTTCCAGCCTTGTCCATTAACTGAATAATAAACCTGCATAGAATTTTGAGGAGAAGCTCCATTATTTGCAGATGCTTCTGCATTAGAAACAAATGCTCCTCCAAATAATACAGTTGCTGACAACGCAGTCGCAATGCCTACTTTCTTAAACATGCACATACACTCCTTTGTTTTGTTGTTTTGTTTTGTGCAAAATGATCATAACACGGGTTTTTCTGTAATATTTGAAATAAATAAGGCAAGGTTTACCAGACTCATTTTTCAGGCATTAATTTCTTGCTCTTAAACTTGTAAAAGCCTATCAAATCTACTATTCTAAATTGGGTATATTTCTCCTGTGCTGGAAATTAAACAATAGACAGGAAATCATTTCTATAAAACGAATATTGACAAGTTTCTACAGCGGGTCTAATGTTACATTATAAGCATAATTGTAACGAAAATGTTACTTGATTTCATTTCTTTTATGTTTTATTTTATAGACTAGTTCTTTCTATATAAGTAAAGGGAGTTTAATACCCCCAGAAAAACAATTATTTGATAGAATAGTATTTTAAGAAACTGTATTAAAAATAGAACTGTATAACGAATGTATAAATGAAATAACCATTTAGGTTCAAAAGACCTGCAATAAGAATGTATTAATTAGACTTTTGAACACGATCTAATACGGAAAAGTGTCGTAAATTGTCTTTTCTGTCTACAAAAGGAGGTTCAAAAAACCTGATAAACAGGATTTTTTGAACACGTATTATAATAGAAATAAAAAAATGTATTTATATGGAGGATTTTATATATGTTTTCAAGCGCTGAAATTGGAATTGATTTAGGAACTGCAAATATCCTGGTGTATTCAAAGTCAAAAGGAATTGTATTAAACGAACCATGTGTCGTAGCAATTGATGTGAACACAAAACAGGTTATGGCCGTAGGAACAGAAGCAAAAGAAATGGTTGGTAAGACACCAAAGAACATCATTCCGATCCGTCCTTTAAAAGATGGAGTTATTGCTGATTATGATGTTACTGCCCAATTACTGAAAGAACTGCTTAAAAAGGTAAGCAAAACACTGGGGATGTCTATGCGTAAACCGAATGTTATTGTATGTACACCGTCTGGCAGTACAAGCGTGGAAAGAAGAGCAATCCATAATGCTGTATCAAGCTATGGTGCGAAACAAGTTCATTTAATTGAAGAACCTGTGGCAGCAGCTATCGGTGCAGATCTGCCTGTAGATGAACCTTATGCAAATGTTATTGTGGACATCGGCGGCGGAACATCTGAAGTTGGTATTATTTCCTTTGGCGGAATTGTATCCTGCAATTCTGTGCGTACAGCCGGAGACAAAATGGATGAAGAAATTATTCAGCATATCCGTAAGCAATACAATATTTTGATCGGGGAACGTACTGCCGAAAATATTAAAATGGAAATTGGGTATGCACATCCAAATCATAAGGAAGAAACAATGGAAATTCGCGGTCGTGATATGGTTACAGGACTTCCAAAAACGATTGAGATTACTTCTACAGAGATTTATGCATCTCTAAAAGAATCCTTAGAACAAATCCTGGAAGCAATTCGTGCAACATTGGAAGAATGCCCGCCTGAATTAAGTGGTGACATTGTGGATAATGGTATTGTTCTTACTGGTGGAGGTTCCCTGCTGAACGGTATGCAGGAGTGGCTTGCTGAGGAGATCAGTGTTCCTGTTCATATGGCTCCAAGTCCATTAGAATCTGTTGCAATTGGAACTGGCCGTGCGTTAAAAATGATTCATAAACTGCAAAAAGCAGCAAAATAGAACTTGTATTTTCTCTAGAGAATATATATACCGGTATTTGTTTTTAATTAATTTTATATATAATCTGCAGGATTTTCTTATGCCTGCAGATTATACAGCCTTTTAAAAACTTGATTTAAAAAGGCTTTTTAAAGATGCTTTAAAGAACTGTTTCTCTTCAAAAAGAAATCAGACAATGAGCTCATCTGATTTCTTTTGAGATTCAGCCTCCTATTTACTTCAAATGCAGAAAAAATAACCTCTTCCTTTTTTAAAATTAACATTTGGGAAGCTTCTTTGTCATGGTTTCATATGAGATTGCTTTCTTTCACTTGATCAGGAAATCGTTGAGTGGTTCTCCATGGATATTTTCTCTTTTATGATTACTCCTCTTTTCGCCATTTCTTCGATATAAGCTTCTCCCGGGATAATTTTTTCAGGAGGGTAGACTCCTTTTTTAGTAATTGTTCCATCAGCGATCATTTGGGCAGCAACAGAAATGGTGTTTGCAGTAGCACGTGCCATCGCTGTTACCCCTGTCTGCTGATCTTTGTATGTTGTCATTTCATATGTGAATTGTGTTTTTACCTGCTTATTATAGCCTTTAATAATCGCACGTAATAAAACGGCATCTTCTTTATCTTTTAAATCAACAATTGGATCAAGTACCTTTAATAAAACCTTTCGGGGGCTGATTTGTACACCGTCCACAACTACTTCATAATTATTCCTGGTCAGGTTCAAATCTACTAACAGCTTAAATTTCTCAGCATGCCCGGAATAGCGGATTGTTTTATACTCCAGTGTATCTAAAAAAGGAAAGGATTTTGTCAGTGTCGATGTTCCGCCTGACGTATGGAATGCTTCCAGTTCTCCAAAATCATCAAATGTAATGGATTCAATTTCTGATAAAGAAGGAACTGTAATCAATTTATTTTCGCGTATAATTTCTGACGGATCGGTATAATGATCCAGTACTCCCTCCATCGAAAAGACATGATTATATTTTAAAGGGGCTTCAGGATGAACCGGAATTCCACCCACAAACAATTGAATCGATGCTGCTTTTTCTAATTTACTGACACCATAACCGGATAATATATTAATCATACCCGGTGCCACACCTAAATCAGGGATAATGGTTACGCCTGCCGCTCTTGCCTTTCCTTCTAAATCCAGAACTTTATCGGTAATATGATCAATATGACCACCTAAATCAACAACAGAAGTACCTACTTTAATACCTGTTTTCGCAACAATTTCATTAAAGGTATAAAATAACGCATTCACAATAACATCAAAACGGCTCATAAAATCTGCAAGCTCATCTTCATTCTTCGCATTCACCTGGTAGGCTGTCATTAATGGAGACTGTAATTGATAGCAAATGTCCTGAGCCCGCTGTAAATCTATATCGGCAAGCCCAATCTCTTTAATGCCATCACTTCCCGCCAGATCTCTTGCTACTTCTTTTCCCATGAGACCGGTTCCTAATACACCTATTTTCATGCAAATTCCTCCTTTTCTTACTGCTTTTAAAGGCACTTACAGTTTATGCATCTGTATCGATTTGGGCACGCTGGAGCTTCCCGCTATAATCGACATAGACTGCCTTCCACTCTGTAAAAACGTCAAGCGCCTGCACCCCGGAATCACGATGCCCATTCCCTGTTCCCTTAGTTCCTCCAAAAGGTAAATGAATCTCTGCACCTGTTGTTCCGGCATTTACATAAACAATTCCAGTATCTAAATCGCGCTGTGCTTTAAAAACACGATTAACATCCTGTGTAAAAATAGAGCTGGACAGGCCATACTTCACTTTATTATTTGCAGCGATTGCCTCATCAAAATCATTCACCTCGATAAGTGAAACTACCGGCCCAAAAATTTCTTCCTGAGCAATCCGCATATCTATGGTGACATCTGAAAACAGTGTCGGTTCAAAATAAAAGCCATTCTCATAATTTTCCACTGTCAGCTGCTTTCCGCCAGTAACTAAATTTGCCCCCTCTTCTTTTCCGATCTCAATATATTTTAAAATCTTATCTAATCCGGCCTGATTAATAATTGGACCGACTTTAATATTTGGATTAAGTCCATCCCCTATGGTTAAATCTTTCATTGCCTTCAGCAGCCGGTTCTCCAGTTCTTTGCGGACATCTTTATGAACAATTACACGGCTGCAGGCTGTACAGCGCTGTCCGCTCGTTCCAAAAGCGCTCCATAGAATTCCTTCCACCGCTAAATCTATATCGGCGTCTTCCATGACAATCACTGCATTTTTACCGCCCATTTCCAGAGATACCTTTTTCAATTGTCTTCCGCATTCTGTAGCAACTTGTCTGCCTGTCTCATTGGAGCCGGTAAAAGAGATAACACGGATAGCTTCATGGTTAATCATAGCCTGACCGATTGTCGCTCCTGATCCATATACAACATTGATAACTCCTTTTGGCAATCCTGCTTCCTCAAATATCTTTGCCAGTGCTTTTGCCATAAACGGTGTTTCTGAAGACGGCTTCCAGATAACTGCATTTCCGGAAACAATTGCAGGAAATGACTTCCAGGTCGCTATCGCAATCGGAAAATTCCACGGTGTAATAATTCCCACCACGCCAACCGGGCATCTCTGGCTCATCGCAAATTTATCTTTTAATTCAGATGGTGTTGTCTGCCCAAATAAACGTCTTCCCTCCCCAGCCATATAAAAAGCCATATCTATTCCTTCCTGAACTTCTCCACGTGCTTCCTCAATTACTTTTCCATTTTCCAATGTTAACAGCTGAGACAGCCTTTCCTTCTGCTCCTTCATCTTTATCCCTACTTTATACAGCAGTTCAGCACGCTGTGGGGCAGGCACACCCGCCCATTCCTTTTGAGCAATACGTGCGGATTCCGCAGCCATATCAATAGCGGCTGCATCAGAATTTGGAATTTCTGCAAGTACTTCTCCATTAGCAGGGTTATACACCTTTTCCTTACTGGAAACCTCTATCCATTCTCCATTAATAAAGTTTTTTAAGTTCTTCTCCTTCGATGTAAGCGTTATCATTTTAATTCCTCCTGTTCTCATTAAAATACTGTTTCCGATATTACTTTCTATTCTTTCTAATTCTAGTATAATGGAAGCTCAAATATGTTTACAACTATTTTCAAATAATATTCAGAAAATGAAAACAATGTTATTTTTAAATGCATGAAGCTCACTGAATGTAATTGGGTTTTATGGTATACTGAACATTGATTTTTGATAGGAAGGATTTTACGAATATGGAAAAAAAGACAGAACAATGGTCAACTAGACTTGGATTTATTTTATCTTCTGCCGGTGCTGCAGTCGGGTTGGGTGCTATTTGGAAATTCCCGTATATGACCGGGATGAACGGCGGAGGAGCATTTTTCTTTATTTTTATATTATTTACTGTTCTGATTGGCCTTCCCCTGCTTATTGCTGAATTTGTTATTGGGCGCGGGGCTCAAAAGGAGGCAGTCAGTGCATATCAAAAGCTTGCACCCAAAAAGAGCATCTTCTCTTTCATTGGACATTGGGGAGTAATCGGTGCGTTTATTTTAATGTCCTTTTACAGTGTTGTTGGCGGCTGGGTATTAATCTATAGCCTGATGTCTCTTCCCGGCATGATTATCACAGACAACGCAGATTATGGAGCATTATTTGATATGATTACCGGAAATCCGCTGATTACCGTTGCAGGTCTTGCGGTATTCGTGTTTTTTAATTCCTTTGTTATCTCTAATGGAATTAAAAATGGCATCGAAAAATATAGTAAAATACTGATGCCTTTATTATTTATCTTTTTTATTATTATTGTGGTTCGTGCTTTAACCTTTGAAGGTGCTATGGAAGGTGTACGCTTCTTCCTGCAGCCTGATTTTTCACAGTTAAATGGCGAGAATATTTTATATGCATTAGGACAGGCCTTCTTCTCTCTTGCTGTCGGGATATCCGTTATGGTTACCTACAGCTCTTATCTTGCTAAGAATGTCAGTTTAACGAAATCTGCAGCTTCTGTTTCTGTCATGAACATTCTGGTATCTTTACTTGCCGGCTTAGCAATTTTCCCGATTGTATTCTCATTCGGGCTTGAACCGGCAGAAGGACCCGGGCTATTATTTGTCGTTCTTCCGGAAGCATTCTCACAAATGCCTTTTGGAGAAATATTCTTGAGTTTATTTCTTTTCTTATTCCTGTTTGCGATATTAACTTCTTCCTTCAGCATGCTGGAGATAATTACTGCTTCTATGAATGAGAAAATGAAGGCATCACGTAAACAAATTGCCTGGGCTGCCGGAGCGGCTGTATTTATTTTCGGTATACCTGCAGCTTTGTCGTCCAATGTTCTTGCTGATTTTCATATTTTCGGAAAAACAGCATTCGATGCAAGTGATTTCTTAGTCAGTAACATTATGCTTCCTGGCGGCTGTTTACTGATTGCGTTATTTGTAGGTTTTAAAATGAATCGTACATTAGTTGAACAGGAGTTTCATGCGGGCAATCAATTTGGTAACGGAATGTTTCAAATATGGTATCAAATATTACGTTGGCTTGCTCCAGTTATGATTATTATTGTTTTTCTTTATTCAATTAGAGATATTTTGAACGTATAAGAATAAAACTCTCTGCTTCGGTGGAGAGTTTTTTTAAGAGGATGTTCAAAAAGTCCAATAAAAATGACACGGCGAATTTCTGCGTTGATAAGCTTTCTCCAATACTCACGTATTATAAAGCATACGCTCCGTTTGGAGAAAGCTTATCGCCTTGAACTTCTTGGTCCTTTTCACCGTACTTTTTGAACACGCACTTTAATTACGACATTCAGGTTTCATATTTACTTTTACAAATAAATTACTTTTCGATTAAGGCAATTTGGGGAACTATTATATTAATGAATGAATTCTAAGATATTTCGACAAGCTATTTCGAGAGGGGCTATTATATTATGGTAAATAAAATTGTAATTGTCGGTGGTGTTGGCGGAGGCGCTACAGTTGCAGCACAAATACGGAGAACTGATCCTGATTCAGAAATTCATATTCTTGACCGCTGTGGGTACATTTCCTTTGCTAATTGCGGCATGCCCTATTATTTAGGCAGAGATATTACCGATAGAGACCGCATTATTTATTCCGAGAATGATTTTGCAGAGAAATATAATATTTCTATTGAAACCTATGCTGAGGTTACACATATTGAAAGGGAAAAGAAAACGGTTTTTTTTGAAAAAAATAGTAAACCTTATGAAATGGATTATGATACATTAATTCTTTCTCCAGGAGCGCGGGCCGTTATGCCAGATTTACAAGGGATTCAATCCAATACTTTTACATTGCGCACTATTGAAGATATGGATCAGATAGAAGCATTTATCTCAGAGGAAAAACCAAAAACAGCAGCGATTATCGGCGGGGGCTTTGTCGGCCTGGAGATGGTGGAGAATCTGCATAAGCGGGGACTGCCGTGCTCCCTTATTGACCATTCAGCGCATGTAATGAAACGCTTAGATCCTGATATGGCCAGTCATGTAGATGAACATTTAATAGAAAACGGGGTTGAGCTTTATCTAAACGATAAATTAAAAAGCTATTCCAATCACGGCACGACCCTGCATCTTCAAAGCGGAAAAACGATTCAGGCAGATATGACCCTTATGGCTGTCGGTATCACGCCGAACTTGAAGCTTGCAAAGGATGCAGGACTGGAATTAGGAGAAACCGGCGCCATCAAAGTAAATAAAGTCATGCAAACGAATGATCCTTCTATTTATGCACTAGGCGACGCGGTGGAAGAGGTTGATTTCATAACCAAAAAACCGGCACATGTCGCTTTAGCCTGGCCAGCACACCGGCAGGCATTTGTCATTGCATCACATTTAAATGGAGAAACTATTCAGCGTGATGGTATTTTAGGTTCCTCTCTTTTCCGGGTCTTTGATTTAACAGTGGCTATTACAGGTCAAAACAGCCAGGCATTAAATGAATTAAATATTCCTTTTAATTCTGTTACTTCAAAAGGCTTTTCCAATGCAGGATATTATCCCGGCTCAGAAAAGCTTTGGATGAAAATTGTATATGATCCGAAATCAGGGCAATTAATGGGAGGCAGTGTTATTGGAGAAAAAGGGGCTGATAAGCGAATGGCTGTATTGGCTACCGCCATTAAAGGCAAACTTACAGTTGATGATTTAACAGACCTGGAGTTAGGATACAATCCTATTTATTCGGGTTCCAAGGATGCTATCAATATTTTAGGTTACAAAGCGCGTGAGCAATGGAAAAAATCAAACAGCTAAACTGATAAAATCATGTAAAAATCCGGCTGAATTTTACCCAGCCGGATTTTTACATGAAATAATTTTTTAAGATAGCTGCTTTCAGCTTAATGATCTTCAAATTGATAAACCAGTTCATATCTGGTCTCATCTAATAGTTCAGCAACATGAACCCGGACACCATGACCAAATACAATCTCATCGTCTGTCATCGCAACGATCATAGCACGGGTATTATTATGGATATCCAAATAAATATCACCGACAGCCGGCTTCAATGTATCATCATTTTCTGCTAAATAAGAAATAGATTCATCCTGAAGCTGCTTTTCTTCTGGAACAAGGGTCTTATCGAAATAAGCAATTTCCTGGCTTGCTTCCGATTTTCCCGGGACCATCACAACGTATTCACTATGCTTCACGCCATTATCGCGCGTTGTAATTACATTCCCATCCTCTACTCGCTCTACCTTCTCAATTTCATTTAATGAATAATGATCCAAGAAGTCTGGAGTAGGCTTCACAATTAAAATATAATCACCGGCTTCCGGCTTTGCATATTGATCAATCGTGTATCGCTTTCCATAAAAAATAAATGTATCATTATGCTTCGGACGATAAAAGTTAATTTCTCTTGCTGTCGTTAATACTTGTTTCATATCTTTCAGCCGATACATATGAACAGATTTTTTAAACATAGGCTTTACAGAATAAACCTTATGCAATTCATTCTCAAAAAATACAAATTGCCCTTTTCTCACTTGAAAAAGCTTCATTAAATAACCTCCTTGATTAATCACTTCCAAAATAAGGTACACTCTTCTTCTCTGTATTCCCTTATACTCGTAAAAATGAAACATATAAAAAGCTTTCTTTTCCATTTGGATAAGCTGCAGACTGTTTAAATTGAAGAGCAGGGACTGGCTATTGTTTATTTTTCACGAAGAAAGAAGTCCCTCCAGCGCAATGATGCGATATGCCTCTTTACACTAGACTTCCTTTACTTATCTGGTGATTTCAAACGTAAGTATAACATGGCAAACACACGAATGCTACCCGGATTTTGCATCTGAACCTGCAAATTTATTATATTGCGTTATTATCGGCCGCATCTTGTTGTAAGTTGATACAAGTTCATTATATCGTGCACACAATTATTATGCATTACCAGATTCAAAACTCTCCTTTAACAGGGACAGTTCTTCCCAGCGCTCCATTTTTTCTTCTAATTTCTGTTCTACTTCCTGCTGCTCTGTAAATAAAGGCTGCACCTTTTCTATATTACTTCCCGCTTCAGCAATTTCCTGTTCAATTTCACCGAGGCGCGCCTCCAGCTGAGTAATTTCATCCTCTATTGTTTCCCATTCCCGCTGTTCCATGTAAGATAGTTTCTTTTTTGTTTTAACTGCGGTATCAGGCTTCGTTTCTTTTGCAACAGCCGTTTTCATTTGTTTTGGAATAGAGTTGGTTTCTAAAAACTCGCTATAATTGCCATAGTAAACCGATACCTCCCCTGCTCCTTTAAACACAAACAGCTTTTCCACAATCCGGTCTAAGAAATAACGATCATGCGACACCGTAACAACGACACCAGGGAATGTTTCTAAATACTCTTCTAAAACAGCCAGCGTTTGTGTGTCTAAATCATTTGTCGGTTCATCTAAAAATAAGACATTTGGTTCATGCATCAGTACTTTAAGCAAATATAGCCGGCGCTTCTCTCCTCCTGATAGCGTACGTATATAAGACCATTGCTGTGCTCTCGGGAATAAAAATTGCTCCAGAAGCTGTTCAGCTGTAATAACATGTCCATCTGCTGTGTGCATCACCTCTGCTACTTCTTTAATATACTCAATAATACGTAAAGTTCCATCCAGATCCTCATCATCCTGTGTATAGTAGCCGACCCGGACAGTCTCTCCAACTTTTACATTTCCCTTATCAGGTAAAATACGTTCTGCCATAATATTGAGTAAAGTCGTTTTCCCGGTGCCATTAGGTCCGATAATACCAATTCTGTCACCCGGAATAATTTGATATGAAAAATGGTCAATAAGCGTCTCTTGATCATAGGTTTTTGAAATATCTTCCAGCTCGATTACGTCTTTTCCCAGCCGTTTTGATCCAGCCTGAATAGCAAGATTCTCTTTTTTCGTATCAAATTTCTTTTCTTTCATTTCTTCCGCACGTTCCACACGGGCACGCTGCTTCGTTGACCTTGCCTTTGCTCCCCGTCTCAGCCAGGCGAGTTCACGCTTTAATGTATTACGATGCTTTTGTTCATCACTTATTTCCTGTGCTTCTCTTTCTGCTTTCTTTTCTAAAAACAGCTCATAATTTCCTTCATAGACATACAGATTTCCTTTATCCAGTTCAAAAATACGGTTCGTTACCCGGTTCAGAAAATAGCGATCATGCGTTACTAATAAAATAGAACCGCGATAGCTCTGTAAATATCTCTCCAGCCACTCTACCGTTTCGTGATCCAGATGGTTTGTCGGCTCATCTAATATAAGCAGATCCGCAGGCTGAATCAGTGCTTTGGCGATGGCAACTCTTTTTCGCTGACCGCCGGAAAGCTCATGAACCTTTTTATCAAATGCAGTAATCCCGAGCTTTGTTAAAATAGTTTTCGCATTCGCATTAGCTTCCCATGCTTCTTCCTGATCCATCTTTTGCTGCAGCTGCAATAGCTGTTGCTGAAAAGATTCTTTTTCCGGGTCCTTTTCCAGATTCAACATAGCCTGTTCGTAAGCACGCATCAGCTTCATCTGTTCCGATTCTCCATAGTAAATTTGTTCAATCACCGTCAAATCTTCATAAAGCACTGTTTCCTGTGCAATATATTCAATCTGATAATCCTTCGCGTGTTTCATTTCTCCCTGGTCCGGTTCATCTATTCCTGCAATAACTTTTAAAAAGCTTGATTTCCCGGTTCCATTGACACCAATTAAGCCGATCCGTTCAAATTCACCGATAGATGTATTTATATTTGTGAAAAGACTTTTATCTCCGTAGGACTTGCTGATATTTTCAATACGTAGCATAACGCATCACTTCCTTGTAAAAGATGGATTATTGCTGATTCGACTCTTTCTTCCCCCGAACCCATGTTTTGATTATTAAAACGATTAGTAATAAAAGCCACGAAGTAACTAAATAGAAGATCAATTGGCTTGCATTGCTCATGTCCTGAAAAAAAGTAAGCAATCCAGCCCATATAATGAAAATAATCGCAAATTGTCCAAGCAGTAATTTCATTTTAATACCCCCTCTGGTTTCAGCTTATCTATATACTATTTACAAATTCAATTCTAAAAAAATGCCTAACGTATATTTTATCGTATACGCAGGCATATTTCTATCTATATTCATCATTCTTATAAAAGAAACTGTACATTCAATCATACATACCTGAGTAACGCCTTATCTTTATCTAAATTCATAAAAGTCCTTCTCTGCTTTCTGAGCTATTTTCTTTGAAAGAAGAGCACAGATCAAAAGCAGCAGCCAGTAAGCTGCCATATAATATATCCATGTTAAAGCAAGATAACTTTGTTCGCCGGTATTCCACCAAAAGAAAAGAAGAGACACTGGAAAATACAAAGATAAACAGATTTTCGGAAAAAATTTAATTGTTTTTATTTCAATTATCCGCCAATTTCTCTTCAAAAGTACCGTTATGATTCCACAAATAATTAAAATCAACCCAAACGAGATAAAAGCTGTATCTAATTCTCTTCTTAAAATAGGGATAACAGCCTGTGCAAAACCCGCAAAACAGAATACTGAAAAGAACACAAAAAATGTAGGCTTATTTTGTATTTCCTTGTCATCATACTCCTCCACCATTTCCAGAGATAAGGACTTGGGAGTTTTAAAATCCGTCAACACTTTAGCTACCGCCTGATTATCACTATACCCTTCTTCTTTTAATTCATTTACTTTTTCATTTAAATGCAGGTCAATTTCCGCTACGATATTATCCCGGTCTCTTTTAGGCAAGACATTCAGGTATCTGGCCAGTTCGCTTAGATAATCATTTATTGTTGCGTTCAAACTAATCACCGCCCTTAATAGAAAGAATCATTTCCGCCGAATAATGAAATACTTCTAAACGTTTTTCCAAAGCAGCTGCTCCTGCTTCTGTCAGCTGATAATATCTTCTCCGCAGACCTTCTTCAGGAGTATCCCAATAAGAATAAGTCCACCCGCTTTTTTCCAGCCGTTTTAAAATAGGATAGATAGCTCCATCTGATAATCCAAGATACATAGTGTCTTTTAAAGCAACAGTTAACTCATAACCATAATACGCCCGCTCTTTGATTATCAACATAATCATTAATTCAATAATTCCTTTTTTAAATTGCAGCTGCCACTTATCCGTTTCCATGTATTTCACCTCTTCCTTAATTATATCGCGTAAAACACTATATGGCAATGACACATATATGTCAGCATGACTTAATATCCTGCTTCACGCATGGCAAAACAAGCAGACTTCCTTATAGACCAAGGGAGTCTGCTTGTTTTATACTTTTTAAATGTTATTCTGTTTTACTCATCTGTTCAAACTGCTTTACCATCTGCTTATAGCTTAATGCCCCAAATGATTTAAATTGAATAATCCCGTCAGCATCCACCATATAGGTCATTGGAATTGGCTGAATACGATATAACGTACTGACCTCTCCTTCTTTATCTAATAAAACAGGAAATGTCAGCTCTAATTCCTGTAAAAAATGATTCACTTGCTTCGTATTCAGCTCTTCATTTGTTAAGTTTACAGAAAAAATAACAGGATCATGCTCCTGATAGAACTGCTCCATATCCGGCATTTCCTGGCGGCAAGGCGGACACCATGTTGCCCAGAAATTAATCATCACCGGCTCGCCCCGGAAGTCTGATAATTGCCGTGTTTCTCCCTCAAGTGTTTCCAATTTAAAATCTGGTGCCTTATCACCAATTTCCAGCCCTTCCTTTACATCATCTGCACTGACAATATTTATTGTTAAAAAAAAGAAAAAAGCACTGAAGAACAACATTCTGATCAAACTTCTCCTCATATTATCACCCCATTTTTAATGTTTCCGAGATGCCTTATTCCATACAAGGGATAATTGATTTGTTATAATTTAATTAAAAATGAAAGGTTTTGAATGAAATGACTTTGCCAAGAGGAGAAAAGAATTGCATTACAGATGTTGAGGGCGTTCAAGTCGGACATGTTACGCTGTATGAGCATTTAAATGATAAAGAAACCATTTGCACTGGAGTTACAGCTATTTTGCCCCATACAGAAAACTTATTTCGAAAAAAGGTAATTGCTGCAAACAGTGTTATTAACGGATTTGGAAAAACAGCAGGTTTGGTGCAGATGGATGAGCTTGGTGTTTTAGAATCACCAATTATGCTGACAAATACATTAAGTGTCGGTGCTGTCATGCAGGGAGCTTTAACTTACATGCTGAATGAAACAGAGGAAATCGGGGACACGACCGGAACAATTAATGTAGTAGTTGGAGAATGCAATGATGGTTATTTAAACAGTATTCGTCTTCAGGCGGTAAAACCGGAGCATGCTATCACTGCCATTCAAGGCGCAACAAATGAAAAGATTGCTGAAGGTGCTGTCGGCGCAGGAACTGGTATGCAGTGTCTGGGCTATAAAGGCGGGATTGGTACTTCATCGAGAATAATTGCTGCTGAAAAAGATAATTATACATTGGGCGCCCTGGTTGTAAGTAACTTTGGCAGACGTGAACAAGCTTTGTTTACCAGTAATTCTAAAGAAAGTCCGGATACACCGGATGGATCCATTATGATGATACTTGCAACAGATGCTCCTTTTTCTAATCGTCAGTTAAAGCGGCTGGCAAAGCGTTGTGTTATCGGCCTCGGAAGAACAGGAAGCACGATAGACAATGGAAGCGGTGATATTGCAATCGCCTTCTCAACAGCTGCTAAAATGGATCATCATTCCGACGAAATAACGAGCTCTTTCACAATGGTCCGGGATGATCACCCAATCATGAATCAATTTTTCCAAGCCGTTGCGGAAGTAATTGAAGAAGCCATTTACAGCTCTTTACAGCAGGCAGAGACAACCATTGGACGCGAAGGAAGAAAATTAGAAAAAGCGCCAATTTAATTACGTATTACCTTATTTCACCATCTCTAAGTACGTAAAAAGCCATTGCCCTAATATCTCAAGAGTAATGGCTTTATCTATATTATTTAGATTTATGATAAAAAGAAGTTGGAACATCGGAACGGAAAAACATCAATTTATCTGTTCTTGGATGGTAAAGCGCCAATGCTTTTGCATGCAATCCTAACCGTCCAAGTATACGGCGATGTCCGCCGCCATATTGCTTATCACCAACCACTGGATGGCCAAGCTCCTGCATATGAACACGGATTTGATTCTTTCTTCCTGTTTCCAGTTCTACCTCGAGTAAAGAAAATTGCTGATTTGATTGAATGACCCGGTAACGTGTCGCTGCACGCAGTCCGTCATTTTTTACACGGCTGGAGTACATTTTATGTGTCGAGCTTTCTTTTAACCAGGAAACAATATAGCCTTTTTCTTTTGGAACCTTTCCTTCAACTAAAACGACATAGGTTCTCTCTTTAACAATATCTTTCCAATTATCCTGAAGTTTACGCTTTACTTTCTCACTTTTCGCAAAAACCATGACTCCAGAAGTTTCCTTATCCAATCGATGGACAACAAAAATGCGATTCATTGGATTTTCCTGCTTCACATAATCCATCAGCTGATGAAAGGCTGTTTGACGTCTTTCTTCCTTTGTTGCAATAGAGAGAAGCCCGGCTTCCTTATCAATGACAATAATATCTTCATCTTCATAAATAATGGACATTCCAATAAAGACTTCTTGTTTTACAGCTTCTTTATTCTTTAATATTTTAACAACCTGTCCCTTTTCCAGCATGTAATTATGCTGGGTTTGTATACGATCATTCACGGAAACCTGCCCTCTGGTTAAAATAGACTTAACTGAATTACGGCTGCGATTTTCTAAAACCTCCCTTAAAAAAGGAAATAATTCCTTGGATTCCGTAACTTCATAAGTCAAATATGGGGCGGGCTTTTTCGATCGGGGACGTTTTTTGTTTTTCATTTGAAAACTCCTTTAATGTTTTGCTGTATCGATTTTCTTTTTATTTCAGAGAATTATTTGTATATTCAGCCTTGTGGATCAAAATTAATCTTCATCCTTCACATCAATATCTTCTGGAATTGGTTCGTCCAAATACGCTTGTACTAATTTCCTGTATTTCTCAACCTGCTCGAAGTATGTTGTAAATTGATTTCTGTTGATTAAATAGTTCTCCCCATCATAAATTGTACGGATTTTACCCTGTAACACATATGCCCGTACAATAGATTCATCTATAGATAAATATGCCGCTGTCTCTTTAATTGTCAGATACATTTAAATAAATTGTTTTTGAAGGACGTCATGATACGCTTCATTTTTCTGCATTTGTTTTTTTGCAAACGGGCATAAAGGGATAATATATTTATCATTTTCTCTTGCATATTGAACAACATGCTTCAGTAACTGTTGAGCAATTCCTTGGCTTCGGAGTTCTTTTGCCACATACGTATGATCAATAACCAGACGATTTGACCCTGATTGAACAAAAGTGATTTCTGCTTCCGGATCCCGGATGTCCTCCCCAACATAAAATTTAGTTTCTCCTTTATGAATTGTAGCCATTTTAGCCCTCCTAAATCACAACATTATCTTTCATTATACTCTTTCAGGTTTCTTGTCTCAAGATATTATTTTTGTAAGCGTTTTAAATATTGAGAAATTACGCTCTTTTTCTTCAATTGAATTGCTGGACGAATCTTTATATCTCTTTTTATAATGAACTCTGAGGTGATTTTATGAATGCTTTAATCCGACAATTATTACCATCAGATAAAAATTTAATGGCGGGCATGCATACAGGTATAGCAGATGATTATATTATACGTATTTTCGAAAGATTATGTACTGGAAACCATATACTTTTTGGATATTTTATTCATAATCAGTTAGTAAGTACAGCCGGTTACACTACATTCGGGTCTGAATTTGCAATGCTCGGAAAATTAAGAAGTGATGTCCGTTACCGGGGCCATGGTTATTCAAAGCAATTAACAAAATATGTACTTGACCAGGCATTTCAAACAAAGGAGCTGCAATGGATAGGAGCAAATACACAAGCCGATAATACACCTGCACAAAAGGTATTGAATCATATTCATTTGGAAAAGGAAACAGCATTTTACGGATGCACAGCAAAGAAGCTTGATGTATTGCTGAATAAAGAGCCCGGCTGGCAGGAAGTAACGCAGACAGAATCGAAAAATAAATTACTCAATACATATCACATTGCAGAGAAAACCTTCTTTCCGCTTGAATGCTACTACCCGTTTCCAAGCTCACCAAAGCTTTTTCAAAATGATCAGATTAAAAGCTGGCGTTTTTTTCAAGAGGAAGATCTTTCCCCTTTAATTACAAAAAAGGATATTAAAAAAGAGACATATCTTCACGCAGTATATCCGTTTGAGGATTTATTTCATCGTAAAGGGCTGTGGGAAACCATTGCTGAAGCACAAAGAGACTTACAAAATCAATGTCCTGATGAAGAAGTCCTTGTTTGGATTGATATTCCTGCTTCCATTATAGACCAGCTGCCTGAAAATCATCCATTTGTATTAGATTCCCCATGGCTGTTATATGGGATAGACCGGGATACGTGGTTAAATAAATAAGTCTACATACACTGATATAAAAAAAGATTTTCGTATCCGTAATATGGATGCAAAAATCTTTTTTATTTGTATTCTTATTTCTTCCGGGGAAAAATTAACCCGACTTTATTTTGGAGGTTCTGATTCCAAAACATCACCATTACTGTAGACATGATAATATCCTACTGTTCCGGTTCCTCCATTATCTATTAATGATTGACTGGAAGCTTTCAAAATATAAAATACTTTCCCGTCTTCTTCATATAATACACCATCACTGCTAAATATTAGATCTTCGTTATCCAGCTTATTTTCTGCAAGACTGACGGCATCATCTACTGTGAACTGGTCTTCACGTTCTTCAAACAATAACGCTGTCCAAGTTTTTTCTCCTACAATTCCATCAGCTATTAAATCATGATCTGCCTGGAATTGTCTCACCTGTTCTTCTGTCTTGGGACCAAATATACCATCGGCTTCAACTTTCAACCCAAAATGATTTAGTTTTTCCTGTACCAATTGAACTTCTAATCCAGAATCAGTGTTTTCCAGGGTGGGCTGATGCTCTGGAGCAATATCTAATAACGGCTGTAATTCTTCTGAAACATCAGGGTGCTCCTCTGCCTGAACTGCCTCTCCGCTTGAGGCTGATGCTGATTGAAACGGAAGTGGTGCTATGCTTAAGGCGATTAACGACGCAGCTGCAAACCATTTCTTCTTCATAAAATAGAGCCCTCCTCTAAAATTTGTTACATTATACCAGTACCACCCAATTTATAAACGAAACCTTATACATTATTAATTAACTTAAATGTAACCTTCATGCAATAATCAGATAAACCCAACTTCTCTTCAACTACGAGTATCTGCTCGTCTCCAGACTAATAAAGGAAAATCTAAACCATCATTTAATTTCTCTTTACAAGAAGTCAAAAAGGTTCAGATTTTCCATTGTATATAAATTATTTGATTTTCAGTCAAGTCACTCTGTTATTTACAAAACCTTATGCTTTTTCTGCCCCCGCTTAATATTCATGAAACCGGCTTTCCGCATAACCTGGTATGGACCAGATATTTTCTTCATTTCCCTTCGCTTCTTCCTGTGCTTCCTCTAACTCTTCCAGGTACTTCGTATTTGGCTCATAAACGAAAGCAACTCTTGCATAGCCTTCTTCTACTAATATCTGATTAACATTTTCATCATCCACCCAGATATAAGCAAGCATCCGGTCATAATCATCCCGGTCCGGGCTCCCTCTTTCCAATTCGACAGTCTCCCCTTCCGGCATCAGTTCTTTGGCAAAGTCACTTGCCTCTTCACCGAACGGCTGTACTTCTGTATCAGGTTTTACACTTTCCGGGGTATCAATTAAGAGCAGCCGAACCCGCTCTCTTGTTCCATCTTCCAAATGCACAATTACTGTATCTCCATCCACTACCCGTTCAATAGTTACAAGCTCTCTTCCCTCTGCCGGCTCACTGTCTTCTAAAAAATCAAGCATCCCGCACCCTGTTAACATAAACAACAACACGAGCAAAATAAGTATCTTTTTCATTTCCTGCATCCTTACTTTTATCAAAATTCTCTTTTTAACCTATTATTTAATATCCGCGATCATGCCGATATAGATTAATTGATGGTGATTCTCCATTTAAATAGCTTTTTAAATTCGGAATAAATATATCTTCAATGACACGCTGATTATAAAATTCTGTTGCTCCGGCCGTATGCGGGGTCAGAATAACATTCTCCATCTCCCAGAGGGGGCTGGCATTATCTAGTGGCTCATTTTCAAATACATCCAGTCCGGCGCCGGCAATTTCGTTGTTCTGCAGTGCTGCAATCATTGCCTTTTCGTCAACAATCGGTCCACGTCCAATATTGACAAAGAAAGCATCCTTTTTCATCTGTTTAAATTGTTCCTCACCGATCAGATGACGTGTATCCTCTGTCAATGGTAAAGTAACAACAACAAAATCACTTTGTGGAAGCACACTGTCCAGTTGATGAGGCTGATACATTTCATCTACGTATTCCGCTGCTTTTCCTGAATGACGCACGCCAAGCACCTTCATTCCGAAAGCTTTTGCTATTTTAGCTGTTTCTTGCCCTATTTTCCCGGCACCAAGCACTGCAATCGTCTTATTATGTATTTCACCGCGAAGCTTTGCATGATGCCAAACCTTCTCTTGCTGCTGTCTGACATAGGTATGAATCAGTCTGGTAAATCCAAGAATATAAGCAAAAATTGTTTCAGATATTGGATAGCTGTGAACCCCGTTTGCACTTGTCAGCATGATCCCTTTCCCATCAATTTTGTTCAGATTTAAGGAATCTACACCAGCACTCCAGGACTGCACCCATTTCAGCTGATCACTTTCCAGGTACGTGCTCTCTTTATCCTTTTGCCAGTTAACAAGGATTTCTGCTTTTTTGAGAATATCATCTGGGAGCTCTTTTCCTGTATGAATATCCCAATCTGGAGCAGCCTTCTGAATTTCTTCTACATACTTATCCTCCAGGTTTAAATGAATTGCCATTGTCCGTTTAGCCATACATCCTCCTATCCGGCACCATTTTCATAACAAATCATGGTACCTGTCTCTATATTATTATATTTATCTTAGCAATTGCTTCTCCATATCGCAACGACTGCGCATTCTTTGTATTTTTGTAAAAGTAGTAATACAATGTGAACGGAGCTTTTTTAATCTATAGAAGATGTTTAAAACTCCAATAAAACGGAATCATTGCAAATGATTTCAAAAGGAGAAACAATCATGAATACAAATCAATTACCACAAGCAGTTCAAGAACTGCTTGAAAATAATAAAAAACAAACTACAAGTCATCGGGAGCTGATTCGTTCCGGCGGATACCTTCCCCCGAGTGAGGAATTATTAATTGATGCGATTGTAGCATTGAGCATGGGTAAAAATATTTTATTAAAAGGACCGACCGGTGCAGGAAAAACAAAATTTGCGGAAACACTTTCTTCTCTTTTTGAACGCCCAATGTACAGTGTAAACTGTTCTGTAGACCTGGATGCTGAAAGCTTGATGGGATTTAAAACACTTACCTATGAAGAAGAGAAACAAACAATCCAATTTGTTCCCGGACCAGTTACCAACGCAATGAAGCAAGGGAGTTTTCTATATATTGATGAGATTAATATGGCGAAGCCGGAAACATTACCTTTGATTAATGGCGTTTTAGATTATCGACGGACCATTACGAATCCTTTCACCAACGAAATCGTTACTGCTGCAGATGGGTTCGGAGTGATTGCAGCCATTAACGAAGGTTATATTGGAACAGTTCCATTAAACGAAGCCTTAAAAAATCGTTTTATCGTTATTGATGTACCATATATTCAAGGAGAGCAGCTGGAACAGTTAATAACCGATTCAACAAATCTGACAGACAAGCAGCTGATCAGTCACTTTGTCACATTATCGAATGATTTAATCACAGCAGTGAGCCAGGGGAACTTGTCAGAGGATGCTGCTTCTATCCGTGCCCTGCTGGATGCTTGTGATCTTTCGATTTATCTTCCGCCTAAGCGTGCTATTTTACGCAGCATCGTTGATAAGCTGGAAGAAGACCGTGAAAAAGCTTTCGTTGAGAATCTGGCAGATACCCTATTTTAATGAAAGGAGCAATGTTCATATGTATCGATTTCATCAAACAAAAGTCGACACCCATTTATTTATGCAATTGCAGGATTTGACTACTGTTTTAGCAAAGAATGGACAGCTGCAATTCGAATCCAGCTTTGGCTCCTTTATTGATTTAGTAGAAAACAAAGTAACAGCCAGCCGTTTCTGGGACCGGCTCCCGTCAGAAATGAAGGAAGCAGGCACTAAATCAGATGTCATTCTGCGGACATTAGGGACACTGCAGCAAACAGATGTAAAAAGCCTGCAGCAATTTAAAGAGGATATACAGGACTCCCTTCTTCCTAAATTCGCAATACAACTGATGACTTTATTAGAGGATATTCGCCTGGAGGATGCTATCCGCAGAGAACGGCCTGGCACAAAACGGAACTTCACTTATCGGCAGCAATATTTTCATCATTATTTTACGACCCAGCTGCAGTCTAATGTGACACGCAGTTATGCGACAGATGAAATTTTTTGTATGATTTATTTATTACTCTTTGCCAATCAGCCCGATCCAAGTTTCCCTCGTGTAGAAGCGGAGCAGGTGGATATGCTCGATAGTTTAAAGCCTCATCTGTACAGTGTTTTTGAAACTAAAAGTACGCAGGACAATGTTGCTTTAACAGAAAAAATTGTTCAGAAAATGCAAAGAGCAGGTTATACAGATTCCATTCATGAATATTTTATCCTGCCAATCGGACACGTGGAAACTTATGAGAAAAATACACTATTCGATGAATTGACACGTACAGATCCACTTGTGAATGAAGATCAGCAGGAAGAAACAAACGAAGAAAATGAATACTTTGATGAGACCTTCTCTACATGGCACCGTGAAAATAAAAACGATAACCGCAAACAGAATTTCCTGCAATTTGAATTAGAACAGGGAACAAAAACTTCTATGCTGGGAGGCGGTGCCCGTGAAACAGAGGATGGCGACCAGGCGATGGATGCAATTCAAGGGGCTTCCAGCCAAAGCACACAAAATGATTATTCTGATAAAGAAGCTCTAGATAAGGAAGAGTACACTTCGGGAAACAGTAGTGAATCAAACTTTGGCAAAGAAAATGAGCATGCCCGGATGTTTACAGAATATGCAGCGGCTCCTACAGTGGACGAAGAGCTGCAATATCGGCAATTTGCAGAGGAAATTGACCCCTTTAAAAGAAAACTTGCCAAAACCATTCAATTGACCCTGGAGCATAAACAGAATGCACCGAGAACAAACCTTTTATTCGGCCGGCTTTCTAAAAAACTGCTTCCTATTTTTTTAGAGGATTCTCCCCGAGTTTTTTATAAAAAAGAACAGGAATCAAAGGAATTTGATGCAGTTTTCACTTTATTAATCGATTGCTCTGCTTCTATGGAAAACAAAATGGAGGAAACCAAACGCGGTGTTACTCTGTTTCATGAGGTACTAAA
This sequence comes from Oceanobacillus sojae, assembly GCF_900162665.1. Taxonomy (GTDB): domain Bacteria; phylum Bacillota; class Bacilli; order Bacillales; family Amphibacillaceae; genus Oceanobacillus; species Oceanobacillus sojae_A. Next base: position 938,746 of record NZ_LT727812.1, read on the forward strand.
AGAATTACGCATCCCTCATGAAATTATCGGCTTTTGGGAGGATGCCAATAAAGTAAGCGAAAATTACCAGCCGAATTATCTCCAATATATCCAGACATTAGAGGATTCCTTGTATAAAGAACAGGGTGCTAAAATCATGCAGCTGGAAGCGCAGGAAGATAACCGGGATGGCTTCAGCATTCGTCATATTACTAAAAAATTAATCAGCCGCAGCGAGAAGAATAAATTTTTACTTGTCTTTTCCGATGGACAGCCGGCAGCTTCCGGCTATGATCAGAATGGCATTGTAGATACGTACCAGGCCGTTGCCGATGCCCGCAAACACCAAATCGACGTAGTCGGTATGTTCCTTGCAAACGGACTGATTGAAGAGAATGATGATAATATGATGCAGAATATTTATGGGAAAGAGCGCATCATGGTCCCGGATGTGGGCGCTCTGCCAGAGCATTTCACACCTTTACTCAAGCGCTTATTGCTCAAAGCCATCTAAATAAAACAAGCCCTGAAACTCCTCAATTAGATAGGAATTTCAGGGCTTTTTAGGTATTGCTGTCTCAGTGCGAACGTTACATTAAAATATTATGTGAGTCCCGTTCTAATATTACAAATTTAATTTAAGAAGCTATCCAGAAATTTACTTGCCTCACTATTAAATTTCCACGTCACACCAAATTTATCAACTAACATGCCAAAGCTTGCTGACCACGGCATAGAAGATAAAGGCATAATCACAGTACCGTCTTCCGAAAGCTTTTCAAAAAATTGTTTATTCGTTTCCGGATCAGCATCAATAATGCTGATTAAGACCATACTCCCCTTTGTGACTGCGCCTGTAATATCCTGCATAGAAGGCAGAACATCCGAGATCATTAAAATATTCCCTGAAAACTCCATACGGGATTCCATAATCATGTTTTGCTCCTCTTCCGATAATGGATATTCTGAATTTTGACCAAATGCTCCAAATTTTACTTTAACGCTTTTTGCCTGAAAAGCTTTTTCATAGAAAGCTATTGCTTCCTCTGCTTCTCCATTAAATTGTAAATAAACGATTGCTTTCATCTTTATTTCCCCCTTTTCATATCTGAAGTATAATAGACCAAAGACGACAACTGTATGTCGTATATAGGAGGAAAACATGAAAAAAATTGAACGGCTTATCTCCATCGTTATGATTTTATTACAAAAGAAATCTGTCTCCGCTTCAGAATTCAGCAAGCTTTTTCATGTATCTAAGCGAACGATTCAGCGTGATATGGAAACATTAAGTTATGCAAGAATACCTGTTTATGCAACATATGGTGCTGAAGGAGGTTACGCTCTTATGGAAGATTATAAATTCGATAAACGTTTATTAAATAACAGTGACATTGAAAATATACTCATTGCATTGGGTGGTTTTGATCAGTTAATTACAAACCAGGAAATTCAGACGACTATCCAGAAAATCAAAGGAATGACCAGTGCTGACATTTCCCCAAAATATGATTTATCTTTTTACGACTGGGCAGGAAGAAGGCAAATTAAAGAAGATATTTCATTTATCAGACAAGCCATTGAAAATAATTGGTTACTAAAGTTTGAATATGTAGACCAAAGAGGAAATATAACATACAGATCTGTGGAACCTTATAAGTTACATTTAAGTGAAATGCATTGGTATCTTATCGGGTTCAGCTTAGAACGGGAAGACTATCGGACGTTTAAGTTAACAAGGATAATACATATCCAAAAAGACGGTTTTTTCACCCCAAAAACTGATAAGATATTTGAGGAAGAAAAACAATATAATAAACAACAAGATTTGATTAGTGTGCAAGTGTTGATTGATGTCGCTGTAAGAGATCAATTTATCGAAAGATATGGAAAAAACGCTGTTACAGAAAAGACCCCAAGAAGCTATTTTGCAACTATTGAACTCCCTGAGAATCCATTCTCCTATCAATTTTTAGCGGGATTCGGTGATAAAGTTAAAATTATAAAACCAGAAAGCTTTATTGCTAAATATAAATTTTTTTTGGAGGAGGCATTAAAGCTTTATCAATAAAATGCTTTAGGCTGGCTTTCTATAAATAGCGGGCTCATATAGATATAAGTAAATGGCATATGAGCTCAAAAAACAGAAATCATTGCCAAACCAGCAATCCTCAACATCTTATATAATTTTAATTCCACACTAAGAAACCATTAGTTTCTTCCTTTGATACCTTCACATAGTCAATCAGTTATGCACTATCTGATTGACTCTTTCACTTTCCCTTCTCTTCCTTTTCTTTTTACTGGAAAGAAATATTGTTCAATTTTAAATAAAAAATATTACGTATATTATACCTATCTCTCATTCAAGTTCATTATTATTCATTTTACAGATTTATTTTGAATGATTTTGGTTTTTTTTGAATGTTTTAGATGATATTATAAAAACAAGAGGTGAGGATATGCTAACAGATGAACGCCATCAGTATATTTTACGCCGTCTAAATGAAAGCGGTGTAATCAAATCAGTTGATTTAATCGAGAGTCTTGACTGCTCGGAATCAACAATCCGCAGAGACCTCGCTCAATTAGAAAGTAAAGGTCTCCTGCTCCGCATTCATGGCGGAGCAAAATTGAACGCAACATTTGGAGCGGAGCTGACGTATCAGGAAAAAACGATCAAAAACAGTCAACAAAAAAAGAATATAGGGAGGTATGCCGTCACACTTTTAGAAGAGAATGATGTCATTTATCTGGATGCAGGTACAACAACACTTGAAATGATCCCGTTTCTTACAGATACATCTATTACTGTTGTTACGAATGGTATTGCCCATGCTTCTATGCTTGCAGACAGACAAATTAACGCTTATCTCGTAGGCGGTAAATTAAAGCATTCTACAAAAGCGATGGTAGGCGCACCCAGTCAACGTTCTTTAATGAATTATCAATTTACAAAGGCATTTCTCGGCGTAGACAGTATTGATATGACATATGGCTGTACAACACCGGATCCCGAGGAAGCTTCTATGAAACAATTAGCAATTGAAAGAGCTTCAGATACTTATTTCCTGGCAGATGACAGCAAATGGAATAAAGTCAGCTTTGCAAAAATATGTGATTTTTCCGATGTAACTTTCATTACCGATAAGATATCTACTATACATCAACCGTATTTAAACCATACAACAATTTTGGAGGCGGATTAGATGATTTATACCATTACTTTAAATCCATCGATTGACTACATTGTTCCTGTAAACAAAATCGAATTAGGCGGCTTGAGTTATATGGAGAATGACTATAAGCTCCCTGGCGGAAAAGGGATTAATGTATCAAGAATATTAAAAGCACTATCGACAGACTCTGTTGCCCTCGGATTTGTAGGCGGCTTTACAGGTAAATTTATTGAAGATGCTTTAGATGAACTAGATGTTCAGACAAACTTTGTCAATATTAAAGAAGACACCCGGATCAATATCAAGCTTAAATCAGATCAGGAAACAGAAATAAACGGGCGCGGCCCTGCCTTATCCGATGAAGAAGTTGCCAAATTCTTAAAACAATTAGAAGAGATAAAAGAAGGAGACACCGTTATTCTATCAGGAAGCAGGCCCCCTTCTCTGTCAGAGGATTTTCATGAAAAATTAATCAGGCAGATAAAGAGCCAAGGCGCTGAATTTGCTATCGATACCACAGGTGCTGCACTTGAGGCATCTTTAAGCTATAAACCATTATTGGTTAAACCAAATATTCATGAGCTGGAAGCATTATTTAATGTGAAGCTGGAAACAAATGAAGCGGTGGTAACTTATGGGAAAAAGCTGTTAGAAAAAGGAGCGAAGCACGTTATTATTTCCATGGGTGGAGATGGTGCATTGCTTATCACTGACCGGGGAAATTACAGAGCAGAAGCACCTGAAGGAAAGCTGATTAATTCTGTTGGTGCGGGCGACTCCATGGTTGCAGGCTTTATCAGTTCCTTCTTAAAGTCAAAGGACGCTTTCGAATCGTTTAAAACATCTGTTGCTTCCGGAAGTGCAACTGCTTTTTCTGAGGATTTAGCTACCACAGAAGCAATTGAAAATCTACGCTCTCAAATTCAGATAGAAGCTATATAAATTCAATATAGGAAGGATGATAAACATGCAAGTTGCAGATTTATTAAAAAAAGATGTCATGCTTTTAAATCTTCAAGCTACAACAAAAGAAGCTGCTATTGATGAAATGATCGCAAACCTTTATAAATATAGAATCATTTCCGAAAAAGAATCGTTTAAAGAAGCAATTCTGGCCCGTGAGAAACAATCCTCGACCGGGTTAGGTGATGGTATCGCGATGCCCCACGCAAAAATGGCTTCCGTGAAAGAGCCTACTGTGCTATTTGCGAAAAGTAAAGCCGGAATTGATTATGATTCCTTAGACGGGCAGCCTGCCCACCTTTTCTTTATGATTGCTGTACCTGAAGGCGGGAATGATACACACCTGCAAACGATAGCTGCGTTATCCCGTCTTCTGATGGAACCGGACTTTGTAAATAAGTTAAAAGATGCTTCGACTCCTGATGAAGTAGAAGCACTATTTGTTGAATCAGCGGAGGAAGAGGAAGCTCAGGAAAAAACCAACCAGGCTGCAGAAAGTGGAGCAGAAGCAGCAGATGACAAGCCGTTTATAGTTGCTGTAACAGCTTGTCCTACTGGAATTGCACACACTTATATGGCTGAGGATGCTTTGAAGAAAAAAGCCACAGAAATGAATGTGGATATTAAGGTAGAAACAAACGGTTCAGACGGTACAAAAAACCGTTTAACGGCTGATGAAATCAAACGCGCTTCCGGTGTTATCGTTGCTGCCAGCAAAAAAGTAGAAATGGCACGGTTTGATGGAAAACACGTAGTCGAACGCCCTGTTGTAGACGGCATTAAAAAAGCAGAAGAGCTTATTACCAAAGCTTCAAATCAAGATGCTCCAGTTTATCATAGCTCTGGCGAAAAATCTGGAGACGATGGAGAATATGAAAAGCAATCTGCCTGGGGTAAAATCTATAAAGATTTAATGAACGGAATTTCCCACATGCTTCCATTTGTTATCGGCGGCGGGATCTTAATGGCTATCTCCTTCCTGTTTGAAAGTTTCTTAGGAAGCGAATCAGAAATTTTCCTATTCTTTAATACCATTGGAGATACAGCATTCAACTTCTTAATCCCAATTCTTGCCGGTTATATCGCTATGAGTATCGCTGACAGACCCGGTTTAATGCCTGGTATTGTAGCTGGTATGATGGCAGTAAACAGTGATGCCGGCTTTATTGGCGGGCTTATCGGTGGTTTTGCCGCTGGTTACTTAATCATTTTAATTAAACACTTATTAAAAGACCTGCCACAGTCTTTAGCAAGTCTTAAACCTATTTTATTGTATCCTGTGCTGGGGTTACTCGTTACAGGAGCAGCCATGTACTTTGCAATCGGACCTGTATTCTCCACACTAAATAACTATATTTTAGATTTCTTACAAGGTCTCGGAACAGGAAATATTGTTTTACTTGGTGTTCTGCTTGGCGGTATGATGGCTATAGATATGGGTGGCCCATTTAATAAAGCAGCCTACGCATTCTCTATCGGGGTTTTCACAGACACAGGAGACGGCGCATTCATGGCAGCTGTTATGATCGGAGGTATGGTGCCTCCATTAGCTATCGCTCTGGCAACAACCTTATTTAAAAATAAATTCACGGCAGATGAACGTAAATCGGGAACAGCTAATTATATTATGGGATTATCCTTTGTTACAGAAGGAGCTATTCCATTTGCTGCAGCTGATCCATTACGTGTAATTACTTCATCTGTTATCGGTGCAGCAATTGCCGGAGGGCTGACACAATTCTTTCACAGTAGTGTTCCAGCACCGCACGGCGGCATTATCGTTGTTGCTGCACTAGGTGATGCTCGAATATTATTCATACTATCATTATTAATTGGTACAGTTATTTCAGCGTTAATACTTGGATTATGGAAAAAACCAGTTTCATAAGTGATAGAGAAACAATTTAGATTTCTGAGGAAGTTCAACAGATGTTGGACTTCCTTTTTGGGTGTTTACTGGGAATGGACGTAGAAATTTCATCATTATTCTACAAAGGGGACTTAAGCACAGTATTGTAAGGTTTATCATGTAAAGACAGACCTTTTCCCTGCATGAAGACTTATATGAAAACAGGCCCGGCAAAAGATATGCCGGGGCTGTTTTCATATAATCCAAATTATTTTCTCTTATAATTTTTATGGTTTACTACTGTTTTAATCGGCTCTCCCGTAGATGGATGATTTCCGATACGGACAATAACAGAATTTTCGCGTACAATAAGCACCTCTGCTTTTTTGCCTTTATGCTCCCCGCGTACGATACTGATGGTTTCTCCAACTTCCGCAATATTTTCCGGCTTCACTGCCTGTTGTTCTACATTTTCCTCTTCCATGTTATAACCTCCTTTTAATTCTTAGCTGACTAGTGTTTTTATCCCACTTATCGTACCACAAGTCTAAAACGAATGACATTTTTTTTCAAAAGAAACGCTAAAAATTTATTTCTATGCTCGAATCTTATATAATCAAGGTATCTATAAGGAGGATTTGTTATGAACCTTGTTTTTGAACCCAAATGGGATAAAGCGCTTCCCAATATTGACCGGCGCAAGATTGAACAAGCATTTCAAAATTTAGTACCGCCCAATTCTGTTGATACACAGATAACATTTACTGCTTTATGGCAAGCAAGAAATCATCGGTCAGATTTATTGGTTACTGTTTTAATTAATAATTACAGCAGACAAGCTTACTCATTTAGTAACTCAACATTACAATATGTAGAAGACGACGCAGTAAAAGCAGAAAAACAATTTACTTTAGAAAGGGTTTTTGTACCTCCAGATTCAAGCATGCCCTGGACTTTTATTTTTCCAGAGTCCAGTTTTACAGATTTCCCTATTAACCTGCAAGGGAAACTAGTTTATAAATAGTATATTTCTTGGATATTCATGCATAAGTAGGTCCTTTTACTTTTTTAAACCAGGATTTAACTATCATTTTTCAATTAAAATCTTTTTCAGGATTTTAATTAATACAATCCTATGCTATATTTGAAGATATGATTTCATCAGCAGAAGTCTAAAAATTCATATCCCCTTTTCTTATAGAAAACAAGCTCGAATAGTTTTGCCAAATATTTATTTTGAACTGCTACTAGACTCAAGAATCAATATCGCATAATTATTCATTTTTTATTTACATCACGAAAATACTCACTCAAATGACAGGAGATGATAATTTTGAGTATAACACCAACTTCGAACAGAACTTTGAATTTTATTGACGCTTTTACGTTATCCGAAAAAACGAATTTAAATATTTCTATACTATCTTTAAGAGATTTAGATGATTTTCAGCTTGATTCATCAAATGTACCGGATTTAGTCATGGTACCCATTTATCAATATAATGATATTACGCGTATTCTTGAACAGGAACAGTTAAAGGATGTTAAAACTGCTATTATCCTGCCTAATTTGCATATGAAGGATATTATCCGCCTTTATGAATTAGATTTTGACGGCTATTTTGTTAAAAATATGAGTTTAAATGAAGTAGTTTCAGGAATTCGTTTTATCGACTCAGATTGTATTTATGTTTATCCGGAATTGGCTAAAGATTTACACGACGAATTTTTAACCCTTTCTTCTACCTTACAATCCCGTCCGGAGGGGCTTCTTACTAAACGGGAATGGGATGTCTTACTCGAGATATCACGAGGCAATAATAACGAAATTATAGCCAGAAACTTAGAAATATCTGATAAAACAGTTAAAAACCATGTTACAACAGTTTTACGGAAACTAAATGTAAATGACCGGACGAATGCAATGCTTTTAGCATACAAAAAAGGCTGGATTTAGAACAATAGTAGTGAAGTAAAACGAGAAGCTTATGAATGAAATAGGCTTCTCGTTTTTTGATGCATGTACATTAACTGCCCTGAGATAATTCAGTCTGTACTTGTTGAACCTCCTGAGGACTCGCCTGCTGGCCAGGCTGATAATAACCATTTTGCAAGGCATATTGATATACTTTCAATTGGCGTGCCTCATCACGATTTCTCAGCTCCACAAATTTTTGGCGCAGCTGGGGATTATTTGATTCTGAAATATAGCCAGCATAACCTTTCAAACTTGCGTTAAGTCCATTTAAATAATCATTCACCATTTCTTTATCCTGAAACATTTTTAAATCACCCTCCTATTGTAAAAATGACATTAATTGTTGCTTGGCATTGCGGGCATCTTCTGCGTCAAATTGCAGCATTGATTTAAATTCCGGATCTTGTGCCTGCTCAGCATAAGCCTCCAGTTTATTGACAATCATCCCATGCTCCCCAATAACTTTGCGCAATGTTTCCAGTTCGCTTTGCGTTAATTGGCTCATCAGTCAAACCCCTTTCAAAAAATTTATCACGGCGGTAACAAACGCTACCTCCCTGAATTACTCCACTGACATTCAACGAAAAAAGAGAAAGCAGACTGCGTTTACGGTATACAGGAGCTGCTGTTGCTCCTCTGCCGAAAAAACTCACACACTTCGTAAATCCTCTTCATTGAATACAGTTTCGTTTTATCAAGGTTATTATGCCCGACGAATTATTTTATATGCCATCAGGAGGGTATTATTAACAAATTTATTGTTTTCTTCCCAGTTTATCCAAGCTGTTTCTCACGAGTATTTATTTGGCTTTTAATTTTTACTTGTTGTCATGTATTACTCCACGTCTTATATTCATCCAAATCAAGAACATCCACTACTCCAGACCAATGCAAAACCGTCCCGATAAAATCCGGAATATCTAAATCCTTCATTTCATATACTTCTCCATTATTTACTGTTGCCGTAGCATCTTCCAGAAAAACAACCTTAAATCCGCGATCATATGCCGCAATCGCTGTGAATAAACAGCAAAATTCTGTATTAAGACCGATAATGACAAGCTCGTCCACATTGTATGCTTTACACTTCTCCAGCAAATTGGTTTGAAAAAAGGCACTCGGTGTTTCTTTTTGAATGATTTCTGTACCATACTTTTTAAAAGGCGGATAAATTTCTGCTCCGCTTCCGTTTATATAAAATGGATCTTCTTTATTTTCACTAGTATGCTGAATCAGAAAAATAGGTAAGCTCTGTTTTGAAAAGTCTTTTAAGATAAGCTCCATATTATTAACACGCTCTCCTAAATCATATTGCTCGTTAATTAGTGCTTTCTGCATGTCTATCGCTAATAATGCTTTCAATGTTACAAACCTCCAATGATATTAAAAATGATTTTCTAAAATAATTGATTATGTATGATATACCGCTGGAATCAACTCCTCTTTATTTATATAAATTCCATTTTATTTACTAAATTCCTGCTTTTCACTAAAAAAAGAGCTCTCTTATTCGAGAACTCTTTTCATTCAATTACCCGTTTATGTTATTTATATTTTCCAGATAAAAACGCATATGCTTCTTCTCATTTTGATAATAACCCAGACGATCTTGAAGTGTTCCCGTGTGGAGCTCCAGCTTATGTCCATCCAAATCTGTAAAATAAATGGATTGCTTATCCTCTGCTGCCCGTTTCCGTCCTTCCAGTATGTGAACCCCTGATTGTTTTAAATGCTGCTCCCAGGCCTTTAATTCTTCCTCTTTAACTGAAAATGCCAGATGTGTATAGGAAGCTTCAATCTCATTGCGGGGAATATCCTTTTCTTCATTCAGCGCAAGCCAGATGCCATTTAAATCGAAATAAGCAGTAGATCGCCCTTTTACAAGTAATTTTGCATGCAATACATCCCGGTAAAACACAATCGACTTCTCCAAATTGGAAACAGAAAATAAAAGATGATTTATTCCTTGAATTTGCATCGGGCTCTCTTGTTCAGCCTTTAGCTTCAATACTGCACTTGTCGGTTTCGGCTCATACCCGTAGATTTGCTTCTGCCTGTAAGAATGGATTTCTTCATAAACTATTCTCATGTATTCCATTAATTGCCCATCCGTTTTCGCCTGCTCATCCCAATACATAATATCCAGTTCTGTTTCCGAATGAGATACCAATGCCTGAAACTGATAAGAAATGGCTTCTGACACCTTGAATCCTTCACGGAAATAAAAGCGCAGCCGTTTCCCGCTATCCTCATTATTCTCATTTGCAGGCTCTACTTCTAAAATAATTGTTTTCCGCTTATCTTTTAACTGCTGAATCAGTTTTTTACCAATTCCTTTTCCGCGGGCTTTCTCAGAGACCCACAGAAAATCAACAAAGACAAAGTCTGCAAATTCCGCGTACATCATTATATGAAGGTCACTTTCGTCTTTATAATAATGTTCTGGTTTGTCCTTCAATAAAGCCTCCATTTGTTCTTTTGCTTTCATTTCCTCTACCGGAAAATATTCATTTAACCTATGGAACCAATCCACGATACTACCTCCTGTTACATTACTTCCTTCATTTTATAACAGGTCATTAAGAAAAGCATCTAAAGCCTCCTCAACCTCTCTTCTGCATAAAAAAATCTCTCTTTACAAGTTAAGAGAATGTTTCTTATTTCTCCGTAAACGCTAAAGAGAGATACTATTTTTTAGCTTCATTTAATTACTAAACTTTCGCACTTTAAAAAGTAACTTCCTATCCATAGGAATAGGAGTTGATCATTTCTTCCATATAACTGTTGACAAAGCGTAAACTCTATTTAGAAAGAAGGTAACGTGTAAGGCTACCGCTACGGCGGACCGTTTTGCTTTCCTAGGGGCACGCTCTTCAGCTAACTTTTTCCAAGAAGATCACTTGGCAAAAGTGGATCTTCAGATGGTGCTAATCCCTCAGGAGTCAAAACGGTCCGCCTCCGCTAGCAGAATGTTCTATACTGAAATAACTGAACAAATAAAAGATAGATCTGACAGAACGAATTTTTATATTGCATGGTGAACATGGCTCAGTAATCTTTATTTTTGGTGCATGAAAGCTATTCTCGATATGAATTATTCATGCTGTTATGATTTGAACTGCTAAAAATCATTTGAAACACCAGCATGATTTTTTATTTAGACTAAAAAATGATGATTTCATCTCCACTTCATCAGGAAATTATTTCTTCCATACGCTGTAGAATCCTATTAGAGCGCAGGCCAACCACGTAGACTCCTATGGGAACAGGGCGAGCTGAAGATCCACTTGAAAAGCGGGTTTCTTTTCAAGTTAGCTGAAGCCGTCCCCATGGCAGACTAAGATCGCAACGTCCTGTTGCAACGTCTGCACTAGTACGTCCTGTACGTCGGAAAGCGGAGTGGTTGGCCGGAACGGAAGCTATACACAATAACCTGTTCAAAAAATAAAAAGATGAGTTAACTAAAAGCAAGCATGTTAATAGAGACCATGTACATCCTGGAACAGCAAGGTTAGTATGTTTATGCTTAGGTGCGAAAGTTTAGTTAATTATTAAACTCTGACAAATCCGCCGAATAAGGAAACTAAAATAACACTTACAACACCGACTGCTACTGCTGCCATAAAACCGATATAAAACGGCTTAAGCCCCATCCCTTTAAACTTTTTAAAGTTCGTAGACAAACCGACACCTGCCATGGCAGCTCCCAGAAGATATGTTGTTCCAAATGAGCTTAGATTGTTATAAATCGATTCCCATGTACTCCCCGCAAATAAGCCAAAGGCATTTCCAGCACTTTCTAATGTAGCATCCCNGCGTACATCATTATATGAAGGTCACTTTCGTCTTTATAATAATGTTCTGGTTTGTCCTTCAATAAAGCCTCCATTTGTTCTTTTGCTTTCATTTCCTCTACCGGAAAATATTCATTTAACCTATGGAACCAATCCACGATACTACCTCCTGTTACATTACTTCCTTCATTTTATAACAGGTCATTAAGAAAAGCATCTAAAGCCTCCTCAACCTCTCTTCTGCATAAAAAAATCTCTCTTTACAAGTTAAGAGAATGTTTCTTATTTCTCCGTAAACGCTAAAGAGAGATACTATTTTTTAGCTTCATTTAATTACTAAACTTTCGCACTTTAAAAAGTAACTTCCTATCCATAGGAATAGGAGTTGATCATTTCTTCCATATAACTGTTGACAAAGCGTAAACTCTATTTAGAAAGAAGGTAACGTGTAAGGCTACCGCTACGGCGGACCGTTTTGCTTTCCTAGGGGCACGCTCTTCAGCTAACTTTTTCCAAGAAGATCACTTGGCAAAAGTGGATCTTCAGATGGTGCTAATCCCTCAGGAGTCAAAACGGTCCGCCTCCGCTAGCAGAATGTTCTATACTGAAATAACTGAACAAATAAAAGATAGATCTGACAGAACGAATTTTTATATTGCATGGTGAACATGGCTCAGTAATCTTTATTTTTGGTGCATGAAAGCTATTCTCGATATGAATTATTCATGCTGTTATGATTTGAACTGCTAAAAATCATTTGAAACACCAGCATGATTTTTTATTTAGACTAAAAAATGATGATTTCATCTCCACTTCATCAGGAAATTATTTCTTCCATACGCTGTAGAATCCTATTAGAGCGCAGGCCAACCACGTAGACTCCTATGGGAACAGGGCGAGCTGAAGATCCACTTGAAAAGCGGGTTTCTTTTCAAGTTAGCTGAAGCCGTCCCCATGGCAGACTAAGATCGCAACGTCCTGTTGCAACGTCTGCACTAGTACGTCCTGTACGTCGGAAAGCGGAGTGGTTGGCCGGAACGGAAGCTATACACAATAACCTGTTCAAAAAATAAAAAGATGAGTTAACTAAAAGCAAGCATGTTAATAGAGACCATGTACATCCTGGAACAGCAAGGTTAGTATGTTTATGCTTAGGTGCGAAAGTTTAGTTAATTATTAAACTCTGACAAATCCGCCGAATAAGGAAACTAAAATAACACTTACAACACCGACTGCTACTGCTGCCATAAAACCGATATAAAACGGCTTAAGCCCCATCCCTTTAAACTTTTTAAAGTTCGTAGACAAACCGACACCTGCCATGGCAGCTCCCAGAAGATATGTTGTTCCAAATGAGCTTAGATTGTTATAAATCGATTCCCATGTACTCCCCGCAAATAAGCCAAAGGCATTTCCAGCACTTTCTAATGTAGCATCCCCAATGGTCCGGATAACGGAAAGAATTAAGAAACCAATAACAAACAACGGGATAAATGTATACCACTTCGGTAATGTGTCCTTATCCAGTTTATCCTCTCCAGCTTCTTTTCTGGAATAATTGAAGAATATATAAGATACCAGCGGGATAATTGCAATAATAAATAAATTCCTTGTCAATTTTGTCACTGTCGCCGTTTCGATGACAGCCGGATTTTGGAAGAGCTGGTCATAAATTAATGCCGCTCCGGTTACCTGAGCAGTATCATGTATTGCTGTTCCTAAAAATAATCCTGCTTTAATTGGATCATCCGCAAATAAAAAATGTCCGAGGAAAGGATAAAGCATCATGCCGGTTAAACCAAAAATAGTAATATTAGCCACAGCATAAGAAATCTCATTTTCCTTTGCTTTAATAACCGGAGATGTTGCCATAATCGCGGTCACGCCACAAATGCCGGTACCGCTTGCAATCAATGTTCCAAGCCTCATGGACTGATTCATTTTCTTCGTCAAATAGAGTGTTAAAGCTAAACCGACAGATATACAGGCAACAATCAGCGGAATTCCAAATGCGCCAAGCTTTAATGCCTCCATCAGACTAAGACGTAAACCTAGCAGAATAATTCCGGTACGTAATACATACTTCATGGAAAAGCTGATTCCTTTTGTAAATATACCTGAAAGATTTATCACATTCCGGATAACAATTCCAATTAAAATCGCCACAAATATGCCGGAAACCGGTGTTGAACTGCCTTCTGATAATAATCCTGTCCATATCATGATATTTCCTATCAGTTCAGCACCATAAATACCTAAAAACATTACAACAACACAGAGCAGTAACCCAGGCAGTATGTCTATTAAAATGTTCTTACTTCCTGCTTTCCCCAAATTATCAACTCCCTTATGTATACTGCTTGAAAATCATTTAGCCTGACACACCGCTCTTAGTACTTTAAAATTACGTGTAAATATATCTAAAATTTCCGCACCGGATAAACCGGTACGGAAATTTATCATAGATGACCGTCGGTGAAAACTCCTATTGAAGGAAGTTTCGCTTTATTATATCAGATTATTCCTTTCCCCACACTTCATAATCCAGATGCTTATACTTATCAAGATATCTGGTTGGCATTTGCAATGCATCTCTCCGGAAAGGAGGTGCTAATTGTGTTCCATCCACATAAATATTGACAACTGTAGGTTTTCTCGCATCCAATGCTTCCTTGATAACCGGTCCAATATCTTCTGCATTTTCAACCGTATATCCTAATGCGCCCATTGATTTAGCAACCTCTGCAAACTCTGGTCCTTCAATATCAGATCCAACATAACGATCATCATAATAATCCACCTGATTCTTCTTCTCTGCTGCCCATGATTTATTATTGAATACGCAGGCAACTACAGGGATATTCTGTTCTACTGCCGTACTCACTTCATGTAAGCTCATTCCCCATGCGCCGTCACCAATGATTGCAACTACCGGTGCATCTGGCTCTGCCAACTGTGCTCCCAGTGCTGCCGGGTATGCAAAGCCTGTATTTCCAAATGTCAACGCCGCAATGTGACGTCTTGTCTGGTTAAATTTCAAATAAGAATTTGCTGTAGAAGAGACATTCCCGATATCTGTGGAAATAATCGTATTCTCAGGCAACACTCCTGTCAGCTCCAGCAAGGCACGGCGCGGGTTAATCGGATTCCCTTCCTCCATTGCCAAATCAATCAGTTCCTGATCCCATTCTTTTTTGGCCTTCGCAATTTCCTCTAATCTGCCCTGATTTTCTACAGCATCAGATACTTTTTCTGTTAATTTTTCATACAATGCTTTAGTTGCCGCATTTGCATCACCTATAATCCCCACTTCCACCGGATGCGTTCTGGCAATATTTCTTGGATTGATATCAATTTGAATAATTTTAGCATTCTTTGGAAAATAATCAATATCGTAACAAGGCAGGGTACCGAACACAGACAGCCTTGTTCCGATCGCTAATACCACATCTGCTTTCTTCAGGGTATGCATGGCTGCTTTTGATCCCATGTATCCAATCGGCCCTACAGCAAGCGGATGCTCTGCCGGAAAGGCATCATTGTGCATATAGGATACAGCTGATGGAATTGTTAAATGCTCAGCAATCTGCTTTACAACATTTACCCCATCAGAATCCACGGCGCCTCGGCCAGAAATGATCACTGGATATTTGGCATTCTTTAATAAATCAGCTGCTTTGTCTAATAAGACGGGATCCCCACTGCCGCGTGAGTCTACACGGTATTGATAAGGCTGTAAAATCTGATCCTCCAGCTCTCCATAAAATAAATCACGAGGGATATCATAAAGTACCGGGCCACGCTCCGCATAAGCTATCCGGAAGGCTGTACGTAAACAATCTGCAACTCTGCTTTTATGCGTAACTCTTACCGTTTCTTTTGTGATAGCCTGGAAAATCGAGACCTGATCTGCTTCCTGAAATCCGTCCCAGCCAATGGTAGGTGTACCGGCTGATGGCGATATGATTACCATTGGAGTATGTGCCTGATTTGCTGCCGCAACAGACGTCACCATATTTGTAATCCCCGGACCGTTTTGACCGATAACAACTCCTGCAGTGCCGGAAACACGTGTATAGGCATCTGCCATATGTGCAGCACTTTGTTCATGTCTTACCGGAAGGAAGCGGATTCCTGCTGTTGGAAATAAATCGAGCATATCCATAAATGCTGAGCCGACAATACCATAAACCTCTTTTATCCCTTCTGCTACCAGCGTTTCAACAATTGCTTCACTCGGAGTCATCTTCATTTTCTGATTTGTCACTTGTTTTACATCCAATGATTGCTTTGCCATTATAATTCCTCCTTGATTATACTTATATTTTATTTAAGAAATGCTTCAAATAATTAACCCTGGTACAGCATCATAAAATTTTTTTGCATCGTGTATTACAAACACCTCCTTTAAGGAATTATTTTGATAAACACTGTTACAAAGCAAGCTCCCTCCTTTTTTGCGTCATCTTATATAATTCTTCTAAAAATAATTCTGCTGTAGATTTCAAAACCTGATTTTTCCCATAAGCGGTATAAAAAAATCGATAGAAAGACACATCCTTTACTTTATATGCTGTTAATAAATTTAGCTTCTGCTCTTTTTTTATGGCACTTTTAGAAGTAATCGAGATACCTAGTTTTGCTTCCACTGCTGCTTTAATTGCCTCCGTACTGCCTAACTCCATTACAATATTCAGATCTTCCTCCCTGACACCGGATTGCTTTAAATATTGGTTTACTACGGCTCTGGTCCCTGATCCTCTTTCTCTTACTATCAGCGGCAACGCTTTCAATTCTTCCACTGATATGACTGGATTTTCTGATGAAAAAGATAACGGAGAAGCAATAAGAATCAATTCATCTTCTAAAAAGGATTCCACAACTATTTCTGAATCATCTATTGGCGTTTCAATCAAACCAACATCCACACGCTGGTCTTTAATATCAGAAATGATATTATTGGAATTAGTAATATCTACCTTTATTTGAATAAGCGGATACATATCTTTAAATTGTTTTAGAAACTCGGGCATAATATACTCACCGATAGTAAAGCTGCATCCAATACTTAATTCCCCATAGACTGTATTCTCTATTTCCGTAATTTCTTTTCGGGCGGTATCATTTAACCGGACGATTTCCTTAGCATAATTCATCAGGATTATTCCCGATTGAGTTAAGTTCACCTTTTTGGTAGTCCGTTCAAATAATTTCGTGCTCAGCTCCTCTTCTAAAGCTTTAATCTGTGCTGTGATGGTAGGCTGGGTGACAAATAACAGCTTGGCAGCTTCAGAAAAGCTTTTCTTTTCAGCAACAACTATAAAGGTTTTTAATTTTTCATAGTTCATATTTTCCATCCCATCAATCACTCATTTTAATTGTCAGGAACTTATCTATTATAGAGATACTGACATCACGACCAGTTAAGACATAAGCATTTACGAGTAAGATATTTTTTTCTGTTTCTCTTCAGAATTAATTGTATGATTAACCATGGTATAATTATACTTGTTCGATTGTTTTTACTTTGTTTAATTTGTCAACTAAATCTAAAAATAGTTTTCTTATATCAGAGCTTGCCGGAACAATCCGGTTGGTTAAAATTCCATTTCCATCCAGAGCATCCTTCGCCAGCAAATCAATATTACGCTGTAAATCCTGAAGATCAATAAATTTCAACGCATCCTTCCATATTTGAAAATCATCACAGTATTTTTCAATGATCTGTATCGATTGTTCAGCCAGTTCATGTATGTCTTTATTTGCTTCCGCCCCTAAAGCAACTGCAATTTGCGCATATCTTTCAGGAGCTGCCTGCAAACCAAAACGCATCACTAAAGGTAATAACACAGCTACACTTAATCCATGGGGAATATGGAATCTGGCTCCTAAAGCCCTTCCAGCTGCATGAGCTAAATTTGTAGAAGCATTTGAAAAGGCAATTCCCGCATACGTACTGGCCAGCAGCATCTCTTCTCTCGCCTTTATATTCATTCCATCGTTGTACACAACCGGTAAAGATCTCCCTGCAATTTGGATTGCTGTTAAAGCATATTGATCTGTCGCTATATTGGCTTTTGTTGATACAAAGGCTTCAATCGCATGCGTTATAGCGTCAACTCCGGTATACGCTGTGAAATTTTTCGGCAGGCTGCTTGTTAAAGCGGGATCGAGAATAGCTATATCAGGAATTAAATCTGGATGTCCCGGGTTCATTTTAATGCCCTTTTCTGTATCTGTAATAACCATCACCTTTGTTGCTTCCGAGCCTGTTCCTGCAGTAGTCGGAACAGCAATTAAAGGCAGTCTTTCCAAGCTGTCCTGCTTCGTGATCGCCTCCCAGTCCATGTGAGGATTCCTGTAGAAGAGAGCCGTTGCTTTGGCAATATCAATAGCGCTTCCTCCCCCAATTGCAGCGACTCCATTGATTCCTTTTTCTTTTGCAATGGTTAAAGCTGCGTCCAGATGGTCTGTTGTCGGTTCCCCTTGATAATCGGAAAAGAAGGTGACATCAATATTTTCCTGATTTAGAATTTGCATGATTTTATCATCATAATTTAATGGTTCTGTTGTTAAAAATTGATCTATCACCACTAACAAGTGTGTAACCTTTAGCTTTTTGGCACTTTCCCCTAAATTCTCCAGACTATTTTCACCTATGGTAATTTGTTTTGGCTGATAGGTAATATACATAAAAGCCCCTCCCTTTCTAATTTTTTATTATCTAGTTTCTTATTAACTCCGGCAGCCACATGCTAATTCCCGGAACATATGAAATTAACAAAAGCAAAACAATCATTGTTAACAGTAAATACTTATTCCCTTTAATAATTTCTTCGATTTTAATTTTTGCAGTACTTGCTGCCACAAATAAATTTACTCCAACTGGAGGAGTGATAAATCCAACAGCCAGGTTAAAGATCATGATTAGCCCAAAATGAACCGGATCCAGACCGATTGCAATTGCCATTGGCAGCAGTATCGGTGTCAAAATTACAATTGCAGCCAATGCTTCTAAAAATAAACCGACAAATAATAGAAATAGATTCAAAAGTAAAAGGATAACAAATTTATTTTCACTCAATGTAAGTACAAAATCTGCTATAATTTCTGCTACTCTTTCCAGCGTGATCAATCGTCCGAAAATACTCGCCATAACCATCAGCATGATAATAACGGAAGAAGTAATCCCTGCTTTAACAAGGCTTCTGTAAACGCCTTTCAAGCCTAAATCCCTATAAACAAACATGCCGATAATAATACCGTAAGCAGCCGCTACAGCCGCAGCCTCCGTCGGTGTCATAAACCCGCCATAAATTCCTCCCAAAATGATAACGGGAACTAACAGAGCCAGCTTTGCATCCCAGGCAGCCTTTGCCGAGCTTTTCAAATTAAACTCCTTCCGGTCCCCTTGCCAGCCATTTTTCTTGGAAATTATATAAACAACAAGCAACAAAAGGAGACCAGTTAAAACTCCAGGAATGATACCTGCAAGAAACAATTGGGAGATAGATTCCTGAGACACTACTCCATAAATAACAAGCGGATTACTCGGCGGGATAATAACGCCAATCGTACCTGCTGTTGCTACCACACCTGTGGCAAAACCGGCATGATAGCCCTGTTTAATCATCGCAGGAATTAAAAGTGTCCCAATAGCTGCAACCGTTGCCGGTCCTGAACCGCTTATTGCCGAGAAAAACATTGAAGTAATAATTGCCACTAATGCTAAACCGCCGGGCAAAAACCCTAATAATTCATCTGACAGGTTTAACAATCGTTTGATAATCGCTCCCCCGCCCATTATAATGCCCGCAGCAATAAAAAATGGAACAGCCATAATCGGGAAATTATCAATGCTTGTAAATGCAGTTTGCGGGAAGAAATCGACCGGAATAGCATCTGTGGCAAGAACAGTTGCTAATGTACTTGCTCCCAGAGCGAATGCGATTTGCATACCAATTAAAATAAATAGAGCAAAATAACCGAATAATACAAGTGCAATTGCTGCGTCGCCAAGAAAAACAATCGGCATAATCATCACGATAGCAAAACCGATCCCAAGCAGACCTTCCTTAAGAGACATTGTCTTCGTATCTTTTATAAACATTTGTATTAAACGGATCATAATCAACGCAAATCCTATTGGTATCGAGCTATATGGAATTCCCATTGGTATAGATAAAGCCGGAGTTGTCTGCTGTGTTTCAATCTGAAAGGATATCAGCTGAAAGCCATTGGTTACCATCATATAGCTGAAATAAAACATAAATAATAGATTCGCTAAATGAAGTGCACTTTGAATGGATCCCGGTAATCTATTAATAACTATACTGACTTGAATAGACTCCCTTTTCCGTATTGCCAGACTGGCTCCTAAAAAAGAGACAAATATAAATAAATATCTTGAAAGCTCTTCCGTCCATGTCGTAATATTTCCAATATCTAAGAACGGAAGTAAATAACGGTTAATTACCTGAAGATTGATTAGAATAATGAAAGTCAAAAACCCTGTGACAATGAGTATTTCTTCAAATCTGCGATCAAGTACGGAAAGACCCTTCATCCAAAAATTTGGCGGTTTGCTGGAATGATTATTTACTTTACTATCTACAGCCGCTTCCACTTGTCTCACCCTCTATTCTTCAAAGATACTTTCTCTTGTCTTCCCTAAGGTATCTAAGATTATGTCAACATAATCTGGCTCTGCATACCCTTCCCTGACGTATTGATCCCAGACAATTTCCGTCGCCTGCTTCCATTCCAGATACTCTTCATCGGTAGGTTCATATATTTCAATTCCATAATCAATAAATTGCTGCTTAGCCTCTTCATCCCTTTCTGTTGCTACAACTCTTTGCCACTCCATTGCTTCCTGACCAGCTTCCATAATAATTTCCTGCTGATGCGGTTCAAGCTCTTCGTAAAGATCCTTATTCATAACGAGAATATCTGAGCTGTAGTTATAATTTACTTCTGCTACATGAGAAAGAACCTCTTGATGCTTCGAATCCCAAAGTAGAGAATACGAATTCCCCTCACCATCCACAGTTCCTTGCTGCAGTGCTGTAAAAACCTCAGACCAGGCAACTGGAGTAGGACTTGCCCCCAGAGCTGTAAAGTCGGCCTGTTCTATTCTTGAATTTGTCGTTCTAATTTTCATCCCATGAAGATCAGATGGTTTTTCAATTGCTTTTTCATTATTAACAATTTGCCGGAAACCGTAATCTGGAAAGAAAATAACCTTAAACCCTGACTTTTCCATCTCTGCTCTGACAATATCTCCCGGCTCACCATCAATTGCTTTATATACCTCTTCTTTATTCTCAAAAATGTAAGGCAGATCCCAAGCCGTAAAATAATTTGTAAAGCTTGTCATATTTGGAGTGGAGGAGCTGGCGAAAGCGATACTCCCTCTTTGTGCACTTTCAATAACTTCCCTGTCATCTCCGATCAATCCATCGTGATACGTTTCAATAATGATTTTTCCATCTGATTTTTTCTCTACCAACTCTGCAAACTTATCAACCCCCTGTGAAACGGGATGATTCCAGGCTTTTGACTGGGCAGCCCTAAGTGTAATAACATCTAATTCTGTCGATCCGGAAAGTCTGGCTAACCTTTCATCACCTAAAAATACCATCATGAAAAATACGAAAACAACGAGGATCGGTAGAAACAGTCTTTTCATAACAGCCTCCATTTGACAGCGCTTACATTTCGAAGATAATAAAAATCATCGGGCACTATCAGTTATTTTTTATTTATGTTTCTTTTGGTTTTTATTCGAAATGTGTACATATCAGGGCGGTACTGTCCAATATAATACTCAACGACATTCCCTATATCATCAACAATTGTTCTTTCTACAAGCAATACGTTTGAACCATCAGGTATTTCCAGATATTTTGCCAGATGATCCTCAATTATTTCTGTTGTTATATACTGCTCTGCCTCATCCAGAACAATGCCTAATTCATTTTCCAATAAATCATAGATTGTTTCTTTATCCAGGTTAAATTCAGATAAACGTTCTCCAATTGATAACGGGTAGTAATGCCGTTCAATTGCGATAGGTTTTTCATCAGCATAACGAAGTCTTTCTATCATAAATACTTCTTCTTTAAATATTTCTATTCCATGCTTATCCGCAGATAACTTTTTAACCGTTAATAGCTTGCTGGTTGGCACCATCCCCATTCTTCTTACCGTTTCTGTAAAACTGTTTAAAGAAGATAGCCACTCTTGAATCGGAGGCTTTTTATTTACATAGGTTCCTTTTCCATGCACTTTAATTAATAAGCCGTCATTTACCAGTTTTGTGACAGCTTCTCTTACCGTCGTTCTGCTTACTGAATACATATCCATCAATTCTCGTTCACTTGGTATTTTTTCAATAAACTCCTGTGCTTTTATTTTTTCTTCTAAGCTTTTACTAAGCTGAACATGTAATGGAATATATAATGTATCATCAATCATCTTACTTTCACCCCATTGGTTGTGACGTCACTACCAGTTGTCGCTATTAAAAATTAAAACATGAATTTAATAATAAATCAATATTTTACGAAAAATTACATTATTATAAAATATTATTAGATTTATTAATAATTTTTATTAATGCTCAGAAGCGTATTTAGAATGGGGATTTTCTCGGTCGCTTCAAAAACTTTAGAATAAAGGAGCTTTTCAAATTATAAAAGAGCCGATGATTTTATTTATCATCGGCTCTTAATTGATATTTTACACACTTCTAGCTATCCAACAGCAGCACTGCTTCTTCTTCAACAAATTCGCCTGTCCGCTGAAAACCGCTATGTTCATACAATGTTATAGCAACATGATTGTCTTTTACAGCTGATGTGCGTAATTCTTTATCCGGATAATCTTTTTGAAATTCTTCTATAAATTTACTTAAAGAAGCTTTTCCATAGCCTTTACCTTGAAAATCCTTTGCAATCATAAACCGTTCCATCCACCATGAATCTTTATCATACTCTTCATCTGCCAGATAATAAGAATACATTAAAAATCCGACCATTTCCTCTTCATGATAAATAGCATATGGATGCTTCTCTTCCTCTTCATAAACGGCTTCCAAAACAGAATACCAATTTGGAGCTACAAAATCTTTTTGGTTATCATTTACCTTTAATAGCGAACATTTTTTATAGTTTGAGCTGTCAATTTTCTTAAATGTAATTGTCATCCTCACTCATCCCCTTCAGCTTTAGATGATAATTACATTTTATACTACTTAAACAAGAATGAATAGTAATTACGCAAATTCTTCCAGGCCTTTTTTCCTAACTCTTCATCATCATACATGCATTATTGCTTTTTCTGCAATCTCTTTTTGAAGGCTCTTTAACACTTCCATAATAGACAAGCTCTGACTCTGCTTCTCTCCATATTTCCGTACATTTATTGTTTGATTTTCTTCTTCCTCATCTCCAATAACAAAAATATAAGGGATTTTCTTCATTTGTGCTTCTCTTAATTTTAATCCCAGCTTCTCTTCCCGAGCGTCTGATTCTATACGGATACCTACATCTTTAAAAGTATCTTTTAGATGGTCAGCATAGGATTGATGCACAGATGAAACGGGCAAAATAACAGCCTGAACAGGAGCCAGCCATACAGGAAATGCACCTGCAAAATGTTCAATCAGAATTCCAAAAAAGCGGTCAATGGATCCGTAAATTGCTCTATGGATAACAACTGGACGCTGCTTTTCATTATCTGCATTAACATAAGTTAAATC
Source organism: Oceanobacillus sojae (assembly GCF_900162665.1). GTDB lineage: Bacteria > Bacillota > Bacilli > Bacillales > Amphibacillaceae > Oceanobacillus > Oceanobacillus sojae_A. Next base: position 962,252 of record NZ_LT727812.1, read on the forward strand.
AAATTTCTCCGGCATTTGAAAATCAAGCTGCAACGTTGCACATTGATGGCTCCGCCCTAAAGCATCTTTAATATGAAAATCAATTTTCGGTCCATAAAATGCTCCATCTCCTTCATTTACTTGATAAGGCAGGTCTATCCGCTCTAAAACATTTGCCAAAGCCTGCTCTGACATTTGCCAGGCTGCATCTTCCCCCATTGAATTTTCTGGACGGGTAGATAATTCAACAGTGTAAGAAAAACCAAACACACCATATATCTCATCAATTAAATGAATTGCTTTTTCCATTTCTGCTTCAATTTGATCTTCCCTTACAAAAATATGGGCATCATCCTGGCAGAAAGTGCGGACACGAAGCAATCCGTTTAAAGCTCCACTGTATTCGTGACGGTGCACCTGCCCAAACTCAGCCAGCCTGATCGGCAAATCACGGTAAGAGCGCAGCTTCTGTTTATAGATCAGCATATGTCCTGGACAATTCATCGGCTTTAATGCAAAATTTGTATGGTCAACTTCGGAAAAATACATGTTTTCATGATAATGATCCCAATGGCCGGATTCTTCCCAGAGCTGCTGATTCATCAGAAGCGGTGTACGTACTTCCTGATAACCCGCTTTCAACTGTGCTTCGCGGGAAAACTGCTCCAGCTCCTGACGGATAATCTGGCCATTTGGCAAATAAAATGGCATACCTGGTGCTTCTTCAGAAAACATAAACAGCTCCAGCTGCTTTCCTAATTTACGGTGATCTCTTTTCTCAGCCTCTTCTAAGAAATGCAAATGTGCATCTAAATCCTTTTTCTTCGCAAATGCAATTCCATAAACGCGCTGAAGCATCTCATTATTGCTGTCTCCACGCCAATATGCCCCTGCCAGTTTTGTAAGATGAAATGCCTTTACATAACCTGTTGACGGTAAATGAGGACCTCTGCATAAATCAGAGAAATCGCCCTGTTCATAGACAGTAATAGCTTCATTTGCAGGAATACTTTCTAACAGCTCTACCTTATAAGGCTGATTCTGCTTTTTAAAATAAGCCTGAGCATCCTCCAAAGAAAGCTCATATGAATGAATTGGAATATTATCCTGAATGATCTTCTGCATCTCTTTTTCAATTTTCACCAAATCAGATTGATTAATGGACACTTGACATTTCATATCATAATAGAAACCATATTCAATAACCGGTCCAATACCAAACTGAACATTTCCTTTTCCGTAGAGGCGTTCCACAGCCTGTGCCAAAATATGTGCAGCAGTATGCCGCATAACGTTTAATCCCTCCTCTGAATCGAGTGTCAAGAGTTCAATATGACTCTCTTCCGAAACAGAGTAACTTATATCCACCAGCTTCCCATTCACTTTTCCTGCAACAGCCTTCTTTGCTAAAACTATTGATATTTGTTCTGCAATTTCTCTTAAAGAAGTCCCTTTTTCTACATTTTTCTCTCTTCCATCTGGAAATATGATCTTTACTTCATTCTTCATTTTATCGCCACTCCTCCTATTAATTATCTTCAAACAATAAAAAAGCATATTCGTCCCTCTATAACAGAGGGACGAATATGCTTTTTCGCGGTTCCACCCAAATTCCCGCCAAATTAATTTGACAGCTTCATTTCTGCAGTAACGTTGCGTAATTACGTCGTCAGTTGTTACCCTGACGCAGCTCCTGAGGTGGTAAATTATCCTTCCGGTTAGAGAGCTCTCACCTGCTGCTCCCCTCTCTTTGAAACTTCCAAATAATTCATATCCTCTTCATCGCTTTTTCTATTCTAATAACTTTTATGATACTAAAAAAACACACCCTCCCCTTCCTAAGAAGGGGCGAATGTGTTATCTCCGCGGTTCCACCCAAATTTCCGTCAGGCATATTGACGGCTTCATTTTGCAGTAACGTTGCATGGTTACGGCGTCAGTTGTTACTCCAACGCAGCTCTGAGGTGGTAAATTACATTTCCTGGTTAGAAAGCTCTCACCTAATACTTTCCTCTCTTTAAACCTTCCAGATAATTCATGTCCTCTTCATTGCTTTTCAAAAATAAATTATAGATTATCATACTAGAATTTTTACATTTATGCAACATTCTTTTTTATTTTTAGTAAAATAATCTGTCCTGTTAATTTATTTAAACATTTCGATAATTTAAATCAAATTACTCTACAAGCTCCCATACTCCAGCACTTCCAGGTGTTTCTCCAGTAGTCCACCATTTTGCCTGATATACTTTTCCGTTATATGTGACCTTGTCTCCTCCAAGATAGACATGATTAGCATCCCACGCTGGATACCCTGGAACTTCTGGATTTGGTTCTCCCGGTCCGGGATCTGTTCCTTCACCGCCAAAATTAACATCAATTACATTATAGAAAGCATTCGCTGTATCATACACATCCCATACTCCTAAAATAACATGATAACCTGTCCGTTCCGGGATGGTTACTTGATGTGTCACCTTCTCACCCGGCCTTGCGCCTCCATCATAAACTTCATAGAATGGAACGAGTTCAAATTGATCCCTTGTCAGCGGCTTGTTCGGATTCCAATCTGGCTTGGTAATATAATAATGCCATTTTGTTGTAGCATGCTTCGCTGTTAAATGCCAGGTAAATGTGTTTACACCGGAATTCAAATTAACCTTTGCCCAGCGGTCAGCAGTTTGTGCGTCTAATTCTGGAAAAGTGCCTCCAGCGGAAGCAATTTCTCCATCCGGGATACTTGCCCCTGGAAATCCTTTTGGTGCTTCGAGACTTTGAGGCTCCCATTGAACGCCACCGCAATTCGTGTTCACCTGTTCTTTACATAATAATCCTCTCGATTGCGGCTGCTCGATATACCCATGTGCAGCAGCAGCCCCCAGTCCAACAAACATAAAAAAGACGAGTGAAACAATGGATGTTCCGAGATACTTCAACGACTTGTCCTGAAATAACTTTTGCATGAAACTCCTCCTTTATTTGTTTAGACAGTTATAGATCAAGAGCCAAAATTATCTAAGCTGCAAAGGTAAAATTGTCAATTTTGTATTTAATTTACAACCATCTTAACTTTATATTAGCATTAAAAATGAAAGCGTCAACAAAGATTATAACGTTTAACATTATTGTAATATTTTTAATATTTATGTAACATTTTCGTTTTTAATGTGTGTTCAAAAAGTCCGATGAATAGGACCAAGAAGTTCAAGGCGACGGGAGTTTTACAAACGGAGCGTATGCTTTTAAATACGTGAGTATTGCAAAACTCACGTCAACGCAGAAATTCGCCGTGTCATTTTTATTGGACTTTTTGAACATCCTCTTTTAATAGCAGCTGCTCCTTCTCATAATTATCCGCACTCTCCCATACCTTATAAAAAGGAGGCTTGGTCCATGAGTGAAAATTTAGCAAGAATAAATAATAAATGGGTGCGGCTGACTGTTTTAGTTATCGTGTTTATTAATACTGCTGCAATGCTGTTTGGTTATCGAATCATTCCTCTATCAAATGAAGATCTTGTTTCGGTGCTATCCCTTATCGCTTTACTCGTATCAGAAATCTGGAATCACTGGAAAAATAACAGCTATACGCCATCTGCAAAAGAAGCAGATAAACTGATGAAGAAGCTTAAACGCTAAAATAAAAAAGCTGATGGATAAGCTCTTGCTTCATCTCTAAATATGGTGAGCATGCTCTTATCCATCAGCTTTTAGAATATATTTTCATCATCTAGCAGCAATGAAATATCATATGCAGCCTCTTTAAGGCGTTCAATGTAATTATTAATTTTGTCTCCTTTGATCCTAAATGCAGGTCCCGCAATAGATAAGCCTCCTAGTATATATTTCCCTCTTCTAAGTATAGGTACTGATAAACCAATTGCATTTTCATCAACTTCTGAATTAGTAACTGCAAATTCGTCATTCCTGATCTTCTCTAATTCCTGATTTAATTTCACGCCACATTCAGGAGCAAAATTTGAATCTATAAGAAATTGACGATGATTTTCAGATAAATATGCCAACAATATTTTAGAAGAAGCTCCTTTAAAAATATCTAAGATTTGTCCTTCTTCATAAGAGTATTTTAAATTATGCTTGCTTTCTAAATGTGTTAAAACTCTAACCTTAGAACCTTTTACAGCTGTTAAGTTTACCGATTCACCGATATCCTCATTAATTTCCTGCATTAAAGGCAATGCTGTCTCAATCAATTTATTAACAGAATCCTCTTTAACTCTGGAAATTTCATCCGCTAACCATCCTGGCGCATATATTCCTTTTCCTACAGCTTCAATTAATCCAGCATTTATTAGTCCTTTGATTTGCCTGTAAAGAGAGCTTCTCGGAATATTTGTCTCTTCTAAAATCAGGTCGATATGCAGCGGGGAGCCATGTAAATGAAATAGAGGTAGTATTTTTAAATTCATGTAAACGCCTCCAAAAGTCTCATAATTTTAGACACTCAATTTGCCTTAATATTCTATATACTATAGGATTCTAAGTACATTATCAATATCTAAAGGAGTTTTGATATGAATACAAATTTAATTTTGTTCATCACAATTGCAATTGTGCTTTTAGGAATCATAACTTTTTCTTATTTATTAGGACGAAAGAAAAAGGGAATTGAAAACTGGTATATAGGAGGAAGATCATTACCGATTTATGTACAAATTGGAACACAATTCGCAACGGTAATGGGTGGTGCAGTAATTGTTGGACTTGTAGGAACTGCTTACTCAAGCGGGTGGTCAACTCTAACTTATGGTTTATTAACTATGATTGGTTTTATTCCATTTCTTTTCATGGCCAAATGGCTAAGAAATAGCGGATTTGAAACAATGCCAGATATTATACGGCATATATACGGACATCATCCGATATTATCTATGCTGGCAATCCTGTGTACTTTAATTGTTCCATTTGGTTGGATGATTACTCAACTCATCGGTTTTGGTAATATCTTTTCGACCATTACAGGAATTGACGCACCAATAATAGTTGCAATATTCGCACTTATAAGCTTGGCATTTGTTCTTCCTGCCGGAATGACATCTGTTGCATGGACAGATTTCATTTTCGGCTGTGCCATGGTAATCGGTGCAGTGATAGCATTCTTCATCGCTTTAAATTTAGGAGATGGCTGGCAGACTATTATGGCTAAAACTCCAAGCGAAATATCCGATTTTCCTGATGGCTTAGCGGCCGTAGGAACGGGAACAGTATTGTTTTGGATTTTTGGTGTTATGCCCGGTAACCTGACTAATCAGCAGCTATATCAAAGAATTTATTCTGCTGATAACTCTAAAAATGCAACCATTTCCATCGCTGTGACAGCAGCATTGTTTGCACTGGCAACCTTCTGGTCATCTACTATTGGTTTAACTGTACATTCACTTAACCCTTCATTAGATAATCCGGAAAGTGCTACAGGCTGGTTCCTGACTCAAACTCCTGATTGGTTCTTAATCATGTTTGCTGTATTTATTGTAGCAACAATCATGTCCACATTAAGCAGTGCAGTGCAATCTGTTGTAGTTACTATAACGAAAGATATCTACACAAATTATATTAATCCCGATATCGAAGAAAAGAAATTAGTTTCTGTGTCCAGATTAGTATCCATAGCTGTCCTTGTTTTGGCTGTTCTGATGGCAATATTATATCCACAAGCACTTGGATGGATTGTTGCATCCTTTGCTTATTCTGTCTCAGCTTTACTAGTACCTATATTAGGAGGGTTTGTCTTAAGGGATAAGAATTTATTGGATCAACGAGCTGGTATTGCCAGTATTTTATTAGGAATATTAGGATCTGCTTCTGCGCATGCATTAGGATCAGAGCTTTATGTAATGTACGGCTTAATAACATCACTAATTGGACTATTAGCCGTGGCAGGCTATAACAAAATTACAAAGGAGAATTGATATGAAATTCGAAACCGTATTAAAAGGTCATATTGTAAGCCCGGGAGAAGATTTTCCAGGTGAAGTAGGTATTTGCAATGGGAAAATAATAGAAATTTCAAAAACGAAAGGTAAATTAGATGCTGAAACAGTCCATGATTTTGGCGAGGACTATATTTTACCCGGCCTTATCGATACACATGTTCATTGCTACAGCAATCCAAATGAAGGAATAAAAAGAGCTTCTTCAGCAGCCGCTAAAGGAGGAATAACAACTTTTTTAGATATGCCTTATGACTTACCTGCTCCAATAACTAATGTAAAAGCATTGAAAAACAAAATTGATATAATTAATAATGAGTCTGTTGTTGATATAGCTTTATGGGGAACCGTACCTAAGGAAAATGGTGCCGAGGTGATTGATGAGCTGGCAGAACATGGTGTCGCCGGATTTAAACTATCTACATTTGAAACAGATCCATATCGATTCCCCCGCATAGCAGATGCTGATATATTAGAAGCTATGAAAAAAACTGCAAAGAAAGATTTAGTAATTGCATTTCACGCTGAAAATGATGAATTGTTAAATAGCTATATCCGTGATGCAATAGCTGAAAATAATCTTGACCCGATTTATCATAACTTAACAAGACCCCCGGTAACAGAAACATCTTCTGTGATCAAATTATTGGATATGGCTTCATGGACCGATGCAAAATTACACATTGTGCATGTCAGTCATGCACAAACGATTGATTATATCAATTGGTTTAAAGAACAAGGTGTCAATGTTACTGCTGAGACATGCTATAATTATTTACTATTATCAACCGAAGATTTGAAGAAATATGGGCCAAAAGCAAAAATTAATCCACCTTTGAGAAAACCGGAAGAGCTGAAAGCTTTAGAAGAACAATTATTCAATAGTGGAATCGATTTTATCACATCTGATCATGCACCTTGGCAAAAAGAAGATAAAGAAATTGGTAACGATAACATTTTCAAAGCAAAATCAGGAGCTCCCGGGTTGGAAATAATGGTCTCGTTACTATTTGATTATTTAATCAGTGATAAAAATATGCCCTTAAGCAGATTTGCTGCATTACTATCTTCAGCACCTGCAAAAAGATTTAATCTAAGTGATAAAGGTTCTATTGAAAAAGGAAAGGACGCAGATTTTACAATTATTAAAAACAACGCTCCATGGAAGATTGATGAAAATGATTTCCTTTCCATCTCTGATATTTCACCATTTCATGGACATACATTGAATAATCATATAGAGGCAACTTTTGTTAGAGGACATTCCGTTTATTCGCATAAAAACGGCATTGCAGATAAAGCAATTGGGCAATTTGTAAAGCCAGATAATGTATAAGGAGAGGGATTATTCGTGAAGATAAACAAACAACGGTTAATAAATATGTTAGATGAAGTCAATAATATCTCATCCGGCGGAGAGGGCATCACACGGCTGGCTTATACAGAATATGAGGAGGCAGCCCTTGAATGGTTCATAAAAAAATGTGAAGCATATTCTATAAAAACACACCGGGATAGTATCGGGAATGCTTTTGGCACAGTGGGTCCAACAAAAGGAGATGGGATTTTAATTGGTTCCCATTTAGATACTGTGAAAAATGGTGGAAGATATGACGGCGCATTAGGTGTAATTGCCGGACTGGAGGTTCTAATCACTTTGATAGAGAATGATATAAAATTAGAAAGGCCGGTAACCGTTGTCTCATTCCGTGGTGAGGAAGCTAACATACTAGGAGGAACTTTTGGCAGCCGTGCATTTTGTGAGCTCATTGATTATAATGAAAATTTCATCAGGAAATTAAAAAATACACCGTTTAATGAAAAACAGGTTAAAGACACAGCAGGATATCAATATTATAAAGATTATATAGAACTTCATATAGAACAGGGAAAAAAATTGGAGACAAACGAATTAAATATAGGTGTAGTAAATGCAATAGCCGGTATTAAACGTTTAGATATTACTGTTCATGGAGAGGCAGGTCATTCAGGCACGATCGGGATGAATGAACGAAATGATGCATTAACACACACAGCAAAAATTCTATTGGAATTTGATAGAATTGTTAAAGATTATGGAGAGCCAAACATCGGTACAGTAGGCGAATTATATGTTGAGCCTAATTTACCGAATGTTGTACCCGGCAAAGTGAACTTTATTCTTGAAGTTAGAGGAACCAAAATCGATACTATACGCGAAATCACAGAACAAATTTCGACATTTGCAGATAATAACTATCAAGTGACAATTAAGCCTGATGTCGAAAAGCATCCAGCCAGTTTATCAGAAAAAATAATAAATATAGCTGAAGAAGTCTGTAAGGAATCCAACATAAACTATCAGGTTATGATGAGCGGCGCGAACCATGATGCCAATTCGCTATCTAATGTAATGGATAGCGGACTCCTATTTATACCATGCTTAAATGGAATCAGTCATAATCCAAAGGAATTCGCAGAGCCTTCTGATATGGAAAATGGGGCAAATATCTTACTTGGAACTACTTTGAAGCTAATGTCTTGAGCACTGTAACAGTTTATTAGAAAAAGATATGTATGAGACAGAGTGAAAAACAAACAGCAAAAATAGATAAGAACTCCCCAGTTTACTAAAAAACTGAAGGAGTTCTTTCTTATTCCATATCTCCATAAATCATTTCCAGATGTTTCGGAAGCACCTCGACTATTGCTGGTGTTTTATCTAAAAATTCCCCATCACAATCAATATTCTGTTCCGGGGAAGCAGATACTTCTAATTTGCTGGTTCGGAAATAAATAATATCATCGTCTGTTTCGTTCTCCGGATAATCATTCTGTATTTTAGTCTCCAGCCATTTCTTTAGATATCTCAGCTTTGCTTCCTTGACAATCAATACATCGAATTTACCGTCTTGTACATCTGCATGAGGGAAAAAGGATTGAATTCCGCCGAGAAATGAGCCGTTTCCAATAACGAGCAGCTCTGCCTTTTCATCATAATCAAGCTCCTCACTATGTATTTTTAAGGAAAAGGCTTTATTTTGAAAAACAAGCTTTGATGTACTCAGATAATAAGAAATTCGCCCGAGCAGCTGCTTATTTGCCTCATCCATCTCCTCGGCAACCTTTGAAATAATGCCGATTCCCCAGAAATTTAAAAAGTAATGCTTATGATAGCTGCCTACATCAACGTAAATAGACTTCTGCATCATAATTTGCTCCAGTGCCTCCATCGGTTTTTGGCTGATACCGAGTGTCCGTGAAAAATCATTGCATGTACCACCCGGCAAAATAGCAAATGCGGGCCTATTTTCCAAAGGAACCAGGGCATTCATTATTTCAAAAATGGTGCCGTCTCCTCCTCCAGCTATCAACAGATCGACTTCTTCTGCATGCTGTTCTACCAATCGTTTCCCATCACCTTCCTGCTCGGTCTGATAAACGATAACTTCCCCAAACACTTCCGACAGTCTGGTTTCAATTTTATTTAATACCTTTTCTAATTTTTTCTTTCCTGCTTGTGGATTTATAATTAAAGCAACTTTTTTCACCTTTTCCGCTCCTTGTAAATAGCAATTTTTATTGCATCAAAATATTTGGGGACTGAAGTTGTAATTACTCATTCTGCTGAAAAGCGTGGCGTGCATTGTATACTTAAAAAGAATCTTTCTTTTACATTATACAATAATCTTTAAAACGAACGACTGTAAAGTAAAGGGAATATTTCCATCTGCTTATCATTACTAAATCATGTCTTTTACCGGATATAAAAAACTGGCGGGGGAATCTCTTTTTTTAAGATTCTCCCGCCAGCCTCTAACTTATTCACTATACTCTTTCGTTATTGCATCTGTTCCACTGCACCTGTTTCTTTATTCACGATAAACCAGCCAAAAGTGGAAGTATGGGAAGAATCCCCCTCCCCGACAACGGAATATACCTGAACCACATAATTCCCGTTCTCATCCTGATGATCAGTCACCACATTCAAATCATTGTCGTCAATACTTAAATACGCTTTAACAATGTTTTCAGCCTCTGACTCACTTATTGATCCTGATGCTTCTTCCGTATTCTCACCGTCATCCTCTGCCGAATCCGAATTCTGATCATCCTCTGAGGCATCCGTATCATTTGAGGTTCCTTTACTATCAGAATCGCCTTGACTGGAATTGGTTTCCTCACTATCAGAGCCTACTTGATTATCTTTCTCTTCTTCCACCGTGTTACCGGCGCTATCAATAGATTCATCTTCATCTGTTGCTTCATCTGTATCTCCGTTTGTTGCTTCATTATCTTCCTGCTCCGATTGATTAACATCTGTATCGGATCCCGATTCATCGTTGGAAGCATCACTTTCCTCAGATGGAATTTCTTCTGTCTCTACAGCTGAAACAATCCATTTCTCTTCATCCCAGAAAATAGAATAGGTAACGACCACCTGGTTTTCTTCCTGCTCCTGTTCCACCTCATACAAATTATCTTCCACTTTTTCAAATTCATATGCTTCTTCTTCATCAAACCAGACAGGAGCTTCTGATGTATCTATGTAGATGAGACCTTCTTCATTTTCTTCAAAATAAGTATCTATTACGTCATCAGCTAACTCCTCTGACATAATACTTAAAAATTCTTGCTGAACATCTTCCAGAGAATCAAAATCCGCTAATTCTCCATCTTCTTCCGCATTTTCAACTATATTCTGATAGGTTTCTTCATAGGTTTGTAATACTTCTTCCGCTTCTGCTTCCTCTAATTCAGGAATTTCTTCTGTCTGTTCTTCTGGTTCAGGAGCCGGCTCTTGCTCTTCTTCTTTGTCTTTGTTACAAGCTCCCAGCAATAATGCCATCGCAATGGCAATAACCATTAAAAATCTGCTTTTCACCTTATTTTCCCCCATTCGAGTTTCTTCTTCTTTATCATACACTTTTTCCTGGAAATTAGAAATATCTTTCAAAGGGGGAAGCTTCATCCATACCGTTATTTTCTTTTTTCAATTGTTAACCAGGGCCTGTCACTATCCCAATGCACTTGAACAGGAATTTTAAATGTTTCGCTTAACAAAGCATCGGTCAGGACATCATGTTTTTCTCCTGCAGCGACTAATTCACCGTCACGCACTAAGGCAACATGGGAAATGGCTTCTGTAATCTCTTCAATATGATGTGTGACATAAAGCAGATGGGTATTCTCTTTTAAATCATCCATTAATTCCAGCACTTCTTCACGCGATAAAATATCTAACCCGGAGCAAGGTTCGTCCAAAATCAAAATCTCCGGTCGGCTCATCAGCGCACGTCCAATAAGAACCCGCCTTCTTTCCCCCTGAGAAAGCACACTGTATTTTTTTCCTTTTAAATATTCTAATCGTAGGTCTGAAAGAATTTTAGAGGCCTGCTGCCAATCCTCTTCTGTCACCTCTTCATAAATACCAAAGGAAGCAAATTTTCCGCTGACAATCACATTTTCAACTGTTTCAAGCTGGATTGTCTCTTGAAAACGGTCCAGTGCACTGCTTACATAACCAATTGATTTTCGTAATTCAGATAAATCTGTCCTTCCGAAAAGCTGATCCAGCACTGTCATTTTCCCGGATGTTGGATAGTTATAGCCAGTGATAATGTTTAAAAGAGAGGTTTTTCCTGAACCGTTCAATCCTAAAATAGCCCACTGCTCTCCTTCTTTAATTTGCCAATCAATACCCTTTAAAATTTCCTGATTATTTCTTCGCCATGTTATCTGATTAAAATAAACAATATTCTCCATTTCTTATCCCCTCTATCTTATTGAAAAGTCTGTTAATTATTACGCTAGAATACTATATTCCAATCTTCTTTTCTAGTAAAATGCATTTAATGATTCCAGCGCCAGCCTCTTAAATAGCCCGCTGTTAGAATAACAACTGGAATAATGCTTACTGCCAGCAATGCTCCGGATAAAGTTAATGTCATATAGCTTGCCTTGGCGACAATCACTCCTGATAACCCACCGCCAATTGCTCCGGCAAGAGATATCCAGACATCCACTGACCCTTGTGATTTAGCACGCGTATTTGCAGGGGTTGCATCTACCAGCATCGCTGTTCCGCTAATCAGACCAAAATTCCAGCCAAGTCCAAGCAGTACTAATGCTGTCACGTGAGCCATCGTGGATTCTGCCGGTCCAAAAGCTGCTGATATCCCCGCCAGCATAAGTGTAATACCAGATGCAAAAGCCATGTTTACCCGTCCAATTTTATCCACCAGATAACCGGTAATTAGAGACGGCAGATACATCGCTCCGACGTGGAGACCAATGACAAATCCGACATCATTGAGTCCATGACCATAATGCCCCATATGTATTGGTGTCATGGTCATAATGGAGACCATCGTAAACTGACTGATAATCATAATAAAAGCACCAGCGAAAATTCCTCTTTTATCTTTTTCCAGAGATTCTGCTTCAGCCGCTGCAGACTGCGTATTGGCTAATGCCTCTGCCAGCCGGATTTCTTTCGCTACAATAAATGGATCCGGTCTTAATAAAATAAAGAAGATAAGTCCAGCAAAAAAATATGCAGCAGCAGCCAATATAAATGGACCTGCAAGAGCTGGTATTCCAATAGATTCTGCAATATTCCCCATCACACTAACTAAGTTAGGACCAGCTACAGCTCCCAATGTACTTGATACCATAGCCATACTTACTGCTTTTGCACGCTGGTTCAAATTAGCTAAATCCGTTCCCGCGTAACGTGCCTGTAAATTTGTTGCTGAACCAGCTCCATAGATCAGCAGCGTAAAGAATAACAGAATTATATTTTCAGAAACGGCAGCTATAATTATTCCAATAGCCCCGAGAGCCCCACCTAAAAATCCTGCAGTAAGACCAAACCGTCTCCCATAACGCTGGGATGCCCGTCCGACAAATAAGGCTGCCCCTGCTGCTCCCAGCGTAAATAACATAGAGGGTAAGCCCGTCGCACTGTCTGATCCTAATAAATCCTGCGCTAATAAAGCTCCCACCGTAACCCCGACGGCCAGCCCTGCACCTCCAAAAACTTGTGCAAGAATAACAACAATTAAAGTTCTTTTATACAGCTTTTGTTGTTTTTCAGGTGATTCTATGTATTCTTTTATTTGTTCTTTCTGTTTGTTCAAACTCTATTCTTCCTTCCTCCATCTATCTTTTAAAATTATCAGAATATGAAAATCATAGCACTAAGCATCTGCCAGTTCAATATAATTTAGTCATTCCAAAAGTTTTTGTTAATATGCAGATAGACGAGACCCTCCCGGAAATAATGATGATAAGCTGATTTGATTACTGTTGGCAGACTAAAAAATACTTCTAATTGGTATTTTTTAATTAAAAGACTCCTGTTCTTAAACGGAATTACTTCAGACAGGAGTCTTTTTGGTGCCTTAAGCTTCCTTTCTCCTTTCTAATGCACCTTATGAATTCGCCTGCTCCAAAGACCAATTGCAGTACCTGTCAGCCAGATATATACAGAAGCGCAGAGTATACGCTGAAGCAAACCGCCGGGAAGCCAAGTAAATACAGACTGTAAAAACAGACTTAAAAGAGCTGCTGCGTTAACGATTGTACAAATAATTGTCCACCAAAATATACGGGGCATCTTTTGATAAATAGCAATACTGATTAAAATCATGGCAGGAATCTGTACAACCATACCTGGAAGTGCAGTTATCGTGTGCCAGTAAAAATTAATATCAGCAGGGACAATTCCTGAGATGCCATAGCTTACTCCAAAAACACCAATGAAAATACTTGCTATTTTTATGGAACGAACCTTTGGCCAGAGTGGATAAAGCAACACAGCTCCAATCAAAATAAATAAGCCTGTTAAGAAAAAAGTCCAGTTCATCAGCCAGTGATATGGTGAACAAATCGTATAACTTGCAAGTACATAGGTATCTGTACCACAAGCAGTTACCCCTAAATCGCTCATTGGCTGGTTCAAGAAACTATAAGGTGCTGTAGTCGCCCGAATAACAATTGCTTCTATCATAAAATAGGCGCTTAGTGCAATCCAGCTAATCAGTCCAATTAGAATAGATTGCCTGCCGCTGGATTTACGCGATAAAAATATTGCCAATACAGCTGTAAGTCCAACAATAATCATCACTGCAGCATGAAACCCATAGCTCACTTTATTACACCTCCTCTTTACTACCTAGCCTTCATACAATCCTTTGACAAATATACTAATAAATATCCTTCTCTTCTATTTACGTTACTTCACCCCGCAAAGATTCATTCTACTTTATTGAAAATGTTCACTATTTTTATATAAAGTCCTCAACTTTCGCACCAGAGAATAAGCATCTATACCTTGCTATTCCAGGATGAACATGTTGTTAAATCATCCATCTATTGAAATGAAGATTGTGTATAGCTTCCGCTCCGGCCAACCACTCCGCTTTCCATGGGGACGGCTTCAGCTAACTTGAAAAGAAACCCGCTTTTCAAGTGGATCTTCAGCTCGCCCTGTTCCCATAGGAGTCTACGTGGTTGGCCTGCGCTCAGTTAGGCCTCTGCAGCGAATGAAAGAAGTCAAATCCTAATGGAGTTGGATGAAATCATCGCTTTTTGCTTAATGAAAAGATTATTTTAATGTTTCAAATGGTTGCTTTGGCAATTTAAATGATGACCCAGCATGGATAGTAAATATCGGGAATAGCTTTCATGGACAGAAAGACATCGTGACAGAATATTTTACCTTGAGTAAGGAAAAAATTTTATCTGATCTAACTTCTATTTAGTCAGCAATTTCAACCTGTATAGAACATCCTGCTAGCGGAGGCGGACCGTTTTGACTCCTGAGGGATTAGCACCATCTGAAGATCCACTTTTGCCAAGTGCTCTTCTTGGCAAAAGTTAGCTGAAGAGCGTGCCCCTAGGAAAGCAAAACGGTCCGCCGCAGCGGTGGCCATACACGTTAGCTAGCGTTTATGCTTTGTCAAGAGATAGATGGAAGGAACGGTCAACACATGTCTCAATGATAAGCAAGTTATTTTTTTAGGTGCGAAAGTTGAGTAAAGTCAATTTATTATGCAACGTCTTTGCAAGCTAAAAAGCCATCCTTTTTATAAGAATGACCTTTTAGTTTAAAAGATATAAAATTCAATTTATAAATACTGTCCCGTAAAAGAATCTTTATTTCCCCTAATCATTTCCGGCGTTCCTTCAGCTATTATCTGTCCCCCTTTTGCCCCGCCTTCAGGACCTAAATCAACTACCCAGTCTGCAGCTTCGATAACCTGGCTGTTATGCTCCACCATAATTACCGTATTTCCTGCATCTACTAATCTGTTTAGCAGCTTCAAAAGTTGGATTGTATCATTTGGATGTAAACCAGTGGTTGGTTCATCCAGTAAGTAAAGAGAAGTCTTTTTCCCCTGCTTCATTAACTCTTTCGCAAGCTTTAGCCTCTGTCCTTCTCCGCCTGACAGAGTAGTCAAGGATTGTCCCATTTTCAGATAACCTAAACCTATTTCTGTCAGAAGCCTTAAAATAGCTTGTATCTTTTTCTCACCTTCAAAGATAGAGAGGCACTCATGCACGGAGCATTCCAAAATATCGTTAATGGAATAGCCCTGATATTTTACTGCTAATACGTCCTGTTTAAATCTTCTTCCCTGACATTCCGGGCACACAACCTCTAAATCAGGANAGTTAGGCCTCTGCAGCGAATGAAAGAAGTCAAATCCTAATGGAGTTGGATGAAATCATCGCTTTTTGCTTAATGAAAAGATTATTTTAATGTTTCAAATGGTTGCTTTGGCAATTTAAATGATGACCCAGCATGGATAGTAAATATCGGGAATAGCTTTCATGGACAGAAAGACATCGTGACAGAATATTTTACCTTGAGTAAGGAAAAAATTTTATCTGATCTAACTTCTATTTAGTCAGCAATTTCAACCTGTATAGAACATCCTGCTAGCGGAGGCGGACCGTTTTGACTCCTGAGGGATTAGCACCATCTGAAGATCCACTTTTGCCAAGTGCTCTTCTTGGCAAAAGTTAGCTGAAGAGCGTGCCCCTAGGAAAGCAAAACGGTCCGCCGCAGCGGTGGCCATACACGTTAGCTAGCGTTTATGCTTTGTCAAGAGATAGATGGAAGGAACGGTCAACACATGTCTCAATGATAAGCAAGTTATTTTTTTAGGTGCGAAAGTTGAGTAAAGTCAATTTATTATGCAACGTCTTTGCAAGCTAAAAAGCCATCCTTTTTATAAGAATGACCTTTTAGTTTAAAAGATATAAAATTCAATTTATAAATACTGTCCCGTAAAAGAATCTTTATTTCCCCTAATCATTTCCGGCGTTCCTTCAGCTATTATCTGTCCCCCTTTTGCCCCGCCTTCAGGACCTAAATCAACTACCCAGTCTGCAGCTTCGATAACCTGGCTGTTATGCTCCACCATAATTACCGTATTTCCTGCATCTACTAATCTGTTTAGCAGCTTCAAAAGTTGGATTGTATCATTTGGATGTAAACCAGTGGTTGGTTCATCCAGTAAGTAAAGAGAAGTCTTTTTCCCCTGCTTCATTAACTCTTTCGCAAGCTTTAGCCTCTGTCCTTCTCCGCCTGACAGAGTAGTCAAGGATTGTCCCATTTTCAGATAACCTAAACCTATTTCTGTCAGAAGCCTTAAAATAGCTTGTATCTTTTTCTCACCTTCAAAGATAGAGAGGCACTCATGCACGGAGCATTCCAAAATATCGTTAATGGAATAGCCCTGATATTTTACTGCTAATACGTCCTGTTTAAATCTTCTTCCCTGACATTCCGGGCACACAACCTCTAAATCAGGAAAAAAGAGCATATTTGTGGTTACATAGCCAAGCCCCTGGCAATTTTCACAGCGGCCGCCTGCCGTATTAAAAGAGAAATGCTTGGCAGTCAGTTTCTTTTCCTTTGCTTCAGGTAATTTAGCAAAAAGCGTACGAATTGGTGTAAATAAATCAATATACGTCGCTGTATTTGACCGCTTCATTCTGCTGAGCGGTGACTGGCCGACAATAATCATCTGGTCAAAGGTATCCATGCCTGTTATCTTTTCAAAGCCTTCATGGATTGTCTCATTTGCTTTTGCCAGTACTTCAAATAACAGTGATGATTTACCCGATCCCGAAACACCTGTTACTGCTGTTAAACAGGCTCTAGGAAAGGTTACTGTCACATCCTGAAGATTATTTGCAACAGCATGATGTATCGTAATACCTCTCTCTTCCCCAGTCCGATAATTGGTCTTCCTTGGTTTTACTGTACGTAAATATTGTCCTGTAACTGACTTTTCTTCACCAATTAATTCTTGTAAGGTTCCTTGCCCGACCACAGTTCCTCCAAGCTTTCCTGCTCCCGGACCAATATCAACGATATAATCCGCTTCTTTCATCACATCCACATCATGCTCAATTAATAAAACAGTATTTCCTAAATCACGGAGATGCTTTANCAGCCAGTATAGAACATCCTGCTAGCGGAGGCGGACCGTTTTGACTCCTGAGGGATTAGCACCATCTGAAGATCCACTTTTGCCAAGTGCTCTTCTTGGCAAAAGTTAGCTGAAGAGCGTGCCCCTAGGAAAGCAAAACGGTCCGCCGCAGCGGTGGCCATACACGTTAGCTAGCGTTTATGCTTTGTCAAGAGATAGATGGAAGGAACGGTCAACACATGTCTCAATGATAAGCAAGTTATTTTTTTAGGTGCGAAAGTTGAGTAAAGTCAATTTATTATGCAACGTCTTTGCAAGCTAAAAAGCCATCCTTTTTATAAGAATGACCTTTTAGTTTAAAAGATATAAAATTCAATTTATAAATACTGTCCCGTAAAAGAATCTTTATTTCCCCTAATCATTTCCGGCGTTCCTTCAGCTATTATCTGTCCCCCTTTTGCCCCGCCTTCAGGACCTAAATCAACTACCCAGTCTGCAGCTTCGATAACCTGGCTGTTATGCTCCACCATAATTACCGTATTTCCTGCATCTACTAATCTGTTTAGCAGCTTCAAAAGTTGGATTGTATCATTTGGATGTAAACCAGTGGTTGGTTCATCCAGTAAGTAAAGAGAAGTCTTTTTCCCCTGCTTCATTAACTCTTTCGCAAGCTTTAGCCTCTGTCCTTCTCCGCCTGACAGAGTAGTCAAGGATTGTCCCATTTTCAGATAACCTAAACCTATTTCTGTCAGAAGCCTTAAAATAGCTTGTATCTTTTTCTCACCTTCAAAGATAGAGAGGCACTCATGCACGGAGCATTCCAAAATATCGTTAATGGAATAGCCCTGATATTTTACTGCTAATACGTCCTGTTTAAATCTTCTTCCCTGACATTCCGGGCACACAACCTCTAAATCAGGAAAAAAGAGCATATTTGTGGTTACATAGCCAAGCCCCTGGCAATTTTCACAGCGGCCGCCTGCCGTATTAAAAGAGAAATGCTTGGCAGTCAGTTTCTTTTCCTTTGCTTCAGGTAATTTAGCAAAAAGCGTACGAATTGGTGTAAATAAATCAATATACGTCGCTGTATTTGACCGCTTCATTCTGCTGAGCGGTGACTGGCCGACAATAATCATCTGGTCAAAGGTATCCATGCCTGTTATCTTTTCAAAGCCTTCATGGATTGTCTCATTTGCTTTTGCCAGTACTTCAAATAACAGTGATGATTTACCCGATCCCGAAACACCTGTTACTGCTGTTAAACAGGCTCTAGGAAAGGTTACTGTCACATCCTGAAGATTATTTGCAACAGCATGATGTATCGTAATACCTCTCTCTTCCCCAGTCCGATAATTGGTCTTCCTTGGTTTTACTGTACGTAAATATTGTCCTGTAACTGACTTTTCTTCACCAATTAATTCTTGTAAGGTTCCTTGCCCGACCACAGTTCCTCCAAGCTTTCCTGCTCCCGGACCAATATCAACGATATAATCCGCTTCTTTCATCACATCCACATCATGCTCAATTAATAAAACAGTATTTCCTAAATCACGGAGATGCTTTAAGACACTGATTAGCCCTGCAGTATCCTTAGGATGCAGACCTACTGTCGGCTCGTCCATAATATAAAGTACGCCTGTCAGCGCCGAATCCAGAAGAGCTGACAGCCTTATCCGCTGCGCCTCCCCACCGGATAAAGTAATTACTTGTCTGTCCAGCGTCAAATACCCTAATCCTATTTTAATAATTCGGGAGAGCTTTGTTTTTATATCTTGAATAAACGTTTCGACAAGCTGATAACTTGTTTGCTCCAATGACTCCTCCAGTTTGACTGCCCAGGCAGACATTTCTTCTAAGGAATCCACAACTAATTGCGGTATCGTCCAGCCATCAACAGTAACCGCTCTGCTTACCGCATTTAAACGATCACCATGACAGTCCGGGCAGGTTTGCGAATAAAAATAAGCTTCTGCTTCTGCCGAAGAACCGTCATGCTCTGCATAGCGGCGCCACATGGAGGTCAGAACACCTGGAAATTTTCCTTTCTCTACTGTTTTAGGAGGCTTCACATCTGGAAAAAGCTGCTTCACCTCATCACTTTCTACACCATAGTAAAGAATAGCCTTTTGCTCCTCATTAAAATCCTTGACTGGTACCTTATCTGCATCTGGCAATTTATAATAACGAAATGCTGCTTTTAAAACTGCAATTTGATATTCTCCGTAACGCCCGGCAAAAATATCTACAGCACCATCCTCCAAGGTAAGCTCCTCATGGAAAACAGATGGAAGATGAATATCCACTGTTTTCCCTAGTCCTTTACAGGTTGGACAGGCACCTTCTGTTGTATTATAAGAAAAATGGGTACGAGTCAGCTTTTCCATTTTTTCATTGCAGTTTGGGCAGAAGATATATTCTGTAAAGCTGTCTTCTTCTTTTTCCACCGCTCCTTCATATGTCATTGGATTGATTCTGTACTGACATTGAGGACACGCTCTTTCGCCCAGCTTTTCGAATACCATCCGCAAACTTGTGTACATATCCGTCATCGTTCCCACTGTCGAGCGTGGATTCCGGTTAGTAATATGCTGATTGATACTGATTGCTGGCGACAGACTACTGATCGAATCAACTTTCGGCTTGTTGATTCCCTGCATGCCCATCGATTCTAAATATTGACGCTGACATTCATTAAATAAGGTGTCCAGTGCCAGTGTCGATTTACCAGAGCCTGAGGGACCAGTAACAACAATCAGTTTATTTTTTGGGATAGACACAGAAAGATTCTTAAGGTTATTTTCCCGGGCTCCTTTTACTGTCATCATATTATGCATGTCGATATTCCTCCTCGATAACTTCTGTTTTGCTTATACTTTCTTTCTGCAAGTGCAATGTTCTTTTCATGGTGGCGTGATAAAATAGTGTTTTAATAACCAATTGCATCTTGGTATCCCTCCTTTTAAACATCTATTTCAATCATATAACATTTGTGCAAGTGCAAAGTTTTATGTAAAATGATAAGCTATAATAGCTCTCAAGAAAGAAAACCCGTCACGGGTCTATAAGGTTTTAATTTAATCTTTGGAGGTAATCATGGAGCTGAGGCCAATTGATATTGCAAAAAAACTGGATGTCGGAACAAGCGCACTTAGACATTATGAAGAATGGGGTATTGTACCAAAGGCAATCAGGAAAGCAAATGGCTATCGCGTATACACAGAGATTCACGAGGCCTATTTTCAATGCATCCGGGCCATGTATCCAGGCTTTGGGATGGGAACCGTTCGCAGAGTCATGCCTTTATTACAAGAATATAAGTTTATTGAAGCATTATGGATTGTGAATGAAGTGCAGGCTGAATTATTTGAGAGAAAACAGCAGGCACTGGACGCCGTTACCATCTTAAGCCCTGATAACATACAGGATTTCATGAAAAAACAGCAAAAGAAGTTTTATACAATTGGAGAGGTAGAAGAGGAATTGCATGTCGCTGCAACAACTCTCAGACATTGGGAAAAAGAAGGATTAATCATGCCTGAAAGAAACCCCGAAAATGGCTACCGGTTATACACGCGGGAAGATATGAGAAGAATATTAATTATCAAGACAGTACAGTCCTCTGTTTATTTATTGGATACCGTACGCGATATACTGGATAAAATACAGCATCACAGTTTAACTGATGCCAGAAAAATTGTTATTGATGCGCTGGATTATATGGATTATCAAATTGAACAGCAGTTAAGAGGAGCCTATTACCTTTATAAATTGATTGATTTGTTGAAGGCACAGGACAAATAATATAAAAAGTTACCCTATCTGTATAAAAAAATCTATTGACGATAAGGTAACTTCTTTATTTTTGTTAAACAAATGCCTTATAAGTTTATTTCGTAATTGAAGAGGTCATTAGCTGGCGGATAACCACATTCTCCAAGAAAATTCCCCGTATCGAAACATAAATAACGGGTTTATTTAAGTCACTTCTCCTTCTCCCTCATCCGGGACATACTCTAAAATATCCCCTGGCTGACATTCCAGCGCTTCACAAATCTTTTCCAGCGTTGAAAAACGAATTGCCTTTGCCTTCCCATTTTTTAAGATAGAAAGGTTCGCCATGGTAATACCAACTTTCTCTGTCAATTCTGTCACGCTCATTTTTCGTTTTGCCAGCATCACATCAATATGAATCACTATTGCCATATCATCACCTCTCACACAGTCAAATCATTTTCAGTTTTAATTTCATATGCGCTCTTAAACAGCTTCTGCAAAAGGGAAGCAAATACAGCAACAACAAATGATACAAACATTGGTACCATTCCAATTATAATTGCACCCGGAGCATCATCCTTTTCTGCAAACAGATAAATAAACGGCATGATCAAAATATAAATACCGGTAATGGTTAAAGCACATTGTTTGATCCTTTTCAGAGTAAAAACAGCTTCTTCTGAAAATGTCTGATTCTGATCAATCAGCCTTAATAGCTTTAAGGCCTGGTAAAGTGCCATATAAAATGGAATAGTTGTTAAGAAAACACCAATCATAACCGGATATATTATCCATTTAACCATAGAAGGTCCATCCGAGATATGGTTGACAATTTGTGGAATTAAAATAACTGATAAAGTAAGCATAATTATTCCCATTAAATAAATAACTGTTTTCAAAAATGCAGTCGAGCTTTTTGGCATAAACATCACCTCATTTATAAAATTCTTCTCTCTGATTAGTTTTTACTTCTGATAATTTCTTGATTATTCCCTTCCAGCAGTCCTTCAATTTTTGCCTGTGATTGCTTTAGCATTGCTACAATTAAGAAACTGACAATAACTAATAACAGCCAGGAGCTTACTTTTCCTAAGTGTACCATGCTCCATACTTCTGCCTGGTTTGGATATTCCCATGCCCGGAAATAAGTTGCTATATTCTCCGCAATCCAAATAAAGAAGCCTATCAGAAAAAAGGAAAGAACGATTGGCATACGATAACGTTTATTGCCGACCTTATAGTCCACCCATGCCCTTAAGAATACGATAAGCACTAATGCAGACAGCCACCATCTGATGTCCAGCCAATAGTGATGTGTAAAGAAATTCAAATAAATCGCAGCCGCCAGAGGACCTGCTAAAAAGATGGATGGCCATTTTACCAATCGAACATCTAATCTTCTCCAGGCCTGGCATAAATAGCTGGCTACACTTGCATACATAAATCCGCTATATAATGGTACTCCAAAAAACTTCGTATACGCTTCTTCCGGATAGACCCATGATCCCATATTCACCTTAAAAATTTCTAAAGTCAATCCAATTATATGAAATAATGTGATGACTACAAGTTCTTTTTTTGTTTCCAATCCGGAGGCTATCATAAAAACCTGTGCCATCAGACAAATGATTAATAACAAATCATACCTCGGCAGAAAAGGAATCTCAATAAACTTTGTAATCGCCAAGGATGCAAAAATAATGACTGGAAAGATACAGGATAATGCTTGTTCATAGCCGAATCGGATCAGCTGTTTCATTGCTCTCATTTTTTTCAATCTCCATCTAATAGTTTTATTATCACCATTGATTATAGATAATTATTTATCGAAAATCAATAAAAACATACTATAAAAGAATAAAAAATAAATATCTCCTCTGTAAAACCTGCCTTACTTTATATTTATCGAAATGCAAAATAAGCTGTCCTGAAAGACTTGTTCATTCAATCAGATAGTCTGCTATATTTTAAAACTATATCCAACAATATGTTTTAGCTATTTTACAAACTTTTCGATTTCAACATATAATTAACACTATTACTGTGTGTAAATATGTACTACAAGGAGATATAACTATGCTGGATATAAAATATGATATTGTAGGTTCTTTTTTAAGACCAGAAGAAATTAAAAATGCCCGTGCAAAATATTTCAATGGAGAAATTGAGTTAAAAGCACTGAGAGAAGTGGAGGATCAGGCCATTTCAGATCTAGTGGAAAAAGAAGTGGCACACGGTCTTAAGTTTGTCACAGACGGTGAGTTCAGACGCAGATGGTGGCATCTTGACTGGCTGAAAGAATTTGACGGCTTTACTACAAAGCATTTTGATAAGGTAATGAACGGTGTAACTAATAAAATTGAATTAGGCTATATTGAAGGAAAGATTTTTTATGATAAGAATAAAAGCCATCCGGAAATAGAGGCCTGGGATTATTTACAGAGTCTCGCTGAAAAATACGATGGCGTAGAAGCAAAAAAATCTATCTCCGGACCGAATATGATTCTGGTGGATCATTTTCTTCAGCTGGGCACCAAGGACACACCCTACTACGGCAACGATATTGATCTCGTTATTGAGGACATTGGAACAGCATATCAGGCAGCCATCCAGGATTTATATGATCATGGGTGCCGATATTTACAGATTGATGATACTTCATGGACCTATATGATTGATGATGCGTTCAACGAAAAAGTTACTGCTCTCGGCTACACAAAAGAAGAGGTCCTGGATTGGTTTAGAAGAGCTTCTGCAAAAGCTTTAGAGCAGAAACCGGAAGGAATGACAATTGCAACGCATTTCTGTAAAGGAAACTTTAAAGGAAATCCACTTTTTTCAGGGTTTTATGATTCTGTTGCAGAAGTCATCAGCACGATTCCTTATGACGGTTTCTTCGTTGAATATGATGACGCGCGTTCCGGTTCCTTCGCGCCTTGGAAAGTGCTGAAAGATACAAATGCTACATTTGTGGTCGGCCTTATTTCCACTAAAAACCCGGCACTGGAAGCACATGATGAACTTAAGAAAAGATACCTGGAAGCCAAATCTGTAGTTGGGGACAATATTGCGCTATCTCCACAGTGCGGTTTTGCTTCTGTGGAAGAAGGAAACTCAATTGATGAGGAAATACAGTGGAAAAAAATTGACCTGTTAGTTTCCTGCCAGGATTTCCTCTAAGATCCGGATAATCTTCATACGCAGTGAGATGGAAAAAGCATTAGAAAACTCAGCAATATGATATGCTGGGCTTCTAATGCTTTTTAGTCTCTGTGTTTACTAAAGTGCTCTAAGAACTTAGCTCCGTTCCAGCTCCAGTAACCTTTCCTTCATCGGAATACCTCCACGAAATCCTGTCAGCTTGCCATCTTTGGCAATCACACGATGACATGGAACCAGAATCATCACCGGATTTGCGCCAATTGCAGCACCAACAGCCCTTACTGCTTTCGGTTTCTCTATTTTCTCTGCTATATCCATATAAGAAACGGTTTGACCATAAGGAATATGCTGCAGCGCCTCCCAAACAGATTCCTGAAAAGCAGTCCCTTTTAAATCAATTGGCAAATCAAATTCTTTTCTTTCACCATTTAAATAGGAAATCAACTGCTTTTTGTAAACATTGATTTTCTCTTCATCGTAAACCAGTTGTGCATCTGCTCTTTTCTTATCTGCCCAGGCTTCTATTTCATCTAAATCTTTATCTTGAGACCCGACATAACATAATCCTTTATCTGTTGCTGCAAGATACATAGACCAGTTATTATGCTCTATTTTGCCATAATAAATCATTTCCTTCTGTTTATTTTTCACTGTATACACCCCTTCCATCGTATTCTTTTCTAAATTGACGTGGTGTCTGGTTATTTTTTTCCTTAAATAATGTTATAAAACGGGCTGGATTCGAAATTCCAACAAGCCCTGCTATCTCCTTCACAGCCATATCAGTTTCTATTAAATAGACTTTTGCTTTCTCCATCCGAATGTGCTGTTGATAAGCCAAGGGGGTTACCCCCTTTAACCTTTTAAACACGCGATGCAGGTGATAGGGGCTGCCATGACAAGCTTCTGCGAGATCACTTAATGTAAAAGACAAGGCATAATTTTCTTCAATATACGTTTCCACCTGCTTAACCCATTCTTCATCCGGCAAGCGGTCTCCTCCAGATTTACATCTCTTGCATGGTCTGTAGCCAGCTTGTAAAGCTTCTTCTGCCGTTCTAAAAATCGTTACATTATCGAAGTTAGGCACTCTTGATTTACAAGAAGGACGACAAAAAATTTTAGTAGTTTTCACAGCATAAAAGAATTGGCCGTCATACGTTTTATCATTTTCCATAATTGCCTTCCGCTGCTCTGCAGTTATTTTACTACTCATCGGCAATCACCTCTTCTCTTATTGTACACCTGAAGGATAAGAAAAAAAGATTTATCCAATTAAAAAGCAAGATATGAAAACTTCTATTTCCCTCTGACAGCTTCTTTTTGCCTGACTTTCTGTTGAAACAAAAAGGGAATCACTAAATATAAGGCATAAGCAAAAGACATCCAGGACGAAAAAGCAATAACCTGTGTCTCATTTAAGTTAGGGTATATTATTTGATAGTTTGAAAAAACAAAGCTATCCAATACTAACCCAATCATGGTTCCTACAATTCCAAATCTTATTGCTGCATAATCCTTTTTATCAAATAAAGTATAGAGATAAATAACCAGCGTTAATAAAATGGCTGTTCCAAGTAAAAGCATTGCGGTACTATACATAAATGCATCTGTACCAGGAGTGAAAAGAACATCCTCTCCAAAAATCCGGAAAAATAACGTAGCTGTTATCCAGACTATTACACCCCATACTGCTGTGAACAAATAGGTTTTCATTCTATTGTCTCCTTTTTGCCAAAACTAGTGAGTGCTCCTACAAGATGCTCCAATTCCTGATATACTTTTTCAACTGGAAAATCTTTTTGCAATAAGGCCTGCAGCGCTAATCCATCCACCATGGCATTAAACATAATCCCCCACGTATCCATAGAAACACCTTTGACAGGGGATTCCGGCCATATTTTTAATAAGTTCTCTGATAATGCCTGATTTTCTGCCTGTATTATTTCTGATAACTGATATCTTATTTTGTCATTTTTAAAACTTGCTGCTGTAACCAATATAAATAATTGATGAAAAAAAGAATCATAGGAGCAGCGGCTTTTTGCTGAAGAGATTGCCTGTTTTAATACATAGGTATTGCTTTTCGAAATTTCTTCCCAGCTTGTTTCACAAATATTCTCTACAATGCTTAACAGTAATTGCTCCTTTGTGCGGAAATGGTAATAAATCGTCCCTTGGGTTACTCCAGCAGTGTCTGCTACTGCTCTTAAAGTGAATTTCTCCATCCCCTTTTCGACCAGGCATTGCTTTGCATATTGAATTAATTCCTGTTTACTGACTCCATTTGGCTTAGCCATTTTCCCACCGTCCTTTTAGTTATTCAATTGACTAACTTCAAAATACCATAACTATAAAACGTTTACAAGATAAGAAATCATTTCCGATTTAAAATAACCCCATTTATCAAACTGGAAAATTTAGATGATATTCTAAAAGGAATGGCTTATTCACTAATTGACAGTACCAGTGTGCAAATTAAGAATCTAAGTGATATGAAGGAGCCGGCAGTGCATTCTGTGAAATTAGATGAAGATATAACCGTTGATTGGCTGGAGCATTTTTGCAGATTGAATCATGTGGAAGAGAAAACGGGCCTAAATACAGTTATTTAGCAGTTCTTTTAAATAATGAACCTGCGTTGAAGCTCTATTCCAAAATCGGCTACTCGGAAATTTATAAATATTGGTACAGGATAAAAGAATAAATAAGCTTTAAAAGGGATGACTACGCCTGCAACATGGCATAATCATCCCTTTTTAGAGTGAAGCATATCATTTATTTTTTATATACAGCTTTATTTTCGCTTCATCACATTCTGAGGCTTACCTTCTAAAAATGCCATCGTATTATCAAATGCAACTTGGGCACGAAGCTCCATTGCCTCATCTGTTAAAAATCCTACATGGGGTGTTAAAATAGCATTTTTTGCGTGTAATAGTCTGTAATCGCCTGGAATTGGCGGCTCCATATCGAATACATCGATACCCGCTCCAGCTATCTCTCCATTGTTCAGGGCATCCGCCAGTGCATCATTATCAACGATTGGTCCGCGTGCACAGTTGATTAGGACAGCAGATTCTTTCATTAACTTTATTTTCTCTTTAGAGATCAGACCTTCTGTACTCGGCAATAACGGTACATGTAATGTTACAATATCTGATTGAGATAAAACATCATCTAAATCCATATACTCTACACCCAGCTCCACTGCTTCCGGATTAATGCTGGCTTGATTGGAAGCAACTAATCTTGCTCTAAATGCTTTAAATAAACGGGCAACCTCGATCCCTATTTTTCCTGTACCGATGATACCGACAGTTTTTCCTTTAATTTCATTTCCCTGAAAAGCTCCTGGATAATCAGCGGCACGGACATCGCTATTTCCCTGTGTAATGCCGCGATATAAATCCATTACCAGACCGATGGTTAATTCTGTTACTGCCTGGTTTGCATATCCGGCTGCATTACATACCAGAATATCTTGATTTTTTGCATCTGCAATTCCTACATGATCGACACCTGTAAAGGCAACATTAATTAATTTTAAATTATCATTTTGATCAATTACTTCCGTTGGATACGGATTATTGGCAATCATCACAACATCTGCACCTTCACTGCGTTTTGCCAGCTCCGAGCTGTCTGTTGTTTTTTCATTGTAGTAAACAAATTCATGGCCATCCTGTTTAATTGGCTCTGCTAGTTTCTCAATGAGTGAATCTGGAACATTTAATGGTTCTAATAATTTAACTAACATCTTATCTATCCCTTTCTATTATGCATCTTACTACTATGCCGGCACTTTTTTTCTGTCTTAATCCATTGCTTATCCTAGCTCTTCTGCAGTACTTTATTCTGAATTATAATGAAACATTATAGTTCTACCAAAGAATAAAACTGCTGCTTAGAATAGTAATTATTTCATTATAATGGTAAACGATACTTTATCTCAAGAAATGAACATTTTTGTATCGATTTCATAAGCCCCTTATATCTTTAACAGCTTATACAACCGGGATCTGTATCCATAGATAGTTATTATATGATAAACTCATTAGACGGAAGCTTTGACGCGGAATTCAGACTCTAGGGGGATAGACAATGTATATTGACAGAATGGATTATCACCATGAACCTGCTTACGAACAGTATATGAACAAATTTAAAAAGGACGAGGAAGAGCTGACAGAAGAAGATTCAGATACGGTTGAATATTATGCCGGCAATCATATCGGCTTCTTTCTGAACTGGATTATTCAAAATCATTTTATGGGGAAATTTTCACGATTATAAGCCTTATTTAGATGACGCCTATCAGGACTACAAAGACCAAAAATTACATCCTGATTGAAAAAAGAGCTGTTTTGAGGCATATGCTTCAAAACAGCTCTTTCATTTATAGATTATTTATTATGTTACTTCACGACTTCCTTTTGGCTCGCCGCGAAATCCTTCAGTCTATTCACGGCCACAACTAAAGCATAAACCGATGCCGCTGTAATGTCCTCGTGAATTCCTGCTCCCCAATATATCTCTCCCTGATGGGAAATCCCGATTTGTGCACAGGCTTCAGCAGAGGAATCCTTACCTAAGGAATGCTGCTCATAAACCTCCAATGCATAATCAATATCAAAATAAGCTTTTAAGGCATTGCTGATGGCATCCAGGCTTCCGGCACCTTCTCCATACATTTCAATCTGCTCATTATCTTTTAAAACGGTTAAGGTGACTTCCTGCCCTGTTCCTTTATGGAAATGATAGTCTACCAATTCAAAGTATGGATGATATTCGATATAGTTCTCTCTAAAGACCTGATAGATTTCCGCAGATGAAAGCTCTCTGCTTGTTTCATCAGATACTTTTTTCGTTGCATAGCCCATTGCTTCATTCATTTTATACGGCAGCTTGATTCCAAAATTCGTTTCAAGCATATAACCGATGCCGCCTTTTCCAGACTGACTGTTAATCCGGATAACATCTGTTTGATAGTTTCTTCCAATATCCTGAGGATCAACCGGAATATATGGTACATCCCACTTTTCTGTACCCGTTTCCTGGCGATATTTCATCCCTTTGGAAATCGCATCCTGATGTGAGCCGGAGAAGGCTGTAAAAACAAGATCACCTGAATATGGATGCCTTTCATGAACTTCTGTCCTGGTTAACTGCTCATACTTTTCGCGAATTGCATTCATCTGACTGAAATCCAATTCAGGATCGAATCCTTGAGAATACATATTCATTGCCAAGGTAATCAAATCCACATTTCCTGTTCGCTCACCAATACCAAATAGAGTACCCTCTACTCGTTCTGCGCCGGCCAAGACACCGAATTCCGCATCACTTACGCCGCTTCCACGGTCATTATGTGGATGAATAGATAAAGTAACACCATCACGGTATGACAGGTTTTTATGAATGTACTCGATTTGACTGGCGAAAATATGCGGCATCGCAATTTCAACAGTTGTTGGAATATTAATGATTGCTTTATGATCAGGTGTCGGCTTCCAAATATCCAGCACACTGTTGCAAATATCCAGCGCATATTCTACCTCTGTTCCAGGAAAGCTTTCCGGGCTATATTGGAAATAAAAATTCCCTTCTGTCTGCTCAGCCAGCTCTTTTACTAAAATGGCTCCATTAACTGCAATTTGTTTAATTTCTTCCTGTGATTTTCTGAATACCTGTCTGCGCTGTGCTTCTGAAGTTGAATTATATAAATGGACAATAGCTCTCGGCGCTCCCTCAATTGCTTCAAAGGTCCGGCGGATAATATGCTCCCTCGCCTGTGTAATTACCATAATTGTTACATCATCCGGTATCATATTATCTTCAATCAATGTCCGAAGCAGCTTAAATTCCGTTTCTGAAGCCGCTGGAAAAGCAACTTCGATTTCTTTAAATCCAATATCTACTAACAGCTGAAACATCGCCAGCTTTTCTTCTAAATTCATTGGAATCGGCAATGCCTGATTTCCATCTCTTAAGTCCACGCTGCACCATGTCGGAGCTTTCTCTATCGTTTCCTTCTTCACCCAGTCATAAGATAATGTCGGTGGCATAAAATATTGCTTTCCATATTTTTGATGATTAAACATGATACATTCCTCCTCAGATTAAATTAAAAATAAAAAAGCCTTTCCTCTCCAGCAATTTTCTATGCTAGGAGACGAAAGACTTATTCTTACGCGGTACCACCCCGGTTTCATGATAAAACAATATTATCATGCACTTATCCAGATACAGACAAATCTGTCTTATATCCTTCCCGTGTAACGGAGGGGTTCCGTCCTTAATTACTGTAGCAAATTCATTTCACTAAGGCTGCTCTAAGGTGAGTTCCCTGCTTTCCTGCTGTTGCTTCTCATCAGCCAGCAACTTTCTGAAAACATTTCGGCAAGTACTATTCCTTATCTTCGCATTGCAATTTTTTATATTTTCACCATCTTATCAGATTTATCAGAGAATTGGAAGGGTAAATTTAAAAATATTTTTTGCTGCTTGTAATTTCGAGGTAAACTTTATTTATTTTTTACCCTTTCTAATTTCCTTCTCAATATTTCGCAATGCTTTTTTAGACCCCCGCTCCAAATCATGCTGCATTTTTCTGGAACTGTAATCCTCGAATAAAGAGTCTAAATCATAGCCTGCCGGATATAAATCCTTTCCTTTGACCTCCAGAGAAACCCGTTTTACATTTACCTCCATCAGCTCTTTATTGTAAAATACGGTCACATTTTTATTCGAATCCATTTCTTTATAGATAATCCCAAAATCATCATATTCCAATAACTTCACGCGGTCCCCTTTTTCATATCCGGTAAATATGTCTGATTTCTGCTTAACAGATTTTGGTTTCCTAATTTTACGATTATCGATCCGCTCTAAATCATATTCTTTATTGTTCATATACCCCTTCGCTCTTCGAAGGACCTGCTCTTTCATATTCATTTTTTGGGAGATCCATAAAGCATTACTTTCGCCAGACCTCCCCAATATCAATTTATACAGCGGCTCCAATGTTTCACTATTAAACTGCATCGCAGCATTCATGAAATCTGGATGCATTTCTGAAAAACGTTTAATTTCTCCATAATGCGTTGTTGCTACAGTAATGCAGCCCGTATGATAAAATTCTTCCAAAATAGAAATAGCAAGAGCCGCGCCCTCATTAGGCTCTGTTCCGCTCCCAAGCTCATCAAAGAGTAATAAAGAATGACTATTAACATGCTGCAAAATACTTGCAATATTTTGCATGTGAGAGGAAAAAGTACTTAACGCATTTTCGATACTCTGATTATCGCCAATGTCCACAAATATATTTTCAAATAAGCTGATTTCAGTTTCTTTATTGGCAGTAATATGAAATCCCGACATCACGGATAATGTTAAAAGCCCAATTGTTTTTAACACAACGGTCTTTCCACCTGCGTTAGGCCCGGTAATAATCAGGCTTCTGAAATCCTCTCCTATCTCAAAATTTAATGGGACCGCTTCACCTGGTAACAGTGGATGCTTACAATTAACCAGTTTAATAAAACCATGATCATTCAATTTTGGCTCTATTCCTTCCATCTGTTTACTGAATTTAGCTTTGGCAAACACCATATCATATTGACCAATTAATTCCATATTTATTTTTAATTCGCTGATATTTTCTAAAATCATACCGGATAAGGTTGCTAAAATCTGATATTCCTCCATCTGCTCCTCTGCTTTCAGTACTGCCAGTTCATTATTTAATTTGCTGACTGCAGCAGGTTCAATAAAAACGGTTGATCCTTTAGACGAAGTATCTACAATTACTCCATCAATATGGTGCTTATAAGCAGCTTTAATTGGAATTGTATATCGATCATCCTTTTTACTGATAAAAGCCTCTTGAATATATTTTTTATTTGCACTGCTTTTCAAAAATCGATTTAAACGCTCTTCCATCCTTGACTCCACAGCATGTAAATTATTTCGAATTCTTTTTAACTCTTTACTTGCCGCTGAATCAATTCGATTTCCTTTGATTGAAAAGTCAATCTCTTCTTCCACGCTTTGAAAGGTGGTCATTGAATTAGCATAAGAAGCTATAACAGGTGCAATAAATTCTTTATCGAGCATATAATTTTTTATTTTCCGGCAGCCCCGGAGAAAATCGGATACATTTACTAAATCATCCGGCTGTAAGATGATTCCTTTTTCAAGATTTTGCATGATGTTCTCAATGTTGGAAACACCCAGGAAGGGAACACGGCTATTTGTATTTAGTACTGCCACCGCTTCGGTCGTTTCATTTAAACGGCTTTTCACAATATTAATATTAGAGCTGGGTTTTAATTTATCCATTAACTGCTTTCCCAGCCCGCTGATACAATATGATCTGATAATTTGTTTTAATTCGTTATATTGTAATTTTTCATAGGTTATCTCATTCATTTTTTTGTTCTCCTTTATGATAGTCGTTGAAGTAACCACATTGCTCTCCCGCTCAAAAGGAAGATGATGAATGAAAATACCTGCTCATTAGATTTCAATGTGCATCTTCTAATCCATTTCGAATATGAATTTTCGCAAATAAAAAAAGCCGCAGGGATACCGCAGCTTTTTGATCATAATAATTCATCTGTCATGTACATCTACTAAAGAATAGCAGACAAAACAGCTGGACAAGATTATTATGATGAGGTGCTTATAAGTTCAGCAGGTATCTTCATAGGTAGAAATAAATACATCACAAATAAAAGGTCCATTAAACCTAATTATCTCCATATTTATTTCGTTTTAAATTATCCTATATAGAATCTGCGACAATACTCACACAGCACACTCCTTATTTAAATGTCATTGAAATCTAATCTATGTACAACAGTATACAACAGGATAGCCTGACCTGTAAACAGACTTCATCTTTAATTCTAAAAGCGTTCCCTAATAAATTGATATGTGGTAAGGAAACGCTCTAATTACATTTTTTTAAAGAATAATTCACTGAAGATAACTATTTAATGGAAATGGAGATAACATCCCCGTTATTTGATTCCACTTCAATAATGGAACCTTCTATTTCATTATCAATGGCATGAATAACTACATTCATATCAATTTCACTGCTATAGTTTACGGAAGCAGGAATTTTATCCATTAAATTACTCCCTAATTTAAGCATTGTCTTCACCATTTTAATAGGAATTTTCACATGGACGTCTTCTCTTGAAGCTGATTCAATATCAATCCGGAGGCTTTTTTTCAAATAATTGGCTGTGTTATTTGGCTTAGACTCTGTTTTTAGCGCTTCAATTAATTGACTTGCTTCATCCACATCTAAATTACCAAGCTGAACGGACTCGATAATTTTGCGAATATCTTCTTTCATTCTTCATCCCCTCTTTTCTTTTTTAATAATTCAATTGCTTCATCAATATTGATTTCTCCATTTTCAAACATCGTTACTACTTGAGATTTGTTTTGAGCCTCTGCTTTTTCCTGTTTCTTATGTCCGAGCTGCGCAATAATGTCATTTAATTTACCTCGGACAGTAGGATAGGAAATTCCCAGCTCCTTTTCAACCTCTTTGATGTTTCCTCTGCTTAGAAGAAACACTTCAATAAAATGCAGCTGTTCTTCATTCAACGTGGAAAAATTCGAGAATTCGAAGTGGTTTTCTATGGTAGTGTGGCAATTCGAGCATTCCAGCCGGGTTGCATGCAATGTGTGGTTACAGGTTGGGCAAGTTTGAATCATTGGATAAGGCATATGCTATTCTCCTTTCTATAGTTAAAAGAATAGCACATTATATTAATATAATCAATCATAAAAATTAAATATATTAACTTCCATTTTAAAATAATTAATTTATAACTTCTTTTTTATTCACATCATCAAAGTATTCTATACTTATTTTCACAATTCAATTTCACTCCCTAAATACCTTTTCCAGGACTCCCTCAATAAACGCTGTTTTCCCTGATGTATACTCCACCCTGCTTGAAGCTCTTTTAGCTAAGCTTCTTTTTATTTGTTCATATTCTTTAATTGCTTCAGGATGCTCTCTAAGATAATCACGAAAAGCTAAATGTCTGGCTAATTCTTTACTGTCTTTTGGACAAACATACAGATGATGCTCCATCCAGCTTCTTTTATCATTCTCCCAGGGTACAAAGCTGTCTTTCCTTCCAAAAGCTTCTCTTTTTTCAATTCCTTTATCACCTTCATGAAAATAGCCCAGCTCTTGCAGACGAGCTGTAACCTCAGATAAATCCTGATACTCATTAATAATCATATCAATATCTAAAATAGGCTTTGCAGAAAGTCCTTTTACAGACGTACTCCCCACATGTTCAATCGCTAATACAATATCTTCCGTTTGTTGATACAATATTCTTTTCAACTCTAAGAAACTTTCTTTCCATTCCGGACGGTAAACAACAATTTCTATCTTTTTTTCCAAAATAATCCCCCTGTTTTCATTAATTCTATTTATTCACTATATCACCTTCTGTACAAACAATAGTAATTTTTCTAATCACTGAAATTTTATAACCAGTCATTCGACAGCTAAATAAAAATAGTAATCTTATGTTTTGGAAATACCTTATAGGGGTATAATATTTATAAGAGAAAGGAGTAGATTAAAATGCACGAACATCAAAATCACCACGATGAGCATCATCAAGAGGATCATAGTTCTCATTCTCATCAGTACCATCATGAACATATGATTGCTGATTTTAAAAAGCGGTTCTACATTTCACTTATATTAGCTCTGCCGATTATTCTGCTTTCAGATATGATCCAGTCTTTCTTTAACTACTCACTATCTTTTGCAGGTGATCACTGGATAGAGCTCATACTGGCATCCATTATTTTCTTTTATGGCGGCTGGCCATTCCTGACAGGTGCCATTGATGAATTAAAACAAAAATCTCCCGGGATGATGACTTTAATTGGCTTTGCGATTACTGTAGCTTATGTTTACAGTGCGGCTACTGTCTTCGGGCTTGCAGGTCATGATTTATTTTGGGAATTGGCAACCCTGATTGCTATTATGCTGCTGGGCCATTGGGTGGAAATGAAATCTGTGAGCAAAGCTTCTGATTCCATGGAGTCTTTAGTGGAGCTGATGCCTCAGGAGGCAACAAAAATAGATCAAGAAGGCAACACGGAGGTTATTCAGGCTTCCGCGCTAAAAAAAGGTGACCATGTACTGATTAAACCCGGTGAAAAAATACCGGCTGACGGTATCATCATTGACGGGAAATCCTCGGTAGATGAATCCATGCTGACCGGAGAATCTGTCCCTGTTGAAAAACAGCTAAAAGATGAAGCAATCGGCGGTTCTATCAACACTTCCGGTTCACTAACTATTGAGGTTTCCAAAACAAATGATGAAGGCTATCTCTCCCAGGTTGTTCAGCTCGTCAAAGAGGCTCAGGAAAGTAAGTCAAAAACACAGAAACTTTCCGACCGTGCGGCTAAGCTGCTGTTCTATGTTGCTGTAGCTGCTGGAATCCTTACATTTATTATTTGGATTTCGCTTGGTTATGGCATAGAAGAAGCGATGACACGCATGGTCACCGTCTTAGTTATTTCTTGTCCGCACGCACTGGGATTGGCAATTCCATTAGTAGTTGCACGCTCCACTTATTTATCAGCACAAAACGGTTTATTTATCCGAAATCGGACCGGCTTTGAAGATGCAAGAAAAATAGATACGGTTGTGTTTGATAAAACTGGAACGTTAACCAAAGGAGCGTTTGCTGTAACGGACATTATTCCAAACGGTAGCACGACAGAAAATGAGCTCCTACAAAAAGCAGCTTCCATTGAATCTCAGTCTGAGCATCCTATTGCTGCAGGAATTGTTGCTTCTGCCAAGCAACAGAATATAAGCTTAACGGTTCCTGAAACCTTTGATTCGATTACAGGCGCCGGTGTAAAAGCTAAACTGGAAAATGCCTGGCTTTTAGCCGTAAGTCCCGGATATATGAATAAAAACAGCATTCCTTATGACAAGGATGCCTTTAACGAGTTATCTGAAGCGGGAAAAACGGTTATTTTTGTTCTCGAGGAAGATCAATTCATTGGCATGATAGCACTTGCTGATCAGGTCAAAGATTCTTCTAAAGAAGCCGTCCGCCGTTTACATGAGCTTGGCATTGAGGCACAAATGCTGACCGGTGATAACCAGACTGTTGCTAACGGCGTTGCCAAAGAAATTGGTATTGATCATGTTATTGCTGAGGTGCTTCCTGATCAAAAAGCGGATCAGATTAAACAGCTGCAGGCAAATAAGAAGCGAACAGCAATGACTGGTGATGGTATCAATGACTCTCCAGCTTTGGCTACCGCTGATTTAGGCGTTGCAGTCGGTGCCGGTACAGATGTTGCGATGGAAACAGCAGACATCGTATTGGTCAATAGTAATCCAGTAGACGTCGTTTCCATTATTGAGCTTTCCCGTTTAACCTACCGTAAAATGATTCAAAATCTCTGGTGGGCAGCAGGCTATAATATTATTGCTATTCCACTGGCGGCAGGAATTTTAGCCCCTTGGGGTATTGTTCTGGACCCGGCAGTTGGTGCAGTACTGATGTCACTCAGTACGGTTATCGTGGCATTTAATGCCAGATTGTTGAAAAGTAACTAATTCTAAATACGGTTTCTATCTTTTATCCCGCCTGAATACCGATTATAGTAAAAACTTCATTGAATCGCTTATAGATTTCCAAATATCGGGTAAATTAATCCGGACACAAACAACGGAGGGATAAAATGAAGCGAAATACGTTTTGTATCATTATTTTTGGAACCTGTCTGCTATTATTGTTAGCAGCATGTGGAAACAGTCCGGAAAATAAAAATGGCGAAGAAAATCCAGGTATAAAAACACAGGAAAAAACAGATGCTTCTGCACATGAAGGGCATCATAAGTCCGGTTCCGGAGAAGTTCCTGAAAACCTGAAGGAAGCTGAAAATCCAACCTATAAAATCGGGAGTCAGGCCATCATCGAAGCTGACCATATGGAGGGCATGAAAGGAGCTGAAGCAACGATTACAGGTGCTTATGATACAACATCCTATACGGTAACATATAAACCAACTACCGGTGGTGAAGAAGTAAAAAATCATAAATGGGTTATTCAGGAAGAAATTGAAAATGCCGGCGCTGCCCCTTTAGAGCCAGGCACAGAGGTTGTATTACTCGCTGATCATATGGAGGGTATGAAGGGAGCAACAGCAACGATTGATTCAGCGGAAAAGACTACTGTTTATATGGTTGACTTTGTCCCTACAACCGGCGGAGAAGAGGTAAAAAATCATAAATGGGTAACAGAAAGTGAGTTATCTCCTGTTGATTAATCATTCTGGTCATAAGAAAACGCAAATCAGGTGAAATGTCTGATTTGCGTTTTTATATAGTTATAGCTATTATGCATCAGGATTTATTTTATACTCCAACCCTTTCAGATACTCCGCTTCTTTAATTTCATCCGGCACCATACTTCCTCCGGTAGCCCAGATTAAGTGCGTATCTTCTTCTGTTACTTTTGGGTAATTTTGAACAACATATGAGGGCCCCATTAATCCCGTAACTGCAGATGGCTCAAGATGGATGTTTTCTGCATCCACCATTTCTGCAATTAAACGGAACATTTGCTCATCACTGACTGTATAGATTCCTTCTATCAGCGGTTCCATCACTTTTCCAACAAAACCGGATGGCCTTCCGACAGCCAGTCCATCAGCAGCAGTCCGATTATCTAAACCAAAATCACTTACGGAAATCTCATTATGCATTCCCGTCATCATTCCAATAAGCATACAAGGAGAATGTGTCGGTTCTGCAAAATAACATTTTACAGCATCACCAAAGATAGCTTTCAAACCAAAGGCAACACCGCCCGGACCTCCACCGACACCACATGGCAAGTAAACATGCAGCGGTTTCTCCGGACTTACTCGAATTTCCTGTTCTTCTAATTGCTTTTTCAAACGAATAGCTGCCACTGTATATCCCAGGAACAAGTCCTTTGAATTTTCATCATCAATAAAATAGCTTTTCGGATCATTTTCCGCTTCTTTTCTTCCCTCTTCCACAGCCTTGCTGTAATCTGATGGGTGCTCAACAACTTGAACGCCCCGTTCTCTTAATAAATCCTTTTTCCATTGCTTTGCATCTGCAGACATATGAACCACCACACGGAATCCAAGCTGAGCACTAATTACTCCAATACTTAGTCCCAAATTCCCTGTTGAACCCACAAGAATCGTATATTGCGAGAAAAATTCCCGATATTTATCTTCCGCAATTTTACTGTAACCATCCTTTTCCGATAATAGGTTATGCTCCAACAGCAATGTCTCCGCATATTTCAGTACTTCATAAATACCGCCTCTTGCTTTGATCGAACCGGAAATAGGTAAATGACTGTCCAGCTTGATGTATATAGCACCGGGAATCCTTTGTCCTGTAATCGTTTCCATTCTTTCTTTAATCTGATTCCCTTTTTTCAGTGGAGATTCAATAATTCCTCCTGTTTTTTCCGTCTCAGGATAAGCTTTGACAATAAATGGAGCAAAGCGTTTTAAACGTTCCTCCGCATCTTGTATATCTTTTAATTGAAGCGGCTGCCCCTGGAAAGCTGTTTTGTTATCCTTCACATACGGATTACTCCAATAAAACGGTGTATAATTTATGACAGGACCCAGGTCCGGAAACTCACTGATCCATTTCTCCATCGTTTTCCCCTTTACGGTTACCATTATTCTGTCACCTCTTCTTAAAAAATGTTCTGCTATCTACGATTATAACACTCTCCTACTGAAACAAATAACTTCATGATGGGTGTTCTATCATGTATTTTCTCTGCTTAGCCAGTTTTCTTTGGTTAATTTCATATTGATAGAGTCAATCCACCTTCCTTCAAATTTCAGCTCATTTTCATCGATACTATTCCTCACAAATCCGACTTTTTCATAAACATGCCGGGCTCTTGGATTGAAATCCAAAACACTTAGAGTCAATTGGTGAAGTGTTGTGTTTTTAAATACATAATCAATGATAAGCAGTGTTGCTTCTGTTCCTAAACCGCGATTCCTTCCCTTTGGCCCCATAAGAATCCGGAAATTCATACTATGATTTGTTTCATCGTATAAATTGATTACTGCTTCCCCTACTAAGATACCTTGTGATTGATCAACAACGGCAAGATCCAAGCGGTCAGTTTGTGTATGCCTTGTACGGTACCAATCAAGAATGATGTCCGCTTCCTCCTCAAAATCAAAATCCATATCACTTCCAGTCAGCTTTAACACTTCATAATCTGTTAAGCATTCTTTTATATAAGGAAAATCTTCTTCTTTAAAAGGTCTAAGTATAACTTTTTCACCTTCCAATACAGGTTTATGGCTTAAATCTATCATTCTGGTTCCCCTCTCCCTTTTTAATTAAGATACACGTATATGCTTCGAATTTTCAATTAATCGGATTTACAAAATCATTAGCGGTAGAATATGCAGCTAAAAATATTCGTGTGAATGCCATGCAATTAGGGTATGCCCGCACACCAATGGCTAAGAGTATTGCAAAAACTTCCAACCCTGATGATCCGGAATCCGTGCTTACAGAGATGGCAGCGGCTATTCCGATGCGCAGGCTTGGATTACCTAAGGAAGTTGGCGAGCTTGCAGCATTTTTAGGAAGTGATGAATCCAGCTATATGACTGGCGGCCAGTATGTTATTGATGGTGGAAGCACGCTGCCTGAATCTGTTTCGGTAGGAGTTGAATAAAGAATAATTTAAAAAAAGCACCTTGTT
The DNA here is from genome assembly GCF_900162665.1 of Oceanobacillus sojae. Lineage (GTDB taxonomy): Bacteria > Bacillota > Bacilli > Bacillales > Amphibacillaceae > Oceanobacillus > Oceanobacillus sojae_A. The sequence continues at coordinate 1,002,362 of NZ_LT727812.1, forward strand.
ATCTGCTTGCTTAACAAGGTGCTTCACTTATTTCTTAAACGCTTTATAAATAAAGTAACCAATAATGCCGATCACTGCATAAACAGCAAAAAAGACAATAAATCCCCATAAACCCATAACCGCATCTGCAAATTCCATATTTCCCCGTTGTGTATAGGCCTGCTGAATCTCAACTGCAAACACAAGGACAATCATCACGGTAAATGTATAGAGAAAAGCTAAAATAGCAATACTCCACTTTATTTTTGATAGAATTTTAAATACAACATAGACAATAAAGAATGTTACAATACCCAAAATTCCAAAAATCCAGAAATGCAATTCTTTATCTGTCATACCAGCTCCGAATGTACCGGCAATTGCATCATGAATATCATTGATTAAATCTACTATTAACATAATTGCTTCTCTCATAGCAGGCTCCCCTCCGTCAAAAAGCTTGATAAGAATAGCCTACACGAAAATTAAAAATAATTCCTTTCTTATCTCTTCAGATTGATGGTAACTTACAATATTCAAATAATCCAAAGGGTCTTATTTTCCTTCAAACTCCAGGGTTTACATCACTATATTTTTTATACATATAATTCTTATTCTCCAGTCACCTTAAAGAACGTACGAATCGCAGGGATTCCAGTTCCCGGATGATCATCACGATACGTTAATTGCGGTTTTCTATAAATATCAGGTATCGGGTCCTGCCCCTGATAAATGGATGGATAGATGTCTATTATATGATAACCCGGTTCACCAGACGCAGTCAGTGGTAATTTAATCGTACCCTGACTGTTGAATCCGCAAATATACCCGATATAGGCATTATCATAGGTCACTCCGAGTGCATTATCAAATTCTGTCCAGCCGGCGCCTTTAATTTCAACGGTTATCGGTGTTCCAGCCGGTCCTTCTTCCGGTTCAATAGAGACAATAGATGGAAGTATCCGCAAGTATGCCTGTCCATATACTTCATCATCTGCTTTTACTTCAATGAGATGCGGTAAGCCTCCGAGATCATCCGGAATGGGAAATTCATGCGTGAACGATCCGTCTTCATCTGTCATAACTGTATCAAGCTCTATGGTTTCAGGCGCGAATCCCTCTGTAGAGACACGGTTTCCAACCATTGTATGCCAATCTAATGTCATTTCTTGATTTTCAGGCAGTCCTTCTCCGCTCAGCGTCACCATTTCATCTACTGTCCCCATATCCTTATCCAGAGAGAGGGTTACACCTTCTTTATTCTCTGGTTCAGGCATCTGAATACCCCCATCAGCAGGCTCAGGAGGGTCTTCCACATAAGCCATATCCGTATCTGTATCCGGTTCCTCATCCGTTACTGTAAAATCAAAGAAGTGTGTATCAATATAGTTAATCGCCGATGAATCTCTGCTTAAATATGGTGCACCGCTGGCTCCGCTTTCTATCGTAATGGTGTGTATACCAGGGGATCCCGCAGCTCGTACAACAGCTTCCGCCTTTCCATTTGTAGAAATAGCTGTAATCATACCCGAATAGGCATTATCATAATTCATATGCCATATACTGCCATACATTTTCGAGCTTAACCCTTCACCTTCTATCGTAATCTCTGTGCCGGGTGGTCCTGAATCAGGAGACATGGTAAATACCGTTTCCACAAAGAAATTTGCTTTTGCAATTGTATTGCCGTCCTGCTGAATTAAAATATCATGGTCATCCCCAAAGCCATCAGGGATGGTAATACTCCCGTCCCATTCTCCATTTTCATCAGCAGTACCTTCACCGGCTTCTATTTCAATCTCGTCATACATCGTACCGATGAAAGAATAATTATTTTCAATTTCATATCTGCCTTCCATATCAACATAAATCACTCGAAGGGCCTCATCTGGCTCAAGTCCCTCAGCCGTTAATTGGATTTCATCGCCGATTCTGCCTTCTGTCTTATCCAATGACAGTTTCCCAGTCAATGTACTTTCCTTTTCAGACTCCTCCTCAGAAGAATTTTCTTCTGAGGCTTCTTCACTTGAATCAGAGTCTGAATCAGCCTGACTTTCAGATGCAGAGCAGGCAGCTAATCCAAAGATGGTTAAAAACAGGATAAATATAAGACAGGATTTCCACTTATTCATCCGAATCCTGTCCTTCTGCAGACTCAATAATAGTCAGTTTAGAAGGTTCTACGTCAAACGGCTCATACGTATACTCTTCTCCATCTACTGTTGCTATAATCTCATAGTTCAATGTACCCGTAGTAAAATCTGCTGGAATCTCCCATGGAACCGTATAAAGCAGCGTTTCTTCCTGGCCATGCGGGCCTAACTCCATTTCAAATTCTTCCCCAGTTTCTAGTACAACTTTTACATCTGCATCTTCAATCAATTCTCCAGTATTTTCATCACTAACAGAAGCACGGAACAGCATTCTCCACCCCTGTTCAAATCTGCTGTTGACGATACAAACAGCATCTTCTACAGTATGTGAATTAATAGTATCCCCTTTTACAACAACATTTGCTGGTGTCTCCTGTTCCGTTGAATTTGCTTCACTCTCTTCCCCATTTCCTCTACAAGCAGCAAGAAGAATAAGTACCATAAATAAAAGCACAAATAACGTCAAACCTCTGTTTTTCCTAATAAACATTTCTTCACTCCCCCTTTAGTTAAATAGTAATAGTATGTCTGTCTCAATTATCATATAAATAGAAAGCGATTACAATAGTAAAAGTTAAAATAACTGAATTTTTTATTTTTTTACGCAAAATAAGAAAAGGAATTAATAATGCTCCTTTTATTACTAATATAATATGATGACCTTCGAATTAGAACTTCCATGGAGGGAGAATATTTATATAAAAGGAATCCCTTCATTTAACTAAAAAATAGAAATCCCTGCTTTTTACAGTATTTCATCGATTAATGCTATACAGCTTAATCCTTAACATATAATCATAACTTTTTACATCATCTTCTAATTTCAGACGTTTATTATTTGATGAGATAGGGTATTAGTAATATTAGTGATATTTTTGTTATTTCAATTTAAAACTGTTTGATAAACACAGTAAAAATCATTCTAGGAGGGAAACAAATGAGTACATTTAGAAAAGCGCATTCAGAGAAATCCAGAGAACATATGATAGAACTACTTAATCAGCAGGTAACCGACTTAACTGACCTTTTTATCCAGACAAAGCTGGCACATTGGAACGTTCGCGGTCCACACTTCATTGCCTATCATGAATTTTTCGATGATTTGGCCGGAGAAATTCCGGAATTAATTGACTCTCTTGCGGAGCAGGCTGCTAGCTTAGGCGGATCAGCTGGAAAACCGGTACAATTTATCGCATCCGAAACAAGACTTCCTGCCTGGGAGCTTCAAAATACAAAAGATATACTTGTACTTGAGAATCTGACAGAACGCTGGGCAATTGTAGCAAACAATATGCGTGATTCAGTTGAAGTTTCTGCTGATGAGGATCCAGACACATCTGATTTATTTACTGAGGTATCCCGGAAGCTGGACAAAAATCTGTGGTTCTTGGAATCTCATTTGACAGATGGCAGCTCTGAATAATCAGGAAAAAAACAAGGACCTGCCAAGTTGATATGATCCCCCTATAGTAGACAGTAAAAAGAAAGCACGTTAATCTGTCTACTATAGGGGGATTTTTTGTGGGGAAGAAACGAAAAACTTATAATATTGACTTTAAGAAGAAAGTTGTTAACCTTCATCTCAAAGATGGGATGGGTTATAACACAATAGCTAGAGAAATGAACATTGATAAAAATCAAGTAAGAAGATGGGTAAACCATTTTAATAATGAGGGAACAAAAGGACTTGAGGAAAAACGAGGTAGAGCAGGAGGAGTTGGTCAAGGCAGACCAAGAACTCGTCCTGAAAATCCCGATGAAAAGATCAAACGCTTAGAAGCAGAGAATGAAATGCTAAAAAAGTTTTTAAAGATGTGAAAGGAGGAATGGATGAAGTACCAACATCAAAAAAGTATGAAGTGATCAGAGAAATGTCTAAGGGAACCTATTCGATACAGTTGTTGTGCGAACTAGCTAAGGTATCGAAAAGTGGCTACTACAAATGGATAAAGCGGCAGGAAACACCTAGTGAAAAGCAACTGGAGGACGAAGAAATCAAGAAGAAAATTATGGAATGCCATAAGAAATATAAGGGAATTTACGGATATCGACGAATCCAGATATGGCTAAGGAAGATTTACGGTCTTCTTATCAACCACAAGCGTGTGCAGCGACTTATGAGGGAAATGACTATACAGGCAGTTATCCGAAAGAAAAAGCCGTACTATGGAAAGAAAGAAGCTTATGTCATCTCAGACAACCATTTAAACAGGGATTTTGTGGCCTCCAAGCCAAATGAAAAGTGGGTAACAGATATCACTTACTTGATTTTTAACGGACAAAAACTATACCTGTCTGCTATCAAAGACTTATATAACAGTGAAATTGTTGCCTACCATGTAAGCCGAAGGAATGATCTGAAACTGGTGATGGATACCTTGAAAAAGGCGAAGAAAAAAAGGAATGTAAAAGGAGTCCTTCTGCACAGTGATCAAGGATTCCAGTATACATCCCGTCAATATAACAACTTACTTAAAAAATATCAGATGAAAGCAAGTATGTCCAGGAAGGGAAATTGTTGGGACAATGCCTGTATGGAGAATTTCTTTAGCCACTTCAAAAGTGAGTGTTTCAACTTATATTCATTCAGAACAGGTGAAGAAGTACGGAATGCTGTAAATAAATATATTAGATTCTACAATCATCAACGATTCCAGAAGAAATTAAATAACCTGAGCCCCTATCATTTCAGGACTCAGGTTGCATAAATGTGCTTTTTATTCTTGTCTACTTGACAGGGGTCAGTTCAAGTCGCAGGTCCTTGTTTTTTTTAATGTTTTTGAACACGTACTAATAACGGATTATTTTACACAACACTACAATTTACTTAATTCATCCAGCATTGCCCGCCGATTTTTATAAAGAGATTGCCATTCCCTCACAATCTCCTCTACTTTTTGTTCTCCTTCTGGATATTTTTTTCATGGTTCTTAATATAGAAACAATCTCCCGGTACCGTTTCCGATCAGAAGTACGGCTTGCCATATCTCTTACAATTGCTTCATATTTACTAAGAAGCTCCTGAGGATACAGCTTTTTTAATTTATTTTCATAGGCTCGCAGTGTATAAAGATCTGGAGAATCTAACACAGCCTGCAGCAAGCGGTCATATAACCTTTCAGATTCATACAATCTGGCAGCTTGCTCATTGTTAGAAAGCTTGTTAAAAATGATTTCTCTTTGTTTCTTCCACTCTTCCTCCGGGTAAAGTATTTTAAGTTCATTAAAAATATCCAAATTACCCTTTTGATATTGCAGCATTAAAGACCATAATTCTTTTTCATAGGCCGATTTGTTTCCTGTCTGTTTATGGATATTTTTTAATTACAAACTGTAATCTCTTACAAGTCCACGTAAATCCTTATCAACCTGTTTCCCTTCCTCAAGCAGGTGTATCGCTTTATCATATGCTTTCCTGTTCATACAACGCTCAATATAGTATTTCCTAACTTGATCAAATTCCAGATGTTCTTCACAAAATGCATCGATTGCAGTTTCCGCTGCATTTTGTTCCTCCACCACTGTTATATGTCTAACAGCTCATTTTCCAACAGAATACCCTCTTGACGAGGAGTCTTCTTTTTGTTTAAATTTACGCACCTGTTTATCGGAAAATAGCAGTTTTTCAGCAAGAAACACATCTTCTTTAAAATTCCCGAATAGCATTTCTTCCAGATAATCCTCCATATAATCAATCACAGAGCCATTTAAATTCCCCATAAATCACCGGAACATCTTTTCCTCTAACTGCGCATCACTATGCTCCAATATTTCCTGCCAGATTTCCATACACAGCTGGCTAACCATTCCAATCTCACCGCTCGAATCGTCTATATCTGTACTCCCTATCTCGATAAATATATCATTCGTTAACTCAAACGCTTCCTGATACTTCTCATTTTCTATTATGCTTCGTATATCATTATCAAGAAAGTCTTCTAATTCTGACGCAAAAGGTCCTGCACTATAATAGTCAATAAATCCATGTACTCCTTCATATCTATCAAAAATCCCGTTTATCTGATTCTTATACCGCTTCATATCTTCTGGAGAAAACGTACAATTCAAAGCAGCTTTAAAACGGCTTAACAGCTTTTCATCATCTGCCAGAATATTTATTAAAAAATCCTGAACAACGCTCTCATCCGCTTCTTTCACCAAATTGACAAGGTTCTCTTTCTCCTTATTTACATGCTCCTTTTCGATAGGCTCCGAATGGTCCATACAGTATAAAAAATGCCTTCTTGAATAGATATATCCCGTACAAGCTCGTGATGATAATAATCTAATCCTCTTTCTAGGATTTGTCCCCTAAATAACTGTTGCCAATTCATGACCCTCACTTCCATGTAGTCTTTTTTGTTTATTCCCTACTGTTTCTCCATACCTTATTACAAAAAGCTTTAGCAATCTCCATATTCTCAATAGATTCTTATCGCATTCCGTACCTCTTTTGCCTGATATAGAGCAAGATCTGCACAGCCAAACCATTCTGACATTTCCATTTCGTCTATATATACCGCCATTCCAATACTTGTTGTCAGATTCAAATCAGGAAGCTTTTTGATATCTACTTTATTTAACTGTTCTTGTATCCTCCGGCAAATTTCTTCTGCCTCTGCTATCCCGATATCTTGAAAAATCAGACAGAATTCATCCCCGCCGTAACGATAAGTCGTATACTTTTCACTATTATCTTTTAACACTTTTGAAAACTGAATAATACATTCATCTCCGCTATAATGTCCCCATGTATCATTGATTTTTTTGAAATTATCAATATCCACGATAGCCAGAATATACTTTTCACCAGCAGCACCTTCTATTTTCTTTAAACTGCGAAGAAAAGCCGCCCGATTATTGACGCCTGTCATTTCATCTATTTCCAGCTTTTTCTCTAAACGGAATCTTTCTAATTCCAGCTGAATACTGGCCAGATTTTTCTTTCTCTGGTAGTGAATAAAAACCATACAGATAAAAGAAAAAGCCAGTAGAATAAATAAGCCAACTAAAAAATCTCCTAATCTTAATGCACTGTTAAAAATAATACTTTTCTCCGAATCCCAAACAATAAATATTTCTGATACAGCAAAACCAATAATACTGGCTGCTGTTGCCACTGCGGTCACCTTATAGCATGTATAAGCAGCAGTCAGCATAATAGCAATTGCAAAAATAAAATAACTTGATACAAATATCGTATGTACTGTAAACAAAACAAAAGCTACAGCAACTAAAAGAAGAGATATCGTATACATCTTCAACTGATGTGAAATACGCTGTGAGCGCATCACAACCGCAGCGATACCAATGCATAGTAAATTCATACCGCTGGGCACTGCAATATATCTCCAAATATAGACAGGAACTGTGGTACTTAATAAGTCTGTCTGGACAATCATGATACTGAGGAGACATTCTATCATAAAAGCAAAGACGACCAGCCATATAGATAATTTATAATGAAATCGGAGCCAGCCCTCATCTATCTTTGCATATTCCTTTACAATTTCATCAATATTAGTGGCTTTTCTTTCTTCCGGGTTTAATATCATTTTATTCCGTATCATATTTTCCCTCACACTCTATTTATCTTTTTCTGTTATGAAACAGACATCTCTTACCTACATATATTTCATTAGTATAAATTTATCCTGCTCTATTTCGCTTTTTGAAGTAATAAAAGCCTGTTAAATGCCTTTTTCCTTCAACAAGAAAAGTCAAACACAACCGTTCATTTATTTAACTGAATTTCTACCTTCCTAAGAAATATATTAGCATACAAAACGTACCTGAGTACTGCTTTATATCTTTCCTTTTTCACAGGAATAAAAACTGCCTCTTTGTTTGTTCCATTAACATGAAGAGGCAGTTTCACAAAAAAATTATTCACTTTGTTGCTTTCAATATAGATACTTCTATTCTACCCGAAATCCCGCAAACTATTAGTCAGACAGTACGCTTATCCTTTATCCGTCCTGCTAGCCTGGAAACAATTAAATAAATCATAATTCCTAAACTCGCACCAGCACTATCAATCAAGACATCTCTTACCTCTCCTGATCTTCCAGGGATATACAGCTGATGCACCTCATCTGTTACGGCATAGAGAATGCAAATCAACAGCGCAATTCCTGCACCCTGCTTGATATTTACGCCACTCCTCCTTAATCCATTCAGAACGAGAATACCCAGCATTAAATAGGCAAAAAAATGCGCATTTTTTCTAACGATATGGTGCAGCTCTCCAATGTTAAACTGGAATTGTGAAGCAAGTTTCTCCAAGGCGTCTACAATCAATTCTGTAATTCCTGAACTGAGTTCATTGGAAATCGCAGCAGGTTGATGTGATAAATAAAAAATAAGTGCCATCCAAAATATAACAGCAATCCAGGAGAGTAATTTGTACATGTAACTATCTCCTTTTGTATGTAATCTAATTTATTATTCTATCATGTATTAAGGTAAAATATTTATTATAGTAAAAAATACTGAAAATCTTCTAATGTCCAAATTATAATGGACTGTTTCTCCACTTTCTTCATGTATTTCCTCCATATCTATAACCATTGATAGTGCGTTTTTCCGGCAACTGCCTATATAAAAACCATTAATCAAGAGAACCCGCCTCCTGATTAACGGTCGTTACGAGGATTATATTCACATAGATATTTTAACTCCTTCCTTAAATACAACTGAAAAATTAATACTAAAGTTTTTATTTCTGAGCATCCCGCATCCCTAAATCATCTTCAAGCTGTTCCTTCCAGTTCTCAGATATACTATGATTGGAACGAAAACTACTTACCGTTTCACTGATAACATCATAATTAAGCGAGGTCCCCACACTATCTGCATGGTAATTTGCTGCTCTGTCTTTTCCGATGCCGAAGCGACCGGCTGCAGCAACTGCATCCATATTTGCACCAAGAAAAATAAATTCCCAGTTATACTTGCTCTTTTGATGTTCAATCATCTTATGGACTTGTTCGTAATCAAATTCCCGGCTTGCGTTTTCCATACCATCTGTAATAATGACAAACATCACATTTTCCGGTCGCTCTGCATCATCTGTATTTTCCAATGCGTTACCGATACTGTTTATAGTCTTTCCTGCTGCATCCAAGAGCGCCGTGAACCCTTTTACATTATATTCTTTATCTGTGATGGGTCCAATATCTTGAATATTCATCCGATCATGCAGCAATTCATACTCAGTATCAAATAAAACAGTCGTCACAATAGCATCACCAGGTTCTTTTTTCTGCTTCTCCAGGAGTGTATTATATCCATAGATTGTCTCTCCTTCAAGCCCTCTCATTGAACCGCTTCTGTCCAAAATAAATACCAATTCTGTTAAATCTTTTTTCATTTTATCGTCTCCTAACTAATTAGTATGACGATAGAATATCATTCCCTATGAGTAAAATGGTCGCATACCAAGCGACATATACATGCAGCGCTTAAACTCCCAGCAGTTTCTGATCAAACGCAAATAAAGCTTCATTAATCTCCAAAATATTATAATTTTCTTTTTCAATAAAGTACGCAACAATAAGATCAAATTTACTGCTCCGTGAAAGTGCAAATCCGGCACGAAGTAACAAATCCTTTGTTTCCTTAAGATTCAGCCTCAATGCGATAGCAAAGGAAATAACAGTAGACTTACTCGGCTGATAATGGACATCATTACGGATTTTTGAAAAGAGCTTCCGATCGATATTCGCTCTTTTATATGTTTCCGCATCTGTCATACCTTTTTTATCAATCCAATGCAGCAGCATCTGCGTAAAAGTTTCTTCTATGCCGTTAATAACCACATCTTCTAATCTTTCCCCGCTTATATATCTATCCTCTTGTTCTTCTATTGTAGCCTCTTTAAAGAGATTGGCTTCATCATAGCGATTTCTGCGGTCTGCCGGTTGTTCTTCTATATATTTATCATCAATATACTGCTTGATGGTAGAAAATAGCTTCTCCGATAAGGTAAATGAAGCATTGTCATAAACAACAAGATAAACCAGCATCTCATTCTGTAACAAAAAATCTCTAATTATGGAGACTGCCACTTTGAACGCTTTATCCTTGGGATATCCGTAAACGCCCGAAGAGATCAGTGGAAAAGCAATGCTCTCTAATTGATATTCCTTCGCTAATGCAAGGGAATGCTGATAGCAATCTGCCAGTAATTTCTTTTCATTTTTGTTTCCGCCATGCCAGACTGGTCCGACAGTGTGAATAACATATTTGGCAGGTAACTGGTAGCCCTTTGTTATTTTAGCCTGTCCTGTATTACATCCTCCAAGAGTGCGGCATTCCTCTAATAATTTAGGTCCTGCCGCTCTATGAATTGCTCCATCTGCTCCTCCGCCTCCAAGCAAAGTGGAATTAGCCGGGTTCACAATGGCATCTGTCTGGACTTTTGTTATATCGTTGCGAATAATTTGAAATGGCATAAGAACACCTCCAGATGACTTGCTTTACATTTTATCATGATTATAGAAAAGTTAGTATTTGGTTGCAAATGAAGATAAGAATATCTAAAGAATGATAACAGCTATATTGGCAATTCTCATATGAATTTTTTATTAAAAATAGTTTTCGAACTAAAAAGACGCTTCTATCTTCCATAAAGGAATTAGTAAGCGCCCTTCTTCAATAAATTAATGTATAATAGAAAGCTGTTTGTCCTAGGAAAATCCTGCGTTATTTAAGCACCGCACATTTATTCAAAGTCTTTACTCAAAATATCAACACGCTCTTCGAAGGATACCTCACGATGAATTTCATGTAACATCCAGACATACCCATAGCTGTCAGAAAACATGGCATTAGAAACACCCATTTCCTCCATTTTCGTGACAGGCTGAATTTCCGTTGCACCCGCAGCCATCGCTTTGTCATATGTTTCTTGAATGTTTGGAACGACGACATTAAACCAGAATGATTGTGTTTCTCCCTCTTTAGGAGCAAACAATTGATATTCTGGATTCTCATCAAGCATGTGAAAACGTGTACCAAAAATATTGAACACTGCTTCGTTGTTTCCTACTTTAAAATTTGTTACCTCTACTACTTCTACATTAAAAATAGATTTATACTGCTCAAGCGCAGCTTTGCTGTCTTTTACTACAAAATCAAATTCTACTCCATTAATCATTCGGCATGCTCCTGACTTTTAATTATCTCTCACATGTTTATTATATCTTCTACAGTGTGCTTATTTTTATTCTTCATTAGTTTTGAATATACTTTTTGAAGATATCGCCAAAATCTTTTCGTGTATTTTCTTTGTATGTTGTATTTAACCAATCAAAAGCAAACTTAGTAGCTTTTTCAAATTCATTGGCAATCGTTCCTTCCTGAAAACGATTATCAGCAAATAAGGTTTTAGATAAATCAAGACTATCTTTCGCATAGCCTTTAACACGCGCATCACTGTCCTGGATATGTGAAATAGTAACTAATGATTTATATAAATCAGCAATAGCCTCGCCTTCTTTTTTCTCAATATCTACAGAAATGGTTTGACCGCCGATCGTAAACTTTATTTCAAGGTCCAGGTCAATCGTACCAGCCGTTTCAACTGTAACATTTTGAATTGGATAGCGATAATAATCATAGCGATAAATATTCCGTTTACTGCTTGTTGCCTTCTCTCCATCTAAGTGGATAAGGGAACGATTTGTAAAGCAATATTCATCTGATTTTGATTTAATCAGAAAATGAATTTGTTCTCCTTCTTCATGCAGAACGTAATCATCTGATTCTGTTTTATCAAAGTCATCCGGGCGGATAATTTTACCAATATCACTTAATCCTAATGCATCACTAGCAATTTTTTTAAACATGTTGTATATCCTCCTCTGACAATCCCTTCATGCTTGAAAAAAAAACCGGCATCAAGGGCTGTTCTATATTAAATTGTCCTGACAATGTTATATTAACGTAATTATTAAATAATAGAAATTGTCTGGGCAAAAAATTATGGTTCACTGTGTAACACTTTGAATTTTCACCTGACAATGAAGTTATTTGTTTGAGCAGCTGGTAATGAATGTGATGGCTCACCTGTGCTAATATAAATAGTAGAAGAATAATTTGCGTATTTTAAGGAATGGAGAAATGCTAATGGATAACATATTTATGAATCTCTTAAACTTATATGCTAAAAATAAAAGTGGAGTAAAAACGCCTATCGAAGATTTTACCACAGAAATTTTAGCATCTCTATTAGCAAAGGATTCCGATTTATTAACGCATTTTATGAATGAAATTTTGCTTATTGAGGGCAATCATTTCAAAGTAGAAACGCAGAAAAAATATATTTTACAGGATGATACAGATTGTATTATCGATGTTGTTATCAGTAATCAAGAAACACTTTGCTTTTTAGAAAATAAAGTTAATTCACTTGAAGGATACAAACAGCTTGAACGATACAAAAAAGTTTTACATCAATTCACCAAACACAAAAATATTTATTTAAGATATTGCACGAAGTACTATGACTTAAAGAAAATTTCTAATATTAACTTCCATCAAATAAGATGGCGGGATATTTATCGATTTTTATTAAATTATGCCGATAATGAAACAATTACAGATTTTTTTAATTACTTGAGGAGGATGAACATGGCTGGTGCAGACGATTTTAATTTTAATTTTAATGATATGCAGGTAATGAATCAGTTTTTATCGACAATATCTAAATTAGATGAGTGCCTGGACGCAGTGACACCTGAATTCACGGATATTTTCGGAGCACCTTACTCATATGATTTTGAACCGTTAAAACAGGTTCCCAAATTTAATCGATACGCAATTTGAAAAGAAGATATTTTTAACGATGGAAGTAAATACGATTCTAAAATAATTTTAGGCTTTGATTTTACAACTGAAGAACCGCAGTCCTATCCAATAGTGTTCATTGGAATTGTTTGTAATCAAAAGCATAGAAATTTCGAAGATATCAAGCTGGTTATTGAAAATTTTAATTTTGATTATATAGAAGCGGATGAAGAAGTCTGGGGATGGTATGAAAAACCTTTATCAGATTTTATACCTCTAGAAAATCAATTTATGGAGATAAAAAAACGGTTTATAGAACACATATTCAAGTTGAACAGCTTTAAAGAAAATACAAAACACTTGAATTGGAATTAATATTATATAGATAAAAGATAATATAGAATTTATATGGCTTTCACATCTACCGCAGTGTGACTAGCTGTAAGTGCCCAACAAAAGGAAATTTTATTTTATATCAGTCGGTGTACGTCTTATCAGGGCTACTAGCTTCTACCGCTTTATACTTTACGGTTCTATGTGAAGCAAGAATACAAAAAGAAAGATTCCTCGACTTTGATGTACTTAAAGGTAGCTCACCAAAAGTCGGGGAATCCTTTTTCTAATATGATTCTAATTATATTTTTTCATTCATCCTCGACAGTAACGCGACTGCCTCCACATGCCCCGTATTCGGAAACATATCCACCGGCTGAACTTCCTTTGTCTCAAAACCGCCATCCTCCAAAATCCTTAAATCCCTAGCCAACGTCGAAGGATTACAGGAAACATAAACAATCCGCTTCGGTTCCATTGCAATCATCGCATCCAGAAACTCCGGACCGCAGCCTTTTCTTGGAGGGTCAACAACAATCACATCTGGATTCAGCCCTTCCTTCTTCCACTTCGGCATTACCTTCTCAGCCTGCCCTACTGTAAATTCAGCATTATTTATTCCGTTACGTTCTGCATTCTTCTTCGCATCTTCAATGGCTTCCGGAACAACTTCAATTCCGTAGACTTTTTTAGCTCTTTGGGCAAGGAAAAGAGATATGGTCCCTATTCCACAGTATGCATCAATTACAACATCATTTTCATCAATATTGGCATATTCCAGAGCTTTATCATAAAGCACTTTTGTTTGTACCGGATTGACCTGATAAAAGGACTTTGGAGAAATCGCAAAGGTGAGATCGCCTATCGTGTCGAGAATATAGGCTGCTCCCCATAATACTTTGGTCTTTTTTCCCAATATGACATTTGTGCGCTGATCGTTAATGTTCTGTACAATCGAGCTGATAAAAGGAAATTTCTCTGTCAGCTCCTCAATAATTTGCTCCTTCGCAGGCAGCTTTGCTGTACGTGTCACAAAAACAACCATCATTTCTCCTGTAAAATGGCCTGTCCGAATCATAATATGGCGTAATTCACCGCGATGCGTTTTCTCATCATAAGCTTTGACACCATATTTATTCATTAAATGACGAACAAATGGAAGTACCTCATTCATTGCATGACTATGAACATGACAAGTGTCCTGGTTTTGTAAAATCCGGTGGCTTCTCTTCTGATAGTAGCCTGTAATTAATTCACCATTTTTTTCATCCACAGGAATTTGAATCTTGTTTCGATAATGAGAAGGATCTTCCATACCGATAATTGGAGAAATAAGAACATGCTCCAGATGTGCTACTTTTTTCATCACGTTATGAACCTGATTCTGTTTCATCTGCAATTGAAGAGGGTAGCTCATATGCTGAAGCTGACATCCTCCGCAATACACGTGACAGGTCGGCTCTACACGTTCTGGACTTGTTTTCTTCAATTCTAACAGCTTCCCGAAGCCATAGTTTTTATTTACTTTGACTACTTTAATTACTGCTTCTTCTCCCGGCAGGGTCTTCGGAATAAATAAGGGGTATCCGTCTACTTTTCCTACACCGCTTCCTTCATGGGTTATATCTTCAATCGTAATAGTTAATTGTTCATTTTTTTGGACAGGAGTATTTCCTGGTGATTTCGCCATTTTTATCTTCCTCTATTTCCGTAATCGACTTTAATACCTTATTCTATCATATGCGTTTGAAGAACAACAACTGTCCTTGTTTATTAGTCTTTCTTGGCTGTAAGGAATGGCAGTTTTATCTTGTTCAGTGCTCTTCCTGAAAAACTACATACACATAATAAAAGCCTCCAAAACAATGTCATGTTCAGAGGCTTTCAAAATTATTTCAAGTCTTCCTGGTGCTCAATAAATTCAGCTGGAACTATAAATTCGATATGCTCCTGAAGATTAATAAATTCTCCCGGCAGCAGACCGCCATATTCTCCATCAATATTCAACTGCATTTTTTCCTCGTTGGTAACCTTGATACGCTTTGCTTGTGTATAAATAATATTCTTACTTTTTAAATGCTCTCCCCGAAGTGCAAGGGTAGCAATTTGAATGAACTCTGCCAAATTAGTTTTCTTTAAAATCAAAACATCAAAATACCCATCATTTAAACGCGCATCAGGAGCAAGCTTTTCAAAACCGCCGACAGAATTCGTATTAGAGATCAGGAAAAGCATAATATCCTCTTCCAGCACCTGATCATCATATTCAATCTTTACCCTGGCCGCTTTTAAGGAAGGGAGCATTTCAATACCTTTCATATAATATGCCAACTGGCCTATCATTGTTTTTAATTTACTGGGCACATCATATGTTAATTCTGTCAGCTTCCCGCCTCCAGCAATATTGATAAAATAATGCTCATTCACTTTTCCGATATCTAATTTCATCGAATTGCCTTCCAAAATAATGTCTGCCGCTTTACCGATATCCTTAGGAATACTGAGTGCTCTGGCGAAATCGTTTGTAGTTCCAGCAGGTAAGATTGCCAGTTTTGGGCGATGCTCCTGTTCTGCCATTCCGTGAATGATTTCATTAATTGTACCATCTCCACCGGCAGCAACAATTAAGTCATAGCCTCTTTCTACAGCCGTTTTTGCTGCAGCAGTAGCATCTCCCTCACAGGTCGTTGCATGTGCTGAGGTCTCATATCCAGCTCTTTCCAGCTTTTCTAAGATATTTGGTAATTCTTTTTTGACAGCTTCGCGTCCCGAAGTTGGGTTATAAATGATTCGGGCCTTTTTCATGTTCTTTCCTCCCCATACGGTCCAGTCGATATTGTAATTTGGATTTTGTCAGACACGTATAAATTAAAGTGAACCTCGATTATTGAGAGGTTTTTACTTTGTTACATACATTGCATAGAACGCAGCTAAAAAATATATCATGTATTGTAAAATGAAACCTCACATATTAAAAATTCCAGTGAGGTGATAATCTTTATAATGTTAGATAAAGTTATTTATATATTTAAGTCTCCAGAATATTTTTTTGAAAATCATACTATGAAACAAACTCGCCTAATCCATATCATAGCCCTTTTTTATATGTTTGAAAAGCATAATGAACAAAAAGTTACAAGCTTCGATAAAACGAAACTTTTTTCTCCAATGGCTGCTAACATGCTTTTCATTTTTTTCCATTGGATAGGCTGCCACATTTATTTTCTGCGACAGCCCATCTGTTATGTCTTACTTATTCTTTTGCTTTTTTCTTATTAAGAAAGCTTATCTCTTCTCAAGCTCGGCTGCTAGAATCTGATTTACTAGAGGCGGGTTCGCCTGTCCTTTTGTTGCTTTCATAATTTGCCCGACCAGGAAGCCTTTTGCTTTTTTCTTCCCGTCCTTAAAATCAATGATAGACTGTTCATTTTGATCAAGAATTTCATTTACAATCTGTTTTAATTGCTCTGGATCAGATATTTGGACCAGGCCTTTTTCTTCAACGATTTTTTCCGGATCACCGCCATTTTCAACCAATTCAGCGAACACCTTTTTCGCAATTTTAGATGAAATGGTGCCATCCTCAATCAGTTTAACCATTTTCGCCAGAGCATCCGGTGTAATGGCCAGCTCTTCAATTTCTTTGTAATGCTTATTCATATAAGCAGAAACCTCTCCCATTAACCAGTTGGACACTTGTTTCACATCTGCACCATGGCCTACTGCTTCTTCAAAGAAATCAGACATCTGCTTGGATGCTGTTAAAACATTGGCATCATATTCAGACAATCCTAATTCACTCACATAACGGGCTCTTCTTGCATCTGGAAGCTCAGGAATTTCACTGCGGATCCGTTCCTTCCATGCCTCATCAATATAAAGCGGTACAAGATCCGGTTCCGGGAAATAACGATAGTCATCAGAGCCTTCTTTGATACGCATAAGAATAGTTTCTTTTGTTTTTTCATCGTAACGGCGTGTTTCCTGCAGGATTTCTCCGCCGGATAATAATACTTTTTCCTGGCGTTTTTCTTCAAATTCTAATCCTTTTTGGACAAAGGAGAAGGAGTTTAAGTTTTTCAATTCTGCTTTTGTACCAAATTCTTCTTGTCCAATTGGACGAAGTGAAATATTGGCATCACAGCGCAGAGAGCCTTCCTGCATTTTTACATCAGATACACCTGTATATTGAATAATATTTTTCAGCTTCTCCAAGTATGCATAAGCTTCTTCCGGGGAACGCATATCCGGCTCAGATACAATTTCAATCAATGGCGTTCCTTGACGATTGTAGTCGACATAAGAGTAGCCATCTTCTCCATGTGTTAATTTCCCTGCGTCCTCTTCCAAGTGCAGACGGGTAATACCGATTTTTTTCTTCTTGCCGTTCACTTCAATTTCAATCGAGCCATGCTCACCGATTGGCTGATCAAATTGCGAGATTTGATAAGCTTTCGGATTATCCGGGTAGAAATAGTTTTTACGGTCAAATTTTGTATCAGTTGCTACCTCACAATTAAGCGCCATTGCAGCCTTCATTGCAAAGTTTACCGCTTCTTCATTTAATACCGGTAATGTTCCGGGATAACCCAAATCAATTGGATTCACATTTGTGTTTGGTGCGGAACCAAATTCATTCGTACTCGGGCTGAAGATTTTTGATGCTGTTTTTAATTCTACGTGTACCTCAAGTCCAATAATTGTTTCGAAATTCATTACTTGGCACCTCCCAGTTGAGGTCGTTTTTTATGATGTTCTGTTGCTTGTTCAAATGCGTGTGCAGCACGATAAACAGTGCTTTCATCAAAATAGTTTCCAATAATCTGCAGGCCGATTGGCAGTCCCTCTTCGGAAAAACCACATGGAATAGAGATTCCAGGCACACCTGCTAAGTTAACAGGAATGGTCAGGATATCATTGACATACATCGTTAAAGGATCGCTTGTTTTTTCTCCAACTTTAAACGCTGGTGTTGGAGTTGTCGGTCCAACAATCACATCATATTCCTCTAAAATTTTATCAAAGTCATTTTTAATTAATGTACGTACCTTTTGCGCTTTTTTATAGTAAGCATCGTAGTAGCCGGAGCTAAGTGCGAAAGTTCCGAGCATGATACGGCGTTTTACTTCATCACCAAAGCCTTCACTGCGGGATTTCACAAACATATCCAGCATATTTTCGGCATTCTCTGAACGGACACCATAACGGACGCCGTCAAAACGGGCTAAGTTCGCAGATGCCTCAGAGGATGATAATAGATAATACGTTGCCAATGCATATTTAGAATGCGGTAAAGAAACCTCTTCCCAGGTTGCACCAAGTGATTCATAAACCTTCAATGCTTCCATTACAGAATGCTTCACTTCTTCTGAAACACCTTCTGCCAGGTATTCCTTAGGTACTGCGATTTTTAACCCTTTCACGTCACCGGTTAATGCTTCTGTATAAGCTGGAACGTCTACATCCGCGCTGGTAGAGTCCATTTTGTCATGACCAGCAATAACTTCCAGTACTCGTGCATTGTCCTCTACTGTACGGGTTAACGGGCCAATCTGGTCTAATGAAGATGCAAACGCAACAAGGCCAAAACGGGATACCCGGCCATATGTCGGCTTCATTCCAACTACGCCGCAGAAAGCTGCCGGCTGACGGATAGATCCGCCTGTATCCGATCCAAGTGAAAACAGTACTTCACCCGCTGCTACTGCTGCAGCTGATCCACCGCTGGAACCACCGGGAACATGATCTGTATTCCATGGATTACGGGTCGGCTCATATCCGGAATTTTCATTAGAAGAACCCATTGCAAATTCATCCATATTTAATTTGCCGACAGCAACCGGGTTTTCAGCATCCAGCTTGTCAACAACCGTTGCATTGTACAATGGATCTGTAAAGTTATCTAAAAACTGACTTGCGCAGGTAGTACGAAGCCCTTTCGTTACGATATTATCCTTAATACCTGCCGGAATACCGAATAAGATACCGGATTTATCCTCGCGCTTGTCCAATTCCCGCGCTTTTTCCAATGCTTTTTCTTCATCAAGTGTTAAGAATGCATGCACATCTCCATCCACTTCTTTAATTTGCTCGTAAGACTCTTTTACTAAATCTTCTACAGTAATCTCATGATTATGTAATTTTGCTTCTAATTCTTTTATTGTATAGTCAAACAAAGACATGAATCCTATTCCCTCCTTTATTCTAAGATCGATGGCACACGGATTTGTCCATCTTTTTGATCTGGAGCATTCTTCAATGCTTCCTCTTGTGTAATCCATTTTTTAGGTTCGTCTTTACGCATCACATTTTTCAAATCCAATACGTGCGTTGTCGGCTTTACATTCTCTGTATCTAATTCGTTTAGCTGCTCAGCATATTCAATTATTGCACTCAGCTCGTTTGCCATTTGCTCAACGGCTTCATCATCAAATTCTAAGCGTGCCAGATTAGCTACATGCTTCACTTGCTCTTTTGAAATCTCTGCCATTCGTTTAACCTCCAAAATTATAGTAGTTATATTTTATAATATGCTACCGTAATAGCACTTATATTCCAGCGTGGATTCAGGGTTGTTTATATGGTTCAACAAATTAATATTATATCATAATTTCTTATGTATATTATAGTATGTGTTCAAAAAGTCCGCTAAACAGGACCAAGAAGTTCGCCGTATCATTTTTACTGGTCTTTTTTAACATCCTCTTATATTCATTTTATTTAACACTATTGATAATAGCAAAGTCAGTTGATGCAAAGCAAGTTTATCATTCCACACAAAAAACCAAATCATTCTATATTAACAATTAATAGTATAGAATAACTTGGTTTTAAACATTCAAATGAAATTAGATATGTGCAATATGTTTATAAATTTGACTTGCTTCTCTATAATACAGGGCAGCATCTTTGTAATTATTATTACTTTCATATTGCTTCGCTAAAAATTCGGAATAAAGAATGAAGTTACCATAGTCCTTCTGTTTCTTTAACATCGGCAGAAGGTCATTAACCAACAGCTGCTCGAACTGATCTAATTGCTCATCTAACAAATAACTGTAGCTCCGTAAAATATATTTATATACTACGTATGGCTGCTTATCCTTCAGGTCATAGAATGCACTTAACCCATAATCAATATATTCTTCAGCTTCATCATAATAATTTGAATGATAATATTCACGTACAAGTAACGATGCTACCTCTACTTTAATGCTGGCCCGCACATCTTGATCATCCAAAACCTTTTTATAGTATTCAATTGCTCTTGACGAATCACCCTTTGACGCATACAGATAACCAAAGTTCTGGTAAATCTTTTGGATAATATTTTTATCATTGATTGTTTGTGCAAGCTGTAAGCCGAGTGTGAAATTCTTAATTGCCTTTTCATAAAATTTAATATGACTATAACATATTCCTAAAATATTGTGCACTCGAGCACAACGTAAAAATTTATATTGTTTCATATACATTTCCAGAGCTTCATCGGCATATTCAATTGCTGCGAGAGAATTTCTTAACCTGGAATGCGTCATAGAAATACAATACTTCAAGTCTGCTTCCGCTTCTTCATTCAACCGGTAACTCTCTGTAATTTTTTCTGCCCGCTTATACTGATACATGGAGTGATAATAGTTCTTCAAAGCATAACTGTAGCGCCCATTAAACTTATACCAGTAGTATTGTTCTTCGATGCTGAATGTATTCACAGCCTCTTTTAACTGGGTAATTTTATTGGCAGCAAGATCTTTTCTATCAATTAATAAAAAATATTTGATCTTATGAATCTCAAACATAATAAGATGGTTTGAATAGTTTTTATCCATCAGATTTTGAATTTTTCTGTACGCTGCTTCCATATCATGCTCGCTGCAGCTCTCATCAAGCATTGTATACCAGTTCTCACACAGCTCTCCTATTTCCTCATCCTGACTATGATCTGTTGTAATACGCAGACGTTGACATAATTTCCTGATGATGTCCTCATTAGGCTCTGTCTTTTGATTTTCAATCTTAGATAAATAGGATAAGGAAACAATCCCCTCCGACAGCTCCCCTAAAGTCATTTTCTGCTTCGTGCGTTGAATTTTAATGTATGTCCCGATCGCTATCATATTTACTTTCACCCCACGATTTGTTTAAACTTTTATAGCTTATCCTATTTTTCCTTTTCGCAAATCAAGAAAATTAGTTCAAATGCTCTCAAATTAACTATAAGCTATTTTAATAATTTATCCCCTCTACCTTTATAAATTCTATACACTTATTGTACCATACTCTACTTCTCTTTAATTTGGGAAAATAAGCAGTAAAAACTCTATTTAACATTCTTTTTTTGAAAAATTTTCTCAAAAAAAGAAAATTCACTGTCACTAACTGATAAAACTGCAAGTAACAGTAAATTTCCTGAAGTTTTGTAGTATTTATCTAGCTTTTGGAACACACACTTTAATCATAAATATGCACTTGAATATCCTCTTCACCGGCATCCCGGTACAGGAGACTTTCGGTCTTCTGGCTGGAAGTAATATTAATCTCAATATCATAGTAGTTCGGGAATATATCGTCAATAAGCCCGTCTACATATTGCGTAAACCCGATAATTTCTCCCTTGCCGTAAAATTCAATCGGAACATTAATACGTAATTTCTGAAGCTCTCCTTCTATATAAAAGCCTTCACCTACCATGCCAACGTAGTTAGGAAAGAATTTACGAATTTCATTTCCGAAGTTTGTTACACGTTCCTGATCATCGTAATATTTTTCCTGTCCTTCATCAGAAGGAAAAAGAATATTCTCTTCTTCTACATTATCCCATCCGTCAACAGAATTGCTGCCGGCGGCAACATTTGTTTTGGCTACAAAATTTCCCGGTACAGGAGAAGATTGTTCTGCTTCTCTGTAAACAGCAATCATAATAGGAATATCACTTAATTCCTCGTCATTTTCACGTATGTCATTGACAATATTCTGTGCAATCTCTGTCGCCTTTTCCATCATCTCACTCTCAGAGATATCTTCATATTGAGTGGGCTCGCCGGTATCTGTCTGAAATTCATAAACAGACTTCATTGCAAGTCCAATGGAAATCCCCTCTAAATTAGCATTGCCGCCTTCCTCGGACTTTAAATAATTCTGCTCTAATATATGTGTCAGATAGCGCGGATTTTCCCGGAATGTTTTTTCGTCTGAGCCTTTTTCTACTTCCGGATTTAGCTGATCAATCCAATCGGTGACACGACTGGAGTCAAAATACTGCCCTTCCTGAAAGTAGTAATCTTCCGGGTTATAGGAGTCTTTGGAAAGACGGCGCAGCCCTTCTTCCATCTCATCAATATCTACACGGTTTGCTACCTGTCTAGTAATAACTCCTCTTGCTTCACTTGGTTTATACGGTAAAATCATCCGGTAATTATCACCAGAAAGTCTATTGCTTGGCACAATGGAGGTTTCTTCCTGTTCTGCGTCGTCCTGTACAATTTCTTCCTCATCTGATGATTGCTGTGTACACCCGCTTAAAATCAGTGCCAACACAGCAATGGATGCTATCCATTTTTTCAAAGCTCATCACTCCTCTCCCTGAGCCGCTTCTTTTAACTCTGTTTCGCTCCACACTTCTACACCCAGTTTTTCAGCCTTTTCCAGCTTTGAACCGGCGTCTGCTCCGGCAATAACTAAATCTGTTTTTTTACTTACGCTTCCTGTTACAGTTCCGCCCAGAGATTCAATCAGCTCTTTTGCTTCTTTTCTAGTATACTGTTCCATTTTACCAGTCAATACAACTGTT
Organism: Oceanobacillus sojae; assembly: GCF_900162665.1. Classification (GTDB taxonomy): domain Bacteria; phylum Bacillota; class Bacilli; order Bacillales; family Amphibacillaceae; genus Oceanobacillus; species Oceanobacillus sojae_A. Next base: position 1,025,408 of record NZ_LT727812.1, read on the forward strand.
TTTCCAGAGAATAAGCTATCTGTCGCAATTTCCGATTTCCGCTGACCAGTGTAGGTCATATTTACTCCAAGCTCTTTTAATTCCTTTAATAGCTGTGCTACTTTTTCTTCTTCAAAATAACGGACAATGGAATCTGCCATTTTCTCCCCAATTTCTTCAATTGCTACAATATCTTCCAAGGAGGCCTCTTGAATCCGCTCCATTGTTTCAAATTCCATTGCTAATGTCTGTGCTGCTTTTGATCCGATAAAACGGATACCTAATCCAAATAATAATCTTTCCAAAGAATTTTCCTTGGAAGCCTCTATTGCATTCAGAAGATTCGTCACGGACTTCTCACCCATCCGTTCCAAATTTAAAAGATCGTCTTTTTGCAGCCGATATAAATCAGCAATAGTATGGACCAGATCTTCACGGAAGAGCTGGATAATGACTCTTTCTCCTAAGCCATCAATATTCATTGCATTTCTGGAGACAAAATGAATCAGACCCTCCATCAGCTGTGCCGGACAGTTCGGATTGATGCAGCGCAACGCTACTTCTCCCTCCAGGCGGACGAGTTCATTACCACATGCAGGACACTCCTCAGGCATATGAAATTCTTCTTCCTCCCCTGTCCGCTGTTCAATAAGTGAGCGGACAACCTTTGGAATGATGTCTCCGGCTTTTTTAATAACAACCCGGTCACCAATACGAATATCCTGTTCACGAATTAAATCTTCATTATGCAGGGATGCCCGCTGCACGGTGGAGCCTGCTATGCGGACAGGGTCAAGAATGGCGGTAGGTGTTACTACACCGGTCCTGCCGACGCTTAATTCAATATCTTTTAATGTAGTTACTACTTCTTCTGCCGGAAACTTATAAGCAATCGCCCAACGTGGACTTTTTGCAGTAAAACCCAGTTCATCCTGATGGTCCAGACTGTCTACTTTAACCACTATACCATCTATTTCATAATTTAAATCTTTGCGATGCTCGGTCCAGTATGCAACATACTCCAACACTTCCTCAATGGTCCCGCATCTTTTCCATTCTTTATTTGTTTTAAAACCGAGGTCGTGCAAGGCATCTAAACTTTCACTATGACTGGTTATATTACTATTTTCCCACTCACCGACTCCGTATAGAAAAATATCTAAATTACGTTTAGCCGCTATTTTCGGATCCAGCTGTCTCAATGATCCGGCAGCTGCATTTCTTGGATTTGCAAAGGGCTCTTCTCCCTTTTCTTCTCTTTCTTCATTCAGTGCCAAAAAGGATTTATGCGGCATAAAAGCTTCTCCGCGGACTTCCAAGGTTCCAGCTTCTTTGATGCTTAATGGAATACTGCGTATGGTTCGCAGGTTAGATGTAATATCCTCACCGACCCGTCCATCACCACGGGTGGAACCCAAAACAAACCTCCCGTCCCGGTACTTCAGAGAAATTGCTAAACCGTCTATTTTCAGTTCACATACAAAAGTAATATCTCCGGATACTCCCTCTGCAGCCCGTCTGGCAAAATCTCTTAAATCCTGTTCGTTAAAAGCATTACCAAGACTCATCATCGGCGTTTCATGCGTTACCTTTTGAAAAGCATCGAGCGGTTCGCCGCCAATGCGCTGGGTAGGCGAATCCTCTCTCGCGAATTCAGGATATTCTTTTTCTAATTTTTCAAGCTCCCGCGATTTCTTATCATACTCTGAATCAGGGACAGTCGGGTTGTCCAATACATAATAGGAATAGCCATATTGGTTAAGAACCTCAACCAGGGAGTCCATGCGCTCTTTTATTTCTTGTTTATTCATTTTTCTTTACTCCTTTGTTATTGGGGCAAATTTTGCAAGAAGACGCTTGATACCAACTGGTGCCGGAAATGCTACATCCAGTTCCATCTTATCCCCTTCACCTTGGACTCTCACAACCGTACCTGTTCCCCATTTTTTATGGACTGCTTTTTCACCGACTGCCCAGTCTTTCGATTCTGCACCGCTGGATTTAGGCCCTTGAATCTTCTCAGCACGTCTTTTGGGAGGAGCTTCCTGCTTCTGCTTCATACCAAAGCTGTTTCGCAAGCTGCTGCCTCCGCCAAATGGAGATTTTTGAGCCGCTTCTCTTCCTTCCAATAATTCCTCAGGGATTTCATCAATAAAACGGCTGATCGGGTTCATGTTGGTGCGTCCATATAATGTACGCATTTGTGCATGAGTCAGGTAGAGCTCCTGCTCCGCTCTGGTAATGCCGACATAAGCAAGACGGCGCTCTTCCTCCATCTCTTCCTCATCAAACATAGAACGGCTATGCGGAAAGACGTTCTCTTCCATTCCTATTAAGAAAACAACAGGGAATTCTAATCCTTTTGCTGCATGCAGTGTCATCATGGTAATTTTTTGAGAGTGATCAGGGTCTTCTTCATCGACACGATCAATATCCGCAATCAATGCCAAATCTGTTAAAAAGGCAATGAGTGTTTTATCTTCATTTGCTTTTTCAAATTCCTGGGTAACGGTTTTAAACTCTTCTAAGTTCTCTAATCTCGATTGTGCCTCAATAGAACGTTCATTGTTCAGCATTTCCTCGTAGCCTGTCCGCTCCAACACAGCTCCCACCATGTCCGTTGCAGTTAAAAATTCCTGCTGCTGTGTGAGAGAACGGATAAGGTCCTGAAATCCTGCTAATGCGTTGGCAGCCTTTTTCGAAACACCTGTGAAATCGACTTCCTTCACTGCTTCATAGAGGGAAATATCATGCTCTGCAGCATATGCCTGCAGACGTTCAATCGATGTTTTCCCAATTCCTCTTTTCGGTTCATTCACTACACGCTGAAAGCTGATATCATCATCTGGATTCGTGATTAATCTTAAATAAGCAATCATATCTTTAATTTCTTTACGGTCATAGAATTTCGTGCCGCCGATCATCTGATAGCTTATAGCCGATTTTACAAAGGTGTCCTCTATTGCACGGGATTGTGCATTGGTACGATACAAAATCGCAATATCACTTGGCTGATATTTTCCGCCTTGGGTTAATTGCTGAATCATATCTGCAATATATAAGGCTTCTTCCTGCTCAGTTGCTCCTTTATAATAGGATATCTTCTTTCCGTCATCATTATCCGTCCAAAGATTTTTCGGCTTACGGCCGGAATTATTTCCAATGACTTTGTTCGCAGCCTGTAAAATAGACTTGGTAGAACGGTAATTTTGTTCCAGCATCACTGTTTTTACAGAAGGATAGTCTTTTTCAAAGGACAGGATATTCGTAATATCAGCCCCGCGCCAACGATAAATAGACTGGTCCGAGTCACCGACAACACATAAATTTTGATACTTTTCGGCAAGCTGCTTTACCAGATAGTATTGTGCATGGTTCGTATCCTGATACTCATCCACATGAATATATTGGAACCGCCTCTGGTAATATTCCAAAACCTCCGGTACACGATCGAATAAATGGATTGTTTGCATAATCAGATCATCAAAATCCAAGGATTGATTTTTCCGCAGCATCTTTTGATAGCCTTCATAGACCTGCGACACCTGCCGGTCATAGAAATTACCGGCATTTTTCGCGAACGCTTCTTCCGTAATCAGTTCATTTTTTGCTGTACTGATTTGTCCAAGCATCGCCCGGGGATCAAATTTCTTTGGATCAATATTTAAATTTTTAAGAACTTGCTTTATCACAGATAATTGGTCTCCACTATCCAGAATAGAAAAATTAGAAGAATATCCAATCCGGTCAATATCCCGGCGTAAAATCCGCACACACATCGAGTGGAAGGTAGAAACCCACATGTATTGCCCTTGAGGACCGACCAGTTTTGCTACACGTTCTTTCATTTCTCTCGCTGCCTTATTGGTAAAGGTAATCGCGAGTATATTACGTGGAGCTACTTCCTTCTCTCCCATTAAATAAGCAATCCGGTGTGTTAACACGCGTGTTTTTCCACTGCCTGCCCCTGCCATAATTAAGAGCGGCCCTTCTGTATGCCGTACAGCCTTCTGCTGCTCCGGGTTTAATGTATTTATCATCGCTTCAAGCGTTTGCTCCATGTTACATCTTCCTTCCTGAGCTTATTCTCCTTTAACAGCGTCTACTGTCTTGAGCGCTTGTTTTAAATTTGTATAAATGCTGTTTCCAACAATAATTGCATCGGCATGTTTATTCATCTTTTTGGCCTGCTCGGAAGTCTCAATACCGCCGCCGTAGAAAAGCTTTGTCTTATCAAGCTCTGCTTTCACCTCAGAGACGAGCTCCGGATCACCATATGTGCCACTGTATTCCACATAAAAAATTGGCAGATGAAAAACATTCTCTGCCATATAAGCGTATGCTTTCACATCATCTGTTTCCGGCAGTTCACAATTCGTATGCTGGAAGGCTTTTGCTTCCGGGTTTAAAATGCAATAACCTTCAAAGTATACCTCACTATACTCCATCATGTCGATATATTCTTTGATCGCTTTCTGTTGAATATCCATCACATATTTTTTCTCTTTCGAATTCAGCACCATAGGTACAAAATAGTAATCAAATCCCGGTGTTAACGCTTCTTCATTAGAGATTTCCAAAACAACCGGAACCGTGTGGGCTCTGCGTATTCTTGACAATAAATCCAGAACACCATCCAATGTGACATTATCTGTTCCGCCGACAATAATTGCATCCGTCCCTGATTCACATACTTTATCTAAGTCATCATCAGATATTTCCTTTGCCGGATCTAATTTAAACATATGTTTCCATTCATTTATATTCATATTAGTTACTGATCCTCCATTATTACATTCGTTTCTTCATTATAACAAAAATCGGCAAATTGTTAGAACGGATAAGGTAAAGATTTATACTTCTTTTATATAGAACTATTTTGTTCGATAAATGTTCTCACTTTCGGAACGGGTAATTCTGTCTTGGTGTTCAAACAGTTTAGAATGGATACTTCTTTTTTTAACATAGAACTAAATAATTTTCCCTTAGTCCTTTTAAGCGCAAAAATTCCCTGGTCACTTTCAATTATCCCTAAATTAGATGTATAGCCTTGGCGTGGAAATCGTATAGATATTATCCTTTTTAAGTATTCTTTCATCTCGATTGGAATTTCATCCAATTGTATTGGCGGCAATGTTTTCTCCTCCCTCAATAAGGTTTTTTATATTTATGCTTTAAAGCAGGGCAATTTATAAATAATGTGATCTGCCAGTTTCAATAACATGTAGGATAATGGCTTTATCAGTTGTTTGAGTACAGGACTGTCGACAGTTTTTAAAACGATACGATATAATTGTTGTTCACCAATACGAACGTTTGATCTTGTATTGATTATATAAAGAAATAGGATAATTATCAAATATCAGCATCCCTGATAGCTAAGCCTTATTTAAAATAAAACTTAATCATATATAACATAATAACCCAAAAATTGCAGAGATCTTTGAACAATCTTTTAAAGCACGTGTTAAGAAAGAACCGGGCAAAACCCGCCCGGTTCTTTCTATCTAAACTAGAGCACATCTGATAATTTGTATTCTTCTCTATGTTTGATGGCGCAATGTTTTCTTGATTTTCACGATCCAGCGTCTTGTCTCTTTTTGCCATGCACTTAACAGCTTTCTACTTAACTTCTTACTTCTTCTCAAATACATCCCATAGCGGTGAATCATTTTGAATTGCTCATCCGGAATATGACGGATCAAACGGCTGATAAATTCTTCCGCCGTTACCGTTTCACGTTTCTCTTTCCCATCTACTTTATCTATGTAGTTAAAAGTCACATACTGACCATCATATTCCTCGATCCGATTGACTCCAATCACTGGTCGACGAATATAACGTCCAATATAGCTCAGTTGATCTTTTATCTTTCCTTTTTGTTTTGGCACAAACACATAGAAGCCTTCTCCATTATTGGAAAATGCCTTTTGTAATCTCGGTTGGATCCTTTTCTTCTCCTCTTTTGTTACGTGTTTCCGAATAAACTTTAATACGACTGTCTGCCATTGTTTTCGAAGCATTTCAAACGGGATATAGTCATACGCTTTCCACTCTCCTTTTTTCGTCACTCCTCCCATACTCACTAACATATGCACATGCGGCTTAAAATTCACTTTCTCTCCAAAGGTATGCAATCCCGCGATGCCGCAAAAATATCTCACGCAAATGTTCATCCATCATAAAAATCACATAACGATGGTTCACCTGCAAGACTCCTTCCGTTATCAGACGACTCCATTCTTCACTTTCTCCAACAAAACAGGTCGTACAACAACGACCTTTACATCGAAAGGGCACATGCCTAACATCCTGACATCCTTCACAAACAAAGAGTTTGAATCCTGTTATTGGGTTCCTATAGTCTCGAATACTGGGGTAGCGCTATTTTTATATACTTTCTTATCTTTTAAAAAAAACTGTTACACAACCATATATCTGATTGTGCAACAGCCTCTTTTACATTGATACTATTTTTTTGCAATCATTTCAATTTCTACTTCAGCACCGAGTGGTAACGCAAGCACTGCTATACAAGTTCTTGCAGGAAATGGTGCTGTAAATTGCTTTTCATATACTTCATTCATTACAGCAAAATCATCCATGTTTGTTAGATAAACATTTACTTTTATCACATCATCCGAGATAAGATTAGCTTCTTTCATTACTTCAAACAAATTATCAAAACACTGTTGCGTCTGAGCAGCAATATCACCAGTCATATCCCGGGCATCCGGTGCATTTTTGGCTGTTTGACCAGAAAAATAAATATAATCACCTGTATCGACAGCGTGTGAATAGGGACCTGAGACTTGAGCGAATTCCGCATTGTATGTTTTTCTCATTAGATGCAACTCTCCTTTTTTCCGATGTATTTAACACTATCCAAACTAGTTATGAAAAGAGAAATCCAGTCCAATTCACTTACTGAAATTGGTTCAGACTTCTCCTTGGAATATGGAATATCCATGCTCAGGTTTTAATCTTCGTCATTTACATCCAGTCTTCCCAAAACAAGATTATAACCATCGCTTCCATAGTTAATACAGCGTCTTACCCGGGAAATCGTTGCGGTCGATGCTTTTGTTTCCTGTTCTATCGCACTGTACGTTTTTCCTTCTGTCAGCATTTTTGCTACCTGTAGCCGCTGCGATAAGGATTGTATCTCTGACATCGTTGCAATATCATCAAAAAACTGATAGCACTCTTCACGCGTATCTAATGACAAAATGGCATCAAATAATTGATCAAGCTGCTCTCCTCGTAACCTGTCTATTTGCATTTCTTTTCCCCCTTATTTTCTCCTACCCTCTTTTAAGGTCGTTTCTAAAAGAAGGATAGGGATAGATTTTATCCATAACTAAAGTGATATCACTATAAATAATTTCATCAAAACAACTTACAATCTTATCGCATGGTGGCCGGAATAACAATCTCTCTCATTTTCACATCGAGTAATCCCTGCTGTGTAATACGAAAGAAAGGTAAATGAAATGCCGAAAGAAATAATAAGCTGTAAATCGGGTCTTGATAAGCATACCCATACTCTGTAAGTACTTTCTTTATTTTCTCATTCATTTCAATTAATTCTTCCATCTTATTATCCGGCATAACGCCTCCAAGTGGGAGCGGCATTTCCGCTAAAATTTCACCCTGGTCTGCCAGTACAATGCCTCCGCCTAATGCTTTCATCCGTTGTGTGGCTTTAGCAATATCTTTTTTAGAATTACCAATAAGGATAATATCTCCTGTTGCAGAATAGCTGCTGGCTAATGCACCGAGTTTTGGCGCAAAACCACGGATAATTGTATTTACACGCCACTCACCTTTTTTATCAATTAATGTAATAAACTGCTCCTGCTTTTCAGAAGAAATTTCTTCCGCACTGACATCGGAAACGATACTATAAGGCTTGATAATCACATCATTAACCATATCCATACCTATCGGGCTGGAAAACTGCAAATCCTCTTCTGTCAGCTCCCAGTCAAGTTCAAGTGGTGTAATATCATATTTTTCCCAATCAATAACCGATGGAAAAGAAATATCTTTCCCGTTCTTTTTTATCCATTTCCCCTTGCCGATAACACTCTCAGGATGCGGGTTTTGTTTATCCATTAAAATATTCAGGTGAGCTACCCGTCCCGGCGCGATGCTTCCGAACTCTTCTTCCATATTAAAATGTCTGGCAGGATGATAGCTTGCCATCCGATAAGCAGTCTCTGCAGGCAGGCCTTTTTCAATTGCTTTTTCAATACAAACGTTAATCATGCCATCCTTCATAAAGGCAGGCGTCGGTCCATCCATTGTAAAACTAATATTATCAAATTGCGTTAATCCTTTTTCCAGTAGTCCTTCGATAATATCAGGTAAATCTGGACGGATCGGTGAATAACGGAGGCTGACACGATAGCCAAGCTCCAGTCTTTTTAAAACATCCTCTGCAGTCATAGATTCATGATCACTGGTGATTCCCAAAAGCTTCATTTTAGTTAAAGTACGGGAGGATGCCCCGGGTAAATGGCCTTCTATCGGCTTCCCAAGCTTCTTCATCTCCTGAATCCAGTAAAGTAAACGGTCCCCTCCTGTTAATAAGCTTGGCCAGTCGGTTAGCTCTCCTCCCTGAATTACCAGCGGATTCTCCGCCCAATCCAACACATCTTTCGTATTAAAAATATGTTTATCCTTTAGTGTTGTCTGGCCGTCAAACCGATTCCACCAGAACATACTTACTGGTAAATTAGAGAAAGCATTTATCATAGAGAACGTTTTCTTTTTATTGAGAAGCAAATACCATGTCAGATTGTCATTCACTAGCGTTGTTGTCCCGGTTTTCGCAGCATACATTGCCGTTACTTCCGGATTCGCAGCTTGAAAAGGATGTGAATGCGGCTCAATGTATCCTGGTACAACAAATTTCCCACGGCAATCATAATACTCTGTTTCTGTGGTTTCTTCCGGTAATTTTTCACCAACATATATAATTCGATCCTCATAAATCCAAATGTTTGCCTCTACCCATTGATTTGTATATACATTTAAATAGGTTGTATTGGTTAAGACAATACTTGGCGCAACCGACCCGTCAATCACTCTTATATGCTGTCGTAATTCTCGATTTCTCCATAATGTCATTAAGCAACTCTCCACTATTTGTCATTTTCTTTATTTTATCACATTGCAGTACTTTAATATAGTAAAGTTGCTTTCCTATCCTTGAACTAAAAAAAGCCGCGCCTCTATACACCTATAGAAGCACGGCTGTCTGAATTCACTTTTAAAATACACTTTTCTGTTATTGCACATTCTCCACTAAATAGGTTGCTATTTGCGGGAAGAAGGATAAAAGCAGGATAAATAAAACCATGATCACAGCATAAGGGATGACCCCTTTAACAATTTCAGAAATGGTATTCCTTTTATCCAGTCCTTTTAAAACAAAGAGGTTTAACCCTACTGGCGGTGAAATTAATGCTAATTCCATATTGATTACCATAATAACCGCAAACCATATTGGATCGAAGCCAAGAGCAGTGATAATAGGGAATAAAATTGGTACGGTAATAACCAGAATAGAAATTGTCTCCAAGAACATTCCTAAAATAAGTAATACGATATTAATCAGAATAAAAATAACCCACGGCGATACATCTAAGGAAATAGCTGTCTCCGTAATTGCTTGCGGAATTTGTAAAATCGTCAGGATAAATCCGAGTAACATCGCACCAATGATAATAAACAGAATCATTGCATTTGTCTTCACAGTAGATAAGATAATCAGCTTTAAATTATCTACTGTCAGGTTGCGATACACCAGCAATGCAATCAGAAAGGCAAGAACTACCCCTATTGCCGCAGCTTCTGTCGGGGTAAATATCCCCGAATAAATTCCTCCGATAATTACAATCGGCAGCAGCAGCCCCCAAATTGCTTTTTTGGAAGCTTCCCATCTCTCTGTCCATGTAGCAGGTTCTTCTTTAATATGCCGCATTTGAATAGAAGAAAAAATCATAAAAATCAATGTCAATATAATTCCTGGTACAACTCCGGCAATAAATAATTTACCTACAGATACACCGGTAAGCGATCCATATAAAATCATTGGTACACTTGGCGGAATAAGAATGCCTAAAGTTCCTCCAGCTGCTAACAGCCCAAGCACATACCTTTTTTTATATCCACGGCGAACCATTTCCGGAAGCGCGACAGCTCCGACTGTTACCGCTGTCGCAACACTGGATCCGGAGATTGCTGAGAAAATCGTACAACAGAAGATCGTTGCTATCGCTAAGCCTCCGGGAAAATGTCTGAACCATCTGCTTGCCATCTCATATAAATCTCTGCCGACCCCGCTGACAACGAGTATTTGGCTCATCAGTACATACATTGGTAAAGCTGTCAGGGTAAAGTCATCCAATGATTTATAGGCGATAATCGGAATTTGTGCAAAAGCAAAACTGCCGCCATTAAAGAAATACATCCCAAGTACAGCCAGCAGCCCTAAAGAAAAAGCTACGGGAAGACCAATAAGCAACAGTGTCGCTAAACCTCCTGCAAAGAATATATTCATAGATGATCTCCCCCTTTATGTACGCCGCCATCTATCAGCTGTAATATAAATGCGATAACCAGCAAAACACCGCCTATCGGAATGAAGCTTTCCGGTAAATACATCGGTATCCGCAATAAGGAGGTAGAAGTTACTCCTAATTCAAATGTTTTAAAAACGTGTATGAATCCGTACCATGTAAGGATAATACTAAAAATCAAACCAAGTGCATTAGAGATATAAGCTAATACAATACGTGCCTTCTCATTCACTCGGTTAATGATTAAATCCACCGTGATATGCGAATACATTCTCACTGCATAAGCTGTTCCCAAAAAACAGCTCCCAATAATCGCATAGGTAGATAATTCTGTTGCCCATATGGTCGGCATACTGAAAAATGCTCTGGACATTACCTCATAGAATGTCATGATAGTCGTCATAAATATTAAAATACCGGACAAATAAGCAGCCCATTTAATCAGTAAATCAGAAAAATGATATAGTTTATTCATGATATAACTCCTTTCTAAATATTGAGCAGCTTTATTTGCCATCTACCATATCTAATAATTCTTCGCCAACAGCTCCAGCTTCGTTCCTGAAACTCTCCCAGACCGGCATTGCGGCTTCCTTCCAGACAGGAATATCTTCTTCTGGTACTTCGTATACTTCCATGCCTCTGTCCTTCAGCTCCTGTAACGTTCTCTCATCTTCCAGCTTTGTCTGATGACGAATCCATTCTTCTGTTTCGCTGGCAGTGTCCTCGATTAATTGTTGTGTTTTTTCCGGTAATCCATCCCAAAAATCTTTATTTACTCCAAGAATAAATTCAAAGTAAACATAATTATTCACTGTTAAATAATCGGTCACTTCATCATAATTACGCTGCACCATTGCAGTCGTTCCAGATGTTGCACCATCAACCGTTTTTCTTTGCAGCCCCATATAAACTTCTCCGCCTCCCATAAATACAGGAGATGCGCCATAAGCTTGAATAAATTCAGAAGGAAGTGCTCCCACGCTGCGAATCTTCAGACCTTTAAAATCCTCCGGTGATTCCAATGGGCGCTTATTATTCGCAAATTGGCCAAAGCCATAGTCAGCAAACATAAGCACCTTCACTCCAACATCCTCCATCTCTGAGCGAAGTATGTCCCCCAGTTCACCATTCAACGCTTCCCCAGCTTCTTCATATGTCTCAAATGCATAAGGAACATCAAATATCCCCATAGACGGTACAGTAGAAGCCCAAATCGTGGATGAATTCATTCCCATTTCTACACCGCCTGTTAAAAGTGACTGGTTCATATCCTTATCTGTCAACAGCTGTCCATTCGCAAAAACCTGCATATCTATCTGCCCATCTGATTTCTCTTCTATTTTCCTGACAAATTCTTCGACACCTTCTGAAATATGGTGACCTGCCGGTAAGTTATATGCTATTCGTATCGTTGCTGGTTCATACTCTGCCCCGCTCGCTTCTGTTTCTTTCGAAGCCTGATCGTTGTTGCTGCAGGCTGCTAAGAGGCTTCCCGCCATGAGCAGCAAAAAAGAAAGACGGAATAGTTTTTTCATTCACTCATCTCCTTTATTGTGCGCTCTCTATCTAATTGACGTATTCTTCCCAACGGTGTTTTAGTAGAAATATTTGCTGCAAAATCTGCAGCCTCAAACAGCTTATTTACATTAACTCCTGTTTCAACTCCCATTCGTTCAAACAGATACACCAGATCTTCTGTTGCTAAATTCCCTGCTGAGCCCGGAGCAAATGGGCACCCGCCAATACCGCTGACAGCTGTTTCGAAAATACGCACGCCTGCTAAATAAGCAGCATACGCATTCGCTATACCCAATCCTCTGGTATCATGAATATGAAAAGAAACCTTTGTGTCTCCGGCTGCATGTAATACTTTTTTGAATAAGCTGTCCACTTCATCCGGTGTTGCGATTCCAATTGTATCTGCAATTCCGATTCTGTCTGCTCCAGCCTGTACAGCTTTTTCCACTAATTCAAGAACTTTTTCTTCCTTAACCTTGCCTTCATAGGGGCATCCAAAGCTGACTGCAATGGAAAAGCAGATTTTCATCCCTTTTGCTTTTACTTCTTTGATCACATCATTGAATATTTTGAAATTTCCATCAATGGTCATCCCCAAATTTTTATCACTGAATGTTTCCGTAGCCGAAGCTGCCCAATTTAGTTCTAATCCCTGAAAAGCGCTTGCACGCATAAACCCTCTCTGATTTGGGATTAATGCGGCTGCCTGCAATTTTTTATTATGACTGAGCTGCTTTAATACATCCTCAGCATCTGCCATCTGCGGAACTCTTTTAGGATGAACAAAAGAAGTTACCTCAATTTTTTCTAATCCTGCTTCTGTTAATTTGTCAACAAGTTTTACTTTGTCTTCAGTTGCTATTAAATCTGGTTCAGTCTGTAATCCATCGCGGGGACTTACATCAATAATGGTCACTTGTGCCATCAGATAATTCCTCCCTCTTTTAACCTTTTAAAATCCTCATAGGAGAAGTCCAGAAACTCCTTATAGATTTCTTCGTTATGTTCACCTAATGCCGGTCCATTCGTTTCAATTTTTCCCGGTGTTTCGGAAAGCTTGGGAACGATTCCCGGTGTTTTTACTATCTTGCCATCTTCCAGCTCAATTTCCTGTATCATATCCCGTGCACTATAATGTGCATCATTAATAATATCCTTAATGCTGTAAATAGGACTGACCGGAACAGAGGCCTCGTCTAAGATTCGCTGTACTTCTTCAATCGGGTATTGCTTCGTCCAGGATTCAATGACGCTGTCAATATAATCAACATTATTTACTCTATCCTGATTCGTGGCATATTTTGAATCATTGGCCATATCTTCTTTTCCTATTGCTGTCATCAGCCGTTGGAAAATCCGGTCTCCATTTCCGCCAATAATGACATAAGAACCATCTGCACATAAGTATGAATTAGATGGTGCGACACCCGGCAGTGTACTTCCGGTTCTCTCACGGATCTCCCCTGTTAGATCAAACTCCGGAAGCATTCCTTCCAATAAACTAAATACAGATTCATAAAGGGCGACATCCACTTCCTGTCCTCTTTTTTCCTGATCGCGATCCCGTACCCGCAGCGCCATCAGTGTTCCAATCACTGCATATAAACCGGCTACCATGTCTCCAATAGCAATCCCGACACGAACTGGCGGCAGATCCGGATATCCCGTCAGGTATCTTAAACCTCCAACGGCCTCCGCAACACTGCCAAAACCGGCTTTTTCCCGGTAAGGACCTGTCTGCCCGTAACCGGATATTCTTGTTAATATCACCGATGGGTTTACTTTCTTTAAATCTTCATAACCCAATCCCCATCTTTCCAAAGTACCCGGCTTAAAATTTTCCAGAACAACATCTGCTTTTTTAGTCAGGTTTTTAATAATCTCCTGTCCTTCCGCCTCACGAAGGTTAACTGTGATTGATTTTTTATTACGTGACTGGACATGCCACCAGACGGAGGTATCTTTATACATCACTCTCCAATTTCTAAGGGGATCTCCATTTGTAGGCTCTTCTACTTTGATAACCTCTGCTCCAAATTCAGAGAAAAGTTTTCCTGCAAAAGGAGCTGCTACAATATTTCCTAATTCTAATACTCTTATTCCTTCAAGAGGCTTTTTCGTCTCCATCTTATCCCTCCGGCTCTTCTCTGTATAAATTCATAAAATGTGTGAAATCTCTTTCAATATGCTTTTTCATTAATTCTTTTGCGGCTTCCGCATTCTGTTCAGCAATAGCCTCCCATATTTGCTCATGGTCCACAAATGCCGTTTTCTTGTATTTCGGATCCTTATCTACAATAACCTCCCGATAAAAGCTGTTAACACCACGCAGTGTTCGAAGCATGGATATGAGAAAAGGATTCGCACTGGCTTCAATAATGATGTCATGAAAAGCTACAGTGACTCGTTTTTCATCTTGCTTTTCCTTATGAAGAACTGTATTCTCCACTTCCTTTTTCATTAACAGCAACTGTTCATCCGTCCGCCTCAAAGCAGCATAATAAGCAGCAAGGGACTCCATCTCTATCCGGCACTCATATAGATATTGATAATCTGTAAGTGAAGGCTCCACTACTGTCACGCCGCCTGTTTTTGATAAATTCAGAAATCCTTCTTTCTCCAGCATTCTTATCGATTCACGAATAGGGCTTCTGCTTACATTCAGCTCTTCTCCTATCTTTTCTTCAATCAATCTTTCTCCAGGTTTGAATTTTCCGATAATAATCTGCTCTCTTAAGTAATCATATACCTGACTCTTTAGTGTTTTTTTCACAATATTTACAATGACGATCACCTCTTGTATACAGTATACATTTGTATCGTTCATAGTATTACAACAAGGGCAAAAAGTCAAACTATTTTAAAGATAAGAATTTTAAAATCCAAAAGTCTTTTTTTACTATAATAAATAGCAAAAAGAGCCCCGATCTGAACGATACAGAGCTCTCCGTATATTTATTTTTTATTTAATTGATCAACTGCTAAAATAGCATTTGCAACGTCATCTGCTGTTATTTCCTTAGAAAGATTACTCATTGTTTCTGCTTCTTGTGTAGCTGCTTCTCCAACCTTTCGTAAATCCTCATAGGATACTTCATCTAAGTGCATTTCTTTTAATGTTGTTGGTAAGCCTAATGAACGGTAGAATTCAAGATATTTTTTGATTTCCTCCTCTGGATGCAGTTCAAGCACGAGCTGAGTCAAAGTGCCATATGCAACCTTTTCACCATGCGTCAAATGGTGAATATCCCCTTCGAGTACCGTAAAACCATTATGAATTGCATGCGCAGCAGCCAGCCCGCCACTTTCAAAACCAAGTCCTGACAACAGGGTATTTGCCTCCACCACTGCCTCTACGTGCCTGGTCACCAGCCCTTTCTCTACTGCTTTATAAGCTGGTTTCGCATATGCAAATAGAGTTTTCTCACATGCTTCTGCAATAGCACGGGCGGCAATACTTGTTTTTCCTCCAGCCATGGCTTCTCCATTACTTTTAATCGTTGCCCTCGCTTCTACCCAAGTAGCCATTGCATCAGCAATCCCTGAAGCAAATAATCGAGGCGGTGCACCAGCGATTACCTTTGTATCAACAAGCACTAATTCCGGATTTTTATTATAAAATTTATAGGATTCAAATACACCCTCATCATTATAGATAACAGATAAGGCACTTGTTGGTGCGTCAGTTGATGCTGTGGAAGGTACAATAACAACACTTACCTTCAGTTCATCAGCAACTGCTTTTCCGGTATCAAGTGTTTTTCCGCCACCGACACCAATTACAAAGTCCGCCTCTGCTTTCTTACCTTCCTCTGCTATACGGCTGATTTCATTTAAGGAAGCTTCTCCATTAAATGAGACAAAATGAAAATCGATATTTGCAGCTTTCAGACTGCTTTCAACGGTTTCTTTCGTAATTTCCCATACGACCTCGTCAGATATAATTAATGGTTTCTTTCCAACTGCTTCAACATATTTGCCAAGCTCTTTTAAAGCCCCTTTTCCCTGAACATATTTGCTCGGTGAAGTGTAAATAATATTTGGCATATAATCTCTCCATTCCTTAAATTTGTATTTATTATATTACACAGCTCATAACTTATTAAACATTCGTAAATTGCAGCTTGTATGTATTAAACCTAAAACCGGTTCTTCCGCTTCAGGCAAAAATAGCGGTTAAAAATAACATACATTACCACAAAAGTAAGGCTGTTAATCCAAATACATTCTCCTTCATAATATACCCCTTTTTAATGGTTTTACTGCAAATCTTTATATACTACTTACTCTAAACACCTTATACAAGGAAACCATTTAGCGCTATATCAAAAAATAAACATGCAAGGATTTTTGTTTCTATCCATTGCATGTTTATTTTTTATTTAGCAATATCACTCCGGTAAAAAAAGTTACCATTTAATTCTGTTTTATCCAGCTGCTGATACACTTTATCTGCTGCCTGTGACAATGTTTCTGCCCGGGCGCCGACCAGAAGTACTCTTCCCCCGTCAGATACGAGTGTTTCATCTGCTTTTTTTGTTCCTGCATGAATAATATAAGTGTCTTCTTTATCATCAAATTGCGGAATCACTCTCCCCTTGCTGTATGTACCAGGGTATCCTTTCGAAGCAAGCACGACACCGACACAAGCCTCTTCATGCCATTCTAAATGCGGATCCTTTTTCTCCAACACATCCTGTATCACCTGAACCAGATCATTTTTCAATAATGGAAGAACAACCTGTGTTTCCGGATCTCCAAAACGAGTATTGAACTCAATTACCTTTGGGCCATTCTTTGTAAGCATTAATCCTGCATAAAGAATTCCAGTGAAAGGTCTCCCCTCTTTCATCATACCTTCCGCTGTTTTCCCAAGAATTTGTTCTACAGAAAACTGATAGACTTCCTTCGTTAAATCCGGAATCGGTGCAAAAGCTCCCATGCCTCCAGTATTTGGACCCTCATCATTATCAAACGCCCGCTTATGATCTCTTGCTGCCATCATTGGATAGACTTTGTCCTCATGCACAAAAGCCATTAAAGAAAATTCAGCACCTTCCAGATATTCTTCAATAACCACTGTAGAGCCGGCCTGATCAAAAGCTTTATCAACAAGCATCTCATCAATTGCCTGATTTGCTTCTTCCTCCGTCATCGCCACGATAACACCTTTTCCGGCTGCTAAGCCGTCTGCTTTAATGACAATCGGAGCGCCAGTCTCGGCAATGCGTTTTTTAGCTGCCTCTGCATCCTGAAAAACACCATAGGACGCTGTAGGAATATCATATTTTTTCATAAAATCCTTAGCGTAGCTTTTGCTTCCCTCCAGCCAGGCTGCTTCCTTTGAAGGGGCAAAGATAGCAAGATTTTCTTTATGAAAGTGATCTGCGATGCCTGCATTTAATGGATTTTCCGGACCGACAATGGTTAAATCTACTGCTGCTTCTTTGGCAAAGGACACCAGCTCTTCTATGTTCATTTCATCAATCGGGACACACTCTGCATCTTCTTCCATCCCGGCATTTCCTGGAGCGGCATAAATTTTCTCCAGCTGTTGATTTTCCTTTAATTTTTTAACAATACTATGCTCCCTGCCACCGCGACCTACTACTAGTATTTTCATAGCTTATCCTCCATTTCCAGGATCTCAAACAAATTGATTTCTTTTTCTAACCCTATATTGATTAAAAAGCCCCTGCATAATAAAAAAAGAAATACAGGAGCTTCTATATAATTAATGTTTAAAATGACGGACAGATGTATTGACCATGGCAATACCATATTGATTACATACATCAATGGAGTCCTGGTCACGTTTGGAACCGCCCGGCTGAATAATTGCTGTGACACCAGCTTTAGCAGCTGCTTCTACAGTATCCGGCATTGGGAAAAATGCATCTGATGCAAGCACTGCTCCTTTTGCTTTATCTCCTGCCTGCTTGATTGCAATTTCCGCTGCACCAATCCGATTCATCTGACCGGCCCCTACACCAATAGTCTGTGCATCCTTGGCGAGTACAATAGCATTTGATTTCACATGCTTTACAGCTTTCCAGGCAAATAGTAAATCAGCAATCTCTGCTTCTGTCGGCTGTTTTTCCGTTACAACCTCTAATTCATCAGCAGTTATCTCTTTTACATCTAAATCCTGAATCAGAGCACCGCCATCAACCGTTGTCATACGTTTTTGATCGGCCTGCTGATTGGAAACATCTAATTCTAACAGGCGGATATTTTTCTTTTTCGTTAATAAAGCAAGAGCATCCTCATCAAAGGAAGGAGCAACGACAATTTCCAGGAAAATAGAAGAAAGCTGTTCTGCTGTTTTTATATCAACCGGACGATTGCAGGCTACAATACCGCCAAAAATAGAAACGGGATCTGCTTCATAGGTACGTCCAAAGGCTTCTGCCAAGGTTGCGCCAATACCGATACCGCATGGATTCATATGCTTCACAGCAACGGCAGCAGGCTCTTTATAATCGCGCAGAATTTCTAATGCTGCATTGGTATCTTGAATATTATTATAAGAAAGCTCCTTGCCATGCAATTGATTCGCAGTTGCCAGGGTTGCTGCGGTCTGAATAGGCGCTTTATAAAACGCTGCCCGTTGATGCGGATTTTCCCCATAGCGCAAGTTTTGTACCTTTTCATATGTCACTGTATATGTTTCCGGGAATACCTCTTCTGTCTGCGTTTGGAAATACGCAGCAATCATCGCATCATAATGTGCTGTATGACGGAATACCTTG
Organism: Oceanobacillus sojae; assembly: GCF_900162665.1. Lineage (GTDB taxonomy): Bacteria > Bacillota > Bacilli > Bacillales > Amphibacillaceae > Oceanobacillus > Oceanobacillus sojae_A. Next base: position 1,044,249 of record NZ_LT727812.1, read on the forward strand.
GCTGCCAATTGCTGACGGAAAGCATAGGTGTCCTCTTCTTTTTCCAATGCTGTTAATACAGATGAATAATCAGAAGGGTCAGCGACAACAAGTACATCCGCAAAATTTTTTGCTGCCGAACGAAGCATGGAGGGTCCGCCGATATCAATGTTTTCAATAATTTCACCGTGGCTTACTCCCGGTTTTTGAACGGTTTCTTTAAACGGATAAAGGTTGACCGCAACAAGATCAATTGGAGCGATATGATGCTCTTCCATTTGCGTACGATGACTCTCATTATCACGTTTTCCTAAAAGTCCGCCATGAATCATCGGATGTAATGTCTTCACTCTGCCATCAAGCATTTCCGGGAAATTTGTCACTTCCTCTACTGGAATAGCCTGTACACCAGATTCTTTTAACAACCGGATGGTTCCGCCGGTTGATAGGATTTCAAACCCTTTTGCTTCTAATCCTTTCGCAAATGCTGCGACACCTGTTTTATCAGATACACTAATAAGCGCACGTTTTTTCATTATAATTCCTCCGTTACATTCTGCGTAAGTTGTTTTATCACATTTGGATATAAGCGATGCTCTACCGCCTGAATTCTTGTTTTCAGCTGTTCTTCCGTCTCATCCGGGATCATTTCTATTTGTTCCTGTGCAATGATTGGGCCTGTATCCATTCCTTCATCTACATAGTGAACCGTTACTCCAGTTTCCGAAACACCGGCCCGATAAGCTTGCCCAATTGCATCCTTTCCGGGAAAATCCGGCAAATTAGACGGATGAATATTGATAATTCGGCCTTCATAATGCGAAAGTAATGTTTCCCCGATAAGGCGCATATAACCTGCCAGAAAAATCCATTCGACTTCTAAAGCTTGCAGCTTCTCATAAATCACTTTTTCATATTCCTGCTTGGTGGGATAGCTTTTTGGATCCAGCACAAGCGTTGCGACTCCAAATTTCTCTGCTTTTGCTACAACAGCTGCTCCAGGTTTATCACAAACAAGCAGCACAATGGAATCTGCAATTTTTTCATCCTGCATCATGGCATCAAAATTACTTCCTGTCCCTGATGCAAACACACTGATCTGCTGATTCATGAAGAAATCTGCACCCCTTCACCCTGAATGACATGCCCAATTATTGCAGCTTCGATATCATTTTCCAATAATACATCACAAACTGCTTGCTCATCTTCTTTGGAGACAGCGACTACCATACCGATACCCATATTAAAAATGCGATACATTTCCCGGGTATCTATTTCGCCACGTTTTTGCAGGAATGGGAAAACTTCCGGAACATTCCATGCTCCTGTCTGCACAGCTGCCCCTAGTCCACTCGTGAGCATACGGGGGATATTTTCATCAAATCCGCCGCCGGTAATATGCGCAATCCCCTTAATATGTACTTTTTCTTTTATAGATTGAACCGCTTTTGCGTAAATCCTGGTGGGCTCCATCACAACCTCACCTAATGGCTTTGATAATCCTTCAGGTGTTTCTGCAAAGTCCAGCCCTTCAATCAGTTTACGGACAAGAGAATAACCATTGGAATGAATGCCGCTGGAAGCCAATCCAATCAGAGTATCTCCTTCTTTAATTGATTCCCCTGTAATAATTTCTTCTTTTTCAACAATACCGACCACAAAACCGGCCAAATCATATTCATTGGCGTCATACATCCCCGGCATCTCAGCTGTTTCCCCGCCGATCAATGCAGCATTTGCTTCCTGACAGCCTGCCGCAACACCGGATACGATCGCTTCAATTCGGGCAGGATCATTTTCTCCGCATGCAATATAATCTAAAAAGAAGAGCGGGTCTCCTCCCTGTGCAACAATATCATTGACGCACATCGCTACTAAGTCAATCCCTACTGTATCATGCTTATCCAGCTCAAAAGCAAGCTTTAATTTCGTGCCGACACCATCTGTTCCCGAAAGCAGAACAGGCTCTTTATAAGAAAAGGAGGATAAATCAAATGCGCCGGCAAAGGAACCTAAAGAGCCCAATACCTCTTTCCGATGTGTTTTTTTTATATGCTTTTTCATTCTTTCTACTGCTTCGTAGCCTTTTTCAACATCTACACCAGCTTTTTTATAAATATCTGACATAATTTTTGCCCTCCAGAGTGATTTTTGATCTTAGCAGTTTGGTGTATCCATTTCTTTCTTATCAGCTGGCTCAACAGGATACAAACCGGTCATACAGGCCATGCATACACCCTGATTGATGGTTTTATCCTTGACAATTGCATTTTCTAAACCCTCTTCAGACAAGTAAGCAATACTGTCTGCTCCAATAATTTCACCAATTTCCTCAACGGTGTTGTTTGCTCCGATCAGCTCTTCCTTCGTAGACATATCAATCCCGTAATAGCAGGGATTTGTTATCGCCGGAGAAGCAATTCGTACATGAACTTCCCTCGCACCTGCATCCTTCAGCATTTTTACAATCCGCCGGCTCGTTGTTCCGCGGACAATCGAATCATCAATCATAATGACACGTTTTCCTTCTACAATTCCACGGACTGGTGACAGCTTCATTTTTACTCCAAGCTCTCTCAGTTCTTGCGACGGCTGGATAAATGTTCTCCCTACATAACGATTTTTGATAATGCCCATTTCATACGGAAGCTTACTTTCTTCTGCATAACCGATGGCTGCTGAAATACTGGAATCCGGCACACCAATAACTAAATCTGCATCAACTGGTGCTTCCTTGGCTAATTCCTTCCCCATCTGTTTACGCGAGGCATGTACATTGACATAATTCACATCGCTGTCCGGACGGGAAAGATACACATACTCCATCGCACACATCTGTCTTTTACCACGAGGTGCGAACCGGAATGAAGTCATACCTTCTTCATTGATTTTAATCAACTCTCCCGGCAATACCTCCCGTTCAAAGGTGGCACCAATCTGGTCAAAAGCACAGGTTTCGGAAGCTACGACATAAGCTTCACCCAATCTGCCAATCGAAAGTGGTCTTATTCCGGCAGGATCCAGTGCGGCATATAAGGTATCATCCTCTAAAATCAAATAGGCATAGGCACCTTTGACACGGTTAAGCGCCTCAGAAATAGTGGCTTCGGTCACTTCTCCGCTCCGTTTGATCAAATGTGCCAGTACCTCAGTATCCGAGGTTGTTTGAAAAATACTTCCCTCTTTTTCAAGCTCTTCGCGTAATTTCGTTGCATTCATTAGGTTTCCATTATGTGCTAAAGCCATCCCGCCGGTCAGAGACTGAAAAACAAGCGGCTGCACATTTTCAATACCCTTCCCGCCCTGTGTTGCATAACGGACATGTCCTAAAGCAATTTCCCCATTAAAATCATCAAAATTCACATGCTTAAAAACATCATTAACAAGACCAAGCTGCCTATGACCTTTTAATTGCATATCTCTGCTGACAACAATCCCGGCGCCTTCCTGACCTCGATGCTGCATCGAATGCAGTCCGTAATAGGTTAACTCTGCTGCTTTTTTATGACCCCAAATACCGAACACACCACATTCTTCGTTTATGCCTTTGATTTCAGCAAGCATGGAATAGCTCCTTTCCAAAGTGCTTTTAGCTCTGCTGCTTCTTCCTGAAGAATCTTTTCATTATTCGCTGTTATATTTAGCTGCCTATCTGCTGTTACCTTACCAAGCTTTGCTGCCTCTGTGAATATTTCTTCCAAAGCACCCTGGTTTTCCGGCTTTACTGTAATAAGAAAACGTGATTGTGTTTCGCTGAACAGCTCCGCCGTGGCATCACCTGAAATTGTCACTTCTGCACCAAGTGCTTCATCAGAAAATAATGATTCTGCTAAGGCAACTCCTAATCCGCCCTCTGCAAGATCATGCGCAGATTGAACTTTACCCTGCTGAATCAAGGAAAGCAGTTTTTCCTGCCGTTCTGCCTCTATTTTCAAATCCAGGTGCGGCGCTTTTCCTTCATATTTTCCATCCTGAATAAATTGTAATTCACTGCCGCCAAATTCATTTCGTGTTTCACCAATAAGATAAATAATATCGCCAGGTTCCTGGAAAAAGCTTGGCGTAATATGTGCAGTTGATTCATGCAAACCAACCATGCCGACAACCGGCGTCGGATAAATCGACTTTCCTTTGGATTGATTATATAAGGAGACATTTCCACTGATAACCGGTGTTTGTAATGCTTCACATGCAGCGCTCATACCTTCTACACTTTTTTCCATTTGCCAGAAGATTTCCGGATTCGTCGGATTACCGAAATTCAACCCATCCGTAAGTCCTAAAGGCTTCGCTCCGGAGCAGATAATATTGCGGGCGGCTTCTGCGACGGCAATTTTTCCGCCTTCCTCTGGATCTAAATAAATATAACGGGAATTACAGTCTGTCGTAATTGCTAATGCCTTGTCTGTTCCTTTGATACGGACAACTGCTGCATCAGATCCCGGCGTAACAACTGTATTTGTCTGCACCATGGAATCATATTGATCATATACCCATTCTTTGCTGGCAATGGTTGGCTGCTGTAATAGTTGCTTTAACGTTTCTCCATGATTATCTACTGTTGGCGTCTTGACATCAATCTGCTGAAAAGCCTGGTAATAAGCAGCTTCCTTCGATGGCATGTGGTACACTGGTGCAGCATCCGCTAACGAATCCACTGGAATATCTGCTACAACCTCCTCATGATGCTTAATCCGGAACACTTTTTCCTCGATAACCTTACCAACCGGGACAGATTGTAAACCATATTTTTCAAAAATATCAATTATTTCCTGCTCACGCCCAGCCTTTACACAAAGCAGCATCCGTTCCTGTGATTCGGACAGCATCATTTCATAGGCAGTCATATTTTGCTCACGCTGCGGTACAAGATCTAAGTTCATTTCGAGCCCGGTACCTGCTTTACTTGCCATTTCACTTGCTGAAGAGGTTAAACCGGCAGCTCCCATATCCTGCATCCCTACAAGCGCATCAGAATGAATGACCTCCAGGCACGCTTCAATAATTAGCTTCTCCATAAACGGATCCCCAACTTGAACAGCCGGACGGTCCTTATTGGAATCCTCTGCTAAATCATCTGAGGCAAAAGTAGCTCCATGAATACCATCTCTTCCTGTCGGCGGCCCTGCATACAAAATTGTATTGCCAATACCGGCAGCGATTCCTTTTTGTACATCATCATGATTAATCAGACCTACACACATTGCATTGACAAGCGGATTATCTTCATAGCTGTCATCGAATTGTACTTCTCCGCCGACTGTCGGTACACCGACACAGTTTCCATAACCGGCAATACCGGCAACAACCTCAGAGAAAAGATACTTGGTACGGTTAGTGGTTAAAGGGCCAAAACGCAATGAGTTCATCAGCGCAATCGGACGGGCTCCCATGGAAAATACATCCCTGATTATTCCGCCGACACCTGTTGCTGCTCCCTGGTATGGCTCCACTGCAGATGGATGATTATGGCTCTCCACCTTGAAAACAACAGCCTGTCCATCTCCTATATCGATTACTCCGGCGCCTTCTCCCGGACCCTGCAGGACATTTGGACCTTCTGTCGGAAATTTTCTCAGGAGCGGTTTCGATGTTTTATAGCTGCAATGCTCTGACCACATAACTGAAAAGATGCCGGTCTCCGTGAAATTCGGAAGGCGGCCGAGGATCATTTTGATTTTTTCAAATTCCTCGTCACTTAAACCCATATCCTGATACAATCGGTCTTGTTCAATTTTCTCTGGATTAATATTATGCGTTAACTGCATTGCTGCTCCTCCAATTCGCGATCATAGATTGAAATATCCGTAAGCCGTCTTCGCTTCCTAATAATGCTTCCACTGCCCGTTCCGGATGCGGCATCATACCCAGTACATTACCGGCTTTATTACGGATACCGGCAATATCTGCCACAGAACCATTGGGATTATTTTTATAGGTGAATACGATTTGATTGTTGGCTTTTAGATCATTTAATGTTGCCTCATCACAGAAATAGTTGCCTTCTCCATGCGCAATTGGAAAACGGACTACTTCATTTTTATCGTATAATGCAGTAAAAACATTCTCATTATCCTCTACAATCAACTCTTCCTGATGACACATAAACGAAAGATTTTTATTACGCATCAATGCCCCTGGCAAAAGTCCCGCTTCTGTCAATATCTGAAATCCATTGCAAATACCTAATACCGGCTTTCCTTTTTCTGCGTGCTCACGAATTTTATTCATAATATCGGATGTTGAAGCCATGGAACCGGAGCGCAGGTAATCTCCATAAGAAAAACCGCCCGGGATAAGAATTCCGTCTGCATCATCCAGTAAATGTGTATCGGTATACCAGACAAGACTGGCTTCAGCGCCTGCAATTTCTCCTGCTGCATGATACATATCTCTGTCACAATTGGAGCCTGGAAAAACAATAACAGCAACCTTCATAATTAGATTGCCTCCTCTAACTCAATCCGGTAATCTTCAATAACCGGATTCGCCAATAATTGCTCACACATTTGTGTTACTCTTCTCTCTAAGTCAGGACCTTCCTCTACCTGAAGTTCGATATATTTTCCGACACGGACATCATCAACCTCTGGATAATCCAAGGAATGAAGAGAAGTTTGAATTGCTTTCCCCTGTGGATCTAAAACACCTTGTTTTAATGTAATATATACCTGCACCTTTTTCATAGCTGATCCTCCAAACGATTTAGTATTTCTTCATACACAGTAATTAAATCTCCTGTACCTTGACGAAAAACATCTTTATCTAATCTTTCATTCGTTTCCATATCCCATAACCTGCAAGTATCTGGTGAGACCTCGTCGGAAAGCAATATTTCACCTTCCTTATTTCTGCCAAATTCCAATTTAAAATCAACCAGTCTGACTCCGATAGCAGCAAATATTTCTGTTAATGCCAGGTTTACCTGTCTCGCCTTTTCCTTGATATTATCCAGTTCCTTCTCCGTAACATCCGTTAAATAAAGCGCATGTTCATCATTAATCAATGGGTCTCCTAAACTATCATCCTTGTAAAACAATTCTGCTAAAGCAGGTTCAAAAGGAGTTTTCTCTTCGATACCCAAACGCTTTGTAATACTTCCTGTCGCAATATTCCGAATTACCACTTCTAACGGAATAATATCTGTTTTCTGAACTATCTGGGTAGTTGCATCCAGCCGCTTAATAAAATGCGACGGAATCCCTTTGTTTTCTAGCGCCTTGAATAGGAGGGAAGAGATCTCATTATTGAGTCTCCCCTTCCCTGTAAACTGAGCTTTCTTCTCCCCGTTAAAAGCAGTTGCATCATTCTTATACGAGAGAATCAAGTGATTTTCATTCGTGTCCGATTGATAAACTTTTTTTGCCTTGCCTTCATATAAAAGCTCCAGTTCCATATTGGAATCCCCCTATGCCAATCCAATTTTTGTAAAGATCTGATCCACATTTTTTAAATGATAGGTATAGTCAAAGCAATCATCAATTTCTGCCTGGTTTAATTTACTTGTAATCCGGTCATCCTGTTCTACCAATTCTTTGAAGGAAGTTGCTGTTTCCCACGCTTCCATTGCCTTTGGCTGAACAATATCATAAGCTGCCTCCCGCGCCATTCCTTTGTCAATTAAAGATAACAGTACGCGCTGGGAGAAAATAACGCCGTGTGTGCGGTCAATATTGCGCTTCATGTTTTCTGGGAATACCGTTAAGTTCTCCACAATATTTCCAAAACGATGCAGCATATAATCCAGCGCAATCGTCGCATCCGGTAAAATAACACGCTCTGCAGAGGAATGCGAAATATCACGCTCATGCCATAAAGCTACATTCTCATAAGCTGTTACCATATAACCGCGGATAACACGCGCCATTCCCGTCATATTCTCCGAACCAATCGGGTTACGCTTATGCGGCATTGCAGAGGATCCTTTTTGTCCTTTTGCAAAACGTTCTTCTACTTCTCTAGTTTCTGTCTTTTGCAGTCCGCGGATCTCTGTTGCAAACTTTTCAATCGAGGTAGCGATCAAAGCCAATGTAGATAAATAAGCTGCATGGCGATCACGCTGTAACGTTTGTGTAGAAACTGGAGCCGGTGATGTACCAAGCTTCGCACAGACATATTGTTCTACATATGGATCGATATTGGCATAAGTTCCAACTGCTCCAGAAAGCTTTCCAAATTCCACATTCTTCGCAGCAAGTTCAAAACGCTCTAGATTACGCTTCATTTCCTCATACCACAAAGCCATTTTCAGACCGAATGTTGTCGGCTCTGCATGCACGCCATGTGTACGTCCCATCATAACGGTATGTTTATGTTCCTTTGCTTTGTTTTCTAAAATCCCGACAAATCGATGCAGACCTTCTCTTAAAATTTCATTAGCCTGCTTTAATAAATAAGAAAGAGCAGTATCAACCACATCTGTAGAAGTCAAACCATAGTGAACCCATTTTCTTTCTTCTCCAAGAGTTTCTGATACAGCACGGGTGAATGCTACCACATCATGACGGGTTTCCTGCTCAATTTCATAAATACGGTTGATATCAAAGGAAGCATTCTCACGCAGCTTTTTCACATCTTCTTTCGGAATAAATCCAAGCTCACTCCATGCTTCACAAGCCAGAATTTCCACCTCAAGCCAAGCTTTAAATTTATTTTCCTCTGTCCAGATATTGCCCATTTCTTCTCTAGTATAACGTTCGATCATTGTTGTGTTGCCTCCTCAAAATTATCCAATTGTTTCTGTAAAGCCTCTTTCGTTTCCGCTGTAAATGTAATATGTCCCATTTTACGTTTTTCTTTCGGTTCTTCCTTTCCATAAAGATGAAGAAAGCCAAAATCATGTGCAGCAGTAAACTGTATTGCTTTTGGAAGAGATTCTCCTAAAACATTAATCATCGCGGTTGGCTGATGCAAATTGACAGGAATGAGCGGCAGTCCGCAAATAGCCCGGATATGCTGCGAGAATTGAGAGACATTGCAGCCCTCAATTGTATAATGTCCTGAATTATGCGGTCTTGGTGCCATTTCATTCACGTAAATTGTATCCTCACCGACAAACATCTCAATAGCAAAAGTACCGACAATCTCCATTCTTTCAGCAATTTTCGCCGTCATGGCGTACGCCTTTTCTTCAAGCACAGCATCCATATCTGCTGGGACCATCGTTTTGTACAGAATATGGTCACGATGTTCATTCTCTGCAATTGGGAAAAAAGTGATATTCCCCTGCTGTGATCTTGTAAAAACAACCGAGATTTCTTTATCAAAAGGAATCCATCGCTCTATTATACAATAGCCGTGTGCTCTGAAAAATGCTAAAGCTTTATTTTTATCCTCTTCTGTTGCGAGCTTCAGCTGTCCTTTTCCATCATATCCTCCCCGGCAGGTTTTAATCACTGCCGGCAGCGGTATAATAGATAATGCTTCTTTACAGGCTTCCTCTGTTTTCACAATCCGGAAGGCAGGAACAGGGAGCTCTAATTCATCAATAAGCAGCTTTTCTTTTTCACGGTTCTGTGTAACCTCTAAAGCCAGTGCGCCCTGTGGCAGTTTTCCTGCATTCTGGATAAGCTCTGCAGCCTTTAAGTCCACATTTTCAAATTCGTATGTAATCACATCTGCTTTTTCAATTAATTCTTTTACAGCTGCCAAATCCGCATAGTCTGCAGTGATTTGCTCATCAGCTACCTGTGCTGTCGGGCAATTTGGCGCCGGGTCTAAAACAACGATGCGGTATCCCATATATCTCGCTGCAATTGCCATCATTCTTCCAAGCTGGCCGCCGCCAATAATTCCAATTGTCTGAGGAGGTAAAATAGTTTTAATAGGTTGCAAGCTGATCCCTCATTTCCTGAACAGCATCCTTCATTGCTGCGCGGTAATCATGCAGTGCCTTCTCTGCATTTTTATCAAATGTACTGATAATCTGTGTTGCTAAAATAGCAGCATTCTTTGCGCCAGCTTTCCCAATGGCAACTGTTGCGGTTGGTACACCGCCTGGCATTTGAACAATAGATAAGAGTGAATCGACTCCCTGGAGTGCTTTGCTTTCTACTGGAACTCCAATAACAGGCAGGGTCGTCTGTGACGCAACCATTCCGGGCAGATGAGCTGCTCCGCCAGCTCCGGCAATAATGACTTTTAGTCCTTTTTCCCTTGCTTCTTTAGCATAGGCAAACATATCATCTGGTGTCCGGTGAGCGGAAATGACTTCTTTTTCATAGCTGATATTTAATGTATCGAGCTCTTTACAGGTATACTGCATTGTTTCCCAATCTGAGATACTTCCCATAATGACACCAACTTGAGCCATCAAATCCCTCTTTCTGTTGTTTATTGTTTTTTTTACGGATTTTAAAAGGTCTTGGTTGAGTTAATGTTTGGTTTTTGGTCGAAACATTTAAAAATTGATTTGTATCTGTTTTTGCCAAAAAACATGGAACTTTTGAACATCCGCACCACAAACATTTTTTATCTCAAAGGTAATTCACAATTCACGAAAGTGTTAAAAAAATTAAAAAGTCCATTCATCTCCCTTAAGGGAAGATGAATAGACTTGGTTTAAAAGGGGTTCAAAATGTGATTAATCGGACTTTTGAACATCCTTTTTTTATAAGCATCATTCAACATCTGCTGTTCATTAAAAACAACAGCTCATCCTCCCTCATAGTCCGGTCATTTACGGTGCCGGGTAGAAACTTTTGAGCCATATTCTCAAGTATATATGAGGCATTTTCAATTGTTGGCTTTAGCATACCAAATAAAACAGAAAAAAGCAAGATAATGTCGAACATTTTAAGCTTTACATTTAATTAATGTTCGGTTTTTGATGATTGTTCTTTCTGTTGACTTTCGTTTTGTGTTTGTTCTTTTGTTTTATTCTCTTTTCGCATCAGCTTTCCTTTCCGGACTTGCTTCACCCAGAATCCGCCATGAATCCGTTTTGGCTCATAGGAAATAATAAATGCTTTCGGGTCTATTTCATGAATTACCTGATACAGGTTCAACTCATATTTTCTAGGTGTTAAAATCTGAACAGAAAGCCTGTCTCCATCCATTCCATAGGATGACCAGCTTGTTACACCATATCCCTTTTCGCGAAGACGCTGTGTAAATTTTAAATCAGGATTTGCAGAAACAACATTCACAGTGATATATCCAAGTGCAAGCTTTTCTTCAATTTTGGAACCAATAATTAAACCTGTTGCGAAACCAATAGCATAAGCAATCAGATTTTGAATCTGATCCAGGTTATCTAATACTAACCCCAGCCCTACAACATAAATAACAATCTCAAACATACTCACAAATGCAGCAATATACGTTCTGCCCTTTAATGTCAAAATCATACGAATCGTCATGAGTGATACGTATAAGACATTAACGATAAATATAATTGCCACCATCGTGAGCGCATTCTCTAACATATTGATTCCCCCTTTAACTTCATAAAATATCACTTCAAAAAGAAGAAAAGCACATCCAATAAGATATCATATCTTGTAAATAATTCCCTTTATTTCCTAAAATAAAACACATGATTCCTATATGGAGTAGCGTGACTTTAATTTATCACAATTCTAGTAAATGATGCTATAAAAAAATCTCAACTTTCGCACCTGAGAATAAGCATCTATAAAAGATTCTTCTTCATTCATATGATTTCCCATAAACAGCTAGACCATATTTACACTTTATTTAAAGAGTCTGATCCGGTATATTTTAGATACCGCAGCTCTTTATTAAAGCTTAATAAAAAAGGTGGGAAGACATGTTGAAAAATCTGAGATATCTAAAATCAGGAAATGAAAAACAAAGAAAAGCATTTAAAGCGATTGACCAGCTGAATATTATGGAGGATCTAAAAATATACTCTCCCATTTTATGCGGAACAATACCACTCCATGTAGATACATCATCCTCTGATTTAGATATTATTATGGAGGTTCATGATTTTAGCGGTTTCAGAGAGAAAATTAATTTTCTCTATAGGGCTTATCCTCAATTCAGGTTTAAACAGAAGATAATCAGAAATAAGCCCATAGTAAAAGCAAACTTCATTTATCATAATTTTGAATTTGAATTATTTGGACAAGCTCAGGCTGTAACACAGCAGTACGCTTATCTGCACATGGTTATTGAAAAATACCTTCTTGATAAGAATCCATCCTGGATAAGAGAAATTATTGCTTTAAAAGAACAGGGGTTTAAGACAGAGCAGGCATTTTGCCATATGCTTGGATTAACAGGGGACCCATACGAAGCTTTGATAGATTATGGACTAGGAAAACAAATAATTAAATTTTTTTGAAGCAGACTTCAAACGATGATGAATCATTTTATATATTTTAAATAAGCATAAAGAAGAAGGCAATTTCTCACCTTCTTCTTCACTATAATACAATTTATTTCACAGCAAACTCATGACACTTAACGTAACTATTAATCTAAAATCCTCTCAATCTCTTTCTCAATGTCTTCCTCCAGACAATTCCCAACTCGGTACAATAAAACAGTTCATCTGCCCCCCATAAATTATCACGGTCTATATACATTACTTCATTACAAGCTGCAATCGACCACTTTGGATTGGGGCGCTCTATCAGTTGTAAATCGCTTTCCGGCTGAATTTTCCCTTCCTCAAGCACCCGGAAATACCAGCCTGTTTTCAATCCATTTTCCATCTCTCTCTGCGATACTGTTCCAGGCTGAGAAACCTGGATGACAGCTTTCCCGAATTGATAAATATCACCAATAAATACGGAATACTCGTCCATTTCCAAAACAGAAAGGTTCTCCTTCTTTTCTCCTGCACGTTTTGTAAATAATTTATCTGTATCTGGTTCATTGTAATGCCTAATTGGAAAAGCAAAAATACATTTATCAAAGATAGCTATCTTTTTATCCGGATTTTCTTTTGCAAAACCAAGTCTCGATAAAAACATACTATTTTTTATTTCATTCTGTTTATTATTAAAAATTCTATGTACAAATGGTTCTTCCATGATATCACCTTATTTCTAAAAAATACTGAAATATGTTATATTAATTTCATTCTACAAACTATCGTGACATTTGAAAAGCCTAAAGGAGGATTAACATGACAATACAAAAAGCAACATTTGCCGGAGGCTGCTTCTGGTGTATGGTGAAACCATTTGATCAATGGGACGGAGTACATCAGGTTATATCAGGCTATACAGGCGGACATTTAGATAATCCTGCTTATGAACTAGTCAAGCAAGGGAATACAGGACACTATGAAGCGGTGGAGATTACCTATGATGATTCTCTTATCGATTACCAGACGATTCTCGACCTATACTGGCCACAAATCGATCCGACCGATCCAGATGGACAATTTCAGGATAGAGGCGAGCAATACAGAACCGCCATCTTTTATCATAACGAAAAACAGAAAGAGCTTGCTGAAAAGACAAAGCAGGCACTTGCTGACAGCGGAAGATTCGCTAAACCGATTGTGACGGAAATTAAAGCAGCATCTGTTTTCTACCCTGCTGAAGATTATCATCAGGACTTTTATAAGAAGAGCAAAGCTGAATACGAAGAAGACCGTGCTAAATCAGGACGGGATGAATTTATCGCAGAAAACTGGCAGGCATAATCTTATCTGCTAAAAATCATTTGGAGGTATTCCATTGCAAAAACAACTGATTGTCACAGAAGAAATAACCATCCATGCAGATCCAGAAAAAGTTTGGAATGTTTTAACACTGCCTAAATATGTAGCACAATGGGATGAACTGCCAGAGGGCTATCCACAAGAGAGAATGACTGCAGGCAGTAAGGTAGTTTGGGATTTACCAAATGGAGAGCAATCTATTACCACTATAATGAAAGCTGAAAAAGAAAAAAAGCTGATTATTGATTTACATGGAACAGGATGGAAAAACAAACCTGAGCAAGGAAAAGTCGCCTACCATTATTTATTAGAAAATATGGGAAACCGTACAAAGCTATTTATTGAAATCGGTGACTTCTCTCTTTTGGATCAGGGAGAAGATTATTACGAAGCGTCCGTTGACTTTGCAAAAGAGTCTTCCAAAGTAATTAAATCATTAGCTGAAAATGAAGCAGATTAATACAGATTAAAATTTTTACAGAGACCTGATAGTTGATATTTATGCTGAAGGTCTCTCTTTTTATACGATAATGGTCTGAAATCACTGAAGCTTAGAAAGTGGGGAAAAGATGAAAATCAGAGCATATACACCTGCTGACGAAAAAAGGTGGCTTCATTGCCGGGTACTCGCCTTTTTGGAAACAGCTTATTTTGATAATGTTCTTCAGGAAAAAGAGACATATGAGCATTCTTCCATTGAACTTGTTGCTGAAATAGATGGAAGAATTGCCGGGTTGATTGATATTGAATATGAAGCTGAAGAAGGAACAGTCTGCTCTCAGGGCATCGATCCAGGGGGAATGATCTGGCATGTTGCAGTGCATCCTGATTTTTCCCGGCAAGGAATTGGCCAAGCCTTGTTGAATGAGGCGGAGAAGATTGCAAGGACGCTAAAACTGAATTACCTTGAAGCGTGGACACGCGATGATAAGTGGGTTCAGAATTGGTATGAAAAAATGGGCTTTACGATGGTTGATTCTTATTATCATATTTATTTAGAAGGAGATGAAATCACAAGTCATTTACAGTCTGCAACAGAACGGCTTTTTCCTGTATCTGCTTTTTCACACTATACCGGGAAAGATCTTGAACAGTTTAGTGATATTCAACGGAAGCATCAATGTGTCTGCTATGTTAAAGCATTAAATGAAATCGGCAATATCAAAAAGAACTAACAGAAAAATATTTACACTGCCATACCTCAGCAGCAGATTCTACTTTGCTGAGGTAAGCAAGTGTTTTCTCACCCCATACGGATAAACTCAAAAAGAAATCTGAACAGCGTTATAGTTTATTCCACTTCCTGTAAAGCGCAGCAATAATCTAAATTCCCTTACAAGCTTGAATAAATCCCTGATAAATAGCCAGTGATGCGTCCTCTGAAAGATTAATCAATCCTTCCGGGTGCCACTGCACACCTAAAACAAAGCGATGTATTTTACTTTCGAAGGCTTCCATAACACCATCACCTGCTACAGCCGAAATCATAAAATCTTTCCCCAGAGTGCGGTTTGCCTGATGATGATAGCTGTTTACTCTGATTTCTCCTGCCTGCACTAATCTCCCTAATAAAGATGACGGAGCTATTGTCACACCATGCGAACGGTGATGAAAGGCTGCTTTTTGGGTATGTTGAATTAACTGCTTCGGATATTGCGAATCTAAATCCTGATACATGGTTCCTCCCGTAACAACATTTAAAATTTGGCATCCTCTGCAAACTCCCAATACCGGCTTATCTTTTTCTAAAAAATATGGGATAATTTCCTTTTCTAACCGGTCTCTTTCCGAAATAATTGTGCCGAGACCGGGGTTCGGCTCCTCCTGAAATAGAGAAGGATCGATATCATAGCCGCCCGGCAGATAAAGTCCATCCATTTTATCGAGTAATACAGTTATTTCCTGATAATCACTATAATACGGCAGGATGACTGGAATGCCCCCGGCTTGTTCAATGGCTCTTATATTCCGCAGGTTCATTTTATACTCCATTCCATCTGCTTCCTTCGATGCTGTCACTCCAATAATCGGCTTCATTTTATTGTCCCCCTTATCATTTTATGGCTATTGCAGCAGTGATAACGGTATTATAAATTGTTCTATAGCTCTACTTTTGGTGTATTTTATACACTGGCACTGGATGTTGTGACTATTCGTTACCACAGATGTTAAAAGAAAATTAACTCTTTTTCAAATAGTAATGCTCAGGAAAAAAAACAGCCTGACACCGTTTAAATAACAGCGCCAGACTGTAGCATATTTTTCACTTGTCTAATTAACCGGAAATAATCCTTTATTGAAAAAAGATCATCTTTTTCTTAATAATTGCTATGCAAATTATTCCTCAACGATTTCATAGCCTTGTGCCTGAAGCATCTGAACAGATTGTTGAAGACTTACACCACCGCTTAAGTCTCCCTCAAATTCAGATCCTGTCAATTGGCTTACTTCGTTCACATCAGCTTCATCGTAATTTACCGTTAATGTTTCCACTACTTTATCATCCAGATATTCAAAGTTATGAGTAACTCCTTCTATCCCTTCAAAATCTGCAGCATAGCCTGCCATTGCCTCTTCAGCTTCTTCCGGTGTAGATACACCTAAGGTTGAATAAGGCATTTCATTATTAGCTGTCTGTTCATAGACCATATCGCCATCTGCTTTATAAGTAAGTTTTACAATAACGCCAGCTTGTTCTAACTGAAGTGTTACCGCATTTTCTCCATTTGGATCAAAATCGAAATCTTGAGATTCTGCGGCTGCATCATTTTCTGAATCTGTACTTGCTTCCGCATCTGTACTTTCTTCTGAGTCTGTATCAGATTCTTCATCAGCAGCTGCACCTTCCTCAGCTTCCGCGTTTTCTTCTGAATCCTCATTGTTATCTGATGTTTCTTCTGATTTTTCCTCAGTGCTCTCATTATCTTTAGTATCCTTATCGTCGTCTGAATTATCAGAACCACAAGCAACCAAAGCAACACTAAGAAGTAGTGCCATACATAGCATTAGCCATTTTTTCATTTCTGTTCTTCCTCTCTCCTCTGAAGTTAACAATAGCATTGTTCATACTATTTCATAATCATATGAAAATCTTGGAAGGTTTTCAATAGGTCAAAGGCTTTAAACTTCATGCTAAAAAAAGTATATTAAATTTAGAATTATATCATTTTTCCTATTAATTAACCTGTCATGATCTCATTTCTTCTATAATTAGTATGTTTCATTGACTACTCTCCTAAAGGAGTTGTAAAACACTTCTTTTTTCCTATTTTCCAAAGCCATTCTTTATTTAGCAGGATTTTTTGTTCTCCACTATGCAATAAGGCTAAAAGGAAGAATAGCGTTGAATCAGCACCAGGGTCATGGGATTGATACTCGCTCCAATTGAAAACACCTTTGCGAGCTACATCCAGTTACCCTGCGATAAACTAAAAAGAGGAGAATGCACCACACTCTCCCCTTATCAGCTACTTATTGATTGTTAAGTCAAAAAGATAAAATACAGTGCAAAAACAACAAACAGGACATACATAATCGGGTGTACTTCCTTCGCCCTGCCTTTGACAAGCATTGTAATTGGATAGAAGATAAATCCGATGGCAATACCAGTTGCGATACTGGCAGTTACCGGCATCATCAGTACGGTAAAGAAAGCCGGTACAGCAATCTCAAATTTATCCCATGGAATATCCTTTAAGCTGCTGGCCATCAGTACGCCAACAATAATCAAGGCCGGTGCTGTTACTTCATTCGTTACAACACTTAATAGCGGAGAGAAAAACAAAGCTAACAGGAAGAGACAGCCTGTGACAACTGCTGTAAATCCTGAACGTCCGCCAACACTTACACCTGATGTAGATTCTACGAAGGAAGTTGTTGTAGATGTACCGACAGCAGCTCCTACAACACTGGCAGAAGCATCTGCAAAGAGCGCTTTACCGGCTCTTGGTAATTTATTGTCCTTCATCAATCCTGCCTTTGTCGCCACTGCAACCAGTGTTCCTGCTGTATCAAAGAAATTAACAAATAAAAATGTCAAAATAACAATAAGCATCTGCATTGTAAAAATCTGATCAAAGTGAATAAAAGCTTGTCCAAATGTCGGTGCCAGACTCGGGGCACTGCTTACAACCCCACTAATACCGGATGGCACTGGAATTAATCCAAAAATCATGCCTACAATAGAGCTGATAATCATTCCATAAAAAATACCCGCTTTCACACCTACAGTAATCAAAATAACAGAAACAACAATTCCAAAAATCGCCAATAAAACCGGCGGGGATGTTAAATCACCAAGGGCAATAATTGTGGACGGGTCCGCCTGGACAATTTGTGCATTCTTCAAACCGATAAATGCAATAAATAAACCAATACCTGCTCCCACTGCCATTTTTAAACTTGGCGGGATTGCATTAATAATCGTTTCGCGGATTCCTGTTAAGGTTAAACCAATAAATATAATTCCTGAAGCTAAAACACCTGCAAGTGCTGTTTCCCACGGAACACCGAAGCCAATGACTACCGTATAAGTAAAAAAGGCATTCAGCCCCATACCAGGAGCAAGTGCTACCGGATATTTAGCAAGAACTCCCATCACAATGGAACCAAAAGCAGCCGCAATTGCAGTAGCTGCAAACACCGCTTCCTGATCCATACCCGCTTCTCCCAGAATACTCGGATTAACAAATAAAATATAAGCCATAGCTAAAAAGGTTGTTAAACCAGCTATAAACTCTGTTCGAAAATTCGTTCCCAGTTTTTCAAATTCAAAATATTTACTCATGCATTTATTTCCTCCATTTTCACCGGACTTTTTGAACGTTCTCTTTTCTAGAAAAGCTCCATAAATTTTATACAATGCAAAAAAACTCTTAAATTACTTAAGAGTTTCTATTGGAGCAGCGGATAATAATCCTCATTTTCAAAACAGATATTGAAAATTTAAGATTAGTCCTGCTGCGTAGTCAGACTATTTACGGCAGTCTGGTAGAAACTCTGGGCCATATCCCCGAAATTATACGCATTTCTATTAAGTTCACATTATAATATTACTAATCACCATGAAATTTGTCAATAAAACACGAACAAAAACTATACTTTATACCCCTAACATCCGTTGTTAGACTCCGAAGTGCAAAAATTCTAATGATAATCTTATAAGAGTTTAAATTTTATGAATTTATTAGTGCAATTATTTTCTAAAAGGGATTAGACAGCGGGCTTGTACGATTTTGGCAGAGTTAAAGAGTACCTGTCTTCACTGGACAGATACTCTTTCGTTGTAATGCTGTGAATATCAGCCTGTGCTAACTGGATGGACTTATCGTGTATTTTCTTATTTCAGGCGGCGTATAACTAGAAATAAACAATTCTATCTCTTCCACTGAATCGGAAAACAAAATAAGCTCTCTATCCTGCTCAGATAAAAACCCATGCTCTACCATTTCATCATAAAACCTGGCAAGGCTGTCATAGTATCCATTTTGATTGAAAAGAATACATGGATTCTGGTTTTGACCAACTCTTGCCCAGGAGATGACCTCTGCAATTTCTTCAAGCGTTCCCGGTCCTCCAGGCAGTGCTATATAACAATCCCCTAATGCAATCATTCTATTTTTTCTTACGGACATGGAATCAACAACTTCTAAAGTTGTCAGATTGGGATGACTTAATTCTCTTTCAACCAGAAAATCAGGAATGATACCAATAACTTCACCGTTATTTGCCAAAACTTCATCGGCAACCACACCCATTAATCCTGCTTTTCCCCCGCCATATACCAGCGTATTATTCTTTTCTGCTATCCATTTTCCAACTTTCCGTGCTGCGTCCTGGTAAGCCTGATCACTTCCAAGACTTGCACCGCAATATACGGCAATATTCATATCATCTCTCCTCCCCCAATCTATTCTAGCATAAGGAAACAATCCAAAAATAACAACATAACAGCAAAATCAGCTTATTCCATAAGCAGCTGGTCCAAACGGGCAAGCTGTTTTTTTAATACAAAATATTATACCAACTTTTAAGGAGGATTTTTATTATGGTTAAAATTTATCTTGATCCAGGTCATGGCGGTACAGACCCGGGAGCAGCCGGAAATGGTTTGCAGGAGAAAAATGTCACCTTATCGATTGCTTTAAAGACAAGAGATATTCTCACACGCGATTATGAAGGTCATAGTATACGCATGAGCAGGACAAGCGACACGACCCGAAGTCTTACGCAGCGAACAAATGATGCAAACAGCTGGGGAGCAGATTATTTTGTCAGTATTCATATTAATGCCGGGGGCGGCACTGGATATGAGGACTATATCTATAACGGGAGTGTGTCTAACAATACAGTAACATACCGCGATAAACTACATGCAGAGATTATGAAGCAGATCGACTTTAGAAACCGCGGTAAAAAAAGAGCGAATTTCCATGTGCTGCGTGAATCCAGTATGCCGGCAGTTTTAACGGAAAATGGCTTTATTGACACAGTTGCAGATGCAAATAAATTAAAATCGGATGCTTATCTTAATCGAATTGCCACAGGGCATGCAAACGGAATTGCTCAGGCTCTAGGGTTAAAAAGAAAATCTGGCGGTGGCGGCAATACGTATACTGTTAAATCTGGAGATACACTTTGGAGTATTGCCCAAGCCCATAATCTGACTGTGCAGCAATTGAAAAATTTAAACGGATTAACTAATGATACGATTTTTCCCGGCCAGGTATTAATTGTCGGCAGTGGCGGAGCTGTTTATTATACAGTTAAGGCAGGCGATACACTTTGGGGAATAGCGCAGCAATATAATACGACGGTCAGTGCGATTAAGAGTATTAATGGATTAACCAGTGATACTATTCAGCCAGGTGCACGATTAAGAGTGAAGTAAAGGAAAATATACTCCCGCTTCATGGCGGGGGTATATACATAGTTATTATCATCTCTTTATCGAACATATTCAGCAAATTTATTATAAGATTTTTCTGACTTAGTTATACTCCTACGAATCATCTTTTATATGATATTATAAAGACAACCTACTGTACCAGAAAGGCAGTGATTTACTAATGACATATGTTTTTGTCCACGGGCTCGGTCAAAATGCTGCAAGCTGGCAAAAAACAATAGAGTATCTAGATATGGATACACAACAAATCGTTTCACCTGACTTATTTTCACTACTTAAAGGTAGCGAAGTGGACTATCATAATCTATATAAGCATTTTTTCGATTATTGCGAAAATATTAATGGTCCAGTTCAACTTTGCGGACTTTCCTTAGGCGCAATCCTTTCCCTAAATTACGCAATAGACCTTCCAGAAAAAGTAAACTCTCTTATCTTAATTGCCGCACAATACACAATGCCGCGATTTCTTCTCTCTGTGCAAAATGGTGTTTTCCAAATGCTGCCCAATTCGATGTTTCAAAAAATGGGCCTCCCTAAAAAGGATGTGATTCAATTGACCACATCCATGAAGAAATTAGATTTCAGCCAGCAATTATCCGATATATCCTGTCAAACCCTTATTCTGTGCGGGGAAAAAGATAAGCCAAACAGAAAAGCAGCTGAACAGTTAAGCGGCCGGATCAGCGGTGCAAAACTGGAAATTATTGAGCAGGCCGGACATGAAGCAAATGCAGATAATCCGGAAGTACTGGCGGAAATAATTAAAAGTTTTTGGAACCGGACAGCTTCATCTCCAATTTAAAAAGGCTTCATAAAGCGGACTCTATCAAGTTCACCACTTTTATGAAGCCTTCTCTTTATAGAAACACCATTATCGCAATGCCTGTTTAATCTGTCTAATATAATAAAAACGGACAATAAAGAAATACACAATCTGAATGATTAAAAACAGTCCCAGAACTATAGCCGATTCCTTTACCAGACTGTAGAAAAACATATGGGACAGCGCCGTTAATGCTACTGCTCCATGAACCAGTGCAACTGCTATTGGCGCAAAGAAAAGAAGTGCAGTCTGTCTGTTTAAGACTTTCTTCAGTTCTTTTTCTGTTAACCCCATTTTCGTTATGGCCTGGAATTTTTTCTTATCTTCATCTAAATCGGAGTAAAGTCGGAAATAAAGAAAGCTTCCAGCTGATACGAAAAAGACGATTCCGATAAATAAGCCGACAAACAGGATGGGCCCATAAGCTTTATTTACTACATATTCTTCATACTGACCAATATGAATTCCTTCTGTAGACAACTTATCATCTAATTTTTCTGCCAGGCTTAAAGGAATCTCTTTATCCTCAGCTTCCTGCCAAGCATAATAATTTTCCTCTGCCGCAGATTCAGGCAAGTTCTCAAAGTCCTGGTCAGATACAACATAATACTCTCTATTAGAAGGCAATACATTGGATAATATCAGATGTTCCGGTTCTATAGCAGTATCTTCATCTAATTCAAGGACTGCATCTTTTAGCATATCCTCTTCCTGTACATCGGAAATGCTGCCGCCAATACCAAGCAAAATCATTTCAGGACTCACCAAAGCTGGTGCTCCATCATCTACCTGAAGTGTTTCATTATCACTTAAGTCCGCAATCCGGTTATAATCGGATTCTCTGGTAATAAAAATCCTTGGCTTATCAGGCAATTCATAGTAATGAAGCGTTATCTGTTCCTTATCCATATCCATATTTTCTTCCTGCAACGTTTCATCAATATAGGAGACATTTACTTCCTCATTTCCGGTTTCATAGTCCTGATAGGAAATCGTAGTTTGATACACCTGTTTTATTCCTGCGGTAAGATAGGACTGAAACCCGTACAATGATCCAATCGCACTGAAAGCAACGGTAGAAATAATTGCCACTAGGAAAAAGGATCTTGCATTATCCTTCATTCTAAAAGAAAGATCAGAGAAGAGAATCATATTTGTTTTATGCCAGAAAATATTCTCATTCTTTTTTAACCGCCGGATGATAAATACACTTAATTGCGTAAACAGAAGATACGTACCGATAATGACGACAAGGATAACCGGGACCATTGCAACAATCACCTTTAATCCATCGACTGTTAAAGCAACAGCATATCCCGTCCCCAGCAGAAGAACCGCCAGAATGGTTAAAAATAGATTTGCTTTCGGCTCACCCTTTGACTTCTTATCTCCTTTGATTAAATCAATCAATTTACGGCTCCGCAAAACATAAGATACAAATAAAGAAATCAGGAAAAATAACACCATAAAACAGCCAAAAGTCAGCAGAATAGGCTGCGTTGGAAAATAAAAAGGCAGTTCATTATCAATAATGAGTACATTTTCTGCAATTAATAAAATACCTTTTGAAAAAATAAGTCCTAACCCAATACCGCCAATTGTGGCCAGCAGGCCGATAAACATATTCTCCAAAAATACCATTGAGCGGATCTGCTTCATACTCATCCCTTGCATCATCAATAACCCGAATTCTTTTTTTCGTGATTGTAAGAAAGAACTCATCGAATAAAGCACAAAGAAAAAAGAAAATACATAGATAATTCCTGCAGCTACATTCATCCCAAAGCTGATGTAGGAATCCATATTATCTCCCGTCAGCTGTGGATGAGATGCAAATATAGAAAAAGTAAAAAACACCATTACCGTAAAAAGGCTTGTCAAAAAATAGGCAGCATATAACCGCTTATTCCGGACAACATTATTAAACGCGAACTGACGAAAAGTCATTGGAATCCCCTCCCATTAATGAGAGTGTGTCGATAATCTTTTGGAAAAATGCCTGCCGGTTATCTCCCCGGTGAATTTCCGAATAAAACTTCCCGTCCCGGATAAACACAACACGATTACAATAACTCGCCGCCTGGGGATCATGTGTTACCAAAAGCATCGTTGTTTTTTCCTTTTCATTAATTGATTCCAGCATTTCCATCACATCTTTGGAGGATTTTGAATCCAGATTCCCTGTCGGCTCATCCGCTAAAAGCAGCTTCGGCGTATGAATCATTGCCCGGGCAACAGCCGCTCTCTGCGCTTGTCCACCGGAGATTTCATACGTTCTTTTATTCATTATTTCTGTTATACCCAGCTTTGCAGCAATTTCCTTTGCTTTTTTCTTCATTTCACTTACCTTTTTACCATCGAGCGTTAATGGCAGCACCATATTTTCTTCCACGGTCAAGGTATGAAGCAAATTAAAATCCTGAAAGACGAACCCTAACTCCCGTCTGCGGAATTGCGCCAGCTTTTCTTTTTTCAGGCGATGCGGATCCTTTCCATTTATTAAAATTTCACCTGTAGTCGGTTCATCAATCGTAGCAATCATATTCAATAATGTCGTTTTACCGCTCCCGGAAGGTCCCATAATCCCTACAAATTCATTGTCCTCTACATTCAAATTAATATCTGACAATGCTCGATAGGAAACCTTTCCTTCATATACTTTACTGACCTGTCTTACTTTCAGCATAAAAATACTTCCTTCCTTATCATTTAATGTAACCTTAGTATATCGCTGTTTTTAAGGAAGGAACTATCGAAATTCCTTTCAGTTACCTTACATTGTTGTAAGGTTTTGCGTCTCTGAAAAAACAACCCGGAATGTTGTACCCTCTCCCACCTGTGATTCAAATTCAATACGATGATGGAGGTGCTCCACTGCCTCTTTTATCAAATACAGCCCCATCCCGGTAGATTCTCTGAATTTCCTGCCATTTTCTCCAGTGTAAAATGCATCAAAAATACGTTTCTTATCTTCTTCCGGAATCCCTACTCCAAAATCCTGCACTTCCAAAACGGCTTCTTTTTCTCTTTCATAGATAGAGATAAGAATCGAATTGCTTTTTCCTGCTGAATACTTTACTGCATTTAAGACAAGCTGGGTTAAAATAAAGAAAAGCCACTTTTCATCTGTTTGTACAGTCAACCCTTCTGTTCTTTCTTCCACTTTCGGATAGACTTTATTACGTATGTAGAATCGTTTATTTTCTCCATTTACTTCATGTACTAATGACTCCAGGTGAATCGGTTTGATATGAAAATCCTGTTCAATTGTCCGCAGTCTGGCCATATAAAGAATCGTATTTAAACCTGTTTTCATCCGCTCGGTTTCTTCTCTGATACTGGACGAATCCGGCTCGTCCAGACTCTGTGCAGTAAGCTCAATTACAGAGATGGGTGTTTTCATCTGATGCACCCAATGATCCATCTGTTTAAGATGCTCCTCTCTTTCCTTTCCAATCGTATTTATCTGCTGCTGGTAATGCTTATATTGGCTCCGTAAAAGTTCGTTCAAAGCTTCCGAAACCGGATGCTGGCCGCTCTTCTGCAATGATTCATCCAGTGTTTCTAAAGGTCTGCTTAATCGCTGATAAAATGCGCGCCGGCTGAAATATTGATAAAAAAGATAGCAGGCAAGGAGAAAGAAGCCGATAAAAATTGCATATAAAGCCGGCAGCAGATTCCGGTAACCATCCAGCCAATAAATAATCAAAATGGAAGCAAATTGTAATATGTTGAGAGCAATCAGCAGAGCATGCTCCTTAAAAAATAACCTCATTGCAAATCTCCTTTGAATCCTGAGACATTTTTCTAACTTTTAAATCCTGTTTGAATGTAAAATAAATATCATATTTTAAACATCACGACTTAGAAATACAAGCCTCTCAATTTCTTTAAAACCATTTCTCTTATAAAATTCTTCTGCAGGTATTCCTCTGTCGGTTAAAAGAGAAATAGTCGCCACCCCATTTGAACCTATTATTTTCTTCAAATAACCCATGAGCGCTTTCCCAATTCCTTTATTCTGCTGATTTGTGTCCACACACATCTCATTAATAAAAAACTCATCGCCGCTCCACCATACCCGCCGCGCTCCGAAAATAAATCCGACTATCTCGTTATTTTCAACTGCGGAGACACCCAAAAATCCTGGAGTCCGGTAAAAATCTGATAAATATTGTTGTGCTTTTTCTAATGTCCATTCATCATTCCACGGTTCTTCATTAAAAACCGTTAAGAATAATTTACTGCATATAATCAAATCGCCTTCTTCGACAGTTCTAAATTGCATGTTAACACTCCCTTTTTAGTTACATCATTCTTCATTAAGCATACTTTTCAGCCGGTAACCAACACCCCTGACCGTTTCAACACCATCCTCTATTCCTATGGACTGCAGCTTTTTCCGTACTCTTGTTATATTGACATTTAACGTATTTTCATCCACATAGGTCTGATCATCCCACAGCTTTTCCAGCAGATCTTCCCTGCCGGCAACACGCGGATAACGGTTCATTATTGTTTCGATGATGTCTGCTTCTTTTTTAGATAGAAATGTATCTTTTCCGGCAAAGGTTAACTCCAGACGCTCAGGTAAAAGCTTTAGACCTTCTACCTCCAAAAAACGTTCCTTAACATCCTGTGCATATTCTCCATAAGCACGGCGCAACTGGCTCCGTATTTTAGCCATCACAATTTCAGCACTGAACGGCTTTGTTATAAAGTCATCGCCGCCGTTCTCGAGTGCCATTACCTGATCCATCTCTCCCGTCCGGGCAGAAATAAAAATGACCGGGCAGGTAGACTCCTTGCGAATTTGTCTGCACCAGTAATAACCATCATAGCTTGGCAAATTAATATCTAAAAGCACCAGGTCAGGTTTTGAATTTTGAAAAACATCCATAATCCGTTCAAAATCCGTAACAAAAGCTACCTGATAGCCATATTTTTCAATATAATCCTGTAAGTGCTTCGAAATCTTCGGATCGTCTTCTACTATCATAATGGTTTGCATTTATATTCCCCTTTTATGTATGCTTTGTTTTTAATAATTATTGCATAGTTTGAAATGAACCACAAAAAAAGAGGAAGCATTTTCACCTTACAATTATGTAAGGTAACTGTAAGAATAAACGATTTTTACAGTCTGTCTCCTTCTTTACAATAAAGCTGAGAATAAAGAGTAAAAAGGAGTGTCACCAAATGAAAAAAGCAGTAAAGATATTGATTGGAATCCTCATTATATTTACAATTGCAGCGGCAGTCATCCAAAAGACAACAGCAGGCATTATTCCATTAACAGACTGGTTATTACAGCACCCTGTAGAAACCTATTACGTAGAGACATCAGAAGATAATTATGAAAAGCTGTGGACCGGGAAATATAAGTATGTCTTTCTAGGGTATAACGAAGAAGGCGATGAACAGCAAATTACAAAAGTGATGAATAAAGAGCTGCGGCCAAATGCTTTTCTGCGTATGGATGCATCGGGCAGCTATGGAAAGGGCTGGATTGAAGTCATGGAGGAGGATATTCCGGAAAAACCTTTAATGCAGCTGTATTAAGATCTAGGATCAAAAAATAAGATTATGAGGAGAGGCTAACCAAGCTAATCCCTTTTGGCAAAATGGAATCTAAAAACAGGAGTACTTCCCTTTTAAGGAAATACTCCTGTTATATTATTCCTCCGCATATTCGATTTCGAGAACCTCGAACCCGTTAGCTGTCTCTCTTACTTCTCATCTACTTCAAGATTTTCTCCATCTTCCAATAAATCTTGAGATTCTTCTGCTCCAGGCTCTGGATCAAGCTCTCCTTGTCCCACATCTTCACCTGCACCAGACTCCGGATAGATATTTTCCGGCCCTTCACTAAAATCTGGCGGATTAGGCGGTGCAGAAGCATTATTACTAATTCTGACCTCTACTGTATAAGTCATCGGTACAAATTCATTAAACACACCCATATCAACAACTGTTCCCTTTAGTTCTGATGAATCAACATACTTCACAATATAGTTAATATCAGCACCCTTTGATTTATATTGTTCATAGAACAATTTTGGCAAATCGCCTTCTGATTGGCCACGGAAATCATGTAAATATGGTCTGCCCTGCGAATACGTAACGGTAACACTTTTATCATCTTTGTTCGTCAGCTTCGTATCCGGTTCAACAGATTGTGAAATAAGCGAGCCATAGGCAACATCAGCGTGAAAAGCATGCTTCACCGTCACATTTAAATCCGGATAATTCATGGCTGCCTCTTCTGCAGTTAATCCAGAAAAGCTTGGAACGATTACAGCTTTACCTGCAGATACAACAACTTCCATCTTATCTCTTTTCGCAATTTTTTCGTCTGCGGCTTCACTTTGACTGATAATATTTCCTTCTTCAACACTGTCAGAATCAGCCTCTTCATAGGTCATCTCGACTTCATTCTTTTCTGCCCATTTTTCCACTTCTTCTTTAGCAACTCCAGTAAAATCAGGGATGGTAATATTCTTCTCAAAAACCTCTTCCCCTTTTGAATAATAAACAGCTGCACTATCTTTGCGCTTATATTCTGATTCTGCAATATTGCTATCCTTGATGGAAAATTTGATAAAGTCTCCAGCTTCTATATCATCACTATATTCTGTCACCATCTGCAGATTTTCTGCCTTATTTTCATCAATCCAGGTCTGTGCTTCCTCCTGGGTCATTTCTGAAAAATCAGCAAGCGGAATAATCTCTTCCGGGTCTGCACCTAAACTGCTGGTTAATTTCAATGCTTTCCCTTTTCTAATTCTGTCACCTTCAGCTACGCTTTGAGAAATAACCTGATTCGCATCATATTCCATACTGTACTCCTGCTCTAATTCAACCTCGACATCATTCTCGCCGGCCCAGGCACGGACTTCCGAAACTGGCTGGTCCACAAAATTTTCAACCTTTACATGAACAAGCATATAATAAATGAAGAAAATCAATAGACAAGCTAAAACAGACCCTGCAATAATCAGCCACATCCGCAGCTTCTTCTTCCTGCGGTAATCCAGATCAATCTCTACTTCCTCTTCCGCATCCTGCCGGCGGCTGCTTCTGGAGGAGACAGGCGCAGAAACCAGGGTGGTCTCACGCTTATGTACGGCTTCTTCCTTTTCCACAGCAGAAGCCTGTTCCTCCTGCTTCTGCTGCGTTTCTTTTTCTTCCTGCTTCTCCGTTTTCTTCTCTTCTTTATTTTTTATTTCCTTGTCTTCTTTTTCGTTCACCAGATCGTCATATTTATCTTTATTAAATTTTGATAAAAAATCACTCATAAGCAGACAGTACACCCTTCCTCAAACGGAAAGCCTGATCGGACTGCAGGGCGATTTCATTGGAGTGCGTTACCACGATGACACATTTCCCATGTTCATGTGCTAATCTTTTAAAGATATCAATGATTTCCTGCTCCATCTCTTCATCAAGATTTCCTGTCGGCTCATCGGCGAGAATTAATTCTACATTGGTTGCCAGAGCGCGGGCAATAGCCACACGCTGCTGTTCTCCTCCGGAAAGTCTGTTCACAAGGCGATCAGCTTTGTTTTTCACAATACCGATGTAATCCAGTAAGTTATAAGCAACTGTTTTTGTATCTTCCGGAATTTCATTTTCTGTAATAGACATTGGAACCAGTACATTTTCAACAGCTGTGAAAGTTGGAACCAGATTATAGCTTTGGAAAATAATTCCGACATTATTGCGGCGATACTTTTCGTATCCGATTTTCTTGATGTCTTCTTCGTTAAACAATATTTCTCCACTATGCGGCGAATCCAAGGCACTGAGTAATGATAGCAAGGTGGTTTTTCCCGAGCCGGACTGCCCTAAAATCGTATAAAACTTTCCCTTTTCAAAAGAGATCGATGTATCCTTTAATATATAACGGCGCTGCTCGCCATCCTGATAATAATAATTTAAATCCTTCGCTTCTAATATCATCATTTCACCTCTCTATTACATCAGTATTTTCTTTGGATTCAGCCTTACAATATATATAAGCGGAATAATAGTTGAAATTAAGATTGTTACCAGACCAACACCATAGAAGCCCAGAATATAACTGGAATTAAGCGTTACTTCATAGGAATCCATCACGTCATCTGCTGTCAAATCCGTACTAATACCTTCATAGTAATATTCTTCATAGTACTCATCTTTGTTATCATCGGCTTTCATCATCGTATCAGATACCTGCTGCGCGAGAAGATTTCCGCTGAATAGCGATAAGGTAATACCAACGACGGCAACGACCATAACCTCAATTAAAATCTGTCCAACGACCCTGCTTCTCTTCTCTCCCAGAGATAAGTAAATCCCCAATTCGCGTTTGCGGTCCCGTAAGAACAGTAAAACTACTAAACCAGTAATCAATACAGTTGCAATTACCGCAACAATTAAAACATATTTCGCTAATTTCGACATCGATTCTATCGGCCCTGCAATATTTTCGTACTGGTCACTTGCACTAATCACTGTATATAGCTCAGGCAGTAATGGTTTTACTTCTTCTGTAAATGCTTCAATATCTTCCGGATTATTCAAATAATAGATAGGTTCATAGTATTCAAATGATTCCTCTTCTCCTTCCATCATCTCAGCAAATTCTTCATCAGCCTTCATGTACTCTTCCCAGTTAAATTGCGATTCATCAATGACAATTTCATTAGGAACATATACTGTATTGTGATATTCCATATCATCCGTAAGAATCATCATGCCACTATCTGCATTTTCATCCGTTTCTTTCTTCGCTTCCTGAGGTTCAAATAAGCCAATTATCTCCAATACAACATCACGGGAGGTAACGAAATCTTCCTCGCCAGTCTCTTCGTCATAAGTATAAACCTCATTCGCTAAAGTGAAGGTATCTCCCACATGCAAATTATTTTCGTTTGCGAGTTTGTGAGAAATAATTGTCACAGATGTACCTTTTTCAATTTCATCATCTGTAAATACACGGCCATCTGTCAGCTCAGCTTTTCCTTCTTCAAAATCAATAACCGGGGCGTAGTTAATCCCCTTTAGTCTGAAATCCATACTTGGACCGTCAACAAAATAATCGCCATCCATTTCTTCATCCTGATAGCGTTCTACACTCTCTGATCCCATCCAGGTAGACATACTGTAATCATAATATTTTACATAAGAAAGATTGCCAATTTCTTTTATTAAATCAACATTGATCTCTTCTACATCTGTATCAGGCTTTGCTTCCCATTCATCGTAATCAATATCAATTGTTGCTGCCGTTCCAAGTCTCTCTTTAATAGTGGACTCTACATTTCCCGTTGCCTGCTGGATAGAAATGGCACCGGATATTAAATTCCCTAAAATAAAAATAACTGCCAATAAAATTAAAGACTTTCCTTTTTTTCTTGTAATACCTAGAAACCCACGCTTGATAAAATTCATTACTGACCCCCTCAACATAATATTGACAACGGCTTCTTTTAAAGGATAAATATTACATCTTTTTCAATGCAACTATCCAAATTCTCTCTCTAACGGAGCCGCTCACCTCATTCTAATTATTCATTTTTGTCATACTGTATTAATACATTAAGACACTCATCTAAATGTATTATATTCGTAATATAATAGAAATACAATAGTAATCTAGAAAATTATCCAAATTTTTCTTATCTTTGATATAAAAATAAAAAACTGTATCTATCATCCTAATAAATTTCAGTTATTTAACAGATACAGTTTTCTTATTCCAGGATGAACATGTTCTACATTATCCTGGTTGCATGTTGTTAAATCATCTTGAAAAGCAGATTGAGTATAGCGCCGCTCCGACCAACCACTACGCTTTCCATGGAGACGGCACGGCTTCAGCTAACTTGAAAAGAAAACCGCTTTTCAAGGGGATCTTCAGCTCACTCTGTTCCCATAGGAGTCTACGTGGTTGGTCTGCGCTCAGTTAGGATTCTACAGCGAATGAAAGGAATTATATCCTGATGGAGTTGGATGAAATAATCGCTTTTTGTTTGATGAAAAGATCATTTTAGTGTTTCAAATGGTTAATGTGGTAATTGAAACGATGACACACCGCACAACATAAATAGTAAATATCGGGAATAGCTCTTATGAACAGAAAGTAATCGTGATGGGACATTTTTATATGCAACACGAAAATATGTTTTTTACTGATCTAATTTCTATTGGCTCCGTTGTATTAAACAATATAGAACCCCTTTCAAGCGGGTGCCTTACACGTTACCTTCTTTCTGGATAGAATTTATGCTTTGTCAAGAAATAGATGGAAGGAATGATCAACACCTGCCTCTATACCAAGCAAGTTATTTTTTAAGGTGTGAAAGTTGAGTTATATTTATATAATTTTTTATTAATTATCCTATCAGACCTAAATCATTTATTGCATTTACAACCAATAAAAAGCCGGCAATTCCAATAATTCATGCGGTAGTACTATGGGCATGCTTCGTTAACCATTTACCCAATCTCAAGAGTGGTTTTTCTAATACTTTATGTGCAAATAGCCGGCTTAACAGTGAGCTACCCCAGATAATCCCACCTGAGATAGCTCCTTATTCATTTAAATATTCTCCTGCCTCAATGTCTCAACAATATTATCCTTTTTCAATTTAGAGGTCGAATAAAGCATGGCAGCTCCGACAATGATGAAGACAGCTAAAATAACAATGCCGATATAAACCCAGGGTATTTGAAAACGATAATCAAAAGCACTCCTTGTTTGTATGTGAATCCCGTACATCACCACAAAACTGATTGGCAGTCCGTAGATTAACGACTTGATTCCATAAAAAACACTTTCAAACCGAATCATTTTACGAAAAGCTTTTGGTGTCATACCAATAGATTTCATCGTCGCAAACTCTCTTTTTCTCAGTGCTACACTAGTTGAAATGGTGTTAAAAATATTAGCAATGGAAATTAAAGTGATTAGCGTGATAAATCCATAAATAAAAACGGATAAGGCTAAAGCAAGTTGTTTATCCTGCTGCTGAAACGCATATATATTACTTATTGGCAAGGTTTCACCGTATTCAAGTCCTTCGATATCCTCCTGGACCTGATACGGATCATCTGAAGTTAAATATACTTCCCTGCTCTTATCATAACTATAAGGCAGATTTTCTATCAGTTCATTAAATGTTTGTTCATTAACAATGACTGACAGTGTATTGGGTGAAGTATAAAAGCTTCCCATTGGAAAATTATCCGTGAGGCCTATCAGTTCAAGCTCTTCGGAATCTGATAATTCCCAGTCGTCTTTTTCCTCAATATAGTATTCCTGACGAAAAGGCAGTTTATCACCTTCATGAACATTCAGCATCTCCGTTTCCACATATTTATTATTTTGATCCATATAAGTTACAGTGTTAACTAAAACAGCCGGCTGCTGCTTATCAGATGCTGAAATATTATTTTTACGAAGATAATCATCCCAGTCTTCTGATGAGAGACCTATTAGTTCCAATGAGTAGCCCGTTCCTTCTTCATACATCTCTGCAGAGTCATCATCCATGCCTTCTAACGTATCTCCTGTAATCTCTTCAGGTATAACAGCAGAGAATCTCATATTCTGGTACATGATACTTTCCTTTACATCCTCTATCGTTTCTATTGTGGGATACATATCAGCCAGTTTATTATCATCAGAGTAGTATTCTTGAATAGAAATATCATAATTCTGTTCATCAGACTGTAATTCATAGGACTTGGTCAGCGTATTTGTAAAAAAACCGACCGATAAAAATAAGATAATACTAATCATTAAAGAAAATACAGTAACATGGTAGCGTTTCTTATTTCTTTTTAAATTCTTTAAGGCAATCTCTGCTTCATAGCCAAACAGCTTCTGTACAAAGCGGTTTGTTTTAATTTTCTTTTTGGTCAGTTTAACATCCTTTGCCTGACGAATTGCATCTATCGCTGTAATTTTAGATGCCCTTACAGCTGGTATCCATGCAGAAATCATAATGGTCAGTAATGATACTATAGCTGCTATAATAAATATTGTTGGAGTTACAACGAGACGAATTTCAGAATTAAAACCAGCGCTTAGCAGTATTTCACTAATAAAATGCAATGTAACGCCGATTCCCAGCAATCCTGCCCCCATTCCGACTGGGATACTGATCAGACCAATAACAAGACCTTCAAATAACACGGAATTCCGCTTTTGTTTTTTCGTTGCCCCGACACTGGAAAGCATTCCTAAATAACGGGAGCGTTCTGATACAGATATGGCAAAGGCATTATAAATTAACACAATCGAGCCAACCATAATAATCACAATGATTACTGTAAGCAGTCCTGATAACGCTGCTACCATACCGCTATTTACGGAGATTAAATATGTATCTAATAACGGCGTATTTGTCCCCGTATTTTCAGCATTAATACCTACATCTTCCCGTAATTTCTCTAAATCATCAAATAATGAATAACGTAATTTCTTTACATTAACATAAGCAGCATCAATTTCTGACAAGGATAAACCATCTGTATACGACAGTACTGTATATCCTGCCGCCCAGGGGGTATCCCAGAGTGGTGCTTCTATTTCACCGACAATTTTAAAGCTGTGTTTTTCCTGGTTGCGTAATTCTTCCTCAATGCCGTCCTCTCCTTTATAGACGGATTCATCCTGAACTAAAGGACGATTTTCTTCATCATCTGCCATATACCTCTCACCGATATCCAGCCCAATAGTATCCCCGATTTGATAAGGAAAATCCTCTCCTTTTAATTCCTCAGAAATAGCAACTTCATTTTCATTTGTTGGAAGCTTCCCTTCTGTCAGCTTCACTTGCATTTGCTTCATTGCTGTCTCATCCATCGCCCGGACATAGAGGTATCTTTTCGTCAATTGGTCATTTAAAGGAGCAAAGCCCAATTCATCCACAATTCCGATAACGTCTGTATTATCGTCTGCTTGAATGGCTTTTATTTGTTCTCTGTCCACATCCTCCACAGCATAATGCCAATCACCGTTATTGGAGATTGCATCCCGCTGCTGCATATCAATAAAAGAAACTCCTAAAGACGCAACTGCCGTAATCATTGCAACAGAAATAATAACGCCAAAAATGGTAACGAGCGTCCTGCGTTTATTCTGCTTAAGATGTCTCAGTGTTACTTTGTTGACAATATTCATGGACGAATCACCTCGTCCTTGGCAATCGCTCCATCCTCTACCTGAATGACACGGTCCGCTTGTAAAGCAATCCGTTCATCGTGTGTAATAACTACCAATGTCTGATTGTATGTTTTATTAAACAGCTTTAACAGATCAATGATTTCCTTACTGTTTTTGCTGTCCAGATTTCCTGTCGGTTCATCAGCAAGAATAATAGATGGATTGCTGATCAATGCTCTGCCAATGGAAACCCGCTGCTGCTGTCCGCCAGATAATTGATTAGGTAAATAATCCAGACGCTTTTGCAGTCCCAATATTTCCACAATTTCCTTGAAATGCTTCTGGTCCACCTTATGTGCATCCAATAACATTGGCAGGGTAATATTCTCTTCCACTGTTAAAATTGGCAGGAGATTATAAAATTGATAGATCAAGCCGATCTGTCGTCTCCGAAAAATAGCCAGCTGTGTTTCATTTAACCCATAAATATCGGTCTTCTCGATAAACACCTTACCACCGGTCGGCTTATCAACTCCTCCCAGCAAATGAAGCAGGGTTGATTTCCCGGAACCAGAAGGTCCAATAATCGCTACAAACTCCCCCTGCTCCACAGAAAAAGATACATTATCCAATGCTTTTACTGCTGTGTCACCTTTCCCGTACACTTTAGACAAATTTTCAATCCGCATTAATTCCATTCCGTTTCCTCCTAGTTATTTTCTATTACTTACTACTTTACTTGTCTAAAATGACGGAACAGTGACAATGCTGGTGACAATATTGTCACTTTGCTTGAAAGTATGTGTTCAAAAAGCAGCTAAATCTCTTCCATTTATCATTTACAAGCTTTTTGAACCTTCTTTTAGACGACCTGCTTATAAAATTTCAAAATAAATACGGTTCCTTCCCCCGGTTTACTAAGGACTTCAATATCTCCCTGCTGGTTAGTAACAATTGAATAAGCCATAGCAAGTCCAATGCCGACACTTCCCTCTGCTGCATGACTTCCCTTATAGAAACGTTTGAAAATATGTGGAAGCTCATGTTTTTCAATCCCCGGCCCGTTATCCCTGATTCTTATTTCTGTAAAAATAGCATTTTCTTCATAAGAAACCGTAATTTTCCCGCCGTTTGGTGTATGCTCAACCGCATTCTTTAAAATATTAATACAAGCTTCTTTCGTCCAGTTTTTATCACCGATAAAGGTAGTTCCCGATACTCCTTCTATCTCCAGTTCTATCTCCTTCAGCTCAAGAGGTATTTCCATTGGTGCAGCAGCTTCTTTTACTAGCTGGGACACTTCCACTTTTTCCTTACTGAATAAAACCGTCCCGGCATCCATTTTGGAAAGCTTTAATAAGGAAGAAACAAGCCACTCCATCCGCTCCAATTGCTTACGGATATGGTATGTAAATTCCTGGCGTTTCCCCGCCTCCAGATTAGGCTCACTTAATAAATCAGCCATCACTGTCATTGAGGTGAGCGGTGTTTTTATTTGATGGGAAATATCTGAAATCGCATCTGTCAGCTTTTCTTTATCCTTCTGTAATCCTTCCTGCTGTTCAGATAACATCCTTGTCATTTTATAGATTTCATTTTTTAATATACTCAGGTCGCCCTCTCTATTATCACGTACGTCCAGTGTTGTTTCTCCTGCCATGATTTTTCGTAAATAACTGGACAGCTGAAGCATTTTCCGGTAACGCCAGGCCATCCATATGATATAGCAAATGGCCAGACTACTGCCGACAACAGCAATAAATAACGCAGTTACTGGTGAATGCATAAAACCTGCCAGAATACCGATTCCCAAAATCAATATAGTTGAAGTGAGAAAGACACTTATTTCGTTATTTCTTAACATCTTCTGCCGCCATCCTGTATCCCAGCCCTCTGACTGTTTCTATTAATACCGGTTTTTGCGGATTATCCTCTATTTTCTTCCGGAGCCGTTTAATATAGACTGTAAGCGTGTTATCGTTAACAAACTCACCGGCCGCATCCCATATCATTTCTAAAAGCTGCTCCCGTGAAAGAATCTGTCCGCGGTGGTTAAGAAAAATCATTAACAGCCGGTATTCCAGTGCTGTTAATGCAAGCTCAGCGTCCACCTTATATACTTTTCCTTCTAATGGCAAGACTACTAATGACCCGATTTTAATGGAATCTTTTTCCTGTGTCTCATTCTTTTGATAACGTCTGAGCACGGTTTTAATCCGCGAGCTTAACTCACGGATACGAAATGGCTTGGTAATATAATCATCTGCCCCCATATCCAATCCCATCACCACATTCACCTCATCATCCGCAACGGTGAGAAAAATAACCGGGACATCCGCATTTTCTTTCACACACCGGCATAAATCATAACCGCTTCCATCAGGCAGTGATAAATCAAATAAGCATAAGGAAATGCTGTTTATATCTGTTTTAATGATTCGTTCTGCTTCCTGCGCATGATGACTGACAATAACATCATAGCCTTCTTGATTCAAAGAATACTCTAAGCCGGAAGCAATCGTTTTATCGTCCTCTACAATGAGTAATTTCATAGCTGTCCCCCATTTCTCAGTTTACTGCTTGTTAACTGATATCTATCAGCCATTATACAAATGAATTAAAAAAAATTATAGGATAAAAATGTCTTTTTCACTTTTTCTTCTGAAATTTCCAGGAAATTATCACCGGCTTATTCTCCATTTAAAAGAATCTGCCCAATATTTAGCAAAGAGTTACTCCTGTTTTCTTTAATAAACAAATAACTTTTTATTTTTTATAAATTCGCCTATGATAAAGATATTATTTAAATTTAACTACATACTATATTCAGGTGATTAGAATGACTGAAAAATTACGTAAGCCCTGGCTATTTATTTTAACTATCGGGCTTGGAACATTGCTTAACCCATTGAATTCTTCGATGATTTCAGTGGCATTAACCAGAATGCAGCATGAATTCTCATTAACATTTGCTGATGCCAGCTGGCTTATTTCTATATTCTATCTGGCAAGTGCGGCCGGTCAGCCTGTAATGGGAAAATTAAGTGATATGTTTGGACCGAAAAAATTATTTATAGCAGGATTAATTCTCGTGGCAGCCGCTTCTCTGCTGGCACCGTTTTCGCCGAATTTCCTTTCACTTTTAGGCTGTCGTGCTCTGCAGGCAATTGGCAGTTCAACACTATTCCCCAGCGGGATGAGCATGGTCAGGACACATATTACCAAAGGACAGGGAAAGGCGTTAGCTGTATTATCTGTTTTTGCTTCAACCTCAGCTGCTTTCGGGCCATCCATTGGCGGTTTTCTGATTGCATCATGGGATTGGCACTCCATTTTTCTTATTAACTTCCCATTTATTATATTGTCCTTTGTGTTAGCTTTATTTATTTTACCAAATACAGGACAGGGAAAATTTGAGATAAAACGAATCGATTTTATTGGAATAGGCTTATTTATTACAGCAATTGTAGGCCTTATATTATTTTTACTGTCTCTGGATCAGAATATCCGCTGGTGGGCATTATTGATGTTTTTAGCTGCAGGAATAGTTTTTTACCTTTATGAAATAAAACAGGCGGAGCCTTTTATTGATATGAAAGGATTAACAAAAAACCATACCGTTTCATTGATATATGTGCAATTTATGAGTATTAACCTGATTTATTATTGCTTCTTTTTTGGATTTCCGACGTTTCTGCAGCAGGTTCGTAACTATAGTGAACAGCATACCGGCTTGATTATGTTAGCACTGGCAGGCTTCGGGGTGATTGTTTCTCCACTTGCGGGCCGTATCATTGATAAATATGGCTCCAAGCTTCCAATGGTTATCGGTGCAGCCCTGCTCTTAGTTGGTACAGGCCTCCTGCTAACATATCATGAAACATCGCCATTGTTATGGCTGCTCACCATAATGGCTGTGCTTGGAATGAGTAATGGCTTCAATAATATTTCTATGCAAACCGCACTTTATGAGCATGTGAAGCCGGAGGAAACAGGTTCAGCATCCGGTCTATTTCAGACAAGCAGGTATTTAGGATCGATTTTATCTTCCAGTTTACTTGGACTGACGTTTAATCGTCATTTAGATGATCAGCATTTGCACCTGGTTGCGATTATTTGTTTTGTTTTCTGTGTCATTGTACTAGCTCTGGCATTGAAGCTGCCTGGTAAAATGAAGGTGAAAAGCTACTGATTTCTTGCTTGAGTGACAAACATAGGTAATTCGTAAACGTTGGAGATAAAACAAAGCTTCATCCAGTGGGAATTTCAGCTATTTTCTCACTGAATGAAGCTATGATTGCGATTAATTTAAAATAAATGAGAGAAATTGTTTCATGAGTTCAAATCACATATGGTTTGAACTCTTTCTTTGGTTATTGTAACAATGCTTCAACACAATAAACCCACATTGTCACCCTTTACAATAATAGGTTGACAATATCAGTTTATTCTTTTATTCTATTAATATTACATAAAGAAAGAGGAAAGTACATTGAAACTAAGAGATATGATGTTTATGTCATTATTCGCAGCAATTATGGGAGTTTTAGCTATTTTCCCTCCTATTCCAGTTCCTTTTATCCCTGTACCAATCGTAGCACAGACAATTGGCATTATGCTTGCTGGCGGTATATTAGGAGCAAAGCGGGGCGGGCTCAGTATATTACTTTTCGTTTTTCTCGTTGCGGTGGGTGCACCATTATTAACTGGCGGACGCGGCGGCTTAGGTGTGCTTATTGGACCAACAGGAGGATATATTCTATCATATCCGATTGCAGCATGGCTTATTGGTTATTTAATAGAAAAAAGTATCCGCAGCCTGACCTATTGGAAGATCGTATTGATCACAACCTTTGGCGGAGTCATCGTCGTTAATATTATTGGCGTTACCTATTTATCTATTTTATCTAATCTTCCTTGGGGACCAACTGCCATTTCAGCTTTGGTGTTTTTGCCGGGAGACGTTTTAAAAGCTCTTATAGCAAGTGCTGTTATTATAAAATTAAATCGTGTTTATCCGTTGATTGACAGTAAAAAGCGAAATACATATTAGGTTGGTCAACTTGACAGATCAGCGTGTAAAAGAAGCAGCCTGAGTCCAACTCAAGCTGCTCACTGTGATTAACTATTCTGCCGGAATTATCTATCCACTGTTTCCTTTTCCAATATCGGATACTTCTCGAGAAAGTTCGTATTATAATCACCTGCTATAAAAACCTCATGCTCCATAATTAAACGATGAAATGGAATTGTATGATGGATGCCATCTATTAAAAATTCATCCAATGCCCGTCTCATACGGCGAATTGCTTCTTCACGGCTGGATCCATATGTAATTAATTTAGCAATCATCGAATCATAGTAAGGCGGTATCCGATAACTGGAATATGCGGCTGAATCAACTCTTACACCCAAACCGCCAGGAGCCAGGTACATTTCTATTTCCCCTGCTGAAGGCATAAAATTTTTAAATGGATGCTCTGCATTGATTCTGCACTCGATTGACCAGCCCTCAAATTTAATATCATCCTGCTTGAAGGAAATTTCTTCATTATTTGCGATTTTAATTTGTTCTTTAATTAAATCTACACCGGTTACCATTTCTGTAACTGGATGCTCTACCTGAATCCTTGTATTCATTTCCATGAAGTAAAATGCTTTACTTTTTCTATCAAAAATATATTCAATTGTTCCGGCACCTGTATAGTTTACTGCCTTTGCAGCCTGAACAGATACCTCTCCCATCTTCTTCCTTATATCTGGAGTTATTGCAGGTGAAGGGGATTCTTCAACCAGCTTTTGAAGTCTTCTTTGGATGGTGCAATCTCTTTCTCCTAAATGAACAGTGTTACCATAATTATCCGCTAATATCTGTATCTCTATATGCCGGAAATCCTCAATATATTTTTCAAGATACACACCAGGATTTCCAAATGCTGTTTCAGCCTCTTTTTGCGTTACGCGAATACCTTTAACCAGCTCATCTTCAGTCCTCACAACCCGAATGCCCTTCCCGCCGCCACCGGCAGTTGCTTTTATGATAACTGGGTAACCAATGTTTTCAGCTACTTCTTTTGCTTCTTCTTCACTTTCTATAATTCCATCTGAGCCTGGCACTATAGGAACACCGGCTTCCTTCATCGTCTCTCTGGCAACATCTTTTATTCCCATTTTCTGAATAGCCTCCGGCGAGGGGCCAATAAATGTAATATTACATTCTCTGCAAATCTCCGCAAAATCAGCATTCTCAGCCAAAAAACCGTAGCCCGGGTGGATTGCCTGAACCTTTGAAAGTGCTGCAGTACTCATGATGTTTGTGAAATTAAGATAACTGTCTTTACTCGGTGCAGGTCCGATGCAATATGCTTCATCCGCTAACTGAACATGCAATGCGTCTTCATCCGCTTCGGAATAAACTGCAACAGTCTCAATTCCCATCTCCTTGCACGCACGAATTATCCGTACAGCTATTTCTCCTCTGTTAGCAATTAACAGTTTTTGTATCACTTACGCCAGCTCCTTACTTTACCTTTACTCTAAATAATGGTTGACCGTACTCAACCATTCCGCCATCTTCAGCTAAAATTTCTGTAATTTCACCTGTCACTTCTGCTTCTACCTCATTAAACAGCTTCATCGCTTCAATAATACAGACAACTGTATCCTTTTTTACCTCGCTGCCTTCAGAAACATAAGCGTCACTGTCTGGTGATGGTGATGTATAAAGCGTTCCTACAATAGGAGACAAAATTTCGTAATCAGAATCAGCTATATTTTCAACTTTTTCTGTTTTTACGGATACACCTGGAACAGACTCCTCCTGTCCTTCTTTTACTGACGTCTGCTCATGCGCTGCTGTCTGATACTGCTGCTCTATATCAGCAGTATCACTATTTTTTTTCATTGCTATCGTCGTTCCATTTATTTGAAAGGTAAACTCACTAATGGAGGAACGATCTATTGATTTAATTATTTCATTTATTTCTTGTATTTTCAGCATT
The DNA here is from genome assembly GCF_900162665.1 of Oceanobacillus sojae. Taxonomy (GTDB): domain Bacteria; phylum Bacillota; class Bacilli; order Bacillales; family Amphibacillaceae; genus Oceanobacillus; species Oceanobacillus sojae_A. Next base: position 1,085,757 of record NZ_LT727812.1, read on the forward strand.
TTTTCTTCCCTTCCTTATCATCCAGACTGCAATAAAATAACTCTTTTTCAGCACATACTGATAGAGACATTGAAAAATGCAGGTCGGTCAATATTTAGTACAAACAGCTGTGATCTGGATTTCTATTGGTGCATTACCAGGTAATGATGCAACTCCAATTGCTGCTCTGCTTCCGATACCATTTTGCCCCAGCTGTTCATAAAGATATTCAGAAGCAAAATCAGCTATGCCAGAATGTGCTTGAAAGTTTTCCTGTGCATTAACATAGACGTTTAACGCTAATATTTGGTTTAATTTTTCGTCTTCATTAAGTATATTATTAATGGCATTCAGTGCATTTGAAACCGCAAGTCTGACTGCTTGCCTGTAAATATGTAGAGGCTCTTCTGTACTGACTTTTCCAGTTTGAATCAAACCCCCCTTGTGCCGCGGTGTCATACCAGATGTGAAAATCAAATCTCCGACACGTGAAGCAGGGATATATTTCCCCTGCGGAACAGGAGGAACGTTTTCTTCAGATTGAATCATTTTCGATATCCCTCCACTACTTTTCCAATACGTTCTATTGCATCCACAGCAGCAGAATGATCTTGTGAAAAATTCATACGGAAGCTGTCAGTAAACGCCGGGCCAAATTCAGTTCCCGGGGTCACAATAACACCTGCCTGAATACGTAGAATTTTTACGAATTCCTCTATTGTAACCGTTAATTCCGGCACTTTAGGAAATAAATAACTGCCTGCCTCTGTGGCCCTTACTTGAAAGCCTTGAATCAATCGCAGTTTTGTAACTAAATCATCACGGATAGCCTGATGCTGTGCAATTCTTTGAGCCATCCATCCCTCCGGTTCATGAAACCAGGATTTCAATACAGCCTGATTATAGCCTCCTGCTCTCAGCGATACGATAGCCTGCAGCTTTTCCATGCGGTTAATAATCTTCGATGAACCAAATGCAACACCCAGTCTATATCCGCTTAACGATTCTGTTTTTGACGGTCCCATAATAGTAATCAGATTTTCAGGATTTAAAATATTTTGTGCCGCTAAATGTGTGTAGCTGTGTCCGTCAAAAACCTGGCGCGAGTATAATTGATCAACGATAACTTGTACGTCATAATCCTGTGCAAGCCGGGCAATTTCTTTAATTTCATCAGGTGAATAAATTACTCCTGCCGGGTTATTCGGATTCGAAAATAAAAAGAGCTTCACGCCTGACTTAAAGGCTTCTTCGAGCTGCCTCAAATCCAGGCCTGCACCTGAAGTAAAATTTAAATAATCCATTGATATATATACGACTTCCCCTTCAAAGAATTCCACTAATTTTCTGTTGGCAAAATAATCAGGTGCTACAATAGCAACTTTATCATTTCTGCTAATAACAGACCCCATTGCTAAAAAAAGTGCTCCCTGTGTACCTGGAGTAATAATCAGATTTTTTTCAGGATCAATTTTTGAATCAGTAAATGCAGCAAGTTTTCCAGCTGTTATTTCACGAATTTCTTTACTGCCCCGATATTCCGTATATGCCTGCTTGCCGCCAATTTGAACTCCTTCTACAAAATTATCTAAAGCACCAGGAGCCGGCTGAAAAGCATCGACATCACCATGCGAAAAATCAACTGGTCTTCCCGGTATCTTATCACCAATCAGGCTTATTACATCATTATTCTGCTGCCCTTCCTGACCTGGTGCATTCTCAGCACCCAGCTTTAAAAATTTCTTTTCTACAGAATCCATGCAAGCACCCTCTTTTGTTTAAATTGGAAATGAAATCTTTTTGACTTTCTATTTAATTTCCCCTGTTCATTTTTTACAAATTCTCTTTTATCACGGACAGCACATTTTGCAATTGTTGAATGGATCATGTGCTGTCCGGTTATTATAACGTATTTAATCAATAAGGGATGGCAGCCAAGTAGTGAAAAATGGAAAGTATGCGATGATTATCAAGCCGACAACCATGGCCAGTACAAATGGCCAAATATGTTTTATCACGATGCTCACATTTAAATTCGTTATTGCACTGGCCACAAAAAGGTTAACCCCCATTGGTGGTGTAACCACTCCGATTGCTAATGCAGCAATCATTACTACCCCCAAATGAATTGGATCTACCCCCATTGAATTGGTAATAGGCAGCAGAACCGGTGTTAAAATAATAATTGCTGCACTCGCTTCCATGAATAATCCTACAAACAGCAATAACAATAAGATTAAGAACAAAATCAGATATGGATTTGTCGTAACAGAAGTGATTAACCCGGCTATTAATTGAGGCAGCTGTTGGGAAGTAACCAGCCAGCCGAATAAATCTGCAATTCCGATAATCAATACCACCATAGAAGAAATTAAAATAGTTTCATAAAAAATATTCGGCAGATCCTTTATATGTATCTTTTTATAAACAAACATACCCAGGATTAAACCATATAGAATTGCTACTACAGCAGATTCTGTTGCTGTAAAGATTCCCAGCAAGATACCTCCCAGCATTAGTATAGGCATGAATAACGCCAAAATCGCATCAATGAATGACCGTCCAAGATCTTTAATAGATTTTCTCTCTTCAGATGGATACTTCATAATTAGAGCAATAATATAACTGACCAGCATCAGCATAAGGCCTAAAATAATACCAGGAATAATCCCGCCAATTAGTAATTTTCCGATAGAAGCTCCACCGACAACCCCAAAAATAATGAGAGTGATACTTGGAGGTATAACGGAACCCAGTGATCCTGAAGCAGCTACTAATGCTGCAGAAAACCCTTTTGAATACCCTTTTTCGTTCATAGAAGGTACAACAATTTTACCGATAGCTGCAGTCGCAGCTGTAGATGATCCGGTCATAGAAGAAAATATCATCGAGGCAACAATCGTAATCATTGCTAAACCTCCTCTGATATGCCCTACTAATACATTTGCTAAATTAATAATTTTTGCAGATACACCGCCTTTATCCATAATGGCGCCTGCCAGAATGAAGAAAGGAATTGCCAGCAAAGGAAAGGAATCTAAGCCGTTAAAAACCCGCTGTGGAATAAGTGTTAATGGCAATACCGGATCAGTAAGCAACGCTAAAAGACATGCTATGGCTAACGCAAAGGCTATCGGAATATTTAAAAATATTAACACAATAAAAGTAATTAAAAGTATTGCTATCAATGTTTTTTACCTCCTTAAATCAGCTTTAAGAGACATTTATTCTATTTATCATGTTCTTCAAAATGTATGATTCCTTTTTTCACATTGACAATTTTTTCAAAAGAAAAAACTATAGATAGAACAGAAAATACTATTAAGGCTACGTACACAGTACCCATAGGCAATCCCATAATCGGGGATGTCTGCCCTGTCGCAGATAAACTGAATCTAATACTTTGGACCAGCAGGATAATCATAAATAAAATAATACTCGCTTCTATAAAATATTGGACAATCTTTTGAAAGCTGACCGGTAATTTACTTACTGCCACATCAATACTTACATGAGAAAGGTTTCTAATTCCAAGTGCCGCTCCAATTAAGCTCATCCAGATAAATGAATATTTTGCTACTTCCTGGGTCCAGCTTACCGGAAAATAAACTATCTCCCGTGCAATGATTTGCAGTGTGACTGTTATAATAATGACCCCCATCAAAAACACAGCAATATATTTGAATATACTTTCGATCCGTTCCATAACCTCACCCTGTTTCTTTGACTTTATTTGTACTCATTAAATATTACGCTCCTGTTATGATGCACCATTTATTAAAGCTGATAAATTATCTCAATGCCTCTATTTCTTTTATGAGCTTCTGTCCTGCTTTTTCATCACCATTTCCAACTACATCATAAAACTTGGGATACACGGTTTCTTTCATTTTCGTTCTGAATTCATCAACGAACTCATCAGATACTTCATTAATTTCCATACCTTCTTCTTCCAGAATTTCCAAGAGATGTTCCTCTTCTGCGAAAAGCTCTTCTTTATGAAGCTGCATTACTTCTTCTGTTGCTCTTACCAGAGCCTCCTGCTGTTTATCTGACAACAATTCAAATCTGTCTGCATTCATTAAATAATATCTTGTAGTAAAGAAATGGTTTGTTAATGATAAATAATCCTGTACTTCAAAAAACTTCATACTATAAATGGAATTCAAAGGATTCTCCTGAGCATTTACAACTCCCTGCTGCAACCCTGAATATAATTCTGAAAATGCCATATTGGAAGTTCTTGTTCCGGGTATGTTTTCAAAGGTTGAAATCATTACTTCACTTTCTAAAAGTCTAATATTAATTCCTTTAAAATCTTCCAGCGTTTCAATAGGTCTTACAGAGTTTGTTATCTGCCGGAATCCGCCATATTGTATTCCTAAATTTACAAGATTATTATTTTCAAAATCAGCCTGGAGAGCTCCCATAATAGACTCATCATCTTCAATTCTCTCCATATGCTCAATACTGTCTACAAGATATGGGAAATCCCAATATACAAGTGATGGTATAAAATTAGTAACAGGAGCATTGGCCGCCAGTCCGATATCAATCATCCCCATTTGTACTCCTTCAACCAATTCTCTTTCGCCTCCTAATTGACTATTTGAATACACATCTATTTGAAGCTCCCCATCACTATATTCCTTTGCAAGGTCAGCTATCATTACCGTGCTTTTATGTATTGGATCATCTTCAGCAAATACATGGCCCAGCCTGAGGGTGACCTCACTTTCTGCATTACTTTCATTTGAAGGCCCCCCTTCATCCGCTATTGTGGGTTCGGTTAATTCAATACAACCAGCCAGCATAGAAAAGGTACACAGAACTGCCAGAAAACCTATATTTCTCAATAAGCTTCTCACCTATATCACTCCTTTTGTTGATATATCATTTAATTCAAGACTCTTATCCAGTATTTGATGAATATATTTTTCTCTTTTTCTATAAATCTCTATGGCTTCGTCTGTGGAGATAAATGTAAACTGAATAGTATCATGGGGCCTCATCTGCCCCGCCAAGTCTAAATCAGTTGAGGAGATACAGGCTATTACCGGATATCCTATCGTTCCTCCCCTGCCTCTGTGCAGAATGATAGGCTGTCCATGTGGTGTGATTTCTATTGCGCCGGGAATAATACCTCTTGATAAAGTCTGACGTGGAGAAAATTGAGTCAGCCGGCATTTCTCCAGCCGGATACCAATATTATCACTCTCTAAAGAGACCCGGAATTTTGCTTCTTCAAAAAACTTTTTATGCTTTTTAAAAATAGCTGCATCAGGACCTTCGCAAACATTGATTTCCCAGGGTGATTCATACTTAGGGATGTCCTCTTCCGGAATACGCATTTTACTTCTTATACAGTTAGTCAGATTACTGTTTAAAGATAACGTATCTCCTTTACTTAGTTTGGTACCGATACCTGTCATGCCATCATAGGATGCGCTTCCATGTATAAGCGGGACATTTACTCCCCCGGCAAGACTGATGTAGACTCTCATACCAGAATGAATTTTGGAAATACGTAATTTCTTTTCTTTTTTTAATATAAAGGTTTCCCATTGAGGCATTACTTCATTATCTGCTTCAACCATTGCCTGTGCGCCGGTAACACAAATACTGATATCAACATGACTTTTTAATGCAAAATTAAAAGCTGTTACTTCAATAGCCGGTGTTTCAAGCGGATTCCCCAGTAAAGCATTACTTATCTTATAAGCGAACTGATCAAGGGCCCCATTTATACTAAAACCATAATTCTCTAACCCATACCTCCCTGTATCCTGAATAGATGCTATATTTGATTCTAAGATGAGAAGCTCGTCACTCATTTTTGTACCTCCAATAGATACGGCATGTCCTCTACTCGCTTGTTTTTATAGAAATCCCATTCTTTTTCATCTATTCTGAAAAATTGTATTAAATCTCCAATTTTAAAAGGAGACGGTGGTATTTGCTCCGGAGTCGTCACCTGTAATGGCGTACGCCCGATCAGCCGCCAGCCTCCCGGGGTTTCCTTTGTATAAATCGTTGTTTGGCTGCCTACTATTGCGATTGTACCTTTAGGAATTTTCACATAAGGCGTCTCCATCCGGGGGATGCTATCCGGGATTTCAGATTTCCCCATTAATGGCTGACCTGCCGGGCTTGTAAAGGACAAAAGCTGACTGGAACTATTTATATGTGTCTGGATAACCTCTTCTTCTGTCATATTTAATCTTTTTGCAATCATTGGTAAGTCAGGACCGAATTCTCCTCCATAAACCACAGGAAGAAAGTGTGTATCTCTTTTTTGAGTTACTGATTCAGGTTCAAGCTGATCAATAGCTTTTTTAATTATCTCTATTACTGTTTCTTTATCCATAACCATAATATTGTAATGAATTATCACTGTAGTATACGTAGGAATAATACTTAAAACCCACTCATAGTTACCTTCCTTCAGTTTTGCAGACAAAGCATGTGTCTTCATCCAGGCATTTTCCGTAAAGATTTCGGAAAAAGAAATACATATTGCTGCATCACCATAACTGGTAATCTTGTAATCGCTCATTAATATGCCCCCTATTCAGCTGATTCATGGTTAGGTTGAAGGGGAAATGATGATATCATTTTTCACCAATTCTGCCCTGAGTTTCTCCGCAAGAACATCTGAATTGGCGGTATCACTATGAATACAAAGAATCTCTCCCTCCATTTTTATTGTTTTTCCATCAATAGTTTTTACGGTATTTTCTTTAATCATCTGGATTGTTCTGGTAACCATTTCATCAAAATCTGTTATTACGGAACCTTCTCTGGACCTCTCTACTAATGTTCCATCATTATTATATGCCCTGTCAGAAAAAATCTGTTTAACAACTGTATACCCCTGTCTCCTTGCTTCTTCAGCCAATTCTCCTTCCAGTGCAACTATTTTAATAGTTTCATCAAAACTGTTAATCGCTTCCATAAATGCCTTGGCAAAATTCTTATCCTGCACACAATAATGTCCTAATTGACCATGTGGAGAAACATGGCGTAACCTGGTATGATGCGCCTTTGTAAATGCGTTCAAAGCTCCGAGCTGATAAAGCACATTTGTCGTTACCTCTTCCCTCGTTATATTTATTTTTCTTCTTCCAAATCCTATTAAATCTGCCAGGCCCGGATGCGCTCCGATAGAAACCTGCTTCTCAGCAGCTTTTTTAACTGTATTATTCATAATCACCGGGTCTCCTGCATGGAAACCGCAGGCAATATTCACAGAGCTTACGATATCAAGCAGCTTCTCATCATCCGCTACAGTATATCTGCCAAAGCCTTCTCCCATATCCGTATTTATATCAATAGTATATTTCATTATATTCAGCCTCCTGTATACGCTTACAATAAATTAATCATCAAAGGTTTATACTAAACTAGAATTGCTTGTTTAGTATCTTAACACTCCATTTGTTTTATTGTAAAATACAATATATAAATATTAAATATTTAAAAATCAAATATTTAATTATGTTTCAGAAAAGGTCTACAGCTACGAAATTTAGTCATCATAAAGCAAAAACCTCTCCTTTAACAGAAATAGTGCCCATACAAAGAATGCATGGACAATATGAAGTTTCTATTCCATTATGCTCGCATTCTTTCTTATTCATCCCAGGGTCTGACAATATTTTCGATTTCCTCCATAGAGTGAAACAGAATTTCATTAATTTTCTTTGAATAACGATTTCCACCTACCCGCTCTACAATATAACAAATTCTATCTGGCGGCGGATCTTCAAGCATATAAACATGAACAATTCCATCCTTATAAAGTCTTCGGGCTACGGAAACCGGAACTATTGCCCATAAATTAGAGTCAACGATAAACTCCTGTAGCATTTTTACTGTATCGATTTGGATATGTGAATTAGAAGACGATCCCCAATGCTTTTCCTGCCAAATTTGATAGTCAATCCCCCAATAAATATACAGCTGATTTTCAGGGAGAAGCGTTTCATTTGCAATTACTTTTCGCTGCTCTCCTCTTTTTCTACACTGAACCAGTACAAGCTGCTCAGCAAATAACTTTTTCAGATGAATATGACGTAATATGCGCTCCTGCAACGACAAGCCTATATCAATTTTCCGTTGCTCTATCAATGAATAGATTTCATTTGATTGATAGGTTCTGACTGCTAAACGAATATTAGGGATTTCTTCTGTGATTTTTTTATACAGATTTTGAAATATATAGTTATGAACACTATCTACAGCGCCAATAGTAATAGTCATATTGCCGCTCCTCATCTTCATATTTTTGGCTTCTGCATGAAGAAGTTCATATTCCAATGCAATCTGGTAAAATCTTTCTCCTTCGTCAGTTAACGAAATGCCTTTAACTCCCCTATCCCGATTAAGGAGCAGGATTCCATATTCTTTTTCGATTGAATGTAAACGCTGGCTTACAGTCGATTGAGATACATATAAATGATTTGCTGCTTTTGAAAGACTTCCCAATCGGATTGTTGTTAAAAACGCTTCTATTTGATTAAAATTCATGCTATTCCTCCCTTTATATCTATTTTATCGATAATTAATAACTATAAATTTAATTTTACTATATTTCAATCCTTTGTTACAATTTTTACTAACATGAAAGCCTGAGGTTCACGTTGATCTATAAGCATTTTAGAATTACTTGTAACAATTCTATTATCTTCAGCTGTTTCCAGAAATATTAAAGCGCTTTCATAAAACAAGAGGATAGAGCTGCTTATTCTTCAATACATATCAACATACAGATGCTTTCATAATTTTCCAGTTTAAAGAAGGAGGAGATTATCCATGTCAGATCAAATAATAGAAAAAAAACAGAATGAGGGGGAGCTTTTTTCTCCTCAGCTTCAGAAAGAGATAAAAGATAAATTTTATTACCTGGATGAAGACCCGAAATATGGAGAAAGATTATTTTTTGAGAACTCCGGCGGTTCACTCAGGTTAAAAAGTGCAGTAGAAATAAAAGCATTTATTGAAGGATTTCCTGATTGTCCAGACAGAGTTCACAACCGTTCCCTTGATTTGCAGGAAATCAAAAAACAAAGTATCGAGGATATGACAAAAGTTATTTTCGGTGCGGCTGATGGCTCCATTATTACACAGCTGTCTGCTTCTCAAGTAATGTTTCAAATTGCCGATACGATTGCAGAAAATGTCCCCGGCAAAAATATTGTTACTTCAGAGATGGAGCATCCTTCTGCTTATGATGCAGCCTCCTATGCTGCACAAAAAATGGGCATGGAGCTCCGGGTAGCAAAAGTAAATCCTGATACGGGCGGAATTGATCCGGAAGAAGCAGCAGCATTAGTTGACGAGAATACTTGTTTTGTGAGCATTATGTCAGCGTCCAATATTTCTGGATCAATTATGTACATCAAAGAAATTACAGCACAGTGCAGAAAAATAAAGCCTGATCTATACGTAATTACAGATGCTGTACAGCATGCTCCCCATGGGGTCATTGATGTAAAGGATACTGGAGTGGATGCTGTTACTATGGCTCCTTATAAGTTTTTTGGAACCCGGGGAATTGGGGTTGGCTGGGTTTCGCCACGATTGGCCAATCTCCGCCATCACAAGCTATTAGCTAAAAAAAGTGACGAATGGGAATTGGGGTCCCCTACTCCATCAAATTATGCATCTATTTCAGCAATTGTCGATTATGTCTGCTGGATTGGTGAACACTATGCTGATACAAAGAACCGGAGAGATTTATTTGTGAAAGGCATGGAAAAAATTCACTTACACGAAAGAGCACTTCTTTCAGCTTTATTAAATGGAACAAAAAATGTCAGAGGACTGAGAGACAATCCAAAGGTGACAGTTTATACAGATACAGAAAATCTTCTTCAAAAAGATTTAATTGTGGCAATCAGCTTTGATCATCTTGATTATTCTGCTGCTGCACGGGAATACGGGAAACGGGGATGTATTGTATTTGAAAGAATCATGGGCAGTCCTTATTCGGAAAGGATGCTGATTTCTTTAGGCATTCCCGGGGCTATCCGGGTATCACCGATGCATTGTCATGATGTATCTGATATCGAAAAGTTTTTGAGGATCACAGAATCTATTTCTGAAATTGAATAGAAAAATAAAGAGAAATCCAAATAAGTGATAATTCACCTGCATTCGGATTTCTCTTTATTTCAGTCAGTCTTTTCTAGAGGCTGATTCTTTTTAAGAAGCTTAAACCTCTTCTTCCCCATCAAACGATTCTAAATAACGATATAAGGTCGACTTACTTATTCCTGTTTCATTTTTAATATCGAATAATTTAAAACCATCCTGATACATAGCAATCGCCTTTTTAATATTTTCATCAGCTTTTTTTGGACGGCCAATGGATTTTCCCTGCTGTTTCGCTTTATACATGCCTTGGGTTGTGGATTGTTTGATACTGTCCGATTGGAATTGAAGCATATGCATCATCATGTCCTGCAAATAAATGTGCAGCAGTGTGTCGCTTTGAATATTCTCATTCAGAAAATGAATTTTTACATTATCTTTTTCACATACTTTTAATATTTCCATCAGGTGGTGAAATGTGTCAGCCAGAGCAATCATTTTCTCCACCAAAATACAATCCCCTGATTGTATCTCCATTAAAAGCGCCTCCAGCTGATCTCTTTTTTTAGGAGTTCCATGTTCTTCACGATAAATCCGGTCACATTTATTTCCGAGAGAATGCAGTTGATTTTTAGATTGTTTATCATTATATAACGGTCTTGTATAACCATATATCATATTATCCGCTCCTATTATATTCCCTAAAGGGTTCCTTTTTAGGAAAACTAGTGCTACAATGTGAAAAGAAATTTAGAAAAGGAGTTTATCATGCAAAATTTAAAACAACAATGGTTCAGTAATATCCGGGCTGACATCTTATCCGGTATTGTCGTTGCGCTCGCTCTTATTCCTGAAGCAATAGCTTTCTCTATTATAGCAGGTGTCGATCCGATGGTCGGCTTATACACCTCTTTTATTATTGCTGTCGTTATTTCTTTTGCCGGCGGCCGGCCGGGAATGATTTCTGCAGCCACCGGAGCGATGGCGTTACTCATGGTTCCTCTGGTCAGGGATTATGGACTTGATTATCTATTGGCAGCAACCATTTTAACAGGGATTATTCAAGTTATATTTGGTATATGTAAGGTCGCTAAAGTCATGAAATTTGTTCCAAATGCCGTTATGATTGGATTTGTCAATGCTTTAGCTATTTTGATTTTCACCGCACAGCTGGAACATTTCATCGGTATATCAACAATGACCTATGTATTTGTTGGTATAACATTAGTTCTATTATATACCTTACCACGTTTTATCAAGGTGATTCCAGCTCCATTGATTGCTATTGTAGCATTAACATCTATTGCCATATTCAGCGGAGTAAATCTTAAAACAGTAGGAGATCTTGGAGCCATTACCCAAGCCTTCCCGTCCTTTTTTATTCCGGATGTGCCATGGACGTTTGAAACGTTACAAATTATTCTTCCATACTCCTTATCAATGGCTATTGTAGGGCTGCTGGAAACATTGCTTACCTCACAGATTGTCGATGATATGACCGGAACAGAAAGTAATAAGAACGGAGAAGCCCGCGGTCAGGGAATTGCCAACTTTATTACCGGGTTCTTTGGCGGAATGGCAGGCTGTGCAATGATTGGCCAGTCAGTTATTAATGTAAAATCCGGAGGCCGGGGCCGTTTATCTACTTTTATTGCTGGTATCTTTTTAATGTTCCTTATTATTGTACTTGGTGATCTGGTTGTTCAAATTCCAATGCCTGTTTTAGTGGGCATTATGATTATGGTAAGTATTGGAACATTTGATTGGAGCTCCTTTAAATATTTAGTGAAGGCTCCCCGGACAGATGCACTGGTTATGCTGGCTACCGTCGTGATTGTTGTTTATACACATGATTTATCAAAGGGTGTTCTTGCCGGAGTACTATTAAGCGCCATTTTCTTTGTTATAAAAATATCCACAGTGAAAATTTCAAATAAAGGTAATCGCTACAGCATTCATGGACAGCTCTTTTTCGCCTCCATTGACGGGTTTGTTAATTACTTTAAAAAAACGGATATACAGTCTGAAAAAATCCAGATTGATTTCTCTGACAGCCGAATTTGGGATGATTCCGGTGTCGGTGCTGTTTTAAAAGTAGTGGAGCTGTTAAAAACAAAAGGGATTCAAGTTGAACTAATTGAGCTGGATACCTCAAGTAAAAAAATAATGGATAAATTGAATGGTGTTTTATCATCACATTAAAGGAGAGATATCTCATGTATAAACATATTTTACTGGCTTCCGACGGTTCAGAAAATGCAGTACGTGCAGCTAAAGAAGCGGTCAAGCTTGCTTCATATGATAAAGAATCTATTATTGATGTCACTTATGTTATCGATTTTGAAAAGTCAAAAACGGATGTATTACATTCAAATTCCAGTGAAGCAATCGACGTGGAACGACGCAAAAAGAATTCAAAAGTAATCCAATATCTTCAAGATGTAAATGCAAATTTTAAAACTACTATTCTGCGTGGAAAACCCGGTCCGGAAATCGTAAAATATGCTGATGATCAGAAGGTAGATATCATCGTCATCGGCAGCCGCGGGTTAAATACACTGCAGGAAATGGTACTGGGCAGCGTAAGCCACAAAGTAATGAAGCGTGCGCATTGTCCTGCGCTTATTGTGAAATAATGATACGCTAATCAGCTTCATTCATCAGAAGTTAAAAAAATGCTCATGCTTTTAACTTAAGTAAATGAAATCAGGCCGTATTAGGATCATTAAGGTATTTATATAATATCTGTCCTTCGCCTTTTCTAAAACAAGGACATCAAATCTGGAATGGTACCTACCCAAATTTGGTGTCCTTGTTTTTATTTATGTTTGCTATGTCGATAGATTGGGTTATATAATCGAATGAATTTCATAATTGCTCTTTTTAAAAATACAAAGACGAGCAGAATTTTCGAAAGTGTATTTTAAAAAACAAAAATTATGCAGCTTATTGTTGTTGAATAAGCTCCGCTTGGATGCGATCCGCAGCTAATTTGGAAGCATTATAAATCAAAGCGACCATGTCAAAATGAACTTTTGCACGCTTTCCAGTGCGATAACGAACATTGTTTAGCTGATAGAACTCTTTCAGATAAGCATTAACACGTTCTACTGCTGTCCGTTGTTTGAAAATATTTTTCCAAGCTTTTGATCCTCGTGCTGGTGCGGTATACCTTCTTAAATCGGTAGTTATCTTGATTTTATACACTTTTTGACAGATACCTTCATTCGCAAGGGGACAGTCGCTGCATTCCTTTGGTCTGGTATATTTCAATGTTTCGTATTTTGGATCAAAGCTGTCATATTTATAGGAATGTTCTCGCAAACAGGTTGGGGCACCAACTGCGAGGTGGGCTTTATAGCCAAACCAGTATTCATTTTTACCATCTGCATTCTTTTTCACACCCCATTTGGGGGCTATTGGCACTTCTGCACGCAAGATGTCTAACGGAACGTCTAACTGTGCTTCGATTTTCTTTTCATACAATGGCAGGTTTGCTTCCTTTTCCGCTTGGTCTTTAAGGTACTGTTCGCGTTCTTCTTTGGATTTGCGTCCGCGCTTTTTTGGCGTAGTTTCTGATTTTTCTTCTTTTTTGGCAGATGCCTTATCTCGTGCTTCAAAATGGGTTGCATCAATGGCAATGACTTCATCGACAATAAACCCTTCGGTGACGGCTGCCAGCGTTACGCTTTCGAAGGATTTTTCTAAAATATCTGATTCACTCAATTTCGTTACCAAGCGGGAATAAGCAGCTTCTGATGGTGTAGAATCGGAAACAAGAAATCCGCAGTTCATTTTAAAGATAAAGTCATCATTTAGACGCTTGATTAAGTCTTTGATCGTTGGGATGCGCTCGATGTAGCGAATAAAAAAAGAAATAATCATCCCTGCATAATTTAGCTCAACAGGCGCTCCAAGCCGGGATTTCTTATTAATCGCATGATAAATACGATCCAGATCAATCGCTGAAATAATCGCTTCATATTTTTGGGTAGGTTCCATGTCATATAATTCTTGGATGCCAAATAGACTCGGTTGTCGTATAATGGTCATAAGAAGTACTCCTCCAGTCTTTTTATGGTTTTGTGGTTATTACCATTATACAAGATTTGGGGAGGTACTTCTTTTTTTATGCCCTGAACTCATTGGGACGCAAGGGTTAAGAATTATGAAATTCACTCAATCATATAGTTATTAAAAAATCTGTCATTTCAACACCCTTCAGTATGGCTATTGTTTTAAATGCGTATTTATAAAGTCCAATAAAAATAGAATCAGGCAGTACTTGACTTCCTTGAAATGAAGTCAGACAAAAGAGGAGAATCACCATGACTTCAACGCTTATNTCATATAGTTATTAAAAAATCTGTCATTTCAACACCCTTCAGTATGGCTATTGTTTTAAATGCGTATTTATAAAGTCCAATAAAAATAGAATCAGGCAGTACTTGACTTCCTTGAAATGAAGTCAGACAAAAGAGGAGAATCACCATGACTTCAACGCTTATAATTGCACTTATTATTTTTTGCATAACACTTATTTTTGTTATATGGCAGCCTAAGGGGCTTAATATTGGCTGGACAGCAGCAGGAGGAGCTCTTCTGGCATTATTATCAGGAGTTGTCGGATTCAATGACGTTCTGGAAGTAATTAATATAACCTGGAATGCTACATTGGCCTTTGTCGCAATTATATTAATCTCCTTAGTTTTAGATGAGATTGGTTTATTTGAATGGTCTGCCCTGCATATGGCTAAGGCAGCCAATGGCAATGGGCTGAAGATGTTTATTTACGTCAGTATATTAGGAGCAGTCGTAGCGGCATTATTCGCAAATGATGGAGCAGCTCTAATCCTGACACCAATCATACTTGCAATGGTTCAAAACTTACATTTTAAAGCACATATGATTTTTCCATTTATAATCGCCGGGGGATTTATTGCTGATACTACTTCACTACCCTTTATCATTAGTAACCTGGTAAATATCGTGTCAGCAGACTTTTTTGGAATCGGCTTTGCAGAATATGCAGCAAGGATGATTATCCCGAATCTTTTCTCCTTTATAGCGACGATTTTAGTCCTGCTGCTTTATTTCCGCAGAACAATCCCGAAAAGATATGATTTATCCAAATTAAAAGAGCCTAAGGATGCAATCAAGGATATTAAAATATTTCGTTTAGCCTGGTATGTTTTGGCGCTATTAATTATCGGCTACTTTACAAGCGAGCTTATTCATGTACCTGTTTCTATTATCGCAGGGCTGATAGCAGTCATCTTTGTCTTTTTAGCAAGACGCAGTCCATATGTACGGGCTAAAAAAGTGGTTAAAGATGCTCCCTGGAATATCGTTATCTTTTCTATAGGTATGTATGTTGTTGTCTATGGTCTGGGAAATGCAGGTCTTAACTCCGCCCTCGCAGCGGTCATTCAAGCTGCAGCTGACCGGGGATTATTTATTGCAACCTTTGCCATCGGGTTTATTGCCGCAATCCTGTCCTCCATTATGAACAATTTACCTACAGTAATGATTGATGCACTTGCCATTGCAGAAACAAACACATCCGGTGTTCTCAGAGAATCTCTGATTTACGCCAATGTGATTGGATCTGATTTAGGACCGAAAATCACTCCAATCGGCTCTCTTGCCACACTGGTCTGGCTTTATGTGCTGTCGCAAAAGGGAATAAAAATTTCCTGGGGAGAGTATTTTAAAATTGGTATTATTTTAACTATTCCTATCCTCTTTATTACTTTATTTGGATTGTACCTGACTCTATTAATTTTTTGAACACACAGTAAAACTTATGCAGTAAGCGCAAGCAACCCAATTAATGGACTAAATTAATAGTATGAAAAAGAACCAACTCTAATATCAGAATTGGTTCTTTCCTATTCATTAATATAAATCCCTGTATCACATTACAGTTTAAAAATAATCCCCATCAGTGAATAAATAATCACCGTTGAAAAAACAATTGTCATATGAATAAGAGAATAAATAAACATAGATTTAGCCCATTTCTCCGGGTCCATCCGTTTATAGCCAAAAATACTTAAAACAAGCCAGCCCGTACCCATTATAAGAGATACAAGCATCAGACCGATACTTAATGAGCTTAATAAAAAGCTGATTCCTATCATAACCGCTAAATATATATTGGTCTGGATATATGTCCGCCTGACTCCCTTAACAACAGGGAGCATTGGAACGCCGGCAGCCTTATACTCTTCATGCCGCCGGATCGCAATGGAATAAAAATGCGGCATCTGCCAGATAACTGCAATCACAAATAATCCTAAAATCGCCGGATGGGTGATATCCGGATACATCGAAGCCCAGCCGATTAAAGGAGGCATCGCCCCGGATATACTGCCAATCTCTGTATTAAATACTGTTCTCCTCTTGCTCCACATGGTATATGGAACCACATAAAAAAACAGACCCAGAAAGCCCAGGAAGCCTGCCAGCAGAGTTGTGAAGGACAGCAGTGTAATTCCGGCTGCAGCCATCAGGATTCCCAGCCATAATACAGTCCGGGGCTTGATTTCCCCTGTAACAGTCGGTCTTCCCTGTGTTCTTTTCATTATCGCGTCAATATCGCGATCATATAAATTATTAAAAGCTCCCGCTGCCCCTATCACAAAAATTGAGCCTAAGATAGCAAGCAGGATTTCCGGCAGCTTCTCAAAAATACCAATCTGGTATGTGTATAAAGATAATGTTAACCCCGCAAACATCGGAATCAGGTTGGAACGGATAATTCCAGTTTTCACCGTTTGCGAAAGAATTTTTAATAAGGGCATTTTCTGATTTTGCCCACTCGCTGCTTCTGTCATTTCTAATCGATTCTCCCTTTTACCATCTATATCAAATTTATATTTTTAAATTTAAGCACTAAGAAAAATATATACCATACACTGCTTTAATTCCAGTTAATGTGCTTGTATAGAAGGTTTTATCAGATGAAATTGTGAACATTAGAAGAACGCGTTTTCGCAATTTTAAAATTTTGGAGCTTTATTTGCTGCTGTGCCGGAATTTTTATTTTCCTTCAATATAATAAAAGAAAACCATGCATCTCTTAAAGATACATGGATCAAAAATCAAATGTTAATATTACTTATATTTCATATTACAAATAATTACGGTAAAAACAGCCCCTCCATTCGGATGATTATCTGCACTGATTTTGCCGTGATGCTGCTCTGCAATGGTTTTGGCAATAAATAAGCCCAAACCGGAGTGACCATCTGCGCTATTCCGTGCCTTATCCTCCCGAAAGAACTTTTTAAACAGCTTTATCTGGTTTTCTCTTGAAAAGCCTGGGCCACTATCTGCAATAACAAGCTTAAGTTCTTTTTCAGATATATACGTATCCCAGGTGATAACCCCCTGCTTCGGTGTATAGCGCAAACTATTAATTAAAATATTATCCAGCATTTGATTCACGCGAAAAGGATCCAGGTAAAATAAATCCTGCTTATCTTCCGGATAATGAATCGAAGCCTGTAACCGGATATCCTGCGCATGGCATAATTGTCTGTACTCATTGATTTTATCCTGAATAAACACTTCAGGATTTACTGGCTCTGTTTCCAAATGTACTTCTGGATTCTCATAGCTGGATACATCATTTAATTCTTGAATTAAACGAATGGAACGCCGGCAGTTTAACAGAATGGTCTGCAAATACTGTGTTACCCGTTTGGGAAGCTCATCATGGGTTTCTAAAATCCCCTCTGCATGCCCTTGAATAATGGTTAACGGCGTTTTTAAATCGTGGGCAACAGCTGCAACCATTTCTCTTCTTTCTTCTTCCAGGCTCCATTGTTTTTCAAGGGCTTCTTTTAAAGCCGCCTTCATCTTATCAAATGCCGACACAAGCTGATGCAGTTCTTTGATATTACTTTGATTATGCATTGTAAAATTTAAATCCTGTTTTTCTATTTTTCCGGCGCCGGCAATAATTTCATTAAACGGTTCCTTCATTCGTTTCGCCCAGCGTCTGCCAATAAAATAAGTAAACAGAAAAATATATATAAATGGTGTGATAATAGCGAAAATAAATAAGCTCAAAAGAATCGCCCGGGATTCTGCATTTGCTGAAATAACGGATAATTGATAACGAAACCCGGCCGCCCCAATAAAATTCTGTCCGCTGTCAAAAATAGGATAGTATACAACAATCTGATTGTCATCATAAATATTTTTATTCAGCTGTGTATAGACATCCTCGCTTGAAGATAGATAGCGTTCGGTCGTACTCCCGTATTGAATCTGACCCTCCGTATTCACAATCTGATAGTCCAACCCTTCTAAAGGTATACTCTTTTCTAATAGTTCCTGGTTATCCGGATCCAATATATTATCCTGTTTATTCACCATCTCCACAAGCTCAGGAATCTGACTTTCGTAATAATTAGCAGGATTCAATGTTTTGTTTTGATTGATGATCGTAAATAAAAGAAACCCCAATATCCAGGTAAGCAGGGTTGCCAGAATACTGAACAGCATAATACGATAAAAATGACGGCTTAATTGTTTTCGCAGCGTTAACATAAGTTTAGCCTTCCCATTTGTATCCAACACCCCAGACAGTTGATATGTAGGTAGAAAGCGGATCATACTTTTGAATTTTTGCACGTATTTTCTTAATATGCTCTGTGATTGTTGTAGAATCTCCAAAAGAATCTATTCCCCAAACCTGTTCATAAATCTGCTCTTTAGAGAAGACCTGGTTAGGATGCATAACGAGGAATTTTATAATCTCAAATTCCCGATAAGTGAAAGCCAGCTTTTTATCCTGATAAAACACTTCATAGGCCAATGTATCAATAATAAGATTTTTAGCATGAATCCGATGATAAGCCTTGTTCGAATTTCTATGCTCCCGCCGCAAATGTGCAAAAATTCTTGTTTTCAGTTCCTTTAAACTGAATGGCTTTTCTATATAATCGTCTCCTCCCACCACCAAACCTTTGATCCGGTCATGCTCTGTATTTCTGGCACTGACAAATAGAATCGGGCAGGATACATGCTGCCGTATCTCTTCACAGAGCTGGTATCCATCCATTCCCGGCATCATAATATCAAGCACAATTAAATCCGGCTGCTGCGGAAGCTGTCGCAAGGCCTCTTCACTATTATAGGCAACCAAGATCTGGTATCCTTCATCCTCCAGGGAATCTTTCATAAAGGTTACGATATCCTGCTCATCATCTACAAGCATAATTTTACTTTTCACTTTTATCATCCTATCTTTCTTTTTCCGAATTCCTATATTCAATATCTAACTTCTAAAAATCAGAGACACATCTTCTGTCCGGCCGTCTCGGTCATTAACAGTACTACTGACAATGATTGGATTTAAACTTCTTTTTATTCCATAGTATAAATGATAAAAATAAAGATATTATAAAGAGGCATACAAATAACTGTAATATACGCATATCAAACTATAAAGTAAGAAGCACACATACCCATTTTCAGTATGTGTGCTTTTTTATAATATCTATGTTTACATTATTCCGTTTCCGGCTTTCCGATGTTTCACCACCGTGATCACACCGGCAATCAGATAACCAATACCGCCAATGACACCTAAACCCAGTGTTAAAATAGTACTTAAAACTCCTAAAATAATCAGCAAGATACCAATCAGCTTCACTCTTATCCGTTTACCTAAGAAGACAGCTGCCGCAATACCTAAAAGGATTGAAACAATTGCAACGATAATAACAAAAATCACACTGTTACTGAAGATTTCTATCTGTTCTTCCTGCGTTACACCGCCAAGCTCATCTCCTGTACTTTGTAATCTGTCCTCTACTTCTTCTCTGAACCCCTCATCAGAATCTAAATCGCCAAGCATACTGTAGGAATTCATTGCCAGAAGACCAAATGATAGAATAGCGATAATAATAAATATTATACTGATATTATATTTGACTTCTCCTGTCCGCAAAATCGCACCCCCCTGTTTATACCCAATTAAAATTATGTATGGTTCTTTTTTCACCCTCTCTCTATATTAAATCATAGGCAGGAGAATTGAAAAGAAATGTATCAGTTTGTAAGTCTTTTTCTTCCTTTTTTAATACTTCTGCTTTTTATACCAGCATATGAAAAGAAAGATGACTGCTGTCATCCAAATCGCAGGGACAGCCAGATAAGAAAGAAAAGGTTCATTCAAGTAAAGCTGGTCAATCCCGTAATGAAGATGATAATTTGGAAAAATAGCGAGCCAGGGCATACTATCCTTGCTGCTATTCATCAGGAGACCTTCAATAAAAAAATAGAATAAAATGACTGGCGTACCATAAAGACTGATTTCAATGGTATTCTTTGTTTTGATTCCTAAGATAGTCCCGACAACCAGCATGATAGCTACGATAGGCAGAACCAGTATAAATAGTTTTACGATAAAGAAAAAATGGTTTCCGTAAAGTACAGAGAAAATAACCAATACAAATATCGTTACTGTAAATGTAACCAGCATTTTGGAAAGAAAGATTTCTTTAAACGAAAAACCAGCTTGCTTTAAACGTCGAATTGTCCTCTGCTCCTGCTCCTCAACCATTAAGTGCCCTTGCATCAGCATTGTAAGCATTACGAAAATAAATCCAAGTAAAAACGATAATGAAAGGTTTTCTTCCGGAACAACAGCAAGTATAGAAATTAAAAAAATTGCCCCAATCAGATTAAATAATATCTGTCCATTCCAGCGTAAATCACATATATCCTTATACAGTAATGCTTTCCACCGTCCCAAACGTTTTTTCATCATAAATGTATCAACTCTTTCAGCTTACTATAGTTCCCTTTCGACAACGGGATAGTACTTCCAGGCGGATTATCCAGACGGAGACTATAGCTGTTTTTGCTCCAAATAATAATTTCCCGTACCCGCTGCAGATTAACCAGATAGGAACGGTGGCAACGGAAAAAGCCCAACGGCTCCAACCGTTCCTCTAATGTTTTTATCGTGTTGGAGGAAGCAAACTCCTCATCATTTACAAAAAGATAAGTCTGCCCATCACGGGCTTCAATATAATCAATTTCCAGCGGATTAAAGAGAATGATTTTATCCTCGATTTTTGCACTGATCTTATCCAGCTGCACCTGTATACTTGACATTTCTTCTCCAGGCTTCTCTTCCACAGTATCTTCCGTATCCTCTATATCCTGCTCCAGCTGCCTGATACCCCGGTTAGAATAACGGTAAACAGAATGACCAAGACGGATCGCTTCCTCCAGTGTCGGTGTAAATAATAGCACCGCTGCTCCTCTATCAGCTAAATGTATCAGCAAATTATGAAGCACATGCTTGGATTGCAGGTCAAGACTGAGAGACGGGTCCTCAAAAATATATACAGCAGCCTGCTGAATCAGTGCAGAGGCAAATAATAACCGGCACTGCTCAGACCGGGTCAACAGCTTTGCCTTCTTCGTTGCACAGGTCTGTAATTCACATAGATTCAGAATCAGCTCTAAATCTGCCTGTTTCTGGTATAATTTGCACCAGAACTTGAGCATTTGCATCACAGTCAACCGTTTATATAACCCATCTGTCTGCTGGAATAAATAGACACTTTGAAACCCGCCTTCCGGTAAGGTAATCGCTTCTTTTTTTATCTGATGCGGCTGATTTAATAACTCAAAAAAATGTCCGATATATTCATTTTCGCATTGAACAGCAATAATTTCTCCTGTTTGCACAGTTAAGCTTAACTCAGGCAGCAGCACTGTATTTTTTTCAATTTTTTTAAGTCTATTAAAAGAAATTGCCATCCAACTACTCCTTTATTCCATCTATTTCTTCATTTTAATCATATAGGAAGCATTGTTATTTAACCATTATTTTTGATATTCATCTGAATCTTTATTTGAGCCGATAGAAGCTAAAACAAAGGACAGAGCAACAATTAAGGCAATACAGATAAAACCGGCAGGCACAAACCATCCGGGAGCTTCAAAATCCGGAAATGCCGGAATCGCCTTTGATAAGGGATCATAAATAACCAGAAACGGAACCACTGCAAGCAATACGATTAGTACAGCTACAGCTTTTTGTAATATTTTTTTCATAACATATCTCTCCTTTTTCGAAAATGAAATAAAGGGTATGACAAGATTGGACGTATATAAACAAAAGGAAATATATGGTTTAAACATCTGAAAACCCCTTCCAATTTACATATACTGTTATTATTTTGTTTCTTTTGCATCCAAAGATTATTACCCAGGAAATAATCTTTGGCACCGAACTCTATTTCGTTATCATGTCTTTCCTATTATGAAAATGGATTTAGATTTGGAAGATATTCCAAAAGGTTGACACCATAATGAAAAGCAACTCCTAATGCAACAGACCATACCCCTATACCAATCGCCTGCCAGATACTCACATAAGATTTTTTAGCTCCTGATGCAATAGAAATAGCTGCACATACGTGATAACAAATAATCGGACCAGCAAAGGATAGACCTGCAACACCATATTTTTTGAATATATTCTGAGCACGATTTTTTCTTTTGCTGTTTGTATCTTTATGACCAGACACTTTCTTGCGCAAACCAGAAATCACCCAGATAAAAACCATCACAGACAGCCAGTTACCAATAGCACCAATTAAAACAACCTGAATACTAGGGAAACCAAAGACAATCCCAATCGGAATTGCTACATAGGACTCAAAGAAAGGTACAATAGAGATTAGAAATATACTTAAATACTGCACCCATATATCTGCCTCAATTAAGTTAATCAGTAAATTTTGAAACCATTCCATGAAACATTCACTCCTTATTTGTTTGTTGTCTTAAGCATATGGGAGAGAATATATTACTGCATTAGATTCCTGATGAAGAGAGGACAGAAACCATTGAACGGAATCTGGATGATGATGAATGGTACTCATTTTTTAAGAGGAACGGGTATCACAGAAGTTCCTTGAATATAAACAAAGTAACGGGGGGAAATATATGAAGGGTGTTAATCCAAAAGTTATTTTCTATAGAAAAACTCCTGATTAAATAATTTTCCATTTATATGGAATTTACTTTTTTACAAGAAGATGTATTTTACAATATAATGTTGATTACTTTTCCATAAAAAGAAGGAACCTCCTAAAATAGATTCCTTCCTTTATTTCACTTATGCAAAAAACGCATTCCCCTGCTGAAAGCAACAGGCACGATAGACATATGATTCTCTCCTTCCGGTGCAAAAAAAGCTGTTTGAAGCTCTTTATTGCGCTCAGAAAGATTTTCATACATGGCTAGTCCGTTTGCATACATTTGCTTATCTTCTATCGGTTCTGCAGCAATAAACAAACCTTTTACATGCTTATGATTTATACTAGTTTCATAGGATAAAATTATCTGTTTATTCCACCATATAGAGGGACTGCAGGCGAAATAATGACTGAAAAGCTGTGAACGCTGAAAAAGTGTATATAGAACAAATAAACCGCCAAGTGAATGGCCAAAGATGGTTTGCTTCTGCTTATTTGTATTATATTTCTCATTAATAAATGGAATTAAATCCTTCTCCAAAAAGTCCAAGAAAATCTCAGCTCCTCCATGTTCCGGCCAGAGTGACCCATCTGGCCTCGCCGGAAGTTCTGCATCTTCTGCAAATGGTGTAAAATCATATATCCGATTCGACTGAAATGGTTCATCACCTTCATAACCTACACTAACTAACATCGTCGGCTCTATCCCCGTTTTTTCTGAGCGTCTGCTTTGCAGCTTGATCATCTCACTAAAAAGCGTTCCATAAGCATTCCCGTCCAGAATATATAACACAGGAAACCCGTTATCTGGAACTGGTTGTTCAGGAATAAATACATTTATAACATATGGGTGATGCTTTCCAGAAAACTGAAATACTTCCTTGTGATACATCAAATAATTACCTCCTGCGTTCATTCTTTCTTATCATCTGGACCTTGCCAGCAGATAAACAAAATAAGGTACACCAATAATGGCAATAACAATTCCTGCTGGCAGTTCTGCAGGAGAGAAAATTGTTTTTCCGATAAAATCTCCTGTTAATACCATCAGCATGCCGATCATACCGCTGATTGGCAGACTATACTGATAATGAATACTTACTAAACGCCTCGCAATATGCGGAGCAATTAATCCGACAAAACCGATACTTCCTGATACCGCCACGCTGGCACTGACAAGCGCAACAGAACATATTAGTAAAATACGGCGTTCTCTTTCCAAATTCACACCAATGCCCATTGTCGAAATTTCATCTAGTTGCAGGACATTTAATATAGAAGAGCGCCAGATCAAGATTGGAACAAAGCAGATAATCCAGGGTAATATAGCTGTAATCTGTGCCCAAGATGCACTATAAATACTTCCTGACATCCAGACGGTTGCCATCTCAAAGTCCTGCGGATTCATCTTTAATGAAATATACAAGGTTAACGCACTAAATCCTGAATTTAGTGCTATACCGACAAGTATCAGCATACGGGGATTAACCCTCCCCTGCTGTCTGGAGAAAAGAATCAGAAAAGCTGTTGCGGCGACCCCGCCAATCCATCCAAAGAATGTCATATTTAAAACGGACAGCCAGCCAGCACTTTTAATGGCCTCTTTCACTACAAACATATAGATAACAATAGACAGCCCTGCCGCTGCATGGATGCCTAATATCCCCGGATCAGCTAATGGGTTTCTTGTCAACCCTTGTAAAACAGTCCCCGCAATGCCTAAAGCAAAGCCGACCATAGCACCGATCAAAATCCTCGGTAATCGAAATTCAAAAATAACTAAAGTATGGTCACTTGCACTATCAAGGCCCAGCAGTGTTCTTATCACTTCTAATGCCGTGATATCAAACGTCCCATTTGTTACACTCAAATACATAACGAATATAGCTAAACATGCACTTAGGAAAAAAGTGAGTATAAAACGACTGCGATAGTTACGCTTATTCAAAAGCTCCTTCCTCCCTTCGTTTTAATTAAATAAAGAAAGTAAGGAACACCAAATAGTGCGGTTACTACGCCAACTGGTGCTTCAAAAGGATGGTTGATAAAACGGCTGATAATATCCGACCAAGCTAAAAACAAAGCTCCAAATATCGCACAGAATGGAATGATTTTCTGATAATCCTCCCCTATCAAAAATCGGGTAATATGCGGAATAATTAAGCCGATAAAAGCAATTTTCCCTGCATTGCTACAGATATACCAGTTAAAATAACAACACTGAGTATCGTTAATGATTTCATTGCCGTAATTTTAATTCCTAACCCCTGTGCTACTTCATCACCAAAAGAAATGGCTGTAATCGCCTTGGAAACATAAATCGCAAGGAATAATCCTGCAATAGCAAATGGTACCGTCCATTTTATAAGGGTTGGATCCATTTGATGCAGACGCGCGTTGTACCAGAAACTCATATTCTGTGATATTTGAAAGTACGTGGCCATAGCCTGGGAAATTCCATTTAAAAAAGTCCCCAGAATTGTTCCTAAGATAGCCAGCGTTAATGGTGTCATTCCATCCGGTAATAACCGGGCAATGGAAAAAACAAGTAATGCTCCCAGCGCTGAACCAGCTAAAGAATAGAGAATCAACGTCATTGGTGCGGCATCAGGCAGAAAAATCATACATAATGTGATAACAAACACAGATCCGTCTGCCACCCCCATAATCGAGGGAGAAGCAAGATAGTTTCTGGTCATACCCTGCATCAGAGCTCCAGAAACTGCCATAAAAGCTCCTATAAGTAACGCTCCGAGGACTCTGGGCAATCTGGAGGTATGAATAATTAAATGATCCATATCCTCAGTATCATATCGGATAAAAGCCTCCCACACAGTAGAAAGAATGATTGACTTAGAGCCATAGACAATTGATACTGCCATTGTGATTACCAGAAGAATAAGTACTATTAGAATAATTATTGCATATTTTTTTATGATAGAGCGCATAAACCACACTGCCTCCATCCATTTATTCTTCTATTTTGTTACGCAATTGTTCTAAAAATAACACCCTGCTGTATATCGGACCGCCTTCCAGCAAAGGATCAACCACATTGACATAGACATGATCATTCTTAAAGGCTTCTACATTTTGAAGAATCGGGTTTGCCTGTATATCTTCATAGATTTGGCTACTTTCCCCATCTGCACCTTCAGGAATTTGTAAGAAAAGATAATCGGGATTCATATCAGCCAGCTGCTCTACAGAAATGGCTTCCTGCGCTTCCGCTTTCTGCACTTCTTCCGGAACCTCCAATCCGAGTTCGCCATATAACACGGTATTAAAGAAAACATCCTCAGGATAGACAAACATTTCTCCGCCTCTTATACGGACTGCGGCTGCTTTTTCATCTGCTAATTGCTCTGTTAATGTACTTTTAGCTGCTTCAACGTTTTCTTGATATTCTGTTAAAATCTGATCTGCCTGCTCTTCTTTTCCAGCTAATGCTGCCATTAACTGAAGATTTGCTTCTCCATCAGAAGAAATATGTGATACTAAAATAGTCGGTGCGATTTTCTCTAATTTTTCTATAACTTCTTCTGGAAACTTGGTTGTCCCCAAAATAACATCCGGCTGCAGCTCCAAAATTTTCTCAAAGTTAGGCTCTTGTTTTTCACCTATAGATTCTGCATTTCCCATTGCACTGGAATAAACCTCTGGAAACTCCCCGGCTACTGTTACTGCACCAACCGGATTCACTTCAAGAAGCACCGCGTCCTCCATTGCCTCCATCGCTCCTGTAATAATAATTCTTTCTACGTTGGCAGGGACTGTATATTCTTCTCCTAAGTATTCAATGGTTTGTGTAGCATTTTCCTCCGGCGCAGCAGTTTCTTCTTCACCCGCTTCGACTTTATTCTCGTCTTTTTCCGGTGAATCACTATTTTGACCGCACGCAGCCAGCATAATGAAAAATACGATTGAAATAAAGATTGATAGGAACTTTTTATTCATTTTCTTTTTTCTCCATTCATATATTTAGTTGTTTGATGGACGAAGTAAAACATTCTTCTTATTTAAGAAATCCTTCTTCAAAAATCTTGAGTAAATGCTCTAGTGTAACTGGATCGCTATATGTGGCTTCTTTTGTATCAAATTCAATCACCTGACCGTTTTCCACCGCTGGAATAGACTTCCATGTTTCACTCTTCGTAAATTCATTATTTGCTCCCATCTTGCTTAGAACAATAAAATCTCCTGCATATTCTGGCAGAGCCTCCAGCGATAAGCTGTAATAACCTTCAGCAAGTGCGTCTTCCTGCACTTTTTCTGGCATACCCAGCTCCATAGCCTGGTACAATATTTCTGTGCCGCGGGCCCAATTATCTCCAAAGACAGAGAAATTTTTTGAATCTGTTTCAAATACGGAAACAGAAACATCCCCCCCATGTTTTTCTTTAATCTTCTCACCAGCTGCTTTAGCCCGCTTACTGAAGTCATCAATCCACTCCCCGGCTTTTTCCTCTTTATTTAGTAATTTACCAATCTCCAATTGCTGTTCTAGATAATCTAGCTTTCCCCATGTATAAATAACAGTCGGAGCAATCTTTTCTAACTCATCCAGATTTTCCATATGTGACCCGGCAATAATTAAATCCGGCTCCAATGCTAAAATACTTTCCGGATCATTTTCTGAAACCACTTCTACATCTGCCATGCCTTCTTCAAAAAGTGGATTTGCTTTTGTCCATTCATCTACTCCTACTAAATTTCCGTCTAAGGCGAAGACATTTGGTCCATTTGTCAGCGCTACAATTCGCTGAGGATTGGCTGGTATTTCAACCGGCCCTTGCTCTGATTCATATGTTACAGTTTTATCTGATCCTTCTTTTCCTGCATTATTTTGTTTTCCATCTGACTGATTACTGCAGCCCATAACGATAAGACAAAGCAAACACCCAAAAAGAAATAGTAGCTTTTTCATTTGTTTTTCCTCTTTCTATTTTTATATTGTTTTAAAATATTAATCTTTCAGTCTGGCTAATAAATATAAAAAGTAAGGCGCTCCAATTACTGCTACAATAATTCCGGCCGGTACCTCCGGCTGTTTAATGAACCTTCCAATCATATCCGCCAGAAGAAGCAGCAGAGCTCCCACTAATCCTGATACAGGGATTACGTACTCATACTTATCGCCAACCAGCTGTCTGGTGAGGTGTGGGGCAATAAGGCCAATAAACCCGATTCCGCCACTGACAGAAACACTCGCTGCGGCAAGTCCGACTGCTGAAGCTAAAAGCACACGCCGTTCTTTTTCCAGATTTGCTCCTAATCCAATTGACGTTTCCTCACCTAAGTGAAGAATATTCAAAACCATCGCTTTAGAATAAACAAATGGAATCAGGATAACCAGCCAAGGAAGCAAGGCAAGAACAAACTGCCAATCAGATCCCCAAATACTTCCCGCAAGCCAAGTTGCCAGAAATTGATAGGTTTCCGGGTTCAATCGCAGTGTTAAAACAATCATTAATGCATTAATCCCAGCTGCAACTGCAATCCCTGTCAACACTAATCGCATTGGCGTAATTCCCTCAGAGCGTTTATAAGAAAGCACATAAATGATAAATGCAGCTCCTGCGGCTCCAAGAAAAGCTAAAAAAGGCATGAGAATAATAGATATCGTCGTCGTTACCGCAAAGAAAGATAGAAATAATATTACAGATAAGCCGGCTCCCGCATTAATACCGATAATCCCGGGATCTGCCAATGGATTTCGGACAATACCCTGCAGTACCGCTCCTGAGATAGCCAAACCCGTTCCTACAAGCAGGGCGATAACCATACGCGGCAGACGAAAATCAAATAAAATAAGATTCTGCTGCTCCGTACCCTGGGCAAATAAGGTTAAGATAATCTCTGCTGGTGTTAAATAAATACTCCCCGTATTTAAGCTGATAAAAAATATGATAATAATCAGAAAAACTAAGGTAACACTGACCAACACTGCTCTTTTCGCTTTACCTTTCTGACTATGCTGTTTGTATTTTTCTGTTCTCATACCATCCCTCCACCCTTTCTTGCCAAGTATAAAAAGAATGGTACGCCTAATAAGGCAATTAACGCACCAATTGGCATTTCATGAGGAGGACTGATGATGCGTGCTGCTAAATCAGCCAGCACCACAAGTAAAGCACCATAAATAATTGTTCCAGGGATAATCCATCGGTAGTCATATCCCATAAACCAGCGGACAATATGCGGTACGATCAATCCTACAAAGCTCACCGCACCAACTACAGAAACAGCAAGACCGGCTAAAATAACAATAATGATAGAAGCAGTTAATTTAACACGTCCAGTTTTCGTTCCTAATCCGACGGCAACCTCTTCGCCTAAGCTTAATAGCGTAATCGGATGAGATAATGTCATTGCAGCAGCCAACGCAAGAAGCAGCCATGGAGTAATGATTTGCAAATGGTTCCAGCTTGTACCAGAAATACCTCCTGCATACCAGAATGCTAAATCCTGTCCAATTTCATAATAAAGCGCAATTCCTTCACTTAAAGCGCCTAAAAGTGCACTTACTGCCGCCCCAGCCAGCACCAGACGTATCGGGGTCAGCCCATTTTTAGACAGAGATCCGACTCCATATACAATTCCCGCTCCAAGCGCGGCGCCTAGAAATGAAAATAAAATTATATATAAATAAGGCAAGTCCGGGAAAAATGCAAAACAGCAGGCTAACATAAAAACTGCTCCTGCATTTAAACCAAGTAATCCTGAATCAGCAAGCGGATTACGTGTCATCCCTTGCATCAATGCCCCTGATACTGCAAAGCAGCTGCCGACAATAGCTGCTCCAAGTATACGGGGAAAACGTATTTCCCTGATAATCTGATGCTGCTGTAGATCAGGATTAAATTGAAAAATTGCCTGCCACACTGTTTTCAGTTGAATATCTGCTGCTCCTAGCGAAACAGCCAGCATAAGAGATAATAGTAAAAGGAGACTTCCACCCGTTAAAATAATCACACCACGGATAGGACGCACTGTTTTTTTTACTTCTTTTAGTTCTTCTTGTTCATTCATGGGATGATACCTTTCGCTTTAGTACTTTTACTTATTTCTATATCTTTTAACCAGATGCCGTCTGATGATATGCTTTAGACGCAGAATTTATACTGCAGCACGCAGATGCTTTCTCTGCCTGGCATAACTGGTATGATAAACAAATCGGGTTTGCACTATGCGGACATCTTGCTAAGTGTGCATCAATCTGAAAAACCTGCTGCAAATTAGCACAGGTCATTACTTCCTCCGGTGTCCCATCTGTTACAACCTCTCCATCACGCATCGCAATCATATAATGAGAAAAACGGGAAGCATGGTTTAAATCATGTAAAACCATAATGATGGTACGCCCTTCTTCTTTATTAAGGCGCTCCAATAAAAGTAAAATATCTAATTGATGTGCCAGATCTAAATAAGTAGTCGGTTCATCCAGCACAAGCGTATCTGTCCCTTGTGCCAGTGCCATTGCAATCCACACCCGCTGTCTCTGTCCACCGGATAATGCACTGATTGCTCGATTCTGGACCTCTGTCAGCCCCGTAACATCAACTGCCCAATTAATATATTCGTAATCTTCCTTTCTTAAGGAACCCATTCCTTTTTTATAAGGAAAACGTCCATAAGAAATCAATTCATATACTGTCAGCCCACCAGGCGCTTCAGCAGTTTGAGGCAGAATTGCCATACGTTTTGCAATCTCTTTTGTATCAACCTTATGAATCTCTTCTCCTTCTAAAAAGACTGCACCGCCTTTCACATTTAAAATACGTGCAATTGTTTTGATTAAAGTTGACTTGCCGCATCCGTTTGGGCCGATAATGGTTGTGATTTTATTAGATGGAATCGAAATACTGAGATTTTTAATGATTAATTCATTTGCATAGCCGACATCGATTTTATTTACTTCAATTGTTTTCATTGATTCGCCTCTTTCCGTATATAGTCAATTCTACGATAATGATAATCATTATCATTGATAACGATTATCATTATCGATTAAAAAGGTTGACTTGTCAAGATTATTTTTTAGGAAATAGGACCTTATTAAAATTTCCAAATAAAAACCGTTATTTTGATAAACACTCAAAATAACGGTTTTCTTATGATAACATTAATAAACATATTGCTTTACAGCAAAAGGTGCAACGGAACATATTATGGTTTTGTCTGTCTGTTCTCCACTTGGGTGATCCAGTTTAAATCAGCTTCTAAGTGAAGCAGCCTCCCAGTAATTAAAAGATAGTTGTTCTCATCTCCCTTTATCAGCAAGTCTGTTTTTAATTTGGTCAGATCCATTACTTCTTTTAAAACCATCGATTTTTGCTGTTCAAGCATTTGCGACTCGTTAGCATAATCGATTTTTCTTGCACAGATCCATTTAAAGAAGAAATCTTCTTTGGTTGAATGATAAGGAACTGCTTCTAATAACCATTCCTCCAGTTCTGTTTTGCCTGATACATCCAAGGTAAACAATTTTCTCTCTTGTTCATCTATATCCAAAGGGATAACAAGTTCATCTCGAATTAAGCGGTCTAAGGTCGTGTATATTTGACCCGGATTAACTTTCCCTTTACTCCCCAGCAACTGATCCAATTCAATTTTTAATTCATAACCATGACATTTTTTATCATAGAGCAAAGTCATTATTCCATATTTCACGGACATTCATAATCAACCTTCTTTTAGAGATGATTGGATATCTATTTTGCTTGCTGCACTGCTCGATATCCAAGAAGCAATCAAGCTTAACAGAATTCCGGCGGTAACCGTTAATATTATTGATTCGACAGGTAAATACACCGTAACGAAATCGCCTATTAATGTAGAGTTGCTTGCAACAACTAATAAGCACAAGCCAGTAAGTAGTCCTCCTAAAACTCCGGCCAATCCTATCAGAAACCCTTCTACTAACACCATAGTTTTAACTTGTAATCTTGTAAAGCCTAATGCTCTCATCGTACCTATTTCTGAAGTTCGTTCAAACGTATTCATGATAAGTGTGTTCGCCGTTCCGACGCTGGCAAGCAGGATAACTAAGACTAGCATGAATTGAATCAATTCATTCATTCCTTCAAATGCGGAAGTTGTTGAAGCAATTTCCTCTTCTACAAAAATCATCTTAGACAAAAAACCGCCAAATTCACTCCATAATGCATTTCTAACCGATTCTTCCGTTGTGTTTTCATCCAGATGAATCAACAAATCAAAACTATTCTCCCAGCCAAATTGATGATTTAACTGTTCTTCATCCATAAATGCTACGTAGCCGGAATAATGTGAGGTCGCAGCTACATCGATTACTTCAAACGGTTTTGTTCCTGCCGGAGTATGGACAAAGATATCTTCCCCGATCTTTCCTCCCCATTCCCGAAAAGCTCTTTCACCTAGTATAATAGATAATGTATCATTATTTTCAAAGCTTGTATAATTGAAATCATCATAATATAAACTGTTCTGATCTACTCCCATAATGGAGAATTGCCTTAAATGCATATCTTTATTTATCCATGTAATTGGTGTTGCTTCTGTTAATAAAGTACTGGATTCAACAAATTCTTTATCATTTATTTTATCTAAATCGCTTGCAGACCATGGTTTCTCCGCAGTTAATCTGACATCTCCACCGTAGTTCGATTTTATCTGGTTTGCATAGTTTTCTGGTGCTGCATCTGAAAGTGCCCCCAATAAGAGGATCACCGCAATTCCGACGGAAAGCAGCGTCGCAGTATTTGCATTTCTATATAGTTGTTTTCTTAAGTTAGAGATTGCCATTCTGCCCGGATGCCCCATGCATAACAGAATAATCGGCTTAATCAGCATGCTGAATATTTTTAAAAACAATGGACTTAACATAACGACAGATAATATGAGGCTGATATATGACACAGGATTGTCTATAAAGAAAAATAATAATAATAACCCAAAACCAATGACGTATCTGATCCAGTGCACTTTTTCATTGGAGCTTGTTTTTGCACCCATTTTTAAATTTTCAAGTATAGATGTTTTTCCTGCACTATATATTGGAAACATAGAAAACAAAACGGGAAAAATAACACCTGCTGCTAAAGAAATGACAGTTGGCATAATCCAATTGAGAGAATAAACCATGTCATATTCAAATATGCCTAGAAGGGTCATCATAAACAAATCGCCTAACCAAATACCAATAGGTACACCAATAATTGTTCCAATCATAGCTATGAAAGAAACTTCCATCAAAATTAGTCTTGAAATAGAAATTTGCCCATATCCCAGGCTTTTCATAATAGCGAACTCTTTTTTTCGCTCAATAACGCCTGTATAAATCATATTAAAAACAATAAAACCACTTATAAACATGGTCAGGATGGCTATTAAATAAAAGAATGTATAGAGCCCTTCCACATCATTACTTTGACGGTCATCAGCAACGACCGGCTGAATAAAAGCTCTTGAGTCAGAAAGCTCTTCTTGGATGTCACGAAATAATTTCTCGTCATTTCCAAGTGTGCTCAACCTGATATATGAAATTTCTCCATTCAACTCAGCCCGCTCCTGCAATAAATCGAGGGGAGCCATCATGCGAAAACTGGAGGATGCTGCCCGTTCCCAACTCCCTGGACTTGATAACAACTGGGTATATTCTACAATTGCTGATATCTTCACTTCCCCCATTTCTCGAAAGGACAACGTATCACCTACATCAACATGCAACAAATCCGCAACTGTTTCGGGAATGACTAACCCTTCATTATCAAGTTCTCCTTCTACTACTGGCAGCTTTAATAAATTACTATTTTGATTATCCACCCCCGTAATTCGGACAGCCAGCTGGCTGTCCGAATATTCACCAGGTAAATCAAGAAAGGTTTGTTTATCTAACGCCATAAGCGTCTCATCTACATTTTGATGATTTTGAACAGTGTTAATTATCTCTTCTGGATAAGTGTGTTCATCGCTTAAAATCCAAAAATCTGCATTTCCTGTATACATTTCTTCATAGTAATCAAAAACATCCTTTGTCGTTCTATCTGCTATCAGCATAGCAGTAATAAAGGATGTCCCCATTATAATTGCTAATAAGGTTAATACAAATCTTTTTTTCTTTCTCGTAATATTACGCCATGAAATTCGCCAGATATTGAGCATAGTTCTCATCCTCTCTGGAGATGATTTGTTCAATCGTTCCATCTTTAAACAAGATTATTTTATCCGCAAAACCGGCAGCAAATATATCATGCGTGACCATAATAATCGTCTGGTTATTCTTTTTATGAAATTGTGTTAAAAGCAACAATATTTCTTCTGCTTTTGAGCGGTCTAAATTTCCGGTCGGTTCATCGGCTAATAAAACGTTGGGCTGATTCACCAAAGACCTTGCAATAGCTACCCTTTGCTGTTGCCCTCCGCTCAATAAATTGGCTTGCTTTTTATTTAATTCATTTAATCCAACCGCCTGGATAAGTTCTTTTACTTCCTTCATTTTTTCTTTGTCAAGTGTTCCATCTGCATATAATGGAAAAGCAATATTTTCTTCAACCGTTAAATTATTTAAAAGCTGGTAATTTTGAAAAATGATTCCAATGTTTTTACGGCGAAAAATAGTTCTTTGGTTTTCACTCATCTCACTTATCGCTTTTCCACCCACCTCAATTTTTCCATTTGTAGGGGAATCCAGTCCACCCAAAAGCTGTAAAAGTGTACTTTTTCCAGAACCACTAGGTCCCATAATAGCAACAAATTCCCCTTCTTCTATTTCCAAATTGACATCCTTCAGTACCTCTGTGATATTTTTTCCTTGTGTAAAAGATTTAACTAGCCCACTAACTTTAATCAAATTATTCCATCCCCTCAATATATACTTAGTATATAATTACAAAATTAATATTAACCTAATTTCGTTATTTATTCAATATGAATTATATACTAAGTAAGTATCTATAATGAAATGATAAATATACCACATATTTAATGCGTGTTCATAAATAAATTGACACTTTGTCAGTCATCTGTATATACTTAACCCAAGGAGGTATATTACATGAGAGATGTGAAATTGCCTGAAGTCAGAAAAGCAGAAATTTTAGATGCAGCAATGAAATTATTTACGGAAAAAGGCTATCTGCAGACGACGACCCAAAATATTATTAATGAAGTAGGAATCTCGCGCGGTCTGCTTTATTATCATTTTAAAAATAAAGAAGAAATTCTTTATATCCTGGTTGAAAAGTCTGTTAAGCCATTAATTGTGCAGATGGAGAAAATTGTAGAAGATACATCGTTAACTCCGCTGGAAAAGTTAAACCAGTTTTTACAGACAACCATTATTCAGGAAGACACCGTTACAGAAGAAACAGTCACGCTGCAGGAAACTGTCCAGCTGGAGGAAAATAGATATATGATGGATCGCTTTTATCATAAATTTATTGAAAAACTTCTCCCTTTATTTACACAAATTATTGAAGAAGGAAAAGAACAGAACATTTTTCAGGTAGATTACCCTTATGAAACTGCCCATTTTCTAGTAACTGGATATGTTTTTGTTTCCAATGATCTTAAGCTCAAGAAATCCAGTTTAGATGAAATGAAAGTTTATTTACAAGCTTTTAAAGAAGTCCTGGCAAAATCGCTGGATATTGAAGTATCTGCTTTAGAAGGATAACCAATGTATCTTACATCATTGGTTTCTTTTATCACTATAACTGACACTTTGTCAATCGGAGGGAAGCTATGTTAAAAGTTAATCATGTTTCTAAAATCTATGAAGATGGAACAAAAGCAATTACGGATATTAATCTCCACGTCCAAAGTGGTGATATCTATGGCTTTATCGGGGCAAACGGGGCTGGTAAATCTACGACTATCCAAGCAATTGTCGGTATCCATCCTTTTAATCAGGGTGAAATCTGGGTTGATGGCTATTCAATCAAAACTGACCCTGTTCACTGTAAAAAAAGAATCGCATTTATTCCGGATAATCCCGATTTATATGAGCATTTAACCGGGCTTCAGTACATCAGCTTTATCGCTGATATTTTCGAAGTCCCTCTTGCTGAGAGAAAACAATCCATTGAAAAATACAGTACCATTTTTGAAATGACAAGCAAACTCAATAACAGTATTGCTTCTTATTCTCACGGGATGAAACAGCGGATTGCGTTAATTGCTGCTTTAGTACATAAACCGGCATTATTTATATTAGATGAGCCCTTTGTCGGCTTAGACCCGACCGCTTCCTTTGAATTAAAAAGACTGATGCAGGTGCATGCAGAAAATGGCGGTGCTGTATTCTTTTCGACACATGTATTAGAGGTTGCCCAGAAGCTATGTAATAAAGTAGCTATTATTCATAAAGGAAGTCTTGTTAAAAATGGACTGATGAAAGATGTTGCCGGCTCAAAAAGCTTAGAAGAGATTTTTATGGAGGTTCGTAATGAATCAAAAAATATGGATATTATTCAAAAATGACCTTGTCAGCAGTATTCCATTCCATCAATTATTTCGTTCCGGGAAACAGGGAAACGGTATAAAAATTACTGTTGCTGTACTGTTTCTTATGGGAATATTTTTACTTGCTTATAATACATTAACAGCAAAAACCCTTGTCAGTCTGAATCAGGCAAATTTGATTCCCACATACATGCTTTCTGTTTCCAGTATCATGATGATTTTTTTATCACTTTTACGTGCAAACGGCACTATTTTTGGCAGCAGTGATTTTGAACAGCTGTCCACTTACCCAGTCAGTGAAAAAGAAATATTTATCAGCAAGGTGCTTCATTTATATTTCTTTCATTTACTGGTCAGTTTGCTTTTTACTATGCCAGTATTACTTGTTTGGGCGCCTGATGACGTGACATCTCCACTTTTAATTTTGCTGTTTTGTATTACAGCTCTGATTATACCTGTTATCCCTATTTGTATTGGTGTGATTTTTGGAAGTCTTGTTTATCGGCTGGCTGCTTATTTTCGACAGATGAATCTGATTGCCGTTTCTTTCTCTCTCATTCTTTTAGGTGTGTTCAGCTATTTTATTATGACACAATCTAACCAGACAAGTGAATTGCAGGATATAGGAGCATCTTTATACAGTCAAATGACAAATATTTATCTGCCATCTGTATTATTGCAGTTTGATAATATGGAGCATATTTTTCATATTCTTGCTTTTATTTTTATCAGTTGTTTACTGCTTGTTTTGCTGATTCTGACTGGCAGTAAATACTACCGGAAGCTAAACTTATGTCTTCTTGCTTTAAAAAGTAATAACAAGGTGAAGCAAAGAGCTATCAAACAGCGAAGCATTTTCTTTGCGCTTTGGAAGCAGGAAATAAATACTTTATTCAGTTCATACAACTACCTGCTCAATTCGATACTGGGTACCGTACTATTAATTTTTCTCAGTATGGCGCTGCTCTTGTTTGGGGTGGAAAAATCGTCAGCTGTTATTCCGATGTCTGTTTCTAGCGGGACAATAACAAATATATTCCCTATTTTTATTGCAGCTCTACTTCTGATAAGTAATCCAGCAACTGCAGCTCTATCGATGGAGGGAAATAAAATCTGGATCTTAAAAACACTACCTATTGAACAAAGAAGAGTAATTCATGCTAAATTAGCCTGTACCTTTTCCTTGCATTTTTCCGGTCTCTCGATAAGTGTCATTGCTTTTATTATCCGTCTTTCTCCAAATATGGAACAGCTGATATGGGTGATACTTATTCCTTTAAGCTATTCAGCTTTTATCACGACATTTGGATTAATGCTGAATTTTTCCTACCCTAATTTCAGCTGGAAAAATGATATGTATATCGTTAAACAAAGCCCGCCTGTTTTGATTTCAGCGTTGACCGGAATGGCAATGATAGTTGTACCGCTCGCGCTTATCCTGTTCCATGTGCTTCCGTTATATATTATTTACCTTGCCCTCTCCATTCTATTAATCTGTTTAGCTGTGATTTTCTATCGACGGACCTGCACAATAAAACTTATATAAGGAGAATGTTTATGAAAAAGGATATTATCGTATTTTTAATTATGTTTTTTGTTTTGTTTATCGTTATTTTATTTTTACCCGATTCGATTCCAATCCATTTTAATTGGCGGGGAGAAGCAGATATTGTAGTCCATAAATATTTTCTTTTGGCTGGAGTTATTATTCCTTATTCTGTTTATTGGCAGTTTTTTAGAGAAAAGAGAGATTGATATCTTTATACAAAAAAGGTCTTTTCCTTAAAATATAGAAAAGACCTTTTTCGTAGAACTATGCTTTCTCATTAACAGGCGTATGATCAGGAGATGTAAAACTCTCTTCATCTGCCTGTTTCTTATAATAACGGCGCTCCAATTTCTTACTTCTAAATGTTTTCTGTCCCGGGTGATGTGCCTCTGCAAAGCTGCCGCCGGTAACATCCTTCACAGTGTGTACAACTGTAAATGCATTTTCGTCAATACTGCTGACCAGCTTTTTCAGATAGAATAGCCGCTGTTTCGGAATAGCGACATAAATCAGGTTTTCCTCGACACCATCTGCATTTTTTTCTGCTTTTAATACAGTCGTATGTGTTCCCAGGCTCGTTTGCAGTGCATGCTCCACTTCTTCCGTTTTATTAGAAAATATATGCACCACTCTTTTAGCTTCAAAACCTTCTAACACATAGTCCGTTACCCTTTTTCCAATAAACAAAGCGAGCACCGTATACATTGTATAAAGCGGGCCAATTACAAAAATACCGGCAACGACAACAGAAGCATCTAACACAAAATTAGTTCCCGTTAATTCCCAGCCAAATTTATAGTTCAACATACGGGCAATGGTCGATGTTCCACCTGTGGTGCTTCCTGAACGGAAAATAAGTCCAAAGCCTGCACCAGTAAATACACCTGCAAAAATTGCTGCCAGAAGAGGGTCTGGTATTCCTGAAGTTAAATCTTCGAGGATATAAATAAAGAATGAAAATAGCGGTATAGTTATAAGTGATTTGATAATCATATCTTTCGGCAAATAACGAAAGCCGATTAAAAGAATCATTGCATTCAGAATAAGAGTAGTTAATGCAGGTGATATATCTGTTTCGTGGTAGATAAGCAGCGCCAGCCCGGGAACGCCTCCCTCCGCTAAGGAATTCGGCATCGCGAAAATGGCTACAGAAGCAGCAAAGAAAAAGGTGCCGGTAATTAGAAATAGATAGTTTTTCATACAAAACCCCTTTCTTAGTATGTTTTTTAATGCATTATTCCTTCCATAAATAGCATTATTCGTCCCTAAAAAACCTTTTCCATGTCAGACATGAAAAAGATTTTTTATGAAATAATATAAATGTTCTTATAACGCAACCAAAACCGCTTGCCGTTATCTGGAAAGTTTAGAACACACTCTTCTTACAAAGGCTACTTTACCCGAATTAAGAGCTAAATTCAATAGTTAGATAAAATTGCTTTGTTATCTAATAATATTTTAGAACAAACAGCCGATTATTATATAAAAAAGCTTCAGGCTTTATTTCTTCCCGAACTGTAGCAGACCATACATTTTATCAAATAAAAAGAATGCCCAGATATGTATTATACAATCTCGGCATTCTTTTTATTTAAAGCTGACAACCGTTGGAAGCAATCACTTTTTGATACCAGAAAAAGCTATCCTTTTTAATCCGCTCCAAGGTTTTAATATCCTTATCGTCACGGTCTATATATACAAACCCATATCTTTTTCTAAAACCGCTGGAGGTGCTTAACAAATCTATAAAGGACCATGGCATATATCCCCAAACTTCTACACCATCCTTGATTGCCAGTTGAAGCTGCCAGATATGGTCACGCAGAAAATCTATTCTTTCCTGATCATGGATTTGTTTATCCGCTGTTAGTTCATCCAATGTTCCAAGACCATTCTCAGTAATCATTAATGGAACCTGATAACGGTCATAAAGCTCATTTAATATATATCGAAACCCTATCGGATCAATTTCCCAATCCCACCTTGTTTTAGGTGTGAATGGATTAGTCATTCCTTCAAATAGCCCTGGGGTATTATCATATTGTGTATCATCATCTTGTCCATCATAATTCAATTTTAATTCTTTTTTATCCGCATCTTCCGGAATAAATTTTACAACACGAGACTGATAATAGTTAATTCCTATAAAGTCGGGTTTTGCAGATTGTATACATGTCATGTCTTCCGGCTCAACGGTTGGCTCTATTCCATTTTCCACAAGGTAATTCCATACAAAAGGTCTATATTCTCCTTTCATATATAAATCCATAAACAGATAAGTCCGCATTTCATCCGCATGTCTTGCTGCCAAAGTATCTTCTGGCTTGGGGCTGGCAGGATAATTAGGGATAATTCCTAAAGCCGGTCCAATTTTTGCATTTGGCAGCAGCGTACGACATAAATGAATTGCTTTAGCATGAGCCAATGTCATAATATGATTCATTTCATATTTCTGCTTCTCCAATGGTATATCAGGATTAAATTCCATCAGATATGGCAGCTGAAACATATTGCTTTGCTCATTAATGGTAAGCCAATAGTTTACATCATCAAAATATGTGAAAAGCACCTGACAGTATGCTTCAAAATCATCGATGACTTTTCTGGATGACCAGCCCCCGTATTCTTCTTGTAAACACTGAGGCAGATCAAAATGGTAAATGGTCACGATCGGTTCTATTTCATATTCTTTTAGTTTATTAATCAATTTACGGTAAAAATCTACGCCTTCTTGATTTATTTTCCCTCGGCCATCCGGCAATATTCGCGGCCAGGAAATAGAAAATCGGTATGCTTTCAATCCTAGCTCCTTCATCAGTGCAATATCTTTCTCCCAATATTGATAATGACCTGAAGCAATACTTGGATCAGCGTAATTTTTATTCATATTTTTTTCAACAACCGATAATGTTTTTCCATGCTTTAAATGAGCTCCCTCAATTTGGTAAGCAGCAGTTGCTGCCCCCCATAGAAAATCACTCGAAAATAAATGAGGTGCCTGAACAGACATCGGTATCACTTCCAATCAGCGTATTATTCACTTTCTAATTTCTTGATTCTTTGATCAAAGACCTTAGAAATCTTTAATAGATTTCTGGCTATATTCCATTCACTCATTACTGTCATCAGGTGATCCTGAGCATGTGTAAATAAAGTAGAATAAGGAACAGCTTCCCCTCTAGCCTCTTCTTGAATCGTTTCTGTTTGAGCTGAATGTGCTGCTGACATATGCTTTTTTGCTTTTGCTAATTTCGCTTCTGCCTCTTCGAATTTAAACGTTTCTACATCCTTCAAAGCAGCTTGAATATCAGCCCTTGCATCGCCGGCTCCTAATATAATTTTCATGGATACTTCTTGTAAACTTTCTGCATTATGTTGGCTCAAATCAAGCCCTCCTTAAATTAAATTAAACTTCCTCTGGCTGCTTTTCTTCATTTACTTTTTGATTGTCATATACTTTGACAAAAGGATACCAGATTATTAATGATACAACGAGATTAACCAGCAGAAGTAACAGTCCGCTAATATCTGTATTAACGAGATAGGTGGAAATTCCAATCGGCACATACCATAATTGCATTACCTCAGCAGGAAGCGTAATTACCCCCATTGAAAGAACGATATATGTGATTGCCGGAATGATAATACCATTCAGCCACATTGGAATCATAAGAATCGGATTAAAAGCTACAGGAGCACCAAATACAACCGGTTCATTAATATTAAAGATAGAAGGAACTATTGTTACCCTGCTGATTGCTTTCAAATGATTCGATTTGGCAATTAGCAGCATAATAATGACTAATGGCAATGTTGTTCCCATTCCACCAATCCATATCCATGCCATCATTGTTTCGAATGTATGAATAAAGGAAGGATCTGCTCCCTGACTTAATAGATTTGCATTTTGTTCAATTCCAGCCATCCATATTGGAAAAATAATCGGGTATAAAGCCCATGGACTAATGCCGAAAGAATATAGAAACACACTAATAAATGTGATAATAACAAAGCCTGCAAAGCTTTGACCGATATAGTTGAGCGGCTCGAACAGACTGAGGATGGCAGCATAAAGGTCAAAACTTCCGACAATTGTAAAAAGCCATGCAGCCAACAGTAATAACGTAATTGGTACAATCGTATCGAACCAGACAATAATAAAATCTGGCAATGAGCTTGATTCTTTAAAAAAGGACATTTTACTGAATAGATAGAACACAACACCAACAAGCAACCCGACAATAATTGCGACAAACATTCCATTTGCTCCAAATCTTTCAAAAGAAAAGATGATTTGTCCCTCATCATTAAATGTAGGAGAGAGCAAAAATAAAAACATTGCCGCACCCGTTAAACCTGCAACTAATTTCCGATCACTTTTCTTCAATTTTTCCATAATAAAATATGGTGTCAGAAAAGAAATGAACAGACTCATTAAACCAAATGAAAAATCACTGATAGGCTGCAGATTAGGCATATTAGGTATGAAATCATTTAAAATCATAATCAGTGTGATTAATGATCCAACGAGAATCAGCGGTAATACACCCATAATGGATTCTTGTATGGCAGATACCCAGGCATTTCTTGTGATCTTATTCATCTTAGGTGCAAATGACCGGTTCATATACTCAATCAATTTGTTCATGGTAATCCTCCTTATCCAGAATTATTCTAACCCAAGTTCTTTAACGATAATGTCAAGACCCTTATCTCCATTCAATGTTCCATAAGTCATTTGATCAATAACTTGATAAGGAATATTTGTATTTGAAAGCTGATCTGCTATATCGTCCTTTATATAGCTTAAATGTGGTGCAATTAATACCATGCTGATTCGATCCATATAATCAACCAGTTCTGATTCACCTCTTGCTATCACCTCTACCTCTAACCCTTTTTTCTTAGCAGACTTACGAATATTTTGAGCCAGGAAACCACTGGAAGCTCCACCACTGCAAATTAATAAAACTGTTTTTTTCATTTTGTTTTCCCCCTTGTTTTTGATGTACTTATATTATGCCAAGGATAAGGAATACTAACGAATATTCCTTTTGCCTACCTGCTGGCAATAGATTTATTTTCTTATCATGTAACGCCGGATTATAATGAAGTTAATTCTAAAAAGATTGTTTGAACAGAACGAAGGGAGGGGAATTCTAATGAAGGAAAAAAACATTGAAGCACTCATTCATTTATTAGAGGAACACAGCGACTGGATGAAATCAAAACAAATACTAACTTATTTAAATATTTCGCCCCGGACCTTGAGGAACTATATCCAGTATATTAATGAACAGTATAGTCACTTATTTATCATAGAATCTTCAAGTGCAGGTTATCGTCTGAAAAAAATAGAAAATAATGAAACTATACAACCAGAGAATAAACCCTTTGAAAATAGAATGTACTTCATTTTACAAAGACTCGTTTTAGCCAAGAACGGTGTGGATATATTTGATTTAAGTGATGAGTTATTTGTAAGCGTTCCAACTATTGAAAAGGATTTAATAGAATGCCGGAAATTTATTAAAAGCTACGATTTGGCTATTGAAAGAGCAAAAGATTTTTTGTTTTTAAGAGGTAAAGAAATAGATAAGCGTAAAATAATGCGTGTGATTTATACTAAAGAATATAATACAACCTTTTACAACATTATTGACTTAGAGAAGTCATTTGGTTATGAGCTGGGTGACTTCAAAAAAAAGCTGCTGCAAATTATTCAAAGTCACGATTATGATATTAATGAATATACCCTTGGCAATATTATCTATCATATTGTTGTTTCCATTGAACGAATGCAGGATAATCAATATGTGCATTATCATGTCTATCCTTTTAAAGAAAAATTCATTTCAATAAAGATTGTTCATGAAATACAACACTTAATTGAATCTTATTTTCAAGTCCAAATGGATGAAAATGA
The DNA here is from genome assembly GCF_900162665.1 of Oceanobacillus sojae. Lineage (GTDB taxonomy): Bacteria > Bacillota > Bacilli > Bacillales > Amphibacillaceae > Oceanobacillus > Oceanobacillus sojae_A. Next base: position 1,129,771 of record NZ_LT727812.1, read on the forward strand.
ATTATATTATCTGCAGGCACTGATAAGCAGTAAAACAACGAATACTCTTGAAGAGACTGGAAATGATGCTCAAACCCGATATCTGGATTTAGTCAATCGAATTATCCAAAAGGTTAACGAGAGCTATTTAATCAGCTTGGATGATGAAGAGTTCAAAACCAAATTTGCTTTGCATGTTCAAAATATGGTGATTAGAGCTTCGAATAATTTTTCTTTTGAAAATCCGCTTACGCAGTCTATTAAAAGCTCTTCACCATTGATTTATGATTTATCTGTCTATATTGCCAATCTTCTCTCTGAAGAATTAAACATTCAATTGCCTGAAGATGAAATAACCTATATTGCTTTGCATGTGGGGAGTTGTTTGGAATTAAAACAAAAAAATAATGAGTCTATAAATGTCATTCTTATTTGTCCTGCCTATAACAATTTACACTTGGTAATAAAAGAGAAGCTGGAGCATTATTTTGCGAATCAACTGGTTATTTCAAAAATAATAACCAGGATTGATAAGGAGATAACTGAGATGCATGGAGATTTAATTATTTCTACTGTAAATCTTCCATTTGACCTTCATACAAAAGAGGTGCTTATTAATACCTTTATGGATGCGGATGATATTTTAAAAATACAAACACAGGTAAACAAGATAAAGCATGATAAAAAACAGCAGCAAATCAAGCGAAACCTTATCTCATTATTTGATAAAAGACTTTTTATCCTGAGTGATAAAGCCTTTAAAGATGAATTTGAAGTCATTCGTTTTATTACGGAAAAAATGGCTTCCTTGCAGCTGGTTGAACGACATTTTGCTCAGGACGTTATAAAAAGAGAAAATCTATCGTCTACCGCTTTTAATAATATTGTTGCTGTCCCCCATTCTATAAATATGGACGCATTGCAAACAGCCATTGCTGTATTGATAACGAAACAGCCTATCCCTTGGGGAGACGCTTCAAATATAAAAATTGTCTCTTTAATTGCTATGAACTATAATGAACGAAACCTTTACCGTGATATTTACGATGAATATATTAAAATTCTGTCTAACCCCAAAAATGTGAACAAATTGGCCAATTCAAGATCTTATGAAGGTTTTATTGATCAGTTGATCGATTTTATTGACAAGCAGACAGACTAATTAAAAAAATGAAGGAGAACGCTATTTTCTCCGTTCTCCTTCAAAATACATGATATATAATTAACCTTCTAAATTCACAAGCACTCTCCCTAAATGATTGCTTTCAAATACTGCTGGCAATAACTCCGGCAATTCTTCCAGCGCTGCTTCCCTATAAACTAAATCCTCAAGATTATCTAATTTTAAATCTCCAGCTAAACGCTCCCATATCTGCTTCCGTTCTTCCATCGGGCAATATACGGAATCAATTCCAAGCAGAGAAACTCCGCGTAAAATAAACGGGAAAACAGATGAAGGGAGCGCTACTCCTGCTGCCATTCCACTGACAGCAACACTGCCCCGGTATTTCATTTGTGCTAATAAGGAAGCTAACGGCTCTCCGCCAACCGCATCAATTGCAGCAGCCCACTTTTGTTTGTCGAGCTTTTTCAGCTTTCCGTTATAAATCTCTTTTCTATCAATAACTTCTGCTGCACCCAACTGCTGCAAATAATCCTTTTCAGAGTCTTTTCCAGTGCTGGCCGCTATGTGATACCCTTTCTTTTTCAAGAGAGAAATAGCAACACTTCCTACACCGCCTGTAGCTCCAGTGACAAGAACGGTACCATTTTCCGGTTTCAAGCCATTCTCCTCTAATCTTTGCACAGATAAAGCAGCTGTAAAACCGGCTGTTCCTAAGATCATGCTTTCTTTTAAGCTTAAGCCTTCCGGGAGAGGTACGATCCATTCGGCCGGAACACGTGCATACTCACTGTAGCCTCCAAAATGGGAAACACCTAATTCATAGCTGGTAACAATAACAGGATTCCCCGCCTTATAGCGGTCATCTTTGGAATCAGCCACTTCTCCTGCCAAATCAATGCCCGGAATAAAAGGATAGTCCTTTACAATATTGCCATTAGGATGAGCAGCAAGCCCATCTTTATAGTTAATTCCGCTATATTTTACTTTGACCAGAACCTCCCCCTCAGGTAAATCGGAAGGTTCGATTTCTTTTACATTTAGATTCAAGTTCTCATTTTCTTTTTCTATTACAAGTGCTTTAAATGTGTCTGCCATGATATAACCTCCTTCTAACTATCTATTCTAATTGATTATTCCCTGAATTTAGGTGCTTCAATCCTTTATCTGAATAACTATCCGGATTTAATAAATGGATTTCATCATAATAATGCAGTGTTCGTTTCGTTACGCCAGTTATGGCAATCATATCCTTAACGGTGTAGTATGGTTTCTTCATCCCAATATTCTTTCACCTCACTTAATATTTCATCAGCCGGGAGTGTTGTTGCTTCTACAATGGATTTTCCCGTTTTTTGCAGATAATACTTCATTAAATAATATCCACATACATATCCGGCGCTGTGTGGTACCCCTATTGCTGGTAAGCCTTGTAATTTAGTAACTTCATCCCCATAAAGATATGGCATGATTTGCGGTAATCCTGTTATTCCTAAATGTTCTCTTAAGATAGGTTTAATAACATGATTCAGTGTGTTGGCATCTGTTTTACTGACCCACGGCCCAATTAAATCTTCTCCATATAGATAAGTCGCAAAATTTTCAGCTAGTCCTTCACTGACAATTAATTCTCCAAGGTTAATTTTATCATTCCATTTAATAAACTGGTAACGGACATTATGATTACATTCATGTGCTAAAGCAGGTTTTAATCGTTTTAATGTGTACTCATTTGGAAGCAAACTAAGAAAAATATAACCGGGAATTCCGCCTTCTCCACTGTATCCTTCATTCAGCCGCAGGATTTCGCTGTCAGGATTCCCTAACAAAACCGTAAATAAATAATCAGACACAGGCAAATTAATACCACGCTTAGTAAATTGATTTAAGCTATGCTCCATCGCCTGCTTTAACTCCTCCCATAATTTATCAGAGGAAATCAGTTTAAGCTCTGGTTCTATTTCCGGTGTTATCATCTCTGGTGCCAGATGAGCCATATTATTTATCGTCATCACATCAAATCCATTTTCCTCCTCTGCCCGGAATGGGATCTGCTGTATTTCCCATTTTTTCATGTAGGGAGCTAGCATTTTTTGACGGTACAATTCTTTTTTTTCTTCTGGCGGGCAAGCGATAATCTCCCTATAAATCTTCTCTGATCGTAATATGTTGATATTCATTTATCTCACACCTTTTCATATTTTGTTTATAACTTAAAGCATTACGTAACGTGAAGGTCAAGTAAAAATTCAAAAAAGAACCCCAGCGGTATCTGAGATTCTTCTTTATATTCTTCAATGGATAATTTAAATCATTCAAATATCTACAATTTAAAAATTATTTCACTTGTTCCTCCAGCTTACTTATCCTTTCTTCCAGCTGTTCCGCTCTTTCATCCAGGCGTTTCACATCGATTAGCTGCTGAATTTTCTGCTCCAGCCGGTCTATCTTTCTTTCTAATCTGCTAATGCTGTCTGTATCATTTTGTGATGATTCAAAATAAGTGTTGGGGAAAATAGATGCAAGCTTTTCATTTTCTTCTGTTACTTCAAAACGGATACTGTAATCCTCCCCTGCTACTTCTTTTATGGCGTCAGTAATCAATGTACTATAATTTGTCTCCAGCCAATCTATTGTAAATGCATTGGACGAATAAATCGTGAAGACATCGTCTTCTAATTCTGCCGAAGTATTTTTAAACCATGTATTAAAACTGGGTTTGGATATTTGAGAGCTTATTTTTTCTAATACTTTTTTCCATATGTCCATTGAATTTTCCTCTTGTATGTTTTATTCAAAGTTATCAGCTGGTTTTCATTCACTGCCTGCATATTATTCTTCAAACAAAAACATCGAAATAATTATAATAAGATTGCATTTACTTCTTCACCATGCTGTTCATAATAAAATTCCGAAATTTTTTCATCGACAAACACCCTGTACATTTCCAGAAAATCATTAGCCAGCGTATAATCTGGCAGTTCATCCTTTTCAATCCAGAATACCTCTCCTTCATCAGAGCTTGTTAATTCTCCGGAAAAGGTTGCTGTTTTATAAAACAAAACTACATATCTCTCATCTTGATCAGTCTGAAATTGCTTCGTCCCGCACAAGACAGGATTTTTAATATGTAAGCCCGTCTCTTCCTCTACTTCCCGTACAACTGCGTCATGAAAGGACTCTCTTTTTTCAATATGTCCTCCCGGAAAAGTAATACCCGGCCAGTTTGGATTCTGTCTGTTCTGAACTAAAATTTGCCCTTTCTCATTTTCAATCATACACATGTTAGTAAAAATTGCTGTCTCAGATTTTCCCATTTGAATCCCCTTTCCCTTTTATCTATCATTTTCATTAATATCTAGTATACCATTGCGCAAAGATCGATAAAGCGATATTATGTTATGATTGAAACAAATCCTGTATCAAAATTATAATAGAATCTACAGAAAGAAGGCATAAAAATGAAGATAGATATTCCTAAAATTTCACCTGTATTAACAGAAAAAAGATTTACCGATATTTTTTATGATGAGGATCCTTTGCTGGAAACCTGCGAAATTACTGGAGCTGATTTCACCAATGAAGTTGTGGAACGTGTACGGATTTACGATGCAGTCTTAAAAAATTGTCAATTCAATCAGACCGATTTTGGCAATATAGAGCTGACAGATGTCCGTTTCGAAAATTGTGACCTCTCAAATGTGAACTTGACAAAATCCTCAATTCACCGCGTGGAGTTTATTCATTGCAAGCTGGTCGGCTGTGAATTTCCGGAGTCCTCCATCGGCAATGTCAGATTTGATGATTCCACACTGAATCTGGCCACTTTCGGAAACGCCAAACTGGAAAAGGTCATATTTAATGAAGCAGTATTAACGAATGTGGATTTTTATAATTGCAAATTCAAAAAAATAGAGTTTAACCGCTGTGATCTAAATGATGCTAACTTTGAAGAGACCTCTCTGAAGGGAATAGATATCAGCTCGCTCCTCCAGCTTTGAAGCATTGACTGTTTCTCTGGAAAGTTTAAAAGGCTGTAAAGTGTCTTCCTATCAAGCAATTCAGTTTGCTTCTTTGATTGGATTAGTGGTTAAGGAATAAGAAAAAATCTTTCCTGATAACATCGGGAAAGATTTTTTTCTGCTGATATTTACTGTAATTATAACCGTGCTATGATAAAATGGGAAACACATTGTGAAGTAGTGAACTTGCATTCAGAATAATAATGCAAACAGGATTATTATTTCAGCACTCAAAGCTATTTCCATCCAGAGGTGAAATCATCATGAAAAAAGCGTTAAAGTTCTTATTATTTTCTATTGGAGCACTCTTATTTTTAACTTCTTTACCATTAAGCACAAAAATGATCATGGAGCTTATACATAACCAAAAAATGAATGCAGCGTATGAGATTACAGATGTGAGTACAGGGAAGCCGCCTACTGAATCTACATTTCATTTTAATGATCACATAATAGAAACAGAGGAAACTGTAAAAATAGAGAATAGCCATAGAGACCCTTGGAGCAGAAAAATGAGCATCGCAGATTTATCATTGAAAATTGACGGTGAAGAGCTGGATAAATTGAAAGATTATCCTGTCAGAATGGAAGAAGCAGGATTAAACCGGTACTATGGAGAAATTGCCTATTTAACCCTGGAGGATAAAAGTAATGATAAAACGCAATTCATTATACTTTTAAAGAAAACAAGAGAAGTTGAAAAAGAAATGCCAGACGGAGATATAATTGGCAGAGTTCCAGATGAAAAATTAAAATACACCGCACATATGTTAGATGAAAACGGCAATATAAATAAGACTTCTTTCAGCTTCTCTAATCGTGATGCTTTACAAACAGAGCTGCTTTCTGCCGGCTCTTTGGCTCCTTATCCAATTGGATATTATACCGATGCGTGGGAGAGTATTCCTACAATATTTTTCCCTATCCTATTTCCATTCGTAACCTTAGCTGGGGGATTTATACTGTTGGTTCTCTTCTTTCTTATTAGACAAGGAGAGAAACTAAACAGGATAGCTTGATTTAAATGTTTATTTACCTTATTTTGTGGTATATTTTTAGTGTACTAACTTTATCGGAAAAGGGGTTTTAAAATGGTAAAGCACGTAAAATTAGGTAAATCTGATATTTCGGTAAATCCAATCGGCTTAGGCACCAACGCTGTAGGCGGGCATAATATCTATCCTGATATGCTTGATGAGGAACAGGGAAAAGATGTTGTCCGTACAGCACTGGATAATGGTATCAATATGCTGGATACTGCATTTATTTATGGGCCTGAGCGCTCTGAAGAATTAATTGGCGAGGTTCTTAAAGAATATAACCGGGAAGAAGCTGTTCTGGCAACGAAGGCAGCACAGAAATTTGTCGGCAGTGATGTAGTAATTGACAATTCACCTGCATTTTTAAAACAATCTGTGCATGATGCGTTGAAACGGCTGCAGACAGATTATATTGATTTGTTTTATATCCATAACCCGGATGAGAATACACCAAAAGCAGAAGCTGTTGGTGCTCTAAAAGAATTAAAAGATCAAGGAAAAATCCGCTCTATCGGTGTTTCTAACTTCTCACCCAAACAATTGAAGGAAGCAAATCAGGATGGCTATGTAGATGTATTTCAAGGAGAATATAATTTATTAAAACGAGATGCCGAGAAAGACTATTTCCCTTATACAGCGGAGAATCAAATTACTTTTATTCCTTACTTCCCACTGGAATCAGGATTATTAGCAGGTAAATATAATAAAAATGCTACTTTCTCAGACTTAAGAGCAAAAAATCCAAATTTCCAGGGTCAGCAGTTTGCAGATAATCTTGAAAAAGTAGATCAGATAAGAAAAGTTGCTGATAAATATGGTGAGGAGGTCGCTCATATTGTGTTGGCCTGGTATTTCTCTCAACCATCTGTTGATGTAATTATCCCTGGCGCAAAACGTCCGGAACAGGTACTAAGCAATCAAAGAGCAGCTGAAATTTCTTTATCTGAAGAGGATATTCAAAAAATCAGCGATATCTTTGCATAACCAATGAAACAAAAAACCCACTTAATGTTTTTAAAGTGGACCCCATGTCAAGGACATTTAGAAAAAAACCACTAACTTTTTTTACAGCTACCTCTTATGCTTGTTCCATAGGAGGAGCGGTGGCAAGTCAAAGCACACGCTCAAAACTTAGAGCGTGTGCTTTTGTCATCCATTAAAAATATGAAGAGACATTATTTATCAAGTTTGAAAGCATTAGAGTTTTCCGTTTTCCAAGAAGAGCACAAAAATGGTGTTTACCCTAATTGGATGAGAAGATATTTTGAATCTTTAACGGAGGGGGAACAATGGGATTACTTTCTTGCCTATCGAAACGTTGCCGATCAAATGGTATCGGAATCCTATCTTGTGGATCACTTAAAATGGATATTAAAGTATCCAACCATTGAGTTAGAGTATAATATATATGCTAAGGCAGTATTTGATCCTGATTTTTATGAGAGTGACGTATTTCGACCAGGAAAATGGGATAAATTACAGGAAAAATATGCAGCACGACTCCACCAGGAGGAGGAAGAAATTAATCTGGCAGAGGAACGACGACGGGCAACTCTGGCGTTTTCACCAAAGAAGCCAGAGGATACACTCCCGTTTTAATAAAAGCTGCATATTGATTAGGAGATAACTTTGCAAGATCCCATTGATACCGTTCGTTATTGTAGTAATCCATATAGTCATCGATTTTGATAGAAATCGCTACAAAAGTCAGTACATTGCTTAGATCACCCAGCTCGTCTTTCATGTGACCAAAGAAAGATTCTTGCGGTGCATTATCCCAACAATTCCCGCGACGTGACATGGACTGCCGTAATTCTTTATCATTGAGTAGCGATTGAAATTGCATACTGGTATAGTGGACGCCCTGATCGGAATGGATCAGGGTTTTCTGCTTTTTAGGGATGGCATGGTTTTCGATTAATTGTTCAATCATCTCTAAAACAAAATCCACTTCTAACGATTCACTCAGTATGTAAGAAAGAATTTGATTAGTAAACGCATCTTTAACAGTCGCTAAATAGGCTTTCTTCCCTTGTCCAAAATAGAGATAAGTAATATCCGTAAGCAGGACCGTTTTCGGACCATATGCTTTAAATTGGCGTTCTAAATGATTCGGTTTCGTCGCATGTTCTTTTCTGGCTTTGGCCATTCGTTTGTAAGGATTTGGTTTTCTAATTGGACAGACAAGGTTGTATTTATTCATCAAGCGTTGAATTTTTTTGCGGTTCATGACAATTCCTGTTTGAAGCAAACGCATATAGATGCCTCTGGAACCCTTGGCATATCCACGATATTGATAGGCTGCTAGAATCAATTCAAAATCCTTACGATCTTGCTTCTCTCTTTCTTCTCGCTCTTCTGCTCGTTCCAACCATGCATAATAGCCGGAACGGGATATTTGGGCAATGTCACAAAGCCACTTGATATTCAAGAGATTATTATCTCTTCCTGTCAATGCTTGGATGAGTTGATATTTTTCTTGGGCAAAGTTTTTGTGGCTTGACGGTTGATATAATTCATTTTTTTTAAAGCCTCAATTTGTTGTTTTTGTAAAGCGACTTGATGTTTTAGATAAGTGATTTCTTCTTCAGAAGTACGCTCTTTCGTTTGACGGCGTCCAGAATGTTGTGCACGCAAATCCGTAAAACCTTCTATTCTATCCGCCATTTTTCGAATACGTTTAGAAAAGCTGTTAATTCTTTCTTTTCCCACTACCTTCGTATCAAAGCCAGCTTCTCTAAATATTTGTGTAGGAAGCTTTCCACGATGCTGTTCATCCATAAAATGTTGCTTAAAGACTTCAGAGTACGTAATCGCTTTGTTGGAGACCTTATCCACATATGGATTCCTTCTCAGCTCTTCTACCTGTTCGTTCGAAAAATAATGCACTCCCATGTAATCAACTCCCCCTTATAGTCATTATAAAATAAACATACGACAAAGAACCCTATAAAACAGAAACGGATAGATGGTTTTTTTATCCGTGTCTATTTTATAGGGTCCAGTTTATTTTTTATTAAAACAATAAGCGGGTTTTTTAGTGATAAAGTGATTATCTTTGCAAATTACTTATATTTACAGATGTTTGCTGACAAAACGTTTCATGCGCTTTGTAGCTTCCTGCAGATTATCCATCGAAGTCGCATAGGAACAGCGAATATGTCCTTCTCCTCCTGCACCAAAAATATCTCCTGGCACGACAGCGACATGCTCTTCATATAATAATTTTTCCGCAAATTCCTCAGATGTTAATCCAGTGGCTTTAATAGATGGAAAGGCATAAAATGCGCCTCCTGGCATATGACATGCTAAGCCCATCTCTGCAAAAGATTCTACAAAAAATCCGCGTCTCTGCTTATAAGACTGCTTCATTCTCTCCACATCATCCATTCCGCTCTTCAAGGCTTCCAGTGCCCCGTACTGCGCCATTGTCGGTGCACACATTAAGCTGTACTGATGCAGCTTCAGCATTGCAGCCAATAAATCAGGAGGAGCCATTACAAAGCCTAAGCGCCACCCCGTCATCGCAAATGCTTTGGAGAACCCTGATATTAATATTGTCCTCTCCTTCATACCTTCAAGTGCTGCAAAACTGACGTGCTGGTTATCATAGCTTAATTCAGCGTAAATCTCATCAGAAAACACGATTAAATCATGCTCTTCAGCCAATACCGCTATTTCTTGCAAATCCTCTCTCAGCATAACAGCGCCGGTCGGGTTATTCGGAAAACTGATCATTAATGCCTTTGTATTTGCCGTAATCGCAGCCCTAATCTGCTCAGCCGATACTTTGAAATCATCCTCTATCCTTGTTCCTACAGAAACGGGCACACCGCCTGCCATTGATACCAGTGGAGAATAGGATACAAATCCAGGTTCTACTATTATCACTTCATCACCCGGGTCTAAAATAGCACGGCAGCCAATATCAATTGCTTCACTTGCTCCAACCGTTACCAGTACTTCTGTTTCTGCGTCATAATCCACATCAAAACGATTATACATATATTTTGTAATTTCCTGTCTCAATTCGAGTACACCGGCATTTGCTGAATAAGCAGTAAATCCTCTTTCCATAGAAGAAATACTGGCCTCACGGATATTCCATGGTGTAATAAAATCCGGCTCCCCGACACCTAAAGAAATAATGTTATCCATGGAGGAAGCCAAATCGAAAAATCTCCGGATACCCGATGGCTGAATGTCCTGTACACGTGACGATAAGCGGCTTTTGGTTTTTACATTTAATGGACTCATGGTGTCACCACAATTCTGCGATCTTCTTCGCCCTCTTCAAAGACAATTCCATCATGCTTATATTTTTTCAACTGAAAATGTGTTGTTGTTGAAATCACAGAATCTATCGATGAAAGTTTTTCAGAAACAAAACGGGCAATCTCCTGCATCGTTTTTCCTTCTATTACTACTTGAAGATCATAAGCTCCTGACATTAGATACAAAGCCTGCACCTCAGTAAAACGGTAAATTCGCTCTGCTACCTCATCAAATCCGACCCCGCGTTTTGGTGTTACCTTTACATCAATCATCGCTGTTACCTGCTCAGCCTGCGGTACCTTACTCCAGTCCACGACAGTCGAATAGTTTAAGATAACTTTCTTTTCTTCCAACTTTTTTAATATCGCTTTAATTTCTTCTTCATTTATACTTGTCATTTTCGCTAATGTATTTAAATCAATTCGTGCATCTTCTTCTATAATTCTCAATATTTCTAATTCTTTATCTGTCATTACCTTTGACTCCTTTACCATTTCTGCCCAGTATCTAATCCCGTATTTGGATTATATCTCATCATAACATATTCGATGCGATAAATTAATTTCTGTCCGCAAATATTTTTAATTTTTTGTTTTAAATGTATCAAATATTTCTATTTTTAGAAGATAACACGGAAAATACAGTGAAATTTGGAAGGGCTATTAAAGAGAACCGCCAATAAAAAATACCGGCGGCTCTTTCTTATTTTTTATTTGATTTCATCAATAACATAAAGATAATGATCAGCGTAAAAGCAGTGAAAGCTAAAAATGGGATTGTAATAAATCCTAACCAATTAATATACTCTGTATTACACGGTACACCGCCTACACATGGTTTTAACGGTGCAAATCCCGGTACTTTCTGCTCGAGATAATGATACAGTGAAATACACCAGCCAATAATAGCAATCGGAAGTACATACTTTTTAATAGTAAATTCCTGTTTAAATGTTGCTACTCCAAGAATGAGAGCCAATGGATACATTGCAATACGTTGATACCAGCATAATTCACATGGTATAAAGCCCTTTATTTCACTAAAATAAAGACTTCCTAATGTTGCAGCCAGAGAAACGACCCAGGCAAAATACATATAAAGCTGTCTCATATCCAGTTTATTCATTTTATTCACCTAACGCTTCATCGACAGCTTGTTTGATAACCTCGTAATCAAACGTATCATCATCGTTTATCATGACATTATTAACCATAATCGTTGGAGTGGATTCGACTTCAAAAGCTTTTCTGAGGTCATCATCTTTTAAAAGTTCATCCATAAGCGTATTATTTTCAATATCTTCCATTAATGCCTCTGTATCAATTTCCTCGATACCGCCTGCAAGTTCCTCTATCTTATCTGTTGTCATCCATACTGCCTGCTGATTTTCTGGTTGATCAGCAAAAAGTGCATGATGGAAATCCCAATATGCTTCAGGGTTCTGAGCATACACAGTTTCCGCAGTCAATGAAGCTAACCGCGATTCTTCTCCATGAAACAGTACATTAACAAATGCGATGTTAACTTTTCCTTCATCTATATAGTCCTGTTCTAATTGCGGAAAAATACTTTCATCCCATACTTTACAGCCAGGACATTTATAATCTCCAAACTCAACGATAGTTACAGGAGCATCTGGATCACCGTATACAGGTTGTCCTTCTGTTGATGGAGCTTCATCAAATTCCCTTCCAAAGGATTCTGAGTCCCGATTTACCAGAACCACCAGTAAAACCACAAGTGCAACAACAATTAAAGTAATAGCCACAATTATTTTTAATGGCGATTTTTTCATATAAACACCTCTCCTTATCTCTATGTAAAATATAACATAAAAATACATTTTTGCTCAGATTAAGTTTACTAAAAGTAACTTCATAACCTAAAATCAAATACAGTTCCAATATACATTATTTTTTCAATGAATACACGTATTTGATTGTCGCTTTTATGACAATATCAAAGTCTGTAAATTTTGTCTAACATATAAACCTTTCGACAAGACATCTGTATTATAGAATTTCTCCTAATAAAAACTGCAATCTATTGTTGGCTGCATCAAACAGTGAAATACAGTTCAAGAAAATATTGATTTTTTCCTTCTATATAAATTGAAATTAATAGCTACCGCTACAGAAAAACACTACGCTTTCCGTGGGCTTGAGCTCAGCCTCCTCAAAAAAAAGAAGTTCGTTTTTTTCTGCGGAGGCATACAGGACGTATGTCAGTTCGGTGTTGCGACAGGACGTCGCGAACTTAACCGAACTTCCTTCCGTTTTTGCGCTTTCCCACAGGAGTCTACGTGTTTTTCTTCCGCTAGTTACTGTTTTTAATCATTATTTCGTCATTTTTTATAAGAAAAATAAAGTGTAATTTCTTACTTCAATTTATATATATAAAAATCGTCAATAATTGCGGTCCTCTTAATTTGGATTACTTTAAAACATCTACATAAATGTGAAGTTGACTTCTCTTTTTCTTTTTGATATTCTCAAATGAGAAGTCAACTTCACATGAGCGAAGAAAAGAGAGATGTCATGATTGTTATCAATAAAGTACAGTCGTTTAGAAAAAAAAGAAAGATGACACAGGAAGTATTGGCGAATAAGGTCGGTGTATCCAGAAAAACGATTGTTTCTTTGGAAAAAGGCAATTACACGCCTTCTTTATTGTTGGCATTGCAGATAGCAAAAGTGCTGGAAATAGATATTAACGCTATTTTTTATTTAGATGAGGAGTGAACCTGCTATGAAGAAAATTATTTTCGAGCAAACAGGTAATATCATTATGATACTGCTATTGACCTTAGGAATGATTCAAACGGTTCTTACTGCTACGGTAAATAAGGGTCCCTTTTCTTTTTCCTTTGAATTCGGCATTTTTTGGTTTTTATTTTTAGGCTGGTTAATTATTTTTGGCATTGCTCGATTTTGGTATGGGAAGAAAAAGAATAATGAAGGCTATAGTACCAAAAAAGGAGAATTCAGCACGGAAGATGAACGAGAAGAGCTAATCTCAAAAAAAGCCAGTCTGATTACCTTTAAAATGCTGATATCCTTATGGATTGTTCTTCTTTTTCTATGCTTTGGACTGGGTTTGTTCGTTACAGATACCAAAACCTTTCAAAGTATGGTTATCGGCATGCTGGGAGGCAGTCTTATTATAGGCTTTCTTACATATCTGATAGTCTGGATAACACTTGATTCAAAGGATTGAACAGCCTTCTTACCAGATATAAAAGGAGAGAAAAAAGTACGTTACGATATTTCCCTAAAGATAGAGCGCCCTGTTCTCTATAGGCAAAGTAACAATACCTTTAGAAAGATGAACATATTCCATCATATATGCTAAATGCACATTTAAATTCTTTTTACTGCTTTTACTTATTACAATAGAAGCAATATATAATATTACTAGAGCTTCCTATACAACGTGCACTTCTACAATTGCAATTCTTTTAGAAAAGTAAGCTTGTTCCCTATATACAGGCTCTTAGAAAAATTGTGGATTCGCGAAAGGATGAGCGAATCCATAGTTCTTCTTATGCTTTCCTATCGTGAAAAAAAGATCAAGGCGCTGATTATTCTTGGGCCCTGATCTTTTTCCCTTAAAGCATTCGAAATGTGTAAGCTTACATGATATCTGCTATTACCGTATAAAATTCATAAATAAAATAGCCGGAAAAACCAATTAAAACAACTCCTGCAACAATAGAAAATCCCTTAATCATAGCCCGGTTCATTACTTTTCGTGTTGTAGCAACAATTGCTAGTAACCCGATATCATGCAATAAAATGCCAATTAAAATACCCGCAGCAATAAGTAAGAAATTAGATGGTTCAGCTGGATTATATGTATTACTTAACACCGCTCCAAAAACGCTCAGCCAAAACACAATATTCCCCGGTGAGACGGCGACAAGAAACCCATTACGATACGAGGTACGCAAGGATTTTGCGGACTTTTCTCCAGCTAAGGTAATATCACTATCCGCATTTTTTATCGATTCATAGCCAATCAGAAATAAGAACACTGCTCCGATCAGCCACATCGGGATTTGAATAAAAGGCAGCTGTAAAATAGATGCTAACCCTAAATAAAGTGCGGCAATTAAAATAAGATCGATTGTCATCCCGCCAAGCCCAACAGCCCAGCCATGCAGAAAGCCATTTTTCAGTCCCTGCTTTGTCATCTCTACCGTAATAGCTCCTACAGGCATTGCTATTGCAAGCCCGGCCATCACATATGTAAAAAATAGCACCATAACGTACACGCTCCCTTCGAAAATAAACATTTTAATCTTACTATAGGTTGGAATAAGTGTATACATATTCAAGTTATTTTTCACTGTTTAATGCAGCTATCAAATAAACGGTAACGAATAATTTCCAGGTTAAAAGAGCAAAATACCATTGTTAGTAAAAAAATACAAGGACGATGATTTAATGAGATACATTTTAGCATTCCTATTTAAATTAGTAATGACAACAGTAATATTAGGGGTAACATTAGGTATGATTTTTAATATTTCTTTCAGTAACTTAGTTATTACCAGCTTAGTTTTAACTATAGTGGCATTTGCAGGAGATATGCTGATACTTCCCAGAATAGGAAATATAGCAGCTGCAGTAGGCGACTTTGCGCTTGCTTATATTCTTATCTGGGGGATAGGCTCATTTTTATATGACAGCTTGCTTTCCGTCGATGCTGCTGCATTAATATCTGCCTTTCTGATTACAATAAGTGAGCTGTTTTATCACAGATATTTACGTAATTTTGTTTTTGATAATGTGGATAAAGACCAAACCCCTCTTCATCATGATAACCTGCAAACAGAAGCTGGAGAAGAATTTTACGATAAAAATGACAAGAACGAATAAAGATGGAAATATTGTTTCATTTTTCACGCATGATTTTCTTCAGATGGATAAGTTGTATAAATTCACTCTCTCTGCAAACCATAAGAAAAATACGATTAAAGGAGAATTTTATATGAAATTAGCTTCACATGAATTACATGAGTTAAGTGAGCTGATCGCAGGATGTTATAATACCATATCCTGTATGGCCAGCTTTATAAACCAGGCTCAGGATCCTGAATTGAAGGGATTATTACAAAAGCATTTCCCATTACATGTCCAAGATTATAATTTAAAAGTAGAGTTTGTTCAAAGTCAAACAACACCTGATATTACAAAATTTCAACCTGCTAAAATAAATCCTGTGCTGGAATCCTATACACAGGCACCGGTTTCTGAATTTCCATCTGCGACTCCCCGGACAGAAGTGCAACAGCATACTGACCGTGAAATTGCTACAGCTTATCTAATGAATCAAAAAAGTTCTGCCAAAAACTATGGTAACGCCTCCGTAGAGTGCGCTAACCCTGATTTAAGAACATTTTTGGAGCACGCTTTTTTGAATAGTAATCACCATGCCTATGATATTTGGCAGTATATGACTAAAAAAGGGTATTACCCATTAATGGCTGCACCGGATCAGGCAATACAGACTGTAGCATCTATCTATCAGCCAGTAGAGCAGCCGTCTCAAATTTAAAAAATAAGGAAAAAACAGGAGCAGAAAATAAATATTTTCTGCTCCTGTTCAGCTTGTAGAAAAAGTAAGGTAATTTTTTCTACAAGCTTTTTAATGTTTTTGAAAATAGGCTCAGCTCAGCATAAGCCTCTTTTTCTGCCATTTTCAGACTAGTCTTCTTCCTGGGCATTCGCAGATTCTGAATCTGCAGTTGCATCATTTTCAGCTGCTTCCACATAGCTTCGGATTTGATATCGTTCTGAATCCGATAAATCATCCAACTGTTTATAATTAGTCATGAATGTTAATGCAAGAACAAGCAGTAAAATTGGCGTAACGCCTGATAATAATTTCTTCATTTTACTTTCCTCCTATTCTTTTATGATTAATTATTTGTATCGGCTTGCCAAACACCGTTTCTCCGGGAATCTGCAGTGCCGTAAATAGTGTTGGACTCCTCGTCGATAACAAGTGATTGTATTCCTCCATAAAAGTCAATATCCGTTTGATTATAGATTTCATATCCACGCGCTCTCAATCCAGATTGAACATCCTTATCCAGCTCTGTTTCTGTGAAAATATCATTACCTTCAATATAAAATCTATCATTCTCTACTGCTTCATCAAATGGTTCATTAAACATCAAATATTTAACGAGCACTTGTGTCATTACCATTGGAATTCTCTTGCCACCCGGTGAACCTATCCCGATTGTTTTTTCACCATTTGTCAAAATAGTCGGGCTTGTGAAGCTTCTTGGTGTTTTACCCGGCTCAATGCTATTTAATGAATCATCGCTTGTACTGAAGTTCTCCATTTGGTTATTCATAAAAAACCCAGCTACATTATCTCCGGAACCAAAGAAATTTCCTAATGTATGTGTCGCTGACACCATTGTACCATCTTGATCGATAATGACAAAATGTGTCGTATTATCGTGATCTTCCTCATCTGATATCGAATCATTCACTTCATAATCCTCGGATAGCTCATCAAGTGAAATGGTATCTGCCATCTGTTGTGTGTAAGCTGCGGAAGTCAGTTCATCAGCAGACATTGCATCCGTGAAAAATCTGTCCCCTACATTTTCAACTCTGTCATCATAGGATCTTTTGGAGATCTCTCCGATCAGATGCATATAATCTCTTTGATTATCCTCTGTCGATGCGACATTTAATTGTTCAGCCATTTGCAGAGACTGAATTAATGTAACTCCTGCCAATGGCGGCGGTGCAGAATAAACATCATAGCCGGCAAAACTGCCGTGAGCCGCCTCAGTCGTTTGTGCTGTATAACTGCTTAAATCCTCCGCTTTCAGAGTATCCTCATGTTCTACTATTTGATCAGCAATAAGCCCCTCATAAAAAGCATCTGCTCCATCTTCTTGAATATGACGTAAAGTATCTGCTAACTCAGGCTGTACCAATGTGTCATTCACTTCCAATATTTCACCGTTCGGGAAAAATTCCTCTAATTCTGCAACATCCATCCGGTAAGATCCTTTACCAAGCCGATCTACCAAATGATTATCTACTTTAAATCCTTCCTCCGCGTAATCGATAGCCGGCTGGATTAGGTCTTTCATGTCCATCGAACCTAAATCATTATTAAGTTCTTCCATTCCTCTTACCAAACCGGGAATAGCAAAGGTTTCCGGTCTCGCCCCCGACTCTGGCGCAGTTTCACGATACTCATAGACAGTCGGTTCATCCGCATCATAGGGGTAAATCAACATCTCTCCCCCTCCGCCAATGCCTGAACCATAAGGCTCTACAGTGCCAAGTACGTAGGCAACCACTACAGCTGCATCTGCAGCGTTACCGCCTGCCTCCAGCACCTTCATCCCAGCTTCTACGGCCAATGGATGGGAAGCACTGACTCCATAGCCTTCCGCTGTATTCATCGTTTCGGATTGTTCGACACCATAATCGGTATTTGTCACTTCCTCCTCAAACATTCCCTGCTGAGCATAAACAAATACCAGACCCGCTGCGACAACAATCGTCAATATCGTAATAAGCTTTTTATTGCTCACTATCAGAACCCCTTTCCTCTAAAACGTCAGAATGATCTACTTCCAGGATCAACTTCCCATCTTCTTTTTTAAAATTCTCTTCCGGCTGGTTTCTCATTAATTGCAAATGAATTTTCTTTTGATTGTATTTGTTCTTTGTTACATAAGGCTGGGTTCCGTTTATACGTAACGGCGTAATTTCAAACCTGCCTGTCCCATCACTTAACAAATCATATTGGACAATGGCGCTGTCCTTGGTCCGGGACCATCCCTGGTCAAAAACAAAGTTGCCGAGCCCATAAAATATAACGCCATCCTTATACTTTTCTACTTCCTGCAGTACATGGGTGTGATGTCCAATGATAGCATCTGCCCCCACATCAATCATCGCCCTTGCTAACTCTGTTTGTCTCGGATGCGGCTGATTGTCATATTCAACACCCCAATGCATATTTACAAAAACAAGATCCGCATTTTGGTTTGCTTCCTCAATCATTGGAAAAATATTGTCCGGTAACGCACGGGCAACACCTGGTCGATAACCGAGCGCTGAGAAGCCTTCGACAAGAGCATCTGTATATCCAAGTGTTGCAATCGTTAAACCATTTACTTCCTGATAATCAATTGTAGTTGCTTCTTCCACATTTCCTCCTGCACCAACATAGTCCAAACCTGCATTATCCAATGCTGATATCGTGTCATTCAGTCCTTCTGGCCCGTAATCCATCATGTGGTTATTTGCTAAATTAAGCATTGTAAAATTCAGTTCTTTTAAAGCATTGGCTGCCTCCTCACCCGTATGTAGATGAATCTGCTTATCTATTTGTTCATAATTATCTTCATCTTGAAGTAAAATTGGATTTTCAAAATTACCTGACACATAATCGGCGTTGTCAAAGAAAGGTTTTACTTTCTCAAAGGGATATGTTAGTCCATATTTTTCTGTCACATCCTCCACATGGCGGCCAAACATAATGTCACCAACGAAAGTAGCGGTGAACTCTGAATCAGCCCTTTCTTCCACTTCTGCTGCATTTGGTGAAAAGAAGATTTGATGCCCGATGATGAAGATAACAATAACAGCTAAACAGATAGCCACATGTTTACCGGCAGATTTTTTTTGTTGTTTCCCCATTCGTAATATTTTTTCTTGGTATGTTAATTTTTTAGACATATTAACCCTTCCTATATGATGTAATAGACGCTTAAAATAACAAACGTGAGTGCACCTAATAGAAGCGAACTTCCGATTGTAATAATGGCCCCCTGCTTTTGAATCGTATTCGCAATCAGACCAGGTACAATAACCCCAATTCCTCTAAATTCCAATATCTCAAATGGAAGCATTGGATAAGCGTAATCCAGGAGGAGCTTCAACACAATTCCCACCGACAGCATTGCCGCAAATTTTCTTCGTCCGTAAAGCAGCACGATGCGTGAAAGTCCGTATGTCACAATAACATAGGTTAAAAGACTAATACCGAAAATGACAGCAATAAATATAGGCTGGTCAAAAACGAGTGCTAAATATCCCGGCACAACCAGTCCAGCCGGAACAATACCTGTTTTCTCTGAAAAAAGTAAGCTTATAATCACTCCTAGCACGAGTGCAATATATAAATCTGAACCAAACATTCTATGATCCTCCTATTTCTGTGCGGGCTTGCAGTTTTTCAACTAAAGGTTCGGCCGCACCATGAACATTCCCAATCCCAAAGATGATATTATTAGACGCTATTTCGAATAATGTTTCATAGATTTCATCCGTTGACTTTCCCTGGAGATCAATGATTTGATTGACTTTAAGCCTCCCCGATCTCACCGCGTTCTTAATTGGATCTGCCTTTTCCCCAATCAATACAAGCTTGTCTGTCGGGATATGCGGTAAAACATCATCTGAAAATTGAATGGTCCGGTCCACGCGGTCTGCCCGGCAGTTCATTACAACAATTGGAGATTTTGTTGGATAGCCTTGAGACACTACATTTTCCCAAATATTAATGGTGGAAGACGGATCGTTAGCCGCGAATCCATTGACAAAATATGCCGATCTGCTCCCCTGCCTCAAATACTTAATCCGCATTGCCCCCGGATCCGGCTGCGCCTTAAGCATTCCACGAAATGCCGTTTCTTCATCAATATCCAATGCTTCAGCAACTGCCAATGCCAGCGAAGCATTTTCCGGAAAGATCATATAATCAAATTTACGTATATATGCCTCGGGAATTTTACTATTATCAGCAACAATCACCTTCGTATTTCTTTTTGCTGCTTCTTGTTTAAAATAATCTACATAGGGACCTTTCGAAATAATTAAATGGCCATTATGCGGAATCGTGGATGTAAAGGCCTCGGCAACTTCATCCAGGGTAGGGCCCATCACATCCATATGGTCCTCCAGCACATTAACAATCACACCAATGTTCGCTTGGAGCAGTTTCTCTTGAAATACTATTTGATAATCTGGATTAACTGCCATACATTCACTGACTAAGGCATCCGCTCCCAGCTTTGCCGCTTTCCTTACAACCATTTTCTGTTCACCGATATTCGGTCCCTCGGGACGTCGCTTGATAGGCTCTTCCTCCGATGTATTCCAATAAATCATTCTTGCTGAAGTACCAGTTGTTTTACCGATGGTTTTATATCCTGCCTCTTTGATAATACCTGTAATTAAACGTGTTACGGTTGATTTCCCGCGGATTCCATTCACATTGACACGAATCGGCAGAGCATTCACGTGCTTTTTATGGGAATTCCACTCCACGATACCGATCACCAGCGCAATAACGAGCACAATTGGAATTAATAACATAACCATATCCTTCCTTTACCATTCATCAAAATCAATAAAAACATAGATTTTCACTCTTACAATCCATCCGTTGAAATGGAAGTATTTCGACACATATTGACAATACGTAAGACATTTTAACAAAAAATATATACTTTACTATAAAAATCCCTTTTTTTATTCTATTTGTAATATCTGAGACTAAACTGACTCTCTAGTGTAATAATGTTGCAGAATAAATACATTCACCGTATGCAGATTGTTTACGTTAAGGAATTCATATGAGTTGAATGCTTGCTTGAGGTTTTCATTCTTATTTGGCAAAATATTCCAATAATGAATTTAATTTTATTGAGGCAAATTTGTAAGATTTATTAGCCGATTTATGACTGTGAAATAAGTAACTATGAACTTTGAATTCTCCCAAAATCTTCATATTACTTTATTATTACTTCGTTAAATCCAGCATGCGCTCATAATACCCTACTTCCCAAAAATATCTACTCCCAAACTTCACTTTTAGGTTGAAAAATTTACTAACCGACAGAACGGCAGCCTGAAACATACATGCAATGAAAATAAGCAAAAAAAAGAAGCAGAAATAAAAATTTTCTGCCCCTGTTTTTTATCTAAGATTCTACTCTGTTTCTTTCTTCATAAAATATTCTTCCTGCAAAATCCCCATATGAATAATGTCATGCCACTTACCATCCCGAAATAGCATCTGTCTGCTTTTTCCCTCTAATTCAAAGCCCATCTTTTCATATAAATGAATCGCCCGCTCATTAAATGAAAAGACCCGTAAGGAAACTCTGTGCAGGTTCAACTCATAAAAAGCATAATCCAAAAGCAGTTTCATTCCTTCCGCTCCATACCCTTTTCCCCAGTATTCCTTCTCACCAATATCAATAATACATTCAGCATTCTGGTTTTTATAATCCAGATTGATTAAGGAAACAATGCCAATGGATGTTTCACTTTTCTTATCGACCATAATATACCCTTTTGAAGTATCCGATTTCAAAATAACATACTCCACAAAATCTTCTGTAGCTTTCAAGGGATAAACATCTAAAGAAGGGCTGGTTGAATGCATCACCTTTACATCATTTCTCCATCTGTGATAAAGTTCTGTATCATCTTTTGTCATCTTTCTTAATGTAACTCTTGCTGATTCAAATAACATACAATCACTCCTTATCTCCCCGATTGAGGGCAAATTGCATTTTCTAAAGAAAAGAGCAGGATGGCTAATTGTTCTTTTACTTTCGTTTGCTCATTCCCAAGCTGAAAAGTGTCCAGCATCAGCCCATTTATAAAAGAAATTATATATTTGGCAATACCATCAGCAGGCTGCTTCAGCTGAAATTCTTTTTTGTACTCTCCCCGGTTCAGCACCTCTTCTATCGATTTTGTCATTTCATTATAACGCTGTGAAATGTAAGGGAAATCTTCAGCATGCTTTACATAACGGGAGGACAAAAAGAACTCTGCTTTCGCCTGAAGTAACGACTGATGAATATTTTCAATAGCTTCCTGCTGCATTTCAACCCATTGTTTTAACTGCGGCCAGAGCAGCTCGTTATCCGATGCTTCAAAAAAATAGATATCCTTTTGGTCATCTTCTTTCAAAACTTCCATAAAAACATGATCAATATTATCAAAATAACTGTACATTGCTCCTCTTGATATAGCTGCTTCGTTCATAATATCCTGCATGGATGTTTGTACATAGCCCTTCTCGATAAACACCGTTTTCGCTGCCTGAATCAACTTCTTCTTTTTTTCTTTTCTATAGGCTTCACTTACCTTTGGCATGGAATCACCTCAACTATAATAAAAAACTATACATGGTTGTCTTTTTATTATAACGACAACCATGTATAGTTTTCAAGCTTTACTTTTATTTTATTATTATACAGGGACAGAAATAATTAGATGTGGCATGGCTTATCCAGACACACACCTTCTGCCGATCTGTATAGCCTCTATTTTTGATAGACCACTTCACCGCCAACGATGGTCATCTCCACCAGGTCATCTGATAAATGAACAGATGAATCAAGCGGATTTTGGTTTAATACGGTAAAATCTGCAAATTTACCTTCGTCAATGCTGCCTTCATCCTGATCTGTACCATTTAATTTAGCAGCATCCACTGTCATCTTCCGGTAGGCTTCGATTCGTGTCAACTTTTGATGCTCGCCAAGTATTTCTCCCTGCCTTGTTTTGCGTTCGACGGCAATCCGGATAGAATCAAGCGGCGAGATACCTGTGACAGGACAATCAGAATGGATCGTAAATGTCATCCCTGTATCCTCAGCCCAGCGGACAGGGTCCAGATTTTGTACTCTTTCCGGTCCTAAAAAGTATTTTTTATGAATATCTCCAAAGTAGTAAATATGATTGGTAAAGAATGATCCGCCAATACGATGCTTCATCATTTCTTCAATATCCTCTTTATTTACTGTTTGCAGATGCTCGATTCTATTCATTATACTGCTTGTTTTTGTACTGGCTATTGCTTTATAGGCTTCTATCACTGTCCTTGCAGCCTTGTCTCCATTTGCATGGGTAATCAATGGGTAGCCCAGCTGCTGGAAATGGTTAAACAGCTCTTCCAGCTCTTCTTTTTCAATTTGTAAATCATCCGATGGCTCACCGTCATAGTAACTGCCGCGGATGGCTGCTGTATGCAGCTGAATAGAGCCATCACTGAAAAATTTAGCACCAGCCAAGGTACTGTACCCCTTACTGAGTGATTCAAATTTCCCTTTCAACTCATCTGCATTCAGATTTTGAAGCTTCGGTTCATTGAGAAGCAGCTGATAGGTAATTGCCCATCTAGTCCGGATACTTTGAGGCGTCTCCAAAAATTTCAACACCGCTTCATAATCATCCATCCCGGAAAAAATACCGACTCCCATCTCTGTCGTATGAGTTATTCCCCTCGCCTGATAAGCTTTCACTCCTGCTTCAATATCTGCTGCCAGCACATCCGCTTCTGCCTTTGGAAGTACTGCTTTAACTTTATCCAGCGCCGGAAATTCAAACAACACGCCGTTAACCAGACCATTTTCATCACGTTCATATCGTCCGCCCTTAGGATCTGGATCATTTAAACCGACTCCCATTATTTCCAGTGCTTTTGTATTTACTGCCCCCATATGCGCTGAACTCTGTTGAATATAAATAGGAATTTCTTTTGAAATTTGGTCTAAGTCGAAACGATTTGGATGGCGTCCCTCCGCAAGTTCAAACTCATTATAGCCATATCCCCGCAACCATCCGTCGACGGTGACATTTTCCTGCTGTTCTTTAAATTTCTCAATAATATCGCGGATACTCTTCACGTTTTCAGGAGAGCAGTTCAGCTGCTTGCGAAAGCTGCTGTACATCACCAAGTGACTGTGCGTATCAATAAAACCGGGTGAAAGCCATTTACCTTTTAAATCCAGGGCATTTTTATCCTCTGCGGATTTGTCCTGCTCTATTATCTTTTTAATCCGTCCCTCTGAAAGCTCCACAGTAGCCAGATAGACTCTGTCCTTCAATAAGTCCAGGACATTCGCATTAATTATTTTATTTACAATCATTATTCCAGCTCCTTTGCAAGTGTTTTTTCATCTTCAAGCTTATGGCGCATGGCCGTCTTCACCACTTCAGATTTGTCGTGTGATGTGAGCAGGCTGGCTATTACCAGCAAAACAAAAGAGAATGTATAGCCGGCAAGTGCCTGATCAAATGGCATGCCCATATACGGATAAATCAATATAAAAATTAATGAACCGATCATACTGATGAACACGCCTTTTTTGGTCACACGCTTCCAGAACATAATTGCTAAGAATGGAAAGACAAGAATGACACCATTCACCATCAAGGCCCAGCGATAAGCATCGTTGATATTCGTTATAAATACTGCTGCACCTGTGCCTAAAAAGGTTACAATTGCCACGGATATACGAGATACGAATAACAGCTTCGCATTCGTTGCTTTTGGATTGATCAGCCTCTGATAGAAATCACGGGTTAAGTTGCTTGCTCCCTGCAGATTAAATGACGTCGCGCCAGTCATCAATGCTGCAAGCAGTGCAACAAAAATAATTCCGGCTACGGGGGCAGGAAGAAGTTCGTTGGTTACATAAGAAAACACCAGATCCTGCTCCATATTCAAATCTACAAATTGCCTCGCAGAAACACCGATTAAAAATGGAAAAAATGAAATTGCAGCAACAATTAAATGGCCTGTAATTCCAGCAGTCAATGCTGTTTTTTCATCTTTAGCTGCAAAAATACGCTGCCATGTCGACTGCCAGACAAGATAAAAAGGGCCGACTGACAATGCATACAGCAAAGTGTCTGATAATCCATCCGGACTGATCGGGCTTAAGTATTCAAAAGAAGTGTTGCTGAATAAATCCCCGAATCCGCCTACGTGCATAACAATGGTGATTGTCAACACAATCAGACCCAAAATAATTATCAGAGCCTGAACTGCATCTGTAATAATAGTGGCAGGCAGTCCACCCGGAATAGAAAATAGAAGAATTAAAATCGTACTTACGATTAAACCTGTGTTTAATTCCCAGCCAAGCGTGATATTAAAAACCGTTGACATTCCTACCAGTTGAAGCCCTAATGTAGGAACAGAATACACAATAGCGGAGATAATAGAAGGAACAATTCCAGAACGCCCGCCGAACCTGGCTGTAAATAAATCTGCCAGAGTAAACAGCTTTTGACGTCTTAATGGTTTTGCGAAAAGAATAACCAGCGATAAACTGAACGCATAAGCCACGAGTGCAAATTTAAAATACCCCGAAAAACCAACAGTAAATCCAAGTCCTACCCAACCTATAAATACAGCTGCTCCTGCATTGGTGCTAATAATGGTTCCGGTAATTTTCCAAAAGCCGGTACTCCATGACCCAATCATGTAATCTTCATATGTTTTAATTTTAAAGTAGTAATACCAAGCAACGGCAATCATAATTCCAAAATAAAGTGTGAAATACGTAATATACCAAGACATTATTTGCCTCCCCCCATTTTTAAAATAAGTTCATTATATCCTATCATGTTTTATTTTTGAATTATTATCTATTTTTTCTGAAAACATTAGTCTGATGGAAACCCCTATTACTGCTGTTCAATATCTCATCTAGTAATTTCAACGCTCTATTTTACATTAAAACCCATTTTTATTTCAGAGATAAAAATAAATCAGATAAACATTAGCAAAACTTCTTGTTTTTTTTATTCAGAGTAATATAATTTATTTCATATGTGAAAATTAATATAACATCATCCGCTTCTTAAGGAGAGAGAACAAACATGGACAATATTCATTTAAATGAAGTCGATGCAGCTGATTTAGGCGAGGTTACGCTTTTAGTAGGCGATCCGGCAAGAGTAGAATTAATCTCCAGTGACTGGGAGCATCCAAAATTAATTTCAAAAAATCGTGAATTTATTTTAGTCAGTGGTATTTGGAAAGGAAAAAAGGTCTCCATATGCTCTACAGGGATTGGAATTGGTTCAACAGAAATTGCAATTATGGAGTTAATCCGGAGCGGTGCCAAAAAGTTTGTACGCTTAGGTGGATGCGGCGCATGGAGCGATATGCTGTCCCCCGGAGATTTGCTCCTGAACCATGCAATGGTCAGAGATCCCGGCATGCTCCATCAATATGTCAGTGATGTCTATCCCGCTGCAGCAGATCCTGCTCTATTAGCGACGATTCAATCACAGGCAGAACAAAACGGATTGAATGTACATACTGGCATAGGAATGACAACCCAAAGCTATTATTTAGGCCAATCGCGTGAACACGGGATTAAAAATGGGCCACAGCCTGACCAAAGCTTTATGAATTATTGGAAAGAACGACATATTCTCAATTGTGAAATGGAATCAGCTGTACTATTCATCTTAGCATCACTTTATCAAATACCAGCCGCAAACTGCCTTGTTGTTCACGTTAGCCGTATGAACGACTCGTGGGTTCCTGATGAAGACTATAAAGAGCTGCATAAAGAAGCAGCAAAGATTGTTTTAGATGCTTGTATCTGATGAAGCAGACTTTACTAGAAAAGGCGTGATAAAACACCATGGGAAATACAACAGAAAGCAATAAATATAAAAAGAAAATTTTAGCATCATCCATGCTTGGATTAGGTCTGGAAAGTATGGATATTATGTTTCTCTCATTTGTTTTAAGTTCCATCATTGCAGAATTCGGTATTTCTTCTGCAGCAGGGGGCTCGATTGTTTCCATTACAAACTTCGGGATGCTGATCGGCGGTGTCGTGTTCGGCGTACTTGCCGATAAGTATGGAAGAATCAGAATATTTACTTATACGATTTTTCTTTTCTCTGCAGCCACAGCTTTGATGGCCTTCGCAGATAATATTTACTTCATTTATATTTTAAGATTCTTAGCCGGGGTCGGCGGCGGTGGAGAATTTGGAATAGGAATGGCATTAGTTGCAGAAGTATTCTCCAAGCAGAAGCGTGGCAGAATGACTTCATGGGTTACCATCGGTGGACAGCTTGGTGCGATAGCCGCCGCTCTTTTAGCTGCTCTTATAATTCCATTATTTGGCTGGAGAGCATTGTTTATTACAGGTATCGTTCCTGTACTGCTCATCTTTTATGTCAGAAGAAATTTAGGTGAAACCGAAGAATGGAAAAAAGCACAAACAGAAATCAAAAAAGGAAAAAAGAAAGACAGCTCCTTATCCAAGCTGTTTAATACCCCTAAGCGGGCGTATACCACGGCAGCATTGACCATTATGTCCACTGTACAGGTAGCCGGATATTTCGGATTGATGAACTGGCTGCCATCTATTTTACAGGAACAGCTGGGCTTAAGTGTTTCCGGTTCTTCCCTCTGGATGATAAGCACTATTATCGGTATGTGTATGGGAATGCTTTTGTTCGGCCAGATATTAGATCGATTCGGCGCAAAAACATCTTACGGTATTTTCCTTGTGGCATCTGCCGCTTCTGTCTTTTTATATGTCTTTGCTCAGAGTGCGGTTACCATATTGATCGGCGGAGTGATTGTAGGCTTTTTCGCAAATGGAATGAATGCAGGTTATGGTGCTCTGATCAGCAGCTTTTATCCGACAGAAATCCGAAGCACTGCAAATAATACTATTTTTAATACTGGACGGGCAATTGGCGGTTTATCCCCAATTGCAATTGGATTCTTCCTGGATAATTACAGTATAACAGCAGCAATGGCATTCTTATCCACTCTCTATATGATTTCACTAATCATTATTTTGACGCTTCGAAATAATCCTTTGAAGGGCATGAAGCATAGAGAAAAGAATGCTTCTATAAATTCGTAATAAGCAGCAGGATCCTGATTTCATTCCTTCCTATTTGGAAATGAAATCAGGATTTTCTTTTTTCCGCCCTTTTCTTCCTCGAAAATTATCATCTTCCTGTCATTTAATTTCGTTTAAACAGCAGCCAAAGATAAAAAAAGCCTGTAATAGCAAAAGCAAGCCACAAATTTATATGATTACCAAAAAGTAAAATAACTGTACCTGTTCCAACTCCCAGCATAAATACAGTAATTCCAATGAATAGCGTTAAAAAAGTATGTAATGCTTCTTTATTTTTATGAAATACAGCTAAATAAAGATTATTCATAAGGTTCTTTGTGTTACCAGTCATAATTCCGTTATTTATACTGGTTGATTTTATTTTACGGAATACGGTCAGTTCATATCCTGCCAGTAAGCCTAGTAAAAAGCCGATAACAGAAGGTCCGATGTTTTGTTGAATGACAGCGAGAATAAACAGAAAAACCATCTGAAGAAAAAGATATAACCGGTACTTTTTCCACCCATATGTTTTAAAACGTTCCATAACTCCCTGGGCCAGGAATGCTCCAAGGGCAAAGCCGATAAATGAAGAGATATGAACCAAAGCTTCTGGGAAGTTTCCTTCAAACACCTTCGCAGCTAAAACGACCATATTTCCCGTTTGTGCGCTGGCAAACAATCCATCCTGGGTCAGAAATGTATATGCGTCAATAAATCCCATTAAAAAGGTAGAAAAGATTGTTAAAACAGTTAAAATTTTATTTTGATTGATTTCATTCTGCACCATTTACCCTCCCTCTTAGATTGTGGAATGGATAGAATAATAGCTTTTCATTATTAAATTTCCTGCAACTCATGATGTTCAGATTTCACGCTGGATAATTTATACTATATTCTTTGAAGTAGGAAATATACTCAGTTTAAGACTTCTTATTTCAGTTGTCCAACAAAGAAATAAAGACTGTTGCTATTCTCTCACTTATTTTGACAATCTTTCATTTGTTTTCTGCGGTTATTTTCATTTGGGTTATTGTATTGTTCTCCGATCTGTCCAGGTTACTTTTCCTCAAAAGAAATTGCTTTTCCAAAGAAAGGGTCCATTCTTCTTTCCTGAAAAAGCAATTATCTACTGTTATTCTTTACGGTTCACATATCGTCCATAATCCGGCACAGCTGTCTGGTCGAAAGTATTCACTAATTCCGCCAATCCCGCAGACAGTTCTTCCTCATGCATCGGTTCTCCATGACCGGTTATTGCAACTGCAGGGTTTAAAGCTTTCAGTGTTTGAACAGATTTCTTTGCCGCTTCCCAATCTGTTGTAAAATATCTTTGTCCATTTCTTATCTCCTCCTGTATTCGGAAACATTTATTATATAAATACTTTTCCATTCCATTAGAATTTTTATTCTTTAGGATGGGGTGTTTCTAAAAAAGTCCGGATAAAAAGAAAGCTGTATGGATACTGCAGATTAAAACATTTTCGAATTCTTACATATTTTTTCCATTATTTAACTAAAAATTATATGAAATTGAAAATAGAATTTATAATAAAATATGTTATAGTAAAACAGAGAAAGGGATGTTATTATGTCTAAAAGATTTCTGATAATTTTTGTAACTTTACTGATTGCTATTGCTGCTATTTTATTTGCAGCCCGAAACCAGACTGGCCCCAATACTATTTCATATGCTGATCCAGCAGGCTTATTGATTGCAATAGGTATGGTAGTTGTGCTATTTCTGCCGCCATTACTTTTATCATTCTTTCATCATTTTATTGCCAGAACAATTTCTGCCGTCTACCAGGCATTCATTGCGATTGCTTTTATAGGGCTCATCCCGGCAGCCATCTTTGCATCAGCCGGAATCGCAGTTACGATTGCAGCAATTGCAGGAACACTTACAAGCATTGCAAGTATTTTTGTAACTTTATTTGCAGGGAAAAGTAAAAATACATACAGTTTCTAAAAATGGATTAGATATTTGTCTTATCCATTTTTTTCATATTAAAATGAATCTATAAGATAAACATTCCTTTACTAAGCACAAGCTGTCATGAAATGAACAAAATTATTTTCAACTTTTTCATCTCATCAAAAAGGAGGAATCATCATGTGGAATCAAAATACATTAACCGAAAAAATCGGCATCCGCTATCCGATTATTCAGGCAGGCATGGCCGGGGGAATAACAACTCCTGAGCTTGTTGCTGCAGTGTCTAATGCCGGCGGACTCGGTACACTCGGTGCAGGCTATATGAACCCGGAACAGACTCGGGATAGTATCCAAAAGATAAAACAGCTGACTGATAATCCTTTTGCAGTCAATTTATTTACGCCTGAAACGCCAGAGGTAAAAGATGCAGAAATAGCACAGGCTAACGAATGGCTTCTTCCATTCCGTGAAGAATTGCATATTTCTGAAACCCCCGAAGTAAAAGAAATGCAGACTGCTGCTTTCGAACAGCAAATCCAAATTATTATCGAAGAGCAGGTTCCTGTATGCAGCTTTACGTTCGGTATTCCCTCCAAAGCTGTTCTTCAGGATTTGAAAGAAAATCATATTATAGCAATAGGAACGGCTACAACTGTTGCTGAAGCAAAAGCTAATGAAGACAGTGGAATGGATATGGTGGTTATGCAGGGAAGCGAAGCCGGCGGACACCGCGGAACATTTTTAGGTTCTTTTGAAGATGCCATGATTGGAATAATGGCACTTATTCCACAGGCCGCAGATCAGGTAAGTATTCCGCTGATTGCTGCCGGTGGAATCTCTGATGGAAGAGGTATACTGGCATCCTTCGTCCTTGGGGCTCAGGGTGCTCAGATGGGAACCGCCTTTCTTTCCTGTTTGGAAAGCGGTGCAAACACGCAGCATAAGCAAGCCGTTCTGAACATTGAAGAGGACCAATTGGCCATAACCTCCGCTTTTAGCGGTAAGCCTGCCCGGGGCATTCGGAACGATTTCATCCAAAAGATGAAAAAACATGAAAAATATTTACCGCCGTATCCGATTCAAAACACCTTAACCAAGCAGATCCGAAGTGAAGCCGGAAAGCAAAATCGTACGGAATGGATGTCATTGTGGTGTGGTCAAAATCCACGATCCTGCAAATCACAGTCAGTGAATGAACTAATGACTTCCATTGTTTCACAAATTGAAAATATGCAGAAGTAAAAGAAATTCTTCTGCAACAAAAAACAGGATGCCGCTCATTTTCCAAGCGGCATCCTGTTTTTCAATTATGCTTTTTCTGTTGCAAGATTTTTTTGTTGTAATTCTGTTTTTTCCGCTTGAGTTGTTCTGCCCCGTTTAATAAAGAAAGCAAGAATCAACCCGATCACTGCGAATACTGTGGATACCATAAAGGCATCATTGATTCCTGTAACCTGCGCAAGGTGAGCAGCATGCACCATGTCCTGCTGATTCGCCGGGTCAAAATGATTATCTGCAATAATACCTTCGATACTGTTTTTTGCCTGATTAGTCATTACTGTAACCAGGAATGCTGTACCTATGGCACCAGCAACCGAACGAACTGTATTCACCATTGCCGTACCATGCGGATGAAGCCTTTGCGGAAGCTGATTCAATCCCGCTGTCATAATAGGCATCATAATCATAGACATACCAAACATACGAATTGTATAAATGGAAATGAGATACGCATAACTTGTTGTATCTGTCAGCTGCGTAAATAAATAAGTTGTAATAACTGTTATTGTTAATCCTGTTATCGCAAGTGGACGTGCTCCGATTCTATCAAATACTCTACCGGTAATCGGCGACATAATCCCCATAACAATCGCACCCGGCATCAGCATCAGACCTGAATTCATTGGACTGACACCTAAAACATTTTGTAAATACAACGGAATTAACAGCATTGGAGCAAACATAGCTACTGTAATTGCAATATTAATAACCGTTGTCAGTGAAAAAATACCATCCTTGAAAACCCGGAAATCGAGCATTGGGACCTCAGCTTTAAGCTCGCGTATTACAAATAGAGTTAAACCTACAAATCCTACTACCAATCCTGTAATTACTGTTGCATCTGTCCACCCATTTGTGCCGGCAGTACTAAATCCATACAAAATCCCGCCAAATCCGAGCGTAGATAGAATAATTGCTATCACATCAATTTTCGGGAAGGTCTGTTTTGTAACGTTCTTCAAGAAAATTGATCCAAGAATAATCGTTAAAACAGCGATTGGGAAAATAATATAGAATAATAATCTCCAAGAGTAATGCTCTACGACAAACCCTGATAACGTTGGACCGACAGCAGGTGCGAAGATAATAGCAATACCGATGACTCCCATTGCTCCTCCGCGTTTTTCAACCGGGAACAGTGCCAACACAACTGTTGTCAGCAATGGCATTATAATTCCTGCCCCGATTGCCTGAATTACCCGGCCAGTCATTAATATGGTGAAATCTGGTGCAATACCACATATTAAGGTACCAGCAGCAAATAGGCTTATCGCTGTTAAAAACAGCTGCCTTGTTGAAAATTTCTCCATTAAAAATGCTGTTACCGGGATAAGTACACCGTTAACCAGCATAAATCCGGTCGTAATCCATTGTGCTGTACTCTCCACAATATCTAAATCCTCCATAATGGAAGGCAAAGCCACATTCATTAACGTCTGATTCAAGAGCGATACAAACGCGCCCATAATAATAACAGCAAGAATAGGCCCCTTTTTTATATTCTTCATTGTTGATTCAGCCATAGTTCCTTTCATCTCCTATTTCTTCTATATATTTATTTCTCTGATAATCTCACCATTGATGGTGGTGTTACTCTTATTTAAATTCATCTTTATCATTCAAGAAAAAAAGAATGTTCAAAATCACATTCCCATCCGCCAGGCTTACATATTTCAGCTCTATAAGCTGTTACGTTGTCTGTAGAGTATTTAAAAATATCTCTATCCGATGAACCAGTGGTTGACACTCCTCTTCCTGAGCTAAAAACAGCAGCAGGGATTTAATCAGGAAAATTTTCGGTTTCTTCTCATAAATCTCTTTTTGCAAAGATTGCATCGCTGAAATATACTCTTCTTTCTCCTCTTCATACAATGCTAATTTTTTAACTTTTTTCTCGAGTTCTTCCAAAAGCTGATTTATTTGTTCTTCTGGAGTTTTCGTTTCTAAATCTGCTTTATAAGCCTCATATTCTTCCATTTTCCAAGGCGTCAAAACCGGCTCAGCGTCTGATGTATGATGAATCATCGTATCCAGTCGTTCTATAACAAAACGGGCTACACTTTCAAAATCAAGCTCCTTGTGATCACGGAAAATCAGTGAGATATATTCCTTTAATGTCCCCTGAAGCATCAGTGTAAGATCCCAAATATATGGCTTCACTTTATTTCCATAGGCTTCAATGAAGCAATCCTTATACCAGTTCATCATGCTGATTCTGATTCTTTTCATGAGCAAAGAAATTTTCGGATTATCATGAGGCGGTAATGCCGTGAGCAGCATGCTCATATAATCCTTATTTTCACGAATACCGTCAAACTGTACCACAAGCTTTTGAATCAGCTTTTCTTTCGGAGGCAGAGTTGAATCCAGGCTAATATTTTCAGCCTGCTGCAGCATTTTTCTTTGATTATGGCGGATAACCTGAATCAAGAGTTCTTCCTTGGAATCAAAGAAATTATATAACGTTCCTTTGGAAATTCTGCAATCATTAGCGATTTCCTGAACCGAGGTGGCGGAATATCCTTTTTTAGAAAAAAGGTGAATGGCTGCTTGCATAATTTCTTCTTTTTTGTCCATTATTTGTCCCCTCTTTAAAACCCATCCTCTTCCGTTTCGCATCTTCTGATATGAGCCAAGCAGCTGAATGAGTTTACCAATAATGCTTTTTCCTTTCGCATGACCGCTAAGTCAAACGAGAACTATTAAGTCACTGACATATTATAATTGACTATACGGTTCTTTGTCAACCACCTAGTTCTATTAATTAATAAATTCTCAATCTAATCTATTTAAAACCTTTTATCGCACATAGTAAGGCTTAACAGCATCACGTTTTTAAAGCACACTTAATTATGTAATAATCGATATAAAAAATGGAAGGTATACTGTTTGTCAGTACCCTTCCCCATAAATTTCAAAGTGTTTTCAGTTGTTTACTGTCACGGAGCAGCTCAATAAAAATCTCCAAAGCATTCGTTTTGAACGGTGATTTCGTAATTATAGAAAACTCACGCACAAAAGGAAGCCCTTTAATCGGAATAATCTTCAAATCACCATATTTTACTTCCTTTTGAACAGCCCACTTCGAAAGCAAGGTAATTCCTAATCCAGCAGCAACGGATTCTTTAATAGATTGCGTGCTGCTAAAATGCATCAAGCGGGAAGGCGTTATGTCGAATCTTTGAAAGAATTTTTCTGTTGCCTCTCTCGTACCCGAACCACGCTCGCGTACTACCCATGTTTCTTTTACTAAATCGCTCAGATCTATTTCTTCTTTCTTATATAAAAGCTTGTTTTCGGAAGAAGCAACGATGACCATTTCATCTTCTGCAAATTCCTCGATAATAATTTCTTTTCGGTTAAAATGCCCTTCTACTATTCCTACATCCAACT
Organism: Oceanobacillus sojae; assembly: GCF_900162665.1. GTDB lineage: Bacteria > Bacillota > Bacilli > Bacillales > Amphibacillaceae > Oceanobacillus > Oceanobacillus sojae_A. The sequence goes on from NZ_LT727812.1 coordinate 1,164,509, forward strand.
GATGTGTTGCAACTAGATCTGCAATTTTTGCTGTGTTACCAATAGTTACAGCTGGTTCGATATTCGGGTATCTCTCCAGCATGTCCGCAATAATTCTTGGAAGAACATATTCTCCAAAAGTGTAGCTTGCTCCAATTGCCAGTGGTCCGTTAGCTCTGTTCACCAGATCATCCACTAAGTTTTGCATGGTTGTATATAAGCCTAATATTTCCTTTCCATAGTGATAAACAATTTCTCCGGCTTTATTTAAACGGACGTATTTATTGCTGCGTTCCAATAAACGCATACCTACACTATCCTCCAATGCACGGATATATTGGCTTACTGCCGGCTGGGTCATATAATGCTCCTCTGCCGCTTTGGAAAAACTCTGGTTTTCTGCAACTGTGATAAATATTTGCAAATGATTGTCCATTCGTTCACCTTCTTCTATCTGCTTTTTTCTATTATAACAATTTACTTATGCTATTTATTATAATAAATTATTTTTCTTATACATTTATGTTAGCTATGCTATGAAAAGGAGGTGCTTTTATGACTGCACAAGCATCACAACAGAAAAAGCAAAGTAAGTTAAATACTTCGGGAAAATGGATTGGTGGTATTGTATTCACTTTTTTTATTGCCATGCTTGGATTCCTATTAGCAAAAGTTCCCGGCTTTAACCAGGTTGGCCAGCTCGCCTGTGCTATTATTATTGCTGTTATTTACAGACAAATTTTCGGTTATCCGGAAGCATTGCGCTCTGGAATTACGTTTTCTTCAAAAAAGCTGCTGCGCTTAGCTATCATTTTGTATGGATTGAAACTAAATATTGATACCGTTTTTCATGATGGGCTGGGGCTGCTTGTCCGTGATGCTTTTGTTATTCTATTTGCAATAGGCGTGATGGTCTGGCTTGGTAAACTATTTAAAGCAGATAAAAACATTACTCTGTTACTTGGAGTTGGTACAGGGGTCTGCGGAGCTGCTGCAATTGCAGCTGTTGCCCCAATTATAAAAACAAAGGATGAAGATACCGCAATCAGTGTCGGGATTATCGCAATGATGGGAACTGTTTTTGCAATCGGCTATTCTTTAATACAGCCTTTATTGCCATTAGTGCCCGTGGAATATGGAATTTGGTCGGGAATCAGCTTGCATGAGCTTGCCCATGTAGCTATCGCTGCAGAGCCGGCTGGAGAGGATGCGTTAGCTGTCGCGCTGCTTGCAAAATTAGGACGCGTATTCTTGCTTGTGCCACTCTGTTTTATTCTTATTTATATAATGAAAATCAAAAATAAAGGAGAGCAGGGACAAAATAAAGTGGAATTCCCATGGTTCCTGATTGGTTTTATCCTGATGAGTCTTATTGGAAGTTATGTGGTTGGAAATATAATTCCTGTCTCCGATAGTGTAATGGAAGGTATTTCTGCCGCAACGACGTGGATCCTGACAGCCGCTATGGTCGGATTAGGCTTGAATGTCAGCATTAAAGATTTGCGGTCTAAGGCTTTGAAACCGCTGCTGGCAATTACGGTTACATCTATTCTCCTTTCTGTTGCTGCTTATTTTATTATTTAAATACGTTATAAAATGTTATGATAAGTGGACAAAATAAAACTATCGGAGGTAACTGATATGTCCACGGAATTTATACTAATTATTGTTATTATTTTGGGTGGTATCTACCTGTTAACATTACGAAGCAGAAACAAGCACGTTGATGGACAGGATAAAGAGCGGAAAACTCCAGAAGAAATTCTCCCGGAAGTTCAGCAAAGACTTCAATCTGGTGAGGATAAAATTAAATTGATTAAGTTTGTACGTATAGAAACCGGACTCGGGTTAAAGGAAGCGAAGGATTTGGTGGAGGGAAACTTTAAAATGAATTCTCCCGCTACAGACACAGAGCTTCAGCAAAAAGTGGAAGTAATGCTTCAATCAGGAGACGGACCAATTAAAGCAACAAAATATGTACGTGAGCAAACAGGCCTCGGCTTAAAGGAAGCAAAAGACTTTGTAGATCATGTTAGAGAAGAAGCAAATATGTAATCAGGCAGAATAACAAAACAGGGCAGCCCATGTAGCAGGCTGCCCTGTTTTTGTTGATTATTTTAATTCTTTTTTACGGAATTTAGCAAGTACCTCATAAACAATTGGTACAATGACGAGCGTTAACAGTGTAGAACTTGTTAAACCGCCAATCACCGTGACACCAAGTCCTTTAGAAATCAAGCCGCCGCCTTCAGCTCCAATTGCCAGCGGGATAAGTGCCCCGACTGTCGCAAGAGCTGTCATCAGAATTGGACGAAGTCTTGTAGAACCAGCTTCCAGCAGTGCTTCTCTGGTAGAAAGCCCCTCCTTCTCCTGATGAATAACACGGTCAATTAATACGACGGCATTGGTTACCACAATACCAATCAGCATCAATGCACCTATCATTGCGGAAACACTGAGTGGTTCACCAGCAATCCATAAGGCAACCAGGCTTCCTATCACTGTGAATGGCAGGGAGAACAGGATTGCAAATGGAGCTAATGCACCGCCAAAGGTAACAACAAGTACAAAGTAAACAATTGCAATTGCTGCAAGCATGGCAAGCCCCAGCTGCGTAAAGGAATCATTGATTTCCTGTGTTACTCCGCCAAACTCTACTTTCACGCCGCTTGGCAGATCTAGTTTACTAACCTGTTCATCTACCTCACTTGACACCGCTCCAGCATCATTTGTCTTTATATCTGCTGTAAGAGATGCATACATTTTACCGTCTCTGCGATCAATCGCATCTGGAGATTTTTCTTCTTTTACATCCATTACTTCTCCCACTGAAACCGTCGTTCCTAATGGTGTCTGGATTTCAATATCTGTTAAATCATCTATTGAATTATATTCTTTCTCTTCCGTCTCAACATAGACATTAATATCATCGCCATCATGTTTTACCGTAGTAAGAACCGGCGCTTCTCCGGCATTGCTCAAACTCATACCAACTTGAGCTGCAGTGAGTCCATATTGACTTAATTTTTCCTGATCAGCTACAAGCGTATACTGATCATATGCTTCTGACATACTGGATTCTGCTTTCTCCAAATCACTGTTATCTTCCAAAATAGGTAAAACCTGATCCGAAGCGGTTTGGATATCCTCCAAATTATCACCATACACATACAGCTCTAAGCCGCTGCCCATGCTGGCAAAGTCCATGCTCTTCCATTCGCCATTTTCCGTATCTTCATTCAGTGCATTAATTACCTTGGCAGGCTCCTCACTGAAATTCTCGAAATCATCATCATACTCAATAAAGAATAACGCAGAATTATCTCCGCCCATTCCCATCATACTAGTCATTGGATTACCGCCGCCGAGAGAATATTGATAAGTAGTGACACCTTCACGGTCACTCAGGAAGCTTTCCGCATTACTTGCAGCTTCTTCTGCTTCTTGTTGTGTTTCTCCCGGTTCAGGACTATACGTAGCCATAATCATTTTTTGTTCTTCATCCGGCAGGAAGCTTACGCCAATAACCGGAAGCAGGAATAAACTGAGTACAAGTACGACAACAGCACCACCAAAAGTAACCAGCTTATGGTCTAATACCCAATTTAAAATACGCTTATAAAAACGTGCCAATTTATTCGGCTTCTCAGCATGAACACTTTTTTCTTCAAACGTTTTGCTGTTTAATTTCTTATTATATAAAGAATGGGCAAGCATTGGAACAACTGTCACTGCTACTAATAAGGAAGCAGCGAGCGCAAAAACAACTGCCAGCGCAAACGGCAGGAATAGTTCTCCAACTTGACCGCTTACTAAACCTAATGGTAAAAATACTGCTATGGTTACAACAGTAGATGAAAAGATTGGTACAAACATCTGTCTGGTTGCTTCACGTATTAAATCTTTTCCATGTAATTTTTCATCCGGCAGAGACATTCTCCGGTATATATTTTCCATAACAACAATGGAATCATCAATCACCCGTCCGATAGCCACGGTTAAAGCGCCTAACGTTAAGATATTCAGCGTAATATCCATTTGCTGTAACAGGAATAAGGCTATTAATAAGGATAGCGGGATAGAAATGATAGAAATCAGAGTCGTTTTAATGCTTCTTAAAAACAATAAAATAATAACGACTGCAAAAATAATCCCAAATAAAGCCTTGCTTAGCATTGTATTTACAGACTGTTCAATTGGTTCTCCCTGATCAAACGTGGATGTTACTGTAAGCCCTAAATCATCTTCAAAATTTTCCGATTCAGCTTTCACATCATTTACCACGTCAACCGTATTCGCATCCGCACTTTTCACAATTTGAATACCGATAGAATCTTCCCCATTTGTCCGGGAAATAGATTCTGCTTCACCAATAACTTCAATATCTGCCAGCTCATCCAGCTGTACTGTTGGCATCTCAACCGGGATCTGCTGCCCCGCTTCTGCTTGATCAGGCATGCCACCATCTGCTTCCGCACCTTGAGCAGGGTCCATCATAGCCTGATCCTGGTCACCCTGTTCCGGCATTCCTTCAGAAGGAGCCATATCCTGCCCGCCGCCTGCTGCATCACCAGATGGTACTGCAGGGATTTCCAGCTCCTTTAAATCATCTACTGATGTAATGTCTCCATCAATCACCACATTTTTTACTTCTTTATCAAAAGTGGTTAATCCAAGCGGGAAAGTAACATCAGAGCCTTGGATAAGTTGTTCAACTGTATCCTGATCTAATCCGTATTCATTTAATGCATCTTCATCAAAGACAATATTAACCTGTTTCATCTGCTGCCCGGTAACCTGAACATCTGAAACTCCATCAATACCCTCTAAAGCCGGAACAACGTCCTGCTCAACACTGTTTGTTAATTCTTCTAATCTGTGTTCATTATCACTAATGCTTAAAGCCATGACCGGTAAGGCATTGATACTTAACCTGGAAACCTCAGGGTCTTCTGCTGCTTCAGGCAAAGAAAGGTCAGACAGCGCTTCATTCACTTCATCTGTCGCTTTGTCCATGTCCTTATTGAAATCAAATTCTAATTGAACAGAGGATACATTTGCCATAGAAGAGGAAGTAACGTTTTCTATCCCTTCTAAATTCTGCACCCGCTGTTCAATCGGTTCTGTTACTTCGTTAACAATTTCATCCGGAGCAGCACCTGGATAAGTTGTTATAACAGAAACATTCGGAAGCGTAATATCAGGCATTGTTTCCTGTTTCATGTTTAAGCCTGCATACAATCCCGTAACAACTACCATAATGGTAAGAATCCATATGGCAAATTTATTATTAAGCGAAAAATTAATAATCTTCTTCAAATAGTACACCTTCTCGTATAATATGTTTAAAATCTAAACGTTCAAATGACGTCCTGCCAGGTTTTGCAGACATAAAAATTTGCAAATGCAATCCAGGCTTATGTTCTTTTAAATTTGTTTATTTACTCTCTATATAACCCCTTTTTAAGTAAATCTATTTCAAACAGGTATTTATTCAGAGCATCTTCAAATGTACTCTGTCTGGCAAACTGCTTCATTAAATTTTGAAATGTTACAGCCATCATAATTTCCATTACATGAACAACTTCCTCATCGTTTGAAATGTTCAGCTTTTCCTTATCAATGCCTGCTATGACCTCTAAAAAAGATTTGCTTATTCCAGTTTCACTAAAATCACTAAATATTTTATTTTCCATCTTGTAATCCATATTTAGAAATACATTTCTAAAAAAATCACGATTTTTTTGTACCTGGAATTCTTTTAGCATTCTTTGGAAGGTTTCCGTAAAGGTTTCAAACAGATCCCCGTTATTTTTCTTCAAAATAGAGATAAATTCCTCACTATTCACCTTCATCTGTTTTTCTAATAAATAATAAAAAGCATCCTCTTTACCGTCAAAATACTGATAAAAGCTTCCTCTTGGTATATCTGCATTTTTAATAATATTTGAAACAGATGCTTTATTTAAAGGCTTATTAGAGAACTCTTTTTTAGCTGCTGAAAGTAAATTATTCTGTTTTTCTTTTGGTAAATTAAAAAATGTTTGCCTGGGCACAAACTCCCTCCTATCTAAATATGACACTTTGTCGCATCTGGACTTGATTAATCTTATATGATAAAGATTTTATTGTCAATTTTAAAAGCGACACATTGTCACTTCCAAAAAAATACTAACCATCATGGCTCATATAGGAAATATGATATATTTAATGCAGAACTCCGAATCATAATTATTAAGATAGATCACATATTATATAGAGGAGGTGTCGTTATGAAACCAGTGGAAAAAGTTTACGGCTACATAACAAGACTAAAAGATAATAAAATACAAGTACTTGTTTTTCAGCATTCCAATCCTGAGGCCGGAATACAGATACCTAAAGGAACAGTAGAAACGGGAGAAGAAATTGATGCTGCCATCATTCGGGAGATGCAAGAAGAAACAGGACTACAAAAGTTTAAAGTTGAAAAATTAATTGCAGAGGACTGTTGGAAAAATGATGATGGAGCTATTCATAACAGGTTCTTTTACAGGATAAATGTAACTGACGTCCTGGATGAATGGAAGTATCAGCCAACAGGAGGCGATGAAGAATCAGGACTGACGTTCCGCTACTTTTGGATTTCTTCTCCAAATGAAGCAGAACTCGTTCGGGGGCATGGAGATTACTTAGATTATATTTTTCAATAAGCTTTATCAATCTATAATTACACACCTGTAGATTCTCTTTCTTTTTCCTATTATTCTTCTTTTCGGCGCAATAGGTCTAAGTATAATACCTTCTCCAAAATAATGTGATAACTGAAAATACATAAGGAAGCCGCTCATTCAAATTATAGGAATGGAGCAGCTTCCTTTTTCTATAAGCTTATTCCGCATCAGCAACCTTTACAAGCTGTTTCCCAATATTCTCACCGGAAAACAGCCCCAGAAAAGCATCTGGAATAGCATGAAATCCATCATGAATGGTTTCTTCAAATTTTAATTCCCCATTAGAAACGGCTTCTTCTAATGCCTGATATGCTTCATCATAATGTTCTGCAAAGTCACCAACAAGCAGCCCCTGCATTTTCACACGGGATTTAATAAGAAATTGCTGGACTCGAAGACCAATATCTTTCTCTCCTTCTTCTAAGTTATATGCAGAAATGGCACCACATACAGGCACACGGGCGAATACATTTAACAGCGGCCAGACAGCATCTGAAATATCCCCGCCGACATTTTCATAATAGACATCAATTCCATCCGGGCATGTCTCTTTCAACTGTTCACTGACATTCCCTTTTTTGTATTCCACTGCAGCATTATATCCCAGAGTTTCTGTAATATACTTGGCTTTTTCCTCCGACCCGACGATTCCGACAACTCGTGCCCCAGCTTTTTTAGCCAATTGTCCTGCCACTTGCCCGACTGCTCCTGCCGCTCCGGAGACAACCACTGTTTCTCCTTCCTTCGGTTCTCCAATATGCATCATTCCAAAGTATGCAGTAAGTGCAGGCATGCCCAATACACTAAGCGCATTGCTTGGGCTTAAACCATTTGTTCTAACCTTCCGAACCTTATCTGCTTTGACAACATTATATTCCTGAAAATCAAGATTTCCAGTCACTAAATCACCTGAAGTGAATTGATCGCTGTTTGATTTCATTACCTGGCTGACATTCCCTCCCACTAAAGGAGCCCCCACTTCAAAAGGCGCTGCATACGAAGGTGCATCAGACATTCTTCCCCGCATATATGGATCAACAGAAACATATAACGTTTTTAGTAAAACTTCATTTTCCGCCGGTTCAGCAACTTCAACTTTTTTAAATTGAAATGTATCCTTATTCGGCAATCCATTTGGCCGTTCTTGTAATACCAACTGTTCTTGTTTCATTTCTATTTTCCTCCTTGATTTGCGATTGATAGAATAGTAATTAGTAATTACCATATTTCTCTTTTCCTTTCTATATACAAGTGTAAACATATTACATTCTCACTATCTAAATTTTTTTCTACTCTAGGCATGCAAAAAAAACTATTATTAGGTACAATAAGAGTCCTAAACCAACTAATGATAAGAAAACATTTACAGAAAGAAGGTTATTACATTGAGAACACAAAAAGTATCTCCGATGCCTTTTTTTATAGTAGGGATACTATTTTTAATTTTATTTGGCATTATTTCCTGGGGTGTGTATTTTGACAGCAGCTGGATCAGATCTTTTGATTTAACATGGATTGACTGGATCCAAGGTTCTATCTCGGAAGGTAAGACATCCTTTATTATGAAAATTACAGAGCTCGGCAATATGAAGCTGGTTATTGTATTAACGATTATTATTGCTATTGTACTATTCATTAAACGTAAGTTTGCAGAAGGATTATGGTTCGGCGGAACAATTCTTTTTTGTGCAGCAATCGGCGGAAAAGTACTAAAGAAAATATTTGACCGTGACCGTCCTACTTTTTTGCAGCTTATTGAAAAAACTAATGAAAGCTTCCCAAGCGGACATGCCACAGCAACAACGATTTTCTATGGATTTATTGGATTAGTACTTATACTTACTGCCATTCAAATTTGGAAAAAAGTAATTATCGGCTTCATCACAGTTATATGGATTGGCTATATATTGTTTACAAGAATTTATTTAGGCGTCCACTTCCCTACTGATGTACTTGCAGGGTTTTTATATGGAACAGCTGCCGTATTCATTTCTATAGGCGTCTATTTGCTTGTTCAACAACCCCTTCGTCATCTGCTTCGAAAACTGAACCTAGTTGATAAGAGTGAGACTTTTGAAAGAGCGGAAAATTACTAAATGAAGAGGTCAGAGGCACATCGAAATTACCAGACTGAAAAGCAATTAATTACATGAAATATCAATATATAAAAAGAAAAATCCGAACTTATTTGAATTCAAAAGAATTCATCATAATAGTTCGGATTTTTTATTGGCTGAAATATTTATATTACAGCCCTTTCGAAATTTGCGGCGAAAGAACATGCAGTTCACATCTGCATATAATACGTTGTCTCTCGACTTACGCAAATCAGCTCATCGCAATATAAAGTATAGCATTGTTTTAGTTAAAACACCATGCTGTTTTTTCTGCTTCTTATCGGACAGCTTCTCCATTACCTCATCTGTCAGACGCTTAATGGTTTCGCTCATGCCACTCTTTAACATAGTTTAATCTATCTTTAAATTTTTTCTCATTTCCCTGATCCGTTGGATAATAATACTGCTGTCCCTCCAATGAAGGCGGCATCGTTTTCATGGTTGTTAATTTATCCTGTTCATTATGTGAGTACTGATAACCTTTTCCATAATCCAGGTCTTTCATCAATTTTGTCGGTGCATTTCTTATTTGCAATGGCACAGGTTCATTGATAGATTCCTTTACATCTTTCTTTGCCTTCTGCCGTGCTTTATATACAGCATTTGATTTTGGCGCCAATGATAAATAAATAACTGCTTCTGTGAGGTGAACATCACATTCTGGCATTCCGATATACCGGCATGCCTGGAATACATCAGTTGTTATTGTCAGGGCACGTGTATCAGCCAGTCCAATATCTTCACTTGCAAAGCGGATTAATCTTCTGGCAATATATATCGGATCCTCACCTGATTCCATCATTCTTGAAAGCCAATAAATTGCAGCATCCACATCACTATTCCGCATCGATTTATGCAGCGCAGAAATAATATTATAGTGCTCTTCTCCACTTTTATCATATAGAAAAGAGGTTCGGGTAATCAGCTGTTCCAGATTAGACTCATTAATATAGAAGCCTTCAGTGCTTGTATCACTATTTAAAACAGCCATTTCCAGCGTATTTAGTGCGCTTCTTGCATCTCCATTGGAAAATTTCGCAATTGCTTCCAGACTTTGATCTGTTATTTGTATATTCTTATCACCAAACCCGTACGGATGATTTATCGCATTCTTTAACAGGTTTACAATATCAGGCAGTTCCAGCTGGTTTAAAACAAATACCTTGCTTCTTGATAAGAGTGCGGCATTTACTTCAAAAGACGGGTTCTCTGTTGTCGCTCCGATTAAAATAATACTGCCATTTTCTACATAAGGGAGAAAGGCATCCTGCTGTGCTTTGTTGAAACGGTGTATTTCATCAATAAAAATAATCGTTTTTTCGCCTAAATCAAGTCTTGCTTCAGCTTCTTTCATAATTACTTTAATATCCTTGATACTGCTGTTTACAGCAGAAAGATTAATAAATTTTGATTCCGTTTTATTGGCAATAATTTCAGCTAATGTTGTTTTCCCGACTCCCGGAGGTCCCCAAAAAATGATAGAGGTAACCTGATCATTTTCAATAATCTCGCGCAAAACCTTCCCGCGGGCTAATAGATGCTGCTGACCGGAAAATTCATCCAGTGTTTTTGGCCGGACCCGGCTCGCAAGTGGAGAATTTCTTTTATTATCCTCTGCAAAAAGTGATTCCTGCTTCATTAGGCTCACCCCTCTTTTGAATAATCTGTATGTTAAAGTTTAAACATTGTATTCTGAGACTAAAATCCGTAGCTGTTTTAACTTGGCTTCCTTACTGAAACCAAACTATAAAAGAACGTTTGTTCCATTATAACAAAGCCTTATTCAAATGCAAAGTTATTTAAATTAAAAAAAGAATTTATAAACACCTCCACTTTCGCACCTGAAAATAAGCATCTATACCTTCCTATTCCAGGATGAACATGTTCTTCATTACCCTGCTTGCATTTTGTTAAATCATCTTTCTATATGAAATGGAGATTATGTATAGCCCCGCTCCGACCAACCACTACGCTTTCCATGGGGACGGCTTCAGCTAACTTGAAAAGAAAACCGCTTTTCAAGTGGATCTTCAGCTCGCAACGTCCTGGGGTTGCGATTACTCGCTCCATCGGAAACATTTGTACGTCGAAAGCAAAGCGGTCCGCCGTAGCGGTAGCCTTACACGTTATCTTCTTTATAAATAGCGTTTATGCTTTGTCAAGAAATAGATGAAAGGAACGATTAACACCTGTCCCCAGGATAAGCAAGTTATTTTTTTAGGTGTGCAAGTTGAGTAAACACAAAAAGAACTGGTACAATCACAGCTCTTTTATTTTATCTTATCTTTCATCCTTAATAACTTGATAGGCTTATATATTATTAAATGCTAATTACCTTTATGTTATAATTAAATCAAACCATTTCCAAGGAGAGTGAAATATGCTGTTTATACAAATCCTTTTAGTTGTTATTATACTTGCCGGAATTGTATATTTAATATTTTTACGTAAAAGAAATAAATTTGACCCGTCACAATCACGCAGAGATCCTTTCGAAGTTATTTTAGAGGCTTCGGAAATGTTTGAAAACAAAGAAAATAATGCATCGCCCATTAAATTTATGCGCGTAATGAAATATGTAAAGCAAGAAACTGGAATGGGCTTCTTCGAGTTAAAAAGATATATACAAAATTCTACATCTCCTTATCAAAAATTAGAAGATCCTGAAATCGTACAACATTTAAAAGACATGCTTCAAAAGCCTGAAAATGAACATAATGCGGTTAAATATGTACAGGATTATAGCGGGTTAAGCTTCGAAAAGTCAAAGAATTACATTGACAAATTCAAAAAGGAACTGCTGTAAAAACCTTTACTTTTTTACAGCCTGTTTCAGGTCTATTTAATTTAATTTTACAAAAACACTTGACCTGAAATCGTTATCAGAAAGTACACTCAATTTAAGAAGTCAGCCTGGGACATATTTAGTATAGAATCTAAATATTATAATGAGTGTAACTGAAAAGGGCATGATCATATAATATTCCAGTATTCTTGCTAATCCCGGGCTATTCTTATTCTGTTATTGACTTTTTCGTAAAACAGCAGGCATCTTGAAAACCTGCTGTATTTTTTATAAGCCTTTATACTGTCGACCTTTCAATCAATTCAGCCGAAACTTCTTTATGGGAGATTTTTTCGGATATAACCTGTTCAAACAGAAGCTGTCCGATAGAATATAAAGGTATATCAACTGTAGTAATCCCCATTGCACGGGCTATCGGCTGATCATCAAATCCAATAACCGCCAAGTCCTCTGGTATTTTGAGTTGATATTTAGAGCTCGATGTAATTATTCCGGCCGCTACTTGATCTCCTGTAGCAAGTATAGCTGTCGGACGCTTTCGAAATGCTTCCATCTCTTTTAAAATGCGTTCCCCGTCATCTATGCTGAGACAATTTTTAAAAATATATTTTTCGTTATAGGGCAATCCTTTCAATTTTAGAAAATCACGGTAAGCACGTTCACGCTGCCTGCTGTTCGTCCCATCCAGCCTATTTATAGAAAAACCAATTTCCCTGTGCCCATGTTCATAAAGATATTCTAAGGCTTTTATAAAGCATGCATAATGATCAATAAATGTATAACTTAATGCTGTATCTTCCCCATCTTCAAAAAGAATGATATTACCATATTGCTGATAACTTTCCACTATATCCAGGGATATTTTTCTGGAACAAATGATCAGACTGTCAATCTGCTTTAATTTTAACATCTCCAAAGCTTCTCTTTCCTGATGCTCATGATACCCGGTCTGATAAAGCACCAATTTATATTGATGAATAGAAGCTGCCTGTGATATCCCTTGAACCAGATTTGAAAAATACGGCTGGTCAAGAAATGGCAAAACAACACCAATTAAGTTTGTTTTGCCTTTCTTCAAATTAACCGCATTAATATTTGGAATATAACCAGTTTCTATAATTGCTTTTTTGACAGCTGCTTCCTTTTCTTCCTTTACATAAGGTTGATTATTCAGCACACGTGAAACTGTAGTAACAGATACACCGGCAGCTTTAGCAACATCGTGAATATTCGCCATCTTCCTCACCCCAAGATTTATGTTTAACCTTTTTCATTACTTATATAGGTTGTCTGATATGAATCCCCTGTAATAATTAAACAGTTTAACCTGCCGCCATAAGCACATGCCCCATCAATGTCAATCTTCTTATTACCAAAAAAAATACTATTGTCTTTGCTTCCACGAATTGATTGCGTCGGCGTATGCCCGTGAACAACAGTAAAATCGTACGGATGATCAAACCCTAGAAATTCATGACGAATCCAGATTTTATCGTAATCAGGAGTATCCCGCCAATCATCCAATGACGGATCAATGCCTGCATGAATAAAAAGATGTTTTTCTGTTTCATAGTAATAAGGCAGGTTAGACAGGAATTCTAAGTGCTCCCTATCCTTTTCTTTGATCAGCTGCTTTGCAGAATGTAAATGTTCATCTGCAGCATCATCTGGAAAATAGTCCTCACCAACATAAGATTCCAGCGTTGTCATTCCCCCGTTAATTAAATAACGCCGTTGTTTGTCTGGATTATTACTAAATATAAACTCCAAAAACATTTGATCGTGGTTGCCTCTTAACGCAATGGCCCCCTCTTTTACAAGCTTCATTATGTAAGTAACCGTCTGCTTCGATTCAGGACCTCTGTCAATATAATCTCCGAGCAGAATAAGCTGGTCTTCATCCGGATTATACTCATTTAATTGCAACAGCTCTGTAAGCTCTCTATAGCACCCATGAATGTCACTGATAGCCAGGATTCTTTTGTTTGAAATGGTAATCACTCCTCTTTTCTGGTAATATTGTTTTTCGCTGTTTTTCGACTATCCATTACAACGATTGTAACATTAATAAAAATCCTATTGCTTTGGGGAATCTCCTACACTGTTAATAATACATTTTTTTAAAATAAGTTAACAAGGCGTCAAACTCCTGTATTTGTTTGTAGAATAACAATTTGTAATTTTTCTTTATTGCGCATTGCCCACATCTTCTAATTAATGGTGTTTTTATCATTTTTGTAAAAAAGTGCGTTAATTGAATTCTATTCTTTTTAACTATTCTATACTTTTTTTGCTGCAGCTTCTAGAATAACTGTCATCAAACACTTTTCAATCTAGAAAAATTCGTTTATACTGCTTACAAAGGGAGGTGAAAACCATGGAAAAAGAACCAATGTTAAAAGAAATACTGCATGCCTTAGAACTTCATTCACAACACATTGATAAAAGGTTTGAACAAATGGACTCTAAAATGGACAACATGCGTACTGACTTAGAAACAAAGATGGACAACATGCGCACTGACTTAGAAACGAAGATGGATAACATGTACACTGATTTAGAAGCCAGAATGGACAGAGGCTTTGATCACTTAGGAAAAAAGATAGATGGGGTACGAACTGATTTAACAGAAACGCAAGATACTACCGATTTTCTTTTAAGTAAAACTGCACAGCATGAGAAAAAACTCCGCCATTATTCTGAACAGCAATAACACCTTCCATATTATTTAATCCCAAAATGTTAAAAATCCCCTGCTGTATCATCGTTGTAATAGAGCGGGGGATGTAATTATTTACGATATATTTTTTGTCTGCTTTATCCTATAATACACTATTTTAGAAATTTATAAGAATATTGCTGTATACATAGAAAAAGAGCTATGCCGCAATAACATAACTCTTTATTTTCTATTTTTTCTAATGGCTATGGCCATGGTGATGCTCTGCGCCAATGTCATAATCTGTATGACACAGAATAGAATTTTCATGTGGATGTGTATTCGTTTCCACTTGAATGGTTACGTGTCCGATCCCTTTATGCCCTAACTCGTCCTCAACTGTACGAAGCAATAATTGGCTTTCTTCCACCATCATATTCCCGTCGACAATAATATGGCAGGAAAGTGCATTTTGCCCGCTTGTAATACTCCATACATGCAAATCATGAATCCCCTTGATGCCTTCTACATTCTCGATAGTCCTCACAATTTCTTTCAGATCTACATGAAGCGGTGCGCCTTCCATTAAAATGTGAACGGAATCCTTTGTGACACGCCAGCCGCTGATTAAAATCAGTGCGGCAACCAGTACACTCGCTACGGTATCTGCCCACGTCCATTGAAAGAAAATCATCAGCAGTGCTGCCACAATAGCTCCGACCGAACCAAGCAGATCACCGAGAACATGCAGGAAGGCTGCCCGCATATTCAAATTATCCTTTGTATCTCCTCCACGAAGCATGGTAAAGGCAACAAGAATAT
Organism: Oceanobacillus sojae; assembly: GCF_900162665.1. Lineage (GTDB taxonomy): Bacteria > Bacillota > Bacilli > Bacillales > Amphibacillaceae > Oceanobacillus > Oceanobacillus sojae_A. Next base: position 1,179,605 of record NZ_LT727812.1, read on the forward strand.
TTACTATTAAACCAATTACAGCTATAACCAGCATACCGGAAGACGCTACTTCAGGAGGATCAAATAATCTCTGAAATGCTTCATAAAAAATAAATAATGAAACAGCAAGTAATGTGACACCATTCAAAATAGCTGCTAAAATTTCAAAGCGTTTATATCCATAGGTCTTGGCATGATTTGCAGCTCTTTCTCCCAATATAAAAGCAACGAGAGCAATCAATAAGGATATAGAATCACTCAGCATATGGCCGGCATCTGCCAGCAGGGCCAGACTATTTGTTAAAATCCCTCCGATTACTTCGATAATCATAAACACAGTAATAATGATAAAACTGATCACCAGTGTTTTTTTGTTAGCACCATGCGTATGATCATGCCCATGGTGATGTCCCGCTCCCATACGAAAACCTCCTTTTATAAAATTAAATGAACGAATAAGTACCTGTTAACTATGACTTGCATGATCTATCATTTGTTTTAAAATAAGCATCACATGCTCATCATCCGGTGAATAATAAAGTGTTGTTCCCTCACGGCGATATTTGACAAGCCGTAAATTCTTCAGGAAACGCAATTGATGTGATACCGTCGATTGCCTGATATCTAAAGCCTCTGCGATTGCATTAACCGAGCATTCTTTCTTAAAAAGCAGATGTAGAATGCGGATTCTTGTTGGGTCGCCTAATGCTTTAAATGTTTGTGATACGATAAATAATGTTTCGCTGTCCAGATCTTCAGAAGAACTATTTTCCACTCTGTACTCCTCCAATGTATGAATTACCTCCTCTTATAAGTTTGGATAATAATATGATGATTTAATATGATATTCATTATATGCACATATTATCATATAAGCATATATATAGCAATTATAATAATACAACAAACGTACTGATCCTTCATTTCCGCTATAATTTGCTCACCAATAACTTGGAAGTCCTCCCTTTAAAAATAATATCCAACAAATATGGGTAACCTATTGCTATCTAAAATATAAAAACGGGGGATGACAATGAATAAATTATTTATGATTTTCGTTTTCATTGGATTGCCGCTCTCCATCATTGGTTCTATCTTTCATTGGTCAGCCACTATTATGTTCATCATCTATTGTTTGACGATTATCGCTTTAGCTGGCTTTATTGGCAGGGCCACTGAAAGTTTAGCAATCGTTTTGGGTCCAAGAGTTGGCGGTTTACTAAATGCAACTTTTGGAAATGCAGTTGAACTTATTATTTCTATCTTTGCACTGAAGGCTGGACTTATCGGGATTGTACTGGCCTCATTAACAGGTTCTGTATTAGGTAACTTACTGCTTGTCGGTGGACTTTCCTTTTTTGTAGGCGGCCTAAAATATAAAAGGCAATCTTTCAGCATTTATGATGCACGGCATAATGCAGGGATGCTAATTTTTGCTGTTATTGTTGCCTTTGTTATTCCTGAAGTGTTTACTCATACAATGAATGAACAGGAAACAATGATTTTAAGTGTCGGGATAGCTGTTATTTTAATCATATTATATTTGGCGGCATTGTTATTTAAGTTCGTCACTCACCGCGGGGTTTATCAAACAGACAATACACAAAACGAGGCTGATCACGAGGAGAAACCTGAGTGGGGAAAGGGAAAAGCAATTGCAATCCTGGCACTTGCAACGGTTGCTGTCGCCTATGTTTCAGAGCATTTGGTTTCGACCTTTGATACTGTCGGGGCTGCCTTTGGATGGTCCGAATTATTTATCGGGATAATTATTGTCGCCATTGTCGGGAACGCGGCAGAGCACGCTTCCGCAATCATCATGGCATTTAAAAATAAAATGGACGTTGCTGTTGAGATCGCTGTCGGATCTACATTGCAGGTAACCATGTTTGTCCTGCCGATTCTTGTTTTGTTATCTCTCTTCTTTTCCACTTCGATGCCGCTTGTTTTTACATGGCCGGAATTAATCAGTATGGTAACAGCTGTATTATTAATGATTACTATATCGAATGATGGTGATTCCAACTGGTTTGAAGGACTGGCTTTATTAGCAGCTTATGTGATTATGGGAATCGGATTTTACTTTATTTAAGAATTGAACAAGAGATACGTTTTACATCATTTTTATATCAACAGTGTTTATACAGCCATTGCCTCTTGCATGTAAGGGGTAATGGCTGTTTTATGCGTGGACTTTTCATTTATAATAAAAAATTCTGTTTTATATCCAATCCCTTGATACATTAATTCCTTCCTTTTACCTCCTAATTAGTTCACTTTATAAATTCTTTAGAATTGTATTTTACAATCACATTATTCGTTACAATACATTATTATTTTGTTTCAGAAAGGAAGATGGAATAATGAATTTTAAACCAGCCAATAAGCGGATAATACTTTTGGATATCGTCCGGGGTTTGGCTATTTTGGGGATTCTTTTAATTAATATGCTTTTTTTCACTACCTCTTTGCAGGCTATTCAATTTCAATTGGAATTATGGCCTGACTGGTGGGATCAGACAGTTCAATCCTTTCTTGATTTCTTTGTCTCCGGTAAATTTATTGCTATTTTTTCTTTTTTATTCGGGTATGGCATGATTTTAATGAAAGACAGTGCCTCGAAAAGTGGGCGACAATTTACTCCTATATACACCCGACGCCTGCTTGCATTACTTTTGTTCGGACTGATACACGGATGGTTTATCTGGTATGGAGATATTCTTTTTTATTATGCTTTACTTGGTTTTCTCCTGTTGCTCTTCCACAAACGTACTGCAAAAACACTGCTCGTATGGGCATGTATTCTGCTTCTTCTTATTCCCGGGCTCATGCTGTTCAGCGGTACAGATGGAAGCTATGAGCCTAATCCGGAATGGATGGATCAGGTTCATCAATTGGCAGCTGCTGATGAAGCAACATACAGCAGCGGTTCCTGGGCAGAAATTCAAGAGCTCCGGATGAGAGATTGGAACTCCTCCGTAGTGAATCAAATTATCTTTTATCCGCAAATTCTCGGGATGTTTCTGCTCGGTGCTTATTTCGCAAAGAAAAAATGGTTCTCAAATATAACTGAAAACCACTCTCAACTATTGCATATCTGTCTATGGACTGGCGGTATCGGCTTTTTGTTCCAGATCGTCCCCTTATTGTTAAGCTTGACCGGGACTGGGACCACAGCATTAACCGACCGGTTGGAGGTCATTCAGCATTTGCTTGGAAGCCCGCTAATCGGTGTGTTTTATATCCTGTTCATTGCTCTTTTAATTCAGAGAAAAACATGGATGCAGATATTAAATCCATTAGCTGCCGTTGGACGTATGGCTTTTACGAATTATATCATGCAATCTGTTATCTGCACCTTTATTTTTTACAGTTATGGCCTTGGCTGGTTTGGTCAGGCAGGGCCGGCAGCAACCACACTGCTCGCTTTGTTAATATTTGTACTGCAAATAATCTGCAGTACACTTTGGCTTCGTTATTTCCGGATGGGGCCTTTAGAATGGGTGTGGAGAGGAATTACTTATTTATCCATACCGCCATTGAAAGCTAAGAAATCTGTCAAAGATTAATTTATCAATAGTTCCTTGGGACGAAGAAAGAATGATAGCAGGCAGAAGTCTTTATCTTCTTATTAAAAGCTACTGCCAGTATTTTTTTAAGTACTGGCGGTAACTTTTTATTATAATCCTATTTATTTTAGTATCAAAAATCTAAGACGCTAATTTTTAAATAGTGGAAAGTGATTTTCTTAGCTGTCATGTAAACTGGAAAATTATATTGTAAATGGCGGAATATAACGCCCATCAACGTCTGTAAGTCCATATTCCTCTGCTAATTCTCCAGCTCTGAACACTTGACCGCTTTTCTCCATCACATTGGGATCATTTGCTAACGCAGCTATCCCCCGTCCGACATAATATGGTGTTTCCGATTGCTTTAAATCATCCGCTTCCTGCCAATGCGATTCATCTGCACCATGATATTTCAACACAAGCTCGGTTCGCATAAACCCTGGAGAAACAGCAAGAACAGCAATATTATCTTGTTTTAATTCAACAGAAAGACCATATGCCATCCGTACCAGTGTATTTTTAGCTAAATCATAATAAAATTGTCCAGTATACTTGCCATGATCCCAGAACGTTGTATGAATAATAAGTGCTTGTTTATTTTTACGGAGCAAAGGAACTGCAAAATGATTTGTTGCCAGTTGAGCACGAACACCTGCTGTAAACATCGTATCCCAATTTTTCAGTGACAGGTCCCAAAAGGGGTTTCCGTCTACACCCAGGTCATGTGCACCCCACACATTATTTATCAAAATATCCAGTTTTCCCTGCTCTTTACGAATTTGGGAAATAACAGCCTCTGTTTCTTCGTCCTTCGTATGGTCGCACCGTACCGCGATTGCTTTTCCACCGGCAGCTTCTATTTCTGAAACAGTATCATCAATAGTTCCCGGCCAATTATTTGTAGATGCTCCCTGGATACTTCGACCCGTGACATATACCGTTGCGCCAGCCTTCCCCAGCTCTGCAGCTATGCCGCGTCCTGCTCCTCTGCTTCCGCCTGTGACAAGAGCTACTTTTCCATTCAATGTTTTCATACTCTTCAACCCTTTCTTCATTAGATATTTTCATTATAGAGATTAATTCTTGACATCTATTGTCATATTTCATTTAATATATATAATTCATTAGAAAAAAAGGTGATTTTAATGCGAGGTGACCGTTTAATATCGATTCTTTTAATGTTGCAGTCTCATGGCCGAATGACGGCTAAAGAATTATCGGAAAAGCTGGAGGTCTCTGAACGGACAATTTATCGAGACATGGAGGTCTTGAGCGGATCTGGTATTCCTGTTTTTGCCGATCGCGGAAAAAATGGCGGCTGGTCTCTGATCGACGGATATCAGACAGATTTAACCGGCTTAAAAGAATCAGAAATACGTGCTTTATTTGTACCAAGTTCACCACAATTACTTGAAGATTTAGGGCTGACCCGTATTTCTGAAGATGCCAGAAATAAACTGATTGCTTCCCTTCCCGCTACCTTTCGTGACAACGCAAAAGATGTATGGAGCCGTATTCATATTGATACCAGCTCCTGGCGGGGGACAAAAGAAAAAATAGCATCCTTTGAAGTTCTGAAAAATGCGATATGGGAAAATAATAAATTGGGTATCCTCTATCAGCGAGCAGATGGAGAGACCAATAATTATATCGTGCAGCCGTTGGGACTAGTTGCAAAAGGGAACAGCTGGTACCTGATTGCCGCTAAGGAAGATGGAGATATAAGAAATTATCGTGCTTCACGAATTCAATCTGCAATGCCAAGAAAGGAAGCCTTTGAAAGACCAGTTGATTTTGATATTGCAGCATATTGGAAAAAATCTAAACAAGCATTTATCAAGGCCTTACCGACTTATGTGGTATGGGTTAAGGCTTCTGGGGAAGTTCTGTCGAGGCTTTCCTTTTCAAATTATTTTGTGCGGGTAATAGAGACTAAATCTATTGACGAAAAAGGATGGGCACTTATGAAATTAGCTTTTGATACAAAAGAAGAAGCTAAGAGATTTATTCTTGGATTTGCTGATCAAATGATTGTTACAGAACCAGAAAATCTCCGTGCAGAAATTCTTCGGATGGCAGAAGCTGCTGTTGCACAATATAAGAAGTAAACTATATTTAGTAAGATGATTTATTCACCTTCTGACAAAATATAAGACAAACTCTTCCAGAATTGATAAACTACTTAACATGAATCTAAAAGAACGGAGAAAATGCTATGGAAAATATTGCTCTAGTCAGTATTGTCGTTATTATTGTTGTCGGTATCTTTTCTCAATGGCTGGCTTGGCGGATTCAATGGCCTTCCATTGTTATCATGTCCATTGCCGGGCTATTGCTGGGACCTGTTCTCGGTTTGTTCAATCCGCAAGAAGCACTGGGCAGCCTCTACAGTCCGTTAATTTCGCTTGCAGTTGCCATTATTTTATTTGAAGGCAGCTCCAGTCTTGATGTACGTGAAATCAGAGGTGTATCTAAATCCGTATTCCGAATTGTTACTTTCGGTGCTTTCATTGCCTGGATTGGCGGGTCTCTTGCTGCTCATTTTATCGCAGGCTTGAGCCTTGAAATTTCCTTCATTATCGGCGGCCTGTTTATTGTAACAGGGCCAACTGTTATTCTGCCCCTGCTGCGGAACGCAAAATTAAAACCGCGTACGGCAGCTGTACTTAAATGGGAAGGTATTATTGTTGATCCATTCGGTCCACTGCTTGCATTATTTGCTTATGAAATTATTAAGGTGCTTACAACAGACAGTCTGCATGCAAATTACATATTTAATTTCTTTCTCAGTGCTATTATCGCCATTGTTCTCGGCTATGTGATCGGTATGCTGGTCAGCTTAATGATCAGCAAAGGCGTATTTCCCGAATATTTAAAAACACCGATTATCATTTCCTTTCTACTGCTTTGTTTCACAGTGGCGGAGGTTATCATGCATGAAACGGGTATGCTCGCTGTTACGGTAATGGGGTTAACAATCGGCCGTACAAAACACTATGTTTCCTCAATTGGTCATGATGTCAGTCATTTTGTCGAAAATATTTCTGTCCTGTTAACATCTACCATTTTTATTTTGCTGACGGCTTCCTTAACACGTGAGACCATTGCAGAAATGTTCACGTGGCCAATAATCGGTTTTGTTCTTGTCATGTTATTTATTGTACGGCCATTATCGATTTGGCTCTCTACTATAGGCACTGAGCTTGCTAATTCTGAAAAGCTGCTGATTGGCTGGATCGCACCACGGGGTATTGTCGCCCTGTCTGTTTCCGGATACTTTGCAGCAATTCTCCTGAATGACGGTCATGAAGGAGCGGCAATGCTGACAGCTTTAACCTTTGCGCTTGTATTTATTACTGTTTGCGCACATGGTTTTTCACTGCGGCCAATCGCCAAAGCGCTCAAGCTGGCCAATGATACAGCACCCGGCGTTCTATTAGTGGGAGCAAACAGCTTTTCCATTGCATTAGCAGACTATTTACAGAAGATGGATTTGCCAGTCTTAATCAGTGATTCTTCCGCCACACAGCTCCAGCCTGCAGTAAATAAGAAAATTCCTGTTTACCATGGGCTGATTCTTGCAGAGCATAGTGAATATGAAGTAGACCTGACACCTTATGAGACAATTCTTTCCTTAACTGGAGATGCTGCATTTAACGTCCTTGTCAGCCAATCGTATGCGCCAAAATTTGGTCATAATCATACATTTACGCTCACCAGCAGGAGTTACAAGCAAGAGGGCTCGAATAAGATTCCGTTTGCAGGAAAAGGACATCTTCTGTTTCAGGAAGATGCCGTATTTACTGAGTTAAATAAGAAAATCAATACTGGCTATACGATACAAGAATTTCCGTTGAAGCAAAAAGGGAAAATTGAAAAGGATCAGCTGCCGGAGGATACTGTGCCGCTGTTTATCAAAAAGAAGAATGATACTATTCAGCTGATTACATTGAGAAATAAAATAACATTAGATGAAGGAGATCAGCTTGTTGTTTTGCAGAAGAGCAAATTAGTATAGCAGAAAGATAAAGAAACTGGATTAAAAACTCATCTATATATGAAAAAGCATCTTCGAAGTGATATTTTCTCATTTCGGAGATGCTTATGTAAATAACAGTACTTTGACATTACTTTTGGATAACTCAATGAATTTCCTGGTCTTCTCTGATTTGTTCACCTGTAAAAACGAAAAGCAGTACGTGCTGCTTTTTAAATCGAATTTGTTTTATACATCAAATATAAGAAATAGGGTGCACCGATTATTGCCACAACAATCCCCGCCGGAATTGTACCAATTGATAAAACAGTCTGACCGATCGTATCGGCAATCACCAGCAGAAATGCACCTGTCAATAATGCGATTGGCATGAAAAGCTGGTGCCTCGGTCCGACGAAAGACTTTGCAATATGCGGCCCCATTAAACCAATAAAACCGATGGAGCCAACCACTGCTACAGCAACAGAAGACAAAATAACAGAAATAATAAGTAAAATAAGCCTTTCTTTATCCAAGTTCATTCCTAAACTCTTTGCTGTTTGATCATTTGTATTGATAATATTTAGACTGCTTGATTTAAAGAATAAAAATGGAATAATGATTAATATCCACGGTAAAAATGCAAGAACAAAGGACCATTCATCTCCCCAGATATTCCCTGCCATCCAGGCAGCAATAAATTCAGCCTGATCTTCATTAAATTTCCGCATCATTGTTATAGAGCCTCCGGATAGCGCTGCAGATAGTCCGACACCTATCAAAACCATATTGGCCGGACTAATTCCTTTGCCTTTATTATAACTGAACAGAAAAATCAGCAGTGCAGTCAATATCCCTCCTGCTGCGCTTATCAGCGGCAGAACATAAATAAAGGTATTGGGGTTTACTTGTCCGATAACAATAAAAACAGTAATAGCAAAACCTCCACCTGCATTTATGCCAAGAATCCCAGACTCTGCCAATGGATTTTTAGTGATACTCTGGATGATGGCACCGCTCATGCTCAGAGCCATTCCGGCAAGCAGGGTAATCAGCATCCTAGGCATTCTGAATTCCATTAAAATTAAGTTATCCTTGAATTCTCCTTGTCCAATCAATGTTTTCAAATAAGCGGATAAATCCATTTTATATTCACCGGAGGTAATGCTCCAAGTGACTGCCAAAAAAAGCAGTACTAATAAAACAGAGCATACTATTATCTGTTTTCTTTTCAGCTTGGAATCAATCATATCGTACGCCCCCCTTTTTTAATCAAATATAAAAAATAGGGAACACCTATAAAGGATATAATTGCGCTGACAGGGGCTTCTCCCATTAATCTGGCAACAGTATCTGCACTGACCACCAGGCAGCCTCCTAAAACAGCGGTCAATGGGATAACTTTTTTATAATCTGTACCAACTAAAAACCTGGAAATATGCGGAACCATTAAACCAACAAATGCGATTTGCCCGACTATTGCTACAGAAATTCCGGCAAGAAGCATACTCAAAAGCATTGTTCCTGCCCGTATGAGCTTCACATTCTGTCCCAGCCCTTTTGCAATAGATTCACCTAAATTCAGGATAGACAATTGCCCGCTTATAAGAATAAAAATAACTACGATAATAGCCACAACAGGAATACCGGTATATAACTGCTGCCAGGTAGTTCCAGAAACACCTCCAGAACTCCAGAATATTAAAGATTGATTTAATCTAAAATATAATGCAATAGCCTGGCTTGCCGCACTTAGCAGAGCGCTGACTGCAGCCCCCGCCAAAATAAGCCGGACAGGATTAAATCCGTCTTTTCTGGAACGCCCGATCATCAGCACCATAGTTCCGCCAAGCATTGCACCAATAAATCCAGTTAAAATTAAAAGCGGGAACGTTATAACAGGTGAAACTGCGTAAGTCAATGCCAGCATCAAAGCAGCTCCCGAATTCAAACCAATTAAACTGGGATCAGCAAGGCTGTTTCTCGTGACACTCTGAATTCCTGCTCCAGAAACTGCAAGAGCAACACCAACTAATAAAGCTCCGATATCTCTGGGAATACGGACATCTATAATAATATTATGATTCACGTCCTCTGGATCATAGTTAAAAACGGCATTTAGAATTGTTGAGGTATTTATATCAGCACTGCCATACACAATTGATATCCAAAACGTTATAACGAGAATGATACAAGCAATGGTAAAAATAATACTAAAATGAAAAGGGATTTTGTTCTTCAATTCCATAACTATTAACTCATTTCTTCACTTGATTTCAACTTTTGAATACTTTCTGTTAACTAATTGGTAATTTGCTATCATTGGTTTGCCAGTCAGCTTATCCTGCATCAGTTCAGCATCAATCTGGAAAACTTCAGCAAGCAGCTGACTTGATAAAACCTCTGGTATATTACCTTGTGTTATCACTTCTCCATCCTTCATGGTAATCATGTAATCCGAAAAACGAATAGCCTGATTAATATCATGAAGTACCATTACAATTGTTGTTTGCTGTTTTTGATTCAGCTCTTTTATCAATTCCAGGATTTCAAGCTGATGTGCTATATCAAGGAAAGTCGTTGGTTCATCCAGAAAAATAATATCTGTTTTTTGAGCAAGTGCCATGGCAATCCATACTCTTTGCTTTTGACCGCCGCTCAGATCATTGATTATTCTATGCTTAAACTCGGTTATGCCTGTAACTTGCAAAGCCCAATCTATTACCTCTACATCCTCTGGAACTAAACGTCCGAACCCTTTTTGATAGGGGTATCTTCCATAAGACACTAGTTCCCCAACGGTTAAACCATCAGCTACCTCTGGAGATTGAGGTAAAATAGCAATTTTTTTAGCAATCTCCTTAGAAGCCGATTTATTGATATCTGTTCCATCTAAAGCGATTTTTCCTTTTTTTATCGGAAGAAGTCTGCATAATGCTTTCAATAAAGTCGACTTTCCACAGCCATTAGGACCGATAATCGAGGTTATTTTTTTATCGGGAATCCCAATATCCAAATTCTCAATAATAATCTTATTCCCGTAGGCAATGGTTAAATTTCTTCCCGTAAGACGATTCATAGAGCTCCCTCTTTTTTATTAAATTAATCTATTATTTTATTTCATTGCATCCAGCTGCTCTTTAATGATATCTCTCTGCGCTTCTAATGAAATAGGATCATTATATCTCGTCACAGCTAAATCTAATTCAATCACCCTGTTTTCCTGAACAGCTTCTGCGTTTTTCCATACTGCTGATTCCGTTATTGGAGCTTCCTCTCCTTCTGTAGCTAACACAATAAAATCACCAGCGTACTCTGGAAGCTCTTCTGTAGACAGCTCCACATTAAATTGATCTTTTGTGACTTCTGCCAGTGCTTCCGGCTGTACAAATCCGTAGCCATCGTATAATATTTCTCCACCGCGCCCATAATCTGTATTAAATGAAACCAGCCCTTTTGGAGTTGATTGGAAAATCGAAAGTGTACTGTCTCCTATTAAATCTTTATATTCTTCTGTATCCTGAGCCATTTTTTCTTTCCATTCATCCAGCCAGGCCTGTGCCTGATCTTCCTCTCCTACAAGCTCTCCTAATAATCTTGTGTTATCTTTATACGTGCTGATCATCGAGTCAAACGTTACAGTAGGAGCAATTTGCTGCAGTTTATTTAAATTGGGATCCGTCGCTGTTGCAACAATTAAATCAGGCTCTAAATTGATAATACTCTCTACGTCCTCTGGATCTATGCGTTCAATCCCTTCTGTTGCCTCATTCAGAACCTCGTCCTGGTCGACATAAAAGCTTACTCCAACAGGCTCATGTCCAAACTTAAGTAATGCACCTATGTATGTAGGGTGAAGTACAACGATTCGTTCAGGATCAGCAGGTACTTCCACTTCATCTCCGCTGTCAGTCGTAAATATTTTTGTTTCAGTCTCACTTGATTCATTACTTTCTTCATCATTTGCCTCAGCATTATTTTCTTCCTGGCTATTATCATTACAGGCTGCTAAAAATATTAAAAATAGTGCACTGATTAAAAAGAACAAGCTTTTTTTCATGGTGTTTCTCTCCTCTTTTTTGTGTAAGTTTTTATCCGTACAAATATACTTTATTTTTTTCATCTAAAATATCATTATGGGAGGAAACGATAGCAGTTTTATGTGCGTCTGGTTCCATATACTGTTTGGCGCTGTTTACTGCATTTGCTGCATCCTGGTAAGCACCGGCAATCAATTTCAACTTCCCTTCATAAGAGACGCAGTCACCAGCTCCATAAATTCCAGGAAGATTGGTATTTCCATTAGCATCACTTTTCACCTGGAAATAGTCTCCCAACTCTAACCCTGTCTTATTTTCCTCATTATTAAAAAGATAATTATCCTTGTTGTATCCATGATTCACGAGCAGCGCATCTACCGGCATCGTATATCTTTCATTTGTTTTGTTGTTATACAGGACAACCTCTGAAACTTCGTCTTCCCCTGCAAGCTCATGTATTTCTGTATTAAACACGATATTCACTCCGTTATTTATGAGCTTCGTTTTAGTTGATTCCAGCCCTTTTAAATCATCTCCCCGGTATATTAATGTAATACCTTTAGCTATTGGCGATAAATCATTGCCCCAGTCAATCGAGGATGGACCGCCGCCTGATATAAGCAAAGTCTTTCCCCGGAATTCGTTCACATCGAGAACTTTATAATAAAGGTTCTTACTTTCAAATTCATTCGCCCGTGGTACCTCCAATTTTAACGGACTGATAACACCGCCCATTCCAGTAGCAATAACAATTGTTTTAGAATAATGTCTCTCCTCTGTACTGGTTGTCAGCATAAAGATACCGTCTTCATTTTTCTCTATATCCGTTACAATCTGTCCCAATACAACAGCTGGATCAAATGTCAGCCCCTGTTTAATTGATTGGTCAATTAATTCTCTTCCTGTTAAAGGAGTGAGGCCTCCTACATCCCATACCATTTTTTGCGGATAAACATGTACCTTCCCGCCAAGCTTATTATCGGCTTCGATAATTTTCGTCTTCATTTCCCGCAGCCCTGCATAAAAAGCAGTAAATAACCCTGCCGGCCCGCCGCCAATAATTGTAATATCATATATTTCTTCTTTACTTATAGACATCCATTATCCCATCCTTTATATTTATATCTTTATTGATGATGATAATCGTTATCAATTAAATCAATTATAATTCAATTTTCTTATAAGTCAATACATTTTTTTGGATATACCTATGACTGTTTTTGCATGAATATAATCATATCTTCCCGGTAAACATTTTGATTCATAGCTTCTATTCTGCCTTATAGTAATGACAACTAAAATGGAGCATTCAATATTTTGTCACACGAATTGGAGTTGATTGATTTTAATAAGTCTGGGGAAGAAAACGATTATTATTTTAAGAAATGAAGAGATGTATGGTATCCAGCAGAAAGAGCAGTTCCTCTTAAATAAAGAAGAACTGCTCTTTCTATGAAAATGGAACATTATAGTCTAAAGCTCTGTCCTCAATTCCCAAAGCTCCGGGAAGAAATATTGATCAAGCACTTTTTTTAAGTAGATTACACCACCGGAGCCTCCTGTCCCTTTTTTAAAGCCAATAATTCGTTCTACTGTTTTCATATGTCTGAAACGCCACTGCTGGAATAAATCCTCTATATCTGTCAGCTCTTCTGCAAGTTCATACAGCTCCCAATATTGATCTACATTTTTGTACACCATCATCCAGGCCTGCTTCACACTTTTATTGGATTTATGTGTGATACTAACATCTCTGTTCAATACATCTTCATCTATCGGAAGGCCAGCTCTGGCAAGTGCTTGTATCGAAACATCATAGAGGCTTGGTGCTTCGTGAGCTTCTTGTAGATCCTGATGAAGCTGTGGATCTTTTTCGTATATTTTCAGAACATATTCTGTTTTGTACCCCAGAGCGAATTCTATTAATCTATTTTGGTAGGATTGAAAACCAGAAGCATTCCCTAATTTGTCCCTGAACTCCATATATTCACTCGGTGTCATGGTAGAAAGCACATCCCATACACTTTTCAGCTGCTCCTGTATCTGGGACACCCGTGCTAGCTTCTTAAAGGAAGACCTCAAATTATCAGTTTGTATATCCTGAATAGCAGAATTTAATTCATGCAAAATCAATTTCATCCAAAGCTCACTGACATGATGGACAACGATAAATAGCATTTCATCATGATGATTGCTTAAAAGACGCTGACTGGATAATAACGTATCCAGCCCTAAATAGTCACTGTATGTCATTTTTTCTTTAAAATCTGTATGGAGACTTTTTTCATTTTCAAATGCTTGATGTTGATTGATAGACTTCATTTTAGCTCTCCTCTATTGGTTTTATCACTGCGCGTACAGGGCTCCCATCTCCTTCTTCTAAAGCTAACGGTAGGGCGATCAATTCATAGTCACCCTCCTCAACCTGGTCCAGCATAACATTTTCTAAAATATAAATATCATGATTATAAAGCGCATGATGTCCAGTCAAATCTTTACTCGAAACCTTGTCTACAGACGGTGTGTCCACACCCGCCAGTTTCACACCAATTGATTGCATGTAAGCCGCACCATCCGCTGTTATTGGCGGCACTTCTTTCGGGAAACGATCCGGTTTATTTGGCAAAGCGGTTTTGATTAGCAAACGTTCTACGTGTGAGATTCCTTTTGATTTCAAAGCACTTTCGCTAATTTCATCAAAATCGCTTAAGTCGATGACCTTACAAGGACCAATATAGCGTTCAATATCTAAGTCAAGTATTCTTTTCCCGTCATTTAAAAAATGAAATGGCGCATCAACATGAGTGCCGATATGTGTACTTGTCGTGATTCTGCCAATATTAACAGAGCCTGTCATCTCTTTCGTTACAGATGTTTCATAATGAAACGGTTCATCTCCCGGCCAGTGTGCCAGTTTATTATTCAAAACTTGAGAAATATCAATCCATTTAGACATCAGGAAACGACCTCTCTTTCATTAGAAAATTGCTCATATATTTTTTCTTGCATAATATTTTTCAGTATTTGCACACAATCATAAACATCCTCAAAAGAATTATATAAAGCAACTGGTGCAAGCCGGATGCCGGACGGTTTTCTAAAGTCAGGGATAACTTTTTTCATTTTTAATGCTTTGCATATTCGTGCAGCCTCCGAATGTTCAAGGTAAATATGTCCGCCGCGCCGGTTGTCATTGATTGGATTACAAATGATAAAATTAAAGTCCTTTAATTCATGTTCTATCAAATCCATCATATACGCTGTCAGCTGCAGGGATTTTCTGCGTATCCTTTCAATTCCTGCTTCATGGAATAAATCCAACGCGCCAATAAGCGGAGCAGCACTCAGCACATGCGGTGTTCCAATTTGGAAAGCTCCGGCATCCTCTGCAGATGTCAGTGTATGCTCCATATCAAACTGCTTTTCTTTATTTGAGCTGAACCATCCCGCAAGACCGGGAGACACGCCAAAATGTTTTTCATTTACATAGAGTGCTGCGACGCTGCCAGGTCCGCCATTCAAATGTTTGTAGGTGCACCAAAACGCAAAATCAACATTCCAATCATGCAGCTGATGCGGGATTGCTCCAATTGAATGACATAAATCAAACCCGATTTTAATTCCGCGTTCATGCGCTGCTTTTGTCAGTTTTTCCATATCTAAGATTTGCCCGCTCCGGTAGAGCACGCTCGGCAAAACAATCAATGCAACCTCCTCTGTCATTGCATGGATAATTGCTTCTTCATCCAGCATATGCCCGTCTTCACTTTGTACTTGAATAAGATGGGAATCGTCATATCCTTTTATCTTTAACTGCGCTTTTAAAGCATAGATATCGCTGGGAAAGTTTAAAGAATCTGCCAATATTTTTGTTCTGCTTCCTTCAGGCTTATAAAATGTAGATACGAGCTGATGCAAATTCACCGTGGTCGAGCCGGTAACAACTACTTCCTCTTTTTCAGCACCAACAAGGCCAGCCATTTTTTCGCCGAGCGATTCCGATAAGTAATACCAGGGCTGATTCCCTTCTGTCCATCCATCAATGGCATATTCTTTCCATGATGCCAACAAATCATAAACAGACTGTTCAGCTCTTTTGCTCATTAATCCTAGTGAATTCCCATCCATGTAAACGCATTCATTTTCAAGATAAAATTCATTTCGAAAGGCTCTTAATTCATCCTGGGAATCTAAGTTTTTAGCATAGGTTTTTGTATATATTTCTTCCATTTTTGCCACTTCCTTTTTAAAAAATATGAACCAGGAAACTGCTTCAATCATAATTAGCGTTAATAAGACCTTCTCTCTCTATAAGTGGGTAAGAATATTGATTAGCTTTCCAAATGGATCTCTTACATAAAATCGCCGGACTCCCCACGGTTCCTCAACCGGCCCATATTCAATTGGAATCTCCGCTTCTCTTATACGAGTCAATGCTTCTTCAAAATCATCGACTTCAATCGATAGGTCAGGAACTGGTGTACCAGAGCCTCCCTCTGAAAGAAAGCTGATTTGCGTGTCCATTTTCTCATTTGATCCATAAGTTGCAATAAATCCCATATCCATCAGCTGATCAAGTCCAAGCACCTCTCCGTAAAAGTGTGCGGCTTTAGAAACGTCCTGCGTCTCTACATTGGCAACAATTCGTTTGATTTTCATTCTTGCACTCTCCTAAAGTTTTATATTTTATTTCAACCTAGGGTCTGGTTACAGTTTCATATATTATCACATTTATCATAAATAATATTTTATTCAAAGAGAAATCTGAACTATTATTCAAAATTCCTTTTGTGAGATTTTGAATAATAGTCCGGATTTTTTATAGCTCTATCAAGAGAGGAAAAATTATTATATTTCTAACAGAAAAGTTCAAGAAAATAAATTTATAACTATCCCAGATACTATATATATTTCATTCCAATTTCAAAACAAATAATCACGTACCACAAAATGTCTGATAATCCTGCTTCGGCGGCTTAACAGCATATTTTTCCTGCTCTTTCGTATAAGCATACGGATTTTCTAAAGCAGCTGATAAAGCATGAAAAGGCTCGTAATCTCCTTCTGATACAGCAGCTGTCAAAGCTTCCTCCACCAAATAATTCCGGGGGATAATAGACGGGTTATGCTGCTTCATTAATTGATAAGCCTCTTCTTTTGAAGCTGACTGATTTTTGAGCTTTTCCTGCCATAGCTGATACCACTCTTTAAAGGCTGTTGATTGGAAAAGCCCCGGCTCCGAATCCAGCTGCTGCAGGGTTAGTGAACGAAATGTATTCGTATAATCGGCAAAATATTTCTCCATTAAATCAAGCAAGTTATTGATTAATGTCTTATCATCCTCACTTTTATCGGTAATTCCCAGCTTTGATCTCATTCCATCCAGCCAATATTTTTCTACGGATTTCACATATGCTTCCACAGCTTCTTTCGCCTTTGGAATTGCCTGTTTTTCGTCGTCATCTATAAGAATTAACAACGTTTCTGCAAACCTGGCCATATTCCAGGCTCCTATTCCCGGCTGATTTCCATAAGCATAACGGCCCTGGTGATCAATGGAACTGAAAAATGTTTTCGGGTCATATTGGTCCAAAAAGGCACATGGACCATAATCAATGGTTTCTCCACTGATTGCTACATTATCCGTGTTCATTACACCATGGATAAACCCCTTCAACTGCCAGTCTGCAATTAGCGCTGCTTGTTTTTCTGCCACTTTATATAAAAATGGTAAATAACGGTCCTCTTCTTTTACCAGCTCCGGGTAGTGTCTGGCAATAGTGTAGTCTGCGAGTGCTTGTAAATCATCCTTGCTTCCCCAATTCCGTGCATATTGAAATGTTCCGACCCGGATATGACTGGCAGCTACCCTTGTCAATATTGCCCCGGGTAATGAGATTTCGCGTTGAATTTCCTCTCCTGTTTCAGCTACAGCCAGACTTCTGCTCGTCGGGATACATAAGCCATGCATCGCCTCACTGATCAAGTATTCTCTTAACATGGGACCAAGAGCTGCTTTACCATCTCCTCTGCGTGAATAAGGCGTTTTTCCAGATCCTTTCAGCTGAATATCAAAGCGCTCCCCTTTAGGTGTCACCTGTTCTCCAATTAATACAGCCCTTCCATCGCCCAGCATGGTAAAATTCCCAAATTGATGGCCGGCATAGGCTTGAGCAATTGGTTTGCTTCCTTCTGGAAGATGATTGCCTGAAAAGGTTTCAGGGGCTTTTTTCAAATCAGAATTATTCAGTCCCAGTTCTGTTGCTAATTTTTCATTATATACGACTAACACAGGTTGATCTGCTTTGGCAGGCTTCACACTGGTATAGAAAAAATCCGGTAATTGCTGATAAGTATTTTCTAAATTCCAGCCTTGATTTCGTTTATCTGGCATCGAATCGCCTCTTTTATTTTAAAGTTTTCGTTTATTTTCTTTAGCATAACATATGATTGGTTTACTAAGGGTTCAACTAAAAATTTCTTACTGGTTTATTTTCAACTAAAATCAGACTCAATATACGATTGTACATGCGTTTGTGATAAAATTAATACAGCATGCAGCAGATAAAACATTGTTCATGGATACCCTCCATCAAAGGAGATGAAACCTGCGAAGGCCTATTGAACTACTGACATTGTCACTTCCCTGTTTGCTAACACCTTTTTGATACACATATATCATGTTTCATCCGTCTATTATTTTAGCATCAATATGGAGGTAATATGAATTAAAATACACTATAGTAATCACATAAGATGACCAATCGTCAGTATTTCCAAATTTCGTATCGTTACTTCAATAATGACACAATAATTGAAGAGGAGGCTGGCATGACAATCCTGAATAATAAACTTGGAGTTACTGACCAGGCTGAGCTCAACCGCATGGAAGAGAAGATTTCTAAACAAAAAGTTAAACAGCTGTTTGACTCTGGTAATATTTATTCTATTGAAGCAGGAACGTTTAGAGGATTAAGCAAACTTCATCAATACCTCTTTGAAGATATCTATGAATTTGCCGGCATGGTTCGAGATGTGGATATTGCTAAAAAGGGTTTCCGGTTTGCTCCAGTTATGTATCTAAAACGTTCTTTAGATTATATAGATAAAATGCCTCAACGTTCCTTTGACGAGATTATTGAGAAATATGTTGAAATGAACGTTGCGCACCCATTTCGCGAAGGTAACGGCAGAAGTACAAGAATCTGGCTTGATTTGATGCTGAAGTCTGGTATCGAAAGAGTCATCGATTGGAATCTGACAGATAAAGAAGACTATTTAATAGCGATGGAGCGTAGCCCAGTAAAAGATTTTGAGATAAAACATATTCTAAAAGAAGCTTTGACAGATAAAGTGGACGATAGAAAAACATTCATGAATGGAATAAACGCCAGTTACTATTATGAAGGCTTATCCGAATACAATATTGAAGATTTATAAAGACAAGGAAGCTTATTGCAAGAGGGCTTACAAATCAAAAAACTCATGAGAACCTCGTAAGTAAATGAGTATAAAGAAGGAGCCATACCGCATAAAAAGTAAGCTCCTTCTTTTTTCATTCTATCCAATATAGAACATGCTTACACAACAGGAAAAGCAGGCAATGAATCAACAAAAGATGAAATAGCCTGTCCCGCTTCTTCCTCCGTCACTAAACAATCATTAAGCGATGCTATAATCCCTTCCTTATCCATATCACTGCCAATAAAAACAAGCTCTGTCATTCTGTCTCCAGCCTGCTCATCCCAGTCTTCAAACAGGGACGGATCCTGGATTTTTAATGCTTCCTGTTCCGCTTCGGAATAGCTTGCCAGCCATCTGCCTGCTCCTTCCAGCGTTATCATAGAGCCTGCCTGTGATAAAAACCCTGCTACATCATTTCTTGTAACTAACCAGAAAAAACCTTTTGCCCGAAGGATTTCTTGTGGCCAATTCTCCAGCCATTTCTGAAAGCGTTCGGGATGAAACGGTTTTCTGCTTCGATAGACAAAGGAGCTGATACCATATTCTTCTGTTTCCGGTATATGCTCTTCATTTAATTCTTTGATCCAGCCGGCTCCATGCTTTGCTTCTTCAAAGTCAAACTGGCCAGTTTGGAGCACTTCCAATGGATTGACCTGTCCATACGTTGCCGAAATAAATTTTGCTTCCGGATTCAGTTTATAGAGCAGGCTTTTTAATGATATTATATCCTCATCAGACATCTTATCTGTCTTATTTAAAACAATCACATTGGCAAATTCAATTTGATCTACCAATAAATCAACGATTCCTCTCTCGTCATCATCAGAAACCTCCATCTGGCGGTCCATTAACAGATCCTCTGATTGATAATCTCTCCAAAACTGATGTCCATCTATCACCGTTACCATCGTATCAAGCTGGAAAAAGGTATTTAAATTTATTCCTAATTCGTCATCAGCATATACAAAACTTTGGGCAACCGGGATCGGTTCTGATACACCGCTGGATTCAATTAACACATAATCGATATCGAGTTTAGCCAGTTTTTCAAGCTCGACAATTAAATCCTCCCGCAAGGTACAGCAGATACAGCCGTTTGTCATCTCCACCATATTTTCTTCTGTTCTGACAAAGCCGCCTTCCTTTACTAATTTCGCATCCACATTAATTTCGCTCATATCATTTACGATAACTGCTATTTTAAGTCCTTGCTGATTTTGGAGCAGATGATTGAGCAGGGTTGTTTTCCCTGCTCCTAAAAATCCGCTCAAAACTGTTACTGGAATTTTCTTGTTCATTCTTGTTGCTCCTTTCTTTCGCGGTCCATATATACCCGGCTTGGGGTTGTCCCCTTTTGAAATAAATATTTTCCGCTATATCCCTCTGTTTCCTGATCCACCTCGGCAATAACCAGCTGACACACACGCATTCCAGCCTGCAGCTTGACAGGTACACGGTTCGCGTTAAATAATTCCAGCGTAATTTGCCCGGAAAAGCCGGGATCAATCCAGCCGGCATTTTGAATAAAAACGCCGAGTCTGCCAATCGAGCTTCTTCCTTCCACAAAAGCAGTTAAATGACCGGGTAAACCGATGTGCTCCAGAGTAGTTCCCAGCATAAAGGATTGCGGCGGAATAGTTATTGTTTCTTTATCCGCTATTTCTATTTCCTGATAATTTGCCGGCTTATCAATAGATAAATAAGGAGTGGATATATCATCAACGACTAGAAATTCCGTCCCTAACCGCAAATCAACAGAGGCCGGCTGAATACTTAATTCCTGAAAAGGAGTAACGGACAGCTGGTTGTCATATACATGCTGCTTTATCGTTTGTCCTGATAAAATCATCTATTTAAAGCTCCTTTCCCTTTTAAGATAGCTGCCAAGGAAATGGATTTCTGAACCTCGACCAATCCTCACTCATTTCTGACTCACTCAACAAGCAGCGTTCTAAATCCTCCGTTATCTGCTCACGATCCAAATCCATTCCGATGAAAACGAGCTTGGTATGGCGGTCTCCAAATTCCGGATCCCACAAATCTCTAACCTCCGGATTGTGCTCCAATATTTCCCGCTGTTGGACTTTTGGCAAGGAATCGACCCAATAAGCTAACGGCTCTACCTCGACAGAAGGGCCTGCCTGCGACAATAATAAAGCTAAATCATTATGTGTCGCACACCAGATAACGCCCTTCATCCGGACGATTTCTCTTGGTAAATCCTGATACCAGCTTACAAGTCTTTCCGTATGGAATGGCAATCTGGATCGATATACAAAAGAGCTGATTCCGTATTCTTCTGTTTCCGGCGTATGATTTTCAACTCCTGCATTTAATTCCTGCAGCCACCCTGCCGATTCACTAGCTTTCTCAAAATCAAATAAATTGGTATTAACGATTTCTTTTAAATCAACATTACAATGCTCGGTACGGATAATTTTTGCCTCCGGCTGTAAGGTACGAATGACTTTCTCCAGCTTTTCTAAATCTTCCTCTTTGACTAAATCCGTTTTATTGAGAATAAGTACATTACAGAATTCAATCTGATCAATTAATAAATCAGCAATATTTCGTTCATCAACATCACTGACCGCCTGCTTCCGGTCAAGCAGTGAGTCCCCTGAACCAAAATCATGCCAGAAACGGTTCGCATCGACAACGGTAACCATTGTATCCAAACGGCAGTATTGTGTTAAATCAATCCCCATCGTATCATCAATATAAGAGAAGGTTTGCGCAACCGGAATCGGTTCACTGATGCCAGAGGACTCAATCAGGATATGATCGAACTCTCCCTGTCTTACCAGCTTCTCAACCTCCACTAATAAATCCTCCCGCAAGGTACAGCAAATACAGCCATTGGACATTTCGACCAGCTTCTCTTCCGTACGTGAAAAACCGCCCTGGGTTTGAACCAGCTCACTATCAATGTTGACCTCACTCATGTCATTGACGATGACCGCCACCTTTAACCCTTCCCGGTTATGTAAGACATGG
The DNA here is from genome assembly GCF_900162665.1 of Oceanobacillus sojae. Lineage (GTDB taxonomy): Bacteria > Bacillota > Bacilli > Bacillales > Amphibacillaceae > Oceanobacillus > Oceanobacillus sojae_A. Next base: position 1,201,633 of record NZ_LT727812.1, read on the forward strand.
TTTAATAAAGTTGTTTTTCCGGCTCCTAAATAGCCGCTTAATACCGTAACAGGAATCTTCTTCATTTGCTTGTCCTCCTCTTTTTAAAATAAGAAATATAATCCCCCAGCAAGAATCGCTGCACTTACAACACTTGTCAGCATCTGTTTCCCGCCAATAGACAAGGAAGTTTTCCAGCCAAGCTCCCTGCCAATTGTAAATAACGTGACTAGACAGGCAGAAAGTGTCGATGCCAGGTAAACAAGAATAAAAATCTGACTGAGGGACATATCCATCAATAAACTGGCCTGTCCCTCATTTAAAACAAGCAGGCCATCTTTTCTGATAAAAGAAAAGATCAATCCCGGAGCTGCTTCTGCGGGCAGAGAAAAGAGATATAATACCGGCATTGCGAGCCAGCTGAAAATAGATAATACATTGATTGCCTGAAGTACAGACGCAACCAGGCAGATAACTAAAAATATCGGCATCGCCTGCAGCAAAAATTGTTTAATTGACCCGGCAACCTTCCAGGCAAACGCCTGCCAGTTTATTTTTTGAATATAAGGAAGCGGAGCAGTACGGGTCAGTTCATTTGCCTCATCCCGGTTCCAAATTCTTGTGTGAATCGCTCCAACAATAAATAAGATAAATAAATAAGGAATAAATAAAAGTGGAGCATGGGCTGCATTAAAGATAGACAGCGTTGCTCCGATTTGATAACTGCATGCAGAGCCAAATGCAATCAGCGAAACACAAGCAGTACGGGTACAGCTGCTGCAGCCTCGGGTTTGGAAAACAGCGACAACATTGCAGCCGAATCCCGTGATAACAGGAAGTAAATCCCTGCCTGTCAAACCAATTTTACGAAGCCAGGGATCGAGCGCGTTCGTTACATGCTCCTGTATGCCCGTTTCCTCTGTCAAGCTAGTCATGATGCTAATCAGCAGAACAACAGGAAAAGCCCAGAGGAATGAATAAGATCCCAGCGTAATTAATCCGTAGTCCCCTATAAAAATATCAGCTAAAAACGGAGGTGCTTGTCCTACCCAAGAGGTAATTGGGTCAAGCACATACTGATCTGCAATAGGCTCCAGCCAGCTGACAAATAGATAGGCACCGAGTACAGGGAGTGCAAACATTGCCAGAATAAATAAACAAGCAACTAACGGCCCTGCAATGGGCAGACGAAATATTGGAATTAACTGGTTAACGGGATGGGGAGAGTCAGGGAGAAAAGAAAGAATGCTCTTCGAAGCTCCCCAAACCCTTGCTTCCCCAATACATGTAATGATTTCTTCCTGCATTCTTTCATTCAGCGCTCTTGCATTGACCCAGACAACAGGGACCTGTAATAATTCCCGCACCCGCTTTTGTTCAGCTTGGGTCGGAAGGTGTTTATCACTATGTGTTGCAATAATTGCCACCTTTCTCCCTTTCAAATCCAGTTCCTCATACAGATCCGTCACTTCTTCTTTCAAATTGGTCGCTTTCACTACTAATAAAATCGTTTTCTCCTCTTGAAAATGATCTAAAGTAAGCTGCGTATTTTTACTGTCTATATCCAATTGTAGTCCAGGTAAATCCGTTAACTGAATATGAGGATTTAATTTACAAAAAGCTTCTAAAGCAGCAGTTGTCGACCCTTTCACATTTCTTGCCAATGCACTTTTTTCACCAGTTAATTCCCGGAACAGACCGGATTTCCCGACCGATTCAAACCCTATCAGCAATACTTCTGTTTGATTTAAAGAAGAAACCTCGCTGTAATCTAGCATTGGCACATTTCTCCGCATGTTGAAAGATCATCTAAATAAAAGTTTTCCTGCTTATACATATCTAAAATAGATAAATCTAAATTTAAATTCCGGCCAATCGTTTCAGCTATGACTGCATAGCGCTGGCGGAATTTATAAATATAACAGAAAATATGACTGTCATGCCGTAATTCAGGCCCTGCTAAGAACAGACCAGATGTCAAAACCGATTCGTCCGTCTCATTAACGAGTACTTCATCATGCTTCCCGCGTGTGACTAAGTTTTCAATCAGAGTTGTACTCCCCTTAAAACCTGTTGCCAGGATAGGCTTTTCCGGAGTGAAGTATGCTTTTCCATCTGTCGTATATACATCATATCCGGAAGCACTCTCTGCAATCCCGGTAACTGCTGTATTGCCCACAACAGTTATTACATTCGCATTAATTAAAGGACGTACCCGATTATAGGTATAGACAGACAAAGCAATACTCGGATCACTGGTATCCTGCTCCCATGTATTCGTCCTGGCAATGACGGTAGACTTTTTGCCAAGCTTACCTAATTGATAGGCAGCATCCATACCGCTTTCATACCCGCCGATAACGATAAAGTCATCTCCGTCTACTTCTTCCCACGATGAAACCAGACTATTATGCATCGCAAGTTCTGCGCCAGGAAAAGGTCTTAAATTGGGATATTGGTATTGACCAGCTGCCCAAACCACATAACGGCTCTGATAAAGACCAGCTGATGTGTCCAGCGAAAATACAGAACCTTTCTTGTTTACATGCTTCACTTGAACACCTTTTTTAATTGGGACGGTGAAATGCTCGGCCAGTAAATTCAGATACTTTGCATAATCGGCTCCAGTAGGATGCTCCGAATCAAGCGTATAAGCTGGTGAAGTTTTCGGAGCTATCGCATTTAAGTCTGTTTGTCCAAACCCTTGTGCTGGAAAAGAAGGTGTAATAAATCGCATTTCCTTTGGCCAGCTCAAAAAAGAAGCCCCGATATCCTCTTTTTCCAGAACCAGACAGGATGCGTTCATTTGCTTCAATATAGACGCAACACCAATACCTGAAGGGCCGGCCCCTACAATAATGACATCATATATATTCTCCATCGTCACCCTCCCAAAACGTAATGATTACGGTTAAAACACTAAAAATTAAGCAAGGCAATATTGAAAGCCTTTTTCCAATTCTTCCTGGTCAAGATGCTTTCCAATAAATACAACCTCGCTTTGCCTTTTTTCACCCTTCTTCCATACATCACCCTCTGTACCTGCAAACAGCATATGCACTCCTTGAAACACAACTTTTTTATCAAGCTGTTTAATGGAAAGCACACCTTTGTAGCGGTATAGACTTTCTCCTTTTATACGGACCAGATAGGCAAACCATTTATTCACTTTATCCAAGTCGAGCGGACGGTCTTCCTGGAATACAAAAGATGTCACTTGATGATTATGATGATGGTGATGTGTTTCTTTTAACAGATTAGGATCAATGTTCAATGCATGATCTAAATCAAAGGATTTTTTCCCTATTAAATCTTCGGTTTCTACATTTCCATAAGTCGTATGAAACTGCTTTGCATTTGGATTCATTTGCAAAAGCTGCTGTTCGAGCTCCCTTTTTTCAGCTTCTGAAATCAGGTCTGTCTTATTTACAAGCAAAACATCAGCAAAAGCAATCTGCTGCGCCGGCTCTTCTTCCTGCAGGTGCTGCCCGATATGCTTGGCGTCTACCATGGTAATCACACTGTCGATTTCAAAGGAATCTGCAGTCTTCTCATCCATTAAAAAGGTTTGGATAACCGGAGCAGGATTAGCCATGCCTGTTGTTTCAATAACAACACGGTCCAGCTTGTCTTCCTGTTTCATTAAATTATCTAATAAGTTAATTAAGTCGCCCCGTACATTACAGCAAATACAGCCACTGTTTATTTCAATAATTTCTTCTTTTGTTGATACCACCAAATGACTGTCAATCGAAGTGTCTCCAAATTCATTAATAATGACTGCAACCTTTTGATCAGAAAGGTCATGTAACAGCTTATTTAGCAGCGTTGTTTTACCAGCGCCCAGAAAGCCGGTTAAAATAGTTACTGGAATGGGTGTCTTTTGTGACAATACTTTCCCTCCTTATGCATTACATCATATGTACACGAAAGAAAATGTTTGTTATCGCCTGTCATTGACGAATGTCCATTTTCCTTCATGTCCCCTATGGTCTGGTATCGGAAAAATAACACGGTGACAAATGAGGCCGTATTATTTTCCCCAAGCCTGTGTTACCAGCTTGCTTTTTTCACGCCCGGCACTTGGCCTTTATGCGCATATTCTCTAAAAGCAATACGGGACATGCCGAATTTACGCATATAACCGCGTGGTCTGCCTGTTACTTCACAACGGCTTTTTAAACGTGTCGGTGAAGAATCCCGGGGCAGCTTACGAAGGGCTTCATAATCCCCTTTTTCTTTTAACTCTCTTCTTATTTCAGCATATTGTTCAACCATTTTCTGGCGTTTTTTCTCTTTTGCAATTTTAGACTTTTTAGCCATTTTAAACTTACTCCTTTCGATGTTACCTATTTATTTTATTTCTTAACAATTAAATCGTAATGATTACGAATAAAACTCATTATAAACTATTTTACTATTTGTGTAAACAGTAATTATTATGATTTACATTCCAATTTAATTACCTGCTCTTTTCAGTTGATGAAAAACCTTGAAATGATTAGATATAGGATTAAAGAAAAGGTTCCGTTATAATGAAATGAGTACAATTTAAATCAATTAAAAGAAATTAATAAAGTTGCAATATAATATAGAAAAATCAACGCCCTGGGGGAATCATAAATGAAACTAGTCAAAGGGAAATACAATGAAGCGAAGATATTCACAGATTTAGCCGATGAAAGTGCTATACAGCAAGGACAAGATATGTGCGATACAGACTTTCTAGAAGGAACAAAAATTAGAATGATGCCTGATCTTCACAAGGGAAAAGGGTGCACAATCGGTACAACAATGCTCTTGAAGGAAAATGTCGTTCCGGAGCATGTCGGGGTCGATATCGGCTGTGGGATCAGTCATATTGAATTAGATGAAGCTCCAGGAGCATATAAAAATATCGAGGATATTCTGGGTAATATTGGTGATACAGTAGATGTACTTGAAATAATCAAGCCAGTTTATAATTTTAAAGGCATTGAAGAGCCTTTTTGGCTGAAAAACAAAAAAGAAAATAAGTGTTATAAATTCATATAATCATTTGTCAAACATGATGTGTGATAATCATGTTTGACAAATGATTTTTTTCCTTCATCTATATAAGGTTTTATTTTAAAAGTTAAACTAATTATTCGTAATTCAAATTTAGACCTATGCTTTATTCTTCGTCTTCAGCTTCTTCATCATGCTCTTCCTTAATTTCAAAATAGGAATCTAAAATTCGCTCTCCGGCTTTTAAATTAATTTGATCTCCTTCTCCAATTCCAACATGTGGTACCACCACAGCAAAAGCCACCTCTGGATCATCAAATGGTGCATATCCGACCAGTGTTAAATTATTAAGATCAAACCGTTCTCCATCAACGAATTCAAAAGACTCCGCTGTACCTGTCTTCCCTGCCGGATCATAGGATTTATTTTGAAAATAATCGTTTCCTGTTCCCTGTGAGCCTTGATAGGAGAGGCGGAATCCTTCCTGTACACGGTTGATTTCATCATTTGTCATATCAATTCGGTTCATCGTCGTTGTACTGGAAGAATAATACAATGGACCAAGCTCATCCATAGAATCGACTGGTTCACGTGCTTCCTTTAGGAAATGAGGCTGAACGCGATAGCCGTCATTGGCAATGGTTGATACATATTGGGCAAGCTGTAAGGTTGTATATGTATCATATTGTCCAATGGCAAAATCAAGCAGATTTCCTGGATTATCTGGCACCTGTCCTCTTAAACCAGTACTCTCCTGTGGATAGTCCACTCCAGTTGTCGAACCAAGTCCAAATTGATTGAAATAATTTTGCAGGGTTTGTAACGTTTCTCCCATGTTTATATCTAAATTAGCATTCTGCGGCATTGGATGACGATAGTCCCCTCCCAAACGCAGGGTTACATAGAACATATACACGTTTGAGGACCTTTCCAATGCTGTTAAGTCATTTACCGTCCCCATATCTTGCACGGATCGTTTCACTTCCGTCCCTGCCAGCTGCATTGGTGCATCATTAAAAGTTTCCCCTGGAGAAATAACACCCGAATCATATCCGGCCAGGATTGTTGCCCCTTTAATACTGGAACCTGGTTCATGTGCATTAGTCAACGTCGTAAGCCCGGCATTATTATTATATTCATCATTCTCGGTATCATATTCCACACCAGAAGTAGCTAACAGTTCTCCCGTTCTCGGATTCATAACGACTGCATAAGCATTGGTTGCAAATCGATTCTCATAAGAATTGCCTGCTTTCATCGATTGAAATTCATCTAATAAGATATCATCCACTTCCTGCTGAAATTCCAAGTCTGTTGTTAAAACCAAGTCCTTTCCCCGTTCTCCCTCAACAATCGTTTCAGAGCCAATAATGGACCCATTTTGGCTTGTCGTATATTGAATTTGTTCCTTTCGTCCTCTCAGGAAGTCTTCATATTCTTCTTCCAGTCCGCTCCTGCCTACACGATCATTGCGGCTGTATCCTGTCGTTAAATAGGCATCCAGATCCTCTGCCGGAATCCCTTCTTCCTGACTTGAAATATTCCCTAGAATACTGGTTAATGTTTCTTCATTTGGATAAACACGATCCCAATCGGTAGAAGCATTGACCCCCGGCAACTGATCCAGATTTTCCGCCACAGCAGCATATTCTTCTGCTGTGACATCTTCATTTTTTACAACCTGCGGCGTGAGCGCATAGGCATTATCCAATTCCTTTTTTATCGCAATAATTTCTAGTTCATCTTCGGAAAAGTCGGCAATTTCTTCATCGGTAATTAATTCAAGGGTCGCATCATAAACTTCCCCATTATCCATCTCTTCAGTATCTATTGCCTCTAATCGCTTTTCTATTTCTTCATCATGAAGCAATAGATAGTATTCGCGTTTGTCTCTTTCTGTTATCTGATCCATTGTTTGTTCATCCCGCATATCAATATATTGCGCTAATGTTTTCGCTACTTCCAAACGTTCCTCTGCCTGGACCCCGTTAGAAGGCGTATACGTAATGGAATACATTGCTTCATTATCCACAATCAGTTCGCCATTGGTATCATAAATCTTCCCCCGGGGCACGGGGATATCAACCGTATCTAGATTGGTTCTTTCAATCTCTTCCTGGTAAGAATCTCCATTTAAAATTTGAACAACTCCCAATTGAAATATCAGTGCTGAAAATAAGATGAAGATGGCAAAGAAAAGGATATTCATACGAGTCAGGAGCGGGGCGCGTTTTTTCTTGTTTTTCTTGTTTATCACTTTTTACCTCCTTCGTGCTTTGTTAAGCTTTTTATAAATATTTAATCAGCAGTTGATGAAACAGACAGCTGCCGTTGATTATTCCTGCCTTAGTTAGTAAATCTTACTATATGTAACCCCCTTCAGGTCAATTAATAAAGCAGAAATTTCTAATAGGAAATAACTATCCCAAATATATAAAATCACTATATTTTATATGATTATTGATTATGTTCAATCTAATTTTAAATACGAAAGGTACACTATTTTCCCTCCTAAGATTAATATATTTACCCTATTCCACAAGAAGAAAAAAACAAACCATTTATAAATTCCAAGGCTTATCATTTTGGATCTAAATGAATAATTTCAAAAACCTCTAAAGCTTTTTTCTGAGAGCTTCAGAGGTTTTCTTTGCTGTTAATAAAGTTAGTTATAATCTGTAGTATTCATCGTCAATCTTAGTTTTATATTCTTCTACTTATTATCGATATGCAGCAGGCTTGTCTCCATCTGTGTTGGGCTGGCTAATACCAAGTTAAAGGAGGCAATATTTATGAGGTACGGATATTTTTTCTTTTCCATTACATCAAATCCTTGAACGCTAAATAACAAAAACACTATTCACCCGGCGGTTTTATACAAAGTATTTCGAAGTATAATAAATATAAATCCGCCTATTAACGCGACAACACCTACAAACAGAATTTCTTTTGTTCCTATTTGCGATATAATCATTCCTGCTGCAGCAGTTCCAATCGTAGTACCCAAATTAACGGATGTCAGAAATAAACCATTAGCAAAATCCGGAGCTTTTGGAGCGGCAGACATAATCCAATATTGGTTGATATTTGCACCAATTCCGCCAAGTACCCCCATACTAGAATAATAAACGCCGTAGGAACTGTTAATTCTGCTACAGGATAAAAGATAAGGTAAAGTGCAATTAACGCGATAGGAAAAACAGTTACCGTACGGACAGGAATTTCGGAAAGCAGCCTGCCAGCTATAATATTTCCTAAAATATTTGCCAAACCGTAAACCATAAGCATAATACTGATTAAATTGAACGACATATTTGTGACCGTTCCTAAATATTCAGCTAGGTAACTGTATACTCCGAAAATAGCTTCATTGATAAGCAGAACTGCTAAAATCGATAGCCAGATAACTCCTATTGTTAATATTTTCAACTGCGAACCATAGGATAGTCTCTCTGTAACCGGTATCGATGGCACCAAAAAGATAGTCGCAATTAATGTAAAAATATTTACGATAGCGAAAAAGGACATGGCTGCTTGAATAGAAATCATATCAGCAATAAAGCTGACGATTGGGACCCCTAATACCATCCCTGCCGAAATCCCTATAAATACTTTAGAGATTGCTTTCAGATACTGCGACTACAATTATTTACCTTTTTAAAATCATGCAGCTTGACAAGAAGAGTAATCCGAACCCATTTGAATTCCTTTATCCGAATTTAAATAAGTTCGGATTTTTCATTGGCTAAAACACTTCTATTTCAAGTTTTTATAAAATATTTAACTTTCTAAGTTGCTATAAAGTAAACTTCAAGTTGTAAAATCACAGTATATAAAAAGAAAGGGGACTGCAGCTATGTTTCTAAAGTTTAAATAAAAAATAAATGTTGTATGAACAATATTCCTTTTTGGTTCAACAAAGTAATAATTGAAAGAAAAAGGTTGGGATAGATATTTTAAAAAGATTGTTTTATGTAATGTTGATTATATTATTAGCCTTTTGGACAAAACCATTTTAGGAAGACTCTATTCAGGATTTTATCCCTGAAGTTGTCAGTGATACTTTTCATTCAGCAAAGGATTTTACAATCCAAACGATAGAGAATAATGACTTTGATTTCACGACAATGAAAGATCAAGCTGCTTCTCTGTATACCTCTATTGTGGATTCGGATTCTTCACAAGAATCGGAACAGGAACAGATAGATTCTCCCCAATTGACAACACCAGACGAGCAATCCTTTTCAATTGGAAACGTAGAGCTGGGAGATTCAAAAGATACAGTAAACGAAACATTAGGTGAATCGGAAGAAGTGATTCGTAATGGCTCATTTAATTATCAAATTACCAGCGATGGTGAATATGATGTTTACCAATTAGATGGTAACTATGTAACCATTTTTATATTCATGAGGAAAATGAAGTTACAGCTATTCAAATCATTGATGAGGGTTTGGAAGCATCTAGAGCTGCCCTCTATTCTGCGGGCAGCGAAGACTTAAAAAAAGGATTCGAATATCAATTATTCGATTTGACAAATGCAACTCGTGTTAATCACGGGCTTTCTGTTTTAGAGTGGAATGAAGAAGTTAGAGAAACCGCTCGAAAACACAGTACCGATATGGCAGAAAATCAGTATTTTAATCATACCAATCTACAGGGACAGTCTCCATTTGACCGGATGGAGGAGGATAATATTTCCTTTACTACTGCCGGTGAAAATCTAGCCTATGGGCAATTAAGCAGTATTTTCGCACATCAGGGATTAACGAATTCGGAAGGGCACCGTGAGAACATATTGCAGGACCGCTTTGCAGAATTAGGTGTCGGCGTTGATTTTAATAATGATAACCAGCCATTTTATACAGAGAACTTTTTAACAAATCATTGGTTATACTAGCTATTTAAAACAGCATATCTGCATTAATATAAAATGAATCTGGAAAAGAAGAACATATACTGGCAGCCTCTATCTTTGTTATTACACAAATGAAGCCAATGATTGTTCTTCTTTTTCCTGTATAGGAGTGGCAGTACAGCTTTTAAAGTATTGTACCTATATTTTTTGCTCTTTTCTAACATCTACTTTTGACAATGAGGGTCTCTTTAAGTGAACGTTGATTCTATTATTTTTCAGATAAACGTGAACATATTCTCAAACAATTTTTTATCTCAAGAGAAGCTTTTTAACCCTTCCTTGTTTATATTGCTCCGGCCATTCCATTTCAATTCTTCTCCAATGTAAACCATTGTCATCACTCCGATAAATACCTTGATTATTTGCACTGTAAAATACTCCCGGTTCATTCTCACTAGCTGCGAGTGAAGATACCGTTGTTCCTTGAGCATCAGGTAAGCCATCGTTTACAATTTGCCATGGCTGATCTCCCTCTTTTCGTGCAAGGATACTGTTGGCCTCCGAGGCATTGTATGCATTATAAGGACCATGAGAAGCGGAAACTAAAATAATATCCGGATTATTAGCAGATACAGCAATATCAAACAAATAATTGTAATCTGCCAATCCTTCATTTTTAGTCTCCCAAGTCTGTCCTCCGTCCAATGATTCCGCGAACCCGCCTCCACCAGCTTCGTAAATTCGATCTTTTAAAAAAGACTGCATTGTTAAGGTATGACAATCATGCTGTGAACCCGGCTTTCTGTCTTCCCAGGTTTGTCCCTTATCCATACTTCTCATTACCCCGCCTAATTCAATACCGACAAAAATACGCTCTACATCAAACACGTCTGGTTGAATATAACGTACATGGTGAGTGTATGGTCTCGGAGGAAAACTCCATGTAGTCCGTGAGGGTAAATCTAATAAAGCAGGACAATCACTCCATGTTTCTCCCCCATCTTCAGACCGGTATAGCATGCTTGGCTCTGTTCCAGCCCATATTATCCCATAACCATTTTTCGTTTCTATCGAGCTTACAGCAACAGCTGTTACTCTAGTCTCTTTAATGCCTGCACCCGCTTGTTTCCAATGCTTACCAGCATCATCACTGATCCACAATCCATCTTTGACAGTTCCTACATATATGCGGTCAGGATTATGCGGGTCTAACGCCATACATTCTAACTCCATTTTGTCGAATTCATTTTCTTTTAAAGTCCACTGACCATTCCTCTCCTGTGCCTGAACAATTCCGTGATTAAATAACAAATACAATTGACTCATCATTAATCTACCTCCTAATGTATGTGTTTCCATTTTTATCACACCTAAAACCAGCATTTAATTCTTTCAATATACTTCCTCAAAATAATTGCTCTTTATATTAAACTTCTGTTGAATGGAAAAGGATTATGTATCTATAAAAATTTTAATAAGAAGGATGGATAGAAATACTACAGAAATTCCCATTTGAAAGATATAAAGTGAAGGGCAGTTGTTCTGATATTATTGAAATATTATCATACAGATTTACCTTTTTTATTTCTATTACAAATACCCCCAAAGCAATAATTCACTTTGCTGTGGGGGTATTTGTTACCTTAGTATGCCAGGCTGCCATTAAGTTATTTATTCTTTAAACTGTATGTCAACATACTTTCATTTCTTACTTCATTCCATCGAAGCCTCTGCCTCCAAAAAGGCATTTTTTAACGTTTCCCATTGTGCTTCAGTAGGCTTCCAATACCCCCGCTCTGATACCTCGACCAATGTTCCAAGCAAATCATGATATGCATGCGGGTTTGCCTGGCGGATTTTTTTCTGCAATGCTTTATCCTCCACATACGTATCATGCACATGGGAAAACACCCAATTTTCCACTTTGTTCGTTGTGGCAGCCAGCCCCAGTAAATTCTCTGTGTGCTTTGCCATCTGCTGAACACCATGATAAGGATGCTCCAGCAGTCCTTCTATCCACTTCGGGTTGGTCAGACGTGTTCTGACACCGCGATTAATGGCATGCTCTACATCTTCTGTCTGCGGCGTTTGCTGAGTCGTATCGGTTATATAAATATCAACACGCTCTCCCTTTGCTTTTTCAATCGATTTCGCCAATCCCCCGAAGAAATTATAATAATCATCCATATCCGTAATTTCATATTCATGACTGGCCCGCAGCTGGGAAACGATATCGGCTGCTTCCATATGAAGATCATATAAATCAGGAAAGCTTTCTCCTCGTCTTAATTTACTATAGACATGCTGGGCATGATGCTTGTACATCTCACCAAGCTCTTCTTCATCTGTCCAGCTGCCATCCTCAATCATATGGTTAATCCCGGTTCCATATTCACCTGCGGCCGGTCCAAATATCCGGGAAGAAGCTAAATCGAAAGCATCCGCTTGTTCATGCCCTTCATGTAACAGCTGTTCCTGTACTTTTAAAGTAAATGCCTTAAAATAATTATCCTCTTCCTGTTCATCTGCGCACGCAAGCTTTTCAAATAAATCATTCAAAGCATCAATCACATTTGGAAATAAATCACGGAATACTCCTGACATACTGATGGCAACATTCATTCTCGGTCTGCCCAGCTCTGAAAGGGGGATAAGCTCAAATGTTGTACTTGTTGCCTGAGAATGCTTCACTGCTTTTGCCCCGACATATTCTAAAATTTGTCCAATTGTTTCTCCCTGCGTTCTCGATGTTTCAATCCCCCAGAGTACACAGGCTACGGTATGCGGGATTTTACCTTGAGCTTCCTGGTATTGCGTTATGGTTGCTTTAGCAATTTCAGCACCTCTTACAACCGCAGAAGGGCTCGGTACAGATCGCGGATCAAATTGATACAAATTGGTCCCCGTCGGCAAAGATTCTGGATTTCTATAGATATCACCTGCCAATTTTGCAGGCAGATAGCCTCCATTTAACGCTTTTATAATAGAGGATAGCTCCTCTGTATTTCTCACCCTGTGATAAATACTTTCCCCATACGCCAAAATATCTGCAAATGCTGCTGCATGAGAATTCCCCTGTACATCCGGTAAATGTCTGGATTCTATATAATCCCTTAATAAAACAGCTGCTTCTTTTTCCAGTTCTGCTTCATCATTCTGCAGCACCGGCTTTAATTGGGATACCAGCTGTTTCAAGGTAATTCCCTTATGCTCTCTGCGCAACGTATATACTGTATGAAGAATTGCATCTTCATGCTTCAAGCCTTCTCCGATAATATGCAGTCCATACGGGATTAAAGCATACTGCATCCTTTGCAGCTCCTGCTCTATATCTTCTAATTGCTGATTGGAAAAGCCATTCTCATCTGCCAGCTCCTGAATTTCTTTCAAAATCTCTTCACAGCGCTGCGGGTCAAGCTGCTCGGCTTCCCGATATTCATGGAGCAGACGTTCCAGCTCTTCATAATCGCCATATAGTCCCCCATCTCTGAAAGGAGGTGCCTGGTAACTGCTCAGTACAGCATGTGTCCGTCTCTTTGCGAGCATTGCTTCAGACGGGTTGCCGATATAATAAAAATAAAAATGCGGCAGGGAATGTACCAGTTGATCCGGATAGCAGCTGGAAGACATGCCATTTTCTTTTCCTGGCAAATATTCCAGTGTTCCATGCGTGCCAATATGTACAATGGCATCGGATTGAAATTCCTTTTCCAGCCAGTTATAAAAAGCCTGATATTGATAATGGGGCGGTACAGCCTGATCATGGTAATCTGCTGATGAATCCTGGTCTGCTCCTCCTCTGCTTGGCTGTAATCCAATGAAAACATTCCCGTTAATAAAACCTGGTATGAAAAATACTTCTTCATCTGTCATTATTTCTCCAGGATACTCTCCCCATTGGCTCTTCATCCGTTCCCAATCCAGATGATTGGTCCAATCTTCTTTTGCTTTTGAAACCGGATACTGTAATCTTTGATCTGCATCCTCATCTACGCCCCAGCTTGTTTCATTAAACAGCTGATGCCCGCGAAATTGTTTTTCCAGTTCATCTCCAGTCATTCGTTCCACCTGGTAGCCTTCATCTGCCAGTTTATTTAATAAAGCAGAGATGGAGCTGAATGTATCCAAAAAGGAGCCGCCAAACAGATTCCCCTCTCCAGGCGGATAATTGTATCCGATCAGAGCCACGCGCTTCTGACTGTTCTCAAGCTTACGCAAATGCAGCCAGCGCTCAATACGATTCATAAAATAATGGACGCGCTCCTCCATGAGAACAAGCTCTTTTTTCTCAAATTGATAGTTTTTATCGAAGCCTGCTGATTGGATTGCTGCAATAGGGTAGGTCTCTACTGCACCATCCAGCTCCGGCAAAACAACGTTCACCATCGCTTCAACAGGTGAAAGTCCCTTTGCTTCCTCCCATTCCGCTAATGTGGTGCGCGTCAGAAAGAATGGATGAAGCATAGGAATATCCAGCTTCTCCAGCCAATCTGTTACATCTTCTCTGTCTCCTCCTCTTGGTCCTGATCCAAGACGGAAGCCGATAAAATTCACAATGAGCTGTATGTCATCCAGCGTCCCGCCGAACAAGCTCTCCAAATTCTCCAAATCAATCTTCATAATACTTGTTAAGCCGACAGGAATAACTGCAGCGGTCGGCCTTAACCGTTCGATAAGCTCAGCAATAACATCCGCAGACTTTACTCTGGCCTGGGAAGCAATATATAAAAAGACAATTTTTGGCTTCGTTGCATCCTGTTTAGAATCTTGCAGAAATACTTCTGCACTGCTGTAATACTCGCCGGTTGCAGGATCGATAATCCCTGTTTTCTCTGCATAGCTTGGAGCTTTTGCTTCGGGGACATCCGTATTTCCATAAAGATGAGCCGCAAAATAGAAGAGCTCCTTCCAATTTGCAATACCGGAAGCATGCCAATAGTCTTTTATCTGCTCATAACCTGCTATTGCCTGCTCCTTTAATTCCCGTTCTTCCTGAGTCAACTCATTTGATGGATCAAACAGGGCCAGCTCTCCCGATTGTGGTTTAATCTGAATATCCTGTCCCTGTAATGCACCAAAGCGGATGATTTTCTCCCATTTCGATCCATTAATCATCAATGATATTTGTTCACATTCATATCTTTCACATATCCGGGCCATTCTCATGACCAGATCATCTTCAACTCCGTGTGGATCATAGATAAATAGATTGGCAGATTGAGAGACATGTTCAAATCGCCTCCATCGTTCTGCGCTTAATGGTTCCTCGGTTAAAAATAGAGAAAGCTTTATCTCCGGATAGATTTCTTTTATCTGTTCATGTGCTTTCGCGGCATCAGCTAATGTTCCAGATGAAGCAGCAGCAAAAATAATATGCACGAATACTTCTCTCCCTTCTTTTATTAACTTTCTTACATCCTGAAAATAAATAGCAGGGCCTATGATTTTATCTACGCCCTGCTAATGGATGCAGCCGGTTTTGCACTGCTTTTGCAATATTTTTATCTGTTAAAGCATCCAGTGAAAGGTACTCCCCTTCTATAACCGCTGCAAGCTCCTCTGCCAGGCCAAATGTATTTCTCCCGCTTTGGGTATCAATAACAGTCACCGGCAGCTGTTCCTGTGCAATTCTTTTGGCGATCTGCCAGGCTTCGCTTCTTGCCTGAGCTGCAGTACCACCTGAACTCAACGTTTCATTGGCATTCCCATCCGTCAAAATAACAAGATAAGGTATAGCCTGTTTATGGATACGCCTTTCTTTTTCACATATTTTTAATGCTTTTTCCAGTCCTGCTGCCAGTGGTGTTTTCCCGCCAGTTGGTATTTCTCCTAGTTTCTGCTTTGCTTCTGCAAACTTATTCGTAAAAGGCAACACCTCTTCCGCTCCTGTTTTTCGGAAGGAAACCACGCCGATATGGTCTCTTTTTTGATAGGCCTGCTGAAGTAATTCCATAATAGCTCCTTTAACAACTCTCATGTTTTTTTTCGCTGCAATGGAGCGGCTTGCATCCACTAAAAATAGAATGGTAAATCCCTGCTGCTTTTCCTTTAATTTATAGCGTATATCTTCTTTTTCAATCGCCAGCTTCATTCCCTCAGGAGATGTACGAACCTTCATAAATGGAGCTGCCGCTGTCAGTGTATGATATAAAGAAATTGCTTCCGTAGGTCTCTGCACTGCACGGAGCATTCGCCCATTACCTCCAGCAGAAGTCCCCTCCCGATGCTTTCCATTCATTGCATATGGATAGATATATTTTTTCGAGAAAAGGAAATCTGACTGCACTTTCAATGATGTTATCACCTGATCTATTTCTTCTTCAGGGATCTCTGTAATAAACTGGTTATCCGGCGGTTCTTCATTTGGAAAAGAATCACCAGGGGCTTCATGTTCCTGTCCGCCATTATCGGACTGCTTTGTTTCACTGCCAGAGGATGCATGGCTTTGACCCGTATCCTCCGAATGGTTGTTAGAAGATTCTTCATTTGTCTGTGACTCTGAATTCTCCAGATTAGAAGATTCCTGCTGCTCTCCCATCCGATGAGAAAGTACATACCCTGCTGCTTCCTCAATATGCTTTGGCTGTACCCATTGATCTGAATCTAAAGCTGCTAATGCCCGGGCTGTTTCAATCAAATCCATATCAGCTTCCTGATTTTTGCAGCCCGAACCCAGGACAACCTCTACTGCCAGCTCCAGCATTTTTTCAGGAACTTGAACAGCGGACAATCGCTGCCTGGCTTTATCCAGTTCTTCCTTTGTATATTCACGCTTTGCGTTCTCCCGGAATAATAAAATATCCTTGCGCTCTGACATATCAAAAACAGGAAGCAGACGAACACATAGCTTGGCATACTGTAACAAGGATTTATCCAGTATTTCCTGGTCGAGACAATAAAACCATTTTGCCAAAATAGGATAAGGAGAGTCACCGTAAAATGACATTCCCTTATTTTTCAGCAATTGCACAAGTAAACGCTGATTATTCTCCGGCATCAGGGCAAATTGATCGGTAATCACCAGCTTTGCATGATCAAGAATACTGTGATTACTTGTGTTCTTCCTGAATGGAGAAGACAAGGCAAGCTCTTTTTCTCCCAATAATTTTTCTGTTGTAACGTGGGAAGGAATAATAACAGTATCCTCTTTAGGAAAGTAAGCTAAGACCATTTGCAGCAAAGTTGTCTTTCCGGTTCCACTTGCCCCGGTGACACAGATCCGGTCTAAATACGGATTGATAAGCGCTGCTGCTATACCTCGTTTTGCTTTCGGTTGACCAATCAGGCAATTCATTGATTATCGACAACCTTCTGATTTAATAGCTCAGTCAGCTTCAGATAAGAAGAATTCTCCTTCATCGGATCCTGTAATAAACGGTGCGGCAATGCAAGCTCTGCCGCTTCGTAAATATCCTCCAGCTGCACCATTGTCCGCTGCTTCCATGCAGCCAACGTCTGGGCGGCAGTAATGACAGTGATATCAGCACGGTGGCTTTCAATACCCAATTCAATCGATAAATCAGCTACAGCACGGAGAAGATTATCATTAATCTCAACAGCTGGCAAAAGCTCTTTTGCACGTCGTATCTGGTATGTAAGCTGTTTTTGATCCTGCTCGTATTTTTTCTCGAATTGCTCCTGATCCTGTTCAAAATTCAAGCGGCGGCGGACAACCTCCATACGTTCTTCGACATTTTTCTCACTTTCCACATCTATACATAAGCCAAATCGATCGAGCAGCTGCGGCCGCAGTGCTCCTTCCTCCGGATTCATCGTTCCTACTAAGACAAATCGGGATGGATGCTCATAGGATACGCCTTCTCTTTCAATCCGGTTAACGCCCATTGCGGCCGTATCCAAAAGAATATCAACCAGATGATCTTCCAGAAGGTTCACCTCATCGACATATAAAATATTTTTATCTGCTTTCGCTAATATTCCCGGCTCCAGCTTCTTTTCTCCTGTTTTTAGAATATGCTCCATATCCAGTGTCCCTACAACACGGTCTTCTGTCGCACTTACCGGCAGATTGACCACAGATGTATTTGTCAGCACATCTGCCAATGCTCTTACAGCTGTTGACTTTGCTGTTCCTTTTTCACCTTGGATTAATACTCCTCCAATTTTGGGATTAATTCCATTTAAAATTAACGCTTTCTTCATTTTGTCTTGCCCTACAATTGCTGTAAAAGGATAATTTTTCACATTTAACCTTCTTTCCAAAATCACATACGATTATTTAATCTTTTAACGGCTTCATCACGATACGTAATAATTCATTATCTTTATCCTCATAGATATCTGCATGGACATTAAAAACATCCTTAAACATATCCGGATTCATCATTTCTTTTGGAGTACCCTGTCCATAAATACGCCCCTCTTTAACCACAATTACTTCATCCGAATAAACAGCTGCATGATTGAGATCGTGTAAAACCATAACAATTGTTACGTTTTGAGTTTTTTGCAACTGTGTTACAATTTCCAGCACATCCAGCTGATGTGAAATATCTAAGTATGTTGTTGGCTCATCCAAAAATAAAACTTTCGGCTGCTGAGCCAGGCAAAGAGCTATCCAGGCTCTTTGCCGCTCGCCTCCAGACAGCTGAGAAACGTTCCGCTTTCTCAGCGCTTCTAATTTAGTAAGCTGGATCGCTTCATCAATAATTATCTGATCTTCTTCATCCAGCCTTTGAAACATCGATTTATGCGGCGTTCGGCCATATGAAATCAATTGTTCCACGGTTAAATCCATTACATCATTCACTTGAGCAAGCAAAGCCAGCTCCTGTGCCACTTTCTTTGGTGGAAGGCGGTAAAGGTCGGCCTGCTTCCAATATATTTGGCCATGGTCAGGCTTCAGCTGACGGGAAAGGACATGGAGCAGAGTGCTTTTCCCCGAACCGTTGGGTCCGATAATGCTGTAAATGCGTCCTTCCTTTAGTTCCAAATCTATTTGCTTTAATACGTGTTTATCCGAAAAGGAATGAGAAATGGAAGCAGCTTCTAATGAACTCATACCATTTTCCTCCTTAATAAATATAGAAAAAATGGTGCTCCTATTGCTCCCATAATAACACCCACCGGTACTTCAATCGGTGCAAACATAATACGGCCTAATGTATCAGAGGCTGTCAGGATTGCTGCTCCTAAAAAGATAGAAGCAGGCAGAAGCACACGATAATCATTGCCTACAATTAATCTTGCTGTATGAGGAACAATTAAACCGACAAACCCCAATAAGCCAACGACACTGACAGCACTGGCTGCTAACAGCGTAGCAACAGCAGTCATAGAAAAACGAATCCATTCTACTCTGGCTCCCAGACTCTTAGCTGTCCGGTCTCCCAGCATTAATAGATTCATTTTTCGGATACCAATAATTGCAAGAAGGATACCAACAATCGAATAAGGCAGAATCACTTCTACCTGTGGCCAGCTTCTTGCACTTAAACCGCCAACCATAAAATCAATGGTACCCTGCACTCTGTCACTGTAAAAAACCATCAGGGCAGATATACCGGAGCCTAAAAATGCAGAAATAGCAACACCAGCCAGGATAATCCTGGTTGGCGCAATTCCTTTTTCCCAGGCTAAAGCATATACCGTAAAAGCCACAATGGTTGCTCCAATAAACGCAACCGGGGTCAATATATGAGGCAGATGCGGATACAATATTAAAACAATCATACCCGCTAAGCCTGCCCCGCTGGAGACTCCAATAATATATGGATCAGCCAGCGGATTTTTCATAATCCCCTGAAGCAGGACACCAGCTACTGCCAGATTAGCACCTACCAGAATAGCAACAAATGTACGCGGGACCCGGATGTTCCAGATAATATTTTGAAAATCACTTTGGATATCTCCTGTAAAAGTTGTCCAAATATCTTTTAAGGGAATTTTTGCCGATCCAAACTGGATACTAAAAATGGTTGAGATTACCATTAAAACAGCAAAAATCACAACAATTAATCCTTTCCATCCGGCTCTATCTCTTAATGCTTCTTTTTTACTCATTCCCAAACACTTCTGGGTACACCATCTCTGCCATATCCTGCATCGTATCAGCATAATCAAAGCCAGGATTAGATAGATATTTTTCGGAAGGGACAATATGGACATTTCCTTCCTGTACTGCTTTTAGCGAGCTCCATGCAGGATTTCCTTCTAATTCGTCCGTTATTGTTTCCTTTCCAGCTTCTTCACTTCCATGGATTGTCATCAGGATATAATCAGGCTGCTGCTCAGCAATTGTTTCTAAACTGTAAGGTGCTGAAGTTTGCGAATCCGGGCTGGCTTCCATATCCTTTCCGATATTATTTACATGAAGCAGATCTCCAATCTCCAGTGCAGTTGTATTGGATCTTTGAACAGAAACACTTCTCGGTGTAATATTTAAAACGATGATAGACGGTTCTTCACCACTTGGCAGTTTATCTTCTATTGCCTGCATCTCGTCTTCAGTTTCCTGCAGTTTCTCAGCTGCAAGCTCTTCTTTTCCTAATATCTCTCCCATAAGTGTTGCCATTTCCTTCACATCGTCAAAAGAGCGCATATCTAACAGTGCAAAAGGAATATCACTGTTCTCCATAATACCTTCTAAATCCGCATGGAAATTCGGTGCTCCAATAACCAGATCCGGTGAAAGAGCCACCAATTCCTCTGTATTTATCTGATTCACTGTCCCCAATTCAGGTAAATCCTCTGCCTTCTCTGGAATAGGTATACCGCTGGTTGACATTCTTCCAACCGCTTCCCCATCCAGATCATAAATTAATTTCAAAAATTCCGGCGCTAAAACAACAATTCTTTCCGGCTGTCCGTCAAGTACCACTTCTCTGTCCATGCTATCTGTAAAAGCTATTTCTTCTGTTGTATTATCCTGACTTTCCTCTGTTGCTTCCTCCGTTGCAGATGTATCTTCATCCTGCTGACAAGCTGCCATCAAAATAACCGCAAGCATAGCAGCTGCAATTCCTATGATTCTATTTTTTTGTAATAATTTCCCCAAAGTAATTTCCTACCCTTCCGTAATGATTACGATTTATTAATTAAAAAAAATACTGTGTTTGTTTATGTAGTTACACTACCCGCTAAGCTGCCACTTCCTTTCTACTAAACTAATTTGTTAAAAAAACAAACCGTAATGATTACGTATTATATCATTTTTTTGTAAAGTTGCAACTACTTTTGTCATTTTTTGCGTGAAGCAGCAGAAGAGAACTCGGGCAATAAAGCTAGTAAAAAAATACACCCTCTTTTTATATAGCAGAGCCAAGAGGGTGTATTGATAATTAAATTATTTAGAAGTTTTCTTCTACAAAATCACTGATTACCCCTATTGCGGCTTGGCTTCCTCCACTTGCGGCAATAACCAGCTGTGGCGGGCCGGCGGCATTGTCTCCACCAGCATAAATTCCTTTGATGCTTGTCCGGCCGTATGGATCCGTTTTAATTCCACCCATATCCGTCAGTTCTAATCCCAGACGTTCAGCAAAAGGGGCAGCCTGCTCCATTTTAGCAGAGACAAATCCTGCCTCTTTATGCAGCTCTTTCCCATTTTTAAATTGAACTGTTTTTAATTGTCCATTCTCACCCTGCAATTGTAAAATCTCATCATCTATAATCTCAATTTGCTTTTGCGCTAATATATCTCTTTGTTCAGGGGATAAGCTCTCTTTTCCATTTGTGCAGATGACAATATCCTTATTCCAATTGGAAACCATCTTCACCCCATGAAAAGAAAACGCTCCATCAGCAAGAAAGACCAGCGGAGTATCCTTCAGCTCCCAGCCATCACAGAAAGGACAGGCAAACAGGCTCGTTCCATAAAAATCATGAATTCCATCAATATCAGGCAATACATCCTTCAGCCCTGTAGATAGAATAATAGTCTTAGCTTCATAATCCCTCCCCGCTTCTGTGTGAATATGAAAAATAGAGTCAGCAGGATTAATATCAGTCACCCGGTCTTTTTGAATCACTATACCAGGATACTTCTTTAAATCTTCATGCGCTTCTTTCCTGAACGCAGCAGGCTCAATACCATCTCTGGTAATAAAATTATGAGATTCCTGTGTAACAGCATTGCGTGGCGCATCATTGTCCAATAAAATAACTTCTTTTCTTCCTCTGCCCAAGACGAGGGAGGCATTTAAGCCGGCGGGCCCTCCCCCGATAACAGCACAATCATATAACAATATAGTCTCCTCCTTTTTACGCAGAATCTTCTTTACGTAATTTCATTACTATATAGTAATGATTACGATTTATCAAGTTTCATGATTTAAAGTGCGTGTTCAAAAAGGCCGATAAATAGGACCAAGAAGTTCAAGGCGACGAGCTTTTTACGAACGGACTTTCACAGGATGTGATGACTTCTGTGTTGTCCACAGGACGTGGACGGCTTTAACAGAAGTTCCTCTATGCTTTATAATACGTGAGTATCGGAAAAAGCTCGTCCACGAAGAAATTCGCCGTGTCATCTTTATTGGATTTTTTGAACATCCTCTAAAAAAAGAATCTATATAAAGATAAAGATGCCTCCTCTTCAATAGATTCCTTCTTAAATAATATTTTACTGTCAATTCCAGATTATGCAGTAAGAACCTTAATCCCTTTAATAATATTCCAGATAAAGTAATAAATATCAATAATAAAGCAAATAACTGTCGCAATAATCGTCGTTAACAGCAATCCTCCATTTACTTCACCTGCCCAAATTTGTCCCATGCCAATGGTAAAGATGATGGTTCCTGCTATAATTGTTGCGATAATTGGAATAAGATGTGTCCACAGCGCTTTTTTTGCATTTACTTTTGTTTCTTCGTCTCCGAGAATCCAAACCACAATTGGAAATAGAAATGGGGCAAAAAAGATACTAAAATAACATAATGATGATAATAATTTATTTCCTTCCATTCCTCATACTCCTCCAATAATTCTTCCTGGAAAAAATATTTTACATGGTAATCAATTTAGTGTCCATGATAAAAGCTATTATTTTTCATACAGGTTTCTGTATAGTAAAACGTCGCTTTCCTTCGTAGAATTTTACGCCTCTCCACCATAGAAAAATCTTCATAATAAGCAAAAAAATACCTCAGGGGATTAACTTATCCCCTGAGGTATTTTACATTATATGTAAGTTCTGTTTTTTGGCATGACTGTATTTAATAGTATACATGAACGGAATATATAAGTCTATATTTTTCTTTATTTCATTGCTAAAATGAACAAGACATTCAGTTAAGGAGGGTTTTGCCGTGCAATTTGAACAAGAAAAAGAAAGTTTATCCAAAGCGTTAGCAGTTATCAACAAACAATATGATCGTTTAGCTGCCATACCAGAATATCTTGGCGATGATTTCACCGAAAAAGTACTGGAAGATAACCGGAGGAGATTAAGAGAATCTTTAACCATTGCCAAAAGAGAACCTTACTTCGCCCGGCTCGATTTTAAGGATGAAGAAAGCGAGGAAGTAAAAGCCACTTATATCGGAAAAGCAGGTGTTTTTGATGAAAGTACCGGAGATGTACTGATTACTGACTGGCGCGCCCCGATTGCCAGCCTGTTCTATGGTTTCAGCGGGAGTGAAGATGACGTCTACTATCAATCTCCAGATGGCGTTGTGGAAGGTGAAATTTATTTAAAAAGAAATATTGTCACCTATGAACAGGTGCTGCAAAGGGTGGTAGACCGATATATTCGTGGAGAACAGGAATCATCAGGGGGAGATGAATTTTTATTATACAAACTGGAGGACCAAAAGGATAACAGGCTGCGTGACATTGTTGCCACTATCCAGGGAGAACAGAATGAAATCATCCGCTATCCCTTGAACAAGGCTGTTATTATCCAGGGAGTTGCCGGCAGCGGGAAAACAACAGTGGCGCTGCACCGGTTAGCCTATCTGTTATATGAATACCGGGAACAATTAACAGCACATCGGATGATTATTTTTGCACCAAACACTATTTTCCTTGATTATATTTCACAGGTGCTGCCTGAATTGGGTGTCGGAGATATTGTCCAGACAACCTTTCCAAAATGGGTTATGACCTCCATTATCGATGATCCAAAGTGTAAACTGGAATCTCTCAGTGAAAGAAGAAAAGCTTTTTTTGAATCAGATACAGCCAATCAGGATAACTGGAAAGGTTCGTTGGAATTTCAAAAGCAAATTAAAGAACAATTATCACAATTAGAAAAAGAATGGCTGCCTGAAGAAGATTTTATCCCCTGGGAAAATAAGCAGGGTGTTCCACTGGAAAAAATTAAAAACTGGATAGAAACAGATTTTAAAGATAACCCTGTCACTAAGAAATATGACAGACTGAAAGCAAAGTTAACGCGCTGGGTGGAAATTGAAGCGAAGATGTATGAAGAGAAAAAAGAACAGGACCAAGCCAGTAAAGATGGCAAAAAGGAACTACGAAGATATTTACGGAAATGGAAAAGGAGAAAACCTTATGAGCTGTATGCTCAAATCTTAAAAAACATGGGAAGAAAAGATCTTCTGCCGCCGAAGGATAAAATAACTTTGGATGATCTGGCTCCCCTGCTCGATATTCATGATTATTGGTACGGAATGGACAGGGAAGAACGGTTTGACCATGTTGTCATTGATGAAGCTCAAGACTTCTCCCCTTATCAGGTAGCTGTATTAAATGCGCGCACCAAAACAGCTGCCTTTACCATATTAGGAGATCTAGCACAGGGTATCCATAGCAATGAAGGCATTGATGAGTGGGAGAATTTTATTGATTTGTTCGGTACATCCCGCGCAAAATTCTTCCAAATGACAAAAAGCTACCGCTCCACCTATGAAATCATTGCGTTTTCCAACACGATCCTCAGTCATCTGTCCAACCGTCCCGCCTATGCTGAACCGGTATTTCGAAGCGGCGAGGATGTGCATATTCAGCATGTAAAATCAGAAGAAAAATCAGCTAAAATCATAAACTGGGTTAACGAAATGAAGGATCAGGGTATGAAAACCATCTCAGTTATTTTAAGAACAGAGGCAGAATGTAACGAGATTTATCCAAAATTAAAAGAAGAAATTCCCGGGCTGACAATGATTACAACTGAAGATAAATCGTACGAAGGTGGAATCTCCTTATTACCTGTGTATGTGTCAAAAGGGCTGGAATTTGATTCTGTTTTAATGGTTGACGTCGATGAAGAACATTATCCCGAGACAGAGCAGGCAACCAAATTGTTATATGTCGGCTGTACAAGAGCACTGCATCATTTATCTGTTATTTACAGCCGGGAAGCATCCAAGCTGATTTCTAAAGAATTTTGATTGTATAAAGCCCTTAAGCAAAATTATTCTAAATGGAAGGATAAAAAAACCAAAGCCTGCGGGTTGAATCGGTTTGCGGTGTTTAGCATAGAGGTATGAGAAATAGAGGCACATACTTTCAAAATCTTATGGATAAACGCTTTAACAAATTTGAATCGGAATTAGCATCTGTAAAAAAGAGAGCAGATTTGACATATCAAGAGGTCTTATCCATACGTGAAGATATGACAATGAGTAAAGAAAAAGAGAATAAAATGAACAAGTATCACAACATTCTGCAACATACAAATCCACATATTCCGCAGATTTACATACTGCGGAATATGTGGATTTATTTTTTTAATACAGCTTATCAGCTTACAAACTCAACACCATAATACGTTAGAACAGCAATAACAATACCATAAATCAAAATACTGCCCCCAGCGGAGACGAATAACTTCAGCTTATTCATTCCAATTCCATTGGCAATGACCGCAACAGCCCAAGAACCAATGATAGGTGTAAGCAATACAACAACCAACGGTCCTTGCTTTTCTATACGATATTTATACTTGCTGTTTGCTAATTTATCCAGCCACTTCTTAATACGTTCAGATTTTGCAAGCAGCTGATAGAAAAAGGCTATCATCGGGACCGGAAGAAAATTTCCAAATCCTGACCAGATAATTGAAGAAACTGCATCTAATCCCATCACCAT
This sequence comes from Oceanobacillus sojae, assembly GCF_900162665.1. Lineage (GTDB taxonomy): Bacteria > Bacillota > Bacilli > Bacillales > Amphibacillaceae > Oceanobacillus > Oceanobacillus sojae_A. Next base: position 1,227,476 of record NZ_LT727812.1, read on the forward strand.
TGAGGCAGGTATTGCAACATATATCTCTAACATAGGAAAAAATCCCATGAACCATGCAGAAGCTGCCAGCCATAAATAATTCAACATAAATATATTCCCCTCATTCTCTTACACTGTATGTTCTTATTTTCTATAGTATAATATAAAGTATATGGTTACCATACACTCAAGTGAAAAGTTGGTGAAAAATATGAAATCCTCTAAAAAACTGATGACAACTGGAGAATTTGCGGATTTATGTGATGTAAAAAAGCAAACGCTTTTCCATTATGATGATATTGGTCTGCTAGAGCCTGAATATAAAAACGAAAATGGATACCGCTATTACACCATTCAACAAGCTGAGGCATACAGCATGATTGATATGTTAAAAGAGATCGGAATGTCTTTAGCAGAAATCAAAGACTTTTTACAACCCAAAAACACGAAGAAAATTACTGACTTATTAACAGAAAAAGAAAAATTGGTGGACATAAAAATCCGGAAAATGGAGCGTATACAGCACCTCATTAAAAATCAAAAAAACAAATTGAAGAGGCATCACAGTTAGATCTTGAACGATTCACAATCGAGGATATGGCTGCGGAACAGATTGTACTAAGCGAAAACATTTTAAATTACTCTCATAAAGACATCACAAAAATGATCATATCATTTATGAAATATGTCAAGCAGGGAGATATCAAGGTGGAAAATTGGGGTTCCCTTATTCGCCAGGAACAGATAGAGACAGGAGATTATCTTAATTACTCTAATTTTTATTTGCGGGAGAACCAGCTTCATTTAACAGAAGCATTTACAAAAAAAGCCGGAAAATATGTGATTGGCTACCATAAAGAAAGCTACACCAATACGAATAAAACATATGAAAAAATAAAAGATTATTTGGAAAAAGAAGGATATCGTATTTGCGGTGACAGCTTTGAAGAATATCTATATCTAATGGATGGAATTAGCTCAAATATCGAAGCAAATTATGTAACAAAAATAATGATGGAAGTGGAAGAAAAATAAAATGAAACTTTATTGAGTGAGAGTTTTGTCCTCCCTGCACCATATTGGCATACCCCTGAAAATATGATGTAAACAACGGCCACAATAAAGTTGTGAACGAATCCGGTCTTTACTGTGGCCCTGCTCTCACATAGAATGGTTCAAAGCTTCTCTATTCTTAAAGCTGGTGTTTTACAATCAGTTGTACAACGAATAAAATATTTTATTCATTTGGTGCAACGGCAAAGCACCTTGAGGTAAATCCTGGCGCATCTACAACTGCCGGGAATGTACAAAAGATTAAGGATCCCTTCGCCGGAAGCTGATCCAGATTACGCAGCATTTCCACCTGATACTTCTCCTGTTTCAAATAGTATAATTCAGCTGCCCAAAGTGCTGTTTTGGAGTTAACAGCCGGATCGGTATCTGGCGGCTCATGACCAATAGCTGCAACATTTCTTTCTTCACACAGATATTCTAAAGCAGGTTGTGTCCAGCCGGGATAATGAAGATCCCCCTTAGCATCTTTATTAAAAAATGCTTTCCCCTCACGCTTGTGCCAGTCGCTACGCATAGCAACAAAACAATTCTCTGGAATCACTCCATGCTGCGCTTCCCATCTTTTTATGTCTTCTACGCTCATGCCAAAATCATGATTTTCAGCGACTTCTCCCGAGACATCGATAACACAAAGTGGATAGACCATTTCTTTCACACTGATTTTATCTAATGTCTTTCCGTTTTTAATAAAGTGGAATGGAGGGTCTACATGGGTTCCAAATTGGCTGATCATTGTATATTCCCGGGCACTTACCTTTTCTTTATCAAAAGTCATTATATCTTCAACCTGTAAATTACGAAAACCTTCATAATGCGGTGTTTTTTCATCAATTGTGTAGCTTAAATCCACCCATTTATATTGATCAGATTTCATCTTCTCCAGCATTTTCCAAAGCTCCATATACCTCTCCCCTTTCTCAGCCTTTTATTGTTTGAATAATTGCCTTTGTACCTTTTATGAACCTCATCACTTCTTCCTCTGTGTTATAAGGAGCAAGCCCTGCACGGATAAAAGAACCGCTGTTCCGGATTCCTAATCGTTCAGCCAGAATTTTTGCATAGAAATCGCCCTCAGCAATAAATATACTATGCTCTTCACACATGCGGATGCAGAATTCTTTTGGTGAAATACCTTCCACCCTGAACGCCACAGTAGGTGTTTTAGGAACAGAAGCATCTGCCTGGTACAGCTTCACTTTATCTATTTTGGCAAGCTCTGACCGCATTTTTTCAGCTAAATTATTCTCATAAGCTTCTATAGCCTGATAGCCGGATTTTATTTGTTCCTGGAGGGTTTCTCCACTGCCCAGACTTGCTATAAATTGAACTGCGCTCGAAACAGTTGGTATTCCTTCATGGTTTTGCGTTCCCATTTCAAGGCGGTCTGGTACATTTCCGGGGGCAGGAACAACCTTATAAACATCTAAGCTTTCAAATAAATCTCTGCGGATAATTGCCATTCCTACATGAGCAGCAAAAAATTTATAAGCAGAGGAAAAGAGCATATCAATATTTTGCTCTTCCATATCAACGTACATATGTGGAATAGCATGAACCGCATCAACCGCAACCAATGCACCAACTTTTTTTGCCTGCTCTGCGATTCTTTTTACATCAGTAATTGTACCAATACAATTAGAAGCGGATCCAACAGCCACCAGCTTTGTTTTAGAAGTTAATAATTCTGGTAACATTCCTAAGTCCAAAGTAAGTGTAGAAGGGTTAAAAGGAATATATTTTACGATAACTCCTTTATCTTCAGCAGCTGTTCTCCAGGAATCAATATTAGAATGATGCTCTAATTCCGTCAGGATAATCTCGTCCCCTTCTTTCCAGGAACGTGCTAATGCCCGGCTTACAGCAAACATCAAAGAAGTTGCATTAGGCCCAAAAGCTACTTCTGCTTTCTCAGCATTAAACAGTGATTTTATATCTTGCTTCGCTGTTGCAATTAGTTCTTCTGTTTCAAAACTTGTCGGAAAATTCCCGTGCAAATTTGCACCGCCGCGGGTAAGGTAGTTTGAGATTGCATCAATAGCACTCTGCAGTGTCTGCGCTCCACCAGGTCCATCAAAATAGGCCACTGTTTTATCATGATAGGCACGCTGCAGTGAAGGAAACTGTTTACGAATTTCTTCTATAGGATAAGCTGCATACATCAAATTCCTCCTTGGATCTGAAAATTTAGTTTATTCATCATTGTCCAACACTTACCTACATGATATAATAACGTGTATATCCGTGTCACAAAACAAACAGTTTTACGAATCTTCCTATTAATAGTATTTTAAACAATACAAAATCTGAAAATTTAAATATAAAATGATTTAAAAAAAGAACAAATGAAGAAATGAGGGAGCTGACATTGTGCCGAATAATTATCTGAAAGAAAAGCTGGAGAAAAACCCTTTTATTGTCTTAGGTAAAGAAGTATATAAAGTTTTATATAATGATATTATCCAGCTGAATATTCTGCCTGGAACAAGATTAAGTGAATCAAAAATTGCTAAAGAATTCGGTACGAGCCGGACACCGGTTAAGAACGCAATCGACCGCCTAAAGGAGGACGGTTTAGTAGTTTCCGAACAAGGGAAGCCATATGTAATTACTTTAAATAAAAGAGAAGGACGTCAGCTTTATGAAGCCAGATTGGCTTTAGAGGGATATGCTGTTTTTCTGGCAGCAACCAGAATCAGTGACTCACAGCTGGAACGATTACATCAATTGGTCATTGATTATAATAATTCAGCGAATACGGAAGAATTTCTGAATCATGCCTACTATGATCATGAATTTCATAAAACAATCATGGAAGCGGCAGACAGCCCTTATATTATGCATTTATACGAAACTATTGAAAGCAGAATACTGCATTACCGGAATTCTTTGTTGATTAATATTCCATCTCACCGTTTTCGTACAATCCTTTCACGGGCGGGTAAGTGTCATACAGCTATTTATAATGCTATACGATTAGGGTTTGCGGAAATTGCAAAAAATGAAATGGAACGGGATATTAACGGAATGATGGATGTATTTGTAGAATGGAATTAGATAGTGACTTTCCACTTTTGAGCGAAAAGTCACTATCTTTTATTTACATCCTTCTAACCATGATCCCCTTTAATACATCACTTCTTGAATTCATCCAACTGATCTCCATCTCTTCAACAAATTCAATCGCTTCTTACAGCTATATGCCTGTGACCTGGCTAATGTGGCTTGCTCCATATCTGATCAGATTAGTATAAACTAATTAAAATCGGCTTACAGCTCTTCCTTCTTTTCTGTCATAACCTCCATGACATCATCCAATAAATTCCGCAATTTATTAATTTCCGACGCTGCATTGGAAAGATAATAATAATTCTTCGTCCCCTCCCGGCGGATATCAACAATTCCTATTTGCTTTAAAATTTTTAAATGATGGGATACAGCCGGTCGTGAGAGCTCCGTCAAATCCGTTAAATCAATTACTCGCAGCCCTTTACAGGCATGGTCATTCAACAAAGCTATAATAATAATTTGCCGTTTTTCATCGCCTAAAGCGATAAGAAAATCTTTTACTTCTTCAAATCCATATTTTAATTTTTCCATTTTGTCCGTTTTCATATAAATCCTCGATTCATCTAGTTGGTATAATCGTTCAAATTATTAAACCATTAATTTTCAAACAAGTCAACGCTGCTGACTTGTTTAAAACTTTAAAATTACCTCTCTATCATCCCACCTATAAAGAAGTGGGCTTTCTCGTTCGGAAAATCTGTAATTAAAAGGTTACTTTTCAAGCTCTCTTTTATATTTTTCAGTTGACTTTTTTTAAAAATCCATCTATTATTCATTATTAGTTCAAAGGTTTAAATATTTGAACCATATTATTTAAAAAGGGAGCTCTTTAAAATGAAAAATAAAATGAAAGCAATGCTTATTCATAAATACGGACAAAAAAACCTTCAAATGGAAAATGTACCTATGCCGGAAGTATCCAGTAACGATGTATTGGTAGAAATTCACGCTGCCAGTATTAACCCAGTTGATTTCAAAATTAGAGACGGGAAATTAAGACCGCTTATCAGTTATAAGATGCCTTTGATTCTTGGAAATGATTTTTCCGGAACAGTTATCAAAACTGGAAAAAATATAACAAAATTCAAAGCTGGGGATCCTGTCTACGGGCGTCCAAGAAAATCAAGAATCGGAACTTTTGCTGAATATATCGCTATTCACGAAGATGATATTGCATTAAAACCAGAAAACTTAACATTTGAAGAAGCAGCCGCTGTACCATTAGTCGGCTTAACTACCTATCAGGCCTTTCATGACATATTAAACCTGCAGCCAAAAGACAAGATTTTGATTCAGGCAGGATCAGGCGGTATTGGAACCTTTGCAATCCAGCTTGCAAAGGAAATGGGAGCTTATGTCGCAACAACAGCTAGCAATGCCGGAAAAGATTTAGTAGAAAGCCTGGGTGCAGACAAGGTAATAAATTATCGGGAAGAAAAATTCGAGGAAAAATTAGCGGATTATGATTATGTATATGATACTTTGGGCGGCGATTCTTTAATCAATTCTTTTAAAATCCTTAAACCCGGCGGAAAAATTGTATCGATTTCTGATGTTCCAAATGCCCGCTTTGGAAAAGAAAATAATTATCCTTTTTGGAAAACACTTGCTTTTAAGTTGATTTCAAGAAAGCTAACAAAGCTTGAAAAACAATACCAGGTCCAATATAACTTTTTATTTATGAAGCCGAGCGGAGAGCAGTTAAATAAAATCAAAGAACTTATCGAGGCTGAGAAAATCAAACCACTGCTTGATCAGGTTTTTCCCTTTGAAGACACACAGAAAGCAATGGAATATTCAGAAACAGGAAGAGCAAAAGGAAAAATCATCGTTAAAATCAAGTAGAGCCTTTCTTTTTATGCAGATAAGACATGGGAATCAAAAAACGGTTATAGAATAGAAAAAAATGCCTATCCAGGTGTTTTCTATTCTATAACATAATTCATAATTAAACTCGATCATAAAGAAAATAAAATATGTCACGACAATAGTTAAAAAAAACAATAAAATACAGAGAAATTACAACAAGCGGAAAAAACTACCCTTGCATTAGCAACATTTCCACTTTTTTCGACATCATCCCGCATCCCCCACAGCATATTCTTTATATAAATCACGATAATAGGCATCATTATCTATAAGTTCATTATGGGAACCTTTTGCACGTATCTCTCCTTTATCTAAGACAATAATATAATCTGCCTGTTTAATCGTAGAAGCTTTATGAGCAATAACCAATGTCGTCCGCTCATTGTTAAAGTTTAATAATACTTCCTGAATTTGTTCTTCTGATTGATAATCTAACGCAGAAGTTGCTTCATCAAAAAGAAATATGGGTGCATCACGCAATATTGCCCGGGTAATGGATATTTTTTGCCGCTGTCCTCCGGATAAACCTGTTCCCCCTTCTCCTACTTCTGTAGCTAATCCATTCGGTAAATGATTTATCAGATCATCAAACTTTAAATTTTTTAATAATGTTTTTATCTCTGTTTCCGTAGCCTGTAAATTACCATAACGGATATTCTCCAAAACTGTGCCGGAGAATAAATATTGATCCTGACTGACAAAAGAAAAATATTGCATTAGCTCTCCATACGTCATCTCATTCGTGTTTTTATTATTAATCTTTATCATTCCAGAATAAGGGAAGAATCCCAGCAGAAGCTTAAAAATAGTTGATTTTCCCGATCCATTATGACCGACAATCGCTACAAACTGATTTTCTTTCACTTCCAGACTAATATCATTCAATATTTTCCTGTTTCCTTCATCATAAGCAAAGCTGACCTTGTCCACAGAAATATGATTCATCTCCTGAGACGCAACTAATGCTTCTGGAAATGATGCAAATTGCGTTTTTTCTTTTAAAACACGAAATATCCGTTCGCAGGCTGATAAGGATTCCTGTGTTGTTCCCCAAACCTGTGCTAATCCGGAAAATGGCCATACAACGTGGTTTAACAGTTGAATAAAGGCAAGCAGTGCTCCTACCGTAATTTCACCTATCAAGATAAAATAAGCACCCAAACCAAACGCAAGCAGAAAGGTTAAAAATCCAACTGCCTGTGACGAGCCTTGCAGAGCAGCTTGTACTTTTCCTTTCTGCAAATCATAATTAAAAATTTTCTTTGTTAAACCTCCAAATTTTTCAGCTACCAGATTTCCGATTAAATAAGTTCTTACAAAGGGCATATTATTCATTGTTTCCTGGATATAGCTTTGACTTTGTGACACCTGCTCCTGTAATTCACCGGAAATTTTTCTCATCGATGTACCAAAAAATTTTCCAATCAGAATAATCAGGGGACCAATCAGACCACATATTAATGCCAGCTGCCATTGGATATTGATTAAAAATATAAAGGCGGCTATTGCGACAAGAGGCCCTTGTATAAGACTAATGAACGTATTTCCCATCAAATCTCCTACAACGTTTACATCATTAATTATTCTTGAAGAATTTTCTCCGGATTTTGTTTTGCTGAAAAATTGCATTGGTAATTTCAAATAATGATCAAACAAACGTGAACGCAGGTTATTTCTAACAAATGAAGAAATGTAATTTTTAATCAGCACATCAAAATAATTTTGTGCAAATGTAAAAAATAGTATGAGAATACCAATGATTAATATAAAACGAAATTCTTTCGTATTACCACCTAAAGCTGAATCCGTAATGTTCATCATAAACCAGGGCAAAGCCAAATCTAAAAGTATTCCAGTGAATAAACATACCATAAGCAGTACATATGTAAATTTTTTCTTTTTTACATAAGCGAATAATTCTGAGTAAATCCCCTTCATCGTTCTGCATCCCCTTTTCTATTAAAGTGATAAAATATTCTGCAGCTGCTAATCAGCGAACTATATTAGAATTTGACAGTTACATTTATGGCAATACCTTTAATAACAAAAGATAATAATATAATTTTTTGATTGCGCTTATATAATTAAATATTCCCTTTCTTTACAAACATTTCTATGTTAACAATTTAACATTATAACGTTATTATTTCTATATATTTTTCAAAAAGTTTATACAATTGGATTATTTATAAGAAATGTCCTTCACTATAGTACTGCAATGTGAGATTTTAGGAACACAGTCAATATCATGATAAAAAAAATAACTGTTCTTTACTTTCTAAATAAATTCCTGTATTATATATCTTAATGATACATATCAAAAAGATATAAGGTGAGATAAATGCAAAAATACAATGATACAACATACGCTATCCTCGGCATTTTAACAACTGACTGCCGTTCAGGTTATGAAATAAAACAATTCATTGATAATAGTCTGAACCACTTTTGGAAAATCAGCTATGGACAGATTTATCCAACATTAAAACGGCTGGAAGAAGAAGGCTTGGCAACTATACAGGCAACCTCTCAGGAAGGAAAGCCTGATCGTAAGGAATACTTTCTGACAGCAAAAGGAAAAGAAATATTAAAGGATTGGCTGGAAAAGCCGTTAAAGCAGTTGCCGGTGGAACGAAATGAAGTATTGCTGAAGCTGTTTTTTGGAAATCACCAGACAGAAGAACAAACCATTCGTCTATTGGAGGATTATAAACAAAAATTAGAAAAAATTTATCAGACGTACGAAGGTATTGAAGCGGAAATAGCCAGCCATAACAGTCATCAAAGCGATGCGAAATATTGGCTGTTTACATTGGATTACGGAAAGCGGACAACTGCAGCCGCAATGGAATGGTGTGACGCAACGTTAAAGGAAATTTAAAATTTTAGAGGAGGAATCATTCATGGGTAAAAAAATTTACACTGGCAGATACACGACAGAAAACGATCAGGATGTCGTTGTTTTTATCATTGGAATGCGAATCAATAAAAGACTTGCAGTTCGAAAATGGGGTCCCGTCTTCACAGCCATGCCCGGTATGATTAAAGAACTTTATGAAAATCAGGAGGAATTAGGATTTCTTTCCATGGAAAGCTATTTTGGCCTGCGCACCACAATAATGGTTCAATACTGGCGTTCTACAGAAGATTTACTCGCTTATGCAAAAGGAAAAAAACATTTGACTGCATGGCAGAATTTCAACAAAAAGGTTGGAGAAAATGATGCTGTCGGATTCTACCATGAAACCTATCAAATAAAGGCCGGAAGCTATGAATCTGTCTATCGGAATATGCCATTATTTGGGATGGGAAATGCAAAAAAACACATCCCCATCACCGCACAGCACAATTCTGCCCGCAAACGGCTCCAGGGTGTGAAGGTAAATTAAGCTGGTTTCTATTTTATTATCCACCTAAACAAAATAAGCGCCAAAACCTGAATGCTTTTGGCGCTTATTTTTATGATTAACTTTTATCTTTTTGTTCTGTGTTCTCTGTTTTATCCTCCATAATATCATTCGCTGTGCTTTTAAACTCCCGCAATGTTTCTCCAGCAGCCTTTCCAATCTCGGGTAACTTTTTCGGGCCAAAAATAATTAACGCCAGAACAACAATAAGAATTAATCCGGGAATTCCTATGCTTGCCAATCCCATCAGAAATCATCTCCAGCTCTCACTAAATTTTTTTATATATTAAACCTGATTCTTTTGACTCTTTGCTTCCACCAGCTGACCACCATTTTTCAGAAATTCAATCATTCCTTCTGTTGCACGATAGGTTAAAGCTGCAGCTGTAGTTGTCGGGTTGGTACAGCTGAAATGCGGGAAAGCACTTGCTCCGCATACAAATAAGTTATCTATATCCCACGTCTGCAAATAACTATTTACAGCGGATGTTTCAGGATCTTCTCCCATAATTACCCCGCCGCTGTTATGCTGGAAGGCAAGCCCTCCGCTGAAATGCTCCGGCATTGGATAAGCCAGAATATGTGTTGCGCCCATCTCTTCTAAAATCTCAATATGTTTTTCTTGAATAAATTCATGTATTGCTTTGTCATTATCTGAATAATCCCATGTGATTCGTATGAGTGGATCCCCATTGGCATCTGTATAGGTTGGATCCAGATCAAGATAATGCTCTCGATAAGGGAGTGTAGCCTTTTGACTGAATATCATTAGAAAACGGTTTGCATAAAATAAGGATTTCTCTTTAAATTCTTTCCCCCATTGCGGTGTACCCTCCGGCACTATATTATTCGCTACTGGAGCATTCCCGGTAATACGTGCTTCAATTTGACCGCCATGCAGAAAGTCTAAATCATGATGATCCAATAAATCTCCTGTATAATCTGTTATCGCCATTCCATATGCTCCGGTAGATATATAATTATTAAATTTTTCATTATCAAACAGCCCATGCGAAGATGTTACGCCATGATGATCTGTGAAGTTTTTACCGATTACACCTGTCCCATCTTCCGGGTTATATGGTTTACCAATTTCAGATAACAGCAGCAGCCGGACATTATTAAATACATAGCTTGTCAATACGACTAAATCTGCTGGCTGCTCAAATTCTTGTTCTGTTCTGGTATCTTCATATAAAACTCCTGCGGCTTTTCCGTTTTCATGTAACACTCGAATGACTCTTGCATGTGTTCTCAATTCAAAATTGCCGGTTTTTTGTGCTGTCGGGATAACTGTCATCACAGGATCTGCTTTGGCTCCATATTCACAATAGTTACTGCCGCAAAATCCGCAATACTGGCAGGCATTTAATGTTTCTCCATCCGGATTTGTATATTGCTCTGAAAGTGTGCCGGCAGGAATAACAAACGGATTATACCCCATTTTTTTCACAGCCTCTTCAAACAGAAGCATTTGACGATTCTTTTTCAAAGGTGGTGTTGGATAATCGTCCGAACGTTCCGGATAATTTGGATCCGGCTCGCCAGAAATACCTGCCATTTTTTCAAACTTATCATAATACGGTTCTAATTCATCATACGTAATTCCCCAATCCTGTAAAGTCATATTCTCAGGGATTTTTTCTTCCCCATACTTTTCAATTGTTTTGGAACGAATCTCAAAATCATATGGGTAATAACGATGTGTTTGCGCTCCCCAGTGACTTCCTCCCCCACCGATACCTTCTCCTATAACAGCTGTTGATTTATCTCTAATCGGCCGGGCATCTTCTTCAAGTGTATTTCTGACTGTATAGGTTTCATTGGTTAATTTTTCGTAGCCTTCTCCCCTTACCGGATAACGTACTTCGTCATGTGTATGGAGATAATCTTTAATATCTTTCTCTTTTCCTTTATCAAGGCCTACCACCTTATAACCGGCCTTGGTAAGTTCTGCCGCAACAATTCCGCCCATCCAGCCGACACCGACAGTAACAACATCCACCTTATCTAATTTTTTCGCCATATTATCCCCCTTTTCTTACATTACATATGGTCGCTTAAACTCATCGGTTCTTTTTTTACAAATTCTTTTGCTTCCACGGTATCTACGTACGACATATACGCTCCGGGAAATTCTCTCATCCTCCAGCCTTCCATATCCTTATTACCGCCGTATAACGGATCAGCGTAACAGCCTTCCAATATCAGTTGTCTTAATAGTGCAAAAAATCCAGCCGAAGAAACCAGATTCATTTCGATTTCTCCTGCTTCGAAGCTTTGTAAAATTTCAATTTGTGCATCTTCCTCTAAATTATCGAAAATATCATTGTGTTTGGACTGGCTGACTTCATTTAATTTACGTAAACCTGTGAGCATTGTATCTCCGCGATTTAAAGGTGATTCCCCTGCAAGGAATGGGCGTTTCCGATAATCATCTGTATTTTTTCCCCATGGAGATGCTAATTGCTTATCAATGTAATAGGGTGCACCCAAAGCGATCGCTCCGGGACCATTTTCATCCTCAGGGAATATGATTTCTGTCGCTGCAGCGAGTGTCAATAAATCTTCACTTCTCGTAAAAAACTGCATCGCTTCTGTAAAAGTATTATGGCTGCCTGAACCATGATGATGACTATCCTCGGAGGCAGGCTCGTACTTCTCTGTTTTAAAAGGCTTACTTATAAAGCTTCCTAAAAGAATCCCGCCAACAATTCCTCCGGTTGTCATTCCGGCCGTCTTTATAAATTGCCGTTTCGATAGATCTACTTCCTCTTGATTATCACTTTCATTCTTTTGGTTGGCATCCTTGTTTTCTGTCATGTGATTTCCCCCTTTTTTTAAATCACAATTTTAGTACGTATCTTCTATTTTCAAGGTACCTCCTTTCACGTTAACGATGGAAAACAGCTATTTATCTATATGAGGTGTTTCCTTAATCACGATAAAATATTATATTGGTATCCATCTACATTCATTTCTAATGAAAATATTCTATACACACTTTTTTATATTTATTCCCTTACGTCATGGTATAAATATGTATATGAATAATTTGTCTTATATATAACTGATGTTTCAATAAACATCTTTTCACTCTCTTTCCTCGTAAAAATATCAGATGATTTCACACCTCACTCGAAGCTATATTGGACTTCAGCCAAATAATAGAACCTGAAAAATCAGCTAAGAAAGGATTAATATTTATCTTCACGGGTACGTTATAATATATAGGCTAAAAATAATACTATGGAGGTTTTTTTATGTCACATAAACAACATCAGCATCTGATTGATGCATTGCAAAACTGCATTGTTGCATGTAACCATTGCTATGATGCGTGTCTGAAAGAAGAAGATGTCCAAATGATGGCCGGGTGTATCCGCTTAGACCGGGAATGTGCGGAAATTTGCTCCTATCTCGCACAAGCTTTGTGCAGAGATACTCCTTTTGCTACGGAGCTGGCTTCTGTTTGTGCTGCTATCTGTGAAGCCTGTGGAAATGAATGCAAACAGCACGATCATGAGCATTGTCAGAAATGTGCGGATGCATGTTTTCAGTGTGCGGAAGCTTGTAAAAGTATTGCTTGAATATATAAAAGAGAAGCCGCTCTTTTTTAAAAGAACTGCTTCTCTATTTATACTATTCCGGTTCAATAGAACATCTCAAAAGAATGTTAATTGAAAAAAACAGAACACCGCCATTTCTTACAGTGTTCTACTTCTATATTCCTACTTAAAATATTCATCAACCTTATTCAGCCGTTTCTCCACCATCAACAGGCAAGTTTACACCTGTGATGTAAGACGCTTTATCAGAACATAACCATACTGCTGCGTTTGCTTGTTCTTCCGGTGTCCCCATGCGGCCCATTGGAATATTCGCTTCATAAGCAGCTGCTTGTTCCACGGCTTCATTGCTCCAGGAAGCCACACTTTTCGTTTTGGTCATACCAGGACAAATCGAATTGACTCGTACTCCTTTTTTACCGAATTCAAGGGCAACTGTTTTGGTAAGACCATTTACACCCCATTTCGATGACGTATAAGTAGCCAACCCGGGTGTACCGGCCAATCCGCCTGTCGATGCAGTATTTACAATAGCACCACCACCAGTTTCAATCATAGCTGGAATTTCATGCTTCAGGCAAAAGTACATGCCATCTAAATTCACACCCATTGCCCGTTTCCAATGTGCTGTATCCGTCTCTGTAACAGGAGCTGTCGGTGCACCAATTCCAGCGTTATTATGTGCCCAGTCTAACTGTCCATATCTTTCTATTGTTTGTTGCACTAGATTTTTAACATCCGCTTCATCTGCAACGTTACACGGAATAAAGATTGCTTCTCCGCCTTTTTCTGTAATTAATTGTACCGTTTCTTTTCCTGCTTCTTCAGAGATATCGGAAACAACTACCTTTGCACCTTCTTCAGCAAATGCAAGCGCACTTGCTCTGCCAATACCATTACCAGCTGCAGTTACAATTCCTACTTTGTTTTCCATCAGTCTGCTCATAAGAGGACACTCCTTGTTCTTATTTCATATTAATTTATTTGAAATTATAATGCTGTAATTCCGCCGTCAATTACAAATTCAGAACCTGTTGAATAGCTTGCTTCATCTGAAATCAAAAAGACAACCATATCCGAAACTTCCTCCGGCTGTGCAACACGGCGCATCGGAATAGCTTTTTTCATTTGTTCGATAGCAGCTTTTGCATCTTCTCTATCCAGCATCGGTGTCTGGATAACACCCGGATGGACAGAATTCACACGAATATTATATGGTGATAATTCACGACTGGCAGCCTTGGTCATACCGCGAACAGCAAACTTTGTATCTGTATAACCGATAGCACCGCCGACGATACCATTCATGGAAGAAATATTAACAATAGATCCAGCTTCTTGTTTTCTCATAATAGGAGCAATCCATTTCATTCCTAAAAATACCGACACCTGATTAATATTTACGATTTTCAGGTAGTTCTCTAACGATAATTCGTCAAGCGGTGTGTTAAATGTAATTCCCGCGTTGTTTACCAGTCCATCTACACGGCCCCATTTTGTCATTACAGCATCGATTACATTTTTCCAATCCGCTTCGCTGGAAACATCATGCTTCAGAAAAATGACCCCGCCGCCTAATTCTTTTTCTGTCTGACGTCCTCCATCTTCATTCACATCGGTAATTGCGACCTTGGCGCCTTCCTCCAATGCTCTTTTCGCATGTAATTTCCCCATACCTTGTGCTCCGCCTGTAATAATCACTACTTTATCTTGTAATCTGTTCATGAAAAAACATCCCCTTTAAAGTCAATAAATTTTAATACTTCCCCCATCAATGTTTTACCAGTCATATATTTTGAATCTTCACTGGTTAAAAACACGGCAACCAGTCCAATATCTTTTTCTAGTCCCTCAGTTGTACACAAGAAATTTAAGCTTTCTTATCTTTATTTCACAAGCATTATGAAGTTTTGAACCAGATGCGTTTTCATCCTAAGAGAGATTCACTGGTCCGGCTATTCCAGCAATTGAACATGATGAATTAATTTCTTTTGAAGCCGCAGTAATTGCGAAATTTCTTCCTCACTCAAAACTGCATATACTTCATTAAAAACATTTTGTCCCTGTAGCTGAGCCTCATGCAATAATTCTTTTCCCTTTTCTGTAATCGCAATTAAAATAACACGGCGGTCATTTTCCAGAGATTTTCTTTCTATATATCCATCCTTCACAAGCTTGCTTGTTATTCCAGTAATTGCTCCTGGCGTATAACCTATTTCTTTCGCCATTACAGAAAGCTGCTCTGACCCTTTTTCATGTAGTTTCCATAAAAATACGATTTGTGAAATATTGATGTTTTTATTGAATTTTTTCATAAATAAAGTCATCACTTTATCATTAAAAAGCTCCGTATTATGAATCAATTCAAAAAATGATGTCTCTTTCATAGCATCTCCTTTCCTGCTGATAATAATAGTTTAAAATTTATATTTATATATTTATTTTACATCTAAACTATTTTGAAGTAAAATATTTGAATTACATAAAAAATACTTGCAGAGAGATCCATTCATTTTCTCTCTGCAAGTATTTAAAAGTCTGTTAAATCTATTGTATTATCTATCTTGTAATCAGCCTGTATTCACTAATCCTGCCGCTACACCATTAATCGTCAGTAACACCTCGGTCACCAAATCTTCAGGCGGATTTTCTGCTTCTCTTAACTTTTGAATTAAATCCACCTGCAGGAAATTAAGCGGATCAACATACGGGTTGCGAAGATGAACAGATCCTTTTATATTCGGCGTATGACTGAGCAGTTCTTCATTACCCGAGATTTGAAGAAGCGCCTTTTTGGTCCGCTCGTATTCATCGGCGATATCTTTATATATCCGTTTCGCTACATCAGCGTCCTCGACTAATTCCAGATACTCTTTAGCAGTTTTCATATCTGCTTTCATCAATGCCATTTGTAAATTATTAATGGTCACTTTGAAGAAAGGCCATTCTTTATACATCTTTTGTAAAGTTTCCAAATTACCCGTATCTTTTTCAATGAAAGATTGCAGACCTGTACCTGCAGCATACCAGGCAGGCAGCATATATCTAGATTGCGTCCACGCAAATACCCATGGGATAGCTCTTAAGTCTTCAAAACGCTGACTGTTCTTTCTGCTCATCGGTCTCGAACCAATATTTAAAGCACCTAATTCTGTCAAAGGAGTCGCCTGATTAAAAAACGTCAGGAAATCCGGATCGCCAAATACCAGTGATTGATATTTTTTCAATGATTTTTTTGAAATGGATTCCATGATGGCTTCCCATTCTTTTTGGCGCAATTCTTCTTGAGCGGGGGTATTTGATACTCTGGCAGATCTTGTAAATAAAGCAGAGGCTGCCTGCTCCAAATTTCGGTACGCAATATCTTCGAGCAGATATCTGGAAGATAGCACTTCTCCCTGCTCTGTAATTTTCACACCGTCCTCCAGAGTCTCTGCCGGCTGAGAAAGAATACTGGTACTCAACGAACCGCCTCCACGCCCAAGTGAACCGCCGCGGCCATGGAAAAATTTCAACCGGATATGGTATTGTCTTGCTATATTATGGATTTCCTCCTGGGCTTTAAACAGATTCCAGTTTGCACTTAATGTACCGCCATCTTTACTTCCGTCCGAATAACCCAGCATAATTTCCTGGTGTTCCCCGCGTGCTTTTAATTGTTTACGATAAACATCTGTTTCAAATAACGTCTTCATAATATCCGGACCTGCAATCAAGTCATCAATTGTTTCCAGTAATGGTGCAACATCAAGATCGCTTTCCACTGTTCCATCTGGGTATAAACGATAAATTCCGGTTTCTTTGGCAAGTAATAATACTTCCAAAAGATCGCTCGGTGATTCTGACATACTGATTAAATAGACTTCGATAGCCCGTTTTCCAAATTCCTCGTGCGCTTTTTTAATTGTTCTGAAGACTTTCAAAATATTCTGCGTCTCTTTAGAATAACCGCCATCAAAAAGCAGCAATGGTCTCGGATCATTCAAAACCTCACATAATACTTTTTGTTTATCTTCTTCCGTAAGCGAAGCATAATCATCTGTAACATGAACGGCTGTTAGAATCTCATGTACAGCTGTTTCATGTTCTCCGCTATGGTTTCGTACATCCAATGTCGCTAAGTGAAAGCCAAACAGCTCTGCTTGCCGGATAACCTTTCGAATTGCTTTCAGTTTTTTCGTTTTCGGTAAGTGTGCTTCGGCACTTTCCTTAATTTCTTTGAGGTCACGAACCAGCTCTTCTGGATAGCGGTAACCTTGTGACGTCTTCCCTGTTTCACGCAACCGGGTTAGAATAATGGCAAATTTACGGCGATATACTTCCGATTTAATTGGCCATCTATCGTTCTCCGTTAAATAGCTGTTCTCTTCTTTTTCCATTCTGTCAATAAACTGCTGATTAATAGATATACGTTCACTGGATTGACTGAACCGTCTCATCAGCTCAACGATGGAGGCTTCATATTTCTTCAATATTAATTTCCGCTGCATTTCCAATGTTTCCCAAGTAATCTCTGGAGTGACATTTGGGTTTCCGTCCCGGTCTCCTCCAATCCAGGAACCAAAATGGATGAAATTTGGTACTTCCCAGTTTCCTTCTGGAATTTGCTTCTGCAGCTGTAGTTCCATTTCTTGAAAGACATCGGGTAATGTTTCAAATAATGTCTGATCAAAATAATAAAGTCCATTTTTCACTTCGTCCAATACTCCCGGCTTCTTTTGCCGCAGTTCATTGGTATGCCATAAAGCAGTGATTTCATTAAACAGACTTTCTTCCACATCTGTCTTCTCTCTTTGTGAGGTCTGTGGATTATCGAGTGTCCGCAGATGTGCTGAGATACGCTTCTGTATTTCCAGCACAGTCCTTTTTGTTGCCTCTGTCGGGTGCGCTGTCATTATCAGTTCAATGGACAAATCATTCAGCACCTCTTGAATCCCGTCATTTGTAAGACTGCTTTCTTTCACTTTCGAGACTGCTTTTTCAATAGAAAAAGGCTGACTGGCTTCTTCGTCCATCAGATACTGGCGTTGGCGCCTGATCCGGTGATTTTGCTCTGCAATATTAATTAAATGAAAATAGATAGAAAAAGCACGGATCACTTGCTGACGTAAAGGCGGCTTTAAATTGCTTATTTCCGTTTTTAAGGTATGATATGTATCTTTATCAAACTCACTTCGGATACTTTTCGTCATTTCCCGAATCGACTCAACCTTATCAAATAACTCTGTACCTCCATGCAACTTCAATACTTCCCCTAAAATATTGCCAAGCATATTGACATCATTCCGCAATGAGGCATTTTTATCGATTGTTTCTGCCATGTTGTTCCCTCCTATTGTTCAATTAGCGTAAAAATATCATAACATTTTTCGAAAAAAAAAGATAAATTCCCGGCACTCAAGGGGTTATTTACCATTCCAAAACATTATCTGTTTAAGAAGCTGCTCCAGGTTTCCCTTTATATCATTGTTGATGCGGATACTTTGAATTTTGGTTAATCATTCTTTTCCCTCTTATAGGAAAATTAAAACATGTTCACTCTGAATCTTAAATATTTAAAGCAGCTTACTGTATCCATATGTGTTATCCTTTAACGGGTAAATAACAGAATACCACGTATCATCTATTTTTTCACATTTTCTCTTCCTAACAGCTCCAGAAATTGATCAATAATTACCTTATTGACAGGTAACGTAACTGGAACTTTATCCTTTTCCATCCAGTCCCCGCCATTATAAGAAATTGGATGGTAATCTCTTCTAGAAAAAGGCTCTCCTATATTTAGGTTGGATATTCTTGCAAGCTTGTAGACATTGAAGCTTTCTTTCAAATAGCAATAAGCATCCATATACCAGCTTCTGTCCTTAAAAACAACGCGATACGGCTCTGTTGTTTTATTTAATTTTAAGATAGCGTTAAAAGCCGCATTGTCATGAAGCACCTGCATCCTGCTTTTTAAGCTGGTTTCGATAGACATTAATTCTGTTTTTGATAAAGGCGGCTTATTCCTTTCAACCACCTCCATTAAATAGGAGACGATCCCCATATGTCTATCTATTTTAATGGAGACTCATCGAATACAAAAGTGGAATTATGGGTTCCTGTGACAAATAGATAAAAAGGTGACTGATGTAAAATATTAAACTGGATAATTCCCCAAAAAGAAATCATATTTCCTTTTGGGGAATTATCATACAACATCTATTTTCTTATCCTTCTCAGCTTTCATTTGTCTTTTTTCGCAAACGATAGACATAAATACACGGGACGAATCCACATACAAAAATAATTGCACCTACTAACACACCATTTATTGCTGGAATTCCTTCACTTAATGATGTCAGGATTCCAATAACAACAGCTATAAACACTGTTACAGCTAGAGAGACAGCTAATCCTTTTTTAGGAGATTTATCACTGGATTCATGATCTACGCTAATACCCATAGATAAATATGCAGAAACAATAGCGGTAACCATAAAAACAAACCACAGTGGATTATCTGTCATTCCGTTTATTCCTTTTGTGACAAAATCATACCCTAATATCCCCACAATACCAATGGTTTGAATCAGAAACAGCACTCTAATATCCTTTAAATTTTTTAATTTTAACCGTTCATCTTTAATTATTTTCATTTGATATCACTCCTTTCCCCTCCAAAAGACTTCGTCTAAGGTTTTATTCACTGCATAACAAATCTCAAGACAGAGGTTTAAGGTTGGATTGTAATTTCCCTTTTCAATTAAGCTGATTGTTTGCCGGGTGACCCCTGTTTTTTCAGCCAGCTGCTGCTGTGTCAGATCTACTTGGATGCGGGCTACTTTGAGATTGTTTTTCACAATTCCTATCACTCCTTTTTATTCGCCATTCAATTTATATATTACATAATACCATATATACATTACATTATGCAATTTATATATTACATTTCCAGCTTTTACTGACTACAAAGTATATATCACCATAAAAAAATAACATGATAATTCATTAGCAGAATTATCATGTTATTTTTTTGGTTTTTGCTGTACTATTATTATTTGCTGTTTTTCTGAGATTGCTGATTCTGCGCACTTACATCTTCAAAGTCGGTATCACTGTATATTTCCGTACCATGTCCTCCTGTTGTTTTAGCTATGAATTCCTTGGCCTCATTATAAGACATTCCCGAGTTTTTATTTGCCTTTTTCACAGCCTCTATATCTGTCCCTGCAGCTGTAAAATTATTATCCTTATTTTCCTGCATTTACACCCCTCCTGCTTTGTTTCTTTTATGTTATCCATTAGGGAGGATTTTAGCCAAAATGAATTCATTTAATACTTATTGCTTCTTAGGATAATAAGAAAATCCTGGATATTTCACAACAGGTGATTTTTTCTTGCGCAGTGACTCCATGAATTCGGAACCCACGTTTAAATTACTTTGGACCAGTTCTTCTGGCGTTAATGCCAGCCATTGGTTCAACGACACATCAGCAAAACGACTGCTTTTGAACATTTCTAAAAACCATAATGTTTCATTACCTGTATTTTGAATATAATGCCCATTTGCAAAGGGAACATATCCGACATCACCGGCACGATAATCAAATGTACGCGCAGCTCCCTCTCCGTTAAATACTGTCATTCGCCCTTGTCCGGCAAGGTAATATTGCCATTCATCCTGATTAGGATGCCAATGAAGCTCTCTCATTCCTCCCGGTTCTACCTCCACGAGTGCCGCTGCGATTGTTTTGGAAACAGGGAAATTAGAACTATCCACAATACGTACACTTCCACCGGGCGTTTTAATTGGCGTTTGCTTCAAAAGCTCGTGCTTAAAGGTTAGAGGGACTTCTCCATAAGGGGACTGGACTTCCTGACTTTCCACTGAACCGGGTACTTTTCCTTGATAGATATAAAGCTCATCAGAAGGAATATCTTGAAAAGCACTCTCTGGCACACCAAAATTAGCCGATAAAACATCTTTTGGGGTATGCGCAAACCAATTAGAAAGAGATAAGGTATTTTGATCAGAAAAATTGCCATCATCAAAAACAAGCAGAAATTCACAATGCTCCAAGCCTTGAATGGAATGCGGAACCCCCGGAGGAAAGTACCAAAGATCTCCAGGACCAACATCTGCAATGAAATTCTTTCCATTCTGGTCAACAGCCGTTATGCGTGCACTCCCTAATAGCATATAAGACCATTCAGCTTCTTGATGCCAGTGAAGCTCGCGTACACCGCCGGCAGTTAAACTCATATTCACCCCGGCAAGTGTAGTCGCAACCGGAAGCTCTCTCGCAGTAACCTCCCGGGACCAGCCCCCTTTTTTTAATTTCATGGAGGTATCAGAGAACGAGAATTTTAAGTTAGGAAGCAGGCCTGTATCCGTAGATGGCGGAACAAGCATATCCGGATTTTGTATATCCCGTATAATATTACGCGGTCCCGCGTCAATTGCCCCGGCTCCGTCACTCCGAATAGGCTGGGGCACATTTCCATTCCATTGATTAACATTTCGATTTTCCATCAAAAGCACCTCTTTTATTGGTTTGTACAGGAAAAACCCTTCTAACATAGACTTATGTCTAACCTTTCCTGTATGTGCCTATGGATAAAGCAATGGAAGCTGGCTAATTTTAATAACGCTTTAAACTACAATGTGATTTTTAAAGAAATAACAATCCCCCTTCTATTTTTTTATAACTTCCTGAGAAACACTTACTGTAGACTGCGGGTTTTGAACTGTAATGAACTTCCCGGCAGTTCCAAAATAAGAAACTGTGAACATGTTCCGCATCTGAAGCTTTGAAAGAATTATTTCATGGTAGGACTCCAATGCTGAGCCAGCTGAGAGTATAATTTCTTTCCTCTTTCCGCAGGTATCATTTTCCTCGCTGCTCTGGAAAATACGCTGCAACTTTACCCAATAGACTTACAATTGATTTAAATTCGTCACACTTCCTACATATATTGCTCATTATTTCACAAATACTTCACGAAGTTACATCACATTCCATGATATAATTATTGTGAAATAGATCACAAGAATATATTAGGAGGTTTTATAATGAGATTTAAGCTGATATTAATGTCTTTTTTATCCCTGTTACTGGTAGGTTTTTTGGCTGCATGCGGCTCGAATGAAGAGGATCAGGCCGATGAAAATGCAGCAAACGATACGGAAGAGACAGAAGGTACAGATGAAACAGAAGAAGATGTGGTAACAACAGCCTCATTGGTTAATGAGCCAGACGCCTTTGTCAATGCTGTCAGCGAAGATGGAACATGGATTATTGCTGCACTTGATGATATCACAATAGATGAGGATGTAGTGGTCGCCGGTCAGTTCTACGATAAGGATGACGAATCTGGTGATATTTATCGTAAAATTGCACCATATACACAAGACGAAGATCATAATATTACAGATTCATTTACCATTACTGTTCCAAGCCTAACTGTACAGAGTGAAAACTTGAATTTCCAAGGTGGTACATTACAGGGTGATGTGATTGTCGAAGCAAATGGTTTTATGCTTGATGAAACAGCTACCATTGACGGAAATTTAAAATTTGCTAATAAAGAAGCAGAAAGCTCAGCTACTATTGATGGCGAAGTTACAGGCGAAATCGAATAATAACAGAAAGTTTATTATTAATTGAGCCTTGGCTCCATCCCCGCTTCAAATCGAATTTATTTATACCACGCTATTAAAGCGGGCAGGCCAAAGCTTGTCCGCTTCATTTATGTACAATCCGCTCTCATCAAATACTCTCCTATTACATGACGGGGTCCCATCTCCATTCCACAACCAGAGATGAGACCCCGCCATGTAATCTTATTTTCCCTTTAGTCCCTTCTCCTGCAATCAATGAAAGTGATGACCCTCTGTCCGCAGTATAAATAAGGTAACTGCCAGCAGCACCATAGCAATAAGAGCGGCTATATCTGTTTTCTGCCAATGCAAGCGGCGAAAGGACGACCTTGGATTGTTGGACTGGTAACCTCTTACCTCCATTGCATTAGCCATATCTTCTGCTCTTATCAGGGAACTGACGAATAAAGGAACAAAGATAGGAACAATTTTCTTTATCTGCTGAGGCAGTGATCCTTCTCCAAACACAGTGCCTCTTGCACGTTGTGCGTCCATTACCTTCTGTGTTTCATCCAGTATAATCGGAATAAAACGCAGCGCTATGGACAGCATGAGCGATATTTCATCAACTGGCAGCTTCAGCCGTTTTAATGGCTGAAGCAGATAATTAATTGCATCCGTTAAATCAATCGGTTTTGTTGTTAAGGTTACTACGGTTGAGACAAAAATAATCATGGTAAAGCGGCTGAAGATATACATCCCATTGATTAATCCAAATGATGAAATTGTAATCGGTCCCCAATCAATATAAATTTTGCCGCCCGCAGTAAACAGCACCTGCAGTGATACTGTAAACAAGATCAACCATATTAATGGCCTGACACCCCGGAGATATATACGGATGGATACACCGGATAGCTTCATCATCGTAAAGGTAAAAAGCCAAAGCACCAGATATGTTATCCAATTATTGGCGATAAATAAGATAAAAATAAATGAAATCCCTGCCAGTAATTTAGCTCTCGGATCAATACGATGAAGAAGCGAATCCCCCGGAAAATAACGTCCTAAGATTAATTTGTTCATGCCAATCCCGCCTCTATTAAAGCAGCTGCCAGCTGATCCCGTGTCAGACAGATTTGTGATAAGGTTACATTCGCTTCCTGCTCTATCCTTATTTGCAGTTTTCTGGCCTGCGGCAAATCCAGACCCCATTGATGAATCGCTTCTACATCAGCAAATAATCTCTCCGGTTCATCCTGAAAAACAATTCTGCCGCTGTCCATTACGATGACTTCATCAGCGTATAAGGCCACATCATCCATATCATGAGTAACCAGTAAGATAGTTAACCCGCGTTCTTTATGCCAGGCATGAAGAAGATCCATCACTTCTTTTTTCCCTTTTGGGTCAAGCCCGGCACCAGGTTCATCCAAAACAAGAATATCTGGACGCATCGCCAATATTCCTGCCATTGCCACATATCTTTTTTGACCGCCAGATAGAGAAAATGGCGACTTGGATAATAGAGAAGCCTCTAAACCGACACGCTCAATCACTTCCAGAGCAATCTCTTTTGCTTCTGCTTCCGGTACACCAAAATTCATCGGGCCGAACATAATATCTTTTTCAACTGTTTCAGCAAATAATTGCGACTCCGGGAATTGAAATACCATTCCCACTTTTTGACGCACTTCCTTTACTGACTGCTTTGCGTTTTCTGATGTAATCGTTATATCTCCAACTGACACGCTTCCTTTTACCGGAATAAGCAATCCATTCATCAGCTTCAGCAAACTTGATTTCCCGGAACCTGTCTTTCCCACTACCGCCGTAAAAGATCCTGACTTTACTGTTGTACTGATTGATTTTAATATCTCTGGACTTCTAATCGGTCCCGCCTGGTAATCTGCCGTTACTTGCTGAAGATTTATCTGCATAGCCACCACACCATTTCATCTTCTGTCATATACTTATCAGGTATGGTACTTCCCTGTTCTTTTAATTTTCTTCTCAACGCTTCGATGAATGGAACATCTTCACGCTCTTCCCTTTGAAAAATCTGGGCCGGCTTGCCCGTTTCTATCACTTTTCCTTTTTTTAAAACTAATATTCTATCAGCTGCCGCCGCCTCATTCATATCATGTGTAATCGAAATAATGGTCAGCTGATGCTGTTTCCGCAATTCATCTAAGAGGGTCATGAAATCCTGTCTGCTTTTGGGATCAAGCATAACCATCGCCTCGTCTAGTACGATAATGGCAGGATGTAACGCTAAGAGCCCGGCGATTGCCACGCGCTGCTTCTGTCCTCCTGATAATCGGGACGGATCATAATCCGCATAGCCGGTCATACCAACCATTGCTAACGCTCTATCAACCCGCTGCTTCATTTCATCATAGGGCATGTTCTGATTTTCTAAAGCAAATGCCACATCATCTTTTACAGTCGTTCCAATAAATTGATTTTCCGGATTTTGAAATACCAGTCCTATCTGACTTCGCAGCTTCCATTTCGTTTCCTCCTTCAGCTCCATACCATTAATATAGATTCTTCCAGTGGATGGCATACGCAGACCAACTAGTAAACTGGCTAATGTCGACTTTCCGGAACCGTTATGTCCCACAACAGCCAGCCATTCTCCACGCTGGGCTGTAAAGGAAAAATCTGTAATGGTATGCTCCCGTTTTTTCAGATTATAATGAAAGGTTACATTTTCTGCTTTGATACAAGGTATTGACATTTCCCCACCCCTCTCTCCAATATTACAGAATGACGGATATAAGCAAAGTAATAGCCATCGTTCCATTTACAAGCATCATATTTTTCAAAGATAATGGAAAAGTTTCCAGTTTACTTTGTTTTTGCTGGAATTGTCTGATGCTTTTTATAATCGGAATCAGAACCAGACAGACAAGTAAGACATAAACAGGAAGCACCTGAAGCAGCACAGCACTTACAATCGCTGCAAACGAAAGCAGGTAAAGCAGCTGAAATAGCATTAGTGCATTTTTTTTGCCAATATAGTAAGGAAGAGTAAAGCGTTGATTGGCAATATCCTCTTCCAGGTCACAGATATTATTTGCCAACATAATATTAGCAATGGTCATCATACACGGAAGGGAAACAAGAAAAATCTCCAGCAGCAAAAGGACATTCATTTCAAAAGTAATCATGTATCCGCTAAAGCCTAAATGCGCAATTCCTTGATCAGCGGCGTTTACATAGATAGCCAGGAAGGTAATTCCTAACCCCATTGTTACACCAGAAAATACTTCTCCAAGAGGCATGCGGGACAGCGGAATAGGTCCGAATGTATAAAAAATACCGACTGCAAAGCAAAGCATACCGATAATCAGTACAAATAAATCCGTACGAAATACGAGCCAGATTCCTAACATAGAAGCTATCGCCAACATAGTAATAATCGTTGTCACAACTCTCTTTTCAGGGATATTCTTTTGTCCGATAATATTGGACTGTCTGCGATAGTCATCACTCAGCGCCTTCTTATAATCCATGTAATTATTAATTGCTGTTGTTGTTAAATCAAACAGCAGCATGGCACTAAAGAAGATAACCGTATTCAGCGGTTCAAATACATCATAACGATAAATTACAAATAATAGTCCAATTAGAAATGGAAACAAACTTGCTAGTTTAGTACGGATTTCTACCAGCTTCAAAAACGTAGGCAGTGTCATCACAGCCAGCTCCCTCTCATTTATTCTATTAATCTAAAATCCTCATCTGTCAGTTCGAAATTATCAACTAATCCATCCGTGATATATACGCTTTTATCCTCCATCACGAAGATAGCTTCTGCACCGTCGAAGTCCTGCATAAATTCAATACCTTCCTGCAGTCCCTTTGAAAACAACAGTGTAGAAAGTCCATCTCCATCAACCGAACGTTCACTGACAACAGAAACACTGGCAAGTTCACCTTCAAATGGATATCCCGTCTTTGGATTCAATAAGTGATGGTATATTTCACCATCCACTTCTAAATAACGCTCATAAATGCCTGAAGTAACGATAGACTGATCTGCTGCAGTTAATCTGCCGACAGTCTCCCCTTTTCCCGAGAACGGATTTTGGACTCCAACTACCCATGGATCACCGGATGTTTGATTGCCCATCACATAAATATTCCCTCCTAAATCAATCACAGCTGTTGTGACGCCTTCCTTCTCTAACAGCTCCACTATTTCATCAGCAATATAGCCTTTGGCAATCGCTCCCATATCTAACCGCATTCCTGAATCCTTCAGCATAACCGCTTGCTCCGCTTCATCCAGCTCAATTCTTTCATAATCAATCAGCGGCAGTATATCATCGATTTCATCCTGGGACGGTTTCCGGGCATCCTCCATGCCGATATTCCAAAGACTGGTTAACGGTCCGACAGCAATATCAAATGAACCCTCAGCCATTCCACTGTAATCCTTGCCTTGATTAATAACCTGCCACACATCCTCCGACACATGAACAGGTGCTATCCCTGCCTGTTCATTAATTTCAGCAACCTCTGAACCACTTTCATTCGCAGTCATTTGCTGTTCCAGCTCTTCAATTCGATCAAAGACCTTATCTAATACCGGTTCCTTCCCCTCATCATAGATTTTGATCGTTACAACCGTTCCTAATAAGAATTCTGTTTCGCTATATGGATTATTGCTTAATGGTGATTCATCATCTGCTGAATCAGCACTTGTAGAACAGCCTGCGGTGACCAGTATAATCAGCATCATCATAGTACAAATTTGTTTCTTCATTGTCATGCCTCCCTGATTCTTATAAGTTGCCATTAACATGATAAACATCATTATATTTGTGAAATAAATCACATTAATTCAACTCATTTTAAATGTGAATCATTTCACAATATTACATGTCAATTGTATAATTTATATCGTATCATGTCTATAAAAAACACAAATAAATCTCTTAATACCATTGACTTTGTCATTAAAATGACACAGCTTAATAATTAAAAATATATTTTTAATTTGTGAACTATTTATCAAATGTATGGACATTATTTCTTTATATGTTAGAATAAAATTGTTCAGTTGTTCACAAAGTTAACATTATAGATTACAAAGGAGTGAATACAATGGCGGAGAAGAATATTGTTATTATTGGTGCTGGCTACGCCGGTGTGCATGCAGCTAAAAAGCTTGCAAAAAAATACAAACGTGACGATTCTGTTTCCATTACTCTTATAGATCGGCATTCCTATCATACAATGATGACAGAATTACACGAAGTTGCTGCACACCGTGTAGAGCCTTCTGCTATTCAATTTGATTTACGGAAATTATTCAATCGTACGAAAGTGAAGCTTATCACAGACAATGTCACTAATGTCGATCATGCGGCGCAGACTGTTACAACAGAGCATGGTGAGTTTGCTTACGACTACCTGATTCTGGGGATGGGCGGTGAAGCAAACGACTTCGGCACACCAGGAGTAAAGGAGCATGGTTTTACCCTCTGGTCCTGGGAGGACGCTGTTCGAATCCGGCACCATTTAGAAGATGTTGTCAAACGCGCTTCCTTAGAACGTGATCCTGAAAAACGCCGAGCAATGCTTACCTTTACAGTTTGTGGTTCCGGCTTTACCGGTATTGAAATGATTGGGGAACTCATCGAATGGAAGTATCGTTTAGCAAAGGAAAACAAACTGGATGAAGAAGAAATCGGGCTGTATGTTGTGGAAGCAGCAGCATCTATTTTAAATATGCTGGACCGGAAAAGTGCGGATAAAGCAGAGAAATATTTAAATAAAAAAGGCGTTAAATTGCTTAAGAATTCGCCGATTGTCGAGGTAAAGGAAGATGGCGTAGTATTAAAATCCGGTGAAACACTTCCTACCCACACGCTGATTTGGACTGCCGGAGTGAAGGCAAATTCTGATACGAAGGATTATGGTGTTCCAGCTGCAAGAGCAGGACGTCTGAAAGTAAATGAATTTATGGAAGCAGAAAATTTAGAGAATGTCTATGTTATTGGCGATCTGGCTTATTTTGAAGAAGAGGAAGGAAAACCGGCTCCGCAAATTGTAGAAGCTGCTGAACAAACAGGTGTAACAGCAGCAAAATCCATTATTGCAGAAATAGATAACGGTCAAAAAGAAGCTTTTGAAGGGAAATACCACGGCACCATGGTTTCTATCGGCGCCAGATATGGTGTTGCGAATTTAATGGGGCTCCGCTTAAGCGGCTGGCTGGCTAATCTGATGAAGCATCTGGTTAATCTGTATTATTTTTTCGGAATAAGAAGCGGCTATTATATGTTTCATTATATTATGCATGAATTTTTCCAGACAAAAGATAAGCGCAATATTTTCAGAGATACGCTTACCAGATATGGCAATGTTTTATGGAGCTTACCTTTACGGCTGTTTGTCGGCGGTTTTTGGCTTGAGGAAGCAGCTTCTAAAATTTGGGGTGAATCTGTCTGGAGTGAAGTCACCTCTGGCTCTGCGGGAATCTCACGGTTATTTCAAGGAATCGGAGAAGACTCCTGGCTGACTGGAAATACGGTAAACATGCCGTTTGAATGGCTGCAAACAACGACCAGTGGTGCCAGTGAAGCGGTTGATGGCGGTGCTGAGTGGGCTACACCACTTTTAAGTAAAATGCCAGGTATTTTTGAGTGGTTTATGCAAATTATGCTACCGACACCGGAAGTAGCTATCTTTATGCAGAAGGTTATGACCTTTATTGAATTATTTATCGGGCTCGCTATTGTATTTGGCTTATTCACCTGGCTTGCCAGTGCTGCAAGTGCCGGATTCCTGGTGATGTTTACTTTATCCGCGATGCTGGGCTGGGATCAAATCTGGGCTCTTCCTGCTTCCATCGCCTTAATGAATGGTTCCGGACGTTCCATTGGTTTAGATTACTGGGTCGTGCCATGGCTGCAAAGAAAATCAGGTCTGATTTGGTACGGAAAAGAACGTGCTATTTATAAAGACCGGGAATAAACTCCAGTCATGCTTGCCTTAGAAAACAAACAAGGAAACTGTCCGCAAACTTTGGCTGGTTTCCTTGAACCATTTCTTTCATGAGACGAAATCCAGAATATATATTTTATAGATTACTATGAAGGCTTACAAGTTAAGCTGTCAGGGGGTGAGTGGGAATGAAGGATATCTTTCATATGATGAAACCATGGGATGTTATCTTAACTGTCCTGCTAGTGCTTCTATCTTTTCTTCCTATCGCCATCTTTGTTTCTCAGCAGTCTCAGTATGCCGGAGAGGATTCAGTAAATATTGCAGTGATTACAGTAGATAATGAAGTTGTAGAAGAAATCCAACTGACTGATAATATGGAAACCAGAGAAATAGAGATTGCGATATCCGATCATGACAATAATATCATCGAGGTAGACAATGACCGTATTCATATAAAAAGTGCTACCTGTCCTGACCAGATATGTGTCCGTACAGGATATATCTCAAGACCTGGTCAGACAATTGTCTGTTTGCCGCATAAGCTCGTGGTAGAGATTCAATCTGACAGCGGGGAGGCAGATGATATCATTATCAGCTCGTAATCCTGCTTATGAAAATTTATTAACGTCCCATAAACAGATAGGAAGGGTCTGCAATGACAAATAATCAGCGTCTAGTATATATCGCATTGTTAGCTGCTCAGGCGGTCATTATCAGTTTAATAGAAAGAGCTATTCCCTCTCCCTTCGCCATCGCTCCAGGCGCAAAGCTTGGTTTAGCAAATATTATTACATGTATGGCATTATATACACTGCCTGTAAAAGACGCATCCAAGGTTGTCATGATACGGATTATCCTTGCTACACTCTTGGGCGGTACAATTTCATCATTCATGTATAGTGCCTCCGGAGCTGCTTTAAGTTTTATTGGGATGTGCAGCGTAAAAAAGCTCGGTCCATCCCGCATCAGCTTAATTGGCGTCAGTGTCGCCGGAGCCATCCTGCATAATATCGGACAGTTAACAATCGCCAGCTGGGTTGCCCAAACATGGACCGTTCTGCTCTATCTTCCCGTTCTATCTTTTTTCGGTATTCTATCCGGTATTGCTATGGGAATGGTTGCTAATTATTTATTAAATCACGTGGAACAGCTTCACTATTATCGAAGTCTGCAGGAAATGAAATATACACCGCTCAATCAAGTGTCTTAGTGTAAAACAAAATCCCTATGTTCGTTAAATGGAGGTTATAGCCATGGCTATCCCAGTTCACCCGATGTGGGGGCCTTACCCCCGCTTACAATCTGATTTACAATCTGTCTTGCAGGTGATTGAATCTCACCTGCAAATCCATGATAAGCGTATTGAAGCCACGATTAAAGAATTAGTCTATTCCGGCGGGAAATTACTGCGTCCGGCCTATACGCTTTTATGTGCTCAGATTGGCGATGCATCAAACCATGATAAAGAAAGGTCCATAGCCGTTGCTGCAGCACTGGAAACATTGCATATGGCAACGCTGATTCATGATGATGTCATTGATGAAGCAGACTTCCGTCATGGAGCCCCCACTATTCATACACAGCAGGGTAACCAATTTGCCATCTATTCCGGTGATTATTTATTTTGTGTCTGCTTTACCATTTTGTCCAAGTATGCCCGTACATTAGCACATCTTGAATTTAATGCACGCAGTATGGAAAAAATTTTAACAGGTGAACTGGATCAGCTCCATGCACGTTATCAAATAGGTACCAGTATCAAAGACTATTTAGCCCGTATTTCTGGTAAAACCGCACAGCTGTTTGCCGTCAGCTGCTATTCAGGTGCCATTACCAGCCAGGCAACACGAAGACAGACGATGCTTGCCTGGAGTATGGGACACTATATCGGCATGGCCTTCCAGATTATAGATGATGTGTTAGATTTTAAAGGGGATTTTAACACTGTGAGAAAACCAACCCTGGCAGATATTCGTCAGGGCATCTACACGCTTCCGCTGATTTATGCCTTACGTGAACAGCCGGAGAAATTGTCTCCTTATCTAAATAAAAAAGCGGATTTGACTGATGATGAGTTAATGGAGGTACTTGCTATTGTTGAACAGACGAAAGGGATAGAGAAATCAAAACGGCTTGCCCGAAAGTATATAGACAAAGCATTAAAATCCCTTAGCAAACTGCCGGACGGGGACTATAAGGAGACTTTGTATGAATTGACTACCATGCTGCTGGATCGAAAAATGTAACTATGTCATCTGAAGAATCCATTTGAAATCATCAGTATATCAAATGGATTCTTTTTTTTAATACTAATTGCTGCCTTTTATCATTCTAAACTCGTATCTTACCTGCGATATCCCCTTTTATTCAAGGCAAACTAAGCTTGGCCATTCTGCCTCCGTCCACTGTATAGACCTGCCCAGTGATAAATGCTGCCTCATCGGCGGCAAGAAAGGCAACAAGTGCTGCTACTTCTTCCGGAGAACCTGTACGGGCAACAGGGTGAATACGTGCGATGTCGTTTCGGAATGCCTCTGCATCAGATGTGTTTTCAATAAAGTTAAGGTTTAGCTCCGTATCAATCCAGCCAGGAGCCACTGCATTACAGCGGATTCCTTCATGGCCATGATCTACAGCTACCGCACGCGTCAGCCCATGCAATCCCGCTTTTGAAGCACTATATGCCGCATGTCCAGGATTAGCGGCCAAGCCCTCCACTGAACCAGTATTTACGATACTGCCCTGTGTTTTACGCAGGTAGGGAAGCGCTGCCTTGATCAGGAGAAAGGGTGTAGTCAGGTTCACATTAAGGTTACGTTCCCAATCCTCTAGGCTCGTTTCTTCAACTCCAGCCTCTTGCATCATACCTGCATTATTAACCAGCACATCCAGCCTTCCAGCACGGGTAATAACCTCTTCAATAACACGATTCGGTGTTTGTGAATCAGAAAAATCCGCCTCTATCCAGTCAAATTCTTCGTCCTTCCTGCGTTGTGCAGTGATCACAGTCGCTCCTTCATCATGCAGCCTGTGGGCGATGGCATGACCAATCCCTGAGCGCCCTCCTGTCACCAGTGCAACTTTGTTTTCAAAACGCTTCATTTGTTTTGTCATTATCCTATTCCTCCTTATTACGGTATATAGTTGCTGATCCCTACATCTAATACTGCTTCAAAGGCAAAGTTATTATATATGGATTTATTTTAGTGTAACATGTTCTTTTAGACTGTTTCAGATTATTTCTTTTTTGGATAATTAATTTTCTCTTTTGATTTACGTATTGTTCCCGTGTAAGAAACACGTATCATTTTTGAAAAAAATATTTCTGTCATATAATATAGAGAAAATAAATGAATTGATGTTTATTTATACGAGGAGGACCACTATGAAAAAGTACATGAACTGACCACCATAAAAATGACTGAAGAATTTTTGCAAAATCATGCGTTAAGCTTCCTTTTCGTATCCAGACCGGATTGCAGTGTATGTCATGCAGTATTACCAAAGTTAAGAGAGCTGCTGGATAACTATCCTCAGATCCATCTTGGACATATTGATGCTTCCAAGGTAGAAGAAGTAGCAGAAAAGTTCCTGATTTTCACTGTTCCCATCATGCTTTTGATGATAGAGGGCAAGGAATATATCCGTGAGGACCGCTTCGTCCGTTTTGATCAATTAGAAGAGAAGCTGGATCAGATATATGGAATGTATACGGAGTAAACTATACTTCCAAGCTGGACAGGAAAACCACAGTAATACGGTAATGGCAGTTGTTTCCGTGGTTTTCCCACAATCCCGTCATTGCTGCTGGATTTGAATGACCTTTTATATTAAAAGATTGAACAGCAAAGCATCTAATTTATTTTTGGTTTAAATACCAAGGTTAGATAACCAACGATAGAAGCACTGACAAAAAGAGTATAGTATCCTGATACACCAGCTATCTGACCGGAAATAATTGCTCCTGCCGCCTGCCCGAATGCCAGTAATAAGAACGGCACTCCCAGCCCGAATGCTGGCGTAATCCTAAATACAGAAATTCCCCATACGATTAAAACTCCTGTCATAAAAATATAAGAACTCCCAAAAAGTACTGGTGAAAGAAATCCCAAGATATTATTTCCTGGAGAGATTCCCAAAAACAAGGATGAAGTCGAAAGAACCAGCACAGAAATTCTATACGCATTCACTAAGCCAAAACGATTTATATATACACCGGCTGTTCCGCCTAATAAACCTGCTGCTCCTATAATTACCCAAAACCACTCTTTCAAGTATGGCGGAACATTTTCTAAATTTATCATAAAATCTCTGGAAAATGTCCAATAGGCAGAGCAGGATATACCAATAAGTAACGAAGCAAAAATTAGCTGGACAGAACGTATCCACTCTTTTCCAGAGAAATTAGCCGCCACTTTCTTTTCTGTAATATTGTTTTTGGGCAGTGCTCTATAATTGACAAAAAGCACTAAAAGGGCAATAAGCGCAAAGATTAAATACGTTTTCCTCCAGCTGTCAGCCATACCAAGAGCAACAGCTCCAGTAAAAGCTGTGCCAATACTTGTACCAGAATTAATCCATGAATTGGTCTGATTCTGTAATTTCATCTCTACTTTCCTGCTGACAATATCAGCATATGGCGGCGAAGAAAATCCTGTACTTAACCCTGCCAGAAATATTCCTAAACCGAGTACCGCAACATTAGGCGAGACAGCGATGATACTCAAACCGATAATAGATGATAACCCCGCTATGATAAGAATAGATTTTGGGGAAATCTTATTTGAACATACCATTGCGAATATAATGGCGAGACAATAAGCGATATAGGATAAAGATGAAATAAAGCCGCTGACAGATGGCTCCATGTTAAGTGTTTCATTAATATATGGAAGCATTAAACCATAACTGAACCGGGACAGCCCATAAGTAACGGCTATCATCGGCAATCCCACTGCTATTAACTTCTTTCCATTCACATAACTCCCACCCTTTTATATATAACGTTCATTATAATAAAATCAAAAAATATATAGGGTATAATATGAGATTTTAAAATCCCTATTCTTTCCCCTATATTTATCAAATATATCATTCAGTAGCTTCGAGACTTCTTGCCAAATCCATTGCAATATCTTTTAATTTATCCAGACCGAGTATTTGGTCCATTGATGTTAATCCCTCTAATATAATAGAGATTTGTATACTAAGGGATGGGGCAGCCTGAAGATGTTTCATATCATTGTCAATTTTATTTAATAGTTTCTTTTTATGGTCTCTGCTCAGCAAAGCAATTTCGTCATTTACACCTTCGTACTCCTGTTTTGCTCTTAGAAATAAACATCCATTAAAACCAGCAGCACTCAACCAATCAATGTGTGCATGAATTAATGACCGGATATATGCATTAGCACCGTTTTCCTTATTCAATTTATCTTCCAGCAATTGAAAATACCGCTCTTCTCTCTGCATTAATATTTCTTTGATCATTTCTTCTTTGGATTGAAAATGATAATACATTGTCATCGGTGCTACACCGGCTTGCTCCAATATACTTTTCACACCGACTGCATGAAACCCATGTTCATAAAATAATTCTTCAGCTGTCTGCATAATGGCTGCTTTTTTCTGAGATTTCCTCATATCATAACTCCTTTTTATATAGAACGGTCATTATAAATTTAACATATCAGCTATTAGATAACAACAAGCTTGTATAGAGGAATCTAAATAAAGATGACTGTTCCAAAAGGATTTTCACAAGCAATAAACCTATTATGTTTTATTAATATATTATCGCTCCACCTGTAAAAAATGACGGAGCGATAATATAGCATTCTATTCAGGTAACCTGATTATTAATCACCTTTCCAAAAAATCCTGCAATTTTTTGCTGCGTCTCGGATGCCTTAATTTACGCAATGCTTTCGCTTCAATTTGACGGACACGCTCTCTGGTTACACCGAATACTTTCCCCAGTTCTTCCAATGTTCTTGTTTTGCCGTCATCTAGGCCAAACCGGAGACGGAGAATGCTTTCTTCCCGGACAGGGAGCGTACTCATCACATCCTCCAATTGTTCTTTTAGTAACTGGTTTGCAGCATAGTTGTAAGGAGATTCTGCTTCCTCATCCTCAATAAAATCACCCAAATATGAACTTTCTTCATCACCTATAGGCGTTTCCAGAGATATGGTGTCTTGAGCAATTTTTAGAATATATCTCACTTTATCCGGTTTTAGCCCCATTTCTTCTCCTATTTCCTCCGGGGCTGGTTCACGGCCTAAATCTTGGAGTAAAGAACGTTGAATACGGATTAATTTATTAACGGTTTCAACCATGTGTACCGGAATTCGGATGGTACGCGCCTGATCTGCTATTGAACGGGTAATTGACTGTCTAATCCACCAGGTTGCGTAGGTGCTGAATTTAAAACCTTTTCGGTAATCGTACTTTTCAGCAGCTTTGAATAATCCCATATTCCCTTCTTGAATTAAATCTAAGAAAAGCATCCCCCTTCCAACATAGCGTTTGGCTATACTAACTACGAGACGGAGATTCGCTTCTATTAATCTTCTTTTTGCCTCCATATCCCCCTCTTCAATACGAAAAGCAAGTTCAATTTCCTCTTCCTTAGACAGTAAATCCACGTTGCCGATTTCTCTTAAATACATCCGGACAGAATCACCTTGCTTGTTTCCTATTGGAACATTAGTTTCAGTGAAATTCATTTCCTCTATTTCATGCGTATCGTCCGGACCATCAACTACATGAACCGTCTGCTTTTCCAGGTATTCGTAAACCTCATCTATTTTTTCAGATTTTATATCGAATTCAGATAAAATAACAGCCACTTTTTCATGCGTAAGCACATCTTGTTTCTTACTTATTTCCATTAATTTATCTTTAGCTTTCTCTAAGCTCTCTGCTGATTCTATTGTATGGGAAGATTTTTGTACAATCATGGTTACCGCTCCTTCCAAATTCATCTATTAAAAGTCTACTTACTATTGCAAAGCATGTTTTAGCTGCAACGCGCCCTCTGTGCTATCACCAATTTTTCCATGGTATATATAAACATATCTCACCCTTCCTCTGCGGATAAAAACAAAAATGCCGGTACGTTCATCCGTATCCTTTTTCTGAAAAAAGAGTCCGGAAGTATCTGTCGCTCTAAAAGGTCTATCCCGAAGAAAATAAGCAATTGGATGATTGCTTTTCTTTACCAGGAATGCTTGTTTTCCATTTCTGTACTCTCCTTTTTCAAAAGGATTATATTCAAGGTGATTAATCAAAACAAGAATGATATCTGGTAGATGGTTCAAAATATAGTTGTATTTATCACAGAAAAATATTCTTCTCCACAGCGATGCTTTCAAGTTACTTTTTGGCTGTACTCCTGACATAATAATTTCTTTCGCATTATTATTCTTTGCAGTTTCTACTAATTCTCTTGCAGTATCTCGTTCATCTTTTACCCGCTTAACAATAAATCTGACAGCTCCTAATTCTTCACTTAATTTTTTGCTCTCTGCTAAATTTAATAAGTGAAACATTGTATATTCGCTTTCCATAGAACAGAAAAATAAAACTTCAAAGGTATAACCATATTTCCTCGCCAATGAAGCCCCTCTTAAGAGAACTCTGCGGCTATAATTCTTTTCTTCTAAACAAACCAATACATGATGTCTTATTTTTAGTGTCATTTTTCCTCCTTGCGCACTCTGTTTACACACTTTATCCATCAGGAAGATATTCGAAAACAGAGCTGCATTTTTCGAAGGGTTAAGGATATACGTCTTTGCCCTTGCTCCAAAGATAAACACGTATATCCTTAACCCGGAATTTTATTAAAATTGGGGTCAGAATCTGAATCAGTCACACTCTTCACCTCCCTTTCACTTTAATTTCTATTATATTTCTGAATAAAACTGAATGATCGTTCTAAAATAATCTAAAAAAATAGACCCTATTTTATCAAATCTGATAAATCATAGGAATCAACTGCTGTAAAACTTTGCTGTGATTTCTTGGTTCTGCTCTATATGAGGTTCTTTCACGCATAAAAATCAGAAAAAGCTGTCTTTAATTTCTTATCCGTCACTAAAACGATATTAGGTTTCCTGTTCCGGATCCAAAAGCCGGGATAAAATTTTAGCTTCGTTTGAGTCCAATAAGGCCGATCCAGTCTTTTCCTGCCCGTTCTGAAAAAAGATTTCGTACATTCCATCTAAATGCTGAGTCACCTGAAAAGAATCACCAAAAGTCGTATTTAACGCATATTCAAAGCCTAATCCTTTTAGTTCTTTTTTATAAATAATATACATAATCCCCTCCCCAATCACATAACTGAACGTTCGTTCTAAAATGATATCATACAGTTTTCGAGCAGTCAATGGATAAATCCTCCAGTTAAATACTACTTGTCTCCATATCTTAATTATGATAAATTTAGAACAATTGGTCAGTAACCATTAAAAGTAAGTTGGAGTATTAAATCTGTGGACAATTATCCTTAACAAAAGCTAAAATAACTCAAAAATCAAAGGTTAGAAATATATAGGGAGTGAGCTTTTTGAATAAAAAGCAGACGAAAAGTATGTTAACCAAAAAGAAGATTGCTGATGCCGCAAAGCACCTCTTCATTCAAAAAGGCTATACAGCAACGTCCATTGAAAATATATCGGATGCTACCGGGGTAAGCAAAGGAAATATTTATTATCATTTTGAAAGTAAAGAAGGTCTTTTTATTTACGTTTTAGACGAATGGGAAAAGGAATGGATGGAGCAATGGGAAGAACAGAGAAAACAATATACCTCTACAACGGAACAGCTGCATGGCATTGCAAAGCATTTTGTTATCAACGATTACAATCACCCTCTGACAAATGTTGCAGATGAATTTTTCAGTCATGAAAATTCCAATACTTTAATACAAAACCAGCTCTATAAAACGATTAATACCAGAATATCCTACAGTCAAAAACTCCTGTCAGAAGGAATAGCCTCCGGCGAGTTTAAATCAGATGATTCTCTATTATTAGCAAAGATTTTTGATACCTTACTATACGGACTAAACAATATTTGCAGGGACTTAAACATGAAAGAAACACTTGACCTTTATGCAAAAGCGATCGATACCTTCCTCTATGGAATTGCTTCTGACGACTCAGCTCATTCCCATGATTAACGGCGAAACTAATCAGTTTATGATAGATAAGTTCGGAGAGATTTTATTACTATAGGGTTTTAAAATAATCTGCTGGTGCGGATTTATTTTAGGAAGGAAGATAGTCTTGAATCGTAATCATTCATCCTTTCTGGGAGTTATATTTGGTATGGTTGCAGGAGCAGCTTGGGGATTGGCTTTTCTGATTCCGAATATGCTTTCTGCTTTTTCATCATTGGAAATTACATTAGGGCGTTATTTGATGTATGGTTTGTACTCTCTTCTTCTATTTATAGTATTTAGAAAACATACCGGGCATATCCCGTTAAGAATCTGGTCAAGAGCACTGCTTTATGCTTTTACCGGAAATGTCGGGTACTTCTTTTTTCTACACTGGTTGGTATCCAAACATTAACACTGGTTATATTTGTTTTACTGATAAGCAGCCTGACAAACCAGCAAGTCTTAACTAACCTTCTGGCTAAAGAAAATCTGACCCAGTATGTAATCGGGATTATTGTCTTAGGTGTTATCGCTTCATGGATAGCGACATGGGCCTGGAACCAGACCTCTATCCGGCTGACCGTCTCTATGGCTGGAATGATGATTGTTTTTGAAACACTTTTTGGATTACTTTATTCTTTTATTTATAACGGGATGCTTCCTTCCATTTTAGAATGGATAAGCATTTTATTTATTCTTGTGGGAGTTACCTTTGGAATTTGGCGGATTAATGCATTTAAGTACTCTAACTACAAACAGATAAAATAATGACTTTTACCTTCAGCAGCTTAAACTGATTGTTATTAGTCATGCGTTAAACTTTATGATTCGATCGAAACATTTAAAGGAGGAATTTTATTAGAAATGGAAAATTTTACAATTTGGTCATTAATGATAGATATCAGCATTATTTCAGGATTACTTTTAGCAGGAACCATCCTGCGGGCGAAAGTAAGATGGATCCAATCCTTATTTCTGCCGGCGAGCATGATTGCCGGTTTTCTTGGGCTCGCATTTGGCCCCAGCGGAGTGGGCATTCTTCCCTTTTCTGAACAATTCAGCAGCTATCCTACTTTGTTAATTGCGGTTATTTTTGGAGCAATTCCAATTGGCGCTACCAAAGTGCAGTTATCGGAGGTATTCCATCGCGTCCGTGATATGTTCTCTTATTCCATCATACTGACTTTATCTATGTGGGGAGCAGGCGTCCTGTTTGCTTTACTTATTTTAAACCCGATTTTCAAGGATTTACCTAATGGATTTGGACTTATTCTGGGAGCAGGATTTCTAGGCGGACACGGAACTGCAGCTGCTATTGGAGAAGGATTGGCTCACGCCGGCTGGGAGGAAGCGATGGACCTTGGTATGACCTCTGCCACAGTAGGGATTCTGGTTGCTGTTTTAGGAGGACTATTCCTTATCAAACGCAGTACTGAAAATGGTCATACAAAGTTTATTTCAAGCTTTAAAGATCTTCCTTCTGAACTGAAATCCGGATTAATGCCGCCATCCAAGCGATCAGCAATGGGACAAGAAACAGTCTCATCCAATTCAATTGATCCGCTTGTTCTGCATTTAGCTATTATTGCTTTCTTAATCGGCATATCCTATTGGGTCACAAATATGTTAACGGAATTAATACCTGCCGTATCTATACCGCTGTTCAGTGTTGCTTTTATTCTAGGTTTAGCCTTTCAAGGAATCAGCCGTAAATTAAAAGCGGATAAATACATTGATGGACGTGTTATGGAGCGTATCGGCGGGACAGCCACTGATTTTCTGGTTGCTTTTGGTATTGCTTCGATTAATATTACTGTTGTTATGGATTACGCACTGCCGCTGCTCCTATTATTTGCATTCGGAACACTATGGGCATATATTCTGTTCCGTTTCGTCGGCCCAAATGTATTCAGAGATTTCTGGCTGGAAAAATCTATCTTCGGATGGGGCTGGAGTACAGGGACTGTCGCTATGGGGCTTGCGCTCTTACGAATTGTTGACCCTGAATTAAAAAGCCGGACCCCGGAAGATTATGCACTGGGTTATGTAGGTGTTGCACCTGTTGATATTATTATTGTTACCTTTGCCCCAATTCTTTTCGCACTTGGATTCACGTGGGTGATTCCAGTAGTACTTCTTCTTGGCGCTGCAGTTGTTATTGTTATTTACAAAAAAGCAGGCTGGTGGGGACAGGGGAATAAGGAAAATACACCGAGCTGATGGCTTGGTGTGCACCCCTAGAGTTAGACCAAAAATCTAATTCTAGGGGTGTTTTATATGGCAAAATACGATTTAGCATTTAAATTAGCAGCCGTAAACGCTTATTTATCACGAAGAAGCGTTCGCAAAGCTCCCGCTGAGTGAAGTTTCATTTTATATATTTACCAATTGATCCTTCCCGATTCTTCTCCAGAATTTAAAGAAAGACTCTCTTTTCTTGCCAAACTGTGAATAGTTATCAATGATTCTCTCTACAATTTCGTATAATTCTTCCGGCTCTAGATTCTCTTTCAAAAGCATCCCCACTTCTGCATCAAAACCCTTGCCTTTTCCACCTACATATAAATTGTATTGATCCTTGAATTTCATCACGCCTATATCACTGATCATTGGTTCTCCACAGCCGATTGGGCAGCCTGTATAAGCCATCTTTAATGTAAAAGGAACTTGTTTGCCGGCAAACCGTTTATTGAGTTCTTTTGCTACAGGCATCCCTTCCCGTTCTTCCCCTTTACAAAAATTACAGGTTCTCAGGCTCTTAACATAACTTCCGACTGGATAACAAGCTAATCCAACACTTTCAAATTCCTTTATAATCTCTTCTTTTTTGTTTTCTGGAATTTCAATATAAAGCTGTTGAAAAGTAGTTAATTCCAGCTCCTCATTTTCATCCATATACTTAGAAATGGTCACCAGCTGCTTGGCATTTAGTTTGGATCCAAATCCAATTCCTCCATTGACAGCTATTTTTATCTTTTTATCATCACGTTCCATATGGAGTCCCCCTATTTCTACTTTTTATCATTTTTATACAATACGTCTGTAAGGTATTTATAATGATAAAAAATAATTAGATTCCATAAAGAAATAAAATAATCTTCCAATCTCTTTATGGAATCTGTATATTTTTATCAGCTGACTTCTAACAGCTTTTTAATTTCTTGTTTATTTTGTTCAAATCCAGTCATACTCTTCACTTTTTTCCTTAAACCCAGCATAGAAGATCGAGAAAAAACGATGCCGGGAACGATTCTGTTTCCTGTTATCTTTTTTAATTCTTTCTCTTTTTCAGGCTGCTTTGCTAAGTCGTATTGTTTATGCGGGATTTGATGTTCTTCTAAGAAATTTTTCAAGTCCTGGCAATCTGAGCAAGTCGGTCTTGTATAGATTTCTAAATGATATTCAGCCATCTGTTAACTTCCCTCCCCCAGGTATGATGTGATTACTTATTTACTTACTTCAATAATAAATGAATAAGTGTGCACCTTATCACCAAATTGAAATTCTGCCCAAATTTTATACATTCCCTGCTTCGGAAAATGAGCATGGAATGTTGTTGTGTCATCTGAATCCGGATGAACATGAATATATTGTTCTACTGCTTGATCTACAATGACCACATGACCTAAAGCCCCAAGATGCGGCTCAGGAGTTTCTCCGTGCATATTAAAATTTAAAGGAACTGCTTTACCAGTCTCTGCTTTGACATTCTCTAACGTAACAGTTTTTCCATCCACTTCTTTGGTCCAATTATCGTCAGGCTTTAAGGCAGCTTTACCTGTTTCATTCGTTCCGACCTGAACCGTATTTGGAGCTGCCTGATATGCTTTTTCCTTAGGCGTAATATCAACAAAGGCTTGATACGTACCATCATTTAAAGGGTGGTTAATCGTATAAAGTCCTTCCTGTTCTTTTTCTGGATGCAAATGATAATAATGCTCCAAATCATTGGATACCATAATAAAATGCATTTCTTTTTCATGTGCCAAGGCCAGTTCCGGCGCTTTTCCAGTATTATCTTCTAAGGCGATAGATATTTTTCCATCCTTATACGTTACCTTTGCTTTTACCTCTGACTCACCTGAATGATGATGGTGATGATGATGACTATGATCCATACTATCTTCCTCCTTTGATTTTCTTTCATATCTTGAAACAGAAATCTTGCGGCTAGTTACACGGCGATAAAACTTAATCTGCCGGTGATAACTCTTCCTCTGTTACCCATTTATGATTTTGGACTTTTTCACCAGTATCTGTTGTTTCAAAATCAACCATATAGACAGTGGTTTCGTCCGCCGAATCAATTTCTGCAGTAGCGCCATTCATCCCTTCCATATGGTCTGTATTCAATACCACTTCTGTTCCAGGATCCAGTGGTGCAGCATCTGGATTTTCTAATTCTTCATGGATAACCCACTTATGATTTTCGATTTCCTGGCCACCATCTGTCGTATAAGATACGGTATAAACAGTGGTATCAAACGCACCGGAGATTTTCGCAACAGCACCGTCCATTCCTGGCATATGATCGGCACTGATTATTGCTTCGCTGCCAACTTCAAATGTCGGGTCCGAAGCTTTTTTAAGACCTGCCGGGATTTCTCCGGAACTGGACATTTCTTCAGCTGAATGATCCATTTCTTCATGTTCACCTGTGTGTTCATTAT
Organism: Oceanobacillus sojae; assembly: GCF_900162665.1. Classification (GTDB taxonomy): domain Bacteria; phylum Bacillota; class Bacilli; order Bacillales; family Amphibacillaceae; genus Oceanobacillus; species Oceanobacillus sojae_A. The sequence continues at coordinate 1,270,829 of NZ_LT727812.1, forward strand.
GTTCCATTTCTCCACTTGCCAGCGGATTTTGCCCGGTAGCAATAGCAAAAACCGCGAAAACAGCTGCTACATAGATAATTCCTAAGGAAACCCATTTCTTAATGGACATATTATTGGCCTCCTTTCAGCTTTAAACGTTGTAATCGTAATGCGTTTAGTACCACAGATACAGAACTGAACGCCATTGCTGCTCCGGCAACCCATGGAGCGAGCAGTCCAATTGCAGCAACCGGAATGGAAGCTGAATTATAGAAGAAGGCAAAGAACAGGTTTTGTTTGATATTACGCATTGTTTTCGCACTAATTTCTACACTGTCTGCCACACTATTCAAATCGCCGCGCATCAGTGTAATATCAGCCGCTTCAATCGCTACATCTGTTCCTGTACCAATCGCCATTCCGATATCTGCTACAGCTAATGCCGGTGCATCATTAACACCGTCACCTACCATAGCTACTTTTTTACCTTCCAGTTGAAGATTTTTTATTTCATCTGCTTTTTGTTCCGGTACTACTTCTGCGATTACACGATCAATTCCTACCTGTTTTCCGATTGCGTTGGCAGTCCTTTGATTATCCCCGGTCAGCATAATGACTTCCAGCCCTTGCTCGTGCATTCTCTGAATAGCCGCTTTAGATGTCTCTTTTACGGTATCTGCCACTGCAATGACCCCGGCCAATTGATTTTCCAGACCGATTAACATTGCTGTTTTCCCATCTGATTCAAGCTTCGCCATGTTATCTTCTACAGAAGAAACATCAATATTCTCCCGTTTCATCAGTTTCCTTGTACCGACAAAAATCATTTTTCCATCTACAGAAGCTTGGATACCGTATCCCGGTATTGCTTCAAAAGAATCGGTTTCTTTAATCTGAACGCCTTTTGCTTTTGCACCTTTTACAATTGCTTCTGCCAATGGATGTTCAGAATTATTTTCAGCAGAAGCCACTAAGGCAAGCACTTCTTCTTCTGAAAAACCTTGTTCTGGCAGAACGTCTGTTAGTTCAGGCTCCCCTTTGGTTACCGTTCCCGTTTTATCTAAAACAATTGTGTTCAGATTACGCGTATTTTCTAAATACTCTCCGCCTTTAAACAATACTCCAAGCTCGGCTGCTCTTCCTGAACCAGCCATCACAGATGTCGGAGTTGCCAGACCAAGCGCACAAGGGCAGGCAATAACCAATACTGTAATCGCAGGGACTAAAGCAGAACGTAAATCACCAGGTGCTACGAAGAAATACCATACAAGCCCGGTCACCAGTGCTATTCCTACAACAATGGGAACAAATACGCCAGATACGCGGTCAGCAACGCGCTGAATATCAGCTTTACTTCCCTGTGCTTCTTCAACAACCTTTACAATTTGAGAAAGGGCCGTATCCTTACCAACCTTTGTAGCCTCAATGGTTAACAATCCATTCTTATTGATAGTGGAACCAATAGCTGCATCGCCTGTCTTCTTATCAACAGGGATACTTTCTCCAGTAATCATCGATTCATCAACTGCGGATTCTCCCTTAATGATTTGGCCATCCACAGGAATTTTCTCACCAGGACGAACCATAACAGTATCGCCAACGATTACTTCTTCAATTGCAATTTCCTGTTCTTCGCCGTTTCTAATTACTCGGGCAGTTTTTGCCTGCATTCCGAGCAATTTCTGTATCGCCTGACCGGTTCTTCCTTTGGCACGAACTTCAAATAGTTTTCCAAGCAGGATTAAAGTGATAATTACTGCGGAAGCTTCGAAATAAAGCTCTGGCATACCAGCCTGACCTTGTATTTGCCACTCAATCCCTAAGAAAATACTATAAATGAAAGCAACCGATGTACCTAATGCGACAAGGACATCCATATTAGCGCTGCCGTTTTTCAGTGCTTTATATGCAGATTTATAAAATTGTGCCCCGACAATAAATTGCACAGGTGCAGCTAAAGCTAATTGTACCCACGGATTCATTAACATATCCGGGGAATAGATAAACGACGTAAACTCAAAGTGTGTTACCATCGTCCATAATAAAGGAAGTGATAGAATAGCTGAAAAGATAAATTTCCCTGTCTGATGACGAATTTCTTCCTCTTTATTATTTGCAGTTTCCTCTTTAGATGCCTGCACTTTTAAGCTGTAGCCTAATTTTTTTACTGCTTCCATCATTTCGTTGACAGTAACCTGACCCTGGTCATAATCTACTGTCACATTTTCTAATGCAAAGTTAACAGAAGCATTAGAGACGCCTTCCATTTTATTTAAACGTTTTTCAATTTTATTAGCACATGCAGCACAGGTCATACCCGAAATATCGAATGTTTGTTTATCGTGTGCAACGTGATAGCCTAATTTCTCAATTTTATCTTCAAAATCCTGTACATTTGTTTTGTCAGAATCATAAACAACTTTTGTTTTTTCAATAGCAAAGTTGACATTTGCATTTTCCACGCCGTCTATTTTATTGAGACCTTTTTCAATTCTATTGGCACATGCAGCACAAGTCATCCCTTGTATTTGTAAGTTTACTTCCTTTTGTGCTCCCATTGTTCTCACCTCTCTATATACCGCATAGGGGTATTTAAATTTCAAAAAGGTAATCGTGCTGAAGCAGCACGATTACTCCCTTTTATTTAAGCAACATCATAGCCTTGTTCTTCTATTACTTCTGTAATATCTTTTAATTCTACTTTATCAGCATTGTATGTTACATCTACTTTTCCATCTTCTAAATGCACTTTTACTGATTCAACTCCATCTAATTCTCCTACGTTTCCTTCAATAGAATTGACGCAATGGCCACATGACATTCCTTGTACATTAAGTGTTATATTTTCCATGTAAATTACCTCCTAATTTTAAATCCACTTTCATATTACCATACCCTAGATAGGTATTGTCAATAATAAAATTTTTTATTTCATTATTTTTGAGATAGTTGTCATAAGTTCTGTTACGATTTCAGGATCTTTATTCTCTAACCTTTCAATGACACAGGTATTTATATGACTTTCCAGAAGCAGACGTGAAACAGAATGCAGCGCAGATTGTACTGCCGACATTTGTGTTAAAATATCATCACAGTATACATTCCGGTCAATCATTCGTTTTACGCCTTTGACCTGTCCTTCAATCCGGCTCATGCGATTCATTAAATTTCGTTGAAGCTCATCCGGCATATGCGTGCCGGACTCTTCTCCTTTTTCCACACAACACATTTTCTTCTGATCTATCGGATTCATTTGTTCCGCTGTTTTTCCCATATCTATTCTCCCCTCTTATTTCAAGGATTAGTTAAGATTAATTTGTTTATAAATCCATCATACTATACCCCTATAAGGTATGTCAAATTATTATTATTTGTCTAAAAAACAAAAAAGATTTATATACCAGCAGATAGTATATATATAATACTGTATAATGAAGGATATAAAAAAAGCAGATAGCGGAGGAATTCTTATGAAAACAATTGGCCTGATAGGTGGAATGAGTTGGGAATCTTCAGCTGAATATTATCGAATTATCAATGAAAAAGTTAAAAGTGAGTTAGGCGGATTACACTCTGCTAAATGTCTGTTATACAGCGTTGATTTTGAAGAAATTGAACGATTCCAGGCAGAAGGCAGATGGGGCGAAGCAGGGAAACGATTAGGAGATGCAGCCTATTCATTAGAAAAAGCAGGAGCAGATTTTATCGTTATTTGTACGAACACCATGCATAAAGTAGTGAAGGATATAGAAGCAAAAATTAATATTCCTGTCCTTCATATTGCAGATGCGACCGCCAATCAAATAACAAAGTCCAATCTGCATACAGTTGGATTGCTGGGCACCAAATACACAATGGAACAGGATTTTTATAAAGCACGGATCAAGTCAAATGGGATAAATATTTTAATACCTGACCAATCGGAAAGAGAAATGATTAATAAGGTTATCTTTGAAGAGCTGTGTTTGGGTAATATTAAACAATCATCCAGAAACGATTACAAAGAAGTTATCAACCACTTAATTAATCAAGGTGCAGAAGGAATTATTCTCGGATGTACGGAAATTGGGATGCTAGTTAAGCAGGAGGATTCAGAAGTGCCCTTATTTGATACTGCTGAAATACATGCAATGGAAGCTGTTCGTAAAGCATTGGGAATTTAATCACATTTAATAGCTTGGGATTATATGGTGAAACAGCTTCAGCTGTCACCCTAAAACAGCGGGCCTCTTCTTCGTGGCCCACTGTTTTTAGAATTCACTTTATAACATGGATAGAAACGTACCTCCAAGAGCCCCAGTCACGACAATGATCCAAGGGGGCAGCTTGAAGTAAACCAGCATACTAAAAAGAATGGCAGCAAAAGCAAAATCAATCGGCTCAAGAATTGCACTCGTCCAAATAGGATGATAGAAAGCGGAAATTAATATCCCTACTACAGCAGCATTTACACCCATAAGCACACCTTTCATTTTATGATTGCTTCTTATTTGATTCCAAAAAGGCAGTGCACCTAAAATAAGCAGAAATGCCGGTAAAAAAATAGCCACAGTTGCTACTAATCCACCCTTCCACCCGCTGATAACGGCACCGATATAGGCCGCAAATGTAAACAATGGTCCGGGAACTGCCTGTGTGGCCCCGTAGCCAGCTAAAAACGAAGCTTCGTCCATCCAGCCTGTTGGGACAAATTCACGCTCCAGCAACGGCAAAACAACATGTCCCCCACCAAAAACAAGAGATCCAGAGCGATAAAAACTATCAAACATAGCAATCCAATTCAGGGCGGTCATCTCTCTTAAAATAGGAAGAAAAACAAGCAATCCAAAAAATAACGATAAACAGATGAGCCCCAGCTTTTTAGAAATTGGAAAAACAAAATCTGCTTTCTCATTATCAGCATGATTTTTATACACTATATAGCCAATCAGTCCTGCTAATAAAATAACACCAACTTGTATAAAGGCTATTTGCCATAATAAGGTTATTATTAAAGCAAACAATGCAATCGATTTGCGTTTTAAATCCGGTGTCAATTTTGAGGCCATTCCCAAAATCGCATGCGCCACTACAGCTACTGCAACAATTTTTAGTCCTTGAATCCAACCGGCTCCTTCCATAGATGAGCCTTGTAAAAACAAAGCAAATATAATTAATGCCAATACAGAAGGAAGTGTAAAGCCGATAAAAGCAAGAATTCCTCCAGGTACCCCTCCCCGCATAACGCCGATTCCTATGCCGACTTGACTGCTGGCAGGGCCCGGTAAAAACTGACACAGGGCAACCAGGTCGCTGTAACTTCTCTCATCCATCCATTTTCTTTTCCGGACATATTCTTCATGAAAATATCCAAGATGTGCTATCGGTCCGCCGAAGGATGTCAGCCCCAGCTGTGCAGAAACAAGCAGGATTTCTATTAGAATCTTTAATTTTCCTTTTTCTTCATTATGCTTCATTTTACACGCCCTTTTCTATCAATCTATTATTTTTTTAAACAGTTCATATGTCTTCTCAACTCATCCAGCATCCATGCACCAAAAACAGATTCTTCTATTGCATGATACAGAATAGGTATTTGCATAAATCCTAAAAATAACTTTCTTAATAATTTATCTTCCAACGGAATTGTCTCCTGCACTATCAATATCGAAACTTGATATCAGATTTCGTTATTAACTTATCATCGGTACATATCCCTTTCAACCCATTACAATAAGACTTTACATAAACTTTACAAAAGAATCGAATATAAAAAAGCCAATCCGCTCCATATATATATGGATCAAATTGACTTTGAATATTTAAACAAATATTTACTTACTCAGGGTTAAGCTCCCTCTATCATATCCCGTCTGTTATAGCCGAGATAACCAACAACCATCAGAACGATACTGATTACGGTAATTGTAATAAACACAGGCGCATCAAAGCTGTCCATCGGCATTTGCGGAATCCAGCTTTGTACAGCTGTTTTTAAAAACCACTCCGGTAAATCTAAAATACCGTCAAAGTAATTTAAAATAAAGGAATAACCGAGATAGGCATAAACAACCTTCCCGAGCTTCGGAGCCCAGCCAAGTGCTAAAGCTGCGAGTGCCGTAAAGAATAAAACCGATGGAAGGAAGTTATAGCCCGCTGCCAGAAAATCACTGATATCCATTGCAGCACTGTCTCCCATTACGGAAATAGCTGTACCGCCAAGTCCTCCCGCAGCTAGCAGCGTTCCAATTAATCCGGCAATAACAGCTAAACCGATTGTCGTCCAGTAAAATTGGCCCCTGGTGACTTTGGCAGCGTGAAGCTGACTTAAATGCTGACGGCTTTCTTCAGCGAAAAGCTTATTCACAATCACAATCGGCAGAATTGAAACTAGCACCATCATCACCATCATAATCGTGCCAGTAAAGGATTCTTCAATGGATACGCCAGATTGGGCAAACATTTGCTTCATCATCTCATTACTTTCCAGAAAGGTTTGCATATCTCCGTAAATGGAACCATAAGCAGCACCCATTACACCAAAACCGATCAGCCAGCCGATAGTAACTCCTTTATTCAGCTTGATAAATAATCCCCGAACAGATAATAGTGAGCGCTTTGCATTTTCCCGTCCTTCTCTTTCCGGCAGATAACCAGCGCCCATATCACGACCGCCCTCCAGCGCAAAAGCAAGGATTAGCATCACAACACTGAAAATCAAGGCAAACATAATCGGCAGCCAGCTGTTATCTGTAAATGGATAGGTCAAATATGTCCATCCAAGCGGGTTAAACATAGAAAAGTCCACATTGGAAACATCCGTGCCGGCACGTATAATATAAAGCAGACCGACGATTCCCAGTGCAGAACCAGTTGCACTGGAGGAAGCCGGCATAATTTGCGCCATTACCAGGCCGATTACCGCTCCAATGACACCAGCCATTCCAATAGATGCTCCAAATAAAAAGGAGCCCTGGACTGAAATCGTATCAACATTAAAAACGATAAGCAGAGCGCTAATGAAAAGCGCTAATATGATATTAATAACAACAACCTCTGCCATTGCCGCAAGTGAGTTCGCCTGCCGCCCAATTTGAAACGAGCGTACCAGCTCTGTCAATCCGAGATCTTCTTCCTTACGTGTATGTCCAATCACGTGTAAAACAGCCATAATCATTGCAAACAAACCGCAGAACAATAACATTTCATGCGCATACATCGCGCCTATTGTATAATCAGCCGCTGTTTCAACCGGGGTCGGACCAACCATGGAAACCATCGCCGGGTTTTGCAATGTCTCAAACATCCCTATCAAACCCTGCCCTTTTGCTATTTCTTCAAAAGCAGGCACAAATCCTCCTGAAAATAAGCCAATTCCGAGAATCCAAAAAATTATTTTTTTCCAATCACGCTTCAGATATTGCAAAAACAGTATATCCCAGCGTGCAAATTTTTCTTTCATTTTCTTTCACCTCTCCATCAGCGCTTATCCCTCATAATGACGCATAAATAAATCCTCCAGTGTCGGCGGAACAGCTTCAAATTTCTTCACACCCAGCTTGGTTGCTTCCACTAAAATATCATTGATATGCTTGTTGTCGGCAGAAAAGGTTGCTTGATTATCTTTTTGCATAAAATCATGCACACCTTCTACAGTCTCCATTTTCGAAACGTCTTCTTCCGTTACTAAAGTTACAGCAGAGCGGGTCAAATGCCTTAATTCATCCAATGTCCCCGATTCTACAATCTCCCCCTGACGAATAATAACAACCCTGTCAGCTAAACGCTCTACCTCGCTCAAAATATGAGAAGACAGCAAAATGGATTTCCCTGCTTCTTTGATTTTTTCTACCTCCTCCTGAAAAACTGCTTCCATTAAAGGATCAAGCCCGGAAGTCGGCTCATCAAAAATATATAAATCAGAATTCACGGACAATGCTGCAATTAACCCAACCTTTTGACGGTTCCCTTTCGAGTACCCTTTCGCTTTTTTCTTCGGATCCAATTCAAAGCGTTTAATTAAATAATCACGTTTTTGCTTATCTCCACCGCCATGCAGCTTCATAAACAAGTCAATAATTTCTCCGCCTGTCAGACTCCCCCAAAGTGCAACATCTCCCGGAACATACGAAATACGTTTATGAATTTCCAAGCTATCCTTCCAGACGTCCTTTCCAAAAATCTCTGCTTTCCCGGCATCACGCTTGATAATTCCTAATAAAACACGGATTGTTGTTGATTTACCAGCTCCATTGGGACCGATAAAACCGACAACTTCTCCAGCACCAACTGTGAATGTCACATCACTTAACGCCTGAAATTTACCAAACTTCTTTTGCAGGCCTTTTATCTTCACAATTTCTGTCATCATGCTGACTCTCCTTCTTTCTGCAATTTAATGTCTTGTTTTAACTTACTTTTTCATTTAAGAAGGTAATACCTCTGAATAAAACTATTAATATGATTTCAGTTCATTTTAATGCATGAAAAATATAATTTTAAACCAAAAACATATTTAATAGTTCAATATTATTCCTTTTTATTTGTTTAGTCAATAAGATAAATACTATTTTTTATTTGCCAGTTCATAATTAGATATATATAATAAATAGGAAGAAATACGCTTTTTTGAAGAAATTTTTTGATGAATGCGCAATAGAAGGCAGGTAATAAATTTGAACGGTTTTGAAAAAAGAACAGAAGAAAAGAAAAAGAATATTTTAGAAGCAGCATTTGAGCTGATGAATAGAAATGAGGAAGGCAAAAATATAACCATGGATAAAATTGCTAAACATGCCAATGTAGGGAAAGCCACCCTCTTTAAGTATTTTGGCAGCAAAGACAACCTTATTCATGAGGTTTTTCAACACGTTATAAATCAATTGATCGATTCGGCAAAAGAAATTATGGCAGAAAATAAGCCTTTTGAAGAAACGATGATTACATTAAGCCAAAATAAAATTAGTTTACTAGATAAAATCAGTCAGCCATTTTATATGAAAATGATGGATTTTTTTACAGAAAAGGACGAAGACGGCTTATCTTTGATGATGCAAAAATTTAATGAAGTAAACTATGGGATGTTACTGGATTTATTTCATCGCGGGCGTAAAGAAGGAAAAGTGGATTTAAAATATTCAGATGAATTTCTGCTGCTGTATTTTCAAGCGATTGTAGAAGGCATTTCCAGTCCGCAGATATATGAAAAAATTGCTCCTTATACAGAGGAATGGACAGAAATATTCATTAAAGGAATTGCCCCGAGAAAGGATTGATAATGCTCAGTGCTCCCTATTTTTTCCTCTTTCTATCAACTTCAAACATGAATTTCATCGTTCTTCTAAAAAAATTGCCCTAATAAAAAAGCTGGGAGTCGCCCAGCTTCTTTTATTTTCGCTCCAATAGGAACGAAAGAAACGTCTTTTGTATCTACATTTTTACACTAATCCATAGTGAAATTTTATCAACATGGCATTTTAGCTCTATTAAAAGGGTTTCCTTCACCCTAATATCCCACTTCAACTACAGCATTAACAATATACATTAAATCATTTTTATCCTCCTGATCACTTAAATAAATACCGCTTGTAGTAGCTAATCCGCCCTCTAATTTCTCCACCGTCACTGTTCCATATGGTACTAATTTTTTGATTTTTTCCTCATCCAAATGCTCTATATCCCTGGGAAGACCTAATTTCACATTTACCTTCATATTATTTAGATCCTGATCAGGTAGGCTGTTCTGAATACCCGGCATCGAATTAGTATAAATCGCGTTGATAACAGCACGCTCTGCTGCCTGATTGACATCCTGCCCATGTAAATCTACTCCTGTACCCGTCTGAATAAATATCATTTGTTCCATCTTTTTTCTCTCCTTCTTGATTTTTCAATATTTCTTTATAACACATGATTGACTTGTTTCTATATATACCCGTTTTTTGAAAAAGCAAAAACTATAATTTCTCCGCCCTCGCTTATACACATATAATGAAAAAAAGACAGCATTACGTACAATTTAGTACGAACGCTGCCTCCCCAGCCTAAACGAAGGCTGGTAGAATTCTACTTCCGATTTTAGCAATTATTGATCATCAAGCAATGAAACTATAAATACTCTACCGCTATTACCATTCAAAAGTAGTCGTTATGTCCATTGCTTTCGTGTTACCTTTTTGGCTCCTCTCTTCACGTTTTTTGATTTCATTTTTTAATGCCGTGCAAAAATTTGGTTCCAGTTTTAATTCGGTTGCATTTCTCAAAGACTCTTTTAAGAGTTCATCTGACAAATGCCTGAGACTGTTCATGGATATTCCTCCCACGTTTGCATTTTGAACTCTTTGATTTTAAATTATCGGAAGTAGAACCTATCTAAATTATTACAAAGTAAGACAAAAAGGGGCAAAATATTTCGACAATAAATAGGAAGAATTATATTATTCGAAGTTTATTTCTTCATTTTTCAGCGGTTGTTTTCCTTATTATCAGAAACAGAGAAAATAAAATCCCGTAAAAAAAAGGATTTTCGCATATTTCGATACGAAAATCCTTTTTTCATTAAAATATCTATCCCAAAATCATTCGATCAGTACGGTGTTTCCATAAGTACAATGCTATTTCCATTCAACAACAGGAGCTGTACCAGCTTCTTGTCCAAGCCTTCCTTTTACCCGATCCAAAACATCCTGCTCCACGCCTTTTGCTAATAAGTATTTTTCAACATCCCCATATATTTCCACAAGATAATCATAAGCACGGATTATATACTCTCTGCTGGAATATAGGAATTCTTTAGGTACCTCAAAAGGAGTTGTACCACCTTTATCAAATTGATGAAAGGATACCAAATTGGTATATGTCACTTCATAATTAGAAATGATATCTTTTTTCTCCACACCGGCCAGCCCAAGCAGCAGCATAGCCAAAACACCCGTACGATCCTTCCCGGCTACACAGTGGAAAAGAAAGCCACCGTCTGCTGACTGGTCAATAATATTAAAGACAACCTGTACATAAGGACTTTCTTCAAGCATTTTCACATAAAAATCGCCCATAGTCAGATCCTTCAAAGCGTCGGCCTCCAGTATCGGCTGCCCGGCAAACGGAATGTTGTGATAGTCGCAGAAATCAGCTTCAGCGAGCGGATTCGGGTGCTCTTCCACCTCATCTGTCCCACGTAAATCAATGACTGTTTTTACACCGTATGCTTCTAAAAAGGAGCTGTCATCCTCCGTTAATTTATGCATATCGCTTGACCTTAGGAATGCATGCCATTTTACCTGTTCGCCTCTTTCTGTACTGTACCCGCCTAATTCACGGCAGTTTTCTACTCCTTCCAGCGGTAAACGAACCCAATTTAATGCTGCATTTTTCATAGAATATCCTCTCCTCAGCTATCATTTTTTTATCAATCCATTATCTGCTGCCATGTGTTATTTTGCTTTTGATTCGCGTCATTAAAAATTCAATGATAAGCATGAAACTGCAGATAATGATAACAATTGTTGTTGTTTGTGCATAATTGTATGTTCCTATTGCCTGGGTAAGCAGCAGTCCAATTCCACCTACACCAATGATTCCCAGACTGATTGATTCGGAAATATTCCCTTCAAACCGGACTGTGATCCATGCAACGAAGGAAGTAATGCAAAGCGGCAATAACCCATGGTAAACGATGCTGAACCAGGAAGCCCCAGTAGAACGCATCGCTTCAATGACATCGTACCCGGCATCTTCAATACTTCCCGTAAACATTTTCACCAGGTAGCCAATCGCAGAAAATAACATCGCAATGAAGCCAGAGGTATTTCCAAAGCCCAGGCTGGCAATAACCATTAAACCCCAAACCAGCGATGGAATAGAACGGATTATTGCGAAGAAGCCTTTAATGAAACTGGATAAAAAGTTATTTGGTGTGATATTTGATGCTGCTAAGAAACTCAGAATCATCGCTAAACATACACCAACAACTAAAGCTAAAAAGGCTAAAGATAAACTCGTCACAAGCTCTAATAATGCAGCTGGAATAATAGAAGCGTCAATCGCCATCATACTATTCAAAACACCCGGAACATTTTCCAGCCGCGCGAAAAATTGTTCCAAATTAAGATTTATCAGTGTTGCAGCTATCACAAATATCGATATAAGTGCAATAATCAAAAGTATCATCTTCCAGACGGAGCCTTTCGATGTTACACGAATATAATTCATTTCCATAGAGAATCACTCCCTTCTTTATACCAATTTTTTACGCAGCGTATTCGTCACAAACTCCGTTAATAGAATGATTGAAACAATCACTATAATAATTCCCAATGCTTCCCCATAATTGAATAAATTAATATTTGTATCTATCAGGACACCGATTCCACCGGATCCGACAAGGCCTAATACGACTGATGCACGGACATTAATTTCAAATGAAAATAATGTCCAGTTTATCCATGAAGGCACAAATTGCGGCAATACTCCATGTAATAAAATCTGAAAATAGGATGAGCCGTTTGCCCGCAGCGCCTCTAATTTCTCACCGGATATTTCATCAATAGATTCGGCATAGCTTTTCCCTAAAAATCCGATAGTGACGAGAATAAGTGCCAGCACGCCAACGATACCGCCTAACCCAAATATGTAGACAAGTAATGCTCCCCAGATAACAAAGGGAATATTACGCAGTATAGAGACAAATGCGCGGCAAATCACGCGGATACTTTTAACCTTATTCGTATTTTCTGAGATAAGAATTCCCAGAATCAGCGCTAAAATACTTGATAGAAAGGTAGCAATCACAGCATAGCCAATCGTATCCAGAACCGCCGGAATGTATTGCTGGACATTTTCTAAACTTGGCGGAAAGAAATTCTGGAAGAAAAAGAGAATAAAATTCGGCAGCCCCATCACCATATCGACAATAGAAATCTTAAGATAAATAACGGCAAATAAAAAGGTGGCACAGAGTAAAGCTGCAATCAACAAAGGCTTTTTCGAATCCCGCTGATCGAGCATTATTTTTGGGTTAAGATTACTCATGCCTTCTGTCCTCCAGTTAGTTGTAACGCCGGTTCTCCCTTAACTTCTGTCTGCATGTCCGTTTGAATCACATCATTTTGCAGCGTTATTTGTGATTCTTTTCCTTCATAAATTGAACGGACCATTTCATCCGTTAATTCAACTGGTTTACCATCAAATACAACCTTCCCGTTCTTAATGCCGACGATCCGGCTTGCAAACTTCTTCGCATAATCCACCTGATGCAGATTAACGATACATGTCAGCTGCTTCTCCTTTGAAATATCATGCAGCTGCTCCATCACAATATTAGCGGACATCGGGTCAAGGGACGCAATTGGCTCATCTGCAAGCAGCAGCTTCGGTCTTTGCAGCAGTGCCCGGCATATACCCACACGCTGCATTTGCCCGCCAGACAGCTCATTGGCCCGTTTATAAATTTGATCTTTTAGACCTACTTTTTCTAAAATCTCCACTGCTTCCTTTTTATCTTCATGCTTGAACAGCCCGAAAATACTTTTATACAACGGTGTATCATGCAGTCTGCCATGCAGCACATTTTTAATCACATTTGTTCTGCCAATTAAATTATAATGCTGGAAAATCATCCCTATTTTCGAACGTTCTTTTCTCAGCTTACCTCCACTTGCTTTTTCCAGATTGTCTCCATCAAAAATCAGATTCCCTTCCGTTGGATCAATCAGACGATTAATACAGCGGATAAAGGTAGATTTCCCAGCCCCTGACGGACCGATAACCACAATAAATTCTCCAGGATAAAAATCAATTGAAATACCATTTAAAGCACGTGTTGATTTTCCATATACCTTCACTAAATCTTTAATGGATAATAATGGTTCCATTTATTATTCAGCCCCCTCTAATGCATTAATCGTTTCTAACATTTTAATCGTTTCCTCATAGTAATCATCTTCTGTTGGATAAAAGCGTGCATTCGGCGTCTGGTGCAGCGCTTCAAAATATTCTTCATCCTCAAAGCTGACAAACGCATCTTCAATAGCTTGCTTTAAGTCTTCCGGCATATCGCCACGGATGATATAGGATGCATCTGGGATACTTTGCGTACGGCCAATTATTTTGATATCATCCGGATCGAGATCTGCCGCTTCCAGCATCTGATCAATTTGTCCATTAACAACTGCTGCTGCATCAAAGTCTTCCATGGCTACACCCATCAGGCTGTTTGGATGAGATTCTGTAAACGTTACATTTTCGAAAAAGTAACCGGATTGCTCAATTAATGCGGGGTCAAGATCTAATTCCTGAACAAGGGTTCCCTTTGGATATAGATAACCAGAGGAGGAAGCTGCATTTACAAAAGCGAAATTCTTGCCTTCTAAATCTTCTATACTATTAATCTCATCATTATCACCCTGTGTAATAAAGGAAGTATAATATTCCGGGATATCATCTGCCTGTGGTGTTACGAGCAGCTCTGCACCTGCCTTTTTCTGTGCCTGATAATAACTCATCGGACTTGCAAGCATCACATCAATATTCCCGCTCGCCATTGCTTCAATCCCCACAGCATAGCTTCCTCCCTGATACTCCACTACATCAATACCGACTTCTTCTGCAATATGCTCTCTGAGCTGTGTATGAAGCGTTGGTGAATTAGGGTTATCTTCATTTGGCATTTGAACGATGGCTATTTCTTCCGGCCAATCGCCATTTTCTCCTTTTCCGGAGGATGCTTCTCCAGTCTTACCGCAAGCTGCCAAAAAAAGAATCAATCCAATCAGTATGAAGCCTTTAAATAAGTATTTATGCATTGTTCATTCTCCTTCAATGTGAATTGTAGTATTTTTTCATGTGATTATGCCGTGAGACCCTTCCAAATAGATATTTATGATTTCTGGCGTCTGCAAAAAATGGCATCAATTGTCCCCCTCCTGCATTTTCAATGGTTCTCTGTGCTTACAACTCTTAATATACTTACTGTTTATTAAGATAATTCACTACTTTTGTAAACTTATTGTAAGGTTATTAAAAACTGCAATGATATTTTCAATCAAAAAAAGCTTTGAATGCTATTAACACTCAAAGCCTTTACCTGTTCTCTCTATTCTTATCATCATCAATTTTTTAATCTCCCTTTAACATTCGCAATCCATTAAGAATAACAAGAATGGTGCTTCCCTCATGACCAATTACCCCCAGCGGCATATTGATTACTTGCAGAAAATTGCTGGCAATCAAAACGGTTATGACAGCAAGTGAAAAAACGATATTTTGCTTCACAATCGTATTCATTTTTTTAGAAATACGAATCGCATTTACCATTTTTCCCAAATTATTTTTCATCAGCACAACATTGGCTGTTTCCAAAGCAATATCGCTGCCTGCTCCCATGGCAACCCCAATATTTGCTGTAGCCAAAGCAGGCGCATCATTGATACCATCGCCAACCATGGCAGTCACCTGATTTTGCTTCCGTAACTGCTTCAGATAATTTACTTTATCTTCAGGTAAACAGTTTGCATGGAACTCCGTTATTCCAGCTTCCTGAGCAATGCTCTTCGCGGTCGCCTGGTTGTCTCCTGTCAGCATAATAGCCCTCAAGCCAAGATGATGGAGCTCCTGAATTGCTGCAATCGCATCTTGCCGGAGAGTGTCCTTCAGCATGAATACAGCAATAATCTTTGCAGCTTTTCTCATAAAAATATTCGTTGTTGCCTGTTCCTGTATATTAAAAGCCTTCAGGAATTGCTCTGCATCCTGTGTTCCGACCAGCTCTGCGTTCCCAATCAGCCAGGAAACATCATCTATCTCCGCTGATAATCCTTTGCCATTATGATGCTGCACAGATACGGATAATTCTGCCTGTTCTTTTTGATATGTTCCCGCCCACTCCTTCATCGCATTGGCAAGCGGATGAATGGACTCACTTTCCATGGTATAGATGATACTTGCCAGGTATTTCGTGTCTTGCCGGGGATCGATAAAAAAATCCACGACCGCTGGTTCTCCTTTAGTTAACGTGCCCGTTTTATCCAAAGCTACAGCATCTAATTTTGCTAGAGATTCTACATAAACACCACCTTTAAACAGAATCCCCTGACGTGCACCATTGGAAATAGCTGATAAGGTTGCAGGCATAATTGAAGCAACTAAGGCACACGGTGAAGCAACAACCAGTAAAATCATTGCCCGGTAAATCGTATCTGTCCAGGTCCAGCCGAATAGATAATGAGGAAGAACCATCATTACCGCAACTGTTAGAAGTACAATTTTGACATATAATCCTTCAAATCTTTCTATAAATTGCTGAGAGGGCGAACGCTCTTCATGTGCGTTTTGAACCAATTCAATAATCTTTTGAAACATTGTCTCTGTCGGCAATGTATTTATTTCGATATGAAGACCGCCGCTGAGATTAACTGTTCCAGCAAACACTTCATCACCTATTGCCTTGATAATTGGAATCGATTCGCCTGATAACGCACTCTCGTCAACTGTGGTATCCCCTTTGATAATCACTCCATCAGCCGGGATTCTTTCTCCTGTTTTCACCATAATCTGATCACCAGGCTTCAATTGATCAATAGCTGTCACTTCACCGTTTAGCAATGTAGCTGTTTCCGGCTGCAGCTTCATCAGGTTTTCCAGCTCATTTTTATTTTTATTTTCCGTATAGCTTTCTAAAGCACCAGACAGGGAAAAGATAAAAATTAAGATAGCTCCTTCCGCCCAGTATCCTATGGAAGCTGCTCCTACAGCTGCAATAATCATTAATAATTCTACGTTTAATTGTCCCGTCTTATATGTTTCAGTGATTCCTTCCTTTGCTTTTGCAAAACCTCCAATCAGAAAAGAAGCAACTAACAAACTGATCCATAAAGAATTCTCTATATGCCCAGATAGTATCCAGGCTGTCAAAATAAGTATTCCGCTTATAGCTGCGGCAATTATTTCTCCATGTACTTTGAGATTGGTTATAAAAAAAGAATGTTGATTTGCTTTTATGTCTTCCATTCTGCAGACCCCCTTTGACGCAATTTATATTTCTGATATTGACTCTCATTCTCAATTATTTATAACTAATATTAGATTATAATTACTATAAATAGTATAGCATACTTTCTTTATATTTGTTTGTAGAAATGGTGACAAATTTATTTAAAAAGATTGTCTATATAAGTTGAATTAGATAATTTTCCATTGACCTAATATATGCTCTTGATCCATTTACGCAGTAAGCAACGCTAATGAACGAAAAAATGCCTGAGACAAATTCTCAGGCATTTTTTCGTTCATTAATTAGTCATTTTTATTCTCTGAATTTCCGTTCTTCTTCCAGCACTTTTTTTCTATTGTTTATTTGAGTTAATCCGTAGCCAAATAAGCATAGGATGAGTACTAATATGACAGCTGCGATGATTGGTAAAATAATGGAATAGGGTTGAATTGCAGTTAACGTAATTAGAAAAAGCAGTACCGCTGTAATCGAAATAAATCCCCACAAAAGGCGGTGAAACATCCTCTCTAAGTGAACAATCCTTGAATCCAGATCAGAGAAAAGATTAAATGGTCCCAGTCCGGATTTTTTACGAAAATATATCCAGTTAGAAAACTCGCCAATCTTTTCAGCTCCAGTTTCTTTAATAAAATCAATATAATCTTCACGTTCTTTTTTCGTTAACTTTGGATCGAGCAATTCCAATCGGTAAATGTAGTTATTCGGAGCCGTTTTCTTAAAGGTGTAATTCGGTACACTTACTTTTGTCAATTCCCAACCGTCTGCCGCCATTTCATTTAACCACTGCTCTTCTTCAGCAAATTTCCAAACGGTGAAAAGCTTCTTTATTTTTTTCTCCATTACCTTTCACTCCCTGCATCCACTATTTTCTTTCCATTGTTGATAAGCTCCTGCAATCTTAACAGCTCCATCTCCACTATTTTCTTCCCTTGAGCGGTAATAAGGTATTCTTTTTTGCGGTTGCTGGCGCTCTTTGGTAATGCTTCAATCCAACCTTTTTTCAAGAGGTTATTTAAAGCTCCGTATAACGTCCCTGCCGCCAGGATTACTCTTCCTTTCGACATCTTCTCTACTTTCTGCATAATACCGTAGCCATGGAGAGGCTCATACAGAGAAAGCAGTGTATAATAAATCGCTTCGGTTAAAGCTATTTGTTCATTTTGCATTATATTACCTCCTTTTTATATCCGATTACGTTATATCGTCTGTCGATATAAAATAGTATATCGCATCCCGATATAACTGTCAACGATATAAAAAGCCTCATTTATAAAGTCTATCATTACGATAAACCTTCTAAACGAGGCTTTTTTATTCAAATCATTTTCTTTTTACTTTTTTAAAATCGATATAAAAAATAATTTATTATTTCCCAGCTCTTTGTGACTGTTTCTCATCTAAATCCCTGTAAAATCGCTCCTTACGGGAAGAATAGCGCCCATGCCCCCGGCGTTCTCTGGCTCTTTTTATTTGTGCCTGAATATACATCATCACCGGCAATACACCAAGTGCATATCTCCCATAACGTCCAACTTCAAAATCTGGTAAAATTGCCTCAACTACAACAGGGAAAACAGTAAACACCAAGCCGATCATAATAACTAAAATGATTTCAGCATGAAATCTGCTGCTGATACGTGTGACTTTCCGGCCCATCGCCAGGGTAAAGGAAATAATATACACAGACACCAAACAAAATCCTGCATAGAGCATTGTAAAAAATACGGCATCTTTCGCATTATCACCAATCAGAAAGTTTATTGGCTCACCTTGGAACAGAATCCCTTCTTCACTGCCGTTAAAAGTGAAGAATACAATCACCATATAACCAACCATAAAAAACATAAAAAAGGTAAGACCTAAAACAACAATACTCCAGAGAATTAAGAAAAGTCTTCGAATAAGCCGAAAAACAATGCCGGATCCGGGTATTTTGCTAAAAATATAAATAATGATAAGAAGTCCAATACAGCCGCCAACGACAAATAGAGTAGAAAGTATTTCATCTGTAATCATAATCTGCTCCTTCATTTATCCGTAAACAGGAAAGTTGCTATTATCATATACAGACTTGGTATTAGCTGGCAATAGTATTTTTTAATCAATTAATCAAAAATATCACAAATGAACACTTTAAATATTAGTACTAACGTTGCATTTTATAAATCTTGGCAACAATAATCTAGTCGTCATTCACCATTACAGTAATCTTATATAATTTCTCAAGACAGTACCCCCTGAAATTTAATTTTCTTCAGGGAGTACTGTCTTCTTTAAAAGAATATCAAAAGAAATCCAATTGATTTTTCATCTAAACAAATTGGAGTTATATTTTATGACATTCTAATATCCAGCAAACTCTTCTGAGCGGATATTATCTTCATTTACACCGGCTTCCACAAGCATTTTCTGCATTGCTTCTACCATATCGCCAGGCCCGGATAAATAATAAATTGGTTTATGGATATCGGAAACATGCCGTTTAAGCAGTTCCGCATCAATATGCCCACGCTCTCCGCTCCACTCGTCAGCATCTGCTCTGGTCATCACAGGTACAAACTTAAAATTAGGATTTCTTTTTTCCAAATCCTCCAAGTCAGATAAAAATGGTGCATCTTCCGGTGTTTTATTTGAATACAGCAGCGTAAGATCATGATCTGTTTTCTGATTTGTCGCCTCTGCAATCATGCTCCGGATCGGCGTGATTCCAATGCCGCCAATAATAAATACAGCCGGGGTTGATTCCGTTTTATGCAGGGTAAAGCTTCCATTTGCCCCGTCAAACTCGACTTCACTGCCTTCTGGAAGATTTTTTAACTCTCTTTTAAAAGCGGTATCTCTCAGACGCGTTGTCGTAACTAATTCATTTTCACTTGGTGCATAAACGAGTGATAATGCTCTTTTCGTTCCTTCCTCATCTATCTCACTTGGATTGATCAGTTTGATGTGAGTCAGCTGGCCTGCTTTAAATTCAAATCCTTCTGGCATTTCCCAATGGAAAGCCATAGTATCCCTTGCAACTAATTCTTTTTTCTTTAATTTAATTTTTGTGTTTGCCATTTCTATTCGCTCCTTTGTATAGAGTAACCTCTTATCACAAAGAGGAGAATTGTAATCCACAATTTTTGATATATAATATTTTTACCCTTATTTTTCTTTTTGCAAACAAGGAGGCTTTTAAAAAGTGCATAAATAAAGACGCTAATCCTTGTTATAAAAGGGCAGCGTCTTATCTTATACTTGCACAAATTCATTAGAGCCTAGACTGATAACTTTTTTCTTATTCCGTATCTGCCGACAAAAACTCATGCAGTGCCTGTTTATTTTGTTCTATATCAATTTCCAATACAGCTCCCGCGTCTGTACGGGCATTCCAAAAAGAATTATCTACAGGAATTCTTAATGTTTCCATCGGATGCTCGCTTCCGGAAATTAATCCTTTGCCTATCGTAAGAATCGTTTTATTATCTACATTCGTGTCAACGTATGGATCAGCAACTCCTAACAGCTTCGGCAATTTAACGACCCCCTGGAGACTCATCACTTCGTCCTTCAGCTTAGTTATTACTTCCTGCTGGCGCTGTACTCTTCCATAATCCCCGTCTGCATCTTTACGAAATCGTACATAACCAAGCAGTTCATCACCGTTTAATACTTGTTCCCCGGGTTCGAGTGTCATTCCGATACCTTCAGACATTTGATGTGGTACATCCACTTCAATGCCATTTGGTGCAATAATGTCTGCGATTTTTGAAAAACCTTCAAAATCGACAACAGCATAATAATTTAAATCTATATCAAAATTTTGCTTCAGTGTCTGTCTGAGCAGCTCCGGACCATCAAATGCAAAGGCAGCATTAATCTTCTGCATGCCGTGTCCGGGAATCTCTACATAAGTATCCCGCATAATAGAAGCAAGCTTCATATCATGGGTGTCCTGATTATAGTGAGCAATCATAATTGTATCTGAAAGACCGCGTCCTTCTCCTCGGGTATCACTGCCAATCATTAAAACATTAATTTCCCCAAATTGCGGTTCTGAACCTTCAAAAGGAATAAAGGTTGCGCCATCGTCTTTATACGGGCCTTCTTTTGCTATCGATAAACCTTGGTAGTATTGTATGACAGCATAGGCTCCCACCGCAATAATACATACAAAAACAAACAGCAGGACACGACGTCTCCATTTACGCTTCGCAGTTTTTCTTTCACGTCTTTTCATATGTAACGCTCCTTGTATTATTCTTTAATTAATTGTTCAAAAAGTAGACAACATCCCGACGCTTATCATTTAGGAACTTTTTGAACTTTCTTTTTAATTGGAAAGTGACTTTAAAGCAATTTGTACCGCGACAGCATCATCCATATATCCAATCGGGAAAATATAATCCGGGACAACGTCAACCGGCGTAATAAAGTACAGCAGGACACCACCCATAACTGCAAGCGTGAAGGGTGTCCCCTTATCTTGTACAAATTGAGCATAAAAATTCTTCAGTTGTTTAATAAACGGCCCGATACTGCCTACTTCATCAATCTTTTTCTTAAATTGATCGTGAATAATTTGTTTTCCTTCTTCCGTTTGGGCATATTGTTCATAGCTATCCAATTGCTGTTGAACCTCATTCATACTGAAATTATCATGATAAAGATCCGATGCTTTTAGTGTTTGCTGAATCTCCTTCACAGATGTATACATATCTGAATTGCTTTGAGATTCTTCTGAATGGATTTGGTAACCGGCAGCCTGCATTAATTCTGCCAATGGCACATCCAGGCAGGAAGCAAATTTCTCTAAGTGCTGGATGTTTGCCTTACGTTTTCCATTAATAATACGTGAAATGGTTGCTTTATCGATGCCAGTGAGCTCACTGCATTTTCTTATCGACATGGCGCGGGCGTGGAGCAGTTCTTTTAACCTTTTGCCGAAATTGTCCATAGTCATATTCGTTATCCTTCCATTTATATATTTGATGGTTAATCATCATGCATCTGTCTTAGTCAGAGCAGCCTATCAAGAGCATATACTGCCAATATTTTATTAAAACCATTTTTAATACATTCAACTAAGTGTCTAATACTAATCTATTAGACAATATAAATGAACGTTGACATAATGTCAACTTCGGATAATAAATAAAGGCGCAAATCTTTTTTCATCAGGATTGCGCCTTTTCCTATGAAATTTTTCGCTTTCTACTTAAAAGATCAGCTTCATTCCTTCATGACTTGCTGAAAATCCTAATTTCTCGTAAAAGCGATGTGCATCCTCCCGCTGCTTATCGGTTGTCAGCTGCACAAGACCACATTTTTCAGCCTTTGCAATGGTAATTGCTTCTTTAAACAAGGCCTCTCCTATTCCATTTCCACGGAAATTTTTATCAATACGTACGCCTTCTATTTGTGCACGTTTCATTCCCTTTCTTGCTAACCCAGGTATGATGGTTAATTGAAGACAACCAATTATTTTGTTATCTTCCACAGCCAGAAGAATTTGGTTTCCAGCTTGAGCTTCGATTGCATCAAAGGCTTGATAATATTCCTCTGGTAATGGTTCTTCATACCTTTCACGTCCGGAACCAAGTGCATCATCCGCCAATAAGCGGACAATCATAGGCAGATCTTCTTTATAAGCCTTTCGAAAGTTCATCCTGCATACCTCCCTAAAATTATCCTTAACATATATACAAATTCGCCAATAAAAAAACTTAGTCCATTAATCCCAGCACAATGGAGTGAAGGTTAATCACCGGTCCATAAATATTTAATTACTGATAACCGCTTGTAAATATCATTCGGTAATATCTGTCTTTATTCTTTTTGTTCAAATACTATTCCTTCTAAGCAGCTAATATCATCCATGACACCCTCCTGCTCATAATCCAATAATCTAATAATTCTTATTAACTCAGGAAGTGCATCATCTACTGTATATAATTTATCAGAAGCCAGGTTATAGGTGACATGAAGTAATCGCTCTCCCATTTCTGCAAAATTCAATTTACGGCCTAATTTGTCAATTAATAAATCTTTTGATGTTTTCTCCGGTGTCATTTCAAAACCCCTCCCTAATAAGATTCCTTAGTCACTATCTTTCATGTTATACTTTTTATAAATATGACTGCAAATTCCTGTAAGATAGTAATTTTTATTTTTTCAATAATTTTCTTTTCAATCTGTTTCAATCAAGTTGTATTTGTTGATAATTGACTTTATTTGAAATCACCCCCTTCGTTTTTATTAAAGATAACTTTATAAGTTACTTTAAATTTATTATAACATATTTAGTTATCAAAACAAACGTATGTTCTCGTTTTATTCAAAATAAACTTTATTGTTTTTTAAAGAGAGGTAATTAAATGGACATTAATAAAAATGTAGGAAAGAATATCAAAAGAATTAGAAACGAACGGAAGCTGACGCAGGAAGAGTTAGCGAACAAAGTAGGAGCTATCAAACAGACCATTTCAAAAATAGAACGTGGTGTTTTCTCCCCTTCCTTTTCGCTGTTAGTCAAAATATGTAACGAATTATATACCTCACCAAATGAATTGCTGTTAGAGGATTCACAAAGATTACAATGGGTAGCGGAGAATCCTGATCAATTAGAATATTCCATAAAAGGTTTGGAACAGGAAATGACAATAGTAGAAGATTTATGGGCAAAGGCGGAAAAATATAAAGAGGACGGAGAAGAAAAGCAGGAAGCCAAAGTTTTACATGAAATTATAGGTCACTTTGCATGGGAAAATGACCACTTTAGAGAAGTCGCTGAATACCTTTATAAAAAAAGATTAAATGATTATTTAGCTAAAACGTCCAAAGAGCTGAGAAATAATAAAGTGATGAATTTAAGATTAATGGAGAAAAAAGCATTCTGGAAGGAGGGTAAGCAAGAATAAGTTTTGAAAATAAGTTCGATCCAGCTTCCATGCATTGAGTTAGATACTATCCTTACTTATTTCATCCAATTTTTACAATGAATGTTACTTTACATTTTCAGTTAAAGTCAGCTTTCGATTAATAATTATTCAATTAGAATCCTTTCCAAATGCAGGTTCGTCTGGAGAAATTTGAATTGCTTCAGCTGTCTCATCCAGGTGTTCCCACATTCCCCTATCTCACAATACAGTCACATAAGAAAAAATCCTGCCACTGGATAAACCTGTCTTTTTATGTCTGGTTTATCCAGTGGCTTTTTTTTGATTCTAAATTCACTCATGTTGATTTTATGGGATAGATGGGATAGTGATTTCTAGCCTGCGATTAGGTATGATATTGCTGCTATAAAAAGACAAGAAAAAATTTGGGATATTCTTTCCTTGATAGCGACAAAATATCCAATGAAAGTGTATAATGAAATTCGTGACGAAAAATCGACAAAATAGGACAGCTATTTTTTTATTTCGTGCAAAATACTTATTAAGAATATATAATAATCAAGAATACGAAGTTTTCTTTTGTTTATATGGAGGTTAAAAAATATGTTAAAGAAAAAACCAGATAAGTTTTCCCTTTATCTCGTTGATTTCGCAAAGCACTTACATGAAACGGCAGATTATTTTTTTCATTTTAAAGTAAAAGATGCTGAAACACTCAAACAGTTTTCCGATACAATTAAAAAGCATGAATCTATTGCCGATGATAAGGTCCACGAAATTATTAGTGACTTAAACCAGGCTTTTATTACTCCTATTGAAAGGGAGGATATTCTCCAGCTTGTAAATAATCTGGATGATATTATGGATGGGATGGAAGATTTCTCCTCAAGAATGGATATTTATCATATATTATCTTCAGATGATTACATCAATCAATTTACGAGTTACATCTTAAAATGCTCAGAGGAAATTTTAGCTTCGATGGAATTAATAGCAAGTCATCAACTAAAAGATGTCGAAGGGCATGCTATCCGTATTAAAGATTACGAAAGTAACTGTGATGAGTTATATCGTGAATCCTTAAGGAATCTATTCCAGAAAGAAAAGGATGCCATTAAAGTAATCCAGTATAAAGAAATTTATGAAATTCTGGAAGAGATAGCTGATTATTGTCAAAACGTAGCAAGTACATTACAAAGCATCATTATGAAAAATGCGTAAAAGTGTGGTTAAAATATGGATTTTCTTACTGTAATTATTGTATTGATTGTAATTTTTGCTCTTCTCTTTGACTTTATAAACGGGTTTCACGATACAGCAAATGCAATTGCAACGTCTGTATCAACAAAAGCCCTGACACCCAGAAGAGCGATTATATTGGCTGCTGTAATGAATTTTGTCGGAGCATTAACCTTTACTGGTGTTGCTCAAACAATTACCAGCGAAATTACCGATCCGTTTAAGTTGGATAACGGGCTGGCAGTCATTTTAGCTGCTTTGGTTGCAGCAATTATTTGGAATCTGCTCACGTGGTATGCAGGAATCCCAAGCAGTTCCTCTCATGCAATTATTGGTGCCATTACCGGTGCGGTTATTGTGTCAGCGGGACTTCAAGCGATTCATTTTCAAGGGTTCCTCTCTATCATTGAGGCCTTGATTTTCTCTCCAATTTTAGCTTTTGTAATCGGGTTTATCTTATATGGGATAATTAAAGTTATTTTTAAAAATAGTAATTTGGCAAAGACAAACAAACGGTTCCGGCTCGTGCAAATATTAACAGCATCCGTCCAATCCTTTGCTCACGGTACGAATGACGCTCAAAAATCGATGGGGATTATCACTATGGCTTTGATTGTCGGAGGTATGCATACAACGACAGATATTCCATTCTGGGTACAGGCTTCCTGTGCAACAGCAATGGCGCTTGGAACATCTATCGGCGGATGGCGAATCATTAAAACAGTCGGTGGTAAAATTATGAAAATCCGTCCGGTAAACGGAGTTGCAGCTGACCTCACTGGTGCTGCTGTCATCTTTGGGGCAACACTTATTCATTTACCAGTCAGTACAACCCATGTTATTTCATCCGGTATCTTAGGGGTAGGAGCTTCTCACCGGCCCAAGGGTGTTAACTGGGGTGTAGCTAAACGGATGGTTGTTACCTGGGTAATTACCTTGCCGATTACCGCTGCATTAGGTGGAGTTATTTTTTATATTTTGAATTTATTCCTTTGAAAATTATAAGGTTGCTATTGGAGAAATACCGATAGCAACCTTAATAATAGTTGGACAATCTTAGCAATGATACAGCTTTTCAGAAATTCCACAGAAAAAATCACAATCATTCCCTCTGCAAAGGAATCTCCACTACGTATATATTAATATTGAATAATTTTGTCATTTTTCTTGCCTATTACCTTTCCCCGCGCAATTCCCGTTCAATAACATTATAAAGCTCTCCATTCAACATCTTTTCCTTTTCTGTCTTCATCTTCTCCCTACAAGATAAATTTTATTATTAAAAATGTTTTTGAAATTATTTCGTCTACACTGTCAATTCGATAAGATTGCCTTCCGGGTCTTCTATAACGCTTTCGTAATAGCCGTCTCCAGTGAGACGCGGACCATTTACCAGAGGGTAGCCATCCTTTTTCAATCTGGCAGTCATCTGGTCAACGCAATCCCTGTCACCTAATGAAATAGCAATGTGAGCCCAGCCCAGATGTTCCGTTGTACTTGTTTTATCAATGCCCGTTTTACGCATAATTTCTAAACGTGCCGATGCATCAAATGTTAAAAAATAAGACTCAAATTCCTTCTTTTTATTATGATACTTAGCACTCGCTTCCACATGAAAATATGTTTCATAAAAATGCTTCATCTTTTCTAAATCCTTGACCCAAATCGCCACATGTTCTATTTTCATACGCTTTCTCTCCTTTTTTAGACCGTCTTTTTTATCATAAGATCGAGTCCAAGACTTTGTAATCCATATAAATAATCCTGCTCCCAATCACTTATCATAAGGTCAGGAAGATGCTCTGACGGGATATATCCGAAGCTGCAATTTCCAATTTTATTTAATATTTCCTGTGCTTCCAAATAGCTGTTTAATTAAATTCTTTCTTTCAGCATTTTCTTCCTCAGTGGTCTGGTTAAAAAGCCTGGATAAGTATCTCCCTTTATTTTTCATGCTTTGAATTTTATCCTCCGGTTTATACAGCCTTCCAGCCAATAAATTTTGGTATTGTTTAGACATAGCAGCCTCCTTTAAATACTTTCTCCATTAAAGTTTATCATAAAAATTGCATTCCACGGGGAGATTTACAGCTCCTATGGAATGCAATTTATTTTAGATTAGCAAAATCTTATTGTTCGGGATTAGGCAGTTCAAAATGTGTTTCCTGATCTGACATAAATTCATATTTTAATACAAATGTATCTGCATAATTAATATCCGTTAAGTATACTAAATGCCCGGTCAGTTCTTCACCGGGAGCTAATTCTTCATCTCCCGCTGTAAAAAATTCATCATTCGAAATATCTCCACCGTCCTCATCTATTGCGGAAAAATTGGCAGAAAACATTTGATTCGGCACATAAGCTTCCTCCGATATATTCTTTATGGTTACATCAACAACTGCAAATCTGTCTTCTTCTCTTGCTCCGATAAGGTAGTCTTCGATAGGTACTTCATCTACTTCTCGAGTTAACTGAAAATCATTTACGGTTACCTCATAGTCAAACGCATATAAATCACTTGAAATTGTAGCTGTTTCACCAATTTGATATGTAGGTATTTCTTCTTCCTCTTCTGAAGCCGCAGTATCTGTTTCTTCTACTGTATCTGTATTATCTGTTTCTTGCGTTTCTGTATTTTCTTCCCCGTTGTTACATGCTGCCAGTGTTAAGCAAATTAATACTAAAAATATGAATTTCTTCAATAAAACTCCTCCTAGTTTTTATATGTTTAAGTTAGTATTGCCCACCATAATTGTAACAAAACACGTATGAATGACAAGTGATGATAGTCTCAATAATAAGTTGTGAGCGTCAAGTAGAAATGAACACTTTTTGCTAATTAAATTTGGACACTTTCTTCCATGAAAATGGAAGAACGGTGTTTCATTCGATAACTATCATCATCATGAAAATGAATAACTTCAGCTC
>NZ_LT727813.1:0-6200 GCF_900162665.1 Oceanobacillus sojae
GCGGAACGGCGAGCATGTAACAGGCTGCCGCCCCTACGGGGCAACAGCCTGTTACATGCCTATCCCCCAAGAAAAGTGTTCATTCTTATCAAGCAATAATGGTCTACTTTAGTTTAGCAGTTACATAAGTATCCTTTAGAGCCAAAATATAGCCGATACGCTTTAAGATTCACGCAATATTATAAATAAAAACCGCACTCCAAAGGAGAACATGGAAGCTCCCACGGGATGCAGTTTCTTTTTAAATCTTGTTATTTCAATTTCCCGCCAAATACAGGCATATCACTCGCTTCGCCATAATTTTCAATGCGCTCTACATTTTTCAAAGCTTCCATATCCTCATCGGAAATAGTAAAGTCCACTTCGGCATTATTTTTCATATGCTCTGGATTAGCCGTTTTAGGCAATGGCAGTAAACCAAGCTGCAGCGTATAACGGATACTTAATTGCGGTATGGAAACACCGTACTTTTCTGCGATAGCTGCAACTTTCTCATTTTTAAACAGCTCCCCGTGAGCAATTGGAGAATAAGCCTCAACCAGAATACCCTGCTCCTGCGTATATGCAATTAAATCAAATGGTGTGTTGCTGATATGCGCTAAAATCTGATTTACCATTGGCTTGACGGTGCCGTTACTGAGAATATTATCTAAATCCTCTTTTTGAAAGTTAGATACACCGATAGCACGAAGCTTTCCTGCCTGATAGGCTTCTTCAAGAGCCCGCCAAGCTTCCCGGTTTCCTTCAAAAAATCGCTCTTCTTCATCAAAATCCACCCATGGCTGCGGGCTGTGGATAATCATCATATCAATATAATCAAGACCCAGTGTCTCCAATGACTGATTAATGGATGAAACAGCTTCTTCATAAGATTTTACTTCTGCAGCTAGTTTAGTCGTAATAAATAAATCTTCTCTGTTTGTACCACAATTTTTTATTCCTTGGCCGATACCACTTTCATTTCCATATGCCTGCGCTGTATCAATGTGGCGATAACCGGCTTTGACAGCGTCCACTACTGCCTGAGCAGCATCTTCATCCTCTATAAACCATGTTCCAAGACCTAATTTAGGAATTTCAATCCCATTGGACAGCTGATAATTTTCGTTTAAAATCATTTGAACATCTCCTTTGGTAAAATGAATAAACTATATTCTTTGTATACCCATTTTGAAATTTATTATAGTACCTAGAGTGGACTTTAGGTCAATAGATTTGTTTTAATCCGTTTAAAATGCCAATATACATTGAAAAAAGCATATTACGTCAAAAAGATTCGGATGTAATTTGGTAGTATCCTTTTATATTCCCTTTTTTCATCTGGTAGAAACTTGAAGGTGAACCTGTTTATTTTTAATCACTTTACCCATTTTATGATCAAACATCAGGTAACAATATCAAATGGATATAAGATTAAAAAATTGCAGCTTTTCAATTTCTATTACACTAAGAAATTCACAATCCATATCCCAAAAAATACAAGCCCAGAAAGGCATGAATGCATACTTTCTGTCATAACATATTTTAGAGGTGAGATAATGGGAAGAATAGCTTACCGGGATGCAGACGTTGACTTAATGGCCAGGATGATGAGAGCAGAAGCTGAGGGCGAAGGAAAACAAGGAATGCTTTATGTAGGAAATGTTATTGTTAACCGCGTCGTAGCAGATTGTGGTGATTTTGTTGAATTGAGAACGGTTGATGATGTCATTTTTCATGTACAGGGAGGAAATTACTCCTTTGAGGCTGTTCAAAAAGGAAATATGTTTTATCAAAGAGCAAGAGAAATGGAAAAAAAATTAGCAAGACAGACTTTGGAAAGCTGGAGGAACCACCCGGCAAAATATGCTCTTTGGTACTTTAATCCATATGCTCCGTGTCCACCAACATGGTATGACCAGCCTTTTTCCGGTCAATTTATGCAGCATTGTTTTTATGAACCGGCTCCGGGGACATGCGAAAGTGTTTATATGGGGTAAAAAATCTGCTTTTTAATGATAGATAAGAATCCTCATAAGTTTTTAGTAATCATTTACTTCAGACCAGCTATCAAAAAGAGCATTTCGTCGACGACGGATGCTCTTTAAAAATTTTGGTTTTAAAATACTTGCAAAATACGTCTTCTCATTCACTCTATCAGCAAAAATCGCAAATCCAGATAACATTTTAATTATTATTGATTGTATAGTATAATTAACTATTAAAATACAAATTGGAACAAAATCTGTATTACTATAATCAGGAGTGAGGTACTCATGATATGAATGTTGTACAAAAAACAACCAAAGATAAGATACTTGATTATCTAAAAAAAGAAAGTTCCTTAGCGGTCAGCGACTTAACTGAATTATTAGATATGACTCATATGGCTATCAGGAAACACCTTAATATATTAGAACGTGATGGTTTAATTGTAAGTAAAGAGGTCAAGCAGCCTATCGGAAGACCCTCACAGATTTATTCTTTAACAGAAAGAGGAGAAAGACTCTTCCCTAAAAACTATGAAGGGATCAGCGTTGAGTTTCTTTACGATATTCAAGATATTTATGGAGAGCATGCCATCTCTAATCTTTTCAAAAGAAGAGAACAGCGATTAACAAAAGAATATATTAAAAGAATCGAACAAAAATCGAATCATGATAAAATAAATGAGCTTTCTAAAATTCAAACGGAAAAAGGCTACATGGCGAATTTATCTAAAACAGGAGAAAACTCCTATGAACTGATTGAGTATAACTGTCCTATTCTGGCTGTAGCAAATGAATTTAAATCTGCCTGTACCTGTGAAACACAAATGTTTAAAAATGTATTAGGAACAGATAATGTAAAAAGGGTATGCTGTAAAAGTGATGGAGATAATTACTGTAAGTTTCTGGTTGATTTTTATAAAAAGGATTAAAAAAAGCTTTCGATAATTAATTCAACTTATGATAGAAGGATTTCAAGAGAGAATACAGTAAAGAATGATTACGGACGGAACTCTGCACTGCACAGAGTTCCGTCCGTTTTTTCATACACTATGAATTGCGTTGAGAGTCAGCTGCTGAAGTATAATCTTTACTGCTTACAAAAAACACCTCAAATTTTTAAATGTTCTAAAAATCAAGGTGCAGTAAAAGTGTCTATTTTTAAACGAGTGGCGGAGCCGTCCCCGCACGTTTTTTTATAATGTCAATATAATAAACAAGTTTATTAGTTAATTCATTTAGGCGTTCGATCACATTTGGATTGGTTATCTTATAATTTGTATAATCTTTTTCTTCAATAAACACATATTTAGGAATTACCCAAGCCTGCATATAATGAAGAATTGGTTTTAATTGTTGTTCCGGAACTAAATAATGCTTGGCAGTTCCTGCTGTTGCCAAGATGCCCACCATTTTATTTTGGAAAGCATCTACAGGTAATAAATCAAAAACATTTTTCAGTGTCCCCGGAATAGATGCTTGAAAAATAGGCATCCCGATTAAATAGCCATCTGCCTGCATGATTTTTTCCAATAACACATGTGTATCGCCTGTATAATTCTGATACGGACGGCCATCACTGAATACGATGTTGTATTCTTTTAAATCAATTACCTCTATATCAATTTCTGTATATTCCTTTTGTATATATCTTAAAGCTTGTTCAACAGCAATTCTTGTTTTTGAGCCGACTGTAGAACCTGAGATACCAATTATTTTCACAGAGCATCCTCCTAAACCATTCCCTAACTTATTTCTATAATGAATAGCTGCAGTAGTTAATGTATCTTTAAAGAATAGGCAGATTATCAGAATTAAAATCCATTCAGCAATAAATGCTTACTTGCCGGCAAAAAATTCTTCTGCTTCAGTTAAGTATTTCTCTTGACTTGGAGTTAAATCATATTCTTCTTCAATCGCAGACACCGGACAAACAGCCTTGCAAGCTCCACAATCAATACAAATATCCGGATCGATATAAAATTGCTTAATCCCCTCTTCAATACAATCGACAGGACAGACACTGACACACTCTCCCGACTTTTCTCCTCTGCATGGATCCAGAATAACAAATGCCATGTAAAAAACCTCCCTCACTTTAATTATTTTTCTTTTATAGGATGTCCAAAATGACCTGCAAAAATGGCTTATTAAACCTCATCAGACTTTTATAATCTATTTATTTTTCAGAACTCACTATTAAAGTACTGTCATATCTTGTTATTTTAAAACATTGCTGTAGAATGCTTCGGCTGAATTCGTGCTTTAGGATCAATATAATTCTTGGCATTATTAACAGCAGTCGGGCCCTCGCCGAATCCTGTAGCAATTAATTTTACTTTCCCATCATAAGTGCAAATATCACCAGCTGCATAGATCCCGGGAATATTTGTTTCCATTTTGGAATTAACTACAATACTATTTCGTTCGATTTCTAACCCCCAGTTCTTTATAGGACCAAGACTCGATACAAAACCATAATTACAAATAACATTGTCTATCTCCAATTCAATCAGCTCTTCTCCTTTCATTTCTTGCAAAATCAGTTTTTCAATACGATTTTTTGCAACGATTGCTGAAGGAGCAAAGGGAGTGAGCCTTTCAACAGTAGACGCATGTAATTGATTGACACTATGCTCGTGAGCGCGGAATTGATCCCTGCGGTGAACCAGCGTTACTTTCGCTGCTTTTTTTTCCAGCATTAACGCCCAGTCTACTGCAGAATCTCCGCCCCCTAAAATGGCGACATGCTTATTATTATATTTGTTCATATCCTTCACATAATAATCCAGGTTTGTACCTTCAAATGCTTCACTATCACCAACATTTAACCTTCTTGGTTGAAAAGCTCCGTTACCGGCTGTGATAATAATGGTTCTAGTCAAATGTTTTTCTCCTGTACTTGAAACAAGGAGAAAAATATCATCATCTATCCGCTCCACAGTTTCTATAGACTGTCCAAGCACGATTTCAGGTTCAAACATTTTTGCCTGTTCTTCTAACTGATTGACTAAATCCTGCGCCTGCACTTTAGGAAATCCAGCAACATCATAGATATATTTCTCTGGATAAAGTGCTGCTAACTGTCCCCCAGTATGAGGCAGGCTTTCAATTATTTTCACACTGGCCTGACGCATTCCTCCGTAAAAAGCAGTAAACAGACCCGTTGGCCCCGCACCAATAATAGTTACATCAAAAACTTTCTCCATATAATACCTCTTTTCTTCACTAAGCTTTTCCCAGCTTCAAGTCGATACTAGTTAATCCATCTAACCTTATTTATTATTCTCAGGTCTTCTGTGCTGTTTGATATATCCATTATTTCAATCAATTTTTCTTGTATATTATGTATTTACTTCCTTTAATCGCATTCAAATTTCCATCTCCACATCACCGCTCTTCTCTCTATATTTCCTCAAAGTAAGGCATAAGATAATTTTATATTTTTTATACCAAAAAGTATAATAATAGTAGATTACAAAGTCAAGATGCACGATCCGCCTGTTTTCAGAAAAAACGCATTTGTTCACCAGCTGTCTATATACATTGTCTTATTTTTATACTTAAAGGTTGAAAAAGTATAGAAAACGATATAAACTGAAAATTATTAAATACTATTTAGGAGGAGTTACATATGACAAAATTTGAATTACCGGAATTACCTTATGCATACGATGCGTTGGAGCCAACGATCGATAAAGAAACAATGAATATCCATCATACGAAGCATCATAACACCTACGTTACAAAATTAAATGATGCACTGGAAGGGCATGAAGATCTGCAAAATAAATCCGTAGAAGAGCTTGTAACTGATTTGAATTCCGTACCTGAAAGCATTCGTACTGCAGTACGCAATAATGGCGGCGGACATGCGAACCACAGCTTTTTCTGGAAGACATTGTCACCAAATGGCGGCGGAGAACCGGCAGGAGAACTGGCTGATAAAATCAACAGCAAATTCGGTTCTTTAGACAAATTTAAAGAAGAATTTGCAGCTGCAGCAGCGGGACGCTTTGGTTCTGGCTGGGCATGGCTGGTATTAAACAATGGCGAGCTTGAAATTACAAGCACACCGAACCAGGATTCACCATTAACAGAAGGTAAAACACCATTATTAGGACTGGATGTATGGGAGCATGCATACTATCTTAAATATCAAAATAAACGCCCTGAATACATTTCAGCATTCTGGAATGTAGTAAACTGGGATCAGGTAGCTAACAATTACGA
>NZ_LT727813.1:6960-905316 GCF_900162665.1 Oceanobacillus sojae
ATCGATAAAGAAACAATGAATATCCATCATACGAAGCATCATAACACCTACGTTACAAAATTAAATGATGCACTGGAAGGGCATGAAGATCTGCAAAATAAATCCGTAGAAGAGCTTGTAACTGATTTGAATTCCGTACCTGAAAGCATTCGTACTGCAGTACGCAATAATGGCGGCGGACATGCGAACCACAGCTTTTTCTGGAAGACATTGTCACCAAATGGCGGCGGAGAACCGGCAGGAGAACTGGCTGATAAAATCAACAGCAAATTCGGTTCTTTAGACAAATTTAAAGAAG
This sequence comes from Oceanobacillus sojae, assembly GCF_900162665.1. Lineage (GTDB taxonomy): Bacteria > Bacillota > Bacilli > Bacillales > Amphibacillaceae > Oceanobacillus > Oceanobacillus sojae_A. The sequence goes on from NZ_LT727813.1 coordinate 7,259, forward strand.
AATTTGCAGCTGCAGCAGCGGGACGCTTTGGTTCTGGCTGGGCATGGCTGGTATTAAACAATGGCGAGCTTGAAATTACAAGCACACCGAACCAGGATTCACCATTAACAGAAGGTAAAACACCATTATTAGGACTGGATGTATGGGAGCATGCATACTATCTTAAATATCAAAATAAACGCCCTGAATACATTTCAGCATTCTGGAATGTAGTAAACTGGGATCAGGTAGCTAACAATTACGAAGCTGCGAAATAACTAAAAAACAGGCTGAGGCAAAAAAGAAAATATGTAAGCTCTGAAGCCGAAAAATATGTAAATAGAATGAAATAGATACAGGCCTGCTTCTTCAGGAAAGCTCCATTTTTTTCGATGGACAGGCAATCGCAGCTGGTTTCATTTTGGGGGAGCAATTACAATTCCAGCAGAGGGACATTTCAGGAAAAAGCAAATTTCTTTTTTCTGAAGTGTTCCTAACACCCCCTGCATAGAACCAGATTCCATCCTGACACAGCGTCTTCAATAATCGTTAAGAAATCCATATAATCCATAAGGGTATGCATACAACTCCTTTTATAAAGTTTATTGCCTGACATTCTAAATCTATGACTGCACACTGTCCCTATACATATCCTCTTAACCTCATGCAAAAAAATTATGATATTCAACTGAAAATCATTAAAAACAAATCTTTTTCGTAAATTTTGTGAAATATTGAACAAAGTTATTACAAAAATAAACAATTAGTATATTATAAAAGTATAGATTATGAATTATTTCACAATATGAAAATTCACAATCAAATAAATTACTTCCTGAACAGGAAAAAAAAGTAACTTTCTATGAAACACCAAATACTTCAGGTTCCCTTTGGTGCTTAGAACCCGGGCAAGAGGTGTTCAAGCACTCCCATTCTGATGGAGATGACCTTTGGATTTGTCTCCAGGGAACGGAGAAGAAGTGGAAATCGAAAAAGGAGATATGATTATTTCCAAACCTGCCCAGCACCATGGAATGAAGAATACAGGCGATGAAAGATTTATCTTTGTCGGTGTGGCGGGACCAATGCCGATAGATGTCATCCGTCATTAAGCGTTTAATCAATTGACATAAACCCTCGATCCAGATGGATGGAGGGTTTTGTTTGTCTAAAAATACTTCCGCTTTTCAAACAGTAAGATTGACATATCGTAAAATATCGATATAAAGAAATCCATGGAACCAATTGATGTATTTAAGGCTGCTCTGCTTCAACGATACTCCTCAAATTGATAATAGGGTTATTTATATAGTAACAAGCATAGAGATGAAAAAATACTTACAGTTGATGTAAGAAAAGGTTGTTAAATGGAGATGATAATGTTGCTTCCAGGAAATAACAATACCCTTCTCCTCAGCCTAAATAAAAAGCAGATCTCACACTAATGAACAGTTCCATAATGCTGATATTGTGTTTTGCAACTTAAAAGGTTACAAGATTGCAATGAAAAGGTTAGAACTTTGCCAGCCCGTATTTTATTATGATTGATGATTGGAAAGCGCATGTGTGACGCGATAACTATCCCCAGTAAAGCTCAAAATGTGCGCGTGGTGAATAACTCGATCTACTAATGCAGCTGTTAAACGCGCATCTGTAAATATTCTATTCCATTGACTAAATTCTAAATTGGATGTAATCACGAGGCTAGACCTCTCATACCAATCAGATATCAATTGGAATAATAATTCAGCGCCTTCCTTACTAAATGGAACATATCCCATCTCGTCTAAAATAATCATCTCTACTTTATTAAACCTATTGCGTAAGGCTTGAAAGCGTCCTTCTCTCCAAGACTTTTCAAGTAGTTCTACCAAATCGGCCACTCGATAGAAACGGACTTCATATCCAGATCTACATGCCTTTCGACCAAGCGCTGTAACCAGATGAGACTTCCCAGTCCCAGGCGCACCTGTTAAAATTAAATTCTCTTTTTTATCGATAAAATATAATGATTCGAGACTTTCTCTATCCAATTGTGGAGGGAGACGAATATGTTCACTCCACCGGTAATCCTTTAGTTCTTTTTCATTCATGAATTTCGCCTTTTTGATCAAACGCTCTCCTTTAGCTACCTCTCTATGTTCTAATTCTTGTTGTAATAAAGCCGAGATATACTGCTCAGGATTCTCGAAGGGAATCTGCTCGTATATGTCTGCGACATATGCTAAACGCAACGATTTGCATTTCTCTCTAATCAAATTAGACATTCTATACTTCCTCTCCTGTCAACGAATGGTTGAAGGGTTGAAGAGAGTCGTAGATACTCCAATTTATATCATACGGATGTGCAACCGAAGCATGTAATGATTCATTTCTATTTTCTTTATCATCCACTGGTAACAATTCATAGAAACGCTCATCTATTTCTTGCATACTGTATTTTATTATGAAGCTCTGTAACCAATCGACACGTTCTTTTCTGAGTTCCATTGATTCACTATTCAAATAATGCGCGATTCTTCCTGGAAGATATGGGAAGTATCTAGAATAGGTAATTGATCTTGGTTTCCTCATCCAATTTTTCAAAATGAATTGCCATGGAATTTCCCTAGACCGATTCATATATTGTCTAGGTCCCTTATAAAGTACCTCTCCTTGTGGAGAAATCACTTTAAAGTCATCCCAGTACTTAATTACATACAATTGTGTATAGTGATAACTATTCGGTATGTGGATTTCCTGTCCATCAATTTTTACCTCACCATATTTATTAGCTGAAGTCAGTGTTTTATTAAATACTGGATACTCTTTCTCAGGTAATGCGAGACCATATTTCTTTTCTTCCTCTATTAGATCCGCGATACAAATTCCTTTTTTATAATGCACCCTTAAATGATCATCCTGACAATGTTTGAGCAATAACGCACGTAAGTGTGTCAGATCCTGAACAACGGGTGATGGCGTAAAGAAATTATATCGAACATAACCAACCTTATTTTCTACATGCCCTTTTTCATTTCCTTTTCTTGGATTACAGGCTACCGGCTCAAATCCATAGTGATTGGCAAACCGTTGAAAACCCTCATTGAAAATGGTTTCCTGATTATGAACTCTAGCTTTTACAACGGCAGCTGATAGATTATCTAACCACAGTGTCCTTGGAACAAAGCCAGCTTGTTCAAAAAGTATTTTAATACCTTCCAAAAAGCATTCTTGATTTTCTGCCGGTAAGGGTGCTACAAATCCACCATTACTAAAGGGGAAACTCAAGACCAAGCAATGCGTATCTTTTACTTTCCCTTCATGTACGACTTCTGTAACTCCAAAATCTATCTGGGCTTCCGCCGGAGGATGTGTTAACCTATCATATTCCTCTTTTACTGTGTCAGTTTCATCTAACATTTTATCTTTCCATTCAGCGATATAGTTACAAACGGTTCGATAAGAACCCGGGAACTTTAATCGCTGTAATTCTTCAAATATATTTTTATTATTCCTTCGCAATTTCTTTTTAAGTGCTTGGTCCTCCATTAGCCAATCAGAAACAATTTCTCCCCACTCTTCTTCATACATCATACCTTTTTTTATGGGTGTTTTTTCCTCGGGTAATTGATCTTCATCCGCATATTTCTTAACGGTTTTCCAAGCAAAACCTGTTCTTTTTACTATTTCATTAATTGATAGTGATTTATTATTACGTAAATTTTTGATATGATTAACTTCGGGCATTGCTAGCATCCTTTCACTTACCTCCACCATTAATTTGTTTAGTCGCTATTAACGGTAGAGTATTTTGTTAGGGCTGGCAAGCCTTTTTTTATTTGTGCAACCTTCTAACATTTTGGTTGCAATACTCTGTACTTTTATTATGCATTAAACATATATAACAGTATAAAAAACGTTTTGAGAAATATACAGATAAATTCTAAGTGTATTGAATACATCGCAATCTATTAATATCAACGTTTCGGGGGTTGTTATATGGATAAAAATGTATGAAAAAGGATTGAAATTGATATTACTTGAACCAAATTTGAAACAGCATGATAGATGTTAGTTGAATACATTTTGTTAACATGTTTGATTGCTTTATAAAAAGTAAGATTCTGGACGGTGCAGTAAGATACTTTCAAATAAAAAAAGACACTTCTGTCGTGGAAGTTTATTGAGATAAGGGTGAAACCTTATCTTATCTTATTTTCAATTGAATTGTTCCTTCCCCCTATTCTTTAAGTTTATTAGTTTATTATTGCTTTTGAAAAAATTTTTTGAATATTTTTAATGTAGGGGTTGTTTTAGTTGTTATTTATGGTAGAATTGGTTCTAAATTGGAAAGAGGAGGGTATTATAGTATATTTTAAAGTCATTTAATGTAATAAAATTGATTGTTAAGGTGGGACACTATGAAAAAAATAATTTTAGTAATAAGTATTTTACTTGTTATAGTAATCTTTTTACTATTTTATAGTGTGAAAAAGGAATATACCGGTCTAATTGAAATTTTAGAGGTACAAAATAATGACACCGACTATTTTCTTACTTTTCAAATCATTGATTGGGAAGAAACAATTACTGTAGAAATTGATAGTAATTTTGTATTTATTGATGAAAATTCCAATCGTGTATCTTTTAATAGAGGATGGGATTCTATTAAAGTGAACGAATATTACCACGCAGATGTTATTAAGGAAAATGGTTTGAAAAGTTTAAACGGTGAGAAATATACCTTGGAAAAAATGTACCTATTAGAAAACAATTGAAAGGGGATACAAATGAAAAAATCATTATTATCTATAGTAATTTTTGTAAGTTCAATTATATTTTTGTTTTTTACTCATAATGCTTCTAGTGTTTATGCAGCCTCTTGATTTTGATTGATCTCTTCATTTGAAATAATGATACAATCAAAAATTGTCGTATTATGTAATGTTATTTACATAATATTGATAATAAAAAAATTATAATATACTTTATAACCATATTATGAAATTATGGGAAAAGGAGGCAGTAAAAATAAACCGATATTTGGAGTGAATCATTATGAGGACTTTTTTTACGGCAATAATTATCATGCTATCTATTACTTTAATTGGAACAGGTTCGGTGCTAGCAGAAGATTCAAAAAATGAAAGCGAGTTCATGGGTGTTGTTTATGAAGAAAAAATATTTCCACTAGACTCAAAAAATCAATTAGATGCGAAACTAGAAATTAATGAGCTAGAAACAAAGACTGATGGCTTAGATGTTGAGTTAACTTTGAGTTACGGTGGAAACAAATTTAATTTAAACACCAGTGGAAAGGTATACCCTTCAAGTAATACATACACAGGCGGTTATCTAGTTGATTTAAATGAGACAGAGAATTATATGGTTTTATCTTTTAAGGTAGAAGAAGAAGCTAAAGAAGCTTTACTATTACCAATTAATTATGATTTAGCAAATAAAACAGTAGTAAAGATTGCTATACTTGATAAAAACACAAACGATTTAATATACTTTGAAGATATGTTATCGAATTCTCAACAAATCGATGACGTAAAAGAAGTAAGTCAAGAACTGACATCGGAAAACTTTGATGATCAAGAAACTTTAAACGAACAAGAGGAAAAGAATCACTATATGGAATCATGGTTTATTCCGTTTCTAGAGCCTGTAGGAGAAAAGAATATAACAGAAGAAGAGGCGAGGCAGGCTGAATCTCTTGTTTTAGCAGATGATGGTAGTAATATTCCTCCATTAATTCCTTCTGGCTTCTTTCAAATCGAAGGGGAGCAATTATCGACCTATAGAGATGCTGGTGGTTATTATATAGTAACGAATGAATATCCGGCTGGTTCAAATAATATGCTCTCCAATGGTCTTGGGTGCATAATGCTCCAGATCCATTTGGGAGTAACGATAATAAAGAAATTTTTTCAACATCATTAGAATTAACACATCAAGGGCAATTTATATATCATTCGGATACCCGTAAGTTGACAACATTCGATGTTTCACCTGATTATCGGATTAAAAATCCTACTGTAAGTACCGGTGTTATGGACAAAAATACAGAAATTTTTTCTGAAGTGACAAGGAACGCAGATTTTACCGATAGAGATGTAAATTTTAATTTAAAAGGACTTATTGGATTAACACCAATTGGTGAACAGTTCTTCTTTAAAATGCTCAGTCTTATAGATTTTGTAGAAGATAAGCAAACCTCTGGTACAGTGATTCTCCATGATAGTATAGCTAATCAGGAGGCAATATGGGGAGAAGCTGTTAGAGCATACGGCTATCAATTGGAAGATGAATTCTTTATTGACACGGGAGACAAATTAGCCTTTTCAACTGTTGTACAGATACCGACTAATAAGGGCGTAGAGCGTATTCCAGGTGAAAGAGAAATAGAATATAATTTTAAATTTGAAATTTATAAAAAGAGTTTTTGGGGCATTGGTTATACTGATTTAGTAAGAGAAGTAGATAAATCTTTTTATCAAAGTTATGAAGTAATGGAGTAGGTAGAAGCAAATGACAATCAACAGGTATTTAATGGCTTTATCTATCGTATTATCCGTCGTGTGCGCTGTATTAGGATGGCAGTACTATCAGGAATATAAAGAAATTCAACGACTTATGACAAATACTCAGGACAGAATTTACGGAGAGATTGTTTCATTAAAGCGTACTATAGAGCCTTTAGTTGAATTAGACGAATACTCTAGTAGTGCTGGAGATGTATGGGCAGATATGCAAGCTTCTGCAGAAAAAATTGTGCAAACTACGGAAATTCGTGCATCGATCAATCGTTCTTTAGAGGAAAAAACTGCTCTTAGCAATATGCATTCTACTTTCACAAATTTTCTATATTTTATCAGACATACTCGTCATGCTTTATCATCGGACTACACTTATGAAGTAGGCTCCTGTGACAATGTAAAGATAATAACCGATGAGGATATCAATAAAAGATTATCCGAGTATAATCAGTTGTTGGATTATTTTGATCCTGTGGAAGATTCATATACGGAATTAGTGAACAACTGGGATACACAACAATCCTATCAGGTCAATAGCTGTGGTAATTGGTAAAGTAAATATAGTTTTAAGGGGTGTTTCTATAAAGACCACATAAAATAAGATATCCTATATTTAATATTTAGTCCTTATCTGTTTTTAATTTGTATTAATTTAGATAAGGACTAAATAATTTTTGTGCTTACAGCATAAATCTATTTTGGATAGTTGAATGAAAGATTAATTCTTTCTTGATTATACTGTGAAATAATTCAATATATGCACTACCATAACAGTCATCTTTCCGGCTCACGCTTGTGATGATGAAATGAAGTTTTCTTAAAAAACTCTTGATGGTCCTTAACTGCGTATTACCCCCTATTTAGTTGATTCGAATACTGGGTGTTGATGTTTTGAGTTCGTTGTCTCTTTATATTTCTTCATCATTTTCTAATCAATCGGCCTTTTTCTTGGCCAAATAAAGTATGAAACAGAAATAATAAAGTCAATACCTAACACAAATGTCCATATTTGTAAGACCCTAAGTAATGCTTCTGTTCGAGATGGATCATTGATTAAGAAAATGACTCCTGCTAAAATACCAGCACCAATCAAATAAGATAAAACGTGTTTTCCCCATCCCTTTAAATAATGCTTTGAATATTCGATTCCATACAGTTTAATTGGTTTTGGACCTTCTTTTATCACGTAGTAGCGAAATCTCTCATCAGCCCATTTAATCATACTTTTTCCAAATACAATCGAAACGCCTATATAAACTGCCGCAATCGCATGTGCAGCTGTTGCTGTGGCTCCTCGATATAAATCGGCAGCCGTAATAATTAATAAAATGAAATCAATTACTGGTGTTAAGGCTAAGAAAAATAACCCAAGCTTATTTTTCTTGAGGACATATCTTGTAAATAAACCTAAAATAATCACTATCCAAAATCCTATTTCACAAGCAACAATCATCCAAGCAATAAAATTCAAAAAGACACCCCAATTCTAATCCATTTATATTATGAAACACTTTGATAATATTCGTTTTCCGCAAAATTCATCCTTCGCTGAATTTCATTTATGTTCTATCTGATTGTGATGTTACCTGTTATTGTTTCAACATCCATCTCAAAACTTCCTTTACTTGCAGTGCCCGCTATCTCTTCTTCATCTTGTGATTCATCAGATGAAATAGGGATATTGATCATTTCATTCCCGCTTTTCGTTTCTATATCCAGGTTATTTGTTGAAAGCTGGTCTGAAAAACATCTCCTTAATTTCCATTGATAACAAGCTTTCCTGTAAATTCATCAGGGATTGTCACTTTCTCATTCAAAAATTGCTTTTCTTTTTTACATAAAATTCATATGCCTTCTCAAAAAAATCCAATGTTTCCGCATCGATAGGATAAAACCCGGCGCTCTCCGATTTTTGAGGTGACTTTCTAATATCCCATATCTTTTCTACAAATTCTTTGTTATCCCCAAATGTTTCCTGTTCTTTTTCATACATACGTTTTATGAGTCGCTGTATTTCCGGTGCCGAAATTCCTTTTGACATATGCTTTTTTAATTGTGCTATTAAGGCAATCCATTCCAGCGTTTCAGGATCGTCTCTATTTATATTTGGAAGATTTTGAAGCAATTTACTTTCTTCCTCATTAAATATTTGGTTTAAATACCCTTCTCTTTTGTCCATATTTTGTTGATATAATTGGATGAGCTTCTGCACACTAAACAAATCAATATTGCCATTCAGCATTATTTCATTTATTAACCCTCGTAATGTTCCTTCAATTTGTTCTAATCTCTCTTTTTCCTTTGAAATATAGCCCAATTGTTTCTTTAGACCCGTGAACCAATCATGATTCTCATCAGCTAACATTTCTTTGATTTCTTGCAGACTAAACCCTATTGTCTTTAAAAATTGGATTTCCTGCAGCTTTTTCATTTCTTTCTCTCCATATAATCTATGGCCGCCCTCTGTTTTATCTGCTGGGTGGAGAAGACCTATCTGATCGTAATAGCGCATCGTTCTGACTGTAATCCCTGTTTGTTTTGTTACTTCTTTAATCGAAATCAAGTATAGCCAACCCCTTGTTTTATTTTTACTATGTTCATTATACAAAATGACGTAACGTCAATTTCAAGTTTTTTTACTTAATTATTTGAATAAGCAGGATGAAATGTTTGAAATTAACAATTTTTATTATATAGGCAGGCTTTCATTTCAATTTTATTCAACACAATTAAGATACGAAAAATTTTATACGAGCAAATCGATGTAAGCGTCAAATCTTTTCTAAGAAAAAAGGAAACACAAAAAATCCTGCTAAAATTTTATCAGCTGGACTTTTTGTAGAAAACGATATTATTTCAAGTTGCCTATTCCTAAATAATACGCTCAATTCGGTTTACTACATTATAAAGTATTGGGAACCTCATTAAATCATTAACGGAAAAACCTTACGCTTAAAGTCATTTATTTCCTCAAGTTTAAATTTAAACGCAATATTGTCTGTATCATTTAGAATACTATTTAGGAAAAAGAGACAAAAATAAGATTGCCTGTATTTGGGCTGAAACTTCAGATGAAAAATAGCAAACAGGCGGGTCAGGCCTTCATCAAATTCCCCAGCAATATACCTCTTATAGCAGGAATAATTATCATGTACATCTAATTCATTCCAAATAAATTTGAAAAAATCGTAGAAGAAAACATATTTATCCGCAGTCTCCCAGTCGATATACCATAGGGTCTTCTCCCCTGCCTCATCGTTTAAAAGAATATTATCAGACCACAAATCGCCATGCAGGTCGATAAACGGCAGCTTCAGGGAAAGCAATTCCGGGGCAACTTTTTCTATTATTTTTTCAAATTGCTGAATATGAACCACATTTGAACTTGTATCGAATAAGCTATTCAACGTTTGATAGTCAACCTTTGAATGAAGCATTAGGTAATTGAAATAACTGTGATAATCATCATATATTGTTTTTAAAATGAACGCTTCATCGTTCTCTGTTTGATTTTCAAAATGAATGAATGTTTCCGTCACCATATTGTGCTTAGCATCTTGCTTGAGTAACGCAGGAATACGAAAGAAAGATGAAAAATACGTGTAGTTTGCTATTTTTCTTTGATAGCTTTCTTGGTTGGTGCAAATAACAAGTATTTCATCATCTGAAAAAATTCTGATATCGCCATTAATACAAAACCATAAAATACTTCCATTAAAATACTTACGTCCATAATCCTCCATTTCCAGTGAAGGAGAACCCTCTTCTTTTGAATTTTTAAGATTATTAACCATAGGGTGGCTGGTTTTTGCAGTATTATAAACAGTTCTAAGATCTTTATCAAAAGTATACTGTCCGTTTTCCAAGTAAGGACTCAGTTCTAGTATCTTGGCTTTTCTCGCCTGGACTACTTTATTATATTCTTTTATCATCTGCCATCTCCTCATCTTTTAAAAATATTTATATAAAATGTTATTTGTAGGACGTTTCCTTTTCTACAAAGTTAAAAATTTTCATTAACTTCCTTATAGCTTTTGGGAAATAATACGCACATGGAACTGCACAAATAAAAGCCTGCAGCCACATTGTCAGCCAAGTCCCCAAAAACGAGCTATTGTAGCCTATATTTATGGAGACAAAAACAAATGATATTATGTATGAGATACCAAGTTCCATCAAAACAGTAAAAGTAATATGCTCATATTTTTTATTTATTTTCAATTATAATCCATCCTTCTGTTAAAAAAAATAGTATTTATTTCAAACGGATATACTCTTATTCCAGCATATCCGTGTTTTTTATTTGGTCGGTCCATTCAGACATAAAGCGTATAATAGTAGTTAGCTCCGCTCCATCAAATTTATGAAGCAGTTCCTCATAACGCTCTATTACTTTTTGGTGAAGATGATGATGCATATAAGCTAATTCAGTCCCGGCATCTGTTAAAGAGTAGTATACAGATTTATAATCTTCTTTTTTCTTATTGGATTGAATGAGCCCTTTTTGAATCATTTTATTCACTTGGAAAATAAGTGATTCACAACATAAAAAAGCAGCTGCTATGCTGATTTCATAGCAACTGCTAATATATAGAACCTCCCCCGCACGAGTGAGGGTTTCTTACCATTTCATTAAACCTCTTCTATCCAATCCTTCGGTATCTGTTTATTAGATTGATCCGATATGGTTCCTTCCTTGCCAGATACAATCCCTGCTGCTAATATGACCACAGAAATGATGATTAAGAAAATAAGCGGCATGAGCCATCCATTACTCCTATCATGCAAGACACCGACAAGTACTGGACCAACCGCAGCTAAAAGATAACCAAAGGATTGTGCCATACCAGAAAGTTCGGCTGCTTCTTTCCCGTCTTTAGTCCGGATTGTAAAGAACATCATGGAGAGGCTGAAGCCGCTGCCGCCTGCAATTCCAAGCAATATTGCCCAAACAGGGACAAGTGCCATACTTCCAGACATCAAGCCGGTAAATCCAATAATAAACAAAACGGCTGTTCCAACAGCTAAACCGATCTGATTGCTCATTTTTTCGGCTATAACCGGAATAACAAAAGTAGTAGGAATAAGCGCAACCTGCATCAGGAAGACCATCCATCCTGCCCCGCCTGCGTTATAACCAACCGTTCTCAAAATGTCTGGCATCCAGGTAATCAATGTATAAAATGCAAGAGATTGCCCTCCCATAAATAAGGTCACACTCCAGGCAATCGGTGAACGCCATAAATTGGTTTTCTTGTCTTTTTCCACATTTGCTTTAGGTGATTCATCCGGATGTTTGCGAAGCTGCGGTAACCAAATGAGTAATGCGATAATTGTAATTATTCCCCAAATGTTCAATGCACCCTGCCAGCCCATATTGCCAACAGAAGAAATCGGGACGCTGAGACCAGAGCCCAAGGCACCGAATATATTCATAAAAACAGCATATACACCGGTCATGATTCCTATTTTTAAAGGAAAACTCATTTTGATAATACCTGGAATTAAAACATTTCCAATCGCAATAGCCAATCCTACGAAAATGGTACCTGTAAATAGATATCCTATTCCCGCAATGGACCGTACGATCATGCCTGTGATAAGTAATACTAACGATAAGGCAATTGTCCATTCCATCCCTATTTTATTCGCTATCCTTGGAGCAAACGGAGAAAGCAATGCAAATGCAATCAAAGGCAACGTTGTTATCATTCCAGCTGAGGCATTGCTGATGCCAAGATCCTCACGAATAAAGGTAATCAATGCTCCAACAGAGGTAATAGGCACTCTTAAGTTTGCTCCAACCAAAATAACGCCGATAAGCAATAACCATCTGGCTTTTGTGCTGTTTTGATCTGTTAATGTTCCTGCTTGTTTCGTCATCTTAATCCTCTATTCTTTCATTATCTTTATGATGCTTTCTTTTAATACTTCCATATCATTCTCTACATAGGCTGCTGCAGATTCCTTGTTCTGTTTCTGTATCGCTTTAAAAAGCTCCAGATGAATTCCCTGTTCAAATGGAAAAAGGGGTTCGATAGTCATAAAATCCTGTACAAAAGAAAATAATACCTCTGTCATATTTTCATATAAATCAATCAGCAGCTGATTATTGGAAGCTGCTACAACTGTTTTGTGAAACTGGATATCCGAAGAAATAAACTGTTCTAAATCTTTCTTTGCAGAAGCCTCTTTGCAGTTGTTAATACAGAGTTCCAAATCTATTAAATCTGATTCGGTTCTGCGTTCAGCTGCCATCTGGGCCGCTTGTTTTTCCAAGGCTAATCGTACTTCCAATGTTTCCAGCATGGTTGATTTTTTGACATGGCGTTTCAATGCGGCATCAAGCGCACTTGTTGAACGCACCATTGTTCCGCTTCCTTGTTTTGTCTCTAATAACCCAGCATGTACTAATGCCCGTACCGCTTCTCTTAATGTATTACGGCTGACATCGAATTCTTCTATTAATTCCATTTCCGGCGGAAGCTTGTCCCCCACCTTCCAATGCTTCTGTTCAATTAATTGTTCTATCTGTTCAGCAACCTGCTCTACAAGCGATTTGCGATTGGTTTTGAGAATCATTTCTTTGCCTCCAGAAAATTTGTAGGATGATTGGTACATCATACATATTATCATAACGGAATATATTTGTAAATGTCCTGTTCAATAGATTCATAACGCACAGAAGCAAGCTATGCATATGACTTTTCCTTTTGACTGCTTGTGCCTGGTAAATTCTTTTTATATTTTTGTAATGTCGGAAGCATGACGTCCTTGGCACAGTTATGCTACGATTATGTTATAAAACGGAATAGAGGGATTCAAATGTATTATAAAACAACTTATACGTCACCCTTTGGGACAATTACACTGGCTTGTGACGGTAATACTATCGTTGGTCTATGGAATGAAGGACAGAAATATTACGGTGCTAGTATTCCCGCAGAAATGAACATCAAAGATGATATCCCTGTATTTGAAGCAGCAAAAAAATGGCTGGATCAATATTTTATGGGGAAGAATCCTGCCATTTCCGAATTGCCGCTATCTCCTATTGGCGGAGAATTTCGGCAAATCGTATGGGATATTTTATGTGAAATACCATATGGCGAGGTAATCACCTATGGTGAAATTGCCAAAAAGGCAGCGGCTAAAATGAACAAGAAAACCATGTCAAGCCAAGCAGTAGGCGGCGCTGTTGGTCATAATCCCATCTCTATTATTATTCCTTGTCATAGAGTTGTAGGTACGAATGGCAGCTTGACAGGTTATGCCGGCGGGCTTGCCACAAAAGTAAAATTGCTTGAATTAGAGGGTGCTGACATGTCCCAATTGTTTATTCCTGCAAAAGGTACAGCTCTTTAATATTGTGTTTTAAGGGTATAGATAAGTAATTACCATTGATGTCTATTACGTTATATGCAAAATAACTTGATTAAAATAATAAAAGACGTGGGACTCACACTTTTGTGTAAGCACCACGTCTTTTGTTATTTAATGGGTTTGTCCCAGCCTCTTATTGAGCTATTATTCCTTAACCGTCTTTATATGACAAGGTTATCTTACCGTCTGATAAACAAGACCTAAGGCTCCAGAATTAAAGGACTTGTTTTCGATCAGCTTAAGATTGTCCTTCTCCTCGATGCCATCGAATAACGGCAATCCGCTGCCAATCAGGACGGGGGAAACCGTAATTTTATACTCATCTATTAAATTAAGCTGCATAAGGTAGTGTGCAAACCTGGGACTTCCGAGGATGACCATATCTTCTCCTGGCTGCTGTTTAAGGTTGTTGATTTCTTCCTCAATATTTTCTTTCACCAGTCTGGAATTGTTCCATTCTATTCTGTAAGACTGCCCGGCAACCTAACAATAATCACTGGTTACGCATACTACTTCACCATGTAACCTACATTCTGTATGATTACATGGTGAAATATATACACCTGGAAATATAAAGGCACGCTAAGTAATTACAAAGTTGAGTGCCTTCATTTTATGTGTAAGACCGCAGACAAACTTGCAATAGGAACTACTCCAGTCATTAGGAATACATTCTTCAGTTAATAATGTCTCCTTTGTTTTCCGCTAAATTTTTGTGCCATTTACGTCGATCTGCAGTTGTTAGTTTCGCCCACTCTATTTCTTCACCAACGATTTTTAAAGGAGATTTCGAGCGGTAAGAACGTGTTAAGTTTCCAGGAAATTTTTTATCAGTAACATTTGGGTCGTTTTCAAATTCACCTGTTGGTTCAATGATATAAACGCGCTCTCTTCCTTCTCCTTTTGCTAATGCTGCTGCAAGTCCTGCGCCATTGGCGTTAGCAGTAAAATAAATGTGGTTCATTTTAAGCTCAGGTTCGTAATTTGAATTTCCACCCGCTGTCAGTAAATCACCGGCTTGCAAATCTGCCTTTGTCCCGTGATAGAATGGCCCTTCATCAGAAGGTGCACCCTTATAAGAATTTGACAATTCAAAATTTCTTTTTGCGTTATCAGAATCACCTAATTCCTCATAATATTGGGCAATATTTAGGTATAACGTCGCGTATGCACTTTTAACATTTTCATCATTTATTTCCTGGGCATACTTTAAAGAGGCTTCCATCCATTTCAATTTATCTGCAATCTCTTTTTGCAGACGTGCTAAATGATATGCTGCAAGGAATCTTTCATAGTCATCCGTTGCTTCGTGCCATGCTTTATGAAACATCGTAATTGCCTCTTCAATGCTTCCGCTATCTTCCAGACTCATCCCACGCATACAAAGTTTAATAACGGCATTATTTGGATCAAATTTCATATTCATCTAATCTTACCTCCAAATTAATGAAACAGATTTTTTCAAGCCTAATCATAAGTTTCGTTTCTGCACTAATGCCAGTATAGTTCTTTCATCTTCACAAGACAAAAATGAACAACTATTCTTTTACTGACAAAAAGCAAAATAGCTTATTGGATACAATAAAAATCAAATTTTTGCACTTCATTTTTATCATTAAAATCAAGAAAAATTGCATGGTAAGTTTAAAAATGCTTAAACGTGCAATTTTTTCCAGTATAGCTTGTTGCCCCTATTCTAATAAGCTTGCTATCTAACAGGGAAAAACTTAAATTACAATTATTCCTATTTTACAAACTTTCAACCATACGGAAATATATATTCTATCAACATATCGACCTATCGACAAATTTTTCTATAGAATCTAAAATGGGTGAATAACTATTTAGAAGGAGGAGTAGTATTATCTTTTCAAAACAAGGAAAACCAGAATTAAAAAAGTTTCTGTTTATTTCTATCATTTTGGGAATCGCCTTAACAGGTATGACTATCCCTCATGATTCAGCAGAAGCAGCAGACACACGCATTTATATTGATCCAGGACATGGCGGATCTGACCCTGGAGCATCAGCGAACGGGTTACAGGAAAAGGATGTAACGTTAGATATCGCATTGAAAACAAGAGACATTTTAAATGAACAGTATAGCGGTCACACGATTAAGCTTTCGCGAACGTCCGATATTACCAAGTCATTAGATGCGAGAACAAATGAAGCAAATAATTGGGGAGCTAACTTTTTTGTTTCCATACATATCAATGCAGGCGGGGCTACAGGCTATGAATCTTATACATGGAACGGAAGCTATGATAATAAAGAAAGAACCAACGCCATAAGAAGGACAATCCATAATGAAACAGTGGAACAAACAGGGTTTACGGATCGCGGCGCAAAACAAGCCAATTTACATGTCTTACGTGAATCAAGTGCACCGGCCGTCTTAACAGAAAATGGATTTATTGATAATGCAGCAGATGCGAACAAGCTAAAAAGCGATGCCTTTATAGAAGAAATAGCACAAGCGCATGCGGATGGAATAGCTAAAGCACTTGGGTTGCCTGCTAAGTAACTTTTGTTCGTTTTCGATATCCAAACCAAGGCTAGAGCAAATGGAAAAAATTCAAAATGTTTGATAAAAATCGTACTGCTATCTACTAATGAATATAGCGGTACGATTTTTTGCTGTTTTTCGATCTATTGGGCACGAGTTAGTTCATACTCTGAAGCAGATGAATTCGAAGGTACAGCCGGCCAGTAACTGTGCATCATCTGATAAGTCCCACGTTTCAAATAACAGGGCCGGCAGTACTCAGAATTTCTTTCGTTTGATTTTTTCCAAATCAGAATCGCAGAAAACCCAGCCTATGCCCATTTCACCATTTGGACCTTCTGTAAAACCGTCTGCGATGTGTGCAAAAATAGAACAAGTCAGCTCATTTTCTGTTCTCCTTTGTTCATATGGAATATTTATATTAACTATTTTAACTTATTTCAGCTCAAATTATTTTCTATTTATATTATACGACAAAAAATAAAAAGCCTTTCTGTGACAGAAAGACTTTTTATCAATTATAAATTATTATTTAACAACGTTAGCTGCTTGTGGTCCACGATTACCTTCTTCGATGTCGAAAGTAACTGTTTGACCTTCTTCTAAAGATTTGAAACCTTCGCCTTGAATTGCTGAGAAGTGTACGAATACGTCGTCTCCACCTTCAACCTCGATAAATCCAAAACCTTTATCTGCGTTAAACCATTTTACTGAACCTGTGTTCATATGAAATTCCTCCATTGTGCACAATGTACACGTTTATTACTTTGGTTGTTCTGATAATAATTCAAGACGATGATATAAATTGTGATGTTATGACATAAATCCTGTATTGCTAGCACGAACAATTAAGTTATTTATAGTATAACACATGTCACTCAAAAAAGATACCGTCTTCTTTATATATTTAAAAGACGGTCTTCTTGTTCTATTAATGGATTCTTTTTAGTTGAATAAAAAACATAATCATAAATGCAATGTATACTCATTTGTTAAATTTTTCTCGTCATAGTTTAACAATTGATACACAAAATAATTTATAAAAAGACAGTCTAAAACCCTGTAATTACAAGGATATTAGACTGTATTCAAAATCAACCATTTATTCCTGCTCTAAAAAACAGAAAGAACGGTAATTTTGCACAATCACCATCCTTTATTATTAAACCCTACTAAATTTGTTTTAAATATGCTGCTTTATTCATTTCACTAAATTACCTTCTTTGCTGCTCATCTAATCGTCGACGAAGTACTAGAGCCGAGATAGCAAATATAACGAAAGCTGTTACTGAACCAGCAGTAACTATCATCAATACATTTCCTATTGGATTGTTAAATAATAAAGCAACTGAGATGATTAAGACGGCTCCAGTTAATCCCATCCCTGAAATTGAGTACGCTAAAACTTTATTCATTCAGTAACCTCCATTGTTAATTCTTTTAGATACTGATGGTTCTTTGAAAGTCAAATTCAGTAAAATCACAATCTATTTTCTTCAGTAAGATAATAGGATGTACAGGATAACTATCTTAGTCATGAATACTCCCGTCTACTTATTGGGTTTCGCCCTACATATTTCTTGAGGTTGGGAGTCTTCTCGCTTAATCAAGATAGATTATTACTCACAAATTCTTTAAGTTCTAATACATATTGAGAAGCACCGTGGCGCCTCACATTACCATAATAATCAAAGTACCATTATTATATTCTTTTATTATTTTTGGTACTTCTATAAAACAATCTAATAAATCATAAATAATATTGTCATTGAAATCCTTGAATCAGTTACTTAATTTTGGATCAATATCTCTATTCTTAAATAAAAAATTAAAACAATAAGTGTTTACCTTTATTCTAGGTTTTTACCTATTGGTAAACTAATGTTGTTTTAACAACTGAAGCATCCTGTCACACCAAAGAATACTTGCCTCCTCAAAGTTTATCCCCATATTAATAACAGAAATTGTGGCGAACAAGGGATGATTGACATCAGGATTCTGTTCTTCGAAGGAAGAAATTCTCTTTTTATAATCCTCAAGCGTTCGTTCATGTTGTTCCTTTTTCTTCTTTATCAAGCTAAACAATTCATCTGGTTTTAATAACCAAGAACTGTACTGCTTCAACAGGAAGGTTTTCGAATCCTCAGCTTCAGGAAGCTCTTGTACCCACGATTTTAAAGTGTCCATGCCACTAGCCGTAATTCTGTAAATTTTTCGAGGCGGACGATAAGACTCTTGTTCAATGGCTTGCAATTCAATAAATCCGGTTTTTTCCAATTTTGATAGAGATGGATAAAGCTGATTATTGTTTATTTTATAGAAATGGCTAATTCTGCTGTTGATTTGCTGCTTCATTTCATATCCGCTTAACGGTTCTCGTGCTAATAATCCTAATAAGATGTATTGGGTATTATTCATTAAGTTCTCCTCTTTCATGCTTTTGATTTATATACTTTCATTTAGATAGGTTAATTATAACATAAAATAATATTTGACATATAAAATAACATAGAATAATATTTACATAGGTTATAAATAACATATTATGAGGAGTGTGTATTATTGTGAAACTTATTTTTAAAGATCAGACTTTTTCATTCGAATTGCTTCGGACAATGGGTTATGCTGCTTTTGGAGGGGCAGACATAGGGGAATGTCTATCTACTGCCTATCGAATTGAAGAAGGTAATTTTGAAAGCTGGTATGAGGAATGGCTAAAGACTGCAATCCGGGTTCATCAAGAAGCTGACGAAAGCAGCAAGCATGGCAATAAGAGTAGTGCGAGAGACTTCTATTTAAGTGCATCGAATTACTACCGTACAGCCGAATTTTTTCTCCATGGCAATCCGGAGGATAAACGTATTCTGAAAACGTGGAGATTAAGCCAAAGCACATTCAGACGCGCGCTTACCTTACTCGATCATCATTGGGAGATTGTTACTATTCCTTATGAAGACATAGAGTTACCTGGTTACTTGTATTTAGCAGGAGATCAGCCTGCTCCTACCCTGATTGTTCATGGAGGATATGATTCCACCGCAGAAGAGCTTTATTTCCAAGTTGTTACCTCTGCTTTAGAAAAAGGGTATCATTGCTTGGTATTCGAGGGACCAGGACAAGGAGCTGTTATACGCGAGCAACGAATTCCATTCAGACATGACTGGGAGGCTGCTGTAACACCAGTGGTAGATTATCTGATCAAGCGTCCAGAAGTTATCTCTGACAAAATCGCATTAATGGGTATCAGTTTAGGCGGGTATTTGGCTCCGCGTGCGGCTGCTTATGAACACAGGCTTGCTGCATGCATTGCAAATGATGGCCTATTCTCCTTCCAAGTGGGAAAAATAGCTGCGGCATTAGGCGGAAAAGAAAGTGAGGAACTCCATTTTAATTCACCAGAGATGGATAATTTTATTGCGTCGATTATGGCACAAGATACAGGTATTCGATGGGGAATTGAAAATGGACAGTTTACTTTTTCAGCAACTAATCTGGAAGAGCTGGTGCACAAAACGGAACCTTTTACCTTGGAAGGCATTGCTGAGAAAATCAAGTGTCCAGTACTCGTTTGCGAAGCTGAACATGATCATGCCTTTGCTGGACAACCCGAACAATTGTACAAATCTTTAAGAAGTTCCAAAACGTATATGAAGTTTACTGCTGAAGATTCTGCTGAAGAACATTGCCATTTTGGGGCATTAAAATTGGCTAACCACCGCATATTCACTTGGTTAGATCAAGTTTTGAATACAGAAGCCAGGTAAGGATTACATCATCTTTTAAGCGCCTCTCCCCCAAACGGGGAAAAGGCGCTTTTTTGGAGTAGCAACAAAGCTGCCTTTTCCATATGTGGTGGACCTGTTACGCTTTTTCAAACGGGATTTAGAAAATATAAAAAACGAAGAAAAACACAAAAAAGATTGAACAAAAGAGGAGCCATAAATGGAATCTCTTTTTAAGATTTTGTTAATAACAAAAATAGTTTAATTTTTATTATTAGCTGGCAGAGTTTGCATAAGTTCAAAGAAGTATTTAGAATCGCCCGTATTAAAATAGTTATACCAAGATTCTAATGTGTTTGACTTAAAAACATCTAAGTACTCAATGATTTGTTTCGTCCATAGCAAAGCTTCAGTAGAACCGGCAGTAATAAGGTTATTAGATGCAACAGATGGCTGGTCTATATAAAAATCTTGTCCTTTATAATCAGAACAAACCATTTCAAGGAATCCCGGACCATTGCTAGTATGTGGACGGTTATCTAGTACCCCAAAATTAGCAAGTGCTGCGGTAGCTCCACAGATTGCACATACTGCAGCGCCTACAGAGAGCAGCTCGCTTGCTTTTACGAGAATAGCTTCATGCTTTGGATCATTCCATGTATCTGCATCTGGTAATAACAGCATACTTGCTTCACTTACATTAATGTCATCAATTAAGTAGTCAGGAACTATTGTCATTCCGCCCATTGTACGGATTGATTGTTTGGAGTAACTAACTGTTTTAATCGATACTTGGTTCGCTTCTTCTTTGAAAAACCTCCTGGAATGCAACCCCGAAGTAACATATCCTAGTTCCCAGTCAGCTAAAGTATCAAGTACATAAATATAAATTGTTTTCATCATTTTCCTCCATTTGATTGTAATAGATTGGTTGTTTTATTATTATTATACGTATCTATTGTTGACACCAATATGGCAACAATCTGGAATGGAGAATTTTTTTGAAAGGCGGTTAACAGATGAAAGTTAGCAGGCTTGTTAGCATTATTATGGTACTACTCGATAAAGAACGGATAAGCGCACAGGAGTTAGCAAATATGTTTGAAGTTTCGAAACGCACAATCTACCGTGATATAGATGCCATCAACATGGCGGGTATTCCAATTTACTCAACATCAGGAGTAGGAGGCGGCTTTGAAATCATGAAAAACTATAAAATGGATAGTAAGGTTTTTTCAACTACTGATATTTCTACTATTTTGACAGGACTTTCTAGCCTCTCCAATATGATGCAAAGTAACGAACTGGTAAATGCTCTTGCGAAAGTAAAAAGTTTTATCCCGGTGGATAGAGCTGACGAGATCAAATTAAAAACAGATCAAATACATATCGATTTAAATCAGTGGATAGGTTATCGGAACGTACAAGCCTATTTAGAAATCATAAAAATAGCTTTACAAGAAAACAGGCTGCTTTCGTTTGAATATGCCGACCGTCATGGAAATAAAACGAAACGGGAAGTTGAAGCCTATCAAATTGTATTGAAGGGTAATCATTGGTATTTTCAAGGATACTGTTTTGAACTACCCCACTTATCAACCTTATAGGTTGCTTGAAGTGAGAGATTCCTAAGAACACCAACCCATTGGTCAGTTATGGATTAGGCTATCCCCACAGTTCCTGCGGTTAATCGCAATGCTTCCTTACGAAGATTCCTGCTTGCGTTAATATCTCTTTGGTGATGGCACTGACAGATATTACACGTCCATGTACGCAAAGCAAGATTTTTAACGTCTTGGTTTTGGTGTCCACAATTGGAACAAAGCTGGCTTGATGGATAGTTTTTAGCAACCTTAACAACCTGTTTTCCATACCAGGCCGCTTTATATTCCAACATAGTTCGGAATGTTGACCAGGATGCGTTGCTAATCGCTTTCGCAAGATTGTGATTTTTTAACATGTTTTTAACAGATAAATCTTCCAAACCTATGATATCGTGGTTATTGATTATCTCGGTGGAGACCTTATCTAACATGTCTTTTCTTTTATTAGCAATTTTTTCATGAAGCCGGGGTAATTTTTCTTCATTTCCCGAACCGCTTTGATCGCTTTATTTTTATTGAAAAATTCGCCTTTCCAATTATTTTGAAGAAACTGCCCGTTTTGCACCATTTCATTCACTATATACCAGTAGTCGTCTTTTTCTTTTTGTTTTCCTGTAAAATAGTTGTAGACAAAACGGGCACAGCCCATTGTTTTATGGATGAAGGTGATTTGGTTTTTGTTCGGATAGATACGAAAACCAAACACTTTTTTTACTTTCATGGTCCCTTACCTCCTTCTTTCTATTATATCAGAAGAAGTATCAAGAAGGAACATTCGTTCTGTTTATTTATGAATAATCACTGCTCAAAAAGCAATCTCTTGTCGGCAGGCGATTCATCTCCCCCCTTATCGCTTAGACTATACCTTTCACGCGCTTGAAGAGGGGGTTTTCTCGCCTGTTTTGATAAAAAAGGTGTAGAGTTTGTTTCAGGTAATCTCTATGTATTATGAAAATAAAAGCTTGGTGATTACTACTAACCTTCCATTTGGACAATGGAATCATGTTTTTGGAGATCCAATATTAACAGAAGCGGTGATTGACCGACTTATTCATCATTCACATTTACTCCTTTTTAACGGTGAAAGTTTCCGTTATAAGGAATCATTCATACAGCAATAATTCGGGACGGC
This sequence comes from Oceanobacillus sojae, assembly GCF_900162665.1. Classification (GTDB taxonomy): domain Bacteria; phylum Bacillota; class Bacilli; order Bacillales; family Amphibacillaceae; genus Oceanobacillus; species Oceanobacillus sojae_A. The sequence continues at coordinate 30,112 of NZ_LT727813.1, forward strand.
AAGTGGCATACATTTTTTTACTTGCCAAATACAGCCAGCTGCACAGTCAATCACCTTCTTTTTAAATAAGATATAGAAAAGCACATCAAAATTTCATTTAGGAGGGGGGGTGAAATACCGTTGAATGAAAAACAATATAGCTATTATAATAGTAGTAGAAAGCTACGTGGCAGAGATCCCTATCCAAATTGCCACTGCCATCATTGCAATAAAGAGCGCAAAAGGATTCATGAGGGAAATGAAAATAGCACATCCAATACAAATACATTTAATCCTATATTTAATCCATCCATTACAGTCAATATATCCCCTGAATACTCACCAACCCCCATAGCAGTGGAGACTGTTCAATACATTACCCTTGCCGAAGAAGGGAAAAAGGTTTATACGAACAAGGATGCATTAAAGCAATATGGAAGTAGTGATATACTTGATCCGGACAATGTTTCCACTCTAAATTTATTTGTCAATGGAGTGTTGCAGCCCCCATCCATTTACACTTTCAAGGAGGGATGCCCCAATTACTCTTCTGTTTGTCACGGTTAAATGATAATATCACCTTTCTATTTGATAAATATGCCTTTTTTAATGGGACATTTTGTTAACTTCCAATACGTACTAGTTAGTCTGACCAAGCATTTCCAACTCCTCTTCATAGAATAAAATTTGGTTGATATAAAATGGAGGTGAAAATGAACATGGCACTTCAGTTAATGAAAATCGCTATTAATGGCACAATTGACACAGATGTTAATCCTGATTCCGCAAAATTCTTTTATATCACAACAGAAGATACGGCAGCAGGAAGTACATTATCTATTGATACTGCAAGTTTCCTAGGGGATGATGGTTTAGAGGTAACGACACTTCCAGAACTTGCAGAAGATAATAGTTATTTCACTGTGGAAATTAACGGTGTTGAACAAATGCAAGGAGTATCAACATATACACCAAGTGCTACAGGAACTGGGTCATTAGACATTGCTGTTCCTGCTGGTGGAGGGTCCATTCCAGCAAACCAAACCGTTATCCTGCAAGTCGTTAATTTCGCAGCAACATCCTCCGGAACATTTGACACCTAGGATAAAAGCACTGCCTTTGTGCCCACCAGATACTGGCAGGGCACAAAGAAATTTATCTATTTTCACCATAAACACCTCACATAAGAAAAAGTCTGTTTAAATGACCGCACTTTTTTGGAAGTTTGAATAACATTATACTGTCATGCTTTTAATTTCTTTTAAAGAATAACCAGGGGGCATAGTTATGAGTATTGAATTCTTTACATTGGGTCCGACAGCTATTCAACTATTTAAGGCAGGAGAGCAAAACCCGCAAAAAGCAAAACGAATTGTTTATGGACAGGCTACTTCAAATGCAAATGGGATAGCTACACTTTATTTCACAGACAATGGATTAGCAGATGGAAATCCATTATTAGATACGATTGATTATGCGGTATCAAGCATATATTCAACAAATTCTACGATAAATGCAAGACCAAGAGTGCAAATGCGTGAGAAGAACATTACTGGAAAATATGTTTCGGCCAATGTTACAAATATTAGTGGTGTAACCGTTCTAGGCATAAGTGTATTGGGTTCGGAGAATCCAATGAGTGGGATTGTTGTGGATTTTATGATTTTGGGTAGTTTTCATAATTAAGATAGACCTTCTCTGAATGGGAAAGTATCAATAAATGTACTTGTTCGAGTATAAATAATGATTGGCCAAACTACAATATTTAACATATTCTCCCCAAACAAAATAGCATATACATGATGATGCGCTTGTATTATATACCTAAATTGCAAATATATTCGTGTCAATGACAAATAAAGTAAAGAGCCGAAACCTTTGTCATCAAAGGGGATTCGACTCGCTTACAACTATTCCTACTCAATACTTCGCCAATACAATATAGTGCAATATCGTTGATATGATAGGATCTTAGGATATATCAAAAACTATAAAGACATGAAAATTGATATAAAGTGTGTCACGACTGTGCCACTGGTTTTAATAAATCGGAAAGCTGGAATGAGAAATCATTTCGGCTTTATTACTTGAATGAATTTCATAATTGTCCCTTTTAGAATAAAAAAGTGGAAAAATCAGATTTTCTTTGTAAACATTAGATTTACAAATACTTTTCAAGAATGCAGCAATCCATTTCACCTCTAATTTATTACTTTTGGATGAGTCTTGATACGACGTAATGTCCTAGAAAAATGAAGAACAATAAAAGATACTTCCATTGTGAAAATGGAAAATTTATTAGATAGACACTTCAAATGGAGGTGTCTATCTTTGTATATTCAATTTTAGTTAAACGAATAGAAGTCATTCTAACATCAGTTGAAAAATTAAAATCCTATTAAAGTATTTCAACCCTTTATTCAAATGTATACTTGAATGAATTCAAGAAATAAGATACTATATAATCAAATGAGTATTTGAATGAAAATGGAGTGATTACTTTGGTTAAAAAAGATATGTGTGAAATGTATTGTTATGACGAGGAAAAAGTCAATCGTATACAAGAAGAATTACAAAAAGAAGACTTATCTTATGTTTCCCAATTGTTCAAAGTACTTGCAGATGAAAACAGAACAAAAATTTCTTATGCCTTATGTATAGATGATGAGTTGTGTGTATGTGACATTGCGAATATCATAGGTTCTTCTGTAGCAACTGCTTCCCACCACTTGCGGACACTGCATAAACAAAAAATTGTGAAGTACCGAAAAGAAGGAAAACTTGCTTTTTATTCATTGGATGATGAACATATTAAGCAATTAATTTCGATTACGTTAATCCATCAGAAAGAAGAAAAAGCAAATGTCTGAGCCACTCACAAAAGAAGAAATGAAAACTTATCGTGTTCAAGGATTTAGTTGTGCGGGGTGTGCAAAAACTTTCGAAAATAATGTCAAGAAATTACAAGGGGTGGAAAACGCCGAAGTTAATTTTGGAGCTTCAAAAGTGTATATAAAGGGACAAATAACTATTGAGGAGCTTGAAAAAGCAGGAGCCTTTGAAAATTTAAAGGTTCGAGATGAAAAAGAACAAAAGGTAGATTATGAACCTTTTTGGAAACAAAAAGAAAATATAAAAGTTTATATTTCAGCCATACTCCTTTTGGTTAGCTGGTTTTTAGGTAAACAATTAGGAGAAGAACATTTTTTACCAACAATCGGATATGCACTGTCTATTTTAATTGGCGGCTACACGCTTTTTATTAAAGGGCTTAGAAATCTGAGTAGATTACAATTTGATATGAATACGCTTATGACTATTGCGATTATCGGTGCAGCTATTATTGGCGAATGGATGGAAGGTGCGACGGTTGTTATCCTGTTCGCTATTAGTGAAGCATTGGAACGCTATTCCATGGATAAAGCCCGTCAATCGATTGAATCGTTAATGGATATCGCACCAAAAGAAGCATTAATCCGTCGGGGAAATCAAGAAATGAGTATCCATGTAGATGACATTGAAATTGGCGATATGATGATTGTAAAGCCTGGTCAGAAATTAGCGATGGATGGTACTGTTCTCAAAGGAACTTCCACCTTAAATCAAGCTGCTATTACAGGTGAAAGTGTTCCTGTTAGGAAAACATTAGATGATGAAGTATTTGCTGGAACATTAAATGAAGAAGGTTTACTTGAGATTAGCGTAACCAAACGAGTGGAAGATACTACACTTTCAAAAATCATTCATCTTGTAGAAGAAGCACAATCAGAGCGTGCACCCTCTCAAGCATTTGTCGATAAATTTGCTAAATATTATACGCCAGCTATTGTTATTTTAGCTATGCTGATTGCTATTATTCCTCCTTTATTTATTGGAGAAGATTGGAATACATGGGTTTATCAAGGTCTGGCTGCACTCGTAGTTGGTTGTCCTTGTGCTCTTGTCGTTTCTACTCCAGTAGCTGTAGTTACTGCCATAGGGAACGCTGCAAAAAATGGGGTATTGATTAAAGGCGGTGTCTATTTAGAAGAGACTGGAAACCTTAAAGTCATCGCTTTTGATAAAACAGGAACACTGACAAAAGGGGTTCCTACTGTCACAGATGTTGTAACGTATAGACGAAGTGAAGACGAATTAATCACTATTACCGCAGCAATTGAAAAAGGATCACAACACCCTCTCGCTTCCGCTATTATAAGAAAGGCGGAAGAAAAAGGTTTACATTACAATGATATAGCTATGGAAGAATTTCAATCCATTACAGGAAAGGGCGTTAAAGCTAAGATAAATCATGAAACATATTATGTAGGAAGCCCAAGTCTTTTTGAAGAACTGCATAATCAAATAGAAAGTGAACAAAAAGAAAAGATTACCTCTTTACAAACAGCTGGAAAAACAGTCATGGTGTTAGGCACAGAAACAGAGATTCTTGCATTCATTGCTGTCGCAGATGAAATAAGAGAATCATCTAAAGAGGTTATCAGCCAATTAAATCATCTAGGAGTCGAAACAGTTATGTTGACAGGTGATAATCAACGAACTGCACATGCGATTGGACAACAAGTTGGGGTTGTAGATGTCGAAACTGATTTATTGCCAGAAGATAAGTTGACCTTTATTAAAGAACTTCGAGAAAAACATCAACAAGTAGCAATGGTTGGTGATGGTGTGAATGACGCTCCAGCACTGGCAGCTTCTACGGTCGGAGTAGCTATGGGCGGTGCAGGAACTGATACAGCACTAGAAACAGCAGATATTGCTCTTATGTCAGATGAATTGAATAAGTTACCATATACCGTTCAATTAAGCCGAAAAGCACTGATGATTATCAAGCAGAATATTACCTTCTCTTTAGGAATTAAAGCTGTTGCTCTACTATTAGTTGTTCCTGGTTGGTTAACCTTATGGATAGCGATATTTGCAGATATGGGAGCGACCTTGCTTGTGACATTAAACAGTTTACGATTATTGAGGATTAAGAAATGAGTTATTCCATGGCATATGACGTTATAATAATCGGCGGTGGGCAAGCTGGTTTAGCTTTGGAGTTTTCATTAAAACAGAAAAACATTCCTTTCGTTATTCTTGATGAGAATGAACAAACTGGCATGTCTTGGCGAAAACGTTATGATTCATTACGTTTATTTACTCCTAGAAGTTACAGTCAATTGCATGGGTTTTATCTGAAGGGCGATCCCAAAGGATTTCCAGATAATAATGAAATTGCAGATTATTTAGCTGCATTTAAAATACAGAATGAATTACCCGTTCATCGTGAGAAAGTCATCAAACTAACTCAGAATGAGAGGAAACAGTTTTTAGTCACCACTCCAAATAAAATGTATACAGCTAAACAAGTAGTTATTGCTACTGGAGCTTTTCATAATCCTTTTGTTCCAAATGTTCAAGAAGGGACAGCAGGCTTTGAAATTCATGCTTCTAAATATCAGAATCCATCTCAAATACCTAATGGGAATGTTTTAATTGTAGGTGCTGGTAATACAGGTGTTCAAATTGCGGCGGAATTGAGTAAGACACACCAAGTTACACTATCACAAAGCAATCCAATGAAACATGTTCCTCAAAATATTGCTGGGCGAAGTCTTTTTTGGTTGTTAGAAACGTTCCTAATTGGTCGAGCAAAAGCAGATTCTTTTATAGGAAAAATGTTAAGGGAACGAGAGCCTTTAATAGGAAATGATTACAAAACAGTTCAAAATAATGTAGAAATCGGTGACAGGTTAAAAGAAATTAAAGATGATAACGCCTACTTTAATAACGGTATATCTAAGCAAGTTCAAAATGTGATATGGACGACTGGTTATCGTAATGATTATTCATGGATACAAATTGATGGAATTTTAAATGGGCATGGAGAACTATTACATCATTTTGGTGTTACGAATGTAGCTGGATTGTATTTCATAGGGTTAAGTTGGCAGAGCAGAAGAAGTTCCGCCCTTATATATGGTGTTAGCGATGACGCAAATTATATAGCTAAAAAAATTCAGTAAGACATGAAATTGGATTCATTCCTAAGTATATATCATAATAAGTTGTAAACCCTCATAATTTTTTGGTAGGGAACTATATTATTTTAGATGGTTTTAAGTCATTTTTAACAAGGTTAAATCCTTATAAATCGGTGTTCCCCCTTCAAGTTAAATTGTAGCCTTATTCCCACTCAGTACTTCGCCAATACAATATAGTGCAATATCGTTGATATGATAGGATTTCACGAAATATCAAAAACTATAAAAACATGGAAAATGATATAAAGTGTGCCACGACTGTGCCACTGATTTTAATAAATCGGAAAGCTGGAATGAGTAAAATCATTTCAGCTTTTTATTGCTTCATTAATTGTTAACGGTTTCCTTGATCAGGATGAAATCCCCGTATATGGTGAAAAGGGTTCGAACCCATCATTTTCAGGTAAGCGGATGAAACGTGGACTTTATCAATCAAAGAATGGAGTCATCGCAAACGCCGATGTCAATGGAGCCGGGAATATTATGATGAAAATGTTCCGAGAAGCATTCAAAGAACCGTTTGCTTGTACTTAGATGTTGCTTCGACCGACAGCAATCATTCTAAAATAAAAGTAGTCCCAAAGGCAAGACCAATGGAATAGTGGTGAGAGTATTCATTTGTAAACTAAGAGCACACTCCCGCACTGAAACGTTCGTGATTCAATTAATTCAAGTTTTTGATTAACATCATTAAATAACCGTTGTCCTTTTCCAATTAAAACAGGATTCAGTATAAGTCGATACTCATCAATTAAGTCATGTTGGATAAAGGTTTGTGCAATGCTTGCGCCTGCAAGTAGTGCTATATTTTTGCCGGGTTGGTCCTTCAGTTTTTCCACTTCAAAAGCCACATTTCCTTTAACCAATCTTGCATTCCATTCCGCCTTTTCCAACGTTCGAGAGAAAACAACTTTTTTCATCTTATTCATTTTTCTAGCAAAAGAACGATTTTTTTCCGTGCTTTTTTTATCAAATTCAGCAGAAGGCCAATGCTGGAGCATCATCTCATAGGCAACTCGTCCATAAAGTAGTGTATCTACAGAATCCAAAAAGTCATCCATAAAATCGTGCATTTCCTCATCCATCACATGCCAAGAGCTATCCCCGTCTTCACCTGCAACAAATCCATCTAATGACATAACCATTGATAAGACAATTTTTCTCATCCTACTCAACCTTTCTCTAGAAATTTTTAAAAATATCACACATGCATGATATTCAATAACCTTATGACCAATGCTTACTTTCTATATTAGAGCATAAATAACGTTTTGATTTCTTTTCAATTGCTACTTTTTATAGTCCAGTCATTAAAGGAAAGGTGGATGAACAAGTTAACTCTAATTTTTTACGTATTAAAATATAAAAAGCTTTCTTTTCGTCCATTTCATTGACTTTATCAACAAAAAAAAGAGCCACTGCTTTCATACAGTAGCTCTACTTCCCTGTCTATTCCTTTGGCGGGGAACCTATTGATTTTTAATCATTTCACCCATTTTATGCGCCCCTAAAATGCTGTCAAATCAACATTTTCACTTCAAATGCTTCTAGTGAATTACTCCCACTCAGTACTTCGCCAATACAATATAGTGCAATATCGTTGATATGATAGGATTTCAGGAAATATCAAAAACTATTAAGAACATGAAAATTGATATAAAGTGTGCCACGACTGTGCCACTGATTTTAATAAATCGGAAAGCTGGAATGAGTAAAATCATATCAGCTTTTTATAGATTTCATATAGAGTCTTTATGTCATGATAGTAAAACCAATTACAGTTCTAATATCAACCAGACTAATAAGTTAACCTAAACACGATAATTAAACTTATAAGAATCGTAAGAGATATAAAACATTATATAATTATTTAAAACTATACTTTATTTGAATACAATGTTTTTAAATTACTGATACTGTCCAAAATCAGTTTTAGTGTATCTAACTTCAAAGAATTATACTCTTTATAAATATATTTGGATAAGATATCTTTACCAAAGAAATTATCTCCTCCATTTTTATTGAATTTTTTACCATGAAGTTGAAGCGTGTCTGTAATATGAATTAATAAATCTTCTATATCACCCTCATTTGATTGAGAATCTCTTGGCACACTCATCAGAAAGATATTCCCAATTAAACGTTGAGGTTCAGGAATTGGTTTATTTAATTTATCTATTAATTCATCTTTTTTAGCTTCATAGGTTTTTGTACCTTATTGATGAATTTATGCAACGGGCTTCCTTCCCTTTCATTATCAAATAAAAGGATTATAGGATTGGTAGGCTCTCTTTTTATTTTACAATAAAAAAATCTAAATAATTAAATGTTTTTTCTCTTAACCCATTTATCTTGGAAGGGATGTAATAATTTATTATTTTTTGCATTGTATCTGCACCATCTTTATCTATCTCGAAAAAAAACATTTTTTTGTCCTTTGAAAGAAATCTATCTTGTATTCAAAAGTACCATCGTCATTTAATTGAATTAAATCGGGGTAATACAAATAATGTTTTTTAGAGCAGCTTTAATATACAAAACGTCGGTTTTCCCTTCAGTTACAATTAGAGGTCGATCATTATTCCAAAAATGTTTGTAAAATAGAAATTTCTGATACCTTTTTTTCTTGCATTGAGCGGCTTCCTTTTAAAAAATGTTTTAATTTGTTCTATCTTTTGATCTTGATATATTACTCTATTATATTCTTTAATATTATTATGTTTGTCTAATTGATTAATAAATGAAAAACATCCCTCAAACAGTTAAGCCAGTTACTACTTGTTGCGAATCCTTATATTGTAGCCTATTCTTTTTATCCAGCTTTTGATATTTCTTTTTGTAGTATCGAATAAAAATCTTCATAACTTTCTAAGAAGTGGAGATGTAGGTGCTCCTTGAGGTAGAATTCCTTCATGACAAACAAGCTGAGCAATCATGGTTGCTATATTTTCTTGCATTTTAAATTTATTATTTTTCACAAAGTATCCTTTTACTCTACCAAAATGAATAGTCGCGAAAAAGTCTTTGATATCTGTATTAAAAACGTATCTCTTATTCTTATGTATTTCTGAATTGCTTGCCTTTGTTTTAGGTGAAACAAAATAAATCAGGAAATGGATTCTTTTTTGGCTTAGGTTATTGGACACGGTCGAATGCTGAAATTTGTTTATTAGCTGTAAAAGGACCCCAAAAGAATTTCAAAAAAGGGGCATCAACTGATTGTTAGTCCAATTGAAGGACACAGCAAGAAACCAGATATAGCCAGAGAGAAAATTGTAGAACTGATGGGAGATCTACCACGAATTGAATTATTCGCAAGGCAATCCCCTGCAGATTGGGATGTTTGGGGAAATCAAGTAGATAGTAGCCTTTCTTTAAAAATTAAATCACATATATTTTCTTCCTCATTAAAGAATGATTACCTATGACAAACACTATATAAGAAAGTACTTTTGACAGGATTAGTTGCTTTCTTTTAGCTACCTGGTTTTCTCAAATTCTGCCTATCTAGGCAAGTGAGATGTTAGTGATTAAGTAAGATGCAAAGCACTTGGAAATGCCATTGCTTTACTATTTTCTGAATATACTATGGCTTATATTGTAAAAAGTTTATAGATGAATGAATTTCATAATTCTTAACCCTTGTGCCCCAATGAGTTCAGGACACGAAAAAAGAAATACCTCCCCAAATCTTGTATAATGGTAGTTGCCTAGAAAACCATAAAAAGACTGGAGGAGTACTTCTTATGACCATTATACGACAACCAAGTCCAAGTCCTGCTTGTACTAAATAGGCATAACATAAGAAAAATACAGAGATAACGGGATAAATTAGTAATACTAACCATCAACCTATCATAAATCTAGGTTGATGGAATAACCCCGTATCTATTAGTGGTTGTAGATTAGCAAACCGTTTCCTTGTTTGAAGCTTCCAAAACCAAAATAAGACGAACACGGAAGAAATAAATGACAAGGAAGACCAAATTGTCCATCCATGATTTGGTGATTCAATAAGGGGGGGCAAGAAATAAAACCAGCCCAATACTGACAATAACTACGCCAGGCCAATCAAGCAATGTTCGATCTGGAGCATAAGATTCTGGAATGAATCGTGCCATAATGATAGAGAAAATTCCTATTGGGACATTAACTAGAAAGATCATACGCCAGCCTAATCCACCAAAATCTGATTCAATAATAAAGCCACCTAGAACCATTCGGTGTCAGAGAGGAACCCTACTCCCTTTAAATCAATAATAAATTGTAGTAATATAAACATTTTTATCCCAACTGTCTTTATCTCAGTTGAGTTACTTACTGAAAGAAACGTTTTAATTCAAGAGTAAAATAAATCTATGTTACTGGCTCTAGTACAAGCAATATAGAACAATCTTTTATTATTCCCTACTGATATTTGCTATCCAACTAGTTTTTATTTGCCACTCAAAGCAAAAATCATTGGATAATTTCAAGAAGTGTTATATAGTAACTAGAAGCAGTAAGACAAGGGAGTGATGACCTGAAAATGGTCAAAATTAATTTGTCGGGAAAGCGGTTCGGAAGACTTACTGTATTGCATGAAGTTAAAAAGAAAAACAGAAACAGACGTTGGTGCTGCTTATGTGATTGCGGTAATTACACAAATGTGGACCAGAATTTATTAAGACAAAGGCAGAGTAGATCTTGCGGTTGCTTACAAAAGGAAATAGTGTCTGAAATAGCTACCTCTAAGATTGCTAAAAAATCTAATATTGCTGGTAAGCGGTTCGGCATGTTAACCGCTATCAAGAAAGTAGGTAAATCTAAAAATAGAAATAATTGGTTATGCAAATGTGATTGCGGTAATGAAACTATAGTGTTAACTTCTAATTTAACTAGTGGAACTACTAAAAGTTGTGGTTGCAAAGGCAATGATGGGCCAAAGAACGTATACCCTAGAAACAATAAGTTTAGAGTAATTATATCTGAAAATGGGAACCAAAAATATGTAGGTACATTTGATACAGAGGAGCAAGCAATTAAAGCTAGAAATCAAGCGAAACTACAGTAGATCATAAAAACACCTTTATTTAGAATTGTAATTTATGGATTTTCCTGTGTGAATAGAAGCCTATTCAACACCCCATAACAAAATGAAAACCGCACTTTTTAAAAAAGCGCGGTTTCCTATAACCCTCTAATTAAACTGCTGTAAACCCACCGTCAATTGGTACGACTACACCATTAATATATTTTGCTTCGCCATTTAATAAAAAGGCTACAAGTTCTGCGATTTCTTCTGGTTTTCCGAGACGACGCTGTGGAATACTTGCTTCTACTTGCTTGAAGTTTTCTGGGTGATCTTTGCGATATTGTGCAACCATTGGTGTTTCAGTTGTTCCTGGTGCTATCGCATTTACTTGGATACCTTCTCTTGCATATTCTGCGGCGATTGTTTTCGTAATACCGACAATTCCATGTTTGGTTGCAGAATATGTACCGACTGTTTCTTGTCCAACTACCCCTGCTGTTGATGATGTATTCACAATCGCCCCATCACCGTTTTTCAGCATCACTTCTAATACATATTTAATACCATATAAGCCACCTAGTAAGTTAATGCCAACCACTTGTTCAATTTCTTCAATCGTGTTGTCAGCGAATCGTTTACCTGGGCCAGAAATACCTGCATTGTTAAAGAACATATCAATTTTTCCAAAGGTTTCAACCGTTTGATCTACATAATTTTTTACATCTTCTGCTTTCGATACGTCAGCTTTGACGAAAAGTGCTTTTACACCTTTTTCTTCGAGTGCTTTCACTGTTTCATTACCGGCTTCTTCAGAAATGTCAACAACGGTAATGTTGATACCTTGATCTGCTAGCTTATACGCTACAGCTTGGCCTAGCCCATTAGCTCCACCTGTTACAATTGCTACTTTGTTGTCTGCCATCTGAAACACTCCTTTTTGTTATGTCTTTCATATACTTATCATACTACTTTTTTCACTAATCAAGCAACTAAAGACCTTACTCTGCATCTAAGTCTGTTACTAGCTCCTTAAAATATTGAAACGGCTTACTTATCCATAAATTACGGTGATAAACAAAATGAATTTGCCTTTCTAAATCTTGATTTTGAAATTCTATATAAGATAAGTGTGTTTCCTTTTCAATTAATCGTTTAGAAATTAGTGCAACAGCTTTGCCATATGACAACATCTTAATAATTGTTGAAACAGAATCTAGTTGAATCATTTCCATTCTTAGCTTTTTTTCTTGTAACCATGATTGAGAGAAGCGACCTGTTGAACTTGATAAACGATGGACTAGCAATGTCTGATTGTACAAATCATTTTCTTCTAAAAGGGAGTTTCCATTAAATGAATGTTCCTTACTAAAGGCTAGTACAATCTTATCGCTCGTAATAGGCTCATAGATTAGGTCTTGCTCTTTATTGCCTGTTTCCATAATTAAGCCACAATCAAGTTCTTGTAACAACAGTCTTCTTTCTATGTCTGGAGCGGTTTTTACATCTAAAGAAACCTTCACTTTGGGATAGTTTTCTGCTAATTGGTGAATTAATTCTGGCATGAACAATTGAGCTGGAACACCACTTGCCCCAAGCTTCAAAGCACCTTTTTCCCCATTTTTATAATCTGCTACACTTTTTTCTAATGCTTGATTCGTCTGACTTAATTGTTTCGCATAATGGTAGAGCATTTCTCCTGCATCTGTTAACCGATAGCCGCTAGAATTTGTACGAAAAAGCTTAATCCCGTAGTCTTCCTCTAACGATTTAATATGGAAAGAAACGGTTGGTGTTGATAAACCTAATATTTTAGCGGTATCGGTCATTTTTCTTGTTTCTACTAATAATATAAACACATTTAATTTTTGGATATTCACTTTATCACCCTAAAGTATTTTAGATTTTTTCTAACGATATGATGATTTTATCAGATTTATTTTAATTTAATGTTAACAGTTAGTTAATATTCACTAAACATTTCTCCTCTACACTAATGAGTAAGGAGAGGATACCATGAAAATTCTTTTAAAAGGGGTCGAAAAAAAATACGGAAATATCCAAGCAATAAAACCGATTGATCTAACGATAGAAGATAGATTTGTCACCATTCTTGGTCAATCAGGCTGTGGTAAAACTACTTTATTAAAAATGCTAGCAGGACTTACAGAACCAACAGCTGGCGAAATTTATTTTGATGACACACCGATTTTTTCTCAGTCAAAAAAAGTGAATGTAAAACCAAACAAACGAGAAATTGCCATGGTATTTCAAGATTTTGGGCTATGGCCACACATGACTGTTTTTGACAATGTCGCTTTTGGCCTCAGAGGAAAAATATCAAAATCTGAACGAACAGAGATCGTTCATGATGCATTAAAGAAAGTAAAGCTGGAACAAAAGGCAAAAATGAAACCAGGGGAACTATCTGGGGGACAACAGCAACGTGTTGCATTAGCCAGAGCCATCGCTGTTAATCCAAAACTAATTTTATTTGATGAGGCACTTAGTGCACTTGATGCTATTCTTCGTGAGCAAATGCGTGAAGAGATTTTAACGATCGTACATTCGATTGGTTCAAAGGCTATTTTTGTGACACATGACCAGACCGAAGCAATGGCGATGTCTGACAACATGATTGTCATGGATAGCGGAGAAGTAGTCCAAACAGGTTCACCTGAAGAAATCTATCATTCTCCTATTAATTCTTTTGTTGCTAATTTTATCGGCAAGACAAATTGGCTTGAAGAACAAGAAAGAATGATTCGTCCTGAACATGTCCACCCATACCCACAAGCAAATACATCAACGAGATCAGGAATTGTAAGAAAATGTATGTATGAAGGTGATCGCTATCTCATCTTCGTTGAAACAAACGGCCATATGTGGAAGTTCTATGATCATCATCCACATATACAAGGTGAAAAGATCATGCTTTATATCGAAGAAAATACGATACATTCATTACAAAAACAGGAGGCGTAACAAATGAAAAAATTAAAATTAACGGCTATGGCAGGAATTTTCACATCAGCATTACTATTAGGTGCTTGTGGAGCTAATAATGATGAAGCTTCAGGTGCGGAGAATAACACTTCGACAGACGAGAATATGATCACCGTATATTCAGCAGGACCTGGTGGACTGGCGGAAAATATTCAAGAAGCATTTGAAGAGGAAACAGGTATCAAGGTAGAAATGTTCCAAAGTACGACAGGTAAAATTTTATCAAGATTAGAAGCAGAATCAAATAACCCAGTAGCAGATGTTGTTGTACTTGCTTCTGTACCATCCATGGAAGGATTAAAATCAGAAGATAAATTACAAGCATATGAAGCAGAAAATGGAGAAAGCATCAATCCTGAGTGGAGTGATTCAGACCACTATTATTATGGATATAGTGCAGCTGCTCTTGGTGTTACATATAACACAAATCAAGTAGACGCAATCGATGCTGATTGGGATGATTTCAGTGATGCAGAATGGAAAGGTCGTGTTGCGATGCCTGACCCAACTTCTTCCGGCTCAGCTGTGGACTTTCTATACGGCTTAACGAATCAAACAGACGGCGGTTGGGATACTGTACAAAGCTGGTTAGACAATGACTTATTAATCGCAGGTGCAAACAAAGAAGCATTAAACTCTGTAATTACTGGAGATAAAGATGTTGTTGTATCTGCTGTGGACTATATGACATATAAAGCGAAAAATGATGGAGAGCCTGTTGATATTTACTATCCTGAAAGTGGTACAGTAATAAGTCCACGAGCTGCCGGTATACTAGCAGATGCACACAACTTAGAAGGTGCTCAAGCATATATCGATTTCTTATTATCTGATACAGCACAACAATTGATTGCAGATGCCTATATTTTACCTGGTAACGATGCGATTGAATTAAACGATCGAGCAGCATTAAGTGAAATCTCAACACTTCCACTAGACCTAGAAGATATAGAAGAAAAACAAACAGAAACGTTAAATAAATTCACATCAATGGAGTAAAACTTCTAGATAATGAAGTAACAAACTGGAGGAATACGTATGATTGTACGTAGACATGCCCCTTTCACGGCTTTGTTTATTATACTTAGTATTTTAGCTGTAGCACCGCTTCTTGCGGTGCTAGGCTATACATTCTTTGAAGATGGTAGTCTTTCATTCGATTCACTGCTATCTGTCCTGCAAAATAATAGTATTGTCAAAACGATGCAAAACTCGTTATTGCTCGGTCTTTATGTCATTGCATTAACGACCTGTATCGCGCTACCACTAGCGATTATTAGAACGAAAACATTTCTAGCAAAATATGACTGGTTAGATATTGTTTTTACTATTCCATTTATGACACCACCATATATCGGTTCAATGGGATGGATATTGTTCATGCAACATAATGGCTATTATGAACAGATTTTCCAATCAGAAGCACCGTTTACTTTTTTCAGTGTAGCAGGAATGGTATTTATCATGAGCATGCATCTATATCCATTTCTTTATCTCATGTTAAAGAATGCCTTACTCAGATTTGATGGATCCTTTCAAGATGCGACATTAATTTATGGTGGCAATCCGATTATGAACTGGATTCGCACCATTATGCCACTATTAATTTCAAGTTATGTGATGGCAGCATTACTCGTTTTCATCAAGGCCTTAGCAGAGTTCGGAACACCTGCCACTTTTGGTAAAAGGATTGGCTATGATGTTTTCACAACAGAAATTCATGGCTATCTATCTCATTGGCCGATTAATATTTCTGCTGCGACAAGTTTATCACTTATCTTATTAAGTGTTTGTATGCTTATTTGGTATATCCAAAATGTGATTAGTCGTAAACATTCTTACGGTACACTTTCAGGCAAATCAACAAATGCTAACCAAGTGAAAGATTCACTCGTCATCCGAATTGTTTCTTCAGGATATGTGTTAATTGTATTAGGGTTATCGATTGGTATACCATATTTTTCGATCATTGCTACCTCTTTATTAAAAGTCCGCGGTGAAGCACTTAGCTTGAGTAATATAACTTTTAGTCACTATACAGATCTTTTCACAGTTGGTTCTTCTAGTTTTCTAGCATTAATGAACAGTATTAACTTTGCCTTTGTCGCTTCTACTATTGCGGCTGGTATCGGATTTTGCGCAGCATTATATATTAAAGATGGCAAAAGGAAACCACAACAGTTTCTCGATTTTACGAGCCTGTTATCGAATATCATTCCTGGCATTGTCTTCGTCGTAGGACTTATTCTATTTTGGAATGCAGCATGGCTTCCTACTACAGTCTATAATACTAACTGGATGCCTATTTTGACTTATATTGTGTTGTTTTTACCTTATTCTGTTCAATATACAAAGTCAGCTTTATCACAGTTACACCCATCGATTCATCAATCAAATGCAGTTTTTGCGCAAAATAGTTGGATAATTTTATTAAAAATATGGCTTCCACTTTTGGGTCAAGGTATTCTAGCCGGATGGATGATGACCTTTATTATTTCTATGCGTGAACTAGTTGGTTCTTTACTTATTCTCCCTCCATCAGTTGAAACTAGTGCCACCTTCATTTTTAGTCAATTTGAACAAGGTGATGTATCAAAAGGGATGGCAATGGCTGTTATCACCGTACTATTAACCATACTTTGTATCTTTTTGATTGAACTCTTGCAACGAAAGGCCTTGCGTACCAACTAATGTTAGATGTATGCGCCCTTGGAGGAGTAGGAGAATATGGTCGCAATTGCTTTTTAGTAACCGACCAACGAACCAACACACGCATTTTACTTGATTGTGGTGTACGAAATGGAGAACCGGAAATATACCCAGCTATTACAGAGGAAGTAGCAAAACCCATTCAAGCCGTATTTATTTCACATGTTCATAATGACCATGTTGGGGCACTTCCATTCCTAGCGGCAAAAGGATTTATAGGGGATATTTGGATGAGCGTAGCTAGCTTCGAACAAATGCCTTCTATTAGGAGAAATTGGCAAGATAAGTTAGGAATTACTGCGATCGACAAACTGCATTTTCGCCCTCTTGCTAAAAACACAAGAGGGAAACGAATCAGGTTAACAGAAAACTTGTCCATTACTTGGGGTTATAGTGGTCATATGCTAGGCAGTGTCTGGTATATCATCCAAATAGGTGAGCAAACACTATTTTATTCTGGGGATATTGCGCTTGCTTCACCACTATTAGTGACAGACAAACCTATTATCAATACGTACGACGTTGCCCTAATAGATAGCGGCCATGGTGCACAAACAATGCCCTATCATAAAAGTATTACGAATATATTGCAGCATATAACAAACCCAATGGAAAAGTATCTGATTCCGGTTACGATTTCTGGAAAAGCTTGTGATTTACTGTTTTCTCTTTTTCACGAACTGCCAGACAGAATGTTTATAATCGATGATTCGTTACATCAACATTTATACAACCATTTAGAACACAAAGATAACATACACAATGACAAACTGAAGAAATTTAAAGCAATGCTACAAAGTAATCGTTTGGAGAGCTATCAAAAAACAAGGAAGCCTGGCATTTACTTATTAAGAGATAAGCCAAGTGGATTTTGTGAAATAAATACGTCTATATATAAAGATGAACAATCCCCCTTTTACAAATCACATCCTGATTTAGAAGACGTGCAAACACTAATGCGAACGATTGATGCAGAAGAATTTATTTTTTTCCACAGTAAACAAGCGGATTTAGAAAAGATGTTAGATTCATTACATGTAAAAACTGGAGGGCTTTTAAAATGAAAAAAATGATGTTGTTGTTAACGTTATTGTTGAGTGTAGTCATAGGTGTTGCTACCCCGTCCTATGCAGCAAGTGACATTGAACCTGGTTATGAAATTAAATTCAACCTTGATTTAGATGCTTTTTCAAGTACGATCGATATGCTAGATATTTTCGATGCAGAACATGACGAAGATTTAAAAGTTTATTATTTTGATACACCTGATCAAGAATTTCGTCAATTAGGCTATATTCATCGTCTACGTGTTTATGCTAGCGACAAAAAGACGAACATTACGTATAAAAAAAGATTTACTGGTGTAGCTGTTGAAGACGCGATTGCAGAAGCAACGGAAAAAGGTTTCCACAATGATATGCCCAATTACAAATTTGAAAATGACCGTAAAGAAAGAATCGATGTGTTCTCCATTAGTCGAAAAGAAAAATTTACAAAGGATGATATATTACGCTTTGATCTAATCGATCCACAATATGCAATCGAATTATTCCAAGACGAGGCACCGAAAAAGTACCGCAGATGGGATGATGAAGATTGGTATCGTGAAACGTTAAGTAATACAATTCCTTATGGGCCTGCATTAGCACACACATACGAAGGTGAGTTCCTAGGCTTTGAAGCTGATTTGGAAATCTGGTCTTATAAAGGAGATACCGTTACGGAAATTTCAACGAAAACAGATGATCCAAGAGAAGCTGATCAAATCGAAGCAGCATGGTTCAACAAATTAAGTGAAGAAGGTTGGTTAAGTGATAACCAAACATCTAAAACTGGATTTGTAATGGATCGCTAATCGAGTAGAGGGAAAAACTAAATAACTTTTCGCCCCTCTCACACCACCGTACGTACGGTTCCGTATACGACGGTTCAATAGTTTAAGTGTACGAACTGGTATTGAAGAGCGATATCTTTATATCCTCTCGATGCCAGTTCTTTGTCTGTCAATGAACGGTGGAGTACAAAGCTACTTGATATAATCCAGTAACCTTTTCTTGTATTCGACCATTCATAAGCTTTCCGTTTATCGATACCTAAATGCATTAGATTCTTTCTTTTGTTGCGTGGATTTTTCCATTGCTTCCAGATATATTGTCTAATCCTTCGCTTCAGCCACCCGTTTAGATTCTTCATAAATCCTTTCATTTCTCCTATGCCATAGTAGTTTATCCACCCTGTCATAAGCTGCTGGATTTCTTTAAGAATCATATCGATACTTCGTCCCCGATTACGTTTGGTAATCCGTCTAAGTTTCTGTTTAACGGTTACTTTTGCTTTATAATGGGGACGGATTTGAATACCTTTCTTTGTAACGAGGAGACAGAAGCCTAGAAACTTTCGTTTCAAAGGGCTACCCACCGCACTCTTTTCTCGATTCACTGTAAGACTCAAATCCGTCTCGAGAAATTTCGTGATACTTTTCATTACGCGCTGACCTGCTCTTTTACTTTTCACATAAATGTTACAGTCATCTGCGTAACGCACGAATCGATGTCCTCGTTTCTCCAGTAGCTGGTCTGATTCGTTTAAGTAGATATTACTGAGTAACGGAGACAGGTTTCCTCCTTGTGGCGTTCCTTCCTCCGATTTTTCAAAGATGCCGTCAATCATGATTCCACTTAATAAATATTGTCTTATCAAGCGTAGTACTCGTTTATCCGTTATCCGCTTTTCCACAAAGTGCATCAGTTTATCATGATTTGCTGTATCGAAGTAGGCTTTCATATCCAAGTCCACCACATATTTGTATCCTTGTTCGTAGTACGACTTTGCCCGTATGATGGCTTGATGTGCACTACGTTTTGGACGAAACCCAAAACTATTATCGGAGAACGTCGGTTCAAATATTGGTTGTAATACTTGGTTTATTGCTTGCTGAAGCATTCGGTCAATAACGGTAGGAATCCCCAGTTTTCTTGTTCCGCCGTCTTGTTTTGGAATGTCAACCCGTAATACGGGTTGAGGATATTTCCCAAGATGCAACTGCGTTAATAATTCTTCCCTATGTTTCTTCAAGTATGGAAGCAGCCTGTCATATGTCATACCATCAACTCCAGCTGCACCCTTACTTCTGACCACTTGAAGGTAAGCTTGATTTAGATTATTCCTTGAAAGGATTCTTTCAAACAGATTCGACACACCATTTTGATTGTTCTTTTCACCATGAAAGGCACTATGCGCTTCGACATACCCTTCATGTTCCACACTATCTCTCTGCCGATAGCCAGATTCTCCTGTTTTCTGCAGTTCTCGCGCCTTTCACACCTCCTGGACTTTTCAAAATTACTATCGTTCGGTCCTTCATGTTTTGGTCCTTTCACACTACTACGACCTCTGCTGACTTCTTGTGATTTACCAAGATATCACCATCATGGTTGTGTCGGCTCGTTATCACTCAACTTACACGTCACCCTCACAAGACCTCCCCCGGTAAGAACGAAAACTTTCCTCCCACGTAACTGCTAGATTTACTGTATAGGTTTCGGGCAGTATTGGATTTTGTCTCGTTGCGCAGACTCATCCGACCTAATTCAGCCTTCTATATGCAGATAAGACTCCAATAAGTGCAATCGTTATTACGACAGTAGGCAATGCGGTAACAATCACCCCATTGATCATACCGAACAAACCACCAATACGATATGCCACTTCCATTACTACCTCAACCTGCTAATAATACATTACAACTATTGCTGCTCGTTTTCTCATCCTCTCTCCTCCTGAATACATACGATTTAAATATGATAATACCGTTTCTACCCTTTTATAGGAACAGAAGAAAGTACTATTTATAGTGTTTAAAACAATCAAGCAATGAAATAGGCCTAAAATATAAAACAGAAAAGAAAACTCCTTTCTGCTAAATTTAAACAAATAAACTGTAAAAAATAAGAAAAAACCTTTATTCACGCCCTCTTCATTGTCATTAGATATATAGAAATAATCATTTCTCTATAGCATGGTAATACTTGATAATATTTATCCACTATAACGAAGGAGTAGGTGTTATATAATGAAAAAGTATGTAATGGCCACGATGATTCTATTTGTAAGCGCATTATTGTTAATGGCATGCAGTGAGTAAAACGATGAAATTGAAGCTGCCAATACCAATACCGCTAATCATCAGGAAGATGATTGTGAAAATCAAGAAGCGAGCGCAACTCTTCCGGAAGAAGTAATTCGTGATGCAGATGCTGACTCAATAGAGCTTGAAGACCAAATGAGACTTGAAATTAGAGATATGGGCTATGTCATCACACAGTCGGAAAAAATCCCGCTTGCATTAACGTTAAACAGCGTGGAAAAAACACAAGATCTTGGAACAGAAACGAAAGACGGGGATGAATTTTACCTGGTCGGTAATTTCACATTCGAGAACCTGTCGGATAGTAATATAAAAAATTGAAAAGCTAGATGCAGCTTCAGGAGCAGATGAATCCATAATCCTGAATGATGAACCGACGAAAGGTGACCGACTCCCACGTTGGTGCGTGGTATCTTGATGGGCAAAGTAATATCGACTCTAACAATCGAACAAACACTGTCTCCTTAAGTCCTTGGGAAGAAGCAAATGACAAGATTGCTATTTCTATGCATGACAGTGCATATAAGTATATCATTTTCTTTGGTCTTTATACTTCAAATAACAGAGATTATCAGAACAAGGCTGCATGGACAGTCCAGCCTTACCAGATAGACGAAAATTAACCCATCAGTTGACTTCACGCAAAAATCGGCATTTTAAATATCCTCATACAAAATGCTATTCCATTAAAGTGTTATGTTAGAAAATTATTTATCCTTACTCAAAATATACCGTTCTTCCGCCGCAAGCTCTTTCATTCTATCCGGATTTACTATTTTATCGAAAAGATCAGCTGGATTGGCATTAAAAGCCTCCATATTTGGCGCATCAACCGTTCCCCAGTGGGAAAGAAGCAAGTTAGCTTCGGGATAGGTATTGGCCAGCTTTACTGCATTATCAAAGCCAATATGCCACTCATTATCGGAGAAATCAAAGAGAATCGCATCGGGTTCCGGCATTTGTAAATGTTCTTCCATCAGACGGAAATCACCGGGAATCCATAATGTTCCATCAGTCGTCTCTATCCAGAATCCACAATAATCCTCTAGTTTAAACACATGATCAAATTTGCTGGTTTCATTTTGCCATAAATGATTTGCTGGCGTCAGTATAATTTTTATTTCTTCTATATTAAATGTTGTATGGATATCATGTCCAATTGCATCTGTATGGAATTCCTTTGAATAAAGCTCTGCAACATATTTGGGTGCATAAAAGGATTCTGTAACGGGGAGTAAATTTTTTAATGTATCTAAGCTAAAATGGTCATTATCAGAATGTGTCATTAAAATTCCATCAAGTTTTGGCACTTCTTCTGTTTTAATTGGCATATCATTTAATAAGGGCAGTTCAAAACCTTCTAAAACGGAATCAACCATAATACAGGTTCCTCTGCTATTCAGTAAAATCTCCGAATTTCCAAGCCATCTGATTTCTGTTTCATTGATTGCTTCAAATGCTTCCGCAGAAAAGGAAATTGTTTTTCGGGGTGTTGCTTGTTTCATCATTATTATCGCCTCATCTTTTATTACTTTTAGTCAAAAATTGTACTTCCTATTTATAGTTTGAATATACGTTAACTACAATCATAGTAATCCTGTCATTCTCATAAGAAATCTACTTTTATACAATATTCTTCACGTTTTATCTATAAGCATATTTTCACATGTTACAAATTTATTTTCGTAATTCGTAATTTTATTATTCAATCGCTGTATTGTTTTGTTTAACTCTTTCTGTTTAATCAAAAGTTTATCTCTTTCTTCTATTAATATTTGTTTTCTTCGGTTAGTCGTTTCATCGCCCTCTTGATATAGCCTTGTATACTCGGTCAAGACATCGATAGAAAAGGCTGAGAATGGATGCCTTCTTTTTCAGCCTCTTTTCTGGTGAGTGATCTGTCCACGTCCGTTCATACCTGATAAATGAATCGCATTGCGCCACGGCTTTCCAGTTGAGCGCATCATGCCGACAATCTAAACGATGTCAGGAAAAAATATTCGATATGAGTAAAGCTAAATCAAAAAATACCCAACACGTCAGTTAATCTTCCTTAAGCATAGTTTATCTACGTGTTGAGTATTTTTCTATATACTTATTGATCGCTCACGTTATCTCGGGCGCTATTTCTAGGTTCCCATTAGTAAACTCAAAAGGATAGCCTATCTCTTCAAATAGACTATCCTTCACTTTTATCGATAATTTATTCGTCTACATCAGCTACACCCGTTTGCTGATAATCAATTAAGATAACAGAACGCATGCCAGCTTCTTCTGCGTCTCCGTTTTCAACCGGATTGACATAATGGGAAACAGCAGAATCTTGTACACCGAACGATTCTAAAGGCTTGGTAATCTCAAACACTCAATTACATCATCCTGATTTCACCGTCCTGAAGAAAACAATTTGGAGAAGAAACAGCCCTATCTGAGTCATTTTCTACATACAGCTTCACAAGATGCATTCCAACATGAATTGGCATAATCTGGTCTTCTTCCTTCCAAAAAGTTTCATGGTAGCCCTTGATTTTTAGTTACTCATCTATATGACTCCTTTATAATAAACTTCTTGTCAGCTCTTCCCGTAAGATTGAAAGGCAAGAAAGGTTGATTCCAAGCTATTATTTTAGGTGATTCAAAAGGAAAAGACAAATGGACAGAGTTCGTTATACATTTTGTACAAATTATTAAAAGAGTTTTTTAACTAAGACTGTTAAAATCACCATTCCTATTTGATGAACGCTGTTTAGTAACTTAGATGTGAGTCAAGGTTCTTCTTCCCAGAAGCTCTAAAATGGAAACTACAAGAAAAAATCATTTTCTTCCAACAGTAGAGAGCATTATCCATAAAATTCATTTCGAATGTTGTACTTGCAACCATAATTGATAGTTACCTAACCTTTTATCTAAGCTCACATCTTCACCGAACCAGTTTGGCGGGGTAAATTTATCTACTTCTTCCTCATTCTGAAACTCCACTTCAGCAACTAAGAGGGGTATTTGTTCGTATTGGTCGATTTCTATATAAGTATTCATTCCGCTTAATTGCCAAATAGATCTTGTTTTTATAAGTGCTTGCTTATTCGCCATATTGATTAGTTGCTCATATATTTCTTTTGAAATTTCATATTCGATTTCATCTCGAATAATCCCGCTTCCTTCTTTAAAAGTGTGAGTATATTTAACATATCCTGTTTGTATATTAACTATTTTCCGCACTCGGATTTGTTGAGTAGGCTGATAAGCCAAATATGTTTGTTCGATTAAATAAGTGGATATCATTTTTAAAATTCCCTTCTGAATTTCATTATCAGGGTAGGCAGACAAAACAAATTTCCGTTCAATTTCTAATGTTATAATAATCGCCCTCCGTTCTTTGTTTAAATATAGTCGTCCCCATATACAATTTGTTTTTGTAAAGGATAAGAATTCACCTCTTCAGAATTATTTATCCGCACGAAATAAGATATCCAATTTGTTAAATCTACAAGCGATAAATTAGAACCATGACCGGCACCTGTATCTATTCCAACCATCCCTTTCTTCAACCAAATTTGACCAGTACTGGATGCCAGTCTAAATGTTGGTGTGTGACCAAATACAACTATTCTATCAGGAAAGCATTCGAAAGATGGTGTATTAATTCCTGTTAAATCTTCTATACGTTGTTTATACAATGGTAGACTTTTCTTTATACCGGCATGAACAAATATGAAAGGACTAATCTCTTTGTAAAAGGGCAGTGATTTCAAAAAAGATTTCCATCTTGCTGTATCACTGTTTTCAGAGTTTAACCATTTCAATTCATTATTACCTGCCAGAGCGATGGCACCTTCCTTACATAAAGATTCAATGCTTTGCAGGGTACCGATGGAGTCAGGGCCTTTATTTATGTAATCACCTAACATAATTAGTTGATCTATATCAGGTGAATAATTTACTGCTTGTAATAACTTAGTGAGTAAATGTCCATTTCCATGGACATCCGATATTGCAAGTATTCGCTTTTGATTTTTCATAAAGATAGTCTCCAAATAACAATTAATAAATTATAACTTAAATATACGCGTTTGCTGGACAGAGAAGGAAATGTTCATAATGTCATCTAAAGATTGCTTTTTCGTATGCAGAGCCTCAATATACTGCCCATCCTTCATTTCTAATCGATACCGCCATCTACTTCCCTCATAAATTACTTGCACAATTTTTGCTTCTATATAATTCTCAGGTTGAAATGAAACTGAATCAAAATGAATTGCTTCTAATTGGAGCATTACCAATACATCATCTCCAACAGATAGTTTGTCATTTTGACCTGTTTGAAGTGTTCCTTTTACCGAATACTCGCCACATTGAATGGTGGCTGTGCCATCATTAATCGAGGTGATTTTTCCCTTTAATCGATTTTGGTACCCCATTAATTGCGCTACACCCAGTGTTTCAGGTTCCTCATACATTTTTTGAGGCGATGCAAGCTGTTCAATTTTTCCTTGGTGCAGGACAAGAATTCGGTCCGCCAAGGCAAAAGCTTCCATCATATCGTGTGTTACATAAATTGTTGTAATCGAAAGCCTACGTAAAATATCAGCTAATTCACTTCTCATTTCCGTCCGCAGCTTTACATCTAAATTAGATAAAGGTTCATCCATTAGCAGGATATTGGGCTCTGTAGCTAACGCTCTGGCAATTCCTACTCTTTGCTGTTGCCCACCAGATAATTCAGATGGCAGCCTATTCAACAGCCCTTCCAATTGGAGCAGTTGGGAGACTGATTCTATCCTCTTCCGTCTAATGGATTCAGGGACTTTAGACATTTTCAAACCATATTCTATATTTTTACGGACGGTCATATGCGGCCACAATGCATAATCCTGAAACACCATATTAATTGGCCTTTTCTCAGGCGGAATAAATTTATTCCTGCTCAATGCTTGTAAACCACTCATGTTTATTTCTCCATGCTCAGCTTTTAACAACCCAGCAATAATCTGTAGTAATGTAGATTTACCACTGCCAGAAGAGCCCAAAAGACATATACACTCTCCCTCTATCATTTCAAATGAAATACCATCTAACACTTTTGTCATGCCAAAAGATTTTTGGACATCATTTATCTTTAAGATTGGTTCCAACAAAATTACCCTCTTTTCTATCTAGTTGATCAATTTTCTTGAAAATAAAGTTAAATACATACTGGACACCTATAATTAATAACACAACGATAGCTCCGCCAATTATAGTTGCAGCAGTAGCATATCCATATTTAGCAAATTCAAACGCCTCATCAATTACTAAAGGCAAAAGTACAAAATTTGACGGCTTTAGCATGGAGGCTGTAGCCAAATCAAATACACTGGTACCAAATGAAGCAAGCACGGCAAGTAATAAAGTATTTCGCACAATTGGCAAGATAATCGTCCTCATTTTAGTAAACATCGATGCACCTTGTACTGCAGCCGCTTTAAGTAAGGACGGAGATAAATTAGCAAACGTCCCTAATTGGACACGCACTGCATAAGGAATCGCTCCAGCAACTGCTGCCATGATAAGTAAAGATGGTTTCCCATATAAATGAAGACCAATTGGTTCCAACCATTTTTGGTTCCATATGAAAATATAACCAATACCTAACACAACTCCCGGCACAGCTAAAGAAACTAAAGTAAATACATGAAGAGAGCTTTTTAATCTGGACTTAGTAAAAGTCAATACGTAAGCTACGATGAATCCAAGAATAATACTAATAATTGCCGCTATAGCTGCAATAGTAAGTGAATTTTTCAACCCTTCCAAAATCGATAACTGTGAATAATCTAATCCATTCGCTCCACCTAAAACATCAATATAATGTTTGAATGTAAAATTATCTAATTTTATACCTGCGCCTAAATGCTTCATAAATGATACCGTTGCACTCGTCCCAATTGGGATTCCTAAACATAAAATCAGAAAAGCGAATGTCCCGATACTTAATAACCAAGCACGTTTTGGTTTCTTTTTTGTTACTCGTATGGCTTTACTATTTAAGAAATCTACTTTTGATTTTTTAATTGCAACAAATAAAATAGCCATAGTCAATGCTAAAATAAGCACTAAATAAAAAGATAATACTCCTGCCATATCAAATCTTACCGGCGATTGATTGATAGCAGAATAGATGGAGTAGGGTAAAGTTGGAAAACGATATACTGTAGCTAATGCTGCAGGAAGTCCAAAATCACCAATAGTATCAATGAACACAAGCGTCCAGCCAGCAAAATAAGCAGGTAATGATAGTGGAAGCTGTACCGTCCTCCACACCGTGAAAGGACGAGCTCCATTTAGCCTTGCTGCATGCTCAAACCGCGATACATTCCACTCCATAGCGGCTACTACTGTCAAATATGCCAGAGGAAACTTTGTTAATCCCATAATAAAAATTAAGCCACTAGGTTGAAATATAAATGAAGTCACCCAAGACCAACCTAACACACTGTTCGCCAATCCTTCAGAACTGGCGAACAATACCCATCCTTGTGCAATTATAAAAGAAGGGGCTATCAGCAAAACCCATACAGCAATATCTAACCATCGCGCTGCAGCATAATCCCATTTTGACCGGATAGTTGCTAATAAGCCGCCAAGTATTGTTCCAAAGGTTGCCGCCCCAAGACCGAGCATGACAGAATTTTTTAAAGATACGTACCACAGTTCTCTTTCAAATATCTCAAAGATAACCTGAAAACCATTGAACTCTAAATTCCCAAAAAATAATCCTGGTAAGACAGCATTTAAAATAACAGCAAGCAAAGGTAAAAAGATAAAGATAAACAGTATAAGAGTAACTACCCCGCCTAATCGATTTTCATTTCGGTTCATAATATTCTATCCTTAATTAACATTTTGATCAGCAAACCAAGTTTTTATTTCTGTTTCGTGTTCTGCCGCCCATTCCGCTGGAGGAAGTAAAAACGTACCATTTTGTTCGCGTTCTTTACGCATTTCAGTTCCTTTACTGAGCGGAGTGAAAAAGCTTGAGCTGTCATCTTCAAGAGAAGTCAGGTAGTTTTGTGTATCTGGTTCTAACATATACTCCACAAATACCTTCGCAGCTTCCAAATTTTTAGAATCTTTATTGATTGCAACTACTCGCACACTGCCTGGTGCTCCTTCTTCAGGCCAGATAACACCTACATTTTCTCCATCAAGTTCAGCTTGATATGCATTATGCTCTTGTAAAGCTGCAACATGAATTTCACCATTAATTACTGCACTTGTAACAGGTCCGTTTTTGGGATATATATTAAAACCATCTTCAAAACGCTTTAGATAGCGTTCTTTCCCTTCCTCTACTCCCCATTTATAGAAAAGGGAAGAAACTAATGGATAAGCTGGTGCTGCAACTGCTGGATCAGCATGCCCAACAGGGCCATCATAAGCAAAAAATTCATCCCAAGTTTTTGGTGCTGTTTCCTCTGTTAAAATATCTGTATTATAAACAATAACAGCTGAAGCATGAATCCCGATTGGGGTATATGCATTATCCTCAGGCACCAACTCTGTTCCTTCTTCACTCAGTAAATCAATATTTTCTGGCTTCCAATCAGTAAGCAAAAATCCTCGGTCAGCTAAATTTCTAATTGATCCATGACCATCCATCATAATGACATCCCACTGCGGGTTACCTTGCTCAGCTTCAATTTGGGCAAGTGCCTCTCCCCCACCGTAGTGAACCCCTTCGATTTCGTACCCCGTATCTCCTTGAAACTTCGGAGAAATTTCCTCTATAAAATCATTACCATAAAGTTTAATTGGCTCTCCAGTTCCTTTTTCGCCTTCTGCATTTTGCTCCTTCGATGATTCATCTGAAGCTGTGCTCTTTTCATCCTCGTTTAAACTACAAGCTGTAAGAACGAGAAAAGAAAATAAACAGATAAACAATATAGTCTTACTTCTTAGCATGTGCCTTCCCCCAATTTTTTGTGAATTACTTACAGAGTTAAATATAAAGTATGAACATTAACTATTTGTAAATTAGCAGTAAACTTCTTGTAAAATAAAATCTATTTTATATTAAATCCCATAGATAAAATCTATAATGAAGATAGATAGAGGTGGATAGTACATGGATAATTAAACAAGAAGGAATTAATTGAGAGAAGGAGGAAGTTTATAAAAGAAACACCTCTAGAAAAACATTCATATTATGTCCAAGGAGGAAACACATGAACTTGCAGCAATTAAAAGTTTTTGTATATACTGTCAAATATAAAAAGTTATACCTTGTCGCCAATAAGCTAGGAATCCGTCAGCCTACAGTTACTTTTCATTTAAATAAACTACAAGAAGAACTGGGCGTGCCTTTGTTTTTCACGAAATCTTATCATACAATTCAGCTGACTGAAGCAGGAAATTCTCTATATCATTATGCACAAAATATTATATATCAATCAGATGAAATTGAAGATCTAATGGAAGAGTTTAAAGGATTGAAAACAGGTTCTATTTCGATAGGCAGTACGCATACACCTGCAACTTACATAATCACTCCTTTCTTATCTCAATTAAACAAAGAATATAAAGATCTGGCTCTTATCTTGGATGTAAATACGTCCTCTGTTATCATCGATAAAGTTAAACAATTTCAATTAGATTTTGGTATTATTACGGAGGTAAACTTAAAGGACGAGGAATTGGAGATTATTACATTGCAAAAGGATGCTTTAGTCATCGTTATGCATCCCAATCATCCCTTAGCGAATAAACAGTCACTTACTCCCTCTGATCTATCCGGGCAGCCTTTAGTACACCACGAAGTTGAATCAGTAAGTAGAAAATTATTTGATAAATGGGCTAAAAAACATAATATTGTTCTCAATATCAAAATGCAAACATCCGGATCAGAAGCGATGAAAGAAGCAGTAAAACATGAGATGGGCTATGGAATTTTATCTGAGAATATCGTTAGTTGGGAATTGCAAAACGGGGAATTAAGTATGCACCCTATACCTGAATGGGAATATCAAAGACAAATTTTCTTAATTAGAAGAAAAGATAAGTTAATCACTCCTGCCATGCAATTATTTATGGACCGTCTTCGGTCAAATTAGTTTATTTACAAATAATCTGGCTTCCTAATTTTGATCAGCAATAAAGCATACATGAATTTGTCTTCTTTAACTTAAAAAATTGCGCCCATATATTATAATGGGAATAGTGTACATCCCTCTAACTAAAATCCCCCCGCAAACAACACCTCAATGCTTGTTTGTGGGGGTATCTTTTTCAAACTATCTGCTACTTCTCAATTGTAATTTCGCTTCCAGGATTTACATTAGCAATCTCTTCCTTTTCCAAATAGAGATCCTATTTGTCTGGCTTCACTGGTGGTATTGATAATACCACCTTTTTTAGCCTTAATAAAAATGACGGGAAAATCTCTTTGTTAATGCCCTATAAGCCAACGCTAGTCATAATGACTACTTTATCTTCTATATTCTAACAATTATTCGCCATTATCATGCCTTCCTTCTCCGTTGTTTATTGTTGCTAAATATTCTCCTCAACATGTTCTTTACTATGTGCAGGAGAGATAAATATAATGAATCCAAGAAGCTGGACACACAAAAGGACATGTTAAAGTAGGTATATGAAACGAAAAAGATATACAACCGAATTTAAATCACAAATTGTGTTAGAAGCCTTAAAGGAAGAAAAATCTATGAGCCAAATTGTATCGGAACACGGAATCGATGTGAATGTCTATTTAGCGCTCACAAAAGTCCCTGATTTTTCAGATTTTACTAAACGCGCATTTCCCATAAATATACTTGATGTTAAACCAATATAAACAAATACACATCCAACTAGAAATACAACATTTAAAGAGCTACTAAAAGCAAATTATAACTCATTTAGCATTTCACTAGATAGAGAAGCCTTCACAGCAGGGTAAAAAGAACCTGTATATTGTAAATTTATTGAATTTTCTCGGTATTCAAACCAACTCCATTTTTATGAAGCATATTTAAGCCCGATGCCATTTTCTGTGCAAATAGACTGCCCACTACGCTTACTCCAATTGTTCCTCCTATAGAGCGGAAAATTGTGATGATGAAGTAGCAGCACCACAAAAAATCATATCAACCGCACTCTGAGCAGCAGTACCAAGCGTAGGATTAATGGCACCCATCCCCAAGCCTGTAATAATCATAAACAAAACAATTTGAAAAAGAGTTGTTTCAGTTGTCATCCTGCTGAGTAGAAAAAACGATTGCCATTAACGTCATACTTGGTACGAGAATAGCCTTTGTTCATTAAGCGTCCGCCGACCATCGAGGTAATGACAACTGAAAGCATAAGCGGTATTAAATAGAAGGGCTGACCCTAATAACTCCTTGTGCAAACAATGGAATGTAAGCAACCGTTTCAAATATTCCCGCACTCATAAAAAAACTGGTAATATTGCCAAAAGCAATCTCACGTATTTTGAATAACAGAAGCGGAACAATCGGCTCTGCTGCTTTTGTTTCGATCCAAAGGAAGAGAGCAATAAAAATAATCCCTACACTTAACATCTCAATGATGATGGGCGAATCCCACGTAACAGTCAGATTGGATCCCTCTCCATTATCAATAAGAATTAAAGCAAGTAAGACAGAAACTATTGAAATGACAAAAGTAACCGTTATCCAATGAGGCGATCAACATTGTTTATGACTCATCCGTCATGACTTCAACAAGGCAACCATCCAAATTGGCCCAGAACAGCCCACGAGGTGCAAAAGGATGATCCGTACGCTGATTGTTTGGTTCATGTGGGCTATTTCCAAAGGTGACATTCCTCTCACGAAGACGATCGAGAATCTGGTCAAAGGTATGTTCATCAACACTGAAAGCCAAATGTTGCTGTGGGGTATCACTCTCGATTGTCATAAAGAAAACAGAAAGTTCAGCATTGATACGGACCGTTGCGAACTTATTATCTATCCCTTCATACCCCTCAAGTTTAAGGCCCATATTCTCGGCAAATTCGTGTGCAGCTTTATCATTATCTTTAGCAAATACCACCGTATGATTAAGTGTAATAGTCATTTTTAAGTCCCCTTTCGTATTTTTAAGTTCTATTTTTCATCTGTGCTTTTTTTATTTTCATTATCATTTGATATATTTAACAGCTCTGTGTGCACCTTTTCAATTAACTTTTGCAGCTGTTCCTTTTTTGTGAATTTTCTATAGATTGACGCCCCACCTTGAAAAATTCATGAAATAATTCTTGAATATTAGATCTTAAATTCTGTATTTCATCTATATCCACATTTTCGATCATGTTCATTCTCAAGATGAAAGGATCTTTATCTTGGTTTTCTTCTAAAAAGATTTGACCCTTATCTGTAAGATGATAAACTTTTTTCCGACCTTCTTTAGTTACATTAACAAAATCTTGATCTTCAAGCATTTGTAAAATAGGGTGAATCGAACCAGGACTAGGCGAATAAAAGCCATTAAACTTGTCTTCAAGATCTCTGATTAATCCATATCCATGTGTCGGCTGTTCTTGTAACAACTTTAATAAGATTATCTTGAGGTCACCACGCCTGAAAAAACGTTCTCCACTGTCTTCTCCACCGAATTCTTTTTCTGAAAAGAATTGTAATCCACCTAGTCGTTCATGGTTTCTATTTCCTGTTTCTAATTCCCTATCAAATCTGTCGCCTTTAAAGAAGCCATTCTGATGAAAATGACCCCGTCCTTTTAAGAAATGATGTTGAGGAATATTAGGCCTTTTGAATATTGTAAACAACCTCCTGTTAGTTTTATTTTTTAATAACGATATATCGTTAAATAAATAATAAGCGATATATCGTTAACTGTCAAGGTGGAAAATATGATTTTTTCATTTAATCTTCCATAGCAATAAAAGAACGCTTTTACTGAATGGAAAGGCGCTCCTATTCATTGACCGAGAGATATGAGTATTTGAGAGATTCTTAGTTAAATCTTTTTAAAGGGTTGTACAAAAATACACCAACTTTCCTACCGTTCATTCGCACGCAGCTGGCACCCGAACAGTTCCAACGGCTCTCTGGGCTGGAATGACTCGTACGCTTTGATAAAATTAAAACAGAGGTGTTAAATTCATTAATAAGATAAGAGGCATGCGAATGTCTCAGTCCTTTAACTTGAATACGATTAACTTTTGCAAGTTTTAAGAAGCGTTGAATGATTCTAGCAATCGTCGACTTTATCATTGGCATTCCATCATAACTAAAGACGAAATCGTCCATCCCGACTTTTGATTGTCGCTCTTTCCATTCTTTTAGCACTTATATCGTATCCTCATCTAAAGAAATGATTCGCTTTCCATTATCTGTTCTCTTATAAGCTTTTCGTTTCCAATCATTTTTATTCTTTAAATACAAAGAGTGGTGGACTCGAAGACGTTTATTTTTGAAATCAATGTCTTCCCACCATAGAACTGTTCCTTCATTCACATGTATCCTTGCCATGAAATACGTCCATAACATTACAAAACACAAGTGCTCATAAAAAACATCCAGACAAATCACAGAAATAACTTTTTCAAACTCCGTTTTTGTCCAATAAGGAACAACCGCTTTTCCTTTAGGGATTGCTTTTACTTTTTTAGAAATATTAACTTCGAGGTATTGCATATCAACTACTGCTTTCCTTGTTGATTTGTCGGTCCTTTTTTTCGGAGCCTTTTTCCCGTAATACGGTCGGTTCCCAGCTCTGTTTCATAAAAATATTGTCCAGACCGACCAACATAAACACCAGCATATTTTGTTCTAGCCATGACTGTTTTCCTCCGATTCTAGTTCACATCCTAGAATCGGCTTGTCTAATGATTCGTATCAAAGTATATTTGGGATATCCAAGTTGAATTAAATCATCTTTTGTGATCAGGTCCTTCATTAAATGTATACCTTCTTTTTCATTAACAGAAGAATACATACTAGAAACGACTGTTTTCTAATTTACTTAAAAAATCAGACGGCTACTGGTAGCAGCTCCACGGGAATTTCACCCCTGCAAGTATTTCTTCCAGTCCCATTCATTGCCTGCGACGCTTTGAACGCTCGAACAACGACGATAGGAGAGTATCGTTATATCTATTGATGTATCTTCGCCAGTCATTCACCACAATGACATTAGATAGCTTTTTTATCGCTCGTTTCTATAGAAAGTCATGGCGCAAATATCAGGTGGCTCAACATCATTAGAACGTATCTGATTTTTTGATATATAACATGGTGTTATTCGCCATGCTGTTTTGTCAAAGTACAATAATCTATAGTGAAAGGGGATTATGATTCATGGTGAAATTATATCTTGAAAGCCAAAACAGATTGCATTAGCTTGGATCGTAAACGAGATTGCATATCTCCATCTATATCCCAGTAAGTATTATCCTGTTCATCTCGCAGCTTTCTCATGGATAAACTGGCAATATAACTGTCATAGTGTTTCACTACAAGCCTTAACGCTTCGGCTTCACCCGCGTTTGCAGCGATAATTATCGGATACGGCAACAAACCACGTTCATCATTTTGAATGCTTATGTTATTCATTTGCATGTTCCTCCAAAAATCGTTTTAACCGTTTTAAAGCACTGGTTCGTCGATAATGCACAGTTCGACGAGGTACATTCAGTCGTTGACTAATTTCCTCATCTGATAGATGAAGAAATTAGTATAAGAGGACAAGATTACGCTTCTCTTCTGATAATGAGTGCATGGCTTCTGCTAGTAATTTTGTCGTAATTTTCTTATCTACAATTTGAAAACCGTCTTTATTACCCTCACCATAATTATCTACAGAATAAAGTTGATTCGCTTCATAAGGCGTTAAATCAGAGAACGTTTTCTCTTTCGACCGTTGACGCTTTCGTTCTTTGTAGATATCAATGGCGACATTCTTTAATACACGTTTGCAGAACGCATTAAATGCACAGCGTATTTGCCATTCGGTACGATTAGGTGCTATCATGCATGTCATCTCCCTTCACAATACTGCAAAGGTGGGTGATGATTTCCCCTTTCATAACCTTCAACGTTAAACATTTAAAATTGGCAAAGATTTGAGAGATAAAAAATAAACCCAACTGAAAATGAACAGTTGGGTTGGATAAATTAAAAATATATTTAAACCATGTTTACAATCTTGCAAAATATGGTCTTATTTATTTCTCTTGGATGGCACTTAAGGCATCACTATTATGTTTGAATACGTCTGTTTAACCTACTAAAGTCTTCAACTAATTTGATCTCAATTGGAAGTTTTGCTGATTTCACCTGTTTTAAAGATGATAGTCAGTAGGTAAACATGTCATGCCAAACCAACAATTACTACTCTTTTTTATTCATTAGGAAGCT
This sequence comes from Oceanobacillus sojae, assembly GCF_900162665.1. Classification (GTDB taxonomy): domain Bacteria; phylum Bacillota; class Bacilli; order Bacillales; family Amphibacillaceae; genus Oceanobacillus; species Oceanobacillus sojae_A. Next base: position 65,371 of record NZ_LT727813.1, read on the forward strand.
CATTTCATTTTCTTTAGTACCACATTTGCTAATGTTTCAATAAATTCTGGAAGAGCGTTTGGCATTTCAGGACGATAGTAGCTTGCTCCAATCTCATCACAGACTACTTTACATTCATAATCATTATCATATAAAACTTCAAGGTGATCTGCCACAAAGCCGACAGGTGTATAAACAAATGCTTTGTATCCTTCTTTATTATATAATTCGCGAGTTAGATCCTGAACATCCGGTCCAAGCCAAGGGTCTGGAGTGTTTCCCTCACTTTGCCAGCCTACTTCATAATTTTTTACATCTGCAGCTTCTGCTATTAATTGTGCTGTTTCCTCTAATTGCTGTTTATATGGATCTCCATGTTGCAGAATTTTTTTTGGAAGACTATGAGCAGATACGATTAATACAGTATTATTTTTTTCTTCTGCTGACATATCCGCAAAGGTATTTTGCACGCCTTTTGCCCAGAAATCAATAAATCCTGGTTCTGTATACCAATCTTGAACAGACTCCATTTTTATACCGTATTTTTCAGCTGTACTATTTGCACGTTCATTATACAATTTCACGCTAAATGTAGAGTAGTGTGGCGCTAAAACGATAGAAACTGCTGCTTCTATACCATCTTTCGCCATTTTTTCTACGGCCTCCTCAATAAATGGAGCAATATGTTTTAAACCGATGTAAGCTTTAAATTCATATTCATCTTGTAATTCATTCAATTTATTTTCTAATGCATGCGTTTGTTCTTGGGTTATTTTTTCCAAAGGTGAGATGCCGCCAATTGCTTCATACCGATCTTTTAAATCCTGTAGCGCATCTGGCTCCGGCCTTCTGCCATGACGAATATGCGTGTAATAAGGTTCAATATCTTCTTCCTTATACGGCGTACCGTATGCCATTACTAATAATCCTAATTTCTTCTTTTTCATTTCCAATACACCTCGTTACGTTTTGTTGTTCAAAAGTTAGGAAATAAGTCTTCTTTTCAAGGAAAGACATAATTTTCCAATATGATTATCTTTATCTAGTGTAGTAGCCTAATTAGTGTATCTTGCTTTCATGGTGATTCTGGGAAGATATTATGAGTCCACTTAATTCATTGAAATTCATCAAAGAAAGAACGATAAGCTAAAAACTAATGATTTTGGCAGCAATCAATACAACCAAGACTAAAGCAATAATAAATTGAGTCCAATAACTTTTTGTAGAAGGACCGTTCTCCTTTCTTACAACTGATTTAGAAAGAATTAGTTCCATCATCCATATAAGCCATAGTGCTAAAATACCTTTGATAACATACAACCATGGGAAGTTGAGCGTAATTAACATTCCAAGCCCAGAAATAATCATAATTACATAAAACAGACGTAATATCATTTGCGTTATTTTTTTACTCTTAGGTTTTCCCATTTTCAATAAGATAAATGAAATGATAAAAAGCAAGATAGTGATTTCCCACAAGCCTGAATGTGATTGAAATAACATATTATACATCTTTATCATCCTCCTCAATAATTTTATAGCTATCCGCTATTAGTTTTTACTGTATATACACCCTGTTTTGATAACCATCATGTTATCACCTAAAATGGTAATGATAATCATTATCATTAAAAAAGAGTACACTTAATCTAAGTTTCTTTTTTAATGGTTATTTTAGTTCATGAACTTAGCCATAATAACACTAAAAAATCTTTCTTGGTATGTTAGCCGATATCGAATAGAGACAAGCACTAATGAATAAACAAACATTTTTATAGTTCTGTCCATCATTCAAATCTTTTTTATACATAAATATTTTAATAGTTAAGTTACCGCACTGGATTAATTATGTTGAAAAAAGCCATATTAGTAGGATTGACTCAAATGATACGCTTGCTTCTCCTAATGAAGCAAAGAATGATTTAGGTAGCTTTATGCATTAAGTCTATTTTTAAGGGATTTATCATCTACTCTCATTTTCTGTCTTTTTGTCACTGATTTCTCCAAAGCAAGCACTACCATTGCCAATATCACCGTAATGGCCGCAAGAATGAAAGCATTGCTGTATGAAGGATGAGCAGACTCGTTTAACATATTCCATTGTCCACTATTGAGTTCAAGAAAACGGCTAAACAATGCCGAGCCAATTGCTGCGCCTAAAAAAATCATAAAGGTGAATAATCCTGTACCCGTACCAGCTTCATTGGGCTGTAAAATTTCTGATATGCGATTGGTAAGAGCTGATTGATTCGCAGTAAAGCCTAAGCATACAACAATTAGCAGTACAGATATCCAAATTGGAGAGCCTCCAACAAATGTGGAAAGAGCCAGAAAAACAATGGTCATACAGATAAAGCTTAATTGATTCATAAACCGATTTCCCCGTTTAGCAATTAATAATCCAATCTGCGAACCTAAAATGATTGTCATCACCCCTCCTGGAAACAAAACAAGACCAATCAAACTAGTTGACAATCCATTTACCTCTGCAAGCATTAAAGGAAGAATGAAAATTCCTGCCATATAAGCAATGGAGTTTAACAAACCCATGAAAAGGACGAGACTAAATGGGACATTTTTCAATATGGCAATTTTAATAAATGGCTCGTTTACACGTTGAGCTTGCCAGACGAACAGAACAAAAAAGACTACAGCAAAGATAAATAGCCAAGCTGTCACATTAATTCCCATCAACAGAGACGTAATCGCTAGCATGAATAAAATGGCTCCCACCTGATCAAAACGCCTGCCTGTCTTGACTTCCTCTTTCGGTGCATATTTAAGATAAAATGGAAGCGTAATTAAACTTAAAAACGATATCAAAAATAAACTGCCCCATCCGAAAGAATCTGTTAAAAATCCACCCAGCATCGGACCAATTGCACTTCCAAGCGACACCATAGCAAACACCATGCCAAGCGCATAACCGCGTTTTTCTTCTGGATAATATCGTGCGGCAGCTACTAGGCTTAACGTAGGGAGAGTCCCCCCTCCTATCCCCTGAAGGATTCGGGCCGCAATGATGAATGAATAGTTCGGGCTCATGAACCCAATCAAAGAACCCGTCATAAAAATAGCTATTCCGATAACAAACAAGTGACGAATCGGATATCTATCAGACATTTTTCCAATAACAACTGCTGCAATACCGTTGAACAAACTGAAAATAGCTGTAATCCAGCTTACTTCAGAAGGCGTTAAAGCAAATACCTTTCTGAATTCCGGAATCGCAACATTCATCATGGTTACGTTCATTGCATTAAACAAAACCATATAACACATGGAAAAAAGTAATAACTTTTGTTTTTTTGTCATTTTTATTCCCTCTTATCTAACTTAAAAAATAATCCTCAGTTTCTGAAAATACAATATTAATCTACCTTTCAAATAGTAAAAACAATTACTTAGGGATTAAAGACATATATATTTTATGAATTTTTATCATCCCTATTTTCAATATAAAATCCCCATTCGTTTTACATTACGACCATGTTTTCCCTCAAGGAAATTATTATGCGTTAAGGCAACATAATGATATAGCTATCTAATTTTTAAATGAGGGAAGTCCCGCTACACATGATACTGTAACAGGATTTATTAAAAGTTATCCAATGGAACCTTCCATTTCGAAGCTGATCAATCTATTCATTTCTACTGCATATTCCATTGGAAGTTCCTTTGTAAATGGTTCAATAAAGCCCATAACAATCATTTCTGTTGCTTCTACTTCTGTTAAACCGCGGCTCATTAGATAGAAAAGCTGTTCCTCAGATACTTTCGAAACTTTTGCTTCGTGTTCTAAGGAAATATTGTCATTTAGAATTTCATTGTATGGGATCGTATCCGAAGTAGATTCGTTATCCATTATTAGTGTATCGCACTCAATATTGGAACGAGCCCCCTCCGCTTTACGTCCAAAGTGTACTAAACCACGGTAAGATACTTTCCCACCTTGTTTAGAAATAGATTTAGAAACAATAGTAGAAGACGTATTTGGAGCCAAGTGATGCATTTTCGCACCGGCGTCTTGTAATTGTCCTTTTCCTGCTAAAGCGATAGAAAGTGTATTTCCTCGTGCACCTTCTCCTTTTAGAAGGATGGATGGATATTTCATCGTCAGCTTAGAACCAATGTTTCCATCAATCCATTCCATTGTTGCATTCGCATCACAAACAGCACGTTTTGTAACAAGGTTATACACATTGTTCGCCCAGTTTTGAATTGTAGTATAACGGCAGTAGCCATCTTTTTTAACAATTATTTCTACAACAGCACTATGAAGAGAGTTTGTTGTATAAACTGGTGCTGTACAGCCCTCTACATAGTGTACAGATGCTTCTTCATCAACAATGATAAGCGTACGTTCAAACTGTCCCATATTTTCGGAGTTAATACGGAAGTATGCTTGTAATGGTGTTGTTGCTTTTACGCCCTTTGGTACATAAATAAATGAACCGCCAGACCATACCGCAGAATTTAATGCAGCGAATTTATTATCAGAATAAGGAACAATCGTTCCAAAGTATTCTTTAAATAGTTCTTCGTTTTCTTTCAGTGCAGTGTCTGTATCTTTAAATACAATACCAAGCTCTTGAAGATCTTCTTTTAAGCTGTGGTAAACAACCTCTGATTCATACTGTGCAGATACACCAGCAAGATATTTTTGTTCAGCCTCTGGTATACCCAGCTTATCAAAAGCCTGCTTAATCTCTGCAGGCACTTCCTCCCAGCTTCTTCCTTGCTTTTCAGTGGGCTTGACATAATAAACAATTTCATCAAAGTCTAAACCTGAGAGATCTCCGCCCCATTGCGGCATTGGACGCTTGTAGAAATGCTCTAATGCCTTCAGACGGTAGTCAAGCATCCACTGCGGCTCTTCCTTCATTTTCGAAATTTCCTTAACAATATTTGGCGTTAATCCTTTTTCTGTACGGAAAATAGATACGTCTTTATCATGAAATCCATATTTATACTCTTCTATTTCCGGCATATTTTTTGCCATTGTTAATAACCTCCCTCGGACAGAATAAAAGCTTCTGTCTTATTTGTTGTGTACACCCTTTTCCATGGCCTTCCGAGCGAGTGTCGCATATTTAATCCACCAGGAAATTCGGAAACTACCTATATCTCCCAACTTCTCTGAATCTGCTTTTGCGGAATTGCAGAGGAATGTAAATAAACTAAGGGATGTCCATTTACTTCCTGGTGAAAAGTTGGAAATTGTTCTTTAATGGCTTTTATATCCATTAATAAACTTTCCTTTCAATCACTTGTGTTAATTGTTTACGTACAGACTCAATTGGAAGTTGAGCCACCACTGGAGCTAAGAAACCATGAATTACTAAACGTTCTGCTTCTTCACGTTCTAGTCCTCTGCTCATAAGATAGTACATTTGCAATGGATCCACACGGCCTACAGAAGCAGCGTGACCTGCTGTTACATCATCTTCATCAATCAGAAGAATTGGATTGGCATCTCCACGGGATTTTTCACTTAACATCAATACACGGGACTCTTGCTCAGAATTTGCTTTTGTTGCACCATGTTCAATTTTACCAATAGCATTAAAAATGGTTGAGGCAGAACCCTTCATGACGCCACGTTGCAGGATATATCCATCTGTTGCTTTTCCGAACTGGCGAATGCTGGACGTAAAGTTTTGTGTCTGCTTACCTCGGCCGACAGATACTGCTTTTGCGTCCGAAGCAGCATTTTCCCCCATCAGGTAGGTAATGTTTTCTGAAACCGTATTTCCATCATTCATTTGTCCAAGCGCCCAATCAATTCTTGCATCATGCTTGGCAACACCACGACGATTCACATAAGTAGTTGTACCTTCTGCAAAGTTATCTACTGCACCATAAGCAACTTGTGCATTATCATGAGCAAATACTTCTGTTACAAGATTAGCAACAGTTTCTTCCGTATCATTATGAGAAATATAGTTTTCTACATAAGTGACCGAGCTGCCTTCTTCTGCTACAACAAGCACATGATTTAACAGTGCACTGTCTGTGTCCTCCTGCCAGAAGATTGCTTGAAGCGGATCTTCTATTTGTACATTCTTAGGAACGTATACAAATACCCCACCGTTCATAAGTGCAGCATGAAGTGCTGTCAAACGGTTCTGATCTACTGCAACAGCATCATTCATATAATATTTTTCTACCAGCTCACTATGCTCATTAATTGCTGTAAAAATATCTGTGAAAATAACACCTTTATCCTGAAGCTCCTGTGATAGACTGTTATATGCAGCTGTTTGATTACGCTGAATATACAGATTCTCCATACTGGCATCACCATCAAAATATGCTCTTAACTCTTCAGGCAGTTCATCAATAGAAGTAATTTTTACTGCTTCTTTATTGGAATGCTGGAAATCTGTAAAATTCCAGTTTGTAATTTTTGTTTTATCTGGTTTCGGCATGTCTAATGAATTAGCCATTTCCAAAGCTTTTGAACGAAGCGTAGCCATCCAGCCGGGTTCATTGCGATCTTTGGAAATTGCTTGAATATATTCTTGATTGAATGGAAGCTTTGTCTCTACATACATGATTACCCCTCCTTACATTACGCGTTTTGTTCTGTAGTTTCTTCGTCTTCGATTCCTAATTCTTCTTTGACCCACTCATAACCTTCCGCTTCAAGACGCTTTGCAAGTTCTGGTCCACCGGATTTCACAACACGTCCTTGCATCATTACGTGTACAAAATCAGGTGTAATATAGTTTAATAGACGTTGGTAGTGAGTAATAATCAAGCATCCTAAATTCTCCGAACGCATTTGGTTGATTCCTTTTGATACAACTTTTAGTGCATCGATATCCAATCCTGAATCAATTTCATCCAGAATTGCAATATCTGGATGAAATTGTAATAATTGTAATATTTCATTACGTTTTTTCTCACCGCCAGAGAAACCCTCATTCAGATAACGTGTTGCCATATTTTTATCAATATCAAGGTATTCTAAATCCCGATCTAATTTTTTGATGAAATTCATCAAAGGGATTTCATCGCCTTCTTCACGTTTTGCATTAATCGCAGAACGTAAGAAGTCAGAAGTAGTTACACCGCTGATTTCACTTGGGTACTGCATTGCTAAAAACAGTCCGGCACGAGCACGCTCATCTACTTCCATTTCTAATACATCTTCCCCATCAAGTGTGATAGTTCCCTCTGTTACCTCATAATTGGGATGTCCCATGATTGCAGAAGCCAATGTAGATTTACCTGTACCATTTGGTCCCATGATGGCATGGAACTCCCCACTTTTAACCGTTAGATTCACTCCTTTTAATATCTCTTTGTCTTCAATGGATACATGAAGATTCTTAATTTCTAATACTGTACTTGACATAAATCATACCTCCAAAACTTTATTTTAAATAAATTGAATAAGATATTTATTCTCATTTCAATTTAAAGATTGAGTGATCAGGTGATGCTCCATGAAGAAGCCTTGGCTCGCTCCCGCCAAAAAGCGGCGTAATCTCCATTGAGCTTGAGTAACTCATCATGGCTACCTATCTCCGTCACAGTTCCTTCGCGCAGAAACACGATCTGGTCGGCACCTTGAATCGTGGAGAGCCGATGGGCGACCATAAGCACCGTTTTGTCAGTGGTCACTTCAGCTAATCCTTCCAGAAATGCTGCTTCATTCTCTGGATCAATTGCGCTCGTCGCCTCATCCAGCAAAATAACTGGTGCATTCTTCAAAATTGCACGTGCTATCGAAATTCGCTGTCGTTCACCTCCAGACAAGCTGTGTCCACCTTCTCCAACGTTGGTATCCCAGCCTGCGGGAAGCCTACGGATAATCTCCTCAACCTGCGCGATTCGAGATGCCCGTAGCACCTGTTCGTCTGTTGCTTGTTCGTTGCCGATGCGGATATTTTCCCATATGGTATCATCGAACAAATAAACGTCTTGAAACACGAGAGATATATGCTGCATCAGATCTTCTGTAGCAAGCTCTCGGATATCGCTATCGGCGAAATCGATACGCCCAGAATCAACGTCGTAAAATCGGGCAATCAACTTAATCAGAGTGCTCTTGCCAGAGCCAGAAGGACCTACTATCGCAACCGTGGTCTTAGACGGAACCGAAAACGATACATTCTGAATAACGGGAGAATGGCTATCATAGCCGAAACTGGCCCCCTCTAACCGCACTTCGTATTGCGAACTAGGACGTGCTGGTTTATCAGGAACGGGCAAAGGCTTCGCATTTAAAATATCAGCTATCTTGCGCAGTGAGGACCGGGCCATTCGAATGCCGCCTCCCAAATCTGCCACTGTTGAAACAGAAGAGGTAAACTGTGCGACTACGGCAATAAGTGCGATCGCGGTCGCAGGCGAAATCTGAGCACCGAGAGCCAGTGGCACAATCGCTATCACGACAAGTAGCAACACAAGTTGCACCGCGATACGGAAGATGATCGAGCCTGGAATTGTTGACTTCAAATGTCGGTTACTTGTATGACGTTGTTGTAGCAACACTTTCTGTAATGACTGGTTAGCATCACCGACGTATCCGTAAGCACGGAGCACAGGCTGGGCTTGGACATACTCAATTATGCGGGCGTTTGCAGCAGCTGCCGCTCGATCCATACCACCATCTCCTTTACGATAGAACAGCCGACCAAGTCGGTTCATCCCCCAAAGGAACGGAATAGCTACTAAGAAGGCGATTCCGATTCTCCAGTCGATAATTAGCATACCTAACGTGAGCACGGATGGCGTGATAATCCCGTTAAGCATTGGTGTCATCAAAAATCCGAATACGAGCACCACATTATCTGTACCACTACTGATTGTTCGAGTGACGGTTCCTGTTCGTTGCTGACTGAACCAGCCGAGTGGAAGAGTCGCTATATGGTCCCCAATCCGATGATACAGTCGAGACGAGATACCTAGTGACAGGTGCACACCGATTACAGAGCTAAAATAATTGCAAATGATAGCTATCCCTGCGGAGAAAACAAGACAGACAATCCATATCCACAAATCAGAAGATCCTGGATCAAATATTGCATTCAAAATCGGTAGAAGGAGAAGAAACGACACTCCCTGCGCGATACAAAACAGAATGACTAGAGCAACGAAGCGTCGGAACAGTCCACGCTGGTCTTCGCCGACAATTTGGAATAACTGTTTAATCATTGCTTTCCCCTACCTTCCTTTGTTCGTTCATAAGCTTTCCACAATCGACTATACAGACCGTCCGACGAGATGAGTTCCTCATGCGTGCCACGCTGCACAATGTTTCCATCGTCAACTACGTGAATCTGATCAGCACCTACAATAGTATGCAGACGATGGGCGATAACTAGCACCGTTCTCCCTTTGATTAGCGATGTCAAGGCATGCTGGATCTCCGCTTCAGACTCGGGATCAATCATTGAGGTCGCTTCGTCCATCACTATAATTGGTGCATCCGCAAGCAATGCTCGTGCTATCGAAATTCTCTGCGCCTCTCCTCCAGATAACCGAGCGTCCACACCGACGATAGAATCATAGCCTCGGGGCAACCGCTCAATCCGATCGTGAATACGTGCCGCCCGCGCCACCCTTATGACGTCTTCCTCGCTAGCATCAGGATTGCCGAGACGAATGTTGTCACGAATCGTCTCCTGCAGTAGACGAACATCCTGAAATACAAATCCCACTTTCCGATACAACTCGGATGTATCCATCTCCCGGATAGGTACACCACCAATCGCAATCGAGCCGCTTTGAGGATCATAAAAGCGGGGCAACAGCTTCGCAATCGTCGACTTCCCCGAACCTGAGGGACCAACCAAAGCAGTTATCGTGCCAGGAAGCATGACAAAACTGACATGATCCACTGCACGGTATCCCTCTTTGTAACTAAATACAACGTTCTTATATTCCACATCGAGTTGACCGGCGTCAGGGGTTTGAGGATTCATTGGCTCCTCAATCTCTGACAAACCACGCATATTCTCTAGCCGTTTGGCGGCTTCCATCGCCTCCATCAATGAAGACATCCCATTACCGAGACGAAGAACCGGATTACCCATGGTGAGTGCAAGTAGTAAAAACGGCAAAATTGTCAATGGCTCCATCCGACCAGTGGCAATAAAACCTGTTCCGACCATCAGGATAAGTAGTAAGAAGGTAATCGGTTGAAGCAAGACACTGATTGCTGCCTGCAACTTTGACAACGGCAATAGCCAATCAACCGTTCGAGAGATGTACTCATCTACGGTATTGCTATAGCGTCGGTGAGCCTTTCCAGTCTGACCAAAAGCCCGTATGACTTGAATCCCTTCGAGCACCTCGATCACCCTGCCGGATAGCCTTCCTGAAATTTCTCCGATACCCCTTGTCACACCGGAAGAACGCGAGGTGACAACACCAAAGATAATAAAATACGTAAGTGGAGGTGCCAACGCAATAATCGCGAGACGCCAATCAACCGTGAACAAATAAATAAAACTCAAGAGTGGAACGGCAAGTCCTGAGACAAGGTCGAGAACGGAATGAGCGATCACGTAATGGATTGCATGTGTATCGTCCTGTAGCATTTTCTTTACCTGACCAGCATTGTTCACGGAGAACCACCCTAATGGTAATCGACCGAGTTTAGCCACCAATTCCCGTCGCAATCTCCACTGGTGTGTGCCGTCGGTCAAGTGCGTCACTGTAAGGGCCACCATCGATAGAGCAGCATGTAACACAAGACAGGCCACTGCCGATAGAACCAGTGTCCAAACTAGCCCTGCATTTGGTGCGGGAGACAGCAACTCGTTACCGACCTGCACAATCAGCACATAAGGTAGCACTGCAAATACCGCTGAAAGCAGTTCAATCAACGTAGCTCCTAGTAGCGGCTTTGTAACTGGAGAAAGCGCTTTTCCTAGAGGAGCTACTTTGGAAAATAAAGCAATTCGCGTCGATGTATTCGATAGCTTCATTTTATTTTCCTCCCGCTAAAGTGCCTTAACAATTGTTTCCTCTTTATTTTTTGAGTCATTAGCTTCATTTTGAGCTCCTTTCTCTCCACAAATATACTATTCATATTGATGAAGTGTTTTTCAGTTAAAATTATACTTGTTCAACGACCAAGAGTCAATTAAAATATGGTCACTGACCAATAAAACAGCTCTAATTAGTGATTAATTTATAAGCAATAAGTTTCCAGATGATCGACTATAGACATGCATATTTATAGAATGACTCTAGTACAATTTGAAGGAGGAAAAATCTTATTTGTAAATGAATTTTATTTTAAAATTTTCTTGACTCCTGTGTCACTGCACAACAATCCATTTTATGATATAATGACCTCAGATTATTGGCTATTTACGCCAATTTTGGATAGAAAATATCATAGTTCCTAGAGAGGATGACAACTTATGAGTTCTACTCGTACCACTCAATCCGACGTCATTCAGGCTGCACTCCATATTTTGAACGAATCTGGGCTTGAAGCGGTCACACTGCGCGCTGTAGCCAAACGGCTTGGTGTTTATTTAAACACCGTGTCCTGGCAGGTCAAGACGAAATCCCGCCTGATTGAATTGATGGCCGATACGATTTTTTCCGAGCTGTCCCTTGATGAGTTGCCTGAGCAACCAGAAGAACGTACTAAGGAAATTTTACGACGTCTTCGATCCGTTCTTTTGACACACCGTGATGGCGCTAAGCTGGTGACTGGTACAACCGTGTACGAAACAAACACGTTGCGGATTGGAGATGCAATCATATCGGCACTGCTCCAACTTCACCTTCCCCATAGGGAAGCTGTTCGCATATTTTGGACGTTGGCTTACTTCACATTTGGACTCGTACAAGAAGAACAGGGAGACTCAGTCGCTTATTCCGACTCGAAGTTACAGAAAACACTTGCTACAGACGAGTATCCAGCGTTTTCTCGAGTACTAACTTCCATGTACGAAGATAGCTTCGATGATCGTTTCGAATACGGCATTCATTGTGTACTTACTGGTGCTTTCCAATTAGTAGATAACAATGAACCAGGTATACGGAAGGGGAAATAAACAGTGAGTGGTACCCGTCGTAACGTATTGTTGACAGACGGGCGTTATCACAAAACAGTTGTAGCTGAATCTTAATGAGCAAAAATTTAAAAACACCAAATACTGGATGCTAGTATATATTGAGCGAATACAAAGAAACGGATGAACATCCCATTTATCGTGTAAAAAGTAGCATACAAAATTTGCAAAACTTTGTGTGAAATAGCTACAATTATGTAGATACATATTGGCACGGATAGGAAAGAAGCTTCTCGACATCCATGAACTATGCTTTATCACATTTTTTTCTAATATTGATAAAGCTTAGAATTGATGTAACAAATATATAGGAGATACTTTTTTAAAATAAAAATTCCAACTTAATATTAAGTTGGAGAGATAAAACCTTATTATTAAATTTAATATAATCAATATTTTTAAGAGACTGCAATTACTTCGCCAAATCAAAAATTGATTTGCTTTAACCATCTTGCAGAGCAATTTCTTCTATTATAACTCTGCTTCAAAGATAGTATTTATCTACAGGATGCAACTGTTTATCAAGCATATATACTAGCGGAGCGCCAGTTGGTATATCCAGATCAATGATCTCCCCAGGAGTCAGATTATCCAAAAATTTAAGCAATGCCCGCAGACTATTACCATGTGCAACAATAAGTACATTATTACCTTTTTTTATCTGTGTTTTAATTTCTCGATTCCAGTAATATTTAACACGTATTGCTGTTTCCTTGAGGCTTTCTGTTAAGGGAATAAATTCGTCATCAATATCACGATATTTAGCATCATAGATTGGATACCGTTTATCGTCTTTAGTCAAAGCAGGTGGCAATTCGTTATAACTTCTACGCCATAATTTAACTTGTTCTTCTACATAACGGACAGATATTGACTTGTCGGATAAAGGGATTGAAGAAGCACAAAATGCAGGTAGATTACTTAAGGAAGCACAATTTGCTTTTGATGTCGCTTACACTTCATATTTAAAACGTGCCATTAAAACACTAGATTATGTGCTTGAAGAAATGGACTTGCTATGGATCCCTGTATATAAAGCTTGGCAGCTTAACGAACGCCATTATGGTGCGCTTCAAGGATTGAGTAAAACTACTGTCGCCCCAACCTGTAAAAAAATTTGCTTTGTTCCATTCACTTTCTCCGTGTCTTATTAAAACTAGTTTATACATGTCTTTCACATCCTTTCTAATGATTTTTTCCATTAATCTTTCAGAAAGGCCTCTTGAATAATTCAAATATCTATCTTTTTTAATATGATAAAGAAATATGGAACATAATAAAAAATGGCTACTTTTGACTTGATGATATCATCCAAAAATATAAATTTTCACTAAAAAGTAAACCATTATACGATCATATTTTTAACAATCAATTTAAGGTTGTCATAAGCGTTATGATGATTAAAATAAACTGCCGAAAACATCTCCTTGACAAGGGGCTGAGGAACACCTAAACTTTTAATGAAAAGATTGTTTAATAAAATAATTGTTTGATTAATGGGGTGACGAAGATAAACAATAAAGAAATACTTCATGATCACAGTAAAAATTTGAGCCATATTTTAGAACAAATGCCCGATGTTCAATTTTTTTTGGAGGGAGCTGCTGTATTTCAACAGCTTTGTGATGGTTCCCGCCTTCGAATACTTTGGTTACTCTGTCATTGTGAAGAGTGTGGACATAATATCTCAGCTGCACTTGACATGAGCCCCGCTTCGATTTCTCATCATTTAAAATCTTTAAAACTCCATGGTTTAATTAAAAGTAGACGTGTTGGTAAAGAAGTTTACTATTCTCTTGCTGATAGCGAAAAAGCTCGTCTAGTTCATCAAATGATTGATGATTATTTTGATATGAGTTGTCCCTTGAAAGGCCTTTAGATTAATGATAAAAATGGGAGTATTACCTGCAGAATTTCCATTTAATACTCCCATTACACTATGCTACTATTCCTTTTCGATTTCCTTCCTCTTGATTTTGAGAAAACTGTACTGGCGTGTTGAATTTTTTTATGTTGAGTGCTCGTATTGCATTTAGAATTGCTAAAACGGATACTCCGACATCAGCAAATACAGCTGCCCACATTGTTGCCATGCCTATAGCTCCCATAATCAATACAATCCCTTTAACACCCAATGCAAAAACAATGTTTTGTTTAGCGATACGGAGTGTCTTTTTGCTTATCTTCATCACTGTAGCAATTTTGGACGGCTCATCGGTCATAATTACAACATCTGCAGCTTCAATAGCTGCATCTGAACCCAATCCCCCCATAGCAATACCGATATCTGCACGTGCAAGAACAGGAGCGTCATTGATGCCATCACCTACAAAGGCTAGACTTCTTTTTTCGTTTTTTTGCTTCATTAACTCTTCCACGTATTCAACCTTATCTGCAGGCAACAGCTCCGTATATACTTTATCTAGTTTGAGCTTAGTTGCAACCTTTTTCCCTACCGAATCTGCATCCCCAGTTAGCATGACAGTTTGCGTGATTCCTGCGGATTTCAGAGCTGTTATTGCATGTGGAGCGTCCTGTTTAATTTCGTCTTCAACAAGGATATATCCCATGTATTCATTGTTAACAGCAATATGAACTGCAGTTCCAACAAGTTTTCTTTCATTGTAGGAAATGTGTTCTCGTTTCATAAGTTTGGCATTACCCGCAAACACAACTTTTCCGTCAATTACTGATTTCACTCCATGACCAGCGACTTCTTTGATATCCTTAATACGGGAAGAATCAATCGTTTTTCCAAATGCCTGTTTGATACTTTGAGCGATGGGGTGGTTAGAATAATCCTCCGCATACGCTGCCAATTCCAATAACTCTTGATTGGACATTTTTTTAGAATATATTTCACTGACAATGAAATTACCTTTTGTTAGTGTACCAGTCTTATCAAATACGACCATTTCTGTGTTGGCCAAAGCCTCAAGATAATTGGATCCCTTCACCAAAACGCCAGATTTGGATGCCCCACCGATTCCGCCAAAAAAGCTGAGTGGTACCGAAATAACTAAGGCACAAGGACAAGAAATGACAAGGAAGATTAGAGCTCTTTCAATCCAGATGTCAAACGGTTGCCCCATGACAAGCGGCGGAATAATTGCTAGAATTAGTGCGGCAAAAAAAACAAACGGGGTATAGTATCGGGCAAATTTTGTAATGAAATTTTCACTTTTGCTCTTTTTATCAGATGCATTTTCAACCAATTCGAGTATTTTTGCTACTGTAGACTGGCCGTATTCCTTGTTTACTTGAACGGTCAATTTACCAGTTTGGTTAATACAACCACTGATTACTTCTTCTCCTTTTTGCGCATCTCGTGGAGCAGACTCACCTGTTAGTGCTGAAGTATCTATTGTAGAGAAGCCATCTGTTATTATTCCATCCAGAGGGATTCGCTCTCCAGGTTTCACTACAATACTCTCATTAATTTGTACCTCTTCCGGGTCAACCTGTATCATTTCTCCATTTCTAAGCACATTAGCATGGTCGGGTCGAATATCCATCAGTTCGGATATTGACCTGCGTGATCTTGAAACTGCATAGGATTGAAATAACTCACCTACTTGGAAAAACAACATAACAGCAATACCCTCAGGATATTCTCCAAGACAGAAAGCTCCAATCGTAGCTATTGACATTAGGAAGTTTTCGTCAAAGACCTGTCCTCGAATGATATTTCTTGCTGCTTTCCAGAGTATGTCTCCTCCAACGATGAGATAGGGGATAAAAAATACTAGAAATTCGGAAAGACCATCTAAATTAGAGATAAATGCTGCTACAAAACCTGCAGATGCAATAAGGATACGTAGCAATCTTCTCTTTTCTTTTTCGGACATGTTTGTATCCTCCTTATATTTGAGTCAGCAACCGTTATAACTGTAAAACTGCTACTGACTCAAACATTGTATTTCGTTTTGTATTAAATGGACGTGAAAATTTAACAACTTAAGTTTCTATCGACACCCCCGAATCAATTTTCTTTATAATCTTCTTAGCTTGTTTAAATACTGCATCGAATTTATCATCTGGCGCCTCAAGAATCATTCTTTGACCCATGAAATTGACCTTTACATCGGTAACGTCATCTAGCTTGCTAATACCATGTTCAATTTTCGCTGCACAATTGCCACAGTCCACATCTAGTAGTTTATAAGTTTTCTTCATAAAGTAATTGCTCCTTTTTATTATTTTTTATACAATCAAACTATAAAACAATCAAGCAATCATTTGATTGTATCTAAATTCTAGTATAATGACTTTATCTTTCACTCTCTACATATTTGGAAAGGAAAGACCGATAGGGCTAGAATTATGGCTGATTGGAACAAATTTATAAGAACTGTAGAAATGTTTATTTAATGGATAGGTATAAAAATTAAAGCAGTTTTCATTTTGTAATCAACAACGTACATCGTATTCTCATAAGAAAAAAATCAATATTTAAGGAGGTATAAATATCATGAACAGTTCTTTTTTCTCACATATCAATGCTGATATGAATTTAATACAAAATAATCAACATGTTGTTTATCAGTTGAATCCAAGTAAGGGACAAGGAACCGCGTCTGTTCATTCTGTACTCCCTGGAGTTGAGGTAACCATCTTTAATTTTCAGACCAGCGCTTTTGTACCAACAGCTCATCTGAACATGAATATTTTAGAGTTAAATCACTGCCTTGAAGGACGTGCTGAATGTAAAATGAAGGATGGATGTTTGCAATACATAGGGGAAGGTGATTTGTTTATGAATACGATGAGGAATCACAGTAATTGTATTGAATTCCCCTTAGAATACTATAAAGGTATAAACGTTACGATTGATCTGGATAAGTTTACAGGTCAACTATCGGAGCATCTCCCCGATATGGAAATTGATGTACGGGGTCTTGTTAACCGCTTTTTTGAAAACGATGAATGCTTTTTTATACAAGCAAAAGAGAATATTCAACATATCTTTAAAGGTATGTATTCTATACCAGTTGAGGCTAGAGATACCTATTACAGGCTGAAGGTTCTGGAAATTTTAATTTACCTTTATTATTTTGATACAGCTAAAGAGCAGCAAAACAATTTTTTTGTCCGGCAAGAAGTTGACATTATCAAACAGATTAAAAAGATGATGACGGAACAATTTGAACAGAGATTTACGATTGATGAACTAGCAAGACAATATCACATCAGTCCTACTGCATTAAAGACTATTTTTAAAGGAGTATACGGTGTTTCTATTGGGGAGTATATGAAAGCGTATCGTATCAAAAAAGCGGCTTCTATGTTACTTAAAACTCAAGAAAGTATTGGGGAAATCGCTTCGGCAGTGGGATATAAAAGTCAAAGTAAATTTGGAGCTGCTTTTAAGGATATATACAAAATAACACCTTTAAAATATCGAAGTAAATATAATTAAATCTAATTTTAGTCTGATACCTGTTTTAAAATGAAGGAGTGGGAGTTATTAGGAGCATCTATAAGAGTGACTTGACTGAAGGGAAATGCTTTAAAATTTTAAATAATGACATTCAAATAACCAGAGGACGGGATCATATCTCTGGTTATTTTTAATGTACTGACTTATCTCTGATATAAAAAGATTTGACAATTGTTTTGATGGCTTCTACACTAGATGAGGATAGTCATATACGAATTCCTCGCTAGGTGAGGCTCCTATGTGGAGAAATGCTGCTGCCCAGAAATGTCGAAAGACTCCAATGGGTCAACAGGAACCATCGACTTAAGGTGGTTTTTAATGTAGCTGGATATATTTCCTACGCCACATAGTGCTAAAGCTCTGCGAAGGAGGTTTATTCATTATAAAATGACTTAGGCTTTATACGCACTTTGTGTGGTGACGCTTGAGTGATCTGCATTATGCAGTCGCAAATGTTAAACATCCTTCTTTGTGGAGAGGGATGTTTTTTCGTTGTTCGGGTAAAAAAACTTGTGAGGATTTCGTTTCTAAGACGAAAGGAGGTGGTGGGGATGACTGACCCCTTTGAGAGTAGGTTATGCACAAAAATTGAAAAGAAAATCCCCTCACCTTGGGGAGAGCATCTTTAAAAGGAGGTTCTCAATATGAATCACAGCATTTATGAACACGAAACAACTGGAACGTTAATGAAACAAGGGTACGTTGCTTTGCAAGAAACTTGTACAGTAGAGCAAGCTATTCTTCATTTAAGAGAACAGGTACAAGGAAAAAGGAATATTCATTATGTCTATATGATTGATGAAGATCAACAGTTAACAGGTGTATTATCGGTGCGTGAATTATTAGCCGCAAGCGATACGGAGGAACTTGCGGATATTATGAAAAAGAATCTTATTTATTTCCCAGCAAATTTGGACCAAGAAGAAGCAGCCAAAGTTTTCAGGGATAAAGACCTTGTTTCGATTCCCGTCGTGAATAAATGGAAACAATTGATGGGGATTATTCATGTAGAAGATATTATTGATGTCATTCATCAGGAGGCTGATGAAGATATAGGAAAACTTACAGCATCTGGAAAAGAAATTGATTTCCATACCCGTCCGCTCATAGCAGCTGGAAAAAGGCTTCCATGGCTTATCTTATTATTATTTATTGGATTGATTTCTGGGGGAATCATTGAAAGTTTTGAAGAAACATTAGAAGCAGTAGTTGCCCTAGCTTTTTTCATGCCAATGATTGCAGGAATGACTGGAAATACTGGCACACAATCACTTGCTGTTGTCGTTCGCGGACTTGTATCAGAAAAACTCGATTTTAAAAAAGCTACTAAGCTTTTATGGAGAGAACTATTGGTAGGAATTATCATTGGACTTACTTGCGCGATTATCATTGCAATTGTCGCTTATATATGGAGAGGAAGCTTGATGCTTGGATTTGTCGTTGGTGTTTCACTCTTGGCTACGTTGATTATCGGAACGCTCGCCGGAACGATTATTCCGCTGATTCTTTATAAGTGTAAAGCAGATCCTGCCGTTGCTTCAGGACCGCTGATCACAACAATTAATGACATTCTATCCTTGCTTATTTACTTTGGTATTGCCACGATGTTTATCTCAAGGATTATGTGAAATCCCGATTCGTTTTAGAAGTTTTGTCGTAATTTAAACCTAAAAAAAGCATCGGGGCTGGTATCTATGTTTTTCTCGATTTTCAGTTTATACATGTATCAAAATGATGTGTAAAGAGTTTAGAAACAGTAAAAAAGTAGAATTAGCTCTACCTCATTTTGTAAGGCCGGAAGAAATTGCAGCAACAGCTGTATTTTTAGCTTCATATCCTGACGGAAATGCATATACCGATCAAACTTGAGATTAAATAGTGATAATGTTATGTTTTAACAGATTTAAAATGTAAAGTGCAGTATTGTTAGTATTTGAATAGATATTGCTAGTGGTTCCAAATAAAATCTTTAAAATAATTTCAGACATAAATTTAGCACAATCTAATTAACATCAGATTGTGCTTTTTATTAAAAGTAGTTTCTACCTCTTGAATATTTTTCTGTAGTGGTAAACCAAATAAAAGTTGATTTTATTAAAATCATTGCTTAGTAATACAAAGAATCTGCTGATATATTATGAATATAAAAAAACACTTATAACAGTGCCCTTTTATATTCATTAATGTCGCTTATTTAACATTTATCTATTAAAATTAAAAAAAGCAACATACTTTATTATTTAGTGATGATGCTCATGTCCCTCATTTGAATCTTCTGGCTCGTCAACATCCTCTACTTCCTTATAATCTTCTACAATAAATTGTTTTGTTAGCATAACGTGTTTATGGCAAACTAATAATGTAGGGATTGGCATTTAATTTATGTATGGCCCGTAGGGCATACATAAATTAAATACGCCACTTGCCAACTCCTCCAAATAACTTTAAACTCCTCGTTGGACCAACAACGTTCGACAGGAGGTTATTAGGAGATGTTAGCAGTGGCACAAATTGATTATATCAGACATGAGGTAAATCAAAAAGGTGAATCCTATGCCGATGTGGCAAGGAGAATGGAAGTTGACCCACGTACAGTTAGTAAGTATGCAAATCAGGAAGAGTTCAAAAGAAAGAAAAAGCAAAAACGAAAAGCACGGGTAATGGAGCCAGTTAAGCCCATTATAGATAAGTGGATTAAAGAAGATTTAAAGAAGAAAAAGAAGTATCAGAGAACAGCTAAAAAAATGTATGAGCAATTAAGAGATTTTCATAGCTTTACAGGGTCAGACCGCACTGTACGCGATTATGTATCCAAAAGAAAAAAGGAATTAAAGGAATCGATGACAGAAGCAGCCTTACCTCTTGAATCTATACCAGGTACAGCTCAAGTTGACTTTGGAACTGGGCCATTTAACTATGATTCAGAAACGATCGATTTACCGTACTTAGTGATGTCGTTTCCGTATAGTAATAGCTTTTATTTTCAAGTTTTTCCTTCGGAAAATACAGAATGCTTATTGGAAGGTTTACAACGGATGTTTCAACATATGGGCGGGGTTCCGAAGACGATACGATTTGATAATTTATCCCCTGCAGTGAACAAAATATTTTCTAAAGGGGAACGTGAATTAACAGATACATTTGAACGCTTTGTATTACACTTTGGTTTTCAGTATGAGTTTTGTAATCCAGGTAAAGGCAATGAAAAAGGCCATGTAGAAGCCATGGTGAAATATGTAAGAAACAACTTTTTATTACCGGAAAATAGGATTATAAACGTTGATCATTTCAATGAAACATTATGGGAAATGGCAGAAAAAGATCGTGATCGACTACATTACGATAAAAAGATCCTTCAGTCAAAATTGTTTGAAGAGGATTTAAATAGCTTTCTTATGTTGCCTGAAAAGGGATTTGAATGTGCTCGATATGAGGAATTGAAATCAGACAAATATGGAATCGTCAATGTAGATACAAAACAATATTCGACATCTCCAAGGTTTGCGCAACAAAAAATTAGAGTCCGTATTACTTATAACGAAATTGCCATTTTGAACGAAGATAACGAAGTGATTGCCAAACACACCAGACTCTATGGTGTAAGGCGGAAATCTATGATTTGGCAGCCTTATCTAGATTTATTGTCCAAACGACCAAGAGCTATAAAATATTCAAGTATTTACAACCAGTTTCCATCTATTTGGACGGACTATTTAAAGAACTGTACAGAAGAAGAACAAAAAAATGCTTTACGCCTATTAGGAGAACTTTTAAAGAATGATGATTTTTCATTACTCAATGAAGCTCTTACGATGGCTTCATCTCATGGCCATCCAAGTACGGATCAAATCAAGCATTGTTTTTACACTGTAATAAATCAAAGCAATACATATAAGGAGATAAGTCCAGCTATTAATCTACCAACTATGCCTGCGGCAACCAGAGGGCTTTCTCATTATGATTCTTTACTTCAAAGCGGAGGTGTATCTTGATGAAAGAGCAAATTGAAGCACATGCCAAACGCTTGAAGTTAAGTTGGATAAGAGAGCATTACCATGAAATTAAAGCTGAAAATAATTATGACTATCTTCTTCAATTATTTGAAAGGGAGGTTGAAAATAGAGAGGAAAGAAAAGTGAACTTATTACTAAAGCAAGCACAATTACCAAAGACAGGCGACCAACCTTTTCAATGGGAACATATTCAAATCCCTCAAGGGATTGATCGTGATAAGATCCTCCAAGGGGAATTTATTCATGAAAAGGAAAATCTGATTTTATATGGTGGAGTCGGCACAGGGAAAACTTATTTGGCAACATTAATTAGCTTAAATGCCATACATAGGTATGGCACCAAAGTGAAGTTCTTTACGTTGGCATCTTTAGCAAATAAATTAATAGAGGCGAACCAAAATGGTTCCCTCCCCAGGCTGATTAAACAGCTTGAAAGACTGGATTTACTTATATTAGATGAACTAGGCTATATTCCTCTTCACAAAGAAGGTGCAGAGTTATTGTTTCAGGTGATATCTATGTGTTATGAAAACAAAAGCTTGGTGATTACTACCAACCTTCAATTTGGACAATGGAATCATGTTTTTGGGGATCCAATATTAACAGAGGCTGTGATTGATCGACTTATTCATCATTCACATTTACTACTTTTTAACGGTGAGAGTTTTCGTTATAAAGAATCATTAATACAGCAATAATTGGAGGCGACAAGTGGCATGCATTTTTAAATGCCATTTCATACATTTTTTACTTGCCAAATACAGCATAACGTTTGAATTGTTGTATCTTGCATGTATTTTTATATTGTATACACCATCCTTTTCAAAAAGCGTCTCTATCTCATATCTGCTATTTAATGTTTTTTCAAACAGATGGCTCCAGTACCTTCTCAGAATCTTTCTCCCATATTTCTGCAGATATTTCATCTACATCGGTTAATGCTTTCCCACTTTCTGATAGCTCAATTTCCAACTTTGTATTCTCTTCTTTAACAATATTTTGAGGTATTTGTACATTGATTTCTAAAGGTTCTTTCTTATAATATTTCTTTGTGACACCTTTATCTACTGCTTGAAAAGAACAACCTATTAATATTATGGACATTGTAACGCCAAACAATCCTACACTGATTCTTTTTATCATGAAATCTCTCCTCCTTTTTCAGAGGAACCAAAGAACCATTTTCTGAGTTTCGGGATTTGCCGGATGACAAACCAGTCAAGTAAAAGATTACCAGAACCGATAGTCCAAATAGCGGAAAAATGATTGCAAAGACGATTAATATTATCAATATGCCACGTAATTTTAAAATACTTATTAATTTTGGTGCACGAAATGTCCTTCTGGTTTACGTTCCCACCAGAGAATTAACCCTTCAATGATTAATCGCATAATTCCTAAACATACAAACAGCCCAATAAACTGATTAGCTAACCCATATTCCAATCCTTTATGAACAGTGATTCCCCAAGACATCAATTTACCTAACGGTTCGTAATTATCATACAGATAATCTGCTAAAATCTCCCCACTATACTGATCAATATGCATTGTTGCTTCATCTTTTGCTTTTGGAGGGAAGACAGAAATGTATATACGCCATCTTCTGTTTGAGAGTAGATAATCTCTTTGATTCAATGTAGCACTTCTATTGTTTCCGCGGCCCATAGCACATCCGCAATATCTTTTATTTTTACATCTGAACTAGGGGCGCTGCCCATCCAAATACTTGGTGGATAACCGACGCCCGCATTCGTATTCCATGTTTGAAAGGTTGTACCTCAATTTCCTGTCCACAACAATCTGGTGAAAACAAAAAAATAATTGCCAGTGACAATCAAAATCCTGGTACAACATGAAGAACACGTATAAAGGTTCTTTTTCGTGATTTTAACCTTGGATAAAGTACTCCTGCCATTCGCATTTTTCGTGGCCACCAATCATTAATTTTTACTTCGGCGGAACGGTCAGCAGCATCACATGGCCGATAATTGTTTACATCTGAATTAGGGCATTCTTCCTTTACAGTATCTACCACTTTCGAATGGATAAGCTTTTCTCCCTGATCAGCTACAGTATAGTAATCATCGTATAAAAATTTTTCAACCTGCGGCTTGAATAAATAAACAGAACCTGTAATGGCATGAATCATTAAAAATGGCGCTATAATAATCCCTACATACATATGCCAGCGCCAAATAGGTTATCTATTTACGTTTCTAATCTTTCTTCAATACTAGCAACCTCCTGATAATTCTCTGTCACTGAAACAAATCCTCAGGGTTTCAGTGACGTAATAAATATAATTTATAGACGTTTATTGTTGAGTAGTATCAATGTTTTAATTACAAGAAACAAAATTCAGCTACTCTATTTAGATTCTGAATCCTTAAATTAGGAAAATTCCTTTTTCCGCTTGTCCATGAGATTTAGAAGTAATTCTAATATAAGGATCAAAATAAGCGAAATACCGAAAAGTGGCATGATTAAACCTAAAATCACCATTAAACTGACAAAACCAATAGAAAGTTTTTTAGATACTTTGACTGGAGCAGACAAGCTGCCTTTTTTCTTGCGATTCAGCCATGTCATGAATCCCAGTAAAATAAGTGTTAAGAAGCCAAGACAAACAGCTAAATTAATAATTTTATTTGGCCAGCCAAATAAGTGTCCCTCATGTAATGGAATTCCCCAGGTAAACCATTTACCAATAACCCCATAATTTTGATAATCTACTTTTCCAAGCAAATCACCTGTGTATTGGTCGAAATAATTCGTTGTTTCTTCATAAGGGGAAACATCCAGACCAGTGATACCAGAATTGCTTCCTTTAGAAACGGTAAATACACCTAGCTCATCTGTTGGATAAATGATAGAATATGGTCTACTTATTCCTTCTTCATCAGCTCTGTTACTAATTTCTTCAACAGACAATTGATTAGAAATATCATTAGGTGTTCTTGCTCCTGATTCATGATGGCCTGCATGCCCTTTATGATCTTCATGTTGTTCAGAAATTGGTTCTTGTTGACTTCTGGTTGCCCATGGTATTTCATTTACATCGGATGTAGGGGGATTGTATCTCATCTCTGTATTTCCTAAATCAGGATAGCTTTCTCCTAGTTTATTAATTTGGCTTCCCATAAATGCAGACCAAGGCAGACCAGTGAAAATAATTATTACCATTGGTATAGTTATAATTACACCGATAAGAGCATGATTTCTTTTATTATTCTGCCGTCTATTCTGGGTATTTCTTACTTGAAGTGCTTTTCCCTTAAAAGTTAAATAAATACCAGATAACAATAAAAAAATAGCCCAGCATGCTGCTAATTCCATTAGATAGTTTACCAATGTTCCTCCAATAAATAGAGAACTATGTAGATTCCGAAGTACATTGGAGTATGTGAATTCCGCCTTTTGATCCCCGACTATCTGATTATTATCATCCAAAAAAACATATTTTTCATCTCCAGTATTACCTGTTAAAGTTAACCTTTTATTATAAGGTTCGTCCAACATAATTACCTTTGATACTGTATAGTCTTCATAGGTATTATTTACTTCGGATATTCCTTCTTCCAACGTGAATGTCTCTTCTTTGCCACTGTCACCAAAAAACAAATCGTCATATAAAGCATTCTCTGCATTTGTATAAAATAAATAGCCGATACCGCTTAGTGTCAACGTAATTAACAATGGTGTAATAAAAAGCGCAGCATAAAAATGCATCCTCCAAAACCTGTTATAATTGTTTAATTTCATCTGGCTCCTTCTTTCTAAAGTTTGGTTATAAATCCTTGTCTCCTTCAAAATAAGTAAAGTCTTAGAGTGCCTCTGAAAATATCATTTACTAAATTAATCATGATTTTTATACAATTCCATATCTCTTGCTTATCTTCTTTACTTTTGTTTGGAACAACAGCCGGCCTGCATTGCTTCTGTCACTCTTTCAGCAGCTTCTTCAAAACGAAGTACGGTTCCATCAAACCCCTTTACAAATTTTTCTGCATGATCTTTATTTCCAAAAGTCAACACTTGAGGCTCACAACATCCCATTTGGAGTGAGGTATCCATCACAAACCAGGCAGTTGTGGCGCTTATTGTGGTATTTGTCATAAAATCATGACACAAAGCCTGCAAGACAACTTCTCCCAATTGTTTATGCCTCAAAATACCACAATGAGCACAACAGGTTCTTTCAATTCGATTGGCGGAAAGGATAAGTTGATAGGTAAGTTTGCCCTCATTACTTATTGGTTTATGACAGTATGTACATTGCTTTTGTTGTATCTTATTAGAAACCTCCTGTAATTGAACACCGCCAAAGATTTTTTTAACCAAACCCTGTTCCATTAGTAACTTTAAATCACGATGAATGGTCATTTCCGATACTTCAAATTTTTCGCTTAAATCTCGAATTTTCACATGACCTTCTTCCTGAATCATTTGATATATTTGCTCTTGTCTTTTTGATTTCAACAAACTATCACACCTTTAATCAAAATATAACATTTTATAACAACAGTATAGCATATTGCATTTCTGAATTGATTAGAAAAAAAGAAATTTTTATGATCAAACTGTGAAACTTTAGTGGATAAAACTAAATTCTAATAAAATTACTAATAGCACGTACTCTAAATTATTCAGAATACGTGCTGTTTCAATATTTTTGTCTATTCCTCATCTTCTTCAATTCGGAATAATTCATTCATATCTAGCTATATCATTATAAATCGTGCTCCGAGATACATTAAATCTATCTGCAAGTTCATTTACAGCCAAGTAATCATCTGAATGAATTAATTGATTTAGCAAAGCTATAATTCTTTGATTCAACACATAACACCACCTAAAAACATAATATAATGCTTTGTATTATGCCCTATCTGCATTATAAATAACTCTTATAGTCAAAATAAGACCAAATACTTAACAAAGTTAATTACAAAGTTGTACCTGCGTGAAAATATTTTTAATATCTGATTTTAAGAAGCGTTTATTGATTTTTTATTATAGGTTGAGGATTATAACATTATAATCGCAATAGAATTCACGATAATGTTGGGGATAAAATACCCCAAGAAAAGGAAAATTTATATACTCGTGCTGTTGAATTAACCTCTTATGACGTGCCAACACGGTTTTAAAATCACTGGTTTCCTGTCCAGAAAATCATGCCCGTAGAGGATCCATGTTAAGTTCTACCAGTTTATATCAATCAAATTCAAAGAATATATATAAACTTAACTTATTTGTGCTTTGTATCCAAAATATTGACCTAGCTTCAATACAGAAGCATATGATACACTTAGTTTAAGTAAGCTCAAACTATAATCATCGTTCTTTATCTAACAATTGAACCAGTTTTTTGAATAAGGGATATTACATATTGACATAAAATAAACAGATGCATCATACAATTACTGGAGGAAATTTAATAAGAAACGGCAATACCACTCAAAATCTCAAATAATATTTTCCATTTGAAATAGTACCAGTGAAGTTGTGTTTTCGGGAAACGAATGACTGAACTTTGTCACACCATTACTCTTTATCACCCCCCTCCCCGAAATTACGTACAAGAGAAAAATGAAGAACAAGGAGCTTAAAAAATATGCTGACAATCAAAAAGGCTTCTGAAAAAGTAGAAGTTCCGGTATCAACAATTCGATATTATGACAATGAAGGGCTTTTGCCATTTATTAAGCGTGATGAAAATGGTTACAGGATGTTTAAAGAGGAAGATTTATTCTGGCTGGAATTAATAGGTTGTATGCGTGCAACAGGAATGTCTATAGAAACATTAAGGCATGTGGCACAACTTCATATGAAGGGAGATAACACATTAGAAGAAAGAACACGAATCTTTCGTGATCATCAGAAAAAATTGCAAAAACAAAAACAAGATATTGATATGGCATTGGAAAAACTAACTAAGAAAATGAAGATGCTGGATGGTGAAATCTCAGTTGAAAACCCCTCTCAGATTTAGACTTTTGAGAGGGGTTTTATAAGATTCATTTTGCGTTCTGCAATAGCTTTTTTTGAACAAAGTCTTTATCCGAGTCAACAACGGAAGGGAAACCAAATGAAGCTTCCAAATCTTTTTGAAGCTGTTCCTGTGACTCTCGTCCAAGCATTTCTTCAGCGTCTACTACAACACCAATCGCGAATACATCATTATGGTAAAGACCTTGTTCATGTGACAGTTCAACCATTTTTTCTGTCAAATCATTAACGAAAGTTTCTTTAGAAACGAAAACTTTTCTACTCGCTTTCACGTCCCCATTAGAAGTCAGTATAGAGATAGTCGTCAATGGAGCATATTCAGCAAAAAAGCAAAACATGTAGATCCTCTCCTTTTTAATTAGCGCGTTGTATACCCTCCATTGGCGAATATTGTTTGACCATTAATCCACCATCCGTCCGTTGTTAAAAATTTAACTAACGGAGCAATATCTTCAATTTGAGTTAATTGATTATGAAGAGCTTGAGACTTATGAAATGCTACTCTTTCATCCGTTTCTTCAGGATAAAAGAAAGGTGTATCCATTGGACCAGGAGCAATGTTATTTACTGAAATTCCTCGGCTCATTAATTCTGCCGAGGCAGCTCGTGTATAATGCTCAACGGATGCCTTTTCGCCCGCATAAGTAGAGTATCCATCCGTATAGGCGGCTAACAATGCTGTGACGATAGTAATGATTTTCCCATTGTCATTCATATGCTTGGCTGCTTCTTTGATAAAAAAGTAGGCAGATTTTGCGTTAATCTTTTGCATACTATCATATTCTTCTTCAGACGTTTCTACAATTGGTTTGCGAAGAACCTTTCCTACTGTATTAACAGCAATATCAATATTGCCATACTGACTTACTGCAAAATCGAACAGTTCTTTCACTTTCGTTGCACTTGTTAAATCACCTTGAAATAATACAGCTTCCCCGCCGTTATCTCCAATCGACGCAACGGTTTGTCTTGCTTCTTCCTCAGAGGAAGAGCTATGATAATGCACAACTACTTTTGATCCTTCATTTGCATAATCTTTACTTACTAATGCACCAAGATTTTTCCCTCCGCCTGCAACTACCACTACTTTTCCTTCTAATGTATTAAATTTTGCCATGATTATACCTCCTTAGTAATAATTCATCCATAGTATAAACCCTAAAGTACGCTTGAAGGCAATAGATAAAATTAAAATTACCAAACAATTTAATTGTGTCACTCAGAATAATATTCTTCGAACCGTTTAGAAGAACAACCTACACAAAAGGAACACTCAAAAATTTTGAATGCTCCTTTTTGATCTAACAATTTTTAATAATCTTTCAAATGTTGTATAGCCTTAAATGTCTTTTCTACCAACCGTATCTTTGATTTCCCCACTCTTTTTCAATATGCTCTTCTTTTTTTATTAGAAGTGTTTCATGGGATACATCTTTTTCAACGTTTAATCCTGGATAAAGTGCACATTCACTTCCAACTTTTACTCCCGGAAAGAAAACATTGTTTACGCCTGTCCGAGTATAATCTCCGATAAATACTGCGTTAGAATATTTATCGGAGTAACTTCTTCCGTTTATTCTATGTGTTTGACGGGTATCATCAAACCTTAAAATTCCGCAAACACATGCTGCTGCAATATCCACATATTGACCAATCACTCCGTACATTTCGCTATAATGAATTGCAGAAATACCTTGCATGGTTACACCTTCAATTTCAGCATTATGTCCAATTCTATTTTCATATCCAATAACTGTATTGGGTTCTATTTTAGCATAATCCTTAATGTAAGAATGATCTCCTATCAACGCTGGGCCATTTATAATTGCTCCAGTAGCAATTTCTACGTTATTCCCAACAACTACATTACCGTTAATAGTAACATTTTTTCCTATAAAAGAATTTTTCCCTAACACAACATGTCCATTTACTGTTGCTTCTTCAGAAATAAAGGAATAGTCATCAAGAGTATTTTTTTTAATCTCTTGAGTGTATTCTTTAAGGCAATCAATGTTCACATTTAGAATATCCCAAGGAAACTGCAAATTATACACTTTCTCTTGAGCAAACACAGCTTGAATCTTATTTCCTTCTTTCAAATAGTCATTCAAACCATTCTCAAGGAATAATCGGTTAGGAATCATTGAACCTGTTACACGCTGGTTAAACCCGTAATTAGTATATGCAATGGATTCTAAAGCCTCTTTATCCAACTTGTAAACTCCAGAAACTTCAGAAGTCACATAGTGATCTCTCGCATGAGCTAAAAATTTTACAACGTGATTATTTTTTACTTGAGCACCAATCATGTCAATGCTTTCTTGTTTTTTATTCGTTACTAGTACACTTGAAAACTCTTTAGACTCCAGAAGAGAAGCTAAATCATTGGATTTCACGAGATAATTGCCCTTTTGGATGATCACTCCTTCTTCAAAAGGTTCACTACCTGCTCTTAAAAAGGCATCTAAACCTATATTAGGTTCAACATATTGGATATTTTTATACTTTTTTAACAAACGTCTTGTTTGATCTGCTTTGTAGTTTAGAAATACATATATATCCTGTTCTGAAATACCCGACGTTAATAATTCTTCAATCTGCCAAAAAATCATTTCCTTATTTAAAATTGGAAGGCTATTTATTTGATAGTGTTTATCAAATGGAAACATTTTTTCCTGCCGGTCATTACATAATAAAAAAGCTTTCATTTCTATCGCCCTCTCATCTTATTGTTTTTGTTTTTCACCAGAGAATCTAAGACAAGAGCATCCAAAGGAGCATCACCCATTTTATTTATAAACCGTATGCATTAAATAAAAACTTTCAGTTTGATACAGTGCATAGCCTATATTGAATGGTTTTCCATTCTCTAAACAAGCAATGATTTTTGTATCAATGAGTGGTGCTCCTTCTTCAACATTCAAGAAGTCACCCATTCTAGAATTAGCTAATGTTGCACTAATTTTTTGATCTACAAATTCATATTCTATCCCTTGCTCGCTTAGATACTCGTATATAGATTTTTCACAAATCTCTGTGTTTAGTTCTTTAACAATTTGAACATCAAAGTACTCTATTTCATACGAAACAGCTACTTCGTCTGCATATCGAATTCTTTCAACTAACCACATTTCTCCCCCAACAGGAATTTTCATGTCTTTTGCTTGTGTTTCATTCGCCTTTACCTTTTCTAAATTTAATAGCTTAGTAGAAGGTTCCATTCCTCGACTTTTCACTTCAGACGAAAAGCCAATTCCTGCCTTAAATCCAAAAAATTTAGGTAAAGGATTAACGAAAGTTCCTACACCTTTCTTCTTAGACAATATTTTTTCATTGACTAGTTCTTCAATTCCACGTCTAACTGTAATTCTTGATACCGAAAGATGATCAGATAATTCTGCTTCTGATTCGATCATTTGGTGAGGCTGGTAAATGCCTGTTTGAACCTGGCTCAAAATATAATTTTTTACTATTTCATACTTCGGAACTTTGCTTGTCATACAAACTACCCTCTCTATTTGTTATAAACTGCTGTTATTATAACACTAGAAAAGATGAGAAACACTCTTTGATTTATTTCCAATATCCATAGTATTGGGTAAATAGTTTATCATTATATTCATCTGCTCCATCTAAGTTAGAGCTCTTAAATACGGGAATGTCTAGCCCAGCGTCTTTTAAGCGTGAAATTACTCCAATGATAATAGTTTGTGCAATCCCTATTCCTGTGAAATCAGATGTTGGACCTAAATCCGCTTCCACTCCTTCTATACGGTAAGCAGCATCTCCCTTAGGTGCATGACTATTAATTGTAATATCAGCAATCTCATAAATGTTTTTCCCCGACTTATGACGAGAAGACACGGATTGAGAATGTTCTATAGATGTTAACGCTATAACGCTTGCACCTATTTTCTTCGCTTCTATGCACATTTCAACCGGGATGTTATTTCTTCCCGAATTAGAAACAACCATGATTGTATCTCCAGCCTCAACCTTATAAAGCGATAATATATTTTGCGCGTATCCGTCTAAACGCTCCATATATGTACTTTTATTTGGCATTTGGTGCAGCATTAATTCTGGAGGTAAGATACCTTTCACATACGCAAGTCCACCTGCTCTGATATAAATCTCTTCTGCTACCATATGAGAATGACCAGAGCCAAACACATAAAAACGTCCATCATTTTTACAACTTTCAAAAATTAATTCCGATGCTCTATTGATCGACTCACCTTCATTTTCAATCACTTTATTCCATTTCTCACTTAAATACTCCAAAAACTGTGTAATCTCTTTATTAGAAGTTGTCATCTTTATTCCTCCATTTCATTTTACACACATATTATCACTACATGTCATTACATGTAAAGGTTTTTATATGATTTTCTATTATTTTTATCAATTTCTCTGATTCACCGCATTTAAAAAAACTACTTTGAGCTTCATATTTTTCTGTTTTATATAAATCCTTCTCTGCAAAATAAAATAAGTAATCATTCCCAAGACTAAAAATTATAGCGTTGTATTTTTTTCTTAGCTTCTTAGTTAGCCCAGATGTGACTTCTCCAGGCAGTATAATGATCAATTGTTTATCCCAAAGTCCAATCCAATAGGACACTTTAATTGAGGTAATAGTATTTAAAGACTCTTTCATATTAATCACGGCACGCTTCCCTTCAATTTCCACATCAATTAACCTTTTTTCTTCTATGCTTTTTGACTTTCGGGACTTTTGCGTTAACTCTTTTTAAACTTCTTGCACCCTTTCCTTAGAAATTTTACTTACATCTTTTACTTCTAAACTTACAGACCCTTCCAGGAAATAAAGCTGGTCAAGAGTTTCATTCTTTTTTATATACTGCCTCTTGCTTAGATATTGTGAGTGAAGAGATTGACCAAATATTTTTGCTTGCTGGAAACTCTGATTTTCTCTAGTAAACCGGGTACTAACATTTGCACTACTCCCACTTATAAAACTTATTAGATCAAATCGTTGAGACATTCTTTTGTAAAATTCCCAAAGAAAATCTGCTGTTAGTAAATGATTGCTAGCAGATAAAACAGTAGGATGACAGGCGTAATTAACTAGTGCTGTTTGATTAGTATCAATTTGCATCTCAAATACAGTCATGAGTTGATCTATTGTTTTTAAAGGGTGATGTCGATCTGTAGCAATATCCTGTACCTCAGTTTGGCTTATACTGTAGTGAAAAGTTCCCATCTGTTTTTTAGCCGATCGCACTACTTTCTCTATTATCAAACAAAGGACATCCTCTAGGCCATTTTCATACTCTCCAAAAATCCCTTTCAATCCAGCTTTCTCTTTTTTATTGGTATCTACTACGCCACTAGGACCTGAATGTGTATGTGTTGCAAAAAGAAAAAGGTCAAATGCAAAATGTTCCTCACAAGTATTTTCTTTTATTTTGTTTTTTACTTTATAACGTAAAGTGCTATCCACTCCAATCACATCTAATGATACAAAACATAAATAACATTTGTTTTGTTCGTCAAGAAACACATGTGCCTTGACAAATAACGAATCATGTTGTCCTTCACACTTTCTTATTGGATAATATCCGCTTAACTCTGTTATCAGATTAGAATCCAGCTCTTTTTCAGAATAACCATACAAAAATGTCATTATTTTTTTACTCCTTCACAAATTCACATCGACATATTATAATATCTTGTCATAACAAAATAAAAATTGAGAGAAGGAAAACATTTGAATGTAATCATACGATTAAGGACTTGAGATTTCAGAGGCATTGTCAGGTCAGGTTGTGACACTTTTTGCAATCGGTTCTGTCGTTCAGCTATTCCATTGGTTACTTTAACACGGAGGCGGGGCTAAAAAATATTATTAACGGCGCCAGACATTTTGTTCTTGCCAATACATTAACAGCTTTTCCCCTTGTTATATTATATCCTTACCCTGGTATTATGTTGTATTGTAGAAACGACTATTGGATTGCTTTTGGGGGGTAGTAGCGGGTTATTCATGTCGCATGGTGATGCTGCCTCTACAAGGGCGTGCCTTAGCCATTGCAGGAACAGGACATTCGATTGCATTGTCACTGGGCGGTCGATTCTCGTATTAGTCCAGCAGAACAACGTGAACATTTTTTTCGTGAATTATGTCACATTCTTTTTCATGTCAGTCATCAGTCAGATATACATGAACCATTTCGTAACTTGGAAAAATGGGAAACTAACCACTTTGTCAAGTATGCTGTGTTACCCTTTCACATGATTAAAAAGTATAATCTAACTAATGAATATTTAAAAGAAGAATTCTAAATAATTCACCATTTTTTAAAGAGCAAACATATATAAATGGATTTCATAAATCCTAGCTCTTACAGGTAGGGCAAGGCTTGACAGCTCTAAAAGGAAATACCTCCCCAAAAGACTGGAGGAGTACTTCCTATAATCATTATGTGACAAACATATCTTTAAACCGGGTTCGACGATTCCAGCTGATGGTAATATGATGAGGAACTGGATCGGTCAGCTTTAAGTCTAAGAACAAGCGGTAAGCATTATTTGTTTGAAATTCTTTTAAGTTGGCGTTCGGAACGAATACTGAAAAAATAGCAAAAAAACATCATTTTGAATAAAATAAGATGATACAGAGAGGGACATTCTTCACAATAATAAGATTTTACTTTTTCAATAATAAAAGAGCAATCAATGTATTTATGTCCTAGTACGAATATTGAAAGAAGCTATGTCTGATTGCATATCATGAGAATATTCCAAGAAAAATATTTCTCAAACTTGTTAGAACGTGGTCAACCATCTTTGCAGGTGAATCCATATTCGGAAAAACAATATAGGTCACAGCTAGCGACCAACCTATAATCATTAAGAAAGAAAACACCATTTTCTCCTTTTTCTTCGTTGATTTTATTTTTGACCATTGATAAATAAACATCAACACTGCCACTGCCGTTACACTAAAAATGTAGACACCTTTCATGTTCTTCACCTCTTTTTACCAAGGTACATTTCCTTGCCCTGTTCTTAAAATTTTTGCCTCAATATCAAAAGTTACTTCTACGGAAGGAAATCTTTCCTCCCAGTCTTTTTTTATTCCCTTCCATTGTTCAGGGTGCTTTCGTCTAAATTCTTCACCAAATTCGATAATGTCTGCTTTCATCTCTTTCTGCACTATTTCTAGAGTATCTGTTAGACGTGTTTCAATCGCTTCTGCTAACTCCTTTTCCAGTACTCTTTGTTTTTCGATTTCATTTAAATCCCAATTCGTTTTATTCTGTATCACATCATCTATCGTTTCAATCTGGACAGTCATTTTCAATTGGTTGCCGTCTATCTCAGGTATCAACTTTGTTGTTCCCTTAATTAAATTCATAGAAATAAGACCGTCTGCATTTTCTGGTTGTACCGTGACCGTAGCTTCTTTTATTTCATCTCTAAACCATAGTACTCCTCTAGTTAACCGATCATCAATGGAACCGACCATTTTACCGTTTTTTAAGATAGCTGATTGATTAATATACGCAGTCGTTTCTAAGGGCTGTTCCCCCTCTTCAGGTGGTAATTTATCAACCATAGGAAGAATGGCAGCGTCCGATTCTCCTTTCAACATTTCCATTAAATCAAATAATGTTACTTTCATTAACACTTCTGATTTAGCTAATTCTATTAATACCTCAGAAGAACTTCTTTCTAAAGGCGGAAGCAAAGCCATAATATCTTTCGCACTTCCCTCGCTAATAAATACGTAACTTCTCAACCGCGGCTCAGGCAGGATGACGGATTAAAAAATCTAATTCTTCACGAATTCCTGTCTCGGCTAAAGCTTTATTAATCACAATCGCTTTCGTATGACT
The DNA here is from genome assembly GCF_900162665.1 of Oceanobacillus sojae. GTDB lineage: Bacteria > Bacillota > Bacilli > Bacillales > Amphibacillaceae > Oceanobacillus > Oceanobacillus sojae_A. The sequence goes on from NZ_LT727813.1 coordinate 100,733, forward strand.
CCATAGAATTTCTCTTGGAAGTTGTGTATCAAGATCCTCAATGGCTTTTGGTATCGATATGCCTTTTCCTGTTTGATGAATCATTTTATTGCCCCCTACCTGGCTGCTCTCTCCCCCCATTCCCTCGCCACCATCACTGTTTGGAGAATGTATCTCAACTGTTACTTCTATTTCTCCATCTTCCGTTTGATCCAATCCCACTCCAGTTACAACCCAAAGATCATTGGTCTCCCTTCGGTCCCAACAACCCGTGAGCAAAAATAAGGAGATACCGATAAGCCATATTATTTTCAGCCGCTTCACTTTTTCTCCCTGCCTTTCTGCTTAAAAATCTTCATTTTACGTATGTAAGCTATCGAAAGCAGGAACATGGGGATAATCAGTCCATACACCAAAGTATCTGTTAACCCATGGGAAACCTCATGAAAATGTTCGGATGCCTCTGCGGAATTAAGAAACGCCTGTATCGCAAACACCCCAATCAGAAAACCGGTCGGCAGGACAAGAGAGCGGTAGTTGGAGAGGTTAAACCACTGAGCCGTACCCAGCACTAAAGCATAGTAAAACACACAAATTTTGATAAATGTCCCTGCAATCCAAATCGCCATAACAATTGCTTCGAGATGAGACAAAAATTCGGCTATGCTAATATATCTCGCCGCGCTCATAAGTGGGGCAGTAAAATTTCCCGTTACACGTCCAAAGACCAAAATAACGATGATATTAGTAAGCACTAATGTTATCGTAACAGCTAATACCGAAATGCCTCCCCATTTCATTCCTTTTTCTCGATTTGTTAAATATGGAAGGAAAAAATAGATAATTCCAAATTGAGCAAACCATGTGTATAAAGCCAAAGAACCTTTAACGGAAGGCATTATACCATTCTCCATCACTGGTAGCATCCGCTTTATCTCTATATCTGGAAGGAGTAATACGACGATGACCAAAAAAAGCAAGAAAAAAACTGGGAAGACCATTTCAGACAGTCTTCCTATAACCTCAAGTCCTCCATGTACTGCAAACGCACACAACAGGATCATCATACCTATTACCACATACTTTGGAGTATGGGGGAGGAATTCACTAACCACAAATTCTCCATATTGCCAAACCATCACACTGATTGAAGTATACAGTAACAGCAATAAGATAAAACCGATTACCTTACCAAAAAAGACACCAAGAATATGTTCGCTGTATTGCATAATCGTATCGTCCGGATAAAGCTTGTGTAATTTATATGCAATATATACACTTAGCAAACCTAAAGGAAAAGCCCAAAGAGGAGAGATCCAAATATCCTGCTGCGCAGCATCAAAGACTGTTTTGGGAATGAAAAGAATCCCCGTTGCTATAATAGCGTGATACATCATCACGCTCATCTGTGAAGCTGATATTTTTCCTTTCTCTATCATTTATTTCACCACCTCTAGGTCATTCTTCCCCGCTTTCCTTTTCGGGAAAAGGCTTCTGGTTAGAAGATTGCCGATATTTATTATATTCTCCCGTTAAATGGGGACGCGTATTTAATTTCCATAAAGGTGCCCTTATTAAAGTATCTTTCATATCTCTTCTTTTCATTGGAGCTAATGGAGAGAGATAAGGCACACCGAAGGAACGTAACGTACTCAGGTGTATGATAATAGCCAAGAGTCCCATCATGATGCCTATAAATCCAAACGTTCCCGCCAGTAACATAATTGGAAAACGTAATAATCTGAAGGGAATAGCAATATTGTAACGCGGAATTGTAAAGGAAGCGATACCAGTAAGGGCAACAACCATGACCATGGGATCTGAGACTAAACCAGCAGCTACCGCTGCCTGACCAATAACCAATGCTCCTACAATACTAACAGCAGCTCCTACTTGTTTTGGAAGTCTAAGTCCTGCTTCCCGCAATCCTTCAAACGTAATCTCCATAAGTAAAGCTTCCACTAGCGCAGGAAATGGAATTGCCTCGCGTGAATCAACCATAGTAAGCAGTAATTTAGTCGGAACCATCTCTTGGTGATAGGTAATCACAGCAACATATAAAGATGGTAACAGGAGAGAAATAAATAAAAATATTAAACGTAACCAGCGAGTTGCCGTAGATATCACGAAATGATGATAATAATCTTCTCCAGATTGAAATAAGGAATAGAATGTCGTTGGAGCAATCAAAACAAAGGGTGTACCATCCACAACAATGACCACACGTCCTTCCAGCAAATTAGAAACTGCTGTATCAGGTCGCTCTGTAACAAGTACTTGTGGAAACGGAGAGTAAGAATTGTCTTGAATTAATTCTTCTATGTACCCAGATTCTAATATTCCATCAATGTCAATTCGTTTAATACGTTGAGTGATTTCTTCAATCAGCGTTTCATCTGATAAATCTTGAATATAAGTTATCATAATTGTAGTTTGTGTGTAACTCCCCACTTTTAAGGTTTTCATTTTTAGTTGGGGACTTTTGATCTTTCTTCGCAACAAAGAGGTATTAACCTCCACACTCTCCGTAAAACCTTCACGAGGCCCTCTAACTACCAACTCACCAGATGGTTCTTCGATGGCACGCTTCTCCCATTTAGCCAATCCCAATGCATATCCTTGTTGGTCACCATCCAGCAATAAAATAGGGTTACCAACGGATAATTGTTCAACACAGGTGTCAAAAGATTCAATCTTTGTTATCTCGGCAACAGATACTCTCTGTTCAATCAATAATCTGGGATTTATAGATTTCTGATCGGTTTGTTGCATAAGCGGTGTTAATACATTACTGTCTATTTCTTCAATATTTGACATACCTTTTATGTAAACTAATTGAGCCTTTATCTGATCAGCAATTACAAATGAACGGAAAATAACATCTGAGCAATCTTCATAAAGAAAATGTAGCACTTCTGTATTTTTCTCCAAATTAGAATAAAGAGGTTTTAAAACCTCTTCATCAATCTGCCGTTCTTTATTTCGATTAAATTTAAATTTTTTTCGATTAAACATAAGAATCCCACTTTCTTATGGTCTCTAAACATTCATATTATATGGAGGTATCTTCCCAGTAGTATCTCACTTATTTTTAAATTTATTCCCTGTTAAGAAATGCTATATAGACAAAACATCCTTTATTTTTTGTTCCACTTCAACAAGTTTATTTACAGGCATTGAATATTTCTCTTTATCAAGAGAAACTCTTTTTTCATTACTGATCAGTATATTTTCATAACCACTTTCAGTCACTTCAGCGATAGCAAAATCATATTCTTCAAGAATATCCCTAGATGAATAGGATTTTTATTTCATTGTTGTTCCCTACATTTATTGCTAAAGATCGAATAAATTCAGCTCTATCCTCCATCAGATCTTCGCAGTTTTCATTTGCATAACCTGCTCTAAATCCATCTAATAACGAGTCATACAAAACCATAACATTTTTTGTTGTTACTATTTTCCATTTACATTCCTCCTATATCTAAATCTAATTTAATAAAGCCCCCAAGAAATTAATCATGAAGGGCTTGTTTAAAAGGGATTTAAGCATTAGATCTTATAATACATCTATATCATCTTTATTGAATCATAAAGTTCGATAAAAGTTCATATTTAATCTTATTTTCAATGAATTAACGAGCATATTATTTTAACTTCCATAACTTTTCATGTATACTCTCATTGTTTATGACTTTTACAGAATGTAAGGAGATTAGGGTGAATCATGGAGAATCTAGGTGATAAACTACTTATCGAAGCTTATTTTAAAGCAAAAGAATTAAATCTTGACATAGTTTTTATTAAGATGTTAGCAATTGAACTCCGAAAGCGTTCAATTGACATAAGAAATGAATCCGAATTAAGACAGCTTTTAAACATCCAGTTCAATAGCTAAATCAAGTATATTCGTAAATAACAAAAGATAATTATACCAATTGTATTTGTCAAATAAAGTGTGTAAGTGGGAGTGTAAACTAAACTGTGTAAGTTAAAAGAGCGTACAGCTCTTACTACGAAGTTTAGTTTTTTTATTGTTAAAATAAATATATATGATTGGGAAGTTATTCTATTGTCTAAATCAAAGCGAGAAGAGAAATCAGCTGAATTGGCAAAACAAATTCTAGAAAACTACCAACCAAAGGCCGCGGAAAACATGCAAAATGCACTAAAAGAAATATTTGGGCCGATTTTTTGAGTCCTTTTTGAAAGGTGAATTTGAATCCTTTAAACAACAGTGGGCAGCATATCAAGGAACGCTCGATGTATGGAGAAGGAATTTTAACCATGTGGAGCAGCTTTATGATTATGGAAGTGCCATTCGGAGAGTAATGTACACCACGAACTCAGTAGAAAACGTCCATTCCAGTTTCCGAAAAGTAACAAAAAAAGAAGCATTCCCTAACGAGAACGCTCTGTTAAAAGTATTATATTTACGAATCTGAGAACTAGAATCCAAGTGGGGTGGGCGGTCGTCATATTCAAAATTGGTCAATGGTTATGAACCAACTTTTTCATGATGAACTGAAAGATAGAGTGTTAAAGTACCTTAAGTGTATAGGAACTTACACACTTTATTTGACAAACCCGGAAAAACTTAAATCAAGCAGATTTTAGTGCCCTAAAAAAAGTGGAACTCTTTTATTTTTTTGAACGTATCACTTAACCATAAGTTTTGATAAATTATTCTGTTGACTTTTTAGAACTTTAACTTCAAACGGATATAAAATTAAATGAAAGCACATATGAACCAGTATTGCAGCAATGATGCCATTATTATAATAATTGCCATCCACAAATAATGCCTACAAGCATATTGCCTATGAAGATGTAACTATACAGTATAAATGACTTTCCAGCTATTGAGGAACCTTGATAATGCGCTAGTGTAAAAATCAAACTAGATACAACAATAGATGTCCATACCGATATTCCTTTTTGAATAGTGATAATAACCAACCACATATTCCACCTAATAAAGCAGGTAAGATCCAACCAAACCCCCTTTCACTTAAAGGCAGTTTTATAATTGGAGAAATAAAATCCCAATTTTCATTGATGGCTATGAGGCCATCATTTAAGCTCACAATCATTGTAAAGATTACAGCCCCTCTATAGACAAACTTCTGACCATTGAAAAGTTTATCTAGGAAGGTCAACATAATTAATACAATAATAATAGGGTAAATAAAATTTAAAACGGGAACAGACAAGCCAATTAATTTCTCTAATCCCACATTTGCTACTACTCCACTAAATAGAACAAAAAAAGTAAGAAACCCTTTGTATGAAATTCTGGGAACCTTTTTATGAAAATAAAGTGCACAGGATGAAAGCAGACCTGCACCAGTCGGGATACATGCTAATATAATTGCAATTCCCAAAATAACATTGCCAAATACACCAAAGTATTCTTGTGAAGCACCGGATAAAATAGAAGCTCCTGATGTAAATGAAAAAGTTGAGCTTGTTGCCCCTAAGTACCCTAGACCCAGATAGATAGAACCTAAACAGATTAGAGCAATCGTGCTAGATTTCCATATGATATGTTGAATATTCTTTTTTTTGAAAAACGCCTCTGTCTCTAATTGCATTTATGATGATGGTAGCAAAAATGATAGAGACAATCGTATCCATTGTTAAATAGCCCTCTGTGATTCCCTTAAAAAATGGATGTTCTGCATACTCATTTAAAGGAGTTTCTGGTGCATTAAATGGTTTGACTATCGCTGCTATAATTAATACAGATAAAATAAGTAATAAGAAGGGCGTTACAAATTTTCCAAAACGATCAACAAATTTGCTAGGATGAAGTGCTAAAAAATACACAATTAAAAAATAAAAAATAGTAAAAATAAATAACGAAAAAGAGTTTCCGTCATTAGGTAGAAAAGGTGCAATAGCTATTTCATATGAAACCACACCAGTTCTTGGACCAGCAAAAAAAGGACCGATAGATAAATAGGTAATACTAGTTAAAAGTACAGCAAAGACAGGGTGTATTTTTTTACTTAAGTCTTCTGCTGAACCTGTATTGCTTGCATATGCAATAGATAACAGCCCCAATATAGGCAAACCTATACCTGATATAAGGAAACTGCCCATACCATGCCAAATAGATTCCCCTGCATTTTTCCCTAATTCAGGTGGGAAGATTAAATTACCTGCACCAAAGAAAAGAGAAAAAACCATCAAACCAATGAATAATATTTCTTTATTGGATAATGTTTGTTTCATTTGGAAATAGTTCAACTCCTTAAAAATAGCTGTTTAAAACATTAAACAAGTGAATTTAATTTAAAATGTTCAGTTAATTCTCTATACCATCTTTGATATCAATAAAATAGTGGTTTTTTCGGTAGGAAACTGCTTCCATGGTAGCGATTAAATTTTCCTTATGATAGATATCAATCCGATAAAAACCTGTGCGGTAGTTACATTTAATTTCAGTTGCACTTGCTACCAATCTATCTCCAGGTCTTGCTGCTTCAATAAATTGGATGGTAGTAGAGAGTCCTACAGAGGTTTTTCCATAGGCATTACAGGCAACTGAAAAAGCATGGTCTGCTAGAGCATAAATAATAGCTCCATGAACAGTTTCGTATGCGTTTACCATATGATCTTGCACTTCTATTGCTGATCCAGCTTTAAATTCGGTTAACTGAATTCCCAATGATTGAGCATAAGGGTCTTTTTTTACTTGCTCAAGAATCTGATCATAGTGTTTTTCGTGAATTTGTTGTTCATCTATTCTTTTTTTCATTATTACCACTCCCTTAAATTGTTTATATTTCTCTTTTATCGTTGCAGTAAAAAATTATAGTTGACAGAGCTCTTGTACCATTCTCATTGTAATCAAAAGACTGTTTGTACCATAAACATATAAGCAATCGTTCCACCTGCTATTGAAAGAAGCATACTTTTCTTCCAAAAATGAAGGATGGCAATGATTCCCGTAGCCACTAGCTCAGGTATACCATGACTTCCAGAGGTAAAACTTACATTTCTAAAGCAATAAATCACTAAAAGCCCAATGACTGCTGCTGGAAGCACTTTACCGAGATACTGCACATACTTTGGCGTTGGTTTTTCTGGTGGAAATAATATAAAAGGAATAAACCTTGTAAGCACAGTTCCTAAAACAACCATGCTAATGATAATAACTTGTTCCATTACACTCATTGTCATGCTGTACTAGCCTCCACTTTCTCCAAAGATTTTCTTGATAAAGTAAGAAGTCCTAAAATTGCTATCATAGCGGGGATAATAAAATGGTTTCCACCAAAAATAACAAGACAAACAATAGAAGCTCCAACACCGATGATTGCACTTGTGTGTTTTTCTTCTTTCATCCATTGATCAAGGAAAATAACTATAAAAAGGGCTGTCATCACAAATTCAAGTCCTTCTGTATTAAACGTAATAAGTGAACCAAAAATACCACCAATAGTTGCACCTAATACCCAATAGGTGTGGTTAAGCAACGTCACGAAAAACATAACCCATCCTTTATCAATATCTTTCGGTACATCTATCGTGCTATTAATCGCAAAAGATTCATCACAAAGCCCAAAAATCATATACCACTTTTTTTGCCTAATCCTTTATACTTGTCTAGCATTGAAATTCCATAAAATAGATGTCGTGCATTGATCATTAAAGTTAAAAAAAGAACATTAATTGGATGAAATGCACCAACTAAAAAATTCGCAGCAACGAATTCTACTGAACCTGCAAATACAGTTAAACTAATTAAAAAAGGATATATAGCACTAAATCCTAGTGAATTCATTAAGAGCCCATGCCCAAGGCTTCCAAGTTTCCCTTAGAGGTTTAGAGCATGACGGTAAAGGAAGAAGAAAATAATATAAAAGCAGTTACAAATACGATTATTAATCCAGCAATTAATTCGTTTTTGGGATTTCACTCAAGAAAGAGACAAAAATAAATAAGCTCTGTTATTAGAGCTTTTTTATACCCAACAATAGAACTAACGTTCCATGAAGTGATAAAAGATGAAACATCATACTACATTATTAGAAGATTCAATTAAAGAATTTTATCAAAAATTAGATATTCATTTTCCTAACCAATTAAATATGAGAGAAATTGCATAAAAATTAAACATTAAATTAACTTTCTTAAAAATTTCAAGTAGAACATATAAAGTTGAAATTATAATTGATTCCCGATTATCACCAGAAGAACAATGGTTAGATTTCGCTCATGAACTTTGTCATGTTTTATTACAATATGGAAATCAAATTATAAACTTAAATAATCTTTACATTCAATATTAAAAATGGAAAGCTAATAATTTTGCCTTACATTTTTGCGTTCCAACATTTATGTTACTTGAATATAAAATAAGCACTACTAATGAAGCTATTAATATTATTAAAAACAAATTTTATGTAACAGATAAGATTGCAAAAAAGAGTAATTCATTTTGAAAATCAGTTGGAATGGTCAAAAATTTATTGCAAATTAACTAATAGTATTTAAATAATTTATTTAATTTTAATAAGCATAAAAAAAGAGAGTAATAGATTTAATTCTACTACTCTCTCATTTTAAGATATAATTATTAATTACATTATACCAAGAGCCTTTGCCCCAGTGATTTTATTTGGTAATTGGTATGGTCCAATTATTCCTGTAAAGCTTTTACCTTTACCTTGAGCGTTATAAGCTTGCCATACAATTTTAGAACAATAAGTTGGATTTTTTGAAGTTTTACTTCCAGTAAACCCATATTTATAATTTTTCCCTTTATAATTATTTGAAGCCCAAGTACCAGCCTTACCAGCACTACTATTATTCACTCGATACACTTTTGTATTAGTTTTTCCATCACGTTGCCCTTTAATAATTCCATAATTTTTTTGCCATGTATTCACGCTTACTACCTGTGGTTTTTTACCAGAACCAGCAATATGTAAAATCTGACTGTTACTAATTGCTATTCCAGCATGTCCAGTTAAACCTTTAGAAGACGTTCCATTACTAACTAAAATATCCCCTTTTTTTAAAGTAAAAGTCTTTTTAGCAGCAAAGGTATCTATACCAGAAAGATCAGAATCTCCAGTATCAAGAAGTACATCCGGTGCTTCTAATTCATCAAATAAAGCTTCGTCATTCGCTTCAGCCCATTCTTCATAAGTAATATCATCCGGTATTAACCCTTCATCTACCAATTGATTGTAATCTTCTAAACTTAAATCCGTACCTTCATCGTTTGCTTCTTTTGCAAATGATGTGTTAGAATAAATAAACAATGAACCAACCAAAACAATAGTTATCAAAAACATAAACTTCTTAAACACTTTAAACACCTCCAACTAGAATTTAATACCAATTGTAAGGAGTCTACCATTATATGTCAATAACTAAAAGTAAAAAAGCTAGGAATATTCTCATAATAATTATTGTTTTAGTTCTACTTATAGGAGGAACAGTTTTTATGTTTTTCTATAATAAGAAAAAAGAAAGTACAGAAATAATAGATTCATACATCACTGAAAACAATTATGAAGACCTCATTAAAGAAAAAGAAATTGTATTTGATTCAAAACAAGGAAACTATAACGCAGAAATTATTTTCAAAGATGAACCAGAAAATTTTTATGAATTCTACGTAGAACCATCTACAAATAAAGTAAACGTGGCGGCTTTTGATAGTGAAAATGTAGAAATAACGGATAAATCTAAAGCAAAATATATTAATGATTAATTAAAATTAAAGCGAACAAAACCCGAATGTTTAACTATCGACAATCGGATTTGTTCGCTTTATTTCGTATTACTTTTATTTTATTTTTATTATCTTAAAATATGGATATTAGTTAATGTAATAAGGTTTAATAGGTTGTAGAGCCTAATATTTTTATGGTAGTGAAATAAAGTCCATGGGTATCGCAAGGTCTCCTATTGGTAAGTAGTTGTAACTCCACAAAATGTATAAAATAACAAAAGTCAATCAGAAATAAATGATTGGCTTTACTAATGCTATTAGCAATTTATACCACTTAATCAAGAAATAAAAGTTATTTATAATCACTAAAAAGTTCCCTACCAAAATTCAACGAAAAAACAAAAAACCCTACCAATTTATTTTGGCAGGGTTTTGGCAGGGTTTTGGCAGGGAACTATCTTTTTTTAATCATTTTATCCATATTAGATTAGGAAAAACCCTTGTAAATCGGCGTTCCCTCTTCAAATTAAGTTGTATTCTTATTCCCACTCAAGTGTGCAGGTGACGCCGAAACATTGCTATATCAACGTTTATCACACCTTTAAATTGTATTGGCGGGGATTCTGGCGGAACTTATTTTTTTACTGCTTGATTCCCATTAAATGATATACTTGATTTTTCCGCTGTTCGTATATTAATGTTACCTGTCATCTCTTCCGCAATTAGTTCATCTACACCTGACCACATATGTGAATAATGCTTTAACGTAATTTCTGGACTCGAATGTCCCATACGCTTTGATAAAATCAAAACAGAAACATTAAATTCATTAATGAGATAAGACGCATGCGAATGTCGGAGTCCTTTAGCTTGAATACGATGAACATCTGCAAGTTTTGCATAACGTTGAATAATTCTAGCAAGCGTCGATTTAATCATTGGCGCTCCATCATAACTAAAAATAAAATCGTCAATCCCTATTTTTGATTGTCGTTGTTTCCATTCTTGCAACACTTGTATCGTATCCTCATCCAAAGAGATGATCCGTTTACCATCCTCTGTTTTTGTATAATCTTTTCGTTTCCAATTGCTTTTATTTATTAAATACAGTGAGTGATGAACGCGAAGCCGTTTGTTTTTAAAATCTATATCATCCCACCACAAGGCCGTTCCTTCACTAACCCGTATCCCCGTCATGAAATACGTCCACAACATCACAAAACATAAATGTTCATAAAAGTCATCCAGACAAATAACCGAGATAACTTTTTCAAATTCTTTCTTTGTCCAATATGGGACAACCGCTTTTCCTTTAGGGATAGCCTTCACCTTTTTAGACACGTTCACTTCTAGATATTGCATATCAACTGCCATATCCAGACTTTTACGAAACATACCAAATACCAAACTTGCATATGCTTGGGAATATCCAGCTCCTTTATCAGAAAGTAACCAGGTTCGATAACGTTGGACATCTTCTACTGCTAAAGAACGAAGCTCAATGTTTGTAAAACGATCTCTCATACTTTCTAAAGTTCGTTTGCGAACGTAAAAAGTACTTTCTTCCACCTCGGTTTCATAAGCTGGAATGTACACAGTGTCCATGAATTGACCATATGTCATGTGATAATTTCCATAACCATTTGCTTGATGGTATTCATTTTTCACCCGTACCAATTCTTTATAAGCTTGCAAAGCAGAAGTAAACTTTCTTCCTTGTTGGTTCGTACGTCCTTTTTTTCGGAGTCGTTTTCCAGTAATGCGATCCGTTCCTAACTCCGTTTCATAAAAATATTGACCATTGTTATCAATATAAACCCCTACATATTTGGTTTTAGCCATGACTGTCTTCCTCCAATTCTAGTTCACAACCTAGAATCGATTCGACTGTCATTTTTGGTACACGCCCTAAGCGTTTATTATTATAAAATGGATACCCTTTTTGTACCATGATTTGTTTGGCTTGTCTAATAATTCGTATCGAAGTATATTTAGGATACCCAAGTTGAATTAAATCATCTTTTGTAATCAGTTCCTTCATTATATATACCTCCCTTTCACTAACAGAAGAATACATACTAGAAACAACGATAATTTAATACTATTAAAAAATCAGACGGCTGTTGGTGCAGCTCCACGGGAATTTCACCCCTGCAAGTATTTCTTCCAGCCCTACTCATAGTTTGCGACGCTTTGAACGCTCGAACCATGACGGTAGGGGAGTATCATTATCCTAACTAATGAGTTATCGCCAGCAATCCACCACGATTGCATTAGATTCATAGATTATCGCTCGTTTCTAACGAAAGTCGTGGCGTATGAATCAAGTGGCTCATCATCAGTAAAACGTATCTGATTTTTTATTTATACTGCATGGCGTTATCTTCCATGCTTTCTTTGTCAAAGATCAAATTATGATTAATGAAAGGGAAAACCTAACCATTATTTCATCAAATCTTGAAAGCTAAAACAGATTGCATAAGCTTCGCTCGTAAGTGTTCGCGTGTATCTTCATCGATGCCCCAATAAGTATTTCCTTGTTCATCACGGAGCTTACGCATAGATAAGCTTGTCATGTAGCTTCCATAATGCAAAACAACTACTTTCATTGCTTCTGGCTCACCCTTATTTGCAGCTAAAATAATTGGGTACGGCAATAAACCACGCTCGTTGTTTTCAATATTAGAATTAATCATCCCATTCATCTGCATGTTCCTCCAAAAATCGCTTTAACCGTTCAAAAGAGCTTGTCCGCCTATACTGAACTGTACTACGTGGAATGTCGAGTAGTTGACCAATTTCCACATCAGACAGTTGAAAAAAATAGTATAGTAGGACAGTGATACGCTTTTCCTTTGGCAAGGTACGCATGGCTTCAGCAAGTAATTTCGGAGTGATTTTCTTTCCAGCCACTTGAAAACTTTGTCCTTCTTCTCCTTCATATTGCTTATCTAAGGTATAGAGTTGATTTTCTTCTTGTGGGGTGAGATCAGAAAATGTCATCTCCTTTGCTTGTCGTTGTTTTCTTTCATTAAAAATATTGATTGCTTCATTCTTCAACACACGTTTACAAAAAGCATTAAATGCACAGCGAACTTGCCATTCGGTACGATCTGGTTCTATCATGCATATCCTCTCCCTTCGCAACCGCAAAGGTGGGTGATGATTTCCCCTTTCATAACCTTCAACAAGATTTTTTATAAAATGCCAAAAATATCAGTGATCTTATTTTTTTAAAAAATATAAGGCCCAACTGATAATCAACCAGTTGGGCATAAAAATTGATATTTGTACTAGATGCTGTTTGTTGTGACATTAATGCTATAATGGTTTCATAATTATCCAAGATGTTTTTGATATATCGTAGCTTAAAAAAAGCAAAATTAATGTCCCCTTATGAAATCCTTTTTTAAAGGGAGAAACGGAGGTTTAGATTTTTTTAATCTCCATTTGATAAATTCACTACATATAGTAAAGCCTTGTCCTCCTATATTACATACGATCATCAAACGCTTATCGCCAGCTTCGAATCGTTTCCAATATATTCTCTGTATAACTCCCTGCCCACTTTACAATTCTTTCCGCCAAACGGGGTAACAATAACAATAAAATGATTCCTGCTATGCAAGCTACTATAGCACGTGGTAATGTATTAATCGCAATCATCATCACGGTCATATCAAATAATCTATACAAATAAGGAGATAAAATCATAGCGATTGGCAGTAAATAACAGACAAAAGCAGCAATAAAAGTGAAGAAACCTAGAATAAATCTTGGAAAAATCATGATCCCCACAGTAAACCAATTTCTTTTGTCTGAAATTTCCTTTGTCAATTTATCTTGTGGATCCCATTTTAAGCTAGGGATATTTATATGCGCATATTTTTCTGCTATTTTTCGATCCAAATCCAGAAAAAAAGGAATCGTCCGAAAAACTCCTGCTAAAATCGGAATACCAACAACTGTAAAACTTACTCCAACGGAAAATGTTACGCTTATTAAATAAAAAGCGAAATATAAGAAGCCAATGAAAAACCAAAGGAACAAATACAGAAAGTTTTTAAAATTAAAGATAAGCATTTTCATACAGAAAACCACCTTTTCTTTTAATAATGAAGTAGCATTAGATTCCTCACTGTCCAATACTTATTTCATTATCCATACTTCACGTCATAAGGCATAGTGACATTTTGTCATTTGTTTTCATGACTGATATTCATAATGACTTGTAGTAAAATAGTGATAGTCACATCATTAAATAAGCGGGGTTCTCTTATGTATGACATCATCAAAAAGTGGTACTGGTATGACTGGATGGTATTTGCTGTTCGCTCCATTTGGTTACTCTCTGTCCTAATCGGCTTGTGGGAATTTCATAATATTTTATCATTTCCGTTTTGGATTCTGTTTGGATTGCCCTTCATTGTCTTTTCAATTCCATTTTTAATTCAGCAATTTTTTAGAAAATACTTCATACTTACGGAGATCATCATTTCTGGAAGCTATTGCATTTTTTTGACATTCCTTCTTCATGATGCATTATGGCAGTTTATCCCGATTGCTTTTGTGATAGGGTTTTACAGTATCCTAAGAGTCTATTTCTGGTCTGGCCCTTTAGCTATTGTGGTCATTCCCTTTATCATCGGGATTGTCACCGATCAAACTTTGGCCGACACCGTTCTTCGTTTAATGTCGAATTATGGTGTAGCGTTTGGACTCGGCTATGCTTTTCAATTACTTGTAACCAACCATAAGCAAGGCTTAATCATACGAAAGCAAAACAGTGTGCTTGAACAATATGTACACCAGGTGGAGCAACTCACATTGTTGGAGGAACGGAATCGTTTATCACGGGAATTACACGATACAGTCGGCCATACCTTTACAACGATGATCATGGGAATGGAGTCGATCCGTTCTTCATTGACGGATGAAAAGGCTAGACGTAAACTAAACGTTTTACTGAATGCGGCACATGACGGTTTAAAAGACATGCGAAAGCTTGTACATCAGTTGGAACCATCCGCAATGAATCTACCTCTTGTACAATATGTAAAACAGTTAATTAACAAATTTATGGAAAGTACGGAAACCTCTGTTAAATTTCGATATTTTGGAGATGAATACAGCTTATCCAAGGAAGTTAAATTAACAATCATTCGTTGCATTCAGGAAGCATTAACAAACGCTGTTAGACATGGGCGAGCAAGTGAAATCAAAGTATCTCTTTACTTCGACAGCTTGGAGCTCCGCTTGCAAGTTGAAGACAATGGTGTATTGGAACGGGAGAAAAAGATTGAGCTCGGTTTTGGCTTAAGTGCGATGAAAGAAAGATTGCAGGCCTTGCAAGGAAATTTATCCATACATACAGACAGTATGGAAGAAACAGTGATTATCTGCACCATTCCACGAAACAGCGAAGCTAATACCGAAACGATCAAGATAATCTTAGTAGATGATCAACCTGGCATTTTGGATGGGTTGAAGACAACTTTGGAGAGTCACAGTCAACTGCAAATTGTCGGTATAGCTGAATCTGGAGAGGATGCCTTATCATTATGTAGCCTAAACCAGCCCGATATCGTGCTTATGGATGTAAATATGCCAAATATGAATGGAATAGAAGCCATGGAAGCGATAAAGGAAAAGAATTCCCTGATCAAGGTTGTTATTCTTTCATCTTTTGAGAATATCGATCAAGCGGTAGAGGCACTACAAAAAGGAGCAAACGGGTATTTACTTAAGTCCATTCAATCGAAAGAGCTCATTGAAACCCTTCGTTTCATTCACCGTGGAGATACCATTATCTACCATGAAATTGCTAATCAGGTGTTTGAAAAATTGCAGGAGCAAAATGCTTCAGGTGGTAAACATGACAAAAATGATTATGGACTGACATCTAGAGAAATTGAAATTATTCGCTTTTTAGCCAAGGGTATGCGTTATAAGACCATTGCAGCCAGACTTTACTTATCGGAGGGTACAGTTAGGAACTATGCGTCTGAAATGTACGCGAAACTTGGTGTAAGCAATCGTGACCAGGCTGTAGAAAAGTGTATAGAGAACGGATTGATCCCGAATTAACTGACAGTAAGCCCCCCACTTCAAGAATTCGAGGTGAAAACGAGAATTGTAAGTGGGGGACAACTGCCAGTAAATACCCGATTGGTTCAGGCCTGCTGGACGAAGGTCACAAAGGCGTTGCGACGTACAGGACGTACTAGTGCGGGCGAAACGACAGGATGTCGTGCTTTGAGCCTGCCGACAGGATGTTGCGAATTTAGCCTTTGATCCTTACTATTCAGTGGGGGATGAAAAAAACCCCCACTGAATGAAGTTTCACTTTATATCTCATTGATCTCTTTCAGGATTTTGGTTAGATCGGGAGGAATATGGGAGTTTGTTATGTTCGTGGTCGATACGGTGGTAAAATTCCCCGAAAAAGTAGTCGACGTATTAGCACGTAAATACAACAAAAGTAGATCATCAATTCACAGGGTCCGATCCGTTGGGAAACTCCTAAACGATCGGACAAGTAATGGAGAATGGACAAAGAAAGCACTAGCCAGAACAACCGGCCATTCAATCGATAAGCTATTTGTGCTGGCCTGCCCTCTTTCTTCAGAAGCCTCAGGCGTATTGATTCCCGCTTTTCCTCCGCCAATAATGGCGACCAGAGGCAATTTGCATGATCACATACGGATTTTTTATCGCTGTTGAAAAGCTACTTTTACACCAAGCCATATATAAATCAAACCTGCAAATTTTCCACTCCATTGTCCAAGTTTGGCAGTTCTCTTCATCAAACGGCCAATGAGTCGAACACTGATAGCAATCAAGGTAGTGTAAAGACAACTCATAATCACAAATATCAAACCTAGCAATAAGAATTGAACTATCGCAGTGCCCTTTTCAGGATGGACAAATTGAGGCAGAAAAGCTAAAAAGAAAATAGCCGTTTTTGGATTCAATACCTCTGCCAAAACGGCTTGTCTGTATGATTGAAGGTTTGATGACTTTGAGACGGAAGGAAGGTCTTGTTTATTGGGCTTTTCTGCAATAGCTTTAAGCCCCATATAAATCAAATAAACTGCCCCAGCATATTTGACAAGGTTAAATGCAGCAGCTGAAGTCATCAAAATAGCAGACAGCCCCAAAACAGCAAACATTGTATGTATAAAATCACCTGTTGCAATACCTAGCCCTGTTAGAATCCCTGTTTTTCTACCTCCTCGTATGGTGCTGGACAAAGTTAAAAGTACCGCAGGACCGGGTACCAAAAATAAACCTAAAACCACCACAAAAAATGTTCCTAATGTTGAAAACTCTATCATATAAATATCGCTCCTTTTACTAGAATACTCGTCACTTTAGTTATATCGCTATTATTTTCCCTGTATAGAGTTAGCAGGAAACAATCATCAGAATTGACGATACTCATATGAAACCTCATCCCCCATTCCATTTTGGTCTAAATTCGCCAAAGAACGAAGACGAATAGTGCTGATGAGGCTAAACTTGAAATGGTCCGAACATGGTTCCATGCTGTCCATTTTAAATAGTAATCTTTCCATAGCTCCAAACTTTCTGCATCTGTAGCTCTTATATTGGCTAATGCATCATTTAGTGGGACATTACATACCGCCGTAACCAGCAAGCTTCCCAGAAGATAAAACAAACTACCAGCTAATATATAAATGGCATTCGGTTCTTGCCAATTGAATAATGAAATAATCACAAGCAGGATACAAACAAGAGATGTCCCCATAAACACTGTAAAGAATAGTCGATTTAGCACAACATTATTTATGGACTGCATAGCCGAAATTCCCTGCTCTGGAGGGAGCCGGTAGAGAGCCTTCATGACAAATGCCGAAAATGCAAAGAATAATCCTGCAATCAGCCCAGATCCCAATAATGCAGTAAAAATTAGAATAAGAAAGAGGTTTTCGATCATATTTCATCTTCCCTTTGTGCGTTTTCTCTTAGATTGATTGAAGGGTAATTCCTCATCATTTCGTGAACCAATTGTCTAGGGTTTTCACTTTCAAATACAACATGATCAAACTCACAACCCTTCAATTGAAGCATGACGACTTCATTTTGGTTATGATAGGCTAAAAAGTATTTCTCATCTTCAATCATGAATATTCCAGCTTTATAGCCAGATGTTGTGATACCAGTTCTCTTAATAGCCGCAGTCCATGGAAAATGAAATTTCCCCACCCGAATTTCTTCAATGGAGGTGTAAGGTATTTTGATCTCCTTCCTCAAAGTTAAAGCCGCTGTCCATCCCGAAATATTCAGTCGTAACTCACGATCACCTGCCACAACTTGAAAACCCATCTTGTATCCCCTCCAATTTATACAGCCAATCATCTATGGTTTATTTAACCAGTGACCCGATGAAGGAAATCACATAGAAGGCAATTCCTTTCGGGATAAATACGATGTTGCAAATATTAAGCAGAAAACAATGAGTAATACAGATACCGTCATGGTGATGAAAAAGTGCGGTAACACATTCCCTGACGTTATGATGCTAACAGCTTGATTTGATAAATGTGCTGGATTTAGGATTTGAAATCCTCCCTCCAACAATGTAATAGTTTTCAAAAAGATTAGAACAAAAATAGACAACAATGCAATGGCCGGTGTTCTAGACAATAAAGCGCCGATTGCGATTACGAAGGTCAACATAAACAGACACCAAATGTAATAAACCCCCAGCCCAGCTGCTATCCTGGCCACGGAAACAGCTTGATATAGATAAAAAGTATAAAATACTGCTGTCAGAAATCCGAGGAATATGGAACCTGCAATCATGACAGCATGCCCTACTAACTTACTTAGCAAATATTCAACAAGTGTCGTGTTGCGCGTCAGAATAAACGCTAACATGCCATTATTTTTATCTGATGCAATGATGCCCATCGTTGCCATGACAATCACGATTAAGCCCAATTGGTCAAATTGATCGGTTAAGGCACTAGCTAATACTTCACTAGCCGTTAACTCAGGTAATGTGATCGTTATTCCATCAGGCAGTCCACCAGCCATTTTTAAAATTTCTGGTAAATAAAAAGACGATAAAGGTTGGAGAATGCCCAAAAACATAAAAACGACAGGCAACCATAATAATTTATAGCTTCTTTTTGCATCAAGCCACTCTTTCTGCAACAGAACTGTGAAACGATTCATGATGACTTCACCATCCTTAAGAAGATCTCTTCTAGGCTTTCTTGCACTAATTCAAACTTTTGAATTGGGAGCTGTGCTTTTAAAATATGGCTTAACAGCCAATCTCTTCCCTGTTCGATATTTTTAACTCGTACTTTGGCAGCATTTCCTGTTAACTCAATAGATTCAATAAGGTCTTCATTCATAAGTTGGTGTGTCCACTCGCTTAATCGAGGTGCCTGAATGATAAAGATTGGTTTTTGAGTCTGTTCAATAATTTGATGAATGGATCCGTTAACAAGTAATTGTCCTTTGTTGATGATCAGCATCTTATCACAAAGTTCTTCGGCATCATGCAAAATATGTGTTGAAAAAAGAATCGTCGATTTCTGTTTGATCACTTTAAGCAATTCCAATATATCCCTGCGTCCTAATGGATCCAATGCAGAAACTGGTTCGTCCATAATCAGTAATTTTGGTTGATGGATAAGTGCCTGTGCAATACCTAACCTTTGCTTCATCCCTCCCGAATAGGTACCAATAAGCTGATTTTCTACCTCACTCAGTCCAACCAACTTCAGCAATTCGTTGATCCTTTCTTCCAAAATATCCCTTTCTATATTTGAAAGTCCGCCCATAAATATAAGCAATTCTCTTCCCGTCATCCATGGATAAAAAGTAGGGTGTTGTGGTAAATACCCAATAAATTTACGCATTTGGTCATGGCGTTTTCCGTTAAGCAAGATTTTTCCGCCTGTAAGTTTGTTTATATCTAGTATCATTTTAATGATCGTTGTTTTACCTGCTCCGTTCGGACCGAGAAGAGCCACACATTCTCCTTGATTAATATGAAAATCAACATTTTGAACAACTTCATGATTTCCGTACTTTTTTTGGAGTTGACTTACTTGAAGTAGGTGCATCTGAGCGTTGCCTCCTTCCCAAGACAAAATATAAAATGGGACCAATGATGTTAACCAGTATAATCACAGCACCCCAAAGCCATTTATAATCCGTACTTTGATCTCTTTTTAATAAATCCACTAATGCCACAGAAAATAAGATCAGATGTAGGATTAAGATAGGCAAAAGTAATGGTAACCAAGCTCCAATTTCATCAATTTCAATGTGATACCCATAATGCATCTGTTGTCCCCCTTACTCTTTTGGTGGTTTTTGTGGAATAAACATACTCCCAAAAATTCGCGTGGTTCGTTCAGGTGTTAATTTGTTGTTGAACACCTTCTCAATCTCCTGTTGAATGGACTGAGTAAGCTCCTGGAATTCCTCATCTGACAAATGCAAAGGTACATACGCATAGCTAAACCCTTCTTGTTCATACTGTTCAGGGGACGTATTCGCCAAATAAGACGTTGCTAATTGAAGTAAATTACCGTGAAATACGGAAAAATGACGGATATGATCTTCCTGTGAGATCGTTTCAATTTCGCCTTCAGGAATTTGCAAGTTATCCATTTTGACTGAGAATTTACGCTCCTCTGTTCCTTTCACCTTTTTTGTTTCAATCACTTCAATTAAATTTGCCTCAAGTAAAAGATTGATATGCCGATATAGCGTAGCTTGAGGAACATCTCCAAGTATCTCCACAAGTTGAGCGATCGTCAGTGGTTTGTTTAGCAACAATTGCTGTACAATTCGCATCCGCACGGGATGAAGAAGTAAATCAGCATTTCCTTTCATTGGATTACCTCCATATCATTATCATTTTATAAAACGATAATGTAAAAAAACAAGATTGTCAACTATAGCTCTAAAGGTTTGACCACTACGCCCACTATTCTTCTTCAACAATCTTTTGATTGTTGAAGGTTATTGTATTTTCTGTGTTTAAGATACACTCATTTGTCCTATTAAGATTACTTTTCATATTGACTCTATAACTACTTCCCCTTCGCAAGAAGGCACTTCAAATCCGTTTAAGTAAGAAGTTAAAGCATCTTCCGTGATAGGAAAAGCTGCATTTGCATCAAATCTTTTACTCCGTATATCCAACCGTTTGCGAATAATTTCAGGACTAACTTTCAAATAAATAAGTCTCCACTCACCACCAGCTTTTTCAATTAGCTGTTTGTATCCATCTCGTTTGGCTTTTTGCCAAAAACTGAAATCAATCACAACCTTTCGTTTATCCTGAATCAGACGTATCAATTGATTTTGAAGCCTTCTTTCAGCTTCAACTTGATAATCGCCATATTTCTCAGCAGGATAGTCTATTCCATAACGTCCATTAACCTTCCAAATCTCTTCATCAATCGAAAGACGTACAAACCCTTCTGTTTCCAAGCGTTGTGCGAATGTCGTCTTCCCTGAACCCGCTACACCACACATCATAATAATTAATGGATTTGAAGTTATTTGTCTTAATATGTCCTTTATATTTTCTTCAAAATTCGACAATACTATCACTCCTAATAATTTCACCTTTTCTTCTATATAATCAGGTTCTTGTTCCTCTAAAGGATCAAAATCAATATTCGGATGACTATATGCTTTCACAAGTCCGTCATCTTTTAATCTATAAAAGGTTGTTTCTTTTTTATCTTCTTTATCATGAACATTACTGAAATCCTCCCATTAGTTATTATTAAATAGTTTGTTCTCACGATTTAGATCATGTTGATATAAGGGATCTATGTTTCCATGTTAAAAGCACTGTACCAGCCAAAAAGGCTAATACTCCTATTACATAAGGGAAATAAGTGTTAATATCAAATAAAATTCCTCCTAATATAGGCCCTACTACACTTCCTAGGCTTACATATGCATTGTTCATACCCGCAATAAATCCTTGCTCATTATTAGCTAATTTGGATAGTACTGTATTGATAACTGGACGCAGAATGGAAGTTGCTGTATATAGTAAACAAGTCAGCAATAAGATACTCCAAATGCGTGTGGTGAACAAGAGAAATAAAAAACTAACCCCACCAGCTATCATTGTTCCGTTCATAACCTTCGATTCACCAAAGAGGGAAACCAGTTTATTCGTTAATAACAGTTGCACCATAACACTTACAAATGCTGCAATTGTAATTACCATTGCAATATCCTTTGCCGTATAGCCGAATTGTTTGTCAACAAACAGTCCAAAAATTGCTTCAAAAATGTATAAAGATACACTATAGAGAAATACCAAAAGCAACGGAACAACGTAAGGTACCCGAATGGAGCGCAATATTTGCTGTACCATTGGTTGGGGTGAAACGATGTCCGCTTTCGTCATCTCCGTCTTTTTTTCTAACGTTTCAGGAAGTAAAAAAAAGGACAGTAAAAAGGAAACAAAAGATAAAACAGTTGCAAAATAAAAAGGTACATATAAACCATACGTTGTTAGAAAACCTCCAATTCCAGGCCCTATGACAAAACCAAATGATATGGAAGCATTAAGGAAACTTAGCCCCTTAGCACGTTCTTCCTCTGTCGTTATATCAATAATACATGCCATAGCACCGGGAATTAAAAGTGATACTGCAATACCTGTTAAAAACCTCCCTAAAAAAAGCAACCAAAAATGAACTGAAAAAGCAAAGACTAATTGAGATAAAGTAAGACAAATTAAACCAATCTCTATAATTCTTTTTCGACCATAGCGATCAGCAAAACGTCCAGCAATTGGAGATAAAAAAAGCTGAATAATACCGTATGTAGCTACTAGTAATCCCATCATTTGTCCGTTTGTATTAAATTTTCCCATAAAGTCGGGCAATATCGGGATAATTAACCCAAATGCAGCCGTAGCGATAAATACACAAACCATTAAAAGAAAAAGTGTTTTTATTTTACTAGGTTTAGATAGCAAATCATCATTCACCTCTTTTTCTAGATGTTAAACTGTAGTGTTAATAAAGTGTAAAATTCAAAGGAAACCTTCAAAATATGAGCTTCCATTATTCTTGTCAAAATAACACCCTCCGCTAGAATAAAATTAAATTTTTAAAACCATTAAATCTTCGTCAAAATACTTCCCGTTATCTTTTAAAGCATTCTTTTCTACTCCGTAATTTTGGAATCCTATGGATCTGTATAGATTCTTCGCAGGCTCATTATTGGATATCACTGTTAAATTAATTTGTTCCAAGCCGATGCAATCTTTTGCCTTTTTTAACAGTTCAAGCAAGAGCAACTTCCCTAATCCTTGTCCTCGCATTTCTGGCTTCACAAACATTCCGAAAACATTCCCTTTGTGAGCAGTTTTAAGACTACTTTCACGCACAAAAGTCACAATTCCCACTAATAAATTTCTATCCTCAAAAGCACCCAAGACAAATTTGTTATCGTTTAGTTTTAATCGTTCTGCTACAGTTTCAAGAGTGAACTTAGCCTCTCTCTCATAAGTTGAGCCAAATGCTTCAGGGTTGATTTTTAATGCACTTAAACGTAATTCTTGGTATAATTGAGCATCAGACTCATTTAAAATTCGAATAGTCATTAGCTTCTCCTCATTTCTTTTTCTCCACTTAATAATCATATTACTTCTTAAACTGGTATAGATGCTATTTCAAATACTAAAGTGGACCCCAATGTCAAGACAATACTTTTTTAAATAATAAGGTAGGTTAATAGATTGTGTCTTTACCTTTTCACGGTTAAAGCGAGTACTTGCCTCACTGAAAATGGGAACCACTTTTTCGATGTTAGAGCCAGCCTCAGCGACAGCTGCTTGCCGTTGACCGCCGCGCCCGATTCTTAGCAGGCGATATAAGGGGGGCGGGGCCCCGCCAGCGAATGCTTAGAATCGATTTGTCCGTGTTACAATTTAAAGCAGAATCAGCCCCTTCAGGCTATTTTTTGGGTATCCTGCGTGGGCTCAATGAACACGGGCAAAAGCAAGGTCAATGGTGGTGGACAACCGGCAATCCACCTACCCGAAATAAATAGATGCTGGTGTTTTATAGTTTAATGACTGATGGGGACGTTCGTGATTGTAAAAATCTATATAGTCCCTTATATTTTTCCTTGTTTCCCTTGGAGTCTCGTATTCTTTTAAGCAAACCTCCTCGTACTTTATGTTTCGCCAAAAACGTTTGATAATAATATTATCTAGTGCACGCCCCTTTCCATCCATGCTGATTTGAATATTCTTTTCATTTAACCAATATTTTAGACTAGTAAAATGGCTTATTTTAATGTTTTTGTGCCATTTGAATAACATCTTTAAATTTCACTTTTCCGCTGTAATTCATGACGCCGTTCACGTAAATTCTACTTGCCAAGTGGTTAATGATTGCAATGCTAGCTAGAAGAATGACGATGGTAATGCCCATCTCCGCATAGCCCGCTTCGCCGGATACGATTCTTGAAAATGTCACAATCGGTGATGTAATTGGGATATAGGAGCTAACAACAACAAGTGTTGATACAGAGTTAAAGATGGAGCTTATTCCGATAAAAAAAGCAACCATGATGCACATAATAATCGGGAAAGAAACTGAACTTAAGTCTTCCGTTCGGCTTACGACAGCACCGACTGCTGCATATCCAATCGCATATAATAGATAGCCGAGAATAAAATAAATGATAAAGGAAGCAACCACGATTCCGGTTAAATTGCTTAGATCAATATCAAAGCCGAAAAATGAAAATTGTTTCCCATCAATCCAACCTAAGGAGTAACTTGCAAGAAAGCCTAGAAGCATGATAACAATTTGCACTAGTCCCGTGACTAACTGTACAAGAATTTTTCCATACATCATATAGATTGGCTTTACTTTCGGTATCATGATTTCCATAACACGTGATGCCTTTTCGGCAGTAATGGTATTTGCAATCATTTGACCTTGACCGAGGATTAACAAATACATTAGGATAACAAAAATATAAACGATCCCCACTGTTCCAGTCGTATCTTTTAATGCTTTGTTTTCTACTGAAACGGGTGTTACCAGTTTAGCCGCAACCTCCGGGTTAACGTTCGAATCCGCAATTGTTTTATTGATCCCTACTTGTTGGATTTTTTGAGTTAGGATGGACACTAGCTCTTGATCAGCAAAAGATTTATACGTGTACGTCAATGCGGGTAAACCGTTCTTTTCTTTCATTTCGATAATGCCATCGAGCTCCCCGTCTCTAACTTGTTTCTTTAATTGCGCCATATCGCCTTCTTCTTGTAAAAACAGTTTTACCGAGTTCAGGCCTTTATTTAGCTGATCGATATTTGTTTTGTAGGACGTTGGATTAATGAATGCGACTTCATCCTTTGACCCGTTCGACGAAAAATGACTAAAGCCAAAAATCCCAAGTACAATTACAATTGTAATTAGATTACCGAAGATAAATGACTTCGAAGTCAATCCGTCTTTCAAATGAAACTTAAAAACGGTCATAAATTTCCCCATATTATCCTACCTTTTCAATAAAGATTTCATTTAATGTCGGCTCTAGCATCCTGAAATTGCGAATGGGGATCGAGCGTTCCTCGAATCGGTTGAGAAGTTGAATCGCTTCTTTATCATCCGTCACTTTCACGACGATGTCCGCTTGTTCTTTTTCAAAAGATATTTTCCAATCATGAAGTGCAGCTTCAACAGCTTCACTGTTCGAAATCGTTAAATTAGGGAAGCCGTAATCTTGTTTAATTTGATCCAATCTCCCTTTAACGATCGCTTCTCCTTTTTTCATTAAACAAATATGCTCGCAAAAGCTTTCAACTTGCTCCATTCGATGACTCGACAGAATGACGGTTTTTCCTGCTTTTATTTGCTCTTCAATAATCAAGGATAACAGATTGGCATTTACTGGATCTAAGCCACTGAATGGTTCGTCTAAAATAATCAATTCCGGATCGTGTAACAATGTTGCAATTAATTGAATTTTTTGCTGGTTTCCTTTTGATAATTCATTTGCTTTTTTTGTTTTATATTCGGTTATTTCAAGTTTTTCAAGCCAATGATCAATTGCCTCATCAACTTGTTTGCGGCTCATACCTTCAAGCTCACCAAAATAACGAAGTTGTGTGACAATCTTCGTTTTCGGATAAAGTCCCCTTTCTTCAGGAAGATAGCCGATTGAGACATTTGCCTGATCAAGCCTTTTTCCTTCCCACGTCATTTCCCCTCGATCCGGTGATAATAAGCATAGCAACATTTTAATTGTAGTTGTCTTGCCCGCTCCGTTTCTTCCAAGAAGTCCAAGTACCTCCCCCTTTTTCAAAGAGAAGCTAAGATTTTTAACAGCTATCGTTTCCCCAAATGACTTACTTAATTGGTAAATTTCTAACCCCATACATTGCACCTCTATTCTATTAATATTTTTTCTGATAATAAAAAGCTGCTTTCACAACTTCTCATGCATCACATTTTCGTCATGAGTTCTGCTGAGCGATCTGAATAAAATTGCCGCATGTATCGTCGAAGACAGCTATTGTAACTTCCCCCATTTCTGGCGGTTCCATGGTAAACTTCACTCTAAGTTTCACTAATCGTTCGTTCTCTTTTTGAACATCTTGAACTCCAAATATCGTTGCTGGAATGCCTTCAGCATACATCTTCTTTTGATACTCTTTCGCAGCTGAATAATAAATTGCAATGCGGATTTCATACTTTTGGAGAGTTTGATTACATGTTTGTTTTCATGTAAATTAAAATCAGTTAACAGTTCTTTTGCAAAATTCATGAATAATTTGTGCTTTTATCTCTTCAATGGGAAACTTCTGCGGATAGGTAGATATCATCAGCATGCTGCCTTGAAGCACGGACGAAAAATATAGCGACCGTTTCCTCGGCTCATTTGTTCCCATTCTTTCAAATATTTCACATTGAAACTCGAATTGCCTGGCATTTTCTTCAATAATGAGATAACTGTATTTTATCAACTCTTCATCAGCTTCTGGCTGAGTTTGCAAATGAAGATAGAACCGATGAACTTCCGGATTTTGATAAATGTTATCAATGGCGCCATTGACTATATATTCAAGCTGTTCACTAGCAGTCTCTAAAGTGGTTGCTTCTTCCATGACTTCAACCACTTCTCTGATTCTTGTCTCTACCATTTCAGCAAGCAGCTCTTCTTTTCCTTTGTAATAGTTATAGAGCAAACCTTTCGAAATCTCCCCTTGTTTAGCTATATCGCTTATAGAAGTAGCGTAATATCCCTGTTTCATAAATAACTCCATAGCTGCAGCTCTAATTTTTTCTTTGGATGCTTGGCGAATACGATTATTCTCTTCTGGTGTACGTGGCATTTTAACTTCATTCCTCCATAAAAGCAGTGATTGCCTGATTTAACTCTTCAGAATGTGTCAGAGTCAAGATATGATCAGCATTTGGTATTTCAATAAAATTGATATTTGGAATTTTTCTAAAGTGTTCACGAGCAAGAAAATTTTCAGGTAAATCCTTTTCGCCAATAATAAATAATGTTTTGGCAGTCAACTCTTCTAATCGGTCGATGGCAGGAGGATTGGGCCATATCATTTCAAAAGCAGGTCCACCCAACACTCGTTGAAACTGATCTTGAAGCATTTGCGTGGCAAGACTTCTTTGCGGACTATGGATAACGACTTGATACATTGGAGAATGCAGCATCAAATCTACCATCTTCTCCACATCCGGGGCAGCCCCCATCACCTTTTGCATTATTTGCTCATATTCTGTGTAACCTTGAAATCCTGATAAAGCAGGAGCAATTAAAACAAGATTTGTGACTTTTTCCGGATAAGTTAAAGCGAATTCAGTTGCAATTTGCCCACCAATGGAATGACCGATGATGGTTGGCTTATCAAGCTCAAGCTCATCTATAAAAAACCGCATATCTTCCACATAGTTAACTTGGTCTTTCGGAGTTGGTGATTGACCAACACCTCGACCATCAACAGAAATTACTTGATAATGTTTAGCCAGTAAAGGTGCCAAGTAATTCCATTCCCGCAAATCAGTACCTCCGCCATGGATCATAACAACTGGAAGTCCAGTACCATTAATCTCATAGTACAAATCCATTAAAATCCCCCCATAAAATTCAAGTTTATTAACATTTTATCTTTGAATGAACATTTAGTCAATAGAAAAAACTATTTACTTTCAAGATAATTGGCTATCTACACTAAGGATTGGTACGGTGAAAACGATCATACTGATTGGATTGTAAAACATGGATACAGGACACTTCTTAAAAAGGGCAACAGAGATGTATTGGGCACCTTTGGGTTTGCAAATCCCGATTATGTGAATGTTAACGACTTTGCGCTGGGTGCTACGTCCATTTCCATTGGGGAGAATTTGGCCTTTTCCTGTAAGATTGAAGCAAAAAAAAGCAACCAAGGTACGGCTCGAATATAGCATTGATTATGTGAAAGCAAATGGTAAGCGAAACTGTAAAATATTCCAAATATCCGAGCTTTTTTAAAGAAAAACGAGAGGAAGGCTTATACAAAAATCCATTCCTTTGCAAATCTAAGTACAAGAAAGCATTACACCGGCCTCCATCCGGTTACGCTTATTGTGAATGTCACCGAGCAAAGTACGCTGAATTTTGAAGTATTAACTGCTAAATAGTATACTCTACCAGCAGGCTGTTGAGGCTGCTTTCTTTAGGCTACAAATTTCGCGGTGTAGACAAACTCATTTATGACTGTCATAAGCTCAATATTAAAGTGTATTTGGCAAGTAAAAAATGTATGAAATGGCATTTAAAAATGCATGCCACTTGTCGCCTCCAATTATTGCTGTATTAATGATTCTTTATAACGAAAACTCTCACCGTTAAAAAGTAGTAAATGTGAATGATGAATAAGTCGATCAATCACAGCCTCTGTTAATATTGGATCCCCAAAAACATGATTCCATTGTCCAAATTGAAGGTTGGTAGTAATCACCAAGCTTTTGTTTTCATAACACATAGATATCACCTGAAACAATAACTCTGCACCTTCTTTGTGAAGAGGAATATAGCCTAGTTCATCTAATATAAGTAAATCCAGTCTTTCAAGCTGTTTAATCAGCCTGGGGAGGGAACCATTTTGGTTCGCCTCTATTAATTTATTTGCTAAAGATGCCAACGTAAAGAACTTCACTTTGGTGCCATACCTATGTATGGCATTTAAGCTAATTAATGTTGCCAAATAAGTTTTCCCTGTGCCGACTCCACCATATAAAATCAGATTTTCCTTTTCATGAATAAATTCCCCTTGGAGGATCTTATCACGATCAATCCCTTGAGGGATTTGAATATGTTCCCATTGAAAAGGTTGGTCGCCTGTCTTTGGTAATTGTGCTTGCTTTAGTAATAAGTTCACTTTTCTTTCCTCTCTATTTTCAACCTCCCTTTCAAATAATTGAAGAAGATAGTCATAATTATTTTCAGCTTTAATTTCATGGTAATGCTCTCTTATCCAACTTAACTTCAAGCGTTTGGCATGTGCTTCAATTTGCTCTTTCATCAAGATACACCTCCGCTTTGAAGTAAAGAATCATAATGAGAAAGCCCTCTGGTTGCCGCAGGCATAGTTGGTAGATTAATAGCTGGACTTATCTCCTTATATGTATTGCTTTGATTTATTACAGTGTAAAAACAATGCTTGATTTGATCCGTACTTGGATGGCCATGAGATGAAGCCATCGTAAGAGCTTCATTGAGTAATGAAAAATCATCATTCTTTAAAAGTTCTCCTAATAGGCGTAAAGCATTTTTTTGTTCTTCTTCTGTACAGTTCTTTAAATAGTCCGTCCAAATAGATGGAAACTGGTTGTAAATACTTGAATATTTTATAGCTCTTGGTCGTTTGGACAATAAATCTAGATAAGGCTGCCAAATCATAGATTTCCGCCTTACACCATAGAGTCTGGTGTGTTTGGCAATCACTTCGTTATCTTCGTTCAAAATGGCAATTTCGTTATAAGTAATACGGACTCTAATTTTTTGTTGCGCAAACCTTGGAGATGTCGAATATTGTTTTGTATCTACATTGACGATTCCATATTTGTCTGATTTCAATTCCTCATATCGAGCACATTCAAATCCCTTTTCAGGCAACATAAGAAAGCTATTTAAATCCTCTTCAAACAATTTTGACTGAAGGATCTTTTTATCGTAATGTAGTCGATCACGATCTTTTTCTGCCATTTCCCATAATGTTTCATTGAAATGATCAACGTTTATAATCCTATTTTCCGGTAATAAAAAGTTGTTTCTTACATATTTCACCATGGCTTCTACATGGCCTTTTTCATTGCCTTTACCTGGATTACAAAACTCATACTGAAAACCAAAGTGTAATACAAAGCGTTCAAATGTATCTGTTAATTCACGTTCCCCTTTAGAAAATATTTTGTTCACTGCAGGGGATAAATTATCAAATCGTATCGTCTTCGGAACCCCGCCCATATGTTGAAACATCCGTTGTAAACCTTCCAATAAGCATTCTGTATTTTCCGAAGGAAAAACTTGAAAATAAAAGCTATTACTATACGGAAACGACATCACTAAGTACGGTAAATCGATCGTTTCTGAATCATAGTTAAATGGCCCAGTTCCAAAGTCAACTTGAGCTGTACCTGGTATAGATTCAAGAGGTAAGGCTGCTTCTGTCATCGATTCCTTTAATTCCTTTTTTCTTTTGGATACATAATCGCGTACAGTGCGGTCTGACCCTGTAAAGCTATGAAAATCTCTTAATTGCTCATACATTTTTTTAGCTGTTCTCTGATACTTCTTTTTCTTCTTTAAATCTTCTTTAATCCACTTATCTATAATGGGCTTAACTGGCTCCATTACCCGTGCTTTTCGTTTTTGCTTTTTCTTTCTTTTGAACTCTTCCTGATTTGCATACTTACTAACTGTACGTGGGTCAACTTCCATTCTCCTTGCCACATCGGCATAGGATTCACCTTTTTGATTTACCTCATGTCTGATATAATCAATTTGTGCCACTGCTAACATCTCCTAATAACCTCCTGTCGAACGTTGTTGGTCCAACGAGGAGTTTAAAGTTATTTGGAGGAGTTGGCAAGTGGCGTATTTAATTTATGTATGCCCTACGGGCCATACATAAATTAAATGCCAATCCCTACATTATTAGTTTGCCATAAACATATTAAAGCGGCTAGTCTTTGATTCCGTCAAGGTGCCCTTACCATTTTCAATATGTACTACTTCTGTCCATGTTACTTCACTTTTTATAAAAATACATAAAAGGCTATAAATCCTTGTATAGTAAGGATTTATAGCCTTTTAAAATAAATTTACATTATTTCCCAATCATTCCCACTCAGTACTTCGCCAATACAATATAGTGAAAAATCGTTGATATGATAGGATTTCGGGAAGTATAAAAAACTATAAAAACATAAAAATTGATATAAAGTGTGCCACGACTGTGCCACTGATTTTAATAAATCGGAAAGCTGGAATGAGAAATCATTTCGGCTTTTTATTTTATCTTGTTTACTATAAAAACTATTAAGAGTTTCATTTTTATAAATAAACTTTTATAGATACCAAATTTCACAGTACTAGAATCACTTTTCCAATACCTCCATTAAAGACTTTTCATATTTCTCGGATACTTTTTTCAAATTGACTTTTTCTCTATTTTCATCTCTATAATTTTTATACATCTTGAGACTATCTATAATCTGCACACCAAATTCAAGTTGTGTTATATTGTTTTCGCGTATAGGATAGCATGTATTATTTACTATTGCTAATCTTTTTATTGGGTTTAGATTTAATATATTACTCAACTTTCGCAGCTAGAAAGAAGCATTCAATTTAACTAGCCGTAAAGCTTATTACTGTTCAAATATGGTCGTTGACATTAGAAATAGGTATAAAAAAACACCTCAACTTTTGGTATAGTGTAATTGACTAGAAAACACTACCAATACAGAAGAGGTGTCTCCTATATGATAGCGAATAATGACCAAAATAATCAACTACCAAATGAACTTTCTTCCATCTTTAAAGAATTAAACGTGTATAAGCATCTTAGAAAAGCTGGTATTACAAAGTCTGTCGGTTTTACTTGTGCCTATCTTTTTCAATTGATTTTTTGTTTGATCTTTGAAAATAAGAACTGGTATCAAATACTTCAAAGTAACAAAGCGAGTGATTGTCCAGAGAAGAATGCTGTCTATCGTTTTTTAAACAAATCTACCTTCGCTTGGAGAAGGTTCTTACTATTTCTAAGTGCTCATACCATTGGAAAAGTAACCAGCTTAACGCGTCATGATCGCCCCAAAGTATTGATTGTAGATGATTCTTCGTATGATCGTAACCGCAGTAAATCGGTTGAATTATTAGCTCGCTGTTTTGACCATGCATCCCAAAAGATGCGCTTTTATAAAGGGTTCCGTATGCTCACGCTTGGTTGGTCAGATGGTGCAACGTTCATTCCCGTAGACTTTTCTTTATTGAGCTCGAAGAAAAGCCAAATAAATGGCATATCATCAAAAATTGATAAGCGTAGTTCCGGTTATAAACGCAGAGTAGAAGCATTACAAACCGCACCTGAGCAACTACCAAGTATGGTGGAACGCGCGATGAATGCCGGTATCGATGCTTCCTATGTGCTGATGGACTCTTGGTTCACGTATCAGCCTCTCGTTAAGGAGATAAAAGAGCAAGGCTTGGACGTCATTGGCATGGTAAAGAACTTGAAACAGCGTTACCTTGTGAATGGCCAACGTGTAAGCTTAAAAGAACTTTATCGTTTTGCGAAACCAACAGATGGAAAGAAAGGCATTCTTCGTTCGATTCATACGACACAAGCGAATGGCATTCCTATTAAAGTTGTCTTTGTTCGTAATCGGAATAAAAAGAGCGAATGGTTAGCTATTCTAAGCACCGATTGTACACTTAGTGATCAAGAAATCATTCGTATTTATGGGATGAGATGGGACATTGAAGTTTTTTTCAAAACAACAAAATCTCTTTTAAAACTTCAAAAAGAGTTCCAAAGTCGTTCGTATGACGGCTTAATTAGTCATACGACCATCGTATTCGCACGCTATATTGTTCTCTCGTGGCAAAACCGATGTAGCACAGACGAGCGAACACTTGGCGGCATGTTTTATGAATTGTGTGATGAAGTTAGTGATCTCGATTGGGCTGTGGCACTTCAGCAGTTGATCGAGCTTCTTGAAGATGCCTTGAAAATGAGCAATAAAAAGGTACAAAAATTAATCAAAAGTCAAGTCCAACAATGGATTGCAGGTTTACCCAGCTATATCAGGGCTTACCTGCCTATTTCAGTGTGCGAAAGTTGAGTTAATTATTAATTCCAAAATCATGAGAACAAAAAAAATGAAAAAAAACATCTTTTGACTCAGAGTTTCTGGACGCAACTTGAGTTTCCAAATTTCTTAAATGCAGTAAATCCCAAGCCATAGCATTAATTTTAGAAATTACATTGTTTGAAGTTTCTTTAATACCACCAAAAAAAGAACTGATTCGTTCATCCTTGTCAAAAAATAGGTATGCTATATATAACTCATTCTCTGTATATGCAAATAGTTCTTTATTTACACATTCCAGTAATTCTAACATTTTATTTTTTGCACTTTTTTTAGATTTAAAGTTTATTTCATATATTTTAAGTAATAAACAGTAGATTAAATGATACTGTGGTAGTTGCAACAACGGTACATCTACTTTAATTGCTTGCATTACTCTAGAGACATTTTTAACGATTTCGCTATCATTTTTAATAGTATCAAAACTATAACTATCAAATTCCTCTATGCTTTGAGCTTTATCAAATGCAAAAAACGAAACTACACTCTCAAATATAAATTCAGTGTCAACATCATGTCTATTGGCACCAGCTTCTAATATATATGGACTACAACTAATTTGTGCTCCTGAACTTTTTAAATACACTAATAGCTTTTTAAATGAGGGGTCAATTTGCTTATATACTAAATAATTTCTTAAATAACTAATTATGTTAGAATCAAAGTCAAAGCAGCGATGTACTTTAATTTTTCTAAAATACGATTCAAAGTTATATTTATCAATGACCAAAGTGTTCTCCAAACTAGAAAAACTATGTACAATATATTTATCTATCTGCTTCGAGGTAAAATCCATACCAAAGTTATTGATCTCATTATCAAAACAAAACAGTCTAATATCTTGAGCAGAATAATAATTTTCCTTAAAGCTTTCCCAAGGCGTATCTGTTGTTAACAATTCTTCAATTATTTTTTCCATCAAATGCCCCCCTGTTTGATAACGATTTAATTATCTTTATACAGTTTCAATTATTTTTTCTATAAATAAAAAAAATGTCCTTGCCCAATATAAAAATCCTTATTTTCTATATTGAAAGTACACAAACGATATCTAAATAGAAGATAAAGATATGATACCAGTTTAACAATAACCTATTAGAGATACCAGAATTAAATAATCCATGCATTGCAGAATTTTATAGAAACTCGATTTTTTGGCATTTGGGATATTCTCATCTGACATGATTTTTTTTGGATAAAAACATTGGGAGACAGAAAGTGAATTTTGAGCAGAATTTGTATAATCGGATCTTAGGTAATGCACAGTCCTTAATGCATATGATAATTGTCTTGATTGGTATTTATTTAGTATTTAGGCTTGAGTATTTCAAACTGACTGTTTTTTATTATTGCTTTGGTTGCAGTAGGATTAATCTTTAATGCAGCTGGTTTAAAAGACGTATTGTTAAACTTATTCAATCGAATTATTGGTGCGTAGCTCAGATTTTTCATGATAAAATAAAATATATATTTTTTATTATGAAAGGATTTATAAATATGTTTACAGATGACCAGTTTAAATCAATATTAATTAAAACACTAGAAAGAAAGAGCTCTTCAAATTATCATGAAGGAGTTAATAAAATTGTTTCTAAAATAAAAATATCAGATGTGACTTTAGATGAGACTGAAGATTTTACTTATTATAAAGGATACATCAGGGGATGGAATACACTTTGTACCTATCTTAAAATAAAAGTTCCTTTTGATGATTTAGATTTTTTTGAAAGTCATAAAGATTTGCTCACCCAGACAGCAAGCTCTATATATGATAAACAAGGTGATAATGTATTAGTAGATACTATTTTAGTACCACTTCCAGAGAATTACGAAGTAATCGACTTTAGTCCGTTGAAAATTAGTGATGTGGTCTCACAAGCCATAGAAGATGCTGAGTCTTTCATGAGTAATGGTGAATATCCACGTGCATTTGATAGAGTGCACACCGCTTTTCATGGATACTTAATTGAAATACTAAAAAATTTTGGAATTACAGCCCCTAGAGACGAAAGTCTATCTAAATTATATAATAGGATACAAACGTTAATTGAAAAAGAAATTCAACCTGCTGACCTTGCTGATATGGTGAAGACAACAATAAGGTCATCAAATGGAATGATTAATTCTCTTAACGAAGCAAGAAATAGACATTCACTTGCACATCCTAATACAAATATTATTGGAAAAAGAGAAGCAAAACTAATAATAGGTATTGCAAGTACAGTTA
Source organism: Oceanobacillus sojae (assembly GCF_900162665.1). Taxonomy (GTDB): domain Bacteria; phylum Bacillota; class Bacilli; order Bacillales; family Amphibacillaceae; genus Oceanobacillus; species Oceanobacillus sojae_A. The sequence continues at coordinate 136,065 of NZ_LT727813.1, forward strand.
CAGATTACATTAGTGGATACCTTGATAAGTAGCGTCATTAACTGACTGCTACTTTTTTTATGACTGTTTTTATAAAAAGGACGTGATAACCAATGAAAATGCAAGTCTATATTGCGAAATGAAGAATATGTAATCCATGAGTACACCCCTATTACTGAAATCAATCGTTTGAGTGCTATGGTACAAGATATCGAAGGAATTCCGCTTTATGACGCTCTTGTCGAAATATAAAGTTACTGGTTTAATAGCGTTGAAGAAACACTGGAAAATCTAAACAGTATTATATGTTACAGCGGTTGTGATTCGATGGAAGATTTGGCACTTTACTATATGAAAGTATCAGGTCTACTTGGTGAAGTACCTACCAATTTATAGAATTATATTGACTATCAAGCACTCGGACGTGATATGTAAATCAAGGGTAATTTTCTTGTTACTTCTCTTGGTTTATTTGAATATATACCTTAATTTATACTAAAGAACTTAGATTAAAAACTGATTTCATTTTAACTTTTTGCTAAATGTACGATAATAATAATAGAGGACATTTTACAAGGAGAATAAAAATGATAGAAAAAATGCTGATTCATAAAATAGCTACGTATAGTAATCCTGTAGAAATACTTCCTAAAAAATTAAATTTTATATATGGAAGTAACGGAAGTGGAAAAACTACAATTTCTAATTTAATAGGCAATTTCGATTTATCTGATGATTGTTTGGTAGAAATGAAAAATTCGAGTAGCATCAAGACTTTGGTTTATAACAAACAATTTGTAGAGGACAACTTTAGCCAATCTACCAGTAGTGTAAAAGGGATTTTTACTTTGGGTGAGGATTCTATTCAAGCTCAAGAGGAGTTAAAAAAACTAGAGACTGAAAATCAAGAAAAATCGAGTATGATTGATAAAAAAGAAGAAACTATTAAAAAATTTGATGAAGAAATTACTTCAAAAAAAGGGTTAGTTATGGATAAGTGTTGGAAGCTCCAACAAGACATAGGGAATAGCTTTAGCAACGCTCTAGTTGGTTACAGAAAAAGCAAACAAAAATTTTTTGATAATTGTATTAGTGTTTATGAAAAATGGGATAAGAAAGGTGCTGAAAGCATAGATAAAATAAAAGAAAAGTACGATATTTCATTTTCTAAAGAAAGTCAAGTTTATACTAAGTTTCCTACTATTGATATTACTGAAATTCGAACTATTGAAGAATCTGATTTACTTCAAAAAGTAATCACAGGTAGTAAAGATACCCCAATGGGACAATTGATAGAATTACTCAAAAACAGCGATTGGGTAAAACAAGGGTTAGAATATATTCCTAATTCAAATCAACAATGCCCATTTTGCCAACAAACATTGTCTAAAGAAATCCAACAAGAAATTGTAGGTTATTTTGATGAAGAGTATGAAAAAGATTGCCAATCCATTAAAGAATTTATTTTTAATTATAATACTTATTTTAATAGGATTGAAAGTACTCTTTCTGAAATTTTAAAAACAACAATTCCATTTATTGATACTTCGAAGCTAGAAACCGAATATGAATTATTTAATAGTCAATTGAATGAATTTCATAATTGCTCTTTTTAAAAATACAAAGACGAACAGAATTTTCGAAAGTGTATTTTAAAAAACAAAAATTATGCAGCTTGTTGTTGCTGAATAAGCTCCGCTTGGATGCGATCCGCAGCTAATTTGGAAGCATTGTAAATCAAAGCGACCATGTCAAAATGGACTTTCGCACGCTTTCCAGTGCGATAGCGAACATTATTTAACTGATAGAACTCTTTTAAATAAGCGTTGACACGTTCTACTGCTGTCCGTTGTTTAAAAATCTTTTTCCAAGCTCTTGATCCGCGCGCAGGCGCCGTATAACGTCTTAAATCGGTGGTTATTTTGACTTTATACACTTTTTGACAGATACCTTCATTTGCAAGTGGGCAGTTGCTACATTCCTTAGGTCTGGTATACTTCAATGTTTCGTATTTCGGATCAAAGCTGTCATATTTATAGGAATGTTCTCGCAAACAGGTCGGGGCAAAATCCTTATCAAACCCGATCATTTCGCCTTCATTGCGTTTATTATAGGCAATGACAGACTGTTGTCCCATGCGATGAATTTGTTCATAAATCGGCTCGAAATCATAGCCCGCATCCAATGTCTGGTAAGAAGCAGACGTAAGCGGAAGTCGTTGATCTATCCCCTTCAATAGGGCGATAGCGGCTTTTCCATCATTTAAGCTGCCGGAAGAAAACAAGGATTGTAGAATATACTGGCTTGATGCCCCAACTGCGAGGTGTCCTTTGTAGCCAAACCAATACTCGTTTTTACCATCTGCATTCTTTTTCACACCCCATTTTGGGTTCTGTGGCACTTCTGCACGCAATACGTCTAATGGAACGTCTAATTGAGCTTCTATTTTCTTTTCATACAATGGAAGATTCGCTTCTTTTTCTGCTTGTTCTTTGAGATATTGGTCGCGTTCTTTCTTGGATTTACGCCCACGCTTTTTGGGTCTGATTTCCGATTTTTCTTCTTTTTGAACGGGCGCCTTGTCCCGGGCTTCAAAATGGGTTGCGTCAATGGCGATGACTTCATCAGCGATAAATCCTTCTGTGATAGCTGCCAGTGTTACGTTTTCGAAGGATTTCTCTAAAATATCTGATTCACTCAGTTTTGTAACCAAGCGAGAATACGCAGCTTCTGACGGTGTAGAATCGGAAACAAGAAATCCGCAGTTCATTTTAAAGATAAAGTCATCATTTAGACGCTTGATTAAGTCTTTGATCGTTGGGATGCGCTCGATGTAGCGAATAAAAAAAGAAATAATCATCCCTGCATAATTTAGCTCAACAGGCGCTCCAAGCCGGGATTTCTTATTAATCGCATGATAAATACGATCCAGATCAATCGCTGAAATAATCGCTTCATATTTTTGGGTAGGTTCCATGTCATATAATTCTTGGATGCCAAATAGACTCGGTTGTCGTATAATGGTCATAAGAAGTACTCCTCCAGTCTTTTTATGGTTTTGTGGTTATTACCATTATACAAGATTTGGGGAGGTACTTCTTTTTTTATGCCCTGAACTCATTGGGACGCAAGGGTTAAGAATTATGAAATTCACTCAATTGAAATTAAACAACGAAGAATTGCAAAAAAAATTAAACTCACCGTCAAACAAAATTACTATAAATAGTGTTAAAAAACTAATTGAAGAGATGAACCAAATTATAGAAGCATATAACAATGCAATTATTTCTAATAATAATATTGTAAAAAATCAAAAACAAGAACAAATAAATTGTAAAAACTTACTTTGGGATTACATTGTTAATGAATTGAAAGTAGACTTGGAAGATTATCTAAATTTTACAAATGGAAAGCAAAAAGCTAAAGATTCTATTGGACAACAAATTTCAACCTTAAAAAAGAAAATTCAAGATAATAAAACTAACATTGAAACTATTGAAGATTCTCTAACTAGTGTTGTACCAACTGTTACAGAAATTAATAACATTCTTACAAAGTTTGATTTCAAAGGATTTCATCTTAAAGAAAATGAAAACCAAAAAGGTACTTACCTCATTTTAAGAGATGATGGTACAAATGCTAGCAGCACACTTAGTGAAGGAGAATATAATTTTATTACATTTTTATATTTTTACTATTTGGTATATGGAAGTCAGGAAAAAACAGGGATATCGGCAAATAAAGTAGTTGTAATTGATGATCCCATTTCTAGTTTGGACAGTAATGTTCTATTCATTGTAAGTACATTAGTAAAGAATTTAATTAATGATTGTAAAAATAATGATAATGGCATTAAACAAGCCTTTGTCCTTACTCATAATGTCTACTTCCATAAAGAAATTACTTTTTTAGGCAGTCGAAAACAATTTTCTAAAGAGGAAGCTCTGTTTGGTATTGTGAGGAAAAAAGATAATGTAAGTACTTTTCACATCTACGATACAAATCCTATTGAATCAACTTATCAATTGATGTGGCGTGAGCTTATCTCTGATAAAATATCAACAGTAACTTCTTTTAACACTATGCGTCGAATATTGGAGTATTATTTCAAGATTATTGGTGATATGGATTATGAAAAATGTATTAATGAATTTGACGGTACAGATAAGATAGTTTGCAAAGCTTTAGTATCCGGTATTAATGATGGCTCACATTTTATAAGCGATGATTTTGTTATAGCCTTTGATGAAGAAAATATTGAAAACTATAAACGAATATTTCGGTTAGTATTCTACAAACTAGGACATATTCAACACTATAATATGATGATGGGTGTACCCACTCCTTAAAATTATAGTTGGCGATTTTCTTAAATAGCTCTTTTTTTACGATTAAAAAATAGTGTAAAAATCAGATTATCCGCATAATTATTGGATTTATCAATGCTTTTCTAGGATTAAGTAATCTTTTTTACCACTAATTTACTACTTTTGAAAGAGTCTTGATACGACTATACATCCTAAAAAAGTGAAGAACAATAAAAGATACTTCCATTATGAAAATTAAATAAGAAATAGATAGGCACTTCAAAATGAGGTGTCTATTTTTTTTAAAATTATTTAGAAACAGACAGTTGTTTTGACTAATTTAAATGAAAAGGAGAATGAGCATGATGTCTTTGAAAGAGCAAGAAATATATGAAGATAAAGTCATGCAATGGATTGACGACAATTTTGTATTAAATGAGATAGAAATTGAAGATTATCCGTTTTTTCTTCATGGGAAATTGGTTCGTGATAAACAAGGAGAAACAATGGTTGTGTTTTGGTGTGTGATTTATGGACGAGTAGATTATCGTTTTCAAGACGCATAAGGAGCGATGAATCATGCAGATGTTTAACTCTCGCTCCCCTCCCACTCCCTTTATGTCTAATTATGAACCATGAATCAAAAACTAAAATTAGAAAAGAGGTCTGTATCATGGAATTAAAATATGTAATACCGAACATGGAAAAAACATTCGGTAACTTAGAATATGCAGGAGAAGGCAAAGTCGAACAGCGACGGATTAATGGACGAATGACCACTCTATCTCGTAGTTATAATCTTTATTCAGATGTTCAACGGGCAGATGATATTGAAGTCATACTCCCTAATGAAGCTGGCGAAAAATTCTTTGAACATGAGGACAGCGTAAAATTAGTCAATGCACGTATTACCGCAGAAGGTTATAAAATTGGGGATCGTGGGTTTACGAACTATATACTACATGCAGACGATATCGTCAAAGCATAAGGAGGAATCACAGGTGAGATTAGCACAAGGCATTATTATTGATAAAGAAAAGACTTTTGGAATATTGAAGTTTTCGGCATTACGAAGAGAAGTCTTTCTTCAAAATGAGGATGGTACGGTTTCAACCGAAGTGAAAGAACGTACCTATGATTTAAAATCGAAAGAACAAGGACGGATGATTCAAGTCAGTATACCTGCTTCTGTCCCCTTAAAGGAATTTGATTATAACGCACAGGTAGAAATGGTCAATCCTGTAGCTGATACAGTCGCTACTGCCACCTTTCGTGGAGCTGATTTGGATTGGTATATCAAGGCAGATGATTTGGTGTTAAAAGGAAAAGCTGCACCAGTTAGTGATAAATCCGTAAATAAACCACCCGATAAGGATAAATAAATATGAAACTTCTTAAAAGACGAGGGAAACGGATTAAAGAAAAAGACGCTTCTCTCGTTTTTCAGTTTGTATTTACTCGGTTAGTTGGAACATGGCTTCTCTTTTTTACACCCTTTCACCTATCCTTTTTACTATCTACTAAATGGCAGCTTGATATATTTCAAGCTCATTTTATTAGTACGTATGGATTAATGACGCTGCTTATCAGTCTTGTATTGACGGGCGGTTGTGCTTTTGTCTATTACTGTTATCGGTATGACCACCTCAAACAGATTATTCACCGTCAAAAACTCGCTAAAATGATACTTGGAAACGGTTGGTATGAAACAAAACAAGTCACCAAAGAAAGTTTCTTTAAAGACATCCCTTCTGATAAAGCAAAGGAGAAAATCAGCCACTATCCTAAAATCTATTATCGTTTTGAGAAAGGATTGCTGCATATTCAAGTGGAAATTACACTCGGAAAATATCAAGAGCCATTATTAAATTTGGAAAAGAGGTTGGAAAGTGGCTTGTATTGTGAGTTGGTATCAAAAGAATTACATGATTCCTTTGTGGAGTATATCCTACTTTATGACACAATTGCGAACCGTATTTCTATTGAGGAAGTTATTGCTCAAAATGGTAGCTTAAAGCTCATGGAATCAGTGTATTGGGAATACGATAAGCTACCGCATATGTTAATTGCTGGCGGAACTGGCGGTGGCAAAACATATTTTATTTTGACACTCATTGAAGCCTTACTCAAAACAAACGCTAAACTATATATCCTTGACCCTAAAAACGCTGATTTAGCAGACTTAACCACTGTAATGTCAGATGTGCATTACAAGAAAGAAGATATAATGGCATGTATTGACCAATTCCATGAAGCCATGATGGCTCGAAGTGAAGAAATGAAACAAATGGAAGGCTATAAAACAGGAGAAAACTATGCTTATTTAGGATTGTCCCCACACTTTTTGATATTTGACGAGTACGTAGCGTTTATGGAGTTGCTTACTTCCAAAGAAAATACAGCCGTTTTAAGTAAGTTGAAACAGATTGTCATGCTTGGGAGGCAAGCAGGCTTTTTCCTAGTCTTAGCCTGTCAACGTCCAGACGCAAAATATCTTGGGGATGGAATAAGAGATCAATTTAACTTTCGGGTAGCTTTAGGTCGTATGAGCGAACTCGGATTCGGCATGATGTTCGGAAGCGACGTACAAAAACAGTTTTTCCTCAAACAAATCAAAGGACGTGGTTATATTGATAAAGGGGATAGTGTGATCTCTGAATTTTACACGCCGCTTGTGCCAAACGAGCATGATTTCTTAAAGGAAATCGGAAAACTCGCAAACTAAAGGCTGCCCAGTGCAGCGGCGTGCAACGCAAAAGCCGCTGTGCTGGGCTAAGCCTTAACCCCCCCGTTTCTAACAGGGGGGTAGAAAAACAATAGGAAACTGTTTCAAAAACCCATGAACCCTTATGCCACAAAGGTTTGAAACACATGAGTAAGATGTCAGCTTTTACACTCTAGTTGACATCTTTTTTTAGTTGGGAGGAATGCACATGAATCATATGCCTTGGTATCAAGTATTAAAAGACAAACGGTTAGAATATGGTGTATCACAAAATAAGCTGGCAGTACATGTTGGCATTACAAGGCAATATATAAGTGAAATCGAGACAGGAAAAGTAACTCCTTCTGATTCCTTGCAAAACGCCTTGTTTGAGGTGCTGGAACAATTTAATCCAGATTCACCACTGGAAATCTTGTTTGATTATGTGCGAATCCGATTTATCACTACTGATCCACTTCTAGTGATTGAGGATATTTTACAGTTGAAAATAGAATACATGCTACATGAGGATTTTGCTTTTTATTCGTACCTTGAACAATATGTCTTTGGCGATATTGTTGTCATGGTTTCGCCTGATGAAGATAAAGGCTGCTTGCTCGAATTGAAAGGAAAAGGATGTCGTCAATTTGAAAATTTTCTACTAGCCCAACAGCGAACATGGTTTGATTTCTTTGTCGATGTCTTTCGTGTTGGTGGTGTATTTAAACGCATTGACCTTGCGATGAATGATAAGACAGGCATTTTGGATATTCCATTACTCACGAAGAAATGCCATAACGAAGAATGTATTTCTGTTTTTCGCAGTTTTAAAAGTTATCGCTCTGGGGATTTGGTACATGGTGAAGATAAACCAGACATGGGAAACACCCTGTATATCGGTTCTCTAAAAAGTGACGTATATTTTTGTCTCTATGAGAAGGACTATGAACAATTCGTTAAATATGGTATTTCACTGGAAGATACAGAGGTGAAAAATCGCTTAGAAATCCGATTGAAAAATGATCGTGCCTATCATGCGATTGTTGATCTAATGAGTTTTGAGGACGCTGGACGAACCGCTTTTTCTATCATCAATCGCTATATACGATTTGTTGATAAGGATGAAAAAAAACGTCGAAGTAGTTGGAAAGTAAATGCGGCATGGCAACATTTTTTAGATTTAGGAGAAAATCGAAAAATATCGTTAACCACAAAGCCTGAACCCTATACCATTGATAAAACATTACGGTGGCTAGCAAGACAGGTCGCACCCACATGGAAACTGGCAACAAAGCTGGATGAAGTCAACGAAACAACGGTAATGAAGGATATGCTGCAACAGGCTAAATTAACCAAGCGTCACCAAAAATTGCTTATGCAGCAAGCAATGATGACCGATGATGTGATTCGGATTTTCAAAGATGAAGATTAGAAAGGAGCAAAACATATGAATTTCGGGCAGAATTTGTATAACTGGTTTTTAGATAATGCACAATCTTTAGTTTTAATGGCAATTGTGGTCATTGGTATTTATCTTGGTTTCAAACGGGAATTTTCTAAATTAATTGGGTTTCTCGTCATTGCGTTGGTAGCTGTCGGATTAGTCTTTAATGCGGCAGGCGTAAAAGATGTATTATTAAACCTATTTAACAGAATTATTGGGGCTTAAAAAATATAGTCATTAGTTTGTATGCTTGCTATAATTAAATGTAGCGTATATTCGGAGAAAGAAAGGGAAATGATTTAATGGCTGATTATACTAACGAATTTTTACAAGACACTTTTATGAAACTACTAGAAGAGCAATTAGAAAAAGCTAAAACTCAAGAAGAAGCAGATGAAATAATTAAAAAATTTGAGGAAGTAGATTTAGATAAAATATTTAAAGATATGTACACTAGGATGGCTAATGATACTACAGGTTACATGAGAGATACTATGTATGAACAAGTAATGCTATTTCGTGCTGAAGAACAAGAGTTTTTATCGATTCAAGAGCAAAAGTGGAACAAAGCATTTGTAGCTTCTGAGTCAATGTATATCATGGTAATCGAAGCAGCTCAATCATATGTTGAACATGTAAATAACTTACCCCAAGACCAATTGCAGGAATCTTCTCATGTTTTCACAGCAATGCAACATATACATGGTCGAGCAATGCAACAATTTCTTGAGATTATTACATTGATGAAAAATGGTTTTGCGGATGGAGCATATGCTAGATGGCGTTCTATGTATGAGCTTGCAATAATCTCTTCTTTCATTAAAGAACATGGTGAACCAGTGGCAAAAGCATTCATACAATCTTCTAATACAGAAGATCGATATGAATGGGCAAGAACAAGTGGTGTTTTTCCAACAATAAAAAGATTTATAAGCTTTAATGATATACAAAAAAATTGTGATATTAATTCTACTGTTTGGAGACGCCAATATGATTTAGCAAATAAAATAGTCCATGCTTCTCCTCAAGGAACTTTTGCCAGATTAAGCAATATGACACCCAAAGACGTTATTCCATCGGGAAGAAGTGATTTTGGTATTACAACACCAGCAGAACATTCAGCAATTTCTTTAGCTCAAATCACTACAATGTTTTTAACTATTCATCCCTCAGGAGATAGTCTTGTAGCAATAAAATATATTCAAAATTGGATTGATATTATCAGAGAAATATATTTTAAGACACATGATTTGATATTTCCTGAAGAAGAAAAACTATGGGATGAAAGTATGACCAGTTATGAAGATGAAGTTAACAAGGGGAATTAAATCGTACCTGTTCTTTTATGAAAGATAAGCGATTTTCTTATGTTTCGTAAAAAACTGGTGATCCAAACGGAGTGCGGAAGGGATTAACAAGCCCATTTTAAGTATCAGCAAATACCTTGCTGGTGCTTTTTTTATGGCAATTTTTTATAAAAGGATGTGATAACCAATGGAAATGCAGGTCTATATAGCAAACCTCGGGAAGTATAACGAAGGTGAATTGGTTGGTGCTTGGTTCTCCCCTCCTATTGATATGGAGGAAGTAAAAGAACGAATTGGCTTAAACGGTGAATATGAAGAATACGCCATACACGATTTTGAATTACCATTTGAAATCCATGAGTACACACCTATTTCCGAAATTAATCGGTTATGCGAAATGGTACAGGAAATCGAAGGAACTCCCTTGTATGACGCTCTGTCAGAAATTGATGGATACTGGTTTAATAATATCGAAGAATTGTTAGAAAACAAAGACGATATTATTTGTTATTCCGATTGTGACAACATGGAGGATGTAGCAAGGTATCTGATAGAGGAATCAGGAACACTAGGAGATATACCTGCTTATTTACAAAACTATATTGATTATCAAGCCTATGGGCGTGACCTTGAGATTGGAGCGAATTTTCTTGTCACTAATCATGGGGTATTTGAATATGTCGGATAAACGGATAAGCAGCTTGTTTCCTAACAGGCTGCTTCTTTCTTTGGAAAGGATGAATCGAATTGAAGAAATTAAAAAGCTACACTCGCATTTGGTCAGTAGAGAAAATCATTTATGCGATTAATGATTTTCGTTTGCCATTTCCCGTTACGTTTAATCAGATGACTTGGTTTGTGCTTTCTCTTTTGGTCGTCATGTTATTGGGAAACCTCCCTCCACTCTCTTTGATTGATGGTGCATTATTAAAATATGTTGGGGTTCCTTTGCTGCTAACGTGGTTTATGTCTAAAAAAAGTTTTGATGGAAAAAAACCATATGGATTTCTTAAATCCGTAGTGACGTATTATTTTCGCCCGAAAATGACATATGCAGGCAAAGCGGTAAAACTTCAAAAACAAACTTTTGATAACTCTATCACTAGTGTAAGGAGTGAAGTACATGGGCTATCCGATTAAATATATCGAGAATAACTTAGTATTTAACCATGACGGAGAATGTTTTGCGTACTATGAGCTGCTGCCATATAACTATTCCTTTCTGTCCGAAGATGAAAAGATTCAGGTACACGAACATTTTAGACAGTTGATTGCACAGAATCAAGACGGGAAAATACATGCTTTACAAATTAGTACGGAAAGCAGCATTCGCACTGTACAAGAACGAAGCAAAAAACAAGTGACAGGAAGGCTTCAAGAAGTCGCTTATGAACGAATTGACGACCAGACAGAAGCACTTACCTCTATGCTGGGCGAACATCAAGTGGATTATCGTTTCTTCATCGGCTTTAAACTTTTACTAAATGAAGAAGAAGTCAGTATCAAGTCAATGGGGAAATCGGTGACATCCTCTCTTTCCAGTTTTATACGTGACGTGAACCATCATGTTATGGGTGACTTTGTTTCTATGCCCCATACTGAAATTGAACGGTTTTTGAAAATGGAATCGTTGTTACAAAATAAAATTGCTAAACGTTTTAAAGTACGCCCACTCACCAAAGATGATATGGGGTATTTAATCGAACACCTTCATGGACAATCAGGTATTGCCTTTGAAGATTACAATTATGAACTTGCTTATGAAAAAGGCGAAAAAGAAACCTATGTGAAACAGTTTGACCTGATAAAACCCACTCGCTGTTTAATTACAGAAAATCAACGTTATATTAAATTGGATCAGGAAGAACAAACAACATATGCTGCTTACTTTACGATTAATTCGATTGTTGGCGATTTAGAATTTCCTAGTGATGAAATCTTCTATTACCAGCAACAACAGTTTGATTTTCCGATTGATACCTCTATGCACGTTGAAATCGTCACTAACAAAAAGGCGTTAACAACCGTAAGAAATAAAAAGAAAGAGCTTCAAGACTTAGATAATCATGCGGCAGAATCCGATAATGAAACGGGCAGTAATGTATTAGAAGCCTTAGAACAAGTGAACGAATTGGAAGATGTACTCGATCAAAGCAAGGAATCCATGTATAAGTTAAGCTATGTCATTCGGGTATCTGCTTCTAACTTAGATGAGTTAAAACAGCGGTGTAATGAGGTCAAAGATTTTTACGATGATTTAAACGTCAAACTCGTTCGCCCATTTGGTGATATGTTAGGGCTTCATGGTGAATTTATTCCTGCCAGCAAACGTTATATGAACGACTATATTCAATATGTCACGTCAGACTTTTTGGCGGGGTTAGGTTTTGGTGCAACGCAAATGTTAGGGGAAACGGAAGGTATTTATTTTGGTTACAATTTAGATACAGGGCGTAATGTCTATTTGAATCCTAGCCTTGCTAGTCAAGGGGTACAAGGTTCTGTCACGAATGCGTTAGCTTCTGCTTTTCTCGGCTCGCTTGGTGGTGGGAAATCCTTTTCTAATAACCTGCTTGTTTATTATGCGGTGCTATATGGTGGTCAAGCACTTATCGTTGATCCCAAATCAGAACGAGGAAATTGGAAAGAAACCTTGCCTGATATTGCCGAAGAAATTAATGTGGTGAACCTCACTAGTGAAGAAGCGAATAAAGGCTTACTCGACCCTTATGTCATTATGGAAAACAAGAAGGATTCCGAAAGTCTGGCGATTGATATTCTTACCTTCCTTACAGGCATATCCAGTCGGGACGGAGACAAGTTTCCTGTTTTACGAAAAGCAATTCGTGCGGTTGGACAGCAGGAAGAATGTGGCTTGCTTCTGGTCATTCAAGAGTTAAGGAGTGACCCGAATCCATTAGCTGCCACGATTGCTGACCATATCGAAAGTTTTACCGATTATGATTTCGCCCACCTTCTCTTTTCAGACGGAACGGTGCAAAACTCAATTAGTTTAGAGAAACAGCTCAATATTATACAGGTGGCAGATTTAGTTTTACCTGACGCAGAAACCAGCTTTGAAGAATACACGACAATGGAGCTTTTAAGTGTTGCCATGATGATTATTATTTCCACGTTCGCCTTAGATTTTATCCACTCTGACCGCAGCATTTTTAAGATTGTAGACTTGGATGAGGCATGGGCTTTCCTTCAAATCGCTCAAGGAAAAACGCTATCTAATAAACTGGTACGAGCTGGTCGTGCCATGAATGCTGGTGTATACTTTGTTACCCAAAACTCGTCAGATTTAACCGATGAAAAGCTCAAAAATAATATCGGTGTCAAGTTTGCCTTTCGTTCCAGAGACAGTACAGAAATTCAAAAAACGCTTCAATTTTTTGGGGTGGATTCGGAAGATGAAGAGAATCAAAGACGGTTACGAGAACTAGAAAATGGTCAATGTCTCATGCAAGATTTATACGGGCGTGTTGGGATTATACAAGTCCATCCTGTTTTCGAAGATTTATTTGAAGCCTTTGATACCAGACCACCTGTCGCAGAAAGGCAGTGATGAAATGGATAAACGAAAATTGAAAAAGATTGTTATGGTGGCGGTGCTCCTAAGTGCGGTCATTTTTTTATTGTTTCTTTCTCTGCTTACAGTTACCAATGCTGCTGGTTTGGTCGATGATACGGTTTCCGAAGATAATCTTTATTCCCTTTATCCACTTGACCATTACCAATTAGATTTTTTCGTTGATTCTGGCTGGGATTGGCTGCCTTGGAATTGGGATGACGGGATTGGAAAACAAGTCATGTATGGGCTATACACGATTACTAACTTTATTTGGATTATCAATCTTTATTTATCCAATGCCACAGGATACTTGGTACAACAAGCCTATTCTCTTGATTTCATCTCGGAAACCGCCAACGCAATCGGTAAAAACATGCAGACCCTAGCTGGCATTACGTCACAGGGGTTTGGTGAAGATGGCTTCTATGTCGGCTTCTTGCTACTATTCGTGCTTATTATCGGAATCTATGTCGCCTATACAGGCTTGTTGAAACAAGAAACGACCAAAGCCATGCGGGCTGTGATTAACTTCTTGGTTGTCTTTATTTTGTCAGCGTCTTTCATTGCTTACGCTCCAACGTATGTCACGAAAATTAATGATTTTTCTGCGGATGTGAGTGAAGCTGCTCTTGATTTAGGAGCAAAAATGCTTATGCCTAGTTCCAACAGTCAGGGACAAGATAGTGTCGATATGATTCGTAATAATCTTTTCTCGATACAGATAGAACAACCATGGCTGTTATTACAATTTGATAACTCGGATAAAGAAGCCATCAGGGAAGAGCGAGTAGACACGCTGGTTTCCACCAGTCCAGACGCTAGAAATGGAAAAACACGTGAGAACGTGGTGAAAGCAGAAATTGAAGATCATGATAATAAGAATTTAACGATTACTAAGACCACTACTCGCTTAGGGATGGTCTTTTTCTTGTTTCTGTTTAATATTGGGATTTCCATATTCGTATTTTTGTTATCTGGAATGATGATTTTCTCCCAACTGCTTTTTATCGTATTTGCGATTTTCCTGCCAATCAGTTTCTTATTGTCGATGATCCCCAGCTTTGAAAACATGGGGAAACAGGCAATCATGAAACTGTTCAACGTCATTATGTTACGAGCTGGTATTACACTCGTCATAACCGTTGCTTTTAGTATTTCGTCCATGCTATATAGCCTTACCAGTTCGTATCCGTTCTTCTTAATTGCCTTTTTGCAGATTGTAACTTTTGCAGGTATTTATATGAAACTCGGTGACATCATGAGTATGTTCAACTTACAGAGCAATGACAGCCAACAAGTTGGGCGAAGTGTTATGCGGCGTCCAAGACAGATAGCTCACCGAAGCACTCGACGATTACAGCGTTCGATTGGTCGGACATTGACAGGGGCAACTGCTGGGGCAGCAGTCGGAAAAATGATGAGTCAATCGGGAAAAACAAAACGTTCTTTTTCTCCCTTACGTCCTTTACAGCATTTGTCAGCCAACAAACAGAATCAGAAGGAATCAAACAATAATGCGAAAAAATCATTAAGTCAGAAACTCGGGCAATCGACTGGAAAGGTATTAGATACCAAAAATCGGGTACGTTCCAATATTCAACACCGAAAACAGCAAGTCAAAGATTTACCAACAACCGCAAAGTACGCTGTCGCACAAGGAAAGGAAAATATTAAACGATCAGGGAAGGATTTTAAGAAGGGAATATCTCAAACCAAAGAAAATAGGCAGCGTGAAAATGTGGAACGTACAAGCAAGCACCGAAAAACCATTGCGGAAAGACGACAAGCATTGGATCACCAACAAAAGAAAAAAGATTTCTCCAAGAAACAAACCATACAAAGGAAGCCTGTTTCCCCTCTAGCCAAAGAGAAACAGCAAATAAAGCCTAGAGACAAGACCATTCCTAACAACCAACCAAGACAAGTTCCTGAACAAAAAGAAAGACCACAAGCATTAAACAATAAGCAAAATAGAAAAGCAAAACAACCTTATACAGCTACTAACAGAAGAAAGAAACAACATCCTAAAACAACTCCTAATCGGCTGCCAAAACAAACGTTACAATCCAAAGAAAAGCGAATGATTCAACGTCCTTCCCTTCCACGAAAACAGACAAAACAACGACAAAAACCTGTCCGCCTACGACATGCGGTTAGGAGGAAACGCCAATGATGTTTTTAAAGGCGAAAATCACGTTGATTGTTGGAGGGATTGCTTTCTTAGCTTTTCTCGGTTTACTTGCTTTTGTCGCCATTTTTATATCCGATGAAGATGGCGATTTCGATACCTCTATGGATATAGGTTTCTCTGATGAGCTTAACAACACAGGGCTATCAGAAGATGCGTTAGCCCATCAGCCAACCGTAGAGAAATATGCAAAGGAATATGATATTAGCGAACATGTTCCTATCTTGCTGGCGATTATCGCAGTTGAAAGTGGTGGTACTGCCGAAGATGTTATGCAAGCCAGCGAATCGCTAGGACTTCCACCTAACACATTAGATACAGAAGCGTCGATTGAACAAGGCACAAAATATTTCGCAGAGTTATTACAATCAGCCGAAGCGAAAGAACTAGATACAGAAACCGTCATACAAAGTTATAACTTTGGTGGTGGTTTTATTGATTATGTGGCAAATAACGGAAAAGCATATAGTTTTGACTTAGCGGAAAGTTTTGCGAAAGAGCAAGCAAATGGAGAGAAAGTAACGTATAGCAATCCCATTGCAGTAGAGAAAAACGGGGGTTGGAGATACAGCTATGGAAATATGTTTTATATGGATTTGTTACAACCTTACTTGACGGATTCCAGCGAATCTCCTTCTTTTGAAGATGACACTTTTCAGGCTGTGATGGAAGAAGCATTAAAATATGAAGGTTTCCCCTATGTTTTTGGCGGTGATAATCCTGACACGTCTTTTGATTGTAGCGGACTAACCCGATGGGTCTATCAAAAAGCTGGGATTGAACTGCCACGAACTGCCCAAGAACAATATGACGCTACGGAGTCCATTTCATTATCCGAAGCAGAACCTGGCGATTTAGTGTTTTTTCATTCGACTTATAACACTGCAAACTATGTGACCCACGTTGGTATATTCGTTGGAGATAATCAAATGTATCAAGCAGGAGACCCAATCGGCTATGCTGATTTAGCTTCATCTTACTGGCAGGAACATTTAATTGGTGCAGGTCGTATCAAAAACTAATGGAGGGATAGTTAACATGAAATTGCCTTTTCGTAAAAAAGAGAAACAAGCCAATCCAAAGAAAGAAAAAAAGAGAAAAATAAAAACGGTTGGGAAACGTAAAAAATCAGTCATCTTTTTATGGATATTGCTTCTTAGCAGTTTAGCTTTTGGAATCTATAAAAACTTTACAGCGATTGATCAACATACGGTACATGAAAGAGAAATTGTGGAAAGTCATATCGTAGACACAACAGCGATTGAAAGTTTTACAAGAAATTTTGTGAAGGACTATTATACATGGGAAAATGAATCTGAAGCATTGGAAGCACGAACCGAAAAACTGACAGACTACCTAACAAAAGAATTACAAGCCTTAAATACGGAAATGGTTCGAGAGGATATCCCGACCAGTTCCAGTGTTCAAAATATAAATATTTGGTCGGTATCGGAAGAAACGGAAGATACTTTTTCAGTGGTTTACTCTGTTCAACAAAAAATTACCGAAGATAAAGAAAGCTCTTTCACAAACGCTACCTATCGCATTGTCCTCTATCAAGATGAACAAGGAAACTTAGTTATTACGCAAAATCCTACTTTGTGGAATAGCCCGAATAAATCAGATTTCACACCCGAACAGGTACAAAGTGATGATATGATAGAAGCTGAAACAGTGGAAGAAGTCACTGAGTTTTTAGAAACCTTCTTTGCTTCCTATCCTGCGGCAACAGAGAAAGAATTGACCTATTATGTGAAGAACAATGCTTTACCCGTTATTGAGAAGGAATATACGTTTTCAGAATTGATTAATCCAGTTTTCCAAGAACAGGATGATCAGGTTAAAGTATGGGTTACTGTGAAGTATTTAGATGAAGCTACAAAAGCGATACAGCTTTCACACTATGAATTGACTTTAGAAAAAGATTCTAACTGGATGATTGTAGAATAAACTATGCAGCGCGTATTCTCGTTAAACAATCTTGAATACGTGCTGTTTTACTATTTTTATTAGTCCTCACCAGTTGCTTTTCTTTTCACCTAAATATTCTTTGAAAAACTCCTTTGCTTTTCTCCAAGCGTCAGCATGAGCAACCGCATTGTCATGAGGGCTTCCACCAAGTAGCATTGTGGAATTCGAAGCAAAAGAAATCTTATCTGAATGGGTTGTTGGCATGCCAGGAGCAATAAAATAATGCCCCGCACTGGGATAGGTTTTATGTTCAAAATAAAAGGGATGATTGTTTCGCTTTAAACGCTCTATTACTCTATCAGACATTATATCTGATGGCCACAATTTATCATCACCACCCGAAATCAAGAGAACAGGACCATTTATGTTTTCTACTGAAATTTCGGCATTCGTTTGTCCTTCCGCCAAATGCTGATACCAATCCCGAAAAATTAAAGGCTTTCCTGTTTGTATACAATTTCCTAAAGAAGCCCCAACCTTTTCAGGTATTTTCCCTTTTGCATAGGGAATTTCCTCTCCTTTATAATTCCAAGAGGAAGAACTTCCATTTTTTTGACTAATACCAGGATAGACAACCGAACTTGGTACATACCCCACCACTGCCTTAATTGCTGGAAACATGGAGGCTGACAATAGTGCTAGTTCTCCACCCTTTGATGTTCCCATCATACCAAGTTTATTAGAATCTACATTCGGTTGACTATTTAGCCAGTTTATAGCTTTTTCAATATTATCAATTGGAATATTAACCAACTCATCTGGTAAATCTTCCATACCAAAGTAAGCTAAAGCTAGTGTGTTAAACCCATAGGAAGCTAAAAGTGCCGCCTGTTCCTCATGTAAACCACCCTCAGACCCGCCAAGCACAATAATGGTTGGAAGTGGTTCCTCTCTCGAGTGGTAAAAAAATGTTGCGACTAATTCCTGTTCACGAATAGGGGTTCTTTTAACTTTGGGTAAAACAAAATGACGTTTCAATGAGATTACATCCAATATTTCTTTTTGTCTTATCAATACTAATTTGGTTTCCAAGGGTTCTAATGATATTTGTTTGTTTGATTTTATATTGGAGACAGGCAACATAGACCAAAAAAGCCCTGTTTCATCGACTTCAGTATAAGTTCCTGACATTGGTTGTGCAGTCCTTAAATCAATTTTTCCGTCAGAATCAGCTTTAAATATAGCATGGGATTCCCATTCTGTTCCCAAATTATCCCGCATTTTGGCGTTAAGCGTTACAACATCATATGGAGAGAGACCAGTAATAAAGATTTTCATCTGAGAATCAATCAAAATGCTATTAGATGAAAAATGAATTTTAGGCAGTTCCATTATCTCACTCCTTCTTTACACTACAATTTATAATAATGGTATGAAAATTACTCGTTTTATAATTATTTTAGAGTGAAAATAGATTGTTTTGTTTCAATTAATTCATATGGTAAAAAAATTATTTTTTGTCTGGGTTGTTCATCCGTTTTTATTTAGTAAACAATCCGCAATTATTAATTATTTCATCTGTTCCTAATAGGGTAGCTTCTGCAATTCCTATGTTATTTTCTTTCATAAAAGACTGTACAACTTGGAATCCTACAGCATAACCAGCAAATGGTGATAGCCCCACAGGTTGGTATCCTTGTTCCACTGAAATTTTATCTCCGAACATGTAGCTACTAACTTCCGCAAACCCCTTAACATCTAATGCGTCTTTTATTACTTCGGTAGAATACTCTAAGTCTTCTTTATCAAAAGAGGTCACCCAAGGTCCTAAAAGCTCATCTCCATACAGTTCTTTTGCAAATGATTCTGCCAATCCTTCTATGATTAAATAGTCACCAACAGTTACATTGCCATGATCCCAATCAAAGTAAGAAAAACGGATATTATGGTTAAATTCATGTGCAATGACAGCAGGAATTTTAGGGGTATTATAGGAATCGGGATAAATAGATACTTGAATAAATCCTGGAATTCCACCAAATCCGCAATAACCTTTTTGTAGTTCTAGTTTCTTCGGGTCAGCTATATACATTCCAAATCTTAATTCATCGGCATTTATATTTAAATTATTTTTTTCAATAAAATGAACGCAATCATTTAACGTATTACGTGCTGTTTCAAGGGCTTGAATTTTTTTCAGATTTTCTAATGCTTTTCTTCCAGTATTAGTTTCCGACACATGTAGATAGCCAAGCATATTTGTAGCCATGATGACATCATAACCATTAGGTTCTTTCGCTTTTAATGGAACACTAATCGTGTTCCACATCTTTTCAAAAGGTTTCATCATGGAGTACCGAAAATAATTTTCTCTATCTTCGTCCATAGAGAATAACTGTTCATATTGTTCAATTGTGTTTTCTATTATTAATTTCATTGTTACCACCTTTTTATTTTTGATTATCTACAAAGACCTTCATTGCTTCACTCATCAATCTTGTTAATCCTGCACCATACTGTTCAATGTTTTTTGTAAATCGTTCATCTTCCATGTAAAGCAGACCTAGTCCATAAAATTCATCAAGAGAGTAGTTCTTAAAATTTTCATTTAAAAAATCATACCATTCTTTTATGATAGCTTGTACATCTTGAGATTCGGCAGAATAGTCACAAAAGAGGGCAAGTTTTTTAAAAATTGTAACCCATCTTTTCGATAAACTATTTTGTTCAGCCTTTGACATTATTTTTATTTTCTCATTTAAATGTTCAACAGATTGATTTCCCCAACGTTTACGTGCTTCTTGTTCATATGCTTTATGACTAAAGTTAATTCCCTCAAATTTTTCTTCATTTGTCATCTTTATTTCACCAGACATATGTTTAATTGTTTTATCGACAGTTTTTATCATCTTATCGATATTATTTCGTTTCTCTACTAACATTTTTAGTTGGAGAAGTAATGCCTCCTGTTGATTAAATGAAGGACTAAAGATAATCTCTTTTATTTCCTTTAGGGGAAAACCAAGCTCTTTAAAGAACAAAATTTGTTGTAATGTTTTAAGGTTTTCTTCTGAGTATAATCGATAGCCAGCACTGGTAGTTTTTTGGGGAGACAACAATCCAATTTGGTCATAGTGATGTAGTGTGCGAGTACTAATACCGATTAAATCAGCCACTTCTTTTACTCTCATTGTCACTTTTTGCACCTCCTTCATTTGGAACTATAAGGTATTACGCTGCGTTAAAGTCAATAGAAAAGTAAAAAATACTATTTATAGCAACTTATTTATTGCTCAAGCTAGCGAAAGGTTCTTATTAGAGGGGATCAACATGCAATTTATAATAATAAACTTGTTTGAAAGAATTCTTAATGAAGTTAGATACAGTATGGTAGAAAGAAATTTCATGTGAAATGGAGTAGATTTGACTATTATTTTCTCTTTATGGCAACTACATTATGCATGGCATTAGGCTTCAATCACTATATGTTTGTTATTTAGGGTATTCGGAAAATAGTGTGGAAAGAGGGCTAAAAAGAACCCTCCTCCATTGCCTTAGTCAGTGTGGAAAAATCAGCACCATAGATTTCTTCATACACCCATTCATAGCCAGTTTGTGACCAATCTGGGAATTGATCAGGTAACATTTTTCCGAAAGTAACTTCAACTTCTTTGAATTTCTTTTTCTTTTTAACTTTACGATAGCCTTGTGTGAATAAAATCTTTGCTCTGAGAGCTTCAAAAGAGTATCCACGGCCAATATATGATTCATTGTCTTAATTAAGCGATTTAGGGACTCTGTATAGGCGTTTGTAATGGGTGAATTGAAATAATTGAATATCTCTTCTTCCCAGTTGTTCATTGCCTTAATCAGATCCTCAAAATAGGTAATTAATTCTTTAGGAACATTTGAAAGCCAGTTTTGATACAGTTTATAGGCTTCCTTCAGTGATTCAGCTTCATAAATGTCAAAGAACTGCTCCTTAAGTTCGTATGCTTGACCAAGTAACGGGAATTTATCAGTCCATACTTGCAATCTAATTTGATCATCGAAATCTTTTAGATCCTTTCGTCTAGTAAGAAGCGCATAGCGATCTCTCATAAGTTGTCTGCGTTCTTTGGCTGACACATTTTGACGGTTAGCTTTTCGGATTTTTTCTAACGCTTCATTGGCTAATTTAACAACATGAAACTTGTCGATTACGATTTTGGCATGTGGTATCACTGTATTAACAGCACTTTTATAAGGATTCCACATATCCATTGCTACAAGTTCAATTTTATCAATATCTTGGAGTTTTGAAAGGTAACTGATAACAGTATCTTTATTACGTTTTCGTAAAATATCAATTACAGACTTGTTTTCAACGTCTGTAATGACACAACGATAGTTCTTAAGCAAATGGACTTCATCAATACCAAGCCATTTGGGAATTCTAAGGTCTGTTTGGGATTCAAGCTCTCCCACATAGTCATTAAAGATATTTCGGACGGTCTTTTCATCAACCCCGATTTCTTCTGCAATACTGGTAAAGGTCTTTTCAAGACTTGCTTGTTGAATCCAATCTATAAGCCTGTTAGTAACAGAACGACTGACATCCATATCAGGAAGATCTTCAAAGAAGGTTTCTTTGCATTCCAGACATCTGTACCGTTGTCGTTTAGTAATTAAGCCTACACGTTTTCCGTGCATAGGCAGATCAAAGAATAGTTGATCTTTCTTACCACGCTTGTAAAAATTAGGAAATGTGCCGCATTTAGGACAATGTGAAGGTGGTGGAGTATTTGACTTTATTAAGAATCTGTAATCATATTCACTCTCTTTCATATCAAGAATCTCAAAGTTTGACAGGTTAATCATATTGGGTAACATTTATTCTATCCTTTTCTCAAGTTGGGCATTGGGATTGTGTGGAAAAGTTAGTATCATAAATTTCTTCAAACACCACATTAATATTAATATCCAATTATATAAATACTTTTTTTCTTATCATGGTTTCTGCAATGCATAAACTGATCACCCAGCATAACCATACAGCAATTGTGTAGGAAGTACCATATGAAAATTGCAAGGCATTGTGTAAAATGGCCACAATGATGTAGATGATCATATTGGCAAAGGCAAGAAAGAAGCTTCTTGACATCCATGAACTATGCTTTATCACGTTTTTTCTTCTAATATTGATATAGCCTAGAATTGTTGTACCAAACCATAGTGTATTTAAAACGAGAAATCCAATGGTGCTCAACCATCCTCCTGTTGCAAAAAAAGAAACATAAACACCAGGGATAAAATTTAACAAAATAGACAGCGAATAGACTCGACCATTCCAACGATGAAATTGGATAGATTTAATTCGTAATTTCTTGATCACACCCAAGGGTCCAGTGATAAGGGAGATAATAGCAAAAATTATATGTAACCTGATCATAAGTATCCACAACGATTCGTTAGTTAGAACTTCATCTTTTTTAGCAAGAAAATCCTGAAAAGTGGGATCAACCATGAAGTTTTTTGAAAATGTATGCATGACCCACATGAACGACACGATTAAAAAAATGATCCAAATGTTCTTTTTCATTTATCGTTATCCTTTCCTCTTATATTTAGGCAAATAAACCACGATTTGTCATAACAAAAACAACAGTAAAAATAAGCACAAATGTAAACCAACCGAGTGTATTTAGTTTGGCCTTATTTCGTTGTAACGCATTGTCAGGATCCTCTGCAAGAATGACTCGTTTCAAGTTATTTTGTATCATACCTATCAAAGCACCAATAAGCATAAGCAGGATTAATGATAGCACCACCCATAACAAAGAAGGATAAGTGGCATATCCCATTACCATCCACCCTCCTGTAATGATTAACAAAATTAATGCATAATGGCCAAAGCGGGTAAAACCTACCAATGTTTTAACAGATATTTTTAATTCATTACCTGAACGTGACAAAAGAGATTTAAACGCAACTGGAAAAGCTAGAAAACTACCGAGCAATAAAGCACCTATTACATGAACAAATACAATAAATGAATACATAACTACAACTCCATTCTTAAGAAATACGATGTCCAATTAATTTTGATGAGGGAAGCATACCAGCCTTTGCTTCACCATACATATTGTTTCCATCTACAGAAACGATAAATTTTAATGTAAGACGCATAGGCTTCGTCACTTTCATGGACCATTTTAATTGATTCCCTTCCAGTACAGCGTTGTTCAGCGTAGCAATGTTCTCCCCTTGTTTTGCAGTTCCCACTATACGACCATCTTCAGAAGATAAATCTAATAAAACGGAAAGATCGCCAATAGGAGTGGAAATCGTAGTATCCCATTTTCCTTGGAAATTAAAGCTCTTATCAGTATCAGTTTGATTAGAGGAGCGAGAACTTGTCGTTTCCATTGGATTTTCATGTTTGCTTTCTTTAGGTGCATGTCCTTCAGCTTTCCAAACTGTGCCCCTGCGCTCGTACTCAAATAGTTGTTCCACAGCATGTGCTATACGGGAACCTAACTCTCGCTCAACTAAATAAAGTGCAACATCGAGCCCTGAAGTAACGCCACCGCCAGTAACAAGATCGCCATCATCTACGATACGGGCACTAACTGGAATAGCGTTGGTAGCACTTAATAGACCCATTCCCATATGATGCGTTACTGCATGGCGGCCTTCTAATAAACCATCCATTGCTAAAATGAGAGAACCGCCACAAACTGTGGAAAGTAAAATATCGGCTTTCTTCATTGCTTCTCGTAGTATATTATTTAACTCGGTTTCAGTGGCTTTTTTTAATTTTACTGGAATGGAATCTGGCCCATTATCATGAACAGAACCGGATGCCCCTGGTACAAGAATGATTCCTTTAGAGGATAAATCAATTTTGCCGCTTGCTTGGAGTTGTAATTGATTCACCCCACTTGTCACCATTCGTTCACCTTCAGCGGAAACTAGTTTAACTATTATTTCCTCCTCTGAGTACATTCCAGCTGCAACAAACACTTCATAAGGAGCAATTGCATCCAATAAATCAAATCCATCAAATAACACAATTTGAACATTCATACATATGTCCTCCATTTTTTTTAAAATTTTAATCAAACTTTCTGGCAATTAATTTGAGCCCTTGCCACAAGAATCGTTCTTTTATTTTGTAAGAAGCTCTTTCAACCTTTGATACTCAGCTTCATTAATTTCTTCCTTGGCTAACCGATTTTTAAGAATCATGGTTATGTCCCTGTCTTTCTGATTGGAATCTTTATAACGATAGCGAATTTCAAAGATTCGAACCGCCATAAAGCAGAAAAGTGTAAGGCAAAACAAAGCACCGAATGGAAAGAATGAGAAACTGTGAGTTTCGAAACCCATTTGTGTAACCCCCTTCGAGTAATAAAAGTAAGGCGAAACACTTTATTTATAGTGAATATTCGCCGATCGTTTCACAATTAAACAATAACCTTTAAGTGTCTCAAATGATGGTACAAAAAGGTCACAAAACAATCACAATCCATCACAAAAAAGTGATGTGAAGTCATCATTGTTGAAACAGTGATATACTGAAAGTAGATTTCGATGGAAGGTTCGTTTCTTAAACTAGCATCGAAGGGAAGGTAGGATTTTGTGAAGGAAAAACAGACGATTATGGTTGTAGATGATGATAAAAGCATTGTTGAACTATTAAGAGACTTCTTGGAAAATGACGGTTTCTATGTAAAAACTGCTTATAACGGCGATCAAGCACTGTCCGTACTTAAGCAGGTTACAATTGATTGCATCATTCTTGACATCATGATGCCGGGACTAAATGGTTTCGAGTTCTGCCGGCAGGTACGGGAGGAGAGTAACATTCCTATCCTCTTCCTGAGCGCTCTCAGTGATGATGTAGATAAAATTCGTGGGTTGGCAATTGGGGGGGATGATTATATAGTTAAAACCGCATCTCCGGGTGAGGTTATTGCCCGAGTGAAAGCTGTATTGCGACGCTCTAGTTCCCAGAAGGGATTTAGCGGGAAAATCTTGGATTACGGTGGTCTCACTTTGGATTTATCCACAAGAGAAGTATTTGTAGAGGGAAAATATATCTCACTTACACCAAAAGAATATGAATTATTGCGACTGTTTGCCGAGCATCCGCAAATTGTTTTTACTTATGATCAATTACTTGATAAATTTTGGGATGGAATTGGCGATAAACATACTGTCCGTGTCCATATTAGCCGCCTACGTGAGAAAGTTGAGTACGATCCAAACAAACCAAAATATATATTTAATGTTTGGGGTATAGGTTACCGTTTTAAAGGAGAATAAAATGAGATCAATTCGTATTCGTACATTATCTATATTTAGTTTGCTTTTAATCTTGATGTTGCCATGGGTATTTTACGTAACAGCCCACTTATTAACAACAAAATCACTTAGTTTCGATACGAATGAAGCTGAGAAGGAAGATTTAAATAAAATGAGCCACCTCATTGAAACAAATACAGAAAAATGGTCTGACCCCCAATGGCAAGAAAATTTAAGAGGAAAGTTACAAGCAGAGGATATGGGTGTAAAAATTTTAACCGAATCAAATCAAGAGATTTTCCAATTTTCCCCTAAGAAAGTTCACTCATTTACGCGAGCAGAACAGTTTTCAATTATGAAAGATGGTCGCATAGTTGGAAGAGTAATGATTTTTCAGCCAAATTCAAGAGGGGTTCAGATGATTGTAGCATTTACAGGATTATTGTTAGCTTTTTTTATCATCGGTTATGTCATGAGAAGGTTTATTCTCACCCCACTTGAGAAAATGAGCTTGGCAGTCCGACAAGTCGCGGAAGGAGATTTGGACGTCCAATTACCTGAGTCCCCGATCAAAGAAATTACGGAAGTTCATGGCGGAATTCAAATAATGACAGATAGTCTCCAAGAATCCATGCAAAAACAAGTGGAATTGGAGGGAGAACGCCGATTTATCATTGCTGCAGTCGCCCACGATTTACGGACACCATTATTCGCCTTACGAGGTTATTTGGATGGTCTGGAAAAAGGAATTGCTGATTCACCGGATAAACAAGCAAAGTATCTGGCGGTTTGTAAGGAAAAGTCAGCACAATTGGCCCGTCTTGTAGAGGATCTTTTTACATTTACAAAGACGGAATATTTGGAGATGGAACTCAAAAAAAACACGGTTAATCTTCCGATTTTATTAAAGAAGTCGATTGATAGCCTGAATCCACTAGCTAAGCAAAACAACATCTCTTTTATCGCAAACTATTTTGGGGACGATTGTATGATCATGGGCGATTCGTATTTATTAGAGCGTGCCATAAATAACTTATTGGATAATGCTGTCAGACATACACCACACTCTGGTAAAATTTTTATACAATGCTATAAGGACGGTAACAGAGTGGTCTTTACTGTTCAAGATACAGGGAAAGGTTTCTCTTCAGAAGAGATTCACCGTGTTTTTGATCCACTATATCGTGGTGAAGCATCACGAAATCGTTCAACCGGAGGGGTCGGGTTAGGGTTGACTATTGCAAGAAGGGTCGTTAGACAACACGGGGGTGACCTTGTCGTAGATAACCATTCAGAAGGTGGTGCACTGATAAAAGGTTGTATACCAGCTCACTGTTCTAATGCTTGATAACCCTTATCTTAAAATAAAGTTAACTAAAATAAACCTTAACAAGCTAGTTTCAGTTTAAGTTAGAGCCTAATCTTGAAAAAAGATTAATCAAATAGTCCCTCAAAACTGTTACCAAATTATTTATTAATAGAATCATCCTTTGGGCTGTTATGTTCTTCTACACGATAATCCGAATTAATGCTATGTGAACATTTATTAGGTAAAATGAGTTTTCCACACTAAAATCCGAATACCCGTTATTTATATAGTAAATTTCTTGCCTAAATATAGGAGAGAAAATGAAGGTAACTAATTTACGGGATTAATTAGATTGCTTTTTTACAATTGACTTTAACGCAGCGTTATACTCTACCCTTGTGATAAGGGGGGTGAATGATACTGTTTACAACAGGAGAAGTTTTTAAAATGACAGGATTAACGGAACGCTCTATACGTTACTACGCCAATTTAGACTTATTGAAGGCAACAAAGAATGATAAAGGTCAACTGGTTTTGTCAAAGTCAGACCTAGAAAACATTGTTCAAATTCTTGCTGCAAAAATGACTGGTTATAAACTAAAAGATTTAATAGAACAGCAACCTTCATTAACTCTAATTAAAAATGACATGACTCGAATGATTACTGATCTAGAAAATGTATTATTTTATTTAGACCTAGAGTTCTCTGAGGAAAATCTTATAAAAAATATTAAGTTACTTCAAAATTACAACATAAGGTATTTGCGAAAGAAATAATTGTAATAATCTCATCTGAATGAAAAATTAGTGAAGTTTTAATTTACCATTTTGGGTATATGAACATAACCTAGATTAGTTACTTTGGTAAAACAAAACGACCTATAAACCGTTGTTTAGTGGAGTAAACTATGACTGTTTGCTTTTGACTGTAAAGAAGATCAATACGTACCTTATAAGCGTCTATCCACTATACAGAAAGGTTTGGTGAATTCCAAGAAGATTGAAACGAAACTATTTACAAAGGAAACAGATGGAGAACAACATTACCAAGTTGGAAGAATGGATTTAGCTTTCAATGAAATTATCAAATTTCTCAAAGCATAATGATTTTACTTTTACAAATTAGTTTATCAAGCAAGTACTGTATGGTATGATTCATTATTGTTTCTGTTCATACAGACAAAAAAAAGAAATCTATAGAGATGAAGAAACAATTACTTCTTCATCTCTATAGATTTCTTAATACCATTTGCTAAAGATTCCAATAATATTAATTCTTTTTCTGTAAAATTGTCCATCTGTTTTTCTATCCATCTACGTCTGGAACTTTTAACTGTATTCATATCGGGTAAGAAAAATTCATCAACAGATACATTGAGTAGCGAGACAAGATCATAAAGCACCTGTAAACTTGGGTGCTGTCCCTTATTCTCAATATTCGTTAAATAACGTGGGTCAATCTCTATCAATGATCCCACCTGTTCCCTAGTTAAATTTTGTTTTATACGGGCTTCTTTTATCGCGAGTCCAAATTTTTTAAAATCATATTTATCTTCTTTTTTACGCATGATAAACCACCTCTATACATTTTACTGTTCCTATTTAGACGGAAACAGGTATAGAAAAACGTATTATATGGTTAATCAGTTCATATTATAAATATTTTCAAAGAAAAGTTACTGGCAGATAACAATAAAAAAAAACCGTTATCTGGCAGTACCCTTTTCATGCCTTAAAAGTATATTCTATTTCCCAGACGACGGTTAAATAGCTGTCGTCTCTCTTTTTGGACAGAATTGGTAGCTAGTATAAGAATCTTTTTTCAATGAGATGGCGGCTTTTAGGAGGTAGTCGTCATGCAATATATTGTTAAACAACAATATTTGCTTTTTGAAATCTTATCAAAAAAGATTATCCATCCATATTGGATAATAATATCCTTAAATGTGGTTTTTTAGGACATATAGAGAGAATTAATAAAACACATGTACAGATTAAACCATCTGTTTATGTGTTTTTTTGTTTGCTGAAAACTTTTTTAAAAGTTTTTTTACCAGAAATGCAACAAATCGCCCTTTCGTGTCGGGACTTAGTACAAAGGGAGAAAAAAGAGCTATGCTCGCTTCCTTTCATACCACGAAAGGGGGTGATAAAATGAATCCATCTTCTTTTCAAACAACCATAGAAAATCAGTTTGATTATCTCTGTAAACGTGGGATGGAAGATGAACGCATAGATTATTTCAGACATCTATCAAGAATTTCAAAACAAGAAGTTTCCTTCTCTGATACAGGAGATTATCTTATCAATCAGTTCTCTACTGTCGATCACTATGCTACTGATTTACAAATGTTCACATTATATGGTTTGAGAATTGGTGTGGAAAGTGATTTGTTAAGTGAATCCTTACGGAATCTAACAAATAAAAAACGGAACATCATTTTACTGTATTACTTTTTAGATATGAGCGATTCGGAAATTGCAACATTATTAAAAGTAAATCGTTCAACAGTTTACCGTCACCGAACTAGTGGACTAGCCTTTATTAAAAAATATATGAAGGAGCATGCCGAATGAAATCAACCTATCCTACGGTTCCCTTTTCTCTTATTGTACAGGCTGCGGACGGTGATACAGAAGCAATTAACTACATTATCAAACACTATCGAGGTTATATCACAAAACGCTCCCTCCGCCCAATGAAAGATGAGTATGGGAATCAATATATGATCGTTGACGAAGTGCTGCGAGATCAAATGCAAACTCGATTGATCACCAAAATTTTGTCCTTTGAAATCAAATAATTACGTTACCAGCTTTGGAAGCGTGTTGGAGCGTTACACGCTTCCTGACTAGAGGTTTACCATTCTATCAAAGCATACTTGTTTCCAGTATATTTCGATAGGCTGATAAGCCAATGTTCTTTGAAAATTAAATAACTAAAATCAGATACATTCTACTGATGGCTAGCTTTCTGATTAGTACGCCAAGACTTCCAAAAATGGAACGAGCGATACATACTTTGTCTCATGTAATCGTGGTGGATTACTGGCGATAACCCATCAGCTAGGATAATGATACTCCCCTATCGTCATGGTTCGAGCGTTTAAAGCGTCGCAAGCAATGAATAGGGCTGGAAGAAATACTTGCAGGAGTAAAATTCTCGTGGAGCTGTAACCAGCAGCCATCTGATTTTTCAAGTTCTCTCTATCAAAAAATATTAAAAAGGATGATATAATAAATATATATTGTATTGGCTCGACCGGGAAAGGAGTAATATGATCATTACTATAACCCGCAAAGACTTAATAGCTTTAGGTTATGGTCCTTCCTTCTCTCGTGACATTATCCGTCAGGCTAAATGTCTAATGGTGCAGAAGGGATACAGCTTTTATAACACGAAAAAACTGGGTCGAGTACCTGTGGAAGCTGTAGAGGAAATATTGGGAATAACTCTTAATCAAGAAGATTTATTAAAATCATGTGGTTCCAGTGAGGCTGCTTTAATCAAGGAAAGGAATTCAAATGATTAAAGTAAAGAAAAAAGCTAATGGAACGTATGAATTTAGGGTAAGTTTAGGAACAGATCCAGTTACAGGAAAAAGAATTCAAAAAAGAATGAGCGGGTTTAAAACCAAAGCTGAAGCGGAATCTGCTTATGCTAAACTTATTTTAGACAATAGTGAAGGTGCTTATAACCCGAACAGTAGCATGACTTTTGAAAAGTTTACCGAGGAATTTTTCGTACCTTGGTATAAGAATCAAGTGAAAGAAAGCACTTTTGAAAATAGGCAGCATACAATCGATAAACACTTCACCTATTTTTACAAAGTTAGTCTTTCGGACATCACACCATTAATACTTCAACAATGGCAATTAAAGGCTACTGAAAAATATTCTAGTCAATACGTTCGAGGCATACAAGGGTTATTATCCTTAGCTTTTGATAGAGCGATTATTTTAGGATTGATGAAAGAAAATCCATCAAAAATAATTGGAAATGTCAAAAAGATTAAAACTAAAATTGATTTTTGGACAAAGGAAGAATTTGAAACTGTTATTTCCAAAATATATCTTGGTGATTACTTTCAACATTTTCAATTTATTATTATCTGGCTTTTATTCATGACAGGTATGCGTATTGGTGAGGCTTCTGCATTACAATGGGAGGATGTAGATTTTGAGGAAGGAACGCTAAACATTTCTAAAACGCTATATTATAAGAATGCATCCAATTACAGTTTTACAGAACCTAAAACAAAAGCAAGTATTCGTTTGATTGCTTTAGATTCTGATACACTGCATTTATTACAAAATTGGAAAGAAATCCAGCAGAAACAATGTAAGACCAATTTTATTTTATCGTATAATGGCATTCCAACTCAAAAACATACTATATCCTATGCGATTACTCGCTTTGCCAAAGCTGCAAACATCCATCGAATCAAAATTCATGGACTTAGACATTCTCATGCTTCCTTGTTAATTAGTATGGGAGAAAACCCTTTAGTGATTAAAGATAGACTTGGACATGAAGATGTACAAACAACTTTAGGCACTTATGGGCACCTTTATCCAAACAGTAATTTTCAAGTTGCCGATAGATTAAGTAGTTTTATTCAGTTAAAAACAAGCGATGATACACAAATTGAACATTACAGCAGCAACCAATATATGAACACCACTTATCAAAGTGTGCCATAACTGTGCCATGAAAAATATAAAAGCCCTAAAAACCCTGTTTTACCAAGGCTTTTAGGGCACCTGTTACTACTCCCACTCGATCGTTGCTGGGGGCTTAGAGGTAACATCATACACTACTCTATTAATATTATCCACATCATTCACCAAACGAGTAGAAATCTTCTCAAGCACATCCCAAGGAATTCTTGCCCAATCCGAAGTCATTCCATCAATCGAAGTTACCGCACGGATACCAATTGTATGTGCATACGTACGAGCATCTCCCATGACACCAACACTCTTGATGTTTGGAAGGACAGTGAAGTATTGCCAGATATCGCGGTCAAGACCTGCTTTAGCAATTTCTTCACGAAGGATAGCATCGGATTCACGAACGATTTCTAAATGCTCTTCGGTTACTTCACCCAGGATACGGATAGCAAGTCCTGGTCCTGGGAATGGCTGGCGCCAAACGATACGGTCAGGAATGCCAAGCTGGGAGCCCAGTTCACGTACTTCATCTTTGAATAATGTGTTTAATGGCTCAATTAATTCAAATTGCATATCCTCCGGCAGGCCGCCTACATTATGATGTGATTTAATGGTTTGTGCTGTATCTGTACCACTTTCAATCACGTCTGTGTAAAGCGTTCCCTGTGCCAGGAAATCAATATCCTTTAATTTAGCTGCTTCATCATCAAATACATAGATGAATTCATTTCCGATAATTTTACGTTTTTGCTCTGGATCGGAAATGCCTGCTAATTTAGATAAGAAACGATCCTTTGCATCAACCTTGATAATGTTCATGTGAAAGTCTTCTGCAAAGACATCCATCACGTCATCTGCTTCATTTTTACGAAGAAGGCCGTGATCAACAAAGATACAAGTCAGCTGGTCGCCGATTGCTTTATGGATTAAAGCTGCTACAACAGAGGAGTCTACGCCGCCGCTTAATGCGCAAAGTACTTTACGGTCTCCGACAGTTTCTTTGATTTTTTCTGTTTCCATTTCGATAAAGTTAGCAATCGTCCAGTCACCTGTACATTTACATACATCGAAGACAAAGCTGTTTAATAAATCATTTCCATACTCGGAATGACGTACTTCCGGATGGAATTGTACACCGTACATCTGTTTATCCTGGTCACTGATTGCTGCAACCGGTGTTGACGGGCTTGTTGCATCTACGATGAAAGAAGGCGGTGCTGCTGTTACTTTATCACCGTGGCTCATCCATACCGTCTGTTTTGTCGGTGTATCTTTAAATAAAGCCGGGCTTTCATTTAGTTCAATTAATGCTTTTCCATATTCACGGTTTTTGGACGCTTCTACTTTTCCGCCAAAATGCAGGGACATCAATTGCATGCCGTAACAAATACCAAGA
This sequence comes from Oceanobacillus sojae, assembly GCF_900162665.1. GTDB lineage: Bacteria > Bacillota > Bacilli > Bacillales > Amphibacillaceae > Oceanobacillus > Oceanobacillus sojae_A. The sequence continues at coordinate 169,150 of NZ_LT727813.1, forward strand.
ACAGGGATACCCAGTTCAAAAATTTCCTCATCACAACGGAAGCTGTCTTCGCCGTAAACGCTGTGCGGTCCGCCGGAAAGTATGATTCCTTTTGGATTCATTTCTTTAATTTCTGCAGCGGTCAGTTTATGTGAATGAAGCTCACTATACACACCAAATTCACGAATGCGGCGTGTGATTAATTGGTTATATTGACTGCCAAAATCTAATACCAGTACTAATTCATTATTTTCCATAACTAGACTCCAATCTATATCTTTTCTAAAGGATAACTTATGAACTATACGTTCTTTTGCCTCTGTTTCACCTATAAAAAACCGGATTTCACCTTTCTATTTCTTGCAGCTGGCGCCACAAAAAAATATAGAAAGGCAGAATCCGGATAGCATAAACGAACCTTCTTCTGCCTTCATAGTCGAATCATTTACGGTGACTCGGTAGAAACTTTCGAACCTTATTTTCGAGGATATACGAAAGGCATATTCAAACGAATAATTTTATTACTTAGATGTTAATAAGCATCTATGTGATGTGCAGATTTTCATCTTTCCTACACTATTTCCTTTTTCATTCTACTAATTGATGCTCCCCGGGTCAAGCCATTATTTGATTGATTAAATTTTTCCATAATTGAATTATCTCTTCTTTTTCACCTGTTAACCGCTTACTGTAAATCATCCGCTCATAAACCCCGGTCAGTTTGCTCATTTCCCTCGTGCGGAAGTCATTATCTATTCTTTGGGAGAATTCTCTCAACGTTTCATCACTGCCCCGCTGATAACCTTTTTTATCCGCAAGCTTTAACAGGTAGAGATAAGCTTCCTGGAAGGCTGCATCATCAAAATGCTGCTCCAGCTTTCGTTGGATGAAATAGATGCGTATCTGTCTTCTCTTCCAGTAAGCAGCAAGACATGCAAGCAGGAGAATCATACCTATTCCAATGAAAGCATAGACTATTTTTGCAGAAACACCAGTCTCTTCATCAGATACAGCAGCGTCTTCATCCTGTTCCACTGCCTGGTCTGTCTCCTCTTCCTCTTCGGGTTCTTCCTCCTGTTCCACATCAGGGGCTTCCAGCGGATCCTCTTCTTCGTTGATAGGTGAATTATTTTCTTCTACATTCGCATCGAAATCAGCCATATTTGTAAAACCTTGTGTCGGTTCAAATGGCACCCAGCCAATCCCGGGAAAATATACTTCTACCCAGGAATGGGCATTGCTATTCGTAATCTGGTTCACGTGATTTTCTTCTTCTAAATTCGAATCAATCCGTTCCCCGCTTGTAAATCCTTTCGCCCATCTGGCTGGTATGCCCTCTGACCTGAGCATAACAACCATTGCTGTGGAGAAGTTGTCACAATAACCGACCTGCGTCTCAAATAAAAACTGGTCGACATAGTCCTCTTCTTCTCTTGGCCGTGGAATATTTGTTGTCTGGTATTCAAAACCGTTTGCGCTGAAATAACGCTCGATAGCTCTTGCTTTATCATATCTTGTCTCATGTCCGGCAGTTATTTCTTCTGCTAAATTGCCAACTCTGGCCGGGAGATTCTCAGGCAGCTGTGTATAACGATCCTGAATCGATCTGGAATCCTGTTCGGAATTATCCTGAAGTGCATCAATATCAAAGGATGGGTTCTCGTAGGATACTTCATAAGAATCCAGAACTCTTTCTTCTCCATTTAGCGTCGTTTCTATAGACTCCATACTTTCATCAAGCTGGAATTCTACATCCTCCCCCGTTGTAATGGAGGAAACACCGTAAGGATAGACCAGTTTGGGCAGCCGGCTATTTCCGGTAAAGCTGATTGCTGCTTCTAATGATTCCGTCTCCACATTGTTACGGAAGGTCAATAATGAAATTTGGCCATCGATCTGGTCAAGAAGGTTTCTCTCCTGAGATACCTCCCACCCTTTTCCTGTGTATACATCCTTTGTTTCTATCCGCCAATAATGATCTTCCTCGACCACCGCTTCGAATAGAACTGTATCATCCTGGGAGAAGGAGCCTCCCAGCTGGGAGTCATCCTCACCATATCCGACCCGTCCTGTTCCAAAACTGCCATTCCCAAAACTTCCTGCAGTTCCTTCTAAGAAGGGCAGCGGGTCCGGCCATTGTGGATCAGCTTTCGGTGCCTGATAACCAATGAAGGTAACAACGGCAACTAATAAAACTAGCGGCAGCAGCCAATATTTCAGCCTTTGCCCGACTGAGATAGAAATATCCTTATTTTCGATTTCTTTGCTCAAGCTGGACATTCCGAGAGCAATAAAGGAAATAATAAAAATACGTACAATTGCTATGGAGCCTTCATATACCGTAAATGTATCAAGTATCCCTATATAGAAGAATGTCAAAAGAATAAATAGAATAATATTTTTCATTCTGACAAACCAATAATAGAGCAGGTAGCTCATCAGCCAAATAAGAAGCAGAAATAGTACGCTTCTGAAAAAGGTAGTGAGCATGTACCATTCTCCCGTGAACATCAATCCTATATTATAAGTCATCTCCTGAATCGTTTCTGCAAGCCAGTCAACATCTAAAAAGCTTGTATCAAAGTAAAGCAGATGGATAATAAAAAGCAAGCCAAACCCTTTTATAGGTATACTGATCAGCCAATGCAATTGAAAGTAGGAAATAAAAAAGCAATATAGTGCAAACAAAACAAATACTCCGATGCTTGTATCAGAAATATCCCCAAGCGGATAGAGCCATTCTAAGAAGAGACAAAATCCGGCAAGATATAATAGCAGCGTATGCAGCGTCTTTACTTGTTTCTGGCTCTTCTTCATCTGAAATTCACCTCAACAGGGTCCGTGGCCAGCTGCTCCAGGCTTAATGCCTGTACAGCAACCCCTGAAAAACGGAGCGGCTCCAGCATATGCTTTTCTTCTCCGGATAACAGCTTTTCCGGGTGGATATAAATAACAGCAAGATACTTGATACGCTGTCTTGCTTCTAAAATGGCCTCTGCCAGAAAAGGGTCCATGGATGTTAAAACCAGAAAAATACTGTCGACTTTATTTAAATGAGACATTTCTTCGCGGAATCGTATCGAAAAAGCTTTTTTATCTTCCTGCCGGACTATCAGCAGGTAGTTCTTCATTAACGATTTCTGATGCTCATTATGCCCCAGCTCAAATAAATGTCCCCGTTCTCCAATAGAGAGAAAGCTTGTTTCATAGTCTTTCTTTTCCAGCTTTTCCATAAGCGATAAACTCATTTCAATGGAAGCTTCATAGAGCAGCTGATTTTCCTTCTCATGCTTATAATTATCATGAATCAGCAAAATATCTGTGCTCTTCTCCCGGTCAAACTCCTTTGTCATCATGGTTTGTTTCCTGGCTGTCTGTTTCCAGTCAATCCATGTAAAGCGGTCACCCGGGGCATATTCTCTGCTTCCTGAAGCGACGGTTGTATTTGTCTGCTGCAGCTGATTCGATATCACTCCGCCCTGTTCATAGCTTGCCATATCACTTATTAAACGGATATCGTGTACATACGGGTAGACGGCAAATGTATTTTGGACCTTAAAATCATAGCTTTTTTTAATAAAACCAAAAATTTCTCCTGTTTGAATTGTTACTTTCTCCAATGTATGCTCTCCGCGTGGTAAGGATTGTAATACATAGCTGAATGTGAAGTTTCTGCGGAATAGAGGAAATAACATGCGTATCAGTCTGCGGGAAACTGTCATTTTCCCGGATGTTTGGGAAGTAAGATATTTCTTTTTCTTCGTATCTTCCTTCATTAACGACTGCGGAAATTTCTCTTCGAAGGTACAATACAGTAATGGAAAAGGGAGTCTCCGCTTCATATGCACCTTCACTACTATTTCATCTCCAGCCTGCCGGACCGGCTGTTCGATTTCCCGGTAAACCTGCCATGTCCGTAATGGATAGCAGGCAAACAGAAGCTGATATATTCCGATCGGAAGGAATCCGTAAAATAAAAACCAGCTTACAAAGCCTCCCTGGAACATTGCATAACAGAAAAGAATAATCATCAATGCTAAAACGCCAATGCTGCGAAAGATGATACGAAGATTTTTCTTCATTCTGCGATGCCTTTCTTAATCGGAATATGTGCAGATTGAATAATAGAATCGATTAAAGCTTCACTGGACGTTCCTTGATAACGTGCTTCGGCCTTCAGTATAATCCGGTGGGATAAAACAAACGGTGCCAAATACTTCACATCATCCGGGATAACATAATCTCTGCCCTCGATATAGGCATAAGCCTTCGAAGCTTCCATTAAAGCAAGCGATCCTCTGGGGCTCACGCCTAAATAAATAGAGCTGTGCGATCTCGTGCGGGTAATAATATTCAAAATATACGCCTGAATGGTTTCATCCATATAAACATTCTGTGCCTCTTCCTGTGCTAAAAGCAGCTCCTTCTGAGACATGACTGCCTGGATTTCTTCTATTGGATGATGGTTTGTGTTTCTCGCAAGCATCTCTAATTCATCCTCATAGGCTGGGTAGCCCATGCGCAGCTTTAACAGAAAACGGTCCAGCTGTGCTTCCGGCAAGGGATAGGTCCCTTCATATTCAATTGGATTTTGAGTTGCCATGACAAAGAAGGGACTCTGCAGCCTTCTTGTCTCTCCGTCTACTGTCACACTTTTTTCCTCCATTGCCTCCAGCAGTGCTGACTGGGTCTTTGGAGATGTCCGGTTAATTTCATCTGCCAACAGAATATTGCCAAAGACAGGTCCCTCCCGAAATTCAAATTCTAATTCCTTCGGGTTGTATATAGAAACGCCTGTCACATCAGATGGAAGTAAGTCTGGTGTAAATTGAATTCTAGTAAAATCACAATTTACCGATTTTGCCAGTGTACGGACAAGCATTGTTTTCCCTACACCAGGAACATCCTCAAGCAGGACATGACCTTCCGTTAATAAGGCAACTAAACTAAGCTTTACAATCTCTTCTTTACCGAAAATGACACTATTAACATTATTTAAGACTTCTTGAATCTGTGTATTTTCTATTACTTTCTCCTGTTCCATCATCACCCTCCTCATCTGCCTGATTCTTTCTACCTTTTATGTTACTATAACAGGCCTAATATTTAAACGAATTGACTTTTTAAATTAGTTATCTTTTATTATTGACAAATTATGCTGCAGCTATTCAGCTTCCCTCTTTTCACTTCAATAATAAAACCTTACAGGATAAAGTAAACTTCAGGTCAACGAATAACTCTATCTTTTTTTATTTTTAGAATAGATTCTCTTCATTCCTAAATAAAGAGCAGCCAGAGGTTCTCCAGCTGCTCCTATTCTGATATACTATGAAAATTCTTCATTACTTTCATTGCCATAATGTTAGGGGCTGTTTAGAAACAGGCTCTGGATACACATCATTTATATGCTTCAAATCCTGCTCTGTTAATGAAATTTCAGCTGCCTTCATATTATTCACCACATGATCAGGGTTACCCGATTGTGGGATAGCTATTGTTTTTCCATTCCGAATGGCCCAGGCCAATAAGATTTGAAATACGTCTGCATTATGCTCTTTCGCAATATCCTTCAGTACCTGCTGTTTTGTTAAATCCGCACCAAAGCTGTCGCCGCGGTCAATCGGTGAATAGGCAATCACAGGCATGTGATGCTTAGCCATCATGGGCATTAAATCATATTCAATGCCCCGATTTGCTACATTATAGCGTACCTGATTCGCTTTACAATTTTCTCCCCCGGGTAATTGGATAACCTGCTCCAGATCATCCACATCTAAATTAGAAACTCCCCACGCTTTAACTTTACCTTGATTTCTTGCATTCTCTAAAGCTTCCACCGTTTCTTCCAAAGGAATATCTTCCTTCCAATGGAGTAAATATAAATCGAGGTAGTCTGTTTCCAGTCTTCTTAAACTGTTCTCAAGGCTGATTGGCAAATCCTTTTTCGACGCATTGGCAGGAAGGACTTTAGAAATAAGAAACAATTCTTCACGGGAATAAGGCTTAATAGCACTTCCTACCAGCTTTTCAGCATTCCCGCTGCCATACATTTCGGCAGTATCGATTAATTGGACACCGTTATCAATCCCTGTACGGATTGCCTGCACTTCCTGATCAAATGTGTCAGCTTTATCCCCCGTGTTCATGGTGCCTAATCCGATTGGCAATACCTCTCTTCCGGCGATTTTCACCTTGTTCATTATCCTCACTCCTTTTTTAATCTGCTTTCTATGTTTGTTCCACTCCTGGAGGGTGCTGAAACACGAAAGCGGTACTCGAGGAAAACCAGCTGTTTTTTAAACGAGTTTAATGGATGATTAAAATAAAAGTTTGGTCCTCTGTATTAAATCGATACATAAATATACAGCACTAATAATAATTACTTCATTTTATCCTCTAAATTCGCCAGGAATTTTGCAGGATTTCCACCAACAATCGTATCCGGCGGGACATCCTTGGTAACAACTGATCCTGTCGCAACAACGGAATTTTTACCTACTGTTACACCAGGAAGAATGGTTGCATGAGAACCGATCCATGTTCTCTCCTTTAACTCAATCGGTTTAAGGTACATCGTTCCTCTGTTTGAGGGATTATAATCATGATTTATGGTTGCGAAAACAACATTATGCCCGATTAAGCTTTCATCACCGATAATAATTTGGCCCTGGTCCTGAAACCGGCATCCAGAATTAATAAATACATTTTTCCCTATCTTCAGGTTCTTTCCAAAATCAGAGGTGAACGGAACAAATAAAGAAAAACCTTCATCTAATTCTTGTCCGATAATGTCAGATACCTGCTGCCTGATTTCCTCATCGGTATAAACACCATTATTCAGGATGGCACATAAACGTCTCGTTTCATTTGATACGGCAACCATCGCTTTGTTGACTTCTGAACCGCCCCGGATTACACCTTCTGCTGCCATTTTTGATAAAAGTTCTTCTAATTCCATTTTAACCGTTCCCTTCCATCTATCTTTTTTATATTTCATCCGCTATTCAGACCAGGCCTTGTTATGTCTATGTTTCCCGGCCAAACTTACTTTTATTAAAACATAGCCGTGAACGCTTTGCCATTATTTCATAATGCCTCTTTACCTTATTTGTCCTTCCAGATGAATAAATGAGGTGATGATTAAAATTTTCAACAAATTTTTGAGCAAGGGCTAGGAAAATTAAAAATATAAAAACCGCCTAAACAAAAGTTAAGTCAGGCGGCTTCTTATATAATCTATTCATTTTTGGGTAAAATTTTTACTGTTGCACTTACCGGTCCTTTTCCAATCATAGGTGCCAGATATCTGCTGGAACTATATTTTTCTTTATATGCCTGGTCAATTTTTTCAGTTAGTGCAGCGTCTGGTTCTATCGGCTCGAAAAAGACGTCATATTCCTGACCTGCTAAATTTATTTTTCCTGCTTTTTGTTTCTCTGCTGATTGATACCATCTGGAGTTCTGTCCATTATAGGCTCTGACATATAAGTCATTATCTGCTACTACAGACCAGATCCAGGTTGGTGTTCCAGGTGTTTTTCCATCATCATAGAATGGCGAGATATACATATCATCAGCTTTTGAAAATATTTGAAGCTGTTCCTGTGTCCAACTATTTCCCATTATTACTCATCTCCTTTTTGTATTTAATTATTATACTAATACCTCGAGTCGACTTTAAGTCAAGTAATTGGTTTATGATTTCGTATGAACAGCTGATTTTAAAATTGCTTCCTCACAGCATGATTAGAAAAAACCATGAAAAGCAGGAATGCTCTTCATGGTTTTAAGTTTATCCGTAATGAATTGGTCCATTTGGTCCAAGCGGAATGCCAAGCCACATCCAGACAATCAGCATAATTGTCCAGCCTATCAAGAAGAAGATAGAGTATGGAAGCATCGTTGAAACCAAGGTTCCTATTCCCATTTTCTTATCATATTTCTGGGCAAAAGCAATGATGACAGCAAAGTATGTCATTAATGGCGAGATAATATTTGTTGCTGAATCAGCCACACGATATGCCATCTGTGTAAATTCCGGCGCATAGCCGAGCTGCATCATAATCGGAACAAATACAGGAGCCATCATGGCCCATTTTGCAGATGCACTTCCGATAAAGATATTAATAAATGCTGCAATCAGAATAAACAGCAGAATTAATCCAATACCGCTAAAGTTAACACTGTCTAAGAATTCTGCTCCGTAAACACCGATAACTAATCCCATATTTGTTTCATTAAAGTAAGCAACAAATTGTCCGGCTGTAAAGGCTAAGACGATAAACATCCCCATCGATGCCATCGTATCGCTCATTTGGGCAGCGACATCTTTATCACTTTTAATTGCTTTTGTTATTAAGCCGTAAACAAGTCCCGGTATTAAGAATAAAATAGCGATAATAGGTACAAGCGAGTCCATAAACGGAGACATAATAATACCGTCTAACCCTGGATCTTCTCCGCGTAATGGCGCACCCGAGGGAACAACAAGTAAAGCTGTTAAAATAACAGATATGACAAAAGAAACAGCAGTCCAGATTAATCCTTTTTTCTCTATTGCCGTAATTCCTTCGATGTCTTCATTTGCTTCCCCTTTATACGAACCGAGGCGAGGCTCTACAATTTTTTCTGTTACCCAGGCTCCAATAATTGTAAGAACAAATACGGAAACAGCGATAAAGCCCCAGTTCATCGCAATATTCATTTGCTCTGCATATGCCGGATCAATAATTGCTGCGCCGGCAATTGTCATTTCCCCAAGCATCACATCTGTTCCTGATAAGAATAAGTTGGCGCTGAATCCACCGGAAACGCCGGCAAATGCTGCAGCAAGACCAGCCAGCGGATGCCGTCCGAGTGCTGCGAAGATTAGTGCACCTAATGGCGGCAGCACGACATACCCCGCATCAGATGCTACACTAGACATCACACCGGCGAAAACAATGCCTAATGTGATAAAACGGTTTGGGATGGCTAATACAAACCCTCGTAATAATGCGCTGATCAGTCCCGTCCGCTCAGCTACACCGATACCCAGCATGGTAACAAGTACCACTCCAAGAGGTGCGAATCCAATAAAGTTATCCGTCATACTGCTGAAAATATATTCGATCCCCTCCGCATTCAGAAGATTTTTAATTTCTACTGCCTCTCCCGGATCTCCTGGATTTTCAACGCTTATATTAAATGGCTGTAAGGCCGCTGACAGCACTAAAACAAGTAATGCTAAGATGGCAAATAACGTGGCTGGATGCGGCAATTTATTTCCTACTACCTCTACAACATCTAAAAATCGTTGAAAAAGATTCTTTTTCTCTTTCGACATATTGATGCTCCTTTCATTTTTTAAATTCGATACTATTCTGACAATAAATGGTATGGAAGACGATTCCCATTATACATAGTTTACACAGTAATGAAAACCCTTTCCTGAAAAGTAATAGAAATGTAATTAGAGGTAATTTTAGGAATACTGTCACTATTATTTTCCCTAACAAATAGAAAAACCCCCTGGAAGCTGTCTTTCTCTGCCAGCTTTCAAGGGGCATAAAAGTATTAATCTTGAAAATAAGGATTTCCGTGCATTCCCTGCCATAAATCACTGTACTCTGTTTCGTGAGCAAGCTGCAAAAGGCGATGCTCCTCCCCTTTTCCTGCAATTACCTGGACACCAATTGGCAATCCATCCTCTGTCAGATAAAGCGGCAGAGAAATCGCAGGCTGTCCTGTTAAATTCGCAAGCTGCGTAAATGGCGTATACGTTAAGCTCGGTAAAAACATGTCATAAATAATAGCTTGCTTATCTTTTTCTGCAGCCATTCTCTCCTTGAATTCCTGTTCCTTTTGTTCTGCCATGGTCAATTCTCCAACTTTCGGAGCCTGGAAAGCCGTTGCCGGAGAAACATAAAAATCATACGTCTGATGGAAAATAGACATGATTTCAGCTGCCCTGTCCCATGATGCCAGACTGTCAGAATAATCAGCAGCCGATACGGTTTTTCCTGCTTGATGAAGCAGCCAGGACTCTATTTCCATATCTTCTGCTGTTAATGAAGTTCTCATTGCTTTCTCCAGCCCGCGAACGACCGTATTCATTTCACCGCTGTTCATTACATAGTAATCGCGCATTAGCTGTACACCCTCAACCGGAGCTTGTTTCTCTTCTACAATATGTCCATCCCGCTCCAGATAACGAACAAATTGCTGCACCGCTTTTTTGGCATCCTCTGATACAGGAGTTCCTGCCGGCGACTCTGTGCTAAAGGCAATCCGCAGCTGTTTAGGAAGTTTTTCAGACATGGTATTTCGATATCCCTTTTCATATAATGGTGTCTGAAAAGCGGCATGCGGTTCAACAACCTGTAATTGATCCAGCATGGCTGCACTGTCACGGACTGTTTTTGTTAATACAAAATTAATGGATGCTCCCTGCCACTGTCTGCCGACTCCCGGACCAACCGGTGTTCTTCCCCGTGTCGGCTTTAATCCAACCAGTCCGCTGAAGGATGCAGGTATCCGGATTGATCCGCCCCCGTCACTTGCCCCTGCGACCGGAATAACACCAGAGGCAACCGCAGCTGCAGCTCCTCCGCTTGAGCCTCCTGGAGAATAGGCTCGGTTCCAAGGATTTCTGGTCGGACCATACAGCTTTGGTTCGGTAATATTTTTCAAGCCGAACTCCGGACTGTTCGTATGTCCCATAAATAAAAATCCTGCATCCTTAAATTTTTTCACAAAATAATTATCATGCTTCTCCACCTGGTTCTGCAAAAGCCTTGAGCCGGAGGTTAATTTCTCGCCTTCGATAGACTGAGATATATTTTTCATTAAGATCGGCACGCCTGAAAAAGCAGCATCCTGAACAGGAAATTGATTTGCTTCTTTTCTTGCCGCATCCTCCCGGTGATGTGTAATCATATTTAATTGCGGATTAACTTGATGCAGCCGTTTAAAAGCAATATCCATTAATTCAGACGGCTGGATCTCTTTACGTTGAACAAGCTCTGCCAGCCCGGTTGCATCATAGTTTTTATATTCATGAAACTGCACCCTCTCACTCCTTTTTTCCTCTGTAGAAAATACTTTATTTCATCAGCTGCCTGTCTAAGCAGACAGTTGATGGATGACTTCTATACTTCCTTTGTAAGAATTGGTGTTGTCAGCTCATCCACGCCGACAAGACTCAAAATAAATAAGAAATGCTTTTGCACAGCAAGATAAGCATCCGCAGGGTCAAACCATTCTTTTAATGTATGTGTACCGCCTGCTTTTCCTCCTAATCCGGAAGTAACAGCAGGGATGCCGAGACTCATCGGATAGTTCGCGTCTGTACTGACGGGCTCACCATATACTGGTTCCTTCCCTACACCTTTAATTGCTTCAGCAAGTGCCTGAACAATTGGCGCTTCCTTGTCTTGTGATGCCGGAGGACGGTTTCCAAATTTTTCAACCTCAACAGTCATAGAATCCTTGCCCCAGCGCTCATTCTCTTTCTGGCATGCTGCTTCCACAATAGCGAGGAATTTTTTATCAAGTTCTATTAATTCTTCCATGGAGTTAGAACGCAAATCAACCTCCATCGATGCTTTCTCAGAAATTGCATTCACGGAAGAACCGCCTTCAATTGGCCCGACGGAGAAGGTTGTTTTGGGATCTGCCTTTGTTTCTAAATCTGCGATTGCCGCAATTGCTCTGCCCAGGGCATGTGTCGCACTTGGTGTTCCAAAATCACCAAAGCTGTGCCCGCCTTTACCTTGAAAAGTAATACGATACCGGAAGCTGCCTGTCCCCAAATAGATGATTGTCTCTAAATGAGAACCGTCAACAGAAATATAGCCGTCTGCTTTATTTTCTTTAAAATATGCCTTCACACCGCGCAAATCCCCGGCTCCTTCTTCACCGACTGTTCCGCCGATAATTATATCACCGACTGTTTTCAAATCCGAATCCTGCAGTGCCCGGATAACGGCCAACACTTCTGCCAAGCCCCTTGTATCATCTCCGATGCCGGGAGCATGAAGCTTGCCGTCTTTTTCTATTACGGTTGTATCTGTTCCCTCTGGAAAAACCGTATCTAAATGTGCAGAAACAACCAGAACTGGTCCGTCGCCTGTACCGCTTCTTTTTCCAAATACATTTCCCTCTTCATCCATATGTACGTCTTCTAAATCATAATCTTCTAATAACTTTTTAAATGCCTTTGCCCGTTTCTCTTCCTTAAAAGGCGGAGCAGGAATTTCTGTCAGTATTTTCTGCTGATCGATGGTCAGACTGTCTTCCTCCTTAATTTGCTCCAATGCCTTTTGAACTTTTTCATCCGCGAGAATTTTTTTCATCTGTTCTGAAATAGTCATGAGCTTCCCCTCCAATATTTTCATATACTTTTTAATTTATTGAACAAGCCTTATCCAACTTCATTTTAGCGTATTTACAGCATAAACGATACAGTTATAATCTCCTAAGACAGGTTCATATATGGTGCTGCTTCTATTTATAACTTGAAAATCTGTAGACAGCAGCAAAAAATTCAGCCTTACTGGAACGGGCATTTTACTGCCTTCAGATACAGACCTTAATGCCTTAAATAATGTTTTTAATTTGATAAATAGGGCACCCTTTAAACATAACTATGCTTTTTAAACAATCGTTTTTTATCTGCTAAAAGCATGCTTCAATATAGATGAGGAGGTGCATTAATGAATAAGCGTTTAATAGACTGGCCAACTTTTATATTGGCATTAGTTATTTTATTTAGTGTCGTTATTCCGTTAATTTTATTCCCGGAAGCTGGCGCATCTGTCATTAATCAGGCAAATGAATTTGTCACAGGTAATTTTGGGATTTTATACTTATTATTAGGACTTGGTGTCCTTATCTTTTTACTTTATGTGTCATTCAGTAAAAACGGTAACATAAAGCTTGGAGAAAGAAGCACGAAAAAAGAGTTCGGAACATTTTCATGGGCTGCAATGCTTTTCTCAGCGGGGATCGGATCCAGTATTTTATATTGGGGAATGATCGAATGGGCTTACTATTATCAGGGACCGCCATTTGGTATAACACCTGAATCCGAAGAAGCTGTCAATTGGGCTGCGAGCTACGGGATGTTCCATTGGGGACCTGTAGCTTGGGCATTATATACATTACCGGCATTGCCCATCTCCTACTTTTATTATGTCCGGAAGAAACCTGTACTTAAAATTAGTGAAGCTTCCAGACCGGTAATTGGAAAGCATGCGGATGGACCACTTGGTACAATCATTGATGTATTATTTATTTTCGGCTTACTGGGCGGGGCAGGAACAACCCTGGCATTAGGAACACCCATGATTGCGGAAGCTGTTAATCATATCACCGGAATTCCTGTATCGCTTGGAATGCAGGCTGTGATTATGCTTATTTGTACTGCGATTTTTGCAGCCAGCTCTTATTCCGGAATTAATAAAGGGATTAAAGTACTGAGCGATTTGAATATATGGCTTGTCCTGTTTCTATTGACCTTTGTATTTATTTTCGGGCCGACCTTATTTATCAGCGAAATGACCTTCACCAGTATCGGCCGGATTGTCAATAATATTTTCACCATGGCTACCTGGCTTGAACCGCTTGCTTCTATTCCCGGATATGAGGCAACCAAATTCCCGGAAACCTGGACGGTATTTTACTGGGCCTGGTGGGTTGTGTATGCACCATTTGTCGGGCTTTTTGTAGCAAGAATTTCCCGTGGAAGAACGATCAAAGAAATGGTGCTCGGAACATTAATATATGGAACACTCGGCTGTGTGCTGTTTTTTGGAATTTTAGGAAACTACGGGCTTTACCTGCAGCTGTCAACATCCTTTGATGTTATTGGGTTTATGAATGAATATGGAGCTCCAGCTGCGATTATAGCTATTTTGGATCAGCTGCCGATTTCCTGGTTTATTATTCCTATCTTCACCATTCTGGCAATCATATTCCTGGCAACAACCTTTGACTCAGCTTCTTATATCCTGGCAGCCGTTGCTCAAAAAAGACTTGTCGGCGGAGAACCAATGCGCTGGCACCGGATTTTCTGGGCGTTTATATTAATGATTTTACCAATGGCATTAATGTTTATCGGCGGATTGGAGACACTGCAAACTGCCAGTATTGTTGCCGGATTCCCGGTTATCTTTATTATGATTCTGCTGGCATGGTCGTTTATGCGGGCGTCTACAGATGACTTAAAGAAGCAAAGGGATGCAAGAAAACCGACATCTATCACGATTGAAAATGTAAATAGGAAGGATTAATTTTCACTGCCTATAGAGCAGCGTTTATTGAGTATTCAAAAGCAAAAAAAGAAAGTGCAAGGCTGAAGTATTAGGAGCTTCAGCCTTGCACTTTCTTTTTCGTATTTCCGGGGAAATATTACTCACCTCATGAAAACCGTTGGAGCGGTTACTCTCAGCATTTTATACTTTCTTACTCTTTGAAAAAACGCACCTGTGCTTCAGTGAGCTTCTGCTCCACAAGTGCGTTTCGACTATCCATTTATTCTTGCGACTATTTTAATTCTTCTAAAGCGTGCTCTGCCTGAGCCTTTGGCTCTTTCCAGACCATCGCCACAGCAATACCTGCCATGAGCACCATTGCTGCAAAATAATATGGGTAGTTTAAATTTATATCAAATAAAATCCCGCCGACAATTGGTCCAAATACATTTCCGATACTGGTAAACATCGAGTTCATACCGCCTACGAATCCTTGTTCATTTCCTGCCACTCTGGACAAATAGGAAGTAACAGCCGGTCTTAATAAATCAAAACCGATAAAAATAACAATTGTTACAAATAAAATCATTGCATAGCTCTCTACAACTGTCATTGCTGTCACAAGAATAGCAGAGAAAATCAGACAATAACGGATTAGACGGATTTCTCCCCATTTATTTGTCAGCCTGCCAAACAAGGCGACCTGGGCAATTGTTCCAACAATTGCTCCTCCAGTAATAATAATCGCAATATCCTTTGGTGTAAATCCAAATTTATGATCCACAAACAAAGAAAATAACGATTCAAAGGAAGATAAACCGAATGCTGTTATAAATATAACAATGAACGCAATAAAGTACATTGGAACAAAAATTCTTCCTAAGCCGGGCTTTCTCGCTCCAACTTCTTCTTTTTGTTCCTGATGATTTCTTTCTGGTTCGCGTAGTGTAATCGTTGATAGGATCGCAGTAAATAGTGCTAAACCTGCTGCTGCGAAAAATGGAATTCTTGGACCTATTTCTGCCAGTAATCCGCCAAGTCCAGGACCGATAATAAATCCTGTATTAATCGCTGCTGACATATATCCTAACGCTTTCGGTCTGGACTCAAGTGTTGTGATATCTGCAATAAATGCCGTAACTGCGGGCATTATAAAAGCAGCACTCACTCCACCTAAGATTCTGGAAATAAATAAAATTTCTACGGTATTCCCAATAGCGAATAAAAACTCACTAAAACTAAAAATTAATAGTCCGATAACGATCATGCGTTTACGTCCAAACACATCAACCCATCTTCCAGACAGCGGTGAAACAATAAGCTGCGCAACTGCAAAGGCTGCTACCAAATAACCTACAACGGAACCGGATAAATTCATCTCGTTCATAATGGTAGGTAAAACTGGAATAACCAGCCCAATACCTAAAAATGCAATAAACAAATTCATCAGCAAGATAGACAGCGTTATATTTTGTTTTTTCATCATTCATTTCTCCTTAACTATAGATTTCATTTAAAACCTCCCTCAGGAATCTGATACATCATATCATAACTTTTTCATTTCAGATATACTTTTGCTCAAAAATTTTACACCTATTTTTCTATTATTATTTTCTCCTGTATACAAAATGCATATTTCTAAATAAACAGCTGAAAAGCCTTTTGCCATGGCGATATTCCTAATATTTCAAGTTGCATAAAAAAAGATTGCATCGGTTAATCATGCAATCTTTTTCTGAAAATTTTTTTTATAAATACGTGTTAAGAAAAATCAAGAATATCACTTAGTCTTTAAAATACTACTCTTACCCAGCCGCGCAGACTATTCACCAGCCAAACCTCTTCAAAGGATGGAATGTCTTTCTTCCAAATAATTTTTTCTTTTATTTTTCCACGCTCCAGCAGTTCTTCTCTGTAAGTTCCGGCAAGCAATCCCGAAGAAACCGGCGGGGTATAGTATTCTCCTTGCTGTTTAACGACTAAATTGCCGATCGTAAACTCCGTCAGCTGCTCTTCTTCGTTCCATAAAAGAACATCAAATGATGTATTTTCCTGCTCACGAAAAACATTATAAATCTGTCGATTGGTTGTTTTATAATAATAAAATATATCCTTCCGATTAATGGGAGCTGATGCCAAACTAATCTTCCTCACAGAAATCGATTCTTCTGAATGTGGGGTGAACGTTATATCGATCTTTCCATCCTGCTTCAGCAGAAGGCGCACACGGTGTACTCCAGAATATTTTTTCATCTGTTCCTTCAGCTGCTGTTCTATTTTTTTAATCGAATAAGGATATTGAAACTGATTTGCTGCCCGCTCAAGTCTGGCCAGATGCCGGTTCAGACGGGGGATTTGTTTTCCGTCATATTTCATTGTTTCTAAAAGCTGAAATGCGGGGGAAGCTCCTTTTAAAATTGCAGCTTTCGCTAAGACTTCCTCATACTCTGCTTCCGCACTTGAATCCCATGTAATGCCTCCGCCTGCCCCATAGACTGGGGTTTTTCCGTTCCCCATCCAGGCTGTCCGTATGGCAACATTAAATAATGCTTCCTGATCTGGCGTGATAAAACCGATACTTCCGCAGTAAATCTCTCTGGGAGAATCCTCCAGCTGTTTAATAATACGCATTGTACTTTGCTTTGGAGCGCCGGTGATAGAACCACAGGGAAATAATGCTTTAAAAATATCAAAGTCGCTGAGGCTTTCTTTTAATTCTGCCGTAACCGTTGAGGTCATTTGATATACGGTAGGATATTCTTCAATTTCAAACAGCTTTGGAACCTGGACAGAACCCGGTACAGCAATTTTAGATAAATCATTCCGCAGCAGATCGACAATCATTAAATTTTCTGCCCGATCCTTTTCTGATTCAGAAAGCATTCTTTTATTTTGGATATCTTCTTCTGGTGTACGTCCCCGTTTCATAGTTCCTTTCATCGGCTTGGTGCGGATCGACTGCTTTCTACGTTCAAAAAACAGTTCCGGGGATGCTGATACAATTTGATAATTACCCATTTGTAAATGCGCACAGTAATTTGCCTGCTGTGCACCGGATAATTGTTCATATAATAAATCCGCGTCCACTGGTCTATCTGCCTTCATACGTACAGTATAGTTCACCTGATATGTATCTCCTTCAGCTATGGCAGCTTTTATCGATCCGATATCTTGCTGGTACTGCTGCTTTTCTGTCGTCATCTGCCAATTTACAGAAGGATAAGCACGATTGGCTGCCGGGTGCACACTTTCCAGCTCCATTCGCTTAAAAGCACCCATCATGATAAGAGGCAGGCTGCCTTTTCTATGTGTCGTAAGATTTTGATCAAATGCAGCTGCAGCTTCATAGGAAATATAACCAGCCAGATAATAGCCTCTCTGCTGGTATATTTCCATTTGTTCAAATACGTTGCTGACCTCGGCGTGTGTATTTGCAATTAAAATTTCTGCCGGTTTTTCAAAAATACGACGTACACCTGCTTCCTCTTCAAAGGAAAAATCAAAAATCATTTTTGTATTATCCATCATTTTGCAGCTCTCCTGCCTTTTTATATTGCATCAGGAAATTATTTAACAGCGCATAGCCATGCTCTGTACATACAGACTCTGGATGAAATTGGATTCCTTCTATTGGATACGTTTTATGGCGGATACCCATTATTGTTCCATCCTCTGTGGTTGCAGTGACAATAAGGGTGTCCGGTACCGAATCCGGCTGAATGCTTAAGGAATGATACCTTGTCACAGTAAAGGTTTCAGGGAGCTGTGCAAATACACCTTTCTGATCGTTCAAAATACGTGATTGCTTCCCATGAACGGGAGCATCTTTTATCACTTCAGCACCAAAGGCTTGCCCAATCGCCTGATGTCCAAGGCAAATGCCGAGAATTGGAATCTTGTCTTTAAACTGGTCGATGACTTTTAAAGTTATGCCGGCTTCCTGTGGTGAATGCGGCCCCGGTGATAATATAATGAATTCAGGCTTCCACTGTTTAACTTCATCTATGGTCAGCTCATCATTATATCTCACCACAACCTTCTCTCCTAAATGCTCCAGATAATGCACAATATTGTAGGTAAATGAATCATAGTTATCAATCATTAATAGCATCCCTATGCCCTGCCTTATCTGCTAAAATTTTATTCCTCTTCTTCATCCATCGGTTCCCATTTGTCCTTGAACGCCTGAATGACGTGAAGCAATTCATTCTTTCCTTTAATCTCATAATGTTCCTCATGATCATTCATATCAAGATTGCCATCTTTATCAACTGTCATCGTATAGCTTTCTTTAGAGCCTTGGAAGAGAATCAGATACCCCGTGCTGACAAATTCATCTCCTTTTTTGAGCTCCATTGATTCAGAAGCTTCTAAAACCTTATTAATATCATCTTTTTCAGTCAGCGAAATTGCTTCTGGTTTTCCTGTCGGTTGCACTTCATATATCATAATCTCTTTAATTTCATTTGCTTCATTTATATTAGAAGGTAACACCTGTGCAAACAGTTTACTGTCGCCCTCAAATTTTCCGACGAAGAAAAATATTCCCACTGCGATCAGCAATGAAATAATAAGTATCTTTTTCATGCTTATTTCCACCTTTATTTAACTGTTTATTGATTCTCTGTTTTCATTATTAATATAATGAAACATTTTGTCCATCCAGAAGGTCTTGAATTTAAACTATCTCGTTGACGTTGTATAAATAAAAATTTGGTTTGTCAAGCTTTTTATTAAGAAAATAATATTGGATATTTAGAGTTGGAGACAATTATAATAAATTATACATCTTTAAAATAAAGAGTTTGGTATCATGAGTTTATATATCTTTCTTGGTCTACCACGACCAGGAGGTTGTTCTTTACCTATAATCTTCGCAAAACCTGTCACTTCAAGTTGCTTTAATAATCTACTTGCAGATTTCAGGGATACATCGAACGCCTCTGCAAGTTGATGTATGGTTAAATTTTCTTCATTATTTTGTTGTAATAAGAATATTAAACGAGAAATAGTAACGGCACTTAAATTTGTTTTTTTTGATATCTCTTTCAATAGTTCATTGTCAAAGCTCGTTGAAAACGTAAGCGGTACTTGATTTTCAGTTAATAATGGTCCACTTATATCTCCGTTTTGAAACGAGACAAAGGCGCAGGATTTATTTTTTGACTCTGCAAATTTCAATGATTTTTCAGCTGATATTTCTGCATTTGATGTTTCGTTTCCAATCCCAATACCGATAAAAACCTTGTTACCAGTTTTATCCTCAATCTCTTTTGTTAATGAAAAGCTCGTAAAATTATTTGTAAATTCTTTTGCAATAAACATATTCGTATATAAATTAGCTTGATACTCATTTGAAAAGGTTAACGATACATTATGTTTTTCGCAAAAATCAATAATAATTTCTTCAAATTTCAACTTTTGTCTATAGAAATTATAACGGTTTTTGGGACGTCTATCTGTTTCTTTCCACTTTATTAAAAATGCAGTAGTAAGCAATTGATTCTTTATTAAAATGTCAGATTGAGCATAAACCATTTCTAAAGCAACGTTTATAGAAGAATGTGTTGGAACCACCCTTTTTACTGGAACTCCCCGATTTACTAATTCCTCAGCAACACTAGTAAGACAGGTGACTGCATATACGCTATCTCCCTTCTTGTAATATCTTTCATGTATATTTGCCCAATCTTTAGTTGTGTAGGTCGAAGGTCCATCGATTGTAATAAAGTCCTCCATATGTAAATCAACTTCTTTTAATGAATTTAATACCTCGTTTTCCTTTAAAACATCAATGGTAAATGGAGTAAATAAAGTAAGTATTCCTTTTGTTTCCATAGCCAGCTCATAAAGAGATTTATAAAGTGCTGATCCATCATATCCGATATTAATTGAAATAGGGCCTGTTTCGTCATCGATATTTACTGGATTCTCAAGATATATTTCGTAAATCATTTGTCCCGCAAAAAAAAGAATATCACACTTAGCTAAAAAACTCCGGTCAATCTCCCTTGTGTTTTCTACTTTTTTAATAATAAACAGTTTATATTCGATATATTCCATTTTTTCGTGTCTAAATTGATTTAGAATTTTTTCCACTAAATCTTCGGGGCCTATTATTCCTAGTAATAACTTTGACATTAAATCTATCCCCTTCTATGTTGTAGTTTCAAGACTTATTAACTTTAATTATAAGCGATGAAACGGAAATTGGAAAATATAGATTTCTGTTATCTATTTCAAATAAAAGCGTTTACATATTTAAGAATATTTGCTATATTATCTTTAAAATAATTTTTGACTATTTATCAACATGTCAATAATTAATTATAAAGGATGGTGGTTATTATTTAGTAAGTAGCTATTTATTTTACCATGTAGTTAACGTTTAACTTTATTACTTTACCATGTGCAATCTGAATTCATTTCCAACTATTCAAGAATCTATAAAATACAAAATGTGAGGGGTATTTTATGAACAAGGGAATTTTTAAAGAAGATGAAAGATTTAAGCAATGTAATAAGGAAGTCATGTATACAATTATATTTTTCATTTTTAATATTGTGTTAGTTTTTGCCCTAGCTTTTCCTCTTGGATATAACGTTGAAGCAAGTGAAATTAAATTAATAGCGGGATTTCCGGCATGGTACTTTTATGGGGTACTTATTGCAATAGGCTTGTTATGTATTTCTACTTATTTAATGGTTAAGTTTCTTTTTAAAGATATGCCATTGGACGGCTATATAGAGGAGGAGGATGAATGAGATTAGATATTTTAATTCCGATTATCCTTTATTTATTAGCTACTTTATTAGTAGGTAGTTATTTCCACAAACATTTAAAAAATAATAAATCAAGCTTTCATGAAGAATTTTTTGTGGGTGGAAGAAGTTTAGGTCCACTGGTATTAGCTTTTACGATGGTTGCCTCTGCAGCAAGCGCAGGCACATTTATTGGAGCAACCGGTGTTGGGTACGAACAAGGCTTTAGTTGGCCGTTAGTCGTTGCATGCCAAACTGCAATGGGAGTTTATATATTGGGGATTCTAGGAAAAAAGTTTGCTATTATCTCTAGAAGAATTGGAGCAGTAACAATTACGGACTTTTTAAAAGAAAGATATCAAAGCCATGCAGTAATCATTGCAAGTGCACTTGGAATTTTAATATTTATTAGTGCATACATGGTTGCTCAGTTTGCTGGTGGCGCAAGAATACTAGAAGCAGTTACTGGATTTCCTTATCAATGGGGCTTACTTATTTTTGGTGCAGTAGTTGTTTTACTTACTGTATTCGGTGGATATAGAGGAGTTGCAATTACCGATGCAATTCAAGGCTTTGCCATGTTGCTGGGAGGAGTTTTAGTATGGATAATAATTATGATAAAAACCAATGGCTTTGAAGCAATTGTCAGCCAATTAACCATAGACCATCCAGAAATGGTGACGTTACCTGGAGCCAGTGGCATTACCCCAACATTATTATTCTCCTATTTCTTATTATTTGGAATTGCAATGATTGGTTTGCCACACGCTGCTGTACGTGGTATGACTTTTAAAGACTCGAAATCTATGCATAAAGGAATGATTTATGCAGTTATTATTATGGGTCTCTTCTCTATTGGATTTGCTTCAATAGGTCCCTTGGTTCGTATATTATTACCAGGCGTAGAAATACCGGATATGGCACTAATTTTATTGATAGTAGAATTAGTACCAGGTTGGTTAGCTGGATTAATTCTTGCTGCACCACTGGCAGCGATAATATCCACAGTAGACTCCATGTTGCTAGTGACAAGTTCAACAATAGTAAAAGACTTATTTTTGAACTATATAAATCCTAATGCATCCGAAAGAACGGTTACAAAATTATCCTACTTTTCCACTTTATTTATAGGTACTGCAGTTGTTCTCATTGCATTGACTCCACCAGAACTTATTCAGTTTGTTGTAATCTTTGCAATTGGCGGGCTCGAGGCTACCTTATTTGCGGTAATCGTTTTCGGCTTATATTGGAAGCGTGCTAATAAGTTGGGAGCGATTGCTTCAATGACCATTGGATTTGTTTCATATGTTACGGCAACCATGATGTTTGAAAATCCATTTGGAATGGACCCGATTGGAATTTCTCTGTTTTTAAATATTACTAGTATGGTTGTGTTTAGTTATATGACAGAAAAACCAAGTATTGAGATAATCAATAAGTTTTGGGGTGCTGATCCACCGCAAAAAATAAATCAAGTTAATAAAAATATAGCCAAATAAAGGAGTGTTTATATGTTTGATTTAATAATTAAAAATGGACAAGTTTTTGACGGTACTGGAAATCCTGGAACAAAACTTGATATTGGCATTAAGGATGGTAAGATAGGGAAGATAAATAAGCTTGATTATTCTGAAGCAAAAAAAGTTATTGATGCAGAAGGGTTGGCTGTGTCGCCAGGTTTTATTGATACCCATTCTCATAGTGATTTGTTGTGTACTAACCCTGAGACACACAAAATTCGATTGCTACAAGGAATAACAACAGAGTTACATGGACAGGATGGTATCTCCATTGCCCCAGTCAACACAGAAACAAAACCTTTATGGCAAGAACAATTAAAGGGACTAGATGGAGATATAGGAGATTGGCCATGGGAATCAGTAGATGATTATTTAACCCATTTAGAGAACACCCCTATTTCGGGTAACGTTTTACATCTTGTTCCACACGGCAATGTTAGAACGCTTATTATGGGATTTGAAGAAAGAGCTGCAACAGTGGAAGAACTTGAGCAAATCACTAAATTGGTGGAAAAAGGTATGAATGAAGGAGCGGTTGGTGTATCATCTGGTCTAATTTATCCACCGAATGTTTACTCAAATAAAGAAGAATTAATTGCGCTGTGTCAAGGTGCTGCAAAATACGATGGAGTTTTTGTGGTTCATATTAGAAATGAAAGTAATAAATCCTTAGAGGCTTTAGATGAAGTAGTCGACGTAGCCAGGCAAACAGGAATACGATTACACGTCTCCCATTTTAAAGTAGCAGGTCAATATAATCGTGATAAATTCAAAAAATTCTTAGGTAACATTGATAAAGCTAGAGAAGAAGGAATAGAAGTAACCTTTGATCAATATCCATATACAGCAGGATCTACAGTATTTCATAGTATTTTACCGCCATGGATGCACTCAGGTGGTACTAAGAAAATGCTTGAAAGATTACAGAACCCAGATGTTAGAAGAAAAATTCAAGAAGACTTTATAACAAATGATAGTTATGAAAACTGGGTTTTTAATTGTGGCTGGAAAAATATCTTCATTAATACAATAGTGTCGGAAAAAAATAAGAATTTTGAAGGTAAAAACATGGAAGAAATTGCTAAAATCCGTGGACAAAATCCATCTGATGCTGCGCTAGATCTTTTAGTAGAAGAGGCAGGCGCAATCACAATGACGATTCATTGGGGCATGGAAGAGGATTTGATTTATGGTATGAAACATCCTGTACAAATGGTGGGATCTGATGGTATTTTTGGTAGTAAACCACACCCCAGACTTTATGGAACTTTTGCTAGAGTCCTAGGTAAATATGCTAGAGATGAAGGTATTTTTACACTTTCTGAAGGGATAAGAAAAATGACAGGAGCAGCTGCCCAATTATTAAGATTAAAGGATAGAGGATACTTGAGAGAAGGTTATTGGGCGGATATAGTTATTTTCAATCCAAATACAATTAAGGATACAGCTACCTATGAAGATCCAATACAATTACCGATTGGTATATCTTATGTTTTAGTAAATGGAAATCTTACTGTAGAAGAAGGTAAATATACCAACGAAACTGCAGGCCAAGTAATACGAAGAGATTCGAAGATAGTAAAATAACTCTATAGTTTACCTAATATTTAATATATGTCGTATAAAGAATCTTATTAACCTTTTTGTAATTAAGATTCTTTATACGAAAAGGAGAGAACAGAAATTTTCACACAAAAAGAAATTTCCATGTATCAAAAACAATTTCCTTTTATAAGTAATATTCTTAATTTAAAGCCTTTATTATGGATAAATCCTAAATTAACAAAATTTAATCAACTTCCCCCTTTGTTACTAGATAAAGATGATATGTTAAAAGCTGAAGAGTTATGGAATCGGTTTGTACCATTTTTCAAAAAGGAATTTCCAGAAACAGAAAAAACTAATGGAGTTATTGAATCACCCTTAAAAAGAATCAATAATATGAAAGAAATATTATTGAAGCGAACTGGAATTAGAAATGTCGAAAATATGCTATTAAAATGTGATAATGAGTTACCAATTGCTGGATCTATTAAAGCCAGAGGAGGTATTTATGAAGTACTTTATCATGCAGAAAACTTGGCAAAAGAAGCAGATCTGATAGACCGTCATACTGGTAATTACGAAATTTTTTCTAATAAAGTGTTTAAAGAATTATTTAAACAATACACCATTGGGGTTGGATCGACTGGTAATTTAGGGCTTAGTATAGGACTAATGGGTGCAAAATTAGGTTTCAATGTTTCTGTATATATGTCTAGAGATGCAAAACAGTGGAAAAAGGATCTGCTGAGACAAAAAGGAGCTAAAGTTTTTGAGTTCGAGGGTGACTTCACCCAAGCTATAAATACTGGCAGGAAGAAAACACTTGAAAATCCAAATGGCTATTTTATAGATGATGAGAATTCAGAACATCTTTTCTTAGGGTATAGTACAGTCGCTTTTCGTTTAAAAAAACAACTTGAAGATAAAAATATTATTGTTGATCACAATCATCCTCTTTTTGTATATCTTCCTTGTGGCGTTGGAGGGGCACCAGGTGGAATTAGCTTTGGATTGAAGCAAGTATTTGGAGATAATGTTCATTGTTTTTTTGTAGAACCGATAAAATCTCCTTCTATGTTGTTAGGACTACTAACTGGAAAAAAAGATAATGTAAGTTTCAAGATTTTGGAATGGACAATAGAACGGAAGCTGACGGATTAGCTGTGGGGAGGCCCTCTAAATTTGCCAGCAGTTTTTGCGAAAAATTAGTTAGTGGTATATTTACTGTAGAAGATAAAACATTATTTAAGTTAATGACACTTCTTGCAGATATAGAAAAAATTCGCCTTGAACCTTCAGCGGCTGCTGGAATTATCGGTCCTTACAGGATTTCGGAGACGGACTATATTGCTAAAAATCATATAGAACCTATGTCTATCACACATATAGCTTGGGCTACTGGTGGTGGGCTTGTTCCTAAGCATGAGATGGAATATTTTTATCATAAAGGTAAAAATATTTTAGGAAATGATGATACAATTTCACTTGATTGAATCAAAATTCTTTTAATAAACTTACTCCCGATCTAAACCCATTTTGAGGATTTAGCAAATCAAAAAACCAAAAGACTTTTTTCTCTTGCACATAATCCAATCATATTTCTTCAATCCTTTACAAAGTTAATTGCAGATACTTTTGCTGTCAATAAAACAGCAGGAGCAAACAGCTGCTCCTGCATTCTTCTCTACTTCTCAATTATATTGTTATTTTTAATTTCATACACATGATCCGCTGCTTTTTCAATAAAGGCAGCATCATGTGAAACAAAAATAATCGTTCCCGGATACCCTTCAAAAAATGATTCCAATGCTTTCGTTGTCTGGATATCCAAAAAGTTCGTCGGTTCATCTAATAATAATACATGATAGGAGCCAAGAAATAATCTGCACAACTGGAGCCGGATCGCCTCACCGCCGCTTAAATAACGAAGCTGTTTATAAATATCATTCCCCTTAAAATACATGGCGTGAAGAACACTTCGTAAAAAGCCTTCCTCATAATCAGTCGTTTTCTTTAAACTGTTCAATACCGTTTCATCCGACTTTTCCTGATAAGCAAGCTGTTCAAATAGACCAAATTCTACTTTCGGAGAAATCTCCAGCCCTTCCCGCCGCTGATAAATTGCCTGAAGCAGGGTGCTTTTTCCAGAACCGTTCGCTCCTATAATTGCAATTTTTTTGCCCAACGGCAATTGAAAACGGACCTCCTTTAAAAGTATTTTCTCGCCAGCTTTTAAGGTAAGCTGATTTCCCATAACCGGGAAGGAATGATGCAGCTCTAATGCCTTAGAGCGGTGAAAAGAGATTGGCCGTTCATGCTGCACAGCATCGACCTTTTCCATTTGCTCCAGCCGTTTCTCCATTGCTTTGGCACTTTTTTGCATCGATTTTTGCGAAACATCCTTAGGCTTTGTAGCAAACATCCGATTGACGCCCTGCTTTTTTCTTGCATTTGCTTTCTCACCCTTCATCATCTTCGCAGCCTTTTGCATTTTATCCTGTGCTGCTGCTTCTAAACGGGCTTTCTCCTTCAGATATTGTTCATGTGCATCCTGCTGCTGATGCTCCTCTAATAATTTCTGCTCTTCATAGTCCGTGTAGTTCCCGGAATAGACATGAATCTCTCCATCCCGTATTTCCCAAATTGTCGTGACCAGCTGATCTAGGAGTTTACGGTCATGACTGATTAAAACAAGTGTCCCATAATAATTTTCCAATTCTCTGCGCAAATATCGTATTCCCTGCTGATCAAGATGTGTTGTTGGTTCATCAATCAACAATGCTTCGTTATAATCTGCCAGGAGCTGTGCAATTTTTATTTTGGTCTGCTCTCCTCCACTGATGCCTTCTTCTAAATCAGGCACCTGAAGCTTGCCTAAAACCTTTGGATCCGGTGCTTCTTCACCAGGAGTTTCCATTTGCTTTAAATAGGCAAAGCCCGCATGACGGTGAATTTTTCCTTTTGCCGGTTCTAATTCACCAGCCAGCAGGCGGAGCAGGCTTGTTTTCCCTGATCCGTTTGGGCCGACAATTCCAATCCGGTCCATAAAATGAATAGCTAAACGGCCGATGGAAAAGATCTCCCTGTCTAAATACGTTAATTCTACATCTTTTATTTCAAATTGAATGTTTTGCATTTTGCTACCTCCGAGATTTTGAATTTCCCGTATCGATAGCTGTAACTGCTCCGATACGAGCTTGTTTTTTTCTTATGACAAGCCCGTATCAATTAAAAGAACAATAGCATCTGCATAAAAATCTCCCCTCACTTTTATTTTTTTCATCAGAACGAATACCCTGCTTTCCCTTTAAAAGAAATAGAAGTTTTCACTATACCTGTATTTAAACTCATAAAAAAAAGAACAGCAATGGACTGCTGTCCTTTTCATAATGCATTCAGGAAAAAAGATATACCTTATGTATACCTTTTTATTATAATAGCTGAAAAAAGACAGACGGCTCCTATTTCTCTGCAGGCGCAAAAAGCACAGGCAGAGCTTGAACATATTATCAAATTAGTTGTTCAAGTCAAGGAATCGAAATCTCATCTTCAGCACATTTCCCTTCCGTTCTTAAGTTTACTTTTTCATTATAAGACAGTTTGAAGGAATACGTCAAATGGTTCTCTTTTCCAGAAATCAAGTATTTTACAGCTCAATCATTGGCTCCTGTTTATTCTGTTTAGCAGCCTCTTCTTCATAAGAATGTGCACTAAACGGAACGCCAATATCACGGGCGACTGCTTCATCATAGGAAACAAGATCATCCTTTTTCACCTCGGACAAGGCGGTTTTTCCCATAATTCGAATCCCCTCTTCCATTTCTTTTGTGGAAGCATTTATGAAATTAACCAATGCCTTTGTCCCTTCCTGTCTATTAAAATCATCCTTGTATTTGCCGTCATACCAGACAACCTGCGTAGGCGGTTCAAAGGGTACAGCTTTTAAAACCTGTTTATGAGACAGAGTAAATAATATTACGGATCCTAAATAAACAGCATCGGCTCCTAATGCAATTGCTTTTAAAAATTGACCTGCGTTAAACATACCGCCGGAAATAACCAGACTGACATCCTCCCTTGCATTCCTTTTTTTCAGATGCTGATGGGCGCGTTGTAAGCCATGAATAGTCGGGATGCCAAAATCCTCTGATAAGATTGGCGGTGCTCCATGTGTTGCTGCCTGTGCTCCGTCCACAGCAATATAATCTACACCTATTTCTAACAGCGCATCTATATCTTCTTCAATTTTCCCGCCGGCGCCAATCTTCGCTCCGATCGGAACACCATCTGTCATTTCTCTTAGCTCCTGAACAAGATTTTTAAAATCCTCCAGGGTTTGATTCTCAAAGAAATGATTATGGATAATCGCTTCTTCGCCATCGCCTAAATTTAATACCTTCCGTATATCACCCTGCAAGTCTTCGGCAGGTATGACAACACCTGAGCTCATTAAAGCTCCTTGTCCAAATTTTATTTCAATCATGGAAGCTCTCTTAATCAGCTCTTTTTCCTTCGACCAGCTTGTCTTGGAAAATTGCAATATATAATTATCTGTACCGTCAATTTCTTCCTCCATTACTCCGCCTTCTCCGGAATTAAGTGCTGTGCCAAGCTGGTTCACCGCATCAACCAGTGCCAGTCTAACTTCTTTACTTAATGCGATACCATATGCCATTCCGCTGATCATTAATGGAATATCTAATTGCATCGGCTTCTTGGCTTTTGGGCCGATAGTTACTTTCATATTTATTTTCTCCGTGTACTCCGTAGGAAATTTAGCAGCTTGAGCTGGTATAAAGGTCAGCTTTTCAAAATCCGGCCATGTTTTTGCAGAACCAAGTGGACGATGCAGGACATCTCCAGATTCTGCCCGCAGAATATTCTCAAAGGTCCGTTGGAATCCCATATGCTTAAAGCCTGTTACCATTTCAAATATATTCTCCTGATAACGGTCCTCCATCAGAATTTTTCCGAATTTATAAACCATCCTTTTTATCAGACGCCGTCGCATGAGAAACATCAATAACCAGCCAATTATAAACAGGATTAGCAGAATAAGAATAATAATGTCAAGCATCTTCAGTACACTCCTTTACACCTTACTTTCTGGATTGTCATTTTGTATCTTCTGTTTTCTTTCTTTCTTCCATATAGGGTCTGTCGATTCATGATATTTCCGGTTCATCCAGTAAATTGTGATAGGGACAACAATAGATAATATTAGGCCAATTATCGCCAGTGTAGAAATTCTATTTTCAATAAAATTCATCCACATCATTCTTTTTCACCTGCTCTGCATCAATTTGTATTTCCCGGTTCACGGATCATCACATCAATATTCAATGTTACATCGGCATCGGAAAAATAGTTTTTCCCACTGTCCCAATTGTTTTCTACCTGCTTCC
Organism: Oceanobacillus sojae; assembly: GCF_900162665.1. GTDB lineage: Bacteria > Bacillota > Bacilli > Bacillales > Amphibacillaceae > Oceanobacillus > Oceanobacillus sojae_A. The sequence continues at coordinate 198,595 of NZ_LT727813.1, forward strand.
AGATATCAGGATGCTTTCTAAACAAAAATTCATGAAATTCCAATATATCTACACCATAGTCGTTCTGTAACTTCGAGATTGTCTTTGACATCACTTTTTCTGCTTCTAGCCTGAACTGTTTTTTTAGATTCTCTATATTCTCTTCCTTGATAAAGTCCAGACCTTCAGAGGCTTCGACAAGTTCTCCAGTTAAAAATACATCAAATTGAAAATGAAGGTTTTCCGGATCATTATTAAGAAGTTTTATTTCGGTCCGTCCATCAGGAATGGTGAATGATGCCTTTTGTCCATTATGATCTACTATCAACGTTTCGCTAAAACTGGGGCGCGTTAATGCTAAACCAGTTATTTCATCTCCTTTTAGTATACCCGCCATTTTTCCGTTCTCTCCTTTAAAAACTGCTACACCTCCTAACTGAATCCCCGTTGTCGAAGGTGTATTTTCTAAATAAGGAAGATAATAGCCTCTATTCTTAATAAAAAAATATTGCATATCTCCTGCAGTTTCCGGTTCTAAATCTGCTAATTTATAATTGGATTTAATGAGCTCTGTAATGTATTGAGAAGGAAGTTTTACATTTTCTGGATCTATATTTAACAGCTCCTCTGAGCTTCCATTGGCTACTGCCAAAATAATATCCCGGTTCATTCTGCTTTCCCGCATAAACACATCTATAATATCTGATATTTTATATTCACTTTTTACCAGCTCATCTGAAATAATTACAATTTCAATATGACTGTTATCAAGATCTCCATCTTCTTTTTCCTCAATGGACGATTTCACTTCAAAAATAGTTTTACCAATACTTGAGACATTACGGAAGCTTTTTTCTCCTCCACTACTGTTATTTGGCAGTGAAACAAGGCCGTTTGGAATAACAACCTGTGTCATCATTTTTAAGTTTTTATCACCATTATCCTTAACTGGATCAATTGCCACTCCAGACACAAAAGCCCTATTCTCTATTTCCAAGCTGTCCCAGCATCCTGCCAATAATAACAATAATGGAACAAAAAATAAGAAAAAAAGATATCTCATGATTTACCCCTCTTTCCTTTTCTGCCTTTTCCCCAATACATTATCCATAAGAAAACTAAGGTGATTATAGTTAAACATTTAGCTGCATATCCGATTATCATACCTAAATCAGACACTTGATAATAATCAGTCGGCAGAAGCGATATAAAATATACAAACGGTAATAAACAAAAAGCTATAAATATCTTATTTGCTTTCGGAAAAATATCTGTAATGATTAACACACTGATATCATAAGCAATGACAGTTGTCATAAATACAGTTGTAATCCAGATAACAAAATATAAGGATTCAATTCTATCCAGAAAACCTATAGATCGCACCATATTTGCCAATTCAACCAGTGGATAAACAGTATTAGCTGTTGATACATTTCCAAGTACAGCGATACACATTAGATAAACGGTGATATAAAATCCTGTCACGGCTATCGCACCAATCACTGCAGATTTTACGCTTTTCGATGGTGTTCTGGTCAGCTTCATATAAAAGAATAGGACGAAGACTCCAGAATAAGATAAAATGCTATTTGGCAGTTCACCTAAATAAGACTTGAAATCAGTAGTAAAGGTCGGGAGCATCCGATTCCAATCCGCGGAAGGGAGAGCCGTAATAACTAAAACAATTGTTGCGACAGCAGTCAAAACAATTATTCCAAAACCAGTCCGAAAAATTGCTACACGCTCTCCGCATACGGCATACAAAACCACAAATAAGAATGCGAGATTGATGGCTTCCGATGGAGTTTTTTCAAACAAATAATGATGTGATATATTGGCAATAAAAGCTGTCTCATAGCTGACAATGGTTATTGTTAATAAAAAAAATAACATACTTAACAGAATCGCAATTGGCTTCGTCAGCATTGAGGAAGTATACGTATAAAAAGACTGTCCGGGAAATAAAGAGGCAATTTTAGCAATCAGAAAAGTAGAACATGCACAAACTGCCCCCCCAATTAATAATGTAATCCAGCCATCTGCTCCCTCCGTCTGGCTAGCTAGTGTACGCGGATAAGTCAAGATCCCGACAGCAATAACAATACTGGGAACAATAGTTAATATGGTTATATTTGATATTTTACCGTCTGCATATCCTACTGTTCGCATCTATTATTCATTCCTTTGTTTGTTGGGATCTTTTAACTCGTCTTGTAAAAAGATATACTGTTCTTCCACTTTCGTTATTGGTCCTCTGATAATATTATCCATCATGTCTTGCTTTACAGCTGGCAAAACCGTAAAGCTGTATGGAACACCAAAACTTTTTAAATTCGTAACGTGAATAATAAGGACTAGTAACGCAAGAATCAGTCCAAATAATCCAAGAAGAGCACAAATCAACATAACACCAAATCGGACAGCTCGAAAGCTGATAGCTACACTGTAATAAGGAGAACAAAAGCTGGCAATGGCAGTTAATGCGGTAATGATGACAATAATGGGACTTGCTATTCCTGCACTGACCGCAGCTTCTCCAATCACAATACCGCCAACAATACCAATTGTTTGTCCAATGATCCGTGGCAATCGGATGGCAGCTTCCTGCAGCATTTCAAAGGTTGCTGCCATTAAAAATATCTCTGCTATCGCAGAAAACGGCATTCCTTCACGACTTGCTGCAATGGAGAACACCAATGTTGTTGGCAGCATTCCTGGGTGAAATAAAACCATCGCTATATAAACCCCTGGCAGGAATAATGCAATCAAGCTCGCAATGACACGGAGAATTCGTAACAGAGAAGCCGTAATCCATCTTTGGTTATAATCTTCCATAGATTTGTTAATATCACTAAGAACAACTGGCCCTATTGCCGAAAAAGGAGTCCCATCTACCAAAACGGCAAAACGCCCATGTAAAACTTCAAAGGCAACTTTATCTGGCCTTTCCGTACCTAACATTTGCGGAAATGGAGAAAGAGAGCTGTCCTCAATCCACTGTTCAATTTGTGAAACATCTGTAATATATTCCAGTTCAATCGATTCCAGACGATAAATGACTTCTTCCAGAATTTGAGGGTTAATCACATCTTCTACATAACAAAGTACGAGCTTCTGCTTTGACCTTGTACCGACTTCATATGCTTTAAAGCGCAGATTGGGATCACGAATATTACGGCGAATCAACGCTAAATTTACTTCTAAACTCTCCACAAATCCTTCTCTTGGCCCCTGGATTAAATTTTCCGATTGCGGCTGCTCAATAGCACGTTTGTCTCCACCAGATGTCCCAATTACTAACGCATTTTCTTCTTCCTCCAGAAAGAATACCGTTTGTCCGTTTAGCACAAGGTTAATGATTTCCTTCATATCATTCAATTCTGCCACGGAGGAAACTGCAATCATTTCGAGCTTTACATTTTCTAAAGGGCTACCTTCCATTTCTTTTAAATTCTGCTGCAAGGTCTGGATAATATCCTGATTAATCATATTTGTATCTGTTATTCCCGATAAATAAGCAATTCCACATTTCTTTTGCAGTTTTCCAATGGAGATATAACGGAGATTTAAATCTTCTGGATTACCAATCGCGTTCTTTAATGTATCGAGGTTATCGCTGACTTTATTCGAAAGCTTCGAACGTACTTTTGGCTGGACAGGATGACTGCCTAGTTGCTTTTCTTCTTCCTTTTTTTCCTGCTGTTTTAATTTTGTAAATACAGATTGGCTCATTCCAGGTTACCTCCTTCCCCAAGAACCGCCTATATTCCAAGTGAAATATAGGGGATAATTTTAACAATAAATAAGCTTATAAAATCCTTATTTACGTTTCCACAAAATCAAATATTTATACTTGGTTCAATCAAAAAATCCCCTTTGCATCTTCCATTGATACAAAGAGGGTTTTAGCTTATATTTGTTATATAGTTATATATTTATTTTTTCAGTATATACGGCATATCCTGATCTTCAGGAAGCAGCGAATCATAATTTTCCGGCCCTGCCTCACGATCACGAAGCTCTTTCGCGGCATCCTCCAGCACCTCTGGATTTTGCAGAATATCAATAATCGTGCTCGCAATCGCTTTTCCTGCAAAAAGCATTCCTTTTTTAGCGTAGGAAGTCTTTCCTTGAGATACAACCTGCCACGTATGGAATGGTGTACCGAAAGTCCATGTTGCTGCCATCAACTGTGCAGTAGGTGTCACCCAGCTGACAGCGCCTACATCGGTAGAGCCTGATCCCTTCACGTATTCCGGTGCCTCGCGGTAAGCATCCACTTCATGAATAAGCGGGCGTCCTGCAAGCTCCTTCGCCTTCTTCTTGCCAACCAGTGATGCAGCAAAAGCGATATCATCTTCATTTAATGTTTGATAGTATTTCTTGCTTAATTCCAGTTCTTCCTCTGTAAAATGCGGGCGTTCTAATGCTTTCATATTTTTATGAAGCAGTTTATCTAATGTCGCATTTTGTACCAGATTAGAGCATACGCCTTCGATGCGGTAATCCATGGAGGTTTCTGTCATTAAAGCAGCGCCTTCCGCAATTTTTATCAGACGTTTAAACAAAGCACGGGCCTGATCTGCATGAGGAGCACGGACAAAATAAGAAACCTCTGCTTCTTTTTGGACCACGTTTGGAGACATTCCTCCAGAGTTAGTGATTGCGTAATGGACACGTGCTTCGTCAATCATGTGCTCCCGCATATAGTTTGCACCGACATTCATTAGTTCCACAGCATCTAATGCGCTCCGCCCCAGTTCTGGAGAAGCAGCTGCGTGCGAGCTTATCCCGTTAAAGGTAAAGGTAGAGTGAATAACCGCCAGCGATGGTCCATGAAATAAGCTGTTTGTATAATACGGATGCCAGGAAAAAGATGCAGCCACATCATCGAACAACCCTGCTTTAACCATATATGTTTTTGCATAACCGCTTTCTTCTGCCGGACAGCCATAATAACGGATCGTTCCTTCTAAATTATTTTTCTCTAAGTATTCTTTTACAGCAACAGCCGCAGACATGGAACCCACGCCGATCAAATTATGACCGCAGCCATGTCCCGGACCATATGGTACTGCCGGATCAAATTCAGTGACACCGGCTTTTTGGCTTAAACCAGGCAGCGCATCATATTCTCCTAAAATCGCAATCACCGGACCATTGCTTCCAAAGGCTGCAGTGAATGCAGTGGGGATATTGGCTACTCCACGCTCTACCTGAAAGCCTTGTTCTTCCATAAAATCGGCTGAGCATTTAAATGACTGTTTTTCTTCATAACGAATTTCTGGTGTTTCCCAAATTTGATCACTTACTTTAAAAAAAGCTTCCCGCTTCTGTTCGATTATTTCTTCGATTTGATTGATAGTATCCTGTTGACTCATTGTTTTCAACATCCCTTTCTGCTATGTCTTCATTATTTATTTTATAGTAAAACAGGAAGGATTGTATAATGTTTGGTGCTTTTAATGTTTTACAGAACATATTACCAATAAATTCAGACAGAGAAATAATGAGATACCTTCTCATCATTATCAATATCTACATAATGATTCCCCTATTTTTCCGGATATCTCTCCTGTAAAAAACGAACAGACTGCTTAATTAATTCCTTTAATACCTCTTCATCAATATCCGCAACTTTATTAATATAAACACAAGACTTACCCGTTGTATGCTTGCCGAATTTAGCAAGTAAGTGTTCGCGTTCTGTATCACCAGTTGCAAAATAAAGACTTATTTTTGCTTTTCTTGGAGAAAAGCCGACCAACGGCGCGTCTCCCTCATGACCTGAATCATATTTATAATGGTACTTGCCAAAGCCGATAATGCTCGGTCCCCACATAGCTGCCTCATAACCGGTTGTCTCTGTGAATATATCCAGCAGGCGGTAGGCATCCTCCCGCTTCTTTGGCTGCTCTGCCTGCTCGATAAATTCAATCACGCTGTTATCTGTTTCTTTTGTTTTTAATTTGTACATTTAATTTACCCCTCATATGCCTTTCGCAATGTTTCTATATCTAATTTTTTCATTGGCATCATTGCCTTATTCACCCTGTCAATTTGTTCCTGCGTTGCCTTCTCACTCATCATTTCATCCATAGCTTTCGGCGAAATTTGCCAGGATACACCATACTTGTCCTTCAGCCAGCCGCACTGCTCTGCTCCAGGAACTGCTGATAGTTTCTCAAAATAATCATCTATTTCTTCCTGGGTATCACAATTCACCAGCAAAGAGACAGCTTCATTAAATTGAAAACCATGATTCAGTGCACTATCCATTGCTGTCAGCCAGACATTTTCAAGCATAAAATCAGAAAACATTACAGTACCTTCCTGATTAGGTTCCATCCCGGCTGAGTATTTAGCTGATACGCCTTCTTTACTATTTTTGAAAACAGACAAGTAAAATTGCACCGCTTCTTCCGCTTTACCGACATTCTCTCCAATAAACATCATGGATGGTAATATTGGCGGTCTTTCTTCCCCTTCCGGATTTGTCAGAATAAGCTGCCAGGAAAGCCCATATTTATCCTGAATCCATCCGTATTTTTCACTGAATGGATAGGTATCCAACGGCATAAGCACCTGCCCGCTATCAGACAGCTTCTCCCAAACCGCTTCCATTTGACTTGACGCATTTTTATCCCGTGCCGGATCAAAGTTTACCATAAAGGAGATTGACGGATTAATTGAAAAATATGGCCCGGCACTAATTGCCATAAAACGCTGTCCCCATAAATCAAAGGAAACCAGATCACAATCTCCTGACGGTGTATCCTTAATAACAATTTCACTGCTTATCTGTGAATCCGGAAAGACGGATGTATAAAATGCTGCAGCTTCCTTTGCCTCCTTATCAAACCAAAGATGCGGAACAATTTTTTGCGTAATCATTGTCATTATTCTAACCTCCTATAGGTATTAAGATACTTTTACTATACCATTTCTCTTTTCAACCTGCTTCTTCTAATTTGCTCTTTTTTTCCCCTTTATTAAACTCCTTTACCTTTGTATCACTTCAATGATTCACACTTTCATTAATCTGAAAATTATTTCTTTCATTTTCTTAAACAGATGCCTAGACACTGAACCTCTCTTCCACTATGATGTTACTATTGTTTTTTTAGATAGAAGGAAAGGAAGTGTTACCTCGTGACTTTGAAATTCTCCCGTAATATGATTTTATCTGTATTTATGATTGGTACATTTGCGATCGGAATGACGGAATATGCAGTTACCGGATTATTAACGCAATTTGCTGCTGATTTGGACGTAGCCGTTTCAACAACAGGATTATTGCTCAGCGTTTATGCCATCAGTGTTGCTATCTGCGGCCCCCTGCTTCGAATATTAACGGTTAAATATTCACCGAAGCCATTACTAATCGCACTTATGTCCATCTTTATAATAAGTAATATTGTTGCAGCTGCTGCACCAAGCTTTGAAATACTGCTTCTCTCCAGACTGCTGTCAGCAACGATGCATGCTCCATTTTTTGGACTATGCATGAGTATGGCAGTTGATATTTCACAGCCTCATAAACGTACCAGCGCAATTGCTGCTGTGCAGGGAGGCCTCACAATTGCAATTATGCTTGGGGTTCCTTTTGGGTCATATATCGGCGGTATGCTGGATTGGAGACTCGTATTCTGGTTTATTGCGTTGATGGGTATTATCAATTTAATTGGACTTATGATCGTTACACCGGATATCAAACAAAAAGAAGTTCCTAAATTAAGAAATGAAATGGCTATATTAAAAAATAAAAATGTCTGGATGCTGATTGCAGTCATTGTCTTTGGCTTTTCCGGTGTATTTACCGCCTATACGTTCACAGAGCCGATGCTCAGAGAAATTGCTGGTTTTGATGTAACGAGTATCACGATTGGATTATTTTTATTTGGACTTGGTGCTGTTATAGGAAATTTTGTTTCAGGAAGTATTCAGCCTGAGGTACTCACAGAGCGTTTAATTGTAGCAATGGCTATTTTAGGCACGGTGCTGATCAGCTTTACTTTCTTCCTTGCAAATCCATTCTTCACTTATGTCGCCTGCTTCTTATTTGGTGCTGGAACATTTGGAACAACACCAATATTAAATGCAAAGATTATTCTCGCTGCCACAGAAGCTCCTGCTTTATCCGGAACAATTGCCGCTTCTGTGTTCAACTTAGCAAACTCTATTGGTGCAACTTTAGGAAGTCTCTTATTGACCAATCATTTTTCATTCAGAGAAATTACTTTTGTCGCTGGGGGCATGATTTTCTTTGGGGTGATTTTGATGTTTGTTACGCATAAAATAGAGGATAAGTCTTTGTTCAGATCTGCTGAACAGGCTTATGATTAAGTTTGTAAAGAAACAGAGAAAAAACGGCTATGTATTTGGCCGTTTTTTTATTCTCTTTAATTTTAGTTTCCATTCTCATATGCTTTATACCAATGAAATGGCTGCAGTTCCTTCAATGTTTTAAATACAAGCTCATTATCCGGATTTGTGACAGCTGCTTTTACATCCTCTCCCCAATAAAAAAGACGCTCCTGACAAACTCCGCATGGCGTTAAAATAAGCAGCGGAGATTTTTCATCCTCTCTGGCAACACAAATGGAATGTGTTACTTTGGTATTTAGCTTATGTGCTTCCAGGATAGCACCTGTTTCCATACATAATTCCGTAGAGGCATTAATTACTTCAGGAGCAACACTTGTTAATATTTGACCTGTTTCTGTATACATCGCTGACGCACCACCCCAGCCAGATGGGTATCTCTCTTTAACTAAATCCACAGCTGCATTGTATAGCTGCTGTTCTATATCCATATGAATCGCTCCAATTTTAACTTTTAATTTATTTGAATAACATTATGCTTCTATCCACCTAAACAGGATAATCTTTTATATGAAACAGTATTTCTGTAACACTGACAAACAAGTCTCTTTGTTCCTTCCGCTTCCAATCCTCTTCCACCTCTGCCATCAGCCACATTACTTCATCCAAAAACACATGCAAAACAGTTTCTTCCCAAGCTGTTATTTCTGCATTTGTTAAAGTCTGATGCTTGAAATAGCCTTCTAAAAACAGTTTCCATTCCTTTGGTGTAAAAGTACGGTTGGGAGCAGAAGAAAATTCATTATGAAATAATAATAATGCCAATGCTAAATCAAACGTACGCGGAATCCATTTGGCATTATCCGGATCAATCAGAACAGGCTTATTTTGAAATACCAGATTATTTGCTTTATAATCATGTGGTGTTTCTACCCATTGTAAAGAAGCGTTTTTTAATTTTTCCTGGTTCTCCACTGCTTTATGTAATAAGTCTTTCAGCTTCTGAACAGGGATGTTGACTTGATAGCTCCTGACAAAATCGCTAATCTTTTTCATATCACGATCTACTTCATGATGATAAAAATCAAAAACATCGTATCCGCTTAAATGAAATGTATTTTCGAAAGTGGAAAGTGCATGTATGCGTCCAAGAAGCTCTCCTGCCTGCATAATTTCTTTCTCTGTCCCCCGATAATTGCTTCCATTTATATACGGGTAACAAACATAGCATGCGTCATCTATTTGTTTTGGATTGCTGCTGTTTATGTTTACTGGTGTAACAATAGATATACCGTTTTCTTTCAGGTACGTAGTATATCTGATGAGATTCCTGGCTCTTTCTATTGGATACTGTGTTTTCTTGATAATATAATTATGAATCTTATAAACTGGTGAGAATGGATAAATGCTTTTCTGTTCTTCAGCTGCATTAAATCCAAATTCTTTTAAAATGGCAATGCTGTTCATACTCGTTCACTCCCTTCTTTAGAAATCTTCTGATATTAATAAATTTATAATTCTCTTTAACACAATGATTATAACCTAAGTTCTCTCAAAATTGAATTAAATCAATATAAATAAAAACACTCTCCTCTGATAATAAGTGAGAGTGCTCTATAGATAAAACTGTTCATTATGAAATGAAAAAGCTTATGATAAACACAACCAGGAACCCGACTCCTCCAATTATCGTTTCCATCACTGTCCATGACTTAAGCGTATCTTTTTCCGACATTGCGAATAGACGATTAACAAGCCAGAATCCGGAATCGTTCACATGAGATAGTACAGTTGATCCAGAAGCAATAGCAATTGTAATCAATGCCAGCATTGGCTGAGAAGGATTGGCCATTTCAAGGATTGGTGAGACTAAGCCTGCCGCTGTAATCATTGCTACGGTTGCTGACCCCTGAGCAACACGGACAAATGTCGCAATAAGAAATGCGAGCAGCACAAGAGGGAAGCCGGAAGCAGCCATTATTTCTCCCATCACATCACCGACACCGCTTTCAATAAGTACCTCTTTGAAAACACCGCCTGCTCCTGTAATCAGAATAACGATTCCTGCAGGTTCAAGTGCTTTCGTTGTCATTGATTGCATTTCATTTTTCGTCATACCTCGTCTTTTACCAAGGAAATACATAGATAAAAGTGTTGCAATGATTAGAGCTACAAATGGGTGTCCAATAAACGTAATTACCTCTTTGAAAACACTATCATCCAGCAAAACGTCACCTGCTGTATTGAATAAAATTAAAACTAACGGCGAAAGAACAAGAAAGCAAATTAAACCAAAGCTGGGGAGAGACCTTTTCTCCCCACCTGCTTCTTTTCTTGTTGCTTCTTCTTCCAGAATGTGTTCAGGAACATCAACATAAACTCTTTTTCCAATATAGCGGCCAAATAATGGTCCTGCTATAACCATTGCTGGAATACCAGCAATGATACCAAATAACATTACCCAGCCTAAGTCTACGCCAAGTACAGATGCAACTGCAATTGGGCCAGGTGTAGGAGGGATAAATGCATGAGCAACTGCCAGGCCGGCTAACAAAGGTACCCCATAATAAAGCAATGACTTTTTTGTACGCATTGACAAACTATAAAGAATAGGAATCAGAATAACAAGCGCAACATCTAAAAATACTGGAATTGCCACGATAAACCCTGTTAAGCCTAGTGCCCACTGTGCACGTTTTTCACCGAACTTATCAACAAGTGTAAAAGCCAGGCGCTCTGCTCCCCCGGATGCTCTGAGCACTTCCCCAAACATCGCACCAAGACCGACCACAATAGCTATAAATCCTAAAGTACCTCCCATTCCATCTTCCATTACTTCTAACAGAAAACTTGGTTCCATTCCTGCAAAAAGACCGATAAGGATACTAACTATTAATAATGCTAGAAATGCCTGCATTTTTGAATGCATAATTAAATATAATAGAACAGCTATACCTAAAATGGTTATTATTATTAATCCCATTGAAGACATTTATTTCCCTCCTTTTGTATTTTCTTTTTACCACTCTGCTACGCTATTATCTTTATGACGCCATACTGGATTTCTCCAATTATGACCTTTTCCTGCCATTTCCCGGACATGCTCCTCATTGATTTCAATTCCTAAACCTGGACGATTTGGAATATCAACATATCCATCTTTATATTTGAATACGCTGTCATCTTTTAAATAATCCAGTAAGTCAGAGCCCTGATTATAATGGATACCTAGGCTTTGCTCCTGTATAAAAGCATTATGGCATGTTGCATCTACCTGCAGACAAGCCGCTAAAGCGATCGGACCTAAAGGACAATGAGGTGCAGCTGCTACGTCAAACGCTTCTGCCATAGATAGGATTTTTTTATTTTCTGTAATTCCGCCAGCATGTGATAAATCAGGTTGGATAATGTCCACATAACCATCCTTTAATTAATTTTTAAAGTCCCATTTAGAATACATTCTTTCTCCTGTTGCTATCGGAATTACCGTATGATTGGCTATATCGCGCAATGCTTCATTATTTTCTGGTAAAACTGGTTCTTCAATAAACATTGGACGGAATTGTTCCAGCTCTTTTGCCAATACCTTTGCCATCGGTTTATGAACACGCCCATGAAAATCAATTCCTATTCCGATATAAGGACCTACTGCATCACGAATAGCTGAAACATTAGCTAATACACGATCTATCTTTTCATAGGAGTCAATGTATTGCAGTTCATCGGTACCGTTCATTTTAATAGCTGTAAATCCTTTATCAACTACTTCTTTAGCAGCTGCTCCAACGTCAGATGGGCGGTCCCCGCCAATCCAGGAGTATACTTTAATAGATTCTCTCGCCTTTCCTCCAAGCAGCTGATGAATTGGAACGTTTAAATATTTCCCTTTAATATCCCAAAGTGCCTGGTCAATACCTGAAATAGCACTCATTAAAATAGGACCGCCACGATAAAATCCGCCACGATACATTACATTCCAATGATCTTCTATCTGCAATGGATCTTTCCCTATTAAATACTCCATCAGTTCAATAACTGCAGCTTTTACGGTAGCAGCTCGCCCTTCAATAACCGGCTCTCCCCATCCAGTTATTCCTTCATCCGTCTCTATTTTTAAAAATAACCATCTTGGTTGTACTTGGAATAATTCATAGTTTGTAATTTTCATAGCTTTTATCATCCTTTTTTATTAAATTCTTAAAATCAGAAGGTATTTATCTATTTAACAGAAACTGCCTGAACAAATGCTTGTGCATTTTCTGTTAATTTTGACAAGTATGCTTCATCTACGTCTTTCTTTATATTTACCAGTGAGCTTCCAATCCCGAACGCTGCCGCTCCAGCCTTTTGGAAGTCAATAATATTATCCAGACCTACTCCCCCTGTTGGAACTAAAGGAATATGAGAAAGAGGTCCACGTATATCCTTAATATAGGATGCTCCGATACTCGCTGGAAAAACCTTTACTAAATCTGCTCCTTCTTCATAAGCTGTCAATATCTCTGTCGGCGTAAAAGCTCCGGGAATACTCACTTTCCCATAGCGTTTTGTTATTTTTATTGTTTCTTTACTTACCGTTGGCGATAAAATAAAATCTGCACCTGCATCTATGGCTGCTTTAGCAGACTCTGGATCTAAAACCGTCCCGGCACCAACCCTCATTTCTTCTCCAAATGCTTCCTTCAACTGTTTAATTCCTTCTATTGCACCTGGAGAATTTAATGTCACCTCAATAAGACGGACACTTCCCTCTTTTAAAGCTGCTCCAATTTCCAGCAAATCTTCTTTCTTCGCTCCACGGATAATCGCAATAATTTTATGCTGATAAATAGCTTCAAGTGTATTCAAAAAAACCCTCCTTATCGATTTACATCATCCTGATTATCTGATTCCATGAATGCCTGTAATTGCTCTTGAGTGGGCAGCCCTTCGATATCGCCATCAACCTGAGTTACTAAAGCTCCCATAGCACAGGCTCGTTTCACAGCATCCTTCCAAGCTAATCCATCCAATAATCCTGATAATAATCCTGCTGCAAAACCATCTCCTGCACCAACAGGGTCCACAACATAAGGAACGGAATAAGCATCTACAAATCCATTTTGATCTTTATTTTCATAGTAAGCTCCCTTTTCCCCAAGCTTGACTACCACTGCCCCAGTTCCAAGATTTCTGCAGTACTTGCTAATTTCTGCTGCATCGGTTGTATCAAATAAAAAATCACCTTCTGACTTTCCCGGAAGCACAATATCAGAGAAGCTGATTATCTTCTTTATCAGTTCTACACCATTGTTTTTATCTAGTAATTTTTTCCTTATATTAGGATCAAAAACAACTGTTACTTTTTCTTTTTTTGCCTTATGCAGAAGTGCAAAAATCATCTCTTCACAGGATTTGCTCAACGCAGGAGTAATCCCTGTTAAATAGAGGTATTTTGTATCGGAAAGATCTATGTTTTTAATATCCTCTGAAGTCATTTTACTGGCAGCAGAGCCTTCTCTATAATAAAAAATCGAATTTGTTTGCGCATTTGTTTTTTCTTTCAGGAAAAGCCCGGTAACTGCTTCCTTATCGTGTTTTACATGTGTTGTATCTACTCCTTCTCCTCTTACAGCGCTTACAATTTTTGCGCCAAGTTCATCGTTACCCACTCTGCTGATCCAGCTGGTCTCGTGCCCAAGCTTTGCTAAGCCTATTAATGTATTCGTTTCTGCACCGGCAATTCTTGCTGAAAAGTCATTTGCATATCGCAATTGTCCATTTATCTTTGGAGAAAATAGAACCATTGTCTCTCCAACACTTAAAACATCCATTTACACACCTTCCTTACTTACATACCCAAGCTTTGCAGATATATCATTTGCTTTTTTCTTTAAATGCTTAATAATAGCGTCTCTCTGTCTTAGCATTCTTTCTTTAGGTCCGGCCACACTAACCGCAGCCTGGATAACGCCATTCATATCAAAGATTGGAGCTGCCAAACAGTAAAGACCATCTTCATTTTCCTCATCATCAATGGAATAGCCTTGCTGTTTATACTGTTGAAGTTCCCTCTCTAATTCTTTCTTATCCGTAATTGTCTGCTTTGTAATCGGTTTTAAGTCAATAGTATTCAAATACTCAGCCTGATCATCCTCATTCATAAATGCCAGATAAGCTTTTCCAAGTCCTGTGCAATATAGAGGCTTCTGTCCCCCTGGGTATGCTGAAGTTCTGATTGAACGGTTACTGTCAATTTTAGCTACATAAACCAGCTCTTGATCTGCCAACACTGCCATAAACACAGTTTCTTCAACTAATTCCATTAATTCTTTTAAAGACGAATATCCTAAAGAAGAAATATCTAAGGATTCCATCGCTGCGTTTCCCACCGGAATAAGTTTCGGACCTAAAATAAAACGATTCTGCTGATTAACTGATAAGTAATTTTCATTAAGCAGAGTTTTTATTAATCCTGATGTACTGCTTTGTGGCAACTGCAAAGTTTCACTAATTTCTTTAATTGTCATCCCATCAATATTTGCACTTAATAATTCAAAAATCCTTAAAACACGTTCTGCGGATTTAACTGACATAAAATCTCCTCCATCACATATGTGATTCAATATCTTGTATATGATTTTATAGTTAGAACTTTAACATGTATTTTTTTAAATGACAACCGTAAAGGGAAAAATAATAAAACAAGTTGTATCTATTTATCGTTCACAACCATCTGTAATAAAATAGATAAGCACTCTCAAAAGCTGCATGGTACCTGAGCTATACAAAGAAACCAGGTGGCTGCGATGTGATGCTGCTATGATTAGTAAAAAAGAATATAAAAAGCGCCATCCTGTTATTTTCAGGAAAGCACCTTGTAAAATGGTAATTATTTATAAAAAATAAGTATTTAAATCTCTTTTTTATGCGCAGCATATGTTTTCCAAATGTCATACCCTAATAAACTATAAAACTCCACCAGCCCCGTCCAGTCAATCACAATACGAGAAATACCACGCTGCCTTAAAAAAGAAATAGCCGCTTCAACTATTGCCAGGCCATATCCTTGTCCACGTTCCCTCTCATCCACCCCTAAAGGTCCGATACCGCCTAAGCTCTCTTTGAACAAAGGCGCCCAGTATACATTTTGAGCAATTAACAATGATTTTTCATCATTCATGCGACAGAAACCAATGATTCTTTCCTCTTTCTTTAAAATAGCAAATTCTCTTCCTGTACCGCCTTTTTGAAAATAATGAATCGCTTCATATTCCCATCTTCCCGGGAAACAGTGATGTAAAAAATCAAGAAATAATTCCTTATCCTTAAGCTCTAAAACGCTAAATTCTACCCCGCCTATTTTTGGGATTTTTACTTCATCATTAACGTTATACTTTCTAATCATGTCATGCTCAGTACCATTATTTTCATATCCTTTATGCGCAAACCAGGCTTTTGTTTCCTCCATTTTATCCGGAATACCAGGGAAATAATGCCATGGATCGCGCCCCAAGAGAATTTGATTTGCACCAGCGGCCTTTAAATATGTTTCAGCGTTTGCTAATAATTTTGAGCC
This sequence comes from Oceanobacillus sojae, assembly GCF_900162665.1. GTDB lineage: Bacteria > Bacillota > Bacilli > Bacillales > Amphibacillaceae > Oceanobacillus > Oceanobacillus sojae_A. The sequence goes on from NZ_LT727813.1 coordinate 214,460, forward strand.
TATGCCCTGGTTTCTGTGCTTCCGGCTGACAAGAAGCACCTGAATCCATCCGGTCGTCCTGCTCATATCAATCTTCTCTATTTCTTGATATATTTTTGCGACAACAAATCCGATAACATGACCTTCATTGTCCACGGCAATCATTGAGGCTGGACTGCATATATTTTCGTCAGTGAAACTATTTTGTTTAAATAACTCTTTTCGCATTGGGAAGCTGGCCCCAATTTCCTGATTCCATAATTGAACAATATCTTCTATCCGTTCTTCATTCCATGGTTCTAACCTCATGATTGATTATCCCTTCTTTTTTTGGATGGGTGTTGATATTAAAATTTATTTGTTCCTCTTATCATAAATAAAATCTAACCGAAAACGCATTCATTATCTTCCTTATTTTTTTATCTTTTCATATCCTTGTTTAAAGAAATCGACAGCAGCCCTTGTTTCATCCAGGTGCTTCACCGTAACAGGATACTGCAATGCTGCCACACTCATAAATAAAATATCCATAACCTGCAGCTGCGCTATCCGGGAGGATGTAGCTCCGCTTCGGAAAATAGGCTCTCTTGTCGTAGACGTATACAGCTTTATGTCTGCATGTTCTGTAACGGGCCATTTCCCGTATTTTGTCAGGCTGATTGTCTTCACTCCTCTTTTTTTAGCAAGGTGAAGCATATTTGCTATTTCAATGGTTTCTCCAGAAAAAGAAATACCCACAACAACATCATTTTCACTCATATTGGCCAATACTAATGCTGCTGTATGCATATCTTCAAAGGCATAGGCATTTTTATTAATCCGGATAAATTTTTGTACTGCGTCCTGAGCAATCATTCCCGACGCGCCAATACCGACAAATAATATTTTTGATGCAGCATTCATCGATTGTATACCTGCCTGCAGCTGATCCATATCAATTAATTGTGCTGTTTCCCGTATGGTTTGTATACTGTTATTCGTCATTTTATCAATAATGGATAAAGAGGTCTCACCGGGATTAATGTCGCGGAAGCCGTATTCTTCTTTGCTTTGCAGATCACCTGCGATGCGGATTTTTAAATCATGGAAGCCTTTCAGATTCAAAGACTTGCATAACCGGATTACTGCTGCTCCGCTTGTTTCACTGCGTTTCCCAAGCTCCTTGGCAGTTAATGAAATGGCTGTTTCCGGATTCTTCAAAATATAATCAGCAATCTTTTTTTCAGATGGCGGGAGACTGGGCAGCATCTCATTCATTCTTGTTATTCCACCGTTCATAAAAGGCAATATGATCAACTCATTTCTTTTTCTCTCATCGAAGCTGTATTTCTTCTAACGATATAAAAGATATTTTTTCCTCATGTTTTTAAATACTTCCAGCTCTCGTTTACTTTCCTCCAAATAGCTTTCCGCTTCCCCGTCTAAAATATATTTTCTTAAGCTTTTTGTTCCCGCCAGTAAATCAAAGAAATACTTTCCATTTTCATTTTTGATAAACTGAAATTGGTTGGGATATAAATTTGCGATGGTTTCAACCAAGGTTACACCTGCCTGCAAGGAATGCAGTTTATCACGGTTTTCAATATGAAGCTGCACGCCGCTGCAGGGTTCACCTTCATATTTTTGATAGGCAGGAACAAAAGAAACAGGACGGGCCAGGACGCCGGGTATTTTTTTATGGTTATATCCCTTCGCCAGCTTCTGCCCATCAATATATGGAGCTCCAATCCATTCAAACGGTTTTGCAGTTCCTCTCCCCTCGGATACATTGGTTCCTTCGATAAGGCAGGTGCCCGGGTATAAAACAGCTGTGTCGATAACAGGTGTATTCGGTGATGGCGGAACCCAAAATAAATCCGTATCGTCAAAATACATACTGCGCTTCCAGCCTTCCATCGGTATGATAGAGAGATCACAAGTGTAAGCAAACTCATTTTTGAATAATAATGCCAATTCCCCTATCGTCATACCGTGGCGATTCGGGATTGGAAGTAAACCGACAAAAGAACGTAATTCCTTTTCTACCAGATTGCCCTCCATATTCAGTCCGGAAACAGGGTTGGGCCGGTCAAGGACAATCAGTTTTTTTCCATATTCCATACAGGCTTCCATAACATAAGCCATTGTATAAATATACGTGTAGTATCTGGAGCCGATATCCTGTAAATCGAATAGGAGGACGTCCACATCTGCCAGCATTTCTTTACTCGGTTTTCTCATTTCTCCATACAAGCTGTAAACAGGTAATCCTGTGGCGTCATCAATTGAAGATGTTACTTTCTGCCCTTCTTTCGCATCTCCGCGAATACCATGTTCAGGACCGTATAAGGCAACAAGGTTAATTCCCGGGTGTTCAGCAAATAAATCAACAGCAGGCTGAAGCCTTCCATTCACACCTGTCATATTGGTAACGAGACCAATCCGCAGACCCTCCACCCGCTTATATCCTTTTTCTAAAAAAATATCCAGACCTGATCGTACCAATCCTGTACACCTCCACATCTATTTCACGCAAGACCTTCTTCCATTTTGGAGAAGGTTAAATGAACACCCCACATGATGATATATGCAAATACACTTCCCCCGAAGAAAAATAACAATGCAGGGATTGTCATAAACGAAAGATATGTTAAAGCAATAATAATTCCAAGCAGAAACACTGTTAATAAAGGATGTCCAATTCCGATGAGTAATGCCCATTTAATATAATCCAATGTCCGTAATTGGAAATGTGCAAAAATCGGAAAGAGAAAAAGAGCAATCACTGATAATAACAAAAACAATCCAACAACCGCAAAACTTGCCACCGTGTATGCGATATGCTCCTGCGTCCGTAAAATTTGAAATTCCATTGTCATCAAATAGCCTGCTCCAGCCAAAATGTATCCTAAAACATTTATTCTCAGAAATTCTTTTTTATAGGACTTCCAAAAAACATTAAATACGGATATATCCTTTTCGCCATTAACCCATTTTCTTACGACCGCAAACATTGCTGCCGTCGCAGGAAATAAACCGAATAAACCAAGACCGAGCAGCGTGAATGCAATCCATAGTAAATTCAGACAGGCAAATCTTGTCACCCATACAGCAAAGCGATAATACCCCTCAACAAAACCACTCATCACCTTTCCCTCCCGTTCTCTCCGGACTCCTTTCATATCTGCCGGCTGCTCTCTTATTCTTTAATAGAACCTATTAAAACGCCCTGGACAAAAAAACGTTGGACAAATGGGTAAACTAATAATAATGGCAATGATGATACAATAATCACTGCATACTTGATCAGACCGGCTGTTTTCACCTGATCTACCAGCGATTCTGCTGATCCGCCCGGGTCATTCAGCTGCATCTGGTTTACCACCAGAATCTCTCTTAAAATTAATTGCAGCGGGTACTTATCTCGATCTGATAAATAAATTAAAGCGTTAAAGTACTGGTTCCATAAATTTACTGCATGAAACAGCGCCATTACCGCAATAATCGGCAGAGACAGCGGTAATACCATCCGGATAAAAATATAGAAATCCGAGGCACCATCAATTTTAGATGCTTCCACTAATTGATCCGGGATACTTTGCTGAAAAAAAGCTCTTGCCACAAGAATGGACCAGGCCCCTACCACGTTCGGAATAATAATCGCCCACATCGTATCCAGCATTCCCATTGATTTCACAACGAGGTAAGTTGGAATTAAACCTCCGTTGAACAGCATTGTAAACAACACAAACCAGAGGATAAGCTTCTTCGCCATTAATTCTTTACGTGATAAAGCATAGGCGCATGGTAATAAAACAAATAAATGAATGGCAGTTCCTACGATGGTATAAATAATGGTATTTCTGTATCCGAGCCAGATGGCATCATTGGCAAATACACGCTCATACCCTTTAAACGTAATATCGACCGGCCAGAGCCACATTTTCCCTGAGCTGACTGCCTGCGGATCACTGATAGAGGCACTTAGAACAAAGATTAATGGGTAGACAATTAATACTAAAATGATGAGAAGAAATATTGTATTTATCAAATCAAAGCCTTTATCCGACAGCGTAAACCTTTTCATCTTCCAAACCTCCTTACCATAGACTGTTGTCACTTACTTTTCTGGCTACAGAGTTAAATAGGACGAGTAGTGCGATGTTGATTGCCGAGTCGAACAGTCCAATTGCCGCTGCAAAGCTGTACTGCCCTTCCAAGAGACCCGTCTGATAGACAAATGTCTGAATCACATCAGATGTTTTGGCATTCAGATTATTTTGCATCAGCAGTACTTTCTCAAAGCCGACTGTCATAAAGCTGCCAATGTTTAGAATAAATAGCACAACAATCGTCGGCAGAATGCTTGGGATATTAATATGGAAAATACGCTGAAGCCGGGATGCGCCATCCACTTTTGCTGCTTCATGCAATTCCGGATTAACACCGGATAATGCTGCCAGATAAATGATGGAGCCCCAACCGAGCGTCTGCCAGACCCCAGACCATGTAAAAACGTGTCTGAACCAGCCCGGGCTTGTCAGGAAATTTACTGGATCTCCGCCAAAGAACAAAATAAGACGGTTCACTAAGCCGGTTGTAGGGTCTAAAAAGATTACAATCATTCCTACTACAACAACGACAGAAATAAAATGCGGAGCATAGGTTAATGTTTGTGCCCATCTCTTAAATATACTATTTTTCACTTCATGCAGAGAGAGTGCCAGAATAATAGGCAATGGGAATAAGATTAATTGATACGCACTTAAAATCAGCGTATTTTTAAGCAGTCTCCAAAAATAGTATGAATTGAAAAAGCGCTCGAAGTGATCAAACCCGACCCAGGGACTGCCCCAGATCCCCAGGTTGGCAAAAAAGTTTTTGAAAGCAATCTGTACGCCATACATCGGGATATAATGTAATAAGATAAAATACGCAACCGCCGGAAGTAAGAAAACATATATTTGCCAATTTCGGGCAAAGTTCTTTCTCACTTGATCGAATTTACTTTGGGCAGGTACAGAAATATCATTTTTTACTCCCTTCATTCTCTAACCTCCTGTTTATCAACGGCTGGGCATAAATCCAGCCGTTGATAAATTCAACTTCTATTCAGGATGAGAAGCTTTTAATTTTCCTTATAGCGTTCATAAGCTGCTTGCTGGATTTCCATGTACTCGTCATAGCCCATGTTCTTAACAGTTTCCACATACGCATCCCATTCAGCGAAATCATTCTCTCCTGTAATAAAACTGGCCTGCATCTCTTCTACATATTTTTGCAAGTCTGTTTCCAATACAGCAATACGGTCATTTTCTTCTGCTGTATACGTAAACGCCGGCCAAATTTCTTCAATTAAATACGGTTCTAATTGCTCTGCAGCTTCTACATCAGTTGGCGCATTCTCTGAGCCGGTGAAGAAGTCATCTGTGATAATAACCGGATGATTTCCGCCCGGATTAATAATATATTCTGCCAGTGCCTGCGTCAGCGTTAGTCCATCCGGATTATCCGTTATTTCCTCTGTCAGCTTCGGACCTTCCTCTGTTTCTTCATAGGTCACACCTTCAATACCCATAAAGAACATTTTTTGTCCTTCCTCGCTCCAGAAATAATCAATCCATCTCAACGCAGCTTCCGGATTTTCATTTTCGCTTGTGATCAGGAAATTCCCCAATGAAAGGACAGGAGAGGTAATTCCTGTATACATTTTCGTACCATCCGGACCTTCAAGTGCATTCCCCGGAATAAACTGGCCGCCTACTTCATTTCCGTATAATTCCATCGGATTATAAAACTGTACCGCTCCATAAAGATCATCTGCTGCATTTGCCAAGTGCTGATCAACCTCTAAGGAATAAATATTCTGCTCAATCAGCTCTTCCTCATAAAGCTTATTCAGATATGTCAACATTTCTTTATATTGGTCATCAATAGGGTAGAACCGGAGATCCCCTGAATCCGGATTACTATCAATTAAGGTATGAAGCTGACCACGATTTTGCACGCCGAATGCTCCTGATATCCAGTGAATAATACGGGACATTTCCGCTACACTGCTTAATGGAATTTCATCATTTTTTCCATTCCCGTTCAAATCTGTTTCTTTCACTGCTTTCAAATACTCATAGAATTCATCTGTCGTCTCCGGATTATCCATGTCGAGCTGCTCTAACCAGTCTCCATTCACCCATCCTTTGGCACCGATTAATAAGGATGAAAAATCTGGTGAGTAGACGGTCGGAATAGAATAAATATTTCCATCCGGGAACGTAATTCCTTTTCGGATATCCGGGTTTTCATCCAGTACTTTTTTGATATTTGGCGCATATTCTTCAATCAAATCATTTAAAGGGATAAATGTGCCCTGACCGCCATACTTTTGAACATCGGAAACTGGCAGGTTGGCAGCGTAAAAAACATCCGGCAAATCCCCGCTTGCAAGTGCAAGGTTTCGTTTTTCTTCTAACCCGTCTGCCGGCACCATATTCCACGTAATATCCATATTTGTCATTTCTTCATATTCATTTAAAAGTAAAACGTCATTCCAATCGTCCGCTGTTGTTGCTGCTTTGCCGGCAAAGATTTCTAGTTCAACTGTATCATCCACAATTGGCATGCCTTCTGTATTTAAATTATTTAAAGCCTCTTCACTGCCGCCGACATCCTCGTTGTTTTCTTTATTACATGCGGCTAATGCGATGAACGGCACCGCCGCCATGATAATAAATTTCTTCTTGATATTCACAAGAAATACCCCCAGGCTTTTTATTCTATTATAAGGCGGAAAAAGGAAGAGTCCTCCTTCTCTCCACCTGCGAGGCTATTACTGACCTTCTTCATAACGTTCCAGTGCTTTCTCCTGAATTTCCATATACTCATCAAGTCCCATTTCTTCCAGTGTCTTCACATAGTTATCCCACTCATTAAACGACGTTTCTCCTGTAACAAATTGCGCTTCCATCTCAGCAACATACTTTTGAATATCTGCTCCCAAAGACTCTAATGTTGCCTGTTCCTCTTCTTCATAGAAGAAAAACGGCCAAGGCTCTTCAATCAGATAAGGAGCCATATTTTCTGCATTTTCAAGATCTTCAGGCTGAAACTCCGGCGCTGTCGAATATTCCGGATTCTCAATAACCGGGTGTCCTCCGCCTGGATTAATGATATACTGTGCCAATGCTTCCTGAACGGTTAAGCCATCAGGATTATTTGTAATTTCCTCTGTCAGCTCCGGTCCGTCCGGTGTTTCTTCATAGGTTTCTCCTTCTAATCCCATAAAGAACATCTTCGCCCCTTCATCACTCCAGAAATAATCAATCCAGCGAATCGTTGCTTCCGGATTCTCATTGACATTTGTAATAGAGAAGTGTCCCAGGCTATTTACAGGTGAAATAACGGAAGTAAACAGTTTATCTCCATTCGGGCCTTCCAGCGCATTCCCCGGAATATACCGGCCTCCCACTTCTTCTCCAAAATAATCTTTCGGATTGAAAAAGTTCATTGCAGCATATTTTCCTTCAGCACCATTTGCGAGAAAATGATCCACTTCAATAGAGTAGATATTTTGTTCAATCAAGCCTTCTGTATACAGTTTGTTCATGTATTCCAGCAATTGTTTGTATTCATCTGCTGCCCGGTAAAAGCGTAATTCCCCAGTTTCCGGATTTTCATCAATCGAACCATGCAGAATTCCTTTATTCGAAACACCAAATGAACCAGTCAGCCAATGAAATAAGCGATCCATAGAGACACTGCTGAACGGGATAACATCATTGCCATCAACGGATAATTCTTTTGCTGCTTTTAAATATTCATAAAATTCATCTGTCGTTTCCGGGTTATCCATCCCTAATTCATCTAAAATTTCTTTGTTAATCCAAGGTTTATCATCCATCAGTGAGGTTGGAGAATCCGGATCTCTCAATCTTGGAATTGCATAAATATTCCCATCTGGAAAGGTGATACCTTTTTTAATTTCCGGATATTTCTCCAGGTATGCTTTAATATTCGGAGCGTACTCATCGATTAAATCATTCAGAGGAATAAAGATACCCTGCTCACCGTACTTATATAAATCTGAATTTGGCATATAAGATCCATAGAAAAGGTCTGGTAAATCACCGCTTGCAAGGGCGAGATTTCTTTTTTCCTGCAACCCGTCAACAGGAACCTGATTCCAGTTCATGTCTATATTCGTCATTTTTTCATACGCATTTAAAACAGGGACATCATTCCAATCTTCCGCAGTTGAAGCCGCATGCCCGGCAAAGACATCCAATGTTATTTCATTCTCTACAATTGGCATGCCTTCCTGATTCAGATTCTCAAGTGCTTCCTCACTTCCGCCCGCCTCCTCTTTTTTATCATTGCTGCATGCAGTAAGCATAAATAAAAAGGAAACGCATAATAGAAACAGGACTTTTTTCTGGAATTTCATTCTAAAATCCCCCCCAAATTTTCTTTATCAGTTTATTAGCCTCTGTTACACATTTTTTCCTCCCTCCCTTTGCAGATGAAAGTAAATCAAATGTTGACCGGTAATGTTCCTTTTGCCTCTTCTTCACCAAAAATTGCACCTGCAGCAATTTGCAAGGCAGGATAGCTGAATTCATATGTGTTGATAAATGCTTGCGCTTTTTGCAGAAAATGAAAATCATACGGATTCCGCATGCCAACTCCAATAATCTTCTTATTTTCTTTCAATAATTGATTAACAAGTGTAATCACTGGACTATGTTCAGTTACGGTCAGAGTGCCTAAGATGATATAATCATAATTTGTGGCCCGGGCAGTAATTCCTTCCACAGCCTTTTCAAGCTTATTCAAATCATATACCTCTACAGGTGCATCTGGAATATATTCTCTTACCGCAGAACCGAGTGATTTATGATTTCCTTTATTATCTTCTACCTGCATCCTTGCTCCCTGCAGCGGCTCCAACACGAAGATTTTCGGTTGTTTCTCTTTGTTCAACGGCAGCAGCTGATGGTTATGAACTATCGTTACACTTTCCCGATAAACTGTTTGTGCCAGTTGATGATGTTTTTGGGATCCGACAACTTGCAGGGCACCTTTTGCTTCCGGAAAACGGGGATCTCCCCAGCTCGTGTATTTTTCTTTCAACAGCTGGATGCGCTGGATGGATTCTTCTATACGTGAAAGTGACAGCTCTCCATTTTCAACGGCACTTGCGATTTCCTGTATAGCTCCTTCCTGAACAGCATGTGTATGAGAAATCATGACAAAATCTGTACCTGCCTGCAGCGCCTTCACAGCTCCTTTTTCAGTTCCAATCGAATTCGATATCGCTTTCATTTCCATACAGTCTGTTGTAATTGCTCCTGTAAATCCAAGCTTTTCACGTAAAAGATCAACATAAACCCGTTTGGATAAAGTCGCCGGTGTATTTTCCTCCGGTTCAATCGCCGGGAAATACACATGAGCAGCCATCACAGAATCTGCACCTGCTTCGATACAAGCTTTAAACGGTACCAGTTCGATATTTTCCAATCGCTCCACCTCATGTGAAATCACCGGCAGATCCAGGTGCGAATCTACATTGGTATCCCCATGGCCGGGAAAATGCTTTAAAGATGTCATCACTCCGGCATCCTGCAGCCCTTTCATCATGGCTTCACCAAATGCAGCAACTTTTTCAGCATCTTCGCCAAAGGAGCGAACACCAATGACAGGATTATCGGAATTATTGTTCACATCTAAAACAGGTGCCAGATTCCAATTAATTCCGAGTGCTTTTAATTCTTTCCCTGTTGCCAAACCTATTTTATAAGCATATTGTGGATTATCTGTTGCTCCCAATGCCATCGATCCGGGAAAAGAAGTTAATCCTTTATGAATTCTGCTGACAACGCCGTTCTCCTGATCCAGACAAATAAGCAATGGTTTTTCATATCCGGCTTTTTTAGCTTCCTTTTGTAAATCAGAAGTTAATTGCAGAACCTCTTCCGGCTCTCCAATATTCCGGCTAAATAAAATAATAGAACCGACATGATAATCATGAATTAATTTTTTTATTTTCGGGCTCACTGTCGTCCCATCAAATCCAGCAACGAGCAGCTGACCAATTTTTCTTTCTAATTCTTTCTTGCTCATGGAGCAGCCTCCTTCACTCTATTTCCTTTTGAATATCCTCTTTAAGATAAATTCCCTGCTGTCACAATACGATGATATAAATTTCTTCCTAAGGAACCTTCCGACATAGGATACGGACCTTCGAAATGCAGCCGCTCCTCTTCAAGCTCCTCGATTTTGCTGATTTCTCCTTCGATATATTGCTGCACACGGTACATCACCGTATCTACCCGTGCCAGCACACCGCCATAACGAATCTCAATAATTTCCCAGCCAAAGGGTTTATTGAATGAAAACCATAGATTGCGATGGACCTTTCTTAATGTATCGACACGATTTTTCACTTCCTCTAAAGCAGGCATCATATTCTCGAGCTTACTTCGATCCTGTTTATCGTATATCTCTTTCATGCGTCTTCCTAATTCAGCTTTCACACTTAGAACATGCGATAGCTGTTTATAGAAATCAAATAATAGATTCCAATTTGTATTTCTTTCCACTGCTTTCTCAAGCTTAGCTGTCAGCTCTGTATAATGTTTGTTCAGCGGCAAATTTTTAATATTCGCATCGTATAAACCAATCAAAATATCTTGCCATAGTAAAAGCTTGGAAGGATTGGAGGTCTGCAGATTATTCTTAGCTACACCAGGTGTTTCATCTAATTGATTGAAAAGCATAAAGTCATTAAAATCGGCTCCTGTACAAAAATGAAAACGCCGGTGCAAGTGTTCTTCTGAGATAGATTTATGATAGGAATGTTCGGCAAATAACTGTAAAACAGGCAAAGCTGTCATCATTGGTGTTTCTGCGCCATTATCTCCCCACATGGTGAAAAAGACCTCTTTAAGCTTCTCTTTTTTACAAGCACGTAAAGCTGCTTCACTCGCTGCAAAGGCTTTTCCATAGTTAGGAGAGATTCCATTCCACGTCCACACACCCCCTGCAAACACAGGATCAGCTTTTAATGCTTTATGCTTTTGAATAAAGCTGCGGTAAAATTCTTCATCGTCATGATAATAATCCCAATAAACAAGCTGTGTTTCCGGAATAGACGCTATGACGGATGCCGGAATCTCAGCATCTAAGTCATAATAACCTCCATGCTTGGAGCCGAGGCGGAAATACATATCACTCCAAATCATCGGCTTTAACTTCTTCTTATCTGTAATGGCTACAACCTCTTTAAGATGTTTGTTCATAATATCGAACCTCTTTTGGTAACCATGTTTATCAAGATATTTTCCTAAGCCAAGCTGATGTGCTTCATCCATTCCGATATGAATCCGCTTCGATTGAAATGGACAGCTTGCAGCTTCAATGAGGTGCTCTAAAAAGGTATATGTTGCCTCTGAGCCAGCCAATAAAATGTCTGCGGTATCCCTTATATCGATTGCATAATTCCATTTTAAAGCTTCTGTTAAATGAGCCAATGTCTGAATACAGGGAATCATTTCAATTCCTAATTCTGCAGCATACTGATCACATTCCTTCAGCTCTTCCTTTGTGTATCTTCCACGCATATAACCGAAATAAGGATATTCTTTTACTTCGTATGTATCCTCTGTATATACCATCAATGTATTGAGTCCCATTAATGCTATTTTACGCAATAAATCCTTTATCCCTTCTACCTTCATTACTGCATTGCGTGAAGCATCCAGCATCGCACCATTCATTGTAAACTTTGGCTTCTCTATAAAATCAAAATCCGTTTCTGCATAAAAATGCTCCAGCCATAATCCAAGTCCCCTGAAAAAATGAATCTTCTCCTGAAATACAATTTCACCTTTTCCATTATGATTTTTCACCAAAAGAGGACCTTCTCTTTGCGTCACATGGATCCGATAACCCTCCTGTACCAATTCAATATCCAATTCGTTCAACAGATGATTCAGTCCTTTTTTCACCTGCGCCAGCTCTCCTGTTAAGTGAAGCTTCATATATTATCTGCCCCCGCTTTTCAGTCATTAGATTTTATCAGCTTTCACATAGTGGGTTTCTCGTATGAGAATTCTGACATGCTTTTGGTTTGTATTAGGATATGCTTCTTAAAATTGAAATAGAATATCAGATTTACATCGGAAAATTTGTTATTATGTTTTATGATTGAATGGAAAGGCAATATAAAAACACCCCAAGTATTAGTTTTTTACTCTAACATTTGGGGTGCGGTACCAATCTTTAAGTTTTTATTTCCACTTTGTAAAGACAATTATAACGTAATTACCTATATTCAAAACGGACGGCGTGAGCCTCTTCCCAAAGAATAACTCCTGCCGCCCGTATAAACTTATTTCAACGGAATTTATTACAATTACTATTTAAACTCTTTTATGCCTGCTCATTTAATTAAATTGTATTTCCTTATTATCAATAGATACAATCGGTTTTTTGATAACACAGTCAATATGTACATTTGCTTCTGTTTCTCCACCAAAGGATTTATTACTGCCAAAAGCTATATGTACGGTCCCAAAAACTTTCTCATCTTCTAAAACATTTCCAATCAGCCGTGCCTTGCTATTTGTTCCAATTCCAAATTCAGCAATTTTTCTCCCGGCTCCATCACCTAATAATTCAAGCAGCTCTTTACCCTTATCCCCACTAGCAGCAATTAATCTGCCATTTTCGATTTCTAAAGTTAAAGGCTCTTTTATCACACCTATGCCGGCAATGGAGCCATCAATAATTATTGTTCCATTAGCTGAGTCTTCTATTGGTGCAATATAGGCTTCACCAGAAGGGAGATTTCCCGCCTCTCCTTTTTCTTTAAAAACACCAGTACTTTCAATTCCAGCTCTGTTTTTTATTGAAAAAGATAAGCAAGTATTTCCTTTTTTTATTTCAACTTGATTACCCTGATTTAGTAATTCACAATATTTTGTTGTGCGTTCAACAACCTCATGATAGTCTGCTGATATAGCGCCATTCTTTAGCATATCCAAGGTAACACCTGGCATCGTTGCAACTCGTGCCCCGGCACTTGAGGCATTTTTTCTTGCATTTGTATGGGTAAGAGAATGTTTTGTGATACATAGTACAACCTCCGCTGCCTTCATTGCTTCACTTATAACCTGTGGAGGTTCTTCTCCTGATTTCAATCTGGGAGTCATTTCCATGAGCACTGTTTCATTTCTTCTTTTTAGACCAGCCTGGTAGAATATATTGGCGATTTCTTTTAACTCTGTATCGGTAATAATTAATATTTGTTCATCCTGCTTCACAAATAAATTATTCGTTAACACACTCTCTGCCACATTTATATAATCTTGCATCCATAAACTTCCTCTCACAAGTATATCTTTTTAATTACTGCTATTTAACTGTAATTGATACTTATCGATTACTTCTGCAACTTCATTTCTTGCTTCTATTAAAAGAGATAAATAATTCATTATTTTTTCATCCTGCATACGATAGACTGGCCCAGATACAGTAATAGAACCGATAATTCCTTTATTGCTGAACAGTGGAACGGCAATCGCAATAATATCTTCCGTATATTCACTCTGGCTTCTCGCCCACCCTTGTTCACGAATCTTATCCAGCTCTGCTCTTAATTCATCCGGCTCGGTCATCGTATCGTTCGTATATTTTATTAATCTTTCAGGTGTTAAAATTCTGTCAATGATTTCTTGATCCAGATACGCCAAAATAGATCGATAGGAAGCACCAACATACAAAGGGGCCCGGCTGCCTACAGAAACGGAAAATTTTACTTTATTTTCCGGCTCAAGCACATCAAGAGTAACAGCCTCTTCTTTGTCTAATAAGGTAAGAAATACAGATTCCCCTGTTTGACGGCTCAGCTCTTTTAAGATTGGCCGTATCAGCTGTTTGACATTAAGCCCTTCGTACATTACCGTTCCCAGCTCCCAAACAGCAAATCCCAATGAATATTTCTTCGTCACTGGATCTTTAAAAAGAAAATTATTGTTTTCCAAGGTTTCTAAAATACGATAGATTTTTGTATGATTTATCTGCATCTCATTAGCAAGCTCTCTGCCGCCCCACTTGGGCTTTTCTCTTGTAAACATTTTAAGCACTTCTAGTGCACTGTTTAACGTTTTTAACATAAGCATCCCCAACTTATCATCTAGAGTCTAAAAGCATTTAGCCCTATCTTAACATATAATTTTTAATAAACAGAGTAATTACATATTTTCACACTTTTTTATTACTCCGCATAAAGAAAATCTATCACAGCTGCTGCATATACCTTTGCACAAGTTATAATTTGTTCAACCTGTACTCTCTCATTGTAGCCATGAATTGTTGGCAGAAATGCCGGGCCATACTGGAGAACAGGAATATTGTAATCTCTGAAATGTCTTGCATCACTGCTGGCCCACTGCATCACTCCATATGCCTCATGCCCGGTTACAGAGGAAATATTATCTACAATCGCTTTACACACTGGATCATTGGAGTCTGTAAAATTGGCGTTGCTTCTGAATCCAAAGGGGCGAATTTTATAATCAATCCCCAGTTCTCCCAGTTTTTCATGTAAAAAGTCAGTTACTTCTTTCTCTGTAATACCAAATGGCAGCCTGCAGTCTACTTTTACTTTACAATTTTCTGGAATCACGTTTGATTTTGTTCCGCCTTCAATTGTTCCTATATTTACTGTAATATGCTCAAGAACCGGCATAAATGCTTCTCTATCCTTTTCAACTTCCCTCATATATTTTTGTGATACATGAATTAATTGCTCCACTTCATCTGGTATTGTGATTTGAATATCCCATAATTTCTGAATTTCTCTTATAGCACGTACTGCATCTGTGATCGCATTTTTTCCGGCTAAAGGGGATAAACTTCCGTGTCCCGGTTCACCAAATACTTCCAGTTCAAACCAATAAGAGCCTTTTTGTCCAACAGTTGGATTGTATGGTGATGATGGTTCAGCAATCAAACAGCCGTCTCCATGTATGATTTCGTTTTTAAGTAACCATGGTACACCATAATCTCCTCCAGTTTCTTCATCTGGGACAATAGCAAGGGAAAGCTTTCCCGGTAATTTAATTTGAAGACGCTTTAATATGGTAAAGGCAAATATGATCCCGGAAAGACCTGCCTTCATGTCACTGGCTCCTCTTCCTAACATCCAGCCATCTTTTACTTCTCCGGAAAACGGATCGAAGTCCCATTTTTCCAGATTTCCTGCTGGGACAACATCTGTATGGCCACAGTAGATTAAGTGCTTCCCTTCTTCCGAACCAATGCTGGAAACGAGATTATACATTTTATCAGCCGATTCATAAAAATCTACCTCTGTTCCGAATTTTTCCAGGTAATTTTCAATGAACCTGCTTATTTCCGTGGAATCTCCGGGAGGATTTTCACTGGGAATCTTAATTAAAGAGCTGCATAAATCAATTAACTCTTCTTTACATGCTTCTACTTCATGAATAACCTTATCTTTTAATTCTTGTTTATTTACCATACTATTTGATTACCTCCTTTTTACCAGGTGTTTGCAGCTGTGTCATTTTTCCATATAAGCTTTCTAAATGAGCAAACTCCTTCTTATCATAAAAAGAGCATTTATTTTCACCAAAAAGCTTTGCCACTTCTATAACAAATCTGACTGCCTGTTCTACATCGATTAAGTGGGTAGCTCCAGTACCACATCCAGCAACTGCTGTTTCCGTTGTGATCGCAATTCCAACAACCGGACTCGATGTAGCAACTGCTGGCTGAAGAATACTATTCACATGATAGACGCCATTACCATATGGAGTGATGTCCTGCGTAGTAATCGGCATGGTTACTGGAAGAATTCCGGCAGACTGGGTATAAATATGTAACAAATCATCGCTTACCTTTAGAATATAGCCTTCCTTTATAGTAGGTGTCAGGGCAAATCCGCGATGATTTGTAATCATATTACCTTTGGTAGTATCTATTGATAGAATTCCATCCATTTCTTTTGCAACTTCATGCTTGTTCATCGTTAAAATATCCACCGGCGAATTCATAAATGGAACGGGATCGTGCGGCAAGGTTGGAGCTGTTGGACAAATATGTGTAGTTAAAATAATATCTCCATTTAAAATATCACCCTTATTTTGCATATCCAGCAATTTAGCAGCCGCCGAAATACAGGATAGTGCACCATCGCCATCGGAAACAAATCCTTTTAGCTCAGGACGTGCCCCAATTCCTCCGAGCCTACCAATAATCCCTAAAGTTGGTGCATTACCTCCTTTTAATTTACCGTTTTCTCCAGGGATGGTTATTTTAACAAAATCAGTAGAGCCTTCATCCCCTTCTACTGTTTTTACTTCTACCTGGCTATCACCGTTTACTTTCCATAAAAATTCTTTCACATCTTCTCCTGTAACATTTAAACTATCCATTAATTCATACACTTCCATAACATATTTTAATGACATTTTAGTTCCTCCTCTTTTTTCTTTGTTGGTATAGCTTCCAATGGATTATTTTCCAATTCTAATAAATGGCAGGATGATTGATGACCATTGCCGACATCAATTAATTTTGGAGATTTTATTTTACAAATTTCCATTGCAAATGGACATCTTTCATGAAAATGACAACCAGATGGCGGATTAATAGGACTTGGAACAGAACCGCTCAAAATAATTCTTTCTTTCACTTCATTCGGGCTCTCTTTCGGAATAGAGGATAAAAGTGCCCTTGTATAAGGGTGCTTGGAATCTTCATAAATTTCTTTATAAGTCCCCATCTCAACAATTTTTCCTAAATACATGACTGCAATCCGGTCACACATATAGCGAACTACATTAAGATCGTGTGAAATAAAAATATAAGTCAGGTTAAAATCTTTTTGTAATTTCTTTAAAAGATTAATAACTTGTGCTTGAACGGATACATCTAACGCTGAAACCGGCTCATCGCAAATAATGACATCCGGGTTCAGTGCAAGTGCCCGGGCAATATTTATCCTTTGTCTTTGACCTCCTGAAAACTCATGCGGGTATCTCCCTGAATGAGAACCTCTCAGTCCGACAACTTCTAATAATTCTTTCACACGTTCTTTTCGGGAAGTTTTATTTCCAATTTTATGAATAACCAACGGCTCTGCAATTAACTCTCCGACTGTTTTTCTTGGGTCTAATGACGCGAATGGATCTTGAAACACCATCTGAATCGTTTTTCTGAAAACTCTTAATCGCTCTTTATTCATATCCACTAAGTTTTCTCCATTCAGCTCTACAGTACCTTTTGTCGGTGCGATCAGTTGGTTAACTAATCGGGCCATTGTTGATTTCCCACATCCCGATTCACCAACAACACCGAGTGTCTCTCCCTGAAATACATCAAAGCTGACTCCATCTACAGCTTTTACACTTTGATCGGACTTTTTAAAAGGGATCGGACTATCAAGATGAAAGTGTTTGGTTAAATTTCTAACTTTTAATATTGCTTCTGTCATCGACCTTCTCCTCCTTTCTATCTAATCGATGTTCCTTCGTCTGAAAATGACAGGCTGTAAAATGTCCTTCCGCTGCTTCTATCATTTCAGGTGTCTTTTTCAAACATATTTCCTCTGCAAATGGACACCTTGCCGCAAAAGGACATCCAGAAATGTCTAAGCTTAAATCTGGAGGACTCCCGGGGATAGTGCTTAATTCTTCCTCGCTGGATACACTTTCTGTAATCTGTGAATCTAATAACCCCCATGTATAAGGGTGCAATGGATTATCATAGATTTCTTGAACAGTTCCTGACTCAACTACATTCCCTGCGTACATAACAAGCACTTTGTCGCAGGTTTCCCAAATCACCCCAAGGTCATGTGTAATCATGATGATAGAAGTATCAATAGAATGCTGTAAATCCTTCATTAAATTTAAAATTTGCGCTTGCACCGTTACATCCAATGCCGTTGTAGGCTCATCGGCAATTAATAGTTTAGGATTACAAGCTAAAGCAATTGCAATCATTACTCGTTGCCGCATTCCTCCCGAAAATTCATGCGGGTACATGCTGAATCTTTTTCTTGCTTCAGGTATGCCAACTAATTCAAGCATATGGACAGCTTTTTCTTTTGCTTCTTTTCTATTCAGATGCTGGTGCGTTTTTATCGATTCTACAATTTGATTTCCAACTGTATAAACTGGGTTTAAGCTTGTAGAAGGATCCTGAAAAATCATTGAAATCTCATTTCCGCGTATCTTTCTCATTGCCTTATCAGACAGCTTCAGCAGATCCTTATCTTCAAAAATTATTTTACCGCCTGTTATTTTTCCTGGAGGATCCGGAATGAGCCGCAGCAATGAAGTTGCTGTTACGCTTTTTCCAGATCCGGATTCACCGACTATTCCAATATTTTCTTTTCTGTTTAATGAAAAACTGACTCCGTTCACAGCCTTTGTTAAAGTTGAGCCTGAACGAAACTGAACCTCTAAGTTTTCCACGGTTAGCAGCATATCTGACATTCAAGTATCCTCCCTTAGTTATACTTTCATTTTAGGATCCAGAGCATCACGTAAACCATCGCCAAATAAATTAATGCTAAGAACGGTTATTAAAATTGACAGGCCTGAAAAGGTGGCCATGTTTGGATTTAATACAAGAAAATCTTTTCCATCCTTCAATATGCTTCCCCACGAAGCTGTCGGCGGCTGCACTCCTAACCCCAGAAAGCTTAAAGCTGCTTCAGAAATAATGGCACCGGCAACGCTCATGGTGGCATAAACAATAATTGGGGCGAGGCTATTTGGTAATACATGCTGAAAAATAATTCTTCTATGTTTAGCTCCTAATGACCGGGTAACTTCTATAAATTCTGATTCTTTCACCCCTAGCACTTGACCACGTACAACCCTTGCAAACCCTGGTACATTCGCAATTCCTATCGCTATAATGACATTGATGAGGCCTTGTCCCAAAACTGTCATTAATGTAATTGCCAGCAGGATAAATGGAAAAGCAAATAATCCATCCATAAATCGCATAATAACAGAGTCTAATTTCCCGCCAAAGTATCCGGCCACTACTCCTAATAAAGACCCAATTACTGCCCCAAATAAAACGGCAGCAATTCCAACAATCAAAGAAATTCTGGAACCATAAACAATTCTGCTGAATATATCTCTCCCAAAGTTATCCGTTCCTAATAAATATCCCTGCTCACCCACACCAAGAAGTGCTTTCGTTACATCCATTGTATTTGGATTATGTGTGGCTATTAACGGTGCAAAAATAGCAGTAATGATTAATAGAAAAATAACGATTAACCCAAACGCAGCAAGTCTATTTTTAATTAGTTTTCTAAATAAAGATTGTTCTTTTTTCCTTTTGTCTTCCATTGTTTTAACAATCTCTTCTTCAGCTTGTATTGAGGTCATTATTTTGTACCTCCTTTATTTGTAGAGTAGCTAATTTTCGGATTGACAACTTTATATAAAATATCTACAACTAAATTGACAATTACAAAAATTAAAGCAATAAATAGTACGGTGCTCTGCACTACTACAAAATCTCTTTTTTCGATGGCATCAATGATTAGAAGCCCCATCCCCGGCCAACTGAATATCGTTTCCGTCAATACAGCTCCTCCAAGTAACGAGGAAATTTGCAGACCTAATACTGTCAACAGAGGGTTAAATGCATTCTTAAAGGCATGCTTAAAAATAACAATAAATTCACTGATTCCTTTCGAACGTGCAGTTTTAATATAATCCTGTGTAATTACCTCCAGCATGCTTGATCGTGTTATCCGTGCAAATGTTGCCGTCGGTATGGTGGCAAGCGTAATACTTGGCAGGATTAAATGCTTTAGATAGCTGATAAATCCGTCTGCCATGGACCCCATCCCGGTTGCAGGAAACCAGCCTAAATTGACACTAAAATATAGAACAAGCATGACCCCCAGCCAAAAAATTGGCATGGATACTCCGATTAAAGAGATAGTAGTAATGGAATAATCGATAAGAGAATTTTGCTTTGAAGCAGAAATTATCCCAGCCGGAACGCCTATCATAAAAGCAATGATTAATGCACTTACCGCTAAAATAACTGTATTGGGGAACCGATTGATAATTAAGTCTGTAATTGGCTGGTTATAAGATAGTGAAACCCCAAAATCTCCTTTCAATAAATTCCCAATGTACTGCATAAATTGAATATGAATTGGTTCATTTAATCCTAAAGCTTCAGTTAGCGCCTCAACATCTTCTCTGCTCGCCTGCGGTCCAAGCATAACGGAAGCGGGGTCTCCAGGAATCATTCTCGTAATTAAAAATACGATAATGGCTACAACAAATAATGTTGGAATCATATTTATCAGTCTGCTGAAAATGTACTTTCCCAATTTTTATCCCTCCAATTTTATTCATTATGTGAATCAATGGTTTGGTATATGAATTAAAAAACAGTTTAGCACTTGAAAATATATTTGTAAATATAAATTTGTCAAATTAATTTATTTAATTAGAATTTACAAAAAACTATTTACATTATATTACTAGTTATGCTAGATTTATTATTAATTCTTTATTCGAATTACTGATTCACATTATGAATCAAATAAACCAAAAAGGAGAGAAAAAATGAAATTGCTCAATTTAAAGTCGTTGCTTTTAGTCTTTGGGTTTATATGTATCCTTTTTACTTTAGGAGCTTGTTCCTCTAATGGGGATGCAGACTCTTCAAAAAATGGCAATGCCGAAGATGAGTCAGGGGAACCGGTAGACGGAGGAACCTTAAACATCGGACTTTCTTCCAATCCTAATACATTAGACCCTGTACGCTATACAGGTGTTTATGAATCTCAAATTATGAGATCAATTGGAGATACACTTATCGTTTATAATAAAGATTTTAGTGATTTTGAACCGTCCATCGCTACAGAATGGGAAACCTCAGAAGATTTGAAATCATACACCTTCAAGTTAAGAGACGATGTCTATTTTCAACCTGGGGAATATCAAGATGGCAGACAGATGACAGCTGAGGATGTGAAATACAGCCTTGAACGATCAGCTAATGAATCTGTTATGAACAGGTTGACTGGAGTAGATAGTGTAGAAGTAAATGATGAATTTGAAATAACCATTCACCTGACAGAACCAAATGCCGCATTACTCGCTATGTTGACAGATAAAGGAAATATTATTGTTCCGAAAGAAGAAGTGGAAGGCTGGGGAGAGCAATTTGGTTCTCATTTAGTGGGCACCGGGCCATTTCAATTGAAAGATTGGCAAACAGATCAGAAAGTTGATCTGGAAAGACACGATAATTATTGGGGAGAAAAACCGCACCTTGATAGTGTTGTTTATACCATCATTTCAGACCCTAATATGATGACAAACGCGCTCCGATCAGGTGATATTGATATTGCTACAGATATTAAAGGACAAAGCAGAGAAGTTATTGAGCAGGATCCAGAACTCGAACTACTTTCTGAGCCAGGCTTGTCAATTACTTATCTTGATCTGAATAACCAGAAAGGGCCGACTGCTGATCCAAAAGTCCGGGAAGCAATCTACAAGGCTACAAATGTAGAAGAGCTTGTTTCCGGAGCAAATCAATATGGAGGTGCTTCAGTTTCCTACGCACCTATCCCTCAAGAATCATGGGGATATACAGAAGAACTGGAGCAATACAAACCGGAATATAATCCTGAAGAAGCGAAAGAAATTTTAGCTGAAACCGAATATGCAGATGGATTTAGTACAGAAATCTATGTTGGTGAAGCCCGTGTTCCAACTGCTACTATTTTCCAGAATCAAATGAAAGAAAATTTAAATATAGATGTAGAAATTAAAGTAGTTGAATGGGGAACACTTAGTGACACAGTTTCCAAGAATAATGCTCCTATGTCTATTGGCGGCTGGTCCTGGTATCCAGACCCGTACTTCTTCCTGAATCAGCTGTTCCATTCTGATCAAATCGGCTCGTTAGGTAATGGAAGAGGATATTCTAATGAAGAAGTAGACAAGTTATTGAATCAGGCACTTACAGAAAGTGTCGATCAGGGTGAAAGAGCAGAGCTCTATCAAGAAGCAATAAAAATTATCATGGGAGACTATTCCCGAATTGAAATTGACAATCAAGATTCAACTGCAGCTATCAGCCCTAAAGTGAAAGGCTTTGAAATATCTGCTGACATGTCCATTAATGTAGTAAGTCCAAATGGCGCAAATGTTTGGCTGGAGGAATAATATTCAAGAATAAAATTACAAAAGAAAAGTAGAGTTTATTTCTCTGCTTTTCTTTCGTATAGTGTGTGTTCAAAAAGGCTGATAAATAGGACCAAGAAGCTCATCAACGAAGAAATTCGCCGTGTCATCTTTATTGGACTTTTTGAACATCCTCTTATATAAAACTTTGAAAGCAGGTGTAAAAAATGACCCAAACAGCTATTACAAATATTAATACTTATTCCTCTGAATCAGGCAGTTTTTCCAAAAAGACACTCATTATAAAAGATGAGAAAATCGATGCTATTTTGCCTGGAAACCATATTCCTAACCATACTACTGTTATTAATGGCTCCGATTTGTTTCTGACTCCCGGTTTTATTGATACTTGTTCGCAAATTGGATTGACAGAAAAAGGAATTCGCTGGGAGGGTAACGACAGCACAGAGCCAGATGAAATTAAAAGCGAAAAACTGCATGTATTGGATGGTATTTATCCATTCGATAAAGCCTTTAACGATGCTGTTTCTTCTGGTGTTACAGCTGCTCACATTGTTTCTTCAGCAGAAAGTATTGTCGGAGCACGCACTGCTGTCATTCATACCAATGGTCCTACCGTTGAAGATATGGTTCTCCATAAAAAACTGGGGTATTCCTATTCCATGGGAGATGTCCCCAAGAAGACATTTTGGGAACGGACCCGTACTCCCTTAACCCGCATGGGGATTGCTCATAAAATCCGGCGATCTTTAACTGATTTACAAAAAGAAAAGAACCTTAAAGAGGAACTCTTATTTATTCGCTGTCATCGCGCAGATGACATTGCCACTGCCTATAGAATTGCAGAGGAATTTGGCATAGATTTTGTATTTATCCATGCTACGGAATACAGAAAATTAAGAAATCCGATATTAAACTATCCTAAAACAATTGTTGCAGGTCCTTATTTTCAGCCAATTGAAAGGGCAGAGCTAAAAACTCTGGATCCGGCTGACTACTATTTCTTCCATAAACAAGCAATAAACTATACATTTTCTACAGACCACCCTACTAATTCTGTAACCCATCTGCAATTAGAGGGCTCTCTTGCTGTAAAAAATGGTGTCCCGGAACAGCAGGTATTAAACGCTTTAACAAAAGATGCTGCCAAACTATTAAATATCGAGCACAAAACTGGTGATATTCAGAAAGGTTTATTTGCTGACCTTGTTTTATGGAATGGGCATCCTTTAAGTCTGACTTCAAGAGCAGTTCGTACGTTTATAAAAGGAAAAGAAGTTTACAGGGAGGGAGAAAAAAATGCTTCATATATTTAAAAACGCAACAATTTATACAATGAATGAAAAGAATACCATATTAGAGCACGCAGATTTATGGATTAAGAATGGAAAAATTATTAAAGTTGGAGTGAACACAGACATCCCTGAAGAAGCAACGGTAAGAGATTTGGATGGCCTACCAATTACTCCTGGATTAATTGATATTCATACACATGTTGGAATTTGGGGAGAAATTAATGAACGAATCAATGATGCCAATGAATACTCTGAGCCCTATACCCCCATGATGTCTGCAATAGATGGCATTGATATTAATCATTTTTCATTTGATCTGGCAAGAAAAGGAGGCGTAACTACTGTTCAAACAGGGGCTGGCAGTGCTAATCCTATTGGCGGTGTATGGACCATTTTAAAAACAGGCGGAAATTACCTGGAGGAAATGCTAGTTACAAGGAAAAGCGGGCTTAAAGGAGCTCTTGGAGAAAATCCTAAAAATACATTTGGTCAGAATTATCATAAAAAGCCGTATACCAGAATGTCAATTGCCAATATCATTCGTGAAGGGTTTGAAAAAGCAAGTCAACTGACAAACGAAGAAAAAAAAGAAGCATTAAATAACTATTCAGAGTTATCGCCATTTATAGAAGTACTCGATCATCAAATGCCATTGCATTTGCATGCCCACCGGGCCGATGATATTGCTACAGCTATTCGAATAGCTAAGGAATTTAATATTCAATTATCACTGGAGCATTGCACCGAAGGACACTTCATGCTGGAAGCTATTAAGAAAAGCGGTGCAAAAGTTACGCTAGGCCCATTTATGCTGCCTGCAACTAAATATGAAACCAGAAACCTTACTCCAGCAGCTCCCAAATTATTTCATGAAGCAGGAATACCCTTTGCAATTATGACAGATCATCCTTTCATTCCGATTAATTACTTAATTATATGTGCTGCAGAAGCAGTCAAATATGGTTTAGATGAGACGGCTGCGTTAAGAAGCATCACTATCGAAGCAGCAAAATTAACTGGAATAGCGCATCGCGTCGGCTCACTGGAGGAACAAAAAGATGCAGATTTTGTTATATGGTCTCACCATCCGTTCCATACCTATGCCAATGTTTTAGAAACATATATCAACGGGGAAAACTATTACTCTAAGGAGACGGAAAAATCATGTATCCAACCATAGGCGTTATTACTATCGGGCAAACCCCAAGGGTGGATATGATCCCGGCTATGCAAAATATTTTCCCCGATAATACAGCTATCGTGGAAAGAGGTGTACTTGATAATAAAACAGAAAAAGAAATATTAAATTTATCTCCAAATGAAAATCAGACTGTTTTAGTTTCTCGTTTATCGAATGGAGATAAAGCAGTTATTGCCAAGGAAAAAATACTTCCTTTTATACAAGATTTAATTAATGAATTAAATCTGTCAGATACAACAATGATATTATTGGCTTGTACTGGTCAATTCCCTAAGTTCATCAGTAATGTTCCTTTAATTTATCCTGATTATCTGTTAAACCATGTAGTAAAAGGAGTCATCCAGGAGGGAATAATCGGAGTGGTTATCCCCCTTCCAGAACAAAAGAACTCCATCATCAAAAAATGGGAAACAATAGGATTAACAGCTATTCCAAAAGCTTGTTCTCCTTATAATTTTAATAAGTCAGAGTTAATCAAAGCAGCAGATGAATTGGAAAAACTGCCAATAAAGGCTATTGTACTTGATTGTATGGGTTATACAGAAGAAATGAAATCTATTGTTCAAGAAAATACCAATAAGATGGTTTTCTTGGCAAGAAACGTTATCTATCAAACGATGGCTGAATTGTCTTCATTTCAAAGTGAATAAACTAGTTTTTTTTAGTGGGAGTTGATTGATTTTCTCCCACTTATTCAATACAGAATTTCATAAATTTGGTTGTACAGCCCCTGACTGAAATAAATTTAGTTTATAGGCTCAGCTCACTACTACTCCTTTAATTCCCTTTCCCCTTTATATTATATTTTGCAGCTTTCCCTTCAAAATACAGATAACTATCTTTGTTTACTAAAATCCGTTAAAGAATCTATTACCTTCAATCCGTCTCTCTCTTCATCATGACCATGCGGCTGAATATAAACTGCATCCATGCCCAATGACAGTGCCGGAGCGATTTCATTAATAAAGTTATCCCCGACTGATACCCCCTCAGCCGGTTCAATTTCATACTGTTCAATCAGGTGCTCCATCCATTTCTTTGTGTATGCAGGTTTTTTCGCTGAGGTAATCATATGGTCAAAGATATTTGTTAAATCAAGTTCATTTAATAAACGTGTTACATCCTCCCGATCGCTGTTCGTCAACAATACAATCTGTGTTTTTTCTTTTAATTGCAATAAATAAGTGCGTAGGCCTTCCAGCTTCTCTATTGTAAAATCATCTGATACCATGAATTCTTTTGTTGCCAAATAACTGCTGTAGTTTTCTTCCACCCCATAATGCTTTGCACTGGCAAAAGGCAGCCACCAGCCATCTCCAATAGCAACCAAATGATTGAAATCAAATTGCTGCGGCCCGGGATAGTATTCTTGCGTCTCAGTCTCAGACAATTTTTCACCATTCCAGCGATATGCTGCGGAGACCTCAAAGGTTAAAGAATCTATAGTTAAAACCAAATCACGGGCAGCATCATACACCTTCCCAATAGAAACAAGGTGCTTTCCTGCCTTCATCGCTTCATACTCGCGCAAATAGTCGGCCTGATAGGCAGGCGCTACTTTTTCTTGCAGCAGCTTAGCATAATAATCAAAATGCTCTGTTCCTTCATATAGTGTGCCATCTAAATCGAAGATAACCAGCTTATAATCTTTTAACATTATATACGTCCCCCAATCCCTTTCATCATAGCATATGTTACATATCCGGAAGAGTAAAAATAATCTTTTAAATTACAAATAATTCCGCATTTTGATAAAATTCATCAAAATTCTGTAGATTTCTTCTATCCCAATCACTTATAATAAATATGAAATGAAATAAATTCACCGGGAGGGAAATAGATTGTTCAAAAAAGGAATATTCTTATTTTTCACATTAATTTTGGCAGTTATGCTGGCCGCATGCGGCTCTGATTCAGGTGATGGGGATGACACGCTTATCTTAGGATTTGTTCCTTCAACCGATTCTGACAAGATTGCAGACAATATCGAGCCAATGGTAGAACGTCTGGAGGAAGAGCTTGACCGTGATGTGGAAGGCCGTGTAATGACAAATTTCAGCGGACTCGTAGAAGCTTTAGGCAATGACCAGGTTCATATTGGTTTTATTCCCGCTTTTGGTTATGTTCAGGCAACTGACCGCTACGATCAAGTAGAAGTTTTTGCAAAATCTATCCGTGACGGAGAATCATCTTATCGTGCTCAATATACTGTCCGTGCAGATTCAGATATTGACAGTTTAGAAGATTTGGAGGGTAAAATCTGGGCATTTGCTGACCAGGGATCTACATCCGCATATTTATTCCCGGCAGCACAGCTTATGGATGACTACGGTGTAGAAGATTTAGAGACATACTTCAGCAATCAAATCCAGACCGGCTCGCATGATGCGGCCCTGGTTACTGTCCTGGAGGGAGATGCAGACTTTGCAACAACATTCGAGGATGCACGTACAAACATAGTAGAGGATTATCCGGAAGCAATGGACGACCTCGTACCATTAGATTTCACTGAACCAATTCCTAATGACACAATCAGTGCAAATACAAATCTGTTAAGCGAAGAAGAAGTAGAACAGATCAAAGAAATTTTCATGGGCTTTAATGACGATGAAGAAATGATTAACGTAATGGATGAAGTGTATAACTGGACTGGCCTTGATGAAGCGACAGATGAAGAATATGATATCGTCCGCGATGTTTATAGTAAATTCCAGGATCAGTTTGATGAGTAAACCATACTGTAGTCAAAATGAAGATTAAGGTATTCCTGTCTGATTCTAAGAGGAATGAAAAATCTTCCTCTTAGAATCTATAGGACACACTTTATCTCCGCAGATTCCTGCTAATCCTTAAACAAAAAAGGAGATTTCCATTATGATAGAGTTTAAAGATGTTTCCCTTGTTTATCCGAATGGAACGCAAGGTTTGAAAAATATCAATATCCAAATCAATCCCGGTGAATTTGTCGTTGTTGTCGGATTATCCGGTGCCGGGAAATCAACATTGATCCGCAGTATAAATCGGCTGGTGAAGCCTACTGGCGGAGAACTGCTGATTGATAATGAGAATATTTTAAAATACGGCTCACGGGACCTTCGTAAACTGCGGACAAAAGTCGGTATGATCTTTCAAAATTATAATCTCGTGAAGCGCTCCTCCGTAATGAAAAATGTTATTTCCGGCCGCTTAGGTCATACAGGAACACTGAAAAGCTTGTTTAACCTTTACCCAAAAGAAGACCAGGCACTGGCTTACCGCAGTTTACAGCGGGTAAATATAGCTGATAAATTATATCAGCGTTCTGATCAATTAAGCGGTGGTCAACAGCAGAGGGTTGCCATAGCCCGTGTGCTTACCCAGCAGCCAAATATTATTCTTGCGGATGAACCGGTTGCATCACTCGATCCGCCGACATCCCATCAGGTAATGACCTACTTGCGGAAAGTAAATAAAGAAGACAATATCACTACCATTGTCAATCTGCATTTTATTGATATGGCAATGGAATATGCGGACCGAATTATCGGGATGAGAGCAGGTGAAGTCGTGTATGACGGGCCTGTCAGTGATGTAAATGAAGCAACATTCGAAGAGATTTACGGAAGAAAAATTCGTGATGAGGACCGGGTAGGAGGTTCTGATGATGAGTAAAACAAATCAACCAACATTGCAGGGCATATCATCCAATAAAACGAAATTACGGATATCTGCTATTTTCATCATCATTGTTGGTTTTTATCTTTTTACTTCGATAAAAACAGAATCTTCTCTTCTTGATTTATGGAGTGGGAAAAATGGTTTTATTAATATTGCCAAAAGCCTGTTTCCACCACATTGGAGCTATGCATCAACTGTGATGCCGCAGTTGATCGAAACCTTACATATGGCAATTATTGCAACAACAGTCGCTGCCCTGATCAGTATTCCAATCAGTTTATTATCGGCTGCTAATCTTTTTCCAAATCCATTTATCCATCTGCCGGTGCGTTTTATTATGAACGTGTTACGTACTATCCCGGATATATTACTTGCATTGATCTTCGTGGGCATCTTTGGCGTTGGTGTCTTTCCGGGGATTATGGCGTTAATTATTTTCTCTTTAGGATTACTCGCTAAGTTATTGTACGAAACCATTGAATCCATTGATATGAATCCAATTGAGGCAATACGTGCTTCAGGCGGAAATACAATGCAGGTTATCGCATATGCAGTCATACCGCAAGTACTCCCTCAATTTGTTTCGTTTGGACTGTATGTATTTGAAGTAAACGTCCGCGCTTCCCTTGTGCTTGGTTTTGTAGGAGCGGGCGGTATCGGTCT
The DNA here is from genome assembly GCF_900162665.1 of Oceanobacillus sojae. Classification (GTDB taxonomy): domain Bacteria; phylum Bacillota; class Bacilli; order Bacillales; family Amphibacillaceae; genus Oceanobacillus; species Oceanobacillus sojae_A. The sequence continues at coordinate 243,466 of NZ_LT727813.1, forward strand.
TCTGTTAAACCAGCAGGTGAGCTGGGCCAACTATCCAAACGTAATGACAATTATTATTATTATCTTTATATCCGTTGTGATTATTGATTACATCAGTAACAAAATAAGGGAGCGACTAATATGACAGAATTTACGTTACCTCCTAAACAGAAGAAAACACCTTGGCAAAAGATGAGACCTTATGTTATTGGCATCATTCTTCTCGCCATCTATATCTGGACGTTTACAAGTATTGAAATCCGCTGGAGCCGTGTTTTCAGCCAGCATACTATTGAAAGTTTAACACGTGTTATACCTCAGCTGTTTTCCCCCGACTGGTCTGCCTTCGGGAAAGTAATGGGGCTTATGTGGGAGACCTTGCTGATGGCTTATACAGGTACTCTGATGGCAGCAATATTAGCTATTCCTTTTGGCTTCTTTGCTGCACGTAATATGGTAAAAAACAAGTTTTTAAACACAGCCTCTAAATGGGCATTGAATGCTATTCGTGCTTTTCCGGAGCTTGTTTTAGCTTTAATGTTCGTAGCAGCAGTAGGCCCGAGACCTTTTGCCGGGGTTATTGCTATCGCAATCGGCTCCATCGGGATGCTCGGTAAACTTTATAGTGAGGTTATTGAATCCATCGATATGAATGTAGTTGAAGCATTGGAGGCAAATGGGGCAAATAAGATTCAGGTATTGTTTTATGGAATTATCCCACAAATTATTCCTGAATTTTTATCCTATGCAATTTACCGGTTTGAAATTGACGTCCGCGCCTCCACCATTTTAGGTATTATCGGCGCCGGAGGTATTGGAACCCTGATTACCATAGCAACAACAAACCGGAACTGGTCTGAAGTTGGATTAATTTTACTGGTTATTATTGTTGTCGTTACGCTGATTGATATTATTAGTGCGCAGATCAGGAAGCGGCTCGTTTAGTTTCAAAATGCTTTATAAAAAAGTAAATTTAGATTCCATGTAAGGTTTTGATCTGACATGGAATCTTATTTTTATTAATAGAATTGCCAAAAAAGCTTCTCATTTTACTTTTTTAATTACTCCATTCAGCGCAACCTTAGAACTGGCATAATGTACTAATGGGGGTTCTCCGATAGTATTTTCCGGTAAAACTAAAGATTGTTTTTCTATATTTACCTCAGCATTTCTGATTTCCCATCGGTCATGCTGAATATCCCCGCGATATAACCTGCCATTTTTATAAGACCAGAAAATATACCGCTCCAGCAGCCAATAATCCAGACTCTGTTTTTCAGGATAGAAAGCATGTCCCACTGGAGAATAGCTTGTCTGAAATGCAGCAGACAACTTCCCTTTGCGGGTACTGTATATTCGATATGTGTTTGCATATTTTCTCATAACCATATCTGCATGAAGAAAAGGAGCGTTTACTATCCTCCCTCCCAAAGCAGCAGATAATTTATTTGTATCCATTGTAAAGAAAAAAACGCCCATTTCTCCTTTCCTCTTTATATAAGTTCTTACATTTATTTGCAGCATTGGGTGTATATAAGGAACCCTTGGTAAATAACGAAGGCGATTTTTACTGACTTTAAAAGAGACAATACTGATCCACGCCTGCCCATTATATGTGTCCAGTTCTACTTCTTTTGGAAGGTACATTTTTATAGTTTCAGGTGATATCGGATAATGAAGGAATAAGATGTGTTCCCATTTTTGGAGCAGCACCCAGGGAAAAGAGTTATTTAATTTTTGAGTTATTTTTTCACTCATCATTTGAAGCCTTTCCTTTATCAGTATTTTTATTTAGGCTTGCTTCTTTCCTAGTATTCCACGTTCTTTGAATTTTTAAAATAAGTTCTGAAGGAATAGAGCTAGTTATCATAAAAATAGTGCCCTCCCACTCAACAGCAGAAAGTCACTATTTTTCGTTTTCGATATTTTCTCACAATCTCCAGCTTTTATAATTAAAAGCTTTTTAGAAAGGTTATTTATCTTCAGCATTACTTAATGCCGCTTCACCTGCAATAATCCTTACATGCTCATGCTTTTTTAAAATGGATGCCGGGAAATCCTCAGACACTTCACCATTTAACCATTTTGCCGTTGCATCTGCTTTTGCTTCACCAGAAACGAGTAAAAGAATCCCTTTACTGCTTATAATTGTCTCAATTCCCTCAAATAGTCCTTGACATTCGTTATAAGTATCAGCCGATTTTAAAGCAAATCTTTGATTTCATTAGCAAATCGGCTTGTAATGTCTTTTGGCCTTGTAATCGCACCGCCAACAACGGTTGCATGCACTCCTAATCCAAAGGATTTCTTCAGCATATCTGGTGTTATAATATTTCCTTCAGCAATTACTGGTTTTTTCACTGCTTGCAATACTTCTTTTAGAAAGGCAAAATCTTGATCATATATTTTTTTACCTTTAGTATGCTTGGTATAGCCATGCAATGTCGTTCCAATGTAATCAAACCCCAGCTTTTCAGCTGTAATTGCTTCCTCAATAGTGGATATATCCGCCATTAGTTCAATATGCGGGGCGTGCTCTCTCACATAGTTAACTAATTCCTTCAATGATTCTTTCGGTCTTTCACTAATCGTCGCGTCCATCGCAATCACTTCACAGCCGCTTTCCATTAATTCGTCTACTTCTTTACTCGTTGCAGTAATATAGACATCTGATCCTTGATAGTTTCGTTTTACAATTCCAATAACAGGAAGAGAAACTTCTTTCTTTATCTCGATAATATCTTCTTTTGAATTAGCCCGTATTCCCTTTGCTCCACCTTGAGCAGCAGCCAGCGCCATCTTGCTCATGATAAAAGATGAATGAAGCGGTTCATCTTCCAGCGCTTGACACGATACGATCAAATTATTTGGTAATTTCAAAACGTTCAACTCCTATTATTATGTGTTCAAAAAGTCCGATAAATAGGACCAAGAAGTTCAAGGCGACGAATATTTTTCAAACGGAGCGTATGCTTTATAATACGTGAGTATTGAAAAATATTCGTCAACGCAGAAATTCGCCGAGTCTTCTTTATTGGACTTTTTGAACATCCTCTATTATTTCTCTAGTTCTTCTTCAATTTCATTCTTTATAACAGAAACCTGGGGACCGTAGATGACCTGTACTCCTTCACCCTTCACAATAACCCCTCTGCTGCCCGTTTCTTGCAGAGCTTCTTTATTTATCATTTCACCATCTTTAACCGTGACACGCAATCTTGTTGCACAATTATCGACATCAACAAGGTTCTCTCTTCCACCCAACGCTTGGATAATCGCAGTTGGCCGTTCTGCGCCAGATACCTGAGCTGTTTGAACCGTCGTATCATCTTCTGCTTTCTTGTCTTCGCGTCCAGGTGTTTTAAAATTAAACTTCTTAATTAAGAATGTGAACGTAAAGAAATATAAGAAGAACCAAATGATACCGATTGGGATAACGTACATCCAGTTAGTTAATGCTTCTCCTTGCAATACTCCAAACAATATGAAGTCAATAAATCCTCCAGAGAATGTTTGTCCAATCGTTATTTGGAAAATATGAGCCAGCATAAATGCCAAACCATCAAAAATCGCATGTACTACATAGAGTAATGGAGCAACAAACAAGAATGAGAATTCCAATGGCTCTGTGATTCCAGTTAAAAAAGAAGTTAATGCAGCTGACAGCATTAATCCACCGACAACCTTCTTATTTTCTGGCTTCGCGGTACGATAAATAGCATAAGCTGCACCTAATAAACCAAACATCATCGTAATAAATCGTCCAGACATAAAACGTGAGGTGCCTTCAAAGAATTTTGTCGTTTCCGGGTCACCTAACTGCGCAAAGAAGATGTTTTGTGTACCCTGTACTAATTGCCCGCCTATTTCTAAAGCTCCCCCAAGACCTGTTTGCCAGAAAGGAAGATAGAAAATATGATGTAGCCCGAACGGTCCTAACATACGTAAAATAAATCCATAGAAAAATGTCCCAATATACCCGGTTGCATTAACGATATCTCCAAAGCTGAAAATGACAGTTTGAATCATCGGCCATACATAATACATTATTGTTCCGAGTATAATTGCAGCAAAAGAAGTTACAATTGGTACAAATCGTGATCCGCCAAAGAATCCTAAGAATTGCGGCAACTCAATTTTATTAAACCGGTTATGCAATAAACCTGCCATAATCCCAACGATAATCCCGCCAAAAACGCCAGATTCTAATGTTTGAATTCCTAAGGTAACACCCTGCCCAACTGCGGAAAGATTATCTGCAGCCAAATTATCGGTAATCAGTAAAATAGCATTTATCGTTGCATTCATTACTAAGTAACCAATTAAAGCAGCTAAACCAGCTGTACCTTTATCTGACCTTGCCATTCCAATGGCTACGCCAACTGCAAATATCACTGGTAAATTCGCAAACACAATGTCCCCTGCAGAGCTCATTATCGTAAAAATCGCCTGGAGCAAGAATTGATCCAAGATTGGATACGCATTAATTGTATTTGGATTAGATAAAGCCCCCCCAATTCCTAAAAAAAGACCTGCAGCAGGAAGAATTGCAATAGGTAACATAAATGATTTTCCAAATTGCTGCGCCTTACCGAAAAACTTTTTCATATACTTAACCCCTAAAGAAAATTATTTTCACGATTATATTAACAAACGCTTTCATCTATGTCAATATATTATTTGATGGTATGATGAAATTAGTCAGCGTTTAGAAAGGAGAGAAATCCGTTGAATTTTGAGAATAGGATTCAAAAATACAATTCTTCATTGACAGATATTGATAAAAAAATAACCAAATATTTACTTGCCAATAAAACTTCCATTCGTGATAAAACCATTATTGAATTATCTGAAGCGATTCAGGTATCTCCAGCTAGTATAACCAGATTTTGCAAAAAAATTGATTTCAATACGTTTCAACAAATGAAATTTTCTTTGATTGGAGCCAGTACAGAAAATAAGAAAAGTGATCACACATTTGAAACAGTTTACAACTATTACCAAACAATTATTAAATCCACGCAGCAGTTTTTTAGCGAGGAACAGACAAATAGAATTGTAAAACTCATTTCAAGTAAAAATAAGGTGTTATTTTGCGGGATTGGCAACTCTGGATTGATTGCACATGAGTTCAACAGCAGAATATACCGAATGGGGATTTCCTCTGAATCTGTGACGGATGCACATGATTTATTAATGAAGAGCAGTCTGCTGCAAGAAAACGACTTAATCGTTTGTTTCTCTAATTCCGGTAAAACGAAGCCAGTTATCGACGCAGCAAAGATAGCAAAAAACAATAAAGCGACAGTGATCGTCGTAACGAATTTCGAACAAACTGTATTAACGAAGTTTGCTGACGAGGTTATTCTTATTTCAAGCTATAGATACATCGATGATCCTAATTTTATTAACTCTCAGTTACCCGGTCTCTTTTTGCTTGATCTACTAACATATAAATTGCTTAACAACGAAGAATTAATGCATGTACGGCAAAAAACATTAGATGCCATTAATAAATATAGTTAATAAAAATTTACACGGGAAAAAGATAATTTCCTGCAATAAAAAAATAACATCCGTTTATCCTTGAATGATCGGGGTAAATGAATGTTATTTTTTCGTTTTTAATTGTAAATATGCTAAACTGTTATTTCCTATTTAGACTATTTTTTGTTTCAGTCTTTCTTTAATATAATTTCTTATACGTATTAACTACATTTTCAACCGTGTAGCCATATCTTTCAATAACTTCATTTCCAGGTGCAGATGCGCCGAATGAATCAATACTCATAACGATTCCGCTATCCCCGACGTATTCTCTCCAGCCAAGCTTAGAACCCATTTCAACGGATACCCGTTTTTTTATATTTTTGGGGAGAACACTCTCTTTATAAGCTTCCGATTGTTTTTCAAAACGGTCCCAGCTTGGCATACTTACAACATTAACGAATATACCTTGCTTTTCTAATTCTTGTTGGGCTTCAACAGCTAAACTGACCTCTGATCCCACAGCAATCAGCATTCCTTCAGGCGCTTGAGCTGCTTCAGAAATCACATAAGCACCTTTTTCAACCCCCTCTTTGGCAAGCTCTGCTGAACCTTTTAATGTAGGTAAACCTTGTCTGCCAAGAACAAGCATCGTCGGTTGGGAAGTATTTTCTACAGCCAGCTTCCACGCCTCTTTCGTTTCGTTTGCATCTGCCGGACGAATCACAGACAATCCCGGCATTGCCCGGAAGGATGCTAAATGCTCGATTGGCTGGTGGGTCGGACCATCCTGCCCTACCGCCACAGAATCATGTGTGAATACATACGTAACTGGCAGCTCCATTAAAGAGGCTAAACGGATTGCCGGACGCAGATAGTCCGAAAATACAAAGAATGTGCTGACAAATGGACGTAAATGATGAAGTGCTAAGCCATTGGCAATTGCCCCCATTGCAAACTCCCGAACACCAAAACGGAGGTTTCTTCCTTGATATTGACCTCTTTTAAAATCTGCTTCGTTCGTTAACCGTGTTTTCGTAGAGGAATCCAGATCAGCAGAACCGCCTATAAATTCAGGGAGTTTCTGTGCTAATTTATTCAATGTGTCCCCTGATGCTACTCGTGTTGCCAGTGTGTCTCTTGGAGAATATGCTGGGAGTTCTGTATCCCAGTCATCAGCCAGTTCGCCGTCAACAATTCGTTTTAATTGCTCTGCAAGTTCAGGATAATCTGCTTTATAGGCTTCACACAAATGATGCCAGTTCTTCTCGGCAGATTTCCCTTTCTCTTTAATGGATGTGAAATCAGCATATACTTCTTCTGGTACATGAAAAGGTTCATGCTCCCACCTATATGCTTTTTTCGTACGTTCCATTTCCTCTTTTCCTAATGGATCACTATGTGCATGATGCGTTCCTTGTAGACTGGGAGAGCCGTATCCGATGGTTGTTTTTATTTCAATAACAGTTGGATGTTCCTGATCTTGTTTCGCCTCTTCAATCGCTTTTGAAATTGCCTCTACATCATTACCATCTTCCACTTTTAAATACTGCCAGCGGGCTGCTTCAAAACGTTTTTGAATATGGTCGCTAAAGGAAATATCTAAATCACCATCTAAACTGATATCATTAGAATCATAGAGAACAATAAGCTTATCCAGCTGAAGATGTCCTGCAAGGGAGATAGCTTCATAGGAAACGCCTTCCATTAAATCACCGTCACCACAAATCGTATACGTATAATGATCCACTATTTTATAGTTAGGCTTATTATAAACCTCAGCTAAATGTTTTTCAGCAATAGCCATCCCCACGCTGACCGGGATGCCTTGACCTAATGGACCTGTAGTTGCCTCTACTCCGGGAGTAATTCCGTATTCTGGATGCCCAGGTGTTTTACTTCCCCACTGTCTTGTCTGCTTTAAATCATCAATAGTAACAGGATAACCGGACAGATGTAATAAATTATAAAGAAGATTAGACCCATGCCCTGCCGAGAGTACAAATCGATCTCTATTAAACCAGCTTGGATTTTCCGGACTAATCGTTAAATGCTTTTTCCATAAAGCATAAGCCATTGCCGCTGCTCCCATTGGCATTCCAGCATGTCCATGCTGCGCTTTCTCTACACTGTCAATTGTCAGTGTTCGAATTGTATTAATGGATAGTTCTGAAATAGTGTAATTCTTCGTAGTCATAAAAATTTACCTCCAATATAAGATGAAATTCGTTTGATAATATGACAGAACAAGTGCATATAAATATTTCTCACTTATATGTACTTGTTCTCTATCTTCCCTTTCTGCTTAACCTACTTTCGACTGCTGCGATTGATTCTTCTTCTTTTTCCCTGGAATAATCATCAGCAGAATAATTACTGCTAAGCTAATCGTAATGGCAATTGGTCCGCCATAGTTTGCCAGACTTCCAAAGAAGATACCTGATACACCGAAGTCAGCATCCGAGAAGGTTGTATTTGCAAAGCCTAAATCTCCAAGTACCGGCATTAAGAAAACTGGTAAGAAGGAAATTATAATCCCGTTGACAAATGCACCGGCGACAGACCCTTTAAACCCTCCGGTAGCATTACCAAACACTCCGGCTGCTGCTCCGGTAAAAAAGTGAGGAACTACCCCTGGAAGAATAATTACTCCTCCTAAGAAAATCATAGCTACCATACTTGCAATACCTCCAAGAAAACTGGCAAAAAAGCCAATTAATACAGCATTCGGTGCATAAGTGAAAATAATAGGAACATCCAATGCCGGTTTGGCGTTTGGAACCAGTTTTGTAGAGATACCTTTAAATGCTGGTACAATTTCAGCAAGTACAAGACGTACCCCAGAAAGGATGACAAATACCCCTGCAGCAAATGTCCCCGCCTGAATTAATGAAAATACCAGAAAGTTTGTACCTCCGCTTAATTCCGCTTCAATAAATGTCGGACCGGCAAATAAAGCAACAATTAAATACATTACTATCATCGTTAAAGCAATACTTACTGTGCTATCCCGCAAAAATCCTAACCCATTCGGAAATTTAATATTCTCTGTAGACGTTTCTTTACTTCCTTTAAATAGTTTTCCAACTAATCCGCTTGCTGCATAGCCAACAGCGCTGAAATGACCAAGCGCAACATTATCATTTCCTGTTAATTGACGCATAAAAGGCTGTAAGCTTGCTGGAGATAATGTCATTACAATCCCCAAAGCAACTGATCCTGCCGCAATTAACCCGAATGTATTAAAGCCGGCAACTGCCATAATAACAGCCAGCATACAAGCTAAATAAAGCGTGTGATGTCCTGTTAAGAAGATATATTTATATCTGGTAAAACGGGCAATTAATATATTGACAATCATCCCAAAAAACATAATCAGGGCTGTTGTTGTTCCATAATCCGTTAAAGCTAAAGCAACTACTGCTTCATTATTCGGCACGACACCAGATACATTAAAAGCCTCTTCAAACATCGATCCAAATGGTGTTAAAGATCCAGACAAAATGCCGGCACCAGCTGCAATAACAAGGAAACCGACAAAAGTTTTTGTTGTTCCCTTAACGGTATCTGCAATACCTTTCTTCTGAGCAATTAAACCAATTAAAGCGATTAAAGCTACAAGTATCGCCGGTTCACTTAAAATATCAATCATTGTACTCACATGGAAAACCTCCCTTTTCAGTTAAGTGACTTTTTATAGATAACCTTTTTCACGTACCAATTTCTCTACCTTTTCACGCAGTTCATCCATATCAATAATACTTTCCATAACAATCACTTCACCTAAATGACTTCCACCGTCAGCAATATCCTTCGCTAAGAAAAAGACATCCGCATCACCCGGAGTTGCTGAACTCAAATCTGAATGTGCAACCTCTATCCCCGTTACGCCTAATTCTTGTAAAATTTGATTAATATTCATTTCTACCATAAAACTCGTACCTAACCCTGATCCACACACTGTTAAAATTTTCATAACACCTTTTCCCCCTCTTGAATAATAGATATCATTTCGTCTATTGAAGCTGTTTCTTTCAAACGGTTGATAAAAGAAGCACTTCCTAATATTTTGGTTAATTGAGCCAAAGCTTTTAAATGCGCTTCATTATCCACTGCTGCTAAGCAAATGATTAAATCAATCTGGTGCTCTTTTTTTCCTAATAATGCAGTTGGTCTTTTTAATTTAAGCATGGACATACCCAACTTATTTACACCATTCTCAGGTCTTGCATGGGGGATACCTACACCTTTTCCAACGTGGATATAAGTCCCCAATTCTTTCACATTGTTAATCATGGCTTCTACATAGGATTCTTGAATATTATTTTGGTCAAGTAATGGAATAGAAGCTTTACGGATTGCTTCTTCCCATTCCAGCTGCTCTTCTGTGATTTGAATCATATCTTTTGTCAATAACTCGGATAACATAGGTTTATACACCTCTTTTTGATTACTTGTTGCATAAAACAATTGAACGAGACTTCCATAAAGCTTTTCTTCATTGGTAACTGTTGCATTATTTTTAATCACAGTCATAATCTCATCAATCATTAAATGCTTTGAATGGCTCGATAATTTAGGAAAATGTTTATAAACGGACTGCAGCAAATGCTTCTTCTCCACCTGCGTCATCAATGGCTTCACTACAAATGTCGGCTTGGAAGATTCTACCTGTATGGTGGAAAATACTAAATCATAGTTTTGCACAGATATATCAGCAAATTGATCTCCATTAAACACCTCTGAAAAATAGATTTCCGGAAATAATTCTTTCAGTTGAGAAGCGAGCATCATTGACGAACTAATTCCATTTGCACAAACAATTAACCCCGTAACCCGTCCAATTTCCATTGTATTTTGACGATCAATAATACTGCCAAAATGCATGGTGAAGAATCCAATTTCATCCTCGCTTATTTCTTTTCCTGTCCAACTCTCCAGTGGTGATAAGGAGCGTTTTACAAATTGGAACAGCTCAGCATACTCCGATTGGATAGTTGTTGATAAAGGATTATGAAAAGGAATTTCAAATAAAATTCGGAAGTAGGCAGGAACTAAGTGATTAAATAAACTTTCTTTCAAGAGCTGTTTATTCTTCACAGGAAGCAGTGTATTTTTTTCAAATTCCTCAATAATCTCCTCTGATAATGCTAATAGCTCAGGGGTGTCCACCCGTTGAATATGTTCTATTGCTGTTAACAACAAAATTGTTACAAGATATACTTCTTGTGCTGCTCTCTGCTCTCCATATAACTGTTCAGAAAGAGAATCTGCCAAGGGAAGTAAAGATTGTTTTAACAGCAAATCCTTCTCTTCCTCCAAAAAGAATAATTCCTCTTTTCCGCCTGCCTGGAAAAATGTAAAATAATAAATCAGTTCCATTTTTCTTGTTTTAACTAATTGCACCCCATGCTCTGCAAGCCATCTTTGCATGACATCCCTTGTCTGTTTTAGAGACTCCTCCTCATTCCATGCTCTGAGAATATAAATGATAAATTCCTCTCCCATGGATTGGCCTAACAATTGGTGGATACATGAAATAACACTTCTTCGTTTCCCCATCTCATTTCCTTCAATACAGTATCCTTCATTTCGGCTGTACCTGAAGATCAGTCCCTTCTCCTGACAATTCTTTTTTAACCTGCGCACATCACTTAGAGCGGTGTTTTTACTTACTTTAAACAGAGATTGCAAGTGGAAATTAGACACAGGCTCTTTTCTTATATAAATGTAAAGATAAATCATATAAATTCGATTATCCTCTGAAAAGTTATATCGCCCTATGCTCCTGTCAGAATGTAATTTTTCCCTTAAAACTTCTTTCGCTTCTGCCGAAATCCGAAAGTATCGATGATTGATTTCTAACTTCGGAATATTGAAATCTTCCAATATTCCGTTCACCTTCTCAAAGTCATACATCAGCTGTCGGTCGGATAATTTTAACTGCTGCATCAGCTCCAGCTTTGTAATCTGTTCATGGTTCATTATTTCTTCAACTAGTCGAATGGAGCGCTGATCTAACATGTTACTCTCACCTCTCACTATAATTATAAAACGCTTACAACGCTGTCACAACAACGTTTAGGCACAACTTATGGCGGGATAGATTACATAGATTGTGCTTTCCTTTTCTTGTTAAAATTGTACTTTAATTAGCAGACAGACTCGGTATAGTTTTACACTGATACTTCAGGAGATCTTCTTAAGACTTGTAAAATATGGATAGTATTCATTGAGTAAACTATTCGGTTATCATTATGTATTTTAGAAGACCGCAGGATATAACCTTTCTTTAAGTAAAAGTTGTTTAAGCCTAATCTTTTATTTATATAAATTATAAGAGCTCGATTTTTTGAAGAAATTATTAGTTTTATTAGCAGGTATGATGTTGTTCTTAGCAGCTTGTAGTGATGAAAGCTGTTTCCAAATGTATTGTCTAATTCTTAATGTGGAAATTATGGATGCGCTGGATTCGTATGGTAAAATAAAATGCAAGGAAAAATAAAGGAGAATAAGGATGGAAAACGGGAAACTTAGAGATACGGCAAGCGCCTATGCAATTTTTGCTTTGCTATATTTGATATATGGAATGTATAGAATCTTTGAACGAAATTTTATTTTAACTATTAATCTTGAATTAGATGTCTCAAATTTTCGTTGGGTTAGTTTTTTAAGTGATGTAGCTAGTGCCGGATTTAGGGTAGTAGTTTTGCTTGGGATTAGTCTAGTCCTCTACAAACTTATTAATGTTTTGAGAAAAAGTAATGAAAAGACAAACAAGCTCTTAGCAAATATAGCGAACGTCTTCACAGTTCTCGCAACTATATATTTAATTTATTATATTGGAGATATCGTATATAGGTATGTTACTGTTATGCTTGCTAATCCTCATCTCAGTGTAAACCAGATGGTCAACTTTTATATTTTGATAGGTGATATAGCTAACAATGTGTTTAAAGTATTAGTTTTACTTGGATTTGGTGCAATACTTCGCAGGCTATAGGATTGAATGTAAAGCCCTCACAATCAAGTGAAGGGCTGAATTTCATTTTATTAATGTTCTTGAACCCCCCTGCTATGCAGGGGGGTTCAAGAACATTAAAAAGAGACTCCGAAAAATTCGGAAGTCTCATGAATAACTTGCTTAATTTTTAATGAAATGCGGTTAAAATGCGGTCATTTAATTCATTAGACCGCTCAAACCGTTGTTGTATCAACGTTCAAGCGAATGACTTACATCATTCCGCCCATTCCACCCATGCCGCCCATATCAGGCATTGCAGGAGCTCCGCCTTCTTCAGGCTTATCTGCTACTACAGCCTCAGTAGTCAGAAACATAGCTGCTACAGATGCTGCGTTTTGAAGTGCAGAACGAGTTACTTTTGTTGGGTCAACAATACCAGCTTCAACCATGTTTACCCACTCATCCGTAGCTGCATTGTAACCAATACCAACTTTTTCACCTTTTAGACGCTCTACAATAATAGAACCTTCTAATCCAGCGTTGTGAACGATTTGACGAACCGGCTCTTCTAAAGCACGTAATACGATGCTTGCGCCAGTTGCTTCATCGCCTTCAAGGTTAAGATCGCTTACTTTACCGTGAATATTTACAAGTGCTGTACCGCCTCCTGGTACCATTCCTTCTTCGACACCTGCGCGGGTAGAGTTAAGCGCATCTTCAATACGAAGTTTACGTTCTTTTAACTCTGTTTCTGTAGCTGCACCAACTTTGATTACTGCTACACCGCCAGATAATTTAGCCAGGCGCTCCTGTAATTTTTCTTTGTCGAAATCAGAAGTTGTTTCTTCAGCTTGTGCACGGATTTGAGCAACACGGCCGGAAATTGCTTGTGGATCACCGGAACCTTCAACAATTGTAGTGTCTTCTTTTGTTACAACTACTTTTGAAGCACGACCTAATTGTTCGATTGTTGCTGATTTAAGATCCAGACCAAGATCTTCTGTAATTACCTCTGCACCTGTAAGAACAGCGATATCTTCAAGCATTGCTTTACGACGGTCACCGAATCCTGGAGCTTTAACAGCTACAGCGTTGAATGTACCACGTAATTTGTTTACTACTAATGTAGCAAGTGCTTCGCCTTCTACATCTTCTGCAATCATAAGAAGCGGTTTACCCTGTTGAACAACTTGTTCTAATACTGGTAATACTTCCTGGATGTTTCCAATTTTCTTATCTGTAATTAAGATATATGGATCTTCTAATACTGCTTCCATTTTATCCTGGTCAGTAACCATATATGGAGAAGAGTATCCACGATCAAATTGCATACCTTCCACTACTTCAAGCTCTGTGTTGAAGCCTTTTGATTCTTCAATAGTGATAACACCGTCATTACCAACACGTTCCATTGCTTCAGCGATTAATTGTCCAACTTCATTATCGCCTGAAGATACAGCTGCAATTTGAGAAATTGCTTCTTTACTTTCAATTGGCTGAGAAATATTTTTTAATTCTTCTACAGCTAATGCTACTGCTTTTTCGATACCGCGGCGGATTCCAACTGGATTAGCACCGGAAGTAACGTTCTTAAGTCCCTCACGGATCATTGCTTGAGCAAGTACCGTTGCAGTTGTTGTACCGTCACCGGCAACATCATTTGTTTTAGAAGCCACTTCGGATACAAGCTGTGCACCCATGTTTTCAAATGCATCTTCTAATTCAATTTCTTTTGCGATTGTTACACCGTCATTAGTAATTAGCGGTGAACCGAATTTCTTATCTAAAACCACATTGCGGCCTTTAGGCCCTAATGTTACTTTTACTGCATCTGCCAATGTATCAACACCACGCAGCATTGCACGGCGAGCGTCTTCACTAAATTTAATATCTTTAGCCATTAAAAATTCCTCCTTCAAATTGATTCAGGGTTTCATTAAAGATTCATCGTATATTTGTTTAGCCTACAATAGCTAAAATATCATTTTCACGAAGAATTAAGTATTCAGTACCTTCATATTTCACTTCAGTACCAGCAAATTTAGAGAAAATAATGCGGTCTCCTTCAGAAACTTCTAAAGCAACTTTTTCTCCATTTTCCACACGTCCAGATCCCACTGCAACTACTTCACCTTCTTGCGGTTTTTCCTTTGCAGAGTCTGGAAGTACGATTCCGCTTGCAGTTGTTTCTTCTTGTTCAACAAGTTTGATAACAACACGATCTCCTAATGGTTTAATCATGTAGAATTGCCTCCTTAATTCCAAATCATTTTATTTTTATTAGCACTCTTATCGAGCGAGTGCTAACTCCAATTAATATAATAATTAATTCTTGCAAAAAATGCAAGCATCATGATGTTGAATTTTTAGAAAAACTTATATTCAATTTTTGAGAATATGTTTTTTTTCCTGCACTTAATACTTTAAACTTTTACTATGATAAAATACTTTTTTAGGCAGTGATGACTCATCCCATCATAAAAAGTTCGGAGTAATTTTATACGAAGAATATGCAGAATAGATTTTTTTCAGCGTTTGATGCATGATTTCGTGTACTTCTGATTATAATTTTCAGTGACAGGTGTGTTAGAATATACGTTATGATGAACTTGCATGTCTTAGATCGGGGCTACGATTATCTGCCCCGATAAAATCATTTGTGATGGATTCCGCTTTACTGGACAAGACGGGCAGTTCCTCTTTCCAATGCTTTTTACAGCTGTTTTTGATTTTAAATTAAAGGAGCGTTTTTATGACTCGAAGATATATATATGTCATGCTTACATATATCATTATGCAATTCTCTGTTTACCTTGCCGTACCGTTACTGGTATTTGTATTTCATGCAGATCCGGTGCTAGCCAATATTTATTGGGCTGTTTTTAGCTTTACTGCAGGTCTTGTCATTGTTCTTTGGTTCTTGAAACCGGATATGCAGCTTCGTGCTCATCCGGATGCTGCTGGTGCCGGCGCTATTATTGTCTGGTCTGTTCTCGGTATCATTATGGCACTTCTTGCTCAAGGGTTGGCTGCTACAATTGAATTAGAGGTATTTGGGATAGACCCGGGTTCAGAGAATACACAGGGACTTATGAATTTGGCCCGCATTGCACCTATCTTTATTATCCTGCCATCCATTCTCGCACCAATATTGGAAGAAATAATTTTCCGGAAAATTATTTTTGGTTCACTTTATAAAAAAATGAACTTTTTCTTTGCCGCACTTATTTCTTCCCTTATCTTTGCCGTGATTCATTTGGATTTCATGCATATAATGGTATACGCATCAATGGGTTTTGTTTTTGCTTTCCTATATGTGCAGACAAAGCGGATCATTGTGCCGATCATTGTTCATGCGGGCATGAACTCTCTTGTCGTGCTGGTTCAATTTTCGTTGGATCCGGAAGAAATTCAACGGCAGCTTGATCAATTACAACTTATCTTCTTTGGAGGTTAATATGCATCGACCTTATTTAATTAAAGCAATTATTTATGTATTGTTTGGGGCTTTATTTGTTTATTTCGGTATCCAGAGTAAAGGAGCAACTGTCTGGGATACGATTACACTAATATTGGCCGCATTTGCAGCATTAAATTTTTATGCCGGTTTCCGGATGCTGCGATTCTATTATAAAATAAAGAATAAAAAATAAAAAACTAGCTCTTAAGCAGTCTCCTTCTATTTAGAAGACCTGTAAAGGGCTAGTTTTTTTGTAAGGGATGATAAATCCCTTTTAAAAGGATCGCATGTCAAGCTCCTGGCTATCCTATTCTTTTTCCAGGGAATAATGCTTGAGAAAATATACAAGCGATTGCAATTCTACTGTTAAATCAATATGGTGTACCCGAATATGACTTGGAACAGTAATACGTGCCGGCGTGAAATTCAGGATTCCTTTAATACCTAAATCAACAAGCCTCTTGGCAGTAGCATCCGCTTCTTCAGCCGGAATAGTTAAGATGGCGACCTCAATTCCTTTTATTTTTTCCTCTAATTCATCCACATGATAAACAGGAACTCCACCAACCTCCGTCCCTACTTTTGATGCGTCTGCATCAAACGCCATTGTGATCCGAATATTATTATTCTTTAAAAAATTATAATGTAAAAATGCAGTACCCAGATTTCCAACACCGATCAAAGCAACATTGGTTATCTCATGCTGGTCCAGTGTACTTTTAAAAAAACCTAATAAATACTCAACATTATATCCATATCCCTTTTTCCCAAGAGCTCCAAAGTAGGAAAAATCTCTGCGGATTGTTGCAGAATCTACTTTAACAGCATCACTTAACTCTTTAGAAGATACGCGCAGCTTTCCCTGCTGATATAAATTATTGAGAAATCGATAGTATAAAGGCAAACGCTTTGCTGTTGCCTGTGGAATTTTATTTTGTTCCATTGAAACGGCCTCTCTTCAGTTACTAAGTATAGAAAACATACATTTTACCATAATCAAATATTTGTAAATATAAGTTTTCTTTGTATTTCAAAAAAATAAATAATGTGTCAGCGCACTCTATACTATTAATATTAACAGAAATAGAGCCGAGTTGGCGAACTTTATTATAATTTTATTGTAGCTTCTATTTGGATACGTTACACTTATAGAGGGAACCCTATTCCCCTTTTACAGGATTGTTCAAAAAGAAAGGATAGTAACTGCATGTATCCTTTCATTATTTTATTTACTATTTGAACAGCTTTTTTATGAGTCAGAAAGGATGGCAATAATGATTTTAATGCAATTAAATGGAATCTCAAAATCCTTTGGAGCAGAAGAGATTCTTTCTAATATAAAAATTGAGATTAAAGATAATGAGCGTATTGCAATAGTCGGCCGAAATGGCGCCGGCAAGTCCACACTGCTAAAAATAATGGCAGGTGAAACCTCATATGATAGTGGAGAGATTTTCAAACCGAAAGATTTAACATTCGGTTATCTCTCACAGCATATGACTTTAGAATCCGGTAAAACCATTTGGAAGGAAATGCTGGATGTATTTACTCCGCTTTTGGCAATGGAGAAAAAATTACGTGAACTGGAATCACAGATGGCAGATTCCGCTGCAATGGATCAAGCAGCGTATCAACTGCTGCTCGAAAGATATGACAAGCTTCAAAATGACTATCAATTGAGCGGCGGATATACGTATCAGGCAGAAATTAAGTCCGTACTAAATGGACTATCCTTTGGAGATTATGATTATGATACTTTGATTACCGATTTAAGCGGCGGACAGAAAACAAGACTAGCACTCGGCAAGCTCCTCCTGCAAAAACCGCAGCTGCTTATCCTGGATGAACCAACAAACCATTTGGATATTGACACACTCACATGGTTAGAAGGCTATTTAGTAAATTATCCAGGTGCTATTATTATTGTCTCCCATGACCGTTATTTCTTAGACAAAACCGTATCGATTGTTTATGAAATTTCCAGGCACCATTCCAAAAAGTTCCATGGAACCTATAGTAATTATTTAACCCAGAAAGCACTTGATTATGAGCAGGAGAAGAAAGAATTTGAGAAGCAGCAGACAGAGATTAAGCGCATGGAGGATTTTATCCAGCGTAATCTGGCACGTGCATCAACAACCAAGCGTGCACAAAGCAGACGAAAAAAACTTGAAAAGATCGAACGCCTCGATAGGCCTTCCGGCGATGAATCCTCTGCATCTATTTCCTTTCAGATTAACCGTTTAAGTGGAAATGATGTATTAAAAATAAAGGATTTAGCTTTTCAATATCCTGATACAGACCAGCCGATTTTTCAGAATATTTCTCTTCACGCCAACCGCGGTGACCGAATTGCATTGGTTGGCCCGAACGGTGTCGGCAAGACAACGTTATTAAAAAATATTGTAGGTAAGCATCAGCCGAAGCATGGTGAGATACAATTAGGTACAAACGTCCAAGTAGGCTACTACGATCAGGAGCAGGCGAATTTAAATTCTAATAAAACGGTACTTCAGGAGCTGTGGGATGATTATCCCTTAATTAATGAAAAGGATATTCGTACTATCCTGGGAAATTTTCTGTTCTCCGGTGAAGATGTATTAAAGCCTGTAGCAGCGCTGAGCGGCGGTGAAAAATCAAGACTGGCTCTGGCAAAATTAAAAATGCAAAAGGCAAATTTACTAATACTTGATGAGCCGACAAACCACTTAGATATTGATAGTAAAGAAGTATTGGAAAGTGCGTTAATTGATTTCCCTGGCACAATTGTATTTGTTTCTCATGACCGTTATTTTATTAACCGGATTGCTGACCAAGTTGCAGAAATGCAGGCTGGCAGTATAAAAATATATCTTGGCGACTATGATTATTATTTAGAGAAAAAGGCAGAGGAAGAAGAACGGCGTTTGTTGAAATTACAAGAACAGCAGACAGATAAGGAAGAGCCAGCTTCCTCTGCAAAAAAGCTCAGCTTTCAGGAAGAAAAACAGCGTCAACGCGAGGAACGTAAACGAAAAAGACGGATTGAAGAGCTCGAAACATTGATTGAAAAAAAGGAAACAGAAATTGCTGCGGTTGAACTGGAAATGACCAATCCGGATGTATTTGATGACCATAAAAAGACGATGGAATTAACCGATAAATTATCCGCTTTAAAAGAAGATCTGGACGTTTTTATGAATGAATGGGCAGTATTGGAAGAGAATTAAGTAATTGATATAATTTTCAGATTGTTGTATACTGAGAGCAGGCATAGTGATGGCCTGCTTTTTTTACCGCAGTGTAACTGGCTGTAAGACTCCCGCTTCATGAATAGAGAAAGACCAAAAATTCTAAGCAGGTGATCAAACAGCCAGTAACGGCCCGATTGGTTCAACTAACAACCAGTGGGAATGAAAAGCTCCCACTGGTTGAAGTTTCACTTTATAAACTGTACAGATTTAAAGAAGTAATCACTCTTCCTATGATAAATAATCTAATGTAATAAATGGAGGTTGTTGTCCCGTGGCGATACCCATCGTTACTTTTTTGTTCTTTATTCTTTCCAGTTTGACGTACTACGCTCTCAAGGAAACAATGTTATCTGCCCCGATCAATGAAGAAGTACGTTCAAAATCTGTTCTTCGTTTTCTTCCCTTTGCAGTCATTTTTCTCGGTCTCTTCAGCAGTGCATGGCTTACTGTGGCTGTTTCTCTTCCAATTGCCCGTTATTTCTCCAATTCTGTTTCGATATTCTCTCAAGCAATAAATGAATTCATTATTGTGTTTGGTTTTAGCATGCTATTATTTGGAATTTGGATCAGTTTGGGATTTTCATTACCAAAGTGGCTGACTAAAAATAATCCTCAGCTTGTCAGGAAAGGATTATCTCTGATATTCCGCAACTCCATCGGGAAAGCGGCGATAAATTTACAAACACCTTCGAATAAAAACCAGGGTGAAGCTCAGAATATTATTGAATTCAGCGGAAAAGACGTAGGAGAAATTGCAACCCATCGTACTGATCTAACTGTTTTGCAAATAGATGCAACACTGGAAGAAGTATTTTCCGTTGTTCAGGAGGTAGAATTCACAAGAATCCCTGTTTACGAAGAGGATATTGATCAAATTGCAGGTATATTATATGTGAAAGATTTCTTTCATGTTCTAAAAACAGGTGTGGCCCCTGCCTTCTTCTCCTTAAAAAATATGATCCGTCCTGCTATGTATGTCAGAATGAACCAGGAAATTGATGATATTTTTAAGGATATGAGGGAAAGAGATTATACCATTGCCATTGTTCTCGATGAATTTGGAGGTACACATGGATTAATTACATTAGAAGATATTATCAGAGATATTACAAAAGATTTGTTAGAGGATCAGAAACCGATGTCAGCTGAATCAAAGGATATTCTGCCTCTTACCGGCAATCGCTATCTGATTAATGGATCCACAAGTTTATTTATTTTAGAAGGCACACTCGGTATAGAGTTTCCGATAGATACACCGCACCAAACATTAGACAGCTTTTTATCTGATTTAATTACTAAGCAGTCTGACAATCAGAACAGAGTACAATTTAAACATCTGTTATTTAACATACAGTCTGTGAAAGACGGAAAAATTGAATCAGTAATTGTTACTGTGCATGATGAGGATACTGTAGAGCACCAATTTATAGGTTAGTTTTAATTATAAAGGAAAAGCGCATCAAGATTTAAAAATCTTTCATGCGCTTTTCCTTTTATAATTTTATTTAAATAAATAGTCATTCTGTATTGTTTCTTCCACGGCCACTCTATAAATAACTGCTACACCCAGCATCGTTGACATTACCGAGCTTCCCCCATAGCTTATTAAAAGTAAAGGGATACCCGTAATCGGCATAATTCCAACTGTCATACCAATGTTTTGAAAAACATGGACAAGCATTAAGCTTAAAAACCCAAAACAGAAATAAGCTCCAAAAGGGGAGTGTTTATATATGTTTAATCCAAGCGTTACTAATTTATATAAAAACATAAAATAAAGAAGAACTACAAAAGCACTGCCGACAAACCCAAAGCTTTCCCCAATAACAGAGAAGATAAAATCCGTCTGTGCTTCCGGGTAGTTTACCTCAATACTTCCCATGCCTTTCCCAAATAATTGACCTGATCCAAGTGCCATATGGGAACGTTCAAAGTGGAAATTAGCATCCTGTGACTGCTGCGACGGGTCAAACCAGGTCATAACACGGTTGATTTGATAAGGCTTTACTCCAAGAGTATCTTCAGCAAATCCCGGAAACTCTATAACAATAAATAAAGCAGCCGCTATAACAGCAACGCCTGAAAGAATCAGAGCAGATATGATCTTCCAATTGATCCCGGATAAAATAATCAGCACGCCCGTAATAAATAGATATACCATTGCTGTTCCAAAGTCCGGCTGCAGCATAATCAGGAACACCGGGATTGCAGTATACAACAGCAGTTTCCCAAGCAGCTGAATATCTGTCTTTAAAGTACTTACTTCAAATTTTTCCTTGTGTTTACTAATTACTGCTGCCAGAAAAAGAATTGTAGATATCTTAACAAACTCCGCAGGCTGAATAGTCAGTCCAGGTATAAAAGTGTACCAGCTTTTTGCACCATTTCGCGGAGCTGCAATAAAATCTGGGCTAATAGGGATAAATGCTAATAAAATAACACCTGCTAAATAAATATAGAGACTTGTTTTATACAACTGCTCCAAGTCTAAAAATTGCACAGCTGCAATCATGCCAATACCAATTGTGTAAAAAACCATTTGTTTCAGTAAAAAGTTATTATCAGCGTATTGTCCTAATTGCTGTGCATTATATATCGCCAAAAAACTTATTATCGCAAAAGCTATCAATAATAAGATTAAATCGGTTTGAAAGTAATAATTTTGTTTTTTATTCATCGGATTCCCACCAAATTTCTTCTGTCGCTATCCTGTCATTTTATGAAGCTGCTTCTGCCTTCATACCTCATAATTATCATTAGCGAAAATTCAAAATAGCCAATTATTCCATAGAGACCTCATCACATATTTATCCGCAGGCTTTGACGTTGATTAGCTATTCTTATTCTAACATTAAAGAAGGATTTGCGTTTAAATCAAGTGCAGCAAATTTTTCTTTTTCGTATAAAATCGTTCCTGCAGCTGCAATCATCGCTGCATTATCAGTACATAAATGAATCGGAGGAATGTACAAATCCATATTTTCGCTGTTAAAACGATTTTTCAAACTCTCCCGCAAGCCTTTATTTGCTGCAACACCACCAGCAACAATCACTTGCTTCACCTTATATTCCTGTGCTGCGCGGAAGGTCTTTTCTGTTAATACCTCGACTACACTTTGTTGGAAACTCGCTGCAACATCGGCAGGGTTTAGTACTTCTCCACGCTGCTCTGCATTATGCAGTGTATTGATAACAGACGACTTTAAACCGCTGAAGCTGAAGTCATAGCTTCCTTCCTCAAGCCATGCGCGTGGAAAATCAATAGCTGCTTTTCCTTCAGCGCTTAATCGATCAATTTCCGGACCGCCTGGATAAGGCAGCTTCAGCATTCTTGCTACTTTGTCATAAGCCTCTCCCGCTGCATCATCCCTTGTTTCGCCAATTAACTCATAATCATAATGGTCTTTCATGATAACAAGCTCTGTATGCCCCCCTGAAACGATCAGGGCTAATAAAGGAAACGCAAACTCATTTTCCAATCGGTTTGCATAAATATGACCGGCAATGTGATGTACACCAATAAGCGGCTTATTCTTTGCAAAGGCAAGAGCTTTCGCTGCATTAACACCAACGAGAAGAGCTCCTACTAACCCGGGCCCCTCTGTAACAGCAATTGCATCAATATCATCCCAGGTTACTTTTGCTTGATTTACTGCTTCTTCTAAGACCATTGTAATTTGTTCTACATGATGTCTGGAAGCTATTTCCGGAACAACCCCGCCGAAACGCTTATGGCTTTCGATTTGAGAAGCGACCACATTAGAAAGAATTTCACGCCCATTTCTCACAATAGACGCCGCTGTTTCATCACAGCTTGTTTCAATGCCTAAAATTATTGTATCTTTTTTCATTTTAAATTCACCCACATTACAATAGCATCTTCAAAATTATCTGTGTAATAATGCTTTCGAATTCCACCGGGAACAAGCCCGAATTTCTTATATAAAGACTGTGCAGCTATATTAGAAACACGCACCTCTAAGGAAAGCCGTTCTACTCCTTTTCCAGTCATAAATGTTACAGCATATCCAAATAGCTTTTCGCCGATTTTACGTCCACGCACATCAGGATGTATAGCAAAGTTTGTAATTTGTCCATCTTCAAACACAATCCACGAGCCGATATATCCAATAATTCTTTCATCCAGACAGGCTACAAAATAATAAGCATGATCATTTTCACACAGCTCTTTATAAAAAATCTCCGCATCCCATGGACCTGTAAAGGACGCCTCTTCTACTTCCATTACTCCTGGAACATCCTCCAGATTCATCTGCCGAATAATAACCTTGCTCATAAATCTGCTTTTTCCTTTTGCTGTTTTTGCCAATTTGCTTCAGCCTCTGCCAAACGGAGATAATTCGGTACCAGTGTATGAACGGAACCAGCTTCTTTTTCTTTCCCTAATAGAGCCAAATATGCTGCTCTGGGAAGCTGCAATGACGCATCAGCAAATACAGCTTTATCCTGTAAACACTCTGTAATAAGCTCTTTAAAAGCCTCTGTGTCCTGACTTAAAAACAATACTTTTTCGCCTGACTTCTTCAGCTTTGCAAGCCATTCTGTCATTAATATATTTTCTTCTTCCATCACCGTTTCAAGCTTTTCATTTTTCCATTGATACGCACCCGTATAAACTAAACCGCGTCTGGCGTCAAAAAACGGACAAATGATACCATCAAATAAAATGCCCTGATAAGCTAATGCTTCTAAGCTGGATACACCGATAACCGGTATACCTAATGCCCAGGCCATTGTTTTAGCTGTGGCCAGGCCAATTCGGACTCCTGTATAAGAGCCAGGTCCCTTGGCAACGATAATCCGATTTAATTCAGAAGGATTAACATTCACATCCTTCATCAGCTTTTCCACTGCCGGCATTAAACGGACGGAATGATTTTTAGCGATATTGGTGGTGATTTCACCGATTAATTGTTTATCATCTAATAATGCCACACTTAAAACTTGATTGGAAGTATCCATCGCAAGTATTTTCATACAAAAACTCCTAACTCAATGCTTTGACAACTTGTTCAAAATGCTCCCCGAAAGGAGTTAGTGTTATTTCACGCTGATTATCATTATCTGCATAACGAAGTGTAATATCCAAACGCTCTTTTGGCAGAAAATCTTCAATAAAACTGGCCCATTCAATTACGGTGATGCCATCCGCAAAGAAATAGTCATCAAAGCCGATATCCTCCATTGAATTCTCCAGACGATACACGTCCATATGATAAAGCGGCAGACGGCCACGGTATTCCTTTACTATGGTAAAAGTCGGACTGCTGATATTCCGTTTAACACCCAGCCCTTTTGCCAGCCCTTTCGTAAAGGTAGTCTTTCCGACACCTAATTGCCCTTCAAGGGTCAAGACATCATTCGGCTGTAATTCTTTCGCTAACCGGTACGCAAAATCCTGTGTATCCTTTTCTGTTCTTAAAAGCATTTGCAACGCATCCACCTACTTTAAATGTGTGTATCCACTTTTCGTTAATTGCTTTATCTCTTCCTGTGATTGAATAAGAACACGAGGTTCCTCTGCTTCACGAACATAGCCGATCTGCTTAATCGTTGTATTTTCCTGGTGAGCAATTTCCTGTACCCTCGGCCAATGCTCTTCTGAAACTGTTCCTAAAAGCTCAAAATCCTCTCCACCTGACAGCTTCCATTCATACTGCTGCTCTTCAGAAAACTGATGAAAGGTTGGAGACACAGGAATCCTCTCTTCTATAATAATAAGCTCCACTCCGGAAGCCTCTGCTATTTCATTCGCTTCATTTGAAATTCCGTCGCTAATATCATTTAACGCTACCCGGCCTATTTCCCGTAAGCCTAAGGCAAATGCTGCTCTTGGCTCCGGTAACCGGTGGCGTTTTATATAATAGTCTTTATCCTTACATTTCTGCTGATGCAGCAGTATCTCAAGTCCAGCTCTTGAATCGCCTAATGTTCCTGTCGCAAAGATAATATCTCCCGGCTTGGCATGGCTTCGATACCTTGCTCTTTCTTTTGCCACATAGCCAATTGCCGTAATCGAGATCATTAAACGATCACTCGATACCGTATCTCCGCCAATTAAATCCATTTGATACATTGACGCAAGCTCATTCATTCCCCGATAAATTCCCTCTAATGCCTCCTGGTTCCATTTTTTTGGAATACACATAGAAACCAGATAAAAGACAGGCTTTGCCCCCATTGCTGCTAAGTCACTAATATTTGCAGCCAGCACACGATAACCAATATGAAAAGGCTCCATCGTCTCTAAAGAAAAATGAATATCTTCCACAAAAGTATCTACTGTTGTGACAATGTCTGAAGTACTGCGAAAAACGGCAGCATCATCGCCAATTCCTTTGATCAATGTCTGCTGATTATATATTTTTGGTTTAATGGCATTAATAAATGAAAATTCATCCACGATATCACCAATTCCTTTATTAATCTATTACTTATCATAGCAAATCAAAGGAAAAAAATAAAAATTTATGTCATAAAAATAAATACAAATTATTGCTTTGGAATGTTTTGCTTATTTATAGGCTGATTAACCATACTGCCTCATTTATGGCATTAAAAAAACACATGTTTCTTAGCGGAAACCATGTGTTGCAGTTTATTATTATTTTAAAAATCATGGCGGTCCGGACGGGACTCGAACCCGCGACCTCCTGCGTGACAGGCAGGCATTCTAACCAACTGAACTACCGGACCTAAGTATGTAACATTTCACTGTTTATCCAGTACTTCGATGGTGAATCTGGATCTTATTTGGTTGCGGGGGTAGGATTTGAACCTACGACCTTTGGGTTATGAGCCCAACGAGCTACCGGACTGCTCCACCCCGCGATATGAATAATTAGTATTTTTTTCAATTCCTTATTTAAGGACAAGATTTATTATATCTTCTTTTAAGGAATAATGCAATACTTTTTTAAAACTTTTTTATTTTTATTTGCTTATCTATAAGTTTATCCAGAATGTGTGTTGATTATAACTGTTAAAAATATAATAGTTGAACTAATTGACTCGTCAGATTTGTTAACACAACCACGTACCATCAGATCATATGAAAATTACTTTTATATAAAAAATAATGGAAGCACCCCATATAACGGAAATAAAAAACGCTTATTCTGTCTATTAGACTAGACAGAATAAGCGTTTTTCACAGTCTGTTGCGGAGAATAATAAATCTTAAGGAATCCATTTTTTGTTCATCAGCTTCTCTTATTAATGCACATATTTTTTTATGACCAGCGTCTGTACAATCATAAACATTCCACCAACAGCCCAATACAAAGGCAAAGCTGCAGGTGCATTTAAGGAGACGAGACCAATCATAATTGGGGATATAAAGCTCATAATAGCCATTTGCTTTCGCTGAGCTTCATCCAGACCGATAAGACTTACTCTTGCCTGCAGATAATAAATAAGTACTGCAAAAACAACAAACAAAATATCGGTTTCTCCTAGATTAAACCACAGAAATGAGTGTTCAGCTATTTCCGGGGTCCGTCTGATAGCATAATAGAATCCCAGGAGAATAGGCATCTGAATGATCAGCGGCAAACACCCTATAGCCATTTTTACAGGGTTAAAATCATGCTTTTTATAAACCTCACTTAGCTCTCTCTGCATACTTAACTGATCTTCTGTACTGCTTTTCCCTTTATATTTCTTCTGAATCTCATCCATCTCAGGCTTCATTACTGCCATTTTCTTTTGAGAGTCCTTACTATTCTTTGACTGCTTAATAAAGAATGGCATTAATACAAATCGGATAATAATTGTAATCAATACAATAGCAATCCCATAGTTCCCCTGAAGCAAAGAAGCAATCTTTTTTATCAACAGAGAAAAGGAATATACAAAATAATGATCAAAGAACCCTGTTGATGAACTGTCAATAGGCGTGTTATTCACTCCACACCCTGCAAGTACAAAGACAAGCAATAGTACTAAAATTAAAAACCTGTATTTTTTAAAGGCTGTGAGTAAGCCATGTTTTTCCATAATTGTCCTCCTCTTATTTTAAACTCATTTTTAAAATAAGAGGATACATTGTCTATTTTGTCATCTTTTTGATCTATTCTTTTAAATGTGATGATAAGCCAAATCATAAAGGGTTCATTAATAATTAATGTCTTCCCCATTTGATTGATATTAATTTTAATATTTTGATGTCTGCTGCCAAAGGAATATTCATAGATAACCGGAGTATTATGGTGCAGATTAACAAAATACATAATTCCCATTGTCATCAAAACAACACCAAAATACATATAAAAGATGGAAGAATCTATAAAAGTATTATTAAACAACTCTAAAAACATAGTTACTCACCTCCTTTACTAATTTAGAAGTTAACATTTAAGCTGGTTATAATTATATCAAAAAAATAAAGGATTTCCTATCTGCAGCTACTTCAAGAAAAAAAGCAGATTATTATTGTTTTTACTTTTTGTATTACTTTGGGCCATAGAGTAAAATAATATTAAAATCCCCGACAACATTTACACTAAAGGAGCTGGTGAAAAATGACAGTATATATTGCATTGTTACGGGGTATTAATGTAGGCGGAAAAAATAAGATTAAGATGGCGGAATTACGGGAATCCCTTAAAGCAACAGGTTTAGAAAACGTTCGAACGTATATACAGAGCGGAAATATCTTATTTCAATCAGATAAACAGACAAATCAGCTTAGAAAATTAGATATTCAATCTACAACTCGTAATTGGAAAACAGTCAATAAATTGGCGGCAATGTCTAAAATAATGGAATAAATAGACTCGGGTGAAAATATTTAAATACTTCTTATCAGCCGCAGTAATACTTACTTATTCAAAAAAAGTTAAGCATAACTATGCTTAACTTTTTTCAATGTGCCTGGCAACGTCCTACTCTCGCAGGGGGAAGCCCCCAACTACCATCGGCGCTGAAGAACTTAACTTCTGTGTTCGGCATGGGAACAGGTGTGACCTCTTCGCTATCGCCACCAGACAAAACAATATGTAACTTGAAGATGTTTCCTTAAAAACAAGGACAAGTTATATTATATGCATTTTAGAATAAAAATGCAACACTTTTTTTAAAAATTTGCACCCTGAAAACTAAATAAGAGTAACATGACATCAAAAACTTAGATAAGTCCTCAATCGATTAGTATCCGTCAGCTGCATGTGTCGCCACGCTTCCACCTCGGACCTATCAACCTCATCGTCTCTGAGGGATTTTACTCACTTGAAGTGATGGGAAGTTTCATCTTGAGGGGGGCTTCATGCTTAGATGCTTTCAGCACTTATCCTTTCCACACGTAGCTACCCAGCTATGCTCCTGGCGGAACAACTGGTACACCAGCGGTGTGTCCATCCCGGTCCTCTCGTACTAAGGACAGCTCCTCTCAAACTTCCAACGCCCACGACGGATAGGGACCGAACTGTCTCACGACGTTCTGAACCCAGCTCGCGTACCGCTTTAATGGGCGAACAGCCCAACCCTTGGGACCGACTACAGCCCCAGGATGCGATGAGCCGACATCGAGGTGCCAAACCTCCCCGTCGATGTGAACTCTTGGGGGAGATAAGCCTGTTATCCCCGGGGTAGCTTTTATCCGTTGAGCGATGGCCCTTCCATGCGGAACCACCGGATCACTAAGCCCGACTTTCGTCCCTGCTCGACTTGTAGGTCTCGCAGTCAAGCTCCCTTCTGCCTTTACACTCTACGAATGATTTCCAACCATTCTGAGGGAACCTTTGGGCGCCTCCGTTACCTTTTAGGAGGCGACCGCCCCAGTCAAACTGCCCGCCTGACACTGTCTCCGAACCGGATTACGGTCCTGGGTTAGAATGGTCATACAGTTAGGGTGGTATCCCACGGGTGCCTCCACGTAAGCTGGCGCTCACGCTTCAAAGGCTCCCACCTATCCTGTACAAACTGCACAAACATTCCATATCAGGCTACAGTAAAGCTCCACGGGGTCTTTCCGTCCTGTCGCGGGTAATGCGCATCTTCACGCATAGTATAATTTCACCGGGTCTCTCGTTGAGACAGTGCCCAAGTCGTTGCACCTTTCGTGCGGGTCGGAACTTACCCGACAAGGAATTTCGCTACCTTAGGACCGTTATAGTTACGGCCGCCGTTTACTGGGGCTTCGGTTCAAAGCTTCGCTCCGAAGAGCTAACTCTTCCCCTTAACCTTCCAGCACCGGGCAGGTGTCAGCCCCTATACTTCGCCTTTCGGCTTCGCAGAGACCTGTGTTTTTGCTAAACAGTCGCTTGGGCCTATTCACTGCGGCTCACTCACAAGTGAGCACCCCTTCTCCCGAAGTTACGGGGTCATTTTGCCGAGTTCCTTAACGAGAGTTCTCCCGCTCACCTTAGGATTCTCTCCTCGCCTACCTGTGTCGGTTTGCGGTACGGGCACCTATGATCTAACTAGAGGCTTTTCTTGGCAGTGTGAAATCAGGAACTTCGGTACTCTATTTCCCTCCCCGTCACAGCTCAGAAATATATCAGACGGATTTGCCTGTCTGACTTCCTCGCATGCTTGGACGCACATCCATCAGTGCGCACTCCTTATCCTCCTGCGTCCCCCCATTGTTCAAACGATCATGAGGTGGTACAGGAATATCAACCTGTTGTCCATCGCCTACGCCTGTCGGCCTCGGCTTAGGTCCCGACTAACCCTGAGAGGACGAGCCTTCCTCAGGAAACCTTAGGCATTCGGTGAAAGAGATTCTCACTCTTTTTTCGCTACTCATACCGGCATTCTCACTTCAAAGCGCTCCACCAGTCCTCACGGTCTGACTTCTCTGCACTTTGAACGCTCTCCTACCATTGTTCGTAAGAACAATCCGCAGCTTCGGTAATACGTTTAGCCCCGGTACATTTTCGGCGCAGCGTCACTCGACCAGTGAGCTATTACGCACTCTTTCAATGATGGCTGCTTCTAAGCCAACATCCTGGTTGTCTGTGCAACGCCACATCCTTTTCCACTTAACGTATATTTTGGGACCTTAGCTGGCGGTCTGGGCTGTTTCCCTTTCGACTATGAACCTTATCACCCATAGTCTGACTCCCAAGTTGAAGTAACTGGCATTCGGAGTTTGACTGAATTCGGTAACCCGGTAGGGGCCCCTAGTCCAATCAGTGCTCTACCTCCAGTACTCACTATCTTGAGGCTAGCCCTAAAGCTATTTCGGAGAGAACCAGCTATCTCTGTGTTCGATTGGAATTTCACCGCTACCCACACCTCATCCCCGCATTTTTCAACATACGTGGGTTCGGGCCTCCAGTCAGTGTTACCTGACCTTCACCCTGGACATGGGTAGATCACACAGTTTCGGGTCTACGACCGCATACTCCTTCGCCCTATTCAGACTCGCTTTCGCTACGGCTCCGTGTCTTCCACTTAACCTTGCATACGATCGTAACTCGCCGGTCCATTCTACAAAAGGTACGCCGTCACCCATTAACGGGCTCCGACTACTTGTAGGCACACGGTTTCAGGTTCTATTTCACTCCCCTCCCGGGGTGCTTTTCACCTTTCCCTCACGGTACTGGTTCACTATCGGTCACTAGGTAGTATTTAGCCTTGGGAGATGGTCCTCCCGGATTCCGACGGAATTCCACGTGTTCCGCCGTACTCAGGATACACTCCGGAGGAAATTCCTTTTCAACTACAGGGCTGTTACCTTCTTTGGCTGACCTTTCCAAGTCGATTCATTTAAAGAATTTCTTTGTAACTCCAATGGAGTGTCCTACAACCCCAGGAAGCAAGCTTCCTGGTTTGGGCTCTTTCCGTTTCGCTCGCCGCTACTCAGGAAATCGATTTTTCTTTCTCTTCCTCCAGGTACTGAGATGTTTCAGTTCCCCGGGTCTGCCTCATCTACCCTATGTATTCAGATAGATGTCCTGTTCCATTACGAACAGTGGGTTCCCCCATTCGGAAATCCCCGGATCAAAGTTTACTTACAACTCCCCGAGGCATATCGGTGTTAGTCCCGTCCTTCATCGGCTCCTAGTGCCAAGGCATCCACCGTGCGCCCTTATTCACTTAACTAAGTTGATGAATAAGTTTGCTGATTACAATGTAATCAGTTGTGTTGCTATATCAATAGCTTTTTTGCCTTATTTCTAAAGTTTGATGTCGTTGTTACTCTTATTTAGTTTTCAAGGTACAAGCTTCCACACGGATGTGGTGACTTCTGTGTTGTCACACGGACGTGACGTTTTTAACAGAAGTTCCTTGAGAGATTGCTCTCTCAAAACTGAACCAAACAACCATGTACGAAGGCCCACACGATGTGGGTCATGCCGATGTTGCCACAGGACGTGGCGAACTTAATCGACGTTCCTTTTTAATCCTTAGAAAGGAGGTGATCCAGCCGCACCTTCCGATACGGCTACCTTGTTACGACTTCACCCCAATCATTCGTCCCACCTTCGGCGGCTGGCTCCAAAAGGTTACCTCACCGACTTCGGGTGTTACGAACTCTCGTGGTGTGACGGGCGGTGTGTACAAGACCCGGGAACGTATTCACCGCGGCATGCTGATCCGCGATTACTAGCGATTCCGGCTTCATGTAGGCGAGTTGCAGCCTACAATCCGAACTGAGAACGGTTTTATGGGATTTGCTTGACCTCGCGGGCTTGCTTCCCTTTGTTCCGTCCATTGTAGCACGTGTGTAGCCCAGGTCATAAGGGGCATGATGATTTGACGTCATCCCCACCTTCCTCCGGTTTGTCACCGGCAGTCACCTTAGAGTGCCCAACTAAATGCTGGCAACTAAGATCAAGGGTTGCGCTCGTTGCGGGACTTAACCCAACATCTCACGACACGAGCTGACGACAACCATGCACCACCTGTCACTTTGTCCCCGAAGGGAAAGCTCTGTCTCCAGAGGGTTCAAAGGATGTCAAGACCTGGTAAGGTTCTTCGCGTTGCTTCGAATTAAACCACATGCTCCACCGCTTGTGCGGGTCCCCGTCAATTCTTTTGAGTTTCAGCCTTGCGGCCGTACTCCCCAGGCGGAGTGCTTAATGCGTTAACTTCAGCACTAAGGGGCGGAAACCCCCTAACACCTAGCACTCATCGTTTACGGCGTGGACTACCAGGGTATCTAATCCTGTTCGCTCCCCACGCTTTCGCTCCTCAGCGTCAGTTACAGACCAGAGAGTCGCCTTCGCCACTGGTGTTCCTCCACATCTCTACGCATTTCACCGCTACACGTGGAATTCCACTCTCCTCTTCTGCACTCAAGTCCTCCAGTTTCCAATGCACGTTTACGGTTGAGCCGCAAGATTTCACATCAGACTTAAAGAACCGCCTGCGAGCGCTTTACGCCCAATAATTCCGGACAACGCTTGCCACCTACGTATTACCGCGGCTGCTGGCACGTAGTTAGCCGTGGCTTTCTGGTCGGGTACCGTCAAGGTACGATCAGTTACTATCATACTTGTTCTTCCCCGACAACAGAGTTTTACGATCCGAAAACCTTCATCACTCACGCGGCGTTGCTCCGTCAGACTTTCGTCCATTGCGGAAGATTCCCTACTGCTGCCTCCCGTAGGAGTCTGGGCCGTGTCTCAGTCCCAGTGTGGCCGATCACCCTCTCAGGTCGGCTACGCATCGTCGCCTTGGTGAGCCGTTACCCCACCAACTAGCTAATGCGCCGCAGGCCCATCTGTAAGTGACAGCAAAAGCCGCCTTTCAACTTATCATCAGGAGATCATAAGTATTATCCGGTATTAGCTCGCGTTTCCGCGAGTTATCCCAGTCTTACAGGCAGGTTGCCTACGTGTTACTCACCCGTCCGCCGCTCGTTCCACGAACGTCCCTCCGAAGAGTTCTGTCCGCTTCCCGCGCTCGACTTGCATGTATTAGGCACGCCGCCAGCGTTCGTCCTGAGCCAAGATCAAACTCTCCATAAAAGTGTTTGTATTCTTTAGCTTTCAGAAGTCAACTTCTGACTTAAATATTCAAGAAAAACGAGGTGTTTTTCTTCTTTCGTACTGGTTGTTTTGTTCAGTTTTCAAAGAGCAATTTCTTCGTCGCTTTTAAAAACAGCGACCAAATTAATATATCATGTTTTAAAATCATTGTCAACAACTTTTTAAAAGTTATTGAGTGGGCCTGAGTGGACTCGAACCACCGACCTCACGCTTATCAGGCGTGCGCTCTAACCAGCTGAGCTACAGGCCCATAATCTTTATGGAGCGGGTGAAGGGAATCGAACCCTCATCATCAGCTTGGAAGGCTGAGGTTTTACCACTAAACTACACCCGCTTATATAAATGGAATTTTTAAAATTTCTTCTGGTCGGGAAGACAGGATTCGAACCTGCGACCCCTTGGTCCCAAACCAAGTGCTCTACCAAGCTGAGCTACTTCCCGATGGCGCGCCCGAGAGGAGTCGAACCCCTAACCTCTTGATCCGTAGTCAAACGCTCTATCCAATTGAGCTACGGGCGCATTATAATCGAACTTTTATATACTATCACATCTCTTAAATCAATGCAATAATTATTAAAAATTAATTTTCCAATCAATCTTTCAATCGCTTGTGCAATCAATCGACTTTTAATACTATAGCATGTCCTTATCATTGATGCAAGAGGAAATCCTCAAAAAAATATAATCAAACTATTCTTTCAAAAAAAGGCTCCCTCTTTCTATTTTTGACAGCTATTTCAATTCGGAAAATCAAACTTTTAAGCTTCCTCTTTTATAGAAGTATATTAAGTCATAAAATAATAACACCACTACTTGTTATTGAATAGTACTGAACAAAATGCTATAGTAAAATTAATCAGCTTATTACCTAACCTATAAAGAGGGTGACTTTAGTGACTGCACAATTTAAAAAAGGGGTTCTTGAACTATGTGTATTAGTACTGCTTGATAAACAAGATTTCTATGGATATGAGTTGATTAAACGTATTACGGATAAAATCGAAATATCAGAAGGATCTGTCTATCCTGTGTTACGCCGGATATTGAAACAGGGGTATTGTACAACTTATCTTAGAGAGTCCACAGAAGGACCGAGCAGAAAATATTATCATTTAACAGATGAAGGGCAAGATTACCTCCTGGAACTTAAAGAAGAATACGAGAAATTCACACGAGGCGTTGATTCGTTAATGAAGGAGGAGAATAATGAATAAATTAGATTTTTTAGAAGAACTTCGCTACTACTTAAGAAACTTATCATCACAGGATCAAAAAGAGATTATTCAGGATTTTGAAGAGCATTTTGAAATGGGTCGGTCTGAAGGAAAAACAGATGAAGAGATTGTTCGTTCGCTGGGTTCTCCACAACAGATTGCGAAAGACCTGCAATCTACACAACAATATGAAAAAGTGCCGGCAAATCATTCTGCACAAAATCAATCCCCCAGAATAGGTATAATCATTGGACTTTTTTTCTTCAATCTTATTATTGTCCTTGGTCCTTCTATCGGTATTGCCGGGACAATTCTAGGCATATGGGTTGTTGCTTTTTCTTTTGTCGCACAGCTTTTTATAGCTGGTTTTCAATGGATTATCCACCCTGAATCTTTTTATCTATTTGAACTGTTTGCCTCCATTACACTGGCAGGGTCAGGATTATTAANATTATAATCGAACTTTTATATACTATCACATCTCTTAAATCAATGCAATAATTATTAAAAATTAATTTTCCAATCAATCTTTCAATCGCTTGTGCAATCAATCGACTTTTAATACTATAGCATGTCCTTATCATTGATGCAAGAGGAAATCCTCAAAAAAATATAATCAAACTATTCTTTCAAAAAAAGGCTCCCTCTTTCTATTTTTGACAGCTATTTCAATTCGGAAAATCAAACTTTTAAGCTTCCTCTTTTATAGAAGTATATTAAGTCATAAAATAATAACACCACTACTTGTTATTGAATAGTACTGAACAAAATGCTATAGTAAAATTAATCAGCTTATTACCTAACCTATAAAGAGGGTGACTTTAGTGACTGCACAATTTAAAAAAGGGGTTCTTGAACTATGTGTATTAGTACTGCTTGATAAACAAGATTTCTATGGATATGAGTTGATTAAACGTATTACGGATAAAATCGAAATATCAGAAGGATCTGTCTATCCTGTGTTACGCCGGATATTGAAACAGGGGTATTGTACAACTTATCTTAGAGAGTCCACAGAAGGACCGAGCAGAAAATATTATCATTTAACAGATGAAGGGCAAGATTACCTCCTGGAACTTAAAGAAGAATACGAGAAATTCACACGAGGCGTTGATTCGTTAATGAAGGAGGAGAATAATGAATAAATTAGATTTTTTAGAAGAACTTCGCTACTACTTAAGAAACTTATCATCACAGGATCAAAAAGAGATTATTCAGGATTTTGAAGAGCATTTTGAAATGGGTCGGTCTGAAGGAAAAACAGATGAAGAGATTGTTCGTTCGCTGGGTTCTCCACAACAGATTGCGAAAGACCTGCAATCTACACAACAATATGAAAAAGTGCCGGCAAATCATTCTGCACAAAATCAATCCCCCAGAATAGGTATAATCATTGGACTTTTTTTCTTCAATCTTATTATTGTCCTTGGTCCTTCTATCGGTATTGCCGGGACAATTCTAGGCATATGGGTTGTTGCTTTTTCTTTTGTCGCACAGCTTTTTATAGCTGGTTTTCAATGGATTATCCACCCTGAATCTTTTTATCTATTTGAACTGTTTGCCTCCATTACACTGGCAGGGTCAGGATTATTAATCTTTATAGTAATAAATTATGTTACAAATGCAGCTATCCGTATATTTTCTAAGTATATTGCATTCAATGTCCGTTTAGTGAAAGGAGAGGATCGAGCATGATAAAAGGAAAAAGAATTATCATTTTAGCGATTTTCCTGCTTCTTATTGGAATTATTGGCATGGTTACCACCTTTTCATCTTACAAACAATCTGCTTTCTATGAAGAATCCAAATCTATTCCTATCGATACTAATGAGATAAATGAGATTGAAGTGGATGCTGAAAATACAGAAATACGGCTTCAAGCAGCTAACGGCGAAAACCCGAGAGCAGAATATACTGCAACGAGGAAAAAGATTAAAGATCAAGAGCTCCATACATCGGTTGATGGGGGTAAATTAATGATTCAAATTGAAGAAAACTCTTTCTCTTTCTTCGATTTAGACTTTCTGTTTCGTTCCAAAGCTACATTAGATATTTTTGTACCTGAGGATATAATAGATAAAATAAATGCGAAAACAACAAATACAAAAATTGCTGCTGTTAATCTGCAGGTTGATGCGTTACAGCTTCATACAAGTAATGGAAGAATTGAAGGTGAAAACATAGAAACTTCCTTACTTGATATGCAATCATCCAACGGAAGAATTGAATTGAATAATATACAGGGAGATACAAATGTTAGAACTTCAAATGGAAGAATTACTTTAGAGAATGTCGTCGGTGAAGTGAAAGCAGATACGAATAACGCCAAACTAGCCCTACATTCTATACAGGGAAATGCAAATGTAAAAACAACAAATGGTAAAATTGATTTGCAGAATATTTCCGGGGAAATTACAGCAAAAACGAATAATGCAGCAGTAACTATTGCAACAAAAGGATTTGATTATCCAATGGAACTAGAAACAAGTAATGGAAAAATCACTATAATTTCTGATCAAAAACCTGAAAATGCCACCTTTGATTTGCGTACAAATAACGGATCCATTCGTGTATTCGATTCTAAGGATTGGGATATCACATACGGGAATGGAGAGACGTTAATTAAAGCCCATACAAGTAACGGTGGAATTACGATTGAATAAAACAGGCTTTTCACTTATATTTTCCGTATTGATACCAGCAACATCTATACAAAAAAGCTGCTTTCGACTTGAAAGCAGCTTTTTTGTATTAATACTTTTATAAGAAAAGAATCATAGATAGCACAAACATAAATATAACACCTGCTATCATTGGTACGGAAGTACGCTTAATAATATGAATTGGATTCAATTTTAACGTTCCAGCTACAATTAAGATAACAGCAGCGACAGGGGATACGGCCCGGAATAAGTTTCCTGCCATTCCCATTGGAACACTGATAGCAATTGGGCTGATACCTGCTGCTTCAGCAAGTGGTACAACCAGCGGGACCATTGCAAAGAATAATGCAATACCGCTTCCGCTCAACAAGACGATTAGTGCTGTGACAGCTACTAAAATAAGCGGTAAGATAAATCCGTTTCCTTCGCCATGTGTACTTTGCATTGTTTCCTGCAGTGTGTCAATCAAGCCAATCGATTGTAAACCTGCAACAAAGACAGAAGCGGCAACCAATAGAGCTACTACAGGAAGCATATTACCCATACCTGTAAAGAATTTTTCTGTGCTGGCAAAGACCTCTTTCGCCTTACGATGACGAATCAATTCACAGACAATTGCCAGGATAAAAGAAATTAACACAGCAATTTCAACATTGACAGCCACCGTAGCAGAGGTAGTCATTTCAATAATAAAGGAAGCGAGTAAGATAATAATTGGAAATACTGGCAAAATCGAATAAACCGTTTTAAAAAGTTTGCTGCCTTCTACCTTTTCAATATCCTTTAACTCTACCTGCTCCTCTGACTCTGCTGCCGTCATTTTTTTATCCATTCGTTTTTGCCAGAAATAATGAACTAATGCGATAAATAAAATGGTAGGAATCGATACAAGAGCGTGATAGCTAAATACATATTGTGTTACTGTCATATCATTAAACATAGGGTATTTAGCAAGTTCCTCCGCAATCGCAACGTTATCACTGCCAAGCGGTGTCGGTACGATAGTTGCTGAGGTGGCAATAACAGCACCAATACTTAACGTAGACATCCCCGCCTGTTTTAAAACAGGATACAAAGTTGCCAGAAGCAGAATCGCTAAAGTCGACGCACTTGGAATAACTAAAGATAAAACATTTCCAAGTAAGAATGTAAGCGGCACTAAGAAATAAACCGACTTCACTTTATTAATAGGCTTGGTTAGCACTTGAACAGTTAAATCATTCGCACCAATAGAAGACATATAAGCAGTATATCCTCCAAGGATAAGAATAATTAACCCTGCTGAGCTTAAGGTTGATTTGAATTGTTCAACAATTACCTGTAACGGATCAAGCAGAGCCGCTCCTGTTGATTGAAAGTCCTGGAATACAATATCTTTTCCCATTGCCAGACTAATCAGGAGAAGAACAATCCCCATTAAAAATAAGGCAATTTTAATATCCATTTTCTTGATCAGCATATAGACAATAACAACAACAGCTAAAATAGCTGAACCATACATAATAAGATTATCTAACATGATGTCTTCCCTCCGATGAATGGTAATGCTTAATTACATTTTTGAATGCTTTCCATAAACCACTTTTTAAATGCTTTCGCATCAATATCAACACAAACATGTACATTTGGCTGTTTATTCATTTTTCCTTTCAAATCAACAACGGTTGTCCCTTTTGTTAAAGCGCCATCTAATTCAACATCGACAAAGGAATGCGCTACTTCAAATAGTTCCGGCTTCAGTAAATAAGCAACCGCACAGCTGTCATACATTTTCAAGCCTTGATTAAAGCTTCCGCCCCGGTATTTTTTAAATAAATGGTAAATCATATTTCCCGTCTTATTCATATCTTTTAAAACTTCGCTGTCTTCTGGATAAACGAGTGCTTTCAAACCAACATCCAATCCGGCCATAGCAATAGGTACACCGCTTGCAAAAACGATTTTAGCAGCTTCCGGATCTGCATAAATATTAAACTCAGCCATCACGGAAGAATTTCCTCTGCCAGTTGACCCGCCCATCATAATAATTTCTTTAATGTTCTGCTTTACTTCCGGATAGGTTCTAAATAACAATGCAATATTTGTTAATGGCCCGATTGGCACAAGTGTCACAGGTTCATCGCTTGTTAGAATCTCTCTCTTCATTGCAGTTACAGCATGTTCGTCTAAAAGAAGACTTTCATCTGCTTCTTCAAAATCGTAACCATCCATGCCTGTCTCTCCATGAATGTCACTGGCATCAACAGGTTCAACAATTAATGGGGTTGCAGCTCCTTTGGCGATTGGAACCTGTTTATCAAAAAATTTCATTAACCGGAGCATATTATACGTAACTTTATCCAGACTGACATTTCCATTTACTGTTGTAATTAAGCGAACGTCGAGTTCTTCGCTATATAATGCAATACCTAATGCAACTGCATCATCAATTCCTGGATCTGTATCGATAATAACTGGCTTCTTATTCATGACAATTCCTCCAATATTTTTATAATAAGCAGGACGTTTTCTCTTCCGGCTTAACAGCTGTTTACTTCTTTCTTCTATATAAATACTGTTTCTGCCTGAGAGAAAAGCTTTCTGCTTTATCGATTCTTCATTCTTTTGATAACCTCTGCTCTTGTCGGCATTCCTTCCTGAGCTCCAATTTTCTCTACAGCTAAAGAGGCGGCCGCATTGGCAAATTCAATTGCCTTCTCTATATCTTTTTCTTTTGCATATTCCGTTACAAAGGCTCCGTTAAAAGTGTCTCCTGCTCCAGTAGTATCTTTTACCTTTGCCTGAAAAGAAGAAATTGTCTTCTCTTCTCCATCCGGCAATGTGAAAGCAACTCCCTGCTCTCCCCTTGTCTCTATAATCTTCTTTCTTATAGCTGAAGTATCTATGGATTGCTTCATTGCCATGTGCTCTGATTCATTCGGTGTAATAAACGTTGCTTTTTCTACAATGTTCTCCAGAACCTTGTTATATGGGGCCGGATTAATAACAACAGGAATACCATGCTTGTACGCAAGCTCTGCCGTGTATTCAATTGTTTCCATCGGTATCTCAAATTGCATTAAAACAATATCGCAGGAAAGAATTATGTCCTGTTTTTCTTTTACCATTTCCGGTGTTACATATTTATTCGCTCCCGGAGCAACAATAATTCGATTATCCCCATCAGAAAGAATAATAGTTGCAACGCCGGTTGATTCATTGGGAACAGTTATAATTGCGTCACTAACAGCGCCTTCAGCACGGAATCGTTCTTTCAAACTCTTTCCAAAAGGATCCTCCCCTACTGCTCCAACCATGACAACTTCTGCTCCTAGCCTGGCTGCTGCAATTGCCTGATTTGCTCCCTTACCGCCGGGATAGGTAGTAAACGATTCACCAAGAACCGTTTCTCCCTGCGCAGGTACTTTATCCGTTGTTGTCACCATATCCATATTGATACTTCCGACAACACAGACTCTTGGATTTTTTTTCATACAATTCATTCCCTTACTTTGTTGATTGTCTTTTGATTAATTGAACAGTGTATTGTTCAGAAGTAATTTCCTTCTGTTTATTTTCCATCCGGTCAATAATTATTTCAGCAGCCCGCTGCCCAATTTCATAGATGGGCTGACCCATCGTTGTCAGTGCCGGTGTTGTAATTTTTCCTAATTCAATCCCATCAAATCCAATAACAGATAAATCTTCTGGAACACGCAGGTTCAAAGCTTCAGCAGCCTTTAAAACACCTACCCCCATTAAATCATTCGCAGCAAAAATACCATCAATTTCAGGATGTTTTTTTATTAATTCCTTTGCTGCCTGATAGGCACCCTCAAAGGTATATTCTCCAGATGTAATAAAATCTTTTGAAAACCAATTCTCTTGTTCCACTGCTTCCAGGTAACCTTTTTTACGTTCTACTGCACTTGTTGTATCCTCCGGACCACTTATATGCGCAATCCTTTTACAGCCTGACTCCTGCAGATGACGCACTGCTTCGATTGCACCTGTCCGGTTATTCACCGTAACTGAAATTGTATCCATAATCTCTCTGTCTAATGCAACAATTGGAACGCTTACTTTATTTAGCGTTTCTAAAGGAATGGAGCTTGAAACCATTACCACCCCGCCAATTGTTTTTTGGAGAAGGGCGTGCAGGTATTTCATTTCCTTCTCCCGATTGTTATCTGTATTACAAAGAATAAAGGTATAGCCTGACTTATTTGCAGTATCCTCCACCGCACGTGCCAGTTCAGGAAAGAAAGGGTTCATAATATCCGGTACAAATAATGCAATCATTTTAGATGTCCCTTTAAAAAGAGTCCTGGCAACATCATTGGGCCGATAATCTAATTCTTTAATCGCGGCTTCTACTTTTTCTTTTGTTTTTTCATTGATATATCCATTTTTATTCATAACACGGGAGACAGTAGCAACAGATACGCCGGCAAGCTTTGCAACCTCTCGAATAGTCGCCATAACATTCCTCCTTCTATTAAACATGTAACCCGTTACATGTAATCGTAAATTTAAAACGGATTTATGTAACCCGTTACACAATATTGTAAAGCGATTTCATTCCATTGTCAATGATTTTTATTTTTGATGCTTTATGAGGCTCCCTTCCAGCTGATATCTTACCTCTTCGCACAAATAACAAAGCTATCCAGTGATTCTCTCTCCTGCTGATGATTCATTAAATAATAATAAACATCGATAAAAGATTGATAAGCGTCTCCCTTTCTCTCAAAATCAGCCCGGATATTATTCGCTTCATTAATTTCCCAGCCTCCATCCTGAAGATATGCTGCATCAATAACCTCTTCTCTCATTATCTGAAAGCCTGCGTTCTCCAGGATTTCTCTTACTTGTCTTTTTTCAAACAGACATTGAATATTACCATCATTTCCAATCTGGCTGCTGTGAAGCGCCAATAAAGATGCTGCTAAAAAATGGGCACGCTGTCCGCTTCTTGTATAATCCAAATCCCATTCTGCAAAGCAGATCTGATTCGCTATCACCTTTACTTTCGCTATATAATCAATGAGTGTCTGTTCATTTTCAAAGTACCAGGAAGCATGTGATAAAACGACTGCATCAAAGACTGTTTCTTCCTCGAAGGTTAAAAAGTCCGTTTCAAAATGAAAGGTAATTCTATCTCCAAGTGAAGTGTCCATAATTCGATTGGTCGCCTCTTCCAAAGTTAATGGCGCTCCATATGCTTTACTCGCAATATCAATAGCTGTTACCTTTCCACTTTCTCCAACAGCATCTGCAAGCACTACCGTTGTATCTCCCTGCCCGCAGCCTATTTCCAGCACATGCATCCCCTCTTTCATATCAAAAGCTTCGACCAGCTGAATCCGGTGAGCCAGCTGGATTTCCTGAATCGGATCGTTCTTATATATAT
Source organism: Oceanobacillus sojae (assembly GCF_900162665.1). Taxonomy (GTDB): domain Bacteria; phylum Bacillota; class Bacilli; order Bacillales; family Amphibacillaceae; genus Oceanobacillus; species Oceanobacillus sojae_A. Next base: position 285,819 of record NZ_LT727813.1, read on the forward strand.
CGTATTTTTCAATGATTTTTCTTGCTTTTTTTAAATTATTTTCTTTCAATGGAACACGCCCCCAGCCTTTTATTCTTAAAAAAGGATGAACTAAAATGTCCACCCTCTTACTCCATTTATATTCTTTCCGATTCTTTTGGTACAGGCTGTTTCGATCCAGCCTGCAGCCGCAGGAAATAAAATATCCCGGCAATAATCAGAACGCCGCCTATCATCTCTACAGGAGTGAGCTTCTCATGTAAAAGAATAACTGCCAGAATAGAGGCACCCACCGGTTCTCCCAATGTACTCATAGAAACCGTCGTTGTATTTACATAGTTTAACAGCAGGTTAAAAATAATATGTGCTCCCGTCGGGAAAATAGCCAGCATGATAAAGACCAGCCAATCATTTGCAGTATAACCTGTGAATGCTATCCCGCCAATAAGGTTAAATACAGCCATTGTAATCCCTGCTGCCAAAAACACTAAAAAGCTGTATACCCAGTGATTAATTGATTTTACATTTCGCTGACCGATCATTAAATAAAGTACCACAGAAACAACAGCCAGGAAGGATAAAATATTTCCCAGCAAAGCCCCGCTGCCGCTTCCTAAGCTACCTCCCCCAACAACAACGACACCTATAAAAGCTATTCCCATTGCTATTACTATACGTATATCTAATTTTTCTTTAAAGAAAATCAGACCTCCAATTAAAGCAATCGCAGGCTGCAGTGCTAAAATTAGTGTAGAGCTTGCCACTGACGTATGATTTAACGACTCGAACCATAATCCAAAATGACCAGCCAGAAAAATTCCGGCAAATACAATAGCTACCCACTCTTTTCTGTTTATCTTTAAAAATGATTTTCGATATTTAAAAACCATAGGGAAAATTAATACGCATGCTAAAAACATCCGATACATTACCATGACGGTAGAAGGTGCATCCGATAATTTCACAAGTATTGCCGATAAGGATATGCAGATAATTGTGATAACTAATAATAGATTAATGGTCCCTTGTTTCAATTATTGACCCTCCTCTGAGATGGAATTCTATTTGGATAAGAAGAGGTTTAAACGTTTCTATTATCAAAATCACCTCTTACATTAATAAAAAAATAAGATCATTACCAAATAATAATAGCATGCTGAAGGTATTTTTGACATCTATTCCATTCACAAAAAATTAATCTATCCGATTTCTCCTTTCATTTCTCTTCTCAGTTAAGCAGTTAAGTTTTTACAAACAGTCAACTGTGGTAAATTCTAATTGTAAACAATAAAAATTAAAGGAGTAATTATGCCAAATTTAAAAGATCAAGTCGTACTTATAACCGGAGCAAACCGTGGACAAGGGAAAGGGATTGCTAAACACTTCGCTTCACTCGGTGCAAAAGTTGCAGTAGGAGCCAGAAACTTTGAGGATGCTGAAGCACTCTCAGCAGAAATCGGAAAGGATCAAAGCCTTCCCGTCCAATTAGATGTAACAAACGAAGCTGATTGGACTGCTGCTGTCCAGTCTATTATCGAAGCTTATAATAAAATAGATGTACTTATTAATAATGCCGGTATTTTTATTAAAAAACCTTTGTTAGATACATCTGTAGAAGATTTTCAACAGTTAATCAATGTGAACCAGCTCGGCGTTTTTATGGGAATAAAGGCAGTTGTGCCGTACATGGAAAAACAGCAAAAAGGATCCATTGTTAATAATGTCTCTATCTCTGCTTTTGCACCAATTAACGACGCAGCTGCTTATGCAGCTTCAAAAGCAGCTGTTTCCAACCTTTCTAAATCTGCTGCAATCGAATTAGGGCCAAAAGGAATCAGAGTGAATTCCATTCATCCCGGTGTTATCCAGACAAATATGGCGAGCAGCAGTAATCTGAATATAAATGAAGCTGATGCCATTCCATTAAGGAGACTGGGCCAGGCTAATGATATAGCTCAAGTAGCTGCTTTTCTCGCCTCTGATGAGAGTGCTTATTGTAACGGCGCAGAAATTGTGGTGGACGGCGGGCTTACTTTAGGTACGGATGTTTAATTTTCCAGCACGCAAGAAAAGCGCAGAGCGCCTGCTTAAAAACGTAGAGATTGGAGCGGCGCAACTGAGATAAAGGAAACATGCCCCTTTAGGGGTATGCCGACGTTAGGCTTCAGCCTGTTTTTAGTCGGCCTTCCTTTACTTTAAACCGATGTTGACTTATCGTAGGGCGCTCACGTGTTAGCTCCTAGTTTTTGGCGCTCGGAGCTGGATGCGGCTGTTTTTCTATAAATAGTTATCCACAAGGCAATAATTCTATAATTTCCTCGACAGCAAGAAAATAGAGAGGCTGATAAATGGATCACCTCTCTATTTCCAATCTCTAAATGAGATAGATAAATTAAAAGAGGATATGCTTATTCTGGCTTTCATTAATTCAAGGCTTTTAAATACAAAAAACCACTACCGCTTCAGGTACGGTTGGAGAATACAGCGAATCTATTCTGGACCTGTTGAATGGATACTTCATGCGCTCCTAAAATCCCATAGATTGTCTTTTGTTCGTTCTGTTCTAACGCTTGCAAAATTTTTTATTCATAATAAAAGCAGCCGGAGCAGATACTGTAAAAACGGACAGCACTGCTCCAGCCTCCTCTATTTAATCAATTACTCTGTGATTTTCATCTACCTGCAGCTTTTCCGTCTTTTCCACAGCGGCAACAAACCCGTCACCATGACAAACAGTACATGTATAGTGCCACTGTTCATCATCCATTAATAGGCCAGTCCCGTCACAAGCTTTACAGGCGTGTTTCTGTGAACCCATAGCTGACTTCCTTTCTATTGTTTTTCTTTAAGAGGATAATCAAAAAGTCCAGCAAAAATGAGGCATCAAATCCGTCTTGAACTTTTTGGTCCTTTTATTAGCTATTTTGAACTCGCATTTTAATCCAATTTATAATCCCGCCGGCCAGCAGAATGTCAAGATGCCGCTTCGTCAAATCATGCTGGACGGTAATCGTACGATCTGTCCCTTTCAGTTTTATATCAAATGTACGCTGGTTCTGTATTGTTTGATGGATATGACGAAATTCAAGTATATCCTCTTGATGGAGCAGGTCATAGTCTTCCTCATTCACAAACGTTAATGGCAGAATACCGAAGTTAATCAAGTTTTGAAGATGAATTCGAGCAAAACCCTTCACAAGCACAACCTTTAATCCGAGATAACGTGGCGCGAGTGCCGCATGCTCCCGGCTGGACCCTTGTCCGTAATTAAAGCCTGCTACCACTGTATGGCCGCCATCATCACGTTTTTTCATGGCCTTTTCATAATAATCTTCATCAATAATCTCAAAGGCAAAAGTACTGATTCTTTGAATATTACTGCGAAATGGTAATACTCGTGAGCCGCCGGCAAGAATCTCATCTGTTGATATATTATCCTGCATTTTTAATAAAACAGGCAGATCAAAGTTATCTTCAATTGGCTGAAAATCTGGTATAGCAGTGATGTTTGGCCCTTTTTCCAATTTGATTTGGCTGTTATCCTCCGGCGGTGCCTCCAGCATTCCTTTTGTAGAAAAGGTAGTTGGTTCTTTTATTTTCGGATAAGAAATATCTAAAGTTCTTGGATCCGTAATGACACCTGTTAATGCAGAAGCGGCGGCTGTCTCCGGACTGCACAGGAAGACACTGTCTTCTCTTGTGCCGGATCGTCCCGGGAAGTTCCTTGGAGTAGTACGTAAACTGTTCCGTCCCGTAGCCGGGGCCTGCCCCATTCCAATACAGCCATTACAGCCTGCCTGATGCATCCTGGCTCCGGCGGACAAGAGATTCGCAATATGTCCATTCTCTACAAGCTGTTCCAGCAACTGACGGGAGGTTGGATTAATATCAAAAGAAATCCCGTTCGCAGCCTGCTCCCCTTTAACAATTTCACTGGCAATCGCAAAATCGCGGTATCCCGGATTGGCCGAGGAACCGATATAAGACTGATAAATGGCTTCTCCAGCAACTTCTGTAACAGGAACGACATTCCCCGGACTGGATGGTTTTGCGATTAACGGTTCCAGCGCAGATAAATCAATTTTTTCATGTTCATCATATGTCGCTCCGTTATCCGATTTTAATTCTACCCACTGATCTTCACGTCCCTGTGTTTTTAGAAAACGCTTCACTTCTTTATCAGAAGGAAATACGGTTGCAGTCGCTCCAAGCTCAGCACCCATATTGGCAATAACATGCCGATCCATGGCAGATAGCTCTTTAACGCCCGGACCATAATATTCAATGATCCTGCCGACTCCGCCCTGTACGCCGTGACGGCGCAGCATTTCTAAAATAACATCTTTAGCGCTGACCCAATCCGGGAGTTTCCCTGTCAGCTCTACTCCCATCACACGGGGCATTTTTACATAGTAAGGTTCTCCCGCCATCGCCATTGTCACATCAATACCGCCTGCTCCAATCGCCAGCATTCCCATACAGCCGTTGGCACATGTATGACTATCTGATCCTAATAAGGTCTTTCCCGGGCGTGCCAACTGCTGCATGTGGACAGGATGACTGACACCGTTTCCAGGCCTGCTGTAATAAATTCCGAATTTCTGTGCCGCACTTCTTAAAAAAAGGTGGTCATCCGCGTTACGATAATCTTCCTGAATCAAGTTATGGTCTACATATTGCGCAGAAGCCTCTGTTTTCACCCGGTCAATTCCCATTGCTTCCAGTTCGAGCATTACCATCGTTCCTGTCGCATCCTGCGTTAATGTCTGATCAATCTTTATTCCAATTTCTTCTCCAGCCTTCATTTCTCCTGACAGCAAATGATCTTGAATTAATTTTTGAGCTGCATTAAGCTGCATGTTGCTTCCTCCTTAAAATATACTGTCCTGATTAGAATATGCTTATATAGTGTTTATTACACATATCAAATGAAGTTAAACTGGATATTATTTTGTTAAGAGCAATCCGCTTCTTCTGACAAGGTTATTTTAGCATTCTTGCCTCCAAGATCTTTGAAGTTCCACAATACTTCATTTGGATTTCATTTTCCTTTCCGGGTCTTTTATACATGTCTTCCCTTAATAAAAATACAGAAAACGGTGAATATAGTAACCTTTCCGTCCCAAATATTTTATTTCAGCATTACTAAACCGGAAAAGAATTTTCAGCAGAAATTTTAATTACGTTAAAAATTGCACTTATCGTACCAGCCCTATATAATAAATGAAAACATCAATTGAAATAAATCCCAAAGGGGAGTAGCATAATAGCAGCTGTCGTCATTACAGGAGAAATCCTCGGCACTGCTGGCAATCGATTAATTTCGTTGCTTGCGAGACCTTTGTCCAATCTGTGGGCAAAGGTCTCTTTTTTGTCAGCTTTTGCCACACTTACTTCAAGGAGGAGAAAAGATGTCTAAACTGACAAAGCTTCTAAAATCTAAAGTGGTAAAAGAAGGAATCAAGCAAGCAAAAAAACACGCCCTTCCTGTTATCAAAAAAGAGTTAGCTAAAAGAAAAGGCAGTTTTAAAAAATAATGAAGCCGTCCAGATACAATGATTTAGCATCCACTGTTTTATTTACTAAAAGAAATCGACGTATCAAAGTACTCAGGCATCACGGGGACTTAAAATTATATGGAATGGGAAGAAGTGCTGCTGTTTTCAGAATAAAAAATGAAAATAGAGTGATTAAAGTCTTTTACCCGGCTTTTGAAAAAACAGCAATCGAAGAAAAACAAAACTATGAAAAATTAAATGGAAACCCTTATTATCCCACTATATATGAAGCAGGAATCAATTACCTGGTTATGGATTTTATTGAAGGAAAGACATTCTTTGAATGCCTGGCAGAAGGAATTCCATTGAAGCCTCATTATATAGAGCAGGTTGACAATGGATTACAATTTGCAAAAGCAGCAGGATTAAATCCTTCAGATATTCATCTGCATAATCTTATCCTGACAAAGGAAGATGAAGTACGTATTATTGATGTAGCACGTTTTTCACAGGAAAAGAAGTGCACGCAGTGGGATGATTTAAAAATTGGTTATACCCGATATTACCAGCGCCCATTTTTCCCGAAAAAAATCCCTAAATGGGTCATGTATTCTGTGTCAAAATTTTATCGGTTATATAAGTATTTAGCGATAAAAAGAGGAAAAGAGTGAGATATGACTCTTTTCCTTTTTAACCCTATCCCGTACAAATCATGATGATATTCCTGTCTGGATCGCAAATTGTAAAAAATGAAAAATCATCAAAACGGGTAATTTCTGATTCCATATCGTATCCTAATTCTTTTACATAGACATAGGACTCATCAATATTATCTGTATGGAAATTGAAGATTGGATACATACCGGAAGTTTGTTTTTTTACAATGCTTCCTGACCCGGCATCCAAAGTTAAACCAGTATGTTCTGCAATTTTAATATTATATACCGGCCTTTCTACAGCAGTTAAATCATACTCCTGACCAAGTAATTCTGCATACCATTTTACGGACCTCTCTAAATCGCTGACATGTACAAAAATCGTGTTAATTTTATTCATTATTGGACTGCTCATGTTTTCACTCCCTATATAATTAAAATATCTTAAACCGCTTTATCAATTACGATTGGCAGGGTGAAAATAAGAACGTACAATTTGTTCAGCACTCCATTCCAATAGCACAGAAGCACTTCTGACAGCCTCATCTAAAGTCATTGGTTTATTAATAATGCTGTGGATGCTTACAACACCAAAATCATGAAGCACTGCTGCATCTTCATTTACTGATCCCGCTAAAATAACTGTTGGGACTCCCTGCATCTTTGCCATTTGTGCAACTCCCATTGGTGTTTTACCTGAAGCAGTCTGTCCATCCACTCTCCCCTCACCGGTAAAAACTAAATCTGCCCCTGTTAAAAAGTGATTTATATTACTGTACTCCAAAACGACGTCAATTCCTCTTTTCACTTCACATGGAAAAAATGCCTGGAAGGCCCCTCCAATGCCACCCGCAGCTCCGGCACCTGCCATATCGTGCAGCCTGATTCCTGTAACCTCCGCAACATAATCCGCCCAATGCGTGAGATTTTGGTCAAGCTGCTCTATCATTTCTGGGGTTGCTCCTTTTTGAGGGCCGAAAATATGAGAAGCTCCGTTTGGTCCAATTAATGGATTTTCCACATCTGAGGCAATTAAAAATTGACATTCTTTAATCCTGGAATCAAAGGCATCAACGTCTATCGAAGCAATTTTGTCTAAAGAACCTCCCCCATACCCGATTTCATTTTCATCTTCATCTAAAATTCTTAGCCCCAGCGCCTGCAGCATGCCGGCTCCCCCATCATTTGTAGCAGAACCGCCTAAGCCAACTGCAAAAGAAGTAAAACCATCATCCAGAGCCTGCTTAATTAACTGACCAGTCCCATAGGTTGTCGTTTCCAATGGGGAGAGTTCTTCATTAGAAATCAGAGTAAGGCCTGAAGCTGCTGCCATTTCAATGACACATGTTTTTTTATCTCCTAAAACACCATATCCAGCCTCCACTTTATTCCCCAAAGGGTCGGTGACAACCACGTTCCTTAGCTCTCCTCCTGTAGCAGCAATAAGTGTTTCCAATGTTCCCTCTCCCCCATCAGCAACAGGGATTAGGACTGTTTTCGCATCTGGAAAAGCATTTTTAACCCCTTTATTTATAGCATTGGCTGCCTCCACTGCACTTAAGCTTCCCTTAAATGAATCTGGAGCAATAACAATCTTCATTTAAACACATCCTTCAGCAAACGTTTTCATCCATCTGTAGTTTAAATTATACGAATCTTGACTTCATTTGTATATGGCTATATCATACAAAAATAAAAAGAATATTATATTCATTTTTGTATGATATAGCCAAAGGAGCAGTAAAAGTGAATGTGTTAACAAAGGAAATCGCCAATGCCATTGTCAGAGAAACCTCTTTCCGTTTAAACCGGAATGTCAATATTATGGATATAAAAGGAGTGATTATTGCTGCTCAGGATAAGTTAAGATTAAATACAGTTCATGAGGGAGCAATAAAAGTATTAAAGAACAGAGAAACTCTCACTATTTACCCTGATCAAGATGAAGTATGGAAAGGCTCGGAGCCCGGAATTAATTTGCCTATCGCCTTTCAAGACAATATTATTGGAGTCATCGGAATTACAGGAGATCCAAATGAAATGAAGGATATCGGTGAACTGGTAAAAATGACTACAGAGCTGATGATTGAGCAGGAATTTATTACTTCCCAGATGGAATGGAAGCAGCGGACAAAAGAGATGATTATTGACCAATTGTTAAAAACAAGCCCTTCTCACCAGGCGATTCAGCAGGGACTTGACAGGCTGAAAATAGAATTAACGCCTCCATTTATGGCATTCATTATTCAAATAGGTAACCTCACTGTCCAAAAACAAGAGTTGATTCAAAAAATAGAATCCTTATTCGGCAGCCAATTTGCTATAGCTGGATTTGTTAATATTAATCAGCTATTTATTGCTGTGCCAGAAATGGAAGAAACCGAAGTATTGCAACAAATAAAAGCGATACAGAAATTATTCCATAAGCAGCATATTAAATTTAAAATAGCCTATAGCTTACCTTTTCATGAACTGGACCAATTCCATCAGGCTTATTCCGAATGTGAGCTTGCTTTAAAAATCAGTGATCCGGAAACGGAAATTATTTCATTTAGTCAGATAGAAGTAAGAGCTTTGCTTCACCTGCTTGATCAAAAGCTTACAGAGAAATTTTCTAAACGAGTCCTAAAAAACTTAGACGAAACGCTGGCAATGACGTTAAAAGCATTTTTTGCAAATGATTTAAATATCCAAAAGACTGCTGACGCCCTGTTTCTACATCGAAATACACTGCTTTACCGGATAAATAAGATAACAAAGGATACAGGATATAACCCGAGAATATTTAATGATGCGCTTATTTTACAGGTTGCTTTGTGGATTAATGAACATAAATAACGAAAGGTAAAGTTAGAATTAATTTATACAAGCTCATGCACGCTGTTACTATTAAATAATTGTTCCTTTTCCAAAATATTTACTTGATCACAATTACGTGCTTTCCTTTCTCTGCAATATAAACAGTGTTTGGAAACAGCAATCAAAAAGAAATTCCAGCTGAGAATAAATGCTATAATGAAGCAAGAAAATAATTAAAAATCATCAACACCAAGGGAGTACCATCCAATGGTGTTGATGATTTTCTAAAAACTTAACATCTGTCTATACGAAGAGTTTTACATATCCATAAAACAAAGTCTTCTTCAACTTTTTTCTATTGCTTCATGATTTCTCTCCTTCGATTCCTTTCCGTATAAATAATACAGCAAAGAATCCTAAAACAGATAAAGCAGTTATCGCTCCAATTAGCCCCCAATTTATTTCTCCGTTACGGAGCACACTTACAATCATAATTCCTGCAATAACACCTAGAAACAAATAAACATATGACTTTATTATATTCAGCATCTTCATCCCCCTTTACTATTTTTCTCTTCATTTCCTTTATTTTTCTTAATAGCTTTTAAAGCTTCTGTTTTACTGAGCCTGGACAATGGTGTTTTATCAACAAACTCAAGTACAGACTGTGGATTTGTTTTGGAATATTCTCTCAGCGCCCATCCAATAGCCTTATTAATGAAAAACTCCTCTGATCCCAGACATTGATTAATATAACTATATAGCTGTTCCTCGTCTGTCCTTATTTTATATTTTAATTGGAATAAAATTGCTGTCCTTTGCAGCCAGATATTCCCCGAGTCTATCCATTTCCCGGTGACAGCTTTTTTATTTTGTGGATATTGCATAAAATATTGCCCAACATGTTTCGTTGCAATCCAATCTAAAGATTCTTTTGAATCGTCATTGAATCACTGCAACATAAATTACTACTACCATTCAGTATTTAACAATATTTCCAGTAGTCTGCCCGGATTTTTGTTATATAAAAACAGTTATGTTAGAATTTGAAATATACAATTAACTCGACTTAAATATTCTTTTACAAGAAAAGCACGCCTATAACTTCTCCATCCACTGATAAAGACAAAGGAGGTCTCAGATAAATGAAATATGTGAATGGTTTATATGCATCACTTGTATTGATAATGTTAGTTCATTTAATCGATAATACTCTATTGGATAATAAGTATTCTGGTATAGCAATTTTTATCTCTTTATTTATTTTCTTAGCTGGAACGATGTTTTTTATCAATGCAAAAAATCATATTAAATAAATACATAAAAGTATCAAGAGCCAAGGAATCTTGATATAGCCTTTTTTTTAAAATTAATAAGTCCATATTTTATGGGGTAGTTCCTCATCTTTCTCTATGATCGTCCATTATTTTTTCCTGCTGCTTCGCATGGCTGGGATTACTTTTAACTCTCCACTTTCATTCTCAGAAAACTGCTTATACTCAGGTGTCCCGATACCGTAAAGCGCAATTTTTCCTTCTTTGTTAAAATGAATCCCCCAGCCCAGCTTCTTCGGCAAGGTAGAACTTCGTAAACAAGCTTGGGATTTTGCAAAAAAAGCCTCTTCTTCCGCAGCTAGATTTTCTTTTGAAATCTCTTTATGCCTTACATGTACCTCAAAGAGCAGCTCACTTTGACTATATATATAAGGATTAGCGGATAAGAGTTCATATTCGATTTGTGCTTTCGTCGGCTTCTTGCCACGAGCTGCTGGAAGCTGTCCCGCTGTTGCCGTGCTATCCGGGGCTACAGTTATAAACGTCTGATAATAATTCAAATCCTTCTTCACCATTTGCTTGCCTCCCTGCTATTGATGTTTTCTTTATCATAAAGTTAGTAAATCTCCCGTCAAAACGGAGCTTTGTATAAATTTTTATCGTATCCATTCATATTCTGTGAAATCATCTGTCTTCAAGCCCGTCCACTGCATACTTTTGGTATATAAAATCTTTTGAAGCTCTTCATTATACGAGACGGGTGATGTCCGCTCTGTCTTATTATCTTTAAAAAATTCCCCAGTAACACCTTTTACTTCACTGGAAGCAGCTAAATAAACCGGACGAGCTGCGCCCTGCTCAGGATTTTTTGAAAATAACTTCATTAATGGTCTAAATAATTTAGGCGACATCCGTGTTGCCTGCGGTGTATATATAAATCCCGGATGCAGTGCATTAACAGTTATACCACTGTCTGCCAATCTTTTCCCCATATAATACGTCATCATAAGAACGGCTGTTTTTGCAGTTTTATACGCCTGCATTCCTGAATAGCTGGAAGAAGTCTGGTTTATTGCATCATCCGGATTAAAATTTTTATCCTGCATGACGGACGCAATATTAATGATTCTTCCTGACCCGGACACCTTTAACTTATCAAGCAGCAGATGACTTAATAAAAACGGAGCCAGATAATTGACGGCAAAGGTCATCTCAAAACCATCCTCACTGACTTGATATTGACCAAATACACCGCCCGCATTGTTTATAAGAACATCTATTTTTGAATAATGCTCCTCAACCTGCTCTGCCAGCCTTCTGATATCCTGCTGTGAAGACAGGTCAGCAACCAGCAATTCAATTTCCCTATTGCCAGTAGTATCTATTATATTTTGGCGTGCTTCTTCGCCTCTTTTCTCATTTCTGCACACTAAAATAATGTGACAGCCTTGTTCGGATAAATTGCGCGCTGTTGCAAATCCAATACCTGAATTAGCCCCTGTTATTAAGATAGTCTTTCCTTCCACCTGTATCCTCCTTTTTATTAACTATGGATTTAAAATTTCTCTTAATTCCTGTGTGGTTTCTTCAGTTGTAAAAAAATCATTATTAAATTTACCAAAACTAGTTGATTCAGAAATAGAAATTGCATTTATATTGTATGTCTCAATCATCAGTATTTCCTCCTTTGGTTGACATCCTGTTAATACAAAAACAAAGGAAAATGATATCAAAACGATAAATAAAAATCGCAAGTTCACTTCGTCCTCCTCCACATACAGAATAATTCATTCTAGCTTGTTTATTTTTTTACAATTTAAGGTACGCTTATCTATCAATAATAACAGAAAATTTAAATTCATACGATTATTCCTGTTTGAATCAGAAGTCCAGCTATGCTAATATATTCATGAATTAGATTTCTATAATTCATTTAAATTTAAAGGAGTTTTTTTATGTATTTTCAACCTCTTCTTTATAGCTGATAACTAGATGTAGATTGTTTCCAAACCCAGTTCATATCATTTTTGCATGTATGACAGGGGTTTATTTGTCTATGTCTTTTTTCTGTCTAAATAAAGAATGAGGTGGCTAAATGAATAAAAGAACATTGGCTGCAGAATATGCAAACCATTCTGAAGCTATTTTTAAATGTCCTGTCTGTAACTCATCGATGAGAGTTTTCGAGCTGAAAAGTTTAATCTGCTCAAATAATCATACATTTGACTTTGCCAAGCAGGGATATATCAACCTGATGACTCACCCTGTAAAAAATAAGTACAGCAGAAAGCTTTTCGAAGCGCGCAGAAAACTTATTGCAGAGGCTGGTTTTTTCGAACCATTAAGTCAAGCAATTACTGAAATCGTCTATAAGCACGTTGATATTAATAAGAAAAGTCTTTCGTTAATTGATATGGGATGTGGTGAAGGTTCGCATCTCTTTAACATCTGCAAGAGTATTCGTTCTAAGTATCAAAAAATAATAACAGGAATAGGGATTGATATTTCTAAAGAAGGGATTCTGGAGGCTTCTAAAAGCTATACCAATAAGATTTGGACTGTTGGTGATCTTGCGAATACGCCTTTTATGAATGAGCAATTCGATGTTATGCTGAACATCTTGTCACCATCAAATTATAATGAATTTAACAGAGTCCTAAAAGCGGATGGTTTATTAATAAAAGTCGTTCCGCAAAGCAGCTACTTAAAAGAACTAAGAGAAATTATTTTCAATCAGCCTGAAAAACAATCCTATTCTAATACAGATACTGTTATAAGATTTAATGAAAATTTTCAAATGGTGGATAATTCAAGGGTAAGTTATACTGTTCCTCTTGATAAACTATCCATTCAATCACTGGTTGAAATGACTCCCTTATCGTGGGAGGCGCCAAAGGAAGAGGTTAAATCCTTCTTGAATGGAGATACAACTCAAATAACCGTTGCTTTAGAAATATTAATTGGCAAAAAACAATAATATACAGTTAAAAACCCTATAAAACAAACCTGTCCGTTTTGTTTTATAGGGTTTTCTGAGAAAGTAATACTCAACAATTAAAATGGCTGTTATTTTGTCAATAGTTCACCTTTTGGTTCACCAATAATACCCTTTTCAAGGTCAAATACGACATTCCCCCGTAAGATTGTTTTAGTTACACGGCAGCCGATTTTTCTTCCTTCATAGGCGCTGTGCTTGTTCTTATAGTATAAATTTTCTCTTGTTACAGTATAAGACTCGTCCGGATCCAAGAAAATGATATCCGCATCCTTTGCAATTGCAATTTCACCTTTGTTTGTTAAATTGAAACGTTTAGCAGGAGTTGTTGCGATGAGTTCGACAAATCTTTCAATAGGAAGTCCGCGCTGCTTTACTGCAAGATCGAACATTAAGTCAACATTGTTCTGTGCTCCGCTGATACCGCCCCATGCTTCAAAAAGATTATTGGCCTCTGTTTTTAAGTTCTCTGTACACGGTGAATGATCAGATGTTAACCAATCAATATTGCCATTTAATAATTCTTCCCATAACTTGTCATGGTCTGCTTTCTTTCTTAGTGGCGGCTGACATTTTGCATATGCGCCAATCTCTTCTACATCCTCTGCAGACATTGCAAAGTAATGCGGACATGATTCTACGGTTACATCTAAACCTTCTGCGCGAGCTTTTAAAATTTCCTGTACTGCTTCAGAGGTACTAATATGGACGATATGAAGCCGGCACCCTGTTTCTTTTGCAAATAATAACGCGCGCTGTACTGCCTCAACCTCTGTAAATACTGGACGTGCATCCGGATAATCCATTGCAGAAACCTTTCCTTCACGGATGAATTCTGCCTCTAGTTTCGAAGTTATATCCGGATTTTCTGCATGAAGGCAAAGGATTTGATCTAATTCTGCCAGCTTTTTCATGCCTTTATACAAGGTGAAATCATCAACGCTTTCAAAATCACCCGGAGTATCACTGCCCACATTAGATAGAAATGCTTTAAATGCAGGAACTCCAGCCTTATCCAATTCTTCCAGATCATCTATATTTCCAGGTACAAGCCCGCCATAGAAAGCATAATCAACATAGTTTTGTGTTTTAGCTGCTTCCAGCTTTAAATCAAGTGCTGCTTTATTTGTTGTAGCTGGCAATGCATTTAAAGGCATTTCCACATAGCTTGTCGTACCCCCGGCAGCTAATGCCTTTGATCCGGTTTCAAACCCTTCCCATTCCGTTCTCCCGGGCTCACTAATATGAACATGCGTGTCCACCATACCTGGCAGCACATACTGTCCGGAAGCATCTAGTATGTCTGCAGATGCTTCTGTAATTTCCTCGGCAATCACAGTAATTTTCCCATCTTTAATACCAATTTCAATCTTTTTCGGACCATCAGCTAATACTACTTCACCATTCCGAATAATTAAATCTAACATGTTGATTCCACCTCTTTATAAAATGAGAGCAAGAGTAATTGTTACTGTTATCGTTGTTGTACTTCGAAATCTTTTCATGAAATCTAACTTAAGAGCGGCGTATAATAATCCAGATCTTTTTAATCATTCATTGATTTTCCATCATTACACTTTCTTTATTATGTGATTAATCAATATCTTCCATCAATGATACATTGTCTAACCTGCTCGTATATCATTTCCCCTAATATGACAATTAGTTTGAACCTGCTTTTCCTTCCTGTTCCTCATTATCTTCCCCATGCAATTCCTTTAAATGCTTGAGATGCTCCGTCCCCCAGCTCCTCATGGATACTAACAATGGTGTTAACCCGTGTCCATATTCCGTCATCGAATATTCCACTTTTGGGGGCACCTGTTGGTAGACTTCACGATGAACAATGTCATTATATTCTAACTCTCTTAATTGTGAGGTTAACATTTTTTTAGTGATTTCCGGAATAGCCCGCTGCAGCTCACTAAAGCGTAATTTTTCATTTTCCATAAGATGAAATAAAATAATCGGTTTCCATTTACCAACAATAATATCTAATGCAACTTGAAGCTCTCCACAATTTTCACCCACAGTTAGATTCGCCATTTTTAAATTTCTCCTTTATAAAGACATGCGTAAAATCCTTTTATATCAATTGGTTTCCTAAAAGTAACTAGGTATATTTAAAGTGCCTTCTTCTCAAAAAGAAACTTTAGGTTTATTATAACTCTAGTAATCAAATTAATACAAACTTATTATTTGATTCATTTCATATAAATTTATACGGAGGGTTACAGCATGACTAGAATTGGTATTATTACAGGAAGCACACGTGACGTACGTGTTAATTTACAGGTTGCAGAATGGATTAAAGATTTTGCAGATAATAGAGATGTGGATGCAACATTTGAAATCGTTGATATTAAAGAAAGTGGTCTTGGACGCTTTAATGAAGCAATTCCACCGCTTATGACAAATAAAGAATATACAACAGAAGAGCAAAGTGTCTGGTCAAGAAAAATTGATTCGTTTGACGGCTTTATTTTTGTTACACCTGAATATAATAAAAATTTCCCGTCAGGTCTTAAAGATCATTTAGATTACCTAGGTTCAGAATGGCATCATAAAGCAGCGGGTATCGTAAGCTACGGTTCCACCCTTGGTATTGCAGCTTCCCTTGCACTGCGCACCACTTTATCAAACTTAAAAATTGCAACGGTAGAACCACAAGGTGCATTCAGCTTATTTAATGATTTTGAAAACATGGCAACTTTCAAACCAATGGAGGTTCATAAACCAAGATTTGGTGAAATGATTGATGATGTTGTTGCCTGGTCAAATGCACTTAAATCAGTTAGAAAAGAAAAAGCTTTAGTGTAAAACTTAATGAACAAATAAAAGGAGCTTTCGTCAAATACATGTTTATACATTTGATGAAAGCTCCTTTGTTTTCTTATTTCAGGTTACTCTTTTTCTTGTAATACCGCCGCGCTTTTTCCCTGTTTCCACAATCCGCCATTGAACACCAACGACGGCTTTTGTTCCGGCTTGAATCAAAGAACAGCCATCCGCACGGTTCTCCTTCACACTGCTTTACTCTGTCCAATTTTTCCGAAAGTAAAAGGTCTATTGCTGACTGCACAATTGGCCAAAGCATATAATCAAGCTCGTGTTCTCCTTTTTGAAAGCTTAAAATATACGTACTTTCTTTTGGAATAATTTCAGCCAAACTATACGCCCTTGTCAAATATTTATTTAAAATAGCACGATCAAGTGAATCAGGCTCTAAACCAGCAGCAATTGATCTGAATAAACGAAAAATAGCTTCCCTTAATTCAATGGCTTCTTCTAAAACCTTTGCAGCCTGATCTGGATGATGTTTTGCCTTTTCAAGTAAGCTCTTTTGTTGAGGACTGCTTAAAATATCCGCATATCGGCTCCATTCCACTAATTTTTCATAATTTATTAACCAATCCTTTGCGTTATCGCTATTATGCCAGCTGACAGTATTGGCAAAATCTAAACATAAACGCTCTCCAATTAAATTTTCAGCACTTGTGTTTAATTTAGACATTTTCCGCATCCCTCCTTTTTATAACCATTATAAAGTTTATTGACAGTTATAATCAATCCTTTTATAATATAACCATTAAAAGTTATTTAGAAGGTTATACTTAATCAGGGGCATTTTTCATGGTTTAATTCAAAATAATTTGTAAGGGGTTACAAAAAATATCGGAGGGATGAAGATGAGTGACGCATTAAGAAATGCAATGGAAACGATGATAAAGGAAACATTTGAAGGACCACCTGGTGAAGGCAGTATGTTCACTGAATCACGGCCAAACAGCGGGCTCTTCGGGAGTCTGAATCAGTTAACCGCAAATGAGGCTTCCACTGCAGTTAATGGAACGACAATTGCTGCACATGCTGATCACACCCGGTTTTATTTATGGGGGACCAATGTCATCCTGAAAGATGGTAAACAGCCGGAAATGGATTGGGGAGAAAGCTGGAAGATTAATTTAGTTGATGAAAAGAGATGGAATCAAATTCAGGAAGAATTGCGGCATGAATACGTAACATTTTTAGAAAGACTCAATACGATTGAATGGAGTGAGCCCCCTACAAAAGAGGTATTAGGTTCTTTGGCTCATTCAGCATATCATCTTGGAGCTATTCGACAGATGTTGAAGGTGATTAAGGGGTAGGTTTTTAAACCACATTATGAACTTTAGTCCTGTATAAAACAATCCAACTGCACTCTTTAATTGTGCTATTTTTACTTGAATATTTTCAAAAGAAAAGGAGTTCATTTAAGAATTCCTTTTCTTATTTATATTGGTATAATGCTTTTTGAAATAAAACTGGGTCATTTTTCTTGTGTTATTCTATAAAAGTGACTGCTAACTGAAGTTTAACCTACGTTAGCTTTAGCATCGATTCCAGTCACTTTTTAATAAAGAAAAAGAATAATGATCATAATACTTACCTCTGAATAAATGCTTTTCCCGATAGATCCCTTCTTTTTTAAATCCAAGTTTTTCTAATAATTTTATAGAATTGACATTCCCTAAAGCGACATATGCATTAATTCTATTTAATTTCATATTGTCAAAACCGCTTTTAATTGCACTTATTAATGCCTCTTTCATATAGCCCTGTCCCCAGTATTCATACCATAAGTCATAGCCTATCTCAGCTATATTGTTCGCTCTGTCCCAACAGTCATAACCACATGTGCCAATTTGTTGATGATCGTTATCCTTTGTAACTAATATCCAGCGGTTGTACCCTTTTCTTTCAGGCTCTGAATTCCAATCAACAAATTCTGCCGCTTCATTTTTAGTCGTAAATAATTCTTCATCATATAAAAATTCACATACTTTTTCGTTGCTGAATAACCGATAAATAAAATCAATATCCTCCCTTCCTATATTTCGCAAAATTAATCTGTCAGTTTCTAAATCTGGAAAATTTTTAAGTACAGTCATCAGAAAACTCCTTTGGAACTTTTTATCTTAAACAATGTTGAAGTAACTAGTTGAAACACTTCTTCAATTAAACGGGCAGTTTGTTGCATTATTTCAAAATCTAACCTGCCAGCATAATTGTACCAAATTTTTCAAACATTATGTTAATTATTTTTAAAGCCGAAGAAAACTTTTATAATACGAGAATGTAGAATTAACTATGCAGCTTGAACATTACTTGAAAGATAATTAGAATTAAATGTAGATATCAAAATTTTTTATATATTGAGGAGTTTTTAGATGAACGGAAAAGAAATTTACCAAGCTTGGATGAATGCCTGGAACAAAGACATATCTGTTCTTCATGATATTACAGATGATAATTGTACTGTTCATCAAGCAAGAACAGATGGCAATGATTCAAACAGTAAAAAAGGAGCACAAGCATTAATAGATGTTGTTGAATCTGCTAAATATTATTTTGAAAATGTACAAATGTCGCTGGTGGTTCAGCCAATTGAAGAAGGAAATTATGTCTCCGCCCGTTGGAATTTCAAGGGGACTTATAATGGAAATATGGAAGGAGCAAAAGCTGAAAAAGGAAAGCTTGTTTCTTTTGACGGAACCGACATCTTTCGTATGGAAAATGGTAAAATCAAAGATTATTGGGTTTCTTCTGATGTTATGGATTTTATGAATCAGCTGGAAGTATTTTAAAGATTTTTTCACTTTGCATTCACTGAAAATTGAATGGTCTAATACTATTTTTGCACTTTCAAAAAGCATCGAGTAGAACATTCTAATAAGTTTCAATGCAAGGAAGCGCTGACCAACAAAAAAGCCCCCATTTTAAATAAAAAAATGAGTTCGCAAAAAAGGGGCTGTTGCACTTTCAGTTACCTGATTGTGCAACAGCCCCTTTTTTTATTATACCTATTAATGCGGTCAAGAGGATTTGAACCTCCACGGGTTATTCACCCACCAGGCCCTCAACCTGGCGCGTCTGCCATTCCGCCATGACCGCATTATATATAAATGGTGCGGATGAAGGGAGTCGAACCCCCACGTCCTTAACGGACACTGGAGCCTGATTCCAGCGCGTCTGCCAATTCCGCCACATCCGCAAAAATAAAATGGTGAGCCATGAAGGATTCGAACCTTCGACCCTCTGATTAAAAGTCAGATGCTCTACCGACTGAGCTAATGGCTCCTATGTTAAATGGAGTATTGCTTTATTTAGTGCTTCTCATTTTGGTGGACCCCTGCATCTGCAAGCATATTCTTTGAAGTAAATGCTTCGGGGTTACTCGAAGCTTATTCGGCAGAAGTGTTGCTCGTTGCTCTACCGACTGAGCTAATGGCTCCTAAATAAAATACTGCTTTTGAAATAAAAAAATACTATTAACGTGAATAGTATTAGCATGTATTCCTTCTAAAAAATAAAAATGGCTGGGCCACTAGGATTCGAACCTAGGGTACACGGGATCAAAACCCGATGCCTTACCGCTTGGCTATGGCCCAACTATAATGGCGGTCCGGACGGGACTCGAACCCGCGACCTCCTGCGTGACAGGCAGGCATTCTAACCAACTGAACTACCGGACCGGATATTTTTTAATTTTTAAGAAAGATGACCCGTACGGGATTCGAACCCGTGTTACCGCCGTGAAAGGGCGGTGTCTTAACCGCTTGACCAACGGGCCATTATGAAAATTTAAATGGCGGAGAAGGAGGGATTTGAACCCTCGCGCCGCTTACACGACCTACACCCTTAGCAGGGGCGCCTCTTCAGCCACTTGAGTACTTCTCCATAAAAGGCTCCACAGGTAGGATTCGAACCTACGACCGATCGGTTAACAGCCGATTGCTCTACCACTGAGCTACTGTGGAATGTAAAAGTATACAGTCACTTGCTATGTAATAATTCAATTACGCAACAACAAGAAATATCATACAATATATCCTGTTTTTTGTCAATAAAAACATCTAAAGTTTTTCTATGCTCAAAAGGTTAATCAAAACTCTGTGCAATTCGACAATGCCTGAAGACAGGTTATTCTCAAGGAACAAGAACTGTCATTTCGTATCAGCTTCATTAATTTATCATGGAAAATATTATTCGTCAATACTTATTGCAAAAAAATTTAAATCAGCTTCAATTTCCCTCTGCATTTGCCGCATCGGTATCTGGATACATCTACTTTTCTTACCCTTTTATAAACAGCGTTACAGTTTCGGCACGCATATGTATAGCGGTAACGCTTCTCTTCGGAAGGCAGTTGTTTACAATGACGGGGAGATCCTGTTTTTGCAAGCAATTCTCTGAAATCTCTATCCCGGTGCCCATACCCTTTTCCTTCAATATGCAGGTGATAATGACAAAGTTCGTGCTTAATAATACCGTAAAGTTCTTCCTTTTCAAATTCCAAGACATATTTAGGGTTTAATTCAATAATCCGTCTGCTTGGTATATATCTTCCGCCAGTGGTCCGCAAACGGGCATTAAATTGCACTTTATCAATAAACGGCTTATTAAAATAAATCTCTGACAATTGGTTTACCAGCTCATATAATTCCTTATCTGAAATTGGATTCATCATACATTCCATCTCCTGAAAAATAAAATCACACTTTGTTCCGAAAAACTTTCTCTGCCTTATCGCAAATTCAAAAGCTTCCTTCCTATATATTATTGATTATACTCTCTTAGCCACCTTACTAAAAAAAGAAATATCTTTAAGAACGTCTATTCTATTATAATATGATTTATATCAAAACTCAATTCTCATTTGTTTTATCTAATTGAGAATAAATAGAATCTTTCATTTAAAAACTTATTTCTTTACAAAAGAATATAAAACTTTTCCTTTGTTTATTAGTAGATACACTTTTCCCTGTCAACACAGAACTCTAATATACTATTAATAAAAATTCATATAAATAACACAGAATATTAATAGCAATCTACTAGTAATTATGTTATTATAATAATTGTATTTAATATCTATTTAGGAGGGAAACTATTTATGAGTGAGAAAAGAAAAATGACCACTGCATTTGGGGCTCCTGTTCCAAATGATGATGATTCCAAAACGGCCGGTAAACGTGGTCCATTATTAATGGAAGACTTCTGGTTCCTTGAAAAACTTGCACACTTTGATCGTGAAGTAATTCCTGAACGCCGTATGCACGCAAAAGGATCTGGTGCTTATGGAACATTAACAATTACAAACGACATTACAAAATATACAAAAGCAAAAATCTTCTCTGAGGTTGGTAAGAAAACAGATATGTTTATCCGTTTCTCCACTGTAGCTGGTGAGCGTGGTGCAGCTGATGCTGAACGTGATATCCGCGGAACAGCTATGAAGTTTTATACAGAAGAAGGCAACTGGGATTTAGTTGGTAACAACACACCTGTATTCTTTATGAGAGACCCTAAACGTTTCCCAGATTTAAACCACGTTGTAAAACGTGATCCAAAAACAAATATGAAAAACGCTGATGCAAACTGGGATTTCTGGACTAACCAGCCAGAAGCACTTCATCAGGTTACCATTGTTATGTCTGACCGCGGTATTCCAAAATCTTACCGTAACATGCATTTATTCGGAAGCCATGCATACAGCTTATATAATGAAAATAACGAACGCGTATGGGTAAAATTCCATTTTAAAACGCAGCAGGGTATTGAAAATCTTACAAACGACGAAGCTGCAAAAATTGTCGGCGGAGATCGTGAAAGTCACCAGCGTGATCTATATACTAATATTGAAGAAGGCAATTTCCCTAAATGGAAAATGTATATTCAGGTAATGACAGAAGAAGAAGCTGCAAACATGCCTTACAACCCGTTTGATTTAACAAAAGTATGGTATAAAGATGAATTCCCGCTTATTGAAGTTGGTGAATTAGAGCTTAATAAAAACCCTGAAAACTATCATGAAGAGGTAGAACAGGCAGCATTCGCTCCTACTAACATTGTTCCCGGCATCGGATTCTCTCCGGATAAAATGTTACAAGGACGTTTATTCTCTTATGGAGATGCACAGCGTTACCGTCTTGGCGTTAACCATTGGCAAATCCCGGTCAACTATCCGAAAAACGCGAAAAACTTCCATCCATATCACCGTGATGGTGCAATGCGTGTGATGCCTTACCAAGGTGGGCAGGTCAGCTACAGCCCGAACCAATATGGTGAGTGGGAAGATAGTAAAGAGCATCAGGAGCCTGCATTACAGCTGGGTGCAGATGTTGATTACTATGACTTTGATGAAGATGATAGTCTTTATTATGAACAGCCAGGCAAGTTATTCCGCTTAATGTCTGATAAGCAGAAACAACTGCTTTTCCAAAATACAGCGGATGATATTGCTCCTGCATCAAAATCAGTCAAACTTCGCCACATCAACAACTGCTATAAAGCAGATCCGGATTACGGTAAAGGTGTTGCAGAAGCAATTGGCATTTCTCTTGATGAAGTGGAAGCAGCAAACGAAGCATCTGTAAAATAATTATAAATAAAAAAACGAAGATTTCTCCCTTATCCAAGGTGAGAGTCTTCTTTTTTTATGAGAAAAGGAACTTCATACTGCAGAAGCTCCTTTTCTTTTTATCAATAATTATATTTACTGAACCATAGAAAGTGCAATTCTCCCTTTTTGGACATTTACGTCGTCTACCCAGACAGTGACTACATCACCCACAGATGCAACATCCATTGGATGCTTGACGAACTGCTTCGACATTTTAGAGATATGCACAAGCCCATCCTGTTTTACTCCGACATCAACGAAAACTCCAAAATCAACGACATTACGAACTGTTCCCTGAAGCTCCATGCCAGGTTTTAAATCCTCCATATTCATTACGTTTTTCTTCAATAATGGCTGTGGAAAATCATCCCGCAAGTCGCGCTCCGGCTTGCTTAATGCTTCCAGAATATCCTCCAGCGTCGGTAAACCGATCTCCAGTTCTTCTGCCGCAGCTTTTTTATCCATCTCTTTAATTTTTTGCTGTAAAGGCTCTGTCCCCAATGCCTGCTCATCTAAGCCAAATTTGTTCAGTAAAGCTTTCACATGTGGATAGCTTTCCGGGTGAATTGGTGTGCGGTCAAGCGGTGTATCCCCATCTACAATTCTCAGGAAACCAATTGCCTGCTCATATGTTTTTGCACCAAGCCGCGGAATCTTCTTTAATTGCTTTCGATTCGTAAACTTGCCTTCCTCTTCCCGTTGTTTAATCACATTATTTGCGACGGCTTTACTTAACCCGGATACATATTGTAAAAGGGAAGAAGAGGCTGTATTTACATTTACACCAACCTGGTTGACAGCTGTTTCAACGACAAATGTTAATGAGTTGGACAGTTCTTTTTGACTGACATCATGCTGATATTGCCCGACACCGATAGACTTTGGATCAATTTTCACAAGCTCAGCCAGCGGATCCTGCACCCTTCTCGCAATAGAGACAGCACTTCTTTCCTCTACCTGCAGATCAGGAAATTCTTCTCTTGCCAAAGCGGAAGCAGAGTACACACTTGCACCAGCTTCATTGACGATAATATATGGCATATCTAATTTATTATTTGTTAACACATCCGAAATAAATTGCTCTGTTTCCCTGGATGCTGTACCATTTCCAATCGCAATCAGCTCGACACCAAACTGATTAATTAAGTCCATAACAACCTTTTCTGCACCCTTCACATCTTTTCTTGGAGCAGTTGGATAGATCACATTTATTTGATGAACCTTCCCTGTTTCGTCCACAACAGCAAGCTTACAGCCTGTACGGAAAGCGGGATCAACTCCCAGAATAACCTTTCCTTTTAATGGCGGCTGCAGTAACAAGTTTCTTAAGTTAACCGAGAAAACTTCAATTGCCTGTGCTTCTGCTTTTTCAGTCAGCGCACTGCGTATCTCTCTTTCCACAGAAGGCTCAATCAGTCTTTTATAGCTGTCTTCCACAGCTGCTGTCAGCAATTCCTTGATATTTTGTGGACAAGCCTTCTTAATCACCTTTTGTTCTAAATAGGAGATTATTTTATCCACAGGAGGCTCCAGCTGCACTTTTAAAATGCCTTCTTTTTCACCGCGGTTAAGCGCAAGAATACGATGGGAAACCAGTGAACGTACTGCTTCACTGTATTCATAATACATCTCAAAAATTTGTTTTTCATCAGCTTCTTTATTTTTATCATGCGACCTGATCATTCCTTGTTTCATCGTTGTATCACGAATAAATTCACGGTAAACAGGTTCATCAGAAATCCATTCAGCGATAATATCATTAACTCCCTGAAGCACTTCTTCTGCTGTATTTAACTCATGTTCTTCCGAGAAGAATTCTGCTGCTTTCTTTTCTAAATCAATGGATTCCTTCTGCTCCCAAATAATTTGTGCCAGAGGCTCTAATCCTTTTTCTTTTGCAATAGTTGCTCTTGTCCGGCGTTTTTGCTTGTATGGACGGTATAAGTCCTCTACTTTTTGCAGCTGTGCAGCTTTCTCGATTTCATTTCTTAATTCATCTGTTAATTTTCCCTGTTCTTCAATGATACGGAGAACTTCCTGTTTTCGCTCAGACAGGTGAAGCACATATGCCCATCTATCCTGTATTTCTTTGATTTTTACTTCATCCAGTCCACCTGTTGCTTCCTTTCGATACCTTGCAATAAATGGAACTGTATTCCCCTCATCTAAGAGAGAAATTACTTTAGAAACAATTTTATCTTGTACTTTTGTATCCTTTGATACGATTGTAATTAATTTTTCATCTAAGTTCACTGCTGCTTCTCCTCCTTACTCTACTTTCTATTGTATCAAATTAAGCGAAGCAATGCTTTCTGACACATAAAAAAAGGCTGATTTGTAATCCAATAACAACTGAAACAGTGTTCATGTTATTTTCATACGAATCAACCTTTTTCTCCTTTGTATCTAATTGCCATTAATGTGGTATCATCCTGTCTGGTATTGTCACTATAATGTGCATAGGCTTCTGTAATCCTGCCAACATTATAATCTTTGAAAAAATACTGGGATAATTCTTTATCCATTACTCCATCAGAAAACACGATAAAGTTTGTGGCTTTTTTTAATTTTTCTGTCATGACCTTGACACCGCGATAACGTGAGCCCAGGTATCCGGAGCTTGGGATATTTCTCTTTTTTTTAACTCCATCCTCCAAAATAATAATCCCTATATTCCCAATGGAAGAAAAAGTAAAGGTTTGATCCATGAAGTCTAATTTTAAAATACCCATGACTGCTCCACGCATGCCAACCAGCCGCTTGTTGCATAGCTCAATGATTTCTTTCACTGTTCTGTATTTATGCTGTCTCACAATATCTATGACAGCCTGCGAGGATTCCTTTGCAATCTCTCCGCTTCCAAGACCATCTGCGAGCACTCCTAAAAATATTTGGTCTTCTTCGACAAAAAAGTAACTATCTCCACAAAAATGGTTACCTTTCTTCGATTTTTGATAAACGGAAACATCTACATACTTGCCAGAAATCAATCGAATACCTCTGCGCTTTCTGTCTGCATAGTTTCTCGTAATTTACGGAGTGCTCTTCTTTGAAGGCGTGAAACGTGCATTTGTGAAATTCCCAGCTTTTCTCCTGTTTCTTTTTGACTCATATTTTTGAAATACGTATATTCCAAAATTAATTGCTCCCGCTCTGATAAAACAGGGAGTATTTTTTCAAGCATCATTTTCTGTTCAAGATTTTTAAAGCTGTTATCTTCATTTCCAATTAAATCTAAGATAGCAACTGTACTGCCATCTGAATCAGCCTCAATTTTATGATCGACAGATAAAGCTTTATAGCTTTTGCTCATTTCCATCGTCTCTAAAACTTCTTCTTCTGGTACACCGATATGATCTGCGATTTCTTTAATGGTAGGAGATTTTTGATTTTCTGTCGTCAGTTCATCAGCACTTTTTCGAATTTTTGGCCCCAATTCTTTAATACGACGAGGTACATGAACGCTCCATGTTTTATCTCGTATGAATCGTTTTATTTCACCAATAATTGTCGGGATCGCGAATGATTCAAACGACTTACCATAAGATGGATCGTACCTCTTAATTGCTCCAAGCAATCCAATCATGCCGACTTGTACAAGGTCTTCATGAATGGCACTGTTTTTGGAATACTTCCGGGCAATAGATCCAACAAGATTCTGATAGGTTAAAACAATTTTTTCCTGTAATTCTTCGTTTGTCGGATCTTCCTGAAGAGTACTTATCCATTGGTAAACCTCATCTCCCCCTCTATTGAATGGTTGAGATTTGGTCGTCATCCATGTCCACCTCTTCTTCTCTATTGTATTTAGTCATAATGACCATTACACCATATTTGTTGTTAATTTTTACTTCATCCATTAGTGCTTCAATCAAGAATAAACCAAACCCTCCTTCCCGTATTTTCTCTACAGGCTCATCGGAACGGTATGGTCCAGTTTCGCTTTTTACCTCTCCCAGATTAAAGCTTCCTCCACGATCGGCTACCATTATTTCAATCCTGTCTTCGTATAATCCAAAGCCGACAGTGATTTCACCAGACTCATTCTCTCCATAGGCATGCTCTACAGCATTGGTAACAGCTTCTGATATAGCAACCTTCAAATCTTCAATAGCATCATAGGAAAAACTCATCCGATTAGCAATGCCTGATAGTGTTAAGCGCATTACTCCAATATATTCCGCTTTGGCCGGCACCTTCATTTCGATATAATCAAATGCTTCCATCACTCATTGCCACCTCGAATCGCTGCTTTTATATCTATAATTTCACTAAGACCAGTAATTTCAAAAATACGGTAAACCCGTCCTTGAACATTTCTCAATGTAAAATGACTTCCACTTTCTTTAGAGGCTTTTAAAGCACTGACAAATACACCTAAACCAGTACTGTCCATATATTGGACGTCTTCTAAATCCACTTCAACCTGGTTGCCGCCTTCTTTTATTAAAGGCATTAATGATTCCTTGAGCTCAGGTGCAGTGTATGCATCAATTTCTCCACTTACTTCTAATACTTTCAAATTGCTGTCCTCATTGATTTTCACTGATAAATTCATAATGACCCCCTCTGTCATCAAGCTCTTGGATAGATGACTATACAATCTAAATTCATTTTAATCTTGTTTTTCATTTTATATACGGTAAATAAAAAGTTCTTTTCAAAACTTTTCTTTACTCTCTCTCAAGCTTCTAAATGATAATTTAATCACTTTGCAGGCTAATATACTATATTCCCGGCTTTTCTATCTTTAAACCTCTTTACGAAGAACAATTAATGTAAAATCGTCCCGCAACTGAAAATCCTGCAATTTCTCAAAATATTGATATACATTATCCACCAGCTCCTGAGCAGGTAAATCAATATATTTCCGGATTACTTCTAAAAGTTCTTCCGTTTCAATAAAACGGTCCCCGTCCCGGCATTCCGAAACCCCGTCTGTTAAAAAGATAATCAAATCATCTTTATCAATATCTAATTCATATTCCCGGTATTCTGCATCAGGCATCACACCGAGAACAATACCTTTCGTGCTGATCTCTTCAAATTCTCCGGTTTCCGCACGATAAATATACCCCGGCTCATGACCTGCAGATGATAATTTTAATTTACTTTCCTTTGGCAGATAGTGTGCATAACACATCGTGATAAACATGCTTGAATCAATATTTCTCTCTACGACCCGATTCAAATTTTCCAGAACCTTATTTGGCGACATCGTTGCCTCCGGGTAGCTGTCAATTGCATATTTAATCATTGACATACATAATGCAGCCGGTATCCCCTTACCAATAACATCTGCAATGGCAATTCCGATTGTTCCATTACTGCCTACTGTAAAATGATGATAATCTCCATTCATCTGATGAGCAGGTACACTAATGACTCCTATATCAACACCATTTCTTTCCGGTTTTTGCGTTCCCAATAATGTCTTTTGCATATTGGCAGCAACAGAAATCTCAGCGGTCAGAACATTTTTTTCCTGTCTTAAATAATCTACTTCCTGCAGTGCCAGTCCATAGAAAACAGTAGCTTCTAATAAAAACTCCATTGAGATTTTATATTCATTCATCAACTGGGGATAAATATTCTCCATTGCCTGGATATGCAAATTAATTAACTCTTCCGGTAAAATATTCTTTTTGATAAAAGCTTTACTAATTAGCTCAAGGTCATATAAAGCCTTCTCATCTTGTGTGTTTATATATTTTCTTAATAGCTCCTGATATTTAATTGTATTTTTTTCAATGGTCTCTTTCACTATAGTTACTCCCCCTATATTCCACAAAAACCAGGAATCTTTTTTCTCATTTATGCTTTCCCAGAGATTGGCGGCAGGCGTGTACCGCTCTTATACATACATTGTCTTTATTCAGGTTGTGTAACTCTTCTGTTATACCCTCAGCTGCCTATTTATCCTGTAGTCTTATCCAAAACCAATAGCTAAATTCTTCAGCCTGGCAGAGCTAAGATTGCCCGTCTTATCAGAGGTCATTTCAGCCTAAATGATCCAGAAAGTCAGTGCCTGTAACCCTTCCGCCCATCCTCACTTTAAAAGAGAAAGTGAGGATGGGCGGAAGGGTTTCTCTGTGATAAAACAAGAAAAGTTACTAAAATTAAAGGATTATCCTATCTGATCCATTTGATCGCTTTAATCTTAGTTCCTTCTCCAACGGTGGATTCTATATCAAAATCATCCATTAAACGCTTCACTCCGGGCAGTCCGGCACCGAGCCCCCCAGAGGTAGTATAGCCATCTTGCATAACGCTGCTTATATCCTTAATTCCTGGACCAGTATCAACAGCAGTCATTAATATACCCTTCTGGCTGTTTGTATAGATGTATTCAAAACAAATCTGCCCATTTTCAGCATATAAATATATATTACGAGCTAATTCAGATACTGCAGTAGCAATTCTAGCCTGATCAACGGTGCCAAACCCAATTTCTTTGGCCATTTCCCGGCCAAGCTGTCTTGCTCCAACAATATCCCACTCTTTATGAATATTGACACAGGATCTTGGGTTCATATATTAACCTCCCAATTCCTGGTGCAGCTTCACTAATCCTTGTTCTAAATCTAATGCAGTAGGGACATTTTGCAGATGTATTCCTAAATCAATTAATGTCATTGCAACCGCAGGCTGAATTCCTGTTAATACGACACGGGCCCCCATTAAATCCGACATGGATACAACATCACCAAGCACTTTTGCAATGAAAGAATCAATAATATCTACAGATGTCAAATCAATCACAACACCAGTGGCACCTGTTTTATGAATTTTTGCTAATAAATCCTCCTGAAATTTAATAGCCGTTTGATCATCAATCTCAGTCTGAATAGAAATCAGCAAATAATTATGTAGTTTTAAAATAGGTATCCGCATTTTCTACTCCCCCTTAAGTGAATGCATTATATCTTCAATCCCTTGATTCTTAACATGTAAATCAACTACTTCTCTCTCCGTAATCTCCAGCGCTTTTGTAAAACCCTTCTCCAGCGTGCTTCTTGTTGGAAATTTACTTAAATCAATGCCAATGTTTACAATGGTTTGGGCAATTTCCGGACGAATTCCTACAAGGATGCACGTTGATCCAATCAGTCTGACCGCCTCTGCAGCCTGGATAATATGATGTGCGACCATCGTATCCACCACTGGAACCCCTGTGATATCAATTAATACAACTTCGGAGTTATGTTTAATTGTCCCCTCCAGTAAATTTTCCATAATCAATTTAGCTCTATCTGTGTCAATAGTACCAATCAAGGGCATTACAGTAATTCTTTCCATCACTGGAATTAACGGTGCTGATAGTTCCTGCAGAGCTACCCGCTGCAGAGAAAGTATATTTTCCCAGCTCCCTGAATACTCATTAACAAGCTGGCGGATTAACGGTTCTATCCACTCATCCACACTTGTTAAGACATTTGAAAAATGGTTCGAATCAACCTGATCTGCCTGTGCAAGTAAAAAATCAATAGTTACACGACGAAAAATCTGCAGCCCATCCGTGATGTAACTGAGCGGCCAGCCAAGGTTAATAATTTTCTCTGAGAACTCTTCTACTACCTTTGAAGACCCCTCGTTTTGAATACTTGTAAAAATAACATTCACAAATTCGCGGTTGGTATTTTCGTAAAGCTCATCAGATATACTTGCTGTATAATTACCAGCCTTTATCCTTCCAACCTCATCCATCCAATTATCAACAATAGAATCACTGTTATTGATAATTAATTCTTTCAGATTTTCATCCATAACTCGTTCCCTCCATATTTTCTTTTTACTACTGCTACTGTTGCCTTTACTACAAAAATATACTTATAGTTTTAGAAGGTTTTCACGCTAAACATCTCTATTGTAACACACATAGAATATATCTAGCATTGATGTACCTGCTATAGACATTCCTATCAAACTAGCTGGTTTTTAGCAATTAATACGAGTAAGCATCAACTTATATATCACTTTTTGAATATCCTTATTCATTATAGTTTTTATAGCATATTTTAAGCGTTCTGCAAAGGTGTATGCCCTGCTTTTCGTACTACATTATTAAGACTCCAGGAACAAATCCAGCAATTCTTTTGCGCTGTAGACAATTTTATCTGGTTTTACAGCAGCTTCCGGCATTTGTCTGTGGCGATGATTCATCCAGACAGCCTGCCAACCCGCCTGTTTTGCACCGACAACATCATTTGCAAAGGAGTCTCCAACATAAATTGTTTTTGCTTTCGTTAAATCAAGCTTATCTTCAATAAAATGAAATGCCTCCACGGAAGGTTTGGCATGCCCAATCGCTCCTGAAATGAATAAATAATCCTCAGGTATCCACTTGTTCAGCTTTAATTGCTTTATTTTCATGGCCTGATGATCTTCTGCACCATTTGTTAAAACAGCCAGCTGCTTTTTATCTGCTGCAAGATAGTCCAACAGTTGGACAGCTTCTTCAAATAATTCAATTTTCCCCTGCTCCTGGACGTAGGTATTCTGAAATTCTACAGCCTGCTCTGCCGATATCTCTATACCCATATCTGCACAAGCGTCTTTTATACGGCGGATGTGCATTTCCTTCATCGTTATTTTTCCTGCTGTCTGATCGTCAAATAATTCATCACTATACTTACGGCTAAGCAGATATAGATTATCCAGCTCGCTATCCTCCAGGGATATATTCAACACTTTTTTACATGTAGTTTTAAATGTTGCTGACTGATCATATAAAGTATCATCCATATCAAAAATAATCGTATCCACAATTATCGACCTCCTTCATCCTCCTTCATCATTTTACTATATTTTCTAAAGAAGGAGAAATACTTACTGTTACAGGAACAGATGAAGCTTTTTTCGAAGAGACGAGCCCGGGGCCACGGAAAGCGGAGTGTATTTATAGGGGCCTAAGATTACTCGCCTCCATAAAAACCGTTGCAGCGGATATCTTTCAGAATTTTTATATACTTTCCTATCCTAAAAAAAGACGGCTCTGTAAAAGAACCGTCTTTTTAATCTATTTATCATGAAATTATTAATTATTACTGTACACATCTCTTAAGCCAAGGCTTATTTCTAAGGATTGATTGATTTTTTCCATCATTTCTTTGTCCAGCTTTGTAATTTTATCAGTTAATCGCTGCTTATCTAATGTGCGGATCTGTTCTAACAGAATGACTGAATTCCGGTCAAATCCATAACGTTTTGCATCGATTTCAACATGCGTCGGTAATTTAGCCTTCTGAATTTGAGCTGTAATAGCCGCTACAATAACAGTCGGACTAAATCGATTACCGATATCATTTTGTAGAATAAGAACTGGTCTTACACCGCCCTGTTCCGAGCCAACCACAGGGGATAAGTCAGCAAAATAAACCTCGCCTCTTTGAACGATCACAAGTGTTACACCCCGATCACGGAGCGCTCTAGAGTTATTTCAGCCTCCTCTTCAGCTTGAAAAGCCTCTGAAGCAATCGTCAGATTAATTCTTGCCATTTCTTCATATCCACGTTGCATCGTTTCATGAAAACGCTGGAGGTGTTCTTCTTTTTTATGGTTTAAATAAATTTGAGTTGCTTCACAAATAAAATCGCTTAAGTCGGAGCTATTCTCATATTTCATTAACCCATCCACCTCACTCAATAAATTTTTCGGTATTTTTACCATGATTTCTTCTTTATTTTCAGCCAAAATCAAGCACCCCCGCCAACAATTAACGTTCATTATTAAATTTAATATCATAATAGCATTGTGAGCCTACTTTTGCAAAGGGGTTATGGCGAATTTGTAAAAAAATCATGTAAATTTGTCGTTTTAAACCTTAATTTATGTGGTATTTAATATATTTGAAGTATAAAAAAATAATATTTTACCCTTTCGCTAAAAAACATTATTTACCATATTTTTAATTTCCTGTAAGCTTTACATCAGCTGCTCAAAAAAATACATACTAAATTACAATGTTTAATTACGGAAAATATTTGTGTTTTTGTTAAAAATAAACGCGTCATTTTACAATTCAAATAATACAGTGCAGATATAATACTCCCATTTATCTATTCAACGAAATAAATACCTGTCTATCTAATTATATGCCAATATGTTAAAATCATACCTCTATAAGACAATGTTCAAAAATGAACCCATTGATAAGCAGCAGATTTCTTCACCAATGAATCTTTTCAAACATTTATCTTAAGGCAGCTTTAACGAATTCGAAGTAGAACAAAAGCAGGCCCGTTCACACGAAGCCTGCCAATATATAATCGTATCATTTAATTGTTTGCCCTTGAACAGATTGTGCTACTTCAATCATTTCTTCTTTTGTCAGCTCCGTACTTGCCAGTTGGTAATCAACGCCTTGATAAGTCCATTTTAATGTATTATCTTCCAAGGCCCCAACGGTAGTTCCAAGATTGACAATATCTCCGTTTACTTCTTCCGGAGCTGCACTCACCGGTGCGGTTTCTCTAATTTCCTGAACAAGCGTGAAGTTTTTCTCTCCTTCAAAGGTAGTAATAATGCGCTCGCCATCCTCTAAAGCAACCTCTTTCTTTTCGGCAGCCTCTGCTCCAGCTGTATATGTCGGATACAGTGTACGTACTTCCTGCGCTGCAGTTTCTACTGCTTCTCCTTCTTCTGCACCGGAGGCTTCATCATCTGTTTCTTTTTCCATATTTTTCTCCATTGAAAAATCATCTTCTGCAAAGGTTGCGTCTAAATCAAAGTCATGAAAAGTCACATTAACCAGCGGCTCGCCGTCTTGATTTAAAACATTGACCATTACCGGGGTATAGCTGGATTTATCAAAGTAAATTTCTTGAGCAGGCAAATTATTGTTGCTTTGGTAATTTGTTTTTGTCTTAAAAATATAATGGTCTTCTGTTGTTTCAAATTGTGCTTCCGGATCATTTATAACATCATTCACCAGAGATTGAAATAAATACGGCTGACTGCTATTTTCCGGCCATTCTGATTGGAATTTGAAGCTTTTCTCCAATGCAGGTGTCAGCACAAAGACACCATCTGTATTTTTTAAAATCACTTGACTTTCATTCTGCTCCCCTTCATTTTCGAGCTTTACCCGATATTGATCATCTGCCTGATACCATATATCAATTAAAAAAGTTTGTTCCTGATCATTTGTATTCATCGTCATATCCGCAGTCGCTTTGTAGCTATCTAAATCTGCAACTGTCTTCTGCAATTTTTCCACAACATCTTCCTGTGATTTTTCTCCACATGCTGAAAGCAATAAGCTAATTGCACTTAATAGTAAAACGACACCGAAAAAACGTTTCTTTATCATTAGCATATCTCCCTTGTCTCATTTAACAGAGGGAACAATTTGTTTTCATGAAAAAATATACACCGTGTTTAAGAAAATGTACGGATTGCTTTTGGAATCCCCTGAATAACATCTCCTGCAAGCAGGTCCTGTTCCGAGTGTTTTTCCTGGACTAGTAAGTCTGCAGATTTTCCGTGCAGAAAGCAAGCGTTATTTATCCCTGCAAAGATGGATTTACTTTGCATAATCATAGCTAAAATCATTCCAGTCAATACATCCCCGCTGCCTCCTTTGGCAAGTCCTGGATTTCCGCTCGATTCGACTGTCTGGTTTCCCGCCGGGTCAGTAATAATCGTATGCTTTCCTTTTAAGACAAGATAGCAGTTATATTTCTTTGCAAATTCAGAGCTGTACCGAAAAGGCTCCAAAAGTAAATCAGAGACAGACATATCCATCAATGCTGCAAGTTCACCAGGATGCGGTGTTAAAATAAGCGGAGCTTGTCTTGCGCCGAAATCTGTTAAATACGATTTCAGATGGTAAAGGCCGTCAGCATCGACAACGATTGGCCCTTTAAACCTGAGCAATGCCGGAAGAATTTCTTTTCCGGTTTCTTCCCTTCTGCCCAAACCTATTCCAACAGCAATCGCATCAAAACTGGACAAGTCAATATTATCGATTCCAGTAATATAACCATTTTTTTCTGAAGCAGAGATATACATAGCCTCCGGATTATTCCCGGCAATCATGGAAATAACATCTTTTACCGATGCAGTCGTTAATAAACCTGCTCCAGTCCTCAATGCTGCCTTTGTCGTCATCAGAACAGATCCTGGCATAAACTGGCTGCCGCCAATAATCAGCCCTCTCCCATGATCTCCTTTATGTGAATTCACTTCCCGCTTTGGAAAAGACTTCTGAAAACTGGATGTGGTCCACAAGCGCCTCTTTGTTTGCTTTTCAAAAAGACTTTGAGGAAATCCGATATCAGCTATAATCCATTCTCCAAAATAAGAGGACGTATGCTGACAGACTGCTGATTGCTTTACTGCACCAATCATAATCGTTGCATCTGCTTTGACTGCTTGAAAAACCGGAATGCCTTCCTCTGCTGGCAGACCGCTCGGTATATCAATGGAAATAACATAAGCATTTTTTTCATTCACTTGTCTGACTGCAGTTAGTACATCTCCTCTTAATTCACCGCGTACACCAATACCAAGCATCGCATCAATAATAACATCCGCTTCCATTAAAGCAGCTCCTGATACACCTTCTTGATACTGCTCGATCCGGCCGCCAAATTGCCGATAAATTTCCTTATGATAAGCTGCATCTCCTGTTATTTTTTCATCTGGTGCAACCTGGATTGCTTTGACAGGATAACCTGCTTCTGACAGCACGCGGGCAATGACAAATCCGTCTCCGCCATTATTTCCGCCACCAATCAAAATAACTGCTCTGTCTTCTTTGGATATCCGTTTCTCTATTTCTCTGCTCGCTTCTCTACCTGCATTCTCCATGAGTATTTTTGCGTCAAGTCCAATCGTACCAGTTGTTTCCCGGTCAACCTTGTACATTTCTTCCGCGGTAACAATATACAATTTTGTTCCCTCCTACCGCAATAAAATATATGAGACAAACTATGCGTTTATGCCTTTCCTCTTTGTATTTATTTTCTTTAAAAGGATATTTAAAAGCTTATCGCTTCTCTAATAAAACCTGCGCAACCGCATGCTCTCTGCTGTGAGATATAGACAAGTGGATATGTATATCATCCATGCCCTCTACCTCCATTTCAGGTGCTCCATTGAGATCATTTTTAATTTCAATTTGTTGAAAGCCTATTTTCCCTATCCCTGTTCCATTTGCTTTTGCAAAGGCTTCTTTTGCAGCAAATCGCCCTGCTGCATACTCCACCCGCCGATGGGCAGATAAAACTGCCACTTTTTCTTGTTCTGCTTTTGTTAACACCCGCTCTAAAAAACGGTCATTTTTCTCCAGCAGCCGTTTAATCCTTTTTAATTCGATGATATCAATGCCTGTTCCAAGTATCATTTTCACTGCTCCTAAAAGTTATTTCATGTGTGAAAACACCTTTTTAATGGTCATAATCTATATTATTTCTTATTATATTATATAGGATATCTTATCAACTTTAAAAGCTTTGACTATGAGGGGGCACGCTATGTTTATCAGAACAGAACGAAGCGTAAAGGAATTTTTCCAGCTATATCCCGTTGTAACGATTATTGTCGGGATTAATA
The DNA here is from genome assembly GCF_900162665.1 of Oceanobacillus sojae. Lineage (GTDB taxonomy): Bacteria > Bacillota > Bacilli > Bacillales > Amphibacillaceae > Oceanobacillus > Oceanobacillus sojae_A. The sequence continues at coordinate 322,025 of NZ_LT727813.1, forward strand.
TATTACTTTGGCTTATTATCGACTTTTTAAATTTAAGAATTGGCAACGAATTAAGATTCTACGGAATGGGGATTAATGCCGGTATTGCTGCCGGAGAATGGTGGCGGCTGATTACACCAGTTTTTCTTCATGCCGGGGCCATGCACATGCTGTTTAATTCCTTTTCGCTTGTGTTATTTGGTCCTGCCCTCGAGCAGATGCTTGGTAAAATCAAATTTATATTAGCTTATTTCGGGACGGCTGTTACAGCAAATATTCTTATCTACTTCATAGAATCACCTAACTATGCACATTTAGGTGCATCCGGAGCGATTTTTGGTTTATTTGGGATTTACGTTTATATGTCTATTTTCCGAAAAGATTTAATCGATCCATCCAGCATTCAAATCGTCGGGGTGATTGTAGCCATTGGACTGGTTATGACGTTTTTAAGGAGCAATATTAGTGTGTTAGGGCATTTATTTGGTTTATTCAGCGGTTTTATTTATGCCCCGCTGCTCCTCGCTGGTGTGAAAAGTTATTCTCCCTGGGCACGGCCCCGTCCGCGAAAAAGAAAATACGCAGATGATGATAACGGTCCACAATTTGACCCGGACCGCTGGAATAAAAAACGAAAAATGCCAGAGGCTATCCGAAAAAACATGCTGTGGATAATTGTAGGTATCATTGCTGTTTTATGGTTATTAGGACAGGCAAATATATTATAAGCTTTGGATAAAATAATCAGCTGGACATGCTATTTTCTCATGTTCAGCTTTTTTATTTTGTTGAAAACTTGAAACCTGTATAAAAAAATTACCTCCCTATGCTATAATAATGACACCTCGTACTTCCCTCAAATTAAACAAAGGAGGTTTCCTATGGAAATCTGCACTTCATTAATCTTTTTCCTGATTGGAATCATTTTTGGTTCATTTTTTATGGTTGTAGGTATTCGTCTTCCGCAAAAAATCTCATTTACTCGCGGGCGCTCCAGATGTCCTTCCTGCAGCTTTCAGCTTGCTTGGTATGATAACATTCCCATTCTATCTTACATCTTTTTAAAAGGCCGCTGCCGGAAATGCCGCTATAAAATCCCTTGTTTATATCCACTGACAGAAGCTTTTACAGGCTCCCTCTTTGTGATCTGTTACTTACATGCAGCCTCTTCTATGGAACTGCTTCTTTCCCTTATTTTTATGTCGTTATTAATTATAATTATCGTAACGGATTTATGCTATATGCTCATTCCTAATAAACTGCTTGCTTTTTTCCTTCCTGCTTTTATTCTCTTCCGTATAATAGAACCATTAGATCCCTGGTGGAACTCTGTCGCAGGAGGACTTGCCGGATTTCTAATTATCTTTATTGTAATATTATGGAATAAACAAGGGATGGGAGCCGGAGATATGAAATTAATGGCTTTGCTCGGCATTATATTAGGACCGTCTCATATGATAGCAACTTTTTTGCTGGCTTGTATTTCCGGGGCATTAATCGGCAGTATTTTATTATATTCGGGATTCATTCAGCGGAATAATCCCTTCCCTTTTGGACCTTTTATTGCTTTTGGAGCTATCCTTACTTATTTTCTTGGAGAGGACATGATTCAATGGTATTTGAATTTATTTACCACGTAAAAATGCCAGTAAACTAAGTGGCCAGACCCCTATAATATATTTTCTTCAAGTAAAACAAATAATACAAATATGACGATTAAGATTTTAGCTTAATTCGCGATAACTCTAATATATTTATAATGATAAAGCCTTTGTAAATTTGTTACTACAAATTTACAAAAACATATGTACAAATACCATTATTTATGTCTATAATAATATTGATTAAAATATAACAGGATAAATAAGTAGTGGCAGAAGCACGGAACAAACGGTACAATGAAGGTAAATAATATTATCTATTCTATAATTAGAGGGGGAAAAATAATGAATATTATCCAAGCAAAAAATTATCAGCAGATGAGTGAGCTTGCTGCAAAAAAACTGATAGAGCAAATAAATAGAAAATCAGATAGTGTACTTGGTCTGGCAACCGGTTCAACACCGGAAGGTCTATACGAAGAAATTATTAAAGAGCACAAAGAAGGCAATGTTTCCTTCAAGGATATTACAACCTTCAACTTAGATGAGTATGTCGGGCTCTCTAAAGACAATGATCAAAGCTATTACTATTATATGCACAAGCTTCTGTTTGACCATATTGATCTAAAAACCAATCAGGCTAACCTGCCCAATGGGGATGCAAAGGATTTACAAGAAGAATGCAGCCGATATGAAGCGTCTATTCAACAAGCCGGCGGCATTGACATTCAAATCTTAGGAATTGGCTTAAATGGCCATATCGGGTTTAATGAGCCGGGGACACCATTCTCCATACAAACACATATTGTTGACTTGGATGAGTCAACTCGACATGCCAATGCCCGCTTCTTTGATTCCATTGATGAAGTACCATTACAAGCTATTACGATGGGTATTGATTCTATTATGCAGACGAAACAAATTATTCTCTTAGTATCTGGTTCAAAAAAAGCAGAAGCATTAGAAAAATTGGTAAACGGCCCAGTAACGGAAGATTTTCCGGCTTCCATTTTACAAAAACATCCAAATGTAACGATTATTGCTGACCGCGAGGCATTGTCTGAGCTTTCTCAATAAGGAAATATAAAAATTAAAGCATTGACCAACATATGATGGCCAATGCTTTTTTCATTGTATTTATTATTTACTCTTAACGGTCATCCCGTCTTTTACGCTGGAAATTCCCTTTCCCTTTGCGATTTCTGCCGCCTTGGTTTCTTCCACCTTGGCTGCGCCCTCCGTAATAGCGTTTGTTATTACTGCGTCGATTATTATCCTTTGAGCTCTTAGCTTTTTTCACACTGATTGGTGCTGCTGAAGAAATACGTACTGGTGTATCTCTTCTTTCTTTTGTCATCATACTGATTGCAGCAGCAATCACTGTAACAGAATCATGATCATCTAATAATTCCTTCGCAGCATCAAAATAAGGCTTCAAATCTTTTTGATCAATGGCTTTTTTCATTTTATCAATGGTTACTTGCTGCTGTCCGCGTTGCGCATCCTGATTAGTAGGCGGTGTCAGACGCTTCATTTTACTTTTTGTTGTTTTTTCAATCAAGCTTAAATGAGCCATTTCTCTTGGTGTGATGAAGGAAATAGCTTCCCCGGTTTTCCCTGCTCTGCCAGTTCTTCCGATACGGTGAACATAGCTTTCAGGATCCTGCGGAATATCAAAGTTGTAAACATGGGTTACACCGGAAATATCTAATCCACGGGCTGCTACGTCTGTTGCAACAAGAACATCCACACGTCCCTGTTTAAATTTATTTAATACAGACATACGCTTGCCTTGTGTTAAATCTCCATGAATCCCTTCAGCACGATAGCCTCTTGCTTGAAGTCCTTCTGTAATTTCATCCACACGTTTTTTTGTTCTGGCAAAAACGATAGCTAATTCCGGAGAATTGATATCCAAATGATTATTTAAAGTATCAAACTTGAATTTCTCTGGAATTTCAATGAAATATTGGTCAATATTTTCTACTGTCATTTCTTTCGCTTTTACTTTTACTTCTTTTGGCTCTTTCATCAGTGTTGTAGCAATATTACGAATTTCTTTCGGCATTGTTGCAGAGAAAAGCAACGTTTGTCTGTCTTCCGGAATACCTTTAAGAATTTCACGAATATCATCAATAAAACCCATGTTAAGCATTTCATCCGCTTCATCAAGAACAGCTGTATGCACCTCATCAATGCGAATGGTTTTGCGGCGCATATGGTCCATTAAACGTCCTGGTGTAGCCACCACAATTTGCGGGCCGTCTTTTAATGCACGAATCTGACGGTCCATTGGAGATCCTCCAAAGATTGCAAGTGCCCGTATACGCTTGAATTTAGATAGACGGTTAATCTCTTCGGCTACCTGAATAGCAAGCTCACGCGTAGGTGCAACAATTAACCCTTGTACCTTTCTCAGCTTAGGATTAACTTTATTAATTAATGGAATACCGAATGCAGCAGTTTTCCCTGTACCTGTTTGCGCTTGTCCAATAACATCATTTCCTTCCAGCGCATATGGAATAGTTTCTGCCTGAATAGGAGTTGCTTCTTCAAACCCCATTTCTTCTAAAGCTTTCATTATTGGCGCAGAAACACCTAGTTCATTAAATTTAGTCACGTAATCGTCGACTCCTTTTTGTTTTTTATTGCAAAAGAGGCCTTATAAAGAGTTTCTCATACTTTTCATCTTATTATACAAACCAGTAAAATCCCTGAGTCACCCGGACAAAGAAGCAAAGAGTTATTTACATCATTCTGCTTTTATATAAATTTATCATGGAGGATCGTCCATAAAATTTTTATCTCGAGTCAATCAGGATGTTGGTCACACAAGTGTCTTCAACGGCAGAGTAATTACAAATATTTTGACGGAACAAGTGACCTGAGCCCTGGAGCGTGAAGTTCTCAGCTTGTGTTCCATGCTGATTTAGACGGGAGATAACGGACCCTGGCTCCCTGAATCACTCAACTCATCTTCAGCGGAAGAAAAAATGAATTCCTTTACTGAAGGAAGCTTCGCTATATCATATTTACTGATTTACTACCTAAAAATTGCTGATTGAATGAATATTTCACTCCACATCAGCAATTAAACGAATAACGTATTTCATGTGCGTATTCATTATCAACGTTTAAAGTACAAAAAAGGCATAACCAATTTCAATAAGGTAAGAGGCCTCTATAAAAATGCTCCCTTAATCATACCATACTTATAAGCCATATATCCAGTACACAGATTAAAATGATTTTTTTTTCGTAACATGATAAAATGTAATTGGATATGTATGCGTGTACACTAGGAATTTCCAGCTTCATTTTATATAAAAAACGCTCTTTTTTCAATGAAGCTTATTAAAAATACACGATACGCTCACATATAGTTCTTCGCGTTGAACGAATTATTCTATCAAGAAGAACAATCCATAATGATGAAAATGCGAAAAGGGAGTTATCACCATGCGTCAGTCCGCTTTCAACCCCAAAGCAGCAATTGTAATTGGGGTTCTTTCTATATCTACATCAGCAATTTTCGTCCGGCTTGCTTCAGAAGCATCTGCTTCTATCATAGCAAATTATCGTCTTTTATTTGCTGTTTTACTCTTATTGCCTTTTATTTTATTTCATTATAAGCATGAGTTTAAACGTATTACCACAAAAAATTGGTGGCTCTCCATTCTTGCCGGCGTCTTTCTTGCTCTATTTTTTATTTTGTGGTTTGAATCATTAAATTATACCTCTGTTGCCAGCAGTGTTGTGCTTATATCACTCCAGCCAATCCTGGCCTTTGTTGGGACATACTTTATCTTTGGCGAACGTTTTTCATCCGGAGCTGTTATTAGCATATTCATTGTTTTACTTGGTGGATTAATCATAGGCTCTGGAGATTTTCAATTATCTGGAGACGTACTATACGGAGACATCCTTGCTTTACTTGGGGCAATTGCTGTAACGATTTATTTTTTATCTGGTCAGCATGTCCGGAAAAATGTTTCTCTGATCACCTATACATTTATAGTTTATAGTATCAGTGCCGTTACATTAACGCTATTTAATGTAATACAGCAGGAAAATTTCTTTTCTTATCCGGCCAGCCATTGGTGGATTTTTATCGCTTTGGCGATTATACCAACTTTTTTAGGTCATTCTCTTTTTAATTGGTCGTTAAAATGGTTAAGCACATCTACCATTTCTATGGCTGTTGTATTTGAACCTGTCGGAGCAGGTATCCTTGCTTTTCTTATTTTAAATGAAGCACCAACCTGGGCCCAATTTCTTGGAGGAACGATTATCGTAATCGGATTATTTCTGTTTATCCTCAGTACTTCACGGAAAAAAAAGATTACCATTTCAACAAAAAATCATAAGTAAATACTCATAAAGTAGGTGAAGTAATGACAATTCAATTAATGACAGACAGCTCTGCTGATTTACCCGTACTCTTAAAAAATAAACTTCATGTAGAAATTGTTCCTTTGTATCTTCATTTTAGTGACGGTCAGTACACTTGCGGACAAACGATGAATATTGAATTATTTCATAAGAAAGTGAAGAAGCTGGGCGAAGTTCCGCGTTCAGCGGCACCCAGCCCAGCCGATTTCTATGAAGCATATAAAAAAGTTTCACCGGAGAAGAAAATTCTGATGTTAAGTATATCAAGTGAGATAAGCAGCACTTATGCAAATGCAGTAACAGGAAAAAACATGTTATTAGAGGAAGAACCTGATCGTGTTATCGAGGTACTCAATACAAAAACTGCTTCCTGTGGTATATGTCTGCTTATACATGAAGCGAATAAAAAAATAGAGGAAGGGTATTCATTCAACGAACTTGTCAGTCATTTAACAGAACGCATTGAACAGACAGCTACTTTATTTGTATTAAAAAGTTTAGATAATCTTGTTTTAGGCGGCCGTTTAGAGAAAATTAAAGGAAAAATTGCAAAGACATTAAATATAAAAGTGCTTATGAAAGCGACAGATAAGGGCGCTATTGATGTCGTAGAAAAAGTACGCGGAGAAAAGAAATCATTACAGCGGTTCATTGATCAAATCGGAGAATACGCAGAGGATACGGAAAATAAAATTATTACAATGACCTATTGCCGGGATAAAGACAGAGCGCTGAATGTCTTGGAAAAAATTCGCGGCAAATATGCTTTTTATGATGCTATTTTAGAGGAGTCCGGTCCGCTTATTTCTACATATGGCGGAGAAGGTGCCCTCGTTATTTCATTCTTTAAAAAATAACATGGAGCCAATTTCTCCAAGCAGCTGGTTAAAGCCTGGTTCCAGAATGTTCTTTTTCTTTACTTTGAAATAAATGAAGAAAGGCCGGGGTTTTGTCCCGGCCTTTCTTTTATGCAGGTGATTCTGTCAGAAAACCATAAATCATATTGTTTAATGTGTCTTTATCGGTACCCAGGCAAATTAAATGTTTTGACCTTTCAAAAAAGACAACTTCTTTTTTTTCAGAGTGAATTAACTTATCTAAATAGTATGCTGTTTTATAAGGCACCATTCCGTCAAGCTGCCCCTGGGCAATTAATACCGGCGATTTTACTTTGTCCAGATATTTTCTTGTAAACCGGACAAGCTTCATGAATTCAAAATGCGCTTTTAACGGTACAACTCCCATTTTCTTTTTATAGTGATTAAATAGCTGATTTTCTTTTAAATGACCTCGCAGTCCATCACCAATTACTGCTGCAGCATCCAGTCCAAGCTGCTTTAAGCATAGATATTTTCCTGAAGTAGCCAGGAGTACAAGTCTGTCAATTTTATACTTCGCTGCTAAATAGGAGGCAATCATTCCTCCCATAGAAAATCCGATAACATAAATTGTTTCAAACTGTTGGATAAGCGTTTGCAGCTCTTCTTCTGCTGCTTGAATCCAGCTCTCATAAGAAGCATTCTCCAAATTTAACTCTGTGCCATGTCCCGGCAAGGTTGGCACCTCAATATGCCAGTCCGTGTTGTCTCTTAAATAATTTGCTAATGGCTCCACTTCATAGGGCCCTCCAGTGTACCCGTGAATAATTAAACATCCAATCATGATTTTCTACTCCTTCTCGTAAATTACACTTTAAAGTGCATGTTCAAAAAAGACCTGAATGGGTTTCAGAAGATTAAGACGGCGCAGTGTTATGATGACTTCTGCATTACCCGCGTGGGGCAGGCGGTATGAGTAGAAGACCCATTACCTCACCGCTAATCATTGGGATATTTTTTAAACATCTTCTTAAAGGAATCTCCTCCTGACAATTTCAGGAGGATAACCTTATCATCTCTTGATTTTGTTGATATATACCTACATGAACCCTTTTACAAAAGTGCTAAATTGTTTCACAATGGGAGAAACTTGATGGTAAGTACTTGCTATTTGCCCAACTTTACTGATTACAGTGTCAAAATTTAATGGATTGCTCTCACTTGTCCCTCCATTGTTTATGCCTTGCTGCGATTGACTTTGCTGTTGAGACATCAAATATTGTGTTGGTAATTCCGGCTTTGAAAATAATTCATATGGAGTAAACTCTTGCCTCGTATTTCGCTGATTTATATTTGAAGAAGTTGGTATATAAGGATTATCTTTATTCAATCCGTTGGGGAAAGTATGCCTTTGGTTCAATGGCCGATGTTGCACATCTATCACCTTCTTCTGCCTTTTTGAGTTTAAGATTACTGCCATTTTATGCATTAGAAGGCTTACATGTGCAAATCACTTTCTATACTTAAACACATTTTCAAATGAAAAAGTATCATCACTCGAATCACTAATTACTCCTAATTCATAAAGGATTTTATTTTCCTGATTTCCTTCTATTTTCTTACCATCGATAAAAATTGTCGGTGTTCCAAAAACCTTCATTTCCTGCAATTCTTTTAAATAATCTTTATTTTTCGTCACGTTTTTTAATTCGTAGGTAACATCATTTTTATCTAGAAATGCTTTCACCTTGTCAGATGCCTCACTGCCTTCGCTGACAAATAATGTAACCTTCTTCATAAAAATCCTCCTACCGGTTCCTGCTTTGTAGTGCGTGTTCAAAAAGTACGAAGAAAAGGACCAAGAAGTTCAAGGCGATAAGCTTTTCCCAAACGGAGCATATGCTTTATAATACGTGAGTAACGCTTTTGGTGGAGCGAGTAATCGCAGTCCCATTGGAAAAAGCTTATCAACGCAGAAATTCGCCGTGTCATTTTTATTGGACTTTTTGAACATCCTCTTATATTCACTTATTTTTAGTTACCCTATTTTTTTATGTATAAAACTTACTCAGCAGATTTTTTCATCTAAAAGAACAATCCATTTTATGGTTATTCAAAAGGCTTCCGTTGCTCTTTTTTCAAGCTGCATACAAAACACCAAAGCAGTGTAAACTTTGGTGTTTTTAAAGTTATTATCAATCATCTTCATAATCTATTTCTAAAGAAAGAATGTCTCCAGTTTCTCCATGGATATCAATATCAGCTTCTTGATGTCCATTAACGAGCTCCAGTTCATAAACATATCTGCCATCATCAAAGTCTAATTCAATTTGTACGACTTCTCCTTCAAATTCCTGTTTCGCAATCTCAATTGCTTTCTCCTGCGCTATCAGATTGCTTTTATTCTCCCCGCTGCTATTTTCTGCATTAGTTTCCTGCTGTCCAGCAGCTTCCAGATTTCTATCATCGTTGTCTCTGTTCTCATTATTTTTATAATCATCGTCAATTTCTTCGTAGACAACTTCTCCTGATTCAGCATCTATTACTACATCATACTCTTGTTTATCGACGATAATTTCTGCTTCATAATAAAACTTATTTCGTTCTTTATCCAGCTCTATTTCTTTAACTGTTCCCTGATATGCTTCTTCTAATTTTTTAGTTGCCTCTTCAATGGTTATATTTTCTCCTGCAACAATTTGCAGTTCTCCTTCTTTTGAACTTGACGCTTCTGTATGATAAACCCCAGCTCCGACAACTCCTGCTAATATAGCTGCTCCTGTAATCATTCCAATTTTTTTATTCATTTGTTTTTCCTCCTTATTTCTTATTAATTACATCTTACCCGGTAATAATGACAACACCATTTGAGTAAGATTAGAATTTCATGAGAAATGGATTGTCAGGAAATTAAAATCGAAAACAGGAGCTTTTTACTCTTTTCTTAGTATTATTATTCCGCTGTCTAACTATGTTACTGTCTGACAGTAAAAAATCTGGGCGAATTTAAATTCTAAGCGCAGAATTTTGAATTCATCCAGATTTTTCAAACACATATTTATTAATCATCTATATCAATTTCAATCATAACTATGTTTCCCGTATACGCATTAATCTCAATCGATGCTTCGTCTTCCCCGTCAACAATTTCAATTTCATAAATATAAACACCGTCGTCCGAGTCCAATTCCAGATCTGTTACTTTACCCGGAAATTCCTTGAGAGCAATTTCCTTAGCCTCTTCATGTGTCAGCATAGCATCATTTTCTGTTTCTTGATTATCTGATTCGGATTTCGATTTTTCTTCGGCAGGCTCTGAATCACCAGATTCCGAATTACCCTCTGCAGCATTTTCTTCCTTTTTCGTCTCACCTTGTTTTTCTGTATTGTCCTCTTGATTATTTGCTGTTTTTTCTACAGCTGTTAAGTCAATCACCTGTCCAGTATCTCCGTTCAGCTTTAAGAAATATACACCTTGATCCTGTGTGACTTCCATCTGGTATACAGGCTCCCCGTCTTCAACACTCAGCTCCGGTTCCGAGTGCTGACCAGGATATTGAATATTAACAAGTTCGATAATTTCTTCTGAATTAAGTTCCGGGCTGGAGGTTGTAGCACTTGTCTGGTATACAGTTAAACCGGCGATACTGAGAGCAATCAGCGTACCAATCACCCAAATCATTTTCTTACGCACGTCAAATCACTCCTTTCTTTCAGTATAAGCGGTATTTTTTATGAAAGCATGGCAATTAGATTAGAATTTGATGAGAATGGCTAACATCCCTTTATTTAGTAAGTTTTTAAAAACGTGATATTTCTTAAACCTTTTGGGAAAAGCTTTTGCTGTACTTATTGTTTATGATTTTGTCCCAGCTCCCAAGTAAATGTTGAGCCTTTCCCTACTTCGCTTTCCACGGTAATATTCCCCCCATGTGTTTCAATAATTTCTTTAGCAATAGCCAGTCCCAGACCAGTTCCGCCTGTTTCTCTATTTCTCGCCCGGTCAACACGGTAAAAACGGTCGAAAATCTTCTCTTGCTCTTCCTTGCCAATTCCTTCTCCAAAGTCCTTAAATTGGATAAAGCTCTTTTCCGCATCCGAATACATCGATACAAGAACATCCTCTTCACTATATTTCAAAGCATTTTCAATTAATATATACGGGATTTGCTTTAATTGATCTATATTTCCGTAAATTTCATAATTTCCATTCTCTGCATCAAGCTGAATTCTCCGCTTGGGATAGGCGTTTTGAATGGTCTGAATAACTTGTTCTACTACCTCACGTACATTTACTTCCTGCTTTTTGTTCTCGTTCTTATGCTTTGCTAATAGAAGCAGCTGCTCTACAAGCTTTTGCATCCGATCAGCTTCTGAATCAATTGCTCCTACAGATTCATCCAGTAATTCAGGACGGCTCTTCCCTTGACGCTCAATAAGCTGTGCGTAGCTTTTTATAATCTGGATAGGTGTTTTTAATTCATGGGAAGCATTGGATACAAAGGCTTCCTGCTTTTCAAAGTTTTCTTTTAACGAATCAATCATTTCATTAAATGTGATTTCCATTTCATAAATTTCGTCCCTGGAGCGTTTTTCAACGTCTATCTTCTCCCAGTTTTCGCCTTTATAACGTCTTTCCATATCAATCTTTTGCCAATTTTTATTATGGATATTCCGCTGCATTGTATCCTTTAACTTTTGAATAGGTGTTAATAGAAAGCGGCTGAGTACGATACTTGCTATAATTGTCGGAATTAATATTACAGCACTGGAGAAAAGAAGAACATAAGTTAAGGTTCTCATCGTTTCATCTAAATAGACCAGTTTATTAGCTACATGTACGGTGACAATATCTCCGTTTTCCCAGATAATCGGCTTTTCGATTATAGCGTAATTACTTCCTGCATCATCCTGAACAATACGACTTGTTTCCGATGTTGTGTAGTTTGCTTCCAGACTTGCGTACTGACTTGATTTTGTTTGCGATCGAACAACATTATTTCCTGTCTCATCAATAATCCGAATGATTCCGTTTGCTGGCAGATACGCAGTCAATAGATCCCGCATTGTCTCCGTTGAGGTAGAATTACTTTGGGAAACAGCAGCAACAAATGCATCTGTCTGTACGCTCAGCTGATCAATCTCTCCATTTGATGCTGTACGATTAAAGAGAAAATAAATCGCTGTATGAGAAATAACGATTGCTAAAAACATAAAAACAGAAGAAAATAAGATAATTTTTTTTCGTAATGTCATTGGCTTCCTTCCTTAATGGAGTAGCCTACTCCACGAATCGTTTGAATAAATGCCTTATCATATCCCTTATCAATCTTTTGGCGCAGGTAACGGATATATACATCTACCACATTCGTTTCACCAATGTAGTCAAAGCCCCAGACTTTTTCTATTAATTGATCCCGTGTAAGTACTCTATTTTTATTTTCCAATAAACATACTAATAAATCATACTCTCTTGGTGTCAAATCAATAAAGTCCCCTGAACGGGTTACTTCATGGGCTGCTGTATCTACCAGTAAATCTCCTGCCTGCAGAGTTTCCTTGCTGGAACCGGCCTGAACCGTTTTTCGTAAATTAGCACGGATTCGGGCCAACAATTCTTCAATTTGAAAAGGCTTCGTAATATAATCATTTGCTCCAAGATCAAGGCCGTTTACTTTATCATATACTTCATCGCGGGCAGTTAATAAAATAACAGGTGTTTCATTCCCCTGCCTGCGGATTCTTCTTAACACTTCTAAACCGCTCAATTCAGGTATCATAATATCTAATAAAACAAGTCCCCACTCTTCTTTTTCTATATATTCCAGAGCTTGTTTGCCATTTGATGCAACTGTTGTTTCATAGCCTTCATAATCTAATTCCAATTGCAAAACACGGCTGATTTTTTGTTCATCCTCTACAATCAGTATTCTTTCTGACATTGGCCGCGCCTCCTTCTCTCCCAGATAATAAATGATTGTACAAAAAAACTGTCACCAATAGCTGCTTGAACAATTATCTTTGGAAATAGTTCTACTTCATAATAAAGCAGAACTGCATATTCGTTCAATATCTTTTGGAGACAGTTTATTTCAATGTAGGGGCTAAAACTATGTCAGCAATCGCTTAGCCTAATTGCTGATTTAAGAATTCTGTAACAGAATCCGGTGTTTTGGTATACGCACTATGCTGATGTGCTATTTTTTCACCGTTTTGAAACAGAAGAATACTTGGGATACCCATTACTTCGTATTTTTCAGCTAACCCGGAGACTTCATCACTGTTTACTTCATACCAATCATAGTTCTCGAATTCTTCCATTACTTCCCCGATAAACATATCCATCCGCTTGCAATCCGGACACCAATCTGCAAAGAATTTTATAATTACGGGTTTCTCACTTTGAATAATTTCTTGAAATTCTGCTTCTGTATTAATTGTCTGCATCATTATCTCTCCAATCCTTATTTTATCGCGGTGTAACTGACTATAAGACTCCAACTTTAAGAAATGGAGGAAATATTTCATTTCTAAGTGGGAGATCCAACAGCCAGTAACGGCCCGATTGGTTCGGGCCTACAGGATGTAGGTCACAAAGGCATTGCGACACGACGTCGCGAACTTAGCCTTTGTTCCTCGAATAGCGGGGAATGAAAGACCCCCCACTCAATGAAGTTTCACTTTATTTATATTCTAATCTTCCTAATGCCAAGGCTGCAATCAATCCGCCTATAAATAAAAGTACGGATACGATAATATTTCCGGCACCAGTTGGAATACCTGGAAAGACAATGGTTATCGCACCAATAACAAGCCCGATGATAACTGCGTACGTACTTGTAAAATAATTCCTTAAAAAGTAAGTAATAATTTTACTCATAGTAATAAATCCAATTGCAATCCCCGCACCCGCTACAATAATAATAGAAAACTGAAAATTACTAATCGCTCCCATTATCGTCGGATATACACCGAGCAGCATCATTATCATCGATCCGCTTATTCCCGGAATAATCATAACACTACTGCCGATAAAACCTGCTACAAATAATAAGATATACGTACTTGTACTAATATCTTCAATAACCTGTCCTTCATTCGGATTTAAAATTCCTAATCCACTGACAATAACAAACCCGATAACCAGCAAAATATAATGCTTTGCCTGAAATTTTGTTTTTCCTTCTGCCTTTTGGTATAAGAAGGGAATCACACCAATTACCAGCCCTAAAAAGAAAAATTGGGTTTGCATTGGAAAATGGGTAAACAACCAATCAATCACTCTGGCAAATAAAAATATAGCTGTAACCATACCAATCCCTAATGGAACTAAAAAGCTGAGGTGTTTCTTCCAATCCTTACTGAAAAAACCGCTTATCGATGCAATCAATTGTTCGTAAATGCCTAATAGTACAGCAATCGTTCCTCCGCTTATTCCCGGAACAACTTCAACCGATCCCATAATTAAGCCGCGATATACATTTTTCCACTCCATATATTCTTTTTCTCCTTCATCTTTCGTTACTCCCAAATCATTTTATCAAAAGTAGTTCAAAAAATATACTTTAGAAAAGGTTTCTTATTAATTACTTCTCCACCAGTTCAATCATCTTGTAAAGAAGTATTAAAACATTTACATATCAAAATGCTTCTATCATGACGATAGTTAATAAATCCTTTATAATATTTGTATATATTAAAACGTGAAAAGAAACAATACGAAATAATCATCATATATTATCATATGTATTACTGTGTTCGATTTTTTAGGGGGCAGAAGCATGAAACGCTATTTGACAGTAATTCTATTTGCAGTAAGTATTCTTATTATCTACATTGGGGCTAAATTACAAATTTATTGGAGCGGTATTCTTGCATGGGGACTCGCATTGATTTGTCTTATTTTTGCAGTACACTATTCGAAGTATATCCCAAACGAAAAAGCCTCTAAAAAGAAAAAGAAGGAAATATGAAAAGTCTCCCCGCTATCCATTTTGCCGGCGAGGAGATTTTTTCCATGTCCTCCAGTTTATTCTATTTCCCTCAAGCTGCTAACCCTTTTATCCATCTCAAGTACATTCAATTTCGTATAAATAAAAGTATATAAACTATCATCGCCTAAGTATGCTCTTCCTGTCTGTATATGCAGCACCCCCATCTTACTGTAAGTGAAATGGATTTATTTTAAGAAGTGCGTAATAATAAAGTGAAGCTTTATTTTCTGAGGCCTTTTTGGAAAGTATGGGCTGATTACTCGTCAAGACTGTCGGGGTTGTGATTACTCGCCCCATCAAGACCGTTGGGGTTGCGATTACTCACCCCATGAAATGCGTTGGGACTGCGATTACTCGTCCCATCAAGACCGTTGCATCATGTTGAAATAATAAATATAATGAATTTATTGGAGAGAGTTTCCTAAAGCAGAATTGGGGGTTCAAAGTACACATGATTAAAGATATAAAAGAAAAATATACAATTCACTGTCAAAATGAATATGACCCATTACAGCAAGTAATTGTTGCTCCGCCAGATTATATGAAAATCACAACGGTTATTAATGAAACACAGTCCCATTATGCAAAAGAAAATATTAATATTAGCAAGGCAACGAAGCAGCATCATTTTTTTGTAGAAACATTGGAGTATCACGGGGCAGAAGTGATCTCCCTCTCAACAAAGCCTGACTTAAATGAGCAAGTCTTTACAAGGGATATTGGTTTTACGCTCCATGACAGATTATTCGCAGCTAATATGGATCGGGATATTCGTAAAGAAGAAACAAGAATTCTTAAAAATTGGCTTCATGAAGAGCAATTGGACTATACTTCTTTTATAAACACAAGTATAGAAGGCGGAGATGTAATTATTGATAACGATCAGATCTGGGTCGGTTTAAGTCAACGTACAAAGCAAGCAGCCGTTGACTATCTTCGCGAACAATTTCCTCATTTACAGATTACAGCCATTCCATTGCGGTCAGATATCCTTCATTTGGATTGTGTATTTAATATCCTGGAGGGTAAACACGCGCTGATTTATCCTGATGGATTGAGCAAGAGCGCCTATCAGATATTATCAGAACAATATACATTAGTGGAAGTAACTAAAGAGGAACAATTCAGCATGGCCCCGAACATTCTGTCTATAGGGGATAAAAAAGTGATTAGCCTTCCTGAAAATAAACGGGTTAATAATACGTTGAAGGAGCTTGGTTATCATACTATAGAAGTCCCTTTCTCTGAAATTATCAAATCTGGAGGGTCATTCAGATGCTGTACACTTCCTCTTTATCGTAGAAAATCATAAAAAATTACTTAAAAAGAGCGGGAACGGATTCAAGATGGATGAATCCGTTCCCGCTCTTTTTACAACACTATATACACGCGTTTAGACAGCTGCTTTTCAACCCTCCTTCGATACTTATAACCATCCGATTACTTCAAACATCTTTTTTCTTTTATCAAAAAGGAGTATAATAAAATAATATGGATAAATATTTATTTGTAGACAACTAAATCATTATTTTTAGAGAATTCTATTTTGTAAGAGTATACATAGAAGAATTTTAGATTAGGAAGGTTTGTGACAATGATGAGGAAAGATACGAATCAAACAGATGTCATTTTAATCGGCGGTGGAATCATGAGTGCCACGATTGGTTCCTTATTAAAGACACTGCAGCCTGAATGGCAGATTAATGTTTTTGAAAAGCTTGGCCAGACAGCACAGGAAAGTTCTGATGCCTGGAATAATGCCGGGACGGGTCACTCCGCTCTATGCGAGATGAACTATACACCTGAACAGGCCGATGGTTCACTCGATATTACAAAGGCAGTAAAAATAAATGAACAATTCCAATTATCTAAGCAATACTGGTCTTATCTTGTTAAGCAGGGTGTATTGGATAATCCAAGTGACTTTATTCAAAACGTACCGCATTTAAGCTTTGTAGAAGGTGAAAAAAATGTGGAATTTCTAAAAAAACGTGTAGAGTCTCTTGTTAAAAATCCATTATTTAAAGGTATGGAAATAACAGATAATGAAGAAACCTTAAAAGAGTGGATTCCTCTTATGATGGAAGGCCGCAGTAAAAGGGAACCTATCGCTGCTTCCAAAATTGACTCTGGAACAGATATTAATTTCGGAAGCCTGACACGTAAGCTGTTTAATCAATTAGAAGAACAGGGAACACGCCTTTACTTTAAACATGAGGTAGAATCCATCGGACGCACGAAGGATAACTTGTGGAAAGTAAAGGTTAAAAATCTGTTCAATGGAAAAGTTTCTTATCACAAAGCTAAATTTGTATTTATTGGAGCAGGCGGCGGCAGTCTTCCATTATTGCAGAAAACAAATATTCCGGAATCGAAGCATATCGGCGGCTTCCCGGTGAGCGGTTTATTTATGGTTTGTAATAATCCGGAAGTTGCAGAGCAGCATCACGCTAAGGTTTATGGAAAAGCTAAGGTTGGAGCACCGCCAATGTCAGTGCCGCATTTAGATACACGATTTATCAACGGTAAACGTTCCTTACTATTTGGACCTTTCGCAGGCTTTTCTCCTAAGTTTTTAAAAACAGGTTCAAACTTCGATCTGTTTGGATCCATTAAACCTAACAATGTAACAACGATGCTTGCAGCTGGAGCAAAAGAGATGGCACTTACAAAATATCTTATTCAGCAGGTACTCCTCTCTGACGAAAAACGTATGGAGGATTTACGTGAGTTCATCCCTAATGCCAAACAGGGAGAATGGGATATTATTGTAGCTGGACAGCGTGTACAAGTTATTAAAGATACAGAAACAAGCGGAAAAGGAACTCTTCAATTCGGTACAGAGGTAATTACTGCAGAAGACGGTTCCATCGCAGCTTTACTTGGAGCCTCACCAGGGGCATCTGTTTCTGTTGATGTAATGCTCGACGTCTTGCAGCGCTGCTTCCCGCATCATTTTAAAAAATGGGAGCCAAAAATTAAAGAAATGATTCCATCCTATGGTATTTCTTTATCAGAGCATCCTGACTTATTTGCTGATTTAAATAAGAAAAATAATGAGATGCTTCAATTGGATGCGGAAAAAGAAGTGTTATTAAGCTGATCATTTAAGCACTATATATTCCAGTGGTTATTAAAAAAGGCTGGAATATCACTAGCAAAAAATAAAAAGGAAGGAAGTTCACACCGGATTGTAATGTGAACTTCCTTCCTTTTTTAATCATTTATAGGCAGATATATATAAAAACTGGTAGAAATAATGTATCTTCTCAGATCGGCTGCCATAAGGGCAGAGCTTCGTTCATTTTCCGCTTTGAATCTTCCTTATACATAAAAACGATAGTGACTTTTTATTGAAAAGTCACTATTGTTGTTTTTATTAGGCTTTGTCCCAGCCTCTTTACTTTTATCAAACTACTTTCACCGGCGCCCAGGAAACAGCATTTAATATAAAGGATGATAATTCTTCTTTATATTTTTCAACTTCCTCTGAAGAATGCTGAAATAAAATTAAACCTCTTGCCGTAGATTCAATTAACGATATAACAAATTCACTGTAATAGCTGGTATTGATATTTTCCCTAATCTCTCCGTTCTCTTTCGCAGCTTCAAGATAATCAGCAATGAGATCGTATAAAGGACGATAGATAACCTTCCATTTATCTACATCTCCGCTTCTTGTAATGCCTGCATAAACAATAGAAGGAATGGTTCTATCCTCCTGATTTACTTCAAAGATACGGTCTATCGCTAATCGTAAATTAATATCCAGTCCAGCCTTTACATTCCCGTGCTCTGTGAGGTATTGTGTATAATTGGAAATGATTTGCTGGGCCAGATCCGGGAGAACATCCATTTTACTATTATAGTATAGATAAAAGGTACCTTGAGCAATTCCAGCATTCTTTACAATCTGAGATACACGGGTTTCCTCCAGGCCTTTTTCTTTAAAAATATGATAAGCACTTTCCAGAATAAGTTCTTTTTTATTCGCCGTTTTAGCCATTTCGACGCCACCTTTTAAAAAAATTAAAACTGACTGATTGTCATTCATTTATATTTATGATACCATACTTTTAGGAAAAGTTGAACACAAAAAATAAATTGGAGCCGTTTTGGGCACCCTGAACTGCACACAGCTATTTTCTTGATTAACCATTAAATAATGAGACCTGCGATTACTCGGTCTATTAAGATCGTTGCTATATTTTTGTTTGAGAAAAGAGGAGAATTTTTTTGAAAAAAGCTTTTAAAATTACAAAACAAGATATGAAAAACATCATTCGTGTTCCTTCTGTTCTTATTTTGATTATCGGATTAGCGATCCTCCCTTCTTTTTATGCTTGGTTTAATATAAAAGCATCCTGGGATCCATACTCCAATACACAAGGAATCAAAATCGGCGTAGTCAGTGACGATGCCGGCACAGAAGTAGAAGGCCGGTCCATAAATATGGGAGACGAACTGGTAGAAAACTTAAAAGAGAACGACTCCTTAGGGTGGCAATTCGGTGATTCCATCGAAGAAGCAGATGAGAAGGTTTATAAAGGGGATTACTTTGCAACGATTCATATCCCGGAAAGCTTCTCTGAGGATGTAGTCAGTATACTTAATGACGAACCAAGGAGTGCGATTGTCCAGTATAAGGTAAATGAAAAAATCAATGCCATTGCTCCTAA
Organism: Oceanobacillus sojae; assembly: GCF_900162665.1. Taxonomy (GTDB): domain Bacteria; phylum Bacillota; class Bacilli; order Bacillales; family Amphibacillaceae; genus Oceanobacillus; species Oceanobacillus sojae_A. Next base: position 341,488 of record NZ_LT727813.1, read on the forward strand.
AATGACAAGTGCCGGGGCAACACAAATCACGGAAACCATTAATGACGAATTTGTCCAGACAACGGCAAAAACATTACTGGAAGAATTTAATAATGCAGGAATTGAGCTTGAACAAAATCTGCCGACTCTGCAAAAAATTAAAAACGCAGTTTATAATCTGCATGACCATATTGGAGATATAGATAAAGCAGGCGATCTTATTGTCGAGCTGGATGAAGACCATGATAATATTCAGGGCTATGCCGATAAATTGGAGAGTCTTGGGGAGTATGAATCGAATATCAGAGAAGGCGGAGATCAGATTCTGACTGCTCAATCCCACCTGGATGACATCAATAGACTGGGAAGTGCTGTTGTTGAATTAAATCAGGCAATGCCTGATATCGAAAACGCGTTAACCCGGATCAGCTCTATTCAGCAGTACTTCCCTGAAATTAATCAGGGACTGCAGGACGCCTATGCAGCGAGTATTACTGCCGGTGATACGTTATCGAACGTACAGGCACGTATTCCGGAAATTAATAATCAGATTCACGATTATCAGAATCAGGTGGACCAGGCTCAGGATACATTAGATGAAGCAGAGCAGGCAAAAGACGAAGTTGCAGAGCTTATTAACAGTCAAATAAACGACGCCGGAGAGATAATCAATGGTCTTCCTTCTTTTGATTTTGGTACAGAAGAATCCGTTACACCTGACTTTGTAAATAACGTAAAAGACTCTGTCGGTGATTCTCAAAATACAATTGAGAATATTCTAGAGGAGCTTCGTGATTCTAATTCTATAGAGCCAAATGAGTCTATTGAAAAATTAAGCAGCTCTGCAGACGCTGCAAGAGAACAGGGAAGCGAGCTTTCTGCCGGCCTGGATGACATGCTTACAAAATTAGAAGAGGATAATGTTACAGAGGAAGATGTAAATACTTTAAATGAGGCAATTGCTAATTATCAGACCTCCTTCAATAATGCTAAAGAAGATTTAGCAAGTGCTGAGTTTGTTCCAGACACACAAAACAATGAAGAAAGCAACGACAATTCTGAAGAAGACACGCAGCAGGATGGTGAAGAGACAGATAATCCTGCAGAGGATACACAGCAGCGTGATGAGGAAATTGATAATGCAATCAATGATCTTCATGAAGATACCGTCAAAGCCTTTGATGAAATTTCAACCGTATTAGATCAAAATATCGACCTGGCAATAAGTAATATCCGGGCATTGCCTACATTAATTGCCATGAAAGAAAATCCGGATACAGAGGAATATGCAAATGAACAGATTAAAGCTGTTCAAGAAAGTATCGAAGGTCTTCAGTCTTCCGTTACAAGTACTCAGGACTCGCTTGCATTACTTGAGGCTCCTGAAAACAAAGAAGACTTGGAAAAAATCAAAGATACACTGGAAAGCAATGGTTCTAACTTAAATGAATTAGTTGACTTTCTGAATAACAGTGATTTTGATCTTAATCAATTAGAGGATATGAAAGACAACGCAATAACTAATTTAGAATCATTGCAATCCTTTAATGAAGACACATTGAATCCCTTTATGAACAATGCGTTCACTACATTGGAAAATAAATTAAATGATGCAGATTCAAAATTAGACGCTGCTTTGGATTATACAGCTTTAGCTTCTGATTATTTAACGCAGGCTTCAACCATAATTAATGATTCACAGTATTATTTAAACCTTTTAAATGAGAATTTACCATACTATGAAGAACAGTTCAGTGATGTATCTGATACCGTAAATCAATACTTCCCCGACTTTAAAAATGGTGTGGATATGGCAAGTTCATTTTTCCAAAATGATATGCCGCATTTAGAGGATGAAGTAAATAATCTAGCTGGATTTGTTACTAATGATATGGATGATTTAATTGAACAATATAAGAATTTAAATTCTCTTGTTCAGGATAATTTACCAGAGGCACAGGAAGCAATTGCTGAAATGGCAGATTTCATCCGCAATGATTGGCCGGGTTACAAAGAAGATATCCAAAATGCCTATGACCGGATAAAGCAGATGGAAGATGATCAAATTATTGAAGAATTGATTTCGGCACTGCAAAATGATTTAAGCGACGAAACGGAGTATTTCTCACGTCCCGTACAGCTGGATGAGGAAAAACTCTTCCCGATTCCAAACTACGGTTCTGCCAATACACCATTTTATACCGTACTGGCACTCTGGGTGGGTGCATTATTGCTTTGTAATCTGGTTACAACAGAACTAAAAGATAAAAACAGAGAAGAATTCAGCTTAAGGGATATTTATCTCGGAAGGATGGCTCTATTCTTAATAGTAGCTGTTTTACAGGCAGTGATTGTTTCACTCGGTAATATCTTTATACTGGATGCTTATATGGCACACCCGGCATACTTTACACTCTTTAGTGTTCTGATTGCACTGGCATTTATGATTATTGTCTATACGATGGTTTCCCTATTTGGAAACGTCGGAAAGGCGATTGCGATTATCTTTATGATCCTGCAATTGTCAGGCGGCGGAGGAATGTTCCCGATTCAGGTAGCGCCGGAATTTTTCCAGGCAATTCACCCGTTCCTTCCTTTCACATATGCTATCGACATTCTCAGGGAGGCAACCGGAGGAATTGTATGGTCTGTTGTATTTAACAGATTCCTGATACTCGCCATCTTCCCGGCTATCTTTATTCTATTAGGATATACATTCCGTCCATGGATTGCGCCACGGGTTCATAAAGCCTATGTAAAAACGAAGAAAAGTAATATGGTTGATTAATCTTTAAAAATGAATTCAAACAGCCCGGCCATCTATTGTTTTAGAAGCGTCGGGCTGTTTTTTTACCCAGTTAATAGCCTGGACTTCAGATTATAAAGGATTCTAAGAAAGCAAAATACGTTGCCAAGAAGTTCTTTAACAATGGCCGGTTTTCTAATAAAATGAATAGTATCGTTTCTTTTTAAAAGCCTTTTTCCCTGCTACGCTCTGAAAATGTAATAAATAACAACGGAGGTTTATTGTGAAGTATTTCATCATGGTTCTGCAAATCAGTGTATTATTTCTTTTTAATTTTATTGGACAATTTATTCAAGGATACTTCTCTCTCAGTATTCCCGGCAGTCTGATTGGCATGCTGCTGCTTTTTAGTCTGCTGATTTTAAAAATCCTTCCTCTGACATGGATTCAATCTGGTGTTGATTTTCTTTTAAAAGATATTCCTTTTTTCTTTATCCCGGTTACGGTAGGCGTTGTTCAATACTTAAGCTTTTTTTATGGTAAAGGCAGTCTCACGATACTGCTGGTTGTCATAAGTACCTTCTTTGTTATCGGCGTCAGTGGAACAGTAACGAATTTCTTATTAAAAAAAGAGGTGAAATCATATGAGTAGCTTCTTTATCGGAATAGTTTCTATTGCAGGCGTATTTATTCTTTATCAATTTTCAAAGAAGATGTACAGTATGAAGCCCAGCCCGTTTACGATGCCTATTTTCCTGTCAACAGCCAGTATTGTCATCTTTTTAATTTTAACTGGAATTCCTTATGAAACATTTATGATTGGCGGTCAGTGGATTGATATTTTTCTCGGCCCTATTGTTGTTTCTTTGGCAGTTCCTTTATATAGGGAGATTCATTTAATTAAAAAATATGCAGGAGCGATAAGCATTGGCATATTCGCCGGTTCCCTGACAGGTATCATTACTGGAATAGCAGGAGCAAAGCTATTTGGGTTTGAAAGCTGGCTGATTCAATCTGTCGCAGCCAAGTCCGTCACAGCTCCAATTGCTATCAGTATTACAGATACAGCAGGAGGGAATGTTTCATTGGCTGCTGTCTTCGTCATGATAGCAGGTGTCAGCGGTGCAATGTTTGGACCTGTTATTTTGAAAATTTGCCGGATCCAGCATCCTATTGCCAAAGGTCTTAGTTTCGGGACCGCTTCCCATGCTATCGGGACGGCAAAAGCTTTAGAAAACAGTAAAATAGAAGGTGCTATCAGTGTTTTATCTATGACGATCAGTGCGGTGGTTGTTTCTTTTCTTGTTCCTGTTTTCTTATTTGTTATGTAATATATATATCCAAGCAAATCTGCACAACATCTATCTATAAATATTGTCTCCATTGAAAAAAAGGCTGTTGAGATTTTTATCATTATATAAAAATCTCAACAGCCTTTTTCTTAATCATAAGCAAAAATAAACCATAACATCTAATAATTCAAATTATTTTGTCTTTTACTCATTCATGTTAAGATGAAAAAAAGTCATATATTTAGAAAGGAGTAATAGACTTATGCACTTTTTAACCTTTCTTATTTTAGGAGCACTAGGTGTAATTTTGATAGTTATTTTATCCGTTTCAGGTTTATTACGTTATTTTAAGTCTTGATTTTCATTTAAACGAAAAATAAGTCAAATTAAAAACCTGGTCAGATCTTAGGATAGATATCTGACCAGGTTTTTTACTTTATTTTTTCTTAGCTGCTTTTTCACGTTCATTTTTATTTAAGATTTTTTTGCGAAGACGAATAGATTCCGGTGTAACTTCACAATACTCATCATCACTTAAATATTGTAATGCTTCTTCCAGAGACATGTCTTTTGTCTTACGGATTGTTGCTGTCTGGTCTTTCGTTGCTGAACGAACGTTGGTTAAGTGCTTTTCTTTTGTGATATTAACGGTTAAGTCATTTTCACGATTATGCTCTCCAACAATCATTCCGGCATAAACCTCTGTACCAGGAGTGATAAAGATAACTCCGCGGTCTTCTAAGTTCATAATTCCATAAGTAGAAGCTCTTCCATTTTCAAGTGCTACAAGTACGCCCTCACGACGTCCGCCGACCTGTCCTTTAATAACAGGCTCAAATGCTTCAAACGTATGGTTAATGATTCCATAGCCGCGTGTTTGTGACATAAATTCTGTTGTATATCCTAAAAGTCCGCGAGACGGCACTTTGAATTCGATACGAACTTGTCCATTACCCTGGTTGACCATATCAAGCATTTCGCCTTTACGCTCTCCCAGAGACTCCATAACAGATCCAGTATACTCTTCCGGAACATCCACTTGAACACGTTCCATCGGTTCGCATTTAACACCATCAATTTCTTTAATAATTACTTCCGGTTTAGACAATTGAAGTTCATAGCCTTCACGACGCATGTTTTCAATAAGAATGGATAGATGCAGTTCCCCGCGTCCTGATACCGTCCACGCATCTGGCGAACTTGTAGGTTCAACACGTAAGCTTACATCCGTTTCCAACTGTTTTAACAAACGTTCTTCGATTCTGCGGGAAGTAATATATTTCCCTTCTTTTCCTGCAAATGGGCTGTTATTCACTACAAATGTCATTTGCAGAGTCGGCTCGTCAATACGCAGCCAAGGAAGCGGATCCGGATGCTCAACCGGACATACTGTTTCACCGACATTTAAATCTTCCATACCGGAAAGGGCAACAATATCTCCTGCTACCGCTTCTTGAATTTCAATCCGTTTTAACCCGATAAAACCAAATAGCTTGGAAACACGGAAGGATTTCTGTGATCCGTCTTCTTTTAAAACAACAACCTGCTGTCCAACTTTAATGGTTCCACGGACAACCCGGCCAACGCCGATACGTCCAACATAATCATTATAATCAAGTAAAGTTACTTGAAATTGTAATGGTTCATCTCTTGTGTCAACTGGCGCCGGGATATGATCCATAATCGTTTTAAACACTGGATCCATCGTTTCCTGCTGATCGTCAGGCTCTAAACCGGATGTTCCATTTAATGCAGAAGCATAAACAACCGGAAATTCTAATTGGTTATCATCTGCCCCTAATTCAATAAATAAATCTAATACTTCGTCAATCACCTCTGCCGGTCTGGCATTGGGGCGGTCTACTTTATTTAATACCACAATTGGTGTCAATTTTTGTTCTAAAGCTTTTTTCAATACGAAACGTGTCTGCGGCATAGTTCCTTCATAAGCATCAACGACCAGGGCAACACCGTCAACCATTTTCATAATACGCTCAACCTCACCGCCAAAGTCAGCGTGACCCGGTGTATCAAGGATATTAATTGTCGAATCTCCATATTTTACAGCTGTATTTTTAGCCAGGATTGTAATCCCGCGCTCACGTTCTATATCTCCAGAGTCCATTGCACGCTCATCTACGTGCTCATTTTCCCGAAAAGTCCCAGAATATTTTAATAGCTGATCCACTAATGTTGTTTTCCCGTGGTCAACGTGTGCAATAATTGCGATATTACGAATATCATTTCTTAATTGCATAAATAGTACGCTCCTCTAACATATCGAATGTAAAACCAATTTATTATATCATATTTTGAAGAATAATGTAAAACTTTTTTTATTTTAGTATGTGTCCGTTTTATATTAATTATTATGGCAGTATTGTCCGATGTTATCATTCAAAGAATAAAAGATGGTTTCAATGTGGAAAGATATACTGATCCAGGAGCTGCTGCAGCAATTTTCTCTTTTATCATGTTTCTTTCCAGTAAATACGCAGAAAAAGTCAATGCTTGAATTTTTATAGAAAAGACTTCTTTCCCGCCTGGTTAGGCATAGAAAGAAGTCTTTTCTTAATTCTCTACGGCTTTAATTTTTTATTCCCTTTAGGTTTATTGGGTACAGGGAGGCACATTGTAAATTTTGCTCCGCCCAATTTTTTGGATTTTCCGGCGTATATTTTACCATTTGACTGTTCAATAATTGCCCGGGCAATAGCAAGTCCCAGCCCAGTTTCTCCGCCTTTTCCTTTGATAAATCGATGGAATATCTTATCCATATCTTCATCGGAAACTCCTTTTCCATCGTCTTCAATATCAAAGAAAATGTAATTCTTTTTCTTATACACATGGATAGATACCTCTTCATGAGCATATCTAATAGCATTAAATACCACATTTGAAACAGCTCGCAGCAATTTTTCTTCATCTGCATAAACTGTAATCGAACCGTCCACCTTCTGCTGAAGCTTCAGCTTATTTTCATTGACAATCGGCAATGCTTTACTCAAAATCCCATCAACGAAAGCCTGCACGTCAATCTCTGTTTCTTCATACACATCAGGCTGGGAATCTAATTTAGCAAGCAGAATCATCTCATTAATAATTTTCTTCAGCCGGCTGACCTCTGTTACCATCACATCTAACCCTTTTTCTGTGTCCTCTTCATCAAATATACCGTCACGAATTCCTTCTGCATAGCCTTGAATCGTCATAAGGGGTGTTTTCAGCTCATGGCTCGCATTCTGGAAGAAGGTTTGCTGTGATTTCATATATTGCTCCAGTGTCTGTGCCATATCGTAGACAGTCTGCTCTACTTCTTTTATCTCCCCGCTTGCCCGGATCCGTTTCATTTGATCAAATTGGCGATTTTCCACCTTTTTCAGCTCTTTCTTCAGCAGGGACAATGGCGTAACCAGTTTATTCGTCATAAAATAGCTTAAAATAACAGCAGCCAATGCGCCGATTAAAAATACCCATGCCAGCCGGAAGAAAAAGTTTTGCTGTACAGCTCTTAAATCATTAATCGGTGTTAATAAGATTAATTCCAACCCCGACTGCTCCGGGGAAAATATAATTCTTTGTGTTACGAAACGGTCATTTCCATGCTGCCACAGTGTTTCTTCATTATCTTCAAAGTTATTTTCATCAAAAAATTCATTTACTACGGAAATGGACATAGTAGAGAATAAAACCGTATCTAAATTCCGGTCATACAGGAACAGCTGTAAATCCTGGTCCTGTAAAAAGTCATTGATATTCCGGTACTCACTTGCATCATCGTATTCTGAAAGAAAATTAATCAATAATTCTCCAGTCTCAGCAAGCTGGCGCTGTTCATCTTGAATTAATACATCCAAAACGAGTGAATAAATAACTAAGCCTGCAGCTGTCATGATTACAAGGAGCAATGCTGTAAAAGCAGCATTTAATTGTGATTGTAATTTCATTGCTATGCTTCCTCATCTTTTCTCAGACGATAGCCAAATCCCCATACTGTTTCAAGAGGAATATTCTCCATCTTTTTGCGGATTCGTTTCATTAGATCATCCACAGCACGGTCGCTGCCAAAATAATCATCGCCCCATACCTTAACCAGTAATTCCTCACGGGAAAAAGCACGGTTGGGGTTCTCTGCTAAAAGCAGCAGCATATCATATTCTTTTGCAGTTGTTTCATACTCTATTCCTTCAAAAAATACCCTGCGCTCATTCTTATAGACAAGGAGCTGGTCCACCTTGACACGATCATCGGCTTCCTTATCCATGATAGACTTTGGCTGAACCCGTTTGAACAGCCTTTTCATACGGGCAATTAATTCTCTGGGGCTGAATGGCTTTGTTAAATAATCATCGCCTCCGAGCTCTAATCCCAGAATTTTATCAATTTCCTCATCTTTGGCTGAAATAATAATGATCGGAACGTCGCTTTCATTCCTGATCTTTTTGCAAAATTCATAACCGTCCATCCCCGGAAGCATAATATCTAATACCCACATATCGGGAGGATTGTTTTCCCATAATGTCCAGCCGTCTTCTGCGTTATCTAACACGGTTACCTGGTATCCTTCTTTTTTCAAATAAGCAACGACAATATCTTGTATGTTTTTATCATCTTCTATCAAACCGATATGGTATGACATATGTTCTTCACCTCTTCAAATACAATATAAACTGGAAGTTCTTTTCCTGCAAATAAGGCTTGCATACTGAATATAGTTATAGTTTAGAAAGAGCTATGGAATATTTCTGTCAGCCTGTATACATCTTTCCAAGTATACATTTTATAGAATTTCATTTTACACTATCTATTTTTACATGAATATACATCCAATGACAAATCAAGTTCAAGATTACACAGTTTTTACACAATTATACCAAAGGATTTCCCACGGTACGCACTATAATAAAGATAAATCAAATAACTTGGAGGTGCTTTACAATGAGTAATAACGATTATCAAAATGAAAAAAATGAACATGTACCGGGTGAGATGGAAAATAAAGATACTTATCCTGACGATGAAGCATCGACAATTGAAGAAAATAGATCAGAGCAAGATTCGACAAATGAACAGCAAACAACATATACTGCTTCATCAGAAACAAAACCGGAAAGACCCAAAAAGTCTAAAGGCTGGGTCCGCGGTTTTTTTAGCGGAGCGCTTGGAGGAATTGTTTCTGCCGTACTCGTTATCATGCTCCTGGGAAATCAATTATTGTCAGCTTCCAGTGATGCGGTGAATCCGGCTGGAGAACAAAGCGCAACATCCGGCGAGCCGTCGGAGTCCGTCATCCCTACCCTGGCCTCAGATGATGCTGATGTGTCTGCTGATGTCTCTGAGGTATCCAAAGCGGTGGTCGGAGTCATCAATATGCAGCAGCAAAACCTTTGGGAAGACAGCCAGGAAGCTGGAACCGGATCAGGAATCATTTATAAAAAAGAAGACGGAAAGGCTTATGTTATCACGAATAACCACGTTGTAGAAGGTGCTGAGCAAGTCCAAGTGGCTCTGGATGAAGAACATCAGGTAGATGCAACAGTACTTGGAAAAGATGCTTTAACAGACTTGGCAGTACTTGAAATTGATGGTGAATACGTCGACACAGTAGCTAATTTAGGATCCAGTGAAGATACGCAAGTTGGGGAAACAGTACTTGCTATTGGGAACCCTCTTGGAATGGACTTTAATAACAGTGTAACAAAAGGTATTATCAGTGGATTAAACCGTTCTGTAGAAGTAGATACAAATGGGGACGGGGCTGCTGACTGGGTAACGGAGGTTCTGCAGACAGACGCAGCAATTAACCCTGGTAACAGTGGCGGAGCATTAGTAAATTCAAACGGGGATGTTATTGGAATTAACTCTATGAAAATTTCTCAAAGTCAAGTAGAAGGTATTGGTTTTGCTATCCCAATTAACGAAGCTCTCCCAATCATTGAAAAACTGGAAACAGACGGTGAGGTATCCCGTCCATTAATCGGTATTTCTACTGCGCCATTAAGTCAAGTACCGGCAGAATATCAACAGAAAATTCAGCTTCCTGAGGATGTAGATGGCGGCATGGTAATTGCAAATGTACAGCCAAATTCTCCAGCAGATAATGCTAATCTGCAGCAATTTGATGTCATTACCAAAATCAATGGAAATCCTGTCACATCTATTATCGATCTCCGGAAAGAGCTTTATGCTCAAGGTCAGGCTGGGGAGCACGTAGAAATCGAATTTATACGTGACGGTGAAGTACATTCCATTACATTAAAAATGGATGAGCTTCAAACAAATGAATCTTAATCAAAAATAAGAAGTGCAACTGGTATTTACAGAAATATTAGAAGCGGCATGCAGGAGCATATCACAACTCTGCATGCCGCTTCTTTTTATGTATGATTTTTTTCAGAATAATATTGATTTCTGCGCATAGGATACGTTGAATTGGTAATTATATCGGAAAAACCAAGAAAGTCACTTTGTCTTTAAAACGGTGGTGTTCTTGCCAAGGAGATGTGTTTTTTTCCTTCTTTCAAAGAAAAGAAACTAATTCTAGCGGAAGAAATACACGGAGACTCCTGTGGGAAAGCGCAAAACGGAAAAGGAAGTTCGGTTAAGTTCGCGACGTCCTGTCGCAACACCGAACTGACATACATCCTGTATGCCTCCTCGAAAAAAAGTGCTCTTCTTTTTTTCGAGGAGATGAGCTCGGGGCCCACGGAAAGCGTAGTGTATTTCTGGAGCGGCTATTCTTAAGCATTTTTATATTCTTTCTTATTCTTCAAACAAGTCTATTTGAACATCCTCTTTAATAAGAAAATCAATCCAATAACCCCTACCTTTCCTCCTAAAAATCCTATATAATTAACAATCAAAGCAGGATTTATCTTATCTTGTCGAATTATTTTGAAAGGAAGTGATTTTTTGATTTGTCCATCATGTAATCAAGAAACGGAGGAAGGAAAGTTTTGTACGAAATGCGGGCAGCCTTTACAGCAGGAAAGCACATCTAATCAAGCTGATGAGCCTGTAGAAGCTGTTAAATCAACGAATGAGCCTGCTTACACAGAACAGATAAATGAATCTGTAAATGCACAGTTCAGTCAAGAACAGGCAGCACCAACTGCAGAAACAGCAGGTCAAACTGCCCAACAACAGCAGCCGGCAACAACTCCTTACACCATGGGTGATTTAGGTGAAGCGGTTAAAAATGCCTCAGGCGGATTTGGCCGGTTCGCGCTTAATCAGCTGAAATCCCCCGGGAAAGCAAGAAGCCTTACAGAACAAAGCTGGGTTTCCGGAGCAATAACAATTGTATTAACAGCACTTTTATATACGATCATATTGTACATTACACTTAATGAAATTTCTTCCTCATCACCACCATTTGTGGAATCTTTTTTAGTGCCTTTTCTTAAATTCTTACTATTCTTTGTTATCTCTGTCGCCGTAATTTTCGGCACAGGAAAACTTATGGGCAGCCAGGACAATTTCTTTAGTACAACTGCAAAAACCGGCGGTTATCTTCTTCCTTATACAGTGCTTTTTCTTGCAGTGTATTTGTTAGCAGGCATTGGGCTGGATTTCATGATTTATGTCATGTTTTTGGCTATTCTTGCACCAATTTTAATTATACCGACTTATGTATTAATGGAATCCCTCCCAAGAGAAATTGATAAGGTATACGCACTTATGGTTGTTTACTTAATACAGCTGATCTCCGGTTACTATTTGTTCCTGAGGACGTTTTTTGTTACTATATTTGAAAGTATGATGGGTTCCTTCCCTTTTTTCTAAATTGCCTTTATTAGTGAAAGCAGTCATTTATTTTTTTCATTTGTGAACAAAAACTGCTCCTCTACATATAAGTTGAGGAAGCAGTTTTTTTTGTGCACCTTCTAATCCAGCTGGTTTTCGGGCACTTTTCAGTTTATTCTTCATCGTCAATTCTCTGTTCATATGCCTCATGATTAGGCATCACACCTGTATACTTTCCTTCTATGTCTGCTGCCAGAAAGTCTTCTGGGTCAATTTCTTTTTCTTCTTCATCTCCAAATTCATTGAAATTCCCTGCATACTCTATAGAAGAACTGGATGTTCCATATTGTCTGACGTCTTCCCAGCTATTTTCTCCACCATCATCTCTGCCTTTAAATACTTCTTTGGGCGGTGTATCCCCATGATAAGCTGGCTTCTCTGCATGCTCCACACAACAATCAGCAGTCGGCAAGGCTTCTAAGCGCTCCGGGTCAATATTTCCTCCACACACCTTACAGATACCATATGTCCCTTCCTCCATTGCATGAAGAGAATTGTTTATCTCTTCCAGTTCTGATTCCGCAAGTCTTCGTAAAGCACTGTCCCTCTCTTTGTCAAAAAGCTCTGTTCCAGTATCAGCGGGATGATTATCGTAATTAGATAATTCTCCTGATACTTCTTGACTGAATTCATATATTGCCTCTGTCTCCTGGTTTATTTTTTCGATTAATTCCTCCTGCCTGGCAAGAATACGTTTTTTCAGCTGATTTATATTGATCTTCATTGTTCTCCTCCCCCTATATATATTCATAAGCAACTGCTGTTTTAATGTGAAATCATTTTATACTATATGTATCCTGCATGATTCAATGCAAGGCAATCGTTGCCAAGTTAAATAAGAATAATTTTATGTAAAGTTCTAAAATCCAATTAACTGAAAATAGTTGCGTTTCGCAAATTTTCGTGACAAACTCAAGGTAAAGCATCTATACAAAGGAGATGGATATAATGATAACTGCAGAAACAGCAACAATTGGCTTTATTGGTTTAGGTGTTATGGGGAAAAGCATGGTAAAAAATTTAATGGATGCCGGCTATCGCCTGCATGTTTACACAAGAACAAAATCGAAAGCGGAAGAGCTGTTAGAAATCGGTGCAAATTGGCACGAGGATCCGGCCAGCTTAGCAAAGGCAAGCGATGTCATTATTACGATGGTCGGTTATCCTGCAGATGTAGAAAAAGTCTATTTTGGAGATAACGGCATTTTAAAAAATGCGAAAAAAAATACTTATGTTATTGATATGACAACCTCCAAGCCCAGCTTAGCAATTGAAATTTATAAAGCAGCAAAAAAAGAGGGGCTGGCAGCTTTAGATGCCCCTGTCTCCGGTGGAGATATCGGGGCAAAAAATGGTACATTGGCAATCATGGCCGGCGGAGATAAAAAAGCTTTTGATGAAATTGCTCCAATATTTCGCGTTTTAGGTGAAAGAATTCATTTACTTGGACCTGCCGGGGCAGGACAGCATACGAAAATGGCAAATCAAATTGCTATCGCAACCAATATGATCGGAGTTTGTGAATCAATTATATATGCAAAAAAGGCCGGATTAAATACAGAAGAAGTACTCGCAACCATTTCTACCGGAGCTGCTGCCAGCTTTTCTTTATCCAATTTAGGTAAAAGAATGCTTGAACGGGATTATGAGCCCGGATTTTATGTGAAGCATTTTATTAAGGACATGGAAATCGCTTTAGAATCTGCCCATACTATGGGGATGCCGGCGCCCGGGCTGGAATTATCATTAAAGCTCTATAAAGAATTAGCTGACATGGGTGAAGCTGACAGCGGAACACAGGCCCTGATTAAATTACTTGCGCATGAAGCAGAGCTGACATTATAAGAAAGCTCATTTTCAACATTAAAAAACCTCGAATGTCTCTAGAAAACATTCGAGGTTTTTTAACAGGTTAACCCTGGCTTTTTATATTACTCATATTTGAATTAAATACGAACAACGTTTGCCGCTTGTGGGCCACGGTTGCCTTCAACGATTTCGAATTCAACATCTTGACCTTCTTCAAGAGTTTTGAATCCTTCAGCTTGAATTGCAGAGAAGTGTACGAATACGTCGTCTCCGTCTTCACGCTCGATGAAACCAAAACCTTTTTCTGCATTAAACCATTTTACTTTACCAGTCATTATCATGACCTCCTTATACAAGATATGCAAAGTCATTGAAACCTAAATACTTTTACACCGTCTTGGAAAAGAGATCGTAAAGTATTCTTGTAACTCCAATTACCTTTTGCAAGTATTATTTTAACCCCTTTCATAAAAAAATGCAAGTGAATATCAGTGAGTATTATTAAACAAAATTCGACGTTTTTCAATGGAAGAAGCGTTTTCATAAAACTGCAGCTACGGCTTCAATAAAATCCATATTCTCTTATAATTACCAAAAATAACAAACATATATTTTTTTCTGTTAAAAATGGGAGAAAATACTGATAGAGCGTGTTCAAAAAGTGCTATAAGTGCATTCTTGCTCGTATGATGTGCTGAAATACGAAGTTGATCCATTCGTGTGAATGGTAATTCACACGCCTTTCAGCAGAGCTGAAAGGTAGCAGTATAGTGAATCAAGAGCGCATCTAGATGAAAGAATAGTCATTTAGGCACTTTTTGAACACGCTCTAATATAAAAGGAAATTTATTCAACGGCAATCTTTCATCCAGTTCCATTACACTAAATTAAACTCCCCTTATATATTATATAAAGGGAGTTCGGATAAGTGACTTGCTTCTTTTTTTATTTTTACTGCAGCAGTTTTTATAAAATATCCAGACTTACTACAATCGCCAGCAGCAATTGAATTAACAGCTGAATATTAATTGCAATATCAACATCTGTTGTTGTTATATTAACATTTTTCGATTTTTCAACAATGGTTTTTTGACGGTTGCTTTGTTTCGTTTTCATCACTTGTTCTAAATCCTGGAAAACAGCCTTTGCCTTATCTGAATCACCTAATGAAATACTGAGGACTAGAGCAATAGCCACTTCAATACCTACCTGTAAGCTGATGGCTGCTTGTGTATCAGTTGTTGTTACAGTAACTCCCTCGGAGTCTTTAATAATTATCCATTCCTCGGAGGACTGCTTCGTTACGTTCTTTTGTTTTGCATCCTGCTCTACATCTGCTTGATTGTTACGGTCGTCATCACAGTAGTCTAAAGCTCTCCACTCTTTTTTGTGCATCATTTTATTTTACACTCCTTTCTATACCATATTGGGATTACAGAATATCAATCATGATTACCAGAGCAATGAGTATTTGTAAAAGCAGCTGAATATTTACCGAAATATCAGTGTCCGTTGTTGTAACAGTTGCATCTTTTGTATTATAGATAAATATTTTTTGTTTATTTACTTGACTGGAACTGATTGTTTGCATTAATTCTTGTTCGACTGCTTCTTCATCTGCAGAATCAGCAATAGATAAACGAATAACAATGGAAATAGCTAATTGTAAAGCGGCTTGCAGAGAGGCACTGATCTGAGTGTCTGTTGAGTTCACTGTGATATTGCATGATTCTTTTACCCAGATAACCTCTGCAGATTCCTGCTCCATATACGAATATTCATCGCCATCCTGAACAACACTTGCCTCACCAAAATTCGGGCTAAAGGAATTTTCAAAATAAGCTGGTGCAGATTGGTAATTATTTGTATCGCAGTCTGTTTCTTTAGGTTGACACGCATAATCGTCTCCATATAAATCTTCATGGAAACGATTTGTTCCTTCTGTTTTACTTCTGTAGACAGACATCAATTAACACTCCTTTCTAAAAGTACTAAAATAATTTATGGTATTGATAACTATACTTCCTGTACACCTGCACAAAGAACACGGAAAATAACAAAATCACCTAGTCCAAATTTAGGGAATATGCAATAAAAGAAGCCTTATAAAGAGAAAATTTCTTTTCATCTTTAATCTAATACAAACAGGAATAGCATCATGGCGTTTTTACTGCCACATAAAAATGTGAAGAAATAATTGATTTTCTCCACATTTTCAAAATCACTATTCTTCCGTTTTAGATTCGTTCCTTTTTTGCTGAAACTCCTCCACTTGCTGTTTTAGATCTGCAACCATTTCCTTCAGCATTTCGCGCTGCTTTTCAGAAAGATTATTTTTGACCTCTTCCGGTTTGATACCATTTTTACGAAAAACACTGTCTACCATTACCTCAACCAATTTATCCGGCATATTTACTTTTTTTGATGATTCACTCATTGTTTTATCCTCCTTCCATCATAGATACTTCATTTTATGGAGAGCAGGACCAGATTGATTATGCTCAAGTCCAAGGGCTTCTAAATAATGGTGGAGACATTTCATTGTTATAGACTGGAATCAAGCAGAAAAACATGCTAAAATAAAAAATTGCAAGACGAAAAATGAATAAACGAAACCAGACTCATTTGTATCTTGCAAATATAAATGAACAGGTGGTAAACCAAATGGAAACAAAACAAGATTATCAGGTTTTACTTTATTACAATTATGTACACATTGAGGACCCGGAAGCATATGCTGCGGAGCATCTTAAGTATTGTAAGGAGCTTGGACTGAAGGGGCGTATTCTGGTCGCTGAGGAAGGTATTAACGGAACAGTTTCAGGCACTATTGATCAGACAAATACCTACATGGAGCATATGCACGCAGATCCCCGCTTTGAAGATATGGTATTCAAGGTGGACGCTCATGATAAACATGCTTTCAAAAAAATGCATGTACGCCCAAGAAATGAATTAGTTACGCTTCGTTTAGAGGATGATATTAACCCGCTGGAAACAACCGGTAATTACTTAGAGCCGAAAGAATTCTATGAAGCATTAAAGGACGAAAATACTGTCGTATTGGATGCCCGCAATGATTATGAATTTGATTTAGGCCATTTCCGGGGAGCAATCCGTCCGGATATTCAGACCTTCCGTGAATTGCCGGAT
The DNA here is from genome assembly GCF_900162665.1 of Oceanobacillus sojae. GTDB lineage: Bacteria > Bacillota > Bacilli > Bacillales > Amphibacillaceae > Oceanobacillus > Oceanobacillus sojae_A. The sequence goes on from NZ_LT727813.1 coordinate 358,273, forward strand.
TGGGTACAGGAAAATAAAGAAATGCTCGAAGATAAAAAAATTGTAACTTATTGCACAGGAGGCATTCGCTGTGAGAAATTCAGCGGCTGGCTCAAGGATGAAGGCTTTGAAGATGTAAGTCAATTACATGGCGGTATCGTTACCTATGGAAAAGATCCTGAAGTTCAAGGCGAATTATGGGACGGCCAGTTATATGTATTTGATGAGCGTATCAGCGTTCCTGTTAACCAAAAAGAGCATGTTATTGTCGGAAAGGATTACTTTGACGGAGAGCCTTGTGAAAGATATATAAACTGTGCAAATCCAGAATGTAATAATCAAATTCTTGCTTCTGAAGAGAATGAACATAAATATTTACGCGGATGCACACATGAATGCCGCATCAGCCCGCGTAACCTTTATGTGAAAGAACATAATTTATCTGCAGAAGAAGTTAAAGAGCGTTTAGCGGCTATTGGCGAAACACTTCCGGAAACAACAACGGTTTAAATAAATATATATACGAAAACAGGCTGGAGACTTGAATTTCCAGCCTGTTTTATATTTTATTTCTGATAGATAACCATCCATTCATTTCCGACTATTTCCATTTTTGTACCAATATAGCCGGCTTCGATAAGTTTTATTTGGCCATCAATATCCTTCATATCAATTTCTCTTTGGTCTTTAACACTGACATTGCTTTTTTGTAGGTCTTTACAAAAAATATAACGCAGCTTCTTGCCATACTTTTCCTTCACTTTATAAATCCGCATTCCCAGAGCAAATTTATCCTTCATACTCGGAATATTTCCCGGGGCTACTGTAGCTAAAACATAGCGGTAGGCAGTTGCATCCAGCTGCTCCATAATAATTTTCCCCATTGTTGTTTGCAAATGATTCCCCCGAAAATCAGGATGTACATTAGAAATCTCCGAATAGATAATTTGCGCATAATCTTCTTCTGTCAGACCGATATCTCTTCCTAATCCTTCTTCATCAGCAGCCGGATTTAGAAAAGCTCGAAACGCGATCAGCTTCTTCTGATGGAAAATGCCGACCATCAGCGGATCTCCCTCTAATATGGTAAGGAACTCATCCTCGTCTAAAGGCTCGAGTCTATCTTTATCCTCCAGAGCTTCATAAACTGTCGTTTGCAGCTCTAAAATTTCGGGTAAATCGGTAGTAGTAAGGTAGCGTAAATAAGTATTCTTATCTTCCCCGTTTAAAGGGATATATTTTATCATTTCTGTCACAGGTAAACGTCCTTTCTTGCTATAATACAATTAAATCAGATGGAGCTATTCTTTTAGAGGGTGTTCAAAAAGTCCGATGATCAGGACTTTTTGAACACACACTTTTAGATGCATTTACATCTTATCATTTTTTTGAGGAGGAGTAATATGACAAGTATATACGATTTTTCAGCAAAAACAATTGAGGGTGAAGTGAAGCCACTGTCAGATTATAAGGGGGATGTGCTGCTCATCGTAAACACAGCCAGTAAATGCGGCTTTACTCCTCAATTTGACGGACTGCAGAAATTATATGACCAATATAAAGGGCAAAGCTTTGAAGTGCTTGGTTTTCCATGCAACCAGTTTGGTCATCAGGATCCTGGAGCGGATGAAGAGATTAATGAATTCTGTCAAAAAAAATACGGGGTTTCCTTTCAAATGTTTTCTAAAGTAAATGTAAAAGGAAAAAATGCACACCCTCTTTTTGCTTTTTTAACAAGCGAGCAAAAGGGGATACTTGGTGAACAAATTAAATGGAATTTTACGAAGTTTCTTATTGATAAGGATGGACAAGTTGTAAAACGGTTTGGTCCGCAAAAGAATCCGGATATAATAGAGAAGGATGTAGAAGCACTTCTAAAGGGATAAGCAATAAAAGCGCAGAGGATATATTAAGAACATGACTTAGTTTAAATCATGTCCAACCTATCCCTCTGCGCTTTTACCTTTAGAGTACTTTTTCCAAAAAGCTTTGTGCACGTTCGGTGCTTGGATTAGTGAAGAATGCATTTGGCTCCGTTTCCTCCAGCAATACACCATCATCTAAAAAGAGTACCTTATCTGCAACTTCCTTTGCAAAATTCATTTCATGCGTAACAATTACCATCGTCATGCCTGTCTCCGTCAAGCCTTTCATAACGTCGAGTACCTCTTTTACCATTTCTGGATCAAGTGCGGAAGTCGGTTCATCAAAAAGCATAATTTCCGGTTCCATTGCGAGCGCTCTGGCGATGGCAACACGCTGCTTCTGACCGCCAGACAGACGATTGGGATATGCTTTTTCTTTATCTGTCATGCCAACTCTTGCCAGCAGGTTTTTGCCAATCTGTTCTGCCTCTTTTTTTGACAGGCCTTTTACTTTTTGTGGTGCGTACATTACGTTCTCCAAAGCAGTCATATGGGGAAAAAGATGAAAATGCTGGAATACCATTCCGATATTCTTCCGTATTTCCATTTTGTTAACCCGTGGAGAAGTAATTTCCTCATCATTTATATAGATTTGTCCAGAGGTCGGTTCTTCCAATAGATTAAGACAGCGCAGAAAGGTTGACTTTCCAGATCCGGAAGGGCCGATAATTGTCACAACCTCCCCTTTTCCAACTGTTGTACTGATACCCTTTAACACTTCATTCTTACCAAATACCTTTGTTATATTATCTGCTTTAATCACTCTGTCTCATCCTCCGTTCAACATACCTTCCAGCCAAGGTCAGTATCGTAACCATCACCCAATAAATTACTCCTGCAAAAAAGAGCGGTTCGAAGTTTCTGTAAAGATCGGCTCCGGCAATCTGTGCACGGCGCATTAAATCCAGATAGCCAATGGTAGAAACTAATGCCGATTCTTTTGTTAACGTAATAAATTCATTCATGAGTGCAGGAAGTATATTTTTAAAAGCCTGCGGCAAAATAATATTCAGCATCATGGAGCGATAAGGAACACCTAACGCTTTGGCCGCTTCGGTCTGCCCTTTGTCCACTGCCATAATACCCGCACGGATAATTTCAGATACATACGCGGCTGAGTTCAAGCCGAATGCTAAGACAGCAGATAAAAATGCTGATATATCGTATCCAGTTAACTGGGGGATTGCTAAGTATATAATCATTAATTGTAAAATTAACGGTGTACCGCGAAAGATTGATGTATAGATATCTGCTATTGTCTTCAGCGGCCAAAATTCAGTTATTTTAAAAATTGCCAAAATAGTACCCAATATAAATCCTGCCAAAATGGATACACTAACAAACTTTAATGTTGCACCTATTCCTTCCAGTATAAAAGGAATATAAGGCACGATTTGGGAAAAATCCAAATTCATGCCCTATCACCTCGTTTCTTTATGCTATTTTTATTCCACAGATCCTGGTATCCATTCTTCTTTTAAGCTCTTTAACGTGCCATCTTCTTCTAGTTTTTCTAATACAGCATTAACATCATCTACTAGATCACTGTCTTTAGGAAAGGCGATTGCCATACCCTCAGTTGAAGAGTTAGGGTCATCAAATCCAAAGAATCCTTGAGAATCCATATATCCCAGAGCAACTTCTTTAGACAGATAGACAGCATCAATACGGTTTGCATTTAATTCCTGTGCTAAAATCCCGGCGTCATCTACCTTTTTCACTTCAATGTTATACTCCTCCGCCAAAGCATCTGCGCCATTTTCCTGAATAGAGCCCAGCTGTACACCAAGTGTTTTTCCATCAAGCTCATCTAGAGATTCCATCGCTTTATCTTTAGTAACAAACATTTGTCCAGTATCATTATAAACATTAGAAAAGTCTACATTCTTTTTACGGTCTTCGCTGGCGTTCATTCCTGATATAACCATGTCCACACGATTTGCCTGCAAGGAACCGATAAGACCTTCAAATTTCATATCTTCAATTTCTAATTCCATACCCAGTTCTTCCGCGATAAGCTTTCCTAATTCAATATCAAATCCTTCAAACTCCCCTTGAGGATTTCGTGATTCATATGGAGGGAAATCAGCTGATGTTCCCATTTTTAATACATCTTTATCCCCGCCGGATGCTTCTGATTCATTATCATCTGATCCACAGGCAGCTAAAAAAGCTGTAAATAGTAATGTGCTGAAAAGTAAAATGAGCTTCTTTTTCATTAGACGTTTACCTCTTCTTTGTTTTTATTAAATTCTTCCTTCATTGCCTGAACTGCTTCTTCATTTGTTAATAAATCATAGCCTGTTTTCGCTAAAGAAAGCGCTCCTTCATACAATGCCAGATGCCCATCCTCTGTAATAGTCTGATCGGCAAATTCTTCCGTATGAGCGATTAATCCTTCTTTATTCAGACCGATATACGGATGGATAGCCGGAACTACCTGGCTGACATTTCCCATATCAATTGAGCCGTAAGATTCTTTTGCTCCAAAAACAGGCAGCCGGCTCGTCTCTTTTAAATTTGCAGTAAACAAATCAGATAAAACCTGATTCGTTGTCATATCATCATAACTTAATTCATAGTTGGATATATTTAATGTTGCTCCAGTCATTAAAGCTGCTCCTTCAGCAATATGCTTTACCTTTTCCACTACTTCATTAAGATAAGGACGATTATTTGCCCGGACATAGAACTGTGCAACTGCTTTATCAGGAACCACGTTCGCAGCCTGTCCCCCATCAGGAATAACTCCATGAATACGGACATCTGATTTCACATGCTGTCTCAATGCATTAATACCGTTAAACAATTGGAGCACTCCATCTAAGGCATTAATCCCTTTTTCCGGAGCTGCTGCAGCATGTGCTGTTTTTCCATGATACTCAAATTGGATGGCATCCATAGCAAGTGATTCTCCGCTTACCTGGGATGTATCACTAGGATGTAGAATCATTGCAGCATCTATACCGTCAAACACTCCCTGCTCACTCATTGGTACTTTAGCTCCGTTTGTTTCCTCTGCCGGAGTCCCGAATACATGAACAGTGCCGCCAATTTCATCAATCACTTTACTTAATACAACTCCTGCACCGACACTCATTGTTCCAATTAAATTATGTCCGCAGCCGTGCCCTACACCTGGAAGTGCATCATATTCGGCCAAATATGCAATTTGGGGACCAGGCTTTCCGCTGGAGTAGGTTGCTTTAAAAGCTGTATCACGACCGACAATCCCTTTTTCTACTTTAAAGTGATGTGTCGTTAAATAATCTGTTAAAAGCTTCATAGATTCATATTCTTGATCCCCAAGCTCTGGGTTATCAAAAATAGTATCACTCAAATTGGTTAAATCACTGATTACTTTATCTAGTTCTTTTTTTAAATTTTCCTTCATAATTTATTCCCTCATTCAATGTATAATTATTAATTAATATGTATATTTATAACATGATTATGCATGCTTATGCAATAGGCAAAATAAAAATTATATTTTCAGATAATTTCCAGGCTTATATATTGTTATTTATAAGAAGTATATCCCTCAGCCCAGGATCGTATTTTGACTAAGAAAGGTTACTCTTACTCGCCAATAAACCAAATTTCACCTTCATAGCGGTATCCATCTTCATCTGTAATTAAGCCCTTTATATATTATCTTTAATACATAAAAACAGACTGAGCTGTAAAACCCAGTCTGCTTCTTTTTTCAATTATTAATACGCTCTTGCCCAGTAAACTAATTCTTTTGCCGGCTTTCCACAGCATACGCATGTATCAGATATACTTTCCGGTTCAAATGGAATACAGCGGGAGGTTGCTGTTGTTTCTTCTTTAATTTTTTCTTCACAAGCCAGGTCTCCACACCACATTGCTTTGACAAAGCCGCCTTTTTCAATTTCTGTTTTAAATTCATCCATATTTTTAGCTGTATGTGTCATCTCTTCACGATGCTCTAATGCACGTTTATACAGATTTGCCTGTACCTCATCCAGCAATGCAGCAAGACGCTCTTCCACATCTGCCAGAGCAACGAATTCTTTCTCACCGGTATCACGGCGGACAAGAACGACCTGCTCTTTTTCAATATCCTTTGGTCCCATTTCAACGCGGACCGGGATACCTTTCATTTCATATTCATTAAATTTCCAGCCTGGCATTTTATCACTGCCGTCAATATCGACTCGGGCAACTTTCGCTAATTTATCGCGTAAAGCATATGCTTTATCCAATACGCCTTCTTTATGCTGGGCGATTGGAACAATCATTGCCTGTGTCGGCGCAACTTTTGGAGGTACGACTAGTCCGCGGTTATCACCATGCACCATAATTAAAGCTCCCATAATCCGGGTAGACAAGCCCCATGAAGTTTGATGAACATACTGGCTTTCTCCCTTTTCATCCAGGTAGGTAATATCAAAAGCCTCTGCAAAGCCGGAACCAAAATGATGGGAAGTAGCAGATTGTAATGCTTTTCCATCATGCATCAATGCTTCGATCGTTAAGGTAAATTCAGCCCCTGCAAATTTTTCTTTATCTGTTTTCTTTCCTTTTAAAACAGGAATGGCTAAATACTCTTCAACCAGCTTGGCATAAATTCCAAGCATGCGGTTTGTTTCTTCAGTTGCTTCTTCATCTGTTGCATGTGCTGTATGCCCTTCCTGCCAATGGAATTCAGAAGAACGCAGGAACGGGCGTGTTGTTTTTTCCCAGCGGACTACATTGGACCATTGATTATAGAGCTTTGGCAGATCACGATAAGAGTGAATATTATTTGAATAATAATCACAAAACAGTACTTCAGAAGTTGGACGTACTGCGATACGTTCTGTTAATTCCTCATCTCCGCCATGCGTTACCCAGGCAACCTCAGGAGCAAATCCCTCTACATGATCTTTTTCCTTTTGCAACAGACTTTCAGGAATAAACAGCGGAAAAGCAACGTTCGTATGACCTGTTTCCTTAAACATACGATCTAATTCATCTTTAATATTTTCCCAGATTGCATAACCATAAGGTTTGATAATCATTGTTCCGCGCACTTGACCATAATCAACAAGCTCTGCCTGCTTGACAACGTCTGTATACCACTGTGCGAAATCGTCCTCCATCGCTGTAATTTTTTCTACAAATTGTTTATTTTTCTTACCCAATTGTAAGCACCTCTTTCTTATTTAACTCTTCTATTGTTTGAAACTCCATATAAACGCAAAAAACCCTCCATCCTTATGAAAGGGACCGAGGTTAAACAGGTGGTACCACCCTTGTTTATATATAAGCTGCTGTCTATTATTTTACAGACATGCCCGGCAAATATATACACTTCATTTGATAACGGCCTAAAACCGCGCCAATTTCAGAGCTGTATCTCCTTATATGGCGAACTCGGGAGGCAGGTTCCCTTGTGTGTCTACGAAAAAGTCTCAGCGCCCTTTTTCTCTCTGTATCAGACAATAACAACGTACTATTCTCCGTCAATATTTCAACTATGCTTTTAATATATAGTTCTCAATGATGAAAGTCAAGAAGCAGACGATTTTTTACAGTTAAGAAAATGGGAATAAGGTATTTTCTTCCTGATTATAACCAGACCGCTATAAAGAACCAGACAATCATAATCAGCTGCAGGACTACTTTCGCAACAGAACCTCCCAAAAACCCTAAAAAAGAACCGATGGAAGCCCTAAATGCTTCTTTCACTGTTCTTCGCTGCATCATTTCAATAGCAAGAACAGTTAAAAATGGAACATAAATAATTCCAAATGGCGGAGTAATAAAGGAGCCGATAATAACAGCTACCGCAGCGCCTCTTTCTCCTGCTTTACTGCCCCCGAATTTTTTCACAAAATAACTGTTGGCGATAATGTCCGCAACAAACAGAACAACTGTGATAACAATCATGCCTGTCCAGAACCACCAGGTCAGGGAGTCACTATTTATAAAGAAGTAATAGATTAAAAATCCTCCCCAAATAGCAATAACAGACGGGATCATCGGAAATATAATTCCCAGAAAGCTTGCGATAAATAACAGGATAATAATTATCCATAATAAAATATCCAATTCTTGCACACTCCTTAATAAAAAGCTTACTTTTTCAGTATACCCTATAATATAAGTCCAAAAAGCCTCTCCTCTAGGCACTCTTTTTAAACATACTGGATAACTTTGTCTCTTCCTTTAATATAATCCGGCGATAATTCTCCATATGCTTGTATATACACAGCAGTGTTAAAAATATCACCACCAGCGCAGGTCCATTTCCGAAGAAATAATAGGTTGTGATAAGAAAAGATACATACATAAACAGGACACCGATAACGAGATAGTCTGTTGCAAAAGTAAAAAACAATAAAATAGCAATTCCAATTAAAGCAACCCGCCAGTCAATGGCAATTAATGCACCGACCAGAGATGCGGTACCTTTCCCGCCGCTGAAATTCATCGTTATAGGATAATTATGCCCAATAATAACAAATAAAGCAGTCAAATAAATATATAAGGAAACCTCCCCAGCCGGGATCCCAGCTTCTCCCAAAATAAATAAAACGAGTAAAATGGCAAGTGTAGCCTTAAAAATATCAATCAGCGCAACCACAATACCGTATTTCCAGCCTAACAGAATCGTCGTATTCGATGCTCCGGCATTTTTGACACCTTCACTCTTAATGTCTCTCTTCTTAATTTTCCCGACGATTTGCGATCCATGAATACATCCAAAAATGTAACCTATTAAACAGCTAATGAGGTAATACATTATTTCCCCTCCATTTCTGCCCAGTTTCTCTTATTATATGTTCATAATGATGAAGAAATCAATTTGTTACACAACCATATTTATCTAGTTGTTCAACTCTTCATCAGAATCTTGTTCATGTTATCATTGCTATTATAGAGATATTATTTAAAGGAGTCAGAAATAACGGATGAAAGCTTTAAAGCATTTTACGCTTTCCTGGATCGCAATTATTCTTTTTATAGGTTTGCTGTTCTGGCTTTACCAGCAGACAAATTCTTCTTATGAGAAAGTAGATGGAGAAGAAACGATATCAGAACTTCATCCCGCTGTCCAGGAAGCTGTCGATACGTTAATTGATCGTGCTGATAATATAGATATTGAGGTTGTTATTACAGATGGCCTGCGTACGGAAGAAGAACAGGAAACACTTTATGCAAGAGGAAGAGAAAATGAAGAAGATATTGTTACCCATGCCAGAGCCGGTGAAAGCTATCATAATTATGGTCTGGCTGTGGATTATGCAATACGGAATAACAATGGAGAAATTATCTGGGATATCCATTATGACGGGAATAATAATGGAGAATCTGACTGGTTTGAAGTCGCGGAAATCGCAAAAGATTTAGACTTTGAATGGGGCGGAGATTTTAATGGCTTCACAGATTACCCGCATTTGCAGATGACATTTGGGTTGAGTATTTCTGAACTGCAGCAGGGATATCGTCCTCCTGTAGAAGAAGAATAGAATGGCAGTTATAACATTTATTCCACGTAAATATTTTTCATTGGAAAACCTCGTATTCGTTTGTCCTTTTAGCAAATCCATAGTTTTTCTTCTACTCCCCTACCGTGTAAAAAAGAAATTCAGGCAGAAGCTTTTATTGTCTGAATTTCTTTTTGTTTACCGAGATATCCAGCAGTTTTAAAAGACTTTTTTAGCTCCCTCTATTAAAACAGATGAAGCTCTTGTATTTTTTTCTTTGTTTCAACCGTTCCCAGCTCATACAATTTGCGATAAATGGCAATCAGATACTCCTCATAGTTATCCCGTTTTGCATCAACTGGCCGCTCATCAAAAGGTTTTCCTACGAATTTAACTGCATCTTTTGCATTTTTTTCTTTTTCCGCAAACAGAACTTCCATTTCTTTTACCTCTTCCGGTGTTGCATATATTTCATACTCAATACCGTTGTCAGGAAGCGAAACCTCGCTAACTTCTTTCGTATCAACTGTTACAAAGTATTTATTTCGTACCATTATTGGAAACCTCCCTTTTCTTATAAAACTTTACCCTTTTTAGCCGTGTTAAAACTTCTCTTTAACTCAACTTTCGCACCTAAAAAAATAACTTGCATATCACTGGGATGTGTGTTGATCGTCCTTCCACCTATCCCTTGACAAAGCATAAACTCTAGCTAGAAAGAAGGTAACGTGTAAGGCCACCGCTGCAGAGGCCTAACTGAGCGCAGACCAACCACGGAGACTCCTATGGGAACAGGGCGAGCTGAAGATCCACTTGAAAAGCGGTTTTCTTTTCAAGTTAGCTGAAGCCGTCCCCATGGAAAGCGGAGTGGTTGGTCGGAGCGGCGCTATACACAATCCTCCTTTCAATAAAAGATGATTTAATAAAACGCAAGCGGGATAATGAAGAACATGTTACCCGGATTGTAATAATGCTTGAAAAAATCGTTTAAAAACCGAAAAAAAAGACCATCATTTGATCTCGCTTTTCATTTCTTGAATTTAATAGATTAACATTTCCTCCATCCAATAGCTTTTATCCTTTATGCTTCTGTATTCTTTTTATTTGCCAATGTGTCTATCAGCCAGAAAAAGACACTTGGATAAATAGATAGAAATATAAAATTAGCTACTATTTCTCTATTATTAAAATCAGGAAATCTTTCACCTAAAACGAAATATGCCAATAAAGCAATTATTATCCCCGCTAATGCATGCAGAACCGCTCTTAACGTATTTCCGGCTTCTGTATTCGTAATCCCTGCTGTTATTTTATCAATCCCGGCAGAAGCTGGAATCCCTGCAAGAAAAACAATTGGGGCTATATACCAAAGAGAAAACCAAAAAGAAAATAATAAAACTTCCGAAGCAACGGTAAAAAAGCTGCATTAATTTCCTCGCCTGTAGATTCCGTTAAAATAATAAATACAAACCCCATGTTGAAAGAAGTAACACATGCTGCTAATAACTTACTTTTTGAAAAAATATTTTTTAACATAACAACGCCCTTTATCTTTTACCGAATTCCAATTAAATCAACAGGCTATTCGGCTGACCATATTGATATCTTCTTTTATTAAAAACAGATTATAACTCACTTTATTCCTCTTCATCCGCATAAATATATTGCGACGTTTCATCACTGCCGGAAGCATCTATAAATGCAGAAAAAGAAGTATACTCCTCATCCTTCCAAATCCAGATTCCCTCTTCTCCCTGTTCTTTATAGTAGATATTTTCTGTCAGAAGATTATCTCGATTTTCCTGAAAGAAATTCGCAATAAAAATACGTGAGGCACTGGCAGTAAATTTATTATCCTTAATCTCATTATCATGCACATTATACTGCAGCAGAAGCTGTCCGCCATCTAACTCTTTTGTGTCATTTTGATATAGGGTATTTTCCGAAATCAACGTATCACGGGTGCCGCCTCTATCCTCATCATATCCGCCAATTGATATCCCGGTATAATAATTATGTGAAATCAGATTGTCTGTAATTTGAATATCCTCTGCATATTTCCCTGCATGTTCTGACGTAGCTTCAATCCCAATATCGTTCTCATACAGTTCATTCTTCCCGATAAGAATATCTTTCCCGCCATCTACATAAATAGCTGCTGCACTGTACTCACCGCCATACGCCGGATTAGAAAAAGAAGATATATGGTGCACTGTATTATTTTGTACATTCCCGTTCCGGACATAATCTGCAGCAGGATTATCAGCAACACCTTCATATCCTATTAAATCAATTCCAATATTATCACTGTACCGAACCATATTTTCTTCTACTGTAAATCCATCAATATCTCCATTTAATACAATCGATTCACTGGTACCCAGCTTTAAATCCTCAACAATATTATGTACGATATTTATATCCTTCATCGGACCTGTTCCATATACAGCAATTCCATGGCCGTTTCCTTCCTCATGCCATGTCTTTATTCCTTTGACGGTATTATCCTTCACTGTAATATGGCTGCTCGAGCCGCTGATAAAAATGCCCATTACTGTTTCATCCATTAAATCTGTTGTTACGTTTTTGATTGTTAATCCTTCTATATTTATATAATTCTTATCCTCCAGAACAACAAGTGCCTGGTCTCCATCTGCAGAATCCAAGTTCTCGCCATCCAGGATAACCTCTTCCTCTTCATATGCCTGAAAAGTGACTGGCTTATGCTTTGTACCGCTACGCTGAACAATCAGCGGCTCCTCATACGTTCCTTCACGGATATATACTGTTGTGCCAGCCTCTGCTTCCGAGCCGGCTTTAGCAATTGTTTGAAAAGGGTGTTCCAGCGTCCCTTCATTCTGATCGTCTCCATCCATTGCTACATAAATGACCTGATCGGCAGGATGATGCGAGCAGAAAGCAAATAACACTCCAGCAGCACATCCTAATACTATAAATAATCCAATTTTCTTCATGATTTTCTCCTAAGCCAATTTATTTCTTTTCTTCTTTTCGATTCTCATTATCCCTGTCGTTATCCTTTTTCTCTTCTTCATCAGGAAGTGGATCGATTTTATGCTTATAACCATATCCTTTTGATAAAGTGACCAAAGATAAAATAATAACCATTGCAACCACAATGACTGAAACAACAATTACTGCAATATAGGATCCCATGGTATACCTCCATCATTTCTTCTTATCTTCTATCCTATTAAACTATACATACCTTTTCAATAAATTTCTATTCCCCCGCTAAAAACGATGATTTTGAGTTATATAGAGCTTAAGCAATTATATTGCCGTATATATTGGTATTCTTAAGTTATTTCCCAATCATGCCATTAAACGGCAGTTAAAACAAATTCTTGCTAAAATATGCCGTTTGAGAATCTTTCCCTTTCTCTGTAACATATTTGTTATCTTATGTTGATTTCATGTAATATTCTTTTTTTAGAATAGCGGCATTGTTAATCAGCATTTTTTATTATCTATTAATCTTGTAAGGGGGAGCATTTAGTTGAGAAAAAAAATAATACTTATTGGCCTGACACTGTTTCTATCGCTGCTGGCTGCCTGCGGAGGATCAGATAATGGTTTAGAAAGCATCCAGGATTCCGGCACGGTTGAAGTCGGTTTCGCTAATGAATCACCTTATGCGTATGAAGAAGACGGTGAATTAAAAGGAGCAGCCGTTGACATTGCTACAGCAGTTTTCGCTGAGCTTGGCGTTGATAATGTAGAAGGTAAATTATCCGATTTTGGAGAACTTATTCCGGGGTTACAGGCAGGACAGTTTGATGTTGTCACTGCAGGCATGGCTATCCAGCCGGACCGCTGTGAAAATGCACTGTTCGGCGAACCGGAAATGGTATATGGTGAAGGACTTGTTGTCGAGGCCGGCAACCCATTGTCTATTGAAAGCTACGAAGATATTGCTGATAACCCGGAGATAACAGTAGTTGTTATGGAGGGTGCTACAGAAGTTGAATTTCTAAAATCTGAAGGTGTAGCTGATGACCAGATCATTACTGCATCTGACATTCCCGCAACCTTCTCTGCTATTCAGGCAGGACGCGCTGATGCAACAACTGGCACGGAAATGACAGTACGGATGGCTTTTGAATCTGCAGACACAGAGGATTTAGAGATTATCGAAAGCTTTGAACAGCCAGATATAGATGGTGTACCAAGCTATGGAGCCGCTGCATTCAGTCTGGAAAACGAAGAGCTTCGTGATGCATACAACGAAAAACTAGAAGAGTTAAAAGAAGATGGCACTGTTGCAGAATTATTGGAACAAAATGGATTTCATCCGGAAAGCAATTTTGTTGAAGCAGGTTCTGTAACAGCAGAACAGGTATGTCAGGGTGAATACTAATCTTGAAAGTGGATGAAACAGATATTTTTCAGACTCCATAGGGCGGTTCCTTCACGCAAGGAGCGCCCTATCTTTCTTTTTTAATAGAAAAATAGAAAACAAGACATCCCATTTATCCTGCACATAACGATTATGAAGGAGGTATTTACCATTAGTGCAATATTAGAAATTGCCCCGCAGTTATGGCGGGGTGTTCAAATAACTGTATCCATATTAATTGCTGCTGCACTATTTGCGTATATCATGTCATTTATAGCTGGACTGTGTCGGCTTTCCAATAATTTTATATTACGAAAATTGACCGGATTTTACGTAGAAGTATTTCGCGGGACATCCTTGATTGTTCAATTATTCTGGCTTTACTATGCTATCCCGATGTTATTCGGGATTAACCTGGGTTCCAATTGGTGGATTGGTGTCATTGCAATTGGCTTAAACTATGGCGCATATCTTTCAGAAGTTGTCCGCAGCTCCATTTTATCTGTAGTACAGGGACAGTATGAAGCTGCAACTGCGTTAAATATGTCTTCTTTTCAAAGGATGCGCCTTATTATTTTCCCACAGGCAGTACGTATGATGCTTCCTGAATTCGGTAACTATACGATTCAAATTTTAAAGGGGACCTCTCTTGTTTCTTTAATTGGCTTAACGGATATTTTATATTACGGAGATGTGATGCGAAGCACCAGCTTATCCTTATCACCATTGATTTATCTCACTGCACTTGTATTCTATTTCATTTTGGCACTTCCGTTAATTTTCCTTACCAGGAAGGCTGAAAAAATTGCTAAAAAGGGGGTAGCCAGCTGATGAATCTGAATTATTGGAACTGGGATACGTTTTTTGATGCGTTACCAGTGATATTACAAGGACTTGGAATTACGATTGGGTTGACGATAGCAAGCTATCTCTTTGCCTTGATTTTTGGTTTCTTATGGACATTCCTGCGTCGTATTCCAAATCGTTTTATTTATTTTATTATTACTTGGATAATGGAATTTATCCGTTCTACTCCTCCACTTGTCCAGTTATTTTTCATTTATTATGCGCTGCCGGTGATACCTTATATTGGTATATCTCTCCATCCATTCGCTTGTGCTGTATTGGGACTTGGTATACACTTTAGTACGTATATTGGTGAAATTTATCGTTCCGGAATTGAAAATGTGGATAAGGGACAGTGGGAAGCTTCCACCGCATTGAATATTTCCACATGGGATAAATGGCGAAAGATTATTTTGCCACAGGCGATTCCGCCAACCATTCCGATGCTTGGAAACTACTTTATTATTATGTTTAAAGAGGTGCCGCTCGCATCTACCATTGGAGTAGCGGGAATAATGCTGCTTGCCAGATCATATGGTGCCGAAAACTGGTCCTACCTTGAGCCGTTAACTATTGTAGGAATCATTTTCTTAGTATTAAGCTATCCTTCTGCAGTGTTGATAAAAAAGGTAGAGAATCGATTTAATAAAAAATTCAATAAAAATCAAATTATAAAAGACAAAGGAGCAATGCAATAATGGCCGAACCAATCGTTACCTACAAAGATGTTCATAAATCTTTTGGCGATGTAGAGGTGCTGAAAGGAATTGATTTAAATATATATCCGGCTGAAAAAGTTGCTGTCATCGGCCCTAGCGGCTCCGGGAAAACAACGATTATCCGGATGCTGATGACATTGGAGCAGCCGACCGCCGGTGATATTATCGTCGATGGGCATAATCTGTGGAAAATGGAGAAGAACGGAAAAATGGTCCATGCTAATGACAAACATCTGCGCTCTATTCGCGGGGATATTGGAATGGTGTTTCAGCATTTCAATCTGTTTCCACATATGACCATTTTAGAAAATTGTATGACGGCACCGATTCATGTCAAAAAGGAAGAAAAAAGCGATGTAAAAAAACGCTCGATTGAAATGCTTGAACGGGTAGGACTAGGTGATAAACTGGATAACTATCCAAACCAGCTTTCCGGAGGTCAGAAGCAGCGTGTAGCAATGGCCCGAGCGCTTGTAATGCGGCCGAAAATTATGCTGTTTGATGAAGTTACCTCTGCACTCGACCCAGAACTTGTCGGTGAAGTGCTGAATGTTATCCGTGATATTGCAGAAAATGATGATATGGCAATGGTTCTTGTCACACATGAAATGGACTTTGCCCTGGATATAGCGGATAAAGTACTCTTTTTAGATGAAGGGGTTATCGCAGAGCAGGGAACAGCAAGTGAGGTTATTGAGCATTCCAAAAATCCTCGTGTTCAATCTTTTCTGCAGCGTTTTAGAGGATAAGAGAAAAATAATTATTACTCCCCAGCCAAATTTTATGGCTGGGTTTTGTATGTTTTGTATGTCCTATAACTTGAGAAAAATAGCTGACTCTTTCTTAAGAAGCCTCCGCTAACTCTGTTTGATGTTTGTCCTCATATTTTCGTGCCCAGCGGACAAGCAGATATGCAAATGGCGTATCAACCGCTGCAACGGTAAACTTCCATATATATTGCGATACAATCATTCCCAGTAAAACGGCTGTCGGAACCACGCCCCAAAAAGCAATGATAATAAACAGAACGGTATCAAAGAGCTGACTGGTCATCGTGGATAAATTATTACGCAGCCACAGCTTTTTCCTTCCATGCCGCTGTTTTAGAGTATGAAAAATCGTAACATCCAGATGCTGGCTGACAAAATAGGAAACCAGGCTGGCCAGGATTATCCGGAAGCTCCCGTTGAAAATTTCTTCAAAAGCAGGCTGCGATTGAAAATCCGCTGCCGGTGGAAGCTGAATCGAAATATAGATGAATACCATGGCAAGCACTTGTGTTAAAAATCCGGCCTGGACCGTTCTCCGGGCTGCTTTCTTTCCATAAACCTCACCAATGACATCCGTCATCAAATAAGTGATTACATAAACAATTGCTGCGGCGGGCAATACAATACTACCAATTTCAAATAATTTAACTGACAAAATATTCGACAATAATAACAGGCCAACAAAGATGGCGGTAAAATAAATATACATTATCCTCTTCCCTTCTCTCCAAAGGTTCAAGGACCTAACGTTTCCCTCTATCGGTTATCTACCTTTTCCGGATACATATCATGCTGCATTAGCCGGTTTTCTGCCATCTTTTCAAATTTTGTCCCCTGTTTTCCATAATTACAATATGGATCAATGGAGATTCCTCCGCGCGGTGTAAACTTCCCTCTCACCTCAATATAACGGGGGTTCATCAGCTCAATTAGATCATTCATAATGATATTGACACAGTCCTCATGGAAATCACCATGGTTCCTAAAACTGAATAAATATAATTTTAAAGATTTACTTTCTACCATTTTAATATCAGGAATATAACTGATATAAATGGTTCCAAAATCGGGCTGATTTGTCATTGGACAAAGTGTTGTAAATTCCGGACAGTTCAGCTTTACAAAATAATCCCGGTTCGGATGCTGATTATCAAACACCTCTAAAATCTCTGGTGTATAATCAAATGCATATTTCGTCTCTTTATTCCCCAGCAATTCAATTCCCTGAAGATCCTTTTCACTTCTTCCTGCCATTGCTGCTCACCTCCTTTTAATGTTTTAAAAACAAAAAAGCCATGCTCCCAAGGAACATGGCTCGATAATCGCAAGTTGTCCTTAGTTTTTTATAGAGGGTTAACGCTAAGAACCTCTGCCTATTGGTTAAAATAACACTTCATATTATAAGAATGAATAATATGATTGTCAATCTTTCTTTTTATATGAAGAAGCTTCCAGCATTTTCTTTTACACCCAGAACTAACTTCATTATCCTATTCCTCCATATCCTCACCAATAATCCGCACTTCCCGCTCTAACTGCACAGCAAATTTCTCTTTCACTGTTGCCTGCACAAATTGAATTAATGAAATATATTCGGATGCTGTGGCATTATTTTTATTGACAATAAAGCCGGCATGCTTCGTAGAAACCTCCGCTCCGCCAATCTGGTGACCTTGAAGATTACTGTCCTGAATCAGCTTTCCTGCAAAAAAACCGGGCGGACGTTTGAACACACTGCCGCAGGATGGATATTCCAATGGCTGCTTGGACTCTCTTTTATATGTAAGATCATCCATTACTTCTTTAATTTCTTCTTTGCTTCCAGGTTTTAGAGCAAAGGTTGCTTCTAAAACGATATAGCCGTTATCCGGGATATTACTTGTGCGGTAACTGAGATCCAGCTGATCCGCAGTTAATGTCAGCAGCTCTCCATCTTTCGTTACAACTACTGTGCTTTCCAGCGCATCTTTAATCTCTCCGCCGTACGCACCTGCATTCATATACAGAGCTCCCCCGACAGAGCCTGGTATTCCACATGCAAATTCCAGTCCTGTAAGCTTTTCTTCCAAAGCAAAGCGGGAGGCATCAATAATTCTTGCTCCGCTTTGAGAGATCACCTTATCCCCGTCTCTCCAAATGGACGCCAGTTGTTGAAGGTTCATAACAATTCCCCTGATTCCGCCATCCTTCACAATTAAATTAGAACCATTTCCCAGCATTGTAAACGGCACATTTTCCTGGTTGGCAAAACGGATAATTGCCTGGACTTCCTCATAAGAAGATGGTGTGATATAAAAATCTGCTGCACCGCCTAATTTTGTATACGTATGTTCTCTTATCGGCTCATTGATTAATACATTTTCTTTATCTGTATGTTGAATTAATTGATCATAGAGATGATGGTATTTATTCATGCTATCATTCCTTTAATTTGATGAATCCTATACTATTGTAGTTGAATCCAATTAATCTTGCCACAAAAAGCTATAAATCAATTTATCAATTTGCTGGCTTTCATGCATAGCGCTGTGTGTCAGCTGTGGATCATCAATGATTGTCTCTTTATAATTTTGTTCCGGTATCATATTCCTTAGCGTTTTTACACTTTCTGGCACAGCAACAGTATCTCCTGTACTGGCTATACTGTACACATTAACATCTGCCGGAAACATATTCTCCCGCAGTACATTTAAAGCGCGGGAATCGGGTTTTAAGTCATTTGCAGCTTCATCCTGATGTAACTCAAAATAAGCTTCATTATAAATACCATCAAACGGACTGCCGATTGCAACAAGCTTATTTACTGTTGGATAACCATTCAGCGGATACTCCATCGTATATTTTACTGCCAGAATACCGCCCATAGAATGGCCAACCAGATTAACCTCTTCCACACGATAATTTTCCTTTAAGTGGAGAAGCACATTCGCAACCCATTCTGTACTGTCCTGGAAGCTTGCACGGTTGTCTTCCAGAACAATCTGGACAAACGTCGGCGCGTATCTCCCCTTATTTAAATTATAATCAATGATATTCCCGTCCTTTTGAACATAGTAAACAAAACCCTTATTTCCCCATTGATACGTATTTTCAAAGCGGTCAAGCATATACCCAAATGAATTTTCCGTACCCTTGTAACCATGTATAAAAATAGTCGGTGCGCCGGTATACTCTTCTGCCTGTGTTTGATTCTGCTGATAAAAATAAAAACCAGCAGCAATACCGGCCACAATTACTATACTTAAAACAAAACCTGCTATCTTCTTACTCATGTATTTCGTTCCCTCGATTTCTTTTATAAATCTGTGTTTGTATCATTGTCAAAAATACATAGCTATTATAACATCCTTATCTTGTTAAGACACCTTTTCAGATGAAGAAAAATTGCAGGCTTGTCCTAACTCGAACCGCGGGCGCAATTACGCATCCCATCAAAAATATACGCTGTCATGCTATTTTTTGCAGTACAAAAAAAGCAAATAGAATCTGCTTTTATAAACAGCATTCTATTTGCTTTCAATCATTAATGAGCAATCAGTTCATGAACAATCTCATCGGTATCTAAATCAGATGGATAATATGTCGGCCAATTATCCATTTCCTCTAATAAGTCGGCATTGTCATCTCCCATATACAAATGGAAGTGCCATGATTCACCAGGAGCAATTGCATGGTCGCTGAATTGAATATACGCCGGAAAATGTTCATCTGCTTCTCCCTCTAATTTGAAAATATAGCGGACTCCACGGTTTCCAGCCTCATATTCAAGAATTTCATAGCTGTCATAAGCGTACGTTCCTGTGTACTTTTCCCCGTTTTGGTAAAAAGTGATTTCATCTCCGTCGATAACGATACGCTCTATATCTGTTTCGTAGCCGGTGGTATAGTAATCTTTATATTCTTCTGCTGTCATATCGTCGCTATCTTCTGCTTTATGCTCAAATACTTCATCTAAAGAACCATCCTCTAAATATGGATAGATGGACTGCCAGTCACCTTCCCAATCAGTCAATGGACGATCTTCTACCTGCTCGTCTTCAAAATATCCTTCATAGATTTGCTGACTCTCTTCATCATCTCCATGATGGTGATGATGTCCATGTTCATGATCGTCGATTGTAATTTGCGTTACAGGAGACTTGGCAACAGGCTCATGATCCTCATCATAAAGAACTGCAATAACCTCCTGTCCATCTACTTCTGCATCGCCAATATAAGAGTCCTCATACTGGTCTTCTGCCACTGCCCATTCCTCTTCAGAAGAATCGCGTATGTACCAATGCCAATGATCCAAGTCCTCTTCTGTTACTGCTTCTAACTTAAAGACATCGCCTGTATGGTAATGGTCGGATAAACCTTCAATTTGTATATTTTCTGGTACATCATCAAAGGAAACAGCTTCGTCCCCGTGTTCGTGATCATGCTCTTCCTCATGATTCCCTTCAGCCTCTTCCTGATTGTCTGTTCCTTCCTCCTGGCTGTCTGCTTCGTCATTTCCCGATTGACAGCCGGCTATAAATAGAAAACTAAATAAGCCTAAAATAATTCCTAATTGCCAAAACTTCTTCATATAGACGCTCCTTTCATTATACGTAATGATTACGTTTCGTAATGATTACGATTTGAATTATACATAGGTGCCTATTAATGGTCAAGAGATTTTTTACCTTTTTAAAAATACAAATTTATTTCTAATAGATTTACAAGGTTAATTACATGCTAAGGAGGATTGATATTTTTATAAAAATTTTTATCCAAGGTATTGATGACGACGTAACGTCATGTGATTTAATGATAATGAGGAGGTGCTATCGTGGAAAAAGAAAGCAGATTTTCAATCGGTGAAATCTCCAGGCTTACCGGTGTCACCGTCCGGACGCTACAATATTACGATAATATCGATTTAGTTCCACTGGAGAAAGACGAAGAAAATGGAAGAAGATACTACAAGGAGTCAGATTTAACAAGACTGCAGCAGGTTTTATTCTACAAGTCTTTAGGGTTAAAAATTAAAGATATTAACAAGCTGCTGGAAGAAACCACCAAGGCAAAGCAGCTTATTAGCGTATTGGAAAAACAAAGAGAGGTCTTCTACTATAAGCTGCATGATATCAAAAGTAATATTGCTATGATTGAAGCAAGTCTCGCAGGAATGAACGAAAATGAATCACTTCCTTTAGGAAACCTCGTGCAATTAATTATCTCTTTAAACAAGGACACTATCTATCAATATAAAGATGTTGCATTTGACAAAAAAGCAGAAAATACCTTTATGGAGCATTATCAGAATTGGGAAGAGGTTTTAGAAATATATTGGAATTGGAAAGCGCTTATACTGGAAGCTGTTGCTCACATACTAAACGATATTGAACCGGATAGTAAGCAGGGGCAGGCTTTCGCAAAAAAATGGATAGAGATGGTTGTAAGTATTTCGGAAGGAAATCAGGATTTACTCGCAGCGCATAAGAATTCCTACAAAAACCGGGAACAGTGGCCGGAGGAAGATCATCGGCTGATGGATTTTACAGATTCGTTTATCGATAAGTCTGTAGACTACTATTTATCCTCTGGCAAATCTGATGTTTGGAGGAATAAAAATGATTGAAATGAAAAATTTAACGAAAACCTTTAAGGGGAAAATCTCTGTAAATCAATTATCACTGGTTATTCATCCCGGCGCTGTAACAGGCTTTTTAGGCCCTAATGGCGCAGGGAAATCAACAACGATGAAAATGATTTTGGGATTAATGAATCCGAGTGAGGGGAGCGTAACAATTGATGGACAGAGCTATAAAGAGCTAAAGCAGCCTATTTCCAAAGTAGGAGCCTTAATCAACGGGAATGCTGTAAACCCACAATTAACTGCAAAACAGCATTTAGAATTAATTGCTGCAGCAAGCGGTATCCCCAAAAAGCAAGCAGAAAAAATGTTAAGGACAACAGGATTGGAAAATGTAAGGCACAAGCAAGTCCATACATTCTCCTTAGGAATGAAACAACGCTTAGGGATAGCGACTGCACTTTTAGGCAATCCGGAAACAGTTATCTTAGACGAACCTTTTAATGGATTGGATGTAGATGGCATTCATTGGTTACGTGAATTAACAAAGAAGCTGGCACAGGATGGAAAAGCAGTACTAATATCCAGCCATCTGATGAGTGAAATGCAAATGATAGCAGACAGAATGATTATTCTTGCTCAAGGAAATTTAATTGCAGATATGACAGTAACTGAACTGGCAGAAAAAAGCCTCGGCTCTTATGTGAAAGTAAGTTGTGAAAATAACGAAGAATTAATATCCTTATTAACAGAAAAAGGTGCGGATATCAAACAAAGTAAAAATGAAGAATTGCATGTTCACCATTTGGAGATGAAACAAATTGGGTTGCTGGCAAAGGAAAAGAATCTGGCTTTATACGAATTAACCAAAATACAGCCTTCATTAGAACAATTATTTGTAGAATTAACAGAAGATAAAATGGATTACGTATCGGCCGGCACTCCTCCTGGGAAAGGGAGGAAATTAAAATGAAAAATATTATTCAAGCTGAACATAAAAAAATTTTCTTTCTTCGTTTTTCAAGAGTATATTTACTTTTTACAATTGGAATCAGTTTAGTAGCAGGATTTATTTTTTCCGTAACTACCCATGTTACACAAGGAAGATCCATCACAGATTTATCCGTCCTGGAGGTGGTTTCAGCAAATATGCTGGGGATGGATTTAGCCAGTATTCTGCTGATTATTTTTACAGGATTGTCTGTATCCAGAGAATTTACTGCAGAAACGATTTATTCCTCTTTGGCTGTCGTTCCAGATCGAAAAAAGTTTTTTATGGGAAAATATATAACCTTTTTCCTCCTGTCTATTGTACTGAGTGTGCTGCTTATTACTCTCATTTATTTAAGCAGTCAAATCATTCTAATGATGAATAATATGGATGCTGCAAATCTTGCAAATACTGATATCAGACAATTTGTTCTGGGCATAATGGTGATGCCGGTGTTTTATTGCCTGCTTACCGTTGCAGCGACTATTTTTTTCAAGAGCAGCGGGGGAGGTATGGCTTTCTCCATCATTGTTATGGCAGTTCCGGCACTTATTAATATGTTTCCAGATACCGTTCAAAAAATATTGCTGCCATTTATGCCTCAGTCAGCAATACACAGTTTATCTGGTACTGCTGCTGAAGGATCCTTTGAAGCATTGGGAACTGGCACGAGTATCGGTCTGTTATTACTTTGGTTAGTAATTACAGCTCTGATAGCCATTATTTCATTTCAAAAAAGGGATTTTTAATTTATTATATAGAAAAAGAAAATCTAAAGCAGCCCTGATCAACTATCAAAGTCAGCTTTAGATTTTCTTTTTCCTATTATTATTTAACAACCAGTACTTTACACTGTGCCTGATGAACAATTTGACTGCTGACACTTCCCAGGAAGAATCTTCCTACTCCTCCCAGACCCCGGCTGCCCAGAACAATCAATTCTATTTCATTTTCTTTCGCATAATCAATTAATTGTGAAGCTGGATTACGGAAGGTATAATCCATCAGAATATCTGCTTTACACGCAATCCCTGCTCCTACTAACTCCTCACGAATACTTTCAATAGCAGGACGGGCCTCTTCGGCCAAATCATTCATAAAACTGCGGGCAAGAGCTACATTTACAGTTGGCCCGCCATTCGAAATAACGGTTACGACATGCAGCACAGCGTCCTCCGCAAGCTTCACCTGTTTTTTTGCTTCTTCTACTGCTTTTCTGCTAAGGTCGGATCCGTCATAAGCTACTAAAATATTAAAACTCATTACTATTCCTCCCCAATTCATATTTTCTTCCTATTTATATCGTAACATCTCCCTTTAAAAAGTTTACAGATTTATAATAATGTTGAAAAAGCGTCATTATTTAATGGAATGATATTGAACCTCTTCTCCATTGATACTGCATATATAGGAGAAACCGGCATCTGTCAGTATTTCCTTTGCTTCCTTAAAATGAGCAGCAATTTCTTTCGGGCGATGTGCATCCGATCCTAAAGTGATAATCTCTCCGCCAAGCTCATGATATATCCGCAATATATTTTTACTTGGCAGCGGAGCATCCATGCCGTATTTATAGCCGGACGTGTTTAACTCAATTCCTTTACCTTCTGAGATAACCAGTTTTAATATTTCTTCGATGATATCCGTCGGCAGGTGCTCCAGTCCTCCTGACGCATATCTGCTGACTAAATCAAGATGCCCCAGAATATGATAATTTTTAAAATTCTTTAAGCACGCATAGTATTCTTCAAAATAAACACGGTACGCTTCATCGATGGTTCTATCCTCAAAAAATTCACCTGAGTGTAAATCCTGTCCATTCGTTGCATGCATAGAGCAAATGATAAATTCCGGATTTAACCGGTCAATAAATCCGGATGTTTCCTTTAGCACATGCGGCTGTACACCAACTTCAATCCCTTTGCGTATTTGAATTTTATCTTTATATTTCTCCCGTAAACCTTCTAATTTTTTTTGATAAGCTTCCGGATCAAAACTGAAATCCCATTCCTCATCCGGATAGTCCACATCTAAATGCTCGGTAAATGCAATTTCTTTAAGCCCTTTTTTAATCGCTTCCTGAATCATATCCTCCATTGGTGCTTCACAATCTGCCGAGAAGGTTGAGTGCATATGAAAATCATACATAAAAGTTGAACTCCTTTCATTGACTTTTTTTCTGAACATTATTATAATACTAAATAACTTTAATTAGATAAAGCACTAAATTAATAAAGCATTAAAAGTATGTGTTCAAAAAGGCCGATAAATAGGACCAAGAAGTTCAAGGCGACGTGCTTTTTACGAACGGAGCGTATGCTTTATAATACGTGAGTAACGTTCTTGGTGGGGCGAGTAATCGCAGTCCCATCGGAAAAAGCACGTCAACGCAGAAATTCACCGAGTCATCTTTATTGGACTTTTTGAACATCCTCTAAAAATAGAAGGAGAATTTTATGAGAAATAAACAATTGCTTCATTCCATGTTCTACCCGAAACAATACGCTAAAAAACGTCATGTTATCCATAAATTAACCAGCCGGTTCTCAAAATTCGGCTATCAGCAGGTAGAAACACCTGTTTTTGAAGATTATGATTTATATAATGATGTCCAGGGAACGGTTAATACAGCTGACATGCTAAAGCTGATTGATCCATCTGGAAAAGTGCTTGTCCTGCGTCCGGATGCAACCATTCCAATCGCCAGGCATTATACCAACCTGCAGGAGAAGGTGGCATCCGGACGTCTGTCTTATGTGCTCGATATTTTTCGTTCAACTTTAGAGGAACGTTCCCGTACTCAGGCAGGTGTCGAGCTGTTCGGAGAGCGTACACCTGAAGCAGATGCTGAACTGATTGCATTAGCTGTTACAAGTTTAAAAGAATTAGCCATTCCTTCTTTTAAAATAGAAATTGGCCATGCGACTTTTTATAAAGAATTATTACGTGAAGCTGACCTTAATGCCATACAGCAAAAACAGCTTGATCAGTATATTCAATCCAAAAACATTTCTGAAATTGTTCCTTTTCTAAAAGACTTGGATCTGAATGCTTCTCTAATTGAAAAAATCCGAAAAATTCCTATGTTATATGGTGATGCAAGTCTTGTTATCGATGAAGCAGAGAATATTATCACAACAGACCGCATGCGGGAAGAGCTGGACTATCTGTCTCAAGTTTATCAGCTTCTCAAAGACTATCAAGTTGATTCCTACATTTCAATTAACCTTGGGCTGATTAACCATATGAATTATTATTCAGGGATTATATTTCAGGGATTCGCAGAAGGCCTGGGACAGCCAATTATGATGGGAGGACGCTACGATTATCTGAGCCGCTCCTTTTACCAGGAAATGCCTGCCATCGGATTTGCCTTTGAGATTGATTTGCTGGTTAACTTACTCTCCGCTGCTTTTATAGAAGAAGAGATTATCGAGCTTCGTTATGAACCTTCTGAACGCCAGCGTGCATTTCAGCTTGCTGAAGCATTAAGAGCTGAAAATTATACAGTCGTTGCCAGAATCGCCAAAGAGAATAAAGAACTCTCCGATTCACCGGAGATACTCGTAAAATTCGAAAAATTAGTATATAGTAAACAAAAACAGCTGAAGGACTTCAAAACTGATCAGGAATTACTAGATTGGTATTTAAGAAAGGACGTTGAATGATGCAGCCAGTTACCATCGCTTTAGCAAAAGGACGTCCTGCTAAGCAATCCATTGATTTATTAGAAGCAGCAGGAATCCATTTTGAAGATTTCCATGAAAAGACACGCAAGCTTGTTTTTTTCAATAAAGACAAGACACTGCGCTTAATATTTTTAAAAGGGATGGATGTCCCGATTTATGTAGAAAAAGGTGCGGCCGATATCGGTATTGTCGGAAGAGATAATATTATCGAAACAGAAGCAGATGTTTATGAAATCCTTGATTTAGGGATTGGAAAATGTAAATTCTCTGTCGCCGGAAAAAAAGGGACCTCCCTTCCTGATAATCAATCTTTGACGATTGGCACCAAATATCCGAATATCGCTAAAAACTTTTTTGATAAACGCAATCAGACGATTGAAACCGTACATCTCAATGGCTCCGTTGAGCTGGCGCCATTGATTGGTCTTGCGGATTATATCGTTGACATTGTCGAGACAGGAAATACGCTGCATGAAAATGGATTGGAAATACTAGCAGATATCGAAACTATCAGCACGAAATTCATTGTGAATAAAGCAAGCTTTGTAACACGTTCAAAAGAAATTCAAGACGTATTAAAAAAATTGGAACAGGTTGTGAGTGAGGAAAATGCAAATTCTCCGTTATGAAACATATAAACGAAATTTAGCAAATACAGAAAAAGCAACGCAAACGATACAACAAAATTTAGATGAGCAGGTTTTAGAAATTATTCGCGCTGTGCAAAAACGCGGTGATGAAGCAGCACTTGCATATACTAAGAAATTTGATAAGGCTGATATCTCCTCCCTCCCCGTCTCAGAGGAAGAGTGGAATAATGCTTTTAACAGGATAAAAACAGAACAGCCTGCCCTTTTTGAGGCATTAACAGCTGCTGCTGAAAATATTCGGCAGTACCAGCAAAAAACAAAAGAAGATGGCTTTCAATTCAGTCCGCAGCCAGGTATTCGGCTGGGGCAAAAAATTACACCGCTGGATCGTGTCGGTGTCTATGTACCAGGAGGAAAAGCCAGCTATCCCTCAACTGTATTGATGGATGTTATTCCAGCTGTCGTTGCCGGTGTAGAGCAGGTTGTCATTACTACCCCGCCCCGCCCGGATGGAAGCCTGGATCCTGCCGTTCTTACAGCAGCAAAAATTGCCGGCGCGACCGGTGTTTACAAAATCGGTGGAGCACAAGCCGTGGCTGCTTTAGCCTATGGAACAGAGAGCCTTCCTAAAGTAGATAAGATTGTCGGTCCGGGAAATGCCTTTGTCGCCCGCGCGAAGAAATGGGTGTTTGGCGATGTAGCCATTGATATGATTGCAGGTCCAAGTGAAATCTGCGCCTTCGCTGATAACACTGTCCCTTCTTCCTATGTTGCGGCTGATTTATTGTCACAGGCG
Source organism: Oceanobacillus sojae (assembly GCF_900162665.1). Classification (GTDB taxonomy): domain Bacteria; phylum Bacillota; class Bacilli; order Bacillales; family Amphibacillaceae; genus Oceanobacillus; species Oceanobacillus sojae_A. Next base: position 385,937 of record NZ_LT727813.1, read on the forward strand.
GAACATGCAGAGGATGCCACCTCGATTTGCGTGACTACAGATGCTGACTATGCAGAAGAAGTCCAAAAAGAGGTCGAACGTCAAATTCCATTACTGGAACGTGCGGAAATCATCCGTGAATCCATTCAGGCAAATGGAAAAATTATTATCTGTGATGATGAGGAACAGGCAATCGAGCTAATTAACTCCATTGCTCCGGAGCATCTCCAATTAATGGGAGAAAACGCAGAAGAACAGGTTGAGAAAATCAAGCATGCCGGGGCTATCTTTATCGGGCCATATTCCAGTGAACCCTTGGGTGATTATTTCGCAGGCCCTAATCATACCTTGCCGACAAACGGGACAGCACGTTTTTCTTCCCCGCTTGGTGTATATGATTTCATGAAAAAATCAAGCACCATTCATTATTCCAAAGAACGGCTGCTCGATTATGCAGATACGATTATTACGATTGCAGAAGCGGAAGGCCTTACTGCCCACGCGAATGCTATTCGGATTCGAAAGGAGAATAACCATGCGTCAAGCTGAAAAAGAACGGCAAACAAAAGAAACGAGTATATCTCTTGCTCTTAACTTAGATGGAGAAGGTAAATCTGAATTGAAAACAGGAGTCGGTTTTTTAGACCACATGCTTACTCTCTTCACCAAACACGGTGGACTGGATTTGCAGGTGGAATGCGATGGAGATTTAGAGGTGGATCAGCACCATACGGTAGAGGATATCGGCATTGTGCTTGGCCAGGCATTTAATGAAGCATTAGGAACAAAAGAAAGCATTAAACGCTATGCTACAGCAACAACACCGATGGATGAGTCTCTCTCTTCTGTTTCTATCGATATCAGCGGCCGTTCCTTTTTAGTTTACCGGGTAGACGGCCTTAAGGATAAAGTAGGGAATTTTGATACAGAATTAGTTGAAGAATTCCTGATTGGTTTTACCAGCCACGCAAAAGTAACACTTCACGTCGAGGTTTTGTATGGATCAAATACACATCATATGATTGAATCAATTTTTAAAGGATTGGGACGGGCAATCCGCGAAGCCGTATCCATCGATCCGACAATAAAAGGCGTACCTTCTACCAAAGGGAGTCTGTAACAACGCTTATCTATCTTTTTTAAAGGAGCCCAGCATATGATTGCCATTATTGATTACGGTGCAGGAAATATCAAAAGCCTGCAGTTTGCATTAGATAAATTAGGAAAAACCTCCAAGCTGACCATGGACCCACAAGAAATCCATCAGGCCGATTCCATTATTCTTCCCGGTGTCGGCGCCTTTAAGGATGCAATGGAAGCATTACAACGCTATCAATTAGATACTATTTTGAAAAAAGAGGCAGCAAACGGCAAACCTATTTTAGGAATCTGTCTCGGCATGCAGCTTTTCTATGAATTCAGTGAAGAAAATGGCGGCTGTACAGGTCTTGGCTTCCTTTCCGGCTCTGTTAAACGTATTTCTGACAAAGTAAAGGTTCCACATATGGGCTGGAATATTCTCCAGGCAGATCAGCCCGGCGCATTGTTAAATAATCTTGGGGATAAGCCCTATGTCTATTTTGTCCACTCTTATGCGGTGGATGATCCGGATGAGAATACACTGGCAGCAAGCGCAGATTACGGTGGACGCGTGCCAGCGATTGTACAGGATAAAAATATAACAGGCATGCAATTTCATCCGGAAAAAAGCGGCGATGTCGGAATTGCATTATTGAAAAATTATGAGGAGTCGATTTCATGATTATTTTTCCAGCAATTGATGTAAAGGATGGGAACTGTGTACGTTTAAAACAAGGGGATTATAATCAGCAGACTACGTATAACAACTCCCCTGTGGAAACAGCAAAAAAATGGCAGGAGGCTGGCGGATCCTTCCTTCATATGGTTGATTTAGACGGTGCTAAAACCGGTGATGCAAAAAATAAAGCCGTCATTTTAGAAACCATTCAGGCTTTATCCATTCCTGTAGAGGTCGGCGGCGGTATTCGCTCTTTAGATACTATTAAAGAATATGTAGAAGGCGGCGCTGCCAGGGTTATTCTAGGCACCTCGGCCATCACGGATTGGGATATGCTTACAGAAGCAATCAGGTTATACAGCGATAAAATCGCTGTGTCTCTCGATGCGCGTAATGGCTATGTTGCAACTGACGGCTGGACAAAAAACAGCGATACAAAAGCAGCTGACCTTGCTAAAAAATTGGAAGCAGCCGGTTTACAAACCATTGTATATACAGATATTTTAAAGGATGGCATGCTGCGCGGACCAAATCTCGAAGAATTAAAAGCAATGCAGGAAGCAACCAATATGAATATTATTGCTTCTGGCGGGGTTTCCCAAAAAGAGGATGTTGCCAATCTTCAGGCGCTCGACCTTTACGGAGCTATTATCGGGAAAGCACTGTATGATGGAACCATCCAGCTGGAGGATGTTGTAAAGGAGGATAATCATGCTCGCTAAACGAATTATCCCCTGCCTCGATGTGGATAAGGGCCGAGTCGTAAAAGGAAAGAAATTTCAAGATATCAAGGATGTTGCTAATCCGGTCGAATTGGCTGCACGCTATAACCGGGAAGGGGCAGATGAACTTGTATTTTATGATATTACTGCCTCCAATGAAGAGCGGAATATTTTCTTAGATGTTGTGGAGCAGGTTGCCCGTGAAATCGCAATACCGTTTATGGTCGGCGGCGGGATCCGCACAATAGAAGATATTCACAGTGTCCTTCATGCAGGCGCCGATAAAGTATCCGTGAACAGTGCTGCCGTACAGCGTCCAGAGTTAATTAAGGAATCTTCGGACAAGTTTGGCAGCCAATGTATTGTTCTTTCGATTGATGCAAAAAAAACAGCAGATGGCGATTATCATGTATTCATTAATGGCGGCAGAAAGGACACGGGAATGGATGCAATTGAATGGGCAAAACAAGGTGAAGCACTCGGAGCGGGCGAGCTTGTTATCAATGCCATGGATTCTGATGGTGAGAAGAACGGCTATCAAATTGCATTGACAAAGAAAATTGCAGATGCCGTAAATATACCTGTTATCGCCAGTGGCGGGGCGGGAAAATATGAGCATTTTTCAGAAGTTTTTGCAGAAGGAATTGATGCAGCACTCGCCGCATCCGTCTTTCATTACGAGGAGATTCCAATTCCGGAATTAAAAGAATATTTATCCTCACAAGGAATTCCAATGAGGAGGAGAGCATAATGGAAATTGCAATAAAGTACGATGAAAATGGACTGGTTCCGGCTATCGTTCAGGATTATACAACTGGAGAAGTGCTGACCTTAGCCTACATGAATGAGGTTTCTCTGGTAAAAACATTAGAAACCGGTGAAACATGGTTCTATTCCCGCAGCCGCAAGGAGCTGTGGAATAAAGGAGAAACCTCCGGTAATAAACAGCTGGTTAAAAGGATAAAGGTTGATTGTGATCAGGATGCTTTAGTAGTTCAGGTTCAGCCGTTGGGGCCAGCCTGTCATAAAGGGACAATCACTTGCTTCGAAAATACATTATTAGAAAACGAGAAACCTTTATTCTCTATGATTCATGAGCTTACCGGCAAGATTAAAGACCGCAAAGAAAACCCGCAGGAAGGTGCTTATACTACTTACCTGTTCAATAAAGGGCTGGATAAAATCCTGAAAAAAATCGGGGAAGAATCAACAGAGGTAGTTATCGGGGCAAAAAATAATGATAAAGAGGAATTAACAAATGAATTAGCTGATTTATTATATCACTCGCTTGTCTTAATGGAAAATCAAGGAGTTACTGCTAAAGACATTAAACAGATATTAAATGAGCGTCATATTGAAAAAGAGGGACAGCACCGTGAGTAAATTCTGGAATCCATTAATCAAACAGCTGGAGCCTTATGTTCCAGGAGAACAATTAGATGACCCTGCCATTATCAAATTAAACACAAATGAGAATCCCTTTCCGCCATCTCCTAAAGTATTGGAAGCTATTCAAGAAGAGACTGCAAAATTACAGCTCTACCCTTCCCCTACCGTGGATGATCTTAGAGAGGAAATCGGCAGTTACTATGATTTGAATAAGGATCAGGTTTTTGTCGGTAATGGATCCGATGAAGTGCTTGCTTTTAGTTTTATGACATTTTTTGAACCGGGCAAAACGATAAAATATCCGGATATCACCTACAGCTTCTACCCGGCTTTTGCAAAGCTTTATCAGCTGGATGTCGAAGAGGTTGCTTTAGAGGACGATTTCAGCCTGCCTGTTGAAGCCTTCTTTCAATCTGAGGGCGGTGTTATTTTTCCTAATCCAAACGCTCCAAGCACTCTTTATGTAAAAATGGAGGCAATGGAAGAAATTTTAAAAAATAACCCGGATCAAGCGGTTATTGTTGATGAAGCCTATGTCGATTTCGCTGAAGCTTCCGCTGCTTCGCTGATTGACAGTTATCCAAATCTGCTTGTTGTACAAACCTTATCCAAATCCCGTTCCCTTGCCGGATTACGTGTCGGGTTTGCCTTGGGTCATCCAGATCTGATTGAAGGATTAACCCGGGCAAAGGACTCCTTTAACTCCTATACGATGGATCGGTTAGCGATCGTTGGAGCAATGGAAGCATTTAGGGATACAGCTTATTTTGAAAAAACAAAGCAGGAAATTATTACAGTAAGAGATTATTTTCGTCAGGAATTAGAGAAAAGGAATTTTTATGTCCTCCCTTCTCAAACCAATTTTGTCCTTGCTTCTCCCGCAGATAATGAAGCTGAAAAGCTGTTTACTCAATTAAAGCAGGAGGGTTTTCTTATCCGTTATTTTAATCAGCCAAGGCTGGAAAACTATGTGCGGATTTCAATCGGGACAAAAGAACAAATGAATAAGCTTCTGGAGGCAATTGATAGAATTGTTGAGAAGTAATCTATCTGCTCGAATTAAATAGATTAGCAGAAAGCTGTTAGATATTTCTAGCAGCTTTCTCTACGAAATACTACTTTTTGAACACGCTCTTATACAAAAATTTCATAAAATGGTTGTATAAATTTTCGCAATAATTATAATGAAACTATGACCATACTCACTTTTTGAATATGATCATGCTGCAGAACCTGTAGAAAAGTCCTGGTTTTTATGTATGAAATTAGCATATGCTTATACGTTCACGCTATATCTATTTTAGCTCATATCATTTAAAATCAGCTGATTTAACATGTCAGATTTCTTGAGATGAATCTATTATTTCAATTATTATTAGAATAGATTCCTTTACAGGAATGCAGAAATAAATGAGGTTCCATGGTGGATAATGTACATTTATTAGTTGTCTGACATGTAATGAATGTATCATGAAGAAGATTGATTATCCCGAAATCCCACCAGGGAGAGTTCGCAAACATATCAGATGAGGAGGAGCATAAATGAACTCGAATATTTACGGTAACACACCGCCTTTGCTAGGCGCAAAAAATCTGACAAGTACAAAGGACTATGATACAGATGTATTAATTTATGGCGTTCCATGGGAAGGCGCCTGTACATGGGGAGACTATACCGGCTGCGAGCTAGGTCCAAAACAGATCAGACTGTCCTCAGCCAGATACAGCACATATCTGCCGGAGTTAGACCATATTAATGTAGAAGACCATTTATGCCTAGGGGATGTCGGTGATGTCAGCATCGTCCCTCATGATGTCCCGGAAACAATGAACCGAATTGAGGAGTTTGCAGAAAACCTGTGGAAGAGCGGAAAGTTTCTTGTAGGACTTGGCGGAGACCATGGCGTTACTTACCCTATTGTCAAAGGTCTGACTAATACCGGTAAGAATGTCGGCATTATTCATCTTGATTCTCACTATGACAATATGCCGCATCATGATGGAGATAAATTTGCACGAAGTACTCCTTTTATGCGCTTGTATGAAACAGAAGGTGTACGTAATGAAAGCTTAATTCATACCGGTATTAAAGGTCCGAGAAACAAGCCGGAAACAGGAAAGCATGCTAAAGAAGCCGGGGCCGTAACAATAACGATTAATGACATCCGGGAGCAAAAGGATTTAAAGAAATATGCGAATGAAATATATGAGATGGCTTCTAAAGATGTAGACGTTGTTTATCTGACCATCTGTAGTGATGTACTTGATTTTGCATTCAATCCAGGCGGTCCGGTTGATGGAAACGGGTTGACTTCCTATGAACTCCTTACCATGATTTATGAATTTGGTAAGCGCGGACTTTGTGGAATGGACTTTGTGGAAGTATATCCTCAACAGGATTTCAATCAAAATTCATCCCACTTTGTATCCACAGCAGTGTTGTATGTGCTGGCAGGACATGTCCATGGTGGGCATGCATAAAAATCTGGCGTTACTAAGCTTTTAATTGAATACTTTAGCCGCGGGCTGCGATTACTTACCCATGAATGAAAAACATTGGATTTGTATAAACCGGAAAGCTTCCTACTTTCCGGTTTACTAAATAAATAATAAGGGAACTCTCCTTATTAATTACAGACAAAGGAGGAGTTAACTTGGCTCAGTCAAAATTTGTTGAGAAGCTTAAAGTCATCGGCCCAGGTGCTATTATTACCGCTTCTTTTATCGGACCAGGTACAGTAACTACAGCAACACGAGCGGGGGCTGGATTCGGATTTGCACTATTATGGGCAGTTATTTTTTCAATTGTAGCTACTATTATTCTGCAGGAGATGGTAGCCAGAATTGGAATTGTAACACAGCAAGGACTAGGGGAAAACATCAGGGAATTATTTCAAAATCAAATTCTAAAATTCGCGGCGGTATGGATTGTCCTTATTGCAGTTTGTGTAGGTTGTGCTGCATATATCAGCGGTGACTTATTAGGAACCTCGCTGGGTGTTTCTTATTTAACCGGTATATCTGAAAATCATGTTGCTCCAATTATCGGAATTATCATTCTAATTCTTAATCTGATTGGCGGATATAAATTTATAGAAAAAGTAATGATTGTATTAATTGCTGTCATGAGTGTTACATTTATTACCACTATGTTTGTAGCCGGTCCCGATATTTTAGGTTTGTTTAAGGGAGCTTTCGTTCCTTCTATTCCAGAAGGTTCTATTCTGATGATTATTGCTTTAATCGGTACGACGGTTGTTCCATATAACTTTTTTATACATGCATCGACAGTTGGACAGAAATGGAACAATATCAATGATTTAAAAGCAGTCAGAGCAGATACGATTATCTCCATTACCGTAGGAGGAATTATTACAGCTGCCATTCTAATTACGGCTGGTGCATTAATTCAAGGCACGGAAGTTACCAGCGTGGTTCAGCTTGCATCGCCTTTACAGCCTCTGATGGGAGATTTAGCACCGATATTTATCAGTATTGGCCTTTTTGCTGCCGGTTTTTCTTCAGCAATTGCTTCCCCGATGGGAGCTGCTGTTACGGTCAGCAGTTTTATGAGATGGGAAGGCGGATTCTCTAATAAAAAATATAAAACTGTTTTCAGTGCGGTTATTATTTTCGGTATCATCACTTCAGGACTCGGCTTTGAGCCTTTAGAGGTTTTGCTTGTCGCCCAGGCACTGAACGGCCTGATTTTGCCACTTATTGCAATACTAATTATGATTGTTGTCAATAAGAAAAACGCTATGGGTAAATACGTCAATGCGCTTTGGTTAAATATTATCGGCTGGCTTGTAACAGCTGTGGTAATATTCCTCGGTACATACAGCCTTGTAGATGCAATTCGCAGCTTTTTATAAAGTGAAGCTTTCTTAATTCAGGTTTTACAGATAATTCTTCATAGAAAAATCCAGTCATCTTTTGAAAATGACTGGATTTTTCTATACTTTTTTATATTAATTCTTCGATCTCTGCAGATTCTCTTAGTTCATTTACTTTCTCTGCATATTGCTCCCGCTGTTTATTCTGTGCAATCATTCCTTCAAGCTGAGCTCTGGTTTCATCATTCAGTTCTCCTGCCTCCTGATCACCAGACTGCTCTGCCATTTGATCATACATCTCTTCAACTTCTTCATCTGTCACTTCCACATCAAATTCTTCTTCCATATATTTTCCGGTTGCAAGATCAAACTTTAATTGCTCTGCATACTGCTCTTCGCTTAAATGTAATTGATCGAGTGTAGTTTGAAATTGTTCTTCATCTGTTTCTTTCATTGCATCTAACTCTTCCTGAACCTCCTCATCTGTTACTTCCACACCAGCTTCATTTGCTTCTTGCATAATAAGCTCCTGCTCCACCAGGAATTTAATTGTCTCATCCTGCAATGCCTCTGTATCTTCTACATCTTGTCCAGATTGAAACATGACTGATTTAACTAATGGATAGGCTCTATTATAAGCAGAACCCTGAACCTCTTCTCCATTTACAGAAACAACAGGTTCTTCTTCGTCAAGAAATTCATCATCTTCGAATTCAGGTGTTGCCTGTTCTTGCTGCTCTGGAGTACCCTCTTGCTGCTGGTCTCCTTCCTCTTTTTGTTCTGTATTATTATCGTCATTTCCACATGCTGCTAAGAGCATGGTTATAATCATCATTATCGTTAATGACAGTTTCTTCATTTAAACATCCCTCACTTTAAAATTTGTTATGTTCCATTCAATCATACATCGTTATCTTGTTTCAAGTTTACGAGCTTTTAATTTATTCCAGATAACCAAGTGTAAATCTTCATCTCCTAACAGGAAACGGAAATTTCCCTTTAATAATAGTCTCTATCACAGTTTCATTTTTTATACTTGAAAGATAAAAGGGCTTCTTGGACAGGATAAATAAAAAATGGTTACGCAAGCTGGTAAAGCTGCCGTATCCTCTAAATGCGGACTGTTTTACTTGCTAAATATAGAAAACCTGCCCAGGAGCAGTATAAATGCAGCTCCTGGGCAGGTTCATTATTCCGAAATTATCAATGAAATGCTACCTGTTTTTTAATGTTTTTTCTTTGCATTGTTATTCCCTTTTCTTAATTTTGAAATCAATGGCACGAATAAGGATAATGCCGCTACCGCTAAAATGCTGACAGCTATCGGATCCTGGAAAAAAATAGAGAAACTTCCGTTTGATATCGTCAAAGATTGACGGAATGACTGCTCTAGCATTCCTCCAAGGATAAACGCCAGGATAAACGGCGGTGCAGGAAAAGAAAATAATCGCATTAAAAACCCAACAACACCAAATAATAATAACATGTATAAATCAAATGTATTGAAGCTGATGGCATAAACTCCAATCATACTAAACATGATAACCAATGAAATCAACATTGGTCTCGGTACCATTAATATCTTTGCTATGTAAGGAATTAATGGTAAATTCAATATAAGCAAAAAGATATTGCCAATATACATACTGACAATTATACCCCAAAAAATTTCCGGCTGATCTGTCATCAATAATGGCCCTGGCTGTACCCCCAGCACTAAAAATGCTCCTAATAATACAGCAGTTGTTCCAGAACCGGGTATTCCCAAGCTTAAAAGCGGTACAAAAGCACCACTGGTTGCTGCATTATTCGATGTTTCAGGAGCTGCCAATCCTTTTACAGAGCCTTTTCCAAACTCTTCTGGGTTCTTAGAAATTCTTTTTTCCGTAATATAGGAAATAAACGATGCGATTGTTGCTCCAGCACCAGGAAGTACCCCTAAGATAAACCCGATAATAGAGTGTCTGGACATAGGTCCGGTCATCTCTTTCCAATCCTGTTTGCTTAATTTTAAACTGCCGATTTTATGTGCGTTTTGAATCGATTTATCCTTCCTGTTTAAAATCAATGTACAAACTTCTGCTAAGGCAAATAACCCCAGGGCAATAACCAAGAAATCAAGTCCATCTAATAAGTTGGTATTTCCAAAGGTAAACCGCTGCGTACCTGATTGTGCATCTATTCCTATTGTAACAACCATGAAGCCCGCTACCGCGGATATTAACGCTTTTACCGTTGAACCTTCAGATAAGCTCGATATAGCAGTCAATCCCAATAACATCAAAGCAAAATAAGCAGCCGGAGAAAAAGAAATGGCCACACTCGCAAGCATCGGCGCCAGCAGCATAAGCAGCACCACACTCACAGTCCCGCCAACAAAGGATGCAATTGCTGCTATTGCCAGAGCTTTGCCTGCTTCTCCCCGCTGTGCCATTGGATACCCGTCAAAGGAAGTCGCTACCGTTCCAGATACACCTGGAGCGTTTAGTAAAATAGACGATGTAGATCCTCCAAAAATAGCACCGTAATAAACGCCGGCCATCATAATCAAAGCGACTGTCGGATCCATTCCAAAAGTAATTGGTATCATAACAGCTATCGCACTAATCGGGCCCAGACCGGGCAGCATCCCTATAAATGTTCCTATAAAAACTCCTATCATTACGAAAAAAATACTTTGCAGACTAAAAGCCGTTTGAAATCCAGTAATAATTCCTTCTATAGCTCCCATATAATTTCCCCTCCTTCTCTATAAAGGTAAGATTCCTGATGGTAATGATATCTGTAATAACGATGTAAATATAAAATAAATAAAAGCTGAGAATGCAACCGAGACAATGCCATTCACAATATGGCTTTTATAGCCTAAAAATATAGAACAGAAGAAAATAAAAAGCGCAGATACCACGATAAATCCAAGTATTTCCAAAAGGAAAATATACAAAAATATAAGTGCTCCAACTCCCAGCAACATTCCGATTTCTTTTTTAGGGATATTTCTCTTTTGCCGCTGTTCTTCCGTTTCGTTATCTTTTGAAAAAAATAATAATATTGCTAAAAAGACTAACAGCCATCCTAAGGCTTTCGGGATGGCATCCGCGTCTACTTCTGTATAAGCGTATGACGGCAGCTGATAGGAGAGAATTAAATAGACAACAGCAATAACCAGTAATATTAAACTAATCCGGCTGTTCATTGACTTTAACAATGCAATCACCTCTATTCGATTAATTGGCGGCAAAGCCAATGAAACAGATAGATACCGAATCATTGGCTTTGATCACCTTATTCGTTATTTAATCCTAAATCATCTAACAATACTTGAACCTGTTCTTTTTGTTCATCAAGGAACGCTTTGTATTCCTCATGTCCCATATATTCTTCATCCCAGCCAAACTGGTCGCGAATTTCTGCAAATGCTTCGGAATCACTTAATTCCTTAAACTTGTCTTCATAGTAAGCAATAGAAGCCTCATCCATTCCCGGAGCTCCAAAGAAACCTCTCCAGTTAACAAAAGTTTCATCAATTCCCTGCTCTATGGCAGTTGGGAAATCCTCTATAACCTCTCCTTCCAACCTTTCAGGAGCAGTAATTCCTAACACCTTAATATTGTCTGCCTTTACCTGTTCAACTGTTTCAGCCATTCCTGTGGAATAAACATCTACACTCCCGTTCAGCAATTGTGTAAGAGATTCTCCATCTTGTGCAGAAACATATCTGATTTTCGTTATATCTACGCCTGCTGCTTTGGCAATTTGAACAAATTGAATATGATCCATACTTCCCGGAGCTGATTCACCGACAACTGTTACACTGTCCGGGTCATCTTTCATATCCTCAAACAATTCATTCAGATCATCCCATTCCGCATCCTCACGTACCGCAAATGCACCATAATCAGCAATCAGATTCGCTAAAGGAGTAAAGTCTTCGTGGCCGTATTCTGACTGACCGTTCAACGGAATTAATATAATTGGCGGTGAAGCAACAAATAACTTATACGGGTTTCCCTCATAGTTAGCGATATAGGACCAGCCTACTGCTCCCCCTCCTCCCGTTTTGTTCACAACACCGATATTCTCTTCAATCATTCCTTCTTCACCCAACACTTTGGCAACCATTCTTGCAGTTGTATCCCAGCCTCCACCTGCTCCAGCCGGTGCTACAATTTCTATGCTTTCTTCCGGCTCCCAGCTTCCATCTGATGCCTCTGATTCATCCGCGTTATTACCGTTTCCACAAGCAGCTAGTACGACACTAAAAAAGAATAAGGCAATAAGTAACATTTTTTTCATTCTTATTTCTCCCCTTTTATATGTTTATTTCCTATCTTAAAAACACTATAGAGGATTAAAACTATAAATGTAAACGTTTTCAAAATTAATCTCAATAATTTCTTTCTGTTTATTTTATTCATTTTGTTCACGCTTTTTATCAGCAGCAAAAAAAATCGCAGGGAAGAAAGCTCTCCCTGCAATTTTATAAACGATAATATCTTCGTTCTGGTCTTCCAACTGCACCATATGCCAGATCAGCTTTTATTTCTCCCAGAGAAGTAAGATACTCCAAATAACGTCGGGCTGTTGTCCGTGAGACTCCTATATTCTCCCCCATTTTCTCTGCAGCCACCCCATCCTTTGTCTGATCGATCATTTTTTTTATTTTATTTAATGTTAAAGGATCAATTCCTTTTGGCGTCCGCTGCGCTTCTATTTCTACATTTCTCATCAAACCAAAATGATTATCTAAAAATTTCTGATTAATGTTTTCCTCGTTACTAAAACGCTCATTAAATAACTGATAACGCTTGATAGACTCAATGAGCCTTTCCCGCTTAATCGGCTTAATCATATAATCAAATACACCCTTACGAACCGTCCGGTGAATCATATTTTTTTCAGATGCAGCTGAAATAATAATCGCATCCATATCTCCCTGGCGCCTTCGTAATTCATCTAATATCTCTAACCCGGAAATATCTGGAATATATAAATCAAGAATTACCAGGTCAATAGTAAATTTCTCCGCAAATCCAATCGCTTCTTTTCCATTTAATGCTTTTCCAACTAATTTTATATTGTCGAGACGCTCTATGAATTCACTATGAATCTCAGCGATACGATAATCATCTTCTACTATTAAAGTCTGTATCATACACTTATCACCCCGTCTTTTTTGACTGATGCTTTGGAATAAATATTGTAAAAATTGTACCCTCATCCAGATTACTTTTCACTTCAATTCTGCCGTGCAGATTATCAATTGTATCCCTGACCGTCGCTAAGCCATATCCACGTTTCACTTTGTCTTTTGTAGAGAATCTACGGTGAAAAATGCGATTTATATCTTTCTTGTCAATACCAAGTCCATTATCCGCTACTTCAAAAATATAGTCATGACCAATATCCGTTGAGAAAAAATGAACTGTTCCATTTTCCTGATTTCTTACAGCATCCAGTGCGTTATCAATTACGTTCCCTAAAATAGTAATCAGGTTGGTCGGTTCAACATAATCTGTCACCTCAGACAATGAACTATAATCATCTATTAAGAAATTAATTTTCAACTCTGACGCTTTTCCAATCTTCCCTAATAAAATAGCCTGTACCGTTTTATCACTGATCTGGTCATAAACTATTTTATTTTGAATTTCTACCGTTTGCGTTTCTTTTTGGATTAATTCAATTGCTTCTTCAAAATTACCAAGCTGCAGCATCCCTGAAAGTACATATAGACGATTCGTATATTCATGTGTCTGTGCCCGAAGCTCTTCCGAATAACTTCTTACCTCACCTAATGTATCAATCATTTCCTTTAATTCTGTCTTATCACGAAAGCTTAATACGGCGCCTTTCATCTGATTCTGATCGTAAATGGGAATCATATTAAATATGATATGTCTGTCATTTACCTCCATCTGTTTATTACGGTATGCTTGTCCGCTTTCAATAAGCGAAGATAATGGAAGCTCGGGCAGAATTTTTGAAATGGGTTGATTAAAAAAGGCTTTTTGCTTCCCATCTAACAATTTCTCAGCAGACTGATTCATCAATTGGATAATACCGTTTGCATTAACTGAGATTATTCCCTCATGGACTGTTGAAAGGATAGCATTTCTCTGCCGGTATAAAGAAGTCATCTTATGAGGCTCAAATCCCATTAATTGACTGCGGATATTTTTTGTCAGCAGCAATCCGCCGATGGCTCCAATAATTAATACGATAATAGAAGGGATAAGTAATTTTTTAATATTATCAAAAATAATTGCATTAATATCTTTTATCATATAGCCAACGGAAACAACGCCTACAATCTCTCCTTCATAATTCCAGACAGGTGTTTTTCCTCTTAAAGAAGGGCCTAAGCTTCCTTCTGCACGCGAAACATATGACTCTCCATCTATTAGTGCTGCATCATTATCGCCTCCTACCATATGTTTCCCCAGCTTATTTTTATCCGGATGGGAATAACGGATCCCTTCCGTATTTCCAATAACAATAAATTCAGCCCCTGCTAATTCTCTCATTTCTTCGGCAACCGGCTGGATTGTTTCTTCAGGATCCTCTTGTGAAAACCCTTCACGGATAGAAGGCATATTCGCTACCATTTTTGCTGTTTGTAAAGCATGTTCACCAATCTCCTCCTCCGTCGTTTCTGCTTCCATATAGCTATAGAATCCGGTTAATAATATGGTTACAAATAGGATTAGTCCAATAATAAGTACCAGAATCTTAGTCAGAAGATTTACTTGATTTAACCATTTTATTATAATAATCACCTCCCAGTAAGCGCTTACTGCTATATTTATTATACTATCTTTCTTCATTCTATCTACATTTTCTAAAAATTTTACCAAATAAAAAAATATCCCCCAATCTGTTGAAAGCAATCATACATGACTCTTAACAGATGGAAGGATATAGAAATATAGATAAACTTGAAGGATCATAACGTCTTTCTCTTTAAGATGATAATTAAGAATGTTACTCCACCAACGATTTCAATTATAATTGAAACAACACCTTGCGCGTTGAATACATGATTCATAATAAAATATGCACCCGTTAGTATCAGGAATCCGATAGCAAGCGCCATTGGAAAAATATATCTGTGATCATACGTTCTTGCCAGCTGATAACTCAACGTTGCAACCAAAAAACCGAAGAAAGTAAGCGGTCCGACTAAAGCAGTTGAGATGGACATCAAAATAGAAACTAATACAAGAACATAAATAATACTAAACTTATGATTAACTCCTAATGAACTGGAAATCTCTTTTCCGAGTGACAATACATTTAATTTCTTCGCATAAGCAAAGAGAAGGAATGCTACAACAATTACTATTGGAATTGCGATAGGAAAATATTCTACATCCGCATTATTAACAGAACCAAACAGCTTTGCCTGCAGGATATCAAACTCAGAAGGGGCAAGCAGTTTTCTCATAAAGGTTGATAAAGACCTTAGTCCCGTTCCAATAATAATTCCAACCAAAAGCATAAGCTGTAAATTTCCATACTTTCCAGAAAGTAACCATCCATAAAGGATTAAACACATCGCGACCATAATAGCCACTTGAAATAAAAATGATCCAGTACCCATATAACCTATAAATGCGCTGGCACCAAAGAAAAACATGGTACTCGTATGAATCGTGGAATAAAGTGCTTCAAACCCTAAAAGCGAAGGAGTTATAACCCGATTATTTGTAACCGATTGGAAAGCAACGGTCGCCAAGCTTTGACAAACTGCAGCAATAATCATGGAAACAATAGCTACCATTCTTCTTTTAGCAACTGGGATAAAGGAAGGGGAGTCTACTGGAACTGGATTGTTATAAACTAAAAGTCCGTATGAAGAAAGAATACCCAAACCAATCAGCGCTATCAATAATATCCAATAACGCCTTTCCTCCTTTTTGGAACGAAAAGCTTTAGAAGGTTTATCTTTATTAAGAAGGCCGGGATCCGTTTTGACATTTTTTTCATTAGTATATTCCAATTTGTTATCCCAGCCTCCTTCTTCTTAACAAAATAACAATAAATACGACTGCCCCCACTGTTCCAAGTATCAAAGAGACAGGCACTTCAAACGGCATAATAATTGTTCGCGATATTATATCAGAAATGGTTAAAGCAGCCATTCCGGACACACATACCCAAGGCAGATTGCTCCTGAGATCATCGCCTCTAAACATAGAAACAATATTGGGGACAATTAAACCCAGAAACGGTAAGTTCCCGATAACAGCTGCAACAATTCCAACTGCAACAGCAATAAGAGCAGTACCAATAAGAACAATCTTATTATAACTCACTCCAAGACTTGTTGTAATATCTTCTCCTAATCCAGCTAAAGTCAATCTGTCAGCATAGATAAAAATAAGAACAGTAATGATAACAATCAGCCATAAATATTCGTATCTGCCAACTTGAATCGATGCAAAAGAGCCTACAAACCAGGTTTCAACACTTTGCGACATTTGAAAAACGAGACCGACAAATGTGGAAACTGCAGAAATAACCGCTCCAAGCATTATCCCGATAATCGGTACAATTAAAGACGATCGAAGCTTCACTCTTCTTAAAAACAAAAAGAAAACCATCGTTCCTATAAAGGAAAAAATGATTGCTCCAGTCATTCTTTGGAATAAAGTCGGTGCAGGAGATAATAAGTAAACGACAACCAGACCTAAGCCTGCCCATTCAATCGTTCCTGTTGTGGTAGGTTCAACTAAACGATTCTGTGTAATAAGCTGCATCACAAGCCCGGACATCGCCATGGCGGCTCCGGTAAGCATTAATGCGGCTGTTCTTGGAATACGGGTGATGAAAAACATATCCATTCCATCTTCTTTTCCCCGTATATCATAAACTCCTACAAGCATGGAAATAATACCTAAAATAATAACAATGATGACTGCTAATATAAAAGGCTTTGTCCATATTTTTTGATGATTTGAATGCAGGGGCTGAGAATTCCCAGCCCCGAACATTTTTTGTATTGTATTTTTTAGCACTATAGTTATACTCCTCTATACTATTCAGCTAAAGTATTTGCAAGATCTTCAAATAATTTAGTAAATGTTTGTATGGATTCATTTGTATAGGTATCTGCCGGTGCATAAACTATTTGTCCTTCAGTAACAGCAGTTGTGTTTTGAAGTGCAGGTGCATTATCAATGACATCCTGAGCAGGGGTTGCCTCCTCTTCAGATGATATAGCAGCATCACGGTCCATTACGAAAATCCAGTCAGGGTCTGTTTCTGCAATAGCTTCAACAGAAATATCATCGCCTTGGTGGTCTGC
Organism: Oceanobacillus sojae; assembly: GCF_900162665.1. Taxonomy (GTDB): domain Bacteria; phylum Bacillota; class Bacilli; order Bacillales; family Amphibacillaceae; genus Oceanobacillus; species Oceanobacillus sojae_A. The sequence continues at coordinate 402,932 of NZ_LT727813.1, forward strand.
AGAAGCCTGGTCAATTTCTAATGCCGGAGTCCAGTCAAAAATGTCGTATAATGGTCCCCATACACGGCCGGAATGAGGAGCTGCAAAATTAATGTCTCCACCAGATACGATAACACTCATTATTGTATCCGTTCCGTTATAAGCAGCTTTAGCATCTTCAATCGCTTGATCAAAATCAGCTGTCAATTGTTCAGCTTCCTCATTTTTATCAAAAATTTGTCCAAGAGAGTTTGTAACATCCTTAAATCCGTTTTCTAAGTTTTCTCCAGGTGTGTCAGCTTCTTCGGAAACATCAAAGTTAAGATCAATAACAGCTGCATTTGGCACTAATTCTTTTATATCTTCGTAATAATTGCCAAATCTTTGTCCGACAATGACAAGATCAGGGTCTACCGCTGCGATAATTTCAAGGTTTGGTTCACGGTGGTTCCCAATGTTTTCAATTGATTCATCAGTTGCATAAGCAATATTTTCAGGTATTAAATCTCTTGGAGCAGCTGCTAATTCAATGCCCCAGTCAGATAATGTTTGAAAAGTTCTACTATCTAAAGAAACCACATTCTTTGGATTTACTGGAACTTCAACTGTTCCATGAGCATCCGTAATTTCAACCGTTGTATCTTCAGCAGAATCCTCTGCTCCTTCATCCGTTTCAGCAGAATCGCTTGTCTGGTCATCAGCATTTTCATTTTCATCCCCTGAATTTGAACAAGCTGCCAGCATCAATGCAAAGATAGCGAAGATTGCTATAATAAACGTTGACTTGAAAAAATTTGATTTTCTCATTCTCCTACCTCTTCCTTTATGTATATTTTATTAATGATTAGACTATTGAATTGATCAAATGAATATCTGCGTTATATTTGTAGCGCATGATTTAAATAATAATTATTATTTCTATTTTTGTTATAACATAACTTTTTTTGATAATGATAATCAATCTCAATTAGTATGTTTAAAGTATATCAAATTAAGAATCGTTGTCAACAGTATTTTGAAATTTATATATTATACAATAATCACTAATTCGAATGTTCCTTTACTCTCGTTTTATCATGAGCAGGCCGGGAAAATACATGTTCCACATCATAGACATGCGTGCTTCCTATACAAGAAGCACGCATGAATTAGAATAGTCGTTGTCAGTTAACTGTCACAAAGAAGACGAGTTCTCAGGCAGGTGTTTATTGAGAAAACCATCACCTGACCAACTTGTTGGCATTCGGAAGCTCCAAACGGTTCATTTTCATTTAACTTATATGCGAATCAAAGTATACACAAAAACGGCAGCCGTTTTGCATGTGGACTGGAATATGCATATCATAGACTTCGTTTAATGCCTCTGAATTAATAATTTCGTGTGTTGGACCATCTTTTATCAGATGTCCATCTTTTAAAGCTACAATGTAATCCGAATAAACAGAAGCAAAGTTAATATCATGCAATACAATTACAACCGTTTTACCCAGCTCATCAACAAGCTTGCGTAATATTTTCATAATTTGTACAGAATGCTTCATATCCAGATTATTCAATGGCTCATCCAGTAGAATATATTCTGTATCCTGGGCAATAACCATGGAAATAAATGCCCGCTGCTTTTGACCTCCGGACAGTTCATCCAAGAATTTATGCTGGATATCTGTTAAGTTCAGATATTCGATTGCCTGATCAACGATTCGGTTATCCTCCTTATTTAGACGGCCTTTTGAGTAAGGATAGCGGCCAAATGATACCAATTGCCGGATCGTCAATTTTACGTTAAAAAAGTTTGATTGTCTTAAAATGGCAATGCGCTTGGCAAAATCATTAGATTTCATATTCTTTATATTGTTTTTATCAAGTAATACATCTCCAGTGTCTGCATCAAGCAGACGGCTTACCATGGAGAGCAGCGTTGATTTCCCTGCACCATTTGGTCCAATAAACGACGTAATTTTGTTAGGCTTAATTTGAACCGATACATCTTTTATAATAGGTTTATTTCCAAACCTCTTTGTCAATCCTTTAATTTCGATCATCTCGCAGCCCCTACTTTCTTTAAGTATTAACTAGCAAATAGAAGTAAGTGAAAAAGCATTAGTATGTAACCGAATGCTAAATCTTCCATATATGCAATGCCTTTCTCTGCATGAATTCATCAAACTTCCTTATTTTTAAAATTCATTCAAACTTCATGCAGATAATAATCATTATCAAATTCCAATCATTCTAAATAATAATGATATTCATTATCAATTAGATACCAATACCTAGTATATCAAATTTTCAGCCATCGTCAATGGAAGTTTCATATTAATTAGAGAATAACAAAAAAAACTGCCCTTATTGGCAGTTTTTTTTGATTTACGTTCAATTTTTTGTCATATTCATCATCGTTAATGCTAAATAAAGGAAAGTTCCCTTTCATTTACAGCGACACGGATAATCGCTTCTTCTTTATTTATTCTCACATCCATCACCAGTACAGTAGGATGTTTTATTCTCATTTGGGTTTAATGATTGCAAAACAGGCTTTTCCTGCTCCTCCTGCCAAACCTTTTCAAGTACTTGAGTAAAGGTCTCTTGCGGCTGTGCGCCAGAAACAGCGTATTTTTCATTAAATACGAAGAAAGGAACTCCCTGGACACCAAGCTGTTTTGCTAAATCTATATCTTCATTGACTTTATTACGAAATTTACAGCTGTCTAATACATTTTCAGCATCTTCTCTATTTAAACCTGCTTCTTCAGCCAGCCGGATCAATGTATTTTTATCACTCAGCAGCTCAGAATCGGTAAAATGCGCTTGAAATAAACGTTCCGTTAGCTCAGCTTCTTTTTTATTTTCAGTAGCCAGCTTAGCAATTCGATGCGCATCAAAGGTATTACTATACTTCATCGTATCAAAGCGGTAAGTTAAACCAACCTCTTCAGCTTGATCCGCTACTTGTTTATTCATTACAGATACCTGCTCTAAAGGGATACCCTTCAGCTCAGAAAATGTCTCATCATACTTTTTATCTGGGACATGCTGCGCAGCCGGGTCGAGCTGATAGCTTCTAAATTGCACAGCTACTTGATCACGATGTGGAAAATTCTCCAACGCGTGTTCAAACCGGCGTTTTCCAATATAACAAAATGGGCATACAAAGTCAGACCATATTTCAACTTTCATTTATGTTCACCTCAATTTCCTCACTTATTTTAGCACAAGGAAACCTGGGAACAAAGTAATCTGCATTCATCCTCGTCAATGACAATACTCACATCTAAAATATCAGGGAGATAGCGCGGAAGAATCAGTAATTTCTTTTATCCTCTATTGCCCCATCCGCCCGATAAATGGTTAAGGATGTCCCTTTATTTTTGGCAATTTCCGCTGCTCTTTTCACTGCTTCCTCTTTGTTATCAAATATTTGACTTGCCTGGCTGGAGCCTGCAGACGCTATAGCCCAGCCTTCATCATGGCTATAGACCTCTTCTCCTTCTTCCAGCCGTTCCGGGTTATTTGTTTTTTCTTTCCCTTCTTTAGAGCGCTGTGTTGGTTTTCCGCTTTTTTCATAGCTGCGAATCTCTTCTTTATCGGCATTATCATACCATTCCTTCGCCTGCTCAATGGCTATAGGAATAGCCCGTCCTTCCTGATAGCCGTCATCAAGCATAGAATTAGCAATATCAATGGCTTTTTTAAGAACAGGTTTTTCAAGATTTTTCATAGAGCTTGGATAATCATTCATTGTCCAAACCATTAAAAACGCCTCCTTTTTATATGGAGTTTTCCCGTTTCGCATAGCATAAAACATCTTTATCCATAAAAAAGCACGGGATTACTCCCGCGCTTTTTCACGTATCTAATAGCGACCTTCCATTAATGGAGACACGCTTCGTATTTTTCAGTTCATCAAGATTGACAGCGCCAATGCCGAACATCGTCATTTTCAGCTCTAATTCTAATTGCTCCATTGTTTGAACAACAGCTTCTGCTGATTCAGTCGCTGCCTGAAGCAGATGTCTTGCATAACCGATAATATCTGCACCGATTGTAATTGCTTTTGCAGCATCTACTCCTGTTTTCATGCCGCCGCTTGCGACAAGCGGCGAATCGGGAAGCTGGCTGCGTACAGACACCAGACAATCCTTCGTTGGATTTCCCCAATTATTAAACGCTTCTGCGGCTGCTTTCTTTAATGGGTCCTTGGAACGTAACTTCTCAACCTGACTCCATGACGTCCCGCCAGCTCCGGCAACATCAATGTATGCTATTCCTGCATTATAAAGTCTTTTGGCAGCTTCTCCATCAATCCCGAAGCCTACTTCTTTCACGCCGACTGGTGCATTTACCTGCTTACAGACCTGTTCAATCTTCGGCAGCAAGTCTTTAAAATTTAAATCGCCGCCATCCTGTACTGCTTCCTGCAACGAATTTAAGTGCAGGACAATAGAATCGGCCTCTGTCTTATCTATAATACGCTGACATTCTTCTGCTCCGTAGCCGTAATTTAATTGAACAGCTCCAATATTTACAATTAACGGCACTGTTGGAGCCTGCTGACGGATAAGGAAGGATTCTTTATGCTGATCACTTTCTAGAAATGCCCTTGTTGAACCGATTGCTAAAGCCCATCCTTTTTGTTCCGCAGCCAAAGCTAAATTTTGATTGATGGTTGTCGCCAGCTCTGAACCGCCTGTCATGGAACTGACAAGAAATGGCGCCTGTAAAGCTTTGTTTAAGAATGACGTTGCAAGTGAAATATCAGCAAAGTCAATCTCCGGCAAAGCATTATGGAGAAAATGAATTCCTTCCAGCCCAGTTGATTTATTGACGCCCTCTACCTCTCCCTCAAGGCAAAGACGGATATGTTCTGTTTTACGTTGGTTGATTCCTTTTTCCATAAATGTCCCTCGCTTATCTCAATTTAGTACTATATCTAGTGTACTTGTTTCGTGAAATAAATGAAAGATAAATGATGCTGTCCCTGCATACTTACGAAATAAAAATAAATATTTCTGAACAGCTCATTTTTCAGGAACTTTTATCATATAAAATTCAGATTATACTCTTATTTTCTGTTATAATAATACTACTTATTTATGTTTTTGGGAGGAAATAATGAAAAGAAACCACGCAAAAGCTTTTGCCACAAAAGCACATCAAGGACAAGTACGAAAAAATTCAAGTGAGCCTTATATTACCCATCCTATCCGCGTAGGAGAACGCTTGGAAAAAGAAGGCTGTTCGGATGATTTAATCAGCGCAGGCTATTTACATGATGTTGTCGAGGATACCAATGTCAGTATAAAAGATATTGAACAGCAATTTGGAAAACAGGTTGCGGATCTTGTTGCTTCTCATACAGAGGATAAATCAAAATCCTGGTGGGAAAGGAAAAAGGCAACGGTAGATCATTTAAAAGATGCTCCAAAAGAAGTGAAATATCTGATTATTGCGGATAAACTGGATAATCTCTTAGAATTGGAGAAAGAGCATAAAGTGATTGGTGATGACATTTGGAAAAACTTCAATGCCGGGTACAGCCAGCAAAAATGGTATAATGAAGAAATTGCTAAACAAATGTATGCTCACTTATCCCCTCAAGAAATTCCTCCTTATTTTAAAGAGTTTGAACAGGCTGTAAAGCGTTTTTTCAAATGATTAGAAAACACCTTCTCTCTAACTAAAAGAAAGAAGGTGTTTTAAAATTATATAACGCTTCTCATGTTCGAGATTAGCGTTTGTTCATTTCATTTGGATGTGTTCCGCTTCGGACATTGCGATCCAGGCCGTCAATTGTTTTCAGTTCTTCTTCACTTAACTCAAAATCAAATACGTCCAGATTTTCTTCAATGCGGGAAGGTGTTACTGATTTTGGTATCACAATCAAATCTGATTGCAGGTGCCAGCGAAGAATCACTTGCGCAATTGTTTTCCCTTTTGCTTCAGCAATTTGCTTAAGAGCTTCATCTTCTAAAACATCTCTGCCGTTCATAAGCGGGCTGTAAGCTTCTACATGGATGCCTTTTTCTTTACAAAATGCACGCAATTCTTTTTGCTGAAGATATGGGTGGCATTCCACCTGGTTCACAGCAGGAACAACTTCACATTCATCTAATAAACGTTGTAAATGCTCCACTTCAAAGTTGCATACGCCTATAGCTTTTGCTTTGCCATCCTTGTATATTTTTTCCAAAGCTTTGTACGTATCAATATACTGGTCATATTCCGGAGTCGGCCAGTGAATCAGATATAGATCTACATAATCAGTTCCAAGTCTTTCTAAGCTTGCATCAAATGCTTTTAAGGTTTCATCATAACCATGGTCTGCATTCCATACTTTGGTTGTAAGGAAAATTTCTTCGCGTGCTACACCACTATTGGCGATTGCCTGTCCAACGCCTTCTTCGTTTCCATAAACCTTCGCTGTATCAATCGAACGGTAACCAGACTTTAACGCGTGCTCCACAGCAGGAGTCGCTTCTTGATTTTCTACTTTCCAGACTCCAAAACCAAGCTGCGGCATTTCCAATCCATTATTAAGTGTCACGTATTTCATATTCTCAAGTCTCCTCCAGCAAGTAATTTTATTTCTGTTTGGTACTATTAGATTGTGTCTTTTTCAAGTAATTCATTTTGATTTTACAATAATAGACAGACAAAACAAAGAAAAGTGCTTCGTACTATTAAAGAATATCCTCACTACATGGAAAATCCGCAAGCTGTTAAATTATTTTTTTCCGCTTAAAAAACAATTTGTCGTATGGTCATTTACCATGCCGGCTGCCTGCATAAATGAGTAACAGATTACCGGCCCGACAAAGGAAAACCCTCTCTTTTTCAAATCCTTGCTTATTTGCTTTGACAAGTCTGTCTGAGCAGGCACATCTTCATGCTTTTTCCACTGATTTACAATAGGCTTTCTATCGACGAATCCCCATATATATTGATCGAACGAGCCGAACTCTTCCTGAACCTGTTGGAACGCCTTCGCATTTTTTATTACCGATTCAATTTTTCGTCTGTTGCGGATAATTCCCTCATCCTGCATCAATGCTTCTACCTTTTCATCTGAATAAGCAGCGATCACATCTACTTCAAAGTTATCAAAAGCCCGGCGGTAATTTTCCCGGCGTTTTAGAATTGTAATCCAGCTTAATCCTGCCTGTGCACCTTCCAGGGTCAGCATTTCAAATAGATAGCGGTCGTCGCCGAAGACCGGAGTCCCCCATTCTTCATCATGATAAGCAATATAAATAGGCTCCTCACTCACCCAGGCGCAGCGTTCCTTACTCATCCTCTTCACCAACAGTTACTTCATTCTTTTCATAGGAAATCCAGTCACTGAAGCTCCCTGGATACAGCTTCACATTTGTAAATCCGGCACTATCCAGCGCAAGAATATTCGGACATGCCGAAACACCTGACCCGCAGGAAACAATAATTTCCTCATCCTTATTCAATTGAGAAAAATGCTCCTTCAGCTGCTTCTCATTTTTCCAGGTGCCATCTTCTTTTAAAACACCCTTCCAAAAATAGTTCACTGCTCCTGGAATATGACCGGCGCGGGAATACATCGGTTCCTCATCTCCTAAGTATCTGGCGCTTGCCCTCGAATCAATAATTGTTGTTGCCGGCGAGGCAAGCTTTTCCTTTACTTCTTCCATATCAACATAGCGATTTTCCTTCTCATTTCTTTGGAAGGTTTTAGGCTGCAGATTGGGAACCTCTGTGGTAAGTTCTCCCCCCTCTTCTACCCAGCGGTCTAAGCCGCCGTCCAGAATATACACCTTCTCATGTCCTAAGTAGTCAAGCAGCCACCAAAAACGTGGAGCAAACATATCGTTTCCCTGGTCATATACCACAACCGTTGTATCGTTTGAGATACCTAGTTTTCCAAGTTTATGAGCAAACAGCTCCCATTCGGGTAAAGGGTGATTTCCTCCATGCTTCCCCGCCTTGCCAGACAAATCTCTATTTAGATCCATATAGACAGCACCGGGTAAATGACCTCGTAAATAGGCCTTCCGTCCAGCATCATCATCCATTAAATCAAACCGTACATCAACAATGACAATATTATTTTGTGTTAAGCGATGCTTCAATCTTTCTACGCTAATGATGTTTTTCAAAATCATACCCTCCCAAATTCTATTTTTACTAATCATATCATTTCTTGTTTATTTTAACAGAAATAATATAAGTTCAGTTATATGTCAGCTGTTATTGAATATATGCTATATTTGAGATAATTTAATTATAAGAGGATTTTTTTCAATGATTGAAAAATACTCTAATACGGATTTTTATTTACACTATGGTAAACTATACAAAGAAACGTGGAATGAGCATTGCATTCATTTTCACGTCAAAACAACTTTAACGAAATAAAATTTACTTAGAAGGGGTCTTTTTAATGAAGGAAAAACTAATCAAACGTCTGGAAACTTATGCAAAAATAGATACCCAATCAGACATGAACTCGGAAACAACACCTTCTACACCGGGACAATGGGATTTAATTAAGCTGTTGGAAAATGAACTGAAGGAGGTTGGATTGGAAGAGGTATCCTATGATGAGAATGGTTATTTAATGGCTACGCTTCCGGCTAACACAGATAAGGATATTCCGGCAATCGGATTCCTGGCGCATGTAGATACTGCAACAGACTTTACTGGAAAGAATGTATCGCCAAAAGTTATCAATTATGAAGGCGGAGATATTGTATTGAATGAGGATTTACAAGTAATTCTTTCTCCGGAAAAATTTCCAGAGCTTTCAAATTATCAAGGTCATCAGCTGATGGTTACGGACGGAACAACTTTGCTTGGAGCTGATGACAAGGCGGGTATTGCTGAAATTATGACTGCAGTGGAATACTTGATAAATCATCCGGAAATCGAGCATGGAAAAATTCGTGTTGCTTTTACACCAGATGAAGAAATCGGCCGCGGTCCGCATAAATTTGATGTAGAACGCTTTGGCTGTGACTATGCCTATACCGTAGACGGCGGACCATTAGGCGAGCTGCAGTTTGAAAGCTTTAACGCGGCAGCTGCCAGAGTAACTTTTTATGGAAATAGTGTACACCCGGGAACAGCAAAAAATAAAATGGTAAACGCCGGCAAAATGGCTGCACAATTTATTTGCAAATTTCCTGATGAAGAATCTCCAGAGCATACAGAAGAATACGAAGGCTTCTATCACCTGATTTCTGTAGAAGGAGATGTGGAAAAAACAACTGTATACTATATCATCCGGGACCATGACCGGGAAAAATTTGAAGCCCGCAAAAATACACTTACACAGTATGTTGAGGAAGTAAGGAGCGTATATGGCGAGGATGCTGTTCAATTAGAAATGAATGATCAGTATTACAATATGCGGGAAAAAATCGAGCCTGTAAAGCATATTGTGGATATTGCTGAACAAGCTATTAAAAATCTTGATATTAAGCCAGTTATCCAGCCTGTCCGCGGAGGTACAGACGGATCACAAATTTCCTTTATGGGATTGCCGACACCGAATTTATTTACGGGCGGCGAGAATTTCCATGGCAAGTTTGAGTACATTTCTATCGATAATATGGAAAAAGCAGCAAAAGTAATTGTGGAAATCAGCCGTTTGTTTGCATCAGCAAAATAATATATCCTTTCACTGCCTAAAACAAACCGGATAAAATCAGCCTATTGATTTTATCCGGTTTGTTTTATATAAAATTTTATCTCTTTCTGGCTTTCATTCTCTGTTAAAATTACATATACTAAATATAAAATAAAACTTCTATTCACCGGAGGTTTACGAACACGCCTACTGGGGTAAATTTATTCCACAAAGCACTGCTGAAAACATAAATTATCAGTTTATAAAACTTTATTTAAAGTAAGGAGATTTCTAAATGCAATTACTTAGCTGGATTATCTTCCCGGCCGTCTGCTTAATGCTTATCACCTGTCCATCTCATGAATCCCTTAAAGAAGATACAGATTCGAAAGCTTTTAAACAGCTTATCACGCAAGCAGAATCATATGTCAAAGAAGAGACAGCTCCTCCTGATGCCTATCTGCAGAAGTTTGACCAGGACGAGAATGTACAGCTGTTAAAAGCGGCTTTAAACCAAATCGGCTATGATTTAGAGCTATCTGATTTTTACGATGAAGAGCTTACCTGGGCTGTTACAGACTTCCAGATACAGTCTGAAAATGCTTCTATTTCAGGCATTTATGATGAAGCAACGAAAGAGGAATTATTAGCTTATTTTGAGGAAGATAAAAATATTGAGCCGGGAGAGGGCTTAGCTCATCCTCCTGAAGAACCTGAAGTAACAGAAGCCGGGACAGAGGTTGTCGGCAATCCATATGATGAATTAGCACTGGTAAACAAAAGCTTTGCACTTCCTGAGGATTATATTCCCGAAGACTTGATGGTGCCAGATGTGCCATTCCCTTTCACAGAGGACTTACCTAAAAAATACATGCGCGAAAATGCAGCACATGCACTTGAAGATTTATTTGATGCTGCTGAAGATGCCGGGCTGGAGTTATTTGCCCAATCCGGATACCGTTCTTATGACCGGCAAGTTGAGGTATTTTCATCAAATGCATCACAGCATGGCGAGGATTATGCAAATACCTTCAGTGCACGACCAGGAGAAAGTGAACATCAGACCGGGCTGGCTATGGATGTAACCAGTGCAGAAGTAAATTTAGACTTAGTAACAGAGTTTGGTGATACAGAGGTCGGTAAATGGCTTGCTGAAAATGCACCGGAGTTTGGTTTTATTATCCGATTCCCTGAAGGCAAGGAAGATATCACCGGATATCAATATGAGCCGTGGCATGTTCGTTATGTCGGGGAAAAAACGGCTAAATATGTAACCGAAAAAGGCATTACTTTCGAAGAGTATGTAGAAAAATTTGATAAATAGATTTATGGAGAAAACACGCTGGAAATTCTGTACATTCCAGCGTGTTTTCTTATACTGTAAAACTTATACAGAATCTCAACAGGACATCCCTCCCCGCAGGATATGTTAAAATTGATATTGAAAATTAAATTAAGAAGGGTTGATCATATGAATAATAATGAGTCTATTAAACTAACCGCTTTATCCTCCAAAGGTGGATGCGGCTGTAAAATCGGGCCGGCAGATTTACGACAGGTATTACAGTCCCTTTCCCCTGCAACAGATAACCCTAATTTATTAGTTGGTCTGGGTACCAGCGATGATGCAGGTGTCTATAAATTAAATGATGACACGGCGATTGTTCAGACACTCGACTTTTTCACACCAATTGTAGATGACCCTTACTCCTTTGGGCAAATTGCTGCTGCCAATGCAATCAGTGATGTCTACGCAATGGGAGGAAAGCCGATTACAGCTTTAAATATTGTCGCTTTTCCAATTGCTGATTTAGATAAACAGATTCTTTCCCGCATTTTAGAAGGTGCAGACAGCAAGCTGAAAGAAGCTGGCGTAGCCTTGGTCGGCGGCCATTCCATCGATGATAAAGAACCCAAATTTGGATTGTCTGTTACCGGAACAATCCATCCTGATAAAATCCGTACAAACAGTGGTGCACAGCCAGGTGATGTTCTTATTTTAACCAAACCAATCGGTGTAGGCATCTTAACGACTTCTATTAAAAGAGGCCTGGTAAACGAAGCAGAAATAGAGCGCGTAACAAAGGTAATGGCGACATTAAATAAAACTGCCGCAGAAACGATGGATAACTATGAAATACATGCCTGCACGGATGTTACCGGATTTGGTTTACTTGGACATGCCTCTGAGATGGCAAAAGGAAGCAATGTCGAAATCGGGATTTCGAATCAGCAGGTACCTGTTTTATCAAGAGTGAAGGAGCTTGCTGAAAATGGTGCAGTTCCTGGTGGTACGAAAAATAATTTTAACTATTTACAAAAAGATGTTACCTTTGCAGAGCCATTGGATCAGATCGATCAATGGATACTATGTGATGCGGTAACCTCAGGCGGTTTATTGGCTGCTGTGAAAGAAGCTGACGCTGAAAGCTTACTTGCAGATCTTCATGATAAAAACATTGAAGCTGCAATTATTGGCAGCGTCGCAGATGGGAACAATGGTCATATAACTGTGGAAGAATAATTCGTTTATTAGGAAGTGAAAGTATGTTTCAGGATATTGAGTTACATGATTTATTAAAGAGAAAAAAGGAAGAACCTATCGCATTAGTTGATGTACGTTCCCCGCAGGAATTTGCTGAATTCCGTATTCCGGGAAGTATAAACATTCCTGTCTTTAATAATGAAGAACGCGCAGAGGTAGGCACCATTTATAAACAAATCAGTCCGGAAGCAGCGAAGGAAAAAGGGTTAGAGATTTTTTCTGCAAAGCTGCCACAGTTTATTGCCGAGTTTCAATCACTTGGAAAAGAAAAGGTTGTCTATTGCTGGCGCGGCGGGATGCGGAGTAAAACTGCTGCCACAGTTGTTGATTTAATGGGACAGAAGGTTTTCAGATTAAGCGGCGGTATCCGCTCATACAGAAAATGGGTGGTAAACAAATTAGAACAGCAGCAATCTTTCCCAAAAATGTACGTGTTAAATGGATATACGGGATCTGGAAAAACCATTTTGTTACACCGCTTAAAACAGCTGGGCTACCCTGTCCTTGATTTAGAAGGGATGGCAAATCACCGTGGATCTATATTTGGCCAAATCGGATTGGATCCGAATAATCAAAAAACCTTTGAATCTTTATTGGTTCAAGAACTGGAACGCTATAATCATGCTCCATTTATTCTGCTGGAAGGAGAAAGTAAACGTATCGGCAAGGCAACACTGCCTCTCTTTTTACATGAAGAAAAAGAAGCAAGTGTGCAGTTGTTTATCCATTTGCCTTTGGAAAAAAGAATTAAAAATATATTGCACGAATACAATCCGGAAGAACATCAGATGCAAGTAATAGAAGCTTTTCAAAGAATTCAAAAGCATATTCACACACCTGCAGCTAAACAAATTGCTGATGACATAGAGCATGGAAATTTCTCCTCCGCTGTAGCACTTTTACTGGAGTATTATTACGACCCAAGATATGAGCATACGCTCCATCACTATCCGGCAGACAAACAAATTCATATCCATGCCGATGATCTTGATGAAGCTTTGAACGCAGTTGTCAGCTTTATCAAGCAAGAAGAAAATATAAATATGAAGCTGTAATCAGCTGTTTTATAAGCTCCCATCCCTTTGATAATAGGGATGGGAGCTTATTTTATATATGGAACTGAAACTGCAAATTAATTCGTAAATGTTGTTGCTGAAGCAGCCCCATTCTCATCAGCCTTTACACAATCAATGGCGACAACAAGTGCAATAATGGTTGTTTCCATATCTTCATTCACTACTTGCACCTTGTAGCTGTCTCCCCAGGTAAACCACTCCTTGCTCACTTCTCCAACGAGTTCACCATGCTGGTATACCTGAAAGCGCATATCCCACCAGTTGCCACGCACCCCAATACCTGCCGCATCAATTGAATAGCGCGCTTTAAAGAAAGAAAATCCCTTCTTAATTGCTAATACTTCCCGCCCGTTTACCTCCACAAAAAACTTCGGTAAAAAGCTGATTGTTTTTTTCGTAATCAGCGCTACTTCCTCTCCGCTTGCATTCTTAATAGAGAACGTCTTCGGAATTCGCATAAAGCTGCCTGCCACATAGTAAACGTCTTTTTCCTGCTGGTCCTTCACTGTGAACTTTTCATTTAAGCTGAATACCTTTTGTTTTATATATAGTTGTTTCATGCTTTTCCTCCTTTGATATACTGCTTCTATTTACATTTAAATGCTCTTGTCTTATATCCTGATTCAAGTGAAGAAGGTATTATCTAATACTAAAATTCTCCCAATAAGGTTTCATTCTTATAGTAATTTTATCAAATTATACTTCCTGACTGGACTTTAAAAAACTAGTGCTCTTCTTTTTTCGAAGAGATGAGCTCGGGCCCATGGAAGAGTAGTGTATTTCTGGGGCCTAAGGTTACTCACCCCATGAAAAACATTGCAGCGGCTGACTTCAGCATTTTTATATACTTCTTATCTTAAAAAAACGTAACTACTGTACACAGCCCAAAGTCCATATTGTGCATAAAAAGTTATTTTCTGAACAAATTAGGAATAGTCAAAACAACGAGGTGTCCGATGCTATGTCTTATCGTAAATTTCTAAAAAAAATGAAGCCTAAAGAACAAAGGGAAGATTTTAAAAAAGGGGAACCAAAAAGCATTGGCACTTCGATTACCGAAAATCTGAATATCATCAAACAAAAAACCGGAAATAGTCCAGATATCATTATCCGCATGCTTACTTTTAGTCATGATCCCGGGGTGTCTACTGCTATCGTTCATGTAGACGGGCTGGTAGACAATCCCACAATCAATGAATTTCTGGTGCAATCTATGGAGGATAGCGTTCAAGAAAAACTGGAGGAAAAGGATCTTTTCAAGGTTTTTTCTGAAAAAGTTGTTGCCGTCAGCAGCTTGGAAACACTGAAAGATTGGGATTCCTTGTTTCTAGCTTTGCTTTCCGGGGATACCGTTATCCTCGCAGATGGAAAAAATGAAGCACTGATTGCCAGTACCCGAGGCGGAGAAAGGCGTCTCGTTGAACAGTCTGATTCAGAAATAACGTTACGCGGGTCCAAAGAAGGGTTTACGGAGTCCATTAACACCAATACTGCGCTTGTACGCCGGATTATTAAAAACCCGAATTTATGGGTAGAATCCATGAACCTCGGAAAGCAGACGAACACGGATCTGTCGATTATGTATATCAATGGGATAGTTGATCCTGATACGGTGAAAGAAGTCCGCCAGCGCTTGGGACGGGTAGATCTCGATGCCATCCTTGATTCAGGTTATATTGAACAGGTAATTGAGGATGAGAGCTCCGGATTGTTTCCAACAGTTACTCATACAGAAAGACCTGATGCTGTTGCCGGTAATCTTTTAGAAGGCAGGGTCGCCATTTTCGTCAGCGGAACTCCTCATGTGCTGGTTGTTCCTGCTGTCATGATTCAATTTTTTCAAACACCGGAAGACTATTACGTGCGCTTTCCGATTAGTACCCTGATTCGGATGCTGCGCGTTTTCATGTTTTTGATTTCGTTGATTGGTCCTGCTTTTTATGTAGCAGCTACCACCTTTCATCAGGAAATGATTCCAACAGACCTGCTCGTTATTATTGCTTCACAGACGGAATCCGTACCTTTTCCTGCGATTGTAGAAGCCCTGATCATGGAAGTCACTTTTGAGATTTTGCGGGAGGCCGGTTTAAGGATGCCGAACAAAATCAGTGCGACCATCTCGATTGTCGGAGCACTTGTCATTGGACAAGGGGTCATCCAGGCCGGAATCGTCTCTCCGGCCATGGTTATTGTCGTGGCAACTACAGCGATTGCCAGTCTGGCTACTCCAAATTATGATATCGCTATTTCTGCCCGTTTGCTGCGTTTTGCTTTTATGCTGAGTGCCGCAATTGCTGGATTTTATGGCATCATCCTCGGCTTGATTATGCTGATTGTCCATCTCACCAGCTTGCGCTCATTTGGGGTTCCTTACCTGGCCCCATTTGCACCATTGGAATTGAAAAGTTTAAAGGATACTATTATTCGCGGTCCGATCTGGTCATTCAATGAAAGACCAGAATCCCTTCATCCACAAAACCCTGTTCGCCAGGGTAAGCATCAAAAACCCTTGCCGCCATTAAAACGGAGAATGGTCAGAGCGGACACGAAAGAAGGAGATAAAAATGAATCGTAAATGGATAATCCCTTTTTTCATGGCAATCTATCTCCCTCTGCTTTCAGGATGCTGGAGCAGCCACGAATTAAAAGATTTAGCTATCGTTTCGGCTTATGCGCTGGATAAAAATGAAGACGGCACATATGTTGGTACGTTTCAGCTGATCAATCCGATGAATGTGCCGGGAGCGCTTCAAGGAGGAGCATCCGGACAAAATCCAAGTATTGCTACTTATACAGCAACAGGAGGAAATCCGCTGGAAGTATCTGATAATGCATCCACAAAGGTTTCGAGAGACCTCTATTTTGCACATACCAGCCTGTTGGTTATCAGTGAAGAGCTTGCCAGAGAAGAAGGACTAGCCACTATTTTAGATGCGATGGAGCGCGGTCTTGAATTCCGGACTACGACGAAGATAGTGATTAGCCGGGATATGAAAGCAGGCGATTTCGTTCAGGTTTTAACAGCGATTGATCAGGTCCCGGCTGAAAAAGCAATTAAGTCCTTAGAATTCACGGAGAAACTGTATGGAGAAAATGTAGCTACTGATCTGCAGAAATTTATCAAGGCTGCTGTTTTAAAAGGGAAAGAGCCACTGGTCAGCGGCTTTACTGTAGAGGGGGATATTGAGAAAGCGAAAACCATGGAACAGCTTCAATCATCGGAGGGAGAAGCGACAATAGAAGTAAACGGTATTGGTGTATTTAAAGAAGGGAAGCTGATGAACTGGATTGAGGGCGATAAGAACGAAGGAACACTGTGGGTATTAGATCAAATTCAGCAGGCTCCAGTAAATATTGATTGGGATGACAAAAAAGCAGCTATCTCCTATAAAGTAGTACGCCAAAAAACAAATGTAGAGGCACAAACAAAGGATGAGAAACCAGTAATTTCAGTACACATCCGTGCAGAAGGAGACCTTCGCGTGATAGAGGTGCCGGTCAATGTAACTGATCCGCATGTAATATTCCGGATTGAGCAAGCATTGCAGCAGAAAATTAAGGATGAAGCAGAAGCAGCAATCCATGAAGCACAGAAAACGAAAACCGATATCTTTGGTTTTGGAGAAAAGCTGCATCAATCCGATCCTGACAGCTGGAAGAAACTTGAACCAAAATGGCAGGATGTTTATTTTCCCGCATTGGATGTCGATGTGACGGTGGAAGCCTTTATTCGCCGTACAGGAATGAGAAACAACCCGTATCTTTTTAATTTGAACAAGAAAAGCGATTAGGAAGGAGGGGATTTATTTATGGAAAAGGCAAAAATCAGCACTATCCAATTGTTTATCCTTATGATTTTATTTCAGCTGAGCAATTCGCTGCTGATTCCGCTTGCCATGAAAGCAGGCCGCGACAGCTGGTTAGCTATTCTGATTGCGGCAGCGGTAAGTATCTTCTTATTTTTTATCTATCGGGCGCTTTACCTGTATTATCCTTCACTCTTGCTGACAGACTATACAGAGAAGATAATCGGCAAGTTTTTAGGGCGAATACTGGCATTCCTGTATATTCTCTTCTTTTTATACTGTGCTGCGAGAGTATTGCGGGAATTTGGTGTTATGCTGCTGTCTTTTGCCTTTCCGGAAACACCTCTATTCGTTGCATGCGCCCTGATGATCCTTGTGGTTATTTATACTGTGTTTAAAGGTATTGAAGTCGTTGCCAGGACAGGAGAATTGCTGTTTGTCATCATGATTATGCTGGCGTTCTTTCTGTTTCTCCTTATTGCTATCTCAGGTTTGATTGATATCTCCAATTTAAAGCCTGCCTTTGAGGATTCGTCAAAGGTATTAAATACGGTATTTACAGAAACACTGTATGTTCCCTTTGGTGAAATTATCGTATTTACAATGATTTTCCCTTACTTAAATCAAGCAAAAAAAATGGGGAAAACAGGGGTAGCGGCAATTAGTATAACCGGCGCCGCTCTCGCTCTCACCACCATTTTGAATATCAGCGTTCTCGGTGTGCCTCTTATTGAACGTTCTCTATTTCCTTTATTAACAACCATTCAATCTATTCAAGTCGGCGGTTTTTTACAACGTCTGGACGTTATCTTTATTCTTGCCCTGGTAATTGGAGGATTCTTTAAAGTTACAGTATATACATACTGTGCTGTCATTGGCACTGCCAGCTTATTTAATATTAAAGAACCCTCTAAACTGGCTTATCCGATGGGGTTGACGGTTTTATTTGTATCTATGATTATTGCGAGTAATTACTCTGAGCATATTCAAGAAGGGTTAAAGATATTCCCGCTCTATGTACAGCTCCCTTTTCAAATTATTCTTCCTGTTTTCCTGCTTACCATCGCCTTTATCAAAAACAGAAAAAAAGAATAGCGTGCCGGAATTAACGGAAAGATATTTAAATACTATTGGAGAGTGTAAAAAAGTGAAAATCATTGGTATTTGTTTATCCATGTTCATCGTTTTAGCTGGCGTTTCCTTAGGGATTGATTATTTGAATAAATATGAATTACCGACTTTTAGATCCCTTAATCCTCTATATGTGATGGAAATTCCAGAATTAGCAATCATGTATCTGCTTCTTCTCTTCTTATTTATTGACCCTTTATTTTCCTTTTTACAAAAAAGGCGAAATCGGAAATAAATAAGAATAAAGAATACCCTCCCCTGCCCTCCAAAATAATATTTTATGATTTGTGATTTCTCAACTTTCGCACATGGGGATACGCATCTTTACCTTTCTATCTTTAAGAAATGATCACCTCCTGTTCCTGTAGATAGGAAGTTACTTTTTTAAGTGCGAACGTTGAGTGCATTTAAAATCCATTTGCAAAGATTTTATAAATTCGTTACAATTTAATTGATAACTATTATCAATTAAATTGTATAGGGGTTTATTTCATGAGTCGAACAGAGCTTGCAAAATTAATTCGTGAACGTCGTGCCATCAAAAAAGGATACAATGATAAGAAAGTAACCAAAGAAACTGTGATGCAATTATTGGAGGAATCCATCTGGGCTCCAACCCATGGAATGAGGCAGCCGTGGCGCTTTCTGTTTGTTGATAAAGATCACCTTCCCGGTTTTGCTAAAAAAATTGCTGCTACATATCCTGAAGAAAGACAAGAAAATCGTGAAAATTACTTAAATGAGCCAAACGCCATCCTTGTTGTCATCATGGAGACTTCCGATATTCCAAAGCAGTGGGACGAAAACTTTGGTGCTGTCTCCGCCATGATTCAGAACTTTTGGTTATTGGCATGGGAAGAAAAGCTTGGTATCGTCTGGAAAACGAATCCACATATCTATGATGAGAAAGTAAAAGAGATTCTCCATGTGAAGGACAACGAAAAAATCGCCGCCTTTATTCACATGGGTTACTTTGATGAAACACCTGAAGAGAAAGAACGCATCCCTTTGGCAGATAAATTTGAAGTATTTAAAGGATAAAATATTACTTTTGAACATCTTCTGAAATCAGATAATTTGATTTTTTTCTAAAAATCTATTGACAACTGCCCGTCTCTTCGTTTAGTATTAATCTCAATAATTAAATGATGTGGCGTTGATGAAGAATAGTAATTACAGGTGAACTCTCAAGAGAGCTGATGGCCGCTGTGAATCAGTGAGTATCCTTGTAATGAATGGACTTCGGAGCTCCAAACCGAAACATAATCGGAGTAGGCTTTGGCGGAATGGTTTCCCGTTACGGAAACTTAGAAGATAGTAATCTTCTTATAGAGTGAGCTGCATGTCAGCTAATAAAGGTGGTACCACGGTCCCTCGTCCTTTTTATATGGATGAGGGGCCTTTTTGTATTTATTTGTTATAAAATAAACGATGATGAAGAGTAGTAAATAATCTGCACTGCATAACAGAGAGCTGATAACTTGGTGGAATATCAGTATGCAGGGATTATTGAATGGACTTCAGAGTGTTTTTCTTAAATGGTGCATCTGCACCTGAGTAGGAAAAAACGTATTTCCGACGTTATACGGATAGGGTATCTGATTTTTTCTGTACCTGATAAAGATAGAAAGAGTATTCTTTCTAAACAGAGGTGGCACCGCGGCCCCATCGTCCTCTATAAGCACATAGCTGTGTTTATAGAGGACTTTTTTATTTCAAAAAATTGATCACAGAATCTTCAAATATAAAGGAGAGATAATCATGACGGCACATTTAACACATCAAACCTGTTCCATAGATGGATTAATCCCCATTCAAGTTTTTCAGACCTTGCCAAAAGCAAAAAAATACCTGCTGGAAAGCAGCTTCCCACATGAAGAAAAAGGACGCTATTCCTTTATTGGTCTTCATCCTTATCAGGAAATTATCGGCCGCGGGAAAGAAACCATGCTCATCAGCGCTTCTCATGTAGAGCCGCTTGTTGTACACCAGCACGCGCTGCATTTCTTACAGGAGATTATGCCGAAAATTGAATTATCTCTCCCTCTCCCCTTCTATGGCGGAGCAGTCGGGTATATCGGCTATGATACCATTCAAGCTTTTGAAGATATTGGTTCAGCCCCATTCGATGATCGGAATATGCCGGATATTCATTTGATGCTTTTTGAGGATACGATTATTTTCGACCATGAAGAAAATAAATTGCATTTTATCGCAATCGACCGGAACGGCGGTACAGAAGAAAATCGGGCCCAGCGTATTCAAAAACTGAAACAATATGTAGAACAGGCCAAACGTACTGTACTTCCAGAACCGCAAAAATATGCTTTCACACCGGAAATCGACCAGAGAAAATTCGAAGAGAACGTCCAGATTGCCAAGGATTACTTACAAAAAGGTGACATTTTTCAGGTTGTTTTATCCCAGCGTTTTTCAAGAGAGATTGAAAATGAAAGAGAGTTCGGACTTTCCTTTTACGAGCAATTGCGGAGACATAACGCCTCCCCTTATATGTTTTATATCGACTTTCTGGACTATACCGTACTCGGTGCTTCCCCGGAAAGCCTGATAGAAACAAACGGAAGCCGTGTTGTCACCAACCCGATTGCCGGAACTAGAAAACGGGGACAGAACGAGCTGGAAGATCAGGCACTTGCTGAAGAGCTGCTTGCCGATGAAAAAGAACGGGCAGAGCACCGGATGCTTGTGGATTTAAGCAGAAATGATTTAGGCCGTGTCTGCGAGGTTGGCAGTATCGAAATTCCAGTCTATATGACCATTGAGCGTTATCAGCATGTCATGCATATCGTTTCAGAGGTAACAGGGAAATTACGTTCCGATTATTCAGGGATTGATGCTCTTATCTCCTGTCTCCCCGCTGGAACAGTATCGGGAGCACCGAAAATTCGGGCGATGCAAATCATTAATGAACTGGAAACAGTAAAACGCGGCCCTTATGGCGGTGGAATCGGCTTTATCAACTTTGAGCATGATGTGCATATTGCACTTGCCATCCGCTCCATTGTTATCAAAAATTATAAAGCTTATTTCCAATCTGGAGCAGGCATTGTATATGACTCTGTCCCATATAACGAATACATGGAAACCATTAACAAAGGAAGATCTTTTATGGAGGTGCCCGAACTTGATTCTATTAATTGATAATTATGATTCTTTCACGTATAACCTGTATCAATATGTCTCCGAATGCGGCGTACACGTTGAAGTAATCCGTAATGGTGAAGTCACTCTGGAAACCATCCAATCATTAGAGCCCGAAGCTATTATTATTTCACCCGGGCCGGGTTCTCCAAAGGATGCCGGAAACTGTATTGATATCGTGCAGGCTTTTTATAAAGAACTGCCGATACTTGGAATCTGCTTAGGGCATCAGGTGATTATGGAGGCGCTGGGCGGAAGAGTTATTCAGGCCTCTACCATTAAGCACGGAAAAACATCGCTGATTCACCATGATGGCTCCGGGCTGTTCCAGGGTCTCTCGAATCCGGTTGAAGTGATGCGTTATCACTCTCTTGCCGCAGAGCAAATCTCGGTACCGTCTGAATTACGTATCACTGCAACTGCTTTAGATGATGATGAAATTATGGGGGTAACACATCAAGCGTATCCGGTTTATGGATTGCAGTTCCATCCTGAATCAATCGGAACACTGGATGGAAAACGAATTATCTCTCATTTTGTTGAGAAATTAGCAAAGCAGAAGGAGGAACTAATCCAATGAAACCACATTTTAGTCAATTACTCGAAGGAAATAACTTATCATTTGAAGAAACAAAGGCTTTATTTAACGCCTGTTTCCAGGAGGATGTTTCAGATACTGAGCTTGCTGCCATCTTAGTTGCATTAAAAATGAAGCAGCCGACAGCTGAAGAGCTGGCCGGTCTGGCGGAAGTAATTCATACCAACTCCCCTTTCCAATTTGAATTGGGCATTCCTGCAATGGATAACTGCGGAACAGGCGGAGATCGTTCTAACAGCTTTAATATCAGTACCTGCTCAGCATTTGTTTTAGCCGGCGCCGGTATTACTGTTGCTAAGCACGGGAACCGCCGTATTTCCAGCCAGACTGGGAGCGCAGATGTATTGGAGGAGCTGGGGGTCTCTCTGAATCTGACAAAATCGCAGCTCAAATATATGCTGGATGAAAATCAGATTGCCTTTTTATTTGCACAGCATGTTCATCCGACCCTGAAACAAATCGCCGGCGTACGTCAGAAGCTTCGTACACCGACCATTTTCAATTTAGTCGGTCCTTTAACCAATCCTGTTGCTTTAAGCTCACAGCTGGTAGGTGTTTATTCCAATGAAGCATTGCCGATTGTGGCAAAGTCTTTAAAAACACTTGGCAGAAAGCGGGCACTGGTCGTTCATGGTGCCGGTGGAATGGATGAAGCCTCTCTCCAGGGGGAGAACAATTATATTTTATTGGAGAACAACGAATTAAAAGAAGGAGCTATCCATCCGGAAGAAGTTGGTTTATCCGTATATGACAATAAAGAAATTGAGGGCGGGGATGCCAAGGCCAATGCGAAAATTCTTCTCTCTGTGTTAAATGGAGAATCCGGTGCATATCTGGATACGGTTCTGTTTAATGCAGCAATCGCTTTATTTGCCACCGGAAATGTTGATTCCATTAAAGATGGCGTAGAAGTTGCTAAAGACAGTGTGTTCTCGGGAAATGCAAAAGCAAGATTGGACGCATTGGTTCAATACAGCCAGGAAGTAAAACGTGAGGTGGTTTAAATGACTTTTTTAGAAAAAATAATTGATAAGAAAAAACAGGAAGTTGCTAAGCGAAAATTACAGGCAGACGGGAAATATACTCGAAATAATCCGATATATTCACTGCATGAAAACGTCCAGGCAGCTGATCATATATCCATTATTGCAGAAATCAAACGGGCCTCCCCTTCCAAAGGGCCGATTCAAATGAACGTGGATATACTGGAGCAGGCAAAACAATATGAACAATCCGGCGCAGCAGCAATTTCTGTTTTGACGGATGAAAGCTTTTTTCATGGTTCATTGGAAGACCTTCAGCAAGTCAGTGAAGCTGTTTCCGTGCCAGTTCTGTGCAAGGATTTTATTATTGATGAGATCCAAATCGATGATGCCAAAAATGCAGGGGCATCCATTATTCTGTTAATTCTCGCTGCGTTGCCGCATGAACGGTTTCAGCGTCTTTACAGCTATGCGACAGAGCAGGGACTAGAAGTACTTTGTGAGGTCCATAATACGGATGAATTAAAAGACGCACTGACAGTCAGCCCAAAAATTATCGGGATTAATAATCGTAATTTAAAAACATTTGAAGTGGATTTGCAAACAACTGCAGAGCTTGTTCAACAAATAGATAAAAAAGGGCTGACAATTATATCTGAAAGCGGTATGCGCACGAAAGAAGATGCAGAGCTGGCAAGAGATGCCGGTGCTAATACCATTCTGGTCGGCGAAACACTGATGCGCTCAGATAATGTGGAAAAAGACATGCAGGCGCTGCAGGTACCACTCTCCTCTGCGAAAGGGGCTTCCTGATATGCTTGTCAAAATCTGCGGGATTACATCTCCTGAAATTGCACAGGTTGCTGTCCGTGCCGGCGCAGATTTTTTAGGATTTGTTTTTGCGAAAAGCAAGCGTGAAGTCTCTATAGATCAAGCACGAGAAATTATTGCAGCCTTGCCTGAACATGTAAAAAGTGTTGGTGTTTTTGTAAATAAAGATGTAGAGGAAATAAAAGAAACCGCTCAGGAAGCAGGACTTGATTTTATACAGCTGCACGGGGAAGAATCTGCTCAAGCTGTCTCCCAGCTCACATATCCTGTCATTAAATCACTTCCCGGTACAGAAGAAGGATTAAAGAAGACAGTGCAATTTGATGCTGCTTCTTACCTGCTGATGGATAGTCCTCCCCTGCCTCATGCACACGGAGGTAATGGAATAACATTCAACTGGTCCATCTTAAAAGGAAATGCTTTTTCAAACAAGCTGATTTTAGCAGGAGGACTGACACCGGAAAATGTCGCTGAAGCCATTAAACAGGTGAACCCAATTGGCGTAGATGTTTCCAGCGGTGTTGAAACAAACGGAAAAAAAGATCCGGATAAAATAAAAGCCTTTATCCACGCAGCAAAAAGAACTGTAGAAAGGAATCGATAATATGCAAACATACACATTCCCAGATGAATCAGGAAAATACGGCAAATTCGGCGGCAGATATATTCCCGAATTACTTATGCCGGCTGCCTTGGAGCTTGAAGAAGCTTATGAAGCAGCAAAAAAAGACCCTTCTTTTCAGGAGGAATTAAATAACTATCTGACAGAATACATTGGCAGAACGACTCCGTTATATGAGGCAGAACAATTAAGCAAGCATTTAGGTGGACCAAAAATTTATTTAAAACGGGAGGATCTTAATCATACCGGGGCTCATAAAATTAATAACACCATCGGGCAGGCGCTTTTGACTTTACGGATGGGCAAAAAGAAAGTTGTCGCTGAAACAGGAGCCGGCCAGCATGGTGTCGCTACAGCAACCGTCTGTGCTCTGCTTGGTTTAGAATGTATCGTTTTTATGGGAGACGAAGATATTAGAAGACAAAAGCTCAACGTCTTTCGGATGGAGCTTTTAGGAGCAAAGGTTGTCGGGGTCTCTCAAGGCAGCGCAACATTAAAGGACGCCGTGAATGAGGCTCTGCGCTATTGGGTGAATCATGTTCACGACACCCATTATATCATCGGTTCTGTTGTCGGGCCTCATCCCTTCCCCCGCATCGTCCGGGATTTTCAATCGGTTATTGGTTCCGAAACAAAGCAGCAGAGTCTTGAAAAACAAGGAAAACTGCCGGATGCAATCATTGCCTGTGTTGGCGGCGGAAGCAATGCAATGGGAATGTTCTATCCTTTTGTGGAGGATAAAGAAGTTGCCTTATATGGTGTCGAAGCAGCAGGTAAGGGCGTTAACACCAATGAGCATGCAGCTACTTTAACTGGCGGGTCTCCCGGAATGCTGCATGGCACATTTACTTATTTATTGCAGGATGAAGCCGGTCAGATTCAGGAAGCAGCCTCTATATCTGCCGGATTAGATTACCCTGGTATTGGACCGGAACACAGTCACCTGTATGATACCGGCCGGGTTACCTATCCTTCCATTACAGATGAAGAAGCATTAGAAGCCTTTCAGCTGCTTGCCAAATTAGAAGGAATTATCCCTGCACTGGAGAGTGCGCATGCCGTTGCCTATGCCTGCAAGCTGGCAGGAGAAATGTCCTCTGACCAGTCATTGGTTATCTGTCTGTCCGGACGCGGAGATAAGGATGTAGAACAAGTCAAAGCAAAACTGGAGGAGGATTCCAATGGGAAAGCATAAGCTGGAGAATACATTAAATCAGATAAAAGCAACCGGAAAGCCTCTTTTCATTCCTTACATGATGGCGGGTGACGGCGGCATTGATCAAATCAATGAACGGATTAACTTTTTGGAGGAATGCGGTGCATCTGCTATTGAACTGGGCATCCCCTTCTCCGATCCTGTAGCAGACGGCCCTGTCATTCAGGATGCCGGACTGCGTGCATTACAGCATGGAACAACATTAAAGCTGGTTCTGGATGAGGTACGTAAGCAAAAAGAAACGCGGGGCATCCCGATTATTTTAATGACCTACATTAATCCTATCTGGAACTATGGCTATGAACAATTCGCAAAAGACTGCGATGCTGCTGGAGTAGATGGCATTATTATCCCGGATATCCCAATGGAAGAGGAAGGAGAGATTGCAGCACAGCTTTCCGCTAATGGTATCGCCTTTATCCGCTTAGCTGCGATGACAAGTCCAGATGAACGCCTGAAGAAAATTGCCCGTATGTCCGAAGGTTTTTTATATGCTGTTTCTGTCAGCGGTACTACCGGAGAACGTGCACAGCATGAAGAAAGCACACTTAACTATTTAGAAAAACTGACTAAGTTGAGCTCTGTACCTGTTCTGGCCGGCTTCGGAATTTCTAATCCGGACCAGGCAAAATACTTAGCCGCTTATTGTGATGGTGTTATTGTAGGCAGTAAGATTGTCCACTT
This sequence comes from Oceanobacillus sojae, assembly GCF_900162665.1. Classification (GTDB taxonomy): domain Bacteria; phylum Bacillota; class Bacilli; order Bacillales; family Amphibacillaceae; genus Oceanobacillus; species Oceanobacillus sojae_A. The sequence goes on from NZ_LT727813.1 coordinate 429,163, forward strand.
GTTTGCAGAAGGAAAACAAACAGAAATTAAGGAATTAATTGGTGAGACAATTAAATAAATGTATGTTTGCATTGATATAAGTGACGAGACAACCATTTTTAAATTGCATAAACTATATTAGAATCTAGACAACGTTGTCACTGATTCAAACCATCACAACAACCCATGCCTTGAGGGAGCTGTAAGCCATACACAGCTCCTGTTTTTTTTGTCTTCTTATTCAAATTTGCACCGTCACAATTCCTACATATATTTTCAAGCAAAACACTTGTCAATCCGCTCAGAATGATATATCATCTAAAAAGACTAACCAGTCAGTTTTAATAAATAGACTTTTAACCTGAACTGAAATATACAGGATATAATAAAATGTTCATTAACTAATCTGACGTATAGGATAGACAATTTATCTGTGCGGAAAAGAAGGTGAAAAGATGGCGCCGCGAATTTCTGAGGAAGCGAAAAAAGCAAGGAGAGATCATTTGTTGGAAGCAGCACTTGAATGTTTCTCCTCCAAAGGATATTATGCATCAACTATTGATGATATAGTTCGTTACGCTAATCTGAGCAAAGGCTCTGTTTATAATTACTTCGAGAGTAAAGAAGATATATTTATCCATTTACTTGAAAAGAAACGCACAGAGTCCATGGAGCATTTAAAAGAAAAGCTGGATAAAATAGATAGTCCGACGAAAAAGTTACAGCACTGGATTCATGAAGATATTCCTTACAGCCAGGATAAGAAGAAATTTATGCGAGTACACATTGAATTTTGGCTCTACTCTGCTGATTCACCCAAGCTGAAGGAAATTCTGTCAAAACGCTTTGATGCAATGGTTGATATGACAAAAGCCATCATCACAGAAGGTAAAAAAAGAGGCGAGTTTAGACAGGATTTAGATGTAGAACAGGCAACTGCCATGTTTTGGTCCTTACATGATGGAATATGGCTGCATGCAGTAATCGGCTATGATGTTAAAAAGCTGGAATCTCATATCAGAGAGATGGAAAATGTGTTTATCACTTATATTCAGTAAAAGTACACATCTTTTCTTCCTGCTTCACATACATTAAGAAACTGACCGGTCATTTTTAAAAAGGAAGGTGAAATATATGTTAAAGAAACTTTTTGGACGTAAACGTAAAGCACAACAGGATATTTATATGCAAAATGAAGAGCATTTACTACGTGAACGCTTAACTTTAGAATATGATACCATTCGCTCTGGCACTGGTATTAGATAATTCATAAAGAACGCCTCAGTGCTTCCGGTTGGAGCGCTGAGGCGTTCTTTATGTATATTACCATAGTAATCACCTAATCTATGTACTTTGATTTTTTCACAAACTTACATTTCTTTGCCAGATAATAACCGATAAGAACCCCAATACAGTTTAGAATAATATCATCTATATCCACTGACCTTGCAGCAAATCCTATATAATGGAGCAAAAGCTGTCCCAGTTCAATAACGACTGGAACCAAAATTGCTATGGCTATTGTTTTTTTAAAAGAAACGCGGTTAAAACACAGATAAGCTCCCATCGGTAATGTAAGCAGAATATTTCCCAATAAATTAACCCCGGCAATCCGTATGGAAATGTCCCCTGTAAAAACAGCTTTTACATATCCGCCGATAGTATAAAAAGGAATTACATTTATATTTATATACCCTAATGCCAAGGGCAGATAAAACCATACGATGTAAACTAATATAAAAACATAAAATATAAACACCATATGGATAATTTCTGTAGACAGATAATCAAATCTCTTCCTGATTAATTTATAAACTATGTAAAAGATGAAGATGGGAATAAAAATAAAACTAAGCTGTATAACGCCCGACCACAAAAGACTCACCACCCTATTTCTTTCGTAAAATGCAGAATAAAGGCGCTCCCTCTATTCTGCATTTTATTTTTACTCCTCATCAAATTCCATCTGATTTAAATTAAAATACTGATATTGCTTCATTGAATCTGCCGCTTGAATAATGCCTTGATAAACGTTTTCCCCTGTCTCTAAATCAAACACGTTGATGGAAACGTCAGTCGCAGTTAAGTTAGAAAACGCAGGAAACGCAATATAAAAGTACCCATTACGGATGTCAGTTAATGGATAAACATCCTCTGGAATAATTTCGGAGTCTCCATTTAATACATTTTCATCAAAAATAACTTCCTTTTCCTCCAAATTCTCATCAAACCTCGTTAAACTGTAATTCTCTCCCTGAAGCGAACCTGCATAAACTTCCCCATCATAAATTCGGAGAAATTCCCCTTCATATAAGCTGTCTCCCAGAAGATCAACCGATTTGAAACTATCTTCCTCTACATTATATAGCCGCAATTCATATTTAAGCGAAGAATCTCCAACATAACCGCCGTTCTGATCTACTTTATATTCATCATAGATATAAAGATAATTCATTTCTCCGTTAATCAGACCGCTGTCCTGATAGATTAAAGTAGAATATATCCCTTCTTTTGGCTCAATATCTTTTGCCGGGAACTTTATATCTTCTATAGTTTGATTATTTAAATCAATGACCAGAATCGCATCCTCATCATAATAAATGTCAGCCGTCCAACCTTGCTGCCCTCCCATATATACCTGGGCATATAATTTATTATCATTGACGCTTATAGAACTCACTCCATAGATCTCTTGATTTTCTTCGACAGGCAGTTCAAATGCGTTTACCTCATCTGTTTCTTTATCAAGTATTTCTACATGAATATCATTCGACTCATCAATTCCCCAGCCTAAATTGTCTCCATCTACATAAATAAGCTGGTTTTCTGTTTCTATAAAGTTCTCACTCCAAGCGTTTTTCCCGCGCATAAAGCTTTTATACTCTTTAACATACTTTTCCATCTGTGAATCCTGATAGTACCAGCCATAATACATTCCTCTTTGCAGCTCCATCCGCTTTGATTCTTCTAAAGATAAACGGAAAGGATCTGGTGCTACATTATAATATGGTGAGTAGTAGCTGAATTGTGCATCACCATAGATGAAAACATCTTTTACAGTCTCTTCATCCCCTGATACTGTTTTCCAATTAAAATCAACCTCTTCCTTATCTACTAAGTAAAAGCCGATGATGATAACGGAGATGAAAATTAATGCAATATATATAGTTAAATAGCGTTTTACATGATTCATCTCTATCACACCCTTATCTTTCTATTTAACAAATGATTACTAAGGAAAACCGATATGATGGAAAGAACAATTGCAATGGCAAATTGCATCCACAAAAGCTCATTATCATAAAAATAATCCTTCATGATTACCTGCAAAATATATGGTGAGAACACCAGAATTAATGCTCCGATTCCATAAAAAGCAGCCATAAATACACCGCGGAAACGATAACTGCGTTCAATTAAAATCATGGTGAACAATAAAATAACAAAGGCTATACCAAAACCGTAATTAATAATAAAATCAATAAAATTCTCCGGAAGCAGGAATCTCAAATAATATAAGCTTCTAACCATGCCCTGGGTGGTTAAATCCAACCGGTAATCAACTGGAATAATCAGCTTTAATATGACTTGCAATACAGGCAGAACAGCTACCTGAAAAGCAACTAATCCAAATACTAACATCAGGATTGTTACCCCTTTTGAGAAAAATAACTGGATACGCTTCACCGGCAGCATCAGCAGACGGTAAATAAAGGTATTCTTTCCCAGCCAATCCCGATACCAAATAAATAAAATGTAAATAAATATAGTCACTGCAGCAATAACTATAGGCAGGCTAAACATAAAGCTGGACAATATATTTACCATCGAAGCATACCCATTGTCCTGAAGGAACTGTTCTTTGGATAATCCGTGCTTAACGATGCTTTCCGTAATTTCAGATTTCACCATAAAAACATAAAATATTACACTGGCAGCCTCTATCAAAAATACAACTGCAAGCAAAGTAATATAAATTGGTAAAAAACGCATAAATTCAAAGTTTACCAGCTTTCCAAAAAGCTTCATCCCTGATATACCTCCCTCATCACATCGATAACGGATTTACCCTCTTCTTCTCTTATCTGCTCCGTCATAAACTCTTTTCTCACAACGCCATCAGCTAATAGAACAGCCTTATCAATTAAATGCTCAATATCACTGATTTCATGTGTGGTTATAATCACACCGCGGTCCTCTACCAGATGGCTGGAAAATACGTCTGCAATCTGCTCCCGGCTGAAGATATCTATTCCAGAGAATGGCTCATCCATTAATATGTAATCTGCATCCATCGCCAGCCCCATTAATAAATTGACCTTCGCTGTATTTCCTTTAGACAATTGCGAAATACGTTCTTCCTCTTTGAGCTTAAAGAATTTTAATATTTCTTTTGCCCGCTCACCATTCCAATTTTGATAAAAATCTTTCATAAATTGAAAAGCATCTTTTATACGCATTTTAGGCAAGAGAGTCATCGCATCCGGAATATATGTTACTTTCTCCATCACTGCCGGAGATAATTTTTCACCATCAATCGTAATCTCTCCTTTTTGATAAGGAGTCAGGCCCATAATAGATTGAAGAATGGTCGTTTTCCCGGCGCCATTAATCCCGATAAGACAAGTAATCTGACCTTTATCCGCTTCAAAAGTAATTCCATTTAAAATGGCTTTTCTTCCATACCTTTTCTCTACACCGGTTAATTTAATCATGCTTCACTTCCTCCTCCCCGCCCAGTTCATTTAATTTTAACTGTACAAGCTCAAAAACCTGTTCTTTTGGAATTTGCAAAGAGGTGATACGATCTACAAACTGATCAATCGCTTCTGTTATTAAGGTTTCACGAATTTCTTTAATACGTTTTGTTTCTTCTGTAACAATACTTGGTTTATTTCCATCCGTATATATCAAGCCTTCCTCCTCCATTTCCTTATAAGCTCGCTGTACGGTATTCGGATTTATTTTTAATTGCTGCGCTAATTCTCTGCGTGAAGGAATTTCTTGACCAGACTTCAATTCTCCAATTGCAATCTGTTCTTTAAAATACCTGATCACCTGAATATACACTGCTTCACGCTTATCAAAATGAATAGCCATCCAATTTCTCACCTCATTCTTCTAGTGCATATATATCTGCTGTATTAATACATTGATACACCTTGTAAGTGTATTATATGTATAATACACAAGAAAGACAACTATTTTCTTTGTTAAATTTAAATTTTTCAATTCACATTAGATTACCTTTTATAATTTAGAGCTAAGGAGGGTTTTAAAATGGAGAAATTACTATTTATTAATAACTCCACTTTCGCACCTGAGAATAAATATCTATATCTTCCTATTCCAGGGTGAACATGTTCTTCATTATCCTGCTTGTATTTTATTAAACCGTCCTTCTATTGAAATGGAGATTGTGTATAGCTCCGCTCCGACCAATCACTCCGCTTTCCATGGGGACGGCTTCAGCTAACTTGAAAAGAAAACCGCTTTTCAAGTGGATCTTCAGCTCGCCCTGTTCCCATAGGAGTCTACGTGGTTGGTCTGCGCTCAGTTAGGCTTCCACAGCGTATGAAAGGAATCATATCCTAATGGAGTTGGATGAAATAATTGCTTTTTACTTAATGAAAAAATCATTTTAGTGTTTCAAATAGTTAATGTGGTAATTGAAACGATGACCCACCACAAAGCATGAATAGCAAATATCGGGAATAGCTTTTATGAACAGAAAGTAATCGTGACGGGACATTTTTATATGCACCACGAGAGATATGTTTTTTACTAATCCAATTTCTATTGGCTCCGTTGTATTAAACAGTATAGAACTCCCTTCTAACGGAGGCGGACCGTTTTGACTCCTGAGGGATTAGCACCATCTGAAGATCCACTTTTGCCAAGTGATCTTCTTGGCAAAAGTTAGCTGAAGAGCGTGCCCCTAGGAAAGCAAAACGGTCCGTCGCAGCGGCGCCTTACACGTTACTTTCTTTCTAGATAGAGTTTATGCTTTGTCAAGAGATAGATGGAAGGAATGATCAACTCCAGTCTCTATGATAAGCTTGTTACTTTTTAAGGAGTGAAAGTTGAGTTAATAATCCCTCTCTCACAAAAACAGCTGATACAAAAGAAATTTCTTTTTCAAACATATATGATAGAATGACTAACAGGATTATGTTAATGGGAAGGAAGAATTTTAGATGAAGCTAGTTACGTGGAACGTCAATGGAATCCGGGCCTGTGTCCGCAAAGGTTTTTTGGATTTCTTTCATGAAATAGATGCGGATTTTTTCTGTTTACAGGAAACAAAGGTGCAGACAGGCCAAATTGAATTGGACTTAGAAGGTTATTATCAATACTGGAATTATGCACAACGAAAAGGATATTCAGGAACAGCCATTTTTACAAAGCATAAACCGCTGCGTGTCTCCTATGGTTTTCAAGAGGGAGAGATAGAGCCGGAAGGAAGAATAATCACATTAGAATATCCTGGATTTTATCTTGTCAATGTCTATACACCAAACTCAAAACGGGATTTAACAAGACTTGAAGATCGTCTGGAATGGGAAGACAGGATGTTTGATTACTTGAAGGAGCTTGATGCTGAAAAGCCTGTCATTTATTGCGGGGATTTAAATGTGGCACATCAGGAAATCGATTTAAAAAATGATAAAACAAACCATGGCAATTCAGGCTTTACGCAAGAGGAACGTGATAAAATGACACGAATTTTAGCTAATGGATTCACAGATACATTACGCTTTTTCTATCCTGAACGTGATGATATTTTCACCTGGTGGTCTTACATGAAAACAATCCGTGAAAGAAATATTGGCTGGCGTATTGATTATTTCATTGTTTCCAGTCAATTGGAAAAAAATTTGAAAAACTTAGAGGTTTATCGATATACTCTTGGCAGTGACCATTGCCCGGTATGCCTGGAAATCAATTTGGAAGAAAATTAAATTCATCCAGACAATGGTTTAATCAAAGATTTTAAAAAACTCGATGTCAAATGCCCGAAACACTTCAGGGATTAAAAAAAGCCCGATAATTAAACCAAACAAAAATACAGTAATAATAGTTAATTTTTTTCGCATTCCCCGTAGCCTCTCTTTCATAAAAGAAGAAAAGGAAGTGTTTAACTGCCTCTTCTTCTTTTGTTCTTCAGAGGATGCTCTCTTCCTCTTTTCAGCTGATATATATGGAAGAAGATCCTCTGTATATTCTTTATTTCTTTTGCAAATAATCAACCATGCCCAGCGCACTTATTTGTAAATCCACATTAATCATCTGATAAACTTCATGCTCGTCATTGATTCCCTGTTCACGGAGCCCGGATTGTACATATTGTAACAAACGTTTCGCAATCTCATCATAGCCATGCCCTTCAGCAACTGCAGCTTCTGCTTCCTTAACAAATACATCCAGCCATAGTTCAGCCTGCTTCAAGGCTTCCTCTACTAAATCAGTTCCACCAAAATGTCCAAAATAGATATAATCCAGCTGTTTTTCGCGGAATCTCTGTATAGACTGCTTCATTGCTGCCGGGTCAAAGTGGTTGGGAGAAGTCGATGGTAAAAAGAAGTTCACTCCATGCGGAAACAATTGTTCATATTGAATTCCTGCAGTGTCTCCCGTAAACATGCCGTTACTTAATGGATCATAGATGCCCAGATGATGTCTGGCGTGCCCGGGCGTGTCCCAAAACTCCAATATCCTCTCTTCCCCAATTTGTAAAATATCTCCCTCTGTTTTTTCCACAATTCTTTCTTCCTCAGCCGGAACAATCGGATCATATAGCTCGGAAAAACGCTCTCCATAAATCGCCCGTGCTCCAGCGGCCAATTTCTTTGGATCAACAAGATGCCTTTTACCTCTTGGATGAACATATAAAACAGCGTTGGGACAAAGAGCTAATAACCGGCCTGCCCCGCCTGCATGGTCTAAATGAACATGTGTCACAATAATATGCTTCACATCAGCTAACGAATATCCCAGCTCTTCTAATCCTTTTTTAATATACGGTACGGCAGGACTTGGACCTGTCTCAATAATGGTAAGTTCGTCCCCTTCAATGATATACGAACCAGTTCTGCCGCTCACACCAAAATCAAACCCATCAATAAGCGAAATACCGTGATGAAGTTTCATCGGCTTTCTGGAATGCAGCTTCATAATAATCCCCCATTTCCACAAAATATTTCTATTTAACATATTCTTATCTTAACATTTTTAAGAAACCCTCCGTATGATTTTGTATTCTAATCATTTCTCGTTCCTCATTTTAAACAAAATAGGAAATTTGAATGATTTTCTTTGCTTGATATTCAACAATAGGGTACATTAGATGGAGAATAAATAATACAATATTTACTGGTACAAAATATAACAGTAAATTGAAAATGGATTAAAAGGATGAAACAAAATGAGTAAAAAAAATGTGGATGATTACCTTCAAGAAGGAATGTATGGAACACGCCTGCCAAATGAAAGCGAGCGGAAAATGTATCTCGGCACATTACGTGAACGCATCGCCTTTGTTTTAACAATTGGAGAGGTTATGTCTAATAAAGGGCTTGCTGAATTAGAGCGCCAATTAAAAAAGCATCCTAAAGCAAAGCTGCTATTGAACGGGAATATTTCATATCAATTTTTAAAAGAAGAAAAGTCACTCGCCGATCGGCTTTCCATTCCTCATACAACTGTAAGTAACCAGGAAAATGATACAGAGATCGGTTTAGTTCTCACATACTCTTATGCTGTGGATATAGAACAGATTTATCTCAAGGATATAGAAGACATATCAACACAGAAAAAAGAAGAGGAAAAAGAAGAGGAAAAAGACAGCGATCCTCCGAAAGGAATCGTTTCAAAGCTCAAAAATTTATTCCATTAATGCTGTTTTTAGATGTATTATAAAAAAGCATATTAGATTAAGAAAGATGCCGGTCACCGGAAATCAGATTATTTATACTGACTCCCGGGTGATCGGCACTTCTTTTCACTTTAAATTCCTTACTATTTCATACTGTATTATTCACCTTTGTCTTCAAAATCAATATTTTTCATTCGGAATGGTGTGATAATCAGTACGACAATCAATGCCAGTCCCATATAACCAATCAGTGAATAGAATTTAGAAACTAAATCTGTAAAGCCGACAAAGCTGAGGATAAAGCCGGCTGCCAAGGTTATCATTAAAATAATATTAAATTTCTTCGTTTCTACTTTTGCAAACCGGGCAACAAATGCAAAGAACATGCTGATGGCTGTATTAAAAATCATTCCAAATAGAACAATTGACATGATCACACCTAAAACTGGCGAAATATTATTTACAATACCCAGCATCGGCATTTCGAAACTCCCAACCTCTTCTACCTTAGCAAAGATTGCATAATAACTCAGTATAATTAGCACACCCAGTCCTATCCCGCCTACCAATCCGCCGATTGCAGCGGTCTTTCTATCCTTTACTGCACTTCCCATAACAATAGACATTGCTGCACCAACAGATGTATTAAAGGTAGCATAGTTCAACCCTGCTACAAACCAATTTGGAAAATTCGGTCCATGACTCTGTGCAGTACTATTTAACACTGCAAGCGATCCATCCGCCGTAACAAAGCTGTAAATGGAAATAAAAATAACAAACAAAATTAAGAACGGCGTAATACTGCTGATGACAGCAACAACTTTATCCACTTTTAACATACCTGTCAGCAGTACCAGTACCGTCATCAATATAGCACCTGCAACATGAGGCAGCCCAAACTGTTGATTAAGATTTGATCCGGCTCCAGCAATCATTACCACACCTACGCCAAATAACGTAAATACAAGCACAGCATCTACAATCACACCAATAAGGTTAAAACGAATGAGCTTTTCAATAAACTTGAAATGACTGATCTTATAAATTACTTCATTATAGGATGATGTCTGTGATCTGCTGCCCAGCCAGACGAGCATCATACCGACATATGCAAAAAGCACTGTGGAAACAAAGGCAGCCAGAATCCCCAATGTCCCGAAGCTGGTAAAATACTGCAGCACTTCTTGTCCCGAAGCAAAGCCAGCGCCTACAATCACACCTATGAATGCGCTTGCAATAACAAAGATTTTCATAATTCTTTTCATGTTTGTCCTCCTATTGTTACCTTTTTCGTCACATAAGTATTAGGTGAAATCTTTCTATGTATATACTAAAATAAAGATAGATATATTTTTTTAGTATACAAAAAGATTGCTTATGCAAAATGATAATTTTTTTAACAATAAAAAGCAAGTATACAAATTATTTATTTTATTCAAAATATTGTAAGCATCGCCTTCATATAAAGGAGTGCATTTCATGAATCGTTCTAAGACAAATAATAATAAAATATTAAATCTTCAACAGCCGTTTTCCGATTTAGATACTCTCGCTGATATGATTAGCGAAGCGTTGGCGTGTCCAATTACGATTGAGGATGCCAATCATCATGTTTTAGCATATAGTAAGCATACTGAAAACATTGATGAAGCGAGGATCGGCACCATTATGAACAGGAAAGTCCCTGATAAGGTAATCAACGGATTATGGAAAAATGGAGCAATGCCCAAACTGATTGATAGTAATCAGCCGGTCATTATACCTGAAATTCAAGAAATTGGGCTGGGGAACCGGATAGCCATTTCCATCTGGAAACAGAATGAAATATTAGGATTTATTTGGGCACATACAGGAGAAAAGGAATATTCTGCAGATGATTTGGAAATCTTAAAAGAAGCTGTCCGGCAAGTGAAAAAATTTATATTGCAGAAGCTGCCCGGCAGAAAAAATACAGAGCAGGCTTACAAAGATTTTTTCTGGCAGCTGTTAACAGCAGACTTTGTCAGCGCAAGTACCATTCAATCCTATGAAAAACAATTCAATATAAAACTTCAGGACGGCCTGGCTATTGTCGTTTTCCATTTTGAAGATGAAATTACACCGCAAATTGAAAAACATGCCTACTACCTTTCTGAAACAGTCATGCAGGTCAATACGATTTTCCGTTTATTTGATGATCAGGATTTCATTCTATTAGTACGCTTGTGGAAAAACGACGACACATCGGATAAGATTTATCAATTCATTAGGCAGCTTCAGGAAAAAATAAGTACACAGCTGCAGCTGACCTCCATGCAGGGCGCTGCAAGTCAAATTTATCATTCGGCTAAAGATATGACACAAGCCTATGAAGAAGCACTCCAGACTATTTCCTTACAGAAGCAATTCCCGGATAAGCTGTCTTCTTGTTTTCTTTATGAAGATTTAGGCATATTTCAGTGGGTAGACATATTAAAGAAGCACCGTCAAAAACGGCATCATACAAATAAATACATCCAACGGCTCCAAAAATATGATGAACGCCAGCAAAGTAATTTATTATACACTTTAGAAGTATATTTGGAGCATGATTCAAACGTACTTCAGACAGCAAAAGCACTGTTTATCCACCCAAACACAATGAATTACCGTTTAAAACGGATTCATGAAATCAGTAAGCTCGATCTGAAAAATCCGCATCAAAAAATAGCGGTTTATTTAGAATTATTAGCTGAAAAGCTGGAATAACAGCAGCGTTTGTGTAAATACACAAACGCTAATGGTCCAATTCATTTATTTTCATAATGTTTTCCCACAAAGAAAGCGTTAACATATTAGTTATAAACAATAAACAAAGGAGCGAGTAAATATGATTATCGGGGTTCCTAAAGAGATAAAAAATAATGAAAACCGTGTTGCCATGACGCCGGCCGGAGTGGTTAACCTTATACAATCCGGGCAAACCATCCTTATTGAAAAGGAAGCTGGTCTTGGCAGCGGCTTTACAGATGATGAATATAAGCAGGCAGGAGCAGAAATTATTACGGAGGCCAAGGAAGTCTGGAATCGCTCTGATATGATTATGAAGGTAAAAGAACCGCTTGAATCAGAGTATCATTATTTCCGGAAAGGATTAGTATTGTTCACTTATCTTCATTTAGCTGCTGACAAGAGATTAACAGAAGAGCTGGTAGAAAAAGAAGTAACAGCTATTGCCTATGAAACCATTGTTGTAGGCAAGTCTCTTCCGCTTCTAACACCAATGAGTGAGGTAGCCGGACGTATGGCTACACAGATCGGCGCACAGTATTTAGAGAAATCAGAAGGCGGAAAAGGGATTTTACTTGGCGGAATTCCCGGAGTTAAACGAGGAAAAGTCACCGTTATCGGTGGTGGTGTCGTTGGTACAAATGCGGCGCGGGTAGCTATCGGTCTTGGAGCGGATGTGACGATTATTGATTTAAACCCGCAGCGCCTCCGCGAGTTAGAAGAAATTTTCGGCGCAAGCATTCAGACATTAATGTCTAATCCATTAAATATCGGGGAAGCCGTGAAAGATTCTGATCTTGTTATTGGTTCCGTGCTAATTCCAGGCAGAAGAGCACCAAAGCTTGTCACAGAAGAAATGATTCAATCCATGCAGCCGGGCAGTGTCATTGTCGACGTGGCAATTGACCAGGGCGGTAACTTTGAAACAGTTGACCATCCGACAACCCATGAAGATCCAATCTATGTGAAGCATGATGTCCTTCATTATGCCGTAGCAAATATTCCCGGAGCTGTTCCGCGTACTGCAACAGTCGGGCTGACAAATGTAACTGTGCCTTATGCCGTTAATATTGCGAAACAAGGTGTAGAAAAAGCTATTCAAAACAGTGCACCTATTGCCAGCGGCGTGAATGTAATGCATGGTCATGTAACAAATGAGGCTGTTGCAAACGACTTAAATTATGAATATGTTCCTGTAAAAGATACTTTATGAGGTATGAAATAAAATCTAAAAAGTCATCACTCCCAATAAAAGAGCTGATGGCTTTTTAGCGTACCAGTATATTTGATAGAAGCCTTTCTAATCGTCATTTTCATACCATTCTGTTACACTTATCCTATACAGAACGGAGGGATTATTTTGCGTTTACAGAATCAAAAAGTTATCGCACTTGTCGATCATGATTTTGAAGATTTGGAACTATGGTACCCTGTTCACCGTCTGCGTGAGGAAGGCGCTCAAGTAGATTTAGTCGGACAGGCTCCCAATCAAAAATATATTGGAAAATACGGTGTTCCTGCTGAGTCTGACTATGCTTTTTCAGAGGTTAACCCCGAAGATTATGATGCCATTCTGGTTCCAGGAGGCTGGGCTCCGGATAAGCTTCGCCGTTTCCCTGAAGTTATCCGCTTTGTTCAGCATATGAATGAGCATAAAAAACCTATCGGTCAAATTTGTCACGCCGGCTGGGTATTAATATCAGCAAATATTTTAGAAGGCAAGACCGTAACCAGCACACCGGGAATTAAAGATGATATGACCAATGCCGGTGCAACATGGGTTAATGAGCCGGTTGTTTCAGACGGACATCTTGTTTCAAGCAGAAGACCCCCTGATTTACCGGATTATTTACGTGAATTAATCAAAGTAATGGAAGAATACAGCCGTTAAAATTCACTTAAGGGAGTTTTTAAATGAAAATTGTTTCTATAGAACCAACACCCAGCCCACATTCTATGAAAATCAATGTGAGTGAGACTTTACCCCCTGGCGAGACGTATAATTATAGTGACAAGGACGATTTAGCTCAAGCACCGAAATATGTGCAGGAGCTTTTTGCTCTGGAAGGGGTTAAGAATATCTATCGTGTGATTGATTTTATCGCCTTGGCACGAAATCCAAAAACACCTTGGGAGGAGCTCCTTCCCCAGGTACGACATGTTTTGGGAGCGGATGAAGCATTTGACCAGACAAATGAATTATCCGATGCTGCTCAGAAACCGTCCGAGGCGTTTGGAGAGATTCATGTTTTCATTCAGATGTTTTTAGGAATTCCCATGCAGATAAAGCTGGAAGAGGGAGACATAGAGAAACGTTTCGGATTGCCGGAACGCTTTTCCAACGCTGTAATGGAGGCTTCTCCTGCATCTGAAAATATCATGATGGATCGTAAATGGGAGGAGCAGCTTCCTCGCTATGGAAATTTAGATGAGATCGGGCTTGATGTTGTGGAAGAGTTAAAAGCAAGCTACGATCAGAATCGTCTGGATACACTTGTGAAAATGGCCTTGCAAACAGATGAAAGTGCGGACAGCGCAACAAGCTATTATCAGCATGTGCCAATTGAAAAACTGGATAATCCCGATTGGCGTGAACGCTATGCTGCACTGGACCGTTTAGATCCGACATTGGACGATCTTGCCCTTTTGGAAAAAGCGGTCCACGATGAAAAAGCATCTATCCGCAGGCTGGCAACAGCTTATTTAGGAATGCTGGAGGTTAAAGCTGCGCTGCCATTGCTATATGAAGCTTTAGCTGATAAAGCAGTAAATGTACGGAGAACTGCCGGAGATTGTATTTCAGACTTAGGCTTTACAGAGGCTATTCCTTATATGATTGAAACATTAAAGGATAAGAGCCGGATTGTCCGCTGGCGTGGAGCAATGTTCTTATATGAGGCTGGAGACGCCTCCGCTGTCCCTGCCCTTCGAGAAGCTGCTGATGATGAACCGGAATTTGAGGTTCGTATGCAAATGAATTTAGCTCTGGAACGTATTCAGGGGGGCGAGCAGGCTAAGGGGTCCGTTTGGCATCAAATGACACAAGCTGTAAAATCAAAAAGGGACATATCTACAAACTAATATAAGCTAATTCAGAGGCTCCTGCTCTGAATTAGCTTTTCCCATTAATCTATAGGAGAGCGAAACAGAAAATATATTCTGCCAGCCCTGCATATTATTAATATGAATTGGTTCCTGTACAAAATACATGCTTTCTTCGAGTTGATTTGGAAATGTATTTATACCTTGTCAGACTTGGATATCCGTTTAAAAACATATATTTTCCATTTCAATTTCTTTACGTATTGAAAGCGTTTTCTTATAATAATAGTATTGGAGTACTTGAAGGAGGACTTTACGAATGGATACACGAGAAGGTACTTTACTTTTTGAACCAGATAAAGCACAGGTGGAACAGGCAAATATCACTTCTTACCGGACCTGGTTGCAAGAATATAAACAAATTCAAACAAAAGATTATCATACTTTATGGAAATGGTCTGTGGAGGATTTCGATACATTTTGGGAATCCATTTGGGAATATTTTAAAATTCAGTCGCATCAGCCTTATCAAACCGTCCGTTCAGGCAATCAGATTATTGGAACAAATTGGTTTCCTGAAGCAACCATCAACTATACAGAGCATGTATTCCGGAATAAATCACTAAACAGTCCGGCCATTATTCATACATCTGAAAACCGGGAGCGACAGGAAGTTTCCTGGGAAAAACTCTACCAGGATACTGCTGCGCTTCAACAGACATTGAAAAAGCAAGGTATCCAAAAAGGAGACCGCGTTGTCTGCTATGCACCTAATATTTATGAAACTGTTGTTGCTTTCCTGGCAGCCGCGAGTATAGGAGCTGTCTGGTCCAGTGCTTCTCCTGATTTCGGAACCCAAAGTGTGATGGAGCGTTTTCAGCAGATAGAACCTAAAGCAATGATTACTGTGGATGGCTATTCTTATAATGGGAAGAAGTTTCATAGATTAGATATCGTCAAAGAGCTGCAGTCTGCCCTTCCTTCCTTAAAAACGACGATAACCATTCCCTATCTGAACAAGCAGGCAGACTTTAGTGCATGCGTTCATCCAATTTCCTGGAATGATGCAACGTCCTCCAAGGAAAAGCTGGAAATGACTTATACACCAGTTGCCTTTAACGATCCGCTTTGGGTATTGTATTCCTCGGGAACAACCGGGAAACCAAAGCCGATTGTGCACAGTCAGGGCGGCATTTTATTGGAGCATTTAAAGGCGGTCCACCTGCATATGAATTTGAGTCAGGGCTCCCGCTTCTTCTGGTTTACAACAACCGGATGGATGATGTGGAATTTCCTTGTCGGCGGATTACTGACCGGAGCCACGATTATTCTTTATGACGGCAGTCCGGCATATCCGGATAAACAGGTTTTATGGCGGCTGGCAGAGCAGACAAAAATGAATGTATTTGGCACCAGCGCCAGCTTTATAACTGCCTGCATGAATGAAAATCTGACGCCGGGGAAAGATTTTGATTTATCCCATTTGAAAAATATCAGTTCAACAGGTTCACCACTTTCTCCAGAAGGATTTGAGTGGTGCTACACACATGTAAAGGATGATATTTGGTTATCGTCTGTAAGCGGCGGCACAGATGTATGTACAGCATTTTTATTAGGTTCACCTACTCTGCCGGTATATGCTGGTGAAATTCAATGTGCTGGCCTGGGTGCTAAAATAGAAAGCTTTGACGTAGACGGCAACGCTTTAACAAATGAAATTGGAGAGCTTGTCTTAACTGCCCCATTTCCAAGTATGCCGATTTATTTCTGGAATGACGAATCTGGCTTGCGGATGTATCATAGTTATTTTGATACTTTTTCGGGAATCTGGTGTCATGGAGACTATATAAAATTAACAGATAGAAATACAGCTATTATTTACGGAAGGTCTGATGCTACCATTAACCGGGGCGGTATCCGGATTGGCACGAGTGAGATTTACCGTGCCACAGATCATATTACAGCAATTGAGGACAGTTTAATGGTTGACCTGCCTCAAGGAAATGGAAATTCCATTACGCCCTTATTTGTTGTTATCAAAGAAGGAGAAGAGCTGACCGAAAATCTTAAACAGGAAATTAATCAGCAGCTGCGGACACATTGCTCGCCAAGACATGTACCAACACATATTTATAAGGTGAAAGAGCTTCCTAAAACGCTAAATGGCAAGAAGGTTGAAATTCCTATTAAAAAAATCCTGATGGGGCAGGATGCAGTAACAGTGATTAATAAAGGCTCTCTGATTAATCCTGAAAGCCTCGATTATTTTATTGACCTGGCTAAAAGAATATAAAAAATGCTGATTGAGGGGCTACTCTTCAATCAGCATTTTTTTCATTTTAAACCGGGTTAATAAAATTCCTTTTCTCTCTACATTTTCTTCTCTAATTAATTCAAAACCAAATCTTTCAAAAAAAACCTTTGCTGTAATGCTTGAGAAGGTCCAAATAAGCGGGAGGTCTTCCTTCCTTGCCCACTTTTCTATCTCCATTAATAAATCGGAAGCAATTCCCTTACGCTGTTTATCCTTATGTACATATAGGCGGTCTACATATCCGTCGGCACGAATGTCAGCAAAGCCTGCAATCTGATCCTTCATTCTTGCAACGAAGGTTTGGTTTTCCAGTAGAGAAGGACTCCACTCATTTAATATATTCTCTTTCCCTTCTTCAGGAGCCCAGGCGGCAATTGCTTCCTCACTGTAATCTGCTCTATTTACTGCCCGTACAGTGTCATAAAATAAATCAACAATCTCTGCTGTATCCTTCTGTTGAAAAGGCATTATATGTATTTCACTCACAAAACTCCCCCCCCCCCTCTGAATGATTTGCACACTATGATACTGGATACAGATACTATTCCGTACTGTTCACCACTTCGACATCAATGACTTCACCGATTTTCATCGGATGCGTTTCCATTATACCTCCCTTAAATGTCACCTTCACATATTCTCCATTGTTCAAGTCATATTTATTCTGAAAAGAAACAGGTCTTACCGGCTCATCCAATTGCTCAAAATAATGGATAAAATCTTCATCCTGTTCAGTGTTCTGCACCATAACGGATTGGTTCAAGTAGTCTTTTAAATGGTTGTTCATATAATACATATACGTGGTTGCTTCATCAAAATCTTCGAACGGTTCGCGTATATCAATGTACCCGTTAAAATAATACCCTTTCAATGTGCCCTGCTCATCTGCAGGCGAATCGCGGCTATCTTCTTTTTCATCATCCGATGGACTGAGAGGCAAGCGGGGAAAAACAACTATACTAATAAAAAATAATAACATTACTGTGATAATCGGGAGGATAATCTTTTTCAATATAACCATCCTCTACCTTAAAATAAGAATGTTCATGCTGATTCTTCAGCAAAAGCAGATTCTCTTACTTATTAATATACTACTGAACCATACACAATCACAACCGAATACCTGTCAATAGCTGGGATGAAAAAAGATTTAAAGGATGATACAGCTGATGATAGCGTTCAGCATTGAGTAATAAAAATACTGATAGAAGAGAGACCACCTTCCATCAGTATTCTTAATCAAGTCAGCTAAATATCTTATTCTCTATTTCATCACATAGATAGTAATATAATAATTGACGGGATAATCAATACTAATGAAATAATCATTAAAATCCCCATGATTAATAATAAGTTCCCGTATTTACTTAACAGCTCATTCACGTTACCTGTTGTTAAATCGTCTGAAGCTATAATATTGGAAGCTTCCACGCCTGTCTGATAAAAAAGATAGCCCGTTATAATTCCCGTCACACCACCGAGAACCCCTTCAAGGCTCCCAAAAAAACTGGCAATAATAGTTATTGAGCTAAATATAATAGACGTTACACCAACTATTTTCCCCCATTTTGCTATCCTTTTCAAATTATCTCTTTCTAAATACTCCATAAGATATCCTCTCCTGATAATGTCTTTAGTACTTTATTCACCTTTTATTGATTTGTTAAACATTTCCCAGTTTATTATTTACCACTCATTCCATGCCATAGATGAAAATTTATGATTCCTGTACGATAAACAGAAAAATGCTGATTGCAGGGTAACCTTCCCGCAACCAGCATTTCTTCAATTATTTAAAAACCGCTATAAGAATCACGATGGAATTTTCCATATACCTGATGCAGATATTTATCTGGAATTGCTTCCTCAATCATTGGAAAGACTTCTCTTTCTTCAAATCGGACATTGTTTTCTAATAATTCGCCAAGACGATTCATCTTTTCATATGGATCCTCTCTGTTTTCACGAATTGCATAAACAAGACTACGGATTTGTATGTGCTGGTAGAGCATTTCTTTGATTAATTCAGTATTTGGTTTTTCAGCAAATACTTCATAAAGCGGCAGCAGAATCTCTTCTTCATCCCGAAAATGATCCGCCGCATCCCTCTCCCAATATTCAATTAGATCTCTAATCGATTCTCCTAATGATTTATCTGTCTTTTCTGTCCCGGCCTGCTTTAATTCCATTGCTTGTACTAATGCATGATGATGGTGATGCGATAATGGTTTCAGAGCATCATGCCTCTGCTTTTTCACAATAAAACACCTCCGACACTCTCTGATAAGCTCTCCCGGTTAAAATAAGAGGAGACGCTTCTCTTCAAGTATAAACCAAAGCCTGTCTGCTTTTATACTATTTTACGTTGATACAGTCTCTTTTTTTAGCAATAAACTCCCCGAAACATAAGCGATCAGAGCTATAAGCATAGATGTCACAACAGAGTGCATCCCGAACGGCTGCGGATAAAATGTTTCAAAAATAATATAGCTGATGACACCGGTGAGCATCGAAGCAATCGCTCCATGCCTGGTTCCACGTCTCCAATATAGTCCCAGGATAATCGGCCAGATAAAAGCAGCCTCCAACCCTCCCATGGAGAATAAATTCAGCCAGATAATTAAATCAGGCGGCTGCAGCGACATCAAAACAACAATGACTCCTATGATTGCAGTTGCGCCCATACTCCATTTGCGAATCGTCTTATTATTCGCATCAGGACGGATATAATTAAGATAGACATCCTTGACAATTGTGGAGCTCACCATTAGCAGCAGCGAGTTTACCGTCGTCATAATCGCCGCCATTGGAGCAGCTAAAACAATCCCTGCAACCCATCCAGGTAACACTTGCTGCGCTAACTCCGGCATTACGGTATCACCAATTTCAATACCAGGAAGCACTGCTTTTCCAAACACCCCAATTAGATGCATATTCAGCATAATAAAACCGACTACAAAGGTACTGATAATAATACCGCGATGCAGCGCCTTTGTGTTTTTATAGGACATCGCACGAACAGCAATCTGCGGCAAGGCAACCACACCGACACCGACTAATACCCAGAAGGAAGAAACATAGGCAGGTGTCAAGCTCCCGTCTGCACCGAATGGCGTAATCAGATTGGGATTCTCTGCGGCCAGATCATGCATAATCTGAGATACACCGCCTCCTGCGATAATAACTGCCACAAGTAAAATAAGCGTTCCCAGAAACATAATAATCCCCTGGATCCCGTCTGTGATGGCCACCGCCCGAAATCCGCCAACGACAACATATACTAAAACAGCCAACGAAAAAATACATAAAGCTGTAAGATATGAGATGCCTGTCAATGATTGAACTAGACGTGCTCCACCGATCCATTGTGCAGACATCGCCGAGAACAGGAAAATCAAAATACTTGCAGCAGAAAGAATTACAACCCATTTTGACTGATATCTTTCCTTTAAAAAATCAACAATCGTAACTGCCTTATACTTTCTTGTGACAATGGCAAAACGTTTCCCGAGCACCATCAATACAAAATAGCCTGTTGCCAGCTGTGTCATGGATAACAGCACCCAGCCAAGTCCTTCATTATAGGCTGTTCCCGGCCCGCTCAAGAAGCTGCTTGCACTTCCATATGTAGTTACCAGTGTCATCGCCAAAATAAATCCGCCAAGACTTCTTCCGCCAAGAAAATATTCCTGTAAAAACGAGTCGGAGCGGCTGACGAATTTACCTGCCCAGATTCCAATCATAAAAACAATCACAATAAATATAAATAATGGTAAAACTGCTTCCAAATTCATGACCTTTCTCCTTTGATATATCTGAAATGAAATATCCTTCCGCTATTCTTCCTCTTCTGCTTCTAAAGACATATCTTTAAAAAAGAATTTAACTACAAACACCGTCAAGGCCATCATCACTATAAAACCAAGAATACAGCTGAAGAAAAACCACGCCGGAAATCCGAATATATAATGATAAGATTCCGGTGATTTACTTCCAAGTCCATAAGCAAATCCAAACCACCAGATAAAATTAAAAATAACAAGACCTACGCCAATCCACGCTTCCCGATTAGCTGTTTTATAGCGTTTATCGCTCCATTCTTTTTCTTTCATACAAAAAGCTCCCATCCACCCAGAAAAGATTATGATCCTTTTTACTATAATAATAAAAATTCCAAATGATATACAGCAGAAAGCATATCATTTGGAATTTTTTAGCAGTTCATGGCCATAACAGAGATTTCTCCCAATGCCCATTGCGTAATTGATATTTTAAGCGGGAAAGCTTTCTGCTGTCAGCAGCCTGCCAAAACTCAACTTCACTGGAGTCCACCCGCTACTGCGTCCAAACAGAAGAAACTGTATTTGGATTCTTCTCCAGCTTGCTGGTTTCTTCTTTTAAAGCCTCATCCAGTTCTTCCTCCCTCAGAAGCTACTTATTTTATTAGATCATGCTTCTCTTTTAGAGTATTATCTCAGCCAGCAGACGATACGATTTTTTCTTGGCTTCAAAATCAAAAATATTATTGATAACCATAAATTCATTCGTCTGGTATTTTTCTTGTAATTCTAATAACTGTTGTTTGACAGATTCAGGTGTACCGATAATACACCGTTTTCTATTTTCCCTGATAATCTCTCTGTCTTCCTGACTCAGCCTGTGCCTGCGAATATCTTCTATAGCAGCTACTTTTGTTCCCAGCCCTTTGCTCACATTCAATAACCACTTATCCTGCGTAATCGCATGCTCCTCTGCTTCCTCTTCTGTCTCTGCACAGACAATAAAAATACAGACAACAGACTCCGGTTCTTTCATAATAAAAGACGGAGAAAAGTTATCCTGATACGCTTGGAGAGCTTTCACACCATTTCCCGGGTAAATAAAATGGCCAAACACAAAGCCGGTTCCCAGTTTCGCTGCATGTTTTGCACTTCGCTCTGATAAGCCTAACATCCAAAGCGGCGGTACCCGCTCAATGCGCGGACCAGCTTTTACTAAACGAAAATCATGATCACGCGACAATGAATTATGCAAAAATCCTTGCAGATCAGCAATTTGCCTTGGAAATTCAGTCGAATTCCTGTCTGGATTATCTATAAGCGCAGCTCTCGTCTCCGGAGAGCCCCCCGGAGAATTACCGATACCAATATCAATTCGATTTGGAAAAAATGCCGCCAATGTTTTGGCAATCTCAGCAACTTTATAAGCACTGTACTGCGGAAGCAGAATACCGCCGGAGCCTACACGGATACGGCTTGTTACAGAAGCAATTCTCGTCATGACAATTTCCGGAGCAGAAATAGCCAATCCATTCGTATTATGATGCTCCGCCACCCAGTAACGGTGATACCCAAGCTTTTCTGTCCATTTTGCCAGCTCCAGCGTATGCTGTAATGCCGTTTCAGGAGTTTCCCCCATAGCAATCGGGGATTGGTCTAATACACTTAATTTCATATTGAACACGTTCCTTTTCCAGTTTAAGAAGCTTCTATAAATAATTAAAAAGCATAAATGCCATCTATACAACATTTATGCTTTTTAACCGCTCTGCTGCTATTCTTTTTTCTCCTTAATACGTATTGACAACAGCACACCAAGCAACGCCGTCACAGCCATAATAATAAATGCGTACGTGGTTCCCCAGTAAGTTCCTGCCCGTTCCGGTGCATCTATCACAGAAGTAGTTATACTGATAACAGTTGTTAAAATCACCACGCCAAAGGCCATCCCTAATTGGCGTACTGTATTTACAATGGCTGAATTATGAGCCATTTCCTTCTCATCCAATACATTTACACTGACAGAAACCAGCGGCATCAGCGATAAACCAAACCCTGTCATAAAAAAGCAAAAGTAAACCATAATCAAAAATGGAGAGCTGTCGATGTGCATCGTAGACATAAGCACCAGGGACAGCAGGGTAAAAGCAAAGCCGATTACAGCTAAAATTCTGCCGCCATACCGATCGTATAAATTTCCCGATACAACTGAAACAATACAAAGCAGAATCGTACCGGGGACTAATAAAAATCCGGATAGAAAAGCACTTGTTTCCAGAACGTTTTGAGCAAACATCGGCAGGATGGTTTCTGCGGATAACAGGAGCATCATATCCATAAAGATGAGTACCACTGCCAGCAGAAATGTCCGATTTTGAAATAAGCGGACATTAAGAACGGGCACATCATCTGCCAGCTGTCGCCGTACAAATAGATATAATAAAACTGCACTGATAAAGAATGGCAAAATAACTAAGTAAATATCCAGTCCGGCGACACTTATATTGCTGATGCTAAAAATAAACAAAGAAAAAGCCCCTGCTGAAAGAATCACAGAGAGGATGTCCAGCCGTGCCTCATGTTTTTTCAATACATCCTTCATATAAAGAACAGCTAAAATGAAAAGAATCAGCACCAGCGGCAGCATCAACCAATGGAGGATACGCCAATGAAAAACATCAATAATCATCCCGGTCAAAGATGGCGCGCTTGCCGGCGCAACATTAACCACGCCTCCGAGCAGCCCCAGAGCAAATCCTCTTCTCGATTTTGGGAACACCGTAATTAAAATCGTTTGAATCACTGGCAATATCACGCCTGTCCCAACCGCTTGAATCGCTCTGGCAAGAATTAATTGGATAAAGCTTTGTGAGAAGGCCCCAACAATAAGACCGGCAGCCATGCAAAGCAGCGCAAAAATTAACAGCGCCCTGGTTGAAAAGCGATTAGACAAATAACCGGTCAATGGGATAAATACAATAGTCGTTAATAAATAAATTGTCGTTAACCACTGAACCTCCGTTGCATTAATCTGAAATTCTCTCATAATTGCCGGATAGGAAGTAATTAATAGAAATTGGCAAAATGTTAATAAAAATGCAGTCGCCATCGTAACAATAATAACACCTTTATTTTCTATTTTATGCTGCATGGCTCCTCCTTATTTGTTGTGACGTTGCATATCATCCAATTAATTAAACTGCTTTACCATTAAATAATGCGGAATCCCGTCTTCCATAAATTCATCCGAAGCAGTTTCATATCCAAGCTTGTGATAAAACCCTTCTGCATGTGTCTGCCCATGCAGCTTTGCCTGAGTCAGCCCTTTTTCTAAAGCAATTTCCTCTAAGGACTTCACAACAGTCTTCCCAAGACCATATTTACGATAAGGCTTCAAAATACAGATCCGCTCCAGCTTCCCTACTCCCTCTACAGCTCTAATTCTTCCTACTCCTACAGGTTTATTTTCGTAATATACTAAAATATGATTGCAGTCAGCATCCAGCGAGTCAAATTCATCAAACTCCTCTTCCTCTGCTACCTCCTGCTCCTTCACAAAGATTTCCTTTCTAATTTCAAAAACTTTCTGTAAATCCAGCTCATCTGTTACTATTTTATATGTCATTATTGTGCTCCTCTCCAAATTCATTTATTAAATGGCAGCTATCCATAGTAGCTATCATTATAAGGTAATCTATTATTGTTGTAAATGCAACAATAATAAATTGTTTGATTTAAAAGCTTTGAAAAAGCCCCTTAGTCTAATTTCGACCAAGAGACCTCTTTCTTTCCCATAATGAAAACATTCCTTTTTATTCTTTATCTTCTACCCTATTGAAGATTGCTTCCGGAATCATTTCAAAGCCTTCAATCACGGTGTTCTCTTCCACTTCAATCATTAGACAGAGCTTGCCGTCAAGTGTTGTCTGGCGCACATAACGTAAATCCTGCGGGCATACTTTAATATCAGCTACTTTAGTTTTAATTTTAATGGACTTAGACGTATATTTCGGAACAATACTTGTTGCCTTCAACTCATATTTCTCGTCATCAATTACCTTTTTAAACGCGGACTCAACCTTTTCAGGATCAATATCCTGCACACCGCTGCTGGTTAATACCTTTTCGACATCCTTATAATCCAGCTTTGGTGCGTCAGGTTCTTCATTTTCTTCCACAACACGCTGGATCTCATCATATACATTCGCCAGTGTCGTCGTATTAATCTGCTCTCCAGCTACATCTTTAACTATTTCTTCAAAAACGATTTTATCATCCTCTGCGGTCATTGCTTCTTCAGCATTCAGAACTTCCTCAATCAGATGATAATCCAGCTCATATGGTTTAGAGGCGGAATAAAGCACATGATTCACATCTGCTGCACCACCAGTAAAGGACGGAAACAAGAAACCGCCAATCGGTGCTTTTAAATTAATCACCGGATCCACGACAAAATGGTATTTAAATTCCTTCTCCACATAATCAAAAAGCAGCTCTTTTTTCGGGTCCATTGTTTTGTTGATGCTGCATAAAATAAAAGGACTTGAATAAACTCTGTCCCTGCTGCTTTCTTCTGCTTCTTCATTACTTCGTTTCGTAGGCTTCGCATATTCCCCATGAATAAATGTAACGACAATATCCATCTCATACTGCTTATCCTTCAGCATTTTCGCTACCAGCTCCAGCATCTGCTCCTTCCATTCCTCTGTATCTCCAGAGAGCATGGCCTTATGAAGAATAAGCTGACTGCTGTCTTCCACATCACGCTGAAACTTAAGCTCAAATAATTTCTGATCTAACTGACCTGTCAGCACCTTTTTAAAATTCGCCATAAACAAGTCCTTCTGCTCGTCCTCCAGCAATTCAAACGGCGTGCTTTCGTAATGGTAGATTTCACTTGATTCCTTCATAATATATACATTAAAAATATCCTGGATTTTTAATAAATCATTATTTACTTTGAATTGTTTTTTTATATCTGCAATATCTTTTTTATTCAAAATGGATTCTCCTCTGATTCTTAATCGGCCTATCATTTTTCTGCCGGATTTTCAGCAGCGTCTATCTATTTTATCATAAATTAGTAGGAGGTGTTCTTCTATTCCTCTAAGTTTTTCAGGAGCAAAAATAACAAATAAATAAGCCTTCTGATAACAGAAAGCTCCTTCATTTGGATTCCTTTATTTACTTATATTTTCTTCGATTACTTACTATGTTGATAGTTTAGAATCTCTTTTTTATAAGCTGTAAAGTCATCTAAATGTTTCACTATAATAGATTTCATAATATCAAGATTTAACGCTTGATAATCATGCACAGCAATATTTATAAAACCAACCATCGCTTTTAACCGGCTTGCAATCGGTTGACTGATGATATGATGCATTTCCAACATATCAAAAGCATCTCTGCTCGTTTGAGGCAAACCCAGCTTTTCTGTTGAGATAATATGCATAGCTAAGTCTATAGCTGCCTCACAGACTCTTTGAATATTTAATATAATAAAGTCCTGTTTCGTGCAATCTTTTAAATTAGCAGTATCTTCCTTATAGACTTCTTTTACACGAATAAGGCACCTTTCTATAATCGCTACCTTATTAAAAATAACATCACTCTCCATACACAGATCGCCCGTCTTTTATCTTCTCCAAAATCGGTTGACGTGCTTCATTCAACTTTACATAAGAACTTAGGGCTGTCATTCGCTGTTGATAAAAGTAATCTTTATCATCCGTATAAATCAGTATACCCGAATCATAAATTTGTGCTTGAAATACTGTCGAAGCATCCTTTAAATGAATCAAGTCTACATCTATATTTAATACGTCTGCCAATTCCTGAGCGGCCATAAATATATTGTAAGCAGAGGGGGAACCATTTTTACACTGAAAAGCAATATCCAAATCACTTTCTTTATGGTTTGTTGCTTTAGCATAAGAACCAAATATTAAAATAAATGATGGACTAAATTTCGCAACAAGAAAATCTTCAACTATTTTAACCTAAATGTATCATAAAAGCCTTGATGTACCCTCAACAAAAGTATATAATATTATTGTTCGTTGATTTCTAATACACCATTAAAATATTTTCGGGGCCTTGGTATAATGGGATTACGTTTGACTGGCAGTCAAATAATACGGGTTCGATTCCCGTAGGCTCCATTTAAAAAGCAGGCTTCTCATTCTAGTTTTAGAATGAGAAGCCTGCTTTTTGTTAGGTTGTAGAGCCTCCATTTTTTTATGTCAGCCTGCAAATCCATGTTTTACGTTAAGTTAAATTCAAAGAAACCCGTTTTGAAAAAGAGTGATCAAATTCGAAACGAAAATACGGCTGGGTTGACAAATGGGCCAAGATGACCGGTGAGCGGGCCAGAATTGATGCTAAGGTTAATAACACATATATTATATACGACAAAGATGGCTTGCTTGTAAAGGAGTACCCCAATGATGAAATTGTACCCTTCCATAACGTTGGTGAATCTTAATGCATATGCATCAGCCAATATTATTTGTATTTGCAGGCAATAACGGCAGTGGAAAAAGCACTATTCGCAATCTGATTATCGACAAAATTGGTGTTGATATTAACATAGATGCGGATGCTATAGCACGACGATTGGATCTAGAAAATCCGACTGCAAAAAGAGTTTCTGCGGGAAAAGAAGTTATCAAATCAGTCAATCAATATATAAAAGAAGGTAAAGACTTTTCAATTGAAACAACTCTTGCCGGAAAGAATGCGCTTAGACAAATAGCGAAAGCCCAATTTAATTACATTCCTTCCTCTTTTCAGTAGCAAGTATCAAACCACCACATACACCACCAATAATTATGAAGATAAATCTTGAAAATATATTGTCAAATATAACAAAGCCAACAACTGCCATCACGATAAAAAGTGTAAAAAACAAAGTCCAATTTATGTTCATAAGTTATTTCCTCCTTTGTTAGGTTTATTACTTAACAATCCTGCCTAATATGTATAGAGCGGGCGCCAAGTCTTTATTCCGTTCTTGCGCCCAAATATGAAAGATTATTACTTTTTTTGTGTCCATTTAATAATGCTTATTTTAACATACAAAAATTAATTCTAAATGATATTTTGAATACCAATTATTTAAAAAGGCCTGAAACATCAATTATCCAATTTATAATAAGCCTTCAATATAAAGAACTATCTGCGGTAAAAAGTAGATTAAAAATACAACTAACCCAATTACAGTTATTAAAAATAGCCATATTTTTCTTATCCTCAGCTGTACAAAAACAGATACTATGACAAGCACATTAAAAATAGCGATAGCTGAAAACCAAACTACATAGGATTGATCTGGTTCCGGAGAAGCAGGATTATATTTTCCTCCCAAACCAATAATAGCTGTTAATAAAAATATGAATACGTGCACTAAAATCACTGTGAACCGAAACAATCAAAACACCTGCTCTTTTACTTTTTCTTTTTTTCATATATTTTTATGGAAATATATGAAATGATGGAAATAGCCAATACAGTAATTCCAATTACAAGTGTAAAATTTACTACAGAAAATAGGGGGGAATCATTGCTTTGATAACCAATATAGAATACGATTGTTAATAATATAAAGGTCACTATATTTGTAATAAAATATCTTTTTAGCGATTTTATTGAAGGCTTCATGATTTGCATCCTTTCAAATCAAACTAGCAGACTTCTTCATCTTTCCAGGTCAATTCACTATCGTATGCCTTTTGTATCTTCCATTGTTAACTCCCGTATACTCATCAATTTGTCTTTAATGCAGGGAACATTTTATTTTCTCCCTTACTTATACTTCTGTAATATTTCTTCCGGGATATGGCAATAATCATTTGGGCACCTGGCTAATCTGTCCTGATGCTCTTCCGCACTTCTCACATAATTGGTAAGAGGCAATATTTCCACCACGATACGGTCATAATCCATTCTATTCTTAAGGAAAGCTTTCGCCTCTTTTAAATGCTCAGGATTTTCACTATATACTCCAGTTCTGTATTTCATACCAATGTCCTGTCCCTGCTTATTCAAGCTGTATGGATCAATGATTTCAAAAAAATATCCCATTAACTCTCTAATTGACACAGCCTCCGGATCAAAGCCTGTTTTTACACATTCGGTGTACCCGTCATAACCACCCTCGAGTGTTTGACTTGTTCCATTAGCTCTTCCTGCTTCTGTAAACGTAACTCCAGGTAATGTTTTTATAAACGCCTGCACTCCCCATAAACACCCGCCTGCGAAATAGACTACTTCCATATTGACTCTCCTCTTTATGTTAAAATAACACTAAAAATTTAATTCTAAGTAATTAAAAAGCTGCAGTTGCTAAATTGATACATATTTAATGAATGATACTTTCTCACTTACCATCATTACTGATAAAAACAGGATAGCATTTTCAAACTCTGTATGCTACCCTGTTGTTTCACAGCCTCTCCAGGCTGTTTTAAAAATCTCATCTTTAAAAATTCTTGTCTACTAAGGGTTTGCCATCCTGATCAACCATAACAGTTAGTCCTGCCCCATAGCCTTCCTGATGCAGCATGTATAAAACACCTGTTTCATTATCACGAAGGACCTTGGTGACCTTCATTTTCCCTTGAGTATAAACTTCTTCAAAACGGTTGTCTGCCATTATTACACCCCTTATTCGTTTTTTCTGTTTCAAGTTTAACACGGATTACTTTAATCTTATTTTAACATACAAAAATTATTTTCCTTCCTTAAATTACTTTAAATAACCATTATCAGGAAGATTGTAAAGAATCTTCTAGTAATTTCGCAAATTGTCTCATTTATATAAGTATTTCTTATTAAAGCAGATAACTTTTTGATATTTTCCTTATTTTTCTTGCTATGGTAAGATAAAGTCATCTTTGAATTAACGATCCCATATCTAGTAAATAATATAATCCAACAATGAAATATGTAGATTGAGGTATGAAATGTTTATATTTATTCTCTTAGATGTAATATTACCAATATTAATATTGACCCTGATTGGTGCCGTTTTACAAAGAAAATTCCAATTTAACCTGAAGCAGCTGTCTACTCTGATTACTTATTGCTTGATGCCGGCGGCTGTGTTTGTAAATATATATCATATTAGTATAGAATTAGATTTATTTTTCCAAATAATATACTATCTGATACTGTATAGTTTAGCCTTGATCATCATAAGTAATATTATTTCAAAAATATTAAAACTAGATCGGGGAGAAAGCGCGGCTCTGAAAAATAGTATTTCGTTAATGAACTCCGGCAACTATGGCTTACCGGTAAGTCAATTAGTTTTCAGCCACAATCCCCTAGGCTTTTCTATTCAGGTTTTCATTTTAATTTTTCAGAATCTTTTAACGTATTCTTACGGAATCTATAACTTATTATCAGCAACCAAATCCATCGGAGGTATTATTAAATCCTTTTTAAGGCTGCCTGTATTTCATGCGCTGATATTAGGGATTCTCTTTCAAGCTTTCACCATTCCAATCCCTAAATCTATCATGATACCTCTCGACCAGCTTGCAGATGGTTTTGTTGCCATAGCGCTCTTATTACTGGGAGCACAATTATCCAACATTAAACTTCACTTTTTTCATAGAGTCATCACATGGTCTTTAATTGGAAGGTTATTGATAGGGCCATTATTAGCACTTGCTGTTATATATCTTCTGAACATCGATGGCGTTGTTGCACAATCATTATTTATTGCAAGCTCTTTCCCAACTTCCAGAAATACATCAACAATTGCTATGGAATACCAAATAAAGCCGGAACTGCATGCACAAATTGTTTTATTCTCAACACTTTTCAGCATCATTACTGTAACTGTCGTTATTTATTTATCATATATTTTGTTTTAGTTTATTTATATGCAGTATGAAATACAGTCTGAGAAATTCTATTGCTAAAAAAATATTATGTTTCATTTAACAATGCCAGGAATCTATATAAATATAGCAGGTTTTTGGCATTGTTCTATTATGTAAAACAGCATCATCCATTTAAAAAATTTACCAGAGGTATAAAGCCCGCTTTAGATAATCTTTTTTTGTTTATTTTTCCAAATCCATATCTCCTCATGTTCATTTAATGATAACCTTAAAATACCAATATTTAATAAATTCGTAAGTTTTATAATAAAGGGAAAGGGTATATCAAAAATATACTGGTTACTATGTACATATGATTTGGAAGCAGAAATCGGTGATTATCCTTTACTAATAATCTGCTTTTCTTTAAGAGCGTGTTCAAAAAGTAGCTGTAAGTACATCCTTGCTCGTATGATGTGCTGAAATACGAGGTTGATCCATTCGTGTGAATGGTAATTCACACGCCTTTCAGCAGAGCTGAAAGGTAGCAGTATAGTGAGGTAACAAGAAAATAAATGCATTTATTTTCTTGTTACCTCACTATACTGCGTAAATGGATCGAGAGCACATCTAGATGAAAGAGCAGTCATTAGGCACTTTTTGAACATGCTCTTTAACTTCATAAATTTAATTTAGATAATTCTGAATAAAAAGGAGATTTTGTTGTATTAGATATGTTTAACTATCTGAAAAAATCTTATAATTTTAAATTATTTAGCATAATACCCTTGTATTTTTCACCTAAGCGTATTACAATTAAATTGTGATATATTTCACAAACTTTTCTATTTTATTATTAAGAAAGGAGCAGTAAAATGAAGAATTTTATAAGTATACTAGGAACAAACTCGGATCATTCAACAAATCGTCTCTTGCTGCAATTTATTCAAAAGCATTTTAAAGACCAGGCTAACATTGAAATTTTCGAAATTAAAGATTTACCAGCTTTTAACAAGCCGGAGGACAGGAAAGCACCTCATGGAGTACAGGAGCTGGCGGACAAAATAAGGGAAGCTGATGGAGTGATTATCAGTTCTCCGGAGTATAACCATTCCGTACCTGCCGCATTAAAAAGTACATTAGAATGGTTGTCCTATACCAATCAGGCATTAATTGATAAACCCGTAATGCTGACTGGAGCTTCCTATGGAAAATTAGGATCTTCCCGTGCGCAGAGTCATTTACGGCAGATGCTTGATGCACCTGAATTGAAGGCACGTATTATGCCAAGTTCTGAATTTTTAATCGGTTATTCCTTACAGGCTTTTGATGATAATGGTAATTTAACAGATCAGCGTAAAATAGAAGCCCTTAAGCGGATTTTTAATGACTTTGTACATTTTGTTGATATTACTAATCAATTAGTTAATGCGAAGGAATCTCAGCAGAAACAAGCACCAAGCTACTCATGGGAAGCGAAATAATTACTAGGAGGTATACAGATGAAACTTGTCGGAATCGTAGGATCAAATGCTGCATTTTCTTATAACCGTCTGTTATTAAATTTTATTGCAAAAAATTTCAAGAAATTAATTGACGTTGAAGTTCTGGATATTAAAGATGTTCCAATGTTCAACCAGTCGGATGATCAAACGAATAGTGAAGTGATTCAAAATTTAAATAAAAAAATTACTGAAGCAGATGGTGTCATTATTGCTACACCGGAATATAATCATTCCATCCCGTCTGCATTACAAAGTGTCTTAGAATGGCTGTCATTTAAAATACATCCTCTTGATGGAAAACCGGTAATGATCGTGGGGGCTTCTTATGATGTTCAGGGATCTTCCCGGTCTCAATTACACCTACGGCAAATATTAGATGCGCCTGGCGTCAATGCTGTCGTTATGCCGGGGAATGAGTTTCTATTAGGCGAAGTGTATGAAGCATTTGATGAAAATGAAGATCTGAAAGACGCGCAAACAGTCCAATTCTTAGAAACCTGTATAAAGAAATTTATCCGTTTTATCAATGTTGTCAATGTCCTGCAATCCCCTGAAGGTATGAAGGATCTATCTGATACAGAGGATTTATATGCTACCGGAGCAATTGATACAACTGTTGAAGGGATCGACATGTCAGCCGATGACTGGCTCGAACAGGCTGCCGAAGCAACACAGGCAGTGGAAGGTAATACTTATGTTAAATTAAATCGCGGGCTTTTAACGGTTAATCAGCTCAATTACTTCTTGAATTCCATGCCGGCGGAATTGACTTATGCAGACAGCAACAACCAATTCTTATACTATAACCACCATATGGAGAAGGAAGACATGCTGGCAGGACGCAGGCCGGAACAAGTAGGAAGCCCATTAGCAGAATGCCATCCCGAAAGAGTGTTCAGCGGCGTTTCCTGGGTTATTCAACAATTGCGCAGCGGAAAACAAGATGTGGTACGGACGCAGGTGCCTACACATGGCCCGGATAAATTTGTAGTCCACAGCTATCAGGCCGTACGTGATGACAATGGGAATTATCTTGGAATCAATGAATATGTCCAGGACATTCAACCGGTTATTGACTGGTATTTAGAACAGACAGGCCAACAGTTAACCGGAGGCGGTGTAGATGCCGTATCCGGAGCGACTTCAAAAGTAGACACTGTATCTGGAGCAACGGCCAAAGCTTAAAGATAGTTAATAGAAAAGAGGCCATAATGGCCTCTTTTTCGAATTGCCTTCCAGCATTTATTTTCTAAGGTAAATAATAATTTATTAGAGGATGTTCAAAGTATTGGAATACAAAAGGATGATAATATGGCAATGCAAACGCGTGAAATACATATGATGGGAACAATTATTCAATTATCGGTTCAGCATGACTATGCAGATTTTGTTTTGGAGGAGCTGATTCTTCGACTGAAGGAATATGAGAAACGCTTTAGTGCGCATGATCCTGCTTCAGAATTAATGGATGTGAACAAAAATGCCGGGATTAGACCGGTAAAAGTAAAGACAAGCCTATACGAATTAATCAAAATTGGCAAGAAGCATAGCACTGCGGCGGACAGTTCCTTGAACATTGCCATTGGTCCGCTTGTTCAAGCTTGGCGTATCGGATTTGAGGACGCGAATGTTCCCTCCCAAACATCCATTGAAGCTTTACTCAGCAAAACAAATGCCGGTGATATCATTCTGGATGACCAGGATCAAACCGTATTTTTAAAGCATACTGATATGTTTATTGATTTAGGGGCGTTGGCGAAAGGGTTTATTGCCGACCTGCTTATTCATGATCTGGAATCGATGCAAATAACGGAAGCGCTCATTAATTTAGGCGGGAATGTCATAACGCATGGAGCTTCTTCCAAACATGAGGATGGTTATTGGCGCATAGGAATTCAACATCCTTTTCTTCCACGTGGAAATTATATCGCCGTTTTAAGAGCATTCAATCAATCTGTCGTTACATCCGGGATTTATGAAAGAAGCTTTACTAAGAATAACAAAACATATCACCATATTTTGAACCCTCAAACCGGATATCCGATTACATCAGAAATTGTCGGTTTAACAGTAGTTTCAAAAAAGTCCGTTGATGGAGAAATATGGACGAGCCGTTTATTTGGAAAGACACCCCGGCAAATTATTGATACGCTGAATCAACTGGAAGATATTGAAGGGATCGTCGTTACGACAGATAAGGAGATTTGTTATTCAGATTCTCTTAAACCATATATCAGTGAAGTGATTTCATAGTTCTGTGTCTAAAAAAAGCAGAAACACGGCTCCTTTATCCTAATCAAAACATAAAAAACACTCTTCTGATTTCAAAATAAGAAGAGTGTTTTTTAACCTGAGAAAGAACGTTTAAAATTATTTAAATCCGTCAGCTCCACCACATGATTAAAACAAATAGAGACCACCAAGAGGTGAGTAATCCGGCAATTACAAACAGCGCAATATATATGCCAAGCTTTTCCTTATTCATTCTTTGTTTCTTATACTGAAAACAGATCATAACTAAAGAATTTAAAAATAAGATTATACTTATTAATGTTAAAATAGTTAAATTATATATCGGGTATGATCCTGGGAAAATTCCATTCAAAAAATAAGCAAAGTCCTGTCCGAATATACCTAGTACAACCGCCAAAATGAAGCTTCCTAATATAATCATATTACTTTTCTTCATCAATGCATATCCCTTCCCTTCATTCCTAACAATATTATTTTCAACTATCTGTTTTGTTCAAGTAATGACCAGATTCCATGCAATTGGTTCTAATTTCTTAATAAACTATTATAAAAGCCCTCTTCAAAGGCAGCTGTTAACATAATGAGATATATTCATTTAATTCTACTATAAAGCTAAACCAGAATTTTTTATTTCCTTCGAATTAGTGTATTCAGCATTCCAAAGCTACTCATCCAGGGAATCAATTTCATTTTGCTTTCTTTTCTTTTTACGCCATGACCTGATCATGGCAAATAAAGAAAATATATAAATACCGATAAATATGGTATATAAATTTATAAAAGCAGGCCAGATTTCTTTTGCACTTTCCGTTAAAACAAAGGTATCATATACATTATTATTGCGATAAATAAGAGGAATAGGCTCTTCAATTTTATATTTACTGTATGTTGTACCGGTTACTGCCTTTCTAGTTATGTAATCTTCTCCCTGCTTATCTTGATAACGGAGAAATAACTCATATGTCGTGTAAGAAGCTCCTTTTTGTGTCCGTACCTCGTTAAAATCACCACCTAAAATGGTAGCTGTTACTTCTGTTTGATTCCATGTGTTCAATTTATGGAATATATTTGTTGCTGTCAGTGCTACGAAGGTCGTTCCAATAAGGAGATATAGTGTTAACATAGTGTATATGCTTATTTTATATAGTCTTTGCACAATTTTTTGATACAATTGATTGTTTTTTATAAATTTCGTACTATTTAATAGAATCAGGCCAACTGAAAACGTCGAAAGATATAAGAAGAGAAAAATCGGTATCGCCAAGGTTTTTTCAAAGCGAATATCCTTTTCTGTGACAAATGTATCTGCGTTTTTCATATATCCTGATATTTTATCCCCTGCTTGAATCGATTCAAATTGCTCTTTAGATACCTTACTTGGCCGTTCCGAATTTGAGACAAAAACTTCAAAACGCGGGTATAAGTATAAACCTTTTTTACTGTATTTGAATTCAACTGTTTCCACTGCAGGTTCATCTTTTATGGTTAAACTGAAATGAAGATAAAGACATGTAAATCCCAAAGTCATTACCGCTATTAATAAGAGAGTGCTGACATTCTTGGAATTGATTGGCCTTTCTTGCATACACCAGCCTCCTCTATATTAAAATAATTTTTAATTCTAGCTTTAATATACATTTTATTACGGCAGTAAAGAAGCCTGCGGATTAGCCAACTCTACAGCTTTTTTAGCTCGTTCTCCCCTGAAACACATATGGAACTGCCTTTTCTAATAGGCTTCTAATGCCAACCTTATGATACGGCATTCTTTTATCCGCTTCTTCTATGCTCACCCATGCTGTATCCGCAATCGTTTCTGTATCCTGTATCGAAATTTCCCCATCAATGACCTTTGCCATAAACGTAAAAAAGATTGCGTGATGATTGAACCTTTCCATAAATGCTTCATTTACCGAAAGTATATCTCCAGCTTCAATCGTCAAACCCGTTTCTTCTTTTGCTTCCCGGACAACTGCTTCCGATAAGATCTCTCCCTTTTCCACTGCTCCACCAGGCATTGTCCAATCATCATGCTTTATATTTTTCACCATTAAAATCTTTTCTTCCTTTTCATCTAAAATCAGTGCATAAACCACATCTACTCTCTCCATTTAAATAGCCCCCTTATAAATGTATTTCCCTAGCATTTTTCCTTATCCCATTCTGATAAAATACTGCGTAATATCTTTTGGCTTTCTTCATCCTTTTGTCGATATGGTCGTCCAATTTCCTTATACACTTCTTTTTCCTCTAAAAGCTGTTTGGGATGAATAGCCTTTGCAGTGATATTATCCAAAAGAAAATTCTCATCTAATAGCGAATCAGCACGCCAAATCCACTCGGGCAAACCATTCATAATAAGACTGCCATCACTATGATAAGTAATGTAGCTAATGGAAAGATCTACATTATCTTTTTGAAAATCAGATTGCCTGTTACAGAAAGGTTCTTTCACAGCTATCCGTTTATATCCTGCTTTTACCAGCTCTGCTTCTATACATTCCCTATTTTGAATCCAGGTAACTAAGTCGATATCTTCATGAGGACGAGTCACCTTACCAAGCAGAAAATCAATTGCCCATCCGCCTTTCACCCACATTTGCAGCTTATGTTCTTCAAAAAGTGTCTGCAGCTCCCTCAGAATTACTAATTGGTTCTTTGTTTGTGTATTTAGCTGATTAAAATCCATAACTTCTCCCTCTGCTTCCTATTCTTCATCTGTTTTCTCCAGTAGCGAAACCGCGTAGCAATCCATTCTCTCCTTCATCATTTTCACAGTAATATCCTTCTTCCCAAATACTCCCCATCCAGGATAAACATCCGGCTGTCCTTCCAAAACATCCATTAACGATACAATATCCCAGTAAACGTCATAGGAAAAATCGTCTTTAAATTTCTTTTGGTAGGCAGTTAAAAAAACATCCGCAGCTTCTACACCATACAGCATAGCAAGGTTCCAGCGGCAGTGTCCTACATCAATACCAGCATGACCTACGCAGCCATTCGCCCAATCTACCACACCACTTACCGCATTATTCTTCCAAAGTACATTCACCGGATGAAAATCCCGATGAATAAATCTTGGTGTATAGCTTGGATCCGGCTCCATCACAATCTCCTTTAAAGCCCTCCATACTTCCTGTTTACCAGACCAGGCTGGAATTTCGATTTCATCCGCTTTTTGATAGCGTTCATGCTGCCAAGGGAAATCCATAATTGAATTATCGTGAATCTGAGCTAATGTTTCTGCGAGCTTGCTTAACCATTCCGATTGATTTTCCGGCAAAATATTTATCTTACCTTCTACTTTGCTCATTAAAAGAAGCGGTTTGCCGGTAATCTCTCCACCAGGATCAGCTGCAATATATTGCGGCGTTTCAACAGCTAATGATGCTGCCGCCTTCAGGCTGTCTGCCTCCTGTTCAATATCTTTCGCTGTAAAGCTGCTCTTTTCATATTGACGCAGTACCAGTTCCCTCTCTTCACCGGAAGATAACTGCAGGCCGATTGTATACATAACGGCGGTCGTACTGCCTTTTAACGGATGAACATGATGAATAACTGCCTCGTTTGAAAAATGAGAAATAATCCAATGCTTTATTTTTTCGGAAATATAAGCCATACAACCTCTCCTTCTTTATACAAAAATCCCCGTCTTACTAAAAAAGCAAACGAGGATTTTTAATGTTTTTATGATACATGATTTTCCTTCTCCAATTTTACCTGTTCAGCAGGAGATGGATCAAATTTAATAAAGAAATAAGCGATGAATGTACATAATGCTAATACAGCAATAACTGCAAAGGCTATATTCACCCCAAAAATATCAGGCCGGGCAATCGTTTCGCTGCCTTCTGTCATCGTGGCAACAGATGTCATAATCGTTACAAGGATTGCTGTACCGACAGAAGCAGCTACCATTCGCATCGTTCCATCCAATGCAGCACCGTGCGGAATAAGCTCTTTCGGTAACTGATTCAACGCTGCTGTCTGGATAGGCATCATAATCATTGCCAATCCAAGCATCCGCACTGTATACATAACAATGACAAAGGTAAAGGTTGTATTCACATCAAGAAACATAAATGGAACAGTTGCCAAAGTGATAATTATCAATCCCGGCAGTACAATCCATCTTCCGCCGATTGTATCAAACAGCCGGCCGACAAATGGCCCCAATAAACCAGTGATTAAAGCGCCCGGAAGCATGGATAGCCCTGCTTCAAATGCAGTAAAGTCCCGCATATTTTGCATGAAGAGCGGAATTAGTGTCTCCGTTCCAATCAGTCCCATAAACGTAATTGAACCAATAAATACACTGAATGGGAATATAGCATACTTAAATACTCTAAATTCAAGCATCGGATGTCTTAATTTAAGCTGACGCAAAATAAATAGAAACAGAGAAAGAATACCGACAGCCAGCGTAATCAGTGTAATTGGCGCTCCCCAGCCAAAGTTACCTGCGTTGGTAACACCATAAAGAATTCCTCCAAAACCAAATGAGGATAAAATAACAGAAAGAACATCAAACTTGGTTTTCTTCACTTCTGTTACATTACGTAAAGCGAAGAAGGCGATAATAATATCAATAATAGCAATCGGTAAAATAATGTAGAACAGTACGCGCCATGTGTAATGCTCTGTCACCCAGCCTGAAATAACTGGCCCGATTGCCGGTGCAAAAGAAATCACCAGACCGATCAGCCCCATGACGGAGCCTCTTTTATTAATAGGAAAAATTAATAAAAATACCGTTGTCATTAATGGCATCATAACTCCTGCTCCCAAGGATTGGATTACTCTCGCCATAATTAAAAATTCAAAATTCGGTGCAATTCCGCCAATGAATGTTCCAATGGCAAAAACACTCATTGCGGTTAAAAAAAGCTGCCTCGTTGTAAAACGTTCAATTAAAAAAGCACTGACAGGGATCATAATCCCGTTGACCAGCATAAATACGGTTGTCAGCCACTGTGCGCTGTTCGGCGTCACACCCATTTCATTGATAATTGGCGGTATCGCAGTAATCATCAATGTCTGGTTTAAAATAGAAATAAAAGCCCCCGCCAGCAGCAATGCCACAACGGTTGGCCTATGTATTTGATTCATCCATCTATATCCCCTTGCAATTATATTTTATTTTTGTTTTCGAAATACTAATCGACTTATTATAGATTAAAGGAAAAGCTGAAAAGATGCTAGCTTTTTTTATGCTTCATCTATCTAAGAAATGAAATCTCATTTCCCAGTATGTTACCATATTCATATAATTATCTGATGAGAGGTGTGATTTTTATGCCAACCTGCCAACATTGTCACCAAAGATGGACCTGGAAACAAACAATGAAAACAACCACAACCATAGACACTGCATATATTTGCCCTTATTGTGAGGAGAAACAATATGCTACCAAAAAATCAAGAACAAAATTTTATTTCTTGACGCTTATTCCTTTGATAGCTCTTCTTTTAAATTTATTTAATATACCAATGTGGTTTATTTTCAGCTGGCTTATCCTTGGAAGTATTGCTGTTCTTAGCCTTTTTCCTGCTGTATTAAAACTGACAAATAAAGAGGAATTCTTCTTTTAACTTTATGTTGGTTGCTACACGCCAAGGAGATGTAAATTAGAAAACTATTTGAAATAAACAGGCACCCGACACCTTTGTTTCTATATCAATATTCCAATAAAATATTTGAATACAACATATCAGATATCCCACAATTGCTCTTCATCGCTAAGAATCGTGAAATTTCTTCTTATATCATGTTTTACTCACTCAAACAAAGGGAAAACTTTCTTTAACATCGCTATAAAGGAGTTGGACAAAATGAAAACATTCAGTGTAGTACCAAATGCAGATGAAACGAGCTGGATTGTAAAATTGGAGGACGTCGCACCGGAAGAAGTTTATGGTTCAAAAGATGATGCCATTTCTGCTGCAGAGCAAATGGCGAAGGAGAATACACCAAGCAAGGTGGAAATCATGGATAAGGACGACAATATCCAAGAAGAAAAAAACTTCTAGAATTTTACGTTTCAAATGTAGGGTTACTATCCTATTAACTTAATAAATGTAGAAAAGGAAGCGCTGGGAGCAGTGCTTCCTTTTTCTACATTTCCGTTGAATGAATGCTTTTATTAAAATTGAATATACAAAAATAGAGTTTAAAAAACGCTTCTCTATTGTCTTGGTATCTAGAAAAAATCTACGCTTTTATTTTCTTCATACACCTAAACGCACTCATTTCCCCCAAACTTCCTCAGCAACTTCTCTTACCAGCCGCAGTTTATTCCATTGCTGTTCTTCCGTAAGAATATTACCCTCTTCCGTAGATGCAAAACCGCATTGCGGGCTTACACATAAACGTTCGATTGGCACATATTTTGATGCTTCTTCAATACGTTTCTTGATTTGTTCCTTATCCTCTAACTCTGGAAGCTTAGAAGAAAATAATCCTAACACGACAAGCTTATCATCACTTACATTAACCAATGATTCAAAGCCTCCTGCACGCTCTGTATCAAACTCCAAGTAGTAGGCTCTTACTTTCTCCTGTGCAAATAAAATTTTGGCAATCGCGTCATAAGCTCCGGATGAAGCCCATGTTGAATGATAGTTCCCACGGCACACATGGGTTGTAATGATAAGATCCTCTGGATGGTTTTCGATTGCTTTATTATTTAAATTTACATAAAGTGTACCGATATCTTCAACATTCGCACCATCATGACGGCTGGCCCAGTATTTTTCATCGACCAGCATTCCCCATGTGCAATCATCCACTTGCAGGTTTCTGCACCCTGCTTCATATAAATCCTGGATAACTGTACGATATGCTGCCGCAATGTCTTCTATTAATTCATCCTGATTCGGATAAATCTTATTCGTTACTTCCACATTTTCCGGACGTTGTAATTCTGCTAAAAATTGTGCCGGTGCAGGAATCGTTTGTCTTGCAACTACTTCATCGTCAGCAAATTGCTGAACAAATTGGAAATGTTCCACAAACGGATGATTTTCTCCACTGATTTTCCCTGTTAAACCAGCTGTTTCCGGACGCGTTTCCTCTCCTTTAAATTTATAACCTTGAGCAATATCCTGCTTTTCTACACCTTGCAGCCCCCACATAAAATCAAGATGCCACCAGGAGCGGCGGAATTCTCCATCTGTAATTGCTTTTAGCCCAACTTCTTTTTGCTTTTGGATTAAATCTTTAATTGCTTCATCCTCTACAGCTTTTAAATCCTGTTCCAAAATATTCCCCTTTGCAAAAGCTTGACGGGCTTCCTTTAATTTTTCCGGTCTCAGGAAGCTTCCCACGTTATCAAAACGGAATGGTGTTTCTGCACGTACGCCTTCTTTACTTGCTACTGTCATCACTGATCTCTCCCTCACTTTATTGGTTGTAGATTAGTCTATCACAGTAAATTCATTATCAGATAACACCTAAAATCTATCGTTTGGTATAGTTTTAAGCTATAATAAACTCTGCCGTTCTTCCTCAATACTGGTCTGCAAATACGCAATATACGTTTCCGCCATTGGGCTAAGCTCAATATCCTTATGAACAATATAGCCGACATTAATGATTTCATCGACCTTCAAAGGCACTGCTATAATATTATCGCCATTCAGCTTTTGACTGATAACCCCTGTAGATATCGTATAGCCATTGAGACCAATCAACAGATTAAACATCGTCGCCCGGTCCCGGACATGGATATTTTTCGGGCGGGTCAGCGTGCTCAATATCTCCTCCGAAAAATAAAATGAATTATAATCTCCCTGTTCATACAGCAGATAAGGATAGGGCTCTAAATCCTCCAGAGTAACGTAATCCTTTTCCGCTAACGGGTTGTCCCCGCTGATAAACACATGCGGTGTTGCCTCAAATAAGCGATGAAAGGCTAGATTCCCTTCCCTTAAAAATTTCCGGATCACCTGTTCATTGAAATCATTGATATACATAATCCCGATTTCACTGTTTAAATTTTTGACATCTTCAATAATTTCATAGGTCCTTGTTTCCCGAAATGTAAAATCATACTCATCCCGGTCATAATCCTTTAACAGGCGGACAAAGGCGCTGACCGCAAAGGCATAATGCTGGGCAGAGACAGCAAAATGATGCTGCGGCGCTGCATTGTTGGAATAGCGGTTTTCCAGCAGCTCTGCCTGCTCCAGAACCTGTCTGGCATAGCCTAGAAACTCGGATCCTTCCTTGGTTACATGAATTCCCTTATTGGTACGTGAAAATATTTTAATGCCAATTTCTTTTTCCAGTTCCTTCAATGCATTGGACAAGCTCGGCTGGCTGATAAATAAAACTTGGGCTGCTTTGGAAATGGAACGGCTTCTTGCTACTTCTATGACATATTTTAATTGTTGTAAGGTCATCTCTTTCCTCCCTTATAAAAAGATCAATAAAAAATAACTGCACTTTTTTCATTTTTTACCATTTAAACACCATCAATTGGTGAAAGTCGCCTTGACGCGCCGGGACCTGATGAAATATAAAATCCAAAGGACACTGGGCAGAATAGAACCCCCGCTTGTTTCTCCTTCCATAAACAGGACAGGCAGATGCGATAAAATATTGATCGTATAAGCTGTTATCATCAGCTTTGGCAATATTCTTTTCCTTTTGACCCATGAATATATAATAAAAAAATAGAAGAATATTAAAATAATGTTTGTTATGTAGATAATTAAATCGTAAGTCTCTAAATAAGCCGGATTGACAACTATAACAATATATACCGCCGCAACTATATTAAGAATCATCATAATTGCCGGGAGAATAAGCCATCCAGCTACAATTGCATAAGGAGAATCTGTCCTAAATTCAGGCTGATTTTCTGTATTTTTTTCTTCCAATGAGACATCCTCTTTTCTACTTAATGTAGACTCAATATAGCAAATTCGGGATGTTCCTTCAACTGTTTTTAGTCTGACAGAACTATTTCCACTCCAGATTATCAGCATTTCCGTATTTTTTATAATGGATGGCTAAATCAGAATAGAACTTTTAATCTTCTCATTTGATAACACTTTTACCCAAACAGAATTTTTCCTGCTCTATTCTGCTTTCCGGAAAGGATGCCGGGACAGCCAAATAAATAGTGCAAGAAAAATACCTGCTGAAATTAGAAATAGCGGTGGAACAGGTAGCCATTCTGCCCAAATCCCAGCAATAAATAACCCCAGTGGCAGCATCAGTTTCATAAACATAGAAGCAGTTCCGGCAACTCTTCCAAGCAGATGGTTTGGAGTTACCTCCTGCCGGATAGCGAGATAAATAATATTGGATATAACAGTTGAAAAGGTACGGATAGCTAGACTGATTCCCAACAACCACCATGTATTTGCAAAAGACAGAAGCACCATTGCAACAACATCGACTAAGAAAAAACCCGTAAAAATTCTCCCTCTGTTAAATTTCCTGCGCAGCGGTTTTACGGCCAATGCTCCCATCAAACCGCCCAGCGAAGAAATCGAAAACATCAAACCAATTTCTTTTTCCGACGCATGCAGCTGGTCAGCCGCATAAAAAACAAGCACACCGATAACAAGACTCATCGCCAGATTAGTAAAGATAATTGCAATTGTAGGTGTAAGCAAGGTTTTATTTTGAAATAGTTCGTTCCAGCCTTCTTTAATTTCCAGCCTCCAGCTTCCTGCTTGTTTTGTTTTCAGTATTTCCTTCTCCGGAACCTGAACAAACTGCACACAAATAAATAAGATGATTAAGCTCACCGTATAAATCGATAACACAGATGCAGCCGTCAGTATGCTTAATAACATTCCGGCGAGTCCCGGACCGGCTGTTTGAATAAATGTTGCTACAAAGGAAAGCTTGGCATTTGCCGAGGTAAGCTGTTCCTTGGAAACAATCTGCGGCATAACAGAATGCTGTGCATTTCCAAATGTATAACCGGCTGAAGATAATATAAAGCCAAGAATATATAGATGCCACGCCTGCATTGTATTTGATAAAAGAAGAAGGATCATCCCCAGCGAAGCAAGGATGGAAATCAGACTTGTCCAACGCATCATCGTTTTCCGATTCACCCGGTCAACCAGCACTCCGGCAATAATCCCAAGAAAAATATTTGGGAAGAAATCAATAGCCCGCATCGTACTCATTGCCAGAGCAGACTCTGTCATACTGTAAATCAATAGCGGAATTGCTAGAATATACATTTGCATACCAATGCTTTGTACGGTTGACCCTCCCCATAAAAACAGGAAATTTTTATTTTTCCATAAAGAAACCGGTACTTCTTTCTCCAGTTTGACTTGATTTAATTCCATTCCATCATCTCTCCTCGCTATCTGCTATTTACTTTTAGTGTAAGTTGTGAAAAGATGAATAAAAAGTGAGGATTATAAATTATTATTGTTCACCTTTTTAAAATGGAAAGGAGAATCGCTGGTGAAGCATCATAAATATGCGTCTAAGCTGCTGGATTATTTCACTTCAGAAAATAAGACGGAAACAACCATTGCGGATCTGGCCAGTGTCTTTCAATGCTCCGAAAGAT
This sequence comes from Oceanobacillus sojae, assembly GCF_900162665.1. Lineage (GTDB taxonomy): Bacteria > Bacillota > Bacilli > Bacillales > Amphibacillaceae > Oceanobacillus > Oceanobacillus sojae_A. Next base: position 474,044 of record NZ_LT727813.1, read on the forward strand.
ATACCAAAACGGTTATCCATCATTTAGCTGCCAAACAATGGATAACATGGCATGTTTCTCAGGGGAGAGGAAAAAAGCCGCTCCTTACATTGCATTTTGAAAAAGATGATATTCTGCTGGAGCAGGCGAAGGGATTAATAGAAAAGGAAAATTATCAAAAGGGGTTTTCTGTAGTTCAGCAGGCGAGTGCCGCCTATCAGGAAAAGTTTCGTGCCTGGTTTCAGCAGCAGATCGGAATCACTCAAGTTTCATCGGATAAAAACGCATCCTTAGATGTGCTTCGTTATCCATTTTATCCTGTCCGTTTATGTATGGACCCCCTCGATGCAAGCTCACGTCATGACAGTCATATGATTCAGCAAATCTTTGATCGGCTAGTAGAATATCATCCAGAAACGGAGACCCTGGAACCTGCAATTGCACACTACTGGGAAAGCAAGGATGGAAAGCAATGGATTTTTTATTTAAGGAAAAATGTGCGGTTCCATCATGGCAGAATATTACATGCAAATGATGTAAAGGCTACAATTCTTCGTTTCACAAAGGACAGTGCCATCAGAAAAAATCTGCTTAACATACAAGTAATCAATCAGACAACACTTATCTTCCAGCTGGATAAGTCCGATTATTTGTTTCCCAGATTACTGGCAGATGTCCGAGCTTCGATAGTTCCTATAGATGTTATTAAGAAAAAAGGAAGGCTGTTTTCTTCAAAACCAATAGGCTGCGGGCCTTATCAGCTTACGATGTACAACGAAGAGAAAATTCAACTGGATCGATTTGAAAATTATTATGGACTGGCACCCTGGCTGGATAAGGTTGAAATTATTACAGCCTCCGAAGATTTTTTATCAAAGCAAAAACATCCGCTTTTACTGGAAGCACCGGACAGCTCCTGGTTAGAAAAGTTTACGTATGAGCAAGGAGCAGATTTTATTATTCTGAATAGTAGAAAGCCAGGACCTCTACAGGATAAAAATTATCGAAAAAATCTGGCTGAAGCAATTCGTCCGGCTGATTTTTGCCTGACAAAACAGAGAGAAATTGTTGCTCACAGTATGCTTGTAGATAAATCAATGACCTTTCCCAATAAAATAAAACAGGCCTCCAGCAGCCCCGGACAGGCTTCGTTAAAGATTGCAGCACAGCAAATACGAAGAAATACGAATCATTACCGGGAGGCAGTTATTTTACAAAGACAATTGGAACATATCGGCATTTATTCTGAAATCGATTTACTCTCTAAGACGGCGTGGAAAGACCCAAATAAAATATTAGATTATGACTTATTTGTTGGCGGGATTTTCTTATCAGATGATTATTTACTTTCTGCTCTGACATTTATGGAAAGTATGTCTATGCCTCTTTACTCTCTGCTTCCTGACAGTGTCCAAAAAGAAGTTCAACAAAAGCTCACTAAAATACGGCAGTCTAAGAATTCTCAACAGCAATGGGAGCTTTATTTTCAATTGGAAAAGGATTTAAAGAAGCAGCATTTTATCGTGTTCTTAAATCACCGGGGTCATAAGATGTACGAGACACAGAACAGCCTGTATGAAAATATAAAGCTTGACAGTAACGGGCGGATTGATTATCGAAAGGTTTGGAAGAAGCCTTTTTAAAGAATTAATTTATATATAGTTGTTTTTGGAGGATAGACTTATACTGTTCCATTTATAAGTCTATCTTTTATCTTCCTCCAAAAACAACTGATAAGCATACCTCTCTCCATTTACAAAAGGAAGCTGGATAATCCCTTTGAACGCAAACCCCGCCGATAAAATAATATTTTGCATTGCCCGATTTCTTGGATATGTATCAATTCGCACTTCAGACATTCCTTTTTCTTTGCATACAAACAACAGCAGCTTTAGAAATGTTTTTCCATAGCCTTTCCCGTTTATTTCCGGATTAATAGCGAATTTATGAATCGTCGCATAGCTCCCCTGTGATGCATCCCAATCCCCGTAGCTTATTGTCGAATAGGCCTGCTCCTCTTCATCCGTAATAATCGCAGTACCGACAATCACATTATTTATTGCAAAAAGATAATTATTTCCTTTTTCTATCTCACTTTTTATATCTTCCTCTTTCGGAGAATCTTCATCTGACCATTGTGGCGACCCGGATTCAGCCAGTTTGATTCTCGCCTTATTAATAATTTGCATAATATCATGGAAGTCATCAAGATTTCCGTTTCTTATTTCGACGTTCACTATATCACCTGCTTTTATAATTTTATGTCTTCTTTAAGTATATTTCTAATTTTGTATAAACAAAATGAATAAGCATCATTTAAATTAAAACTTATATATTAGCATTTGTACAACCTCTGGTAATCAGGATTATACCATATAAATCATATTAAAATGGCATTACTCCATGCGAGTAATGCCATTTCGTTACGTTTTAAGTATTTCCTGCTAATTTAACAATCCGCTTTACTTTTATTCCTCTAAAAAGCCATTCTCCACCAGATAATTATGGGCAACTATAGCGACACTCTGCCTTTCAATATCTACCTGGTAATTGAGCTGACGCATCACTTCACTGTCAAGGCTTTCTGCCAGGGGTGCAAGAATAGACTCAACTTCTGGATACTCCTCCAGAAATTCTTCATTTACGGCAAGTGCTGCATTATAAGGAGCGAAAAATCTTTCATCATCTTCTAGTAAAAACAGGTCAAATGCATCAATTTGGGCATTGGTTTCATATGCCATACCTACATCCAAATTCCCGCTTTGCAGGGCTTCATAGATAAGGCCAGAATCCATTTGCGTAATATTTTCTGCTCCAAATTGAAAGTCATATGCTTCTTCCAGTCCGGGAACGCCATCTGCCCGATTGGCAAACTGAGCGTCAGTTCCCATTGTTAACTCGTCTGGATGTTCATTCACATAATCTGCCAAATCAGAGTAGGTTTCAAGCCCATATTCTTCAGCTTTGTCACGAGTCATGGCAAGCGCATAGGTATTGTTTACTTCCGAAGGGTTCACCCAGGTGATGCCATTTTCCTGATCAACTTTCTTTAACTCTTCAAAAGCTTCATCAGGATCTGTTACCGGTTCCATCCCTAAATAAGTAACAATCGCTGTTCCTGTATAATCCCAGGCAAGGGTGACCTGTCCATTTTCTAAGGCGGTCCGGAGAACGGTACTTCCCAAATTCTCCATCATTTTTACATTGAATCCTTCCTCCTCAAGTAAGAAAAAGGTCATTTGTGTAAGTAAATACTGCTCGGTGAAATTTTTTCCGCCAATCGTTACCGTCTTCCCGCCACCACCAAAAACTGAGCAGCCACTTAAAAAGACGAAGAGGAGGACGAGCATGATGGAGCGTCTAAAAATAGTCATTTTATAATCCTCCTTTATGTTGTGGTGGCAGTATCAGCCGTCTGTCTTGTTGATTTTGGCGAAATAACGTAACCCACGCCTCTTAATAAGTAGTCAAATCCAATTGCCATCAGCGTAACAGGAATAGCTCCTGAAATTAAATAAGCATTGTCGAAAAGCTCAATACCTGTCATAATCCAGACACCTAAACCGCCGCCGCCAATATAATAAGCAAGAGCAGCCGTTCCAATATTTAAGACAACCGCTGTTCTGAGTCCGCCAATAATTGCATACGCAGCATTAGGCACTTCCACCCTCCAAAAAATCTGGCCTGCTTTCATTCCCATTCCTTTCCCTGCATCAATAAGATCGGGGTTTATGGAATTAAATCCTGCAACTGCATTACGAAAGATCGGCAAAACAGAGTAAATAAATAAAGCAAACACTGCCGGCTTAAAGCCAACCCCTAAAATACCAATTGCCAGCGCTAAGACAGCTAAACTCGGAACCGTCTGTGCCAGATTAGCAACATTGGAAGCAATCCATTCATATTTACGAAAACGTGGACGTGTAAACAGAACCGCCAAAGGCAGCGCAATAACAATTGCCAGAAAAGAAGAAATTATAACTAGGTTAAGATGCTGACCGACCAATACCCAAAACGTGTCCGACTGCTCGAAAATTGGTGAAAAGTAGCCATTTACACCTGCATAAACAAAGAAACCAATTACAAAAGCATACAGTAAAATACGGACGATAATGGCGATAATCTTCTTCTGATTCACTCCATCACCTTCTCTTTTCCGCCTGATTGAGCCGGTTTTTGGCGCATTTCCAGATGCAAATATCTTTGTACACGATCAATGGTGATTGCTCCTTGTACCTCATCATTATCATCGTGCACAATCACCTGATCCGCCTCTTGATTTAACAGCATTGCAAGCGTATCTTTTAAATTCTCGTGAACGTTCACCTGCTTGGAATCAACAATAGACTGATCAATTTCCACCAGGCCGATTTCTTCTTGCAGCTGAGCAATCGTACGTAAACTGAGGTGTTTAATAGCACGATCCCTTCCTATAAATTGGGAGACATATTCATTTTTAGGATGGATTAATATATCTGATGGAGTTCCATACTGCATAATCTCTCCATCACGCATAAGTACAATTTTATCTGCCATTTTAATCGCTTCATCAATATCATGGCTGACGAATAAAATAGTCTTCTTGACTTCACGCTGAATTTGTAAAAACTCATCCTGTATTTTTTCGCGGATTAATGGATCCAGTGCACCAAACGGCTCATCCATCAACATAACAGGGGGATCAGCAGCAAGCGCCCTAACCACACCAATCCGCTGCTGCTGGCCTCCAGATAGCTCATTCGGAAATCGTTTCCTGTATTCCCCCGGATCCAGACCGATCAATTGCATTAGCTCTTTATAGCGTTTATGCTTTTTCTTTTTATCCCACCCCAGCAAATCAGGGACAATTGTTACATTTTCTTCTATATTCATATTTGGAAAAAGTCCGTTACTTTGGATGACATAACCGATCTTCCGTCTAAGTTCAATTTCATTTAGTTCACCTATGTCCTGGCCATTAATTAAAATGGACCCTTCAGTAATCGTCTCCAAACGGTTTACCATCCGAAGAAGTGTTGTTTTCCCACATCCGGACGGGCCAAGGAAAATAACAATTTCACCTTGCTCCACTTCAAAATTAACATCATTTACTGCTTTTTCAGTTCCTGTGTATGATTTAGATACATGTTTAAATGAAATCATATGTTCACCTCTTCATCAGTGTTAGTTTTCTATGCCTTTTGGTGTCAGCCGCTTTTGAATCAGCAGAAGAACGGTATCTGCAATAATTGCAAGCAAGGAAACCACAATCGAACCTGTAACAATAGAATACATATCGGTTCGGGTGATACCTTGAACAATCAAAGTTCCGAGCCCTCCTGCACCAATAAATGCAGCAATAACACCAATCCCGATATTCAGGACAACAGCTGTGCGGATACCAGCCATGATAACAGGCAATGCGTTGGGAATTTCTACGCGGACTAGCCGTTGCCGCCTCTTCATTCCAACACCATTGGCCGCATCTATTACCGCTGGATTTACATTCTTAATCGCCGAATAAGTATTACGGATAATAGGCAGCTGCGAATACAGCACAAGTGCGACTAACGCCGGAACAAACCCGATTCCCTGGTTGATTAGTGAAAAGAACGGAATCATTATTCCAAACAACGCAATACTTGGGATTGTTAAAAGGACAGAAGCTGCAGCTAAAACGGTTTCCGCCAGATCCTCGTTGGTCGTTAAATAAATGCCGATCGAGACACCGATAATAATGGCAATTATTATCGCTATCCCTACGAGCTCTATATGCTGAACCGTAAGGCCCCATATGTAAGAAGCATTGATACGCAGATATTCGAGATATTCATTCATTTAAGTGCCCCCTCTTCAGTATTAGAAACAAATAATCTTAGCATCCTTATGTTACTCACCTCCGAATAACAAATATACGCCAGCGTAAATACGAAATTTTTAAAAAATTAAAATTCTACAAAATAAGCAGCGCATACGTCTGTTCAAAAAATCTATGAATTTCATAATTAAGATAACCTATTAATTGGAAGGCATTTATTTGGGCTACAAGGGTCTTACCCTTTTATACCGCTTCATCTATAAAAGTTGAAGAAACTTTCCTAATAAACGGAAGGAATTAAATACGAAGACTTTACAGAAAATAGTTTTCGTTTGGATTTCCATCTCCTAGTGACAACAGTGGCGAAAGCTTTGTCATTATAGAGAGGAGAAGTTTTCATTTGTTCAGTAAGGTATCCCAATTTTATCTCACGGATTGCATGAGATACTTCTCTAACTGCCCAAGACTCCCATATATATCACAGCTATTCATAAGCTCATCCATACAGCCGCCGAATCCTTTTCCTATAAGCCGGCTGCTGTTTCTATACTTCTCAGCTATAGAGGATGTTCAAAAAGGCTAATCATTATAAACCGTCTCCTTTGCCAAAAGAATAAATTCTGTCTGTATCAGACTAAACTATCAGTATGAAGAAGCTTTTAATTAGGAATAATTATCTGCTTTCATATTTATATAGTATATTTCCCTAAAAACATTTTAGTAAACTACAAAATAGTGAACTGGTTTATTTTATTCAAATTAAATAATTAAAAAAGCTATTCATGAGCACATTAGAATTAGCTCACGAACAGCTTTTACAGATTGGAAAATTACTTATTATAAAGCAAATGGTGTCCGGCATAAGCAAACAGCGCTGCGCCCGACCGCATGTTCCAGTTCCATATACTCACATCGCCGAAAAAACCTTTACAATAACTCTTTATTCTTCTTATACGATCTTTTTAATGAAATAAAGTCCAACAAAAAAGATAGTACGCCAACACTTATTACCATTCCAAAAAAATCATACCAGCTTGCTTGATCAGATGTTATTTTATATATCAGATAGCCTATTCCAAACACAACAACAAAGGAAGCAGTTCTGGATTTAAGAGCTCTTAACGCTCTTTTATATTCTTTTTCCGTAGCAATATCTGTATGTTCGATTCCCGATAGGATATATCTTCCCAACGTATAAAACAGGAAAATTGCTATACCGGCTAATAGGATGACACCTGTATCTAAGCTTATAAAATTACTGCTAATAATCATGATTACCAGAAAAAGAAAAAGCAGCACTCCTCCTTCAGCTAAAAAATACAGCATCTTTTTTTCTTTATATTCGTCCTCCGGCATTAAAAAGGATATCCATGATTTCATTATTCTTCTACCTCCCAAAATAATTCATCTAATGTTTTATCAAGCTCTTTTGCTATTGCAATACAGAGCTGAAGCGTGGGATTGTATTCCCCTTTTTCAATCAATCCAATTGTCTGTCTGGTCACACCTGTTTTTTTCGCAAGCTGCTGCTGAGTCATTGATGTTTTTATACGGGTTATTTTCACATTATTTTTCATTATTCATCCCATCTCGCTGAACGCAATATATAAATTGCTTTTGTAATTTATATATTACATTAACTAATTAATAAAATCAAATTATTTCTATGCAAAAAAACCACTTGAAGAACTTCCCCCGCTCTTCAAATGGTCCTGTTTTTATTAAGGCTATCCTTTTAACAATTTATCATTTGGTTAATCCATCATCCGCTTCTTGAATGTAACAGCTGCCAATACTAACGTTGCCGCAACCCAGGCCAAGATAATTGCAAAAGGCTTCCAAAGCTCGTCAAAACCTGCTCCCGCTTCACTGAATTCAGCAATTTCTTCCAGCTGAATTCCCGGTGTATACTCTAATACTTGTAAGAAACTGAATTGATCGGCAAGTCCGATAAACATATTAGCCATACCAAATATAAACATTACAGGAAGAATATAGACAGATGCTTCTAAAACACTTCTTGTAATTAATCCCATCCAGGTTCCTAAAGCGATAAAGAAAACTAAAGACAAAAGGATTCCAGCAATTAGCCAGCCTCTTCCAGTAAATGAAAAATCCATGATAAACATACTAACAGCAGTTACAATAATGGTAATTACAATGGTAACAGCACTTTTTCCAGCTAAAATTTCTGTCAATGTTGCTGGAGAAAGCATCAGCCCGCGCAACGTATTTTTCTCCTTTTCTTCTGCTATTATTGCACATTGCAGAAAGGTTCCAACCAAAGCAAGTGATAACGTAATGACAAATAAGTGCATTGCCAAGGGCACTTCCCCTATCCGACTATATATGACAGCAAAGATAAGCGGCATCAGTGCTGTTGACGAAACGTACAAATTTCGATATAAATCCTTCAAATCCTTTTGAAAAATAGCCATAAAACGTTTTACAGAAAATGTCATACTAATTCCCTCCCAGTCACTTCAACGAAGATATCCCCTAATGTCGGTTCTTTTGTATAAATACGCTCCACCATTTCCCGGGAAATATATTGTTGAATTTCCTCAGCACTTGATGCTTTCAAGGGAAGCTCTAATTCTCTTCCATCCTTTAATTCGATACCAATAATTTCTTCCCGATACTGTTTTTTCAGCTGTTTTGGCTCATCTAAAAGCTGGACAACCCCTTTATTTAAAAAGGCTACCTGGCTGCACAGATGGTCTGCCTCCTCCATATCATGTGTTGTCAGAAAAATGGTCGTTCCCTGTCGATTCAGTTCCTTTAAACCATTATGGATGTGTTTGGAATTAGCAGGGTCCAATGCAGAGGTCGGTTCATCTAAAAATAATAGCTCCGGCTTATGCAGAAGTGTTCTTGCCAATAATACCCGCTGTGTCATTCCTTTAGACAGCTTGGCGACCTGTGTTTTTTTCTCGGAACCTAAGTTAACTGATTCCAGCGCCTCGTCAATCCGCTGCAAAGATGTACCATATAAATCTGCGTAAAGCTTTAAGTTATCATAAATAGTCAGCCTTGCGTATAAACCGCTATTATCTGTCACCACACCAAAACGTTTTCGGTACTCAGGTGTGTTTAACTGTGAGACTGGTATTCCAAATACATTCGCTGTACCTGCACTCTGCCTCATTTGACCGGTTAAAATTTTTATTGTAGTTGTCTTTCCTGATCCGCTTGGACCTAAAAAGCCAAATGTTTCTCCTTTTTTAACCTGGAAGGACACATCCTGCAATGCCCGTTTATCACCAAAAATCTTCTCTAAAGATTTTACTTCTATCATATTCTCCACTCCAAAAACCTCCTGCTTCAGTTATTTGCCTGTGACTACAGAATAGTCCCTTTTCAGCAATAACGCAGTATTTTTCAGATGAATGGAGTATATTTTGAGCTGAATTGTGCTTATTCCACTCCCAATAATTCCTTCAGCTCGTTCAATTTTGATTTTGATAATGGAACCTGGGAGCTTTTTTTATCAACAAGCGATAAGCTGTAGCTGTTTCTGGTCCATGTAATAACCTCTCTTATTTTTTGAAGATTCACAATATAAGAGCGGTGGCAGCGAAAGAAGCCCTGATGAGATAAGCGCTGTTCCAGCTCTTTTAAGGTAAGACCTGTGGGAAATCCTTCTCCACGTGTATACAAATATGTTTGACCATTCTGGCTTTCAATATAGTCGATTTCCTGTGGATCAAATAAAATAATTTTATCCTCTACTTTAGCGGAGATTTTATTTAACTGAAAAGTTTGCTGTACTTGAACCTCTTCTTCCGCTGTTTCTATTCCATCTATTTCTGAAGATTTTACTCTGCCTTTTTCCTCCGTTTCAACTTCGATTTGATGCAGGCCCTGTTCATCTAAACGATAGACTATATCCGCAATTGTAATGGCACTCTCCGTACTTGTTGTTAAAATCAGTACCGCTTTTTGCTGTTCCTGCAAAATCTCGACAAATTGATGAAGTACACGTTTGGTTTCCAAATCCACATTTACCTCTGGCTCTTCAAAAACCACAATTTCTGCTTTCTGCATTAATATTCTGCCAAATTGAACCCGGCGCTTTTCAGAACGATTCAGCTGATGCATTTTCCATCTTGCTTTTTCCTCCAGTTGAATCAGCTGCAAAGCTTCTTTTATAGAAGTTTTGCTTTGATATAATGACCTAATAAATGTCAGATATTCCTGTACCCGCAGCCGATCATAAATACCTTCTTCATACCAGCAAATACCTAAAGAGGAAAAGTATTTCTGCTTATCCTCCTCCAGTGTTTTGTGGTGTATCTGAATAGAACCCTTTCGCACACTTTCTTCTCCGGCAACCATCTGCAGTAACACCGCACGAATATTAACAGTGGACTGAATTGCTTTGATTTCTCCAGGCTTTATTTCTATATCTATCTTCGGAAATAATGTTTGATCTCCTTGCCGGTATTCAATTCCGTTCATTCTTAACATGCTTTATACCTCGCTCTATCTATAAAGAATTCATTTCGTTCTATTTTGATACCACTTAAACCTGATTATTATTTCATGACAAACAGTTAAATCTTTGATACAGTAGATTCAAAGATAATAATGAAAAGCAACTACTAGGGGAGCCCAAAATTGCGGGCTGAGAGGGAAGCATGCTTACTTTCCGACTCTTACAAACCTGATCTGGCTAATACCAGCGTAGGGAAGTAGTCAATCAACTTATGATTACTCTCAGTATACCAAATCAGGCCTCTCTTTAGAGCCTGATTTTTTATTTTTACAAGGTAGTTTACTTTTCATTTCCAAAAAGAAAAGGAGATGATTGGATTGAAAAACCGTACACGCTTATTAACAATGATGGCTGTTCTAGTAGCTATTGGAACGATTGGATCTCAATTGCTCTGGTTTCCAGCAGGAGTGGCCAGAGCCTATCCCGTTCAGCATGCTGTTAACGTGATAGCTGCTATTTTACTTGGGCCGGGACCGGCAGTAATTGTCGCATTCATGATCAGCTTAGTCAGAAATCTTTTAGGATTAGGAACATTGGTTGCATTTCCAGGAGCGATGATTGGTGCTTTTGTTGCCGGGGTATTGTATAAGAAAACACAAAAATATTCAATGGCGGCTGTTGGAGAAATCATCGGAACAGGAATTATCGGTTCCTTCTTTGCTGTTCCGATAGCTAATCTGCTTATGGGAAGCTCTGCAGGGGCATTTGCCTTTATCCCGCCATTTATTGTAAGCAGTGTCTCTGGCGCCTTAATTGGCTGGCTGCTGGTCAGCCGTATTCCCGCAAGACAGCTTTCTTTAACAAAATAATTTACTTTACAATCCTAAGGAGGATTTTTATTATGAGTCAGGTTCGTTGTGCATTAACAATTGCCGGTACAGACCCAAGCGGCGGTGCCGGTATTCAGGCAGATTTAAAAACATTTCAAGAGTTAAAAACCTATGGCATGTCTGTCATTACTTCCGTTGTGGCTCAAAATACAACAGGGGTCCGCTCCGTTGAACATATGCCGCTTTCTATGATTGAGGATCAGCTGGATGCAGTTATTGAGGATATGCCCATCCATGCAGTGAAAACTGGAATGATTGCAAGCAAGCCGATGATGGAATTAATTGCTGAAAAATTAAAACAGGTTGATGCTCCATATGTGATGGATCCTGTTATGGTTGCAACCAGCGGCGATGCTTTAATTAATGAAGAAGCCCGCAACTTTTTGCGGCAATATCTTCTTCCTTTAACGACAGTTGTTACGCCGAATATTCCAGAAGCAGAATTTCTGACCGGGTTATCTATTGAGTCTACAGATGATATGAAAAGTGCTGCAGAATACCTCGTTCATGAGTATGGTGTCGATGCTGCCTTAGTTAAAGGAGGCCACCTAAAAGGGCAGGCTGTCGATTTTCTTTATGACGGAAAGCAGATGCACAGCTATGCTGCAGAACGTATAGATACGAAGAATACGCATGGAACCGGCTGTACCTACGCTGCTGCCATTGCTGCCTATTTAGGTAAAGCCTATCCGCTTCCAGAAGCAGTAAAGCACGCAAAAGCTTTTGTTACCGCTGCTATTTCTAAATCATTTGCACTTGGAAAAGGAAATGGACCGACAAATCACTGGGCAATCCGGGAAAATGCCGGAAGGGAGATTACACATGAATCCTGATATTATTCAAGAAGTCAGAAACAGCACGCCACTTATTCATCATTTAACCAATCAGGTTGTTATGAATTTTAGTGCTAATGGGCTGCTTGCCTTTGGCGGCAGTCCTGTGATGGCAAAAGAAGTACGGGAAGCGTCTGATATGGCGGACATTGCTGATGCTGTAGTCTTAAATATCGGAACGATTTTGGAAGGGGAAGTCGAGGCAATGATTGCAGCGGGGAAAACCGCTAATAAAAAAGGTATTCCTATTGTTCTTGATCCTGTCGGCGTGGCTGCAACTTCTTTTCGGAAAGAAATAATTGAAAAGATTTTACAAGAAGTACGTCCGACAGTTATCAAGGGTAATGCAGGTGAAATTGCCTCCTTGGTTAATGCAGATATTCAAACACGCGGAGTAGATTCTGTCGGGGAAGGAAATATAGATGATATTGCGGAAAAAGCCGGTAAACAATTTGATACTGCGATTGTAGTAACCGGAAAAATAGACGTTATCTATGCTGATCGGAAATTAATTTATAATCAGACTGGACATCCGCTTCTCTCCAGTATTACCGGGGCAGGTTGTTTATTAGGATCTGTGGTGGCAGCATGTCTGACTACTTCCTATCCAGTCGGGGAACAGCTTCGTTCCGCACTCAGCTTCTACGGAATGGCCGCAGAGCATGCAGCAAAGCAGTCTCATGTGCAAGGACCGGGAACCTTTTTGCCAAGCTTTGTCGATGCTTTGTCCTTTACACCCAAGCAATTAAACGGAGGCACGGAAGATGGAATTTAATAGAGAACAATTAAGAAAATATTTTATTATGGGAAGCCAAAATTGTGACAGGGATCCTCACGCTGTTTTAGAGGAGGCACTCACTGCAGGTATTACTGCATTTCAATTTCGGGAAAAAGGGACCGGCTCGTTAAATGGCGAGGAAAAGCTGAAGCTGGGTAAAAGCTTCAGAGCGCAATGCCGTAAACATAATATTCCATTTTTTATTAATGATAATATTGAGCTTGCCGAAGAGCTGGATGCAGATGGTATACATGTAGGGCAGGATGATATGCCTGTCAAGGAAGTCCGCGCTAAGTTTCCGGATAAAATTATTGGCCTGTCGATATCCACACAGCAGGAGCTTGACCAAAGTCCGCTTGATTTAGTGGATTATATTGGTGTCGGCCCAATTTTTGCAACCTCTACAAAAGAAGATGCAAAACAGGCAGTAGGCTTAGAATGGATTCATACTATCCGCTCGCAATTTCCTGACATGCCTGTTGTGGCAATCGGCGGGATTCAGACAGAAAACGCAAGCGCTGTTATAGAAGCTGGTGCGGACGGAGTTTCTTTTATTACTGCTGTTACAGAAGCAGATAGTATTCAGGAAGCTGTAGATAAGCTGTAAGCTATACTGTTTCTCCAGATTAGTTATTCCGCCCATTCTGTTTGTTATGAAGCGCAAATAATACAGATGCCTCATATGCTATTAGGGAACATTAGCCCAATAGAGGAGGAAAATTATGAATTATTTTCAACCATCGCATCCAAATGGCGAGGAAAACAAACAGAATAACCTGCCTGGTAAGATGCTGAATAACTACTTTCAGCCGGCCCCACAGCACGATTATTCGAATGGGTTCTTTGCAGGGGGCCCAGAAGGTGAAACTGGCGGACCGGGCGGCTATTACCAGGAACAGCAGCCTGCTAATCATATGCCGCCTCAGCAAGGACAGCAAAACCCTCCATCACAGGAGCGAATCGGCAACTTTTTCCCTGGTTTCCCAGGATCAGGAGGAAATGGGAATGAATCACCTTTTCCAGAGTTTAATACAGATCAATTTGTAGATAATATATTCCCTGGCCCTCCAAATAACAACGGGAGCGGAGGCGGAAATGAAGGTACTTTTCCAAATTGGCCGCCAGCCCCGTCTGCTCCATCTTTTCCAAATTTCCCGGAGAGCGGAGGTAGTGGAGGAGCCCCAGGACAGCAGGCAGGCCCGGCAGAAATGGGCGGTATGAACAGCCAGCCCCCAATGGGACCGCCGCCTAACTTTGTACCGCAAAAGCAGCAGGTGCAGGCGTTTGCTGTTGATCCCGGCGGTATCAGACATTGCATGTTCCGCTTCACCTATATTTGGCCAAATCGCGGCAATGGTTTCTGGGCTTTTCCGACATTCCTAGGCAGAAATTCTATCGCCGGCTTCCGCTGGAACGGTTTTCGCTGGGTTTACTTCGGGATGGATTTAAATAGTATTGAATCCTTCCAATGTATGTGACTATAGAAAAGTGTATGAAATTAAAAACGAGCCGCTGAAAGCAAAACCTTTTCAGCGGCTCGTTTTATATTAAATCTCTTAATTAATTATATTTTTTATCTTCTTTCTTACGCATTTCACGCTGCCAGATAAGCCCCTGTTCCAATGCCATTTTCTTTGCAATTTTCGGCGCATTCCACAACGGCGGTAAAATCAATAACGATACTGGGACTGCCGTTATAACAATAGAATTTTGAATCGATGTAATACTATCTTCACCAATTGTAAGGATAACAGCAGTAAATGCTCCAAATAAAATGGCCCAGACAACCCGCAGCCAACGTTTTGGATTATCATGTCCTGTTAATGTTGCAGCAACAGTATACGACATTGTATCTGCAGTTGTTGCAACAAAGACAATAGATACAAGCAGGAAAGCAACTCCCATTACTGTACCTAAAGGAAGCTGATCAGTAATCGCCATAACTGCAGCAGGCATGCCGCCATTAGTTAATGCATCAGAAATAGAACCCGGTTTTTCTATTTCAAAGAAAACACCAGTTCCACCGACAATGGAGAACCAGAAATTTGTTACAAGCGGTGCTACTACGGAAACTGCAATAATAAGCTCCCGAATTGTTCTTCCTCTGGAGATACGGCTGATAAATACGATAAGCATTGGTGCATAACCGATAAACCAAGCCCAAAAGAAAATCGTCCATCCTGCCAGCCATTCTCCATCTCCACGATAGAACATCATTTCAAACATATTTTGAATATGGACTCCTGTACCGCCGACAAACCCATCAATAATAAATGCGGTAGGTCCAATAATAAATACAATAATAGCTAAAAGAATTGTAAATTGTATATTCCAGTTACTTAAATGATAAATCCCTCTATCAACTCCAGTTGCTGCGGAAATGGCAGCTACAGTAACTAAGACGATAACGACAATAATACTCATAGTTAATGTATCCGGTACATTAAAGAGATGATTTAATCCATAAGAAATCTGTAAACCTAAAAACCCAAGCGGTCCCAATGTTCCTGCTGCCGTTGCAATAATAGAAAAGGAATCGGCCAACGTCCCAATGGCACTTTTTTCAAATATCTTATCTCCAAAAATAGGATACAACAATCCCCGAGGTTTTAAAGGATAACCCTTTTGATAATGCACATACATCATTACAATAACTGCAAGTGTACCGAGAATTGCCCATGCAAGAAATCCCCAATGCATAAATGCTTGAGCAAAGGCTCCCTCTATATTATTAAATTCTCCTCCGCCAAAAAGAGGCGGCGTAGTCATAAAATGATACATAGGCTCCGCTGCAGCCCAAAAGACCCCTCCACTGGCTAACAGGGTTACCAAAATCATACATACCCAGCCAAAATAGCTGTATTTTGGTTTATCCTGATTTCCTAACTTTACTTTTCCATACTTTGAAATTGCCAGGCCTAACCCGATGGCGAAATTAAGGAATAAGAGTATTTGCCAATAAGCGCCAAACCAATCAGCAGAATAATTAAACAAAGTGTTTACTGCACTATCCACCATATCACTGTTAATCAGCGACAGGACAATAAACACAACTAAAAATCCTCCACTGATATAAAAAACTGGCCAATCTAAACCTTTTCCTTTTTTTGACTTCACACTTTACCTCCTGATTAATGTAAGCGTCTAAAATATCATGAATATGTTATTTACAGACCTTTTTTGGATGAAAGCATTATTTAGAGAAATGCTTGACAAACTTTCATCCTCTCACTTGTTTTGTTTGCACATGTCTTTTTATTATAGTGACATCCTTCATACAATACAACTTTCAATTTAAAGACGTATTCAGCGTATAGCTTTGAATATAGAAGTATTTCCCTTCTTAAATATTCCTAAACCCTTCTCATCCCCGAAAATAAAAAAATCTCAGCAGATTTAGCGAGATTTTTTTATAAGTCTATCCTATTCGGCTTTTCAAAGTTTAAGAATTAATAATTTTATCTACCGTTTCTTCTACTTCATCTCTGGACATTTTTTCCTTACCGTTTTTCAAGGCATTTAATGTTTTATGTGCCAGTGCTAATGGTATCCGGCAGAATAGAAGTATATTTTTGGTAGAGATTTGTGTCATATACTCGTCCGCTTTTTGTAAATTCGCTTCTGCATATGCAAACATTTCCTTCTTAGACCAGTCATTCGGGAAAAAGCCGACTCCTCTTTCCGCATCTTCATCAATATTCCGTAATATATTCACAGCCTGCAGTCCGCGCCCATAACCGATAGCCAGATCGCGGTCTGTTTCGGTTCCGTCATACCATTTCCAAATATCAGACAGCATGACACCGACAAGACCTGCTACATAATATGTATACTCATCTAAATCCTCTTTTGTCTTTACTTCCCAGTCTTTACCTACCCATTTAGCCATTCCCTCTGCCATTTCACTCGTCGAATCTTTTACTTTTTGCTGAATATCTTCCGGACAGAATTCAATCCAGTCAGCTAAGCGCAATGTCACTTCAGGAAGTTCGTTTTCATATGGAGCTACCAGCCGGCGATAAGCCTCGCGGTTAAATACTTCTTCCTTTAATAAATGGCTTGTCTCATTTAATAAATGCTGTTTTATTTCTGCATCCATTTCTTCATGGTCTTCCATTTCGTCAACAGCGCGCATGCAGAGGTAAGCTGAACCAACTGTTTTCCGCAATGTTTTGTTCAACAGTTTAATGGGGATATAAAATGTTCTGCTCGTCTGTTTTAAAACCTTCATTGCATCTTTTTCTAATGTTGCTTTGTTACTCACCCAAAACTCCTCCTTATTTCATGCGTTACTATAAGTATAACAAACAAGTATCTTTTTTTCCTTTAAAAGTGTTGAATTCTCATTAATTTTCACATAAAGTTCTTGTGCTATCCTTTTTTTAAAGCTACTATGGTAGATAGTGTTTTTATCACTTCGATGTTAATAACAGGATAATTATAGATAAGGCGTGTTGATTATGAATAAAAGTGTATATTTACTGATGACCATTTCATTTGTAGTCGGAATGGTTGAATTAATTATTGGCGGTATTCTCGATTTAGTAGCGGGTGACCTCGGTGTGTCATTAGGAAAAGCTGGATTATTAATTACCATTTTTTCTCTTGTTTTCGCTATTGCTTCACCTATTTTACTTTATTTAACTGCATCTGTTGAACGGAAAAAGCTGACCATTATTTCTTTAGTATTCTTTTTACTTGGAAATATTCTTGCTGTTTTTAGTTTAAACTATACGATGATTTTTATTAGCAGAATAATTTCTGCAGCAAGTGCTTCTTTACTCATTGTACTTTGTGTGATGATGGCATCCTCCATTGTTAAGCCGGCTTACAGAGGACGGGCTATCGGCATCGTCAGTATGGGAGTAAGCGGATCGCTTGTTTTCGGGATTCCATTCGGGCTAATCCTTGGAGAATCGTTTGGCTGGCGCGCTCCGTTTGTACTTATTTCTTTCTTAACGGTTGCTTCTATTATATTTGTCCATTACTTTATGCAGCGTATTCCTTCCGCAGAAAAACCACTGCCGTTAACAGCGCAGCTGAAAATGATCCGGAACCCGAAGGTTCTTTTTATATTACTGACGACATTCTTTGTCTTGGCCGGCCACACAACATTATATGGCTACTTGAATCCATTTATAAAAGATTTCATGGAATTAGACGGCATTTGGCTAAGTGCTGTTTATCTGATCTTTGGTATTTCTGCTGTCAGCGGTGGCGGTGCAGGTGGAACATTATCCGATTTATTCGGACCGAAGCGAACTATTCTCAGCACCATTATCTTATTTGTGGCTACCATTTTAATTATTCCGGTTTCGTCGTTCCATGTTGTCTTATTCCTTGTGGTACTTATACTATGGGGAATGCTCAGCTGGGCTGTTTCGCCGCCGGTTCAAAGCTATTTAATTGAGACCTCCCCGCAGAATTCGAGTATTCTGGTCAGCTTAAATAATTCTGCTTTACATTTAGGTATTGCAGTCGGTTCATTTGCCGGAAGTATCGTCATTGAACAAGCAAGCGTGGAAAAGAATGCCTATGTCGGCGGAGCTATTGTCTTTTTAGGATTAATCACAGCCTTAATCGCACTGAAAGGATATAAACGCCCGGAAGTAACAGCAGACTGATAGGTTGATAAACTGCATGGATGATTTTATTTCCATGCAGTTTTTAATTTACATCAGAAAATTCGCTGCTCATGTATACGATGTTTTATCTTCCTTATCATTAGAGACCTTTTCTTTCTTTATAATACTTCTTCTGTAAATAACAATAGGCAGCGTTCCTAAAATTAATCCGCTCACTGCGAACACTTCTATTTTACCCAGGCTGCAGCCAACGACTATACCCAGGCTTAAGAAAAAAATAAATAACGCTCCGAGATGGTAGATCCGCATATCTTTATATCCCCTTTTTACCTATTATATGAAGGAGATAATTTAATGGTACATCATCGCTTGAGCGGCTTATGCCCATTCCCCCTTAACCATATAAATATCTTTTAAAAATCCGCGTTTTTTCAAGATTACTTTATTGCCGCATTTTTGATAACGGTTACATTCGTGAGCCCAGATGTATTCTAAAAATTCGCTATTGCCTTACTTCCTTTTTCATGTTTAAATAAATTCAATATACAATAGGAAGCGTAGAGGTGGTTAGATGGAAGAGAAGGTTTCAGTAGGATTATTAGGTCTTGGTGTCGTTGGCTCAGGCGTTATTCACCTGATTGAAGATCACCAGGAAAAACTGGCGCATCAATTAGGCTGTAAAGTTGAAGTGGTTAAGGCGCTTGTACGTGATATAGAAAAAGCAAGAAATATTGATGTGAACCAGGAAATTTTAACAACAGATCCCGATGACGTTCTTGAAAATCCGGATATTGATCTTGTCATTGAAGTAATGGGCGGAATTGATCATACCAGGGATTATATGCTAAAAGCCTTTTCTAATAAAAAACATGTCGTATCAGCTAACAAAGACCTGGTAGCTGTGCACGGCCCAGAATTACAGGAAGCAGCGGTTAAAAATAATTGTGATTTTTATTATGAAGCAAGTGTAGCCGGCGGTATTCCTATACTACGCGGAATTAATGAAGGATTATCCTCCGACCACATTCAAAAAATAATGGGGATTGTCAATGGGACAACCAACTATATTTTAACAAAAATGGACGAAGAAGGTGTAAGCTACGAGGATGCTCTTGCAGAAGCACAGCGTCTCGGCTTTGCAGAATCGGATCCAACTTCTGATGTAGAAGGATTAGATGCAGCCCGGAAAATGGCTATTCTCGGCCGCTTAGCGTTCTCTACTCCTGTTGACTTGCAGGATGTTGAGGTAGAAGGAATTCACGGGATTGAATTAAAAGATCTTCGTTATGCTGCACAGCTGGGGTATACGATGAAGCTTATCGGATTTGCCAACTTCTTTGATCATGAATTAGAAATAAGTGTACAACCTACATTACTGGCCAAAAATCATCCGCTGGCCAGCGTTAAAAATGAATATAACGCAGTTTATGTTTATGGTGAAGCAGTTGGTGAAACAATGTTCTATGGTCCCGGCGCCGGAAGTCTTCCGACAGCTACAGCGATTTTATCCGATGTTGTCGCTGCAATTAAAGCGATGCGTCTCGGGGTATCCGGAAAACAATTAAACGACATGCAATTTCCAAAAACATTGCGTCCAAAGGATAAGCAGCATGGTCAATATTATGTTCGTTTATGCGTAGAAGACAAGACTGGAGTGTTCTCAGAAATTTCATCGATTTTTCATTCACAGGACATCAGTTTCCAACGTATTCTGCAGACACCAGTGGATGAAAAAGATTCTGCAGAAATTGTATTAGTCACACACGACACACCATACTCTCAATTTGAACAAGTATTGAATCAGTTGGAAGCATTTGATGCAGTGAATGAGATAAAGAGTTATTACAAAGTAGAAGGAGATGCGTAAGATGGCTTGGAAAGGGTTAATTGAAGAATATCGTGACTTACTTCCTGTTACGGATAAAACACCCGCTTTATCATTATTAGAAGGAAATACTCCACTATTTCATTTTCCAAATCTATCAAAGGAATTGGGGATTGAATTATACGGGAAGTTTGAAGGCTTAAATCCGACCGGGTCATTTAAAGATCGTGGCATGGTGATGGCTGTTGCTAAAGCGATAGAAGAAGGCTCAAGCTCTGTTATTTGTGCATCTACCGGAAATACCTCTGCAGCAGCAGCGGCGTATGCGGCACGTGCTGGAATCCGGGCAATCATTGTTATTCCAAAAGGAAAAGTTGCTCTTGGAAAACTCGCTCAGGCTGTTATGTATGGAGCTGAAATTGTTGAGATTGAAGGTAATTTCGATCAGGCGTTGCAGCTCGTTCGCAAAATTAGTGAAAAGTCTCCTATCACACTAGTAAACTCTGTTAATCCATATCGTTTGGAAGGCCAAAAAACAGCAGCGTTTGAAGTATGCGATCAATTGGGAGACGCTCCTGATATTCTGGCAATTCCTGTCGGTAATGCCGGAAATATCAGTGCCTACTGGAAAGGCTTTAAAGAATACAGTACATCAAAAGGAACAGCTCTTCCAAAAATGTTTGGTTTTGAAGCAGAAGGTGCAGCTGCCATTGTCAGAAATAAAGTTGTTGAAGACCCGGAAACAGTGGCAACGGCGATTCGAATTGGAAATCCTGCCAGCTGGGATTTAGCTGTCCAGGCCAGAGAAGAATCAGGCGGAATGATTGGTTCTGTCACAGATGACGAAATCATTTCTGCCTTTAAACTGCTCCCACGCAAGGAAGGAGTTTTTGCAGAGCCGGGCTCAGCCGCTTCTATTGCAGGTGTTATCCAGCAGGTAAAAGCAGGTACAATCGCTGAAGGCAGCAAAGTTGTTGCTGTATTAACCGGTAACGGATTGAAGGATCCACAGACTGCCATTGATCAATTAACAATTGACCCTGTTACGCTTCCAAACGACGAAGATGCCATCCTTGAATATTTAGAGAAGATGATCACATCATGACGCCGTTCCGCATTTCTGTACCTGCAAGCAGCGCTAATCTTGGCCCTGGATTCGATTCCATGGGCCTTGCATTAGGCTTGTACATTCATTTAGATGTAGAGCGTGCAGATCATCATGTTTTTTTTGCACACGGCTCTGAGGAGACAGAAGAAAATCATTTTATCTGGAATATCACGGAGCAGGTAGCAGAACGGTACGGGGCAGCATTACCTCCCTGTAAGGTACAGGAAACCAGTGAAATTCCACTGGCCAGAGGATTAGGAAGCAGTGCATCCGCAATTGTCGCAGGAATTGAGCTCGCTAATCAGCTTGGAAATTTACAATTAACAGATGAACAGAAATTGGCATTTGGAACGGAAATCGAAGGTCATCCAGATAATATTGCACCTGCTTTGTTTGGAGGATTAACAATTTCTACAATGCTTAAAAATGAGATCCCTTCTGTCCGGCTAAATGACATCGAATTAGATTTAATTGCATATATTCCGGAGGTAGAACTGAAAACAAAGGTTGCCAGGGATTGTCTGCCGGATACATATGAACGGAGTTATGCAGCAAGAGCGAGTGCAATGAGCAATCTGGCCGTTGCTGCCCTCTACTCGAAAGACTATGCTTTGTTTGGAAAAATGCTTGAGAACGATTTATTTCATGAGCCTTTTCGAAAAGCACTTGTTCCTAATTTTGATCTTATCCGTGAAAAAGCAAAGGAAGCCGGGGCATATGGTACAGCTTTAAGCGGTGCAGGACCGACGATGCTTTCTTTTGTACCGAAAGGAAATGGAGAAAAAATCAAGAATGAGATAGTAAAACAGCTTAACGATTATCAAGTACAGCTTTTAAAGATTGATACAAAAGGGGTTTCTATTTCTTAAAATATTACTTAATAAAGGGCAATAAAATGTGCAAGAGTTTTCCAACCACTCTTGCACATTTTTTAAATGATTTCATTATAGATCAGGCCATCGTTATTATGAATATCAATGATTTTTAAACGGCTATCATGTTTAACAAAGATGGTTTTATAGTATTTCTCTCCATCCATTTCATAGATCATAACACGAGATTCCTTATTATCTGTTTCAACTACTGCGTCATAATCACCTTCCGCAATCTGTTCAGCAATAACTTTCTGTTCTTTATAGTCATAAGATGCTTCTGCTTCATTATCGGAAGTGCCATCTTCAGATTCCTCCTCAGGTTCTTCAGAAGCTTCACCAGCTGTATCTGACTCATGCTCTTCTGCAGCTTGTTGGCTTTCGTCAGCATTATTATCAGCTTCTTGCTCTGTATCAGCCTGGCAGGCACTGGCAACGAGTAAAACAAACAGGATGCTTGACATTTGCAGTATTTTTTTCATTATATCTCCTCCCCCAGCACTAGATTTCCTTTTTTAAGATCGTATTAAACCTTTTTTTCACAATGATTTATTATAACTGAGATATCAAATATTTGTGTTATCGCAAGACTTTTTCTGTCTTTTCACATATATTTTATTTACTGGCTTTCTCTGTTTTTTTTCGGTGAACCGGCTCTCTTCGTACAGATTTAAAAAATGAAATACCCATAAGAATAATCACAATAGAAAACGGCAATGCTGCGATAATAAGCATATTTTGCAGGCCTTGCGTACCGCCAAAATATACAATGATTGCTGCAACTGCTGATTGCATTAATCCCCACATAATTTTAACGGAATTGTGCGGGTTGATTGTCCCTCCTGTACTCAGCATTCCCAATACAAAAGTGGCTGAGTCAGCTGAAGTAATAAAAAACACCGCCACTACAACAATAGTAATGATTGACATTATCATTCCTAATGGGTATTCATTCAAAACGCCAAACGTTGATGTTTCGAGAGCAAATTCAGAAATTTTAGCAATTCCATTTTGCTCCAGATTTAAAGCAGAAACACCAAAAACAGCAAAGAAAATAAAACAAACAATCGCCGGAACAAATAATACTCCCAGCATAAATTCTTTAATCGTTCTCCCTTTAGAGATGCGGGCAATAAAGATCCCTACAAATGGGGACCAGGATATCCACCATGCCCAATAGAAAATTGTCCAATTATTAATCCATCCCCTCTGTTCTTCATTTTGAGGAGCCAATCGCAGACTCATCTCAAAAAAATCAGATACATAGTTTCCTAATGTATTTGTAAACATGTTAAGAATGTATAATGTAGGACCTATTATAAATAACATAAGTAATAATACAAATGCCAGCCCCATATTAAAATTACTCAGGTATTTTATTCCTCTTCCAATTCCGGACCATGCAGAACAAATAAACAAGGCTGTTGCTATCACTAAGATCAGTAACTGTACCGGGAAAGTACCAGGTGTACCAAATAAATAGGATAATCCACCATTAATTTGTGCAGACCCAAATCCTAAAGTAGCAGCAACACCAACTACTGTAGCAAAAACTGCTAATGTGTCTATAATTTTTCCGGCTAGACCCAGCATTCTCTTCTTCCCAAATATAGGGACCAACGTTGCGCTAATTAATCCCGGTGTGTCCTTATGAAATTTAAAGTATGCTAATACGAGTGCCACAATACCATATACTGCCCAGGCATGCATCCCCCAATGAAAAAAAGCATACTTTAAACTGTCGTTTATTGCTTGTTCAGACCCCAGCTCTGCAGCCGGAGAATTGGTAAATGCATGTGAAACAGGTTCTGAGGTTGTCCAAAAAACTAATCCCATCCCCATCCCGGCACTAAATAACATAGCAAACCAGGATAATAAACTAAACTCTGGTTTATCATTTTCTTTTCCCAGTTTAATATTTCCATATCGTGAAAAGATAAGGTAAATACAAAATACCAGCATAAACATAACTAATATTAAATAATACCAGCCAAATTTTTCGGATATAAAAGTAGTGACATCTAAAGTAATTCCTTCTAAGTTCTTTGGTGCAACAGACCCCCAAATAACTACGATAATACATAATACCAATGAATACCAAAATACACTCGTTACATTTTTCATCTATACACCTCTTATCATTTACTATTTATATGTACCGTCTTCCTAACCACTACTACCCTTCAAACCATCCTATCAAACCTTCACCTGTTCTTATTTACCATTTGTAAAATTGATAAATAAACAAGTAATGGCATGGTATTTGTTGAAAAAGAGTTGATGCAACAGCCCGGATAAAATCTCGACTGCCCCGGGAACAGGATGTTCACACGGAAAAGAAAAATAACGGGGGCCCAAGGGGCGTTTTCCGAACTTATCTTACATATTTTTGGTCAGGTTTGTACTCTCAATATCTGCTCGTAAACATTTTCAGCACATACCCTTTCTGACACATAAAAAGGAGTGTAACAGGAACTGCGCGTTCCTGTTACACTCCTTTTATTCTAAACAAAACGGCTTACTGTTCTAAATAAACATCTTTTAACAGCAGCATTTTCGTCGGCAGCATTTTTAGGTTTTGAACCTCTGTTCTTTCAGCAAGCAGATAGTCCTTATGCATAATGTAGACCATTGGCGCTTCATCAATCAGTAATTCCTGCGCTTCTTTATAGATTTCTAAGCGCTTCTCTTCGTCAACTTCCTGACGTCCTGCATCCAGTAATTCATCTAACTCATCAATTTGTAAAAATGTACGGTTGCCGGGAGGTCCCAAATTATCCGAATGGAATAACGGAGCTAATCCAAGATCAGCATCTGCTGTACTGTTTGACCAGCCCAGAATAAACATATCATGATCACCATTACCAATCTGTTCCAGATATGCGCCCCACTCCATCATTTCAATATCGACATCAATTCCAATTTCTTTTAACTGTGCCTGAGCGTTTGTAGCAATATCTGCACGCTCCCGCGTTTCATTTGTCCAAAGCGTTGTTGAGAATCCATCAGGATATCCAGCTTCCGCTAAAAGCTCTTTTGCAGCGTCAACATCATATTCTAATCCTTCTAAACTTTCATCATAACCAAATACACCCGGTGAAAGCGGACCTTCCGCCTCTAACGCATAACCATTTACAACACCATCCAGAATTTGGCCTTTATCTAATGCCATAGAAATGGCCTGGCGCACACGTTTATCATCAAACGGTTCTTTTTGTGTATTAAATCCAATATAGTCTAAGGAAACACTGCTTTGCTGATACATTTCCAAATCTTCAGATTGTTCAACCTGTTCAATATCTGAAGAGCTGAGCGGGTTAGAAACATGCGAATCTCCTGTCTGTAATTCTGCCAATCTTGTTAAATCCTCAGGAACTACTTTAAATGTTACTGAATCAAGTTTTGCTGCTCCATCCCAATAGTCTTCATTCTTAACAAGGCGAATATGTTGCCCTGATGCCCATTCATCAAATTTAAAATAACCTGTGCCGATTGGATTTGCATTAATAACAGATCCGGGGCCCTCTCCATCCTCCATTGCTGCATAGTCTTCTTCAATCTGTTTCGGTGAAATCATTGCTCCCATTGGATGCCCTAAATTAGCCGGAAGTCCTGGAAACGGATACTCTGTTTTAATATGAACTGTATAATCATCCACCACCTCAACATCTTCAACCATTTCCACCATATTTGCAGTTGGATAGCCTACATCAGGATCCATCATTCTCTCAATATTTACTTTTACTGCCTCTGCATTAAAAGGCTCGCCGTCATGGAAGGTAACTCCCTCCTGAAGCTTAAATTCCCAAGTTGTATCATCAACCTGCTCCCACTCTGTTGCCAGACTTGGCAGTAGATTCATATCTTCGTCATGCTTTACCAGTTTTTCAAAAATGTTATATTGTACATCAAACGAAGGTACATCATTTACAGCGCCCGGATCTAAAGAAACTGCATCAGAAATTGTAGCGATTACTAAATCTCCGCCTTCTTGAGCTTGCCCTCCATCTCCTGAGCCTCCTTCTGACTCATTTGGTTCACTTGCACAACCAGCCAACACTAAAACGGTCATGATCATGCTCATAAAAAATGCTAAGTAATTTTTTTTCATGCTGCTTCCCCCTGTGTTATATTGTTATAATAAATTTCCATTCCGTGAGACTCCTGATTTTCTCTCACGGAATGAGCATTTTTAACAAAATTTCCTGATGTATTATTTTAAATAATGGTTCATAAACTCAACAATTTTTGAATTCATCAGAATGTGATTTTCCAATTTTTCTGTCTGATGTCCTTCATCATCAAATATAATCAGTTCAACATCCTTATCCTGTTTTTCCAAGTCACTTGTCAGCTGTTCTGCTTCAGATACTGGTACACGTGTATCGTTTCTTCCATGGAAAATAAGCAGCGGTACTTCTATCTTATCTGTATGGTTTAACGGGGCAATCTCTTCAAAGAAATCTACATCATTTTCTAATGATCCATACTCCTGTTCACGCAGTCTTCTTCTCCAAAGACCCGTATTTTCCAAAAACGTACGGAAATGACTGATTCCGACAATATCAACAGCGGCAGCCCATAGCTTTGGATAGTGAGTAATTGCTGCCAGCACCATAAAACCGCCGTAGCTTCTTCCCATAATTCCTACACGATCTTTGTCCGCCTGATGGTTTTCTATTAAGTCTTTCACAAGATAATTCAAATCAGCAACAGAATCCATCCGCTTACGGACATCATCTAATTGTACATATTCTCTTCCATACCCCATGCTGCCGCGTACATTTGGAGTAGCCACTGCATAGCCTTGTGCAGCCAGGAATTGAATTACCGGGTTGTACTCATTCCGTATTTGACTCTCCGGTCCGCCGTGAACATGAATCATTACCGGCTGATTAGCATGCTTCTTGCCATATAGAAAATAAGGAACTTCCAGTCCATCAAAGGATGTAAACTGATAGAGCTCCGGTTCTACCCATTGCTTGGCAATATCTGAATCTGGAGTAACATGGGTTAACCGGGTTGATTGATCTGCAGTAATTTCGACCTTCCATATGTCACCCGGAATGACAGCACTTGTTACGCCTGCCAATAATGTCTCCTCATTTAACCAGCTGAGAGATTGATAAACACCTGATGGAATACTCTCTATTGTTTTTACGGAGTTATCTTCCAGATAATAAGCGGCTAATTGTGAGCTTCCTCCTTTGTTCAAAGAGTAAGCAAGTCTGGTTTCATCCGGGGAAAGTTTTATTTCTTCAATATCCCATTGCTCATCCTTAAAAAGATACTCAATCTGCTGTGGTGAATCCAGTGAAAATGAAGCTATGGCTAATGTATTTCTGCCTTCGTCTGTGACTAGGTATCCTGCGCTTCCATCCTTCTTAAGCTGGACAGAATGATATCTTGCAGGAACGTCTACATTACCAATTCGTGTTGTCTCTCCTGACTCCAGGTCTAACATATGTAATTGGTTATCAATATTTGAGACTTTCACACTGATAATGAGACCCCTTCCATTTTTCGTCCAGCATAGCGCCGTACAATTCGTATCCGTTTCATATACTGTTTGTTCTTCTCCTGTTTCCACATCACAAACAAAAATATCAAAATATCCCGGATGTCTGCGATTACTTGCAAAGGCAATTTTCTTTTCATCTGGTGACCATCCGCCAAATTCATGAAAATGATCTTTGGAAATAACTAAATCCTCTACGGTTTGTCCTCTATCCTTTGTAATATAAAACTGCTGTTTCTCATTTCCTTCAAAATCAGAAGCAATAATAGATTTCTTCCCTGTTGGAGAATGGTACACCTCCAGTACACGATCGGACATTGTTGTAAAAGCTTCTGTTTCATCTTTTTTATTCAGCGTCCAGGCCTGGGGTCTTCCTGTAAGGTTAGCCAGGAATGTAAATTCATCCGAATCACCAATTTTTTGGGGATTGTATGCTCCCTTAGCAGTCAAATATTCCAGCAAAGCTGTCTCGTCCTTCTCTTGCATGTAATCCCTCCAAATGTTGAATATTTAATCATTTTACTATACGATAAAGTAAAACTATTACAAGTCTACTTAAATTTGTTTATTATCTGAATTTAATTAATAAACTTATAATAAGTTGATTATAGATTAAAGATTTGCAGAAATCAATATTATTTTGCCAAAGGAGAGTACATATGTTTGTAATTACAGGAGCTACAATTTGGAATGGCAAGGAAGAAATATTCGAACATGGTAACCTTTATATCCGTGACGGAAAAATTGAAAAAATCTCCAAAAAGTTAGATGCCTCAGATACTTACCATACGATCGATGGAAAAGATTACATTATTACTCCGGGATTCATTGATGTGCACACACATTTAGGAGTATCCGAGGAGGGGGTGGGACAGGAAGGTGCTGATTTTAATGAAACCTCTGACCCTGTTACACCTGAGGTAAGAGCGATTGACGGTATCAATCCCCGTGAAGAAGGCCTGAAAACAGCCAGAATGTCCGGAATCACAACTGTCCAGGTAATGCCGGGAAGTGCCAATGTGATTGGCGGCGAAATGTCTGTTTTAAAAACAACCGGTCATATTGTTGATGAGATGATAATCCGCCAAACATCAGGAATGAAGGCTGCAACTGGTGAAAACCCTAAGAGATTTCACGGTTCGAAAGGAAAAATGCCGGCTACCCGGATGGGTGTTGCAGCAGTATTAAGGAAAAAGCTTCTGGAAGCAAAAGCATACACCGAAAAAGAGAAAACGAAATGTGATCTTGGTTTAGAGCAATTAGCAAAAGTGATCAATAAAGAAATACCTTTACGTGTTCATGCTCACCGTGCAGATGACATTATCACGGTACTCCGTTTAAAAAAGGAATTTGATATTGATGTAACAATTGAGCATTGTACAGAAGGCCACTTTATTGCTGACTATATTGCCAAGCACCATGTTATGGTCTCTGTAGGCCCGACAATGTCTTCACGTTCTAAGGTAGAGCTGAAGGATAAAAGCTGGAGCACAATCAAAACATTAATGGATGCCGGCGTTTCCTGCTCCATTACAACAGATCACCCGGTTGTCGGAATCGAATATCTGCTGACCAGTGCAATTCATGCTGTCAAAAATGGGCTGACTGAACAGCAGGCTTTAAAAGCAATGACCTCCAATGCAGCCAGGCACCTTGGTGTCGAGGATCGTGTAGGGACGCTGGAAGCTGGAAAAGACGCTGATTTTCTGCTTTGGGAAGGAAATCCATTTGATCCGCAATCTAACCTGAGCCATGTATACATCAACGGGGAAGAAATAACAGACTAAGTCAAAACAGGAACAAAAAAGCAGGTTAGCCTATGATTCAGGCTAACCTGCTTCTTTGTTCTTTTATCCCATTAATGCTGTCATCAAAGCCTTTTGAGCATGCAGACGATTTTCAGATTGCTGGAAGACCACAGAGTGTTCTCCATCAATGACTCCTGCAGAAACCTCTTCCCCGCGATGTGCTGGAAGGCAGTGCATAAATGTTACATCTGATTTAGCCTTAGCAAGAAGCTCTTCATTTACCTGATACTGCTGGAATTCCTGCACCCGCTGTGTCTGTTCTGCCTCTTGTCCCATGCTTGCCCATACATCTGTATAAATAACATCCGCATCTTTAACAGCTGCTGCCGGGTCGTTGCTCCATTCAATGGTTGCACCATGCTCCTGTGCGAATTGTTTTGCTTTTTCCGTAACTTGTTCCTCAGGCTTATAACTATCCGGTGTTACCGTTACAATATGCATTCCCATCTTTGCAGCACCAATCATTAAAGAATGTGCCATGTTATTGCCATCACCGATATAAACGATTTTTTGCCCCTGCAGTACACCTTTAACTTCTTTGATTGTCTGCAGATCTGCTAATACCTGGCAAGGATGATACAGGTCAGTCAGCCCATTGATTACAGGAATACTTGCATACTTTGCCAGCTCCTCCACATCAGACTGATTATAGGTTCGGATCATAATTCCATCTAAGTAGCCGGAAAGTACCTGTGCTGTATCAGCAATTGTTTCTCCTCTCCCAAGTTGAAGATCCCTGGAGCTTAAGAAAATTCCTGAGCCCCCAAGCTGATAAATACCTGTTTCAAAGGAGATACGGGTTCTTGTCGATGATTTTTCAAAAATCATGCCCAGCATTTTGCCCTTTAACGGTTCAAAAACAATTCCATCTTTACTTTGTTTCTTTTGATAATTTGCTAATTCAATTAAGTAGTTAATCTCTTCTTTTGTATAATCCGCAAGCTTCAAGAAATCTCTGCCTTTTAGCGCCTGCTGAAATTGGATTTGATTTGTTGTCATTCACCTACACCTGCCTATTCAATTAAGTTGTTATGCATTATTATGCAATAAAAAGAATATTTATTCAATAGATTTTGAGATTTTTATTGTCTTTTTTCTTTAGGCGGTATTCCAAATATGATGAGTATATACATTCTCCCATAAAAAAAAAGGCATTTTTACAACAAGTCTTGCACCGTTGTAAAAATGCCTCAATAAAATTCATCCCTTTACTTGAATAACTGCTACCTTCAAATAATTCCCCTGTTTAAAATGCTTATCCACCGCAAAATCACCCGGTAATGAGAATTCTTCCAAAATCGTATATTTCTTTTGCTTTGCCTCAAATCCCCGATGTATCATATCTTTGAATTTCTTCATTCCAAAGGAGGCTGTGTTAGTGGAAGCAATAATCACTCCGTTTTTTTCCAGCAGCTCAATAGAATTCTCTATCAGCTCCGGATAATCCTTTGCTGTCTGGAAGGTTCTTTTCTTAGAGCGTGCAAAGCTTGGCGGATCAAGAACAACAACATCAAATTGCAGATTCTTCCGTTTAGCATATTTGAAATAATCAAATACATCCATCACAATAATATCCTGCTGCTCAAAATCAATCCCATTTACGCTAAACTGCTCAATTGTTTTACTTTTACTTCGTTTCGCCAAATCAACACTGGTAGTCTTCGCTGCGCCGCCTAAAGCAGCAGCGACAGAGAAAGCCCCGGTATAGGAAAAGGTATTCAACACATGCTTATCCTTGGCATATTTATCACGCAATGCTTTTCGGACCTCACGCTGATCCAGGAAAATACCGACCATTGCCCCATCATTCAAGTAAACAGCATAGTTCATTCCGTTTTCTTTCACTATCAGCGGGAATTCACCCCTTGTTCCTTTTACAAAATCATCATCTTCTACATACTGTCCTTTTGTATCAAAGCGTTTCTTTTCATAAATCCCCTGATAGTCACCCAGCTCG
The DNA here is from genome assembly GCF_900162665.1 of Oceanobacillus sojae. Lineage (GTDB taxonomy): Bacteria > Bacillota > Bacilli > Bacillales > Amphibacillaceae > Oceanobacillus > Oceanobacillus sojae_A. Next base: position 505,432 of record NZ_LT727813.1, read on the forward strand.
TCAAAAACTTGTATAATCCAGTCTTTAAACGCATAAATTCCCTCACTGTACCATTGAATAACGTAGTAACCGTCAAAATAGTCAATGATTAAGCCGCCAATTCCATCTCCTTCCCCATTGAACATGCGAAAAGCAGTTGTTTCTTCGGCTTGATAATAAGAACGGCGTTTATTCATAGCACTGAGCAGTTTCTGTTTAAAGAAAGCCTGGTCAATGGTCTCTTCCTGCTTAAACGTTAACACCCAGCCCATTCCTTTATTTTGACGGCCTGTATATGCCTGTGCCAAAAATTCTCCCTGCGGTGTGTGAAGAGCAATGATCTCTCCTTCGCTAAGCTTATGAGGCTCATCAATAGCTTCTTCTAAAATCAACGGGTTTTTCTGTTTGATATTTTTTACATAGGATTGCTTTACTGTTACTCGTTTCATTATTTCACCCTTATTCCTAATTTGTTTCAGGATCTTTAATCACTGCAAAAACACAGCTGTCTCTAAGTTCCCCATTTTCTTCTATATCATCATTTCTCAGGATTCCTTCGAGCTCAAAACCGGCTCTTTCAGCAACAGCTTTACTTCTGCCATTTTTCGTATCACACCGGATTTCCACACGGTTTGCATCCAATTCCCGGAATGCAAAAGCAGTCAGTCCTTTCACCAATTCTGTCACATAGCCTTTCCCGCTGTGCTTCGTATCAATCCAATAACCAATTTCAAATTTTCGTACGTCCCAATTAATACGATGTAGACCGCTGGAAATAATAAATTCTCCACTCTCTTTATCAAAAGCATGGAATCGTAAATCCTCACGTGCTAAAAAGTTCAGATAGGCCTCTTTTGTTGTCTTTTTTACATCTGATTCTGTCTGCTCCTGCCGTGCAAATGGGAGCCACGGCTTTAACTCATTGATAGAGGCCTGCATCGCCTTATAAACCGGCTGCCAATCTTCCGGCTTCGGTGCACGAATGACCAGCCGTTCTGTTTCAAATTGATCTGGAAATGTTAATAGTATAGGCTCCATTGTATCGTACTCCCCCTCTATATCCTAAGAATTTATTTTTCGCACAGCTTCAAATAAAATTCGCTTGTATTGCCTTTTTCATATAAATTTGTCGTTGAAGTAGAATATTCTTGGATAGCTGCCGGAAAGGACAAAGATTTTTCAGGAATGTTAACCTGAAAATCATTTTTATACAGTAAAGTCGTAACGTCATGATAGGTTTCACTGGTAACATCAAATGAGAATGCAATCTGCTTCTTGTCAGCCGTTTCATCCAACTCTACCTGTTTTCCTTCAAACACCTGTTCGTTAATCTTGATTTCCATGTAAAATCTCCTCCTTAATCTAGTCCTATATGCGGGCTGCGGCGCTCTACAAGGACAACGTCCCGCCACCTGCCGTCTTCCATCTGACCGATTTTCTCCCGATAACCAACCTTGCGAAAGCCCATCTTTTCATGCAGCTTCAGACTGCCTGTATTTTCAGGAAAGATTTCTGATTGCAGCGTCCACATCCCGGCTGCTTCACTTGCCTCAATCAACGCCTGCATAAGATTTGTACCCACACCTTTTCCCAAGCTGTCTTTATGCAGATAGATGCTTACCTCCACAACTCCCTGATACGCCGCTCTTGCAGAGATTGGTAATAGGGAAGCCCAGCCAAGAACTCTCTTTCCCTCACGGACAACCAGACGGCACTCCTCCAAATGGTCACGATCCCAGTCTTCCCAGGATTTCCAATCGGGCTCATTCATTTCAAAGGTCGCATTCCCCGTTTCCATTCCATGATAATATATTTCCAGAACCTGTTTCCAATCCGTCTGCCTCATCTGATCAATAACAAAATCCATACGTACAAGCTCCTTTTTCACGATAGATAGTGATTAATATCTTACAGGCTTTTTGTGTAAAATTCTAGTGAATGAGACAAGGTCGGTAAATATTTGCTAAAATAGATAAAAACCTTAGAAATGAGGGAATCGAATGAAAATCTATATAGATGCAGATGCCTGCCCTGTTAAAGACATTATTATAGAGGAAGCGGGAAAAAAGAGTATCCAGGTTGTCCTGGTAACCAGTATCTCACATTTTTCTTTAAAGGAGTATCCAGATTGGGTGGAAACCATTTATGTTGACACTGGTGCGGATGCCGCTGATTACCGGATTATGAAGCTTGCTGCAAAAGAAGATATCGTGGTGACCCAAGATTACGGACTGGCTTCTCTCGCGCTTGCAAAAGGCTGTTATGTGCTGCATCACAAAGGGTTCGCCTACACCAATGATAATATTGACCAGCTTCTGCAGTCCCGCTACCTGAGCGCCAAGGAACGGCGGAGCGGAAAGCATTCAAAAGGGCCTAAAGCATTGACAGAGGAAGATCGGCAAAAGTTTTTGGAGCTTTTCCGCAAATATTTATGATGCAAAAATTAAAAAAGCACTCTTACCGTTTTCTTAACCTTTATTTATCAGGTTGAAAACGTTAGAGTGCTTTTTTAAAGGTTATTCATCTTCCTCAAAAGCCGCAAAATTTGTGGAGAATAAATGCTTCACAGGGTCTTCCGGATCGGCGATTTTTTTGGCGTGATTGACTGCAATCGGTCCTTCATTAAATGCTCCGGCGATTAATCCAAGCTTATCCGGATAATGGGCAATATCACCAATTGCAAATACCCCTTCAACAGAGGTCTGCATACTGGAATCAACCGCAATCATGCCGTCTATCATTTCCAGACCCCATGTCGTAATCGGCTCCAAATTAATTTGGAAGCCATGATTGACTACTACCCGGTCAATCTGGATTTCTTTCTCATCCGTTTCATCCTCTAAATGTCCCAATATTACCTTTTCAATCTGCCCGTCTGTACCATGCAATGCCTTTAATTCATATGGCGTCATTACATTTACACGCGAATTTTTCAGCTTTGTCACACTGCTTTCCAAACCTTTAAACTCATTCCGGCGATGGATAAGCGTTACACTCTTTGCAATGTTCTCAAGCTCCAGCGCCCAATCAACAGCACTGTTGCCCCCGCCGGAAATAAGCACATGCTTATCATGATAATCCGCCAGCTTCCGTACCGTATAATGCAGACTCTTCTCTTCGTAATAAACTGCTTCCGGATGATCTAATTTCACAGAATGCAATGTTCCAAATCCGGTTGCCAGCATGATTGTTTTAGAATAATGGATATTTCCGTTACTGCTTACCAGCTCAAAATTCCCATCTGCCATCCGCTGCATATCAACAACCTGTTCTCCCAGAACAACCGCAGGGTCGAAGGTCATTGCCTGTTCCACCAGCTGTTCGGTTACTTCTTCTCCGGTAGCATGCGCAATACCACCGATATCACGAATTACTTTTTCCGGGTAAAAATAAGGCACCTTCCCGCCAAGATAAGGAAGATATTCAATGATTTTTGTCTTCATCTCACGCATCCCGCTATAAAAAGCAGCAAATAACCCGGCAGGTCCGCCGCCAATGATCGTTACGTCATATATTTCTTCGTTCATAATCACCTGAATCCCTTCCCTTTTCTAATTTGTTTTCATCAGCAGATAGACAAAATAAGGTGTACTGACAATCGATACAACAATTCCCACAGGTATCGTTGTCGGTGCTAAAATATTACTTCCAATCATGTCAGCTGCCATTAAAATAAATGCTCCCAGCAGGGCAGAAATCGGAATCACATAATGATGCAGCGGTCCGACAAGCTTGCGGACAATATGCGGCACAACCAGTCCTAAAAAGGCAATCGCTCCACCGGCCGCAACAGATGCCCCCGCTAATGCTACAGCAATTAGAAGCAGGATCCCCCGCTCTCTTTCCACATGTGTTCCAAGACCAGAAGCAACATCGTCCCCTAAATGAAAGACATTTAAATTTCTTGCTTTATTTATTGCAATTGGAATAAGTATCAGCATCCAGGGCAGTAAAGCAAATACGAAATTCCAGTTCGCACTCCAGATCTCACCTGACAGCCAAATCGTTACCTGACGATAGTTTTGCGGATCCATGCGCAGCTGCAAAATTGTCAGAAGTGCACCAAATGCTGCATTTACCCCAATTCCTACTAAAACAAGCCGAATCGGCGCTACTCCTTTTTTCCAGGCAATAGCATAAATCAATATTGCCGCTGTAAAAGCTCCAATTAAAGCAACAAAAGGAAGCATATAAGTGTTTAGTGCACTCGCTGCCGGTATTACACCTTGGAAGAAATAGAGAAATAACACAATCGCAAAGCCCGCTCCTGAATTAATTCCCAGTATTCCAGGATCAGCAAGTCCATTTTGAGTGATACCCTGCATAATTGTTCCCGAGACTGCCAAGCCTGCTCCAATTAATAATGCCAAAATAATTCCCGGCATCCGGAATTTAAATAACACCAGCTCCTGTCTATCTGATCCCTGGCCCATCAATGTTTGAACTACTTCCTTTGGCGAGATCGAAATAGCTCCCAGATTTAAACTAAGGAAGGAAAAAACAATAATCCCGATAACTAATATGCTGATAATCATCCAAAATCGAAATCTTTTTTGCTTTTCTAATGGATTCATTTTTTGTCACCCCCGCTGCCTCTTGCCAAATAGAGGAAGAATGGCACACCGATAATGGAAGTAATAGCTCCTACCGGTGTTTCAAATGGGGCATTAATCATCCGTGCAATCAGATCTGCATTTACAAGTAATAAAGCCCCCAGCACTGCTGAGGTAGGAATAATCCAGCGGTAGTCTGTCCCAATAATAAAACGTGTAATATGAGGAATAATCAAACCGACAAACCCGACTGACCCGGCAACAGAAACTGCTACACCGGTTAATATTAATACAACTATAATCCCGGTAATTTTAATAAGTGTATTGTTCTGCCCAAGTCCCGTCGATAAATCGTCTCCCAAACTCAAAACAGTGATAGACTTCGCAATTGATAATGCTAAAATTACCCCTACTGTTCCCGCTAAAAAGAGAACCATTACTGCATTCCATCCTGCGCCGTCCAGTCCACCCGCAAGCCAAAATCCGATATCCTTCTCCAGCTGGAAATGCAGCGAAAGAATGGAGGAAACTGACCGCAGTAAAGTCCCTATTGCCACCCCGGCCAGCGCCAGCTTAACAGGTGTCAATCCACTGCTTGAAAAAGATCCCACTAAAAATACCAGGGTTACTGCTATACCTGCTCCAAGAAAAGAAGCAAACATTAAGCCGACACTGGAAACTGCCGGATAAAAGGCCAGAATAATGACAAGCATAAATGCAGCGCCATCTGTCACCCCCATAATAGATGGTGAGGCAAGCGGATTACGTGTCATTCCCTGCATCACAGCTCCGGACATAGCTAAAAACGCACCAACCAGCACAGCTGCCAGGGCACGCGGAATGCGCAGCTCCCAGATAACCTGGTGCGCCTGCTCCCCGTCAGTGAAATTGAACACAGCCTGCCAGACAGTATGTAAATCAATCGTTGTTGCACCATAAGAGATAGACACACCAATCGAAAAAACAACAAGACAAATCCCTATGATATTAATTAGTATCTTCGTCAACTGAGAAGAACGTGAAAACAATCTCATTTCTTGTATACTCCTATACTTTCTTCATAAAATATGGTTGTAATATGATTTGATTTTTTTTAGAATTAAATTTAATAAAATCTCGCTTTTAAATAACTTATTGACTTTCTAATTGAAACTGATTATCATTATCGTTAGACGTTCATTATAACATAAAAGGAGAAAAAGAGATGAACAAATTTATGCGAAAAAATTATTTATTTATGCTGATACTTACTACTCTATTACTTCTTGCTGCTTGCGGCAATAGTAATGATAATGAGTCTGATGATTCAAATACATCTGACAATACAGAGGAAGCATCTGAAATCACGGTTGATTCAGACATGGGAGAAGTTACTGTCCCGGCAAACCCGGAAAAAATTCTTGCCTCCTATAATGAAGATACACTGATTGCACTAGGTGAAAAACCTGTTGCAAAATGGGCAATTGGCGAAAGCGTTCAAGACTATCTGGAAGAAGATTTAGCAGATGTAGAAACAATTGAATGGACACTGCCTTTAGAACAAGTACTTAGTATAGAGCCGGACCTTATTATTTTGGATCATACCTTAGATAACTATGAAGGTTCTTACGAAGACTACTCTGCCATCGCACCAACATATGTATTATCCGAGGAAGAAGTAAGCGATTGGAAGGTACGCTTACAGAAATTTGGAGAAATCCTTGGAAAAGAAGACGAAGCGGAACAGGCTTTAGCAGATTATGATGAAAAAGTGGCAGCAGCGAAAGAAGAGCTGAATGAAACATTAGGTGATGAATCTGTTGCAATGATGTGGGTTGTCGGCGGAAAATACTTCCTATTTGAGGAAAACCGTCACTCTGCAAACATGATTTATAATGAACTTGGAGTGGAAGTTCCCGAGCTTGTCAAGGAGCTTGGACAAGGCGAAGAGGCCTGGAACCCGATTTCTTTAGAGAAGCTTTCGGAGATAGATGCTGACCATCTGATTATTTTAGGCTACGAGGACGACGAAGGAATTGAAGCATTGAAAAATAGTAATGTATGGAACAATACCGATGTTGTCAAAAACGATCAGGTATACTACATTGAGGATGAGAGTAACTGGACAAACAGCGGCTTAGTTGCTTCTGAACAGACGATTGATATGTTTGTTGATTTATTTAAATAATTTCTAAAAAAAGTGTATCCCAAAAGAACAAAAGCTGACTCCTTCTTTTTCAGCTTTTGTTCTTTTTTTAGGTTTGACTCTGCGCAATTAATTTAACTTTCATGTTTTACTATAAATTCAATCGGCATATCTTCAGATAATTTATTGGCCAATACTTCTAAGTGGCTTAACTCGCTATAATCTTCCATCTTCAATTCCCGATTGCTGATTAACGTAGAATACGTACTGAAATCTTTCTCACTTTCTTTAAAATCGCTAAAAGTAATTTCCAGGTTTTCATTTTCATTTTCAAAATGAAGTACGAGTTCTTCACCATTTAATTCATACGTTCCCTCTGTATCAATCATCGTTACTACATTGTCATCCAAAAATTCTAATGTTACAACTCCCGGATATTTATCAGGGTTATCCATATCCTCTTGAAGTACTGGCGTATTAGCAATTTTAAATGTTCTCCCGGATAAATTATTGCTGTCTTCGCTGCAGGCTGAAATGAATAATATAGATAAAAGTGCTACAAAAACAACCAAGCATTTCTTCATAGGGTAATCCCCTCTCCTTAAATAAATGTAATAATATTACTATTAAGTATATTATGAAAACAAACTAATAACAACTAATTTCAAGGATAGTTATGTTTATTAAAAATGGGTAATTCCTGATACTTTTAATAAAGAAATAATTACCCGGAAAAAGAAGCTGTGCATTACTTCTATACTGAGAAATTCTAATAAACGGACAAAAATAATAGCGTCTGTTCAAGGATTTCAAATTGTATCTGTCACCTAATTGAAAATTATTATCATTGACTATTAGTCTCCCAAGCAATAAAATGAAGTAAGAAGCTAATACGCACCTTTTTAGGTCAGGAGGCGTTTTCATTGAACTCATTAACAGCGAGTAACTTAACACTCGGATTCGGAGACCGGATTATTATAGATGAATTAGACATTTCCATCCCTAAAGGGGAAATCACTGTTTTTATCGGCCCAAATGGCTGTGGAAAATCAACTTTATTACGTTCTTTGGCACGTTTATTAAAGCCAAAGCAGGGATCTGTTATATTAAACGGACAAAATATTGCTAAAATGCGGACCCGGGAAGTAGCACAAAACATGGCTATCCTCCCTCAGGCGCCAACCAGCCCGGAAGGATTGACAGTATATGAGCTTGTTAAGCAGGGCAGACACCCCTACCGCAAAGTCATGAAGCAATGGTCCAAAGAAGATGAAGAAGCTGTACAAAAAGCATTAGAGGATACAAATATGGCAGATTTGAAAGATCAGTCTGTCGATTCCCTCTCAGGCGGACAGCGCCAGCGGGCATGGATTGCATTAACATTAGCGCAGGATACAGACATAATCTTATTAGATGAGCCCACTACTTATCTTGATTTAACGCATCAAATCGATGTGCTTGACCTTCTTTTTGAATTAAACGAAAAAGATGGCCGTACGATTGTGATGGTACTGCACGACTTAAACCTGGCAAGCCGCTACGCGCATCATATTATTGCAATTAAAGATAAAAAAGTATATGCACAAGGCAAGCCGGAGGATACGATTTCAGCTGACCTTGTGTCTGCAGTATTCCGGATGCGGTGTAATATCGCATGTGATCCGATATTCGGGACTCCAATGTGTATTCCTCATGGACGGGGAAATTGTTTAATCAAAGATGCGGTGCAAGAAAATTCCATGCTTCAGACAACACCAAAAGCTTTATAGTATATACCCGGACGATGATTCCATATTCTTTTATCAGAATAGGAGCTTGTCCGGTTTTTTTCTTTTGGTGACAAATACCTCTTTTTCCGCTATACTGTAATCAACAAATATCGAAAGGGTGAACAAAGGGAACATGAAGTACTAATCCTGTTTTTTTAAAGAATGAATTCAAATAAGAGTGTGATAACAGCAGATCTATCGGCCTTATCCTGCTGTGTTATTTTTCATGCTTTTATGGAATGATTTCAGAACAGGATTAGCCTTTATCCTTTGTGGTACCCATATGGAATGAGCAGACGTATGCTCACTCTCTTTTTTGGCGACCCCTGTTCTGATCTAAATGCAGAACAGGGGTTTTATCATTTATAGAATCTCCCTGTTCGAATTCTTAACAGATACGGAGATGATTTTATGACTATTTTAGAAGCACATCATATTAAACAAAATATCAAAGACCGGGAATTATTTTCTATAGAGCACTTGGCTGTTCATGACAAGGAGCGGATTGGTTTAGTCGGCAAAAACGGCTCGGGAAAAACAACCCTGCTCAACTTGCTTGCCGGTAAAATTCCGCCTGAGCAGGGTACAATTCAAATGTATACTTCTGTAGAGTTATTGCCACAATTAAAAGAGAAACGTGACCAAAAAAGCGGAGGCGAAGTAACACAGGCTTATATCGTTGAATCTTTAAAAAAGCAGACCGGTCTTCTCCTTGCAGATGAACCGACAACAAATCTGGACACGGCTCATATTGAATGGCTGGAGAAACAGCTGTCTCATTGGCAGGGAGCGCTTATTATTGTCTCTCATGACCGTAACTTTTTAGATAAACTATGTAATGTAATTTGGGAAATTGAGGAAGAAAGTCTTCAAATTTATTCCGGCAATTATACTGCTTATCGCCAGCAAAAAGAAAAAGAAATAGAAAAACAGCGTCTTGCTTATGAGCACTATCAGCAGAAAAAACAACAGCTTGAGCGCGCAATCGAGAAAAAAGAACAGAAAGCACAACGGGCAACTAAAACACCAAAAAGTAAAATCGGATCCACCGAGGAATCATTAAAAGGTGCAAAGCCCTACTTTGCGAAAAAGCAAAAAAAGCTGCAAAAAACATCAAAGGCTTTGGAAACAAGATTAGATAATCTTGAAAAAGTGGAGAAGGTCAGAGAAGCTGCCCCTCTGAAAATGGCTCTTCCCAATCAGGCAAGATTGCAGCAGAAAATTATTTTAAGAATAGAGGATTTAGAAGGAGCTGTTCCCGGAAAGCAATTATGGAAAAAAACCAGCTTAAATATAAAAGGTGGAGATAAGGTTGGTATTATCGGCCCAAATGGAGCGGGAAAAACAACCTTTGTGAAAAAAATAATGCAGGGAGATGCCGGTATTACCCTGAATCCATCTGTTAAAATTGGTTATTTTAAACAAGACTTATCAACATTGAACTCAGAAAAGTCAATTCTGGAAAATGTCAAAGAAACCTCCAAGCAGGATGAAACACTGATTCGCACCGTTTTAGCCAGACTGCATTTCTATCGGGACGATGTATTTAAGCCTGTTCACGTTCTCAGTGGCGGAGAACAGGTCAAAGTGGCATTTGCAAAGCTTTTTGTCAGTGATATCAATATGCTTATTCTCGATGAACCGACAAACTATCTGGATATCGATGCGGTAGAAGCTTTGGAGGGTCTGCTTCAGGCTTATGAGGGTACTGTTTTGTTCGTATCGCATGATCGGCAGTTCACCGAAAATATTGCCACAAAGATGATTGAAATTAATCAGCAGGTGCTCACGTTTTTTGATGGAAGCTTCCGACAGCTCCATGAAGAACCGGCCGAAAAAGAAACACAGGAAGACCCGCTGGAACAGCAGCTGATGGTTATTGAAACAAAGATAACTGAAATCCTGAGCAAGCTCAGCCTGGAGCCCTCTGATGAATTAGATCAGGAATTTCAAAAGCTTCTTCAGGAAAAACGCATTCTTCAAAACAGACAGAAGAAATGATAGAATAAATCTTAATGCAGCAGGAGGAATTTTTCTTCTCCTACTATCTATTGCAGTGCCCCGAATATTCGGTGCACGAGGAGTAAAGTTTCATTTCACCGCAGAAAGGAATTCAAACATGCAGCAAGCAAATGAAGTAACTGGCAAAGCAGCCATAGAACTAAATCATGTCAGCTATTCAGATGAAGGCTTAGATATTATTAAAGATGTTTCCGGCTTCCTCCCTGAAGGAAAAATCACTACATTTGTCGGACCTTCCGGAGCTGGAAAAACAACCATTTTCCGCCTATTAAATGGACTTATTTCTCCAATAAATGGAGATATCCATCTTTTTGGAGAAGATATTCAAACCATTGAGCCGACCACATTACGACGAACAGTCGGCATTGCACTTCAGGATGCTACGATGCTGCGCGGCTCCGTTTATAAAAATCTGGCTATGCCCAAAACATTGCAAAATCAGGAATTAGAAAAGGAAGATGCAGAACACTTATTAATACAAGTTGGGCTGGATGCTTCTTTTCTCAACCGGGATATAGCAGATTTATCAGGCGGTCAGCGCCAAAAGGTATCCATTGCTCGTACACTTGTCAATCGTCCGAAGGTATTGCTGCTTGATGAAATTACTTCATCCCTTGACCGTGTCTCCACATCAGACATCGAGCACTTGATTCAGCATATCAATCAGGAATTTGCAGTGACCATTGCCTGGATTACGCATAATTTAGAGCAGGCGTTGCACATTGGGGATTATACATGGGTCATGATGAATGGAGAGCTTATCGAATCAGGAAATACAGATGTATTGAAAAACCCGGCAGATCCTCGTGTACAGCAATTTATAAAGGGGGATTGGCAATGAGTTTTCTATCCCTCGGCTTATCGCTTATTTTTGTGCTTATTCCCTTAATCCTTTCCAAAACATTACATCTCGGCTTAGGAAAAGATACATTTATCGCAACTATTCGTTCTATCATTCAGCTTATAGCTGTCGGCTATGTCCTGACCTTTGTATTTGAATCAGGCAGTTATCTTTTTATCATTCTGATGGTTGCCCTAATGATTGGAGCAGCGACACATAATGCCCAGAAAAAAGGAGCTTCTATCAAGGGAATTATTTGGAAACTGATTCTTACATTTATATTTATTGAGATACTGACGCAAAGCATCTTATTAGGGTTTCAAATCACACCGCCGACCGCGCAATATATTATTCCAATCAGCGGGATGGTTGTCGGTAATTCGATGGTGCTCTCCATTCTGTTTCTTAATCGTTTCACAGCAGAGATTCAGACGCAGAAAAAAGAAACCGAGCTTCTGCTTTCTTTAGGCGGAACACCAAAACAAGCTATTCACCTGCCGCTTATCCATTCTATTAAAGCAAGCTTGATTCCAACAATCGAAAGTCAGAAAACAATCGGACTTGTTCAATTGCCAGGGATGATGAGCGGTCAGATTATTGCTGGAGCAGACCCGATTCAAGCCGTCCAATTCCAGCTGTTAATTCTCTTTCTATTACTGACAACAGCGGCCGTAACCAGTATTATGCTCGGCTTTTTATCCTACCCGACACTCTTTAATGAACGGATGCAAATGCTTAAGATTAAGACAGAGGAAGAAGAATAGTTTTACAGGAAGCTTTATTTTTGCAGGCATTCAAGCCAATCCTGCTATCAGGTTCACTTAAAAGAATTCATTTTGAAAAGGATAATCAAAATGAATTCTTTTTTGAATCCGTATCCGGAAAGATCATTCGCGTATGGCCTTCCTTTGTCAATGATACCGTCATGAAGGTCTGATGATTGGAGATACGACCTTTCTATCACCTATAAGGATAATTTAAATCACAGAGTAGACGTTGAGAAAATAATAAAAACAATCAAAACGATTCATTCGGTTTAGTTATTACGGGGAGCGGCTGTCCCAGCCAATTTGACAAATCAACTATAATTCATTATTATTTAATTAAATATATCTTAATTAAAAATATATACACTTACCCTATCACTTTATAAAAGGAGGCTAAAAAATGTCTGAAAATTTATCACTAAAAACCTTTGTGATTACCATGAAAGCATCCAAATCTTTAGAAGAAGTTACCAAACAGGATATAAAAAAACATGGCATGCGTGCATCAGATTTTGCGATTTTAGAAGCACTGTATCATAAAGGCAGACAAACTATCCGGGAAATTTCTGAATCGGTATTAATCAGTACAGGCTCGATAACATACGTCATTGATAAGCTTGAAAAAAAGGAACTCCTCATCCGGACAAATTGCCCTGACGACAGAAGAGCAGTTTATTTAGAAATCACTGCTAAAGGAAAGCAAACCATGGATGATATTTTTCCAAAACATCAGCAGGTAATTGAAGGACTGTTTGAAGGAATTTCGGAAAGCGATAAAAAGACTGTTATCGATGTCTTAAAAAAGGTTGGATATAAAGCAAGCGATAAAGAGTAACCGATAAGAAGGGACGAAAATTAATGAAATATATCTATGAAGAAAAAGCGGGTCCCAATGGTCCTACACTTCTTCTCTTGCACGGAACCGGCGGCACAGAAAGTGATTTATTACCTTTAGCAGGCATTATTGATCCAAATGCAAACGTCCTTAGTGTCCGCGGAAACGTATTAGAAAATGGGATGCCCCGTTTTTTCCGCCGTCTGGAGGAAGGCGTCTTTGATGAAGAAGATTTAATCAAACGCACTGAGGAATTACATGAATTTTTAAATGAAGCCAGTCAGAGGATTGGTTTTGACCGGAAGCAGGTCACGGCTATCGGCTATTCGAACGGAGCTAATATTGCCGGAAGTCTTTTATTCCATTATAAAGATTCCTTACAAAAAGCAATCCTGCATCATCCGATGGTTCCCAGAAAAGGAATTGATCTCCCGGATTTAACTGGAACAGAGGTATTTATTGCTGCGGGTGATAACGACCCAATGTGTCCGCCGGAAGAAGCAGAGGAATTACAGCGGTTATTGACTGCAGCTGGTGCTAATGCCGATATTCACTGGGAAAGTAACGGCCATCAGCTGACAATGAGTGAGATTAAAGCAGCTGCAAGCTGGTATGCGCATTAAAAAGAAGGAGAGTCAGTTCTCCTTCTTTTTAATTTCTTATAATAATATAGATTGTATACACTACATAGATAAGGGCCAATATAATTCCTTCTCTTCTTCCAATTCGGAAGCTTGTCCGCGAAAAGATTAACAAGAGTATCGTCAATACTATCATTATCCAGATATCAGTAAAAATTATAGGATTTATAGTTAAAGGAGAAATCAGCGATGCTGCTCCAAGAACAAATAAGATATTAAAAATACAGCTGCCGACCACATTACCTAATGCAATTTCACTTTCATTTTTTAGCGCTGCTGATATAGAGGTAACCAATTCAGGCAATGAGGTTCCTATTGCAACAATAGTCAATCCCACTAAAGCTTCACTCATTCCCCAGGACAAAGCAATTTCTGTAGCATTGGTCACAACAAACTGCCCTCCAAGAATAATTGCTGCCAGCCCAAGAAGTGTAATCAGTGTACTCTTTCCCCATTTTACATTTGAATCTTTAATAGCTTTGGTTTCTTTTCTGCTTTTCAAACCGACCTCAATAATGTAATACATAAAAATCGCTAAAAACAGAAAGAAAATGATTCCATCACTTCTGCTGAGTATATTTTCTGTTGACCCTTGAAGCAGCATATCGCTTCCTAATGCAAACAATGCAACTGCCGCCAATAATGCAAAAGGAATCTGTTTAACAATCATTTCATTTTGAACCTGAAGCGGGTAAATAGCCGCTGCCAATCCAACAACCAGTGTAATATTAAAGATATTGCTTCCAACCACATTTCCCACTGCTACATCGGCCGTTCCCTGCACAGCCGCAATAATACTTACCGTTGCTTCCGGCGCACTTGTCCCTAAGGCTACAATCGTTAATCCAATTAAAATTGGCGGAACACGCAGCAGCTGCGCAATATTGGAGGAACCGTCGACAAACCAGTCTGCTCCTTTTACTAACAATGCAAATCCGATAATTAATAAGACATACTCCATGAATGTACTCCTCATCTCTCCCAACTTATTGTGTTTTATTCTACCTTAATTGTATTTTCCTATCCATTATTTTCATGCAGATATTTTTTACTTTGCTGAATCAGATAAAAAGATTTGATTTCCTGCAGGGTCCTTTACCATTCCTTCATCAACTAAATAACCTAAAGTTTCCAGTCTTTCCTTAGCTTTCTCGGCCTCTTCTTTAACAGGATATACTATTGTAAAAAATTTTAAGCCGGTTTCATTAGAATAGGGAGTTGGCGCCCCTTCCCCATTCCATGTATTTATTGCAATATGGTGGTGATAACCGCTATCAGATAAAAAAGATGCTTCAGGATAAGTGGTTACTTCTTGAAAGCCTAATCCTTCTACATAGAATTTCTTAGCTTTCAGCAAATCATTCACATGTAAATGAACATGACCAATAAGTGTTTCTTCAGGCATACCATTCCATGCTTCCGCTGATTTAAGAAGACCATCTGCATCAAGGGGGTCTGTACTCATTTGCACGGATTTACCTGACCAATCCCAGCCTTCAGATAACCGGTCTTTTGCTACTTCAATCCCATTTCCATCCGGGTCCTGGAAATAAAGTGCTTCACTGACTAAATGATCAGCAGCACCTAATTGTAAAGAATACGCCCTTCCTGCTTGCAGAAGATGCTTTAGAAAATCAGCTAAATCCTGTCTGGCTGGCAACAGAATAGCAAAATGGTAGAGACCCGTTGTTCTTCTTTGTTTTGGAACAACCTCTTCAGGCTGCTCCAGATTAATTAGAGCCTTCTTGCCATCAGCTGATAGCATTGCTTTATTATCTGTTTCCTCCATTACCTGAAAGCCTAGAAAATCCTGATAAAATTCAATAGACTGTTGTAAATCTGTTACTTGTATAGTTATATCTGATACGTGTATTGCCTGTGTTTCAAAAAATTTCTTCTCCATTTATAATAATCACCTTTCATTTACATTTCACTAAAAATAATAAACTTACTTTATGTAACTAATTATAAATGAGTAAAGCCCGACGGTCAAAAATGTTTTTCGTTCAGATTCTTTCACTTCTATTTCAATTAATAATCAAAAATTTATCTGCAGTAGCTATTCACATTGTCGAGATGAACCAGTGACGAGAAAACAATAAGACGGCTAATATTTACACCGTAAATAAAATAGTATAAAACAATTGTTTTCCAATTCAAATACTGATATGATAAGCGTTGCATGACGTGGTTCGTAACCATCCCACGCTAAAAAACTAGGAGGAAAACAAAATATGAATATAAGAACACTTGTAATTAACGGGATTATTGCAGCATTATATGTTGCAGTATCTTTACTGGTAGCTCCAGTCGCATTTGGAGTAATTCAATTTCGGATATCAGAGGTATTTAATCATTTAGTTATCTTTGATAAACGTTACTTTTTCGGAATAACCATTGGTGTATTTTTAACAAATTTATTTTCAACGGCTGGCGGTTTAGATTTAGTGTTTGGGACAGCACACACTGCTATATCCTTAGGAATAATCATTTTTTTAAAAAAATATATTAAAAATACATGGACGCTTTTATTCCTTAATACATTGATTTTCAGCTTTAATATGTTTATTGTAGCTTTTGCTTTAAATGTTGTAATAGAATGGTCATTTCCATTCATTTGGTTCACACTGGCAATGAGTGAGCTGATTATATTACTTATAGGTATTCCGGTTATTTCTGCTTTGCAGAAGCGCCTGCGCTTCGATAAGCTTATATAATTAAAAAGAAAAAACGGTGGAATTCATCCATCGTTTTTTCTTTTTAAAATTGATTAATTATTAAACACCTGTATTTACTAGTGATTTCACAAGATTTCAATGAAATAAATAGGTTCTCTATTAGTTAGATAAAGTGATTAAACCATGCATTCGTTAGAGAAACTATTTATTTTTTATAGCCGTTTTAAATCATCCTGTCCATTGAATTAACTGTGCAAAAATCAGCATGACAACTCCAATTCCCGACAATACTAAGAATATTGGAAGATAGAAACGAATCCACTTCTGCCATGAAACGCCGGCAATAACTAGTGCTGCCATGAAATAACCTGATGTCGGGAACAGAATATGTGCAAATCCATCTCCAACTTGAAATGCGAATACAGCAGTTTGTCTTGTAACACCAATGATATCAGCCAGAGGTCCCATAATCGGCATAGTTACAAGAGCTTGTCCACTTCCGGATGGAATGATAAAATTGATGGTCAACTGTGCTAAGAACATCCCAACCGCCCCAAGAACGGATGGCATTTCACCTACAACAGAACCAAGAGCATTTACAATGGTATCCATGATACGCCCATCTTCAAGTACAACTGCTACTGACCGGGCAAGACCAATAATTATTGCTCCCATTAAAACTTCACGAAATCCTTTCGTAAATGCTTCAGAAATTTCCGTTGCATTAAGCCCAGAAATTAAACCCACAACAATTCCCATGAAAATAAAGAGACCAGCCATTTCGACCATAAACCAGCCTTCGTTTAATACACCATAGACTAAAACTAATGCAAATAGTAGTGCTGCAACTGTTCCAAACTTTTGCCTTGTATTCATTGTTCTAATTTCGATATTATCTTTATGTTTATAAAGCTCTCTTTTCTCCATGTCCTCTTCATATACTAAACTGTTTTTAATTGGATCCTGCTTGACTTTTTTTGCATAGCGCATTATGAAGAAGATTCCCACTGGTAATGCAATAACAAATAAGACAAGTCGCAGCTCAATCCCGGAGAAAACTGGAAGACCAACAATTTGCTGTGAAAGTCCTACGTTAATAGGATTTAAAACACCGGCCGTAAACCCAATAACAGGACCTACTAATGAAACACTTGCTGCAACTATTGAGTCGTACCCTAAAGCAATCATCAACGGCATTATTACAGGGATATAGACAAGAGCCAGCTCTGGTGTTCCAATAAGTGTCGCAATTACTGCAAATACGGTTGTTAAAATTGGAATCAGAAATATACTTCGCTTAGAAAATTTATTTGCCAAACGATCAACAACAATTTCGATAATCCCGGTTGTTCTTAAAACCATGAACATACCGCCGATAATGAATGTAAAGAACACAACTTCCCCAGCATCGATAAGTCCTCTCGGTATAACAGTTAAAAAGTCTGTAATATCTACCGGTGTTGATTCAATCTGAGTAAATGAGTTCGGATCAACTGTTTCCCTCCCATCAGGACCAGGAACCCTGTCAAATTCTCCAGCCGGCACAAAATAAGTTGCTATTGCTGCCAAAGCACTAAATAAAAATAAAATCACATAAATATGAGGCATCTGGAACTTTTTTTCTTTTCTGTTTTAGCCATACTTACTCTCCTTTTTGTTTGTCCTGTGCAGGGGTGAAGAATATGTGAATAACGCGTTTTTTACTTTTCTTTTTTCTCTTACTATGTGTTTCTTCTTTATAATAAATCAATTAATTTATCAGATTTAATAAATTTTCACATACTGCACATTTAGCCTTTGTTATTTAGACAATTGAATACAGAGTTCACTGAATGAAGTTTCACTTTATACGTAATATACAGTACCTATAATATAATAACAAAAGCTAAAATTGTACAAAAAAACCTACAAATTTTTTTGCTAAAATGTATAAAAACACTATTTATTTTAGTAATAGCAGGTTATTATGTCAATTTGTAAAAATATCTTGACGCAATCTATCTACTATGGAGCTGTTTCTCCCTATTGGAAGACAATGCTTATGGTGTAACCTTTACAATTGAGCATTATAATTAATGGACAATATCGATTACCTTAGGAAGATGAGTTTCTTCATCCGGATGAAACTTCTCGAGGTTATCCCCTATCAAAACGAAATATGGTGAAAAAACTAAATAACATCATAACATATTAACATGAAATAAAAAGGAATGGAAAGACATCGTACTCGCTCTGAATATTTCAATGTTTGAAATGGGCTTCCTTTTAGAGAGGTTAGGCTTTATGTGAGCAGGCAATAGTTTGACAAATTCAATTATATTGGAATGCGGCCAACAATAAAAAAGAGGACCTGGCGTCATCCAGTCCCCTAAAGTGTAAGCCGGAGCTATACATTTTGTGAAATATCAGGTCAATGAGAAATTATTTAATTCAACTTATATAATCATTTTTTATCATATTGCTACGGGATGCAGACCATAAGGGGTTTGCGATTACTCTCCCCAAACATATGGAGTTTCCTGATACACATAGTAATTCAACCAATTAGAAAACAGCAGACTGCAATGACTTTTCCAGCGATGCTTAGGCTGACGGTCCGGGTCATTATTGGGATAATAATTTTCCGGCAATGCTGTATCTACACCACGGGCGTGATCTCTTTCATATTCTTCTTTTAATGTAGTCGCAGTATACTCTAAATGCCCTGTTGCCATAATATGCTTGCCGTCCTTGGAAGCAAGTAAAAATACACCGGCATCATCGGATACAGCTAATAATTGCAAATCAGGGTGATTATCAATCTCTTCCAAAGAAACGGTGGTGTATCGGGAATGCGGTGCTAAGAATATTTCATCAAATCCTCTTACCAGACGTTCTTTCGGTGCCAATACCTCATGTTCAAAAATGCCAAAGCATTTTTTCGGGAGAGCCTGCTTATCAATGCCGTAATGATGATATAATGCTGCCTGTGCTCCCCAGCAAATATGCAAGGTGGATGTAACATGATCCTTTGTCCAGTCCATAATTTCCTGAAGCTCTTCCCAATAATCGACGTCTGTAAAAGAAAGATGCTCCACCGGAGAGCCTGTGATAATCATCCCGTCAAAAGTTTTATTCTGAACCTCCGCAAAGGTCTTGTAAAATGTATCCAGATGATTCTGGTTTGTCGTTTTTGACTCATGTGAGGCCATCCGTAAAAAAGAAATCCGCACCTGCAATGGTGTATTCCCCAAATATCTTAACAGCTGTGTTTCTGTTTTTTGCTTTTCGGGCATTAAATTAAGGATAAGGATGCTCAGTGGACGAATCTCCTGTGAATCAGCACGCTGTTCGTCCATTACAAAGATATTTTCCTCTTCTAAAATTTCTTTCGCTGGCAGCTCTCTCGGAATTTTAATTGGCATTGTCTGACCTCCATTCACTTTTCAGCTTTATTCATTTCAAACGAGCTTTTATTTGAAAGATAATGATTTTCTTCCAAATTATTAGTCTATTTCTTATTGTAAAGGCTTGCTGAAAAAGTTCAACCCTTCTTTCCTTCTTTTCAGCAAAATAAGCAAATATTTATTCTAATCTTGGATGAATAATCTGTACCTGACGCATACTTTTTAAAATTAATAGCAGCTGCTCTGCCATGTAATACGTACTATAGCTGAAATTATTTTCTGCCCATTCAGATATCATACCAATAATTGCGTTCGCAAAGAAACTGGCCTGCAAAGCCTGATCCGGCTGATTTGCTTCCTTTTTTATTTTCATTAAATCATGAATCGTTAAGCCCTTTAACACCTTGAAAATCTGTGTTTGAAAATAAGTCAGTTTGTCTGTCCGCAGCATTAAGGCATAGAAGCCCTGGAATTTTTCCACATGTTCAAAAATTTTAACTGTGGAAGCAGTAAGATTATCCAGATTAAATATACGCTGTTCTTTATAAGGCATACGATAGGATTGGATTAAATCTTCCATAATA
Source organism: Oceanobacillus sojae (assembly GCF_900162665.1). Lineage (GTDB taxonomy): Bacteria > Bacillota > Bacilli > Bacillales > Amphibacillaceae > Oceanobacillus > Oceanobacillus sojae_A. The sequence goes on from NZ_LT727813.1 coordinate 525,612, forward strand.
TCCTCTGTTAGCTCCAATAAGATATCTGTTTGCGATTTATAATGCTTATAGAAAGTTCCTCTGTTTAAATCTGCACGTTCCACGATATCTGTTACGGTAATTTTATTAAATTCCTTTTCCTCTATTAATTGGATGAGCGCATTTCTCATCGCTGTTTTTGACTTGCTGATCCGCCGATCTTCAGGATTTAACATGGATAAATCCCCCCAAAATTTAGTAATTAGACAAATATACATGGAAGTGTTGATAAACATACATTTTAATCATTTTTTGCATATTGTTAATAGGATATCCCTATTTTAAGATGGATAGGAAACAGGCACAATTTTTTTACAGGAGGGGTAAGATGAAACTAAAAGACAAAGTAGCCGTTGTAACCGGAGCAGCTTCCGGCATGGGGAAAGCGATTGCAGAATTATATGCCAGGGAAGGCTGTAAAGTGATTGCTGCAGACATGAACCTGCAAGGGGCAGAAGAAACCGTTCAATCCATTACAAATAATGGAGGTACAGCCAAAGCAATAAAAGTAAACATCGCTGAACTGGAAGACATCGAAAATATGATTGATGCAGCAGTATCTGAATTTGGAACGCTTGATATCTTAGTAAACAACGCTGGTATTATGGATGGTATGGAAGCAGCCGGAGATATTGATGATAAAAAATGGGATCTAATTTTTGATGTAAATACAAAAGGAGTTATGCGTGCTATTCGCAAGGCAATTCCTATTTTCCTGGAAAAAGGGAAAGGCAACATCATTAATACAGCCTCTACAGGAGGATTAAATGGAGCTCATGCAGGTGCTGCATATATGGCATCAAAGCATGCTGTCGTGGGCTTAACAAAAAATACAGGCTTTATGTATGCCAAGGAAGGTATTCGCTGTAATGCAATTGCTCCCGGCGGGGTAGCAACAAATATCACTTCCTCTGTATCCGATTTCAATCAATTTGGTGCAAGCCGGACACAATTAGCACAGGCAGTGATGCCTAGAGTCGGACAGCCGGAAGAAATTGCACAGGTTGCGTTATTCTTAGCTTCCGATGAATCCAGCTTCGTCAATGGAACTGTTATTACTGCAGATGCCGGCTGGACAGCAGCTTTTTAGCTTTTACTTTTACGGATGCAGATATCATTTCTGCATCCGTTTTTATTGTGGTCAGAAAAACAGCCGCCTTGCAAATAATATCCCTATGCTTCTGGTGAACTGTTCTCATCTTCTCCCCATTGATAATATCCTATCTCATTTTTTAAGACGGAATGCTTCTGTCGGAAAAATGATAAAATCCTTTTTAGATACGGTTAATTTCATCTGGATTGGCAATGCTATTAAAAAGAAATCTATGATGAAATGAGGCTCAACACATGTCTGAAAACGAAAAATCTGCTAATCAAACTAATCTCGAAAATGATAAGACCCTGACTACCCGTCAAGGTCATCCCGTAACTAACAACCAAAATATCCGCACTGTCAACAATCGTGGTCCTGCTACATTGGAGAACTATGATTTTATTGAAAAAATAAGTCATTTTGATCGCGAAAAGGTTCCGGAACGTATTGTGCATGCACGCGGTGCCGGGGCACATGGCTATTTTGAAACCTATGGAACAGTTGGTAATGATCCTGTTTCCAAGTATACAAGAGCAAAGGTTTTCCAGGATAAAGGGAAGCAGACACCCGTATTTGTCCGTTTCTCAACAGTAGTTCACGGTAATCATTCTCCCGAGACAGTCCGTGATCCGCGCGGTTTTGCTGTTAAATTTTACACAGAGGATGGCAACTGGGATCTGGTCGGCAATAATATCAAAATTTTCTTTATCCGTGATGCAATGAAGTTTCCTGATATGATTCATGCTTTCCGGCCGGATCCGGTCACCAATATTCAAGATTCCGAGCGCTTCTTTGATTTTTGCTCCAATTCTCCAGAATCGTTCCATATGGTCACCTTTATCTATTCACCATGGGGAATTCCGGCAAATTACCGTATGATGCAGGGATCTGGCGTAAACACTTATAAATGGGTCAATCAGGACGGAGAGGCTGTTCTCGTTAAATACCATTGGGAACCGAAACAAGGTATTAAAAACCTTACGACCAAAGAAGCTGCTGAAATCCAGGGTGAGAATTTTAACCATGCTACCCAGGATCTATATGATGCGATTGAAAAAGGCGATTATCCAGAATGGGAGCTGCTGGTACAGATTATGTCAGACGACGATCATCCAGAGCTTGATTTTGACCCGTTGGATGACACAAAATTATGGCCGGAGGATAAATTCCCGTGGCTTCCGGTAGGAAAAATGGTACTTAATAAAAATCCGGAAAATTATTTCACAGAAGTTGAGCAGGCATCATTCGGGACCGGTGTATTAGTGGACGGACTGGATTTTTCCGATGACAAAATGCTTCAGGGACGAACCTTCTCCTACTCCGATACACAGCGTTACCGTGTTGGGGCAAATTACTTGCAGGTGCCGATTAATGCAGCTAAAAAACGGGTTGCTACCAATCAGGAGGGCGGACAGTTACGTCAGCAAAATGACAAAGCTCCCGGACAAAACCCGCATATTAACTACGAACCGTCTGTGCTTGGCGGTTTAGAAGAAGCAAAGCAGACCGGAAAGGAATATACGCCTTATATAGAGGGAAACCTTGTCCGTGAGTCTATTGACCGCAATGATAATACAAAACAGGCAGGAGAAACCTTCCGCCAATTTGAAGACTGGGAAAAAGATGAATTATTGTCCAACATGGTTGGTGATTTATCGACCTGTGACAAACGTATCCAGGATAAGATGATTGCCCTTGCGGAACAAGCTGATGAAGAATATGGACGCCGTCTGAGAGAAGGCTTGGAGCATACGAAAAAGCATGGCACCAGCCAGAATCCATTAGGTGCATCAGATGCAGAACAAGCTCCAAAGCACGCAGAAGATTTAGGACATGACGCTGACCCTTATTAATATAAAACAAAAGTGCCTCAAGGTTTATACCTCCTGAGGCACTTTTACTTTACGCTTCATCCAAAAGCGGACGAACCTGTTTTTTATATTCTTCATAAAGTGCTTCCCATGATTGTTTTGGGAATGCCATCTTTCTGCCATTCAAAACCTCATACAGCATCTCTAAACAAACTTGCCAGCCTGCTAAATCTTTCGGAACATGATCATTTAGAATCGGGATGTATTCTTTTAATAACAGTACAGATTCATCTTCTTTTGGCTCCAATTCAAATCGGACAGAGCCGTCTCCCCATTCAAACTGCCAATAAGCATTTTCTTTACAATCCAAAATAGAGATATTAAAGGAATGTCCTGTACCGTCATTCATATTGAATTTCATGATTCCGTTTGTATGCAAATCAACTACTTCTAAATTCGGCATCCATTGCTGCAGTTTATCATTTTCTGTTAATGCGCTCCACACCTCTTCAACAGAGTTTTTAAATCGACGTTCAAAAGTTGCTATATAGCCTTTATCTGCTTTTTCTAAAGTTGCCAGCATTATTATTTCCTCCAGTAATAAGAATTGCTTGAATGTGTTCATCTTTATTTTATATTATATCCTTTTTCCCGGCTCTTACTGATATTCTAAGCCGGCTTTATCAAGTATTACCAGTAATAAATGATTCCGCCGGATAGTAATTTATTATTTTGCAGAGCTGTTTCGCCATATAATCAGGAGATTGCTCAAAATCGTTTTTAATCCAATCCAGAATAATACCTAAAATACCATAAGCATAAAACGAGGTATACATATTGTTATCCAATCCATCATGATAAGGGGTAATCAAGTTAATATCCTGCTTGAAAAAACGTGTGATGGATTGCAGAAAGGTTTCATAAAATCCCGGTATCGCTTCAAACTCCCTCCAGAGCGCATAAAAATACTTATTTTCGATAATATAATTAAAGATAACAATTTCTGAAGGGGCTAATGCATTTAAATGAATATAATTATTCTTTTTGTAGGGAACTTTAAAAGCTTGAATAAGTCCATTAGTCTGATCAGTAATAATTTCCTTTATTAAATCAGCCTTTTGGTTATAGTGCCGGTAAAAGGTAGCACGATTATAATCAGCATGCTCAACAATATCCGTAACCGTTATTTGCTCATAGCTCTTTTCATTCATCAGTGTAATAAGTGCGTACTTCAATAACCTTTTTGTTCTGCGCACCCGTCTGTCCATTCCTAAATCCTTCGTAACCATTTAATATCACCCCGAATCTCTTCTCGTTTTTATACACTTTGTATAGATCTGTTGTTTATGTGTACAGACCTCTGTTTATTACCGATTGAAAGCACTTTCATACCGATTTATACTAATAGTAATTCCTATTTACACTTTAACACAATTCTAAGAATCAAAGGGAGGTCATAGCATTGGAAAAACAGTGGAATGAACAATATGACGTCGTTATTGTAGGTTCAGGTGCCGGCGGTTTGACAGCCGCTTTAACAGCACGCTTACAAGGGTTATCGGCAATTGTCATTGAAAAGACTGCATTATTTGGCGGTTCCACATCAAAATCAGGCGGAACAATCTGGGTACCCAATAATCTTTATTTAGAAGAGGCCGGGGTCAAGGATACGTATGAGCAGGCAAAAGCTTACCTGGATTCTACCGTTGGCGACCGTGTTCCAGATGCTTTAAAAAAGGCTTATCTGAAAAAAGGGCCAGAAATGGTGAAGTATTTACACGAGAATACAGAGCATTTCAGATGGGAATACACTCCCGGATATTCCGATTATTACCCTGAGTCAGCAGGAGGATTAGCCTCAGGAAGAGCTGTTGAAGCCCAGCTTTTCGATCTTAGAAAGCTGGGAGATGATATTAAAGATTTACGCACGTCAGGCTTGCCGACAAAAGGGATGGTACTTAAATCCAGTGAATTCCACAAAGTAAACATGATTATGAGGACATGGATTGGAAAAGTAAAAGCAATGAAGGTAGGAGGACGCTTGATCCGCACACTTATTTCCGGATATAAGCCTACTACTTTGGGAGAAGCTGTTGTTGCTCGTCTATATACCTCACTCAAGGAAGCCGGCGGTGAGGTTTGGCTTAACACACCGTTTAAAGATTTAATCTATAAAGAAAATCGCGTGACAGGTGTTATCGCTGAAAGAGATGGGAAAGAAATTAATATTCAGGCACGTCAAGGCGTCGTATTTGCTTCTGGCGGCTTTTCTCACAGCCAGGAGCTGCGGGAGAAATATTTACCGCAGCCTACTAATACAGAATGGACATTGTCAGCTGAAGAACAGACCGGCGATGTAATTGCTGCTGGTGTAAAACTTGGCGGACAATTGGATTTAATGGACAAAATGTGGGGAACGCCTACCTCAGCACCGCCTGGAGCTCCGGCGTTTATGCCTGTCGCTGAGCGGGCCACACCCGGCTTAATTATCGTGAACGGGAATGGCGAGCGCTATATCAATGAATCAGTTCCATATCATGAATTTGTAGATCAAATGTATGAAAATAATAACGAACAGAGCTCCACGATACCGTCATGGATGATTTTTGATAAACGGGTGAAGAATCGTTATCTCGTATTTGGGATTATGCCATTACAGCAGCTCCCTAAAGAATGGTTTGAAACGGGGTATGCAAAAAAGGCAGATACTGCTGAAGAGCTGGCTAAGCAAATCGATGTGCCTCCAGAAAAATTCACTGAGACCATTTCCAGATTCAATACATTTGCAGCTAAAGGGAAAGATGAGGATTTTCAGCGTGGGGAAAGTGCTTATGATAGATATTATGGTGATCCAACCTTAGATAACCCTAATCTGGCGCCGCTTGACAAAGCACCTTACTATGCGATTCCCATATATCCAGGCGATATCGGAACAAAAGGCGGTCTGGTCATCGATGAAGCGGCAAGAGTGATCAGGGAAGATAGTACGCCAATAACAGGTTTATACGCTACGGGAAACTGTACAGCCTCTGTAATGGGAGAAACCTATCCCGGGCCAGGTGCAACGATTGGAGCATCTATGGTGTTTGGTTATGCAGCTGCAGTGGATATAGCTGAAAGCACGAAAAAGAAAGAAAGTCCTATTCCAAAGGTGACCATGACAGTTTAAGTATATTTATGTTTAAATAAGGAAGGAGTTTTTTTATGCAGAACAAAATGAAAGCATATCGTCTTCTTGATTGGCAGACGAAGCCTAAAATAGTTGAAACGGAAATCCCTGAACCGGAAAGAGGTGAGGTATTAATAAAGGTAGCTGGAAATGGCCTTTGTCATTCAGATATTTCTATGCAGCAAATGCCTAAGGAGATGGTGGAACCCATCGGGTGGAAGGTTCCATTTACTTTAGGGCATGAAATTGGCGGCTGGATAGAAGAACTGGGTGAGGGAGTTACAGGCTTTAAAGCTGGAGATCCTGTTGTTTTGGTCAGCTCTTATTTCTGCGGGAACTGTGAATATTGCCTCAAAGGACAAACAAATAATTGTGAAAATGCTGCAGCCGGAAGAGGCTATGGAATGAATGGCGGCCTGGCAGAATACGTTTTAGTGGACAAGCCGCAGCAAATTATCAAGCTCGACAAATTGGATCCGGCAACTGCCGGCCCATTAACCGATGCCGGAAGCACCTCTTATCATCCGTCAAGCGTATATTGCCCAAATTGATTCCAGGGTCAACAGCAATTGTAATTGGCGCCGGAGGGCTGGGAGGGTTCGCTATTCAATTTATCCGTGAGCTCAGTCCTGCCAAAATAATTGCTATCGACACGAACGAGAGCAGATTAAAAGTTGCCAGAGATTACGGTGCACATCAGACACTGATTGGAGTGAATGAATCTACATTGGGAGAAATAATGGAATTAACTGATGGACGTGGAGCCGAGGTTGTGCTGGATTTTGCCGGGTTTGATGCAACCATTGAAACAGCTTTAGCTGCTGTCAGAAAATCGGGTTCATTTGGCTTAATCGGTGCTGGAATGGGAACGTCAAAAAAACCTTGGTATGGAAGTCTTCCGTTAGATGGAGAAGTATTTAATTTTCAGGGCGGCTCCATCAATGATACAAAAGAAGTTATTAAACTGGCAGAAGCCGGACTTATTCGAAATGAAGTTGAGCTCTTTCCTTTGAAGGATGTAGAAAAAGCATATGAAAAGATGGAACAAGGATCGCTGCGTGGGAGAGCTGTTGTCAAACCATAATAATCACAGGAATTTAAAGCTCCCGGTTCATTTTTTTGAGGAAGAGACCCTGCTAACCTTATAAAGGAGAGAGTTCATTTCTTACTATACCGAAAAAAAGGATTTCGATTCACTGCCACTGTCACAATAGCTAAATCGAAATCCTCTTTTTTTATTCCATGCCATACCATTAGATTCAAGCCTCTCTTTCTAAACGGAAATACGACTTTTTCCAGTTCTTTTCTTTATGCTTTTTCCGTTTACTTTTACATTGCTTCATTGTCTTCCTGACATCTTCCATTTGGTAATCCATTTGACTTTTCAACATTTCATAAGATGAAAACATAGGATAAATCAGCTCCTGAGAATAAGTTATTTGATACTTCTATTGTATCGCCTCATCTCTTTCCGCACATCAGATCCATGACTGATTTATCCCTTGAAATTATCGCTGCTTCAGACCGAAGAGTTCCTCCTGCTTAAGGTGGAGATCACCTCCGTCTTGCCTCATTTTAAAGTAGAGTTACTGCAAATATCAGCTCCAGTTGAACTGTTTATTTCTCCCCCATCGACTTTTCAATAACATCCAGTACTTGCTGCAGCTTCTGAACCGGAATTTGTCCCGGCGCTGAAGCTCTTTCTCCAGCTCCAAAGGTTAGTACCGATCCAAAGACCTGTCCAGATAACCGGGTGATCACTCCAAGAGGACCCATCGCCATTGTAATCATTGGCTTCTCTGTATGTTTTTTCATTTCATTAGTTGCTGTGAGCAGCTCGAGGACATCCTCTGTGTTATTCGGCACCACGGCAATTTTTAATACATCGCCGCCAAGCTCATCTGCCCACTTTAATCGATTGATAATTTCTGATTGTGCTGGTGTTTTTTGAAAATCATGATTGGAAATGATTACGTATGTATGCTGCTGATGCGCGACAGAAATCAGCTTCTTAACCGTATCTTCTCCCTGATACAATTCCACATCCACAAGATCCGCAAGACCTGTCTGGATGACAAATTGGTTCAATGATACATAATCTTCTTTGGAGAGTTCCTTCTCTCCTCCCTCTTGATGACTGCGAAAAGTAAAAATCAGCGGAATCCCTTTTAAAACGTTCACCAAATCTTTTAGAACCTCCAGCACTGCTGCATGATTTTCCACTTCTTCAAATATATCCGCTCGCCATTCAATAACATCTATTGCCTCTTTTTGATAACGTTTCGCCTCTTCAATAATTTCTGCTTTTTTTGATGAAGTTATAGGAATGCAGATACTTGGCTTCCCTTCTCCCAGTGTTATATTTTTAATTGTTAATGCTTCTGTCATAATCAATCCATCTCCATTCTTTACTGAAACTTATCCTTTTGAAAAACTTGTTTATCACGTACGATACCTGCCTCTTTCCCTATGAGAAAAATGAAAAACAACCCATGTTACTGCAACCAGCAGCATAACAATACTGGATAGATAAAAAACGGCAGAGATTCCATATAAATCTATAATAATAAATGATAGCAAGGGACCGATTGCCGCTCCTAAATCTACAGCCACCGTATGCAGGGTCATCATCTTAACGGGGTTACTTCTCGCTGCCGCATCGCCCGCCAAGGTGTCTGTTATCGTTAAAAGTCCGGTTGAAACCATCTGGAAAAACATAATAGTTATTAATAACAGCACAAAGGATTCCACACGGCCTATAATCAGAAAAGCAATGCTGCCTAATGTTAACGGGACAAGAATCCAGTTATATTTATACTTGCTCTTATCTACAAACCTGCCTATCATTGGAGCAAATACAGGATCCCACGCCCAGCGGATTGCCTGTATTATTCCGGCCAGTGTTGCAGCGCCAATGAAAATACCAAAAAAGGACCAATCAGCATGATAAGTTTGTTCAATCAGCGGACTAAGTGTAGAAGCAAAAATGCCCATCGTGATAAAGCCCATGGTTCCTCCAGTCAGAATGACCAGGACAATATATGGATTGAGGATGGTTTGTTTCCCCTTGGCAGGTAAATCATTGCTTGCAGTTGTTTTTCCATCATCTCTATTATTTTTTGGTACAAGCCTGACAATAAAAGGAAAGACTGCCACAGCAGCCAATACAAACAGGGTGGTCACAAACGGTATCGATAGCTGATCCACTAAAAAGCCTCCTGCCAGCATACCGACTAATCCGCCTAATCCCCATAGTCCATTGTACAATCCCATATAATGACCTCTCGTTTTTTCCGTAGAGAATGTGACAACTGTGAGCATTCCTCCCAGTTTAACAAATGACCAGGCAACTCCCCACAGTATTCTAGCAAGCAGCAACAGCCAAAAGCCCTGAAGCAGACCATAAGATACGGTGCTGAAAGCGGCACATGCTACAGAAATCAATACTCCTGTCCGAATATTGAATTTGCTGTAAAACAGTCCTACTAACGGGGTAATCGATAAGCGGACAAAACGATTGATTGATAGCAGCACGCCAATCTGCCAGATAGCTGTTAATCCGAAATCCTGCCAATATAAAGGGAGTACAATAAAAAGCATCGCATCTCCCATCACAGTTACTGCTGTAATCAGCGCAATTCCGACAACCTTTCTTTTGTCACTCATAGTGTTGGCTCTCTTAAGCTTGCATGATAAGTATCTCCTCTCACTATCAACCTCTCCTGTCTACCTGTTTTATAATCCATCTTCCCAGATTTTTAGATTACTCTCCAACATATCATAAATTCAAAATATTTCATATAGTAAATTTCATTATATAAATAAACCTTATAAATATAAATGTATGTATTTCCAGTTCTATACCTCCCTATTTCACTTTTCTCCGGGATATTTTAAAATTTTATTGACAAGAAACCGTAACACTGTTATGGTTATACACATAAGTATATAACCATAACACAGTATAAGATTAAATATAAATATTTAAAGGAGGATGCACATGTCTTATTCCATTGAAGTAAATGGTTTAACGGTACATTATAAGAATTTTAAAGCATTAGATCAGTTGAATTTCAAACTGTCTTCAGGCAAGGTTCATGGCATATTAGGAAGGAATGGTGCCGGAAAAACAACCCTGTTAACATACCTTGCTTCCTTTCACAAAGCAAAGCACGGAACGATTGTTATTGACGGAGAAGATCCTTTTGAAAATGAACGGATTTTGCAGGGGACGTCTTTTATTTATGAAAAAGATAATACTTACGACTACGATAAAATCGATAAGATTATAAAGAGAATGCTTTATTTCCGTCCATATTTTGATGAGGCTTATGCAAGAGAATTAGTAAAAAGATTTAAAATTCCTACGAATAAAAGTGCTGATCAATTATCAAAAGGACAATATTCCGCTTTGCAGGTTGCCATTGGCTTAGCAAGCAGAACCCCGCTCACTATTTTTGATGAAGCATATCTGGGAATGGATGCACCGGCAAGAGAACTGTTTTACAAAGAAATCTTGTTAGAGCAGGAAAGACATCCGCGTACGATTTTATTTTCTACACATCTTGTTTCAGAAATGGAGTACCTCTTTGATGAAGTCCTTATAATCGATAACGGAAAAGTTTTATTACAAGAAACAAGCGAGCAACTTCTTGAAAAAGGCTTCTCCATTACAGGAGCTAAAGAAGATGTTGAGGCATTCACAAAAACATTAGAGGTCATTTACGAAGAGATGCTTGGTGGAACAAAATCTGTGATGGTTTACGGAACTTTACCGAAACAAGAGCAGCGAGAAGCGGTTGAACTCGATTTAGAAATCGGTTCACTATCTATAAATAATCTGTTTATACATTTGACGAAGGAGGAGGAAAGAACATGAAACAATTTCATTTAGGCTGGGCATTTCTCATTGAACAGATTAAATGGGCTTCCTGGTTCTATAGCATTATAATTGTTTTAACAATTGGAACTACTATCGCGAACCATTGGGGGTTTTTAGATAACCTTGATATCAGCAATACCACTTCTACTATATTTATGTTAATTATCGGATTGCTTTATTCTTATGGGTTCTTAGATTACTATTATAAATTAGGAATTTCCAGGAAAATGTTTTTTAAAGCCGCTTTATTCGCATCTGCTTTGCTTTCTATTATATTAGCTTTGGCGATGATCACCATGATTGTTTTATTTGAGACACTCGTCCCAGCATTAGGATTTGCTGTCCCATGGACAGATCCATTAATCGGCGGCGGGGTATTATCCTTCATTCAAAGCATAGCTGATTATTCCGTTGCCCATTTCTTTTACCTTTTACTTGGCTGGTTTATGGGGCTTGGTTTTTATCGTTTTCGCTGGAAGATTGGATTATTGTTTATCCTTATTTCCTTTCCATTTTTCGGGATATCCGCATTATTACAAGATAAAGCTGATATTGCACATACCATTAAATTTTTCACCGTTAATCTGCAGATTATCAGTATTGGGCCTTATCTTATTTTCTTTATCGTGATAGCCATTTTAATCGTCTGTAACTACCGCTTAACTAGAGACGTACCCATTCGATTATAAAATCATATCAGAAAGGAGGCTATACGAACCATGTCCACACAATTTCGGAGTGATAAACCTATTTTCATTCAGGTCCGGGAACAGATTGAAGACCAGATTGTCAATAATCAGTTAAGGGAAGGCGAGCAGGCTCCCTCCACCAATCAGCTGGTCCAATTTTATAAAATCAATCACGCCACTATTTCCAAGGGTGTTACACAGCTTGTAGATGAAGGTATTCTATATAAGAAGCGAGGTGTTGGTATGTTTGTCGCAGAAGGAGCAAAGCAAAAACTCGTTCAAAAACGAAAGCAGGCGTTTATGGATGATTATATCATCGGTTTAGTCCAGGAAGCAGAGAAGCTTCGTATTACAGAGAACGAAATCATTGACCTGATAAAAAAAGCAAGAAAGGGGGATAAAGCATGAGTTATGCGATTGAAGCAAAAGAAGTCAGTGTACAATATAAAGATTTCACAGCTATTGATCAGGTCAGTTTTCAGCTGAAGGCTGGAAAAATTCATGGCTTATTAGGAAGAAATGGCGCAGGGAAAACTACCTTATTATCTGTGCTGTCAGCTTTTCGAAAGGCTGATAATGGGACTCTCACCATTGATGGAGAAAATCCTTTTGAAAACCCAAGAATCATGCAGGATACAATTTTTATTTTTGATCAGCAGAAGGATTTGGAATATACCTATGACAAAGTTGGAGAAATGTTAAAAGAAATGGCTTATTTCCGGCCAAATTTTGATGAAGCGTATGCTCTTCAATTGGTTAAGAAATTTAAGCTGCCTTTAAATAAAAAAGTGAATCAGCTGTCCAAAGGGAAGAAGTCAGCATTTCAAGCTATTATCGGGTTAGCATCCAGAGCTCCTTTAACTATTTTTGATGAAGCTTATTTAGGAATGGATGCGCCGACAAGGGAAATTTTTTATAAAGAAATTTTAAACGATCAGGAAGAGCATCCAAGAACGATTATTTTTTCAACGCACCTTGTTTCGGAAGCAGATTATCTATTCGATGAAGTGCTGATGATTCATAACGGAAAGGTTTTATTACAGGGCACAAATGAGCAAGTGATTTCTGAAGGGTTCTCTCTTACAGGTTCCCTGGAACAAGTAGATGCATTTACGGAAGGCTTAGAGGTATTAAACAGTCAAGTGCTTGGTGGAACAAAATCTGTCATGGTATATGGCGGACTTTCTGAACAGCAGAGAATTGCTGCTGATCAAGCTGGACTCGAGATTGGCAACCTCTCTCTCCATGATTTGTTTGTGCATTTAACAAAGGGGGAAGAAGAATGAATCCTATTATTTTATCATCCAAAAAAATAGCCGGATTACTATTTAAGGAGCAAGTGAAGTGGACAATATGGTTTCTTTCCTTTATGTTTGTCATTTATATTGTCGTAGTAAGCTTTGCTTCCGGGCCGCATTCCAGTTTTATAGACTTGGCAAACTTTTCAAACGGATCTTCAGCTATTTATATGTTAGTTATTGGTATCCTGACAACATCGACTTTCTTTTATTATTACATGCAGCAAGGAGCTGCCAGAAAAAATTTCTTCTTTGGAGCGGCGCTGACTTCCGTATTACTGGCCGTTGTCATAACAATTATGCTCATCCTGTTAACCTTTATTCTCGAATTTGCAGCTGGATGGACAGGATGGAATATTCATGGACAGGAGTTTGATTTCACAAGCAGCATCTCCGAATTCATTTATATCTTTGTCAGCTTTATTATCATGCACCTTATTTACTTTTTAATCGGCTGGATGATTGGCTTGACCTTCTATCGTTTAGGCTGGCTGTATGGACTTTTATCCATTGCTTGCAGCATTCTTCTTTTAGCAATAACCGGTATTCTCATAGAAGTCACACATTTTTCTTTCTTTACAAATATGATCCATTTGCCAGCTTTTATAGCCTTTCCATTGAACATTGTATTAATTATTCTCCTTTTTGGCGTTAACTATCGGCTGATTAAAGATGTGACAGTAAAAATCTGACTGAATAAAAAGAGTAAAGCATATCATTGAGCGACATGCTTTACTCTTTTATTTTACTTCAACTGCTGCTCTGCAAAAGAACGATACAGCTCATGCGATTCCAATAAATCCTGATGTGTTCCTTTTCCGGTAACCTCCCCATTTTCAATAAAGATAATCTGATCTGCATCAATAATTGTAGCTAAGCGATGGGCAATTACAAATGTCGTTCTTCCTTCCATCAATCGCTGCAATGCTTTTTGAACCACCTGTTCTGATTGACTATCGAGACTTGCCGTTGCTTCATCAAGCAATAAAATTTTCGGATTACGCAGGAAAGCTCTCGCAATATTGATGCGCTGCCGCTGTCCGCCTGATAACTTCGTGCCCCGTTCCCCGACCTGTGTATCCATTCCATTTGGCAGCTCCTGTATAAATTGTGCAGCATAGGCCATTTCCGCAACTGCCCAAAGTTGTTCCTCAGCAATATTTTCTGCATTTTCCAATCCATAGGTTAAATTGTCACGAATTGTTCCAGACATCATCGAGCTTTCCTGAGATACGTAACCGAGCTGGGAACGCCAGGAGGCTAAAGAAATATCCTGAATGGATTCTTCCCCAAGCAGAATGGCTCCTTCATCCGGCTCATAATAGCGTTCAATTAAGCCGAATACGGTGGTCTTCCCTCCCCCGCTTGGTCCGGCAAATGCCACCATTTCTCCCGGAGATGCAGAAAATGATACCTTATTCAGAATCTGCTCGCCTGCTTCATAAGAAAAACTGACTTTTTTAAATTCCAGCGGCAGATCGCCAATCCGTTTTTTAGAGCCGGGCAATACCTCTTCCTCTTCTTCCTGTAAAATTTCTGAAATACGCTCGGTAGCTCCTTTAGCCTTTTGCAATTCCGTGAAAAACATTGCAAATGTCGTTAGAGGCATGACAATCTGAAATAAATACAAGAGAAATGCGACAAGTGATCCGGTTGTCATGGTCCCCTGCTCCACCCGGATACCTCCATAGCCGATAATCATAACGATAACAAGCATGACAATCATATACATAAATGGTGCAATCACAGAGAAAATCTTTGCCTCTTTCAATCCTGTCTGCAATAGCTTGAAAATTCCCTGTAAGCCCCGCTTTTCTTCCTTCTGTTCTGCTGTAGAAGATTTCATTAATCTAATTTCACTGACTGTCTGCTGAATCTCTCCTTGAAAATTAGCTGTCTGATCCTGCAGACTGCGCGATACTTTTGCCATCCGCTTCCCTAACGGCAGCATTACCGCCAATGTAACCGGAACAGCAATAAACATAATTAAAGTCATTTTCCAATCCATAAACAACAGGATAATAACTGCTCCTATAATGGAAATTAGGCCGGAAATAAACTGTGGAAAATGCTGGGATACTAAATCCTTTACAATTCCTGTATCATTAATCACACGGCTGACAGACTCTCCGCTCGGCTGTTTCTGAAAATAAGGAACTGGCAGGCGGATCAGCTTTTTCCATAAGATTTCCCGAAGCCGCGCAACAACCTTTTGTCCGACATAAGCAAGTGCATATGCTGACAAGCCATCTACCAGTGCATGCACGATAAATACGCCAATGATCAGAACAATAAAGCGCCAATCTAAATCTGCGATGGAGAATCCATCCACAAGCTCCCTTGTGAGCAGCGGGATTGTCAGGCCAACTAAAGTAGTCAGGATACTTCCTATTAAACCTAACATTAAAACAAGCTTCGGTATCCTTGTAGATAGTATAAGCTTTATAAAATTACTTGATGATTGCTTCGGTGTTTCCATTTAATTCTCTCCTTCTTCCTCGTCCCATAAAGGACCCATATAATCCGTAGTAATTTGCCCGAGCCACGCTTCTTCCTCTTCTGTAATTGGAGATGGAACAAGCCGCTCGATTTCTTGAATATATGCTTCTATCCGTTCCTCATTCTCTTTGTCCTCAATGTTCAAAGAAAAAATATCTGTTAGTTCTTTCAAAGAGTCCATCCCCACTACCTCCAGGATAAGACGATAAAAATCATCCAGCATCTGTTGAACTTCTGGATCATCTGCCGATTTTCCAAAATGCTTTCTGACCCGTTTATAAAATGTCAGTAATCCCTGTTCAAAAATCATCTTCTCCTTAGCTGTCTGCGGGAACATCTTCTTCATTACATCATCTTTAATAATTCCTTTTGCCAGTTCCTCCTGTTTCTTCTCGTTTTGCATACTTGCCAGCAGACTGATAAGCACAGCGTGGTCCACTTCTTTTTCATTTTCTAAAAGATATACTGTACGCTGGATAGCATCCAAAGCTATATCAATTTGCTCCCTATCCTTAATCAGTTTTGATTCCTGGAGCCTTAATGTATCAATAAAGCTTAAATCAAAGGTATTCGCCTGCATATAAGCTTTGATTTCATCTAAGCTCATTCCTAAAAATTTCATTGTCATAATCTTATGCAGCTGAATCATATCCTCTTGCTCGTAAACTCGGTGTCCTGTATGTTCATCCCGTTTCGGCTTCAATATATTTTTCTCATCATAATAATGCAGTGTCCTTACAGATACGCCTGTTGATTTAGCAAACTCACTGATGGAGAATGTTTCCTTTTTCATATCTGCTTCAAGTCCTTTCCCGATTAATAGCTTTATCATATCACCTCACGTTACGTCAGGCGCAAGCGGGAAGTTGATATTTTTAATACGCAACTGAAGTTAACATAAATGGTTACCCTTCATTGGTTGTTTCCTGTCCATTAATCGTTAAAATAAAAGTATACCCAAACGAAAGGGATGCATGGGATGAACAAAATTACCTTATCACGAAACCTTGCTTTTTTAAGAAGAGAAAATAATTATTCCCAGGAAGAATTAGCAGAAAAAATTGGTGTCACCCGCCAATCAATTGCCAAATGGGAAAATGGAGAGTCCTTACCCGATATTATCAATTGTGATGCACTCGCCGCCTTATTTGATGTTTCTTTAGATAATTTAATTCATTATGATCAAAAAGAGAGCGGCTTTCCAATTCCTCCAAAGGGAAAGCATATGTTTAACACCATTCCCTTAGAGAAGGATGGTTATGTAAAATTACCGGAAAAAGCAGTGAGTATGGTCCATATGCAGGAAGGTGATCAGTTTCTTGTTTTAGGTGACGAGAACCCTGAAAGTATCGGTATCGCTTTAGTTCCTGTAGAATTTTTCACAGCGATGACGCAGGGAATTTTAAATCACACAAAGGATCTTAAAAAATGAAGGAATATATTCTCGAAGCTAAAAATATTTTCAAAGACTATAATGGTTTTCAAGCATTGGAAAATGTATCTATATCCTTGGAGAAGGGGAAAATTTACGGCCTGATTGGTCAAAACGGAGCCGGTAAAACCACATTTATGCGGATTATTGCCGGTTTATCCTTTCCCACTTCCGGCGAGCTGTATTTATTTAACCAATCGAATCAAAAAGCATTGCAGGCTGGCCGGAAACAAATGGGCAGTATGATTGAGAACCCCAGTATTCTCGGGTATTTGAGCGCGCGCGATAATCTCCGTGTCCATAAAAAGATGAAAGGTATCAAAGATGAAAATGTGGACCAGAAAGTGCTCGACATCGTCGGACTGGGGGCTGCCGGTAAAAAGAAAGCAAAAGATTTCTCCTTAGGTATGCGTCAGCGCCTGGGAATTGCCATCACTTTACTTGGTAATCCGAGAATACTGATGCTTGATGAGCCTGTTAATGGTCTGGATCCGAGCGGTATTGCTGAAATCAGGCAGCTAATAAAGAGCCTGGCCGCTAAATATCAAATAACCATTCTTTTATCCAGTCACCATTTAGCAGAGCTTCATCAAACTGCTGATGAATTTATTATTGTTAATGAAGGAAAAATCCTGAAAACGCTCAGCCATGACAAATTAGAGGAACAAATCAACAAACACCTTCTTATTGATTGTAATGAGCCGGAGAAGCTGCAGAAGGTGCTGAAAGAATCCCTTCAAACAGAGAATTTTATTGTCCAGCCTGATAAAAGTATTAAATTGTATGACTTTATTAATAAAAAAGAGGAATTATCAAAAGCCTTAATCAATCATGATATTGTTGTTACTACTTTTACAACGCAGGAAGAGACCCTGGAAAGCTATTACCTTCAATTAATAGGAGGTGTTAGCTGATGCAGCTGTTAAACGCTGATTTCTTTAAATTAAGCAGGTCCATTTCTCCCTGGACAGTATTTATTTTATCCATTCTCAGCGCAATTATTTTTACTGCCAGTTCTCATTATGTTTCTATTGGAAGTCTCAGCTTAGAGGCTGCATCCGGTACCTTGTCACTGTTTTCTGAAACACAGATGATAGCATTGCTGGGAAGTATCGCTGCAGGCATTTGCCTTACGACCGATTTTGAAAATAAAATCATTGAAAATGCTGTGTCGGGCGGGCATAGCAGAAACACAATTATTATTAACAAGATTATTTCATTTTTTATTTTAATTGCATTGTTATATCTGCCCTATATCATTATCACAGTTATTTTTGCTTTTACGGATACAGCATTCAGCGGTTTTATTCCGACACCGACCTTAAACATTTTAGCCGGGGCAGCAGAACAGGAAGTTACAGCCGGATTGCTCGGCAAAATCATATTGATCAGCGGGCTTTCATTGCTTATCTTCTTCAGTCAGCTGATGGTCAGCATGTTTTATATGTTTCTATTTAAAAAAGCAGTTTTCGTTATCGCTGCCACGTATATGACCAGCCTGATTCTTGGACCAATCTCAAGTCTGAATGACACGGTTCATTCTGTAATAACCTATACTCCGTATGGGATTGATTTATCCCGGTTAACTCTTGAGATGAGCGGGAAATTTGTTACAAAGAGTGTGATTATCTGCTTGTTATTTATTTTCATTTTCTATCTGGTCAGCTTTCTTATCTTCCGGAAAGCGGAAGTAAAATAACCTTACAGGCTATGCAATAGCACTCGTGTTCCTTATTCACCGTACGAGAGATGTAAAAACGCATACTTTCATTTGACAGAATAAAAACATGCCGATATCATATTCTCTATGAAAGTGAGTGACTAACATGAAAACATATACGTATAAGATAACCAATGACTGTGAAATAAAAGGTACACTTCATGAAACAGTCAAAAAACACGCACCTCTGCTCATGTATATTCATGGAGGCGGATTAATATGGGGTGCCAAAGACGATTTGGATAAAAAACAGATTGCGTTGTATACTGATGCCGGTTTTAATGTATTTTCCATCGATTATCGGCTGGCTCCGGAAACAAAGCTGCCGGAAATTATAGAAGATATACGCGATGCCATTATCTGGCTGACTGAGGAAGGAAACCGGCAATTTGACTTTGATATGGAGAACATTGCCGTCATTGGATCTTCTGCTGGTGCTTATCTGGCATTAATGACTGGCACACTGGCAATCCGCCCCAAAGCAATTGTTTCCTTCTATGGCTACGGAGACATTACGGGAGACTGGTATACTGAGCCCAGCCCCCATTTTACAAAAATGCCTTCAGCCCCGGAAATGCTTGCCAATCAATTAATTATGGATAAGCAGATAGCCTTCTCTCCTATTGAAAAAAGATATGCCATCTATCTTTATTGCCGGCAGCAGGGGAAATGGATCGATTATGTAACCGGCAAAAGCTCCAATGAGGATTTATCTTCCTTAAAGGAGTACTGTCCTGCCCATCTCGCGGACAGTAACTATCCTCCAACCCTGCTTTTGCATGGTGATCAGGATGAGGATGTACCATATCAGGAATCAGTTAATATGAAGCAGGTATTGGAAGAGGCGGGTGTCGTTAACC
Source organism: Oceanobacillus sojae (assembly GCF_900162665.1). GTDB lineage: Bacteria > Bacillota > Bacilli > Bacillales > Amphibacillaceae > Oceanobacillus > Oceanobacillus sojae_A. Next base: position 545,083 of record NZ_LT727813.1, read on the forward strand.
AATTGATTAGTATATCCAATGGAAAACATTCTTTTGATCAGAACATGGAAGATCCACAAGTCATTCAGGCTTTTGAAAAAGTAATTCAATTTCTGAAACAGCAGCTTGATTAATTTTTTACAAAGAATATAATAGCTCCACAGAAAAAGCAGGAAAGCACTTATCTTCAAATAGTGTGCTTCCTGCTTTTTTGTTTAAATTATCTTACTGTTGTTGAAATCGAGATTGCGTATAGCTCCGCTCCGACCAACCACTACGCTTTCCGACGTACAGGACGTACTAGTGCAGACGTTGCAACAACTCTTTTCGATGGGGTGAGTAATCGCAACCCCAGGACGTTGCGATCTTAGTCTGCCATGGGGACGGCTTCAGCTAACTTGAAAAGAAAACCGCTTTTCAAGTGGATCTTCAGCTCGCCCCACCGGAAACATTTGTACGTCGAAAGCAAAACGGTCCGCCGTAGCGGTAGCCTTACACGTTACCTTCTTTTTCTAGATTGAGTTTATGCTTTATCAAGAGATAGGTGGAAGGAACGATCAACACAGGTCCCAGTGATAAGCAAGTTATTTTTTAGGTGCGAAAGTTGAATTAACATAAAAAAAGAGCAGTCTGTATTCGTTTTATCTGAATAGACTGCTCCGTGTTCAAATTTTATTCGAAACTAATTTCAACATAAATTTGCTTGTTTTTTACTACTCCTCTTTCTGTGTAAAAAGTTATTCGGCTGACTCATATATATCAAGAGCGGCTTGCAGTCCTTTCCCGGAATTCAGCTGAGCTCCATGACGAATTAATACACCTTCCAGTGCCGAAATGACAAATAATACATTTTCCTTTCGGCAGCTGAAGCCCATCGTACCAATACGCCAGATTTTCCCATGTAAAGGACCAAAGGAACTCGCAATTTCGATTCCAAATTGCTCAAGAAGCTTCGCCCTGACAGAATCGCCATCAATACCATCCGGAATTTTTATACAAGTTACCATTGGCAGCTTCCAGGCAACATCATTAAATAACTCCAGCCCCATTGCTTTAATCCCTTCCATCAGAGCTTTTTCATGGAGTTTATGCCGCTCAAAACGAGTTTCAAGTCCTTCCTGCAAGACAATTCTTACGCCTTCCCGCAAACCATAAAGCATGGTGGTTGCCTCTGTATGATGATTCAGTCTTCTCGAGCCCCAATAATCCTGCAGCTGACTTAAATCAAAATAATTACTTTGAATTGGCTCTCCTGTATTAACATGATCCTCCGCAGTAGCAATTCCTTTTTCCACCTTTTTTCTGGTCGAAAGAATATGTTCAACCCGTTCATTATAAGTGATTGGTGCCATCCCCGATGGGACCGACAGACATTTCTGGGTGCCTCCAATAACAGCATCCAGCTGCCATTCGTCCACTTTCACAGGTGTACCGCCTATTGTTGCAACAGCATCCACGATACATAACACATCTGCTTCCCGGCAGGCCGGTCCAATCCGATCCAGAGGCTGCATACATCCTGTAGAGGTTTCTCCATGTACAATAGCGAGTACTTTGGGGTTTACTTTTTTCATCTCTTCAATAATCACTTCCTGGTCAAAAACCTCTCCCCACTCACAGTGGATTGTGTGTACCTCAGCCCTGTTTCTTTCAACAATTTCAGTCAGTAAATGACCAAACCTTCCAAATATAGGAATAAGCACTTTATCCCCAGGCTCAATGACACTGCTTAACAAAGCTTCTATCCCGGAACGTGATGTTCCATCTATTGGAAAAGCCCATTTATTCTTTGTTTGAAAAACTTCCCGAAGCATGTCCATTGTCTCATTCATCATTTCTGTAAAAGCAGGATCAAATTGTCCAAGAATCGGTGTACTCATTGCACGAAGTACTCTTGGATCAACCTCAACCGGACCCGGTGTCATAATCGTTCGTAAAGGAGTATTAATTTCTTGATAACTTTTCATTCCCAGTCCTCCAATAAGCTAATTTATTTAATATTTTTCTAAAGCAAATTCATTCTCTGCTCCGATACAGTATCTGTTTCCATTGATTTGATGGGAATCCCAAATATACTGGTCCGTTATAGTATCGTCTATAATAACATAAGCATCTGTCTACTTTCCACTTTCACTTACAATACCAACACCCGAACTCATCTTTATTACGCTTTGATTTTTCTAAGCAGCAACCAGATTATTTTAGATTTTCAATTAAAATCTACGTATCTTGTATTCATTTTTGTTAATTAATGTGATATTAATTGACATGTACATGCATAGTTTCATTTTAAAACAACCATTTCCTCAAAACATGAACATAATTGTAGAACAGCATATGCGTTTTTGGCTAATTCAACTAAAAATCAGTGAGGGAAAAAACATCCCTCACTGATTGAAGATTTTATCAGCGTGCAACTGGCTGTAAGACACCCGTTTCAAGAATTGAGCGTATTCGCAAATTCTATGCGAAAGGGAGGGAGTCAGCTTTTACGAAAAATTTGCTGAATGTTAAGCTTTAGCTTCTTTACCTGCAGCTGGCAGATGACTTTCATCAATTAAAGAACTTGCAATCCATGCGATAATCAGCAAAGCGGCTGCAAAGTAAAACCCAATATTCATACTTCCAGTTGTATCCGTCAGCCACCCCGTAATATATGGAGCCAGAATAGAACCTAACATTCCGACAAAATTGTAAAATCCAAAAGCAGTACCTAGGGACTGCTGTGGTGCATTGTTTGCTACAACCGCAATTAGTACCGGATTAACGCTGATTTTCCCTACAATTCCGTATACAATAAGTGTGATATACAGAATCGGCATGCTGTCAAAATAAACAATGGAGGCGGTTGATAAAATACCAAAAGGCAGCATCATCAGCAATACCGGCTTACGGCGTCCCCACTTATCTGATAGCCAGCTGAAGAATAACGAACCTGGAATTGCTGCCCATGGAACAAGCGATGCAACAAAAGCAATATTTCCACCGGTTAAACCGCGTGCTGTTTCCAAATAGTACGGCAACCAGGTAATAATCATAAAGAATCCATAAATCGAACAGAAAATAATAATATATGCCAAAATTAAATTTCTATTAAATAGGGAAGAAAACTTAAACGGTTCGGCAGTCTGACTTTGAACTTCTTCACTCGTTTTTGGTTTGTCCTTGACTACAATTGCCATAGCAATACCGATAATAACGACAGGTACTGCAATAACAAAAAATGGAACTCTCCACCCGAATCCCCATTCCCCTACAACATAGCTGGAAATATAATAACCAATAGATGTACCAAAAGCCATCCCGGCATTAATTACAGCACTTCCTAATGTTAAACGGTTTTTTGGGATAATTTCAGATGATATACCATATTGGGGTCCATAATATACTCCTTGTGCAAGACCAACCATCAGCCAGGCAGAAATAAATAGAAAGAATGTAGGCATCATCCCAGTGACTGCTGCAAGTGATCCAAATAGAATTACTCCGGGAACAAGTACCCGTTTTTTTCCAATTTTATCTCCTAATATTCCAGCCGGAACATTCATAGCTGCATAGCCGATAAAAAAGATACTCGAGATTAATCCAAGCTGTGCCTTACTTAATGAAAATGCTGATTCAATATCACCCATTATCGGGTTTAATATAGTTCTTGTTGCATATAGTGCTACCCAGCCAAAGAAAAACACGATAACAACTTTTCCCCAATAAGGAATCAATGGCTTTTTTTTGTTGGTTGTATTTACCTTATTATCCATTTTATTAGTCCTTTCAATTTTACGCTCTTTTTATTCAATATATAATTTCCATCTAAATCAAATACGTTCCTTTATTCCGATGTGTTTTTGAAATCAATAGTATAGTAACACAAAAAACAATGTACAAATAATAAATAAAGTATTCTGAAAATAAAAGTTCTATTTCATTATCATAATTAGTGCTCAAATAAAAGCAAAATAGAACTCAGCCGGTTAAAATTAATGCGTTTTGAAACTGCATTTCTTTCCTGTTCTATCAAAAAATATGGGTATTCATCCTTTTTAAAAGGAGGGAGGATTTTAATGCTTCGCCCTCCCTCTAAGCATAGACAGATTTCCTTATTTTGTGATACGTGTGCCTGCTTTGCCTTCTAAAGCATCCACTGCCTGATCCAGAGAGCAAATAATTGCTTCTTTACCTGCCTTGGCCATTTCTATTCCTGCTTGTATTTTAGGAAGCATACTGCCAGCAGGGAATTGCCCTTCTGCTACGTATTGCTCTGCCTCTTCTATAGTAACCTGACTCAGTTTTTGCTCATTCTCTTTGCCAAAGTTGATATATACATTCGGTACATCTGTTAACATCATAAAGACATCTGCATTCACCTGTTGTGCAAGCTTTAATCCGGAACGGTCTTTATCAATCACTGCCTCAACACCATGTATTTGGCCGTTATCGTCCCGATACACAGGTATACCGCCGCCGCCAGATGAGATGACAATAGTCTCATCGATTAAACGTCTAATTTCGTCAATTCCATGTATTTCTTTTGGTTCGGGAGAGGGTACAACCCGTCTATAGCCGCGTCCCGCATCTTCTGCCATTGTAAATCCTTGGGCTTCCATACTTTTTGCTTCTTCTTCCGAGAAAAATACACCGATTGGTTTTGTCGGGTTTTCAAATGCTTTATCGTTTTTATCTACTTCGACCATTGTTAATAATGTAGCTACGTTTGCAGCAATACCCCGCTCTTTGATATGATTTTTCAAAGATTTTTCCAGCATATAGCCAATAAACCCTTGGGATTCTGCATTACATACATCAATTGGAAACGGATCTATTACATCTTTAGCCGCTTCATTCTGCACAATAATATTTCCTACCTGAGGACCATTTCCGTGTGTAATGACAATATTGTGGCCCGCTTCTCTGATTTCAATCATATGACCTGTTGCTGATATAACATTGTTTAATTGATTTGTATAGGTTGCTTCTTGCTTCGGCTGTAAAATTGCATTACCTCCTAATGCAATTACGACACTTTTACCCATTCTTTCACTCCTTATTTAAAGCCATCCAAATTCCATATAGTGTATCTTTTCCAGAAGAAGAGCCTACTTTCATAAGACTTTTCAAACTTTCTAAAGATGAATCATGTTGCAATTGTGTAATCTTTGAACTAAATAAACCTTCCAGAGCACAGGTTAAAAAACGCTTGCTGACAATCGTTGTTAAAGGTTCTTCAATCAGTTTCCCCAAGGTTTTGAGATGATTTGACGCGATAAAGGGATTAATAAAATGCCCATACAATATACCGACCAATATATCATCACCTGTTGGAGTTAACCCTTGTCCCCGTCCAATAAAGTACCTGAATTCATCTTCCAGATTTCCAGAAGCGTCCTGCAATTTACAAATTAATTCAGATACACGAATTGATTCAAAATCAGTGGATTCATACGATTCAAATGAAATTTGCTGCATATTTTCTTTTAATATATTTATGTTGGCATGTTCAAAATCTGTATTTAAGGGAAGTATCTTTGTATTATCGAACTTGATATCCAAGCGGTTATGGGAAAGATGTTTATTGCGGACAATGAAGGTATCTCCTGCTTCAATTTCTGCTTTTGCCTTTTGCTTCGTTTGTGGATCCAGCAAAATTCCAAATGGAAAGGTTCCATTTTCATCTGTACCTAGGAATATCAATTCCTCATTGCAATCAATGATATTCCATCCCTTTTCAAAAATACTGTGAATTGTAAATTTTTTTCCTTCAATTAAGAGCTCGAGTGCGACTGAACCAATCGCACTCGTCTCTAAAATCATTCTTTAAAACCTAATTTTTCAGCATAAGCCGTGATTGCTTTTTCAAAACATTCAATTGGAGGGTTAACTGTACCAGCACCAATTTGTCCATAGCCAGCAATTTTATGTGCAATACCAGTGTTAATTACCGGTGTTATACCAGTTTCAACAACTTTTCTTGCATCAAGACCTAAGCACGCACCTTTGAAATCCCATGTTGGAATTGCAAAGTTCGGATTTTCACCAATATAAATTTCAGTCATTTGATTACTTGTTTCAAGCGCATCATTAAATCCGCCGGAACCAACAAATCGTGTTACTGCAGGAGCAGCAATCATGGCTACCCCGCCTACACCCATTGTTTCTGTAATGGCAGAATCACCAATATCTGTGTTGGCATCTTCTGCTGAATAACCAGTGAAATACAATCCCTGTGGTGTATTAACAGGAGCGGTAAACCACTCGTCACCCATACCAGCAATACGAATGCCGAAATTTTCACCGTTACGGCACATAGCGGTAACAACTGTACCATGCCCAATAGTTGCTGCAGCATCCATCATTGCTTTTCCGGTTGCCATTGCAACATTTAAGAAAAATTGATCGGTGTCAGCTAAAAATTGAATAACTTCCGTACGTTTTTCTTTTTCAACATCTTCTAATGCTGAAATGATTGGGGCTACTTCTTTCAAAAATGCAAGGGACGCTGCAATATTACGCTGGTGAAATTCATCGCCCATTGCAATAGCTTTAGCAATTAATACATTGACGTTTAAGCCGCCTTCCATTGCTTTTAATGCTTTGCTTAATACAGGACCAAGCACATCTTTCATCCAGTGCAGACGATTGATTACCTGCTCATTGTATGCGCCAAAACGCAATACAGCCCCAATACCTTCGTTCATTTGACAATAAGCTTCGTTTCCATTCTCTTTGTTGACAACAACAAGAACCGGCATGTTAGGTGACGTAATACCGCCCATTGGTCCAACTGCATTCACATGATGACATGGAATGAATGTGATCTTATTGTTTTCAAGAAGTTCACGTGCTCCTTCTTCATCTTCTGCCCATCCTTCAAAAAGGATTGCTCCCACACAAGAACCTTGCATTGGATCTGTCATATTTTCATATTTAATCGGAGGCCCCGCATGTAATAATACATGCTCTTCTAATTCAGGAATCACAGACTTGGCAGGCACAACATCCGTTAAAAATGGTGCAGCTGCTATTATCTTTTGGTTAACAGCTTCGTTGGCTTCGTTTATTGTTTTGTAACCCATATTAGATCTTATCTCCTTCATAATAGTTTAGGAATTGAAGTACTTTCATTAATTTTTCATCGCCGCCGGCAATTGGGCGCCAGTTAAATTGAACACATTCTGATCCGCTGCTTTGAACAGCTTCTGTGAAGCTTTTCAGTCCAATATTGATAACACTTGGTTTTGTATTGATCAGAGACATAATTTTTTCATCTACTGACAAGTCTTCTTTTGTATGGTCAAATGTTTGTACATCAACAACAGGCTGTTCCACTTTGCCGCCTACAAGATTAATGGCTGTACGTACCATTTGATCGTTTGTTTCACAAATAATAGCGCCACTTTCTCTTAAGGTTTCAACTTGTTTATCATAACCCTGAGGATCCTGCTCTGTACCTACAACTGTCGCAAGTACAGCAAGCTCACGGCCATCTTGACGCGCATTTTCTAAAACACGTTTAATGGTTGGTGCTAATTCATTCGCCATATCATCATGACTGCCATAACCAATTACGTTATCAATCATGATTACCGCTGTTTCAGGATCGTTTCCGGATGTCTCTAGCATCTCAATACGTTTTTCCGGATCAATCATTGGATGCGGCTTTCCTTGGGTATAAATATCATCACCTAAGTCAATAATTTCATGATGTTTTGTTTTTAGGATATAAGCTTCTTTTTTCTCTTCAGGTACTTCATCTTCGAATGCTGCTTTTACTAATACAGCTGCTTCGTACGCTAATGTACCGCCTGAGTAATAACCTTTAATACCCACTTGTGAATCTTTTAACGCCACGTTTACATCTTCTTTTACTTTTGGTTCGAAATTTGGTTTCTCACCATTAGATAATTGAACAGACACAACCGCTGCTTCTTCAAGCGTATATGCATGATAAATATTCTCTTCCTGATAAGCTGGCTTATCTCCTAAGAATAACGTAACAACCGGTTTTTCAATATTTCTTAAAACGTTTAATACTTTTTCCTGTACTTCTTTTGCAGGCGGCTTAGAAATTACTGTAATCACTTTAACTTTTGGATCTTCATTTAAGGCTTTAATACTGTCTAAAGCTGTGATTGCACCAACCTCTGTAGATAAATCACGGCCGCCGGTACCAATAGCATTGGTTACACCTTTGCCATAACGGTCAATGATAGTTGTTACTTCCTGGATACCTGTACCTGATGCTCCGACAACGCCAATATCCCCTTCTTTTACGATATTGGTAAACGCCAGAGGCAAGCCGTGAATAATTCCAGTACCACAGTCAGGACCCATCACCAACAGGCCTTTTTCATGTGCCATTTGTTTCAATTTAACTTCGTCTTCTTTAGCTACGTTATCACTGAACATGAATACGTGCAGTCCTTCATTCAACGCATTTTCTGCTTCCATTGCTGCGTATTGACCAGGAATCGAGATTAATGCCAGGTTAGGGTTGTTAGCAAGCTCCAATGCACGCTTCCAGTTATGAGCTTCCTGATCTTTAGATGCATCCTGTGAACCGGACTCCCCTTTTAACGCTGCTTCTACTTCTTCTTTTACTTCTGTTACTTTTTCTTCCTGTTCTGCATCTACAACGATGACAATATCATTCGGTTTTGCTTTTTCCAGTTCATCTGTGCCTAAGCCGGATGACTTAAATATATCTTTGTTAGCTGGCGTTCCCATCATGATGGATACTTTGTTTACGCCATCCATTGCAGATAACTTGTTTGATAAAAGCATTAACACGATAGAATCTTGATAAGTGTTTTCTTTTATAATTGTATATAACATAATATGCCTCCATTTTATTATTCTGCAAATCTATTCTTTCCATGATAACGGTCATAATGAACATCGTCTGAAACAAGGTAATTATAAATATCGTCTACGATTTCAATACCCTCTTTATCATACTTTGCACTTCTTAATCCTGCGCGTTCTCCAGGATAATAAATTTCTCCAAAGCCTTCTGCCGCCGGTTGTGCTTTTAATTCATCAAGCATTGTTGAGATCTGTTTCTTAAATGCATCTAAATCGGTAAAGTATGCCGGATTGATTACAATGTGAATCTGGCCTAAATCCCGGCCTTTGGTCAAATCTTGATACATGGACGATACATGGACACCATGAGGCACTCCAAGGAGGCTTCCTGATAGAATATCCACCATCATCATCAATCCGTATCCTTTTGGTCCTGCAATAGGAACAAGTGCATGCACATCTCTTGCATTCGTTGTCGGTTTGCCGGTCGCATCCACTGCCCATGTGTCTGGAATGGATGCATCTTTACTTCTTGCATCCAGCACCTTTCCCCAAGCCTGAACAGTTGTCGCCATATCAAATGTAATCATGCGCTCATCTGAAGATGGTGCGCTGAATGCAATCGGGTTCGTTCCAAAGTATGGTTCAGTACCTCCAAACGGGACCACCATAGGATCAGACTGACACATGCTTATACCAACCATATCTTGTTCTGCTGCCATTTCAACAAAATAACCCAGCGCCCCGCTGTGTGAAATATGCTTCATCCCCACTACAGCAATACCAGATGCTTTTGCCATCTCTATTGCTTTTTCCATCGCTTGTTTTGCAGCCTGATGACCGGGACCATTGTCTCCGTCAAAAACGGCAGATGCAGGTCCTGTCTGTTCAAACGTGTAATTCGGGTTTGCTGTAATACCGCCTTTTGCAATTCGTTCTGCGTAGTATTCCACACGTACAGCTCCATGAGAATGAATACCCCGGTAATCAGCGAATGTCAATACATCAGAAACATCATGTGCTGCTCCTTCATTTAATCCGGCTTTTATAAACTTTTGCTTCATTAAATCAAACAATTCCTGCTTAGATACACGCATCTGATTACTCCCTTTCATCAAATGATCAGTAAATCTTGTCAGACTCTAAATAATCAAAAATATCCTTTGTAACGGGAATGCCTGTCTCTTTGTACTGCTTCATTACATCATTTTGAATTTCACCTGGGTAATACACTTTGTCAAACCCTTCAGCAGGCGGATTATCATGCAATTCTTCAACCATTTGAGATATGTTTTCAAGAAATTGCTCTTTACCTCCAAAATATTCAGGGTTAATCACAATTTGAAATTGGCCTAAACGACGATACTCTGTTAAATCCTTATACATGGAAGTAACATGTTTGCCAAATGGCAAGCCAAGTAAACTCCCTGCCAGAATATCCACCATCATCATTAACCCATACCCTTTAGGTCCTGCTACTGGCAATAGGGCGTTTACCTTAAACGGATCCGTTGTAGGTGACCCACTTTTATCCACTGCCCATGTATCCGGGATAGACTTGTGCTTGCTTCTTGCATCTAGAATCTTCCCCCAGGCTTGTACCGTTGTTGCCATGTCAAAGACAATTGGATCACCATCTTTTCTCGGAGCTCCAAAAGCAATAGGATTTGTACCAAAGTATGGTTCGGAACCGCCAAATGGCACCACCATAGGGTCCGATTGACATACTGTTATGGATACCATACCTTCTAATGCAGCTTGACGTGCATAGTAGCCGATTGCACCGCTATGACCCATTTCTTTAATACCAACAACACCAATACCGGATGTTTTCGCCAGTTCAATTGCTTCTTTCGTTGCCTGATAGCTTACATAATGCCCTGCTGCATTATCTCCGTGATAAATTCCCGATGCCGGACCTGTTTTTTCAAACCTTAAATTCGGTGTCAGGTTAAAGCCGCCTTTTGACACACGCTCAGAATAGTATTGCATTCTTACAGCACCATGAGAATGGATACCCCGTTCATCTGCAAAAATGAGTAGGTCCGCAGTTTTATCCGCATGATTTTCTGGCAGCCCGGCCTTCACTAATTTATCTTTCATTAGCTGCCGGAGACGATCACGTTCTACATACACTAATGGTTCACTCATAAAACTTGCCCCTCTTTATATATTAATATCTCTATTCGCATCCTTAGAGTAAATATAGGCGAATGGTTCATCCAGACCAATTGCATAGGTAGCCTGCGGTGCATAAGCACCCATAAAAATATAATCACCTTTATCAACTGGCATCCATTCATTGTCCAGATTATACATTCCGCGTCCACTTAATACATAGGCGCCGTGCTCCTGAACATGTGTCTCAATGTAACCGTGTGAAGCTCCCGGTTTAAAGGAGAGAATATGAATGTTCATGTCATATGCGATATCTTTTGGCAATAAATCCTGAATTAATACTTCTTTCATACCTTCGTAAGCTTCTTGTTTAATTTCATTCACATTGCCGGCAACAATCTCCGGTGTATGCCCTTCAAGCGGCTGATAACGTTTTTTATATAGAAATAATCGGCTATCCTCGCCATTATTACTATTTTCAAATGTCAACTGTAAGTGTGGAGGTACATATAAATAGCCGCCTTCTGTTAATTCATATTTTTTCTCATCCACGAAAGCGTTGATTTTACCATATTCGACATAGACAAATGATTGAACTCCATCACCAGCAAAACCAGTTTTATTTCCACCCTGATTTTTAACTGTTACCAAATAATCTACAAACCGTGCACCTAAACGTGGAGAGCCCAAAATGGTTATATCACAATCTTCAAAGCCGGGTACAACATTATTAACCAGACCATCCGGCGTAATTAACGCATAATTATCTTTTTTAATTACAGAACGTGTTTCTAACAATCCTTCTCTGTATCCTTGATTATGATTCAAATAACTCAAAAGTATCTCTCCTTTTTTCCTATTTTATTATTCTTTATAAGCTAATTCATACAGTACATCTTTCAGTACTTCAATGCCTTTTACAAGATCTTTTACTTCCGTTTCTTCATTGGTGTTGTGGCTGATTCCGGCAATAGAAGGCACAAACAACATTGCTGTAGGAACAAAATCTGCAAAAATTTGTGAATCATGACCAGCTCCAGACGGCATGACTTTATAGGCATCCCCTACATTTTTCTTGGCTGCCTGTTCAACAATATTTATAATTTTTTCATCCATTAATGTCGGTGCTTCATCCATCCACAAATTAATGTCATAAGTCATATCGTTTGCTTCTGCCACTGACTTGATTTTTTCTTCTATTTCTTTTGAAAAATCATTTAAAGCCTGCTGATCAATATGACGGCAATCTACGGAAAAAGTAATTTCTCCCGGAACAACATTTACAGTGTTTGGAACTGGAGTAACATGACCAAACGTTAATACAAGAGGCTCTCCGATTTCTCTGGCCCGCTTTATCAAATCCGTAACAATTTCACTATATGCTACAACTGTATCTCGGCGTAATGACATTGGCGTTGTACCGGCATGATTTGCTTCGCCCTTTAAATTGATTGTATAACGTTTTTGACCCACAATTCCGTTTACTACACCAATTGTTTTATGCTCTGTCTCTAATACTTTTCCTTGTTCGATATGCACTTCTACAAATGCTTTAATGTCATCACGGACGTTGTCATCTTGACGATAATCAAAACCAGATTCGTGCATCGCATCTTCAAATTTAATACCGTCTGCATCTTCTATCGTTTCAACATCCGCTTTTTTAGCTAAATTAAAGAAGTTTTTGCTTCCCCAAAAAGTATATGGGAACCGGCTTCCTTCTTCTTCTGCAAGTGATAATACTTCCAATGTCCGTAGCGGCTGACCGTATTTTTCTTTTAAATATTTTACTGCAATCAATGCAGATAAAATACCGAATTGTCCATCCAGATGACCGCCTTCGACAACTGTATCAATATGTGAACCTGTTAAAATCGTCTCATCAGAATATTTACTTCCGACAAGGCGTCCTGATAAGTTACCGACATCATCAAAGCTTACTTCCAAGCCTTCTTCTTTAAAGGTCGATTCCAATTCACGAACTGCATCATTCCATTCCGGTGAATATAACAGTCGAGTAATACCACCTTGTTCCAAACCGCCAAAACTTGTAAATTTCTTATCTAGCGCTTCAAAGGTTGATTGAATATCCATTCCCTGTTCACTCCCTTTTTCTTATTAATTTCATTATAAAATTCTAGCCGCAACCATTCATTGACATAAACAACAATTATATTAGAACGTTTTATGCACTATCAACAAATAACCTTTTAATCAACATATACTATCTGAATATTGAAGCAAATAAAAATAGGTTCTCCATCATTTAGGGAATCAAGCTTCTGTACTGTAGCCATTATAGTATGAGTCACCGAGATTAATCTTACCCTTCAAAAAGGCGGTTCAATCATGTTTAGAAGCAAAAAGGCAGTATCACTTTTCTTCAGCATCTTCTTTAAGAAAAACCAGGAAAATCACTTGGTCTTTAAAATACTGGTGTTCTTGCCAAGAAGATGTCCGCTGCGACGTTGTTCCGCGGGGCGAGTAATCGCAATGGTTGGCGGTGGGGCGAGTAATCGCAGCCCCAGCCCCAGCCTCAGGAAGTCGCTTTCCGCAGGCAACTTCTCATTCCAAGAAAAGTATAAATACAGCCCTCATCCGTCCTGCAAAAAATGAAGTGCGGATGAATTTCTTTGTTCAAGCAACTAGAGCATGGTATCCTTATTATAACCTCGCTTTTCCAAAAAAAACGCAAATCACGTTGCATATTTTGACCATTTGCAACCATAATAACCCCCTTTAATCAAAGGGTTATATATAATAATCTTCAAAGGCTGCATACAATCAAAATTGCAGGCTGTGCTTGTAATATCTGACATACTTAATTTTCATATTATCTTCTGTTAACATAACTGAAAAAATAGGGAGGCAGCCTTTTATGGCAACATTGAAAGAAATACTATCTGTATTACAATTTTCAGATTTAACATTGCTGAATAATCAGGGCGATCTGGAGAGAGAGGTGAGAATGGTTGACATTACTGAAACACCTGATATCAAGGATTTCACAACACCATACTCTTTTATCGTAACAACCGGGATGAATTACAAGGATGACCAAGCTGGGTTAATCAGCCTTATCAGCGAGCTAAACGATATACAAGTTGCAGGTTTAGGAATCAAGCTATCCCGTTTTTTGAAAAGATTGGATGATGAAGTCATAGAGTTTGCAAACAAATTAAAGTTTCCAATCATTGAAATCCCTGACAGCTGGAATTTAGGATCTATTACGCATCATATATCATCATTTATTTTGGATGAAGAAACAGAAAAATTACATTTTGCTTTAAATATTCAACAAGAATTAAACGCTATGCTTATGCAGGGGCTTGATTTAAATATGATGATTGAACGTTTAAGTAGAATTATAAAAGTTCCGGTAATGCTGTTAAATTCTTTTCACCATGTGGAATCGTTGAGCAATCACTTTCACCAGCATTCCGAACAGGTTCAAAAAAATCTAAATTATTTCAGAAGATATTTAAACTCAGAAAAAAACAACTCCAATCATAATACAGATTTTCAGGAGGAGTACGCCATTTTTAAGGTTCCGGCATTTAAATATTTTCCGTATTACCTTATGGTTTCAAATATAAAAACGCTGAACTATCCGATTAGCTTATTAACAATCGAACAGGCAGTTAATACACTCAGTTTAGCAATTTACAAAAATAGTAAGATTAAAGAAGCTGAACAGGAGGATGTGAATCATTTTTTCTCATCACTCATGTCTGAAAATCCCGATAATCTCAGTTCACTATCGCAACATATGGATCTTCTAAAAAAATATTATATTCAACCTTCCAAGTTTTATCAGGTGGTTACTTGTGCAATCGATAAAGAACAGCATATAGAAAATAGTGTCTATTTAAATGAAAGGTATCAAATGACATTTGAGTGGTTAACACATAAGCTTACAGCGATTGACCCTTCTATCAGCATTTATATGTCTCAGAGGAAGCGCAGATTTACAATACTTTTCCAAGCAAAGCATCAGTATTATTTAGAATACTGTAAGTATATCCAAAAAGAATATCATTTATTTTTTAATAGTTCCCTTTCATTCGGTATCGGAAATGAGGTTACTGAACTTTCTCAGCTGCCGCTGTCCTATTTTGAAGCGAATGAAGCTTATGATAATAAATATGACCAGGGTGAAAATGAATTTATCGAATTTTATAAGTCCAAAAGTGTGGAAGAATTATTACAGCTGATTCCAGCAAGTAAATTAAAACCATTTATTATGTATACACTAGGTTCTTTAGCTTATCCGCAAACAACGAAGGAAAAGGAACTAAGGTATACGTTAAATGTTTATATGGCAAATCAATGTGATCTCACAAAAACGTCAGAAGAAATTTTTATCCATCGTAATACAGTAAAATACCGCATTAAAAAATGCGAAGAGATATTAGGTCAATCTGTAGAATCTCCTGATGCATCATTAGCCATTCGGTTAGCATTATTCGCCTTAGAAAAAGTAACTTTAAAATAAAAAATAGGCTGCCTCCTCGACAGCCTATTTTTTATTTTATAATTCGTTCGCAGGTGTTTTTTTCTGTCTCAACATAACCACAAGGAAAAATAACACTGCTGCTAGAGCAAGCAGGATAGTTGCAATATAGAATGCTAATACTTGTGAGCCTGCTACGTCACCAATATAGCCTGTAAGCGCTGGTGCAATAACGGATGAACTCATTCCAAAGAAGTTAAAAAGAGTCAATGCTCTTGCCACTTTATCCCCTGAAACGGAATCAGACACATAGGTTATTAACACCGGATCAATGGCAAGCTTACCTAATAAACCATATAGAATAAGCGCTACATAAAGCACTGGCGGATTTGGTGCAAAAACAGTTAAACCAATCGTTACAGAGGCGGCGATTAATAGTAATAAAATTAAACGCAGACGCATATGTGCATTTTTATCAATATATTTAGTAAATAACAAAGCACCAGGTACGGCAGTGACTGCAACTAACGCAGCTACATATCCTACTGAACCTTGATCAAAACCTTTTTCTGAAACAAGGAAGGACGGCAGCCAGGTTACAATCATGTAATAGCCGTAACACGTTGCAAAATATACAAAATATATAACTAATTGCTTTGGAGCAAATAAACTTTCAGAGGAAGTATTTGCACTTTGTGCAGCCTCTTTCTTTTCTTCAACTTCGTCTTCCTTGTTGACGGATACTTTATCTTGCTTAATAAACAGCATAAATACAAATGTTACAGCAACGATAATAATAGCAGTTATAAATAGAGTATAGTTCCATTGAATTTGGAGACCCCCTACCAAGACAGAGGAACCGATCAAACCAATGATCATCCCTAATGCCGAACCACTATTTATAATCGCATTAGCAAAGCTTTTTTTATCTTTTGGTGTATGTTTGGCTGACAATGAAAAGGCAGCACCATAGTAAGATCCAGTTGAAATACCTGCTATTAAAGACCCCAGGTATACTTGCATAATTGTTGAACTTGTACCGATTATAACGGCTGCAATCGCAAAAGCAATAAATGCAGGAACCAATACCCTTTTTTGTCCAAATTTATCAACCAGTATCCCTGATGGAATCTGCATTCCCGTATAAGCAAAGAAATAAACAGAAGCCACAAGTCCCATCTGTGTACCGGTAACATCTCCCAGAGACTCCTGAATTTGTGGATATATTGGTGTAAGAATTGTACGATAAATCCAAATAGCAACCCAACCTAAACACAATGCAACAATAATTTTCTTGTAATAATTCGGGTCAGATTTAATTGTTTTGTCCATGATATAAGACACGCTCCCCTTTTATTAATTAAATATATTTTCTTCTTAATTTAAATTGTAGGTCATAAGCAGATAAATAACATTGTTCACTTTTAACAAAAACGAAAGTAACATTACACATTTTAGACAAAAGATATCTTATTGCCTCAACTTTCGCATCTGAGAATAAGCATCTATACCTTATCCTCAGAATTAGATGAACCTTTATAAGTATGTTCCAAAAGCTGCTGCTTTATCACTAAAACTTAAGAATTACCATTATAAATTCATTTACAAGGGAGCGTATCGTTTATTGACTGATTTTTTCAAATTTAGCATTTTCTAAGAGCTGACTTCAGTAACAAATGAACCTTTAAACTGGTTTAATCACTCATCAGAATTTGAAGAAGGCCTTTTTGCATTCTTTTGTATCATCGTCACTAATATTAAATAGCCTATCGGCAATATACCAGCTATCCAGACAACTGCATTCCATCCCGCTTTATCCCAAATTGGCCCCACGGCGGTGCTTCCAAATGCAACGCCAATATAATAAGACACTAAATATAGACTGGATGCGCTCCCTTTATGATGTGTTGCCTTTTCAGTTACAAAGGTTGCTGTTAAAGAATGTGCTGTAAAAAAACCGAGACAAGTAACACATAGACCGACGATAATCCAAGGTAAAGAAAGTATCATGGTCATGATAATACCAGCTGATAAAATTATTATGCCTGCTATTCGGACAATGTTCAGACCCAAGGACCCAGCTAACCAGCCCGCAACAGGAGCCCCCACTACCCCAAAACCATACGCCAAAAATGTATATGAAATAGCTTTGGCAGAAAGGAAAAACGGCTCTCCTTCCAAGTGGAACGGCAAATAAGTCCAAATTGATGTAAAAGAGAGCTGAAAAATAATTCCCATACCGAAAATCAAAAGCATTGCCGGATTTTTCACATGAAAGACCATACCTTCTATATCCTTCCGAAATGAAAGATGACTCGCTTTAAAAAAACGGGAATTTGGTAAAAATATCATTACGATCGCAACGATAACTACCCCTATCCCGGCAAAAATAAAAAATATCGTCTGCCAGGCATAATCCTCGGCTAAGTAGCCTGCCAGCACTCTTCCAACCATGCCGCCAAAAGCATTACTGGCTATGTATAAAGCGGTCGCAATTCCAATACTCGACCGGTCGATTTCTTCATTAATATAAGCAAGTGATGCTGCCGGTAATCCTGCCAGTGCAAATCCTTGTAAAAATCGCATCAGAATAAAAAAATAAAAAGAGTCTGTCATTGGAATTAACAGAAACGGGATTACTGAAGCAAGTAACGAATATTTGATAAAGGGAACTCTGCCAATTCGATCCGAAAAAAACCCAAGAACAATTAAGCCGATAATTAAACCGACAATATTTACTGATAGTGTTAAAGTAGCTTCTGATACCGATATATCAAAATCCCTGACAAACACCGGCAATAACGGCTGAACGACATAAAGGCCGGCAAATACGAAAAAAGAAGCTGAAGCTAAGCATAGAGTAATTTTCCAAAAATAAAAATCTGTCTTATGATATTTTTTTGTTTCCATATCATGCCACTCCTTATTTGCACTATAATACTATTTAAATAAGTATTTATGATATGAATAAATTGTTTATCATATATATCGTTTCAGCATGGGAATGAATCACTCTGAAATGTGGTAAAGAAGGTTTCCCAAAAATTAATACACCTTCTCTCAAAAGCAGGTACTCCTTCTGCCTTTAGAAAGCCGGTGTAAAAATTCATTCTTTTAATTTTATTATTAAATAAAAATTCCCAGCCATATAGCCGTTGCAAACGCAAAAATAAGCAGCTTTTTCTCATCATTTGTTACTTTTTCAACATCGTCAATATCCATTTTGATAACAAGATAGATGGCATAACCTAAAAGAATACCAGCTCCGATTGCTCCGGCTGGACGTGTAAAGGCTGTCCAAAGAAGCAGCAAACCGACAACGGCCAAATAAAGCATCGCTGGTAATTTAGCACCTCTTACTCCAAAAATATCTACTGCCCAAACAACAGAAGTCCGCTTTAACGGCTTTGCTTTCCGGTCAGCATGCCGGTCAGGAATATGATGCACCATTACCCAAGCCATACACCAGATTGCATTAATAAGACCATTTTGCCAAGCCCACACAGGAATCTGCTCCAGTAAAATCCAAGGTGCCGCAATTCCCAGCATCAGCATCGTTGGAAATAAACTGAGCCATTCCCCCGCGAATGGATAGTAGGCAAATTGAAAAGGCTTTAATGAATAAGACACAGCTCCCCAGATTCCAATCAAGGTTAATACAGCAAATTCTGTAAGGCCAAGAAAAGCAAATAATACTGCTGTTATCAATAAGAAAAGAGTCATCCAGGTCCCTAGTTGTTTCAGCATTCCTACAGACATTGCTCCCGTCTGTAATACACCGCTGCCTCCAGATAGAATTCCCGGACTATGTTGATCCGTCCCTGATTGATAATCTGCAATGTCATTCAGGGTGTGCGTCAGCATGCCATGAATACATACAGCGCCTATTAATAATACAGAAGCAATTGCCATCACAGCACCTGCTGATAAATCTGTATAAAATAAAAGTGGTAAAACCGTTGATAGAATGGCGGCCACACTGGAAAATACAACGGCAACAAGACGTAATAGCATAACAATATTTTTTCTGGTTATAGCTGGTTGTGCTGGAATCATTGTCATCATCCTTTTTATAAGAAATCCATGTACATTGGGTTCTTTTTTATTAGCATACTAGCTTTTCCCATCTTTTATACAGATTAAGATTATATCGATTGTTTTCTTCTTCCCTGCAAATTTTTTAAAGGGCGAGCAGTCCATCAAAACCCCTGATAAATCATCAAAAACTCATATAAATACAAAACACCTCTGGTAATAGATGTTCACTCTAATACTTGAGGTGCCGGGTACCTTAGCTGTCCAAATTTTCCACCAGGTTTATTCAACGTTTAACATGTGCATGGATACTCCTGTGCACTCCTTTCTTTAACTATAACAAGAAAAAGCTTATAACACTAACCATTTTATTATTATTGTTTAAATAACATTTCCGTTTATTCCATTTTGTTCTGAAAAGAATCTAACTTTCTTTCTATTGCAGCAAGTCTTTCCTCTAATTGCCGGTCTTTTTCGTTTGTGTCTCTCGCTTCTTGTACGTATTCATCAATCGCCAGGCTTCCCGCATAAGTGCTTATGGCATCTCCAAAGTAGCTAACAACCCGCCTATTAAAGCCAGCTTTAAGCTGTATGCAATTTGTATTTCTTCCGGATTCGAAGTATCATTATTATTATTTTTTTCATTCATTTGACCTCAACCTCTCGATTCAAATCATATTCCGTTATTTATCGTATTCAAATTAGACGCTTGCCGTTAATATAATATCGAAGAAAAAACGCCACAGCAGTACTATGGCGTTTTTTCTCAATATTATTTTTTATATTATATTTCCATAACCCCGCCGGTATTCGCAGAAGTTACAAGCTTAGAATAACGGCCAAGCCAGCCTTTTTTCACTTTTGGTTCAAAGCCTTTCCAGTTTGCTTTGCGTTTTTCAAATTCTTCATCTGATACCAGCAGATTCATTTCACGGTTTTCAAGATCTAATTCAATCAAATCTCCATCCTCTACAAAGGCAATCGGACCGCCCTCTGCGGCTTCTGGAGAAATATGTCCAATGGAAATCCCTCTCGATGCGCCGGAGAAACGTCCGTCCGTGATTAAACCAACTTTCGCTCCCAGTCCACGTCCTACAATCTGTGAAGTCGGAGCAAGCATTTCCGGCATTCCCGGTCCGCCCTTAGGACCTTCATAGCGGATAACAACGACATGACCTTCTTCCACTTTACCGGACTCAATTCCTTCCAGTGCTTCTTCCTGTGAATCAAAGCAGATAGCCGGGCCTTTAAAATATCCGCCAACCTCTGGATCAATAGCACCTACTTTAACAATAGAGCCATTTGGCGCCAAGTTTCCAAATAATACAGCAAGTCCGCCCCGTTCGGAATGCGGATTGTCGAGTGTATGGATAACATCTTTATCAAGGATTTCCGAATCCTGCACGTTTTCCCGAATTGTTTTCGCCGACACACTGAGATTATCTCCATAAAATGCACCCGGTTTCTTAAGTAGTTCATTAATAATCGCACTGATTCCGCCTGCTCTGTCAACATCTTCAATATGATAATTAGATGCCGGGGCAACTTTTGCTAAATGAGGTACACGATTGGCAATCTCATTAATACGTTCCAATGGATAATCTACTTCTGCTTCATGCGCCAGTGCTAATGTATGTAACACTGTATTGGTTGACCCGCCCATTGCCATATCCAGCGCAAAAGCATTATCAATAGCTTCTTTTGTTACAATATCACGCGGTTTAATATCTTTTTCGATTAATTCCATTAATTGTTTTGCTGAGCGTCTCACAAATTCTTTCCGTTCTTCCGCAACAGCAAGAATTGTTCCATTGCCTGGAAGTGCAAGTCCAATGCCTTCAGCTAGACAATTCATTGAGTTAGCGGTAAACATTCCGGAACATGACCCGCATGTCGGACAAGCATTTTGCTCCAATTCCAGTAATCTCGCTTCGTCAATTTTACCAGCTTGATAGGCTCCTACCCCTTCAAAAACAGAAGTAAGTGAAAGCGGGTTGCCCGCACTATCCGTTCCTGCCTTCATCGGACCGCCGCTGACAAAGATGGATGGAATATTTACACGAAGAGCTCCCATCAGCATTCCCGGAGTAATTTTGTCACAGTTCGGAATGCAGACCATGCCATCAAACCAGTGGGCATTTGCCACTGTTTCCACAGAATCAGCAATAAGCTCCCGGCTTGGCAGGGAATATCGCATTCCAATATGCCCCATTGCAATCCCGTCATCTACACCAATTGTATTCATCTCAAATGGTATACCGCCGGCTTCACGAATTGCTTCTTTTACAATTTTTCCGAATTCTTGTAAGTGGATATGTCCTGGAACAATATCTATATAAGAGTTGACCACCAGAATAAATGGTTTTCCCAAGTCCTTTGTTTTTACTCCTGCAGCATGTAGCAGGCTTCGATGCGGTGCACGATCAACACCCTTTTTAATCATATCGCTGCGCAGTTCTGCCAATTTCAATACCTTCTTTCTAAGATTTTTACTAATAGTGTAACAGTCAGAGGATGAGCCTCTGTGTTGCTTGGTCTGGAATGCATCAGACACGTATTTCCTCTAAAAACCTTCAAAACAGATTTATTTTTCAGTCTATTTCGATTTAGAATTTAACTAATGATTGCATTCTAAAAAACATTCTAATTTTATTATTCTACTACTTATACTAAAAAAATTATATACTAAATTACAAATTTAGAGAAAAATCCTAAGATATTTTGACAGTATATGCAAGAAAATGGTACAAGAATTGATTCATCGTCTGCTTGTTTTAACTTTTCCCTTTTCGCATGCCCAAACCAATGATTCAGAAATTACAACAGCCTAAAATGATATCTGCTCAACAATTTTATCTGGAATACGTATGCTTACTTACCTGTATAAAAAGAAAAAACCGCTCCCAGTAGGCGATTGTTTCTTTTTATACATATTGACAGAGAACCGGGCAATCCCCAGTGTCGAAAGGAAGTCTCTTAAATAACCCCAATAAGCGCTGCAATAATTACTAACACAATACTTAATCCCCACAACCAGGGAAGCGAATATTTGATATGACGCCCCATTTCTAACCCTGATAAACCAAGCGCCAGCCAAACTGCTGGTGCAAGCGGGCTAACAAATGTCCCTACAATGTTTCCAATAACCATCGCATATACTGTAGATACGGACTCTACACCAAAACCTGACGCAATTTGTTCCACGACTGGAAGTATTCCGAAATAATACGCATCTGTACTCGTGAGCAAGTCAAGAGGTACTCCTAAGAAGCCGATAATCAGATGTAAATATGGTCCGACGGCTTCAGGCATGATGGACACACCATCTTCCGCTATTGCATCCATCATTCCTGTCCCTGTTAAAACCCCCAGAAATGTTCCAGCAGCCAAAATAATCGTCGCCATCGTTAAAGCACTTGAAGCATGTGCTTTAATTCTCTCCGTTTGATCATTCATTTTTGGATAATTGATTGGTAATGCAAAACCAAGTCCAATCATAAATGCAAGTCCAGCCGGGATAATCCCGGTAACTAACAGTGCAATAACACCTAATGCAATAATCGTATTTATCCAAAGCAATTTCGGACGCGCGTTCGGATTTTTATTGGAGGAGCTTTTCTCGCTCTCCGTGCTGTCAATATTTTCTGCAGTATTCTCCAGTGCAGCAGCAGCCTCCATTTTCCCAAAGCGCCGTTCAATTTTTTGTTTTTCCCTAAATCCAAGAAATATTGCTATACCAATCATTAATACCATTCCAATGATTTGGACTGGTATGAGAGGATACCATAATTCCGTAATATTCATACCTAAAACAGAAGCAGATCGTCCTAAAGGTCCTCCCCACGGAACCATGTTCATGATAGCTGCACTCCCTGCAATCAAAAGAAGCAGCAAATATGGGTTCATGTTCAATCGTTTATACAGCGGAAGCAATGCCGGAATCGTAATGAGAAATGTCGACGCTCCAGAACCATCCAACTGTGCAACAGCTGCAATAAAAACCGTAGCTACACTTACAGCAATAACATTCCCGCGAGAAAATGCAACCATTTTATTAATTAATGGATCAAATAGTCCGGCATCTGACATCACGCCGAAGAAAAGAATCGCAAAAATGAACATAACAGCAACGTCGATGACAGTAGTAATTCCTTTATTAAAAAAATCTCCAATTTCTCCTAAACCAAAACCTGCAATAAAAGCACCCAAAATAGGTATTAATACCATCGCAATAATTGGTTGAACTTTTCCTCTAATCAATAAAACGACAATTGTCAGTATAGTTAGAAATCCTATTAAACTTAACATCCCTATCTCCCCTTATTTCATACTATTTATTATCCCCCTTGATTGCCAGCTTGTTCTGCCCTTACTGAAAGCGTTAACAATCCATTCAAAAAAAAAGAAGCTTTTTTCGGCTAATAAATAAAATAGCATGAAAAAAAAGAAGGCGGAACCTTCTTCTCATAAGTTGTTTATTTCTTATATTAATCATTTTGTTCATAAGTTTCACGATGCATGTACTTTCGCTCCGGCCTGCCGACGGTTCCGTATTTTAATGTCGTATGAACCTCTTTCGCAGAAACAAGGTATTCCAGGTAGCGGCGCGCCGTAGATCTGCTCGTTCCGATTTTCTTACTCAATTCCACAGCAGTGATCCCTTTCCCTTTATCTGCTCCTAAAAGCTGTTTGATATCTTTCAAGGTAATTGGATCAATCCCTTTAGGTAAATTCGTATTTGTACTACTGGAGTAAGATAGATAACTGACGTCTGTAACACCTATTAAGGCATCAATTTCATTTTGTTCTAACGACTCTTTAACAGAAAGAAATTTCCGATATTCCTTATACCGCTAGGGAATGCGCAAAACGATCCGCATCGACCGGTTTTACGATATAATCAAAAGCACCTCCCCTTAATGCTTCTTCAATGGTTTCTGTCTCGTTAGCAGCAGTAACAGGAATCAAATCGATTTCATGATAGAGACGTCGCAGCTGCCAAAGCAGGTCCAAACCTTGTACATCAGGGATGTAAATATCAAGCAGAATCAGCTGTGGAAGAGAAGAGCAATTTTCAAGATACGCAAGTGCCTCTTCTCCAGTTTTTACTACTTCCTGAACCATATACCCTTCTACCTTCTCTACATATCTCCGATTTATGTCAGCAATCCGAAAATCGTCTTCGATAATAAGAGCCTGTATGCTATCACTCATCCGAATCCCCCCCATTCTTCGGTATAATCATTACAAAACAGGCACCGCCCATTTCTCCTTCTTCCAGCATAATTTGACCGCCTTGCTTGTGGACGATATGCCGTGTCAATGCCAGCCCTATCCCGCGGTTTTCCTCTCCTTTTGTGGAGTATCCCTGTTCAAAGATATGAGCTGCTGCTTCTTCTGATATACCATGTCCAGAATCATCCACCTCTACTACGATATCGTCTCCAATGTCAGTGAAAAAGAGACTAATTTGCCGCTCACCCTCCTGATTACTTTTCACGGCCTCTAACGCATTCTCGAGCATATTTCCAACACCAGTAATTAATGCCTCCTGCTTGTTTCCATGGTAAGTATGGTTAAGCTGACTGTCCGGGTGAATCGAGATAGTAACCCCAAGCTCATTCGCCTGATTGATTTTCCCTTGCAATAGCCCTTGCACAACGGGATCAGCCGCGTGCTGTGTTAAGATTTGTGATTGATTCTCTTGGATATTTCTTTTCTTTTTAATAAAATCGATGGCTTCTTCGTGTTCTCCTAACTGAAGCAAGCCGAGAATGGTATATAAACTATTGGCAAATTCATGTGTTTGAGCACGTTGGGCATTTGAATACTGTTTAATTTGTTGAAGTTCCCGGGTCACATGCTCTATTTCTGTTTTTTTCCGGAAAGTAGATACTGCCCCAGCTACTTTCCCTTCCATATAAACAGGCACTTGATTTACAATAACAATCGATTCTCCGAATATCATTTCCTTGTCGTACTGGCTCTTTCCACTTTTCAAAACTTCAGACAAACCTGCATGAGGAATCAGCCGATTAATCGATTTCCCTAAAAATTGGTCAAACTGCTCATCCTCACGAAACAAGACCTGTTTGGCAGCTTTGTTCATCATAATTATCATTCCATGATGATCAACCGCTATCATTCCTTCATGTGTGGACTGCAATATCGCTTCTTTTTGCAATAGTAAATAAGAAATATCCTTGGGTTCCATATTGAACAATAACCTTTTTATATGGTACGCAATAAAAATGGCACCAGCAACCCCTAATACAACAATTCCTAACATGGTGAGCCATAGGGACTTACTCTGATTTGCTATAATGCTTTGGACATCCTCACTTAGAAAGCCTACGGACACGACACCGAGAATATTCCCTGCTTCATCTCTTACCGGTACCTTTCCACGAATGGACAAACCAAGTGACCCCTTACTCTGAGATACATAAGCTTCTCCATTTTGTAAAGCGCGGGTGTTGTCTCCGCCTACCATTTTTTCTCCAATCCTTTCCGGGTTTGGATGAGAATAGCGGACCCCTTCCTTGTTTCCAACCACAATAAATTCAGCATCCGTTTCTTCCTGAATCGGAGCAACAATTTCCTGAATGACCGAAGCTGGATCATTTAACTCGAAAGCTGACCTTATTTCCGGCATATTGGCAACACTTTTAGCTACGCTTAGTGCACGTTTCCCAACCTGGTCTTCAATGGTGTCGGAAATAAATGAGTGGAGAAACCAGGTAAATAGAATAAAAATACCCAATATCAGCAAGCTGATCAGGAGAATCATCTTGCTTTTTAAACTCAACGCTGCTTTCGGCTCTAAATTTCCCTTTCCGTTTGCCTTATGCAAATGAAACATATTGTTGATCTCCTCGTTATGTAAAACTTGCAAGAAAGATTATGTATCGGCAGCTTTAATCAAATCTCTCTGTCTCAAGTTTTTTAATCTTTTCTTCGATTCTATTATAAAGGGAAAGAGATACGTGTGTCACTCTTTCGTATTATTATGAAAATAAAAAAGTAACCTCTTAAGACAAACAAGTCAAAGAGATTACTTTCAATTAAATTATAATGATATACTGTCCCTCTGCCCAAACAGAAGTTTGAATACTATTTTTATAATTCTACACTCACGATACTTTTCTTCATCTGCTATCCTTCTATATCACGCCGCTTATATCCCAGTGCGCCAATTAATACTAATAATACACTTATTCCGCAAAGAATCAGTATTGCAGCATAAGATAGCTCTTCACTCGGATAAACCGGAACATGTTCATAGACCGATAGATTTCGCAGCCAATTCGGAAGTTCTAAAATATCTCCTAAATAGATGACGACAAACCCGTAAACGAGGAAGAGCCACACAAGTGAAGTTGCCTTGGGAATCCAGCCGATTAATAAAACAGTAAAGCCTAACACAAGCAGAATTGCTGGAATATATACGACGGAAGCTCCCAGTACATCTGTAAGTGTCATCATATCCTCACTGACAGCTGCTCCGACACTCCATAATACAAGCGCCTGCAATATCGGCAACAGAACAGCAATGATAATAGATGGAACGAGATAAGCCCTCAGCAGCTGCATCCGCGATACTGCCCTGCTGAATAAAAGCTCTGTCCGATTTGCTTTCTCTTCCCCGCGGAGCCTCAGGAAACTGATAATCACCGGTGCAGTAATAAATAATGCCATTATAGCCATCAGTAAAACAATAAATTGCTCCATCACATTCCCCTCGCCCGTTAAAAAGGCTTGCATCGCTTCATTTTCTAAAAAGAAAGTTTCTAAATCTCCTAATATAAGCGCAAAAACAATATGAAGCAGTAAAATGCCAAGAACCCACATTAAAATCATTGTTTTTTGCAAACGGATAACCAGCCCCGCCTTTGTTTTTAAAAAGGCAGAAGCATAGACCGATCCAGCTCTCTCAGGCAGTAATCCGTCACCTATATCACGCTTTGCCTGCATAATAAATGCAATGATTCCAAACCCAATACCGCTTACAAGTAATAATCCTGCCGGAGTCCAGCTATTTTCCACAAAAACATAAGCTCTGGATAACCATCCAAGCGGGCTGATCCAGGATAAAAATGCCGCTTCTACGTCCCCCACAGCCCGTAAAATATAGAAGAAAAATAATGCCCCGAAACTCAAAATACCAGCTCCTCTTGAAGAGGTAACAAAATGGGCAAAGAACGCTGTCAATGTACCAGCCAGAAACCCAAAGCAGCCCAGAAGACTGCTGTAAAGAACAATCCCCGAAAAATCAAAACCATCTATTTGCATGGCTGTCATTGCTGCTGTAAGCAAAATGATAAGCAGGATATTTACCAACAGCATCACCATAAAGGAAGCCGCCAAATAGCTTAAACGTCCAACGGATCTAGACTGGACAAGTTCTAAAATACCATTTTCTTCATCATCTCTTGTTAGCTTTGACATAAGCAATATATTCATGATTGCTACAGCAATCGCAGAAAACAGCAGCATCTCCAGCGCAAACATGCTCCCAATTTTTTGATAATGATCATACCCTATTCCAAGCATCGCAATCATGGCCGGGTTTTCCATCGTCATAGCGTACGCTTCTCTGGATGCCTGATCTGGATACATGTCTGGATAAGCGTAGGCTACAGAGCAAGTCACCAGGACAAGCCCTGCCAGCCACAGCAGCAGACGCAGTCTGTGCTGCCGCAATAAAATAGGAAAAAGAATCCCCGTTCCTTTAATATGCTTTCTCATTGTACATTCTCCTCGACACTTTTCCCTTCATAATGACGCATAAATAAATCCTCAAGCATTGGCGGGGTACTCTCTATTTTCCGCACACCATATTTGTTTAAATAGTTGATAATCCCCTCCATATGGTCTGTATCTGCCTGAAAGGAAAATTGCTTTCCTGTCTCTTCCAGCTGATGCACGCCGGACAGCTTTGCTAAACCTTCAGGGACTTCTCTGGTTTCCGCCTGTATCTGCATCCTGGTTAAATGACGCAAATCATCCAATGTCCCTCTTTCAATGATTTCACCTCTGCGGATAATCGCAACACGATCACAAAGCTTCTCCACTTCCGATAAAATATGACTGGATAAAAGAACCGTCTTCCCTGCTTCCTTCACTCCTCTGACACCCTGCTGAAAAATATGTTCCATCAATGGGTCAAGTCCCGAGGTCGGCTCATCCAGAATAAATAAATCGGCTTCTGAAGCAAAAGCGGCTATTAAAGCAATCTTTTGCCGGTTCCCCTTTGAATAAGACCTTGCTTTCTTGGTTGGATCAAACTGAAATCGTTCCACCCATTCATCGCGCTTCTTCTTTGAATAGCTCCCGTTCATTTTCAATAAAACATCAATCACTTCGCCGCCTGTTAAGTTAGGCCATACATATACATCCCCCGGTACATAAGCACAGCGTTTATGAATTTCCGCAGCATCCTTCCATGCGTCCTTGCCAAATAATACCGCACGTCCCTCCGTTGCCTTCAGCATTCCTAATAAAATACGTATCGTTGTTGATTTCCCCGCTCCATTCGGCCCAATAAATCCATAAATTTCTCCTTCTTTTAATTCCATTGATACTTGATTCAGCGCTTGAAAATTACCAAACCTTTTCGATATGCGATCCAGCTGCAGCACAGTCATAAAAATCCTCCTCGAAAGTTTTGAAATATTTAACCTTATACATTTCATAATATAACTAAAACAATCCTTCGTCAATGAGTTTTGAAATATTTTTACGTTTATATTTCATTTTTAAATATGATATGATAAGGATGGAGGTGGCAAGCTATGGATGGTTTTGAACGCAGGACATCTATCAAAAAACAAATGATTTTAAAAACAAGCGCTGTACTATTTCAAAAAGAAGGCATCAAAAAGGTTTCCATCTCACGAATAGCTAAAGAAGCAAACGTGTCACAGGTAACCATTTACAATTACTTTGAAAGCAAAGAAAAGTTATTGTACGAAGCACTTGTTTATATTGTCAGTCAAATGTGGGAAGAATACCGTAAACTGATTGATCAGCCCTTGTCATATGAAGAGAAGATGAAACGATTTATATTTTCTGAATCACAAGCTGTACACGATTTACATGATGAGTTTTCCGACTATATGATGGATCAGTTTAAAATACCCGGAAATTTTATTGAACGCCTCTATCAGGAAAAAGCACTGCCGGCAATGATGCAGCTTGTTCAGCAAGGCAGAGATGAGGGGTTCATTGATTCTTCTATTAGTGATACAGCCATCTTTGTTTATTTACAGATGTTTACCGATTATTTACAGAAAGAAAATGCTATCGAGCAGCTTGTTCCGCTGACTGAAGAATTAATGAAGTTGTTTTTCTATGGCATTGCGGGGAAAAGTGGTTAAAAAGCTTGGTGTATGTTTAAGAAAGTCTCAAATTCCTGGACTCTTTTTTAGACTTCCTTATCTGCCGGGATGTAAGCCTTTAGGAGATGTTCAAATTTGTTACATGTTATAAATGAAAAAACCTGACTGAAGAAAATAGTTCATCTATCAGCCAGGTTTTTTATTCATTTTATTTCTTCACTTTTGAGACAATCATCATGATGACTGCTACAACAACTGCCGGCAAGAGCCAGCCTAAGCCTTCTGCATAAAGCGGCAGAACATCACCCAGTGCCTCAATAAGCGTATCCAGCCATGCAGGCACTGCAATTTTTAATGACTGATAAAGTGCTACAAGACCGTCTATGATACTAAAAAGGAATGTGACCGCAATGGTCGGAATGTAAACAAGACGTGAATGATTGAAAAATGGTGACACAAACGTCAATAAAACTAATACCATTGCCAGCGGGTATAAGAACATAAGTACCGGTGTAGAAAAAGCAATAATATTTTCTAAACCAAAGTTAGCTATTACAAAGGTTAAAATTGCAAAGAAAAATACCCATACTTTATAAGCAATCGCAGGAATTAATGTATGGAAATACTCTGCGTTGGCTGTAATCAGACCAATAGCAGTGGTCAGACAAGCTAATATAATAATAGCAGCCAGCAAAATCGTCCCCAGTGTACCGAAATAATAGGCAGCCGCACCACTTAACACAGGTCCCCCGTTTTCAAATACCCCTAACTCTGTCACACTTGTTGCACCCAGGTAAGAGATTCCCACATAAATAATAACCAGCAGCGCTGTTGACGTTAAACCAATTTTAGTAACAGCAGAAAGAATTTGATTATTATCGGTAATACCAAAACCTTTGATAACATTAATAATAATAATACCAAATACGAGTGCAGCCAAGGCATCCATCGTATTGTAACCTTCTAAAAAGCCGAGAAAAAAGGCTGACGATTGATACGTTTCATCCGGAGATTGAATAGCTCCCATCGGATTAAAAAAGGCGACTGTCAATAAAATAAGCAGCAGAACCACCAGCGCCGGCGCCAAAAATTTCCCAATATTATCAACAATTTTAGATGGGAATAATGAGAAAAGCAGAGCAATTAAGAAAAAAGCTCCTGTAAAAATTAAAAGAACTGTTGATTGTGCTCCTTCACTTACATATGGAGCAATACCAACTTCATAAGCAACAGTTCCTGTTCTTGGGGCCGCAAAGAACGGTCCAATGGTTAAGTAAAGTAACGCAGTAAATGCTAGACCATAAACAGGATGAACACGGCTCGCAAGCTCCTGCAGATTATTTTTTCCAGAGAAGCCCATTGCCATAATACCGAGAAAAGGCAACCCTACTCCAGTTATTAAAAAGCCAATCGTAGCCGGAGTAATATTATCTCCTGATAACTGCCCCAGCTGAGCCGGAAAAATCAGGTTCCCCGCTCCAAAAAATAAAGCAAATAACATAAATGCAATCGCTAAATAATTGCCTATACGCAGTTTGGTATTCATTTTATTCCTCCTACTTCCAAACCTATAGTTCTTGGAATTATCTAATTATTTAACATAATTTGACACGATTTCTATGTTACTACTTTAAAATTTGAAATGCAATGGAAAGCAGGTGAATAACACAATTAGAAAAATATTCCATAAACAGACGCTAACATCTTATCTTTTTTGATAGACAATCTCTCTTCGAACTTATACTATTATATATAATTATAAAATGAAAATTCATTCAGGCAGGAGGTCTCCTCTGCCAAATAGACTGAGAAAACATTTACAAATCATAATGTAAAGAGGTAGATAAATAATGAAATTATCCCAACGTGTAGAACAACTTCCATCCCAGTTCTTTGCATCACTTGCCGGTAAAGTAGCTGCTGCAATAGCAGAAGGAAGAGATATTATTAACCTGGGGCAAGGAAATCCGGATCAGCCGACACCCCCGCACATTATTCGTGCCCTTCAGGAAAGTGCTGAAAATCCAGTTACACATAAATATTCTCCTTTCCGCGGCACAGATGAATTAAAGCAGGCTGCTGCACAGTTTTACAAAAGAGAGTATGGTGTCGATTTAGATCCTGCTACAGAAATTGCTATTTTATTTGGCAGTAAAATCGGCTTGATAGAACTGCCCTTAGCTCTAATGGACAAGGGAGAATTAATGCTCTTACCCGATCCTGGATACCCGGATTATCTGTCCAGTGTTCCATTAGCAGATGTTACTTATGACACGTTTCCATTACTAGAAGAAAATGATTTTTTACCGGATTATACAGCATTAACAGATGAACAGAAGAAACTTGCCAAGCTATTATATCTCAACTATCCGAATAACCCGACCGGAGCAGTTGCAACAAAGGAATTTTTTGAAGATACTGTTGCATTAGCTGAAGAAAATGATATCGGCATTGTTCATGATTTTGCATATGGCGCAATCGGCTTTGACGGACACCAGCCGGTAAGCTTCCTGCAAATAGAAGGAGCGAAGGATATCGGTGTTGAGCTATATACGCTCTCCAAAACCTATAATATGGCAGGCTGGCGCGTCGGATTTGCTGCTGGAAATAAAGATATGATTGAAGCGATCAATATTCTGCAGGATCATTTATTTGTCAGCCTTTTTCTTGCTATTCAAAAAGCTGCTGCCGAAGCATTATCGGGTGACCAAAGCTGCGTCACCTCTCTTGTAACACTTTATGAACAGCGCAGAAATGTTTTAATGGAGGAATGCAGACGTATCGGCTGGGAGGTAACTGCACCAAAAGGCTCCTTCTTTGCCTGGCTCCCGGTCCCGGCAGCATTTACAAGTGAAGAATTTGCGGATTATTTATTAAAGGAAGCAGATGTAGCTGTTGCTGCCGGAAATGGTTTCGGAAGAACCGGAGAAGGCTATATACGTGTCGGCTTGCTGGTGGAAGACGAGCGCATACGTGAAGCAATCCGACGTATTGAAAAATTGAACTTATTTCAAAAATAAGCATTGACGAAACCTGTAAAATAAGATATTTTTAAATAATACAATTCAATAAGTGCGTGTTCAAAAAGGCCGATAAATAGGACCAAGAAGTTCAAGGCGACTAGCTTTTTACGAACGGAGCGTATGCATTATAATACGTGAGTATCGGAAAAAGCTCGTCAACGTAGAAATTCGCAGTGTCATCTTTATTGGACTTTTTGAACATCCTCTATAAGTGTTATATCTCTTATCCAGAGTAGCTGAGGGACTGGCCCGTTGAAGCTCGGCAACCTTAAAAAGGTGCTAATTCCAGCAAGACATCCGTCTTGAAAGATGAGAGCAGAAAATAAATCTATGTTTTCGAGCCTCTCTTTCGCCAGAGAGGCTCTTTTTATGAATTGTACAAGTATTGATTAAAAGCGCATCCGCCGCTTAAAAATAGAAAGGCAGGAAGAACATCAATGATCAAGTTAGAAAATGTCACGAAAGTTTTCCCGTCCAAAAAAGGAAAAGATGTTACTGCATTAGACAATGTGACGATTTCTGTCAATAAAGGAGAAATCCATGGCGTTATCGGTTATAGCGGTGCAGGAAAAAGTACATTAATTCGTTGTGTCAATTTACTGGAAACACCATCCAAGGGGAAGGTATGGATTGACGGAATTGATTTAACAAAATTATCGAAGGAAAAGCTCCGGCAGACAAGACAGAAAGTCGGCATGATTTTTCAGCATTTTAATTTATTAAAAACAGCTACCGTCTATGACAATATTGCTATCCCTTTAAAATTACTCGGTGTGCCGAAATCAAAAATTGCTGAACGGGTTGTTAAATACCTGGAAATTGTTGATTTAGTTGAGAAAAAAGATTCTTACCCTGCTCAGCTTTCCGGCGGTCAAAAGCAGCGTGTAGCTATTGCAAGAGCACTTTCTCAGGAACCACAGGTGCTCCTGAGTGATGAAGCAACCAGCGCATTAGATCCCGAAACAACTAATTCCATTCTTGAATTATTATTAAAAATTAATGCAGAGCTCGGGATTACGATTCTATTAATCACACATGAAATGAATGTTATTCAAAAAATATGTGATTATGTATATGTCATCGAAAATGGAAATCTTATTGAGCAAGGCTCTACGATTGAATTATTTACAAAGCCGCAGCAGCCGACCACAAAAAAATTCCTCAATACGATTTCACAGCGGAAGTTATCTGACCGTCTGGTTGATGAATTGAAATTGGAAGGAAGGGTCGTTCGTCTGACCTTTTTAGGGGAAAATACAGGGCAACCGCTGCTATCTAAGGTTACACAGCAATTTTATGTAGAACCGAATATCCTCACAGCAAATATAATCGAATTAAAAAACGGCATCGTCGGTAATCTCGTTGTTCATTTAATCGGCAATGATCAGCAGGTAGAACAATCACTCTCTTTCTTGCAGGAACAAGGCGTAGAAATAGAAGAATTGGGGGTAAACTAATATGCAATCCTTTATTGATCAATGGCTGCCAATATTTTACGAAGCAATAAAAGATACTTTTCTCATGGTTGCTATTTCTCTTGCTTTCTCAGTACTTATAGGTATCATTTTAGCCATCATTTTAATCTTGACGCGTCCTGGACAACCTTTGCAAAATAAATTTGTTTATCAGTTTTTTAATTTACTAATAAACGTCATTCGTTCCATTCCGTTTATTATTCTTTTATTTTTTATGCTTCCATTCACCAAATTTATAGTAGGAACTTCTATTGGTGTCGAAGGGGCTATTGTACCGCTCGTAGTTAATGCTGCCCCGTATATTGCCAGACTGATTGAATCTTCCCTGCTAGAGGTAAACCAGGGTGTTATTGAAGCATACCGGGCAATGGGGATAAAGACACATCAAATTATTTGGAATGTTATGCTTCGTGAAGCCAGACCGGCAATTGTCCTGGCTTTAACCATTGCAACGATCAGCCTTATCGGAGCAACAGCTATGGCAGGACTGGTTGGTGCCGGGGGCTTAGGTGACCTTGCATACAGATTTGGACATCTGCGCTATGAAACAGATGTGATGTACGTCACTGTTATACTTCTAATTATTATCGTCCAGGGTATTCAATCTATCGGAAACCGGCTTGCGGCGCGAATGAAAAAAGATTAAAACGGGGGTAAAAATATGCCAGTATCATCACAAAAAGGCTCTTTTTTAGAGCATATTACCATACAGGATTCCTTTCCCATCGGGCCTGAACAGCTTGAAGCTGCGGCAAAGCATACCTTACCTGAAGAAGTGTTTGGCCACATCCGCTCCGGTGCCGGCGGCGAGGAAACATTAAGAAAAAATAGAACAGCTTTTGAGAAGTATTCCATCATTCCAAGATGTTTAAACAATGTATCGAAGGTGGATACCTCCATTCGTATTTTAGGAAAAGAATATGCTTTTCCATTTATGGTGGCTCCCATCGGCCATTTGAAAATGGTCCACGAGGAGCCCGACTTTGCCATTGCAAACGTTGCTGCCTCTATGAATATTCCATATATCCAAAGCACTGTTACTGCCAGGTCTATCGAAGAGGTCTCAGAGGCTGTGCCTGAAGGACCTAAATGGTTTCAATTATATTGGTCAAGTAATGCTGCTATTTCCTACAGCATGGCAAAACGCGCAGAAAAAGCAGGATATGAAGCGATTGTTGTAACTGTGGATACAGTAATGCTTGGATGGCGGGAGGATGATATGCGCTATCAATATTCCCCTTTGAAAAAAGGATATGGAAAAGCCAATTATGTTCAGGATCCAGCTTTTCAGAAGGGGTTGAAGGAAGGCCAGGATGAAATTGATTCTATTATCGAGAATCTGCATCATCCGCACCTTCATTGGGACAACATAGCAGAATTACGTCAGCATACAAATCTGCCAATCTTTTTAAAAGGGATCCTTCATCCAGAAGATGCAATACAGGCTGCAGAAGCCGGGATCGACGGGATTGTTGTTTCCAATCATGGAGGCAGACAAATGGACGGGATTATTCCAAGTCTGGAAGCATTGCCGGCTATCCGTAAAGCTGTCGGCCCGGATTTCCCTCTGCTCTTTGACAGCGGTATCCGCCGGGGAGCAGATGTAATCAAAGCTATTGCACTGGGTGCCGACGCAATTTTACTTGGACGTCCTTATGCATACGCACTGGCTCTGCAGGGGGAAGCAGGTGTCCAAAAGCTATTTGCCAACCTCGCACAGGAGGTTTCTGTATCGATGGCTTTATCCGGAGCAAAGACAGTTGAAGAAGTAAAGCAGTTTACTTTAAAAGCCTCTGATTATTCATTGTAATAAAGTGTGGATTCCTGTCAGCTCTTTTCTTTTATGAAGCAGCTAAGTTGCAATAGTCTGGAGGGGACCTATGAACAGAAAAGAAAATATATTAATAGGGATATTATTTGTGATCTCAGGTATTTTGATTACCTTTTTCCTGAATACATTCACGATGATTACAGCACTGCTTATAATTGTCGCAACAGCTGTGTACGATATTTATAAGAAGCCGGCGTTTCCCAAAATTCTTTTTTATATTATTGTGTTTGGAGCATTTTCTGCTTATATCATTTTCTTTATTTAGTTTAACGAGTAACTTTGCGGTAATACGTAGGGTTACTCTTTTTTTGTCCAAAAATTGATAGTTTATAATTCCTATGATAGACACAAGAGGCTCTTCCAATTTTAAAATATAAATCTTTTTTAAATTTGGTATTTGTTATAGTACAAAAAAAGGACACCATCTGTTAAAGTAAAAGTTAAAGCTTCTATTAGAATCTGGTTCTATCCAGATGGATATGGTACAAGCAAAATCAGAACGTTTAAGAGGTGTTCGAAAGATGGATGAATGGTACAAACTTGATAATGCAGGGAAAATGTTTCATGCTGTATCTGAACAGACAAATTCTTCCGTTTTCCGGCTCGCGGCAGTAATGAAGGAAACGGTACAGCCTGATAAGCTTCAGCATGCACTTGATGATGTTCTTAAGCGTCTTCCAATGTTTGCAGTTAAGCTTAGCAAGGGATTATTTTGGGATTTCCTTGTTGAAAATAATGAAAAGCTATTTGTTCAGTATGAAAGCCAGTATCCATGTGCACCCATTGATCCTATAGAAACAAACGGCTTCCTGATGCGTGTTACTTATTATAAAAAAAGGATTGCTGTGGAATTTTTTCATTCTGTAACAGATGGCACAGGTGCTTTAGAATTTATTAAGGCGCTTATTTACCATTATCTCGTTCATCTGGGTGAAAATGTGACCTATGAGAGTACATTGATTAATATTCATGATGAACCCAGCTATTATGAACGGGATGACAGTTACCAAAATTACGTAACAGATGCAAAACCAGAAAAATTCAAGGAAGCATCTTCTTACCAAATTCGCGGCGGGTCAATAGATCAAACTGTTGTCATCCATGGAAAAATGAGTGCGGAAAAGGTACACCAGCTTGCTAAAAAGCATGGAACAACCATTACTGCTTTTATTTCAGCACTTCTAATTGCAGCTATTTATAAAGAAAGATTGAAATTTCGCGCTTATCAGGAGGAAATAAAAATTGCCATCCCTGTTAATTTAAGAAACCTGTTTCCTTCGAATACGCTGCGTAATTTTTTTGGAGTTGTCAATATTGGCATGGCCATTACGGAAGAAACAACATTGGAAGAAATTATTTCTGAAGTGTCGAAGCAGCTGCGGGAAAAAGTACGGAAAGAAAGCCTGCAGCAAAGTATTAATGACCGGGTAAAATGGCAAACAAGGCTGACTGCCAGATTTATTCCGCTTCCTATTAAATACCATGCAATCCGTTACGGTTACAGAAGCTTTAGTGAACGCACCAAAGCGATGACGATGACAAATGTCGGCAAGGTCCAGCTGCCAGAAGCTATGAAATCGCATATCTCTCATATGGAGATTATTTTGTACCCGACAAAGAAAAGCCCGATTAATGGCGCGATGATTGCAGTTGGAGATGAGCTTGTCATTTCATTTTCGAGAATGATTAAAGAAGCAGATATTATTCGTACTTTTTTCAGAGAGCTTTCTAAGACATTTAATTTGGAGATAGAAGTATACTCCAATGACAGCAGGTGAAAACAATGCAGCATTATTGCACAAATTGCAGTGTCTATACAAAACAGAAATATTGCCCTTTATGCAAACGGAAGCTTTCCGATCAAACAGGAGATAATGAATATTATCCTGTTTATGAAACCAAGGTCAAACGGCGCCGCTTTGCACAGCGTCTTGTCTTATTTATTGCGATTTTTGGCGTTAGTACAAGCTTGTTGATTAATTTACTGACGAACCCGGAAAGATTATGGTTTTTATATGTATTGGGACCTGTGCTGTATGGTGTACTGACTATAAATCACACCTTCCTTTCCAGAGCTCATACCGGATCAAAAGTAGTTCTTCAAGTGATCTCACTATCTGTCATGCTGTTTATTTTAGATGCAGCATCCGGAAGCTCAAAATGGTCCATTCATTATGTTATTCCTTTTCTTGTTACATTGGCTACTTTTTTTGTAACAATTATTGTACTGCGGAAACCGATGAAATGGCGGGAATACATTGGATATATGTCAACGATGGTCATTCTCGGCTTTCTGCCCGTTATCCTATTTTTAAGCTCCTGGTCCACGGTATTATGGCCAAGTGCCGCAACTGCTTTATATGCTCTGTTGACATTGATTGGCATGATACTATTTTCAGAAAAAACAATGAAGAATGAAATTGTACGGAGATTTCATTTCTAAATAAAGACACATGCTTTTTGTTAAATGATAAGCATGTGTCTTATTGTTTCGTATTTCATCATGGGATTTTACAGACTACTTTTCATTTTTCTCCGCTTCTTGCTGAATAATTTCTAACTGTTCTGGAGTAAGCCCAGTCACTTGCGTAATTGTGATATAATCTATCTCCCGTTCTAACATTTTTAGTGCCATCTGTTTCGTGGACTCCTCCAATGCTGACTCAGCTTCAATTCTTCTGCCCTCCTCTTCTCTTCTTTTTGTCTCTTCCTTTGTTCTTTTAATTTCCGCTTCGTCTTTCTCCGCTTTCAATTCATCTTTCTGAGTTTTCAGCTCATCTTTCTGGGTTTCCAGCTCATCTTTCTGGGTTTCCAGCTCATCTTTCTGGGTTTCCAGCTCATCTTTCTGGGTTTCCAGCTCATCTTTCTGGGTTTCCAGCTCATCTTTTTGTATCTCCAGTTCATCCTTCTGAGTTTTCAGTTCTTGCATTTCCTGCTCCAATAACTCTCTATCCCGATTCATGGATTGTTCATCTAAAATTTGCTTCAGGCGTATTTCATATTCCCGGCGCTCTTCCTTTGTACGGCTTAAATCTTCCCAGACACGCATTGCAATATTTAAAGATTTATCCCCCATCGCAATCTCCTCCAATTCTTGGTAGATATCATCGTAGAAATGATTCATTCTTCTGTCGACGACTCCTAATAACAGCAACCAACGGGTTAAGACATCTTCCCATGGATTCAGCTGATTCTTTTTCCATGCGGTGATTAATTTAGGAATTTCCACAAAATGAAATTCGATCATATCAGTTAACGGATATTTTGGGTGAATCTCATGCAATCGGAAAATATTATGGTAGGAATCTGTATCCTGCAACAGGTTAAAATGCATAATGTTAATGCTGATAACAGGATACAATTCTTTATAGCTTTGCCCTTCTTTTAGCTGCTCTGAAAAAAGTCTCGACCAGTAATACAGCGCTCTGTTAATCATATTATACTTATTAT
Source organism: Oceanobacillus sojae (assembly GCF_900162665.1). Taxonomy (GTDB): domain Bacteria; phylum Bacillota; class Bacilli; order Bacillales; family Amphibacillaceae; genus Oceanobacillus; species Oceanobacillus sojae_A. The sequence goes on from NZ_LT727813.1 coordinate 584,586, forward strand.
TGATTTGAATTTCTATGTTGACCCGTTCTTTATTCTCTGTCTCAACGAAGATATCTAATCTAGATTTTTTATCACCTTCATATTCGCCGCCAATTTCAATATTTTGAAAGATTAGATGCTGGATTGGACTTCTTCCTGATTTCGCTAGAATTGCATTGAGAAAAACGACGGTAATATCCTTATTTTTCTCATTTCCAAACAATTGCTTGAAAGCATAATCCACCTTCAAATCCATTAATTGATGATTTGGTATTTGAAGTAATGCTTTCTTCGTTCGTCCTTTTCTTTTTTGATACTTGTTGTATGATTTGTTATCTTCCTATACACGCAGAGCCGCTTTTTCTGATGAGGAATACACTTTACGCAGGCAAATTTGAGGCATAATAACACATCCTTTTATTATAATGAGGCTGTTTTCTGAGGTGATATTATCTAAAAACATTACACAGAACAAATGTTCTTAAAACAAGGAATTTTTATAAAATAATTTGCACAGATTATCCCTCCTGTATTTCTGTATGTTTTACTTAACTGAAGGTAAAACTAGTTCTATATAAGTTGATAAATGTAACAAAAATATGTTACAAGCTAATCCTTGCACGCTTTACTTCCTGACAATACTAGATTTGATCCATTTGTATGGATTTTACAATTCATACGAATGGATCAAGAGCGCATATCAGGCCAACGAGAAATTATTTAGTTCAGTTTATATAGAAGAATGTAAAGGAGAAATTATAAATGATTGTATTAGAAACTCATTTACCAGGAAAAAGAGGTTTTTATCAAAAATTGAAGCCACACCTAGAAGGGCTTGGATTTCATATAGCCGGAAAAAATAGCAGGAATAGAGGCTGTTTTAATGGGATTCTTACCAGCAGAGGAGAAAGAAAGCTTTATTTATCACTTCCTTATCAAATAATATACGAAGAACATGACCAGCCATCTGCTCAAATTGAATTTGGATGTCCTCTTATCATAAATCATGCTGTTCATTCAGATTCAACCATCGATTGGAAGCTGGCAGGAGAACAGGCAGTACAGCAAATTATTAATCATATTGATAATAATCTCTAGTTGAATTTCAGCTCCCGTTCCAGCATACTAAAAGAAGGATGATAGCCAGATTTCATAGGGAGTGACGTTATGTATCACTTTGTGGAAGAGCAAATTAAAAAGGCAGTGGATGACGGAGAGTTTGAAAATTTGCCGGGCCAGGGAGAGCGCCTGGACCTGCGTGATGAATTTGCCGGATTACCTGAAGAGGTTAAACAATCTTTTCGTATTTTAAAACGGGCAGGCTACCTTTCAGATGAGCAGGAAAAGCAAAAGCAGTATATCTCGCACCGCGACTTAATGCAAATTGCAACGGATGGAGAAAAGCAAGCCGATCTATCAGAAAAACAAGTGGCTTTTCAAATATTGACAAAAGAACGGAAGCTTGATAAAAGCAGTGTTTTTCGTAAATATGCGAGTAAGATCAGGCATAAATTGTTTCGGTAAAAAGGGACTAACCATCCAGTTAATCCCTTTTTTAATTTACATTATACGTTCCATCTCTTTTAACAGCTCATAAGCACCTTCAGATTCATTAGAGCACACAATCATCGTCTTTTCATCGTGCGGATAATGAACTGCACGAAAATTAACTCCCGGATCATATCCCATCTGAATATACTTTATCACTTCTTGATTGTCGTCTAATTCCATATAACCGGAATAGCCGTAATAGATATTTTCTTCCTCATCTACACATTCACGCGCTTGCAGTACCTCCCGGGTCATTTCCTCAGATAACAGCTGGTAACCGGTCAGAGCGTCCCAAAATTTAGCCATATCACGTACGGTAACATACGCACCGCCATCTGAACCGCCTCTAGCAGGAATAGAATAAATATTTGTCTTCCATTTTCCATTAGGCTCTTCTACATAGCCTAAGGCTGTCCGTTCCGGTAAACAATCCATTTCAAAATATCCCGAATCATTCATCCCCGCTGCTTTAAAAATATTTTCTTCTACAAATGAAGGAAAGCTGTAGTTGGCAGCCTGTTCCACAATCAAACCTAATAAAATATAGCCTGAATTATTATATTGAAAGGAACGGCCCGGTTTACCCTGCATTTCTCTATGCTGAAAAAGCGGCAGAAAATCTTTTGGTGTTCTGACGCCATACATGGGGAAATTCTCCCACAACAGCTCAAAATCATCCATCTCTTCTTCATCAAAATAATCCGGTACACCAGAAGTATGCGTTAGTAAATGATGAATGGTAATGTCCTTGTCAAAGTAAGGAAATTCTTCTGACACGCAATCCTGTAATTTTGTCTCAAACGATAATTTTCCCATTTCGACAAGCTTGGCAACAGCAATGGCAGTAAATAGTTTACACCCTGAAGCAATACCAAATCGTGTATCTACCTGATTTTCAAGCTTTTCAGCACGATTTCTGAATCCACTGCTTCCTGTTATTATTTCATCCTGCTTTTTTGCATAGAAAGCTCCTGAAAAAGAAAGTTCTTTTTGCACTTCCATCAGCTTGTTCCTTTTGTTTTCTGTGTTCATTTTTGTCCCTCCTGAAATCCTTTCATATTTTTATTTATGATTTTAAAAAGGATATCAGTTAAGATGTTCATACCATATAACGAATCATATGATTTTCCTCCGTTCTTCATAGAGTTAATATCATTGTACGTTAAAATACAGAAAATTACTACAAATCCAGTTGTTTTTTCGATTATATCTTAAAACAGCCCCAGCTGCTGCGAAGCCAGTCCATCAAACTCAATTCCTAACATCTGCTGCAGCTGTTTAGCATTCCCTGCCGCATGTCTGCCGGAATTATTATTAAACAGAACAATAACTTCATTACTCTGCTTTTCCAGCCTTTTTACCTCTTCAGCTATAACAGTTAATTCCTTTTCACTGTATTCATACAAATAGCGGACTTTCCGCCAATTCGCATTTCCTGAATAATTCCATCCATGCACGTTCCTGCCGTGCAGACGGATAATCGTTTTATCTTTCACTGTTACCACAGGTACAAACGGCACCGATTTCACACCAGCCTGAGGCTCATCAGCAATGGCATGGATCCAGCCTTCCTGCTTCATGAAATCCAGGGTTTGCTGTTGAAATCTTTCTTCATACCAGGATTGATTTCTGAATTCCAATGCAACCGGTATATCTTTCATTTGCTTTTTACAATAACGGATATACTGTACATGCTCTTGTATACAATCAAACTTTGGTGGAAATTGAAACAGCACAGCTCCCAGCTTCCCTGCTCTTTGAAGCGGTTCAATCGACTCCCTGAAAGCCTGGAACATTTCTGCTATCGTTTCAAAAGGATTTTCCTTCTCCTCACCATCATGTCCAGTCATTCCATGAAAGGCTTTCACGATAAATTGAAAATTTTCCGGTGTTTCCTTTACCCATTTTTCCATATTGCGGATAGGCTGAACCGCATAAAAAGAGGAGTCTAATTCTACAACTGGAAAGTGACTGCTGTATTCCTGCAGCTTCTCGTGTGTTTTGGTATCAGCAGCATAAATAGAATCATGATCTCCCCATCCTGTCAATCCAATCTGAATCACTTTTTCACACCTCTCCCCTGCTCTACTCTCTTAATCTTCTTTGTCCCCTTCGTACCATGTATTTTACGAATGGAATAATTATAATGGATAAAAATAAAATCCGAAACAGCTGAAATGACGTCACGACGGTGACTTCAGCCTGGATAGAAGCAGCAATTATCCCCATTTGATCCACACCGCCCGGAACAACACTTAAAAAGCTTGTGGCAAAATCCATAAAATAATGTGCCATCCATTCGCTGATTAAAAATGCTACACCAATTAAAATAACACAGGATCCAACAGCATAAACAATATGTGATTTCATTTTCTTCAATTTATCCCGTTTTAACAATAAGCCCATATAAATCCCAATAAAAAGCTGTGCAATATGTAATAAATTATCCGGCATCACCGGGACTTGAATGGACAACAAATTGCATACCATGATAAGAAATACAGGCCCTAATAAATAAGCGGTAGGAACCTTAATAAACTTAAAAGCAATTCCTGCTATGTAGCATAAAATCAATAAACCAAATAAGATCAGCGAATAGCTTTCCTGCGTTTTATCAGGAGTCGCCCCGCCATTATTACTGGAAACAATAAAGGGAACCATCGTAATAATCGCCAGCAGCCGCATAACATGATAAAACGTCACTACTGTAATGTTCAAATCCTTTTGCTCTTCCGCAAAGACAACCACCTGCTGTAACCCGCCGGGAGCACAACACGTCATCGCTGTTCCAATATCTAATCGTGCCCATTTCGAAACGGCATAGCTGACACCAATAAATAAAATAAAAAAGATAACATTAATCAGAAGCATCGTTGGAAAATAGCGCACCATGTCCTGAAGTGCATCTAAGGTAAATGCATAACCAATCGTATATCCGGCAAAAACCAGGCCGATATTACGAAAAATAGGATTCCATGCCATTTGCCAGGGCGACTTTAATTGAAACAGCAATGTCATCAGCATCGAACCAAGCAGCCAGGGAATCGGCAGGCCAATCAGCGAGAAGATAATAGCTCCTAAGAGACCAATTGCAAATGTTCTCAGGAATAAAAATATCATATAGTTCCCTTCCTTCTCTCCCTATTATAACGTGTTCATGCAAATTCTAAAATCCATTATTTCGTATCTGCAAGTAAAATATTTTAAAAATAAAATGCAAAGAAGAACGTTGTATTAATCTAATTCCTCTTCAATAAAAAACGAGGAATCCCTCTGCTGCCACACATATCTTTAAAATCCGCTTTAAAAACAACTTTCAAAATGACATCATTTTAAATGGTGAATTACCCTATTTCAGCTTTCCACAACTGCTTAAATCGAATCATACTATCAATAGCCGCACCAAAGCTTGTTCATATTGCTTCGTTTTCCATATTCCCTCCATTTCACCATCCTCCCTTTTCTGATTCGTAATTTGTAATATATCTCAGCCGTGTTACATTTCTTCATTGACATACTATGACAGACATAGTAATATACTTATACAATCAATTACTTTGTCTGTCATAGTATTTTATTTGTTATAGATAAGAAGAGTCATCGCAAGACAAGGAGGGGTTTTGTTGGAAGGAAGAATTTCAGCAGATTTATTACGTGGTCATACAGATACGATTGTATTGGGAATATTATTAAAAAACGACGCCTATGGATACCAAATATACAAATCCATCATGGATCGAACAGACGGGCTATATCAATTAAAGGAAGCTACGCTTTATTCCAGCTATAAACGATTGGAAAAAGAAGCATGTATCGTCGCTTATTGGGGAGATGAAAGCCAGGGCGGCCGGAGAAAATATTACCGTATTACTGATAAAGGCCGCATACAATACAAACAAAACATCGCCGATTGGGAATTTACGCAGCGGATTTTGAATCGATTATTGAAGGAGGAGGACAATTAATATGATGATAAAAAAATATGTCGATGATTTATTTCACGGGTATGAATCAACAGCTGAGCTGGAGGATTTTAAAGAAGAAATTATAATAAATTTAAAGGACCGCGTGCAGGATTTAGAAAATGCAGGAAAGTCACCTGATGAGGCATTTGCAGAAGCTGTCTCAGAATTAGGTGATATTACAGCAATTGCTGATGATTTAAGCAGAGAAAAACGAAAGGAAATCATTGGGAAAATGTATGTCGATACAAAACCAAAGCTTTCAGCAGGTTATGCAATTGGCTATACACTTTCTGCAGGAGTCTTATTGTTTGGTATCATTACAGGCTTAATTACTTATTTTTCTGCAGGAAATAATTTATTCATCGCTATTTCCTCCTTCCTGCCATTTGTTGTACCTGCAGGAGCTTCGTTAACCTATTTAGGTTTAACAACAGAAACAGCCGCCAAATATCCAATGAATTGGAAACGGGCACTTATCTATGCCCTTGCCGCCGGTGTCATTTTATTTGGAATTTCTATTTCCAGTTCACACTACTTCATGGAAAACAGTAATCCCGCTGCTATTCTCGGTGTACTGATTCCGTTTGTATTACCTGGTATTCTGGTGATTGCTTTCTTAATACTTACAGAAAAAAAGCGATTCAAGCCATGGTTAATGCAAGAACATGAACGATATCACGAAGCTTATGAAGGATATTATAGAGATACAGAAGAAGTGACTAAGCGAGGAATGCTGTCAGGAGCTTTATGGATTGGAGCGATAGGGGTCTTTCTTCTTATCTGGATATTGACTAATATCCTTTATGCCCTTCCTGTCTTCTTTTTTGCCATTGTGGGAGAACTTTTAATTGAGTATCGTATGGTATCAAAGCATAAACGCAATTCAGCAGCAAAATAATATCCAGGGTCCAATACTATATTTTTATCCGTCAATTTACACCCATATTCTGAAAAGAAATGGGTGTTTTTTTGTATAAAATATTTTTCCTGGAACAAATTAATTCATAAAGATAATCTCAAGAATATAAATCACTCATTTTCGAGGGTTTGATTCTTCTTTTATTGGGTATTATGAGTTTAAATAACTCTCTTAAAAAGAGACTGGAAAGGAAGAATAATCATGAAAAAAACTTTACTTCTATGTCTGACACTGCTTCTTTCCATTACTTTAGCAGCTTGCGGGACAAGCGATGACAGCAGCACAGAAAATGACACAACGAATGATTCAGATACAAGTGAAAATGCAAACGATAATAATGCCGATTCCAATACAGAAGGTGAAAGTACTGACACTAATGATAACAGTGGTGCAACTGGCGGGAATGATGGCTTAGATCTTACAAGTGTATCCTTAAGCGTAGAGGATGCTGTCAGCGCGTTCCAGGAAAAATTTACGGATGCCCGTGTCTCCTCCATTCAATTAGATGAAGAAAGAGGAGAGCTTGTCTATGATATTGACGGTTTCGATGACTCCATGGAATATTCCGCTGAAATCAATCAGTCCGGCGAAATTATAGCCGAGGAGCAGGAGCAGCAGGACGCCGACGACCGCTATGAAGAATTGGCACTCGATGATTACATTACAGCAGAGAAAGCATTATCTACAGCATCTGAGGCTTCCGAAGCAGATGGCATCACTGCCAGAGGCTGGTCCTTAGAATTTGAAAATGGCAGCCCGGTGTATGAAATTAATTTTGAAGATATGGGTTCCCAGGAAGTAGATGTTTATATTGACGCAGAGTCTGGCGAACAGCTGCATGTGGAAGTAGACGATTAATATTTTTTAAGAAAGCAGGCCGGCCTTGAGCTTACGCCTGCTTTTTTCATGTCAGTTTATTTTTAAGATCTTGAAGCAGAGGCTGATGCCGCAAGGATAGCTGCATTAATTGAATCAATCGTTGCTTTGACAGCTTTGGAAACAGGAAAATCTTTACTCATTTGCTTGATCTGTTTTTCTGCCCGTTTGGCTTCTTTCCGTTCCGGGAATACAATGTGAAGCAAATTGCTGATATGGACTAATGACATTAATTAAACCATGTTTTCCCCTCTTATTCAGTCTCTATTTTTAATATTGCAGCATTAAAATACTTTACGTTGATAAATAAATTGGCTGATTACCCAGGATATGAGATATAAACCAATTGCTATAGCTGCTCCGCTAAAATAAAGCATGGTTGTTGATAGGCCTGCAATAAAATTTGTAATTGTTGCAAGATGTTCCTCTAAGAAACGGGCAGCAGGTTGAAAGCCTATTGCTAAAACAATCATCCCGATAAACATCACTACTCCGATATAAGCAGGCTTTAATATATAAAATAATGGGAACGCGAAAGCTGCGAAAATGAAGAATAATCCAGCCGCTATAGCGATATCCATCATGTTATAGCCATAATCAAATAGATAGAGAACACCTCCTGCCATCGCCATCGATAAAATCATATATACCATAGCTCCAATATACCTGGACGCAACAATCAGCTTGCGTGTATATGGCAAAGAATTAAGAAGAATATTTGATTCTGCCATTCCATCATATACATAGGCATTTGCCGATATATAAGCACCGGCTACCAGAAAAATTAAAATCGGACTAATATCTCTTGCAAAGAAAACCAAGAAAATAATAAGTGAAATAAATAGGAGAAGCTGTGTTTTTTGTATAATCAAATCTTTTTTTATCAAATTAAACATTTTGATGCTTCGCTCCTTTCGCATAAAACATAATATCCTCTAAAGTAGCTTCCTCAATCACAACACGATTCCCCAACAAAGTCTTTACCTCAGCAACATCATTTGTTAATGCCTGGAAATCATAGGAAGAACGCTCTGTTTTTATAAACAGCTTTTCTGTATCCCGGTTAAGTAAATCAATACTTCCTTTCACTAAAGCATAACGATTCTGGACATCTTCCATCGAATCATTGAAAAGTATTTTCCCCTTTTGAATAAACGTAATATAATCGGCAATCCGCTCTAAATCACTGGTAATATGCGTGGAAAAGAATAACGTTCTTCTGCCATTCTCCATAATGTCCTGCAGGATGTCTAAAAGCTCTCTCCGGAAAACAGGATCCAATCCCGCTGTCGGCTCATCCATCATAATAAATTCTGCATCATGGGATAAAGCCATTGCCAAGGATGCTTTCATCTGCATCCCTTTTGAAAAAGTTTTAATTGCTTTATTTAAAGGTAATTCAAATATCTTGATATAGTGATAGAATGTCTTATCATCCCAATTTTTATAAGCTGGTGCAATTATTCGCCGTATATCTTTTAAATTTAAACTTTCATAAAATACATTGCTATCATAGACAAAACCCATGCGCTCCTTAATTTCTTTCTCATTACCAGCATAATTCATTCCAAAGATTTTTACTTCTCCTGCATCAGCCTGTAAAAGATTCATCATCAGCTTCATTGTCGTTGATTTCCCAGCTCCGTTAGCCCCGACAAATCCTGTTACATACCCTTGTTTTATTTGTAAATTGATATTTTCTAAGGAGAAATCTTTAAAACGTTTGGTCACATTTTTAAATTCAACTATATTTTCCATATCTACCACTCCCTGATTAAAATTTTTATACTCTTCCCAGTTTCATTCCCATCTTGAAAAATCTGCTTTCAAGATGATTTCTTATTTTTCTTAAAAATAATGCTCAGAATCTCTGCTGATACACATATTAATATCGCAGCCAAATGTAGAAACGTAACAAAATTAAAAAATGGATAACTATAAAAACGGAAATACTCTGTAAATAATTTTGCGTTTAAAACGTTGTTAATAAAATTTGTCTCGCGAACATTGGGCTCCCAGCCAGTTCCATCCAAAAGCATAAATATAATTTGAACCAGGAGAAGAACTCCTACAGTGACTACTATTTCTTTAAGCTTCTTATTGCTTAATAATCTTGTTTTCTCTACCATTTCAATTCCCCTTTATATAATCCTTACATTTTAAATCTAATATTGTATATATACTATATTAACATTATATACATTATTAAAACAGGTTTTTATTTACTTTTCAACAGTTAAAATGATTTTTTTATAAAAAAAAAAAGAGACCTCAGCTTTATGCTTAAGATCTCTAATCAATGTCTGTGCAGGGGTTATTGCCATTAATTTTAAAAAGTTTTCCGTTGATAAATTATTTGGCTAATTATCCAAGAAGCTGCGTACAGCGCCGTGACAATACCTGCACTGCTTAAATAAATTGCAGAAGAGGACACACTAACAAGAAAATCAACAACTGGAGTTAAGTACTCTTCAAAAAATATAACTGCCGGGCCACTTAACACAACAAACAAAATAAATCCTATCGTAACTGCTGTCCCAATATTACCTGGTTTCAATAGATAAAACAGAGGAAAACTAAATGAGAAAAGGGTAAGTGTTATTCCTGCTCCAATGGCTATATCAGCCCATGTGAAAGGACGATTAAACACATAAAAAAGTGCTGTTGTGATGATAATAGATACAGCCATATAAAAAATAGCACCAATATACCTGGAAGCAATGATTTGCGTACGTGTATAAGGCAAAGAATTCAACAAAATATTTGTTTCTGCCTTCTCATCATATGAATAAGCATTGATTGGAATAAAAAAACCGGCAAATACAAAAATAAAAAAAGCTGACATGTGTGAGCCTGCGAAAATAAAGAAAAGGATACATGGAATGAATAAATACAGCTGAAATTTCTGTATAATCAAATCTCTTCTGATTAAATTAGTCATATTGATTTTGTACTCCTTTCATATAAAACATGATCTCCTCTAAGGATGCTTCTTCAATGACAACATGCTTGCCGAACACTTCTTTTACTTTCGCTGCATCCTTTGTCAAAGCATGAAATCCGTTTGGAGAACGTTCTATCTTTATAAAATGGGGTTCTGTGTCTGAATCAAGTAATTCTGTGCTTCCCTTCACTACTGCATACTGCTCCTGCAGCTCATAAACAGGTTTATCAAAGAGGATTTCTCCCTTATCAATCAGAACAATAAAATCTGCAATCCGCTCCAGGTCACTTGTGATATGTGTGGAGAAAAGAATCGTTCTTTTTCCGTCAACCATTACTTCCTGGAAAATATCTAAAAGCTCCCTGCGAGATGTCGGATCCAGCCCTGCCGTGGGTTCATCCATAATAATTAACTCTGCATCATGCGAAAGAGCAATTGCAATAGAAGCTTTCATCTGCATCCCTTTAGAGAATTTCTTAATCGGTTTATTTAAAGGCAGCTCAAACTGGTCCACATATGCTTTAAATTGCTTTTGATCCCAGTTTTTATATGCAGGTGCAACAATTCTGCCGATATCCTTCAGATTCAACGATTCATAAAATACATTACTGTCATAAACAAAGCCGATACGGTTCTTTATTTCTTTTTCATGACTGGCATAATCCAGACCGAATACACTTACTTCTCCACTATCTGGCTGCAGCAGATTCATAATCAGCTTCATTGTCGTTGACTTGCCGGCACCATTCGCTCCAATAAATCCAGTTACAAATCCTTGCTTTATTTGTAAATCCATATTATTTATCGTGAATGCTTTCAATGCTTTCGATACACCACGGAGCTCTATCACATTTTCCACCCCCATCACTACTCCTCGTACAACAGCTTTAATAATTCCTGCAGTTCTTCATAAGGCAGACCGATTTCTTTACTATTAGAAATAACCGCGCTCAGCTGCTCTTCAATTACTCTTAATTTCTTCTCCCGAATCACATCTAAATTTTGTTCAGCAATAAACGAGCCTTTGCCGACAATGGAATAGATAAATCCCGCTTTCTCCAATTCTTCATAGGCCCGTTTTGTTGTGATGACACTTATTTTCAAATCCTTTGCCAGCTGTCTGATCGAAGGCAATGCATCTCCCTCCGCCAGCTCGCCTGAAAGAATTGCTGTTTGAATTTGTTTTAAGATCTGCTCATAAATTGGCTCTTTGGAGCTGTTTGATATGATAATTTGCATGTCCATACCTCATTTTTCTAATTGTATATCTACATTATACACAGTATAAAAAGGATTGGATAATTTCGTCAAGCTAAACTCTATGAGCATCAATTCATTTAAAATGAATATTGAAGAACAAATATGTACGCTGCAGGGTAATTTAAAAGTATGATAGATCAATCGCTTTTGGAAACACTTGAAAAAAACAGGAATATGGTCTGCAGAACAATGATAACCAAACTAAGAAGAGTGATGAAATTATAAATATCTGATGTGTAAAAATGAAATAAATCGATAAACCACGCTGACTCCATAATACTGTCCCGAATTCGCATTAAGAATAAATTATCATCGCGTAAACTTGGACTCCAGCCTATTTTATCAAAAATAACAAGCAGAATTTGGACACCAATTAAAACGCCTGCAGTACTTAACCAACCTTTCCAGGCTCTATGATTTGAAGTTTTTTTCATAATTCACCTTCCCCCTTAATGTATATATACTTTATAAACAATATACACAAATTAAACCATCTTTTATTATTTTTTTCAAGCCTAAAAAAGACCTTGAATAAATTCCAAGATCTTTTAACAGTTGTTTAGTCCTTCAATTTAATGCAGATTGCTGCACCAGCTTCTGCTTCTCTTCTTCAATCTTTCCTTTATCTATTCTTTCAAAAAGCGGCACGACCTTGTTCACCTGCTGCGGAAGATAACTTATTTCTTCCCAGCCCAGCTCTTTGATCGATAGCATTTCCTGAACCTGTTTTGTAGAATAAGGTAGAAAAGGATACAACAGCTGCGTTGTATTGACAATAATATATACACAGGTTGCTAATGTTTTATCCGCTTCTTCAGGATTTTCTTTCACCTGCTTCCAGGGTGCCTGAACATCAAAATACTTATTTGCTTCCCGTATAAAATCAAATACCTCCGTTAATGCCTGCTTCAGCTTCCCTGTTTCCACAAGCTCCCCAACAGCAGGATAGAGTCCTTTTACTTTATCGCCGATTTCCTTTTCTAAGGCTGCTTGAGGGATATTCGAATCATTATTCTTCTCAATAAACTTCAGTGTCCGATTGACAAAATTTCCATAAGCCCCCAGTAGTTCACTGTTATGACTAAGGATAAATTCCTGCCAGGAGAAATCAGCATCACGGTTTTCAGGAGCATTCATGGTCAGGAAATAACGCAGCGAATCTGGATGGTAGGTATCCAATACATCCTTTATCCAGACTGCCCAGTTATTGCTGGTAGAAATTTTTCTTTTTTCCAGCGTAACGTATTCATTGGAAATAATATGAGTGGGAAGCTGTTTAATTCCCAGGGCAAATAATAGAGCCGGCCAGATAATGGTATGAAACGGGATGTTATCCTTTCCATGTACATAGTAAGCTTTTATGGAGTTATCAGGCCGCCACCATTTATCTATATCCTGCTGTTGCTCCTCTCCCCATGCTTGACTGGCAGTTAAATAACCTGCAACTGCCTCCAGCCACACATAAATTTTCTTCCCTTCGAATCCTTCTACAGGAACATCAATCCCATTAGGAAGGTCTCTTGTCATTGCTCTTTCCCGCAATCCTTCCCGTAAATATCGCTTGGTAAATCGAATTGCATTATCACGCCATCGCTCTTCTTTGTCTGCTTGATTGACTAAGGAAGTAAGCTCATTTGAAAAATTGTCAAAGGAAAAATAATAATGCGCAGTCTCACGTATCGTTGGTTCTTCACCACAAAGCTTGCATTTTTTATCCTGCAGATCGAGCGGGTCAAGAACTGCAGAACAATGATCACACTGATCTCCCCGTGCTTTTTCTCCACAGACTGGACATCGTCCTTCTACAAAACGGTCCGGTAAAAAGCGCTTATCCTTTTCGCAATATGCCTGTTCTGTTGTTTTCTCCTCCAAATACCCTTTATCAAGCAGATCTAAAAAGATTTTCTGTACTGCCTGATGGTGGAATGTGCTATCTGTTCTCGTATAATAATCATAGGAGAACCCTAATTTTTCAAAGATGTCCACAAATTCCTGATGATATTTTTCAGCAATAGCCTCCGTTGTTGATCCTTCCTGGGATGCACGGATAGAAATCGGCGTTCCATTACAATCACTTCCGGAAACATACAGAACCTCTTCTCCCTTTAAACGATAATATCTTGCTAAAATATCCCCCGGCAATAGACTTGCGATATGCCCTAAATGAAGGGAACCATTTGCATACGGCCATGCGCCGCCGATAAATACAGCCATTTCCAACACTCCTTAATTTTATAAATTCAATAGATACAGTTATGAGACAGGACCTTTTTCAGCAATAAAAAAAACGCCCTAAGCTTTCTATATCAAAGAAAGCTTAGGACGAGTATTCCCGTGTTACCACCTAAATTTCACAGACTGCTCACACAGTCCGCCTCTGTCTGTACGTCTGGTGAGTTATCAGCAGATTATACAGTTGCTGTTGTAACGAGTGCCTCTCGTCGCAGCCTACTATCCATTCAGGAGTTCAGTGCGCAGCTCAAAGGTCATTGTTCGATTTGGGGATGGCTGCCTCATTTCCACCAGCAGAGACTCTCTTTTAGCGCTTCCCAATCTACTTTTCCTTCTCATTGCCTGTTTAACTATTTGTTTCAGTTTACTCTTATTGGACAGTATTATCAACTTTTTATTTAAAATGGAGTATCCTGCCCAGATCTTATGCGTAGTGAAGTAATATTATTCTTCCAGCTTAAACACGCGAGTTGCCTCGACAGCTTTTTGCCAGCCTTTATATAATTTTTCACTTTCTTCATTATCCATTTTATCTTTGAATGTTTTCTCTACCTTCCATTGCTTCGCTATTTCTTCCTGGCTCTCCCAGAAGCCGACAGCTAACCCGGCCAGATAAGCAGATCCAAGTGCTGTTGTTTCCTGAATCACTGGCCGTTCAACGGTGACATCCATAATATCGCTTTGGAACTGCATTAAGAAATCATTTTTCACCGCTCCACCGTCTACACGAAGTGTTTTTAATTCCATCTCTGAGTCTGTCGCCATCGCCTCTATCACATCTCTAGTCTGATAAGCCAACGATTCTAATGTTGCACGAATAAAGTGTTCTTTCTTAGTCCCTCTTGTCAGTCCAAACACGGAACCCCGTGCATCACTATCCCAATATGGTGTTCCTAAACCAACAAATGCCGGTACAACATACACACCGTCTGTGGACTCTACACGCTTCGCAAAATCTTCACTTTCCGGACTGGATTCAATCATTCTTAAGCCATCACGCAGCCACTGAATAGCAGAACCTGCAACAAAAATACTTCCTTCCAGTGCATAGTTTACTTTTCCATCTACACCCCATGCGATAGTAGTCAGTAACCCATTCTTAGATTCCACAGGCTCTTCACCTGTATTCATTAATAAGAAACCGCCTGTGCCATATGTGTTTTTCGCCATTCCCTGTTCAAAACATGCCTGTCCAAATAAAGCAGCCTGCTGGTCACCGGCAATACCTGCAATCGGAACTTCCGCACCAAAGAAATGGTAAGATACCGTTTTTGTATATTCTTCAGAAGACGGACGAACCTCCGGAAGCATCGACTTTGGTACGCCCAAAATGTCTAGCAGCTCTTCATCCCACTCTAAGTCATAGATGTTAAACATTAATGTTCTGGCAGCATTGGAATAATCCGTAACATGAGTCTTTTTACCGGAAAATTTATAAATGAGCCACGAATCAACGGTGCCGAATAACAGGTCGCCGGCTTCTGCTTTCTCTCTTGCTCCCTCTACATTATCCAGAATCCATTTCACCTTGGTTCCTGAGAAATACGGGTCAATCAAGAGACCTGTTTTACTGCGGAATGTATCCTCATATCCTTTTTCTCTTAGCTCTTTACAAATAGGCTCTGTCTGACGGGACTGCCAGACAATCGCCTTATAAATTGGTCTGCCTGTATTCTTATCCCATACAATTGCCGTTTCGCGCTGATTGGTAATTCCAATCCCTTCTATCTGACTCGCTTCAATACCTGTTTTATTTAATACTTCTGCGATACAGCCGAGCACAGATGTCCATATCTCGTTTGCATCATGCTCCACCCAGCCTGGTTTCTGAAAATACTGTTCAAATTCCTTTTGAGCTGTATCGATAATTTCCCCTTTATTATCAAATACAATCGCCCGTGAACTGGTTGTTCCTTGATCAATTGAAAGAATATATTTCTCTGCCATCCCTGATCCCTCCATTTTTAAATTTAGAAAATTACCTGATTTAAAAGTTCAGGTTTACTTTTTACGTATAGTACGCCCTCTTATATTTCATTCCCTTAATTCTTTTTTCTATTCCTATTTATGAAACAGAATGCTGCGTCCGCTTTTGTTCATTTACAAAAGCTGTTGCAAATATAACAACAACTACTACAGTCATAATCCAAAATCCTGCGCCCATACTTCCATCAAAGAAAGCATGATAGAAAAAGGCACCGTATACACCGCCGATAATTGTTCCAATCACAGGTATCGGTGCATAGCTCCAATCCGATCCCCCCTTGCCTGCTATCGGTAAAATAGCATGTGCAATTCTTGGGCCTAAATCCCGGGCCGGGTTAATCGCATAACCCGTCGGTCCGCCCAGCGACATCCCGATCGCGACAATTAATAAACCAACGATAGCTGGATTTAATCCCTCTGTGAATTCGTTTGCACCAATAAATAACAAGCCCATAACCAATACAAAAGTTCCGATTATCTCACTTACTAAATTGGCCGGATAACTTCTAACAGCCGGACCTGTGGCAAATACCCCAAGTTTTGCCCCTTTATCCTCCGTTTCTCTCCAATGCGGGAGATACTGAAAGTAAATAATAATCGCGCCGATAATCGCGCCAATTAGTTGACCAGCCAAATATGCCGGCACCTTTGCCCATGGAAATTCTCCAATTGCAGCAAAGCCTAAAGTTACTGCCGGATTCAGATGGGCATCAGATATATTCCCTACTGCATAAACCCCCATTGTTACACCTAAGCCCCATCCTAATGTAACCAGTACCCAGCCGGCGCCAGCCGCTTTTGATTTTTTCAATTCCACACCAGCTACGACTCCAGCACCTAAAATGATCAGAATCATTGTACCGATTAACTCTGCCATAAATTCAGACATGCTTATCGCCCCTTTGTTAAATAGATAGTTCAACTTGAACTTCACAAGTTCGGGAATAAGAAAAAAGCTCACACAGATGTAACCGCATTCTCCTTACTGAGAGGGCGGCCTACTGTGTGAACTTGATCTCCTACACAATCCTTAACTTGTCTTTTAACACCTTACACCAGAATTAAAACGCTGTCAATAACTTCAATTTTTAACCTGTACAAGTTTTCTATAATTTTAAGCTTATTATCCCAGGCTAAAAAAAGACCTAAACTCCCTGCATAATAGGAAGTTTAGGACCTGTATTATCTTTCAGGACAGATGTTCACGTTTTTTGCAAATGCCAATTTTTACCTGCCCATACAGCTATTTAATTTTTTTAATCAGGATTGCCATTTTCTGCTTCTAAATCGTCTTCGTATAAATTACTGCGGATTTTAAAGAACTCAAAGGCATGTGTCACAAATACTTTCAAAAGTGCGTAGCCTGGAACAGCTAATAAGATACCGACAACTCCAAATAAATTTCCGGATGTCAGGATAATAAAGATGATTGTAATTGGATGCACGCGAAGGTTTCTTCCCATAATCTGTGGAGAAATAAACTTTCCTTCAATAAGCTGTACAATTGTCCAGACAATAATCAGCTTGATAACCATAAATGGAGAAGTAACAATTGCAACGATTAGTGCAGGAGTAATCGCAATTGCCGGTCCAAGATAAGGAACTACATTCGTAAAAGCAGCGATCAGTGCCAATACCGGCGCATATTCCAGCCCAATGATGGTAAAGCCGATATACATCAGCACACCTATACAGAAGGCAACAATAATTTGTCCGCGAATAAAGCTGCTGATTTGATGATTCATTTCCTTCAAAATGTCAAGGGTCGACTTCCGCATAGATACTGGCAGAAATTTAATGAAATATCCTGGCAGCTTTTCTCCATCCTTCAATAAATAAAATAGGATAAAAGGCAGTGTGATAATTGCCAGAACAATCTCTGTCACAGCTCCAATGACATTGCCAATATTAGAAAAGGCGCTATTCATTATGTCAAGCGAACGATCAGATAATTGTTTAGCAAACCCCTGCAGGTCAATATATTCTACCAATTGAAACTGATTAATAAAATTCCCGCCGATAAAATCATTTACCATTTTCTCAATATCTGAAATAAATGGAGGCAGACTAGTTATGAAACTTGTAATCTGATCTCTTAAAAAAGGAAAGACAGAGCTGATTAAAATAGTTAAAATTCCGATAATAACCAGATATAACCCAAAGATAGAATAGATCCGCTTCACCTTTTTCTTTTCCAGGTAATTAACAATTGGATTCAATAGATAATAGAGAATCGCAGATAGAATAATTGGCAGCAATACTGTTTTCAAAAGCACAACAAATGGTGTGAATACAAATGAAATATGTGTGAAAATAAGTATATTTAAGCCAATTAACAATAAGATGACTAAAAATACCACAAAGCGGTTATTTAAGAAAAAACGTTTAAATAAATCTATTTTATCGTTAACTGATTTCAACGCAGCACCTTCTCTTCTCCTCGTAATTCTATGTTACTTCTATTATATCGCAAAAAACGACAGGAATCTCTATCCAGCTCACCAATTTTTGCACATTAAAAAAGTTAAAAATTTTAAGAAATGTTTATCAGGGACTGAATAATCACATTGATTTTCGGTGAGGCGAGTAATCGCAAAAGCTTTTCGGTGGGGCGAGTAATCGCAGTCCCAGTCCCAGACCCAGTCCCATGAAAGGCATTCACCTGACAACGCAGTGAATGCCTTCTTTTGCTAAAGTTCATTCTCTAAAACTAGCAGCTTTTCATAGGCATTCTGTCTTGCTTTATCATAGTCTTCCTTCTGTTTCTGCAGCTTTTGCAGCTCTTCTACTTCTTTTGTCCCCGTCATCCTCAGCTCTATTGCATAAATTTCCGCTTCTAACTCTTCAATTTGCTTCTCCAGCTTCTCTATCATTATTGACGGATTCTCTATACTTTTATACGATTTTTTCATATTTTTGCTTGTTATTTTAACAGAAGAAGATTGCGCTGCCTGTTTTTCTGACAGCTGCTCTTTCCGCTTTTCCTTTGCCCATGAATAGTTCCCCAGATATTTCGTTATTTGTTTATTTTCTATCCAGTATAAATAATCAAACTGTTTATCTAAGAAATAACGGTCATGGCTGACGGCAATCAGACTCCCTTCAAAGCTTTCCAACGTCTCCTCCAAAACTTCTCTCGAATCAATATCCAAATGGTTTGTCGGTTCGTCCAGGATGAGTGTATTGATATCCTGATGCATTAGCTGCGCTAGCCGGAGACGCATTTTTTCACCGCCGCTTAATTGCGTTACTTTCCGAAAAACATGCTCCCCATAAAAGAGAAACTTTGCCAGGATATGTCTTGCTTTGCCTTCTGTCACCGAGACGGCTTCACGAAAGGTTTCGAGTACTGTCTGGTCAGAGGCAATATCATGAAACACATGCTGAGACAGGTATCCATACTTTACATTACTGCCAATAATAACCTCTCCCTGATCCGGTTCCAAATTACCGAGCATGAGCTGAATAAGCGTTGATTTCCCCGTTCCATTCTCGCCGATAATAGCAACGCGATCCTGATAGCGAATATGCATATCTGCATTGGCAAAAAGCAGTTTTTCTCCAAATTGCTTTCGTACACCAGTCATCATCATTACGTCTTTGCCGCTCCGTCCTGAACTATCCAATTCCATTTGCATCTTTTTCCGGTTCAGCTGCGGCTTATTCAGTTTATCCATCCGCTCCAATGCGCGCTCCATATTTTTTGCACGCTTATGCAGTCCCTCGTTTGGCGGATTGGCCCGGTTTGCCCACTCTCTCAAACGTTTAATTGCTTCTTTCATCTTCTTTATTTTCTTCTGCTGCTCTTCATAATCCTGAAACTCCCGAAGCAGCCGTTCTTCCTTTTCTTTCACATATCCGGAGAAATTCGTATGATAAACAGCAAGCTCTCCATCTTCTAAATCTAAAATTCTTCCCACTACCTCATCCAAAAAATAGCGGTCATGCGAGATAACAACAATCGTTCCCTCATAGTTATTCAGAAATTCACCAAGCCATTCCACAGCCTGCAGATCCAAATGGTTTGTCGGTTCGTCTAATAAAAGTAAATCCGGGTCCTGGAGGAGTATTTTTGCTAAGCCGACTTTTGTTTTTTCTCCGCCGCTAATTTGGTCAAAAGGCATCTGCAGCAAATCATGAATTTGTAAACCAGTCGTAATCCGGTCAATATTTGCTTCTAATTCATATCCGCCCAGCACCGTAAAACGCTCCTGAGCTTCTCCGTATGCGCTGATATTTGCAGCCAGCTCCTGATCTGAGCCAGGATTCTGCATAGCCTGCTCCAATTTCTCCATTTGTTTTTCCAATACTGTAATTTCCCCGCTTGATTGTTTTAAGACATCCAATACACATACACCTTCGTCTGAATGAGGGATTTGTTCTAAATAGCCGATGCTTATCGCTTTCTTCCAATGAATATTCCCTTCATCCTGTTTCGTGATACCAGCCATTAATCGTAATAGTGTACTTTTACCTCCTCCGTTTCTTCCGACAATACCAATACGTTCCTTCTGTTTTACTTCTAGAGATAAATTTTCAAATATTATATTTCCGCCGTACATTTTCTTTACTTGATTCAGTTGGCAAATCATTGTTTATTCTCCTTTATCCTCTCTGCATGAAGATAAGGCAACAAAAAACACACAAAGAGCTGTCCTCCCTGTGTGCTTGTATGGTTGTTTCATTTCATTAAAAAACCGTACTATATCAGATGCAGAGATGCTTTTTTGCTTTCGTATTTGCTATTAAATTGCTAAAAAAGGACAGACCTATCCCGTCAGCTGCAAATAACGCAAATTTCGCACGGCAGTAATATAAGAATTCCATCCAGTCTCCGCACGATTTCTCAAGCCCTAAAAACATCTCTACACCCCCATTTCATTCATAAATTATATTCATTATATAGAAAATTTGTGCCGTCTGCAACTTTTCCCAGTTATTTGCTTGATTAACCGTATTTATTTTCCCGAAGAAGGTAACAGTTTTATTAAAAATAACTTAAAATTCTAAAATTATAATAGATATTCTTTTATTATGCGGTATACTCATAAAAAAGGAGGCTTAAAAATGCTGACACAAGATAAAGCAGTTCAGGACGCTATTTTATTTATTCAGCAAAATCTGGATAAGAATCTTTCCCTCTCCACGCTTGCTAAAGAGGCAGCTTACAGCCCATATCATTTTTCCCGTATGTTCAAGCGTCAGGTCGGCACATCTCCAATGTACTTTATTTCCAGCTTACGCCTGCAGCTTGCCAAAAAATTATTATTGGATACCGCATTCCCAATCCGTGATATAGGACTTGAAGTCGGACAGCAGAGCCTGGGAACCTTTACCACACGCTTTACAAACAGCATTGGAATGTCTCCAGCCTCATTTCGTGCTACCCGGCAACATTCTGAAGAATATATGACACATTTGAAGCAGAAAAGATCCGAAAATACAATAGTGAATGCTTCTTCTTTTCAGCAATTATCCGGATCCATTCAAACAGAAGAAGCCTTCAACGGAATTATTTTTGCCGGGCTGTTTCCTAAACCAATACCAGAAGGATTGCCCGTGCGCGGGACCTTATTAATGCATTCAGATTCTTTTCACATAACAAACATTCCCGTTGGCACCTACTTTCTGATGGCAACGGCTGTATCATGGGAAATGGATTCCAAAACGATTCTTATTCCACGTGAAACATTACGTGCGCGCCATCCCTATCCGATTTGTATTGACGGAAAACGCTCATTGCCCGAGACGCACCTTATTATGAGAAAACCGGAAATTACTGATCCGCCTATCCTTATCTCTCTGCCATTACTGATGAAGCATTTCCTGCAGCGTTCATCTATTTCTCATTAAATTTTTCAGTATAGAGCAATTGAGAAGAAATCTTATTGAGCAGCCGCTGCTATACTATAAAAAAAGGAGTGAGATAAGTTGACCATTTCAAAAGAGCTTATGGAAAAGTTCAATATTGCTTTTGCCAATGGAGATGTTGATTTTATTTTTGCATCAGCTGCAGATGATATTGTCATGAATGAGATTGGGCACGGCATCACTAAAGGGAAAGCAGCTTTCATTGAAAAAATGGAACCCATGCGTGATTATAAGGCGGACGTCTATAAGGTTTACCGGACATTAATTGACGGAGATACGGCTGTAGTAGAAGGTGAAATGCAGTTTGCAGATGAAGATGGGTTAGTAACTTACTATTTCAATGATTGGTATACTTTTAAGAATGGGAAAATAACAAATTTGACTGCATACTTAATTAAGCAAACGCAGGAAAAATAGGAGGAGAAATGTGATGTCGACAGGAGTATACGCATATATCACAATGGATGGCACAGGGAAAGAAGCGATTGATTTTTATAAAAACGCATTGAACGCTGAAGTATCAGGAGTTCAGACTTTTGGCGATTTACCTCAGAATCCGGAATTTGCTCTTCCGGATGAAGCAAAAAACCGTGTATTGCATGCCCAAATACAAGTAGGCAATACGTATTTTATGCTATCTGATTCATTTCCGGGCCAGCCTTTTGAAACAGGTTCACAGGTAAACGTCTGTGTGACTTTAGAAAATGCTGAGAAATCCAAATCAGTATTTGAAAAGCTGAAAACGGGTGGTGAAGTGCTTATGCCGCTTCAGGAAACACACTGGAGCTCTTCTTATGGTCAGGTAAAGGATAAATTCGGCATCACCTGGCAAATCTCAACTAATTAGCAGGAATGCATATAAGTTCATTTCATAACCAGATGAAAGAAAATATACAAACAGGCATCAAAAACAAATTATTTGAATTTTCCCCATCGCAAAGGTAGGATTTTAAATATAAGCGAAGGGAGAAGATATACAGATGACAAATCAAATTCCAGAAATCACATTACATGATGGGCTTCAAATTCCTTCTGTCGGCTTTGGTACGTACAAGCTGAAAGGAGAAAGCGGTGCACAGGCAATTAATCACGCTATTGCTAATGGCTATCGTCTGCTGGATTCCGCATACAATTATGAAAATGAAGCTACTGTTGGAGAAGCGATACGAAGATCCTCTGTGCCACGTGAAGAATTACTTGTAACATCTAAGCTTCCTGGACGCTACCATCATTATGATGATGCGATTGTTACCATTCAGGAATCATTGCTCCGGGCAAACTTAGATTATTACGATCTATATCTGATTCATTGGCCAAATCCAATTCAGGATAACTACGTTGAAGCCTGGCAGGCATTAATTGATGCCAAAAAATTTGGTTATATCCGCTCCATCGGTGTATGCAACTTCTTACCAGAGCATTTAGAACGTCTCAAAAAAGAAACAGGCATTTTGCCAACGGTAAACCAGATTGAATTACATCCGCTGTTTAATCAGGAAGAACAATTAAAATTCCATGAAGAGCATCATATTGCAACAGAATCATGGAGTCCTTTATCCAGAGCAAGTGACCTGCTTCGGGATGAAACATTACAAAAGATTGCTGATCAGCACAACAGAACTATTTCACAGATTATTCTCCGCTGGCATTATCAACTGGGCGCAATTGCTATTCCAAAATCAGCAGCACCATCCCGTCAAAAAGAGAATATTTCTATCTTTGACTTTGAACTAAGCGAGGAAGAAATGACAATTATTAACAGTCTTACAAAACAGGATGGGCGTTTGAAGGATCAGGATCCGGCTGTTTATGAGGAATTTTAAAAGATTTAACAGAAGACATGGTGAGTTCACCTGTAAATGAATAACCGTTTATACGAAAAGAGGCTGTAGTACACAATTAGATAATCGATTGTGCTGTAGCCTCTTTTATCTCTTCTTTTATTCGTCTTGAATATTGAAAAAGGAGTGGTTATGCAATGGCAAATATTACACGCGGTATTGACCATATAGGAATTACAGTCCCCGATGTTGAAGAAGCTACAACATTTTTCAAAAAAGCTTTTAACGCAAAAATTTCTTACGATAATAAGAAATTAGGTGACGAACCCCAGCAGGGTGAAGCTGTTGAAAAAACATTAGGTCTTAAAAAAGGCGCTAAAGTTATTCATATACGTATACTTTCTTTTGATAATGGTTCCAGTATAGAACTTTTTCATTATAAAAATACAGAACAAAGAGAACCTGTTATTGCTTCTGATTTGGGTGTGCAGCACTTTGCATTTTATGTTGATGATATCCAGCAAGCAGCTAAGTCTTTTGTTGAAGCAGGTGGAGAATTATTAACAGAACCAGGCGAACTGTTAGGCGATGTAGAAAAAGGAGCAGGAGATTTTGTTTATGGCCGTGCACCATGGGGCATGCTGATTGAGTTACTAAGCTACAATCCGGAGCAATTAGATTATCCTGAAGATAGTGAAGCAAAAAGATTTACACCCTAAAAAAGTACGTACATGTCCAGCTTTAATTTAAAATCTTTTATGTATTGTAATTAGTTTTGCTAACAATTCACTTGATAATATACAAGCAAGATATCCTTCATTTAATAATAAATAGGAGTGTGTAAAAATGACAAAAGTCGCAGTGTTAGTAGGATCATTAAGAAAAGAATCTTACTCCAGGAAAGTCGCGAAAAATGTAATGGATTTATTTCCTGATGGATTTGAAACAGAAATCATTCCGATTGGTGATTTACCATTATACAATCAAGACTTTGATGATGAAGGCAACCCTCCTCAATTATGGACAACTTTCCGTAAAAAAATAAAACAGTTTGATGCTGTTTTATTTGTAACACCAGAATATAACCGCTCTGTTCCCGGGGTACTGAAAAATGCTATTGATATTGGTTCCCGTCCTAAAGAAGATAGTGTCTGGAATAATAAACCAGCAGCAATTATCAGTAACTCTCCCGGACACCTGAGTGGATTTGGTGCCAATCATCATTTGAGACAGTCGCTAGTATTTTTTAATATGCAAGTCGTTCAGCAGCCGGAAGCTTATCTGGCGAATGTTGCGACGTTGTTGGGCGAAGACGGAAAAATCAATAATGAAGGCACGATTCAATTCCTCCAGACTTTTGTTGATACCTTTGTAGACTTAATGACAACATTTAAAGGAAATTAGTTTAACTTGCATCTAAAATAAATCAGAAAAAGGTTCTTGTCATCAAAAAAATGACTGGAACCTTTTTCTGTTCGGTGATTAAAAAACTTAGCAGTGCTATGCGTCAAATTCATAACTATGAGCATAAAGCTTGAACGTTCCATTCTTCAAACTTACATTAACAATAAAAATACTAAATAAACAATTGGAATACTGACCACAGATAGAAGTGTAGAGAAAAAGACCACCACTGCAGAAAATTCTACATCTCCCCCATATACCTGCGCGTACATACTTATCGTTGCCGGACTTGGAGTAGCAGAAAGCAAGCATGCTATCATAAACCATTCAAATGGAATGTGGAAGAATAACAATGGTAAAAAGAAGAGGATTGGGTACATAAGTAATCGGATAAACACAGCGATATAAACAAAAATATCCTTCATATATGCCATTGCTTTAGAGAAAGATACGGTTGAAATCATCATACCAATCATAATCATAGATAGAGGCACTGTCATCTGTCCGATGGTTGCAACCTGATCTATCATAAAAGCAGGTATTTTGATTGGAAAAATAAATAAAACAAAGCCAACTATTGTTGCTAAAAATCCGGGATTTTTTAAAATAAACATCACTTTGGAATCAGGGAGCTCCTCTGGATTCATGATATAAATCGCATATGTCCAAATTAGTATATAATAAATTAAATTAAATACAGAGGCAAAGAGTACTCCCTCCTGCCCGAACAGCTGCAAAATAATTACCATTCCTATAAATCCTTGATTTCCAAACAAAATAACATTTTCAAATACTGCTCTCCGGTTCGTCGAAAGCTTTAGTTTTCCGGTAATAAATCTGCTTAAAAAAAGGGTCCCTCCCATAATATAGATGGAAAGGACAAACATAACCAGGGCACCGTAAGCTTGTTCATATTGGAAGGGCATATGCATGGAGCTGATAATCAGACAAGGTAAAGCGACATATAATAATAATGTTGTAAACGCACGCTGACCATGCTCAGAGATCAGTCCCTTCCGCCTTATGATCCAGCCAATGGCGACAATTACGTACAGAGAGCCAATCTCGTATGCCAGTGTAAACAATGTATCCATGCCCTTCCACCTTCCTCTATAACATATCATTACAGATTATTCATCAAGTGGAAAACATGTGATATATGACTACTTGTCACTGCTGTTTCGATACTTTATTAAACTCTGATTTACTTGCTTTGTCATTCTATAAATGAATTTATAGAAGGGCGAATGATTCACCCGCCCTCTGCTGCTCTTATTTCCACCAATCATTATAGATGGAGGCAATCGGCTCACGTTTGTGCATCGTTTTAATATAGTGAGCTTCAATAACTTCTTTTGCTTCCTGAGACACTTCTTTACCTTCTAAATAATCGTCCACTTCTTCATAGGTCACACCTAATGCTTCTTCATCAGCTAAGGCTGGACGCTCGTCCTCTAAATCAGCGGTAGGCTTCTTCATATAAAGATGCTCAGGACAACCCAACTCTTTTAATAACTGCTTTCCCTGCCGTTTATTTAAACCCTCGAGCGGCGCAAGATCACAGGCTCCATCTCCATGCTTTGTAAAGAATCCGGTAATTGCTTCTGCTGCATGGTCTGTACCTAATACAAAGCAATTATGCATACCGGCAATACTATATTGAGCCTTCATGCGCTCTCGTGCTTTTTCATTTCCTTTTAAAAAGTCGCTGATAGTTATACCCGCTTCACGTAATGCTTTGTCGCTTGCGTCCACAGCTTCTTTGATATTTACTGTCAATACCTTCGAAGGCTGTACGAACTGAATTGCATCCTCCACATCATCCGCATCACCTTGTTTTCCATATGGAAGCTTTACGCCAATAAATTGATAAGATTCCTCTTCATTCTCCTCATTTAATTCATCGATCGCCAATTGGGCTAATTTCGAAAGTAGTGTAGAATCCTGGCCGCCTGATATTCCAAGAACAAAGCCTTTTGCAAAACTGAATTTCCGCAAATAATCCTTCATAAAATCAATACGGTTACGAATTTCTTCTTTTGGATCAATTTCTGGTTTTACATGTAAAGCTTTGATAACGGATTGCTGTAACTCGCTCATTTATAGACACTCCTTTATTAGAAACTACCTATTCACCTGTCTTATCGAATCGGCAGTTTTTTCACTTGGCTTACTGAATTTTTATCTGTTTTGCAGCTGAGCCGGGGCTGCTCGAACAACCGGAAACATCTGCTGCAAACGCTCCTTTTTATCATGGAACTAAAGATTTTGGTCCTGCTTTACTTGCTTCTTCACCATTTCAATATGCTCCATTTTGTTATTCCATAGTTTTATACTTAAATCAACAGGATATTCAGCCGGATAATTTGTCCGCTTATATTCATCCCAGAATAGATGAAGCTGGTTTTTCGCATAATTTTGTACATGCAGCAAACTTGGGCATTCATAAACAATTTCCCCGTTTACGGCAATATCATGATGCAGGTCAACTGCGTCAAAATTCGAAACCATTTTCTTATAATACGTATGAATCGGATGGAAAAGCATAATTTCCTTTTCCTGATTAGGATCTTCATCCTCTAGTGTCAGATAATCACCTTCCGTATGATGATTCCCTTTATTAATAATCCGGTAAACTTTTTTCTTTCCGGGCGTTGTCATCTTCTCCGGATTTCCAGACAATTTAATCGTATCCACCATTTCACCATGCTCATCCTCAATAGATACGAGTTTATAAACTGCCCCGAGTGCCGGCTGATCATATGCTGTAATCAGCTTTGTTCCGATTCCCCAAACATCAATCTGCGCATGCTGGGCCTGAAGACTTGCTATCGTGTATTCATCCAAATCATTGGAGACATAAATTTTTGCATCGGTAAATCCAGCCTCATCCATCATTCTTCTGGCTTCTTTCGACAGATATGCCAGGTCGCCGCTGTCAATTCGAATACCTTTAAAATCAATTTTATCTCCTAATTCTTTGGCTACTTTAATAGCATTCGGAACACCAGAATAAAGTGTATCGTAGGTATCTACTAAAAAGACACATTCACGATGACGCTCTGCATATTTTTTAAAGGCAACATATTCATCACGATAGGCCTGAACCATTGAATGTGCATGTGTACCAGATACAGGAATTCCAAATAATTTACCAGCCCGTACATTACTTGTTGCATTAAAGCCGCCAATATATGCCGCTCGCGTTCCCCATACAGCAGCATCCATTTCCTGTGCTCTTCTTGTACCAAATTCCATTACCGGATTATCCCTGACCAGTTGTCTGATCCGGGAAGCTTTGGTAGCAATAAGTGTTTGGTAATTCACAATGTTTAATAAAGCAGTTTCCAACAGCTGCGCTTCCTCTAGAGGAGCTTCCACCCGGACTATCGGCTCATTTGCAAAAACAATTTCCCCTTCACGCATGGATTTCAAAGAACCTGTAAATCGGAGATCGCGTAAATGATCAATAAAATCTTCTTTATAGCCCAGTTCCTTTAAATAGGTTAAATCAGATTCACTGAAACGGAAATTGTGTAAATACTCAATAATTCGTTCTAACCCCGCATATACTCCATAGCCATTTCCAAATGGGAGCTTGCGAAAATATAAGTCAAATACTGCATTTCGATTATGTATTCCATCATCCCAATACGTTTCAGCCATATTTATTTGATAAAGATCTGTATGCAGCATCAAGCTGTCATCTATATAATTCATTTCCGATTTCCTCCTGTGGGTTTATATGTTTTTCATTCTATTACCAAATAGATGAGAAAACAATATTATCATTAAATCGATATAACTGAGACGGTCTGAATGAATTCCGTTCTGTTTTCTTTAAGTTCCCGCCAGTATCAACAACTTTTTCCAGAAAAGATAACTTAGGAGCCTTGCCAAAAAATACAGATGTATTTGTAATTCTGGAATGATCAGATACAGTCATCAGTACACGCTGTAATTCAGATAAAGTAAATTCTTCAGGTAAAAAATTTCTTGCAACGGTCGAATGGTGCATATCCCATTCAATCAATGACACAGCATCTGCAATTATTTTTTGATGGTCGAACGCTAAAGGCAGCTGCTTTATTTCTTCCAATGAGAATAACTCGACTTCCTCTGCATCATCCGCTGCCACTCTATTTTCAAGCTGAAATTCCGGTACAATTGCATAATGTGCATTTGAAATAATCCAGCCGCGCGGGTCTCTTCCCCACGCATCATATGTTCCAAAATGCTTCAGGAATACATGATCAATTCCTGTTTCTTCTTTTAACTCCCTTGCTGCTGCCTGTAGAGCTGTTTCCCTTCTTTTGGCGTCAACAAACCCGCCGGGTAAAGCCCACTTGCCAGCTTCCATATTAGGTTTGCCTTCTGCATCTATTTTAGCCCTTTTAATCAACAAAAGCTTCAATATTTTCTTCGGAGGTTCTTTTTTACGCTGTTCTTTTGCTTCAGCGTTTTCGGAAACAATAGTGAATACAGCAATATCACTTTTATAACCATCCGGTGTGATGTATTTTGATTTGTTCTCCATTTTGTATTTTTCACCTCCAACGCATATTACAATTAGTAATTTGTAATTTTATAATTACTAATTATTATAATCAAAAGAAAAAGAATGTCAATCAATTAAGAACAGAAAAATGGGAAGCACCTTTGCCTCCCATTTTTTATCACAATCATTCCTCAGCATATTTAACGACTGCATCATGTAAGAGCGAAACAACCTCTCTTCCTGCACGGTCATTATAATATTTCGCAAATCGTTCATCTGCTAAATACATTTGTACCAAGCCTTTATGAGCTTCTGCAGAATAATTCGGCCATGAATACATCAGCCACTTTTTATGAAGTTCATACACTTCTTTGGCTTCCGGTGTATCCAAATCTTTTGTTTTTGCTAAATGCTCCAGTTTCGAAAATAATGCATCTTCTATTCTTTGCATCTCCTGAAAATCTGCTTCGCTGAGGTCCATAAACTTTTTATTCGATTTTTCAACTGTGTCCTTACCATATTTTTCTCTGATTTCTTCCCCATACAGTCTTTCGTTCTCTTCCAGACGTTCTTTCTTAAATCCTTCAAATTTTTCTTCTGCTGTCATTGTAATCTCTCCTTTTGTATATTGAATTGTTTTTCTCACAGTGGCTAACAGTTGATTTAACTTTTCTTTCTCTGCTTCCAGCTTTCGATGATGCTCTTCTAATGCAGTAAGCGTATGAAAACCAGGATCATCCAGTACCGATTGAATCTGCTCCAGCTTCATTCCTAAAGAACGGTAGAGAAGAATTTGCTGCAGCCGACTTAATTCTTCTTCTCCATAAATCCGGTACCCTGAATCGGAAAGCTCTGCAGGCTTTAATAAATCAATTTGATCATAATACCTGAGTGTGCGTGTACTGATACCTGACATATCAGCTACTTGTTTGATGGAATATTTCATTCCTTTTACCTCCCTTCAATTTCTAATATAGAGATTTACGCAGCGTAAAGGTCAAGGATTTTTTAATTTATACTAAAACCCATCTTAAATCAGCCTAAGATGGGTTTATCTTACCTTATTTTAAATAATTTCATTAAAAATTTGTCCGCCATTTAAATCGATAATCTTTAAACGGTTCGTATCTTTAATAAAAATCGTTTTGTATTTTTTCTGATTAGCATCATCGCCAATAAATAAAATACGTTTATGTGGATTATCCTCCACAACTTGAACAGAATCTTTTCCTGATGGAATTTGATTTTGAATAACTTCTATTTCTTTCAGTGCATCTACCCCTGTTTCTTCTTCAAAAGTCATTACTTCATTATCTTCTGTAAGTTCTTCCGCTTCTCCTGTGTTAGCATAGATTCCTGTTAGTAATAATGCTCCTGCTGCTGTCGATAGTAAAATTGCCTTCATTGGTAAAAACCTCCTTGATTTATTAACAATTACCAGTTTACCCGACTGCTTCTTATAATGTCCTTAGAGAAAAATGAGAATTCGCTGAGAGAGCCTGGCGGTTTATTTTCAGGGGGATAGGGAAAAAGATAGTATACTTCTTTTCTTTAATAAAACTTCTGTCAAAAGAAAGTTCTAAAAATACTTCAAAACGCAGTAACCAATTCAAACTACCAACACAGACGGAGGAACGAAAATGAACAAAATATATGATGCTATTGGTATTGGAATCGGCCCATTTAATTTAAGCCTTGCTGCTTTAACAAATGATTTACGGGAAGCAGACATTTTATTTTTTGAACAGGAGGCTTCTTTTGACTGGCATCCGGGAATGCTGCTAGAAGGGATGGACTTGCAAACACCATTTATCGCAGACCTTGTGACATTTGCAGATCCTACAAACCGTTTTTCTTATTTAAATTATCTTCACGAGCATAATCGGATGTATTCCTTTTTCTTTTTTAACCGCTTCACCATTCCCAGAGAGGAATACAATACTTATTGTAAATGGGTTGCTTCAGAATTAAACAATTGTCAGTTTGGACAATGTGTAACAGATGTGAAAGAGGTACCGGGTGAATTCTGTTATGCAGTTACAGTTCAATCCATAGAGGATGGCAGGGAAGAAATACATTATGCAAAACATATTATTTTAGGAACAGGCAGCATCCCAAATATTCCAGAAGCGTTACAAGGATTCCCGGAGGAGGAGATTACACACACCAGCCGCTATACTTATTTTCAGAATGCTTTAAAGCAAGGAAGCTCCATTATAGTTGTTGGCTCAGGGCAAAGTGCATCAGAGGTATTTTATGATTTATTAAAGGATCAAAAACACGGCGGTTATAAATTAACCTGGTTTACGCGTTCCAACGGAATTTTCCAGAAGGAGGATACCGGTCTGGGCAGAGAAGTATTTTCTCCTGAGTATATTGATTACTTTCATAACCTGGCAATGAAAGACCGGATGGAATCACTTGAAAACTTAAGTACTATCCGGAATGGTATAGATCCTAAGCTGCTGGAAAGGATTTATGAATTGCTCTATAACCGCTCGATTGAGTCTCCTTTGAATCAAGTAACTATCCAGACTAATACTGCAGTAAATGCAATTGAAGCACGAACCGGTTCAA
This sequence comes from Oceanobacillus sojae, assembly GCF_900162665.1. GTDB lineage: Bacteria > Bacillota > Bacilli > Bacillales > Amphibacillaceae > Oceanobacillus > Oceanobacillus sojae_A. The sequence continues at coordinate 616,429 of NZ_LT727813.1, forward strand.
AAGGAGAAAGCTACAGCCTTCAATGTGAGCAATGGCAAAAAGGAGAAAAATTTAATTATTTGGCAGATAAAGTTATTCTTGCAACCGGGTATAAACCGCATCTCCCAAAATGGCTGGATAATTTTCAGGAGAAAATAGAATGGGAGGATGAAAAAAGATTCCGGGTGACAGCAGATTATCGACTTGTTTTTAAAGACTCACGTGAAAATCAGATCTATACCTTAACAAATATTGAGCATTCTCATGGATCCAGTGCCACAAATCTTGGATTGTCGGTATTACGCAATCAAAAAATTATCAACTCCATTGCTGGCAGGGAAATCTATCCGATACCAAATCAGGCAGTCTTTCAGCAATTTGAAATGAAAAAATCATAATTACAGAAAAAAGATGCCAGGTATGTTTCATACATACTCAGCATCTTTTTTTCTACATCAAATCCATTTCCAGACGTACCATATCTATAACCTGTATTCCATTTTCAAATATCGGTTCCTCATAATGACGCAAAAAGAAGTCACGATCAATAGAAACCATCCGGAAACCGCATTTTTGATACAATGCCAGCTGGGTAACTCCTGAATTACCTGTTCCAATTTCTATCGTACGGTAATTTTGCTTCTTCGCCTCCTGAATAGCGTGCAACACCAGCTGCTTTCCCCAGCCTTGTCCATGATAACCTTCATCCACAGCAATATTTACGAGCTCCACTGTATCCGGTCTTGTCGGCAGAAGAACGTATACTCCAATAATATTTTCTTCCTTCTCCAGTACATAGCAAGTTCCCCTCGATGTATATTCACGGACTAATCTTTCTGAGGGATCTGCAAGCAATAACAGATTCATAGGCAACACTTCTTCTGCAAGTAACTGACGAATCATATTTTCCGCTCCTTTTTTATTAAATAGACTTGTTTCTTTTCTGTAATTCTTCTAATATTAGAAATTATATATCGAATATAGTATACCAACTTTTTCAATTGCAAAGGAGTTTAAAATGGATGTCATCACTGTCGCCTTAACAGTCGTTATGATGGGGCTTATTTTATTCATAGGAGCATTGGTCGCCCTGAAAAATACAATTACATATGAAGCGAAGCAGCTGTTTATGAGCGTTATTATTAATGTTGCCGTCCCATTTATTATTTTAAATGGTGTGTTCAATACTGATTTAACAGATGACGTCTTACACCAGGTTGTTCTAATGTTTATTTTCAGCGTCAGCCTTAATGTTTCAGCTGTTGGTATTTGTTTTTTATTTGGAAAAATCCTCGGCTTCTCTATGACAACATCAAAACAGCTTGCTTTACTTGCTGCGATTGGCAATTCTGGATTTATCGGCATTCCATTATGTGCTGCTATCTTCGGTCCAATCGGCGGTTTGCTTGCCGCTATTTTTGATGCGGGGCTGGATGTGGTGGTTTTCTCTCTGGGAATCTATCTGCTGCAAAGTGAAGACCGCTTCGAATGGAGACATTTAAAAGCACTTATAAACATGCCTTTAATTGCTATCAGCTTTGGACTGATTTTTGCATTCAGCGGCTGGGAAGCTCCAGTTATAATGAAAGATTTGGCCGGCATGCTCTCTGCATTGGCTGCCCCAATGGCTATGCTTTATGTCGGTTTTAGTCTGCCGGACCTTTTTCGCAGCAAACAGCCTTTATTTTTCCGTGAATTGTGGATGCCCTTAGTATGGAAACTGCTGTTTCTTCCCATTATAGTTATGTTTATGCTTTCCCTTTTGCCAATAGAGACAATGCTCAAAAATATATTAGTAATCCTTGCATCTATGCCGACTTTCATGCTCTCCGCTGTTCTATTTTCCCGCTATACTGATAAAGAACAGGATGCAGTCGTGACATCTGTATTTTCCACCTTACTTGCTTTGGGGACGATTCCATTTATCGCCTGGCTTTCTACTTTTTGGATTGGCTGATACATTGCCTGATATTTTCAAATTCACGTAAAAATGAAAGCAGACAGACATGTCACATATACCCGTCTGCTTTCATTTTACTTTTTCTTAATAATAAACCAATTTTTCGCGCCCATAATAAATACAATTAATAAACAAATTAATCCAACAACATGAAACAGTACAGCTTTTGTCAGTCCTCCAAGTATAATACCAATTAAACCCGCTACAAAAAACGGTGAGTATTTTTTATTTAGAGTCACTTCAACGTGGTCTCCATCGTGAACAGTCAAAGAATCACTGAAAAAAAAGCTCTGATTAACTGTAATCTCTGCTGTATCTTCTGGAACAGCTGCAACAAATACTTCATTATTCTTTAGTTTCCCCTGTGTTTCTCCATTCACATTAACCTTTATACTGGACAACGCGCCAAGTGAGCCTGTATTTCTGCTGACTTGAACCTCCATCTATGTACTCCTCCCAGCTTTTTTTCATTAGAATATACCTGGGATATTAACACAAAATCTACTGAAGGAACAGGTACGTTTGAACTGATTTATCCGTTTAATTAAAAAAGAGAAAACCGTTCTGCTAAAAGGACGGCTTTCTCTTGAAAAGAAAAAGCTGCTGGATCATTCATCTGTCAAAAGAAACAACCTCTAGCCTTCTGACTGCATCGCTTCCTGTTTTGTATGTTCCACTGTGCCAAATGGATGATGGGGCGGTGCATAAATTGTATATAGCTTTAGAGCTTCATCCCCTGTATTTGTTATATTATGCCATGTGCCAGCTGGAACCATAATAGCACTGTCCTCTTCCACATGCCGCTGAATGGTCAGGTTATCTTGCCGATTGCCCATCTGTACAGTTCCTTCTCCTTCTTCAATCCGTAAAAATTGGTCTGTATCCGGATGTACTTCTAAACCAATATCGCTTCCTACGGGAATACTCATCAATGTAACCTGCAGATGCTCTCCTGTCCATAATGCGGTACGGTAATTTGTGTTTGCTTCTGCAGCATTTTCAATATCAATAACGAATGGATTTCCACCATAATCAGTAACCCGGGAATACATTCCAGAGCCCTGTTGAGGTTCTAAATACCCTGCTAAATAATTCGCAATTTGATAATCTGTCATTGCAAGCTGGTAAAGCAGCTGCCGGGAGTGAGGCTCATTTATCTGCTCACTTTTATGATAGTTTTCTTCATAACTTTGCCGTGCATGCTCATAAACAGATACAATACTCCCATTTTCTTCTTGCTTATACGCTGACTGCCGTGTATCTATCTGCTGTCCGGTGAAATACTGATAAACCTGCTCCAGGCTTGCTGCTATTTGATTTTTAGATTGTACTGCATACATTATTCCCTGTCCGGAGGCGTCCTGTCTGAACGGCTCCAGTACTTGAAAATACATAGGAATTAACGAGGCTTCACGCTGCAGTGTTTCCTCTACCATATTAGCTGTCTGTTCATCATAGGCATTTCCCTGATTTAAATTTGGATTCATTCGATTCATTTGCTGCTGATACAAAGGATTATAATACATTTTGGTTTGTTACCTTCCTTTCCTTAATCTCTTATCAGCATATGACTATAAATTAAAAATGGAACCCAGAAAAATTGAATAATCAAGGCATAAAAAAAGAGAAGAGAGCTTCAAATATCTTCTCTCTTCACATCTTTATTAGCCTCGTTTTAAATATTTAAGAGCTTAAAAATCCTTCTTCTCTGCTGCAATCATTAAAAACATCGGCCTGCGGAATTCATGCTTCATTTCTGGTATCTCTTTTAGCATCTCCTCAGATGGTACAGATTCTTCCACACGTAAAATCTCAAAGCCAGTTTGTATTAAATCATTCATAAACGTAGACACAGTACGATGATACTTTATCACCGTTTCATTTAAAAAAGATGCTTCCCGCTTTCCTTCTATTTGATAATTATCTACCGGCCAATACAAAGGCTCATTATCCGTTTTATCATAAATCCAGTCCTGTTCTTTTCTTGCTGTAAAAATAGGGTGCTCTATAGAAAAAACAAAGCTTCCACCCGGCTTTAAAACCGTATTAACCTTTTTACAGACACTCTCAAATGATTCGATATAATGAAGTGCTAATGAACTGATGACAATATCCATAGATGCTTCAGGGAAATCCATATCCTCAATAGCCTGATGCAGATATCTAATACCGGAATCATTGGTCAGTTTTTTTGCGTGTGTAAGCATCTGTTCTGATATATCAGTGCCCGTTACAGATTCTGCCCCCTGTTCTCTGGCATAGCGGCTGTGCCAGCCAAAACCGCAACCTAAATCTAAGACATTTTTCCTTTTGAAGTCTGGCAGCATTTCTTTTAAAATATGCCACTCCCCGGCTGCTTCCAGCCCTTTCTTAGACCGGTCCATTTCTGAGTATGCTTGAAAAAATTGATTATCATCGTATTTATTTTGTTTCATTGTTTTACTTCCTCTCTAGCGTAAAGTGCCACGCTATCAGTCTCTTCAAATAGACCCTTTATAACGTAAAAAAAGCATATCTTTTGAAAACATGCCTTGATATTGATAAAACTATGTAGTTCCTGACAGCAACCTTATTCAAATTTAAAACGCGATAAGGTATACCGTCAGAATGAATATCTTGAAAAATCCTTTTTGAAGATAATTTAACTCGAATCACTGAAGATGATGATATAGAGGATAAAGAGCAGCTATCACAAATTATAAAATTTTTTCATACCTGCAATGGTCATGATTGGTTCCTTTATAATCGTAGCCAAAACCCCTATAAATTTGATTAAGCTTTTTATTGCTTTCCACACAGTCTAAACGAATCCGGCGCATTCCTTGCGTTTTTGTATAAGCTTCCATCCATTCGACAATCGGTTTTCCAAGTCCCCGTCCGATATGATCATGATCTACTGACAGGCGATGCATATAAAATGCATCCTCGCTGGATTGCCCCCAGATATTCTTATCCCAAGGAGTCTGCATTTCGTTTAACGTAAATGTAGCAATAATCTCGTCTCCTTCTTTAACAACAAAGGTAGACCCGTCTTCAATAGACTGCCTTACTTCTGGATCTTCCTCGTCCTGGTCAAGGAACTCCCACTGTTTTAAACGGCTTTTCTTTAACCATGTGGTTACACCTTTTAACAGCCGGAGTATGGACTTCATATCTTCTTTTTCCGCAACATACACATGCAAGTCTTGGTTAATGGATCCAACTTTTTCTGACATAAATCTACCTCCTTATCTCCTTTGCTATATATTCGACATAAAATTAAGAAATTCCTTCTTTTCATATAAAAAATTAATATTTCTATTCTAATTTTTTGTTTACTACTCCGCAGTCTGCTGACTAATCCCTGACTTTATTACGAAATTCAATTTGCTTAACGATACAAAACTTTACAATCTTTGATCTTGCTCCCTCTCTCATATCCATAAACTGCAATGCAGTTTTGTAAAATTGATTATGCTGTTTCATAACGTTAACAATTTTTCCTTTAAATTCCACTTTCTCCTGCTCAGTACCTGTCTTCAAGTATAATATACCTTTCACCGCTTCTCCTTCTTCCAGTATTTTAGACTCGGAAAGAAAAGCTGCTCCACCCCCGCTGATATCGTGGGTAGTAATGTTCAGTTTATCCCCTTCCTCTTCATTTGAATCTTTAGCAGGAGGCAATACCAAAGTCATTTCTACAGCTGCCTTCACCCGGAAAAATTGTCTTCTTTGTACTACTTTTATGGAATCCCTCGATGGTTTCGTCATTATTATTTTCCCATTATCATGACGATTTATTCTTGAGCCAAAACTGCACAGCCCTTTTTGATCATCATGAAAATAAACAGTAACATCCATGTCATTTTCAACAAGCATGGGTACATTCTGTTTATTTGCAGGTCTTTGAATCAGCAAATCCGTTTCATGTCGTATGAGCTGAGTGAAATAAGTTTTTTTATCTGATGTTAAAATCTCCAGCATCTGACCATCCCAGAATTCCGTATACTTTTGTTGGTCCATAACAATTAACCCCTTCTCTCCCTATATTTAACTGTCCATCCATTCATTTTATGTAGCTTCTCCGAGAAAAATTTCAAGCCATAACGAAAACCAATTTTTTGTATTTTTATAGTTCCTTCAAAAATAAATTCTTCAAAAAATAAATAATATGTCATTATATATTATAATCCTCGTTTAAAATTAGGTCTTTAGACAGGACTACTATTACCTAATTATAACGTTTTTTTAGAATTTTTGTAATGATAATTCTAATTTTTATTATTAATTTTTAGATAAAATATTGTCTGTTTATTAATAACGAATTAAATTCTAGTATTATTGGTGTTATTGTTATGGCTGTCGTAACGTATATACTAGAGGTATAAGAAGTGAAAAATGATAAAAAGATTGGTAGTGATCATTATGAAGAATAAAGTACTGTTTAGAGCTGATGATTTAGGGTATTCAGAAGCAGTAAATTACGGTATTGAAAAATCTGTCAAGGATGGTTTAATTTCCAGTGTCGGAATCATGGTCAATATGCCTGCCACACAACATGGAGTAGATTTAATCAAAGAAGAGTCTATTGCATTCGGCCAGCATACAAATATTTGCGCCGGCAGGCCTTTGGCTGATCTGGAAAAAATTCCGTCTTTAGTATCAGAAAATGGTTATTTTAGGTCCTCCAAAGAATATCGTGTAGCAAAAAAAGACTTTGTTGTATTCGAAGAAGCACTGATTGAAATTGAAGCGCAATATGATAAGTTCATCGAATTATTCGGCAGGAAACCGGATTATTTTGAGGGACACGCTATTGCAAGTGATAACTTTTTTAAAGCATTAGAGTTTTTTGCTAAGAAACATGGATTAACTTATTCTGGACTACCAGCAGGGTCCAACCCAAATAATCTTACCAGTAACGATTCCTTTATTATGGTAAATGGCACGAAGGTATATCTGATGATGGAAAGTATGCAAGCAGATTATAACCCTTATCATTCTTTAGAAAAAATGCTGGATAACCTGCATGAGGATGGTGTGGATATGCTTATTTTTCACCCCGGCTATCTAGATGATTATATTTTAAATCATTCTTCACTGCTGATTCCCCGGACACAGGAGGTTGCTATGCTGACGAATAGCCGCATCAAAGAACTGCTGGCTAATAAGCATATTGATTTAATTTCTTATAAAGAGCTGTAATTAGCACGAAAAAAGCTTCTCCAGCGGTTATGGAAAAGCTTTTTTCTATTTAACTGCCTTATCAATCTACTACAATATATGTCACCTTAACTGGCCCATGGACGCCAACAATCAGATTCATTTCAATATCAGCACTATTACTCGGTCCTGTGACAAAACAAACACTTGAAGGAGGGATAGTGCCATTTTCATTGTCCTGGTGAATCCTGGCTGCTGCCTGGGTCATTCTTGGCACGATGGTTTCTTTAGGAATAATGGCAATATAGCATTTCGGCATTAAGCTGATGGATCTGCCATTATCCTTATTTGTCATTAAAGCAACCGTTCCCGATTCTGCAAGGGTGATATCACTAAAAGAAATGCCGACGTCTGTCCTCTCCGCAATTACTTGGTTTTCCTTGCCAAGACTTGCGTCCCATACATGGACATCAAACTCTTTTGCAAATTCCTTATAAGCCTTGTCCAACCCATATTCCTGGTTACGTTTATCATTCGATGCGATAATAGACACTGCATCATAACCATCCAAAACCTTTTTCAAAGCCTCCTGCAAATCACTCTTTTCTGTACGAACAAAATCGGTATGAATGACTTTGCAATGTTCTTTTAATACTTCAATCAGCTGTTCTGCAGAGTAATCTTTAAAAACTTCATGCTGTGGCTGAACACTGTATTCCGGTCTTGTCACTCCTTCTCTTTTTTGCGGACGGCCAAGGTTTGCAGCTAAATTACTTAAAAAGGAGTCACGATTTTGAATAGTCATTATGCTTCTCCCCCTTTTTGACGTTTATTCCACCAGCTGCGGAAGGATTGCTTAGCAGGTGCAGGGAAGTCACGGACATCTGTCCATCCTTTTAATGGGCCTGGTCCGTTTTCAACATACTCATCCTTTGTCCAAGGCTTTAATGCTGTTCTTGCTACTTTGGTGCTTAATTTATACGCAGCCGGGTTCGATGCCCATTGTGCAAAACCTTTCATCATGATTTTTTCAGAAGCAGGAGATTTTTTCTCTTCTTCCACAATAATTTCACGGTGGCGAATTAACTGTTCATGCAAAGGAATTTTTACAGGGCATGCTTCCGTACAGGCTGCACATAAAGAGGATGTATATGGCAATTCTTTATGATCCTCATAGCCGTCCAGAAGTGGAGTTAATACTGCCCCAATCGGTCCCGGATAGATCGAGTTATACGCATGTCCGCCGACATGGCGATACACCGGACACACATTAATACAAGCTGCACAGCGGATACAATGAAGTGCAGACTGAAATTCTGTTCCCAGGATTTTAGAACGTCCATTATCCACAATCACCAGATGATAATCATCCGGGCCGTCGATTTCCTCTTCCAAGCGCGTCCCTGTAATGGTTGTGATATAACTGGTCAGCTTCTGCCCGACAGCAGCTCTTGTTAATAAGCTGACTAATACTTCCATGTCCTCCCAGGTTGGAACGAGTCTCTCCATCCCCATTACACTGATTTGTGTATCAGGAAGGGAAGTAACCATTTCCGCATTTCCTTCATTGGTTACCAATGTAACAGAACCAGATTCTGCAATCGCAAAGTTGCAGCCGGTAATCCCGACATCCGCAGTTAAGAAATCCTGCCTCAGCTGTTCTCTGGCAAAGGAAGCCAGTTCCTCCGGTGTATCTGATTTATCATAGCCTTTTTTATCTTGAAAGGTATTTTTGATTTGCTGCCTATTTTTATGCAAAGCCGGGGTGACGATATGTGATGGAGGATCTTCATCTAATTGCAGAATCCATTCCCCTAAATCCGATTCGACTACCTCTGCTCCGATTTCCTCTAATGTTTTATTTAAACCAATTTCTTCGGTAACCATAGATTTGGTTTTCACAACTTTTTTCGCGTTTTTCTTTTTGACGACATTTTCAATATAAGTATTCGCTTCCTCTGCCGTCTCCGCAAAAAAGACATTACCGCCGCGTTTTTCCACTTCCTCACTGAGCTGATACAAATAATAATCAATGTTTTCTAATGTATGGGACCGTATTTCCTCACCAAGCTGGCGCCAATCCTCCCAATTGCCGAGCTCTTCCGCCTGCGTCAGGCGGCCATTCCGGAACCTTCCTTGTGCAGAAGAAACAGCCTGCCGCATAAAATCATTGTCAATCCCTTTTCCAATCCGTTCTTTATAAGGAGCTTCGCTAATTTTTATGCTCATGCGGTTACGCCTCCTTGCTCTTTGACATGTGTATTTAAAATTTCAGTGATATGCATGACTTTTACATTTTTACCTTCTCTGCGCATACGTCCGCCGATATTCATCAGACAGCCCATATCTCCGCCGACAAGGTATTCTGCTTCTGTTTCCGATACATGCCGGGATTTTTCTTTTACCATTTCACCAGATATATCTGCATTTTTCACAGCAAATGTACCGCCAAACCCGCAGCAGTCCTCTTTTACCGGCAGTTCAACAAAGTCAATTCCTTTGACATTTTTAAGCAGCTTCGTCGGCGCTTCCTTTACTCCTAAAATACGGGTCATATGACAGGATGGATGATAGGTTACCCTTCCCTCAAAGGTAGAACCGACATCAGTTATCCCTAATACATCCACGATAAACTGTGTTACCTCATAGGATTTATTAGCCAGGTCAATCGCCGGCTGTTCCCACTCCGGGTCTCCTTTGAATACGTTCGGGTATTCTCGCAGCATACCGACACATGAACCAGACGGGCCGACCACATACTCCGAATCTTTAAAGGCCTTTATCATCTGCTTCATTGCTTTTTTCGCTTCACTCAGATAACCGCTGTTATATGCGGGCTGCCCGCAGCAGGTTTGAGCTGCCGGGAAATCTACTTCACAGCCCAGCCGCTCTAATAATTCCACCGTATTCTTACCTACATCTGCAAAAACAATATCACTTACACATGTAATGAACAAAGATACTTTCATTTTTTCCACCTCTTCTATTGATACCGGACATGAACGAGGTACTTAATTTTTATCAAGCTCCTGAAACAGCAACTGCTCTACATTCTCCAAATGCTCATACATTTTTTCTCTTGCCTGGTCCGCCTGCCTGTTTTTAATTGCTTGATAAATACGTTCATGCTCTTCATATAAAATATGTGACCGGTCTTCTGTATATAATAATATCCGACGTGCTTCCCGAATCGTCTCTGACATTAATTCGGAAACACTGCCCATTAAATGAATCAATAAATTCATCTGCGTTGCCTGAGCAACAGCCAGATGGAAATCGGTATCTGCCTGCTCAGAAAGCTGATCATTCCCTTTTGCATCCGCCATCAGCTGTAACGCCGCTTCCATTTTCTCAAGGTCCTTGTCCGTATAGCTCTCTGCAGCATATGCGGCAGTGCCAACTTCTAAAATTTTGCGGACCTGATATAATTCTTTGACGTCATTCTGTTTCATTAAAAATGCCGTGCTGACTGGCAGGGTGAAAAGCTCTGCATCAAACGCTTTGACATAGGTGCCTTCTCCCTGCCGCATTTCCACCAGCCCCATGGAGCGGAGTCCGCTGAGCGCCTCCCTGATGGCGGAGCGGCCGACTCCGAAGCTTTTTGCTAATTGTTCTACAGAATCCAGCTTATCACCTGACTTCAGCCTTCCGTCCTTAATCATGCCAATTAAGGAATCTGCTACTTGCTCATATATTTTTTCGGTTTTTATACGCTTATATTCCATCATGTCAACTCCTCTAGTACGTGAATCTATTTTAATTCATTCCCAGAGGTTTTTAAAGCCCATCAGCTTATCAGTCGAAGAATTGAATAGCAATAAACCCAGCCAATCCAATCATCAATCCATAGACAACGGCGGGAATCAGCGTTTTCCGAATAATATCCCCTTCTTTACCGCTCAAGCCAACGACCGCGCTTGCTGCAACGACATTATGCACACAAATCATATTTCCCGCTCCAGCTCCCATTGTTTGGGCAGCTAAAACCGTATTTATATCTAAACCCAATTGATTTGCTACGCTGTATTGAATAGGTGAGAAAGTTAATGTAGAAACCGTCGCACTTCCAGTAATAAACGATCCTAACTCTCCTAAAAAGGGTGCGACAAACATCCACATAAACCCTAAATGCTCCGCCATGCTTACGGCGATATACTGCGGCATGCTGATTAAATCTTCTGTATTTATTCCCGAATTTGTAAACACATGCACCATCGCTAACGTTGCCACTAAAGCAATCGCGGTTGACCGCATCGTCATCAGAGAATCCTTGGATGCACTAAAAAACGTGCCAATTGATTTTCGATGAACAAATACAGATAAAACTGCCGCAAATGTTAGAATTGTTCCTGGCGAATATAAAAACTCCCAGGCAGAGTCCACACCTTCTACACCAAAAATAGTTGTCCAAGAGAAATCAATGGCTGTCTGTGTGAACTCCTGCAGCCAAGGTATAATCCTGGTCATTAACAACAAGGCAACGACAATAACATAAGGTGTCCAAGCCGCCCCTATGCTCATCTTTGACTTCTCCGTTTTTACTTCAAAACCAGGGCGCAGCGCCTCTTTCCATGTCGTTTTTGGTAACAGCCAGCCTTTTTTAGCTGTGATTGTTGCTACTACCAATCCAGTTAAAGATGCTAAAATAGAGATAAATTCCTGACCAAATACCGAAGCATAGAATAAAGCAGACAACGTATAAGTAAACCCTATAAGAATGGTCCACGGAAGCATCGGCAAGACATACTTAAACCCTCTTTTTTTACCAAAAAATAAAGTCATAATAACAATGACAATAAACGGTATAAATGATCCGGCGAATATATCTAACGTGGTTATCCGCACTCCAATTGCATTAAAGAACTCCGCATCTGCCCCCGGAATATTACTTAACCCTACTGCCAAAGGTGTCCCTACAGCTCCAAAAGCCACCTGTGTGCTGTCTGCAATCAACGCCAATGTCGCAGCAACAATCGGACGAAATCCTAAAGCTACCATTAATGGAGCTGTAACCATTGCCGGAGTTCCGAACCCGGCTGCCCCTTCAATCACTCCGCCAAATAAAAAAGCAACAATGACAACCTGAACACGCATATCTTCAGAAATGCTCTGAAAACCTTGATTGATTCTGTCCACTGCTCCTGTTTTGCGAAGTGTATCCAGTAAAACTAATGCCCCAAATAAAATCCATAGAATCGTTAATGTTTTATGGGCCCCTTGAAAAATCGATGATAGAATAACATTTCCTTCCATCCCCCAAAAAATCATAGCTATTGCAATAACGATTGCTGCGCTTAACGACATCCCCTTCATTGCCGGCATACGTAACAGAACTAAAAACACAAACGGCGCAATGATTGCACTTAAAGCTAATAATAAATACAAACGAATCCCCCCTTGCCGCTCTTCTAAAACGCTTTCATTAGATATGTATAAGTAAGGTCATCAGATGACCTTACTTATACATAGTACTTTATAATTCTATTGATGACAAGATAAAATTATAAATTTTTCCCGAAAACATATAAAAGCAACATGTGGTACCAATTCTAGTGCTTATTTTTTAAATAGTTGGGTAAATAATCTATAATTTACAATTTTATTATGTTTTTCCAATATTAACTATGATATAATTAACAATTTTATGATTCTTCGAGAAAGATATTGCCATCACATATCTTTTGTTGTAATCTAATTTAATTATTCAGAATTTTTATAATTATACATCATTTGCATGTTAGATTCTTAGTGAAATAGTCCAAGAGAATGTTCAACTATTTACTAACAGATTTGCTGAAGCGAGTAACCACGCCCCCCCAGTATCCAATAATAAACAGCTCAGGAATTTCCGTTTAAAAAACTATTCATGGTGCGGGGCACTAGCCGACTATTTCTTATCTGTCAATTTTGCGAATACATCTATTAAATGAAACATAATAAATAAGGGGCAGAAATTTTACGATTTTTCGAGGAAGGATTGTATTAATGAAAGATGTCGTTATTGTCATTCCATCTTTAGAACCCAGTGAAAAATTATTAACATTACTATCTTCTATACGAAACTTACAACCTGAATTGCCAATTGTTACTGTTAATGATGGGAGTCCCTCAATGTATGACAAAGTATTTAAAAAAGTTGAAAACGCGTATAAAAGTAAAGTGTTAGTACATAGATTCAATATGGGAAAAGGCACTGCATTAAAAACAGCCTTTCGCTATATATTAAATTATATTCCTGAGGCAAAGTATATCGTAACTATTGATTCTGATGGCCAACATAACTATTCGGATATGATGCATTGTATTCAATCAGCAAAACAGCACCCCGGTTCTTTGGTGTTGGGAACTCGAAATTTTGATAATAATGTACCTTTAAGAAGTAAGCTGGGAAACGTATTGACCAGAAATATCTTTCATCTGACAACAGGTATTAACATTACAGATACACAAACTGGGTTACGCGTTATTCCCAGAAGGTTTATAGACAGCTTATTAAAAGTAAAAGGGGATCGCTTTGAGTATGAAATGAACATGTTAGTGGAAGCTAAAAAAAGAAATTGGAAAATATACTCTCAGCCGATCAGTACGATTTACATTGAAGATAATGCTTCTTCCCATTTTCGTGCAATCAGAGATTCTATAGCAATATACTGGATTTTTATTAAATATCTGCTGTCTTCCGTCACATCATTCTTAGTAGATGTAGCAGCATACGCTATATTAATTCGTCTGCTTGCTCATATAAGTTTATCTTCCATCATGGCAGCTTCTGTGCTGGCAAGAGCGATATCATCCATTTTTAATTATTATGTAAATAGAGAACTGGTTTTTACTCAACGTACAAAACACAGTTTTTTTAAATACTTTGGATTAGTAATCTGTCAAATTACTGCTTCTGCTTTACTAGTCTATTTGTTACATTTACTATTGCCTGTTATCAGCACTGTTTTCTTAAAAATAGCAGTGGATAGTCTATTATTCTTTTTAAGCTTTTATATTCAAAAAAATTATGTCTTCAAAGGGGAAAAGTTATGAGGCGGCTGAAAAAATCCAAGAAAATCATTTACTTATTAGCCTTTCTTTTTTCTATTGTTTATCTTATCTGGCGAGCATTTTTCACCCTTCCATGGAGCGAATCTTTATTTGCGATTATTTTTGGCATTTTACTGCTGTTTAGTGAAGTTATTTCAAATTTTACTGCTGTTATTTTAATTTGGAGTAAGAATAGAGCTAAACAGGTTTTCAAGCCAAAGGTACCTTTCGAAGCTTATCCCGATGTTGATGTATTGATTGCGACTCATAACGAGGATGTTCCGTTACTATTAAAAACAGTTAACGCTGCCTGCAATATGAAGTATCCTGATAAATCAAAAGTTCATATCTATATTTCCGATGACACAAATCGGAGGGAAGTGAAAGCTTTAGCTGACAAGTTTCATATCGGTTATATTGGCTTGGAAGAAAATGAACATGCCAAATCAGGAAACTTAAATAATGCTTTGGCTCATACTTCATCACCTCTAGTAGCCACTTTTGATGCAGATATGATACCTTACTCTGATTTTCTATTAGAGACTGTTCCATACTTTGTTGAAAACGAAAGAGAACGAAAAGAAGTTGAAGACGTTAAACCTTTAGGGTTTGTTCAAACCCCGCAAAGTTTTTATAATGCAGACTTATTTCAATTTAATCTTTTTTCTGAGGCATCCATCCCTAATGAACAAGATTTCTTTTCAAGAGAAATCAACGTTCTCAATAATGCGCATGATGCTGCCATTTATACGGGGTCAAATACAGTTATTTCTAGAAAGGCTATCGAGGATGTTGGCGGTTTTCCAACAAATACGATTACAGAAGACTTTCAACTGGGGGCACAAATCAATAGCGCAGGGTATAAGAGTATCTCAACATTGGAGCCTATGGCAAGCGGTCTCACACCAACAGATATCCCTAGTATTTTAAAGCAGCGCATCCGTTGGGGGCGCGGAGTTGTCCAAAGTACGGAATTTACGTTTAATCACAAATAAAAACCTTTCTTTTCAACAAAAGCTGGTTTTCTTAAATGGCTATCTGTATTGGTGGGCGTTTATTCGTCGCTTAATATACATATTGGCGCCAATCCTATTTGCTGTATTTGGAATTATGGTGGTCGATGCAAACTTTTGGGTGCTTTTATTATTTTGGCTGCCCAGCTATTATTTTTTACATTTATGTATGCAGGATCTTTCCAGCGATATTCGGACACAACGTTGGGGAGAGGTTCAAGAAACTATTTTTGCGCCTTTTCTCTTCATCCCTGTGCTCCTTCAATCTATTGGAATCAAAGAGACCAAATTTAAAGTGACTAATAAAGCCGCTTCTCAATCTAAAAAAGATTTATTATATATTATTCCGCATGCTGTATTACTAGCATTATCAATTATCGGATTAATACAATTTAACACAGGAAAATATGGTTCGGAGATATTTTATGGCAGTGTTATTACTTTTTGGCTGTTTACAAATATATTTAATTTAACATTTTCTGTTCTTTTCTTTTTAGGACGTCCCATTTATAGAAAAACAGAACGCTTTTTAGCCAATAATACGATTAAAATGATATATGACAATCAAGAATATAATTTATACACAAAGAATATTTCTGAGAATGGACTATCTTTTGCAGCAAATGAACCGCTCTACTTTCCTGAAAATGCTTTATTACAATTTGTAGTAGCTAAAGATGATTGCACAGCTCACCTGGAAGGAAAAATTGTTCGAGTAGACTCATATACAGATGAATGGATTTACGGAATTCAGCTGGAAGAAATCCCCGAAGAAGAATACTTGCAGTACTTACAAATTATTTATGATGGTTTCAATCGGAGTCTTCCTCAATTCCGCGATCCATGGGAAACACCATTTGATCGTTTCTTTAATAATATCCAGCGCAGATTAAATAATGTTGGAAAAAAAGCTTATGTAACAGAGAAATTTGCCAAGCTTCGAATGAATGAGTTAATCCATTTACACGATTTTGATATATTATTGCAAAGTTTCAGCTTTGAAAAGCTGACTATCGCTTCATCTGAAAATCTGGCTTCTGTAAAGGAAATGACGCTGAATTTACATGGAGTTATATTCCATCTAAAGCTTATAAATCAAAAAGATAATGCTTCCTATGAATATAGAGTTGAAAACATAACAGAATTAGTAGAAACTCCTGAATTAAAACGTTTAGTTAAGAATTGGGTTCAACAGGGAGGTGAAATCGATGACATTGGTTCTAACAGTTATTCGCATTAGTTTCCTTATCTTCTCATTGTATGGTTATGCAGTTTTTTTTGAAAAAAAACTGCATTTCCATAATAAAGTCAGTTGGATGGCAGCCTGCACATGGATTATTTTAGTATTATACATAATGGCCTATTTTGGCTGGCTTTACTACTCTGGAATTGGGCTATTTATCATCGGATGCATATCAGCTATTTACTATCTTTATCAAAAAAGAAGAGAAGGTAATTTAGGAATTCCTAAATTAAATACATTAACACTCTGGCTGACTTTTTATTTTTTAATGTTCTCATTAACATTGCTACACACTAGCTTAGAACATTATGATAACTTTTCTCATTGGGCATTAATAGTAAAATTTCTTTATACAGAAGGCAGTCTGCCAACAGCAAATGATGCTATTATCGGTTTCACCTCTTATCCAATGGGCAGCTCTCTATTTGTTTATTATGCAACTTTAATCGGCGGATTTGATGACAGTATCATGCTGATTGGACAACTTCTTTTGTTATTCAGCTGTATATATGCACTATTTGCTGTCGTACGCGATGAAAGAAGAGTATTAATTATTACAATGATGTTCTGTACTATCGCTATTTTTAATTACTTTAATATTGCCATTCGGATGAATAATTTACTAGTAGACTTTATTCTTCCAATGCTTACATTAGCTGGGATAGCAGGCATCTACCGAATGCAGCGAAACTTATCACAAATCTCCACCTTTCTCTTTTTAATCGCTGCCTCATTGAGCCTTGTCAAAAGCAGTGCTATGTTTTTTGCAGTTATTTTAATTATCTATTACTTGTCTCGGGTTATAATGATGTGGCGATTTCGTAAAAGTAAACTTTTATTATTAGGAATAACACTAATTACGATAATTTGCTCCTTATTACCATCAGTTATTTGGAATGCGCATGTTAAAAATACCTTTCCTGAGTCTAAACACGAGGTTAGTGTACCGGCTTATCAACAAATTTTTGGCAACAAAGATTTTTCTATTATAAAACAAATTACTGATTTATTTATTTCTACAATCGCTGATATAAGTACGATTTCCACACAAGGCATTCTTTTGGTTAATCTAGTAATGTTTACTATTTTTATTATTATTCGTTTTGGAATGAAGCGGAAAAATAGTTTATTTCGCTATCTCCTTATTATAAATATTGTTATTATAATTTATTATATTGGGATTTATTTGATGTTTTTATTCTCTATGCCTACAGAAGAAGCTCTGTATTTAGCTGGATTTGATCGCTACGCCTCTAGTATCATTATTTTAGCTTTAGGAGTTTGCATGATGGTTTTAGCTAGAGAAATTGATTATTCTTTCTTTGAGCAAACGATTGAAGCACGTTCATTCCGGAGCTTCAAAAGCTTACGTACGAAAAAGTGGTACCAATATACTACATTAATTCTATTATTTTTCGCAACGTTGCTCCTGCTTTCTGAAAACAACGGGATGAGATACAATAACATTCACTTTTTCAACTCAACACCCTCTGTGTTTTCAAATGTCACGGACAACCAAATGACTTTGAATCAAACACATTTTCTAGTTGTTACCCCAGACAAAGAGGCTGTTGACAGTTATTTAGTAAACTTTGTTGGAAGATATTTTTTATATTCTCCAAATGTGGAGGGTAAAGAAGATTTTATTATGGATGATCAGCCCTTTATCGATTTACTAAATGAGTGAATTTCATAATTCAAAGCCCTTGTGTCCCAAGCTTTTTGAAACATAAAAAAAGAAGTACCTCCCCAAATCTTGTATAATGGTAGTTACCCAGAAAACCATAAAAAGACTGGAGGAGTACTTCTTATGACCATTATACGACAACCGAGTCTATTTGGCATCCAAGAATTATATGACATGGAACCTACTCAAAAATATGAAGCGATTATTTCAGCGATTGATCTGGATCGTATTTATCATGCGATTAATAAGAAATCCCGGCTTGGAGCGCCTGTTGAGCTAAATTATGCAGGGATGATTATTTCCTTTTTTATTCGCTACATCGAGCGTATCCCAACCATCAAAGACTTAATCAAGCGTCTAAATGATGACTTTATCTTTAAAATGAACTGCGGATTTCTTGTTTCCGATTCTACACCATCAGAAGCTGCTTATTCCCGCTTGGTAACGAAATTGAGTGAATCAGATATTTTAGAAAAATCCTTCGAAAGCGTAACGCTGGCAGCCGTCACCGAAGGGTTTATTGTCGATGAAGTCATTGCCATTGATGCAACCCATTTTGAAGCACGAGATAAGGCATCTGCCAAAAAAGAAGAAAAATCAGAAACTACGCCAAAAAAGCGCGGACGCAAATCCAAAGAAGAACGCGAACAGTACCTTAAAGACCAAGCGGAAAAGGAAGCAAACCTGCCATTGTATGAAAAGAAAATCGAAGCACAGTTAGACGTTCCGTTAGACATCTTGCGTGCAGAAGTGCCAATAGCCCCCAAATGGGGTGTGAAAAAGAATGCAGATGGTAAAAATGAATACTGGTTTGGCTATAAAGCCCACCTCGCAGTTGGTGCCCCAACCTGTTTGCGAGAACATTCCTATAAATATGACAGCTTTGATCCAAAATACGAAACATTGAAATATACCAGACCAAAGGAATGCAGCGACTGTCCCCTTGCGAATGAAGGTATCTGTCAAAAAGTGTATAAAATCAAGATAACTACCGATTTAAGAAGGTATACCGCACCAGCACGAGGATCAAAAGCTTGGAAAAATATTTTCAAACAACGGACAGCAGTAGAACGTGTTAATGCTTATCTGAAAGAGTTCTATCAGCTAAACAATGTTCGTTATCGCACTGGAAAGCGTGCAAAAGTTCATTTTGACATGGTCGCTTTGATTTATAATGCTTCCAAATTAGCTGCGGATCGCATCCAAGCGGAGCTTATTCAACAACAATAAGCTGCATAATTTTTGTTTTTTAAAATACACTTTCGAAAATTCTGCTCGTCTTTGTATTTTTAAAAAGAGCAATTATGAAATTCATTCAAATAATTACGAAAAAATTGTTATTTTAGAAGACCATTATACTTTTAATGCTATGACAGAGAAATTATTTGATAAAAAATTGAAACCTGGTATATATGATACTGAAGATATTATTGGAAATCAGGAACTTAATAATAAAAATTGACATTCATTAATAAACCAAGCAATTGAGTAAAATCAACAGCTTGGTTTATTAATATAATAGTTTAAAACACATAAGCCTTATAGATTCATCCTATTATTTGCTGCTAATTATATACAAAATCGCAACATCTCACCCAAACCCTTCTCCACAAAAGCAGGAATATCTCTTTTCTGAACAGCAGCCAATTCTTTCAGTGTATAGCCTTCCTCTAAAAGAAATTTCATCAGCTTTCGCCCTGCATAGTAGGCCTCTCTCTTATTCCCTGTTGTCCCCACACTAAAAGTAAAGCGAATCAGTTCTTCATTATCCGAACTGTCCAAATACGGCATCACAGGCATTTATCCACTCATTCTCTGCGTCCAAATAATCCTTTTTCTCTTTTCCAGGAATAAGTATTTTGCTTGTATGCATGGCAATGTCCTCTTCTAAAATCAGCTGTGCTACTGGTTGCTCCCAATCCAGCTTTAAAAAGTAGCTTATTTATAAATAAGCTGCTCTTCCAAATTTTTTAGAATGTATTTATAAACCTTCGCATATTAATTCTATAGCTTACAGAAAACGTTTACATCAGAACTTCTTCATTCTATTCAATTCTACATCGACTGTACATTATTTGTTCTGAAAGAGGTTGTGCCATGGCAAATATACATCAGGTTGCAAAACAGGCAGGTGTTTCCATTGCTACGGTTTCGCGTGTTTTAAATAACACATCCAAGGTCTCTGAGAAAACGCGACACAAGGTTGAAAAAGCCATTCGGGAGTTAAATTATGCTCCCAGTATGCTTGGCAGGAATTTACGAAACTCGGAAAGCAGATTACTTCTTGTTCTTATTCACACGTTCTCAAACCCTTATTACACAGAAATCATTAATGGGATTGAGGATTATGCCATAGAAAACAACTATAATATTCTGCTTTGCGAAACAGATGATAACCTGCAGCGGGAAGATATCTTTCTTCATATGGTTCGTAATAAATTGGCGGACGGTATTATTTCCATGAATCCTACCGTTCATGTTGATAAGCTGAAAGAGCTTTCTGAGTCCCATTCTATCGTGCTTTGCAGTGATTATTATGAAGATGCCAATATCCCTTATATTGCAATTGATAATACAGAGGCTGCTTATCGCGCGGTAAAGTATCTGATTACGATGGGAAATAAAAAAATCGGCTTGATCAATTTCAATGAAAATCTGCTCTATGCAAAGCAGCGGCGCATCGGATTTGAGAAGGCCTTAAACGAATTTCAATTGCCTATTTGTGACGAATGGATCCATTACACTGACGGACTCAGCTTCCAGGACGGTGTAGAAGCCATGCGGCGAATGCTGCGTTCTAAAAACCGGCCAACTGCTGTATTTATTATTTCAGACACTTTAGCGATTGGCGCTATCAAAGAATTACATGCTCAGGGCATTAAGGTCCCTCAAGAGATGGCGATTATCGGATTTGACAATATTGCTTTTTCCAGTATGACCACACCTGCCCTGACAACAGTTTCTCAGCCAAAATATCAAATGGGCTATCGTTCCGCAAAAATGGTCATTGACCGGATTCAAGGGCTGCCTGTTGAAAATGTCATCATGGATTATGAGTTGATTATTCGAGAATCAACATTGGGTTAGGAGGGATCTAAATGATTGTAGGAATTATTGGCTGCGGCTCGATTACACGCTTCAGGCATGCTCCCGAGTATAGAGCCAATCCATCCGTAAAAGAGATTGTTTTCTATGACAGAAATCCTGAACGCGCAGAGGAAATGAAGCAATTATTTGGCGGCAGAACCGCTTCGTCACTGGAGGCATTGCTTCAAGATTCGACCGTTGATGCCATTAGTGATTGCTCTTCCAATGAAGCGCATTATATCCACACTACAAAAGCTTTGCAAGCCGGCAAGCATGTTCTTTGTGAAAAACCAATTGCCGCCACTGTGGAACAGGCAGAAAAAATGGTACGTACTGCGAAGGAAACCGGAAAGCTATTAATGGTGGACCACAACCAACGCTTTACAAAAGCACATCAAAAAGCACGCGAAATCCTTCGAGCGAAAGAGCTTGGCGAGATTCTCTCCTTTCAGACAACCTTTGGGCATAGCGGCCCCGAAGATTGGGGAGCAACCAAATCAAAAGAAACCTGGTTTTTTAAAAAAGACCGTTCCCATTCAGGGGCTGCAGGAGATTTAGGCATTCATAAGCTGGACCTGCTCTTCTATCTGTTGGATGACGATATTACAAATCTCCATTCCTATACAGCTACCCTAGATAAAACAGATGAAAACGGTCAGCCTATCGAAGTAAATGACAATGTCGTCTGTATTTTAAAAACTGCTGGAGGAAGCATTGGTACTGCCACTTTCTCTTGGACCTATTACGGGGAAGAAAATAACTCTACAACGATTTACTGCCAGGAAGGAATTATGAAAATATACCAGGATAAACACTATCCACTTCTTATTGAAAAGAAAAACGGTGAAAACATTTACTATGCATTAGAAGGAATTCAAACCAATACGAATCAAACAAACTCCGGCGTAATCGATGCCTTTATCCATTGCATTCAAGAAGAAAAAAAGCCCATTGTCAGCGGAGAAGATGCATTAAAATCATTACGACTGCTTGAAGAAATTCTCCAGCAAAACGAGGAAAGGATGTAATGGATTTCATGAAAGCAGCTGATTTATCTCTCATAGGAAGGAAAGGAGGCGTTTTCCCCATCTATTTTATTTATTTCCATCATTACCTCGTATGCTAATTGCAAACGGTTATTCTGTGCAGAGCCAGTCTATTTTATAAGATTCACTAAAAATCGGGGAGGTTTACAATACGATGAAGAAAAAAAGTTTTGGCTTTTTAATGATTGCTGTCCTCATGCTTTTGTTGGCTGCTTGCGGCGGTGGAAATGATTCTGGTAAGGCTTCAGAGGAGAATAATGCGGACAGCGGAAATGGCAGCGAGGACACTGAAGAACACTATAAAATTGGCATACTTGCGCCAGAAGTGACGCATGGCTGGGTTGCGGCAGTTGCTTACCACGCTGAAGAACGCGTAAAAGAATTAGGAGATCAAGTAGATTATCAAATTCAAACCAGCAGTAACGCGGAACAAATGACTTCCCAATTAGATGATTTAATGACATGGGGAGCTGACGCCATTGTTGCTTTTCCTCAATGGGAGGGCATGGAAGTCCCGATTCAAAATGCCATTGACAGTGGTATAACCGTGGTTAACTTTGACATCGCGATTGATGTAGAAGGAGTTTACCGCGTTGCAGGTGATAATGAAGATATGGGTATCCAGGGAGCGAATTACATTGTAGATAAAATTGGTGAGGAAGGGAATGTCGTTGTACTGGAAGTACCTTCGTCTGGTTCTGTATCCGAATTACGGACCAAAGGCTTCGAGGAAACCATGGCAGAAATTGCTCCAGATATGAATCTGATGACGTATGCAACAGAATTCACCAGAGAGGATGGTTTAGCTGACTTCGCTGATATTCTGACTTCTGTTGAGGATATTGATGCCGTTTATTCGATTGATGATGAAACCTCTGTCGGTGTCTTACAAGCTATTCAAGAAGCTGGAAGAACAGACATTCAAGTCGTCACAGGCGGCGGTGGCATGCAGGAATATTTTGAAATGATGCCAGAAAACGAAGATATCTGGATTCAATCCGCATTATACAGCCCTGTTATGGTAAAAGATGCTGTTGACATTGCGATAGACGTGCTCAACGGAGAAGACGTGGAGGAAGAAACCATCATTCCAACTACTGTCGTTGACCGGGATAACTACGAAGAATTCTTAGATGAAAATTCACCATATTAAGCAGAGGGGAGCAGGAAAGTCTGCTCCCTTTCCATCCATTTCTCAGAGGTGATGACATGCTTGTGGAGTTAAGAAATATCCAAAAGTCCTTTGGCAAAAATCATGTTCTAAAAGACGTTTCCCTTTCTATTAAAGCAGGAGAAATTTGTGCATTGCTTGGAGAAAATGGAGCAGGGAAATCAACCCTGATGAACATCTTAGGCGGTATTCATCAGCCTGATAAAGGCAAGCTTTATATAAACGGGGCCGAGGTAAATCTGACCGGTCCGGAGCAATCTATTAATATGGGAATTTCTTTTATCCATCAGGAGCTGAACTTAATTAATGATCTGCCCATCTATGAAAATATGTTTTTAGAAAGAGATTATAAAAAGGGATTCAAGCGCGTACAGCATCAAAAAATGATTCAAGAAACAAAGGAGATATTTGAACGCATGCATGTAGACCTTGACCCCCGCATGCTGGTCAAAGAGTTAGATTCTTCCTATAAACAAATTATTGAAATCTGTCGCGCGATTTCGATGAATGCTTCTGTCATTATCATGGATGAACCAACAACATCGCTTACCGATTCTGAAATCGAACGTGTATTTACGATGATGCGGCGTTTACGCGATCAACAGGTTGGCATTATTTTTATCTCTCATAAGTTAAAAGAAGTCATTGAGGCTTGTGACACATATGCCGTACTTCGGGATGGCAGGCTTGTTTCTGAAGGACAGGTCAGTGATGTAACCACAAAGGAGCTTGCCCGCTTTATGGTCGGCTATGATGTCCGGACAGATCAACTGGTCCAGCAGCGTGACCGCGGTGAAGAAATCCTGCGTGCAGAAAAATTTACGTATAATGCTGCTTTTTCCGATATTACTTTTTCCATTCATCAGGGAGAGGTTGTCGGATTCACCGGTCTTTTAGGGGACGGACGCAGTGAGCTGTTTCAATCCATTTTTGGCGCAAATGATATTTCATCGGGCAAGCTGTTCCTTTACGGCAAAGAAATTAATATCCATACCACGATGGACGCTGTTAAAAACGGAATTGCCTACCTTCCAAGAAACAGAAAGGAAAACGCCATTATTAAAGATATGAACATTCTCGAAAATAGCGCCATTGCTTCTTGGAAGAGACATGCCAAATGGGGAATCATCCAGCATTCCATCCATCAAGAGAAGCTGGCTGCACTTCAAAAACAGCTGAAGATACGGATGACTGATTCCTCAAACAGTATTCTGAATCTCTCTGGAGGAAATCAGCAGAAGGTCGTTTTAGCTAAATGGCTTTCCACAGATCCCCGTATTTTGATTTTAGATAACCCGACACAAGGGGTAGATGTTGGAGCGAAGGAAGATATCTATGATATTATCCTTCGTTTAGCTGATGAAGGGATTGGGGTTATTATTCTTTCCAGTGAAGCAAATGAAATATTAAGGTTTTGCAATCGGACGTATGTCATGTACCACGGACAGCTGCAAGGAGAATTAAAAGGAGAAGCAATGAACGAACAAGCAATAATGGAGCTGGCTACAGGCGGAGATGCTTTTATTTCAACGTCTTAATGGACTGTCCGCCATCACTTAGGCGATAAGTAACAGGTATCCCGCAGGTTGCAGCTTCTTTTTATCCGGGATCGAAAAGGGGTGTACCTTTTGACAGAGAAAAATATCAATTACTTTCACCAGTTTATCCTTTGGTTCAAGAATCGATGGTCTACTAGTCCATTGTTTAGTATTTTTATTGCGTTCATCGTAATGGTTATCTTACAAACGATTGTATTAGGCTTTGATTATCCTTCATTTGGAGATTGGTTTACGTCTTGGACTAATAACTGGATCAATATTTTACGAAACAATGCCAGTGTAGCAATTGTCGCACTGGGAATGACGTTTGTTATTATGACAGGCGGAATCGATTTAGCTGTTGGTGCAACGCTTGTAGCAACTGGCGCATTGACAATGACATTGCTTGATATTGGAGCAAACGGTTTTTTAAATGCGATTGGAATCACAGGCTGGACAGCTATTTTCATTACAATCATTGTTGTGATTCTTTTTGGATATTTGCTTGGTTCCTTAATTGGCGTAACTGTTACACGGGGAATGGTTCCTCCTTTTATAGCCACCTTAGGAGCGATGATGGTCTTCCGCAGTGTCACACAGCATTTCATGCAAGGAGCTGCACCGCGTGTACCGCCAGAATTTTTACAAATTGCCAATTTCAAAATCGGGAACTATATGATTATGCCCATCATCTACTGGATTTTGATTGCTGCTGTTATGTATTATATTTCCAAGCGCACCATCTTTGGCCGGCAGATTATTGCGGTTGGCTCCAATGAAAGAGCTGCCAGACTATCCGGAATTAACGTGAAGCAGGTTAAGTACCGGGTTTATGCGCTTTCCGGAATACTTGTAGCCATTGCTGCAATCATTCAAGTTTCTCGAATCGGCTCGATGGATTTTGCCGGTTCAGGACGGGGAATGGAAATGGACGCTATCGCTGCCGCTGTTGTCGGAGGTACAAGTATGATGGGCGGAAGAGGATTTATCCTCGGAACGGTTTATGGAATGTTGATTATTGCTGTGCTGAACAACCTGCTCAATCTCTTCGGGGTTCCTCCATTACTGCGGGATGCATTTAAAGGGATGATTGTCATTGCAGCTGTTCTGTTGCAGCGGAAGGAAAAAACCGCATGAGTCGGTACCGCCCCCCGAAAGTTAGAGTAGAAAAATCTAACTTTCGGGGTGTTTTTATGGCGAAATATAATGAAGAATTTAAAATAAAACTCGTCACCGAGTATTTATATGGCAATATGGGCTATAAATCATTAGCCAAAAAATATAATATGGGCAGTGAAACATCTATAGTTGAGTGGGTGAAAGTCTATAAATCCCAAGGAATAGATGGCTTAAGAAGAAGAAAAACAAAGGAGAAGTATTCTGTTCAATTTAAATTAAATACGATACAATTTATGTTACAGACAGGTGCTTCTTTCTTAGAAACTGCTATTCAATTTCATTTGAACAACCCTTCCTTAATTAGACGCTGGATGAAGGCATTTGAGGAAGAAGATTTAGAAGGCCTAGAACCAAAACCAAAGGGGAGACCTTCTATGTCTAATAAAACCAATAAGCAAAAGGAAAAAGAGGCGAAGAAATTAACACGCGAAGAAGAATTAGAACGCGAGAATGAATTACTGCGACTAGAAAATGCATACCTAAAAAAGTTGAGAGCTTTTCGGGAGGATCCGAATGCCTTCCACGAAAAGCACAAGCAAAGGTGGCATTCGAACTCAAAGAAGAAGGATTCCGATTAAAAGATGTCCTCTGTGTGGTAGGTATTCCTGAAGCAACCTACCATTATCATGTGAAGCATTTTAGCAGAGAAGACACGGATGCAGCATTAAAAGAACTTATTATATCCCTGTTTAAAAAATTTCATGAACGCTATGGTTATAAACGTATCACGAAAGAATTAAAAAAATTAGGGCATGAAATCAATCATAAAAAAGTGTACCGTTTGATGAGAGAATTAGGATTAAAATGTGTAAAATTTATGCGGAAATCCCGCAAATATAATTCCTATAAGGGAAAGGTTGGAAAAGTAGCGAAAAACCGATTATCCCGCCGATTTAGCACATCTATCCCACTTCAAAAACTAGTAACGGACATTACAGAATTCAAATGTCTTGGTGAGGAGAAGTTATATTTAAATCCAATTCTTGACCTTTACAACGGAGAAATTATTGCGTATGAAATCAAGAAGCGACCAACGTTAGATCTTGTCATGGAACCTTTAAAAGAAACGATGGAGATAATAAAAAATCGTGCAACCTATCGTACCACGATTCATTCCGATCAAGGCTGGCATTATCAACACAACCAATGGGTGAAGACTTTAAAAGAAAATAAAGTATGTCAAAGTATGTCACGCAAAGCAACCTGTGCAGATAACGCTTCGATGGAGAATTTCTTCGGCATTTTAAAACAAGAAATGTACCATGGAGAAGAATTGGTAAGTTATGAAGAATTAAAAAAACAGATTGAAGAATATATCTATTGGTATAATCATAAAAGAGCAAAAGAAAAATTGGCTGGATTGAGTCCAGTCGAATATCGAACTCAATCTAGCCAATCAGTTGCATAATAAAACTCTAACTTTTAGGGGTAACCACCGTCTTTTCATGCGGTTTCTTTATCATTAAAATATTGAAATCCTCTTAAAACAAATTCAATAACCTATCCCAAAACCCTTCGTTTTCTTCCTTTTCTTCTATCTCTTCGGTATCCTCTTCCGGCTGAATACTGTCTGTTTGAATCACAAATTGAACAGAATTTGTGATCTCATCATTTTCTTCCGATACGAAGGATACAGGATCAAAATCAGATTTATCATATTGTGAAATCATCTCATCAATTTCTTCCTGCATCTCATCAGGGATACTTTCAGTGGCATCATATAATTCACTGGTTCCATCCTGTAATTCATCTGCTCCGTTCGCAAGTTCATTGGAACCGGATGCCGATTCACTAATTGCATTATGAATATCAGCATAGGAAGTACTGAGCTCATTTACGCCATTGGTATAAGAAACCAGACCTTCATGGAACTGATTATAATTTTCAGCCATGGTATCTACACTTGTAATAAATTCATCCAGTCCTTCATCGATATCAATTTGGCCGACAGATTGCTCTAATTCATCGGAAAACGTACGGATATTGCTGGCAATGTCACTGGCAGAAGTTTGAAATTCAGATAATGCCGGCTCCACCGCATCAAATGATTCTACGGATTCATAGTAGACAGCTAATGCACCTTGGGCAGCTTCATAGGTGCCAACTAATTCATCAACAACCGCCGGATCTACTGCTTCACTATCATATAATGCTTGAAAATCCTCTTCTGTTAAGGTGGCTTCTGGGATGCCCTCCATAGCTGTCTGCAATGCTTCTTTCGCATCTCCATAGCCTGTTGACAGCGAATCTAATTCGTCAGCCAATGCTTCCATTCCTGCAGCCATATCTGATGCAGCTTCTGTCATCCCGCTTAACTGCTCTATTCCATCTATCCCTGTAATTTGGCCAACTTCTTCCTGTACGGTTTGAAAAGCATTATTGATTTCTTCCGATGCACCTGTTAATTCACCGCTGGAATTATTTAACTCATTTAAACCGTTCTGAAATTCAGAAGACCCATTCTCTAATTCACTTAATCCGCCAGACAGCCCGCTGATTCCATCACCAAGCTCACCTACTCCCTGGTTGATTTCACCAATGGCATCGGTTAAGCTCTGAAACTCCTCTGTGAGCGCATCTGTATCCGGACCGTCTACAGAAACAGAAGACGGCAGGCCGGAGATTTCCATTCCTTCTAATTCAAATTGATCGGTATCTGCTTGAATCGTCAGCGTCTCTTCTTCTCCCGGCATCACCGTAAATGCCACCTGCCTATTTTTCCCGGCATTGGCTATCGTTGCATCCTCCGCTTCAATATTATAAAAGTAATCGGTATTCAGCGCCTGTGATATTTGCAGCATGTAGTTATCAAAGAATTCCGCCCCTGCTTCTCCATTCTCCTCTACCTTTATTTCTATCTCTACTTGCCCTGGTTCACCAATAACCGTTTTGGGGTCTACTTTTTCCCCATCTAAATAATATTCAATTGTAAATTTCCAGGGCAGTTCTTTTGAAAGATTTCCTTGATAATAAAAATTATCTGCTGCCGCGTCCATACGGACAGTATCTCCGTCCTGTTTGATTTCACTGGTATCTGTTAAGTTCTTGACAGATTCATAGTTTCCGAAATCTTCGATAATTCCTGTTTTATTCAGTTCAAATGCATTCACAATATATATATTTTCTAATGCTCCGCCCGCTTCTAAATTCGCATAAATCACTTCATTCTTTTCCTTAATTTCTCCTTCCTCATTCTTTTCCTCTGAAGACTCAGCCAAAACAGCTGTATTTAAGAAAGGAATAAAGAATAAAGCCAGCGCGAGCCAAAGCCATTTAATTGTCCTTTTCATGATGCTCTTCCTCCTTATAAAACTTCATGCGCAGTGACGTTTTTTGAAGTAATGTATCACCATAGATCAGCAATGCCGGCAGTAATGTAATAACAAGAATAAACGCCAGTAGCGCTCCTCTCCCCAGCAGAAGCCCGATAGATCCTACAATTGGATTGGATGATGTCATCCACAGAATAAAGCCGACGCTGGATAAAATGGATACAGATACAGCAATGGAGAAAATTTTATCATCCAATGTTGTTCTCATCGCTCTCCATTTTGGCATATAGCGGCGATAATTTTTATATGTTTCCGTTAATAAAATCGCATAATCTACAGTTGCCGCCAGTTGTACAGTGCTGACAATCAAATAACCGATAAACACAAGCGGATCCCCTGTAAAATAAGGGATTGCCAGGTTAATCCAAACTGCTGCCTGAATAACCAGCAACAGTATTACCGGGAAGGAAATTGACTTGAAATTAACTAATAATACAACCCCTACTCCAATAATTGTTAAAATATTTACAAGCTGATTATCTTTGGAAACAATATCTCTCATATCATACAATGATACACTTTCTCCCGATGTTAAAGCATCGTCTCCATAATACGAACCAGCAATGTCCCTGACATCTTCTACAATCGCAAAAGGAAGTTCTCCCTCTGTTCCGGCCTCTGTATTAATAATAATCCGGCTGTAATTTTCCGAAAGAAATTGCTCTGTGGCATCGTCTTCCAAAAAGTCCTGCGGAATTGCAGTTCCTACCATGGTGGCATAGCTTGTAACTGAAGACACATAGTTTACATTCTCCAGCACTTGTGTCATCTCTTCCTCTTTGCCAATATCATTATTTGGAACAAGCAGCACAATCGAAGTGGATTCACCAAAGACATTTTCAATTTGCTGAATATCTGCCCCCAGCCTGGAATCTTCCGGCTGTTCCCCCATACCATAAGTAAACGACGTACTGTTTTGTGCCAGAAAGCTCGGTACAATTAATAAGAGAACCAGAATTAATACTGGAAGCCGTAATTTTAATAATTTTTTCCCTGCTCCAGTAAATCTTGTCGGAACAAAGACCCGGTGCTGTGTTTTATCAATCCAGCGGTAAAATAACAGCGTAAATGCAGGCAGAAAAACGATAACGCTGATAAAGCTCAAAATAATTCCCTTAACGAGATTAAGTCCGAGATCAGAGCCTATTTCAAAATTCATAAACATAAGAGCCATGAATCCGAATATAGTCGTCATAGCACTTGAACTTATAACCGGCCACGATTCTTTAATGGCCTTTTTCATCGCCTCTCCAGGCTGATATTCTTTATTCCGGTAATCCTGAAAGCTGTGCAGCAGAAATATCGCATAATCCAGAGAAACAGCAAGCTGTAATATAGGGGCAACGGATTGCGTCACAAATGAAATTTCACCGATGAATACATTTGTCCCTAAGTTAATCAGAACCGAAACACCTATTGCAGTCAAGAAAAAGACCGGTTCCATCCATGAGCTTGTAGAAAGGATAAGAATAATTACAATAATTGGAATTAAAAGCGCAGCAGCGTACATGCTTTCTTTTCCCGTCATTTCCTGCTGTGTCGCTGTATTAACTGCCTCTCCAGAAATCGCATTCTCCTCACCTATTAAATCATAAATTTCGTTAGTTGCCTCAACTTCTTTACCACTAGCTATGGTAACTGAAAAAAGCGCCTTTTCTTCTTTATAATATGTGTCAACCGTGTCCGGATCAGCTGCTTCAATCGGCGTCCGGATATCTATCACATCATTCAGCCATAGAACCTCTGTCACACCGTCTACTGCTTCCAGAGCTTCTTTATACTCTATCGCCTCTCGAATGGAGACATCCTCCACCATTACTCTTGCATTCGGAATGCCACCGGTGAATTCCTCCTCCATCACTTCTATAGCCTGTGTAGATTCTGCTTCATCCGGCAGGTAATCCTGCATATTGTAATTCACATCCACAAACAGAATCCCGGCTAAAGAACAGATAGTAAGGAGCGTAAAAAGGATAACGATTGTCTTTTTAAAACGAATAATTATATTTGCCACTGTTATTCCCCATTATCTTGTTGATTTCATTCATATAATTTAATATTATAAAGACACACTGTCAGTTAGACAACAAACAGTTGCTTAAAAAATGTACGTTCCACAACAAAAATTCATTATTTGTTGGATAAAAATCAAAATTTCATATTTTGTTCATAAAGGAGTTAATTAAACTTGGTAAAAAAAATAGACCGAAGAAAACGTTATACAAGAATGGCCCTTAAAAATAGTCTGATGGAACTTTTAAAAGAAAAACCGGTTTCCTCCATTACTATTAAAGAAATTTGTGAGCATGCCGATATTAATCGTTCTACCTTTTATAGCCATTATGCAGATCAATATGATTTAATGACTCATATTGAAGATGAAATTATCGATGAGTTAAATCAGGCACTGCTTCAATATGACTATACACAGGAAAAGGAAGCCTTAGCGATGCTGAAATATTTACTTGAATATGTTCATAGCCGTCATGAGCATTTCCGGATTCTTTTCAGTGAACATGGCAATAAAAGATTTACGCATAAAGTCATGTTTGCCGCACAAACTCATATTATGAATGACTTTAATGAGCCAGAACACAAAATGAACGAAACAGCTGCAAAGTACATGACCATCTATTCCATCAGTGGGAGTATTACAGTAATTGAATACTGGCTTGAAAACGGAATGAAGGAATCAACGGATGAAATGGCGAAAATCATCACGGAAATAAGTAAGCCGTGTTAAATACAAATGACCAAGTCTATCGTTTTTCATCCTGTTCTAAAAATCATTAAAAATGAAATACGAAGGTACTTTTATAATCAAAAAACAAAAAATCACTGGTCATTACTCCATTTTTACAGCCATTTTTCACATTGGAAACCCAATTTTATCTGATAATCCATTCGCTTTAGCTGTTCTTGCAGGAATCTATGTCAGTAAAAACACCGGCAGATCAAACGAAGATAATGAAGGAAGGTTTTACTTTAAACAGCAGCTAATCAGCTTGGCATTAAAAAAATATTCGCATCGTGCAGCCTATCTTTCAGCCCTATTGTATTTTATCGATTATATTCTGCAGATACCATCGGAATTCCAGGAAAAATTGTACGAATCGCTGCCAATTGCCCAAAACGAAAAGGAGGAAGGAAAAATAATGGGAATGGAAAAATTAAGAGATACACCGACGTTTGGAAGACTGTTTAGAGAAATCGAGGAAGAAGCGACCAAAAGAGGCATGCAAGAAGCGGAACGGAATTTTGCCACAAAGCTTTTAAGAAAGGGGTATTCGGAGGAAGAGATATCTGAATTAACCGGTCTCGAGATGAAGGACGTAACGGAGCTTCGGAAATCACTTGAAAGTTAATAAAAGAGCAGAACAGGCAGATTCCCCCTGTTTCTATTTTATGCAGGAAGTGGATTTACGCTTCACTTCCTGCATCTGTGTATCAAAGGGTATTTAATTAAAGAATTGGCGGCAAGGATGCTTTCTAAATAACTTTCCATTAAGAAACTACATAAACTTACTTAAATCCGGATAACCTGTCACCGCCCAGCCGCCATCCACAAGTAAACTGGCTCCATTCACATAGGATGCCTGATCGCTGACAAGGAATAGTGCCGGTCCTGCTATTTCTTTCGGATCTCCTGCTCTCTCCATAGGAATACGCTCCAGATAAGCTTCATTAATTGCCTCAACGTTTGTTAAATCAGAAGTTAGCGGTGTTGATACAAGCCCCGGCAAGATAGCATTAACACGAATATTATGCTTGGACATTTCAAGTGCAGCATTTTTGGTAAGCATCTCCACCCCTGCTTTTGCAGAAGAATAAGCTGCTCCGTAATGCATTGGAACATGTGCATTTAAGGAAGCAACATTAACAATAGCTCCACCGTCATGCTCTTTCATGTATTTTGCCTCATGTTTTAAAGATAGAAAGACACCTTTTAAACATAAATCAACCGTGAAATCCCAATCTTCTTCCGGCTGATCAATGATTGCCCCTGATTTAGATGCACCAGCTACGTTAAAGGCTATATCCAGCCCTCCAAACTTCTCTGCCGTTTTGTTAACAAGGTTTTTAATATCCTCTTCTTTTGTTACATTTGTTACAACACCTAATAAATTCCCTTTATGGTGCTGTTCCATCTCTTTCAGTTTTTCTTCATTTAAATCTGCTACCCCGACTTTCGCACCGGCTTCCAGCAGGCTATGTACCACAGCATAACCTATCCCTGAAGCCCCACCAGTTACAATTGCAACTTTACCTTTTAATGTTGTCACTTATACTTCCTCCTTTTTATTATCCATGCTGTATAACTGAGGTAAAATTACCGCTCCAGCATACTTCAGATATATTTTATTGTTTTAAATCTACATCTAAAGCATACGCTTCCATTTTAATAGCTGTCAAAATGTTCATCTATACCATTAAGTCTTTCCAAAAACTTTTTTTATATTTATGTTTTGTTTCCCTTTAAAAGAGGAATAATAAAAATTGGATGCGAATTAATACATCTAATCAATGAAATAAATTTATTTGGAGGTCTTTTTTATGTCAAAAGTTGCGATTGTCACTGGTTCTGCAGGCGGTTTAGGAAAAGGAATCGCCAAACGTCTCGGTAAAGATGGCTTTAAAATTGTTCTGCATGACATTAATAAAGAAATGCTGGACAGTACATTAAAAGAATTTAAGGATGCCGGTGTTGAATCCATTTCCGTTGTAGGTGATGTATCGAAACGCGAAGACCAATTTAATCTTGTTAAAGAAGCAGTAGAAGCTTTTGGACAGCTGGATGTCTTTGTGAATAACGCTGGAATTGATGTTGTCTCTCCATTCCTTGATATTGATGAAAATCAATTAAATAAAACATTTGCAGTAAATGTAAATGGTACTGTATTCGGAACACAAGCTGCTGCTGAGCAGTTCATTAAACAAGATACAAAAGGGAAAGTCATTAACGCATGCAGTATTGCTGGACATGAATCCTTTGAAATGCTGGGGACTTACTCTGCTACCAAACACGCGGTTCGTTCTTTCACTCATTCTGCTTCCAAAGAACTGGCACCATATAAAATTCGTGTTAACGCCTATTGCCCGGGTGTGGCAGGAACAGCAATGTGGGATCGTATCGATGAAGAAATGGTGAAATATTATGATGATATGGAACGCGGGGATGCTTATAAACAATTTGTTGAAGGTATTTCGCTCGGACGCTCCCAAGAGCCGGAGGACGTTGCAAACCTGGTTTCCTTCCTGGCTTCTGATGATTCTGACTATATTACCGGACAAGCTATTATCACAGATGGCGGAATCGTGTACAGATAATGGTGAAAAAAACGATAGAGCATCTGGATCTCAAAGCAGATTCAGATGCTTATTTATTTTTGCCTATTTACATTCTGTCAATAATCCGTTATGATGTAAGCAATTACAAAAAAGAGAGAAGGTGATGTCTTATGAAAAAAGTATATGTAAACATGTCGGCAGCTATTTTTTATAGGTACTCACCTTCTCATACGTGATATATAATTATTTGGAATTCTAAAAGAACTCCTATATTTTTGACGTGTCCGGGTTGGTGTGTACCAATCCGTTTTTTATTCAAAAATATTAGGAGGAAATCCATTTGTACGAATTTCAAAAAAACTATGCTTATCGTCCGGAAATAAATTATCAAGGTTCTATTGAGCTGTTAGCCCGTGTTATCAATGAACAGAAGGAAAGATATACTGTCCAAACCATTTATGGAACCCGTCAGGCAGTTGTAAAAGGCAGACTCAGACATGATGCTTCATCGAGAGAAGATTTTCCATCTGTTGGGGACTGGGTCGTTCTAAAACAAAATAATCCTCATGATGTTCTCATCATTGACCAGCTTCTTCCCCGTTTCAGCAGCATTGTTCGAAAAGCAGATGAACTGGAAACAAACGCACAAATTCTTGCCAGTAATGTTACTAAAGTATTTATTGTTCTAAGTCTGGAGGAAAAAATTAATGAACGTAAATTAGAGCGGTTTTTAGTAACTGTCTGGGAAAGCGGCGCCAGTCCAATTATTATTCTTTCCAAAGCTGACTTAGTGAAAAATCTGGAAGCAGCCAAACAAAAAATGAGTCAGATTGCCCTTGGTATCCCTGTATTGACTTGGGATGCCGTTAATGAAATTGGCAAGAAAGAAATCAGGGATACTATCCATGCAGATGATACGATTGTATTAATAGGGAACTCCGGTGTTGGAAAATCAACTTTGATCAATCATTTATTAGGAAAAGAAGTGCTTAAAACCCAAGCTGTTCGTGACTCGGATAAACGCGGCAGACATACAACAACGCATCGGGAGCTTTTCAGGCTGCCGGACGGCGGTGTGATTATTGATACTCCCGGAATGCGAAGCTTTTTGCTGTGGGCTGGAGAAGAATCCGGATTATCGCATACCTTTTCTGATATTCAAAAGCTGATCGGGAAATGCCGCTTCAATGATTGCCTGCATGACACCGAACCGGATTGTGCAGTGAAGGAAGCTCTGGCATCCGGAGAATTAGATAAAGAACGCTGGAACAGCTATGTTAAACTGCAAAAAGAGCTCGCTTATCTGGAGCGCAGGCAAAATGCACGACTTGCCGCAGAAGAGAAAAAGAAATGGAAAAAAGCAACGATGCAGCATCGCACGAAATAATCTACTGTCTATATGCTGTACTTCTAAAAAGCAACCGTGTCAAACTGAACACGGCTGCTTTTATCTAATCAAGTATAGGAATAAAATAAATGACAGGATGATTGCTTGGGTGGATATCATGGATGATTTTTTTCACTTTCTCAATCTGGTGAATCATACATCGGAATTCTGCCTTGCAATCCGTTTGCAGAAATACATTTTCCGGCTGTAATGACATTTCCAATGGAGCAAATTCCAATGGACGGGAATAATGTCTGCACTTTGTATATGAAAGAACATTATCCTGATTGCCGTGGTGCAGGAATCCATGCTCATGGAGCTCCTCCCGCAAACTGCTGATATATTCCTCTCCAATTAGCACCTCTACCTTTACATAATTAAGCTTCATCCATGACACCCCCTTTTGCTCAAATCCTGTTTATCTTTAAAATGTTTCATATGAAGATTGCACATCATCTATATAATTACTCATTAACTTTGGCAAGATGATCAATATTATTATAATCAATGACACGCCATTCGCCGTTTTCACAGGAAAATTTTGTAACCGATGTGTTCTGCAGAAATGTAATCCCTGTGCCCAGCTTTCCTTTTGAAATCACTGATAACAGGCTATTGATTAATGCACCATGAGAAACGATTAAAACACGCTCGCCCGGGAAGCTTTCACAAACTTCCTCTAACCCCTTCATTCCTCTTTCCTGTAATTGTTCGAACGATTCGACATTTGGAATATGATCACGATTAGGGAAATATCGGTTTCTATCCTCTATCGTCATCCCCTCAGCATCTCCATAAGTGCGCTCAACAAATGCTTTCATTTCATACAGGGGAAGCTGCAGATCCTGATTAATAATTTCCGCTGTTACCCTTGCCCGCGCTAAAGGACTGGTAATTAATACTGTCGGCTCAAACTGTTCTGCAGCCGCACAGCAGACCCCAGCCTGTAATTTCCCAGTTTCATTTAAAGGGATATCTGTCTTCCCCTGAATTCTTTTTTCTTTATTCCAATTTGTTTCTCCGTGCCGTATCATACAAATCTCTGTCAAAGCCCTTTCCCCACTTTCGAACTATTTTTCTTCTTATACTTATTCTAGCACTATTTCTATCTGTATATCTATTAACATGTGTCCCTTCCACACAGGATTTTCATATTCGGCACAAAGAAAAAGGCCCAAGGGTTCCAATCTCCCTCTGCCTTTTTCCAATTTCATCTATTTTCCCATACAATGTGATGACGCCTGCTGTTCATTTTCTATAAGTTTGTTTATTCTCCCCAAATTTCTTTTGCCACATCCACGATATATTTCAGTTTGTTCCATTGTTCTTCCTCCGTTAAAAGATTCCCATGATGGGTTGAAGCAAATCCACATTGCGGACTGATACATAATTGATTAAACGGAACATATTTGGATGCTTCTTCTACCCTTGCTTTAATATTTTCTTTATTCTCCAGCTCGCCATGCTTGGAAGTAAACACCCCCAGAACAACACGAGGTCCGCCATTCGGAATGTAATCAAGCGGCTCAAATCCGCCTGAACGGTCATCGTCATATTCTAAGAAGAATCCATCTACTTTTTCTTTTGCAAATAAGGTTGGAGCTATTTTCGCATAGCTTCCTTCAAATGCCCATTTTGAACGATAATTTCCACGGCATAGATGTGTTGTAATTGTTAAGTCTTCCGGTTTATCTTCCAATACACTGTTTAATACATACAGAGCTAAATCAATAAAATACTGACGATCCTTTCCGTCTTCCGCTGCCGGGAAGTTCTCTACATTTAATCCCGCAATATAAACATCGTCCAGCTGCAGATAGCGGCAGCCTGCATCATAAAAAGCTTTTATGGCATCACGGTAAGTTTGAATCACATCTTCTGCATATTCTGCCAGGTCAGGATAAATTTCTGGGTTCAGAATTCCTTTACCAAATAACTGATTCGGGCTTGGAATCGTTTGTTTGGCAATAGCACGGTCCCCGACGATTTCTTTAAATTCCACAAATTCCTTCACATGTGGATGATCTGAATTGAAGGAAACCTTCCCTGTTACTCGCACATTATAGCGTTCTGTCTCCTCTCCAACAAATTTAAATCCTGTCTCCGGCACGTAACCTTCAACACCATTTAGATGCTCCTGGAAATCTGTATGCCAGAAGCGGCGTCTGAATTCCCCATCCGTAACAGCCTGCAAGCCTACTTCAATTTGTTTATCAACGATACGTTTAATTTCTTCCGTTTCAATTTGATGAAGCTCTTCTTTAGAAACAGTTCCTTCTTGAAAATTCTTTCTTGCCTGATGAATACGCTCCGGGCGTAATAAACTTCCTACATGGTCTGCGCGAAATGGTGCTTTTACTGCTGTTTTTGTCATTTTATCTATTCTCCTCTTTTTAGTTTTCTATGATTTGTTAAGGTAAAATTGCAAAGGAACGGACTGGAAAACCGCTTGCTTTTTCCGGTTTCGGACTGATGTTAAAAATCACTGCTCCCTTTGCCGGTAATTGGTCCAGATTTGTTAACAGCTCGACCTGAAAAGTGTCCTGCTCCAGCACATAATACTCCCCGATTAAAGAGCCGTTTTTCTGGGCATCAATTGCCGCATCGGTATCAAATGTTTCATGGCCAACCGCTTTAATATTTCTTTCTTCAAATAAGAATTTCAAGGCATCCAGCC
Organism: Oceanobacillus sojae; assembly: GCF_900162665.1. Taxonomy (GTDB): domain Bacteria; phylum Bacillota; class Bacilli; order Bacillales; family Amphibacillaceae; genus Oceanobacillus; species Oceanobacillus sojae_A. Next base: position 655,191 of record NZ_LT727813.1, read on the forward strand.
CCCATCCAGGTAAATGGTTATTCCCTTCCTCATCCTTATTCTCAAAAGCTTCTTTGTCCGGCCAGCGTTTACTCCAATCTGTCCGCAGTGCTACAAAAGTACCTTCTTCAATTTTTCCATGTATCTCTTCAAATGCTAAAATATCTTCGACCGTCAAAATATAATCATGGTTTTCTGCAGCTGCTTCTGACTTATCAATCACAACAAGCGGAAGGACAACCTCCTTCAGCTCCAACTCCTCTAAAAAGCGCTGATCGCGGACAAAATGAATCGGTGCATCGATATGCGTGCCGTATTGTCCTGAGAAACTGAATTGCTGTGCCAGGAATCCATCATCATGTGTGTACAATGTCTCAAACTCAGCATCTTTAAATGCTGAAAAATGAGGGGAATCCGGGCCAAACGTATGTGTTAAATCAACCCATGTCTTTGACTTTAATACTTTTAACGCCTGTAATAATTCATTTTCCTTCGTCAACGTCATTATAACCGCCTCCCAAAAACAGTTTTTAAGCTTTTGTTTTGTACTCTGTAATATGCTCCTGCAGCGTTTCATCTTCTCCAAATAAGAAATGCTTATGCATATCCGGAGAATATTTCGAATTAATAGTTTCTATTCCTGCCGCCTCTGCAACGGCACGCAGCATAGCCGGGGAAGCTCCACAGCATAATCCAATATAATTAATGCCGATGCTATGCGCCTTTTTAGCCCATTCAGCCAGCTCATAACGATTATGATAGAGCGGGTCCAAAGAAGTCGGGAAAGTTGTTTCTGTCGGTAAATGACAGCTGCATCCTCCGTCCGGCAGGTTAAAGAAAGTAGGGTTTTCTTCTGTTGTCCGATAAGGGATTGGCAGTGCTCCTACATATCCATCAACCTTTTCACGGATTTTCTCTAAATATGGCTGCATGGTATCCGGTCCGCGGAAACAGTTCATCCCGACAACCAGCGCCCCGTTATCTTCTAAAATCTTACATGACTCTTCAACTGTGTAGCCATCACGTAAAATATTTTCACCCATCAGCCCTAGTGTAATAACTGCCGGTAAATCATATCTTTTAATTTCCTCTAAAGCAATCAGCGCCTCTTCATGGTAGTAGAAGGTTTCTCCATTAATATAGTCAACATCTTCATCCTTACACCATGAAACCATTTCATTAAACATCAATCTCACTTTATCCTTTGATTCCTGGTCTTCCGGATTAAAGATATTTGTATTTGAGATATTTCCTGCAACCAGCGCTTCTTCCACCGGGTGCTCTTTTGCCACTTCCTTCGCTAATTTAATCGCATTTCTGTTTAGAGGCTCCAGCAGATCTTCTTTGCCGATGATACGCATTTTTTCACGATGTGCGTTATATGTAAATGCCAGTACTACATCAGAACCGGCTTTCATGTAATCACGATATACTGCTTTTAATGTTTCCGGGTTATCTAATGCTACTTCCGGCACGAAGGATCCGGCCTGCAGGTATCCTCTGCGCTCCAGTTCAAACAAATATCCTTCCCCTGCAATTACTGTTCCCTGCTTTAAACGTTCTTCCAAACTCCTTTTCGTCACTTTTAAATTCCCCCTAAATTCATATATTTGTATTATTTAACTGCCGATAAGCTGTTATTGAATCGAAAAAAACCTCTTCTTATCAGAAAGAAGAGGTTTTTGAGTACGTTATCAATGTCTCCTCTTATCTGCTAGCTAAATGCTACTGGAATTGGCACAGTTCTTTTATAAGTCTGTTGCCGAGGCTTCAAAGGGCCAGTCCCTCCACCTCTCTGGATAAGAAAATGTATTGCTATTTATTTGTTGTAGATAACTATATATGTATTTGAATTCCTTGTCAATAAGAAATATTAAAAATATTTCAAGCTGGTTTTAGTTTAAATTGAATGATCCTGATGATCATTTCATATACTGGAAAGACATATTTCGTACACATATAAATCTCTATTTACATCCGGGCATATGTTTAGACTAATTTATAAAAGGGGTATATTGTTTTTATAGATAAAAAATTCATAAAGTGTTCAAAAAGTATAGACACGTTTGGAAAATAAGCATATAATACACATTAGTCCAAAAAAACATTCTATATCATATTGAATTCATTTATCAATATTGGTATAATTAAGTTTTTCACTTAAAAAATTAAAATCTATAAACATAATAATATACGGAAGGGGGCGTAGATGTTGAATAGATATTTGATTATCGCTTTAATGATTATCATTCTGCCAATGACACACTTATTTTTAGATACACCCCACAGCTACGTTCTCGCCGAACAGGATACCCTGGTTGATCATCAGGTATCACATGACTTAGGTTTAGGCGGCAATGACCAGCAGGATAAATCATTTATAGCACATCCGGCTTTAATCATTACTTTATTCTTATTGGGCGGCCAATGTTTATTTACAACTGTTGTAAGAGCTGCCCGGATAAAACAGCTGCTGAATCCTGTTTTCTATCAGTCCAATTTCGTGGTTTAATCCTCTTTTGATATAAGTAAAAGATCAAAAGAGGAGGCTATAAAAATGATGATTTTTAGATTTATCGTTATCGGATTCTTTTCACTGACTGCATTGTCTGTATTCAGTTACCAGGGTGTTGAGGTATTTCATGCAGTTGCCGATATGTTCAGAGCAAGATCGTAAATGGTAATGTACCCTGCGGACAATAAAGTTTATTGACCTATAATGTATAAAAAAGGCAGTTAATGAATTTAATTTCATTAACTGCCTTTTTTACAATTTAAGAGAGCTTATACTGTATTAAAAATTCCCGCCACGCACTTCTGTTACGTCGTAGACAGTTACAAATGCTGTTGGATCGACATCTTGGATTGTCTCCTTCATTTTGCTTTCCTCCAGCCGGGTTATCACACATTTTATTTGTTTAAATTCCTTTTTAGAATAGCCGCCTTCTACATGCTGTAAAGTACAGCTGCGTTCAAGCCGACCCCTGATTTCTTTCATCATTTCATCAGCATGCTCTGTAATAATATAAACTGCTTTTGTGCTGCTTAATCCTTCTTCAATAATGTGAATGACCTTCGAGGCAATGTAATAAGCGACACCTGACATTAATGCCCCTTTTAAACCAAACACGGTTGATACCACAATAAATACAAATAAATTCAAGAATAAAATTAGGTCACTGGTTCCAAAAGGCAGCTTACGAGATAATAATACAGCCAGCATATCAATCCCGTCCAGGGCGCCTCCATTACGAAGCGCCAGCCCCATACCGGTTCCAATAATAATCCCGCCGACAGCGGTGACCAGTAATGTATCTCCCTCAATTTCAATAATGGATGGAATATGATGCATCATGCTTGTACTTATAGCAAGTGAAGCGATACCTAAAGTAGAGAGGATTGCAAAATTCTTACCGATTTGTTTATACCCTAAGTAAACAAATGGAATATTTATGACAGCAATTAAAAGTCCCAGCGGTAAACCGGTCCACTCTGATCCTACGATACTTATCCCGGTTACGCCCCCATCTGAAACACTGTTCGGTATCAATACTGCTTCCAACCCATAGGCTGTTATAAATCCGCCAATAATAATTATTAATCCTCTTGCAAAAAGTATAGCTTTTCTTGATTTTTTCGTTTGTGCTTTGCTCATCCAACTTTCCTTTCTCTCTTTTTATTCTTAACGGCGTATAAAACAACATACCCTGCTGCCTTTAATTGGTGTCAGTTTAGTTCGTGTTCCACTTTTTGAATAAAACAGAAAATGACGTAACTTAATATTTCGATTAAATGTTCTGATTAATATTTTTCCTTAGCTTAGGATTCCTTATTTCACACAAAATAACCGTAGGCAGCAAGATACTTTTTACTATTTTATCACTGCCAAATAAATTGATTTTTCGACATTATTAATTATACGCTTCTCCACTTCAAACACAAATGATTTGAAGTTAAAAAATGGATAACTCTGCTAAACAGATCTCCACACAAATCTGCCAAAGCAACAATTTCTCCCTCTTCATATAAAGCGGCTAAATGATAACGCTCCACCTTCACCGCTTCTTTTGCCAAATCTATATAAGGAGCTTCGTCAAGATGTATTCGCGGCTGGCACATTACCTTATAAGCTTCCCGCCACTCTTTTTCTGTTGTTAATTCTTTTATTCTCATGGATTATCCTTCCTTTTTAAACAGACAGACTGGCCCTAATTTGTTCATAATTGGTATTTCTCAATATGCAGCCCTTTCTCATCTGTAAAAAGAATAATATCCGCCTTACTTTTATACGGGCTCATAAAATGTCTGTATTGAATTCTTCTTTCATGATGTGATTTCTGTATATCCTCCAGATTCCGATTTCGTTCAACGGTATCCCGGCTGGAACGCCGATTTAATTCTGTCTCACTATCTGTGTAAAGATAAATTTGTAAATCCAAGTAATCGCGATTCACAAATGCAATGCTCATTCCTTCCATAATAGTCAGTTTTTTATCAGGTTCTACCCTTTTACTTGGTAAATAATCGGTGTCAATTGTATCCCACTCCATACCTGCATGAGTCATTTGAATATCCCGTTCCAAAGCTTCCACATAATGAGCCAACGGATGGCAAGCAGTCATTTTAGCAGTACGGGGTTCGTTTTGATAAGTATAGGTGATTTTTGTGTCTTTTCTTAACGCAGAACTGACAATATACGGGTCTGTACAAATTAAATTTACATCCTGATCCAAAGCCCGTTTCAAATGCTCAGCAAATGTGCTTTTCCCTGCTCCGCCATGTCCGGTAATACCAATGATGACATGCTTTTTTTGTGCATTTATCCATTTAATTAAATCCTGTATGATACTATCCATGGGACTCACCTCCGCTTCTATTATATCTTAATCAAAAAACAAAGCAGAGGTCTTTTTCCTACAGAGAGGAAAAAGGCTGTCTTAAAACAATGAATACGTTTTCGTAATATGGAATTAGAAAGGAGATTGTTGAACAGTGGAATTACTAAATAAACGGGAAATTAAAATTCTTCACCTTCTTTTGAACAGTAAGGAAATGCATACAGGTCAAGAGATAGCATTGCTTCTAAATGTATCATCCAGAACTGTCCGCAATGATATTAAAAACTTAAATGTTTTATTGCCTAAATATCATGCAGAAATCATTTCTCATAAAGGAAAAGGCTATGAATTAGTTATCAGGGAAGAGGATAAATTCAGGGAGCTATTACCAAAGTCTGAATATGCAGGCAGCCGTGGACATACTGGTGATTCAGAAGGTAAGCAGCTTGTTGAAGAAATCGTTAGAAAAATATTGATGAACTGTCTGCACGGAGAAGTTATCTTTCAGGAAGAACTTGCTGAAAGCCTGTTTATCAGTGCCACTTCTCTAAAGAAGTATCTTCCACTCGTTCGCTCTGCTTTCAAAGAATACAATCTTACCTTAGTGTCTGACAAGAAGAAAGGATTTACCATTCAAGGAAAGGAGGAAAAAATTCGATTTTGCATATCTGACTTTCTATTTCAAGATGAAAAATTTGAATCAAGTTAAATGTTTTCGTCCAAACGATTAATCTTAAATTCTTTGGACGATTATTTTTATGAATTTGTTCTCCATTCTTTCCTTACAAAATTAATTGACTCTTTTTCGGACTTCTTTTAAAATCTGTTTTAAACAACTACTTATGGTTATCAGCGAAAACCGCATGAATGGAGAGATGTTTGATGAATATCAATGATAGTAATATACTTCTTCGCCCCTTAACAATGAAAGATTTTCAAGCGGTCTTAACCTGGAGCAGAGACAGCAGCTTTTGTGCCGCAAACGGTTGGCAATTGAATCGTTCCCAAGAAGAACTTTATTTATGGTGGAGCCGTAATGTCAATAACCAGCAGCCAAATTTTATCCGATTGGGCATTGAGCTCCAACATACACTAATTGGCTATGCTGATTTAGCGGATATACATAATAATTCTGCTGAACTAGGCATTGCTATTGGTGAAAGCAGTTTATGGGGCAGAGGCATTGGAGTAACTGCTGCAAATAAAATGATCACATACGGAGCAAAGCATCTTAGCATTCATCTATTCCGTGCAGAAACGCATATCACAAATCAGCGTGCCCAGAAAATGCTGAAGCGACTCGGTTTCCGGGAAGAAAGCCGGGTGGGAGATGAAAGTTCCAGCTCATATATTCCATTCATATTATACCTGGAGCGTCCTGCCTAGCTCTCTTTTAATCTCTTTTTGGCAGGTGTTATTCTTCACATAAACTACTGCCAAGAAGGATTTCTTTCAAATCTATGTCTGAACAACTTCAATTATATTCTTCCATTCATACACAAGCAGATCCAGCACATCACCGTCAATCTGAATATCCTTCTTTTCTACAACCTTCGCTCTTAACCGTTCATAAAATAAACGGCTATTGTTTTCTGCCAGAACTTCTACTTGGACAGTATGAATAGACAGGTCTAAAAATCGTTTAAAACCTTCCAACAACCATATCATCCGTATCCACAGCAACTAATATAATACTATCGCCAGCTTAAATAATATTTTTCCATTTCATTTCTGCTTTTTTCAAGATTTATTCTATTATAATGATTTCTTAAAACAAATGATTCTCCCCGCTTCCATAAAACCAAGACGAAGATGCATAGCGAGGCTCTCTTCATTATCTATGGTACAATCACTGGCAAATTCACTACAGCCCTGCTCTTCTGCCCAGCGCTCACAAGTCTTTACTAATTCTCTTGCATATCCGTTATTTCTATGTGATTCCCTGACAAAAATCCCTTCTAAATAACCGACTGGTGATGTTTTTGTTCCTTCAACATAATCAAATCTCAGCTGACATTGCGCGAACCCGACAGCATTCTGTTTATCAAAGGCTAACAAAATACATGCATGTTTATCTTCTAAATATCCCTGGAATTCCTCTTTTAATGCATGGAGGTCATTTTTTGGCCATAACATTTTTGCTAAACCGGCAACATGATCTAAATCTTCTCTATTCGCTTTTCTCAGCATTTTTTCACTCCTTATTTAAAATGTTTTCATTCCATACTATTTAAATATTCAAAGTTAATACATAATTATAACAAATATTTCTATTTTTTTGTAAATAATCATTGAATTGCATTAGTGAAACTTACACGCCCCTTTATTCGTAAATATTTATGAAGAGGTGATAATGTTGAAAAATCATGAAGGTTGTATTAAATGCGGAAGCCGAAATGCTGATACAAAGGATGTGTCCATGACAGGATCCGGTTTATCTAAAGTATTTGATGTGCAGCATAATCGTTTTACCGTTGTATATTGCATGGATTGCGGGTACTCGGAATTTTATAATAGAGACAGCTCCAAAACAAGTAATGTCATTGATTTATTTTTCGGATAATACCATTCCATAAAATCTTTAAATTAATTTAAAAAGGAAGCGTGGTTCTATTGTTCCATGCTTCTTTTGATGTATAAATTGCGCTCATTGTTTGCTATTGTTTTATCTTTGTATAAAATATAGTCAGAGATTTAAAGGATAATGAAGTCGCAATTCACTTAAACTCTTCAGCCGCATTACTTATATAGAACTTCATGATTTACCGTGATATTAAAAATAGCTTTACATTCCCATGCCTTCTTTGATAGAATGATTTCTTGTGTATTTAAAAAATACGTTGTAAAGGAATTGTTTTTATGTACTTCTCAAAGAAAGATTTTTTAAATAGATATTATACAGTTCTATTACTTTTAGCTATTTTACTTATTGCGGCAACTCTTCGCTCTCCAATTTCGTCTGTCGGGCCGCTTATTCCTTTTTTTCGGGGAGAATTAGAAGCCTCCAATGCTATGATTGGATTAGTCAATACCCTTCCATTGCTTGCTTTTGGCTTATTCTCACCTTTTGTACCAAGACTATCCAGCAAATTCGGGATGGAATTTACGCTGCTGATTGCTATGATTTTTCTGTCTATTGGTGTATTTATCCGTGCAAGCGGCGGAATAGAGCTGTTATTATTCGGCACACTCCTGACTGGAATGGCTATTGCTGTCGGTAATATCCTGATGCCGGGATTAATTAAATCAACCTTCCCTTATCGGATCGGACTGATGACAGGGCTTTACTCTGTCTCGATGAATTTATTCGGTGCGATTGCCTCCGGTATTTCCGTACCGATTGCTTCTATAGATACGTTCGATTGGCGGAATGCTATGCAAATTTGGAGCATAATCTCTTTAGCAGCTGTCATTGTTTTATTACTGCGGCTGCCAGTTACACGTTCCAGCGAAAAAAAAGTGTTTATGAACGTAAAAAGTCAGCCATCCAGAGCTATTTTTAAATCGAAAATTGCCTGGGCTGTTACATTTTTTATGGGGCTGCAATCACTTATACCGTACAGCTTATTTACTTGGCTGCCTGATATTTTACTCACAAAAGGATTTGATGAAAGTGAAGCCGGGTGGTTAATTGCCATTTATCAACTCGGGCTTATTCCAACGACATTTATTGCTCCAATCCTTGCCGGACGGATGAAAAGCCAGCGTCTGATTGGCTGCAGTGCCGGATTACTATTTTTCTTCGGTCTCTTGGGTGTTGCCTTCACTTCATCACATTTGATTATCGTCTTTCTTATCTTAACCGGTGTCGGGGCGGGAACTGCATTCAGTTTAGCGATGATGTTCTTTGTTCTCCGTACCAATACGGTTATAGAATCTGCGCAGCTATCCAGCATGGCCCAGTCTATTGGCTATATCGTTGCTTCTACCGGCCCCCTTTTTCTTGGATCCATCTCGGAAATGACAGAGGGCTGGACGGTGCCATTTATTATTTTAATGGCAGTAGCTTTATGTATTGCCTTCCTCGGAACAGTTGCAGGTAAAAATCAAAAGATTTCATTTGAATCAACAGAAGAAACAGCAACAAAATAAAATGAGGCCGGAGAGTTTTTCCGGCTTCATTTTATTTATCTGACGGCAAAGTAGAAATAACCTTCTTCACATCGTCTGCAGACTGATTTAACTGCTGTTTTTCTTCTTCTGTTAAAGGTAATTCAATAACACTTTCGATTCCTTTACCTCCCAAAACGGTCGGCACTCCTAAATAAATATCATGATAGCCGTACTCGCCTTCCAGGTACGCAATCGACGGCAAAATACGTTTTTTATCCTTGACAATCGCTTCTGCCATTTCAACAAGGGATGCTGCTGGAGCGTAATAGGCACTGCCATTGCCAAGAAGATTTACAATTTCTCCTCCCCCTTTTCTTGTCCGCTCTACAATCGCCTCCAGTTTATCTTTTGGAAGCAGATTACTGATTGGTATACCTCCTACATTGGAGTAGCGGATTAAGGGGACCATGCTGTCTCCATGCCCGCCAAGCACAAATCCGGTCACGTCCTCCACAGAAAGTTCCAACGCTTCTGCAACAAATGTATTGAAACGCGCGGTATCTAAAACTCCGGATTGACCAATTACCCGATTCTTTGGAAAACCGGTTGTTTTAAAGCAAGTGTAGGTCATGGCATCGACTGGATTACTTAAGACCAAGATGTAGCTTTCTGGTGCGTAGCGAACAATTTTCTTTGAGATATCCATCATAATATCTGCATTGATTGCGACTAGATCATCACGGCTCATCCCCGGTTTTCTCGCAATTCCTGCAGTAATAATCACCATGTCTGCATCTTTAATTTCTTCATAATCTGATGTACCGGTTACTTTCCCATTAAACTTTTCTACAGGTCCGGATTCGAGCATATCCAGAGCTTTTCCTTTTGTCGGGTTCTCCTGATCAGGAATATCTACTAAAACAACATCCCCCAGCTCCTTTTGAGCAAGTAAAAAAGCGGTTGTTGCTCCAGTAAACCCAGCTCCGATCACTGCAAATTTCCTTCGTTTAAATGTCAATGTAAGTCACTCCTTTGTTGTTTATATTCATTATTTCTAATAAAAAGAGAGAGGTGCCCCAAAATCAGGAGCACCTATTTCCTCTATTAATCTGGAAGGATATCAGATAACTCGTTATGTGGACGAGGGATAACATGGACAGATAATAATTCTCCAACACGGCTTGCTGCTTCACTCCCTGCATCTGTAGCTGCTTTTACGGCTCCTACATCTCCGCTTACAAGTACAGTTACTAAGCCAGCACCGATCTGTTCTTTCCCAATTAAATGCACATTTGCTGCCTTTACCATCGCATCTGCTGCTTCAATTGCCCCTACCAATCCTTTCGTTTCTACCATTCCTAAAGCTCCATTTACTTTACCCATTTTAAATTCCTCCTTAAAATATTATTGATTTTGATATTCCTTTAAAACCTGCCTCACAAGCTCCTCTATTTTCACTTTATCAATTTCTTCACTTGCTGCACCGGATTTTTCAACTGCTTCCTTCATTAAGTGCTCTACTTGTTTACTTGAAACTGCTTCTGATTTACTTTCCCCAGGCTGCGGAATATCTGCTTCCTTCAAGCCGTAAGCAATGCGTTTTACATTATAAAGATGACGTGCAGTAATATTATCGGAGCTGATATTCCCGCCATATGCACCACATCCCAAAGTTAGAGAAGGAGCTAGTGCGGTTGTTGCTCCTACTGCCCCTATGGATGACAATGTATTTACCAGCACTCTGGATACCGGCATTGCCTTTCCAAACTCACGGACTAAATGATCGTCTTTCGTATGGATGGAGAAGGAGTGCCCTCTCCCGCCTAAATTCAGCAGCTCTAAGCATCTTTCTTTTGCTTCATTGGAATTTTCCGCTGTATATAATGCAAACACCGGTGCCAATTTTTCCAGAGAAAAAGGAATATGCTTGTCCACCTGGTCCTCTTCAGCTATTAAAAGTCTGGTGTCATCAGGAACATTTATACCTGCTAATTCTGCAATTTTCAGAGCCGACTTCCCGACAATATCCGGGTTGACCTTGCCAGGCCCTATTGAAATAATCTGCTCCATTTTCTTTTTCTCTTCAGGATTGCAAAAATAAGAACCGTTTTTTTCAAGCTCTTTTTTCACCTGTTCTTGAATAGCCTTATCTACAACAATCGCCTGCTCTGTGGCACAAATTGTACCGTTATCAAAGGTTTTACTATCAACAACCATTTTGACACTTTTCTCAATATCGGCTGATTTTTCAATATACACCGGCACGTTTCCAGGGCCTACCCCATACGCAGGCTTTCCTGAACTATAAGCCGCTTTAACAAGGCCTCCACCGCCAGTGGAAAGAATTAAATTTACATCTGGATGAGTCATTAATTGATTAGTTGCTTCCATACTGGGCTCTGAAATCCAGCCAATTAATCCTTCTGGCGCACCTTCTTCCAGCGCAGCCTCCATGCATATTTTCAGTGTTTCTACGGTACATTTTTTAGCGCGCGGATGCGGGCTGACTACAATCGCGTTTCCTGACTTCAGAGCTGCTATTGTTTTAAACATCGCTGTAGAAGTAGGGTTGGTTGTCGGGATAATCGCAGCGATCACACCATATGGATAAGCAATTTCTGTTACTTTATTTTCTGTATCTTCGTGAATAATCCCAATAGTTTTCTCATCTTTAATAGATTCATAGACATCCCTTGAACCTACTTGGTTTTTTATAAGCTTATGCTCTACAACACCCATCCCTGTTTCTTCTACCGCCATTCGCGCTAATTCTTTTGATTGGTTGTAGGCAGATGCAGCGATTGCTTTTACAATGGAATCAATTTTCCACTGCGAGAATTGCATAAATTCCTGCTGTGCTTTTTTTGCCTTCTTTACTGCATCCCGCATTTCTTGAATAGAGGATAAATCCTTATCTAGTGTCAACAGTAACACTCCTTCCCTGCCTAATTTCCTTTTGTATATGGTTTGAGAGTAATTACCTCACCTCTCTTTTGCTCCACCACCTCAGCCTGCTGTTCAACAGGATCTGGAAGCGGACTTTCATGAGGCCATATTTTAATAGTTGTATTCTTGCTGACATCCTCTTCCTTCATTTCTTCTAAAACGGTGACAACCATTTTCGTTACTCTTTCTACAAGCTCTCTATCCATCTCATTCCTCCTTCCTGCTCTGCTGTCTCCGGACTTTAGCATTTTCATGGAAGATAAGATTCTCAGATTGATGGCTGGCAGCATATGCTTTCATTTCGTCCAATGACTGACATCTGACAAGAGCAGGAATGATATCTATACCTTCCCCTGTATAGGCAGATGTGATAACAATCGGCCCTTTGACAATTGCCTTTTTTAATAAGTGGATTGCTTGTTCTATATTTACTTCACTTGCATCTGCTTTTGTAACAACACCGATTGGCAGTTTATTAATTCCTAAACTGAACCCGGGTGCAAAAATTGTTTTTTCATTGGTTGCATCCTGCACAAATAACACATGTGTAATCTCAAGGGAGGTTGCCATAATACTCCGGTAATGCAAGGGGTTTTCTGTATATTCCCCGGGAGTATCGACAATCCAATCCTCATAAATCAAAGACTGTGTTTTTATTTTTTTCGGCCGTCTCTCTCTGCCAAAAAGCGATTCCTTTAACGTCGTCTTTCCAGCATCTATTCCGCCAAGAATCATGGCTCGATTTTTCAATGGCATTTACTCCCCTCCCTTTTTAAGACTTCGTAATTTCTGCAGGTGTATAGCTTAAAATATCTGCCAAAAATTGATTTACATCATGCAGTGCTGTCTCCACCTCGGAAACACTGCCTACAATCACCAGGCTCCCAGTAAACCGGTCAAGAAAGCCGATATCCACATTTGCAGCTTTCGTGGCACGATCGCCGGCTATAATAACTGTCTCGCTCGGTGTCAGCGTTAATATCCCTAATGCTCCGGCCTGCTGCACGCCTAATTTATCGAACATATCTTCAACAGGATTGGCTATTAAATGACTCAGAGTCACTTGTTTTCCAGGTACAAATTCTTGAATAAACCTCTTTTTCTCTTCCATATGCACTCCTTCTTTCCTTCCCATTTTTATATTTCCCGGAATAGGAAAGCCGCTCTCCATATTTCTTAGGTAGCTTTTGTAAGCTTGGTGTCTTTCTCTTCACTTTTTCCTAAAATAGCATTGGCAATCACAATCGCGATTACAATGGCAATAATCCCTCCGGCGAATTTTCCAATAATCATCGGGAAAATCATTTCACGGGCTACTCCAGCGGCAAATCCCAGATGGTCCCCAAGTACGAATGCTGCCGGTACAGAGAATGCTACGTTAATTACTTTTCCGCGATTATCCATATCCTTCATCAAATTAAACATGGCAATATTATTAGCCAGTGTTGCGACCATACCAGCTGCAGCAACATCATTCATACCAAGCATTTTCCCCATGTTCATCAGCGGTTTCTTAAATACACGGGTGATCACTTCTACCATAACAAAGGCTCCAGCAAGCACAATCGCAATACTTCCGACTACCTCTATTCCTTCTCCTAAAGGAGCAATTCCAGGAATAACGGTAATGCCTGTCAAGACATCGATAATGCCAATTGCCAAGCCTGCTGTCGCAACTACTACCACGCCATAGCCAAAAATTGTAAAGCCTTTAATCATTTGATTTGGTATTTTCCAAAGTCCCAAAATAACGAGGACTGCCAGAATAAAGATAGGAATTAGATTCATAATAACCATGGAAAAGGAATATCCAGCTACTAATCCACCGATAATTGCTCCAAAAGGAATTGCAATAAAGCCTGCCAGCATACCTGTAGCAAGATAGCGCTGATCTTCCTTTTTAATAATTCCCAAGGATACAGGGATAGAGAATACTATCGTTGCCCCCATCATTGCTCCAAGAATAATACCTGAGAACATAGCTGCATCCTGACTCTGCCCCAGCTCTTGAGCCAGCTGCAGGCCTCCCATATCAATAGCTAATAAACTTCCGGCAAACATTGCCGGGTCTGCACCAAGCGCTGTATAGATTGGAACAATAACAGGGCTGAGCACATTTGCCAGGACAGGAGCCATGACAATAATACCGACCATCGCGAGTGCCAGGGCGCCCATTGCCATGATACCTTCATCGAATTTATCTCCGAGTCCAAGTTTATTTTTAAATATCTTGTCAATGGCACCGACTACCATGAAAATGACCATAATATAAATTACAATCTCATTTATGCCCATACCTCTTCCTCCTCAACTCATGTGATTTTCTATTCTTTTTGAACCATATCAATCGAGTCAACCACGCCGACAATTACGGAATCGATGGGCAGTCTTTCTTTTCCAAAAGCAGACCTTGCACTGCTTCCTCTCGTTACTAATACGGTATCTCCAACACCGGCACCCGCTAAATCCGCAGCAACAAAGGTAGAGGATAAATCATCATTATACGTCGGTTTGACAATTAACAGCTTCAGACCGTTCAGTTTTTCATCTTTTCGTGTTGCCCATACAGAGCCCATCACATCGCCGATGATCATTCCTCATTCTCCTCACATCGTTGAATTTCTAATTTATGCTTTTTTGCGTAATCCATAGCCAGCGGCGTAGTAATACTATTTTGCGGAATCAGAAGCTTCTTCTTTTTCTGCATCAGCAGCTTTTGTAAATCTCTTTCTGTAATGACCCGCTTCTCTATAAATTCCGTGTCATTTCCAGGTACATGACAGCTTTTTAGAGGTTTATCGGCCTTTTCTATATTTGAAGATGCTTCCTTCCCATTCTTTTTAATGATCTTCCCAAGTGCTCCCCGCTGGAATCCGCAGGAATTCGCTTCGTCAAAATCAATGTGCATATAGGTCTGATAGCTGGGATGTACGCGTATAACAACATCATCAAATATAAGTGACCTTTCTCCAAATACCTTTACCTGTACGATTTCTTTATGCTCTACCTGGAGTTTCGCAGCATCATGCAAAGCTACATGAATATGCCGTTTAGCAACGATAAGTCCTTTATCCAGGTGCAATTCCTTATCTCCATAGACAAGTGTTACCCCTGGTGTTCCGTCAATATCTCCACTTTCTCTGACCGGGATATTCCCTCCTAAAACAACTGCATCTGTTTTAGATACTTCAACCTGAGATTCGCTTCTTTCAGGCCCTAAGATCACTGCATTTTCAAGTTTTCCTTTAGGTCCTTTGATTGTAATTCTTTCCTTACAAGCAAACTGACCCGGCTGTGATAATTCTTTAGTCTTTGTTAATTGATAACCTGAACCAAATAAATAATCGACAGCTTCTCTGTTTAAATGAACATGCCTTCCAGAGGCTTCAATTTCAACTAAAGACTGGTTCAGCATTTCCTTTTTTACTGCTTCTTCGATCGTTTTTACAAGCAGTTCGTCCAAATCACTCACCTCCATCCAAAAGCTCGGCTACTTCCAGAAAACACTAATATCTTTCCGATTTTTTAAGCTTCATCAAATTGCTTTGGAAGGATTGCGCTGACCTCTGTATGCGGGCGTGGAATGACGTGAACGGATAATAACTCTCCTACACGGTCAGCAGCTGCTGCTCCAGCATCTGTTGCTGCTTTTACTGCTCCAACATCTCCTCTGACAAGTACAGTTACCAGGCCTGCACCAATCTGTTCTTTACCAACTAACGTAACATTTGCTGCCTTTACCATTGCATCTGCTGCCTCAATAGCTCCCACTAATCCTTTTGTTTCAACCATTCCTAACGCATTTGCATTTTGCATTATAAATTCCTCCTTTAATTGTGTGTTCAAAAAGTAACTGAATTAGAAGCAAGAAGTTCAACGCAGATATTCTTCTCTAATCATTTGGGGACTTTTTGAACATCCTCTTTAAGTAATTAACCTATTTTTCTTTCTTTTCATTATTGTCTTTTGCAAGTATTGCCTGGATTAACTCACTTTTTCTTGCGTATTTTATATTTTTTGTTTTATCCAGCAGGGTGATATTATTTGCTCTGGCCAGCTGTCTTAATTGGAGCACCGTCATTTTTTCCAGATTTTCCTGGTCCCAGCTTGGAACGGGATAATCAGGGCTGGAATCTATACTTGGTTTATTTTCAACATCCGGGCTGGGCTGTATCTCCACTTCCAGCTTGGCAGGAACTGTTCCCTGTTGTGGAAGTTTTTTAAGCAAAGAGCCGGTTTCATGATGCATTCTTGGAATAACATGTACAGAAATCAATGTTTGGAATGAAGTAATTGCATTTTCACCAGCCTCCACTGCTGCCTGAACAGCTGCAACATCTCCAAGCAGCTGGACTGTAACAAGTCCGCCCTTGATAATTTCTGCATTCAGAAGCTTCACATTTGCCGCCTTCACTGCCGCGTCTGCCGCCACAATAGAGCTTAATAATCCTCTCGTTTCAATTAATCCTAACGCTTCCATTTATCTCACCTAATATCCTTTTGGATTATCTGCCACATCATTTACTGCGCGTGCAAATGCTTCACAGGCAGCGTGACAGGCCGATTGACTTCCAGTTAGTAAGGCGCCTCCAAAGTTTGTTTCAGAAGGCGGGCCAAAGAATGCAGCCAGCCTCACATCCGCTGACTTCAGCGCCATATCTAATGCATAAATAGCTTCCAATGGCGGAGCAATTAAATAAGCAATTGCTTCCCCCTCTGTTATATTTGCCTGCTTGGAAAGAAATGTTCCAGTCCGTGAAACTAAGTGTGCAAAATAAGGAATAGAATCATCTTCATTGGCACTGACAAAATACGCATCATTCTCAATGTACGAAATTGCTGCATCCAATCCGCTTCTTACTTCCTCCGGATTATAGCCTGCCAGAATACCAATAACCTCTCCGGTTAATTTTGTGGTTGCATTGTCTGCACCGGCATACATTGATTCTGCATAAACAACCTCTACATCTGCTTTCTTCGTTGCTTCGTCTAGCGCTGTGTAGACAACGTCATCTATATCTCCTGTCAAAATCCCGATGCTTCGCTGGTTGGGCAGTAGTTTTAATTCATCTGCTAAATGCGCATCCACATTTGAAATCAGCTTCACACCGAGGACCTGTGCATAAAGCGCATCATCCTTCATAGTAAACCCTCCATTTCTTAGCTTTATCGTCGAGCAGCATATTTACTTTTTTTGAAACTCCCTTAAACCTTATTTAAATCAAGACCTGAAGCTTTCTTATCAATCATTTTCTTAATTAATTCCGCGATATGTGCTCCTGCCTCAACCGGTGGCGTACCACCTTCATGGATATTCGATATAACGGTACGTCTTGCTTCCGGCATATCGACAGTCGGTTTATAAGCGATGTAAGCACTCATGGATTCTGCTGTAACCAGACCCGGTCGCTCCCCGACAAGCAGACAGACAACATCAGCTCCTGTTAGTTCACCAATGACATCCATCGCTGGCACACGGCAATGCTTTATAAACAAATCATTTGTGGCGTCAATACCATGCAGCTTTAGCCCCTGTTTAATAGCTGGCAAAGTATTTTCCAGATTTGCTTCGATGGAAGCCGAGCTCAAGCCGTCTCCTACAACAATTTGTACTTTAGGGCTACCGCAATGTGCTTTTATTTTTTCTTTTACTTCATCCGAGAATTGTCTTCCTAAATCAGGCCGGGTTACATATTCATCCTTATCCTGACAGACGGTCGCAACAGGAAATAAATTATTATCTTTGACAAAATCCTCACTGACATAAGAGAATACGGCATCCTGTGCAGCAGCGTGATCTGCTTTAAACCTTAGTGCACTGGATGTCATATAGCGTGCTCCGCTCCGCCATACTCCCAATCGTGCAGGTGTTTTATCCTTCATGTCTAAATATCCTTCTTCATCTGCAGGATCCGGTACAAGCAGTTCTTTCTTAATCAGTATTTCTGATATATCAGGCAGTACTTCCTCACTGACAGCCTGATTCGTGCTGCCGGCGTGCTCCGATTTTGATGCTTTCTCTTCAGGTGCTTTGCTTTCTCCTGCCATTTCCAGAACAATCTTTTCAATCAGTGTTTTTAATTCTGTATTTGTAACCATCCTTTCTCCTCCTTACACTAAGAATAATGATGCATCTCCTGCCTGCTTCGTTAACCTGCCGGAAAGATCAATAACATCCATTTTCCGCAGCCATTCTTCAAATTCCTTAATTGGTTTCAGCTGCAGCAATTCCCGCAATGTCTGGATTTCATGATAGCCAAGACTTTGATAGTTCAGCATGACATCATCGCCATGCGGAGCGGTAATTAAGAAATTAACTCCGGCCTGAGCAAGCAGTGTACTTAAAATTTCCATATCATCCTGATCTGCTTTCATATGATTCGTGTAACAAACATCCACACCCATCGGAAGACCGGAAAGCTTCCCCATAAAATGATCCTCTAATCCAGCCCGGATGACCTGCTTCGAATCATATAAGTATTCCGGTCCGATGAATCCTACAACGGTATTCACAAGGAAAGGCTCATAAGTTTTACCAAAGCCGTAGCATCTGGCTTCCAAGGTGAGCTGGTCCACTCCATGATGGGCGTTAGAGGATAGCTCGGCGCCCTGTCCTGTTTCAAAATACATGACGTTCGGTCCGGCTGCTGTACCTTCACGCAAAGCAAGCTCCCTTGCCTCTCCAATGAGTTCGCCGCTTATTCCAAAGGCCGTATTTCCTTTTTCCGATCCGGCAATAGATTGGAAGATTAAATCAGCAGGTGCGCCCTCCCGAATAGCCTGCATCTGTGTTGTTACATGGGCAAGCACACTATTCTGGGTAGGAATTGCATACTTATTTTTTACTTCTTCCAGACGATGGAACATCCGCTTAACACTTTCGAGTGTGTCATCAACCGGATTCAATCCAATAACAGCGTCACCAGATCCATATGCAAGGCCTTCTAAAATGGAAGCGACAATTCCATCTTCGTTATCAGATGGATGGTTTGGCTGCAATCTCGCTGATAAGGTTCCTTCTAACCCAATTGTCGTATTGCAATGTGCAGTAACATTTATTTTATTTCCTGCTGTAATCAAATCTAAATTGGACATCAGCTTAGTTACTGCTGCCACCATTTCTGAAGTCAGCCCTCTCGAAATTCTCCTGACATCATTCCCTGTTGTATTGTAATCAAGAATTTTCTCACGGAGCTCCTGCACAGTCCAACGCTTGATAGAATCATAGATTTTCTCATTCAGACTATCTTGAATAATCCGTGTAACCTCATCCTGCTCATAAGGGATAGCAGGGTTGTTCCGCAAATCCTCCAATGTTAAATTTGCTAAAACAACTTTGGCAGCGACACGCTCTTCTGCGGATTCTGCCGCAATCCCGGCCATTACATCTCCTGATTTTTCTTCGTTTGCTTTTGCCATTACTTCGTTGATTGATTTAAATTGATAGGTTCTTCCGAATAATACTGTACTTAAAATCATGCATATCCTCCTCTCGAAATTTGCAAAATAGCTTAATTAAATACGAGCGTTTTAATCACTACCGGCAATACACTCCCTTCTGCAAGCGGATGGCCAATGTCGATATAGTCACCATCTTCTACAAAAACACTATCAATACAGATGATTTCAATATCTAGTCCAAGCATTGTATAGAGCGTCTGGCCAAGCACTTTTCCAATATCCTTCTCTACAATAACAATGAGCGGAAGTCCTAAATTCAGATAACTTCGGGAGCCCTTTATAATTTCTTCTGCCACCCTTGTAATATCTTTGAAACTCGATATTTCTCTGCCTGAAAAAGATATCGCCACACGCAGTTTCTCTTCCTCCAATTGGAATCTGCTTAAGTTTTCATCTGTGTAAGCTGCGATGGAATGAAATTGCTCCATCTCTTCATCGGGAATTTTTACAACCGGAATATTTTTAATCGGGAATTTGTTTTGAGAATAATGAATGGTGCTTCCGCTGATTTCTGTCGTATGTGACCCAGCTCCGACAACTGTGGCCCGTATTAACTCTTTTGGCTCTATCAGCGTCAATTGTTGCGTTAAGGCAGATTGACTGATTGCTGCTCCCAGTAAAATACCAATATCGCCAAATCTGAACACATCTCCCTCAGCCGGCCGATAGATTGCCTCTGCAACACCTCCCGTAAATGAAATATGTGAAATATCCTCTCGATGCTGAATTCCTCTATGTGTCACTATTTGGGTAAAAGCTTCTGTCTGAGGCCGGATTCCGACACTCTCCTCCAACAGCTGTACCATCCGCTCAATTAACGGTTTAAATAAATTTTCTGTTGCTTTTTCTCCTACATAAATGGGCCAGTCATTTTCTTTAAT
Organism: Oceanobacillus sojae; assembly: GCF_900162665.1. GTDB lineage: Bacteria > Bacillota > Bacilli > Bacillales > Amphibacillaceae > Oceanobacillus > Oceanobacillus sojae_A. Next base: position 675,349 of record NZ_LT727813.1, read on the forward strand.
TAAGGCTTGGATTTTTTCCGAAATATATTCAATTTTTTTCGTTTTCTTATTTACTTTGACAAGTCTGCCACCGATATCTAAGCAGCCTGTTTCTACTATCTCTCCCCGCTGCATCACAGCCATATTACTTGTTCCGCCGCCGACATCCAGGTTAACCAGCTTCCCGGCATGTTCCTTGGAATACCGGTGAAGCCCGGCTCCTTTCGCTGCAATAACACTTTCTAAGTCCGGTCCGGCAGTTGCAACAACAAAATCCCCTGCATACCCGCTTAAGCCCTGTAAAACCTCTTCTGCATTTTCTTTTCTGGCAGTTTCACCAGTAATAATGACAGCACCAGTCTGTATGCTTTCTTTGGCAATCCCTGCTTTTTGATACTCACTTGCTACAAACTGTTCAATTTTAGATTGATCAATCCGCTTTCCTTCTAAAAGCGGCGTATCGATAATGTCACTCTTATAAACAACCTTCTTATCAACAATCACGATGCGCGGGACATTAAAAGCAGATGCTGTGTTCTCTATCTTCAGGTGCGAGAATACCAGCTGTGTTGTCGAAGTCCCAATATCAATCCCGACACTTAAAACATTCTCAGCCATTTCCTCCCCCTCCTTTCTGTTTAGCTTTAAAGGATATTAAAAAAAGCAAAGAAGCTTAAAGCATAAAAAATTGCACATAGCAATCTTATTTATACCTTAAGCTTCTTTGCTTTCGGATTCACTTATACATCATTGTACAGTGACTGTTTAAATTGAAAGGTGATTTCCATCCCTCTTTTAAGGCGATTAAATTGAATCGTTCCTTTTAGCTTGTCTTTTACATAATTTTGAACGATAACTAACCCCAGGCTATTCTTTTTAATTTTATCAATTGAAAATCCTGTTCCATTGTCTGCAACCGTAATAACTACTGTATCATCCTGTTTCTTCAAAGAAACCTTCAACTTTCCATTGCTTCTTCCCGCGAATGCATGGTTATAACTGTTTTGTACGAGCTCATTTACAATAAGGGATACAGACGTAGCAATTTCACTTCTGACAATAATGGATTCCTCTGCATCAAGGTTTAATTCAAGGTTGTTTAAAAGCATATAGCTTCGATGCATATTATTCACAATAAATTTAATTACTTCACTTAATTCGACCTCATCTCCAAGCTGTCTCGCTAAAATATCATGTGTTGCAGCAATGGACATGACCCGGTTCATATTATCCGATAAAATATGTTTAATTTCTTCATTCTCGCTTCTTCTTTTCTCCATCCGTAAAAGAGAAGCCATTGTCTGCAGATTATTTTTTATGCGATGATGTGTTTCCCGAATTGCTTCCGTCTTGGAGATAATTTCAGCTTCTTTATTTTTTAATTGGGTAATATCCCTTAAAATAATCGCAAATTCCAGCTTATCGTCCTCCAGAATAATCCGCTTCATCATATAAAATTTATCGCCGAGCTCGATTTCCTTCATAAATGCTTTTTTATCATTTAAGACAAGCTCACTATAGGGAATTTGATTTCCAAATAATTGATTATAATAAACTTCCTCCTGCAAACTGTCTTTTAAAATACTGTCTGCTTTCTCATTTTGAAAAATCAGCCGGCTGGATGAGTCAAAGAAATAGATAGCATCGTCAATATAGTTATTTAAGCGGGCTGTCATGACCATATAATCATTTTGTTCTTCTGTTCCATCCTTCTGTACTTCATGAAAAGGCTGTTCCATAATGTATGTGCCGAGAATTTTATCCTGATATTCAATAGCATATATATTTTGGCGGATAAAGACATTTTCCTGCGTAAACGCTTTATATCCTTTTAATTTCCCTCCAGTTCTGGAGACCTTCCAAACCCCCGGTTCATTCATCTTCATCGCCGGCTGGCCCACGGGGGACTGCTCATAGAGAGATCCCTTCGATACAGGAAGCACATGATAGATGACGATGGAGGCAGTGCTGTTCTTCAATGGAACATCTATGAAAATATCACAATCAAAAATTGCTGCCAGTTCTTCCAGAGCGTGCGCTTTTTGATAAATAACTGCGATCTCTTCCTCTGTCATTTCTGTATACTTCTTGCATAATTCCATAATTTTATCTTTTTGCTTATTCATAAACAATCGCTATCGTCCTTGCAACTTCACTGATGGACTTCCTTCCATCCATACTCATTTTCCGCAGAAGCTTATAAGCCTCCTGCTCATCCAGGTTTCTCTCTTTCATTAATAAACCTTTAGCAATATCAATGATTTTCCGGTCCTCCAGCTTTTGAGATACTTCCTGCACCTGCTTTTCCAGAGACTGGATTTTTTCTGCCCGGGATAAGCACATTTCCACTGTTGGAATAAATGATTTCTCATCCAGCGGCTTCACTAAATATCCAAGTGCCCCAATTTCTCTTGCTTTTTTCACAAATGCTTCGTCGTAAAAAGCAGTCAGCAGTAATATACCGCCGGCAATCTTGTCATACATGATCTTTTTACTGGCCTTGAGTCCATCCAGTACAGGCATTTTTATATCCATGATAACGAGATCCGGACGTTGTTCCTGACAAACATCAATTGCTTCGAATCCATCAGAGGCCTGTCCTACTACATTGTATCCGGCTTCCTCCAAAAGCTCCTGCAAATCCATCTTTGTAATAGGTTCATCGTCGACTATCACAATTTTTTCACTCATATCCATACTCCTTAAACAGTATAATTCATTGCTTATTATTGAAGACTTTCATGATACTCCAGTCGTAAAAATGCAAAAAAAGGGCATGAAAAAGATACATTCTTTTCCAAAGCCCCTTTGCTTTTATCATCAACTAACTGCATTCATTTGATTACTTATTTACGCACGCCATTGTGCTTCTATAACCATTATATATATGAAAGCACTTTCTTGCAAGCCTCTTTTACACTGTAATCAAACCACATACTTATCTTATCTTTTTTAAAATAGCTGTAATATCCTGATATGTCGGTTCTACAGGATTCATATTTGTGCAGCTGTCGTTTAAAGAAGCCTCTGTAATTTCTCTTTCTATTTCATCATTGTATTCCAATTGATATTCTTTTAAATCGGCAGGGATATCGAGCTTTTTCCGGAGCTTCTCTACTTCTTTAATAAGACTTCTTACTCCGCTGGCAAGACTCGCTGCAGGCAGGTTCAATAAACCGGCAAGCGTTGCATATCTTTCTGCTGCCGGAGTTATATGCTGACGATGATTTTGATGGACACCTGCATTAAACGCAATGACGTGCGGGAGTAAAATAGCATTCAGACGGCCATGTGGAACATGAAACCGCGCCCCGCAGGCGTGAGCAATACTGTGGTTGATTCCTAAACCGGCCGTATTAAATGCAAAACCAGCCAATGTAGAAGCATGATGCACTTTTTCCTTTGCTTCTTCATCCTCTTCATTGTGATAGGATTTTGGCAAATAATCAAACAATAGGCGAATGGCTTTCTCCGCCATGGCATCTGAAAAATCATTGGCATTTTTCGCAACATAAGCCTCTATAGCATGTGTTAAAGCATCCATCCCTGTATCAGCTACAATCGGTTTAGGAACTGTTTTCACAAGCTCTATATCCAAAATAGTCGTTTCCGGAATAAGCGAATCAGCCGTTAATGGATATTTCACTCCTTTATTTTGATCCGTTATAACAGAATAGGAGGTTACTTCCGAACCAGTCCCGCTTGTTGTTGGAATAGCAAGAAGCGGCAGCTCGTTAATTGAATAAACCTTCCTGGCAATGTCCTTCATCGCTTTTGCTGCATCCATCGCAGAACCTCCGCCAATGGCAATGACAAAATCAGGATCAAAACCTCTCATTGCCTCTACACCAGCAGTGACATTTTCTATCGGCGGATCGGGCACAACATCCGTAAATAATTGCCATACATTTTCTCCTTTTGAAAGATGCCCTTCTATTTTCTCCAAAATCTCTGTTTCTTTCAGAAAGGGATCTAAAACAATAAAAATCCGTTTATCACTAACCGTTTGCAAATAATCCAAAGCGTTCTTGCCATAGTAAATATCTGTTTGAAAAGCTACCTTTTTCAAGAAAACTCCCCCTCATTTTTTGGCATAAAAAAAAGCAGAGGAACTCTACAGAATTGATTATTCTGTAAAGCTCCTCTGCTTTTAAACGACACGTCTTTGTGTTACTTGTAGTGTACTATTAATCTGTGAATCTTGTCAATTTTAATTTAGAAACAGGAGGATTCACCACTTCTTTGGAGCGAATCTTCCATCATTGAAGGCATTACTTCTTTGTAATTACCTTTCCGATCCGGTTACTTCTTTGTAACACTGCACCCTTACGATCCATGTAAGGCTTAATAGAGTCTGCCGCATTGCAAACCCGAATGCTCAACAAACTTTTGGTTTCGCACAAACCAAAGTAAGCAATGACCCTCAGTCATTTATCGCTCTATACACATTAAAAAACCCTCACCTGTCTTAAGTTGAGAGCAGCAAATAGAATTCAATTTATGTTCATTGAATTACCAGTATGCATCTCCTTTTCCCAGAAGGCAGCTGTGCATATTACTTTGGCAAGTCTCCTGACTCATGGCTGTTATCCACTCTGCCTTCCCGGAAATACCCAGTGGCAATATAGAGTGAACCTACCATTTACAGTGGCCGGACCGTTCAGGATTTTCACCTGATTCCTTTTTAATCATTCACAGCATTGTAAATGAACCAAAATAAATTCCATATAAGTTTGTTAGGTTTATTATATATCAGTTTCATCCTTTTTCAAAGGAAAAATTATCCTGACTCTTTTAAACACAAAGACCAGGCAATCTAAATGAATCCATTCAGACAGCCCGGTCTTAACCCAGTTCAGTTCATATAACGATATTCCATCAGCTGATTCAGCATTTCAATTTCTTCCTGCAGCTTAGCTCCGATATTGGTTTCCCTGACCTTTTTCCGTTCCAGCTCTTTATCTACCACTCGCCGCACAGATAAAACATCCGCTCCGTTTAATACAACATCTTCTTTTGAATTAAAATGCTGATGGGCAACGAGCTGCATTCCAAATGAATTATATAGTAAGGTGTAGCCGGCGATACCAGTTGTAGATTGATAGGCTTTTGAAAACCCGCCGTCAATAACAATCATTTTCCCATTTGCTTTGATTGGATTCTCACCATCTATTTCTTTTACCGGAGTATGTCCATTAATAATATGTCCCTGGCTTGGGTCCAGTTCAAATTCCTCCAGCATCTTCCGGCACATTTCCTCATTTTCACGTAAATAATAGTATGGATTCTTTTCTTCTTTATGAGATACCTTATCCGAAATAAAATAACGCTCAAAAGTGGTCATAGCCCGTTTCCCAAAGAGTGAGGAATATTCCCCTGTCCATAAATACCACACCATATCCGTTGCTAAATCATCAGTCAATTCTTTATGCGCAAAAGCATGACGTAAATAGGACTCAAATTTATCAAGCAATTCTCTCCCTTTGTATGCTTGTCCTTCAATCTTCATTTGCTCCATATTCCCATTTTCATCAACAGGAATGCAGCCATGAATTAATAGATTTCCATTATATTTCAGATACAGGCTGCCTTTTTTCATTAAGAAGTTCATATGCCTTTTCAGCTTCTCTGATTGCTGTACGGAGAGCAGAAGCTTGTCAATAACTTCCTCTTCCTCCGGTAACAGCTTTGCTGGATCAGCCGGGTCAACAGTAGAAAAACATGTGTTTTCCAGCGGATACGTTTTCCCGTATACCGTGATTTCCTGTTTCTCGTAATCTGTTTTCTCTAATACCAGTCTTTCTTCCATATTAAAGAAGGAACGCCGTTTAATAATTGGACTTTCCAGCTTAAATTGGATCATGGCTATTGCCTGATGTATCTTTGTAATCTGCAGTTTTTCCTGATCCGTAATATTCTGATCGGAATGTTTTTTAGGACGGAAGGCAGGATTATCTCCATAATATTTTTCTGCAAGGTTAAGTAATGGGCGTAAATTAATTCCATAAGCATCTTCTATAATATCTAAATTATCATAGCGGGCACAGATTCGAATTATATTGGCAAGGCAAACCTTGGAGCCTGCATACGCACCAATCCACAGCACATCATGGTTGCCCCATTGAATATCGATTGAATGATACCTGATCAGCGTTTCCATAATTTTATCCGGCTCCGGTCCACGGTCATAGATATCTCCAACAACATGCAGATGATCGACGACAAGTTGCTGTGTTGTATAGGATAAGCCAATAATCAGCTTCTCTGCCTGACCAAGCGAGATAATTTTTTGAACAATTTTTTCATAATATGGCTTTTTATTCGTATATTCATCCGTCTTATACAGAAGCTCTTCAATAATATAGACAAACTGCTCCGGCAGGGCTTTACGCAGCTTTGAACGTGTATACTTGGAGGAAGCATAGGAAATTAAATGAATCATATGATGAATTTTCTCTGCGTACCATTCATCTAACGCCTGCTTGGAATTAAATTGATGTTTAATAAGCTTCAGTTTATCTTCCGGATAATAAACAAGCGCTGCAAAGTCATTAATATCTTCTTCTGATAAGATGTCTTTAAAAATATCATTTATCTTTTCTCTCACCTTGCCGGAGCCATTTCGGAGTACATGCTGAAAAGCTTGGTACTCCCCGTGTAAATCACTTACAAAATGCTCCGTTCCCTTTGGCAAATCTAAAATTGACTCTAAATTGATAATCTCTGTAACTACCTTCTCTTCGCTATCATATTTCTCCGCTAATAAATCAAGGTATTTTGTATTCAATTTCCAAATCCCCCTTTTAATTATGCCATATTATTTCTAAATAGTATAACACTTTCAGACTGGAATTGCAGTAATTATCAGAAGAGTACTGTCCTTCATAATCATTTAAACGTCATTGTATATAGCTTTTGGAAAATACCGCCTGCTTCTAATTGATTAATGCCATACTTTTCTTTTAAATTTCCTGTTGTATCATGTGTATCAGCAACACCGTACCAAGGCTCGATACAAACAAATGGTGCCATACTATTGTTTTCTTCATTATATTTAGACCAGATTCCTACAAAAGGAAAGTCAGCAAACCCTATCTCTATACCATGCTTTGATTTTGCAGAAACAAGTTCGATTCGATCTATATGACTGTAAATCATCGCATCCTTTGCGAACAGCTCCGGTTGCACCTGGATATCCGGCAAATTAGTGCGGATTCCCTTCTCATGAACCAGTGCATTTTCCAATTCATATTCCATGACTTCTTTATGTGGCGCAGGTGTAAATTTCAAGTGGTAGTCCTCTAACTCTTCATCTTCTAAAAGCGGAATTCGAAAAGCAGGATGTGCGCCAATAGAGAAGTACATCTCTTCATTATTTTGATTTTCAATTTTCCAGTCAACGGAAAGAGAATTCTGATTCAGTGTATAGGTGATAAACGCTCTAAATTCATATGGATAGATATTCTTAAAGCGTCCATTAGAAGCTGTTTCAAATGAAGCGTGCTCCGCAGAATGTGTGCTCAGCTCAAAATCAGCATCTCTTAAGAAACCATGCTGTGACATCTCATAGGTGTTTCCGTCAAGCTGATATCGATCCCCTTTCAAGCGGCCGACAATCGGAAATAGTACTGGTGAAACGCGTCCCCAATATGCGCTGTCACCTGTCCACATATAATTCATTTTATTCTTCTTATGCTCTACCGCCCGTATTTCCGCACCTTGACTGTCTATTTCAACTTTTAACCAATCATTTTCAATTATTTGCTTCACTTTGCTTCATCCCTTCTAATATAAAGACTTGATCGAAAAGTATCTCTATCCTTCATCTTAATGTGCAGAATACAGGCTGTCTAGTCTGACTTTCCGTTATTATTTGATTGGTCATATTGCTTATTTCCTTCATTTAATTATCACCTGCCAGTTTTAACAAAATCCTCTTGCAGAAATAATCAATCAATTGTAAAATAAAACTTAATTAATTAAATTAATAAAATAACATAATTTATTTTTAGAATTTTGTAGTATTTTATATCTTTTGTTGTCACATCAATAAAATATGAATAGATATAAACCGCTTACTTTAAATAATAAGGAGGTCCCGATGACAAATTTAACAAAACTATTCCAAAAAACGTTTAATACATCGGATGTACCGAGAAAATTCTTTGCTCCAGGACGTATCAATCTTATTGGTGAGCATACTGATTACAATGGCGGGCATGTATTCCCGGCATCTATCTCACTTGGTACGTATGCTCTCGGAAGAAAACGCACAGATAATACATTTCGATTTTACTCATTAAATTTCTCAGAAAATGGTATCATTGAATGCACACGGAATGAGCTTTCTTTTCAACAGAAACATGCCTGGGCAAATTATCCCAAGGGAATGATTCAATATATTATGGATCAAGGATATGCAGTTGACACTGGTGCGGATATTTTATTTTATGGCAATATCCCTAATGGTGCAGGCCTCTCCTCTTCAGCATCTATTGAATTAGCAACCGGTGTTTTATTAGAAGGGCTTTTTCATTTAGAGATTGACCGCATAGAAATGATTCAAATCGGCCAGAGAGTCGAAAATAAATACATTGGTGTCAACAGCGGAATCATGGATCAATTTGCTATTGGCATGGGAAAAAAAGATAATGCAATGCTGTTAGACTGTCAGACCCTGAATTATCAGTATGCACCTATTACATTACAGGATTATACTATTATCATTATCAACACGAATAAACAGCGGACCCTGGCAGGCTCTAAGTATAATGAACGATTCGCTGAATGCAGAGAAGCATTAGCAGAGCTTCAAAAAAGGCTCCCTATCCAGAGTTTCGGCGAATTATCGCCAGAACAGTTTGAAGATAACAAATACGCTATTACGAATAAAATCCATCAAAAACGAGCCAAGCATGCTGTCTATGAAAACGCACGCACCCTGCAGGCTTTCGAAGAGCTGCATAAAGGTGATTTGCCCGCTTTTGGAGCATTGATGAATGAGTCACATCGTTCTCTGCAGAATGATTATGAAGTGACTGGTCTTGAACTGGATACAATTGTGCATGCTGCCTGGGAGCAGGAAGGTGTTATCGGCGCCCGTATGACAGGGGCCGGTTTTGGCGGCTGTGCTATTGCGATTATCCATCAGGATTTTGTTGATAATTTTAAGCAGGACGTTAATCAAATCTATCAAAACATCATTGGCTATGACGCTACATTCTATCTTGCTTCCATTGCGGATGGAGCGAAAGAAATTATGGAAGGAGAAATCCTATGAGTATTTTAGTTTTAGGCGGAGCTGGTTATATTGGTTCCCATGCAGTGTATCAGTTAATTGACCAAGGAAAACAGGTTATTGTTGTCGATAATTTGGAAACCGGTCATCCCGAAGCTGTTCACCCAAAGGCTATCTTTTATCAAGGAGATATACGCAATATCTCTTTTCTTCGTGAAGTATTTGCCAAGGAATCGATTGATGCTGTCCTTCATTTTGCTGCCAATTCCTTAGTTGGAGAATCAATGGAAAATCCGCTTAAGTATTTTGATAATAATGTATATGGCACACAAATCCTGTTAAAGGTGATGATAGAGCATAACGTGAAAAAGATTGTCTTCTCTTCCAGTGCTGCAACTTACGGAGAAGCAGCATCCATGCCAATTACAGAAGAAATGGACTGTCTTCCTGCAAATACCTATGGTGAGACCAAGCTCATCATGGAGAAGCTGATGAAATGGACAGCACAGGCGCATGATTTAAATTATATTTCTCTCCGCTATTTTAATGTTGCCGGTGCCAGAGAAACAGCTGAGATTGGTGAGGACCACACTCCGGAAACACATCTGATACCTATTATTTTACAAGCAGCTCTGGGACAGAGAGACCATATTTCTATTTTTGGTGATGATTATAATACAGCAGATGGTACATGTATCCGTGATTATATTCATGTGGAGGATCTTATCGAGGCCCATCTGCTAGCCTTGGATTACTTAGACAATCACGGAAAGAGCGATATCTTTAACTTAGGAAGCAGTCAAGGATTTTCAGTAAAAGAAGTGATTGCCGCAGCAAGGTCTGTCACAGGAATCGACATCACTGAAAAAATGAGCGGACGCCGGGCCGGTGATCCTGCCATGCTTATTGCCGGCTCTGAAAAAGCAAAAAGCATACTCGGATGGAATCCATCCCGCACATCTATTGAAAAAATGATACAGGATGCATGGAATTGGCATCGTGCACATCCACATGGATACAGCAGGGAGGAAATATAAAATGATTTACTCCATCATTGAAGGGCTTATCCAGCAAGCCATCAAAAATAGATTAATCGAATCTGCTGATCAAATTTATGTGCGTAATCAGGTTATTGCTTTATTAAATCTGGATTCCATACCCGAAGAAATGCCAGAAGCGCTGCAGGATATCATTCCAAATCTATTAGAAGAAGTCATAGCTTATGCTGTAGAACAGCAGCTGATTGAAGACATTTTTGATGAAAAAGAGATATTTGCTGCAAATATAATGAATTGCTTCGTGGCCCGTCCTTCTGACATACAAACAGCCTTTTACAAAAAGTATGAAGTATCTCCCAAAGCAGCAACCGATTATTTTTACAGTTTGAGTAAGAACAGTAATTATATACAGATGAACCGGATTAAGAAAAATATCCATTTTAAAGCAGAAACAGTTTACGGGAAGCTCGATATAACCATTAATTTATCCAAACCCGAAAAAGACCCCGAGCAATTAAAAAGGGAAAGACAAATGAAGCAATCCATTTCTTACCCAAAATGTTTATTATGTGTAGAAAATGAAGGCTACAAAGGCAAAGTGGGCTATCCAGCCCGGGCCAATCATCGTTTAGTAAAGGTTCCATTAGGCAATGAAAACTGGTATCTACAATACTCCCCATATGTTTATTACAATGAACATAGTATTTTATTGTCTGAATCGCATCGGGATATGAAAATTAATCAGGATACATTTGAAAGACTTGTTACTTTCACAGAAAAATTCCCCCATTATTTTATTGGCTCCAATGCTGATTTACCGATTGTAGGCGGTTCTATTTTAAGTCATGATCATTATCAGGCGGGGGATTATGAATTCGCCATGACAAATGCCAAGACCGCCTTTTCTATTGACCTGCAGCATTATTCTGATGTAGCTGCATCTGTTTTAAACTGGCCATTGTCCGTTATTCGCCTCCATAGCAAAAATAAAAAATCCCTGTTATTTCTGGCAAATCACATTCTGCAAACATGGAAATATTATGATGATGAGCAAGCTGACATACAGGCTTTTTCCGGAGACACACCACATAATACCATTACACCGATTGCAAGAATGAGGGATAACAGCTATGAGCTTGATCTTGTTCTGCGTAATAATCGGACTTCTGAGGAGCACCCGCTGGGCATTTTTCATCCTCATGAAGATGTTCATCATATCAAGAAGGAAAATATAGGTTTAATTGAAGTGATGGGCCTAGCTGTACTGCCGCCGCGTTTAAAAAATGAGCTTATCGAAATCCAGCATTTTTTATGCGGGGAGCCATCTAATATAGAGGCCTATCATCAAGAATGGGCAGAGCAGATTAGACAGAAATATGGTATCTGCTCAAATGCTGAACAGGCAGATATGATTTTGCAAAAGGAACTCGGACAGAAATTTACGAAAGTATTGGAAGACGCAGGAGTTTTTAAAGAGAAGAAAGCATTCGAAAGGTTTATTAAGGCATTAAATGCCTCCAGTTGAATACTGTCATTATTTCCCGGGAAATGTTGAAAGAGGAATTATATTGTAGAAAGTGGACGAAGCCTACACGCGCCGTCCACTTTTTTACCATGAAAGCTAATTATTCCAGCCTTTCAAATTATAATAATACAGTATGTCTTTTCTTATTTACGAAATAAACCATTTCCTTAAAGCCGATTTGTCTTAATGTATCTTGCACCTCTTTATAGTCATCGCCAATTCGGGAAGAGACATGTGAATCAGAGCCAAAAGAAATATCTACTCCATAATGATGTGCTCTTTCCAATATTTCATGAGATGGGTACCAGCCGCCGCAATCTTTATTTTTACCAGATGTATTTACTTCAATGGCAACCCCTTCATCAGCAATCACCTTCAATGTCTCATCTATAATTGGTGTCTTCTCATCATGAAAATCTAATAGAAATCCTTTCATTGCATCGATATGGCCCAGAACCTGAAACATACCGCTTTTTGCAGATTGCTGTATCAAACGGTAGTAAGATTCTTTCTCCTCCAGACGTTCTTGTTTCGATAAATTATCCCATCTGTCTCTTTGAAAGATACTTTTGCCATGAACAAAATGGACAGAGCCGATAATGTAGTCAAAAGGATATTGCTTATATTTTTCTTTATATAGCGCTTCATACTCCGGGAAATAATCACTTTCCATTCCTAATAGCACATGAATTTTATCTTGATATTTTTCCTTTAGTGACAATACTTCCTTTACATAGTTGTCCAGCTCACTCTTCGCCATTGCTATTCCGGGATGAAGCTGATCTTCATCTGCATAAAAATATGGCGAATGATCAGAAATGCCTATGTAATGAAGCCCCCGATCAATAGCTGCCAGAATATAATCTTCTATTTTTCCTTCTGCATGTCCGCAGCGGTCATGATGCGAGTGTAAATCAAAGATAATATTTGTCATAAAGTTTACTCTCCCTTTTCATACTTTTCATTTAATTATACCCTATGAATACTTTTCTTTGTTATATTCATTTCAATTAAGCTGCCAAGTACTTTATCATTTTCTCCTCGTCCTCTTAAAAAATCACAGCAAAAAACTACCATCTGCATAATAGATGATAGTTTTTCATAACTTACTTTTTTTCAAACTGTACTTTATATGATTTTCTGCCTGTCTCTTTATTGAATCGGAATATCTGATCTACAATCTGCCGTTTACCTGTCTGACTATCCTGCAATTGGCAAGATTATCTTACTGTATTCTAAAGAAACACTCTGAGCGCCTAGCATAATTGTCTTCGTATAAACATTATTTCCAGCCCCCAGACGAAGTCGGATATTTGCGTTGCCTTCTGATGCACCATTACCGACCCGCATCGTCACTGTAATCTCAGCTTTTCCCGACTCATCCGCCTCTAAAACGCCAATGCTTTGATAGCCATAGTTGTTGCCCGGCCAGCTTCCATCTGCATTTTGTATTTGTGAGACAGCTTTTCCCCCATCAAGATAAATTTGCATTTCAGCATTCTCGATAATTTGCCCAGGCTCCATATCCGTTAACGTTATCGTTGCCTCAAATGGTGTACCATCAACAGGAACTATCTCCGGTGTATCAATATTATATATGATATCTTTCGGCGGACTCACCTCAGAACCAAAAGCACCATCTGCAAATGTCGACGAATCATACCACAGGTAGCCCTCCGCAGGCTCTCTCCATGGTTCATTTTCAGGCTCCGAAGAATTTTCTGGTGTTTCTATATCTAAAATTGGAGACGGCTCATCTAAAGGAATATCCACCTCAGAAAAAGACCGATAATCCTCTTGATCCGTCAGCCAATTTACGATATTGACCAATAACAGACCATTATCTGCATCCGTAAAACCATCATAGGTGCTTTTTGTCTCCCCATGCTCCTCATTGCGGTACTTCGGTGTGCTGTCCTCTACAGGAGAAGAATCTCCAATAAACGCAGACTTCCCATCTCCCTTTTTCCCGATAGCTGCAAACGGTCCTTCCTCTATTCCACCGCCAAAATAAACACCCTGATCGACAGCATTGTTCCATTTATTTTCCGTTTCCGTTAAACCTTCAGGCAAATACACAATTCCCTTGGCAATTTCAGGATTTGTTACAGCCAGAGTAGATCCTGCATGAATAGTTACTTCTCCGACACCCTCTGTTATGCCAAAAGCTTCCGCTGAAGGAACGATGTCATCCCCTATCGTATTATCAATTGCATTAAACCGGAACCGGATTCCGAATTCTTCGCTCAGCCAGTCAGTGCTTTCCACCCCGTCCATTGCTTCCAGCTCCCCAGTACTCATTCCTTTTGTCGGATCTTCATATGCCCCGCGCCGCCAGCCATTCATGATTTCATTGGAGTCCCAGCGATTGAAGTTTCGGTCGGCATTATAGTGATCGGCTATAAAGAAGACGCCCCCTCCGTTCTCAGCAAATGCAGCAATTGCTTCTTGTTCTGTTTTCTTAAAAGGAATTTGTGCTTCTGGAATGACAAGTACATCAAAATCTTCCAAATCCTCCAGTGATAAAAGTTCTGCACTTCGGTGCTCCTGAACAACGTATCCCTCTTCAACTAATGCATCAGCAAAATCGGAAAAAGCTCCGTCAATTACCCAGTCAGATTGTCCTGCAGTCTGACCATGGCTGTTATCAAACAGAACTTTCATTCCATTTGGCTGTTCAGGGTTTAGAACAGGAGCAGGGTCATTAGGACCTTCTGCCGCAGCAATACTCCCAAATGCAAAAAACAGCACAATACCCAAAACTGACATCGTCCATCTCAAGGCATACTTCATTCTACACATACCTCCCAGTGAATTTTGAAAACAATTTCCAGATAACTCTATGATATCAAAACAGTTAATAAATAACATTAAAAATTCTAAAATTTAAATAATTTTACATTTAAACCAAATAAAGCGTCATAATTTACTTTTTTTTAACAAAATTATATATATTATTTGACATATTCCATGTTATAATTATGTAGAATTCCGAAATACTAGGTAATCGAATTTATTACCCATATTTTTAACTAGGAGGTTTTATCAATGACGTGGAAGAAAACAGGCATTTTTCTATTTGCTGTATCTTTATTATTTTTAGCTGCATGCGGCAGTTCAGATGATGCGGCAGATGGCGATAATTCATCAGACAGCGATACATACGTACCTGATTCACTGACAGTACAATTCGTTCCTTCTCAGAATGCAGAAACTTTAGAGGCAAAAGCAAAACCTTTAGAAGATCTACTGGAGAACGAACTGGATATTGATGTTACTGTAAGTGTTTCAACAAATTATAACTCTGTTGTCGAAGCATTGGCTTCCGAGCAGATTGATGTAGGATTCCTGCCGCCGAATGCATATGTACAGGCACATGACGAATACGGAGCAGCAGATGTGATACTGCAGTCTCAGCGTTACGGCGTAAATGACGACGGTACAAATACAGATGAACTCGTAGACTCTTATTACTCTATGTTTATTGCAAAATCTGATTCCGATATTGACAGCATAGCGGACTTAAAAGGTAAAACTATCGCGTTCCAGGACATCACTTCTTCAGCTGGTTATGTTTGGCCTGCTGCTGCTTTGATGGATGAAGGAATTGATCCTTTAACAGATGTGAAACCGCTAACTCTTCAGGGTCACGATGCCGCTGTTACGGCAGTACTTAATGGAGAAGCAGATGCTGCGGCCATTTTCCAGGATGCGCGTAATGTTGTTTTATCTGATTTCCCTGATGTATTTGAAGATACAAAAGTTATTGCTCATACAGAACTTATTCCAAACGATACAATTGCTGTCCAAACAAACATGGATGAGGAATGGAAAGAAAAAATCAAGCAGGCATTTATCAACGTCGGTGAGTCCGAAGAAGGCCGGGAAATTGTTCGTGACATTTACACACACGAAGGCTATGTTGAATCTCAGGATTCCAATTTTGATATCGTCCGTGAATATTCAGAGCGTATTCAAGAACAGTAGAAACAACTTACTGTTCCTATAGAAAACCTTTAGCTTTATAAAAAAAGCTTCATGTAAGATATGATTAACAGACGTAACTTCTACATGCAGTTATAACGTAATTGATTATCAAGCTGATTAAAGCTTTATAGTATCATTCCTGAAAGGATGTCTAAAAGGGTAAATCCTTTTTATTCATCCTTTTTAAAATTTGTCAGCATTTTTTAACATTTTCCCGCATCTTGTGTATATGGGAATCTGCACACAGTCAGCCTATGGCGGCTATCTCTGATAAGAAAGTTGGGTAAATATGATTGAATTAAATGACGTTTCAAAAGTCTACTCGAATGGTGTAAAAGGATTAGACGACGTTAATCTAAAAATTAATAAAGGTGAATTTGTATCGATTGTCGGTTTATCAGGCGCGGGTAAATCTACACTGCTCCGCTCGATAAACCGTCTCATTGATATTTCTTCCGGTGATATAAAAATAGATGAAAAATCTATCACATCTGCATCGGAAAAGCAGCTGCGGCTGATCCGCAGAGACATCGGAATGATTTTTCAAAGCTTCAATCTTGTAAAGCGTTCCAGTGTGCTGCGCAATGTTCTCTCCGGACGTGTTGCTTACAATAATACTTTGCGGACACTTTTAAATCTATTCCCGCAAAAGGATGTTGACCTGGCCCTGAAAGCGTTAGAAAGAGTAAATATATTGGATAAAGCCTATACAAGATCCAGTGAACTATCCGGTGGACAGCAGCAGCGTGTTTCCATTGCCCGTACGCTGGCTCAGGAAGCAAAAATAATTCTGGCTGACGAGCCGACAGCATCACTTGATCCAGTAACCACCAAACAGGTAATGGATGATCTGAAGAAAATCAATACAGAAGATGATGTTACAGTAATTATCAACCTGCATTTTGTCGACCTGGCAAAAGAATATTCCACAAGGATAGTTGGCCTTCAGGCAGGAAAGGTTGTCTTCGATGGCACGCCGGAAGAAGCTACTCCAGAGGTTTTTGAAGAAATTTACGGCCGCTCACTGAAAGAGGATGAATTGCTCGGGGAGGAAAACCTATGATGGACACAAAACTGAATGGACCCCTCCCAGCAAAGCCATCAAGGTGGCCATTTTACTTTTTTCTCATTGGTCTGTTTGCAATTGTGTTAATTAGTGCCATTTATATTGGAGCAAATCCGCTTACTTTTATCCAGAACAGCGACAATATGGTTGATTTATTTGTCAGAATGTTTCCGCCTGCCTGGTCGTATATAGCAACAACAACGCCAGCCATGCTGGAGACAATCCGTATGGCTCTCTTAGGAACAACTATCGGGATGATTTTTTCCATTCCTATTATGTTCCTGTGTGCACGTAATATTTTTGGGCTTCGTTGGCTGGTGGAATTATCACGAATTGGTTTAAACATTTTACGTACCATTCCTGATCTGCTTTTAGCTGCTATTTTTGCAGCAATTCTTGGATTTTCTCCTCTCGCAGGGATTGTTGCGTTATCTATTTTTTCGATTGGTATTATTGCAAAACTATCCTTTGAAGCCATTGAAAATATTGATAACGGACCATTGGAATCCATGACTGCGGTAGGGGCAAATAAACTGCAATGGATTGCTTTCGGCGTTGTCCCGCAAATTCTGCCGCATTTTGTTTCTTATGTGCTTTATACCTTTGAAATTAACATCCGTGCTGCAGCTATTCTTGGTTTGGTCGGGGCCGGCGGTATTGGGGTCTTCTATGACCGCGCACTTGGTTTTTTCGCCTACGATCAGGTGCTGGCGCTGATTCTGTACACCTTAGTCGTTGTTATTATCATTGATTTAATTAGTTTGAAGATAAGGGAGAAACTGCTATGAGTCAACGTGATCAACTAAAAAAAGCACGCGCCCGAAAAAGAGGAAAAATCGCACTTATTCTCATCGGTCTGATTGCTATATATGTCTGGGCAATCTCTGGAATTGAGTTTAGAGGTATTCAAGAAACAGCAGGACCAGTTACAAAAAATATATTAAAAGGCTTTATCTCGCCGGACTGGAGTTATGTGTACAGTCCTGATGGAGAAGATTTAATCAGAGGACTGCTGGAAACTTTGGCTATTGCTATTGCCGGAATTTTCCTGTCTATTATTCTTGCTGTTCCTGTTGGGCTTTGGGCAGCCAAAAATTTAAGTAAAAGCTTCATCACTTCCCAAAGCGGGAAAGGCGTATTGAGCTTTTTCCGTACACTTCCGGATATTATTCTGGCCCTTCTTTTTATCAAGGTAGTCGGACCTGGTGCATTTGCAGGGATGCTGGCACTTGGTATTGGAGCCATGGGGATGCTGGGTAAATTATATGCAGAGGAAGTAGAAGCAATGGATCCGGGACCGGTTGAATCGATTGCAGCTGTCGGTGGAAATAAATTGCAGCAGCTTGCTTTTGGAGTTATTCCTCAAGTATTGCCAGGTTTTATTTCCGCAACGCTCTATCGTTTTGAAATCAATATGCGTTCTGCAGCTACATTAGGGCTCATCGGTGCTGGTGGGGTCGGTACAGCTTTAATTTTTGCCATTCAAGGGCGAAGCTGGGATCGTGTCGGTATCATTCTCATCGGAATTGTTGTAGTTGTGTTAATCGTCGACCTGCTTTCCAGTGCATTGAGAAAGAAAATTACTTAAAAATGATATTGTTAAGCTCCTCCCATAAATCGACTTATTTACGATTTATGGGAGGAGACTTCTTATAAGTCCCATTCGTGAACGAAAGGAGCGTGTATATTTTTGGAAAAGAAAAAAATCGTTATTTTATTTACAAGTGATGTCCATGGCAAAATTTCACCATACAACAGCCAGGACAAAAGCTATGATGGCAAAGGGTATGCTAAAGTTTCCTCTGTCATAAATACAGTAAGAAAAGAAGAAGAAAACGTAATTGTCATTGAAAATGGAGACATGCTGCAGGGCACACCGCTTTCGCATTACATGCTTGCAGAAAAAGAAGATAGCAGCCAGATTCATCCGGTAATCTCTGCTTGCAATACCATTCGATATGATGCAGCTGTTATCGGCAATCATGAATTCAATTATGGCCGGGAGAAGCTGGAAAAAGCTGTGAACGATTCAAATTTCCCATGGTTATCCGCTAATATTGTTAAAAAAGGAACAACAGATCCTTATTTTGGTACACCGTATACGGTAAAAAAATTCGATGGCCTGACGGTTGGTATCCTTGGATTAACAACCAAGAATATTCCTGTTTGGGAACCAGACCGCCATATTGACCGTTTCGATTTCCTGGATCCAGTGGAAACTGCAAAAAATTGGATAAGCTACTTAAAAGATGAGGAGCAGTTAGATGTTGTCGTTATTGCCTATCACGGCGGTTTTGAGCATGACCCTGTAACCGGGCAGTATCTTGCCGCCAGCAATGGAGAAAATCAAGGGAATGAGCTGCTGGCAAGCCTGCCTGAACTGGATGTATTAATTACCGGTCACCAGCATCTGGTTTATCACGCAGTTACTGAATCTGGCACAGCGGTTATTCAGTCCGGAACAAAGGGAGAATTTGTCGGCCGTATTGATTTGGACTTCGAAAAGAAACAGAAAGAAGATCATTATACATTAGTAGACCGGAAAACGTCGCTTATTCCAGTAAAAGATGCCGCAGCAGATGAGAAGATTTTATCAGATATTAAAGAGATCGAAAATGAAGTAGACGATTGGCTTGATGAAACATTAACAGCTGTATCTGATCCGTCTGCCATGCAAATCGAAGATCCGCTTGAGGATGTATGGATTAAAGAACATCCTATGATTGAATGGGTGAATAAAACCTTTATGAAAATCACTGGAGCAGAAATGGCATCAACAGCCTTTTTTCTCACCCAGGGTATGACATTCAGCAATACACTTACCAGAAGAGATATGCATACATTCTATCCATTTGCCAATACATTAGTCGTGATGGAAGCAACCGGAGAAGAAATTCGAGCCTCCCTTGAGTTCAGCGCATCCTTTTTAACATTAGATGCAGATGACCTTCCTGCGATAAGCGAGTCTTGGAAATATCCGCGCTTACTCAGCTATAACTATGATATGTGGGAAGGAATCCAGTATACAGTTAATCTCCGCAAGCCAAAAGGAGAACGGATTACTTCTCTTACATTTAATGGCGAAGCTTTGGATCCAAATAAAAAATACCGTGTTGCAACGAGCAGCTACCGTGCAAGTGGTACAGGCGGCTATGATATGTTTGGAGAGGATAAAATTATTAAAGAATTTCCGTTTGGCGTAACCGAAATGCTGATTGAGGAATTGGAAAGTACTGAGGAGTTTATTCCGCAAACCAATCAGAATTGGAAGGTATTGAGGTAAGATTTTCTGTTGTATAAAAATACCGGATGTTTCTATGTACAGGAACAGCCGGTATTTTTTATGACGTATTTACTCCATTTCTTGAAGCAGGCGTCTTATAGTCAGTTACCAGATTATATCACACAAGGATTTAATTTTTTCTCTCTTATTACAAAATTCTATGTTTGACATGAAATGCATTTCATACATTATGATTTACGTTAAAAGGAGAGAAAAAAATGAACAATAAAAAAATCATCTTTTTTGATATTGATGGGACATTAGTGACAAATGATAAGACCATACCGGAAAGCACAAAAAAAGCCATCCAGTATCTCCAGAAGAAAGGACATTATACAGTAATAGCTACTGGAAGAGGGCCCAGTATGTTTCACCATATTCAAAAAGAATTAAATATTTCCTCTTATGTAGCTTTCAATGGCCAGTTGGTGGTATGTGACGGAATCGAAATTCATTCTGAAACATTAGATTCTGAATTTGTAGAGGATATTACTGCATTTGCTAACCAGCATAATCATGCTATTGGTTTTGGAAACCAAAAAGATTTTATGATTACGCATGCTAATCATCCATTAGTAAAAGATAATTTTTTACATTTAAAATTAGACTATCCTGCAGTTGATCCAAATTATCACAGGCAGCATACAGTAAATCAGTTGAATTTATTCTGCACAGAGCAAGAAGAGGGTATCTATAAAGAAAAATATACAGATTATACGTTTGTTCGCTGGGGAGATTTTGGAGCAGACGTATTGCCTTCAGGATCTTCAAAGGCTTTAGGTATCCAAAAATTTATTGAACATGCAGGGATAGACCTTGAACATGTCTACGCTTTTGGAGACGGCAAGAATGATATAGAGATGTTAACCCTCGTGGAAAATGGAATTGCTATGGGAAATGCAGTCAATGAATTAAAAGACGTAGCTTCTTATATCACAACGTATTGTGACCAAAATGGGATTTTATATGGTTTACAGTATTTAGAACTTATTGAGTCATCATTCAAGTGAAACCAACAAACTTCATGAGTGACAGGAAATTTGCTGGTTCATCGATAAAATAAAAAACACGAGAACCGGTACCGCCTCCGAAAGTTAGGGTGGAAAATCTAACTTTTGGAGAGAACCATCGTTCCCGTGTTTTTCTATTTCAAGTACTGTCTAACATCATCTATTGTTTCTAATTCATCTATATGATCTATTATGGTTTCCAGCGTGCTTACTTCCTGTTCGTGCACCTTTTTCTTTATTTCTTCTGAAGGTGGAGCTACAAACTTCGTGATTAATCGAATGGTGGTATTAGCCAATGCTTCTGCTTTGCCTTCTATTTTACCCTCTGCTCTGCCCTCTGCTTTTCCTTCCTCTTTCCCTTCATTCCGAAAAATCTCTGCTAAAGTCATTGCCAATTCGCTCCCTTCTTGATAACTGTTTTCTATATGTTTAATTATATCATAATATTGTTTTTTGGTAAGATGATGATGGACACGGAATATATAATAAAACAACGTCTCAAGATACTGTGTTGCTGTCTTCTGGTCCTGTAACTGCCGCAAATAATCAATGGATCGATAAATCGTATTCAATATAACTTGTATATCACTATTACGGATATCCCGAAACACCATCAGTATGATTCGCAGGAACACATTTAATTGCGTATCTTCATCTTCGTAATCCGATACATCGTATATAAAGAATTCATAATCAGGAACGAATTTCTGCAGTTCCTGCGGGAAATCCCGATACCCTTCCAAAAGATTTCTGAACGAAGCTCCGACATACCAATCCGTAATGCCATGATACAAAACAATCGGCATGATGATCGGCAGCCTCTTTTCTTTTTGATTATCCCGTTTGGTTTCCCATATCTCCACCATATATCGCAGTACCTGCAGAGCAGTATAGTAATCATGATAGCTTTTATGCTCGAACAGAAAATATACGTAAGCGGGTTTGTTGTGAATTTTTGTCTGGAATAGCAAATCGGAGAAATATTCTTGGAGATCACGGCTGATAAAGCTGTCTTTTTGGGGCTGAATAGATGCTACATCAATGGTGTTGCGAACGGAGGGCGGTAAGAAGTGGGTAATAAAATCTTTTGCAACATCCACATTTGAAAAAGTTTCTTTAAATATTTTGTCATGCGGGTTCTGAATCTGCAAAATTATCAAGTCCTTTCAATGGTGGAATTTGATATATAATTCGAATGTAAATTCTGCTTTATATTAACACAATCCCACAAAAGAAACAAATGTTCTATATTTCTTTTTTAAGTAGGAAAATCCGGTGATTTTATCGTTTTTGGTAATAAAAGCTATTGAAATATCCATAAAAAAATTAAAAACGCCTGCATATTTTTCAAATTTAACCTCAAACTAAGTATCGTTGTTGATTCACATTCTAAATGGATAGGGATGATAATTAATGATGAATAACAAAAAAGGAATGACCACGTCACTGATTGCTGCAGGTGTAGCAGGCGCTGCAGCCTATGGTATAAGTATGGGTATGCAAAATGGTTCATTTCAAAACATGTCACAAAAGCTTTCCAATTCCATGAATAGCTCCACCATGCAGGATATTGCAAAACCAATCCAGGATATGCTTTCTGGCGGTGACCAGGCAATGAACCAGAGCAATAGTGGTGGCCAGAATCAAACACAATCTTCTTAAAATGTGAATGCAGAAGCGTTTACTATTTAAGATAACAAAAAAGGATGGCTCCATTTCGGTGTCATCCCTTTTTTAACGGCTAGTGAATTTTTTATTATTTTCTTTTTCATTCAGTAATAAGCCGGCCCAACTTCAAGCGCCGAAAAAAAGCCCGACTTTATTTTCCTTTTATATCCATGATTGTAATGCATTCAGAGATTTTTCGATAATCATTCCCTGATCATTATCCAATGTCGCTACATGGTAGCTCTCCTTCATAGAAATGATTTCTTTCTGCTCAGAAGCTATTCCTTCCAATATCATTTGAGCATTATCCGGTGGAACCACATGATCTTCATCCGAGACAAAAATAAGTGCCGGACAGTTTACTTTTCCTAAATTTGCTTTTGTTTCCTTCATCAGTTTCTTTATTTCTCCAATTGATTTTACCGGTGTTTTGTCATAAGCCAGCTCCACTACACCTGCTTTTTTAATATCTGAACCAATTGCGTCAATAAATCGTACCTTTTGATCTGCTTCCATCGCAGGGATATCTACAGCTGCATTGATTAAAATAATTCCCGCCAGAGGGTGCTTTGCTGCTGCATCAAGCGTTAATGTCCCACCCATTGATAAACCGCACATGAAAATTGTGTCACATCTTTCTTCAAGCCAGGAATATGCCTCTTCAATAGAGCTTACCCAATCCTGGTACGTGCATTTTTCCATATCTTCAGGAGCTGTCCCATGTCCTTGCAACCTTGGACCGTAAACAGTGTAGCCTGCGTCCGCAAAGGCTTTTCCAACTGGATACATACTTTGTGTTGTGCCTGTAAAACCATGGGAAACAAGAACTCCTATACGATTTCCTTCAAAGTAAAATGGCTCTGCATCTTTTAAAACCGGATACTGCTCATTCATTTATTTTTCCTCCTCCTGAAACTGATTTTTATTCACGTTCTTACATATTTTCAGCATAAAACGAATTAGAGAATCCCACAAGTGATAACGCCTTCTTTTACCAAAAACCTTTTTACTGTCTCAAAAGCTCTTTTATTTTATCATCAATTAAATTTTTTAAAGCTGTTAATTTCTGTTTATTTATCCTCTGCTTATCTGCTTCTTGTACCTGATAATTATAGAGCAGGCTTTGAATGGCTGGGAGCATGTTCTCCGGAAAATCCTCATATGCTCTCTCTCCTGCTTCCACTTTCGATAAAATACAGCCCTCTTTTAGATACCAATAAAAGCGCAGCATATTAAGCAGCGCGTACACAGGTTTATCCATATAAGTCATCAGACATTCGTTATAATCTGATTGTATCGAGGAAATAAAATCAGCTCTTGGAATTTGGGGGAACACTCTATCTGCCGGAGCCCCTTCCAGAGTGATCCCTCTATTTAACAGCACAGCAATATGTGCAGCCAAATCAGCATCATGCCCCTCACTCTTCTCTGTCACTTGCTTTTTATCTACTTCCATTCGTTCTCTCCAGTACTCACTATAGTGAAAAAGGTAGGAAAAGGGATGCTTCTCCTCCTTTAATTTACTTGCTAACAAAAAACTGACCTCAACCGGATAAGGATGCTTGGATTGAGAAAGAAATAACGCAGCCAGCCTCTGCTTTTGCTGTGTACTTAATGCTTTATTCAGTACAACCAGTAAATCAATATCACTATTTCCGGGCTGAAAGCTTCCCATTGCCAATGAACCATGCAGATAACAGCCAACAAATTGATCACCTGTAATTTGCTTTATCTCAGCCAGCAGATTATCTAAAAAGGATTGGACATATCCGGTAAATATATTTTCTCTCTTCATTTCTTTACCTTCCCTTCAATCATTTATCAATTCTTCATTTATCTAGTAAAATAAAGAAGAAACCATTACCGCAAACTATCCTATAAAAAAAGAGGGATTCACATGAA
The DNA here is from genome assembly GCF_900162665.1 of Oceanobacillus sojae. Taxonomy (GTDB): domain Bacteria; phylum Bacillota; class Bacilli; order Bacillales; family Amphibacillaceae; genus Oceanobacillus; species Oceanobacillus sojae_A. The sequence continues at coordinate 700,005 of NZ_LT727813.1, forward strand.
TATAAGTCTTCGTCAAGAGCAACCAAAGGATTATCCAAAAACAGAAGCACTCATTGAACAGACATTTCGAAACGAAGAAATGAGCGATCAGCAGGAGCATCTTCTTGTACAGCGTATCCACAGGTCTGATGCCTTCATTCCTGAGTTATCCATTGTCGCAGTCAATCAGCAGAATGAAATGATTGGTCAAATCCTTTTTTCAAAAATAACCATTGAAAACAAAGATCAAGTAACAGAATCGCTTGCCCTTGCACCAGTATCCATACATCCAGATTATCAAAAACAAGGTATCGGGTCTATGCTGATGAACAGAGGATTAGAGAAAGCAAAAGAATCTGGATATACTTCTGTTATTGTACTTGGTCATCCGGATTACTATCCCCGCTTTGGGTTTAAGCCAGCCAGCTTGTGGGGAATCAAAGCACCATTTGATGTACCTGAAGAAGCGTTTATGGCACTGGAATTGGAAAAGGATGCTTTCAAAAATGTCAGTGGTGTGGTTCAATATTCAGAAGCCTTTTCGGAATAACAAATGCTATCATCAACTATATTGTTGTGTATTTAGCTGTTGAAATGAAATATCGTGGCGGGATATAAAGTGCTGATTTGAATGGGGGATTAAAAATACACAGTAAAAACATGACGCTGCCAAGAGAAAAACACAAAAGCCATTAACCACGATTTTTTTCATTTTCAAGGCTAATGGCTTTTCTATCAAATAAAGCATTTCTTAATAATTTATCTTTACTGCATAATAACCTGATTTGTAAATTCAATATCATTTGTAAAAACACCATCCACTCCATACATGATAACCCGCTGCTGTTCAACGAGCTCTGTCCGTTCATCCGTAAAAAACACATGAATCTCTTTCCCATGCTGATGCAGTTTATCAACAATATCCCTTGTAACATTACCTGAATCTACTCCAATAACATCCACATCTGCTGCTAATGCGTCCTCTAAATCAAATTTATCCGTTCCATATAAAAGCGTCAAACGGATTTCTGGCGCTAATTCCTGCAATTTTTGGAGACTTTTCTTTGAGAATGACTGAAAGCTGACATATTTGGGATCTAATAAATCATATTCCTCCAGCAGCTTGATTAATGGCTCCTCCATTTTCGTATCACCATTCACGAGATGCGACTCGAAATAATAATGTTCATTCTGTTCAAATGTCGCTGCTATTTCTTTTAATATCAGCTCTTCCGGAGCTTTTGATTCCGACATTATACGATCTCCAGTATCATGAAATGCAATTAATTCATTATCTTTTGTCATCCCTAAATCCATCTTTATCGAGTCTGCATTAGCATCCGAAGCATTTTTATAAGCTTTCTTTGTATCCTCATTGAGCATACTGTCTGCCCTGGGGTTAGCAATAATTTCTATATCAGCAGAAGCTGCCTCTGGATTCTCCGCTGCTTTCGCGTACAATGCCTCCGCTCCATACAATGCTGTTGTCTGGGGTGCGGTCGGCTTTGCTTCAAAAAATCCCGATATGATAAAGACTGCAATCACAAAACCGAGTAATATTCTACGCCATGGCATAGCGCTCACACCTGTAAAAGACAGCCCGGTCCGGATAATCTGTAATAATTGCTTTTACTTTTATATCGAGCAATTGTTTTAATGTATCCTTATCATTCACAGTCCATACACGCAGCAATCTCTTCCACCTGCCCCAAAGATAAATATGCTTTAAAAACGTATCCACTCCAATGTGCAGTGCTTCCAGGCCAAGAATATCGATATAATCCTCCGGGTGGGAAATCGGCTGGTTAATAATCCATGCAAGACGTGCATCACGGTCATAATGACGTAAACGAATCAATGCAGGCAAGTGAAAGCTGGAGTAAATTACACGATCCTTTATATCAGGAAATCTGTTTACATAGTCTATCAGCCTTTGTTCTATATTTTCATATAAATATTCGTCTGTTTTTAATTCAATATTCAATGCCGCTTCTGGATATGAACTGACTAACTGAAGCACTTCTGTTAAGGAGGGGATTTTTTCTTCCTCCCAGCTCTTGTCGTAGGTTGCGAATGATGAAAAGCAGGAATGACTTAATTGCAATTCCCGAATTTCTGAAAAAGTATATTCTGATACCGGCCCCGTCCCATTCGTTGTCCGGTTTAGCGTAGCATCATGCATCACCACAAACTCTCCGTCTTTTGTCATGTGTACATCTATTTCCAAGCCGTCTGCACCTGCTTCGAGAGCTTTCTCAAAGCTAAGCAATGTATTTTCCGGATATAGCCCCATCATACCTCTGTGTCCATATACTTTTGTCAATGTAATCCCTCCTTAGAATTAAGTTAATCTTAGATACTTAGCAGATCTATTTTTTTTGAAACATAAATCTTCTTAACTTCCGTTGTCTTACTTTAACACTTTTTCCCTTTAATCTGACCATTTAACTGATTATCTGCTCCTCCCTTCATCTAATTCCATTAAAGCATACCTGTTTCATGAAACGTTGAAATTTACCAAATCCACACCTACACTTTGCTTTCCATTCAAGTACTTTACAATGTCTTAATAAAATTCATATTTACTAAAAATCAATAGCAGAAATAAGAAAAAAAGATTTTCAGGGGAGCATTTATCTCTGCCCTGAAAATCTCTTATCCAATAAATAACTATTTATTTTAATGCCGACTTTAACTTCTTAAACCGCTCATCCAGCATTTCGTGAGCATGAACTTCCTGTGTTGCGGAAGCCTTTGCAGCGTAACTGGCAAAATTCAGTCCGGCTCCGAATATCTGTAGTGCGCCATCTCCAAGATTGCCATTTTTTAAATCCTCTATACCATCTCTTAAGAAATTATTGCTTTCATCTAAATGACAGTCAAATACCTCTTTTTTTCCTTCACTGGAAAGCTTTAAGTTTTCCAATATTTTATTTGCAGTTTCTTCTGATATACCTGCATCGACCTCACTTAACATATCATTAATCGGTTCCACAAGCTTTGCATAGACACTGTCGTACTCCTGACAATATTGCTTGATTTGTTCTCTGCGTTCTCTTGCTTCCATTACTGTACCTCTTTTCTTTTATGCAGGATTAAAATATTATGTAGCTGTCAATTCCTTATAAAAGCATGACATAGCTGCATATCCGAATCCTGAATCCATTGTTTTGATAACCTGATGTTTGCGTTGCGTGTCTCAGGACAGCAAAGTACTGCCCCTGGTAAATGCCTTCATGCTGTATCGTCATATTAAACAATTCTGATGCGGATTCATATTCTTCCCTATCTTAATACGTTTATTACTCTTTTGTGTAAAAACAAAAAGCGAATTCATTCATCTTTTCTGAGATCATACTTCACCATGCCTGAATTTTACGCTTCATTCCAACCTATCCATATCATTGTATCAAATTTTTTCATAAATTATCATGGTCTTACCCAGAGTTATGTGTTGAACACAATTTCGCTTCAATAATCAAATTCGCCCGAATTTCATAGTGAACATCCAATAAAAGTAAGTCTGCATTACTTCCAATGCAGGATAATAGTCCAATTCTTTATTTTTTCTCAACTTTACTTTGACTTTAATGTTTTAATTCGATAAGCTAACTATAGTAAAATATGGATAGGAGTAAAGACTATAATGAAAAAAACAGCTTTTAGAATTACCGGATTATTATTTTTATTGATTGCTACTTTAGGATTGGCGGCTTGCGGATCTGAAGAAACAGTTACCCTTCAAGGTGATCAAATGGGAATGAGCATGGAAGTTACACTCGATGCTAAAGATGATGAAGTAACACATCAAACCGTCAAAACAGATATACCTTATTCTACGATGATGCTTGAATCAAAGGAAGAAGCTGAAGAATTGGATGAACAAATTCGTTCAGAATTCAAACCATTTGAGGATATAGAAGGCATCGAATTTGAGATTAAATATGGAGATGACGCACTTACACAAACCATTTCTGTAGATTTAACAGCTGTTGATATGGAGGAATTAAACAGCATCCCTGGTGCCAGCCTTCCAGCTATTGAAGACGATGAGTATATTAGCTTAGAAGAAACAGTTAAAGAATTAGAAGATGCAGGATTGGAAGTAGTAGAATAATATAATTACTCACGTAACATATAACCGTACCGTGCGTGGTGCGGTTTTTCTTATGTTTTCTTCCAGTAACACTCTAATACTATCCTACCATTCTATTACTCATGGGAAACTCTTTTGACTTTCCCGTTTTAAAAGGTAGGGGAATAGTAAATATGGAAGCAGGGTGCATAGCTCCATATCTATACACCCTGCTTTTTTAATGCTCATCTATATCTTTCCCGTTACAAAAAAATCACTTTTCCCATCCATCGTTAAATTATTGAAAATTTCCCTTAACACTTCATCCGTTAATGGCACCTCGCTCAAGAAATGCAGGTCATCAAAATGACAGGATTTTTCTGCATCATGGGGATTGATCATATAGATGGTATATTCATCATCTGTGAAACGAAGCATTCCTAATACCTCATCCGTATGGAAAAGAACAAAATCACCATATTTTAATGTGTTATTTTGTTTTCTTTCAGCTATCCATTTTTGACAATGATTGAAAATATCCTGATCGATATCCTCCCACGGGAAGAATTTGCGATTATCCGGATCCTGTTCTCCTGTAAGGCCAGCTTCGTCTCCATAATAAATACAAGGAATTCCCGGAGCAATCAGTAAAAAGCTCAGCGCTAGCTTCAGCCTTTCCTTATCCTCTCCTAAAAAAGTATAAATTCGTTTCGTATCATGTGTACCAATATTATTTAGATTATTGAACAGGACATCCTTCGGATAATTTTCATGAAGCTGTGTCAGCCTTTGACAAAGCTCCTGTGGAGATTTTTCCAATTGCAGCAGGTCTAACACTGTATTTCGGAATGGATAATTCATCACACCGTGCAGATGATTTCCTAAAATATATTGACGCCGCTTTTCATAGGCAATTTTATTGGAAGCATCCTCCCAGACTTCACCAATAAGTACTTTTTCCGGATATTGGTCCAGCTTATGGCGAATGCCTGCAATAAATTCATCTGGAAGCTCATCTGCAACATCTAATCGCCATCCATCCACACCCAGCTTGCTCCATTTATCAATGACACTGCTGTCATCCTGGTAGATATAGTCTTGAAATTCTTTGTTTGATTTATCTACTTCCGGGAGGTCATCAATTCCCCACCAGGATGCATACTTATCAGGATATTCACTGAAGCTGAACCAAGGATAGTATGGACTATCCTTGCTTCGGTATGCTCCCTTGTCTTCTCCAAAAGTGCCGTCATAATTGAAATAGATACTGTTTCTCCCGACATGACTGAATACGCCATCTAAAATAACATGGATTCCTTCTGCATGAAGGTCTTCTATAATTTCCTGAAATAACGCTTCATCACCGAGCATTGGATCAATCTTCATATAATCCGCTGTATCATAACGATGATTACTTGCTGCCTGAAAAATCGGGTTCAGATAAATCGCATTGATGCCTAAATCCTTCAGATAAGGTATCTTCTGTCTGATTCCTTCTAAATTCCCGCCATAAAAATCCCAGCGCAGAATTTCACCATTAGACCCGCGTACATACATCGGAGTATCACGCTTATCACCATAGATAAAACTGTTCCGCTTCGGTTTATTTACCTTCCCGTCTTGATTTCCGTTATAAAAACGGTCCGGGAAAATCTGATAAAATACAGCTTCCCGATACCAATCCGGTGTCTGTTCTTCCTTTTCAAAGCAGGTTAACTGGTATGGAATGACTTCATGCTGCTCTTGATACAGCCGTCCTTCTCCTTTTACAGCTGACGCACCCCAATACGCTGTTAATTCCCCGCCATGATCATCCTTCCACTTCACAGAGAAATAATAAAAATACAGACCCTTTCCTTCATGAGGTGAATAGATACAGGAGAACCGATTGTCCCCTATATCCTCCATCTGATATTTTTCTTCCTCACGACTTCCATTTTCTTTTCGAATAATAAATTGTGCTTCTATCACTTGATTTTCATGGATATCCATAGAGAATGTAACCTTTTCTTCAATCTGTACAGCTCCAAATGGCTTTTTATATTCACTTATCCATGAATTATAATAAACATGTGGCATAATACTATCCTTTCTCAGTAACAAATGAATCTTTCGGCTCTATTTTCCAAATATCCTCAGCGTAACGACGGACCGTCTCATCAGAAGAAAATCTGCCTCCATTGGCAATATTGATTAAGCTCATTTTTTGCCAGAAGGTTTGATCTCCATAAGCTTTATCAATTTCCTCCTGTGCTTTTACATAGGAATCAAAATCACGCAGTAAGAAATACTCATCATTATACTTAATGAGTGAATCAAAAATCTCCCGTCCTTCATAAACGATATTTGGAATGGTTCCATCAATAAACGCATTTAAAACACGGCGGATAATTGGATTTTCATCATACAGCTGTTGCGCAGAATATTCCTGATTCTCATAATATTCATAGACCTCTTTCTCTGTGAGACCGAAGATATAAATATTATCATCACCGACTGCATCCCTGATTTCTACATTGGCACCATCCAACGTAGCAAGCGTAATAGCTCCATTCAGCATCAGCTTCATATTACTTGTACCGGAAGCTTCCTTAGAAGCAAGCGAAATTTGTTCACTGACATCTGCAGCAGGAATAATCTTCTCTGCCAGGCTGACATTATAATTCGGTAAGAAAACGATCTTTATACGATCTTTGATATCCGGATCATTATTAATTAAATTAGCTGCTTCATTAATACACTTAATAATTACTTTTGCATAATGATAGCTTGGTGCTGCTTTTGCTCCAAAGATAAATACACGCTTTTGCATATCTAAATCCGGGTTTTCCTTTAAATCCTGATAAAGCTTGATAATATGCAATAGATTTAACAGCTGGCGTTTATATGCATGCAGCCTTTTAATTTGAACATCAAAGATAGCATCTGTGGAAACTTTAATTTCCGTTGTTTCCAAAATATAATCAGCAAGTACCTGTTTGTTTATTTTCTTTGCTTCAGCTAATTTTTCTAAAACTGCTTGGTCCGATTGATAGTTCATCAGCAATTTTAAATCTCCTGAATCCTGTCTCCATGTCTTTCCAATCGTTTCATCTAATACGCTTGACATTGGTTCATTCACAATCTGCGACCATCTGCGCTGCGCAATTCCATTCGTTTTATTATTAAAACGGTCTGGATAAATAATATAAAAATCATGTAAAACAACAGATTTTAATAAATCCGAATGTAATTTTGCCACGCCATTGGTACTGTGACTGCCGATAATAGACAAATGCGCCATATGAACCTGTCCATTACGAATAATCCGGGTGCGTTCTACCAAATCATGCGGATGCAGCTCCTGCATAGTCTGTACATAACGCGCATCAATCTCTTCAATAATTTGATACATTCGTGGTAATGTGCGCTGCATTAAATCAATCGTCCATTTTTCTAATGCTTCAGCCATAATTGTATGGTTTGTATAACTCATTACTTTTACGGTGACATCCCAAGCCTGCTCCCAGGATAAATCTTCTTCATCAATTAAGATGCGCATCATTTCCGGCACACATAAGGCAGGATGCGTATCGTTAATATGGATAGAAATATATTCACTGAGATTAGAGATTGGCTTCTGAACCCGATTTTTATAGTGGCGGATAATACTTTGAATTCCTGCTGATACAAAGAAATATTCCTGCGTTAAACGGATTAAACGTCCATGTTCATTGGAATCATCTGGATAAAGAACCGCTGTTAAATCCTCCAGTTCTCTGCGTCCTTGGATACTTTGATATTTACCCTCCTCAGAATCAGGGATTTCTACAGACCATAGCCGCAGTGTATTCACCACATTATTCTCATAGCCTACCATTCCTGTATCATAAGGAACTGCCCGAAGTATACGTTCATTCTCGTACACCGGCTTTAATTTTCCTTCCATTGTTTCTGCTAAGTACACATGCCCGCCGACACGGACATCGACAGCTTTACTTTCTCTGCGTATCTCCCATATGTTCCCGCTCTGCAGCCACTCATCCGGAAGCTCTACCTGATAGCCGTCCACGAACCGCTGCTTAAAAAGTCCGTAATCGTAGCGAATTCCATTTCCATTCCCAGGAAGGCCGCAGGAAGCAATCGAATCCATAAAACAGGAAGCTAATCGTCCAAGTCCGCCATTTCCTAATGCCATATCCTTTTCCACTTCTGCCAGACTTTCTAAATTAATACCGAGATCTGTTAAAGCTTCTCTTGCCGTATCCAGCAATCCCAAATTCAATAAATTACTTTTCAGCATTCTGCCAGGTAAAAATTCAATTGAAAAATAGTAAACCTGCTTTTTATGTTTATCCACATAATACTTCCATGTATCTCTCCAAGCATCAGAGTAACGCGCCTTCACCAAAGCTCCTAATGTATAGAAAATCTCTTGCTTACTCGCGTCCTCCAGCTCTCTTGCATAATTCTCTCTCAGTCTCTGCTTTAATTCTTCTTTGAATACTTCTTTATCTAAAGCCATGTATTAAGCCTCTTTTCTGCATTATCTAAGTTCAGCTGCAAGCACTGCTTTTAAGAAATCAAATTCCAAACAAGCATATCACCTTTTTTCTTAAAAAAGCTGCTTATTCCACTTAAACTGATGCTGCTATGTGTTTTTTTCAATTTATAAGAAGGTGTTCAAAAAGCTCAAGGAAAATCACACACTGAACTTTTTGAACACACTTTTTCTATAAGTGCGTGTTCAAAAAGTCCGATAAATAGGACCAAGAAGTTCAAGGCGACGAGCTTTTTACGAACGGGCTTCCACAGGATGTGGTGACTTCTGTGTTGTCCACAAATGTTTTCGGTGGGACGAGTAATCGCAGTCCCAGGACGTGGACGGTCTTAACAGAAGTTCCTCTATGCTTTATAATACGTGAGTATCGGAAAAAGCTCGTCAACGCACTTCCGCAGGATGCGGTGACTTCTACGTTGCCCACACGACGTGGGCGTTCTTAGTAGAAGATCCTCTTATCGCCGTGTCATTTTTATTGGACTTTTTGAACATCCTCTATAATATTTCTTTGTAAAGCGCATGGTACTGTCCGCTGGATGTTTCCCAGCTGAAATCCTGTGACATTGCTGTATGCATAAGATTTCTCCAAACATCCTGCTCATCCTGATAAACATGCACTGCTTTTTTCAATGCGTCCATCATGTAGTATGGAGTAAATAAGGAAAAACCAAACCCGGTGCCTGTTTTTTCAATTGGATTATACGGTTCTACTGTATCCTTCAATCCGCCTATTTCATGAACCACCGGCAGGGTTCCGTAACGCATAGAAATCAGCTGTGATAACCCGCACGGTTCAAATTTAGATGGCATCAGGAACATGTCAGCTCCGGCATAAATCTTTTGCGCAAGTGTCACATCAAATGTAATATTTACTGCACACTTATTTGGGTACCATTCCGAAATCAATCGAAAATGGTGTTCAAATGATGGATCGCCGGTCCCCAGCAGAACAAACTGAACATCATATTGCAGCAGATTTTCCAGTTCTTCCAGGACAAGATGAAAACCTTTCTGGTGTGTCAGACGGCTGACAACCGCAATCACCGGGACCTCCTCCCGTACAGGCAGCCCCATTAACTCCTGTAATTCTTTCTTACAATCTTTTTTGCCTTCTAAGCTGGTTAAAGAATAGTTAGATTTCAACGCCGGATCTGTTTCCGGATTATTAATCTCATAATCTATTCCATTAACAATGCCGGACAGTTTTCCTTGCTCCTGTCTGAGAATTCCCTCTAAGCCGTTACCAAATTCCGCGGTTTGAATTTCCGCCGCATAAGAATGGCTGACAGTATTTACCTTGTCCGCATACACAATACCCGACTTCAGAAAGTTAATATCATTTTCAAAACGAATTGTTCCATCATGGTATTTCCTATCGCCAACTCCAAACAAATCAGATAGCACTTCCGGGTTGTATCGTCCCTGAAATTCAATATTATGAATTGTCAACACTGTTCGAATAGATTGATAAGCTTCCACCCAATGATATTTTTCTTTCAGGAGAAATGGCACCATAGCTGTATGGAAGTCATTTACATGGATAATATCAGGAATATAATCGACTGCTTCCATCATCTCAATCAGGGCAAGCTGAAAGAAAGCAAAGCGTTCTCCATCATCATAAAAACCATATAAATCATCCCGGTTAAAATAATACAGGTTATCAATAAAATAATAGGTGACATTGTCCATTTCTAAACGTTCAATACCACAATATTGATTTCTCCAGCCTACATCTATGGATAAAGCGCCTACGTGCTCACAGCGTTCCCTGTACGCAGCCGGCATCTTTTTGTGAAGTGGCAGTACGACTGCCACTTCTATATCTTTCTTTGCTAATTCCTTTGGTAGCGCACCAATCACATCTCCGAGACCGCCTGTCTTAAAAAACGGTGCACATTCCGCACTAGCAAATAATAATTTCATGTATATTTTTCCCCCTATCTCTCTATATCGCTGACTGCTACTCCATTTGCGAGGATATCATTGGTTACATGCTGGTATTTTTCAATAACAACCGGGTTTTCTCTTGTTCCAATTATCTGTACACCCGGATCCACGACCACCTCTTTATCCAGAATAGCGTTCTGGACCCTCGCGCCAGCACATATTTTTGCATTCGGCATAATGATAGAGTCGATGACTTCTGTTCCTTTATCCAACACTGTACCACGGGATATGGAGGATCCTTCTACCTTACCTTCAATAATACATCCTGTGGCAAAATGGCTGTTATTTACTTCTGATGAGTCTGAATAATATGTTGGAACTTCATTTTTTAATTTGGTATATATTTTTTGATTAGAATAGAGGAGAGAACTGAATTTTTGTTGATTAAGCATATCAAGTGATGCATTATAGTACGAGTTAATGTCAAAAATATTACTTAGATAACCCGTGTGTTCATAAGTTGAGCTTTTTACAGTATGAATTTTTTTGCGAAGAAAATCTTGGATGTCGGCTGGAGTTCCCTCCTGCTGGCCTTCCTTCAACTGCCGGATCAGCCAATTTGTCTGAACAATATAAATATCCATGCAGAGATTCTCCTGATCCGCAGTCTGCAAATGCTCCATATACGGACGCACTTCTGTAATCTGCCCATTTTCAGTCAAAGATAATACGGCATCTGTCTGACATATTTTTTCAGATTCAACCTTTTTATAAACAACTGTCATTTCATTATTTTGCTGCTGATGAATTTTTAAAACGGCACGTAAGTCAATATTACAAATCATTTTACTGCTCATATAAACCGTATACTCTGATTTAGATTTTTCCAGATAATCAATCAGTGGACGGTAATAGCTTTGATTATGTGCTTTTAATTTCAAAAAGTCCTGGTAAAGATGAATAAAGAAACGGTTATGCACGCCATCTAAATTCCATTCTTTTCCCCCGCCGATATGATCGAATACAGATTGTGTTTCACCTTCATTAAAAATCATATAAACTGTATTTATATTGGCATTAACAATACTGGAAAGCGGAAAATCAATCAGTCTGTATTTGCAGGCAAACGGTAATGTTGCTAATGGCCTCTCATTGGTTAATGGAAGTAAAGCGTTATAGCGTTGAATATTCCCTAAAACAGCACAAATTTTATTAGCCCTCATCCATCGTCACTCCAATCACTTCAGAATAACCTACTACTCCTATATCTTCCGTTCCATCAATTACTGTATTATCGCCAACAACCGCATCTTCCCCGATAATTGCCCGGTGAATACTTACATTCCTGCCAATACTTGCTCCCGGCATAATAAAGCTGTCTGTAATTTGCGATCCTTCTTTTACCTGCACATCATTTGACAGAATACTATTTTTAATACTTCCTGCAACATAGCACCCATCAACAATTAAAGAATCCGTCACAGACGCAGTGTCTGTTAAAAAGTTTGGTGGTGAAATGGTATTTCTCGAATACACGCGCCATGATTTATCCCGGATATTCAGATTCATCTCAGGATTAATAAATTCCATATTTGCTTCCCATAGGGAGTCAATTGTTCCAACGTCCTTCCAATAACCGTCAAAGCGGTAAACAAATACATTCTCACCGCTTTCCAAGTAAGAAGGAATAACGTGTTTTCCAAAATCCAGCATATGATCGTCTTTGGAATAACTGCTTAATAGAACTTCTCTTAATCTGCTCCAATCAAAAATATAGATTCCCATTGATGCGAGGTTACTTTTTGGATTCTCGGGTTTTTCTTCAAACTCAATAATACGGTCGTTTTCATCTGTGTTCATGATTCCAAAACGGGAAGCTTCTTTTTCAGGGACTTTCAGTACTGCAACAGTTAATGAAGCCTCATTCGCTTTATGCGTTTCCAGCATCTCTTCATAATCCATCTTATAAATATGATCTCCAGATAACACAAGCAGATATTCAGGATTCATCTCATCGATATAAGCAATATTCTGATAAATAGCATGAGCTGTACCTTCAAACCATTTACCGCCCTCTGAACCGGCGTAAGGCTGAAGAATTGTCACACCGGAATTAATTCCATCAAGTCCCCAGCTTGTCCCATTATCTACGTGGTTATTTAATGCCAACGGCTGGTACTGTGTCACAACACCTACATTTTTTATCCCAGAATTGGCGCAATTACTTAGAGTGAAATCAATTATACGATACCTTCCTCCAAACGGAACAGCAGGTTTAGCAATATTTTTTGTTAATTTCCCCAATCGTGACCCTTTTCCTCCTGCAAGAATCATTGCTAGCATCTCATTTTTCATATACGCGGTGAAAGCAGCCTTTCACCTGTCCCCCTTTCAACTACTCTTCTAAATTTGTTGTAAAAAATGAAGCATGTAATTCAGCTTATATATATTGGAAAATCACTTAGCCGCCGGTGGTTTTCTTGATACTTTAATACTCTCAGGACGCAGAATTAACGCTCCCAGCGCGGGTACAACAGTTTTTATGCGGTAAGGATACTCCTTAAAAGGAACGTCCTCTGTCAATTGATCAGGGTTATGCTCTTCCCATGTACCGCCAAATTCTTTCATTTCTGTATTCCATATTTCTTTGTAGCTTCCTTGATAGGGAACGCCGATATGAAAATCCTGACGCTCTACAGGGGTCATATTTAAAACAATAATCAGAAAATATTTTTTCTTCTTACTTTTCCGAATAAAACTAAGCACAGAATCGTTATGATTATCTGCATCGATAATTGAAATGGTGTCATAGCTCTCTTCCAGCTCCCATAGTGCCGGCTGTTCTTTATAGAATTGGTTCAGACTGGAAGTAAAGTGCTGCATTCTTTTGTTCATTACGTCGTCTAAATCGCGCCATTCCAAGCCTTCATCATACTTCCATTCTAAAAATTGTCCCCATTCACTTCCCATAAATAAGAGCTTTTTTCCTGGATGGGAGATCATATACGTATACAAATTGCGCAATTGCGAAAATTGTTTGTATCTGTCGCCCCACATCTTATGCATCAAGCTCTTCTTTCCATGAACTACCTCATCATGCGAGAGCGGCAGAATATAATTTTCCTGCATCATATACATAAAGGAGAAAGTAATTAAATTGAAATGGTCCTTTCGAAATGCCGGGTCCATTTCATAAAATTTAAGCACATCATTCATCCAGCCCATATTCCACTTATAATCAAAACCGAGTGCACCTGTCTCAGCCAGTCCTGTAATCTGGGTATCAGAAGAACTCTCCTCTGCAACCATAATAGCTTCTGGATGTGCCAGCTTGATAACTGCATTCAGTTTCTGCAGAAAATAATATCCTTCATAATTTCTGTTTCCACCTTCATGATTCGGCTCCCAAGGACCATCATCATAATCTAAATAAAGCATGCTGGAAACTGCATCAACACGGATACCGTCAATATGGTACATCTCCAGCCAAAACATTGCACTTGAGATGAGGAAGGATTGCACCTCCGGCTTGCCTAAGTCAAAATTAACAGAACCCCACCGGACATTCGCTGCCCGATCCGGGTTCTGATATTCAAATTGAGAGGTGCCGTCATACTTTGCAAGAGCATCATCGTTAATGCAGAAATGCCCGGGAACCCAATCCACAAACACTCCGATATTATTCTTATGGCATTCCTCTACAAAGTCCTGAAACTCCTCCGGTTTGCCATAGTAAGAGCTTAAAGCAAAATATCCTATCAGCTGATATCCCCAAGATGCACCCAATGGATGCTCCATGAGCGGCATGAATTCAATATGGGTATACCCCATTTCTTTTACATAAGGAATTAATTCTTCCTTTAGTTCTGCAAAAGAATAAGGGGTCCCATCTTCACGATGCTTCCAGGAGCTGGCATGTACCTCATAGATATTTATGGGGCGCCTGAAGAAATTAGAACGCTTCTTTCTGCCGTACCATAAGCCGTCCTTCCATTTTTTTTGCGGAACATGATGAATGACAGCAGCATTGTCCGGGCGTTTCTCAAAAGCAAAGGCAAATGGATCAATTTTATAAACCTCTCTGCCATCTTCCTGGCGCACCTTATATTTATATAAATCATTTTCTGCAGGCTTTGTGGTGAATACCTCCCAATAACCATATTCTTCATTTTTTTGCATCGGCAAGGATTCATCCCAATTATTAAATGTTCCTACCAGCCATATCTGTTGTGCGTTAGGAGCCCAGACACGGAAAACAAAGCCTGTCCCCTCGTCCCGCTCTTCCTGGTGATAACCGAAAACATGCTGACTATAAAAATTTTCGCCAGTGTGAAACCTTTTTATTGCATCTTCTGTTTCCAATTCCAAATACTCATTTGTATGCATTTCTTCACCCCGCTACTCATTAAAGCTTATTCTTGAGGAGACTTTCAGCTGGTTACATTGGTTACTTCCGAAATAGCTGCTGAAAAAGCTTTTATTTTTTCCTCTGCAGCCTCTTCACTTCCTGCTTTCACACCGATATAGAACTTGATTTTAGGCTCTGTCCCGGAAGGCCGTGCCGCTATCCAGCTCTCATCCTCCAAAAAGTATTTCAATACATCTGAAGCCGGTGTGTTCAATGAGGTTACTGAACCATCAGCGTGTACTTTTTCCTGTGTTTTATAATCTTCTGTACTGACAACCTTTATTCCTCCGAAAGATGCCGGAGATTCTTCCCGCAGCTGCCTCATTAAAGAAGCTATTTTCGCTGATCCTTCTAAACCGCTCATTGTAATAGAAATTGTTTTTTCCTGATAGCAGCCATACTCAGCAAAGATTTCCTGCAATGCATCGTATAAGGTTTCATCTTTCTGCTTGTAGTAGGTAGCAACTTCAGCAATCAATACAAGCGCCTGAATGGCATCTTTATCCCTGACAAATGGTTTTACCAGATAGCCGTAGCTCTCTTCGAACCCAAACATAAATGTCTGCGATCCATCCTCCTGATACTGCTGAATTTTTTCAGCGATAAATTTAAAGCCTGTAAGCACATTGACCATTTTAGTTTGATATTTTTCAGCAATTGCTGTAGAGAGCTCACTCGAAACAATCGATTTTAATACCACAGCATTTTCCGGAAGCGTATTTGCTTCTTTCCGTGCTTTCAAAATATAATCCAGCATCAGCGCTCCAATTTGGTTACCGCTTAACACTTTATACGTTTCGTCCGGAAGCTTAACAGCGACACCCAGACGGTCGGCATCCGGATCGGTTGCCACCAGCAAATCTGCACCTTCTTTTTCACCTAAAGAAATAGCATATTCGAACGCTGAATGCTCCTCCGGATTAGGTGATTTGACAGTAGTAAAGTCAGGATCAGTGACACTTTGTTCAGGGACAAGAGAAAATCCTTTAAACCCGGCTTGTTCTAATGCTTTCTCTCCAAGCATTTTCCCAGCACCATGCAGCGGTGTAAAAACAAGCTTTAAATCCTTCCCTTCTCTTGATACAAGTTCCCTGTCAATTGTTACTGTATCTACTTCCTGTAAATAAGCATCATCTACTTCTTTACCAATGATTTTCAGAAGACCTTTTTCTTTTGCCTCTTCTTCCGATAATACTTCTATTTGCAGCGGATTCTCTACAGAGCGGACATATTCTGTTAACGCATCTGCATCTTTCGGCGGCATTTGTCCTCCGCTTTCTCCATAAATTTTATAGCCATTATAATTTGCGGGATTATGTGATGCAGTAATCATAATTCCTGTAAATGTATTTAAATGTCTTACAGCAAAGGATAATTCAGGAGTTGGACGCAGTGATTCGAATACATAGGCCGGGATCCCGTGACGTGCAAGTGTCCTTGCAGCTTCCAGAGCAAATTCAGGAGACTTATGTCTGGAATCGTAGGCAATCGCTACCCCCCTGGATTTATTCTCTTCTGTCTGACTTTCCATAAATCGGGCCAGACCTTCTGTAGCCTGTCTCACCGTATAAATGTTCATTCGATTAATTCCCGGGCCAAGTATTCCACGCATGCCGGCAGTACCAAATTCTAAGGGATGTGAGAAAGCATCTTCTAATTCTGTTTCATTTTTTAAGAGACTTTCTAATTCTGTTTTGAGCTCTCTATCAAGAGCTTCTTCATTCTTCCATTGTTCATAGGTGCTTTGATATGACATAAACATTCCCCCTTCAACATTAAAAACAATGCACTTCTCTCACTGCTATTTAGAAATAACTTTATATTTTCCAGAAAATACTAGAAATTGGTACAAAAAAACATCGCTTTCCCCCATTATTATATATTGTTAATATATGGAATGGTTCTATGTTATACATGATAACATGACTGCGATGTTTACGTTTTGTTTAAAAATATTCCCTTGAAATATATTCTATTTTGCTCTCCGGCCGCTTTTCAAGCTGTCTAAAAATGACAAAATATTCTAAATTTTGGAGATGTAGACAAATTTCCTGCACAGCCAAATAGCACTCATTTCTATTTAACAGCAAGAAGGTTATTTGAGTTCATTATACTATAAATCCTTACAGAATTATACATTGAATTTAAGAAAAAGAGATTAATTTCATAATTTATTCAGATAAATATAAATGAAGTTATTTTTATTGCTTATCTACTCAACTTTCGCACTTTAAAAAGAAACTTCCTATCCATAGGAATAGGGGTTGATCATTTCTTCCGTATATCTGTTGATAAAGATAGAAGGTAAGGTGTAAAGCTGTAAAGCGACCGCTACGGCGGACCGTTTTGCTTTCCTAGGGGCACGCTCTTCAGCTAACTTTTGCCAAGAAGAGCACTTGGCAAAAGTGGATCTTCAGATGGTGCTTAATCCCTCAGGAGTCAAAACGGTCCGCCTCCGCTAGCAGGGTGGGTTCTATACTGAAATAACTGGACAAATAAAAGGCAGATCTAACAGAACAAATTTTTTGTGTTAAATGGTAAACATGCCTAGTAATCCTTATTTCTGATGCATGAAAGCTATTCTCGATATGAATTATTCATGCTGTCATGATTTGAACTGTTAAAAACCATTTGAAACATCAGCATGATTGTTTATTTAGGCTAAAAAACGATGATTTCATTTTACTTTATCAGGATATTATTTCTTCCTTGTGCTGTAGAATCCTATTAGAGCGCAGGCCAACCACGTAGACTCCTATGGGAACAGGGCGAGCTGAAGATCCACTTGAAAAGCGGGTTTCTTTTCAAGTTAGCTGAAGCCGTCCCCATGGAAAGCGGAGTGGTTGGCCGGAGCGGAAGCTATACACAATAATCTGTTCAAAAAATAAAAAGATGAATTAACTAAAAACAAGCATGATAATAGAGACCATGTACAGCCTGGAATAGCAAGGTCAGTGTATTTATTCTTAGGTGCGAAAGTTGAGTTATCTATAAAAAATATAAACTCTTATAATAGAATAACTTTCTATTTAAATATGGTCCCTGAAGATGCGAACAATCAGATAATCCCTCATTATTTTTCAGTTAAAACTCTGTTATGATTAAAATAAATAACAGAAAGAAAGGAGATTTGCATATTGTTACATGCTCTGGCAAAGACAGCCGATATATTAAATGAAAATAATATAATCTGGGGACTTGGCGGCTCATTAATGCTTCATATGCACGGGATAATAGATAATCCAAATGATATTGATCTCTTAGTTTCGGAAAATCATGCTCCTCTTGCCGGAAAAGTGCTGGATAACCTGGGGGAAAGAAAAGAAACGGTTCACTCCCCGCCTTTTAAAACAGCATTCTTTGCTAAATATAGAGTAGAAAATACACCAGTTGATTTAATGGGCGGTTATTCTATCATACATGAGGAAGGTACTTATAAACTTGCGTTTGAGAAAAATAATATTGCAGATAGCACAAGCTTTAATGGGAAAACCATATACTTGTCATCTTTGGAAGACTGGTATGTATTATATAGTTTAATGCCGAACAGAGAAGAAAAGGTTCATCTCATTGAACAGCACTTTAAAGAAAAAGGAATTAACCACCCCGATCTGCTCATAAAAGCATTAAGGCAGCCTTTACCGGAACCGCTAAGAAATAAAATACAGTATTTTCTATCATTAGAAGACAGTTAAAAAATTCAAATAGAAAAAACCTGCATTCTCTGTGCAAATACAGAAAATACAGGTTTCTTCTATATTATTGTGCCAACGCTTGTGAATGCGCAGAGGAGGCTTTTTTGCCATGCAGAGCAGCGTATAATCCTGCAGTTGCCAGAACAACGATACCTAACACGATGTAAAGTGTGCTGTGTCCAATAGCCGGCGCAATAAGACCAAGCAAGTATGGTCCAAAACCTAATCCTCCATCTAAGAAGATAAAGAAGGTGGATGTAGCCAGCCCCATACGATGCGGCGGTGTCAATTTGACCGCAATAGCCTGTGTACAGGATTGCATATTACCAAAACCCAGCCCAATTAATACACCAGCCAGTAATAATGTGAATCCGCTATGCGCAAATCCCAGCACAATCATACCGATTGTAAACAGAACAAACGCAGGATACATCACGATATTGGCTCCTTTTAAATCTATTAAACGGCCGGTAAATGGACGTGAAAGTAATACAGCAATGGAATAAACAAGGAAGAATACACTNTCTGTTCAAAAAATAAAAAGATGAATTAACTAAAAACAAGCATGATAATAGAGACCATGTACAGCCTGGAATAGCAAGGTCAGTGTATTTATTCTTAGGTGCGAAAGTTGAGTTATCTATAAAAAATATAAACTCTTATAATAGAATAACTTTCTATTTAAATATGGTCCCTGAAGATGCGAACAATCAGATAATCCCTCATTATTTTTCAGTTAAAACTCTGTTATGATTAAAATAAATAACAGAAAGAAAGGAGATTTGCATATTGTTACATGCTCTGGCAAAGACAGCCGATATATTAAATGAAAATAATATAATCTGGGGACTTGGCGGCTCATTAATGCTTCATATGCACGGGATAATAGATAATCCAAATGATATTGATCTCTTAGTTTCGGAAAATCATGCTCCTCTTGCCGGAAAAGTGCTGGATAACCTGGGGGAAAGAAAAGAAACGGTTCACTCCCCGCCTTTTAAAACAGCATTCTTTGCTAAATATAGAGTAGAAAATACACCAGTTGATTTAATGGGCGGTTATTCTATCATACATGAGGAAGGTACTTATAAACTTGCGTTTGAGAAAAATAATATTGCAGATAGCACAAGCTTTAATGGGAAAACCATATACTTGTCATCTTTGGAAGACTGGTATGTATTATATAGTTTAATGCCGAACAGAGAAGAAAAGGTTCATCTCATTGAACAGCACTTTAAAGAAAAAGGAATTAACCACCCCGATCTGCTCATAAAAGCATTAAGGCAGCCTTTACCGGAACCGCTAAGAAATAAAATACAGTATTTTCTATCATTAGAAGACAGTTAAAAAATTCAAATAGAAAAAACCTGCATTCTCTGTGCAAATACAGAAAATACAGGTTTCTTCTATATTATTGTGCCAACGCTTGTGAATGCGCAGAGGAGGCTTTTTTGCCATGCAGAGCAGCGTATAATCCTGCAGTTGCCAGAACAACGATACCTAACACGATGTAAAGTGTGCTGTGTCCAATAGCCGGCGCAATAAGACCAAGCAAGTATGGTCCAAAACCTAATCCTCCATCTAAGAAGATAAAGAAGGTGGATGTAGCCAGCCCCATACGATGCGGCGGTGTCAATTTGACCGCAATAGCCTGTGTACAGGATTGCATATTACCAAAACCCAGCCCAATTAATACACCAGCCAGTAATAATGTGAATCCGCTATGCGCAAATCCCAGCACAATCATACCGATTGTAAACAGAACAAACGCAGGATACATCACGATATTGGCTCCTTTTAAATCTATTAAACGGCCGGTAAATGGACGTGAAAGTAATACAGCAATGGAATAAACAAGGAAGAATACACTTGCTGTACTTACTAGATCCAGCTCTATCGCATAGGAATTAAGGAAGGACAGAACACTGGAATAGCAAAGAGCTAAAATAAGAGTGATAATTGCAATCGGCACAGCTCTTGGCTCTACAAATTGAGCAATAAAACGTCCTTCTTCTTCTTTTTCTATCTTTTTCTCTTCCTCTGTCTCCACAATAACTGGGATTTTCACAAAAAAGATAGTGAAGAAACTGATAATACCTATTGCTAAACAGAGACCAAATATCCCTTGCATACTGGTGTGCTGGCTCATATACAAACCGACGAACGGTCCTAAAGCAGTGGACAGGGTGGCACTCATACTGTAGTAGCCGATCCCTTCGCCCTTTCTTTCGGCCGGAATAATTTGAGCTACAATGGTACCAGTCGCTGTGCTTGCAAAACCGAGTCCAATACCATGAATAAACCGGTTAAGGAGTAAAAAGCCGATACCAAAATTAAAGAAATATAAAGCAGTAGCTAAAATAAATATAATAGCTCCGATAAATAATGTTCTTTTCTGACCAAATTTTTCAATATAACGGCCAATAAAAAGACGCCCAATCAGTGCGCCGACAATAAATATACCAACAACTAATCCTGATTGACTTGCAGATGCATTAAATTCTTCTGCTGCATAAACTCCCATCACAACAACAAGAAGATAAAAAACAAGTGTCAATAAAAAATTAACTGCGGAGACGATAATAAAATCTTTTGTCCATAACTTCGATTTGTTACTCACTATAAAACCCTTCTTTACTTTATATATTATCTTGAATCTTCATTAAAAATTGAAAAGCAGTCTGCTGCTCTTCTTCCGATAGCCCCTTAGAAATATGATGCTCTAAAGCTGTGATCTCTTCCCTGCATATTTGATAAATATGTTTCCCTTCAGTGGTCAACTCCATAATTTTCTCTCTGCGGTTGGCACTCGGAACTTCTTCAATTAAACCTAGCTCCTGCAGCCGATGGACACGTCTTGTAATGCTCGGCTTCTCAACTTGGTAATAATTCGAAATATCAACCAGCGTGGAGGTTCCTTCATCTTTTAAGTACACAATAACCTGCCATAATGAATAAGAGAGCTGATATTTTTCCAGCAGCTCATTCAGGCTTTTCATTAACGGCCGGTAAATTCTTATATATTGCCGGAATAAACCTTCCATATTATTTCCCTCCGAAAAATAATTAACTAGGGTAACTATTAACCTAGGTAACTATACATCTTATTTTTATGTTTGTCAAGACCTCCTTTTCATGTAAACGCACACATGAAAAACACCTATTTTCTTCTTCTTTACAGATGCCTATGATAGCATAAGGTAAGAAAGAGAATAATTTCTTCTTTTAAAGAGTAAAGGAGGGTTTCCTATTGCGTGCGAAAGCTTATTGGTTAACAAATGCTACACTGGAAACAGGATATCAGGTGCAGCATGGAATAATTTCCGGTACACAGACAGATACATTTCATATACAGATTGAGAATGGAAAAATAAAAGAAATTTTACCAGCTAAAGTATCAATTGCATCTGACCTGCCCAAATACGATGCAAAGCAATATCTGATGCTCCCATCATTTAGAGACATGCATATCCATCTGGATAAAACCTATTATGGCGGAAAGTGGAAGGCTCCTTCTATTCCTAAAAATGGCATTTGGACAAGGCTGCAGGAGGAAGAGAAGCTGATTCCTGAACTACTTCCTCAAGCAGCTGACAGAGCAAAGAAATTAATGGATTTACTTCTATCTGCGGGGACGACACATATCCGTTCTCACTGTAATGTAGGACCAATTGAAGGACTGCATCATTTGGAAGCACTTCTGCGTGCTGCAGAGGACTATCAGGATAAAGCCTTTGTAGAAATTGTTGCTTTTCCGCAGCAAGGTATGCTCAGAAGCAATGCAGCCAGCTTTGTCCGGGACGCATTGCGAAATGGTGCCGGTTATGTGGGAGGCGTTGATCCAGCCAGCATTGACGACGATATAGAAAAATCCTTACAAACAGTTATGGAACTTGCTGTAGAAGGAGACGCGAAAATTGATATTCATCTGCATGAAACTGGACAATTAGGTATTTTTACAATGAAACGATTAGCGGCGCTGACAGAGGAAGCTGGCTGGCAGGGAAGAGTAACACTCAGTCACGCATTTGCACTGGCCGATATTCACGGAAATGAACTTGATGAAATGGCAGAAATCCTTGCACAGCAAGGTATATCTATTGCTTCTTCTGTTTCATTATCAAAAACGATTCCTATCCCTTTCTTACATCAAAAAGGTGTTGAGGTATTCTTAGGTGATGATAGTATTATCGATCATTGGTCGCCATTCGGAAAAGGCGACAGCTTAGAAAAGACGGGTCTGCTTGCAGAACGTTTCGGCTTAAGCGATGAACGCGCTCTTGGACAAACCCTTCAATATATTACTGGCGGTATTACACCTCTTGGCAAAGACGGTGAACAAGTATGGCCAAAACATGGAGATACTGCCAGCTTTGTATTAGCAGATGCAAGCTGCTCTGCTGAAGCTGTAGCCAGAAGAGCACCAAGAAAAGCAGTGTTTTATCAAGGAAAGCAGATCACAGGCAGTTTACGTTGATAAATCTATCATGAAAGGAAATGAACAGAATGCATACAAGCCAGTGGATTAAAAATGTACAGCTAGAAAAAAACTATAAAGAAGAAGATGGATATATTACCGGGGCAGAAACAGAATTATCTCACCTTCTCATAAAAAGCGGGAAAATAGAGCAGATTATTTCTGCTGACCAAGCAATTACCGATAATATTCCCCAAATAGACGCAAAAGGATTACTGGCTCTCCCTTCCTTTATCGAAAAGCATTGCCATTTAGATAAAACTTTATTGGGTGATGAATGGCGCCCTGTGATTCCGACCAAAAATATTTTCGAACGTTTCGAAGTAGAGAAAAGAGTACTGCCTACATTGGCAACAACAACCCGGGAAAGAGCGGAAAAATTGCTGGATATTTATTCTCACGCCGGTGTAACAAAAGTCCGGACACATGTTGATCTGTATCCAGAAGCAGGATTGAAGAATTTGGATGAGGTAAAAAAAGCTCTGCACAGCTATGAAAACAAGCTGGCTTCAGAAATAGTCGCTTTTCCACAGCATGGATTACTGCGTTCCGATTCGAAGCATCTAGTAAAAGAAGCTCTCAGACAGGGAGCCGGCTATGTTGGCGGTGTTGACCCTGCAAATGTAGACGGAAATATTGAAGCTTCCCTGCAAACAATGATTGAGCTGGCTGTGGAAGCAGAAGCCGGCATTGACTTACATTTACATGATGCAGATCATTTAGGAACCTTTACCATGAAACGATTGGCAGAGTTGACCATGGAAGCTGGATTACAAGGAAAAGTGTACATCAGCCATGCATTCGGCCTTGGCGATGTTTCTCTGAATCAGGCGGAGGAGTTAGCAGAGATACTTGCTGATGCCGGTGTCGGCATTATCAGCAGTGTTCCAAACAACCGGAAGTTTCCTCCGCTCGAATTGTTAAAAAATAAAGGAGTTGAGACAGCAGTCGGCTGTGACAATATCTTTGATGTCTGGTCTCCTTTTGGAAATGGAGATATTTTAGAACGTTTAGGTCAGCTGGCAGAAATATACCGCTGGGTTGACCAGCCCTCACTGTGTATTTGGCAAGTAAAAAATGTATGAAATGGCATTTAAAAATGCATGCCACTTGTCGCCTCCAATTATTGCTGTATTAATGATTCTTTATAACGAAAACTCTCACCGTTAAAAAGTAGTAAATGTGAATGATGAATAAGTCGATCAATCACAGCCTCTGTTAATATTGGATCCCCAAAAACATGATTCCATTGTCCAAATTGAAGGTTGGTAGTAATCACCAAGCTTTTGTTTTCATAACACATAGATATCACCTGAAACAATAACTCTGCACCTTCTTTGTGAAGAGGAATATAGCCTAGTTCATCTAATATAAGTAAATCCAGTCTTTCAAGCTGTTTAATCAGCCTGGGGAGGGAACCATTTTGGTTCGCCTCTATTAATTTATTTGCTAAAGATGCCAACGTAAAGAACTTCACTTTGGTGCCATACCTATGTATGGCATTTAAGCTAATTAATGTTGCCAAATAAGTTTTCCCTGTGCCGACTCCACCATATAAAATCAGATTTTCCTTTTCATGAATAAATTCCCCTTGGAGGATCTTATCACGATCAATCCCTTGAGGGATTTGAATATGTTCCCATTGAAAAGGTTGGTCGCCTGTCTTTGGTAATTGTGCTTGCTTTAGTAATAAGTTCACTTTTCTTTCCTCTCTATTTTCAACCTCCCTTTCAAATAATTGAAGAAGATAGTCATAATTATTTTCAGCTTTAATTTCATGGTAATGCTCTCTTATCCAACTTAACTTCAAGCGTTTGGCATGTGCTTCAATTTGCTCTTTCATCAAGATACACCTCCGCTTTGAAGTAAAGAATCATAATGAGAAAGCCCTCTGGTTGCCGCAGGCATAGTTGGTAGATTAATAGCTGGACTTATCTCCTTATATGTATTGCTTTGATTTATTACAGTGTAAAAACAATGCTTGATTTGATCCGTACTTGGATGGCCATGAGATGAAGCCATCGTAAGAGCTTCATTGAGTAATGAAAAATCATCATTCTTTAAAAGTTCTCCTAATAGGCGTAAAGCATTTTTTTGTTCTTCTTCTGTACAGTTCTTTAAATAGTCCGTCCAAATAGATGGAAACTGGTTGTAAATACTTGAATATTTTATAGCTCTTGGTCGTTTGGACAATAAATCTAGATAAGGCTGCCAAATCATAGATTTCCGCCTTACACCATAGAGTCTGGTGTGTTTGGCAATCACTTCGTTATCTTCGTTCAAAATGGCAATTTCGTTATAAGTAATACGGACTCTAATTTTTTGTTGCGCAAACCTTGGAGATGTCGAATATTGTTTTGTATCTACATTGACGATTCCATATTTGTCTGATTTCAATTCCTCATATCGAGCACATTCAAATCCCTTTTCAGGCAACATAAGAAAGCTATTTAAATCCTCTTCNTCACTGACACAGTCATTAGGCTACATTACCGGCGGGAAAACAACATTAACGAAAGCTGGAAAACAAGCCTGGCCAAAAGCCGGTGATGAAGCAAATATGGTATTTGTTAAGGCTTCTTGTTCTGCAGAGGCTGTTGCAAGGCGGTCCGAACGTGTAGCAACAATGTTTAAAGGAAACGTGGTTGCTGGTGAGTTGTAATCATAGGCCTAGATAAATAACATCTTAAAAGAGACACAACATCAGGATAGGTCCCTACTCCCTGATGTTGTGTCTCTTTTTACATATCCTTATTTAAAATTCTTGATGTAAAAACTGCTTTGGAGGCATTCCAATATACTTTTTGAATACCTGACTGAAATATTTATACTCACTAAAGCCTACCTCTTCTGCTACCTCATAAACTAAAACCTTATCATTTTGAAGCAATTCTACAGCTTTCAGCAGCCTGTATCTATTTAAAAAATCATTTAGACTATAGTTTGTTTCACTTTTAAATTTGGCGCTTAAAAATACATTTGAAACCCCTAAATTATCACATAAATCTTTAAAGTTTATCTTAGTTGCATAATTTTTTTTAATAAAATCAATTGTGTCTATCACATAACTTGAGGTTTCAGCAACATTAAGATTAATATTCAGCAGTTCTTTATATAATAATGAATTAACTTTATAATTATCCTTCGCTTTTTTCTCCTCAATTTTAAAAATCAGATCTTTAATTACCTCTGCCAATTCCTCCATATCTACCGGTTTTAATAAATAATCATGAACACCCAGTCTGATTGCCTGCTTCGCATAATTAAATTCGTCATAACCAGTCAATATAATAGCTTCAAATTTATTATTTTCTACTGTTTCCTTCAACATTTCTATTCCATCTTTAAAAGGCATTCTTATATCGGTTATGACTATATCTGGTTTTAATTTATCTATCATTTCCTTTCCCATATCTCCGTTATCTGCACATCCCACCACCACACAATTTAATTGTAACCAGTTCATTTTATATTGGAGACCTTTTTGAATAATAGGTTCATCTTCAACTATTAATACCTTATTCAATATTATTCGCTCCTTTTAATGGAATGTCTAAAGAAAATTCACTTCCTTCATTGTAAGAGCTTTCAATTTTTAGTCCATATTTTTCACCATAGAGCAGTTGAAGTATACTTTGCGTACTTTTCAAACCAATTTGCCTGACTTCATCAACATCCTCAGCTTTATCATAAATTTTCTTTTTCAGGTTTTCTAATTCAATTTCTTTGATTCCTAAACCATTATCAATCACTTTTATGACTAAATGATCACCTGACTTCTGAGCAGTTAATATTATTTTTAAACTGTTTTTATAATCGATGTTATGTTTTATTGCATTCTCTATTAAAGGCTGTAGAATAAGCTTTGGGATAGGTATCTCTAACAAATCGCCAGGAATGTCAATCTCGAATTCTAGTCTTCTTCCATAACGCAGCTTTTGTATTTCACAGTAATTTATAAGGTATTCCAGATCTACCTTTAACGGAACTAACGTATTTCCGAAATTGGTATTATATCTCATTAGTTTTGCTATTTTAACAACAATATCAGATGCATTTTCTGGGTTTAAAGTAATTTCATATTTAATCATTTCCAATGCGTTATATAAAAAATGCGGATTAAACTTAGCTTCTAAATGTTTAATTTCCAATATCCTTTTCTTTTCGGTTATTTCTTCATTTTTTTGAATGAGATCTCTTATTTTCTCTATTTTGCTTGTATACTCCTTATAAATCACATTTAACTCGACTACCTCAGTTGATTTATTAAATATATCTTTATGATTTCCGTTAGAAATAATAGTGATTAAGGCATTCAATGGCTGTAAAGTCTTTTTAAATATTTTAGGTATAATCACTCTGGCTATCAAAAAGATAATAAAGCTACTAATTAACATGGTTGCCATACCAAATATCAAGATATTTCTATATACATTGATAATAGATAAGGTGATGATATTTAGCTGATTATTCATTGCAGGCTGTTTATTCATATAGAAGTAATTTTCATCTATTTTTACCAGTCTTTGATTATTATCCACAAAGAATTTGCCGAGCGAATCAATATGATAATTGTTCGTTTTAGCAATAACATTATCGTATTGGTCTGTTATATAAACCAGTTGATTATCAACACTGCTATCAATAAAATCATCTATGAAAAAGATAATATAGCCTATATTCTCACTGCCGTTTGATATAGCAGTTGAAAAATAATAGGAATAGCTTCTTGATTCGCCGAAAATCCGGTTATGAATCGTCTGCTCCTTATAATGTATTTGATTTAATTCATTCGCCAGTAATCTAAGAAATACATGACCGGAAAGAATTTCTTCATCATCCTGATGAAAGCTTGTTGACACAATTTCTTCATTACCATTTATCAAAACAAAATTCGATGAGATATTTCGGCTGTTTTTAAATTCATATAACAATTTATTCACATGCGAATCTACCTCGTTGTTTTCCAGAGCTTGAACAATCTTCTTATTTAGCGACAGTTCTTTAATACCTTCCCTATATCCTTCAAATTCCTCTATTAATTCATTCTTTAACGCTTTTCCTGCTTCTCTGTTAACCTTCATAACCGAATAATTAAAGACAACATACAGCGAGATTAAAAATACGAATAATAATAAGAGAATAATAATCACTGTATATTTTAAAAATGTTTTTTTCAAATAGTCCTTTATCGATTTACTCTGTTTCATGGTTAATAACTCCTGCTAATCATGATTAGATATAAAGATTGCTCCAATAATTGGAAAATTGGAACAACCTTTAAATATCATTTCTATAAATCTACCTCTTTTTTACCAGTAAGCTTAAAGAATATTAACAGAGATAAAATAGAAGTAACGGTTAAAACAGCCGAATATGCAGAAGCGTTGCCAAAATTCCCTCTTATTACTTCTGTATAAATAGACACAGCTAATGTTTGTGTCTCTGTTGAATACAGGATGATAGATGCGCTTAATTCTCCGAGTATGGTAACCCAACTCATAATTGCACCGGCCAATACTCCTGGCAGCATCATCGGAACAATTATCCGATAGAATGTTTTTGTTTCAGATGCTCCGAGACTGATAGCTGCTTCTTCTATGCTGGGACTAATTTGACTGATGATAGCAGTGCTGGAGCGAATCGTATATGGCATCCTTCTAATAACAAATGCAATAACCATAATCAAAACTGTCCCCGTAATAAATATCGGTTCATCACTAAATGCAAAAACTAGAGCTATACCCAGTACAGATCCCGGAATGACAAACGGGAACATTGATAATGTATCTATAACAGAATTCATTAAATTCCTTTTTCGAACTGTTAAATAAGAAATAAAAATCCCGATAATAATAATGATAATAATCGCATAGAATCCCATTTTATAAGTATTTATAATCGCATTTAAATCTCTGTCAAAAAGAATATTTTTATAGTTTTCAAGTGAGAACCTGCCTGTATAGACCTGACCGCCTGATGTCTCTAAAAATGATGTAAAGATGACAACCAGCTGAGGCAATATCCCGATAAAGGTAATAAAATAAACAGCGATATGACTTAAAATATTTTTGGTTCCCGAAAGAGTTTCTGCCTGCATCGGCTTTAGCGCTGACATAGAATAAGAATACTGCCTGGACAGAATTCTTTGTAATAAAAATAAAGTAACTGTAATTATTACAAAAATAGTTGCAATTGCAGCAGCAAAACCAGCATCACCGCCAACCTCACTTAAAAATTGCTGATAAATTAATACTGGCATGGTCCGATACCCTTCACCAATTAACATTGGCGTGCCAAAATCTGCGATAACACGCATAAATACAAGTAATGAACTTGCTAAAATTGTCGGCATTATTAAGGGGATTATAATTTTTGTCATTCTTTGAAAATTTGAATACCCAAGACTTTCTGCTGCTTCTACTAAAGAATTATCAAGATTTTTCAATGCTCCCATGATATAAATAAACACAAGAGGAAATGATTGTAATGTCAATACAAGAACAATTCCTGCAAACCCATAGATCCCATCAAAATTCAACTGAAATGTATCATTGATAAACTTGGTGATAACCCCACTTCTTCCCAATAGTTGAATCCAAGCGTAGGCTCCAATAAACGGCGGTGATATATAAGATACAATAACGATAATCTGAATAAATCTACTGCCGAATATTTTTATCTTTCTTAACATATAAGCTAAAGGCAGTCCAATTATAACTGCCAATATGGTACTTACAATCGTAACCTTAAAACTGTTTAATATCGTTATATAATAAAATTTCCTCTCAAAGAAATGGATAAAATGACTAAATGTAAACGCTCCTGTTTCACTATTAAATATACCTTTACCTAATATTAAAAAAAGAGGATAAATGATAAAGATTAACATTAGCAGAAGGATAATAACAGAACTGATATTCCATAAATTAAACTTATTTTTGTTCATCATGACCACCTGCCTTGATTAACGTTTCCTTCGTATCGGCATGGTAGATATTAATTTTTTTACTTTTTATATTTAAGTTAATATCTTTTCCTTCTGGTAAAATTTCTTCTTCTTCACTATCTTGAATAACCTCAACCCGCTCTCCTGAATCAAGATTTACAAAGTAATGCGTATTTAGCCCAAGAAACATGGTACTGTCAATCTTACCTTTGATACCGCTTTCTTCATTGGTAATGATAAACTCCTGAGGTCTTACAGATACTAATACTTCTTGTTTATCCACTATTTCATCCTGCTTCAAGTTATTCATTTTTACTGCATACATATCATTTAAATGGACGTATAAACCATCCTCTTTCTTCTTAATTATACCTTTTATTATATTAGAAGTACCTATAAATTGAGATACAAAGACGTTAGCAGGACGGCTGTAGATTTCTTCAGGTTTTCCTATTTGCTGAATAATGCCTTTATTCATTACTGCGATTCTATCAGAAATAGCCAGCGCTTCTTCTTGATCATGTGTAACATACACAGTCGTTATTCCAACCTCTTGTTGAATATTTTTAATAGCATTCCGCATTTCAATTCTTAATTTTGCATCTAAATTGGATAACGGCTCATCCATTAATAATACTTTAGGGTGGATAACAAGCGCTCTTGCTAATGCAATTCTTTGCTGTTGGCCGCCTGATAAGTTTTCAGGTTTCTTCGTTTTATGCTCCTCGATCCGAACTGTTTTTAAAATATTATCAATTCTTTCGGTCATTTCCTCTTTTCCAATTTTATTGACTTTTAATCCAAAAGCAATATTTTCTTCTACTGTCATATGTGGAAAGATAGCATAGTTCTGAAAAACCATTCCCATTTTTCTTTTATTCACTGGAATATGATTAATTACCTTGTCATCAATTTTAATTTGACCATCATCAATGGAATGAAACCCTATAATCATTCGTAATAAAGTTGTCTTTCCACAGCCAGATGGCCCCAGTAAAGTAAAAAGCTCCCCTTTTTGAATGTCCAGAGAAAGCTTATCAATAACTTTATCCTCTCCAAATTTTTTTACGACTTTATCTATATTAACGGAAACACTCACTCCATATTACCTCCCTTAAAAGCATGAACGGTAACTTGTGATAATCTGCAGTTACCACAAGTTACTCGATAATTATTTTCATTAAGCCTAGTCTAATGATTTTTCCAGTAAATCAACATATCTTGCAGTTATCTCATCTGTATTCTCGATAACCCACATTTCATCATATTCTTCAAATAAGTTGATTTCATCCTGAGGTATCATATAATCCGCCAGCTCAATATCTTCCCTTAAAGGTCTTACCGTTAATTCCTGGCCTGCCTGCGTCTGAATTTCTTCAGAGAGAAGATAATCTACAAATTTTTGAGCATTCTCCATGTTTTCTGCCCCTTCTATAATCTGGACTGCCTGGCCAGGGAAAATAGCTCCTTCTTCCGGGAAAACAACCTCAACTGATTCACCATTTCTGATATAATGGACTACTGGATCTTCCCATGTTAATCCAACAACGTATTCTCCATCTGCAACACCTTTATGAACCTGACCAGAGCTTCCTTGAATTTTTCCATCCAAATTAGCTATAAATTTTTCAACGAAATCCCATGCTTCATCAGATAAAGGATCTCCGTCACCTGCTGCATATAGCATCGCCATTAAAGATTGAAAAGCAGAGCTGGAATTAACGGGATCTCCAAATGCTATTTTTCCTTTTAATTCAGGGTCCAACAAATCTTCAAAGCTAGTAATCTGCCCTTCCCCTCCAGTTAAATCTGTATTGACTATAAAAACAGTTGGATCTGCAAAAGCCGGGGAAAAATATCCTGTTTCATTTCTGAATTCCTCCATCATATTCTCGTCTTCAGGAGACACATATTCTGCAAATAAATCTGTTTTATCATGTAACATTGTTACATCTGCAGCCCATAAGATATCTCCTTGGGGATTGTTTCTTTCAGATTCGACTCTTGTCACCAGCTCTCCGGTACCTGCTGTAACGGTTTTTACTTTAATACCTGTTTCATTTTCAAAACTTGGGATAACTAATTCATTTAAGCTTTCACTTCTTGCTGTATAAACAACTAATTCCTCTCCATCTCCCGAGCTGTTATTTGAACAACCTAATAATAAAAAACTTATAACTGTAAATAAAGCCATTAATTTAAGCGCTTTCATAAATTTACCTCCTGTAATGTATTTTCAACTTTATCTTAAGCGATGTTATTTTATAATTGAATCCTAAAAAAACTAAAAAACATCCTAAAATTTATTCCTTATAAAAACCATACTTTTATAAGCAAAATGACTCCACCTAAAATACCACAGCTAAACAGCTGTGGTAAAAACAGAAAACCTCATTCTGAAATATTCATTTTGTTCTTTAATATAAACCTTTATAAAATATTAGCTTAAGATAAAAACAGAAACGCTAAACTGTTTTCATCTATCAGGTGTACTGTCATTATCTACTTCTCTCAACACCCTGCTGATTCCCCTGATATCCTCAGGGCCCGTCCGGCAGCAGCCCCCGATAATCCTTGCTCCTTTTTCAGCCCAGCCTGCAGCAGCTGTGTTAACATGTACATGTTCCTCTCCATACCATGTTTTGGTCTCCGGATCATAGTTTTCACCAGAGTTCGGATAAATGATAATAGGCTTTCGTGTACAGGCATTCAATTCTTGGACAGCATCACTGATAAACTCTGTGGTGACACAATTCACGCCTATAGCAACAATCTGACTGCATGTATTTAAGAATTCTGCACATTCTCTTAACATTGTTCCTTCACTGATATGTACCGCATCCTTCAGCGTAAATGTCATCCATGCTGATATATCAGGAAATTCTTTTAACAAATCACAAATAACTTTTGCTTCCTGCAGCGAGGGGATTGTTTCAGCTGCCAATAAATCTGCACCGGCTTCAACCAAAGCTTCTATACGCGGTTTATGAAAATCATATAAAATCTGATCGCTGACTCCATAATTACCAATATACTCTGAACCATCAGCCAGATAAGCTCCATATGGCCCGACAGACCCGGCCACCAATGGATAAGGTCGATCGGATCTTCTTTCCTCCTGCCAGTACTCCTCCCGCGCCTGTTTTGCCAGCTCTACTGTTTTTCTGATTAATGCTTTTGCTTCCTTTTCGTTTATACCGTGCTTTTTAAATCCTTCTATACTCGCTTGATAGCTTGCTGTGATAGCAATATCCGCACCAGCTTCAAAATAAGCATAATGAACCTTTCTGATTTTTTCAGGCTCATCTAACAAAACCCGGGCAGACCATAAAGGATCGTCCAGATTACAACCCAGCTTTTCTAATTCTGTGGCCAATGCCCCGTCTAAAATTAACGTTTCAAATTGATTCAGCAATGGATCAATTGGATTTATTTTTGTCATTCTCTGCAGCCTCCGTTC
Source organism: Oceanobacillus sojae (assembly GCF_900162665.1). Taxonomy (GTDB): domain Bacteria; phylum Bacillota; class Bacilli; order Bacillales; family Amphibacillaceae; genus Oceanobacillus; species Oceanobacillus sojae_A. Next base: position 733,478 of record NZ_LT727813.1, read on the forward strand.
ATTTTATATACTAGCTTACCGTATTTTATTAGTTCTGCAAATTCATTCGGCCAGCAGGTTATTTTTAAATGCTTTTAAATCATACATTGATAATATAATCCTCCTGCCTCCCCATCTTTTTTATAAAATATAACTGCGCATGACGTGTAAATCATGCCGCACAGTGGTATGTTATAAATAAAATGATTGTGAGGGATTATATATGAAGCTTGTACTGATTAGACATGGTCAGAGTGAATGGAATCTGGCCAACCTTTTTACCGGATGGACAGATGTAGACTTAACTGACCATGGTGCTGCGGATGCAAAGCATGCAGGACAGGCATTGAAGCAGCATGGATTCCATTTCGATGTAGCATATACATCTTATTTAAAGAGAGCCATTAAAACACTTAATTATGTATTAGAGGAAACAGACAATTTATGGATTCCCGTGCATAAATCCTGGAAGCTGAACGAAAGACATTATGGTGCATTACAGGGATTGAATAAACAGGAAGTTGCTGAAAAATACGGAGCCGATCAGGTACATATCTGGCGCCGCAGCTTCGATGTAGCTCCACCATTTTTAGAAAAAGAAGATGAACGTTATCCCGGACATGAGGAAAAGTATAAAGAAATACCTGAAGAGAAAATTCCTCTTGGTGAAAGCCTGGAAACAACCATTGCACGCGTTATTCCTTATTGGGAGGAAGAAATTAAGCCGGCAGTAAAAGCAGGAAAAAGTGTGATTATCGCAGCACATGGAAACAGTCTAAGAGGCTTAATGAAATACCTTGAAGATATCAGTGATGAAGATATCGTAAATGTATCCATCCCTACTGGTGTTCCGCTTGTTTATGAATTAGATGACAATTTAGTACCTGTTTCAAAATATTTTATAGATCAGGAAGAATAAATAAAAAATGACATTCAGCAGTAGCTCTATCTCTGCTGAATGTCGTTTTTTATTACAATCTGCGTGCGCTGGTATCTGGTCCAATATATATATTACGTTTGCCTCTTCCAGTTTGTATTGTCACGACATTTGGATACGGCTCTGCTAAGATATCATAAGTTAAGCCGCCAAAAGCTGCAGGAGTAAGACTCCAATCACTATTTTTCTTTACAGGTTTAACATTTAGCGGATATGTGCGCCAGGTAGACGCAGATGCCGGCAAATGCACACGCTTTGCTGATGATTTGGAGGAATTATTCGAAGGTTTTCCAGAGCTGACTGCTTTTAGCAGACGTGTATTCTGTGCAGCTGTTCCTGTATAATTTGAAATACCGTAAGATTTCGCTAACTTAGCGCGATTCGCAAAGCTCGAATCCTCTCCAATTGATTTCAAATAGTCTACAATGGAATGGATTTGTTTTTTAGATGTGGATGTTTTTCCTTGATTGTTGGAGCTGCTCGAAGCCCCCGGACTGCTTTTAGCGGATAATTGGAATACTCTCGCAATCCCTCTTGCATGGCCTAAAGCAATTTGTTCCAAAAATGCATCTGATTTCAGTTTTGCTGCATCTCCTGCATGATCAATAAAACCATTCTCTGTTAAAATAGCCGGCATGACTGATTCCCGCAGTACATGAAAATTAGCCTGCTTTCTGCCGCGGTTTTGAAGGTTTACCTGCTTTATTATTTCTTCATGCATGATTTGCCGGTATTTTCCTGTTGTTCCTTGATTGGAAAGACCTGAATGAATATAATCCTCATAGCCTGCCCCTCCTCCGGCGTTAATATGAATAGAAACAAAATAATCTGCACCCCACTGGTTCGCTTCATTCGTCCGTGCTGCCAGCGATACAGTACTATCTGTCGAACGGCTCATCCGAATTTGATGCCCTTGATAACTGTTGTTCAAGATATTTCGTATTTTTAAAGCAATTGCTAACGTTACATGCTTTTCTTGCAATTCTTGTCCTACAGCTCCTGTATCACTTCCTCCATGTCCAGGATCTAAGTAGATTTTCACCATAAAAATATACCCCCTCTATTTTAAAATATTGAAAAAAGAGCTTGCCCGTATAGACATGCTCCTTACGATATTTGCTGATTTTTTTATAATAAAGGGAATTTATCACTAATTTTTATAGAAAAAGCCTGCAGACAGTTCTGCAGGCTTTCAAAAATAGATAATAATCTTTATTTGGCACTCACAAGAATTTTGGATTGGCTCTTGTCATTAAGCAATAATTCAAATCCTTCTTTTACAACATCATCTAATTTAATTTTATTAGTCACTACTTTTTCAGCAGGAATTTGTCCGCTGGCAATCAGATTGATCACACGATCGTATATATTGGCATAGGCCAGGGAGAATTTAATGTTTGCTTCTTTAACTGTAGAAGCAAATGCATTGATTTCCGGATTTTGTCCAAAGATGGCAACCACACAAACGGTACCTGTACGTTTGATGGCTTCTAGACATGTATCAAATGTCGGCTGAACACCTGCACATTCTAATGCCACATCAACGCCGTCTCCATTGGTATCTTCCATAATTATACCAATTACATCATCTTCCATTGGATTTAAGGCTTTTACAAATCCAAAAGACTCAGCTAATGCTAAACGCTCTTTTGAAACATCACTGACGAATACTTTACTTGCACCGGCTGCACGAGCTGAGAGAACAGTTAATAGACCAATTGGGCCTGCGCCGGTAACCAGTACAGCGTCTCCCGCTTTCACGCCTGCCAAATCGACACCATGATAGGTTACGGCAGTCGGTTCGACAAGTGCTGCCTGCTCTAATGTCATATTATCCGGGATTTGGTGACAATATTGTTCATCCATGACGCAGTATTCTGCAAATCCGCCATCATCGGCAAGTCCGATAAATGCTGCATTACTGTTTCTGCATAAATGATAATTTCCTTCACGGCATTCCTTACATTCCCCACAGCGAAGATTCGGTTCGATACAAACACGGTCACCAGGCTGGAATGCTGTTACATCGCTGCCTACTTCCGTTACTGTTCCACTGAACTCATGGCCCAATGTCAGTGGAGCTTGTCTTTTTGATATTGGATGCTCCTCTGTCGGAATACCAATAAAATGAGAATAAGCATGTAGATCTGAACCACAAATTCCTGTCCATGCTACTTCCACTTTCACATCTTTTGCCCCGACTTCTTTTACTTCGACGTCCTCCACGCGAACATCTTTTTCAGCATAAATTCGTGCTGCTTTCATAAAAAATCTCTCTCCCATTCTACAAATAAATTATGAAAGGCAGAGTTTACTTTCCCTAAATGGAAGGGTCTGACTAGTCTATATTTACTTGATCCTTCTGGCGAATACACTCTGTCTACAATTCTATTATACTACCCGGCCAATAAGGATGCACTCAAAAAGCACCACATCCTATAGAACAGTATCTCATTTTGATTTATATGGATCAGTCCAAACCAGTAAATAACCATTGATAAGCTGAAAGATTTCTATAAAAATATCTTTAGACTAAAAAACCCGCATCCGCAGATACGAGTTTTTGATGCTTATTTTAATTTCCTTCATTTAAATCAATTGCCTGCTTCAGAACTTTATCACCCTGCATCATTCCATAAGCCATCTGATCAATGACAGCAACCTTTACACCCTGCGGCTCCAGGCTTTCTTTAATTTTACCTTCCAGATAACGGACTTGCGGACCAATAAGAACAACCTGTAAGGATTCGAGATGATTCTTCAGCTGCGACTCTGCTACTGCTTCGATATCCGCTTCAAAGCCCTGTTTTTCTGCAGCTTCCTTCATCTTCTTCACAAGCATTGACGTAGACATTCCCGCTGAACAAACTAAACGTATCTTCATATTACTTCTCCTCCAGACGATTTATTTTTTTATGCATATCTATCATTTCAACGGCTAAATCTTTTACCGTTAAAGCATTCATTAAATGATCCTGCGCATGAATCAGAATAACGGAAAGCTCCGTTGTTTTCCCATTTGCCTCATCATGTAAAAGATCTGTTTGTATATGATGGGCCTCTGCAAATGCTTCATCTGCTGATTCCATCTTTTTAGCTGCTTCTTCAAATTTTCCTTTTTTAGCCAGAATCAGAGCCTCCATTGCGTCTGATTTTGCATTCCCGGCATGTAAGATAATTTGAAACGAAAGCATTTGCACTTCTTCTTTTGTCATTGTCATTACCTCTCTCCCATTTTCTCTTTCATTGCACGTACACCTGCCATTACAAATGGAACGTATAGCAGTATAGCGACTGTTAAGTTGACCAGCTGAAGGATAATTCCTTTAACACTGCCGCCAGTTACTAAGTAACCGCTCAATATCGGCGGGATATTCCATGGAACAATTGCTACTGTTTTTGGTACGAGTCCCCACGATAAAGCAAAGTATGAAATAATAGTCAAGGTTACAGGTACGATAATAAACGGGATTAAGAATACTGGATTAAGCACAATTGGTAAACCAAATATTACTGGCTCATTAATGTTAAATATTCCTGCAGGTGCAGATAATTTTGCCACCTCACGATACGGATGGTTCTTTTCCCGGCGAATCACGATAAATATTGCTATTAATAATGCCAGTGTAGTTCCTGAACCACCCATGAAAACAAAGGAATCCAAGAATGGTTTTGTAACAATGTTCGGTACATCGAATGCGGACATCCCCTGCTGGAACAGGTTTGCATTTTGCTCAATAAGCGGCAGATAAACCGGCTCAATAACAGATCCGATAATATTTGTACCATGCAGGCCAAAGAACCATAGTAAATGATTTAAGAATGCAACAACTAATGCTGCTGGCAGTGTATTTCCAAGTCCCTGCAGCGGCTCTTGAATAAGATTAAAAATAACTTCAAAAACACTTATTTCTACAAATGCGCTTACAATTGCCTGGAATAAACCTACAAATGCAAGGATAATCATTGCCGGGATTAATGCAGCAAAGGAGCGGGTTACACCCTCAGGTACTCCCTCAGGCATTTTAATTGTAATATTTGCCTGAATAAGCAGACGAAATAGTTCTGTTACAATAAGCGCCACGATAATTGCTACAAAAAGCCCTTGCGTACCCAGCCAGTTCATATTCAGACCAAAATCCTCTGTAACCGGTACAAGCATAATATAAGAAGCTATCGATATTAGACCGGCAGATAAACCATCTACTTCATAGGACTTAGCTAAATTATAAGCTATCGTAAACGAAATGAGTAGTCCAATAACTGCGAACGTGGCATTCCAAATGCTTCCCCCAACGGTCTGCCAGTTTCCTTCTCCAAAAATATTATTTAAAATATCTACAATACTAAAGCTGCCAAACGCAGGAAAATTATTGATTAAAACAGCTAATGACCCAATAATAATTAAAGGCATTGTTGCTACAAAACCATCACGAATAGCGACTAAATGACGTTGTGAACCAATACGGCCAGCAATTTCAATAAATTTTTGCATAAATTTATTATTCATCTTTCTTCCCCCTACCGGTTAAATTGTGGTAAATAATCTTTATGTGCTTTTATAAGTTCATCTAAAACAATTTTTGCTTTTTTCTCATCCTGAATCAATGGATTTACTAAAAATGCATTATAAGCATCCTCATAATCCCCAGAAATACTCGCTTTAATCACCAGCTCTTCCATTGCTTTCATATTCTGAATCATTCCCCGCATCGGTGTTGGAATTTCTCCGATCGAGATTGGTTTTGGCCCATTTTTTGTGATGACACAATTTGCTTCAATCACCGCATCATAAGGTAACTCAGGAATGGTGCCATGATTCCAGGTATTTACCGTTTGAATGTCTTCTTTATTATTATATATGGAATCCATCAAACTGCAGGCAACCTGACTGTAAAAAGCGCCACCCCGCTTTTCTAATTCTTCCGGTTTCTCCCGGAGACTCTCTTGCTTGTACAGTTCGAAAAGGGACGCTTCCAGTTCTTGAACAATTTCTGCGCGTGTGCCGTTTTCTTCATAAGCTTTTAAATCCTTCTCCAATACTGTTTCTGATTGGAAATAATATTGATGATATGGATTTGGCAACAGCTTGGTAGATTTAATAAATGTTTCTGACCAATCTAACGGCATAATATTTGCCGGGCTGTAATCAAACTCCTTTTGAATCAGCTTCTGGAATACATCCTCTGTGCGATCCTCGCCGCCGACATAGACACGGTCTCCAAATACAAAGTGGTTCAACCCGATAAACCTGATGGATACATCCTCTGGAGGCACTTGTAATAATTCTGCAGTAGAATGACGCATATTAAATGGAATATTGCAGACACCAATGACCTTTTTATGTGCTGAGTGGTTTAGCAGTGCTTCTGTAACCATACCTGCCGGATTTGTAAAGTTAATCATCCAGGCATCCGGACAAATCTCGTGTACTTCCTCGGCCACTTCCATTAAGACCGGAATTGTTCGAAACGCTTTCATAATTCCTCCGGCACCATTTGTTTCCTGGCCAATTAAACCATGTTTCAGCGGAATGCGTTCATCTTGAGCTCTTGCAGCTAATCCGCCAATCCGGATCTGCGTGGAAACAAAATCTGCACCTTGTAAAGCCGATTTCCTGTCCAACGTCCAGGATAATTTAATATTCACTTCAGCTTCTTCAATCATTCTGTTTCCTAATTGACAAATTGTCTCTACCTTTTCCTGCCCTTCCTTAACATCAACCAGAACAATTTCTGAAACTGGAAATGTAGGCTGCCTTTGAATAAGTCCTTCTAAAATTTCTGGAGTATAGCTGGAACCTCCACCGATAATTACTACTTTTAAAGACATGATTAATTGCTCCTTTATTTCTATTTTGTAATCGCTTTAATTGTTTTTTGAATTAATTCGATTTAAATGTATCATACAAATATTTATTTGTCTATACAAAATAAAATAAATTTGTTACTACAATTGTTTTTTTAGTTATTATCTTGTAAACTATCCTTATAACGGAATCTTTTATTTTCTGTTTTCAACAATAATCAGATGTATATGAAAGCAATTACAAGTCTTTAGTCCTATTCAATGTTTTATCCCTTGTGCTTTTACACTTAAAAGGGTATGATTTTTTAAAAGTGTCGTTAAAGGAGTACGGAACCTATGGAGAGAAACCAATCACTACACACTTATATCAAGGAAGAATTGTTACATCGAATTAAAACAAACCAATACCAGCCTGGTGAAAAAATTCCTCCTGAATTGGAATTATGTAAAAGTTTTAATGTAAGCCGCACTACCGTTCGTACTGCATTAAATCAGCTTACACTAGAGGGATATTTATTACGTCAGCAAGGACGAGGTACTTTTGTAGCCGACAAGAAAGTAAACCAGGCCTTATCACAAACCGTCAGACGGTATAGTGATCAATTAGCCGATCAGGGAAAACATCCGGAAATTGAAGTATCAGATATTTCTGTCGTCGCCGCAAATGAATTATTATCTAATCAACTAAATGTAAATCTGCAGGATCCAATTCAACGTATCGAACGTATCCGCAAAGCAAATGGAGAGCCGACACAGTATGAAGTAGCTTATGTTCCCTGGTCTGTTGCCCCTGGAATTACAATAGAACATGCTGGTAATTCTTTATACAAATCATTAGATGAGTTCTTTGATGTATGGGTTTCGAAAACCTCAGAAAATATTGAAATAGCCTTTGCAGATGAGCAGATATGCAAATTTTTAGAATGTGAACAAGGGCTTCCCTGCTTTTATATTGAAACATTGGCTGAGGATGAACAAGGGAAGAAAGTCGAATTTTCCAGATCCTTCTTTCGGGGTGATAAGACTAACTTTTCTATTGAACGTTCCTATAACAAGGAAGAACCAAAAGCGTAATACACCTGTTCCGAAACATATATTCCTAAACTGACTCTATTCAGGAGTGATTTAACGTTCGGTGTTTAAAGCTGGACATAGTTATTCCTGAATAAGAATTCAATCATAAAAACTATTATATTTTCCTATTTAACTAAAAATCTATCAGGGGTGTTTTTTATGAGAATAGAAATTAATGCAGATGATTTCGGACTGACAAAAGGCGTTACAGACGGAATCATCCAGGCACATCAAAACGGCTGTGTCACATCAACAACATTAATGATGAATGGACTTGCCACCGATTATGCTGTAGAAAAGGCAGCAGAAAATCCCGATTTAAAAATTGGCATTCACCTTGTATTAACCTGGGGCAGGCCCCTCCATCCAGCTGTTCCAAATCTGGTGAAATCAGATGGAACCTTTAAATTCACCAGCAGTTTTCGTGATATGGAGCCTCCGAATCTTTCTGAGGTAGAATCAGAGTGGCGTGCACAGCTGGATGCTTATGCAGCTACAGGGTTAACCCTGGATCATATCGACAGCCACCATCATATTCATGGCTGGCCTCCTTTAAAAAATCTGGTTATGAAGCTTGCTGAAGAATACAATGTTCCTGTACGATACGTTGATTCCTTAGCAGACCACCCGGAAGTATGCTGGACAGATACGCTATGGACAAGCTTTTACAAAGAAGGTGTCACCGATAATTTATTCGATGTCCTTCAAAAAGAAAACGTATTATCCATTGAAGTAATGACGCATCCTGGACAAGTGGATGAAGATTTGAGAAGGGTCAGCTCCTATACGGATGACCGTGAGAAGGAAATAGAAATCCTCAGCAGAATAGAAGTACCCGCGTGGGTAAACTCAAAGTAAATAAAAGAAATCCAAACATTTATCAGCATTCTTCCAATAGAATTTGATGTGTTTGGATTTCTTTATTATTTGGATGATTTCTTATGTGAACAAATAACTGATGATTGCCAGCAGCAAAGAAAAGCCCATGATACAGCTCACAATCAGAAAATGCCGCCGGCGCCCCATAACGACCACAGCGATATATTCTCTGACCATAGCATTCGGCCAATAATAAAAAGCTGTTTTTGAACCAATTCCCTGGCTGTCCAAGCCTGCTTTTCTTGCATAAATCCCGGCACGGAACAGATGAAAATTGTTTGTCGCAAAAATACTATGATACTTCCCTTCGTCCTTCATCTGATCCATAATTTTTTTGGAAAATTTCATATTTTCATAGGTGCTGACAGATTTATTCTCCTGAATCGTATCTTCGATTGGTATCCCTTTTTCCACTGCATAGCTTTGCATTGCTTCAGCCTCAGAAATCCCCTCGTCCGGCCCCTGTCCGCCGGAAAAAATAATTTTAGGAGGAGCCGTAACCTTTTTCTGGCGATGGTAAAAATCAATTGCTTTATCAATTCTGCTTGCCAATAACGGCGGGACACGATCATTGATTAACCCGCTTCCTAATACAATAATAAAATCCTGATCCCACTTCGGCCGATTCCATTGATTCAATCCGTAGGCTGTCAAAAAATTAAACATATGTAATAACACATAGACAACAACCAATCCAGCTCCTCCAAAAAGCGGCTGTAAATACTCCGGGAAAAATTGCTCCGGATTAACGATATTAACAATAATTAAAGTAAGTATGACGATGGCCATTATTAACGTTAAAGAATTCCTAAACCTTTTTCCTTCCTTATCCATCAGCACTTTTGCATTATAAAATAAGCCGGCAATCAAAGCGAGCACTCCAAACGGTATCAGAACAATTAACAGCATTAACGGAAAAGCTAATACAACATATTGATAGGGCCCATCGATGTATATATAAAAGAATGCACAAAAGAAAAAGAATGTGATTAAAAATCCATTAAACAAAAGCCCGTTAATTAGTTTACGCGGATCCCGTAAATAACTGATTAGAAAAAGAATTAAAAATAACAACGGGACGGAAGCAATAAAATATAACAAATAAATTCACCTCTTTTTAATCTCCAGGTTGGTCGGCTCCCCTGTCTGAAATGATGAGATTCTTTTATTATAAGCTTTTATGCAAATGAAATCACTATTTGTCTAAAGTGTTTTTTATGGTAGGATGGATATCTAAAAGACATACCGAAATCCGTGTTATTGTTGGATAAGCTAACATGAATTACAAAAGCAGATGCCGACAGAATAAACAGACAGACCCAGTCAACACCAATACGCAACGGAGGATTTTTCATGTATAAATTTAATTTTTTTATATCTTTTTTTATGCTTTTCTTTCTTTTAACAGCTTGCACGCAATCTCCTGAAGATAACACAGGCACCTCCCATTCCACGAGGGAGAACTCCCAGACGGTTAAAGAAACGGATGAGATTGACCCTAAAGTTACCGTTGCTGCCATTGGAGATATATTAATTCATGACCGCGTCTATGACGATGCCTGGGATGGAAAAAAATATGATTTCAAACCGATGCTGGCTGAGGTCGCAGATTATTTAAAAGAACCCGAAATCACTGTTGCCAATCAGGAGACCATTATGGGTGGCGAATCAATTGGTTTATCAGGATACCCAAGCTTCAACAGTCCATTCGAAATTGGAGACGATTTGCAGGATGCCGGCATCGATATGGTAACCATGGCAAATAACCACACCTTAGACAGAGGCGAAGAAGCGATTCAAAATGCAATTGCCTACTATGAAGAAATCGGCATGCCCTACACCGGAAGTTTTAAAAGTGAAGAAGATCAATCTGAGATTAGGGTTTTAAAAACTGACCAGGATATTTCTGTTGCTTTTCTAAGCTATACATATGGAACAAACGGCATATCGGTGCCCGCCGGGAAACCTTATCTCGTTAATTTGATTGACCGTGAGCAGATAAAAAAGGAAGTCGAAAAAGCGAATGAGCTTGCAGATGTAACTATTGTCAGCTTACATTTTGGCATAGAAGAAGAGAGAATGCCTAATCAAGAGCAGGAGGATTTAGCACAGTATGCTGCTGATCTTGGTGTGGATGTCGTGATCGGTAATCATCCACATGTTCTCCAGCCGGTCGAATGGCTGGAAGGAAAAGAAGGAAACAAAACATTAGTTGCGTATTCTTTAGGAAACTTCCTGTCAGGGCAATATCAATTTTACAATCGTATTGGCGGGATTTTTGAATTTGATCTGGTAAAGGAGGAAGATGAGGTACTGGTCAAGACGCCCCGTTTCCTGCCAACCTTTGTAGAATTTGAAGAAGATGGAGATACGATGACAGATGTCCATGTAGTTCCGTTAGAAAAAGCATCTGAAGAACAAATTGAAAACCCGGATGCAGTTCTGTCCGAAATCAAATCCCATATGACTCAATGGATGCCGGAACTAGAATGGATAGAGTGATCAGGCTGGCATAAAACATAAAAGGAAGGATTTTCTCAATGGGATATCCTTCCTTTTACAATATGCTAAGCCTATCGAATCAGTCTTAAAAATCGTTGTGTTCTTTCTTTGTCCGGCTCTCTGAAAATTTGTGCCGGTTCTGCCTTTTCAACATGCTTTAATAATTTGTCAGATATTGCTCCCGCTCCCAAGGATGAACAGCGGTACGGAACATATCCCATTCAATATCCTTCGCTTCCATAAAGTGTTCGAACAAATGCTCACCCAAAGATTCCACGAGTACTGAATCTTCCTCAAGTTTGCTCATCGCTTCTTTCAGAGTAGCAGGAAGGTCTTTTACCCCGTTTTCTTCCCGTTCTTTTTTATTCATCACATAAATATTACGATCAACCGATTCCGGTATTTTTAATTCTCGCTTGATGCCGTCTAAGCCTGCAGCCAATAGAACTGTTAAAGCCATGTACGGATTAGCGGACGGATCAACACTGCGCACTTCAATACGTGTACTTAATCCACGGGAAGAAGGAACACGGACTAATGGACTGCGGTTTGAGGCAGACCAGGCTACATAACAAGGCGCTTCATAACCGGGAACAAGGCGTTTATAGGAGTTCACTGTCGGATTTGTTACTGCTGTGAAGTTTGTTGCATGATCAAGAATACCAGCAGTAAATTGATATGCCGTTTTACTTAACTGCAGCTCTGCACTCTCATCAAAAAATACATTTTCCTTTCCTTTAAACAGAGACATATTTGTATGCATCCCGGAACCATTTACACCAAATAAAGGCTTTGGCATAAATGTAGCGTGCAGGTTATGCTTTCTGGCAATTGTTTTTACTACTAATTTAAATGTTTGAATATCATCCGCATGCTTTAATGCATCAGAGTATTTAAAGTCAATTTCATGCTGTCCCGGCGCAACCTCATGATGAGATGCTTCAATTTCGAAGCCCATTTCTTCAAGCTCCAGCACAATATCACGGCGGCAGTTTTCACCTAAATCCGTCGGCGCTAAATCAAAATATCCGCCCTGGTCGTTTAATTCTAATGTCGGCGCTCCTTTTTCATCTAATTTGAATAAGAAGAACTCCGGCTCCGTACCAATATTAAAGGCATCAAAGCCTAATTCCTCCATTTTTTTCAGATTACGCTTCAGATTATAACGCGGACAGCCTGCGAATGGAGTACCATCCGGACTATAAATATCACAAATAAAACGAGCAACTTTTCCTTTTTCAGAAGTCCAGGGAAAAATCACGAATGTATCTAAATCCGGATATAGAAGCATATCTGATTCTTCAATACGCACAAACCCTTCTATACTGGAGCCATCAAATGCCATTTTATTATCCAATGCCTTATCTAATTGGCTTAAAGGAATTTCAACATTTTTTATTGTTCCAAGCATATCAGTAAATTGAAGACGGATAAAACGCACATTCTCTTCTTTAATCTGTTTTAAAATTTTTTCTCTTGTTAATTTTTCTGCCATTTGTTCCCCTCCTAAAAATATCTTTGGTAATTATGAAAAGAAAGCTTGCGCTGTTTTTTTCAGCGATAACTCTTTTTTGATTTGAAATCAGTGTCTACAAAGAAGCATGCAAAATCTCTTTAACTTATACTTATTTTTCAACCTTTTATAGACAGATTAGCTTATCATGTTTTCTTTGTTTTTTTATATTACACTAATGTTAGTTTTATTGTCAATAAAATGTTAGGTTTCATAACAAATAAATTAATACCTTTTATTCCCATAAAAATACCCTTTCCGATTAATCGAAAGGGCATTTTGTTATTTTAAAGATAGGAATTTATAAAATTGTATGAGCGAAAAACAGCTACTGTATCTCCCAATTAACTAAAGTCAAAAAATTTTTTACCAGATTGTATGAAAATCGCCTTCTCTGTCGACACGCTGGTACGTATGCGCTCCAAAATAATCGCGTTGCGCCTGAATCATATTTGCACCGCTTTTCGCAGAACGATAGCTATCATAATATACTAATGAAGCATTAAAGCATGGCAGCGCGAGGCCTGTTTCCATTCCTTTTATCACTACTTTACGCATAGCTTCCTGATAATTATTAAGCTTGCCTTTGAAGTATGGAGAAAGAAAAAGATTTGACAGCTCCTTGTTTTCCTTAAATGCAGCACTGATTTCATTTAGGATACCTGCACGAATAATACATCCCCCGCGGAAAATCAACGCAATCTCATCCAGCTGCAGCTCCCAGTTATATTGCTCAGATGCTTGTTTATATTGATAGAACCCCTGCGCATAAGTGCAGATTTTCCCCATAAATAGAGCCTGACGAACCAGTTCAATCCACTCTTTTTTATCAGCTTCTTCCATAAATGGATTAGGGCCGGCCAGCTCTTGCTCTGCAATCATCCGTTCTTCCTTTATAGTTGATAAAAAGCGCATAAATACTGATTCCGTAATAATGGATAAAGATACACCAATATCCAATGCATTTTGACTTGTCCATTTGCCGGTCCCTTTTTGCGCTGATTTATCTAAAATCACATCAACCATAGGAAGATTCGTCTCCTCATCAACATGTGTTAAAATAGCACTCGTGATTTCCATCAGATAACTTTCCAGCTCTCCTCTATTCCACTCTTCAAAAATAGCTGCAATTTCATTAACATCAAGGCTTAATCTTTCCCTTAAGAATTGATAGGCTTCTGTAATAAGCTGCATATCAGCGTATTCAATTCCGTTATGAACCATTTTCACATAATGGCCGGCGCCTTCTTTCCCAAGATATGAACAGCACGGCTTGCCATCTACCTGCGCAGCAATTTTTTCTAAAATTGGAGCAGCCTGCTGATAGGCTTCTTTATCTCCGCTCGGCATTAATGCCGGTCCATTCAAAGCACCCTTTTCCCCGCCTGAAACACCAACACTGATAAAATGGAGCCCTTCTTCTTTTAAGTACCTATTTCTCCTGTTAGAATCCTGAAAATTAGAGTTTCCCCCGTCCATTATAATATCTCCTTGATCTAACAACGACAGGAGGCTCGCGATAACAGAGTCCACTACTTGCCCGGCAGTAACCATCAGAAAGATTTTTCTCGGTTTTTCCAAAGAGTTTATAAAACTCTCCAGCTGATAATGCGCTTCTATATTTCTATTTTGATGCTTGGCTTGAAATGCGTCTGTTAAATCAGATGTATAATTATAGATTGCTACTTTCTCCTCGTGATTTGCCATATTCATAGCAAGATTTGCTCCCATAACACCTAGTCCAAAAACGCCAATCGAATTCATTTTCTTCATTCCTTCCCTTAAAAGAATGCTCAAATTCCCATGAATAAAAATGACACTGCAGGAATTTGAACACATGTAATACTTTGTATAAAATTTTAGCTCTTTCTTCACTCGGACGATTAGTACCCGCTCCAATTCCAGTGCGGCAAGCCAGTATCTTTTAAAACCCGTCCTGCCGCATTTTCCTTAAATAAATAAGCTGAATAATAGAGTAAATACAAGACCTGATACAGAGATTATTGTTTCCAGTAATGTCCATGTTGCAAAGGTTTCTTTCATAGATAAATTAAAGTATTCCTTGAAAATCCAAAATCCTGTGTCGTTAACATGGGAAGCAATTAAGCTTCCTGCTCCTGTAGCTAATACCATCAATGCCAGATTCACGTCAGAACCTTCCATTAAAGGAATAACCATTCCAGCAGTGGTTAATGCAGCAACCGTTGCCGAGCCTAATGACACTCTGAGAATAGCTGCAATTAACCAGGCCAGGAAAATTGGAGACATATTCGTGCCAGAAAAGATATTAGCTACCGCATCACCGACACCACCGTCGATTAATACCTGCTTCAAAGCACCGCCGCCTGCAGTAACCAGCAGAATAATACTAATTCCACGAGCCGATTCCTCTGCCGAACTCATTAACGTCTTCATTGGGATCTTGCGTGCTATTCCCATTGTATAAATAGCAAATAGCAAGGAGAGCAAGAGAGCCATTGTCGGATCTCCAATTGTACGTACGATTTCAAAAAATAGATTATCTGTTATATTGCCGATTTCCTGAATCAGCTGCACGATAGTTGTAACCGCCATCAAAATCACTGGAGAAAGTGCAGTTAAGGCGCTGATACCAAATCCAGGTGTTTCTTCTTCTTTAAAGGTTTTCGTATTACCAAGAGATCCAATATTACCAATTCTCGAAAAAGCTTCCGGCACTAATTTTTGAGATATTTTTGTAAAAACCGGACCTGCAATAATAACAGTTGGAACAGCAATGAAAATACCAATTAACAGCACCATACCAATGTTTGCTTCATACTGCTGGGCAATCACTGTCGGGCCGGGATGAGGCGGCAAGAACCCATGTGTTACAGATAATGCAGCCGTCATCGGTAAACCAAGATAGAGCAATGGAAGTTTGGTTTCTTTTGCAATCTGGTAAACAATCGGAATTAATAAGACCAGTCCCACCTCAAAGAACAATGCGATACCAATGATAAATGAGGCAATAACCACCGCCCATTGGATACGCTTTTCGCCAAATTTATTAATCAGTGTTAAAGCAATACGCTGTGCACCGCCGGCATCAGCTATCAATTTCCCTAACATGGCTCCAAAAACAAAGATAAGCGCAATATCGCCAAGTGTGCCACCAAGCCCCGCCTGTACGGTATCAACAATTTCTCCTAGAGACATCCCTAATGCCAATGCAGTCAGGAGCGCAACAACAACCAATGAAATAAATGTATTTAAGTTCCACTTCATAATCAGCAGCAGCAACGCAGCTACTGCCAAAGCAACAATTATAAGCGGATAAATATTTTCCATTTCTCTTCATCTCCCGTTCTATTTCTTTTGATTTTCTAATGATTTCCTTTCTTGATAAGCTGCAATCTGTTCATATTCCTGTTCGAGTGAGCGGGAAATATTAATAAAAATTGGCATTAATTCCCGATAAGCTTGAACATGCTCTGGATTGGGTTCATGCTGATGGGTAAAACCAATCAAATCTTCCACGACATCAAAGGAATCAATTTTTCCTTCTGCGTACAACCCGAGTAAACAAGCTCCCAGACAAGAAGATTCATAGCTTTTTGGAACGATGACATTCTGATCAAAAATATCTGACATCATTTGGCGCCACAGCTCTGATTTCGAAAATCCTCCTGTTGCCTTGATAGACCTCACTGGTACATCCATTACTTCTACCAATGCCAGGAATACTGAGTACAGATTAAAAATTACACCTTCTAAAGCAGAGCGGACCATATGCTCTTTTTTATGATTTAGAGTTAAGCCGATAAATGATCCACGGACATTGGCATTCCAAAGCGGTGCACGTTCCCCCGCTAAAAACGGATGGAATAAAAGGCCGTTAGCCCCCGGCTCTACCTGCTTTGCGATAGCAGTTAATACTTCATAAGCATCAATATTTAAGCGTTTTGCTGTCTCCACTTCACTTGCAGCAAGCTCATCACGAATCCAGCGCAGCACCATTCCTCCATTATTTACCGGTCCGCCAATCACCCAATGATCCTCTGTTAGCGCATAACAAAAGATACGCCCTTTTTGATCTGTGCGAGGTTTGGGAATAACGGTGCGGATTGCCCCGCTCGTACCGATTGTAATGGCAACGTCTCCTTCTTTAATTGCATTCACTCCAATATTAGACAGCACGCCGTCACTTGCTCCAATAACAAACTTAGTATCTGGAACAATCCCTAAATCTGCAGCGATTTCGTGCTGGCAATCTGTAAAAATTTCCGTAGTAGGAACCAGTCTTGGCAGTTTATCTTCTGAAATCCCGGCAATCTGCAGAGCTCCTTCATCCCAGGATAGCTGCTCCAGGTTCATCATGCCTGTAGCAGAGCCAAGAGAATAATCCATGACATACTCACCGAATAATTGATAGAAAACATATTCTTTAATACCGACGTATTTCTTTGTCTTTTCGGCTACTTCCGGGCGCTCCTGCTCCAGCCATGTAATTTTACTAAGTGGTGACATGGGATGAATCGGTGTACCTGTCCGCATATAAACATCATTACCGTTCCATTCATTCTTGATTTTATTTGCCCAATTTAAGCTGCGGTTATCTGCCCAGGTGATACATGGTGTAATTGCTTTATTATTTTCGTCCATCGCAATTAAGCTGTGCATGGCGCTGCTAAAGGAAATAAAGGAAAGATCCTTTTTATCTATCTCTGCGTCCTTGATTGTTTCCCTGATCACATAAAGCACTGCCTGATAAATTTCTTCCGGATTCTGCTCAGCAGTCCGAACATCTGGTGTATGCAAATCATAACCCTGGCTGCTTTGCGCAATAATCTCACCAGTTTCCCGATAGAGCACTGCTTTTGTGCTTGTTGTACCAATATCTACGCCGAGCATAACTTTATTTTGATTCACTTTTATCCCTCACAATCTTTTTAGGAACACGCACATTCCTTAAAATATCCTGCTGTCATTTATTAAATGTACTTATACTTCTCTAATTTATTATAATAAAGGGCTTTCAAGGTATGTATATTTTATATGAATACTTGTATACAGGTATACTAACACGTATTTTTTGTTTTGTAAACGCTTTTATTATATCTTTTCATAAAAAATCTAATTTAGGTGCATTGAATAAATTACATGTAATATTTCAATCTGTTTCAAACTGATAAAGATATCCTCATCCTCCCTCCACCTGAATTAAAAACCCTCCTGCCGAGCAAGATTTATCTCACTCAGCAGGAGGGTTCATCTATTATTTCTTCAATTTTCCCCGTGCTATATCCTGCAGTTTAAATTTCTGAATCTTACCTGTTCCTGTCAGCGGCCAGTCCTTCGCTTCCACAAACCAGATATGACGAGGTATTTTAAAGCGTGCCACATGCTCACGGCACAGCTTTCTGACCTCCTGCTTCGTGCAGGTTTCGCCCTGCTTTAACTCAATAAATGCGGCACCCGTTTCTGTTGTTAATTGATCCGGCACGCCGACAATATAGACCTGATTCACTGCCGGATGCATGGAAATCACATCCTCCACCTCTTTCGGAGCCACTGTTTCTCCGGATACCTTATACAGGTCTTTACTTCTGCCTAATAAGCGGATATATCCATGCTCATCGATCGTTCCCAAATCCCCGCTGCGGATGTATCCTTCCTTATCCTTTGCAGAAGCTGTCTCCTCCGGCTTTTTATAATAGCCCTCCGTGACAACATTCCCCCGTACTGCCAGTTCACCGACAGAGCCTTCCGGTAATGTTTCCCTTGTGTCTGGATCAATAATTTTGTAGATGACACTTTTATCTCCAAATTCTGGATGACCGGCAATCCCTGCTGTTTTTACCTTTCCTACCGTTGTCGAGATTATTTCCAAAGGATCATCAATTTCAGTAAGCATCGTTGTAGAGCCGGCCTCTGTAGCCCCGCAGCCCGTACCGATTTCTGTTACTCCTAATTCCTCTACAGCTCTTTTCCATAATGGAACTGGAGAAGGTGCTGCACAGCATAATAACGCATAAAGATGATCCAAATTTGTATTTTTAACTTCCGGACGATTCAATAAGGCGACAAGCATCGATGGTACTGCCAGAAAATCATGAACCTGATATTTTTCCATCAGCTGGAGTGATTGCAGCGGCTGGAAAGCATGACATGTCACCATACCTCCTCCTACAAAGGAAGCTGCAAATAATCCTTCCTGCAGAAAATAAACATGGTACATCGGCAATGGTGCATAAATCCGTCTTCCCACTTCATATCCTCTTGTAAGACACGTCGCAAAACCAGAGCGAAGCAGCATATCATCTGTCAGCATAACTCCTTTTGGCAATCCGGTTGATCCAGATGTATAAATAATTGCCGCACAAGCGTCCGGATCATCTGTTTCTTTCCAACGATTGTTTAAATCGGGTTCTTTTATCATTTCTGCTCCCTGTAAAAATACGTCCCATTGTATATAAACATTTGGAATCTCTGTATCTTTATTCGGTATACAAACTGCCTTTTTAAAAGGGCTCTCTGCATCCTCTTGGAGTTCAGAAACAACATCTTTTAAAGCTTCGGCATGACTTTGTTTACCGGCAAATTGATGGGTAATCAGCCAATTGGTATCAGATTGACGAAGCATATAGGTCAATTCTTCTTTTTGAAGCTGTGTATTCAAGGGGACTACAACTGCCCCAACCATAGAGGAAGCAATAAATAGAGCTGTATATTCGGGTTCATTTTCCATCAAAACTGCCACATGATCGCCCGGTGCAACCCCTAAATGCACCATAGCCTTTGCATAGTTACGCGCTGTCTTCCACATTTCTCCGTAGGTCATAACCTTATCCGGCATCATAATTAATGGGGACTTGCTATATTGCTGACATTGCTTATAAAAATGCGTCGCAATTGTCCGCTTTTCCCAGCTTGGATACATTTTTTCCAGTGCTGCTTGTCTATCCTCCACACTTTTATGACCCTGTTGTTGTTCCAGCATGGTTATCTCTCCATTTCATTATTCGTTTCATTTTTTCCCTATTCATCTAAGCCTGAGGCGCCTGCCAAATCACAATTCCGTTTTGACCGCCGAAGCCAAAGGAATTACTCATCGCTGTCTTAATTTGCTGCTTTCGGCTTGTATTTGGAACAATATCCTTTGGTGCCTCCTCGTCCCGTGTTTCGGAATGAAGCGTTGCCGGTAAAATCCCCGTCTCTATAGCCTTAATGCATGCAATACTTTCAATCGCCCCCGCAGCTCCTAACAGATGTCCGACACTGCCTTTTATCGAGCTGACCGGCATGTCATCCAGCCTCTCTCCAAATATCATTTTTAACGCTTTCGTTTCAGCAATATCACCAGCTGGTGTAGATGTTGCATGCGCATTAATATAATCAATATCTGACGAATCCAGCTGCGCTGAACGGAGCGCACGCTCGATTGCCAATGCGGCGCTTGTTCCTTCCGGGTCCGGTGATGTATCATGATAAGCATCATTGGAGGCTCCATATCCTTTTAAGGTTGCATAGATATGTGCTCCCCTTGCTTTGGCACGCTCCAGCGGTTCAAGGACAAACAAGCCTGCCCCTTCACCCATTACCATTCCTGTCCTTGTAGCATCAAACGGGCGGGACCACGTTGAAAAATCCTCTGGTCCTTTTGCTGCCAATGCACCTGCATCTCCGAGTCCAGATAAAAAGACATTGGACCACAGGCTGTCCACACCTCCAGCAAGGATATAATCCACGTCATCACGGAAAAACCAGTAGGCAGATTCTCCAATGGCATTTGCCGAAGCTGCACAAGCTGTTACATATGTATTTGACGGTCCCCTAAATCCATACTGAATGGAAATCGTACTTGCCGCTGCATTCGGAATTGATTTAGAAATCATACGTGGCCCTACTCTTTTCGCCTTCCCCGTCGCTAATTTTTCAGAAGCCTGCTCCAAGGACTGAATTCCTCCAAAAGCCGTCCCAATTGCTGTTCCAAACCGGTTCCTGTCTACATCATCTATAAAGGATTCGCCATCACTTTTAAACAATCCTGCATCCCTTAATGCTTCATCTGCTGCAATTAGTGCCAGCTGGGTAAAATAATCAGTATTTCTGACTATCTTTTTAGAAAGAAAATCGGAAGCTGCAAATGCAGGTACGCGCGCGCCCACCTTTGTCCATTTGCTTACATTTTCATCTGTTATTTCCCTTACTGCAGAACGATTCGCAATTAAATTGTCCCAAAAAGTTGAAACCCCCATACCGAATGGAGAGACAGCTCCCATTCCTGTTACTGCAATCTCTATCTGCTTCATCACTCATACTCCTCTGCATATTTTTAGACAATATCTTCCCCTGCATTCTGTCTATATTATGAACATAATCAGCTACAATTTCAAAGCTGTCATATAGTTTTTAATTCTCAGTATCATTATAGAGTAAGTGCATATTTTCCTCAAACTATCTAAATCAATATTCGCATTTCCAGACGAAAAAATCCTCGTTATCCAACAAATGATAACGAGGATCTCAGCTCTTATTTAGAAACAAATTTATTACCGGCAACCCAAAACCGATATGGATAATCCCTTGCCTCACCAGAATTATCTATGCCAATCCGCGGACCGCTGCTGATTTTCTCCGGTTTCTTTCCTTCTGCAATAAATAGCGGCGGCTCCATGAGAGATCGTCCATAATCTCCCATATTAATATCTAATGCCTGCGTCAGCTTGCCCGGTCCGCTTGTTAAGTTTTGAAATTTTTTCACCGGTCGGCGGACCAGCATCTGATCGACTCCCGTATAAGGCTCCACTGCCCGGATTAATACACTTTCCGGCACTTCTTTTTCCGCGCTGACGACATTAATCAGACAATGATTATGAATGAGATGGGTATATGTCATACCAGCTTCAGCATAAAGAATTTCCGTCCGTTTTGTCCGCCGGTTTCCAAATCCATGTGCTGCTCTATCAGCACTTCCCAGATATGCTTCTGTTTCTACAATAAATCCAGAGCTCGTTCCTTCCTCCGTCTGCTTTACTAAAACGCACCCAAGCAGTTCCTCTGCTAATTGTAAGGTGGGGGATTGGTAAAAAGTTTTTGGTAAAGGGGTTAAATTTAGATCCTGATTCAATGTATACACTCCTTACATTCTCTCTACTCTAGTCTACCCTATTTTATAATATTTCGATCATTAGATTATACAAAAAAATGCGTTACATGTTAATTGAACTATTCCTCCAACAATGAAATAATATAAATAATACAAATCTGATTAACATACTTTGTCTTTTTCAAGGAGGAGTACCTGCATGACTATTTTAGCAGAATTACAAACAAAAGAAGATAGAACCCAGCTTTTATCAAAAACCATTGAACCCTTTGGAGAGCGTGTTCGTCAGCTTCCAGATGGCGCTTTTCCCTATGAAAACTTTAAAGACCTGCAAAAAATCGGCTATCCTTCACTCACTACCCCAAAAAAGGATGGCGGAGCAGGTATTTCACTTGATGAATTACTTACCTATCAGCAGCTTATCGCTCAGGCAGACGGTTCAACTGCATTGTCTATCGGCTGGCATATGGGGATTATGAAGCATTTGGGCGAAAGCAGGCCTTGGGATGAAGATGTTTATAAAAAAGTTATCAAGGATGTTATCGCAAATGGCGCATTATTAAACAATGCTGCTACCGAACCGGCAACAGGTAGCCCGACTCGCGGTGGAAAGCCGGAAACAACAGCAGTAAAAACAGATAACGGCTGGGTAATTACCGGCCGGAAAACCTTTACCACACTGTCACCAATCTTAACTTATTTTGTGGTCAGTGCATCTATTGATGGAACAGATGATGTCGGTAATTTCCTTGTGAAGCATGATTTGAAAGGTGTTAATGTGGAAGAAACATGGGATTCTATCGCAATGCGCGGCTCCGGAAGTCATGATCTTGTTTTAGAAGAGGTTCATTTAGATAAAGAGGATCTTGTTGAAATTACATCGAATCAGAAAAGAAAACCAGCGGGCTGGTTATTGCATATTCCGGCATGCTATCTTGGGATTGCCCAGGCTGCCCAGAAAGATGCTGTTGCCTTTGCAACAAGCTATTCGCCAAACAGCATCAAGGGAACCATTTCTGAACTGCCTAACGTGAAGCAAAAGCTTGGAGACTTGGAGCTTCTTTTGCTGGAATCACAATACTTCCTGCATGCAGTTGCCGAAAAGTGGGATAACAGTGATGAAGAAACCAGAAATACTATAGGCCCTGAATTAGGAGCTGTGAAGCTGTCTGTCACCAATAAAGCCGTGCAGGGTGTAGATCTTGCCATGCGTGTTGTCGGTGCACAAAGCCTCAAGCTGAAAAATAATTTTGAACGCTATTACCGTGATGTCCGGGCCGGTCTGCATAATCCGCCAATGGATGATATGACGATCATGCAGTTAGCAGATAAGTCCATACGGGAGCTGTAAAGTATTTCATTGTCACGTTTTTAAAGATACTAAACGAATGATAATAAACGAAGCACTTTTAATGAAAATAAGCTATATGAAACTAGTTTTTCATATAGCTTATTTTCAAGCAAGATTTTTATTGATTTTCTTTTCTATGTCCTCATCCATAAACTTAAAATACGGAAGCAGTATCCCTAATACACCATACATCCGATAATCAACAATCAGGCAAGGAATACTTTCCTCATTAAGTGATACGGTATGATTTTTTTGACAGATTGCCGTGTTATATATAGTAAAAACCCAGTTCTGTAAGCCTTTTCAGTTATTGTACATAAATATGTTAAAATGATATTATGAGCACATATGATAAATAGAAAAGGGTGGCGGAGTATGCTGGAAAACAACGATAAGAACGTTCGTTTACCTCATGAAATTATTCAAATTCTTGATAAGAGCTCTAATGGGAAAAATATTGATGAAAAGGTACGCTTATCACTAACTATTGGAATGTTTGCAGAAGGTACTGTTACTTTAGAGCGTGTTGCTGAACTTGCAGGAATACCATTGGTAAATTTTATAGACATCCTACAAAGTATAAAAATCCCCTGGATGGAATACACTCCTGAACACATTAAAGATGATGAACTGGCTATTCAAAAATACAAAGACAGGACAAATAAATGACATCAATTATAGATTCATATTGCTTTTTCTAAATCCCCATCCAAAAATTTAAAATACGAAAGCAGTATTCCCAATAAAGAAGTAGTACTTATCACCATCCCTATCATTAAATACAATGGACGAACTCCCCAAATTTCACTTAAAAATCCTCCTGACAGTATACCTAATGGCATCATGCATCTAATAATCAACAGCCGTACAGAGAATATTTTCCCCATTAAATGATTAGGTATGATTTTTTGACAGATTGTTGTATTATGTATTCCAAAAACAGCCATGGCAATTCCGCCTGCTACCTCTGCCAGAATTCCCAATAAAACACTTGTATTAATAAATAAGAAAACAAATGTAAGCCCGCCGGTAAATAAGGCTCCGAGCATTAATCTTCTTCGGCTTTTATATTTCATTTTACCAACCAGGATAGAACCTAAAATAAACCCGACCGGAAAACCAGCCATAAAATAACCGTATTCTGCATAGCTTCCCGACAATTCCTCAGTAATATAAGGAAGTGTCGTAACCATTGTTACCCCGACTCCAAATTGGACAAAACCCAGAAATATTCCCAGCCAGACAATGACGCGCTTCGTAAAAAAGTAAGTAATCCCTGCGGTAAATTCCTTGATCCATGGTTCTCTTGTTTTTTGCGGAATTCTGTCTTCCTGGATAAACAGTAATGCAAATCCGCTAAATAAGAGCAGCGTACTTACCAAAGTCATTGTAGGCATAACACCTATATATTCAATCACTACTCCCCCTAAAAAAGGAGCTGTAAAAGTCATTAATCGTGCCGTGCCTTCCAGGTATGCATTAGCCGCTTCTAATTGATTCCTTACCACGATAGAAGGAGTTATCGCCTGATTTGCCGGAACATAGAGCGGTGTAATTAATCCAACAATTATCTGCACCAGGTAGATATGCCATGGCAGCAGGCTGTCTGTAAATAAAGCAAACAACGGTACAAGAAAGACAAATCCTCTTGCCATCTGAGAGAAAATCAATATCCATTTCCGGCTCCACCGATCAATAAATGGACCAATAAACAGCTGGAGCACTAAAGATGGAATAAAATATAATAGCCACATACTCCCCAATGCTAATTTCGAACCTGTTAATTGATAGATTAAAATGGAATTACAAAAAGTCCCGAAAGCACCTCCCAGCTCTGAAATCCCATTGCCAATCCAAATGGAAAGAAACGATCTATTTCTGAAAATCGATGTGTCCATCCGCTTCCTCCTTTCATTTTTCCAGATACCAGTCAAATTCCTTTGCTAACAGAGTAAATACATTATTTTTTAAGCAATACTTTGAATCAATTATCTCTACTAATTTCGCTGCTCTTAATATCTTCAAATGATGGTGGATGGTTGACTTCCCTATATCCAGTTTTTCCGTCATATCCTGTAATGTCCTGGGGTGCTCAGACAGCATTTTAACCATTTTCAGACGCACCTCATCGCCCAATGCCTTATATTTTTGAACCAGAAAATAATCTGGCATATAACGGTCACTTGGAGATACACTTTCATTGGAAACAGGATAATAAAATACTTTTGTCCCTTCCATATCTGCCTCAATATTCCATGGACGATAAATATATTGAGGGATTAATAAGACGGTATGTACACTTGGTTCAGGCGTATAGGTAACTCCGCCGGTAGCCCACTGCACTAATTCCTCCGAAGACATTTTCTGCTGCTTCTCTTTCTTTGACTGATAATCCTTTTCCAAAATGACCTTTGTTTCCTGCTCACTCTTTCTCACTATTTCTTGGTACCAGCTGTTCATCACCTTTATCAGATGTTTTTTTAAAGGCTCCGCTTCACAACTGCTGATAAATTCGATATATGATGGAAAAAAGGGATTGTTAGCAGTAATACGCATCAGCTCTTTGATTGCTTTTTCCTCCCCTTGCGCAGCCTGCTCCCGATCTGCCTGATACGGATTTCCGATAAATGGCAGGCAAATAAATTTCAATTCTGTATCTGTTAAATGCTGTACATATTGCTGAAACACATCCAGATTGGAAAATTCCTGCTGGTGGAGTATTTGGAGCAATGCCTTCCATGTATTATTTTGTTCAACATAGTCCAATTCCTCCGATAACTCTGCTGAAACAGATTCTCTTGTCTGTATCCAATATTCTTTTGGCTTCTCTAATGTATCCAGCAATCTTGTGTTTGTTATTGCTGCGATTCCTAAAGCACACTCCCATAATATAGAATAAGTCAATTGGATCTCATAGCTCTCCCGTTCTCTGCTTGTTAGTTGCAAAACATCCATGTTATCGCTCCTTTGTATTTGATTAACTTTATCGTATCACATATTCTACAAATATAGAATATTATATTTCAAATTTATAGAATTTAATTACCCAAATCTTTCTATACCTCATTCTCAAGCACTTTACAGGCATACACTATGAAGATTATTTATTTCACAAAAAAACACTCTCTTAACCGAAAGTGCTTTTTATCAGGCAGAGTTATAACAGTACTGAAGAACAGAAAGCAAACTCGCCACTGGCATATATAACAATCATTGACCATCAGCTTTTTTCCAGCCGTTTGAAATGTATAAAACGGACAAAATAGACAAATAGAATAGCAAATATATGAAATCCTATCCATGCCCAGTTAAAAGATTCTGCTAATACATTTATAATCAGCGCGATAACAAAACAAACCACCGTAAAACCGAGAAGCACATTGAGTACGATGCGGTCCACCAGCTTATTAGGCTTCAAATCCTCCTCTTTAATCCCCTTCTTCTCTCTCCATTTATTGCCTGCCATTCTAAGAATCGGCGTAAGAATGATTAAGATAATCACAGCATACAGCACCAGCTGCCAAAAAGGTATAATTCCCCTGGTAAAACTCACCGCAATAGAACCGGCAAAAGCAAATCCCAGTGCAAGGTAACTGTCAATTGTCGGCGTAAAAAAGGGCAGCGTTAATTGTCTTTCCAGTTTCTTCAAAAAAGAACTCATATCAATCGTTCAACTCCTTGACATTGCTATGAAGAAAATAATCTTATTGTCTGAGTATCTATCATTGGGCTCTTAAAAATCTTTTCCCTAAATTGCACTGAAAGAAACAAGAAGAATACAGCTAATGGAAAAAGTTCATCTGTTTAATCCACGTGGTTCTTTTAAAAGCCTTTGCTTTAGATTCTTTTCCAATAAATATGTTTATAAATTACCTATACGTGGAAAAATGTTGCTAAACACAGAAAAAAATAATTAAAGGAGGAACACATGAATGGAACCAACAGAGATGCAGAAGAATGGTACTCCTAGACAGAAACAAGACAAACAGCCGGGACTCGAATCAAAAATGAATCCGCTCCCGCATCAGCCATATGATTATAAAGGAACGGATAAATTACGAGGAAAAAATGCGTTGATTACTGGCGGTGACAGCGGTATTGGCCGGGCTGTAGCCATTTTATACGCAAAAGAAGGAGCAAACGTAGCGATTTCCTATTTGGACGAGCATGAGGATGCGAAGGATACGAAGAAATCAGTTGAAGCTGAAGGAGTGCAATGCCTTCTTCTACCCGGAGATATAAAAGAAGAATCCCATTGTATTGATTTAGTCGAAAAAACCGTACAAGCATTTGGCGGTATCAATATTTTGGTTAATAATGCTGCCATCCAATTCGTTCAGGAAAATGTAGAGGATATTCCTTCTGAACAGTTTGAAGAAGTATTCCGTGTGAATTTCTTCTCGCAATTCTATCTGACAAAAGCAGCTGTTCCCCATATGGGAGAGGGAGATTCCATCATTAGTACTTCATCCATCAATGCTTATAAAGGAAATGCCACGTTAATGGATTATTCAGCAACCAAAGGCGCTATTACTGCTTTCACCAGAAGTATCGCACAAAGTCTGGAAAAAAAAGGTATTCGTGCGAACACCGTTGCTCCAGGACCAGTTTGGACGCCACTTATCCCATCTTCATTTGATGAAAATAAAGTAGAGCAATTTGGACAGGATTCTCTAATGGGCCGTCCCGGGCAACCTTCCGAGCATGCTTGGCCTTATGTGATGCTTGCTTCCAAAGAAGCTTCTTATATGACGGGACAAGCTATCCATATTAACGGAGGTAGCTGGACATCGTCTTAAGCATCCTGCAAAAATAGCCGGTATTCTCCCGTCAGAATACCGGCTATTTTCTATTTTATATGAAACTACTCTGTTTCACTTCTAAGATTTGCACTGCCGCATGATCATGAGGCTCTATATCTTTACTTTCAAATGGGTTCTTTCCTGTAAGCACACCGTATGCAATCACAACAAGACAAACATAGATAATCCCGATACTCACCCATTTTTTAATCGACATCAATTACGCCTCCCTTTTCAGCTTCAAGCGCTGGAGTCTGAGAGCGTTGAGCACAACAGATACAGAGCTGCATGCCATCGCTGCGCCGGCAACCCAAGGAGCTAACAGCCCAATCGCAGCAATTGGAATGGATGCAGAATTATAGGCAAAGGCGAAAAATAGATTTTGCTTGATATTTCGCATCGTTTTTGCACTCAGCTCAATACTGTCAGCCACACTGTGTAAATCACCGCGCATCAGAGTAACATCTGCAGCTTCTATTGCGACATCTGTTCCTGTACCAATTGCCATTCCAATGTCTGCAATGGCTAAGGCAGGAGCATCATTGATACCGTCACCTACCATGGCAACTTTTTTACCTTCCTGCTGCAGCCGTTTAATTTCATTTGCTTTTTGGTCCGGTAAAACCTCTGCAATAACACGATCTACGCCGACTTCTTTCGCAATTGCCTGCGCTGTCCGTTCATTATCGCCAGTAAGCAAAATCACTTCTAATCCTTGTTCATGCAAACGATCAATAGCTGCCTTCGAAGTTTCTTTTACGGTATCAGCAACAGCAATCATTCCTGCAAGCTTGCCTTGAAAACCGACGAGCATTGCTGTCTTTCCGTCAGCTTCCAATTCTGTCATTCTTTCTTCGATACTACGGATATCAACGTTTTGCTGCTTCATCAATTTTCTCGTTCCAATATAGAGAGGCTCTCCCTCCCATGTTACTTGGATACCGGATCCGGGTACCGATTCAAAGTCAGTTGTTTCTATTAAATCAATACGCTGTGCCTCTGCACCTTTAACAATTGCTTCAGCAAGCGGATGCTCTGAGTGCTTCTCAGCAGATGCTGCCATTTTTAATAAATCAGCTTCCGTCATATCCCCTTGAGGAACGACATCAGTCAATGCAGGTTCACCCTTTGTTACGGTTCCTGTTTTATCTAATACAATTGTTTCAATCAAGCGGGTGTTTTCTAAATACTCTCCGCCTTTAAACAGAACACCTAATTCTGCAGCTCTGCCTGATCCGGCCATGACAGAGGTCGGTGTCGCCAAGCCAAGTGCACAAGGGCAGGCAATAACCAAAACGGTAATCGCAGGAACTAAAGCTGCACGTAAATCCCCCGGCGAAACAAAGATGTACCAGGCAAGAAACGTTACAACAGCGAGCCCGACAACAACAGGAACAAAGATTCCAGATACACGATCTGCTACACGCTGAATATCTGCTTTACTGCCCTGAGCTTCTTCCACTACCTTTACAATCTGGGCAAGGGCAGTATCTTTTCCAATTTTGGTTGCTTCAATTGTCAGCGTACCATTTTTATTGATGGTTGAACCAATTGCTGTATCCCCGATATTTTTATCAACGGGTATACTTTCACCAGTAATCATTGACTCATCAATAGCTGACTTCCCTTTGACAATTGCCCCATCAACGGGTATTTTTTCTCCCGGACGGACAATAACCTGATCGCCGACAGCTACTTCTTCAATAGCGATCTCCAGCTCTTCACCATCACGGATAACACGGGCAGTTTTAGCCTGCATATCCAGCAGCTTTTTAATCGCTTGACCAGTGCGTCCTTTCGCACGAACCTCAAATAACTTCCCAAGCAGAACTAACGTAATAATCACCGCAGCAGCTTCGAAATAAAGCTCAGGCATTCCAGCTGCACCGTTGATTTGCCATTCTATTCCGAGAAAAATACTATAGAGATAGGCTACTGAGGTTCCCAATGCGACAAGAACATCCATATTTGCACTTTTATTTCTTAATGCCTTATAAGCTCCAACATAGAACTGTTTTCCGGCAATAAACTGCACAGGTGTTGCCAGTGCCAGCTGTACCCATGGATTCATCAGCATATCCGGTGAATAAATAAATGAGGTGAAAGAAAAATGCGTCACCATCGTCCATAATAATGGAAGTGATAAAATAGCAGAGAAAATAAATTTTCCGGTTTGATGACGAATCTCCTCTTCCTTCCGATTTGTTGTCTCTTCCTTGGATACCTGGGGTTTAAGCGCGTAGCCAAGCTTCTTCACAACCTCCATCATATCCTGGACAGTTACTTGATTTTCATTATATTCAACCGCCACATTCTCCAGAGCAAAATTGACATTTGCTTCACTCACACCATCCATTTTATTTAAACGTTTCTCAATCCGGTTGGCACAAGCAGCACACGTCATTCCCACAACATCAAATGTCTGCTTTTCATGCTGAACATGGTAGCCCAGCTGTTCAATTTTCTTCTCAAACGCTTCTATCGATGTTTGTTCGGGATTATAGTGGATCGTTGATTTTTCAATCGCAAAATTGACATTAGCATCCTCTACGCCATCTACCCGCTTTAACCCTTTTTCAATTCGGGTTGCACAGGCTGCACATGTCATCCCTTCAATAGGCAATGTGACTTCTTTTTTAGCTTCCATTTAAACCACCTCCATACCTGCATAGGGTATGTAATTATTTAAAAAGGAGATCGTGCAGAAAATAGATTGCACGATCCTTGATCATTTATCTAAAAAGCTTTCGAAACGAGATATTTTATTATTTATACAACGTCGTATCCCTGATCTTCAATTGCTTCTGTAATGTCGCCCAGCTTTACTTTCCCTTCATCAAAGGAAACATCTACTTTTCCTTCCTGAAGATGAACGTTTACTGTATCTACACCATCTAATCCACCAACTGCTCCTTCGACAGAGCTGACACAGTGACCACATGACATACCTTGAACTTGAATTGTTTCTTTAGTCATTTTATTAACCTCCTCTTAACTTATATATCCATCTTAACATACCCCTCATAGGTATTGTCAAGAATTTAATTTTTTAATCTTCTTATACTCGATTTGAGTATGATTTACCAGGTGAATCCTTTGATGAATATATAAATTCCTTATAATTCATGATATTCCGACAAATAAACCTGTATTATATGATTATCTAAAAGAAATCTCGTTTATGCGTAACTTAACGGCATTTTATAACCTATATGAAGGTCCTTGTCCGGTTGCTCCTCCTCTATGTTCCCGCTATTCTTAAAGATAGGTCTATTTAAGAGGATGTTCAAAAGTCCAATAAAAATGACACTGCGATAATTTGAACACGCATTCTATCGCAAGATTTTTTTATTATAGTTATAGAGAAGTGAGGAGAAATTTTATTATGAAAAAGAAGTTAAGCTATTTGCTCATCGGATTTTCCTTCATTCTGCTTGCCGCATGTGGAGAAAAGACAAATGAAGGAGGAGCAATTGTTTTAGCCGACGAAGGCTGGGACAGTTTAAGATTCCATAATGAAGTCGCCGGTTTTATTATTTCCAATGGTTATGGTTATGATACAGAAACAATGACAGGCTCAGCAGCTGCATTAATGACCGGATTGAAAGATCAGGAAATTAACATACATATGGAAGTATGGACGCAAAATCTTGGAGAATCTTACGCTGAAGGGTTGGAAAATGGCGATTATCAAAAGGTCTCTGTCAATTTTGACGATAACTTTCAAGGCTTATATGTTCCCACTTATATGATTGAAGGGGACCCGGAACGCGGCATTGAACCAATGACTCCAGATCTGGAGTACGTTACCGATTTACCGGAATATTGGGAGGTTTTCCAGGATCCTGATGATAGCAGTAAAGGACGAATTGTCGGCGCTATCTCCGGATGGGAGGTCGATAAAATGCTCTCAGATGGAATTGATGAATACGGTTTAGATGAATATTATAATTACTTCCGCCCTGGTTCAGAATCAGCAATTAATATTTCTCTGTTAGATGCTTATGAAAGTGGAGAACCCTGGATTGGGTATAACTATGAACCCAATTGGGTTATGGGTATGTACGATATGACACCAATTTTGGAAGAAGACCCGGATGGACCATTCTCCGAAATGGGTGCACAGGATATTGATATTACTGTAAGTAATGATTTAGAGGATTGGGCACCCGAAGTTGTAGAGTTTTTAAGTCACTACGAAACCTCCAGTGAAATTGCCAGTGATGCATTGCAGTATATTCAAGAGGAAGACGCAAGTACAGAGGAAGCTGCCGAAAGATTCCTGAGAGAGCATGAGGATCTCTGGACAGAGTGGGTGACAGATGAAGCAGAGGAAAAAGTAAAAGAGGCTTTAGAGTAAAACTCACATCATTTTAATAAAAATAAGTTTGGCCGATGCCACAGTAATTGAGATGAATTTCATCCAAGACTGTGGCATTTTATTCCAAGATAAGGGAGCAGAAAGTATGAATCAATCGGAACAAAAGCAAATTATGATGAACAATCTAAATGCAAAAATAAAAGCCAGATCAGCTATCCTTAAGGAAGCAAAAATTCATGAAACAGAAGACGGTTTTACTTATATAGATGCCGATCTTCCATCCTATAATTTTAATGTCGTAACACTTCCTGAAACGAATCGTCCTCTAAATCCTAATACTTTTAAAGAAATCATGGCGTATTATAACAGCAGAAAATACCCCATAAACGTATGGTGCTGGAGCCAGCAGACAGACATTATTACCTTATTTAAAGAAGCGGAGTTAAAGGATTATGGAACCGATTATTTAGGTATGATTGCAGAACTTGGAGACTTCCAGCCCATCGTTCCGGATACAGATGCAGACTTTCATTTTGAAAAAGCCGCAAGTCCTGAACAATTCGTTATTTTCGGTAATATTCTCTCCAGTTTATATTCAGGCACCAATGAAGAAAAACAAATTCAAACCTATTTTGAAAAAGCTGCTCACTCTACCCTTTTAGAGGATCATAATTTCCAGCACATTATCGGCTATCACCAAGGCAGACCTGCAGCGATAGGCTCCATATTCTTTTCAGACGGCATTGCCGGCTTATACGATATTGCCACCTTAGAGGGCGAAAGAGGTAATGGGTTTGGAACAAAATTAACGAATCATCTGTTAAGCACAGCAAAAACAGAAGGCGCAGCGTACTGCACTTTACAAGCATCTCCTGAAGCGGAGAGTATTTACCGGAAACTTGGTTTTGATACGATTGATAGGCTGAAGGTTTTTGTGAACTTTGGATAGGTATAGTAAAAAGTTGATTCAGGATTTTTGAAAACGGTATACTTTATTTAAACATTCATTTTCATTAGGGCAGGTTCAAAAGGAGTTGAAGCAATGTTTTACAGACGAAAATACTACCTGGTAACATCTGAATTCGCGGAAAGATTAAATGCACATTTCAAAGAAACAAATCTTCCTAACCAGCTAAAGCACGGATCCCGTCTGACAGGGCGCTGGATGAAAGACAATAAAGATAATACAACAGAAATTTTTGCTATTTGGGAGTATGACAGCTACGACGACTATTTACGAATTGAGACGGCTATCCGGGAAGATATGGAGCATGTAAAGCGTGTCCAGGCATGGTATGACAAGTTTGGTGGAAAAGAGTATGTTTTGAAGAACTATATTTTGGAAACTAAAAATGAATGGCTGCAATCTACTCTTGATTAACAAAGGCAGTCATAACCTATTAAAAAGCTCCAGTGAGCAATAACGGCCTGGCATGCTCGCCGGAGCTTTTCTCAATTTATTCTCTCTCCTGTAACCTTTTTCGTTTATGATCGAGATATAATCCCATTTTTTCAAATCAAAAGAAGCTGCTGTATGCTTAGCAAATAGTTTGATTCCTTTGCTGTATTCCTATACCCTCTCTTCTATCAATGAGCAGCTAAAAAATTCTCTATCTGCTTTAAGTGGTGTGCATCATGCTTCACAAATATTTTCACAAAGCTTTCTGTTGAAAAAGCTCTTTTTCCGCTACCAATAGTAAACCTGTCCTGCTTATCTACTTTTCTTACTGTATCTAAAAATTCTTCTCTCCGCTTTATAAACAAGTCTATTATTTGATAAACAGATTGGCCTTCAAGTGATTGGACAGCTTTTTCATTTTGAGCATCATGATCTGGAAAAGCCGGAAGATTGGCACCATTAGTCATCTGAGAAATCATGTTATGAAGATTGTAATCATCCCAATAATACATATGGCCAATAATTTCTCTTATTGACCAGGCTTCCTCCTTAATCGGTGTGACCAGTATTTGTTCATCCGCTTCTTTTAGCTTGGAAACTTCATCAATTGTTTTACTGTACTCCGTAAATACTTTGCTCATGATAAAACCTCTCCTTAAATTAGAATGCTTGTAAAGCCATAATATATTGCTCGCCCTTGGGACCTTCCTTCCGTTTACCCGTGTCTGCAAAACCGACATTATGATAAAGCTTTTGTGCTGGTATATTTCTATGATTCACTGCTAATACAATCTCATCACATTCAGGAAATACATCCTTTACAAACTCCGCAAGTATTATCATTCCTTTTCTCGCATAACCCTTCCGCTGATGAACCTGATTGATAGATAAAGCAGTTAAAAGAATAGCTTTATGATTCTCGGAGTATTCTTTTACACGATCCGTCTGATGCAGCAGAAAAAAACCCACCGGTTCTTCATAGTTCATAATCATGACACCATATTGACCTTCCGTCAGATCTGAAATCTCCTTAGGCAATGCAGTAAATTTGTGCTGTTCTTCCAGAAGCTCGAATTGATTCAAGTCATCAATGTATGCTTCTGTTAAGAGTCTCAAGGTTATTGCTTCTGTCTTTTCCATATGTATTCTCCTTATTAAATGTAACTTAATTTCCAGTTTAACATCTTTGGCTATGTTAGGTCTATATATTTTAGAATTTTCTAAAATATTTTTATACTGTATATCTAAAAAAGAGAAAACCAACTGCCTACCACGTAAAGCTCTGAATGACAATTTTGATTTTCTCTAAAAACCTTTATATATGCTTATTTTTTATCTCCACAACAGCTTCCACCGCTTCCTCCAATGAAGAGGTAATCACGCCATTTCTTTTCACTAACCCTACCAAAAACAAATTACGATACACAAATTGATTTTCTAACCCATCTTCTACCAGCGCATCTATCTTTTTCTGATTATCTCTTCCCTGCTGGCGTGTATCCGTAAATACCCCGACAATCGGGCGTTTAAGCATTGAAAAAGCCCCAATTTCAGCTGCTACACCAGAATCGATTTCTACTCCATCCAGTACTGCTATTAAAAAATCACTTTCTTCCAGCTTGGATAAATCCGCTTCTGCAATGATCTCACTATTCGCAAAAGCAGTCTTATCATTAATTGCCGCATTTTCCTGCGGTAAATATAAGTCTACTTCTGGAACAGCCTCACGAATCGCCTTTGCCAGCTGTTCATTCACATAACGATCGCCCATTGAAAATAATCCATTTGCCAAATAACCTTTCACTTCAAGCACCTCTTTATCCAGTCTAGTTCTCTTACTTATTTCTTACATTCATTCCTTCATATTTTAACAGAATTATCCTTATTTAGTTATCATTGCTGCTCTTTTTGAAACTCCAAATAGATATAAACTCCAACAATTAAAAAGGTCAGGATAAAACTCAGGAAAGCCTGCATATTTACTCCCAAAGGTGTGTTTCCCAAAATCAGCGGAGGAAAATTCCAGGCAATTAAAATAACAGGTAATATCCATGTTTTTGCCCAAACAGACATTAGTATTGCTGCAGCTGTCACTATTCCCAATAAAATCATATTTCCTAAGAATTGAATTGTTACGAGGGAGGTTTCTACATAACCATCCATAAAATAAGCCGCTACAAATAAAAGCATACCAATAACCGCCGGAATAGCGAGAATTCCATACTTTTTAGTTTCAGATAACTGATTTTTAGAAGTGTATCTGACCGCAAATGCCGAACCAATGATAAATAACAGCCCAATAACAACTGTACTCAGAATTCTAAAAAGGCTGTATGCTACAATTTCTCCATATAATACGCCTCGTAAGACATCACCAAATACCATAAAAATAATGGCACCTATAAGGATATATGGGATTAACCAGAATACGGATGTATTCTTTTTTCTATCTACTTCTTCCTTTAGTTCATCTAAATATTCCTGTGGAGATTTATTCGTAATTTGTTCAATGGGCTCATTATTTTGTTCCATTTCATAGAGCTGCTGTGCTAAATTATCTGCAACGCCCTCAATATCAGATTGTTCTATGCCTTGAGAGAATAAATACAGCCGCAGCTTTTCTATAAACCGGTTACTTTCCGAGCTTAATTTTGTCCGGTCCATTTCTATACCTCCTCCTACACCTTATCAATGTGTTCATATATTTATAATCATCTTATTTAGGTTTTTGAATTGTATTATCCACTCTTTGTCCAAGCAAACATCTTCTTATAACAAAACATCCTCATTTTAAAGGACATTTCCTTGTTTTACAAGAAATTTGGACAGAAAAAAAATTACTCTTCACTGGTAAAAGTAATTTTTTAAAAGTATGATATTAATCAAACAAGGTCGGCTTCTCAGGATCTCTTAAAAATTCAAATAAACGTTTGATTTGTGTTTCTGTATTCCGGTTTAATGACAGGTTAGGAAGGTTGTCTTCTGCAAAAAAATCAATTCCCTTTGTCTCCATTCCTAAGCTCGCTTCTCCACTGACAATCTCACATTGGATAAACAATTTATAATACTGATAGGGCTGAGGCGGATGAGGGTGCTTATGTGTATCAAAAACAGCCAGCAGCTTTTTGGACTGAACATGAAAGCCCGCCTCTTCCTGAATTTCTTTGGTAACATTTTCTCTAGGAGATTCACCAATATCACAGAAACCACCCGG
Organism: Oceanobacillus sojae; assembly: GCF_900162665.1. GTDB lineage: Bacteria > Bacillota > Bacilli > Bacillales > Amphibacillaceae > Oceanobacillus > Oceanobacillus sojae_A. The sequence goes on from NZ_LT727813.1 coordinate 770,327, forward strand.
TAATGCCCAGGCTCCATCATGCTTTTCACGGACCATTAAAATACGATTATCTTTAAAAACCACACCCCGTACATCGACTTTCGGAGTCTGATAGCCTACCTCATTAGCAAATAAATCACGAATAGACTCGAAATCTAACCCGGTATATTCATTCATAATTTCGATGCTTAACGTACGCAGCTGTTCATACCGTTCTCTATCATACATATCATTTGTAAAAGTTAAGCCCGCTTGAGAAATAGCCTGGATTTGCTTCGCCCATTTCAGCCACTTATCACTCATTAAAATACATCCTTTCCTCGAATTAATCGGTTGTAAAATAACGCTATATCTCTATGTAAAAAACAGCATAGAACATCTTTCTACACTGCTTTCATCTATAATTATAGCTGATAGTCTACACAGACACGATCCTGCACACACTCTTTCACAAAGCTTGATACACGGATATGCTCCGGATGTATTTGATATTGCTGCAACGCTTCTTCTGTCTCAAATTCGCTGTCCAGAATAATATCACGGTCACTTGTCGCCAAAGGATTAATAATGACATTGATAGAAACAACACCATCTATCTTATCTTTTAAGCTTTCTAATTCATTTTTGATTTTCTCTGCATTTACTTTTTTCTCTGCTTCACTGAAATTTTCACGATGATTCCATTGTACGATATGTTTTATCATGGCTTACAACTCCCCGTTTATTTTATAGTTAAAGTTTATCATAGACTTACTTCCCTTTACATAGATAACGTATTTATATATTTCTCTAATTTTCAGAATCATTTGATATGTTTTTTTAGAATGATAAAATATAAGTAAGGAATTTAAAATTAACATGGAGTGCTAACCTTAAGCGAACATAGATTACTATGAAGGTTAGCACTCCTTTTATAGCAAGGATTATGAAGAAATATTCCAATAATGAAAGGAAATAATTTCAAATTTTGATTAGGTTAGCACTTTTCTGGTCTTTAGGCCTTGCTGTATTAAGGTGTTTTATGTGTGCTTTCGCATCCTATATGGGTGCGTGGATTGAAATATGGATAAAATAGCACGTCAAGCACTTGGAAGGTTCGCATCCTATATGGGTGCGTGGATTGAAATATCAGCTGGCACATTCGGTGCTGTCAGCGTTAAATTCGCATCCTATATGGGTGCGTGGATTGAAATACTTCAACATCATCAATTGAGATTCGTTTTCGCTGTTCGCATCCTATAAAGGGGTTCGAAACCCAGCGCCTCCAATACAAAAAGACGAGGTGCCAAGTGTGGTATCTCGTCTTTTCGTGTTTGCGTTCCTGTTATTACTTTCTCCGCACAGCCATCCAAATCTCACTATACACATTATCAAGATTGCTATAATCCTCTACAAAAGAAATTTCAGGTGCTTTCACTAACTCATAATCCGAGGAAGGAAACCATTCAGCTGCTATTTTTGCCCATGTTTCCTGCATTGTTTCAGGGAATGGCCCTTGTGATGAAAAAATAACCCAGGTATAAGCAGGTACCTCCAGCACATCCAGCCCTCTAAAAGGACCCTCTTCATCTGTCAACACGCCAATCATATGGTTTAAATATCCTTCTTCTTGCGTTCTTCCTTCATCAAAATTATAAGAAGCATTAATCACCTGTCCAGGCTCTAAGTTAGCATGTTGACGCATTTTTGCTTTCTGGGATTCAGTAACACTTTGCGCTAATTTTTCAATTCCCGGATTAACTCCTTCAAACTGTATTGGCACCTGTTTACTGACTCCAATTATTTTAAACGCTTCTTTCTCCACAATTCGATAATCCATTTCTGCTCCTCCTTGAATCGTTAATTGGAAGGTGAGCCTCGGAAAGGCTTTAAGACGCTTTTTTTGCTGATTTCTCACTTCAGAAGGGTTAAATCCAGCCCATTCCCGAAACGCCCTGGAAAAACCATCAACAGAATGATAACCATATTTAAAAGCAGTATCTGTTACATTAATATCATCCCGCAACAAATCAAACATCGCATTGGAAAGCTTGCGGTTACGGATATAAGCTGTCAGTGTCATCCCGGCTAGGAAAGAAAACATTCTTCGGAAGTGGTAAATCGACATACCGGTAATTTTTTCTATTTCTTTCTCGTCGATTTCTACATCCAATTTCTCCTCAATATACTGTAACGCCTCATTCATTCTGCTTTGCACTTCCTTCTCCTCCTTCCATTAGTTCAATTATAGAAGCAGCTTGCATAAATCACTCGACAAAAAATAAACGGGTTTTATCGGTTATGATACATCAGTTGCTGGATAAAATCACTTTTCCTCTCCTGCCGTCAGCAACAGCATCAACAGCCTGTTTTATATCTGCTAATCCATATTTTGTTTTCTCAAAGCTAAGCAGCAGCTCTTTCTTCTCTACAAGGTTTATGATTTGCTGGAAGGTTCTCTGCCATTCCTCATGACCTGCCTTCTTGTTCCAGTGCCTTAAATGAAAAATATTCATTTTCACCTTATCTGCAAAAGCTCCCCAATTCATTTGCTCCCCAGACAACAAGCCTATACTTAAGAATTGTCCCTGACTTCGCAAACAGCCGGCTAAATCCGTTCCTGCGCTTCCGCCTAACGAATCAATCGCTGCATCTGCTCCTTTTCCATTTGTTTTTTCCATTACAACCTCAAACAGTGATTGACTGGATGTATCCACCACTTCAAAAGCACCAAGATTTAAAAGTGTCTGAGTATGTTTATTATTTCTCGTAACTGCAATCAAACGTAAATCTAAAATTCTGGCAAACTGCGCATACAAGTGCCCTATCGCTGACCCGCAAGCATTAACTAGCAGTACATTCTCAGGCTGTAATTTCAATATTTCTGTCAGTGTAACCCATGCAGTAACAGGGTTAATATACAGCTGTGCAGCAATGATATTATCCATAGATTCTGGCACAGGTACAACAAACCTTGCCGGAGCTATGACAAAATCCTGCCATGTCCCCTCACCTCGTAATGGCAGAACTTGTTTTCCAATGAGATCTGTACTTACTGAAGCTCCAACATCCTCTACAATTCCAACACCTTCATAACCGGGTATATATGGGAGAGGAATTCTGTGTGAATAGCTTCCTCTTACCGGGATTAAATCGGATGGATTAATCGGTCTGGCTAACATCCTGACCAATACTTCATCTGCGTTTGGCGGGCAAATCTCTTTTTCTCTCATCCTTAATACTTCATTAGGATGACCAAATTTTTCACAATAAATGTACCTGTTTCGCACTTTAAGATGTCCTCTCCTGTATGTCTTTTTCTTTTATTATAACGAAAAAAAGGAATAACAGCGTGCGTGTCATTCCTTTTTTCAAATACAATTATTAAATGTTTCACTATCAAATAGCCTTTTTCAGGAAGTATAGATAGCCTCCAATAAAAAACAATAGAAAGCTGCCGCCAACAACCATTAGAATTTGATCCCAGGGCACAAAAAAGACATCCTCTGTACTTCCACCAATATTCATCATTAAAAATGGCTGCCCCCAAGGATAATACGGTCCAAACCGTTCTGAATTAATGACTAATATTGTCGGTAATGTAAAAATAACATTAATCGCAAATGGAGCTGCAAAGCTTTTAAATGCAATGGAAACCCATAACTGCAAAGCAATTAATGGTAATGTTGCCACCCAGCCTCCGAAAATAGACTTCCAAACAATATCCATTGGAAAAGGATCTGTAATTCCTTCTATCATACCTACTAAATAAATAGAAACCAAGTACATTAATTGCATAACAAGCATCAACAGAATCAGCAGCAGGTATTTAGAAAGAAAAACCTTCCCTCTCGTTACCGGCAGTGCCAGCAGCTGCTTCCAACCTCCCTCCTGATGCTCATACCGGCAAATTACACTGGCTAAGACACCTGAAATCAATGGCAGGAATAAGATAGCATAAGTAAAATTCATCATAACCAGCTTTCCATGCCACGCATTGATTCCTTCTATTTCAATAGATGAATTGGCTATCCCAATAAATAATCCAATCAGCGGCGCGATTAATAGAAGAAATAGTACTTTTGATTTTCGCAGCTTATACCACTCAGAATTTATCACGGAAAACATTTATTTAACGTCCCTTCTTTTAAAATCAATCATTCCCAGCACATACAGCACCAATCCAAAACCGATTCCTAATAAGGCATTTATATATGAATGGTCCCAATCATTAGATAGTGCCGGCCATTTCCAAATCACCCAGTCAGGTAACAACGGAGCAGAGTATGCTAAAATCACTCCTACCGCCCCTAACGTGACAGGGATGGCCTGATTCTTACTTACAGAAGCCACCCAAAGCTGTAATCCCAGAACAGGAAGGGCAGCAAAGAAAGGCAAGAAACTATACTCTATTATTCGTAAATAAGGGATATCCGCTCCCAATCCCAACGTCAATCCATATCCAAGCATAAAAAGAAATAAGAGTACAGAGGATAAAAATACGATACAGCTGACTACCGTAAATTTAGATAAATACACTGCCCGCTTGGAAACAGGTAAAGCAACTAACTGCTTCCAGGCATTTGTTTCATCTTCAATGCTCGCCATAAAGGATGTCAAAATCACTATCCCTAAGACAATAGCAAGCGGCGTAAATGTGTTGATGTTCAAAATATAATAAAGCCAGCGGTCATCCATCTGATCAAACAAATAATCCTTTCGCACCCCGTAATTCACCATCTGTAATGCCACTACACCAAAAGGACCAATCAGACATAACAGCCACATCCCTTTACGCTTTATCTTTAAAAAATCCGCCTTCACCAGTGAAAGGATCATCCTGCCTGTTCCTCCTTTGTCATCTCTAAGAAAATATTCTCCAGAGATCTTTTTTCCTCCTGTACTCGATAAATAGAGAATCCCTGCTGGACAAGATAGCGAATGGAAGCTGCTACCTGCTCGTCATCTTCTGCCTGCAAGGTTACACTTTCTTCCCCTAAGTCTGCTTTTTGTCCATTAGCAAGCAGCGATCGCCACGCTGCTTCATTATCGTTCACCTTCACCTGAATAGAAGCTTGAGCAAATTTACGCATGGTCTCGATCGAATCCTGAAAGATCATTTTCCCCTTAGATACAACACCTACTCTGGTCGCCATCTGATCAATCTCAGATAGTAAATGACTGGATATCAGCACCGTCATACCGTATTCTTTCGGCAGACTTTGAATCAGCTGACGCATTTCAATAATGCCGGATGGATCCAGCCCGTTTGTAGGCTCATCCAAAATCAGCAGCTCCGGCTGATGAAGCATGGCAGCAGCAATCCCGAGACGCTGTTTCATTCCAAGCGAATATCCTTTCACTTTCTTATTGGCAACCCCATGCAGGCGAACCTGTTGAAGTACCTCATCAATTCGCTTCTTTGGTACGTTAAGAATTTTTCTGCTTGCTTCTAAATTTTCCTTGGCAGTTAAATGCGGATAATAGGAAGGGTTTTCTACCAGTGATCCGACATTTTTCAAAATTTCTATCCGGTTATTCTTCATATCTTTTCCAAATAATTGGACAGAGCCGGAAGTCGGCCGCATTAATCCCAGCAGCATGCGGATGGTTGTTGTTTTTCCAGCTCCATTTGGACCAAGAAATCCATATATCTCTCCCTTAGGTATCTTCATTTCCAAATTTGATACTGCTTTTTCTTTTCCAAATGATTTTGTTAAATGCTTCGTTTCTACGATATATTCCATCTTTATCACCTCTACTTTCAAGGATAGAGGTACAAGGTTAAAATGAAGTATGGACTTTGTTTAAAGTTTGTTTAAAAAGCTGCGTACTATAAAATAAAAAATATTTCAAGAAAATATAGAAAATGAAACTTTTTATATCCCTGAATGACTCTAATAAATGAGGGGAGGAATCATACAGTGAAGCACAATATACATACCGTGAAAAAAGCAATAGATGGGGATGCTGCGGCTTTTGAAGAACTGCTTTTCCTGGAAGAGCAAATGCTGTATTACAAAGCGCTCTCTTACGTTAACAATAAACAGGATGCTCTGGATGCCATTCAGGAAACATCCTGTAAAGCATTTCTAGCCATTGGTCAATTACGAAATCCAGAATATTTTTCAACATGGCTATTCCGAATCCTGATACGTAAGTGTTACCAGCTTTTAAAAGAGCGGAAACAAATTATTCCTTATGAAGAAAATGAATTATTCATTCGATTAGAGAGCAATCAAGAGAAAGAAATAGAATCATTTCATCTGAGTGAAGCATTATCCAAACTGAAAACCTCCTATCAGACTTCTATTATCTTATTTTATTATCATGACCTTTCGATTCAGGATATTGCAGAAATTATGGAGAAGCCTGCTGGAACAATAAAAACATATTTACGCAGGGCAAAGAAGAAATTAAAAACCGAAATAGAAAGGAGTTATAAGTTAAATGAACAATCGACATAAGCAATTAGAACCTTTCCCTAAAGAGCAAGTACGTTCAGCTATTCAAACAGGGATGGAACAAGCAGAAAAACAACGCAGGAAAGAGTCAGTGAATCCTCAGCAGCATCGAAGAAACAAGATTAAACGAAGAATATTCTATGCTTTTGGCAGTGTTGCAGTTATTTTTGTCATATTGATTGGTTCATCGTACTATTCTCCAGCCCTGGCAAGCAGCCTGTCTCAGATTCCTATTATCGGTTCTGTATTTGAAAGTTCAAATTTGGCTAACCTCGAAAAAGCTCATAAGCAGGGATTAACCAGCCAAATTGGAGAAACTCAGACCGTTAATGGAATATCTGTTACACTCGATGAAGTCTTGTATGATCAGAATAATATTAGCATTAGTTATATCATTGATTCAGAAAAACCGCTTGAAGAGAATTATACTAGTGCTGGTATGGAATTTACCATTAATGGAGAATCACCAAATATGGGTTCCTTAATGTATATGGAATCTAGTCAATCAGCAACAACCCGGACAGCAGTTCAGGAAATAAGCGTAACAAAAGAAATGCCGGATAAATTTGAACTGGGAGTAATTTTAAAAGGGGAGAATGAGGAAGTTTGGAATTTTTCAACTTCTGTAGAAAAAATGGAGAACATTCAAACCATCCCTGTCCAACATTCCCAAAGTGCTGACGGAATTAACCTTACTATTACAGATCTGTCTCTCAGTGAACTAGGCGTCAGCATATCTTATGAAAGCCTTGATGAAAAAACAAATTTTGGTATTATCCGGGTAGACCGTATTGGAATAAATTTGTTTGATCAGGATGGCAATGAAATTACTTCCTTTTCCGGAAGTGGAGAAAGCTGGTTTTTCGATAATAATCCGGGATTTAAAAATATTGAACTGTTTGATCCAATTGATTCCAATGTTACAGAACTGACAATTATTCCTTATTTAAATAGAGGCGCGGAGTTTGATAAAAACGGGGAAGAGATTAAAATAGAAAAAGAAGATGTTGATTTTGAACCTATTATAATTGAAATACCAAAATAGACTATTATAATCGGAAATATATCTGAATCCTTTAGACAGTAAAAAGCAGTGGCCGCCAACTTGTAATGGATTTCACTGCTTTTTACAAAAGAATAGTATATCAATTACTTTGTGCAGCTTTAACTAAAATATTTTGATGCAGCTCATTCCAATTATTACTGTAATTATCTACTTCTCCCGGATCTATCCAGATTCTTTCTTCCGATTCATAAGCACCCTTAAACTCATAAACTCGCTGCACATCCATACGGTAAAATACCTGATAACCGATTCTCGGATAAGGGCTGTCCTTATCCCATTCGATATTTTCGGTATGGTTTACTTCGATACAACCTAAAAGATAACACCCCCCTGTAACATAGCCTTCTTCATATGCCTCACGTTTAAAACAAGCTACAGGCGTCTCTCCTTTTTCAATATGTCCTCCGGGTATATCCCAGCCTCTCGCATTTAAATTTACAAGGAGCAGCTTATCGTTTTTGAAGCATAAACCATGTACACTTGTTATAAGCTTATTTTCAGGCAGATTGTTATCTGGTATCCAGGTTAATTTCACTTTTCCATTTCCCCAATAGGTGTAAATACTTGTCATCGAGACTCCTCCCTGCTTAAAGTTTCTTCATTTAGAGCAGAGAGATTAACCTTCCACTCTTTTCATCCTGATAATCTTTATCGTGGTTCCTTTTTCAGTCGAATCCATATCCCAATCCAGACGCATTCCCTTTACCATCATATCAACAATAGAAAGACCGATTCCTGCTCCTTTTTGTTCTGTATCCACCTTCATGCCCTTTCCTTTATCTGTCACCACTATAGCATCATGCTGCTCTGTTGATTCTGTCCCCACGGCAATATATTTTCCATCTGCTGCATGACGAAGAACATTTTGCAGAAGATTATCTAAAATCCGGCTAAACCATAATGGATCAATTTTCCATTTATTCTGTTCAAATGCTTCTATGTCAATATCAACTTCAAATATTTCCTTTTCAAAAACTGGATACCAGGCTGCCAGATATTGACGAAGAAATCGTGCCATATCTATTTCTTTTAAATCCTTCTTATATTTACTCGCCATCAGCAGCGTATAAGACATTAGATTTTCAATTAATTTATCCACATCTTCAATAGATGCTGACGTCAGCTTAAGAGAACGCTTTGCTTCTGTTGGTAAATCCATTTTCTGCAATGTGTAGGCCTGTGCGTTTATTTTGGTTAGTGGTGTACGTAGATCATGCGATAAATTGGCAATCAGCTCTTTACGCAGCTGCTCTTCCTCTTGTTCACGCTCTCTACTTTCTCTTAATTCCTGTACCATTCGGTTAAAGGACTTCTCTAAGTCCCCAATTTCATCCTGTTTCTTCTCTTCAATAAGAATCGGCAGTCCATCCGTATCCCGAATTTCCATAGCTTCCTCCAAACGAACCAAACGCTTACGGATTCCTCTGAAAAACCATAAAGAAAGAAATATAAATAAAATCACGACACCAATTGTCAATATAATTATCGCCCAGCCATATTCATCATTCAGTTTTTGCCCATCGGACTTAAGCATATCCCGGGGTAGCTGGAAAACAATAAACCCCTCTTCCTCGCGTTCTCCTACAAAAGCAACGACAGTAAATGGATCTTCATCATAATGATTTTTTAAAAATTGGGCGGTGTATGTTGCATCCCATTCATCCGGTAAATTTTCCTGAAGATTGCTTTGCAGATTCAAAGTTCCGTCACCATCCACCCAAAACATAGAAGCATTCGGGTACACTTCCTGCCACTCTTCAAACAAAGGGTTAATATCATTTTTAGATGTTATTTGACTGGCTTCCTGATGCCAGTTTTCTTCTATTTCTTCATACCCCTCCTGTCCCCCTGATGAATCCCTGTCTCCCATCAGATTAAAAAAGATAATGATGATAGCGAGGTAAGCTGCGTACAGTATAAATAGGGCAATAATAATAATCAATACATATTTCGCTAATAAAGAGTGGAAAAATCGCTTCATTGCTTCACCCGATAACCAATCCCGCGAATGGTTTCAATAATAGTCGGTTTCGCTGGATTTTCTTCAATTTTCTCACGCAAATAGCGGATATGCACCATCAATGTTTTATCCCCTTCCATAAAACGCTCTCCCCATACACCTTCATAAAGCTGTTCCTTCGTTAAAATCTGATTCAGATGACGAAGGAAGTATTGAAACAGTTGATACTGCTTCCCAGTCAGTAAAATTTCTCCTCCAGTATGTTTATTGATAATAACCGACGATTTCGTATCTATTTGAAGATGCCCAATTTCCATGCTGTCTTCTCCCTTTTGAAAACGGCGAAGCAAGGCATCCACACGTGCTGCCAATTCATCAGGATGGAATGGTTTTGTAACATAATCATCCGCAAAGCTCAGCCCCTCCAGCTTATCCTCCACTGCGGAGCGAGCGGATAACATCACAATCGGTGTATCCTGATTCACTTTTTTTATTCGCTTGCCGATTGAGAATCCATCAAGTCCTGGCAGCATAATATCTAAAATGGCAAGATCAATATCGTTTAAATATTGTTCTAATTGGTTTCCGGATGTCAGCCAGGTCACATTATGCCCTCTTCCTGTTAAATCTTCTGTTACCCATCGTCCGATTTCTTCTTCGTCTTCGATATATAGGATATGTGCCATTTTTTCACCTCATTGACTTCTGATTTTTATTTGTATTATTACTTTTATTTCATTTATTTGCTGGATAAATTTTATAAAGTTCTATAATCTCTGTTTAATAATCATAACAAGAGTTATTAGGAAGTGAACGAAAATCCATTATTTTTAAACAAAATTTAAATAACACACTTAGCTTGCTTTGATTTAATTCTTCTATCCCTGCGCTGCGAAGAACTGCCTTACTTTAAATAGTAAGTAAATATATAGTGATATCTTATTTTCCAAGCATTAAATATGCTTTCTTATGCTATACAGATGTGTTAATGGAAATATAATTGGTTAGGTCGTTCAAGGTATGTAAGAGAGGTAATTGTTTATGATTATCATTTGTATTTATGGTAAAGTAGAACTATCCTCTATTGTTATGTAAAACTTATCATAATAAAGACGAATTTCTTATGAATAAATATTTCAAGCTAATTATTTTTTACAGGTGCTAACCTAAAGCGAACATGAATTACTAGGGAGGTTAGCACCTGCTAGTTTATAAGGGATTTATGAGGTTTCAAATAAAAATGAATCAAAATGCGGGAGGTTAGATTCAGGTTAGCACTTTATTGTTTATAAAAGCTTGCTGTATATAGTCTTATTATGTACGCTTTCGCATCTTATATGGGTGCGTGGATTGAAATCCAATGGCTTTACCGTCCATTTCACTAGTAACGTTTCGCATCTTATATGGGTGCGTGGATTGAAATCTTAAAATTGGTGGCGGACTTGCCGGGATGATAGTTCGCATCTTATATGGGTGCGTGGATTGAAATTGTATCTCCATAGTAATTATAAGTATATCTTACATTCGCATCTTATATGGGTGCGTGGATTGAAATTGGAAGACAACTTTAAGGATTTATTTACACCAGTTCGCATCTTATATGGGTGCGTGGATTGAAATTTTAGTTAACTCTAATACTCCTACACTTGCTAATTCGCATCTTATATGGGTGCGTGGATTGAAATTTTGATAATAGATTAGGCGGCAGCGGGAGTGATTTCGCATCTTATATGGGTGCGTGGATTGAAATGACAAATTCAATATTGAAAGAAAAACAATTCATATTCGCATCTTATATGGGTGCGTGGATTGAAATTCTAATACAAGAGCCAGCTTAGGATAATGTTCTATTCGCATCTTATATGGGTGCGTGGATTGAAATATGAACGAACCAGTCAATATATGAATGATCATGAATTCGCATCTTATATGGGTGCGTGGATTGAAATTTTGTTGTAATAATCATCCATATTAGGAACATCTTCGCATCTTATATGGGTGCGTGGATTGAAATTGTAGGTTCAGGTTCAGGGTCGGGGTCTGGCTTGTTTCGCATCTTATATGGGTGCGTGGATTGAAATATCAGACTATCCTGTTGCTATACAAGCAAATATTTTCGCATCTTATATGGGTGCGTGGATTGAAATATCAGACTATCCTGTTGCTATACAAGCAAATATTTTCGCATCTTATATGGGTGCGTGGATTGAAATTGTGAATCGCACAAGAGATGATAACGGCGTACGGTTCGCATCTTATATGGGTGCGTGGATTGAAATATTTAAGATGCGTTTTAGATGGTCAATTAGCTTGTTTCGCATCTTATATGGGTGCGTGGATTGAAATCGTATGACGCAGGATTATGGGATTGGCTTAGATATTCGCATCCTATATGGGTGCGTGGATTGAAATACATCCTATATAACAACCACCAAAGCTCCCGGCCCAAGATAATATAATTCCATTAAAAATCCATCCTCATACAATAAACTATTAATGAGGATGGATTTAAAATTTTTATTCCTTCTCCCTAACCATAACGCAAAATCCGCTCTGCAGCCTTTCTCGCTCCAGCAATATTTCTCGAAACCGGTCCAATTTCCAGCTCAGCTAATGCACCAGCTACAAAAAGACCACTTTTCCATTCAAGAGATTTAGAAACAATAGGAAAACCACAAGGCGCACAAGGCAATTTCATTTGCTTTATTACTGGATCTAACCATTCCTTGCCTGGCATTGCAATTGCTGGCCCCGTTGCCAGCATAATAGAGCTCCCTTCCAGCTTTTCATCATTTTCCATAAAAAGCTGCATTGCTCCATCAGCCGCTGCTTTTATTTCCTGGATACAGCCTGTATGAATATCCAGCCTGCCCGTTCTTTCTTGCTTCAACAGCTTTAAATATAAATCTCTGGTTATAGAACCATGGTTCCTTGCTTTTTGTATGGTTTCCCGTCTTTCTTTATAGCTGGTAAGCTTATGGTACTTATTCAAATATTTAGGTCCCAGCCAGCCTGGATCGCTGTCAAAATGATGAATACGTAACGGATGCCGTTTTACCAGGGTAACAGAATGGATGGATTCTTTTTGAGTAAGTGCATAAGCAAGATGTGCTGCAGTCATGCCGCCGCCAATAACAATTACATCTCCTGTATCCGGGAGCCTGCTGTCCATTTCAAATACATGCCCCAGCGCTTTATTATCCCTATACTTCTCAGCCCATGATGGATAATGCGGCGTATGGTTAACACCCATAGCAAGCACTACCCGCTCACTTAAGAAACAACGTCCATCCTTAACACCAACTTTCCACCCCTGTTCTGTCCATTTAAGTCCATTTACCTCTCCCTGCAGCCAACATTTCATCACACCTGTTTCTTCCAGTAAATCCAGACTGTGCTGATTAAACATGTCTAAACGCGGCCGCTGATACCGTCCTTTAAAGCCCGAGGCATAATTGTTTATGGAAGAGTATTTTTTTAAACTGTAGGGATCGGTATGTAAATGATGAACTAAAGGGGAGCGTAAATATTCCATTTCAATCTTGGCTGTAACTGTCCTCCATCTTTCCAGCGGCTGTTTATGAGAATCGATAATTAATAAATCTTTTTTCTCTGCTTTTTTCTCCGCAAGCAGACGGGAAGCTACGCAGCTTCCTTGAATTCCCCCACCAATTACTATCCATTTATACATACATATCCCTCTCTTCCTTTTCACACTCATCATAAACGTAATCATTACGGTTTATGATTAAAATTTTTTAGTACGGTATACATACTTAAAAAATTATCCTGCCAGCTTCTAAATATCTATTTTTTCTTTTTCATCCTTCATTTCAGCCTCTTTTTCGTTTACAATCCTTCTGTATAAAAATATTTCCTCTTTTCGTTTGTCTCAAAAGTACCTGAAACAGCATTTGTACAGTCGAGCCAACGCGTTTCTAGGTTTATCTTTTCTATACAGTTCTCTATTTTCTCTTCAATCTTTTTTAATACTTCTAAAAGCTCAGGTAAGGATAAACCAAATTCTACAGCTACTTGCTTGTGTGGTATTTTAGCTCGAAGCAAATCAACAAAATGTTCAGGTGTCAAAGCCCTCTCAGAAATTACATTTTCCATATTTATAACTTTTCCATATAATAATCGTTCCTCTTTTGAGAGAAAGCGGCTAACCACCTTTTCCAAAAGCTTTTTATCTAAGTAACTATCCATTTTAAACACCTCACTAGCTGCCAACTCGCTTTAAAACGTAATAATTACGATTTATCACGGAAATAATATTACTTTACCACGAAATATCGAGAAAGACAAGATATTATTGTATAAAAATATTTAAATTGGATTCAACTGTAAAACGAATTAAGTTATTTCCCAACACAAAAAAAGCTATCATATGTCACAATTCCATAGCATAGGATAGCTTTTTTCATTATTTACAATAAACAACAGAATCAAATACCCTTAAAAGTCATCATTAGGATTGAGACTATGCGTTGAATCAGGATACTCAAGATCACCCGCACTTACAGTCATTGTTACGCTGAAAAGCGAGAAAACTACCAATACAGCAATTAATAATTTCTTCATCCAATCCCTCCTCTCATATCTAGAGCTTTTTTTATCTTAAAATAAGCTTGTTTATACTGCTTATTTTGAGAATAATAATCAGATAGCAATACGTTATATCGAAAGAGAATATCTGTATCGTTTCTCTTTTCAAAAAATGGGATAGCAACAGTTTCCAAATATTCTTTAACATCCTTTTCATCCAATTGTAATCGAAGTACATGAAATTTAATCGCATGCTCCTCCAAATCAGGCTTATCAGCTAGTACTTCCCCTTTAGAAATATAATGTGTTGCTTTTTCCTCATTCTTTATTTTCAGGTATATACTTGCTAATGCCTCTATCGTTTTCAGATTATGCTGCTCATCTGTAGAGACAGAGAGGCTTTTCTGATAGTAAACAATCGCTTTTTCAACATCCTTCTTTTTTTCAAAAGCAAGTCCCATATTATGGTAAACTTTCCGAAGCAGGTTTGTATCATCTTTTATAACCTTTTCTATACGGTAATAATAGTCAATTGCCTCATCATAATTATTCATTTTGTGATAATTAATACCTAATAAAAAATAACAAACTGTACATTGATTATAGTTCATTTCCTGTAAGTATTTATTTAAAGCGGTTTCTAAATGCTGAATCGATTTGTATATATTTCCCTTCCTGTTGTAAACCAGGGACAGCTCATAATGAATATCTGCTTTATATGGATAATTCAGCGAATTTGCCAACCCCAGATATAACTCAAGCGCTGCGTCATAATTGCCGGATACATAATGGTATAAGCCACAAACTCTATTAAATAACGGCATGATTTTCAGATTGCCATACTCCTGTAAAGCTTCAACTTCCTGGAATTTTTCTTCGGCTTCTGCCCGCGTTGAAAATCTCAAAGCAAATCGTAATTGCACTAAACTGATAAGTAATTTCATGCCGGGATCCAGTGAATTCTTGTATTTTTCTAAAAATAATTGACAGGCCTCTTCTGCGGCTGTCTGATTTTCTTTAATTAAATTATAAATGTCTTCCGCTTCTCGGACGACTTCATCACTCATTGCTTCATCTGTTTGAACTAACTCCTGGATGCTTATTCCAAATCTTCGGGCCAGCAGCTGTAGGATTTCTTCATTAGGAACGACATTGCCGTTTTCAATCTTGCTGTAATAGGATACAGAACAAATACCTTCAACAATCTCTTGCTGCCTGGATTTTTGTTTGTTTCGTAAAAATTTAAGTTTTTGTCCTAAATCCAACTTCCTCTCTCCTCTGTATGAAATTTCTCCTATTCTAAATGTAACACAGTTCTAATAATAATTTGAAGTCTATTTTTAAAATTAAAATTTGTCTATGTAACAATAATAACAAATTACATTCAGAAAAGTATAAAATTTAACTCGAAACGACAATATTTTTTATTTTTCAGCACAAATTCGCAATTTTACCTTGTTTATTACATTATTTTCCTATTTTTTAAAGCAAAATTAAATAAGCTGCTCTATGACAATAGCAGCTTATTTAGTTCATTCGTATTCTATGATAAAATACTTTAACACATTAACGTGTTCTCCTACCTTATATCTATACGATTTATTTTTGTACCAAACATTTTTTTATTTTTCTATTAAGAAATGATTATTTAAGAATAAAGTCGATTCCCTCTGCCAGTTCTTCAATAGATTGCACCACTACCTTTGGAATACATTCATTTTCCTTAAAGGGCGCCTCTCTTAATCTATTTTCTTTATGCCATTTTTCTTCACATAATCTTATAAAGCTTGGATGCTCCGTCCTTTTATTCATTGGTAATGATAAAATTTCAGTTGGCAGGGATCGATGAATAAAAACAGAAGTAGTATCTAATTTATTTGCCAATACTACATCATGGTCAATTCGATCACCGACATGCGCCACAATTTCTCCTTCATCTGACAGTTTCTTCAATACAGCTGGATTCGGCTTGGCAAATCCAGCCGAATCAGATGTAATTATTTCATCAAACATTTTATCAAGCCCTAATTTCTGCAATACCGGGAGCTGATACTTGGCGTAACCATTTGTTGCAGCTGCAAGATCGAAGCCTTTTTTTTTGATTTGTTCCAGATGATCCAGCATATTGTCTTCCAGCAAATAAATCTTCGGTGACTCAGAATGCTTGATAACCATCTTTTCGATATCTATAGCTGAACCTGCTCCTAAATTCCCTGTTACGTCAGTTATAATATCATCCCAGTCATATGCTTCTAAAAACCGCTCTTCACTCATCCTTTGTAAGTGCTCACTGACAATCAAATTTAGAATATCCTCTTCCGTGTCTGTTTCTTTCTTTAACATATTCACAACATCCGGAAAAACCCATTTCCCAAAGGGATTTCGCATGATTGTTTCATCAAGATCAAATGTAATCCATTTTGTTCCCACTTACTTCACAGCTCCTTCCGTCAGGCTATCCATAAACTGTCTGGAAGCGAATAAAAATGCAATAATCATCGGTAAAGACGATAAAGTTAAGCCGGCAAACAGCAGATTCCACTGTGTATCATACTCACCGAATAATGTTAACATCCCTAAGGGAATAGTGGATAACGAATCAGTCCGAATAAATATTAACGGATAGAAAAAATCGTTCCAGACATTAATCAGGTTTACAATCCCCACGATTGAAATAGCTGGCTTCATGATCGGCAGTACAATCCGGTAATACACTTGAAAATCATTACATCCATCTAACCTTGCTGAATCCTCCAGGGCTCTTGGTACCGTCCGGAAAAACCCATAGAATAAAAATACTGCGAATGGGATTCCGCCGGCAACATAGATAAAAATTAAAGCGAACAGCGTATCTACCAATCCTAATTTCAGCATCGTCATATAAAGCGGTATAACAGCCAGCTTCATCGGGAGCATCAGCCCAATCATGAAAAATGCTAACAAATATGGATTCCATTTAAATTTATATCGTGAAAGATAGTAGCCGGCCAGAGACGATACAAATAGTACAATAAATACAGCGGAGGCACTGACAATAATACTATTCACAATATAATTGGAAAAATTAACGACTTCCCAGACCTCTATATAGTTATCTAAATTGAAGGAAGTTGGCAAACTTAAAGGATTTGTAAAAATCTCAGCATTCTCTTTAAATGAAGAAACAATCATTAAAAAAATGGGATAGCCAAAAACAAACGTAAATAATGCTAAGACGGTGTACTTTATGGTTTGTAATAACGGATTCGTTTTCATCTTCTCTTCTCCTTCACTGTTTTACCTTTCGAAGTCTTTCCGCTTGAAGACAAATAAAATGAGACTTGTCGCCATGCCGATAATAATAAATAGAACGACTGCAACTGCTGAACCGAGTCCAATTGCCTGCCCTCCATCAACTGTTCCGAAAGCTAAACGGTAAAAGAAGGTTGTCAGTACATCCGTTGAATAATATGGCCCTCCCGAAGATCCCTGCATAGCAAATACATATTCAAATGTTTCAAATGATCCTATAAATGTGAGCACAGTCATGATCATCAGTGCCGGTCCAATCATAGGGAGAGTAATTTTAAATAAAACAGTAAATGAATTCGCTCCATCAATTCTTGCCGCTTCGAAAATTTCCTTATCAATCGCCTGCAGTCCAGCTAAAAATATCAGCATAGAAAAACCAATGGATGCCCAGCTGTCAACAAATATAACACTTAAGAGTGCGGTACTCATATCACCCAGCCAGGGTCTTGTGAATGCTTCAAGTCCGATTGCTTCTAGCAGTGTATTAAGTGCACCTCTGGTCGGGTTTAAGATTAAGCTGAATAAAAAACCGATTACGATAACAGACAGTAATTTCGGCAAGAAGAACATGCTTTTAAAAAACTCTTTACCTTTAATTTTACTATGTATAATTAAAGCTAATATAAGTGAAATAATTAGTTGGGTAATTACCGTAACGAAAAAATAAATCCAGTTATGACTGAATGCGTTCAGGAAAAAATCCTTGTACGGTTTCTCTGTAAATAACGTTATAAAATTTTGAAATCCTATAAAATCCACCCGCTCAAATCCATTAAACGAATAAAAGCTGTTTAAGGCAGCCGAGATTAATGGATACAGCTGAAAAACACCATAAATCAGTGCGGCAGGAAGTATGAATAAATGAACAAGATGCTTTTTATATCTATTTTTCCGCTTATTTTTAGCCATGGAGTCCACCCTCCCAAAAGGTGAATACACAATCAAAGGTGATTGTGTATTCATTTTTATTTAAGTGTGTGTTCAAAAGGTCTGATAAATAGGGCCAAGAAGTTTAAGGCGACTAACTTTTTCCGAACGGAGCGTATGCTTTATAATACGTGAGTATCGGAAAAAGTTAGTCAACGCACTTCCGCAGGATGCGGTGGCTTCTACGTTGCCCACACGACGTGGGCGCTCTTAGTAGAAGATCCTCTTATCGCCGTGTCATCTTTATTGGACTTTTTGAACATCCTCTTTAACGTTACTCATCTTCCTCAATCATCTCTAACTCTTCCACTCCCTCTTCTGCAGCTCTTTCTGCATTTTCCTGTGATTGTTCGAGTAATTCTTCCTTTGTGATTTCTCCTAAATACATGCCCTGCAATCCGTCTTCAAATATCCCCTTTGTAGATGGAGATCCTAACCCATACTCAACAAGCATAAGATAAGGAGTCGAGTTAGCCTCTGAAGCCTCCATAATTTGTTTTACAATATCATGTGATGCAGTTACTCCCTCTACAGCACTAACCCGGGTTAAGTTATCGGTAAATAATTGGCCGAACTCCGGGCTGGCCATAAATTCCATAAACTTTAAGGCTTCTTCTTCATGCTCTGTACCTTCCACAACACCATAGGAACCATCCACCCAGTTCATAACTAATGGATCATCTGAACCTTCCTCCTTAAACCCGGGAATGACACCTATGGAAAGGTCAGGGTTACTATTTTCCAATACTTCTAATTGAAAATCTCCATTTACATACATTGCTGCTTCTTCTGTATAAAATAATGCTGTTGAATCCGCATCATCTAAAGCCATAAAGTCGTCAGCTATATATTCTGTAAGCTCTTCCATTCTATCTAAGGACTCCATCATCCGGGGGTCTGTTAAATCAGCTTCACCCTCTGTTATATCCTCAACAAAGTCATTGCCTCCATATGCAGTTGGCGTTATAACCCCGTGCAGCATAGACAACAGCCACGCTTCTCTTCCACCCACGGATAATGGTGTAACGCCATTATTCTTTAATTCCTGGCTGACCGCTATAAAATCATCCCATGTTTCCGGAGGCTCCAGCCCATATTCATTAAAAATATCTATATTATAGTAAATCAGACCAATATTTAAAGACAAAGGTATTCCATAGGTATTTCCATCACTTCCCTGCGCAGCCTCTAAATACGTTTCATCAAAGTTATCAAGACCCTCTATATCATCTAAAGCCACTAAATATCCATTATCCGCAATTGTCCGGGCACCTGTATAAGGTCTGAGCTGCACAATGTCCGGTCCTGTTCCTGACACTAAGGCATTGGTTAAGATTGTGTTATATTCCGTAGCCTCAAATGGATTAAATTTAATTTTAATATCTGGGTTTTCTTCCTCAAAAGCAGCGATTATCTCCTCATATGCAGATCTGTCCTCTGTTCTCCAGCTATACATTTCCAGCTCTACAGCATCTTCACTTGAATTACCGGAACCTCCCCCATTTCCACATCCAGCAGCTATCCCGCTGAACAAGATGAAGAATATTCCAAGCAATAGCTTTTCCTTCATTACTGAAAACCTCCTCTGTGCTTTTATTACAGCGCGACTTTTTTATGAGATGAATAACCGCTACAGAATGCCTTTTGAGGAAGCGCTGCCAAAACATTTGAGAACTAATTTTTTTATTAACTGTGGTGGAAAATTAAAAACATCCTTTCCCTTTTACTCATCTTCTTCAATCATCTCTAACTCTTCCACGCCTTCTTCAGCAGCTCTTTCTGCATTTTCCTGTGTTTGTTCAAGTAAGTCTTCTTTCGTAATTTCTCCCAGATACATTCCTTGCAGCCCATCTTCAAAAATTGTTTTTGATGTCGGCGAGCCTTCTCCATAATGCACAAGCATAAGGTAAGGTGTGGAATTTGCTTCAGAAGCCTCTGTCACCTGCTGAACAATTTCGTGTGTAGCTGTTACCCCATCTACAGCACTTACACGGTTCAAGCTATCACTGAACGTTTGTCCGAACTCCTGTGATGCCATAAATTCCATGAATTTCAGAGCTTCCTCCTCATGCTCTGTTCCTTCAACGACTCCGTAAGAGCTGTCCACCCAGTCCATCGCCAGCGGTTCTTCTCCGTCTTCCTCCTTGAATCCGGGAATAACACCAATTGGAGTATCCGGAATATTATTTTCAAAGGTTTCTAATCGATAATCTCCATTAATATACATTGCTGCTTCTTCTGCATAGAATAAAGCTTGTGCATCATTATCGTCTAAAGCAACGAAATCATCTGGCAAAAACGCTGCAATTTCTTCCATTCGATCTAGAGACGCTACCATACGTTCATCCGTTAAGTCTGTGTTCCCTTCTGTTAATTCATCAACAAATTCGTTACCACCATATGCTGTCGGCGCGATAACACCGTGAAGCATCGATAATAGATACGCGTCTCTTCCACCTTGAGCTACAGGAATAATATCATTAGCCAATAATTCCTCACTAACGCTTACAAACTCCTCCCATGTCTCCGGAACTGCTAATCCATACTCTTCAAAAATATTCTGGTTATAAAAAATAACACCCACGTTTAATGACAATGGTATTCCATAGGTACTTCCGTCACTTCCCTGTGCTGCTTCTAAATAAGAATCGTCGAAGTTTTCAATGCCTTCTATATCATCTAAAGCCACTAAATATCCATTGTCGGCAATCGTCTGGGCTCCTGAATAAGGTCTCAGCTGCACAATATCCGGTCCTGTTCCCGACACCAGTGCATTGGTTAAAATCGTATTATATTCCGTAGAATCAAATGGATTGAACTTAATTTTAATATCAGGATTCTCTTCTTCAAAAGCTGCAATTATCTCCTCATATGCCGCCCTGTCCTCTGTTCTCCAGCTGTACATTTCCAGCTCTACGGCATCTTCATTTGAGCTGCCGGAACTGTCTCCATTACCACCACATGCAGCAAGCATTCCACTGCATATAATTAAGACCATTCCAAACAATAGACTCTTCTTCATTACTAAAACCTCCTATTTAAAGTATTAAGATTGGTATGATTCCTAAATTATTCAGAGCAGTAATATGCTCACCTCCTATATATGTTTATTCTTTATTCCATTCACCCAACGCTTTAACAAAGTTTCCCTGATGCTTCCTCAATCTTTCTTGAGCAATGCTTGCATCAACATCAAACATCAGCATCAGTATAGCTGCTTTCGTATCTCCACCAGCTTTGTCATAGACCCGGCCGGCCTCTTTATCGCTTGCCTGAGTCAATTCTTTAATAATAGATATAGCTCTATTTCGCAGTTTCTTGTTTTTGGCTTGTAAATTAATCATCAGATTTTCATATACTTTCCCCGTCCGCACCATGGTTACTGTAGACAGCATATTCAACACCAGTTTTTGAGCTGTTCCTGCCTTTAACCTTGTTGATCCGGTTAATATTTCCGGACCTACAGGAAGCTCAATGGCAATATCCACTTCCTCTGATAATCTTGTATTCTCGTTACAGGAAATTCCGATTGTTGTTAATCCTAATGCTTTTGCCTTCTTCACCGCTCCCAGCACATAAGGTGTCTGACCGCTTGAAGCAATTCCTACGATTACATCTCCTTGCTTGGCAGCTTCCTTCACATCCTGCTCCCCAAGCTGGTCATTATCTTCTGCATTTTCGATAGCAGTACGCAGTGCTTTATCCCCGCCAGCGATAATACCTTGAATAACATCAGGCGTTACACCAAAAGTCGGCGGGCATTCAGAGGCATCCAAAACACCCAGCCTGCCGCTTGTCCCTGACCCTAAATAAATGACTTTATGCTTTTTCTCAATTGCTGCTACCATAGCTTCTACAGCCTTCTCTATTTGTGGCAAAGCTTTCTCTACAACATCAGGAACTGTTTTATCCTGTTTGTTCATCAACTGTAAAATTTCATAAGTTGTCTTTTCATGTAAATGGTTCGATTCTTTATTTCTCATCTCTGTCTGCATACACATACATCCCTTCTCTTCTAAAAAATCCTGGACGCTTACCGGCTGATTAATGTTTCATAAATCAGCGTGTGAAACTTTCTTCTGATTTCAGGTAATCGATGCTCCCTCCCATAATGAACCATATTGGTCAGCAAGACGGTAATAATTTCTTCTTTCGGATCAATCCACAGGCTTGTTCCTGTAAATCCGGTATGGCCAAAAGAACCAATAGACCAGGCTGGACCACAGGTTGCTCCAATCGATTTGTCACATAATACCTCAAAGCCCAGACCCCGATTTTGAATCACATTTTCTTTGATTAAAGCCATTGTCTCGGGTTTTAAAACCGACTGTGTTTCCGGATACAGCCAGTAATTCGCATAGGCCGCCACATCCTTAACAGTTGAAAATAAACCTGCCGAACCGCTGACACCTCCCAGATGAAATGCTTTTTCATCATGAACCTCACCATGCACATATTTCTCATTAACTTTCTCAGTGGCTGCAATTTTATTTTTCTCAATCTGTTCAGGAAGGAAGTCCGTATCTGTCATGCTCCATGGCTGATATAACTCCTTTTTTGCAAATACATTCAGTCTCTGCTTCGTTATTGTTTCTATTAATTTTCCCAGTATAATCATACCGATATCACTGTATAATACTTGGGTACCAGGAGGATAAACTGCTTTGCAATTCAGAACTTCCTTCCATACATCTCTTTGTTGATAACGGTTTTTAAAGGTTAAATCCGCAGAAACGCCTGATATATGCTGCAGGAAATGACGGATAGTAATGTCTTTCAGAGGAAATTCGGAAAGATACTTACTCACCGTATCATCTATATGCAATTCCCCTCGTTCATATAAAAATAAAATACCAGGCAGTGTACACATAACTTTTGTTAAGGAAGCTAAATCAAAATAAGTATCTGCTGTGACTGGAATACGTTCCCCCTGATTGTTTAAAAATGAGCCTGCACTGCTTAATGTCTTTCTCTGCTTCCCGTGCTGAATAAGATAAACTGCCCCAGGAATTTCATCTTTCGCTATCAATTCCTCCAAATACTGTTCATAAGCATTCATTTACTAACCTCTTTTCTGCCTGTCACTTGTATTTGTAAGCATTGTTTCAATTTGTTCTGCAGAATAACCCTGCTGTTTAAGAACGAGCACAATACTTCCGACAACGGGATGCCTTTGTGCTTTGATTACCTTTACTGATGAAATCGCAGCTAATTCAGCTGTTACTTCTTTGGCTATAAAATCATTTTGAAAAATTCCTCCAGCCAGTACAAATGGAATATCCTTTACATCTGTCTGGAACAATTTTTGAAATAAAATCCCTCCGCGTTCCGCTATCTGCCTGGCAGTCTCCCTGATAATATTTAGAGCAACCTCATCATTTTGAGCAGCTGCCTGAAAGACATAGCTTGCGAATGCTGCTATCCGCTGTTTTTCAAAATCCTGATAAATAACAGGGACCAGCTCTTCTATCCGGTTAATAGCTTCTCCTTCCAAGATATGATTTGTCAGCATTGTTTCAGGCCCTAACCCATCTAATTCATTAAATACAGCTACCAAAGCCTGAGAGCCTATATGATATCCACTGCCTGGATCACCGCCGACCAAATGCCCCCATCCTCCAATACGAATTGTCTTTGCTTGATGAACGCCGATGGTGATCGCTCCTGTTCCGCAAATAGATACGATGCCATCCCTGCCAAGCGTTTCTGAATAAAGGGCAATTTTCCCATCATTTTCAACTATTATTTCTTTTATTTTATGTAAATACTGAGAAGATTCTTTAAAGTATTCCAGCCATTTCGTCTGGTCTGCTTTTCTTCCCAATCCTGCAATCCCTAACCCGATTGATAATTCGATATTTTCAGATAAAAAAGGAGATTCATATGCTTTGTTTATCATTCGATTAACTACACCCACAGAATGCGCATAGCTGGTGCTATGCGGATTTGCAGCTTCTTCCTCCCCTTCCCAAATGACCCCCTCTCCTTTATGAAATAAGCTTGCTTTTGTTTTTGTACCCCCGCCATCAATTCCTAAAATATACATTTCTCTTCACCCTTTTTTAGGATTTCGAAATTCTCTTTGTAAAGCCTCTCTCGTCTGGTTCAGATAATTAATTGTTGCATCATAATTTCTTGAGGCAACACCGGTAAATAAAATATCAATAATATTAAGCTGTGCAATTCTTGATGCTGTCGCTGCACTTCGGACCAGATCGGATTCTACAGATGAAACGCATAGATGAATATCCACTAATTCAGATAATGTATTTTTTCCGTATCTGGTAATTGCTATTGTTACAGCATTATTTTGCTTCGCATTCCGGATTGCAGAGAGTACATGTTTGGTTTCCCCGGAATAAGAAATTCCAACAGCAACATCTGTTTCTCTGAGCGTGACAGACGAAGTTAATTGTAAATGTGCATCCTCATAGGCAGTACAGTATTTATTAATTCTCAGGAATTTCTGCTGTGCATCCTGAGCAATAACCTGTGATGCCGCCGCTCCATAAAAATCAATTCTGTTTGCTTTATTTAACGCTTCAATTGCTTCCTCCACACTATTTTTTTCTAAGATTTTTAATGTCTGTCTGATTGATTCCACATTTTTCTGGGAAACTTTCTCAATCAATGAATTGACATTTTCATCGGATATAATTTCATTTCCGTTGTAGATATTTAATTCACTGGTCTGCAAGTCCCCGGCAATTCGCAGCTTTAAATCCTGAAAACCGGAAACTCCTATATTCTTGCAAAGACGTGTAATTGCAGCTTGGCTGGAACCGCTCCGGTTCGAAAGCTCTTTAATAGATAGACGCACTATTTCCTCAGGGTTTTCTAATATATATACAGCGGCATTTTTCTCAGCCGGTTTTATATGATTCATTGCTTCTCTTATTCGAATCAGGCCATCATTATTCATTTTTTGTAAACCCTTTCATTTATAATTTATATGGAGTATATTACAATTGAAATTTAATGTCAATATTTTTATAATATTAAAATTAAATTTCAAATACAAATTTTATTTCTGATTAATTTGTAATGACAGCTTGTAAAGGGTATCTTCTTTCACGTAAAAAAGGTGAAATCTGTTTACAATATTATAAAACAAAAAATCCGGACTGCTCATAATGATTACAGCAAACCGGATTTTATATGGCTAACATCCTTACATTGTCATTTAACAATTCATCACTATAAATTAGGCTAAGTAAACAACTATAAAAAGTGGTTCAGACAATCTGTTACCTATTTTTCAACAGCATCTAACAGAGCTTTTTTGCCACTCCTCAATATTTATATCATTCCCGTTTTTTTCTTCTTATATATTGTTTCCTCATTTATTCTGCAAATAATTTATGATATCAATATATACTGATACAGCTGTCCAGATAGCATCTTCATTTATATCAAATTTTGGATGATGATGCCCGGCCGGTAACAAACTGGGAAAAATCATGTATGTGGCGAGGCCACCATTTTTTTGAACGTGGTCAATCATATATGAGGCATCCTCAGAAGCCTTTAATGGCAGTACATCAAAAATTTCTTTTACATCTGAATTATTTTTACATGCCTCTTTCACAATTTGAATCCATTCCTTATCACACTTAGATCCTAAACCCTGCCCCATGAATTGGATACTGGCTTTGACATCGTGCATCATAGCTGCGGCTTCAATAACTCTCACTGCTTTTTCATACATATATTGATTTAACTCTGTCGTCTCTCCCCGCGTCTCCACCATCATTACAGCTTCATCTGCAATCACATTCCGTCCGCTTCCACCGGATAAGCGGCCAACGTTAATTCTTGTTGTTCCGTCTCTATGCCGGGGGGTAGCATTTAATTGCAGCAGGGCTGTCGCTGCTGCAGTTAAGGCATTTTTCCCTTCATTCGGCTCTACACCTGCATGTGCAGATTTCCCTTTAAAGGTCACATCAAATTTTGTACTCGCCAGCAATTGATCAGCTGTTGCTGCTACACTGCCGGTCTGCAAAGAGTTAATGCCTAAATGACCGCTCATAAAATAATCGACATTATCCAGCCAGCCTTTCTGAACAATACTGTTTGCTCCTCTTAATCCCTCTTCAGCCGGCTGAAAGATAATCGTGAATTTTCCTGTCAGCTCATCCTTATGTGCATCCAGATATTTTGCGACAGCAAGGCCAATACTGATATGCCCATCATGCCCGCATGCGTGCATTTCCTTTGAATGCTGTGATAGAAACCCTTCATCAAATGGTATATGCCCTGATTCCTCAGACTCGATAATAGGCAAGCCGTCAATATCATACCTCATCGCAATATGCGGTCCTTTCTTCTCGGTGTCTAACACTGCGATTACTCCGGTATGACCGCCATCCAGCTTTTCTGTAAAAGCTTCTGGAACACCGTATGCTATCGCCCGCTTTTTACTTGCTGCTATTTCTTCAGCTTTTGGAACACCATAGCGTTCCTTGCTTTCAAGTACTTCTTTACCGATATATAATTCAAAAGACAGGCTTTGAAGGAATTGATAAATTTCAAAAGTAGTAATAAATTCCGTAAATCCGACCTCTGGAAAGGTATGAAACTTCCTGCGTGTATCCACAGCAAACTTTTGCAATTCTTTAATCATTCCTCTTCCTCCTTAAGAGTATGAAGGGTATCGATAGCCGCCTGTGTCATTACCGTAACACCGTATTCTACCGCGTCTTCATTAAAACGGAATGCAGGGTTATGCAGCGGCTTCTGGCCTTCTCCAACAGAGCTTCCCAACCAATAATAGACACCAGGGTATTTTTGCAGGAAGCGGCTGAAATCCTCTCCTGCCAGACTCGGGTTCAATGATGGGGCAGCTTCTTCTCCATACAGACCTGTTATTGTCTTTCGTATTTGTTCTGCCCACTCAGGGGTATTTATTGTCGCCGGGTAGCCATCCAGGTATTCGACTTCTATTTCAGCTCCCATAGCTGCAGACACATTTTTTACTATCTCCATAAATCTTTGCCGAATCATTTGTTTGGTTTTATTGGACTGTGTTCTGACCGTCCCGAGAATTTCGGCTGTTTCTGCTATGACATTATGCTGTGTACCTGCTGTAATCTTGCCAATCGTTACTACAGCTGGTTCAAAGGGATCTGCATTTCTGCTTGTAATTGTCTGCAACGCATTAATCACCTGATTTGCAACAATAATAGCATCTACTGTATCATGCGGCATCGAGGCATGGCCGCCAGAACCTTTAATAGTTAATTTAAATCGGTCAGAATTGCCCATAACCGGGCCAGCCATCACACCAAATTTCCCTACTGGCAAACCAGGCCAAACATGCTGTGCAATTAATACATCCGGCTCATGCACATCAAAGACACCGTCCTCCATCATCTGCTTCGAACCACCGGTCGGTGATTTCTCTTCAGCAGGTTGAAAAATCAATAAGACCTTCCCAAAAATCTCATCCTTTCTGGCCAATAATGAACGGGCCGTACCAATAAGCATTGCTGCATGAGCATCATGGCCGCAAGCATGCATGACACCCGGGTTTTTAGAACTGAAGGATTCCCCAGATATTTCATCAATTGGTAAAGCATCTATATCTGCTCTCAGTCCAACTGTCTTACCTGGATGAGACCCTTCAATTACTCCTAATACACCTGTTCCTGCATACCCGGTTGTATAAGGTATTCCGTATCTATCTAACTCTTCTTGTATTCTTTTGGATGTTTCAAATTCTTTATCACTTAACTCTGGATTTTCATGTAATAAACGGCGAAATTTAATTACATCTTCGACAATATCAGTGCGAACTGACATAACATCACTCCTCTTTATATTTGGAAAGATCTGTTCTAAGTCTAATTAACATAACTTCAAATATCAATTTACTTAACATATCCCTATTTATTTATTATTATAATTAAACACTTTCTCAGCATACCATTTAAAATTTGATTGATCATCTTCTTCAATATGATTATTTTTTGTTATATAATGAATAACATTAATCTCTTAACGCTATGTCATTCTATAAACAAGGAGCTTACTATGCCCATCTTTATACATTATCAAACAGCTTCAAAGGAATGGAAACAAGCAGAAAATATTGATTCTGTACCAGATGATGCACTTTTTATATGGTACGATTTTGTAAATGCAGCTTCAGAGGAAAGCAAGCTGCTTGCTTCCAAATTTCATTTTAATACGCTGGCTATTGAAGATACGGTAAAGACTGTTTCACGCCCTAAATTTAAAGAATATCAAGATTACCAATTCCTGGTCTTCCATCTGATAAATCCTAAAGATTACCGTGCGCAGGCTATTAATCTCTTTATGAAAGACAATATCCTCGTAACCTACCATCAGGACAGGCTAAAAAGACTGGGTAATATAGGAAAAGCTATTCGGAAAAGCTACCCTTCCCAGCTTGTCACACCTGCAGATATCGCTTTTATTATTTTAGATTTTATTGTCGATAGTTATTTTGAATATGTTTATCATATTGAGGATGAAGTTTTTTCTTTTGAAGACCGGCATGTAAATGATGTTACAGATAATAAACTGATGGAGGATGTTTTCCAGATCCGCTCGGTGATGATTAAAATAAAACGTGTTACTATGCCGATGCAGGAGCTTATTCAGCACGTAAAAGACGAAACATCCTTCATACAAACGAAGAAGCAGAAAATGTATATACACCATATCGAGGATCATATTATCAAACAGATGCATATCATTAAATCCGCACAGGAAATGACTGGAGATATTCGTGATAACTACGATTCTTTAAACTCCTACCGCTTAAATAATGTTATGAAAATATTAACGCTGGTTTCTGTTATCTTTCTGCCTCTGACATTAATTACCGGGATTTACGGCATGAACTTTCGGAATATGCCGGAACTACAATGGGATTTTGGCTACTTTGCCATTCTTGCTGTGATGCTGCTTATCAGTATTGTACTTATTATTTATTTTAAATTTAAAAGATGGTTTTAAATAGAGAGAGACATTTTCCATGTCTTTCTTTTTTTATTTTGACTTCCCTCTTTCTCTATCCATCCCGATAAATAGGAATGATATACTTTATCTAAAGAAGGAAAATTCAATTGAATGGGGGATCTTTATGAATGATAAAAAATCACTAAGCAGCATTGAAAAGGCACTGCAGCTTCTTAATTGTTTCTCAGAAAAAAAGTTTCAGATGACTGCTGAAGATTTGGCAAGGACTACCGGTATTCCAAAATCATCTGTATTCCGCATGCTCGCTACCTTGGAGGAATACAACTATATTAAGCGGACGAAAACCGCTCATAAAACATGGTACAGTCCCGGCTTTGCCTTTTTTGAAAAAGGGATGATGGTCCATCGGCAATTTAATATAAGAGACTATACCAGAAGCAGAATGGTAGAGCTCCGTAATGAATGGAACCTGAATGTACAGCTCGCTGTCCAGGACGGGCATGATGCTTTATACATAGAACAAGTCCCGTCATGGCGGCCTATACAGCTATACCCGGCTATCGGCAGAAGGGCCCCTCTCTACGCGGCTTCATGCCCCAGGACACTATTAGCTTATATGGAGGAAAGTGAGCGAAATGCGATTCTCAGCAAAGCAAAATGGACAAAATTCACACCGGCAACACCTGGTGGTATAGAAGAGACAGAAAAAGCTATTCAGCAAATTATAGAGACAGGTTATAGTATCAGCAGAGGAGAACTGATCGGCGGTACTACAGGAATAGCAGTACCTATTTTCGAGCCTGTCAGTAATCATATTCTTGCTGCTCTAAGTATTGCAGGCTTAGATACAGATTTTGAAAAAGATGAACTTTATTATATTTCGATACTGAAAGAAACAGCAAAGGAAATCCATGATTCCATAAAAAAGTGAAATTTTTAATTAAATTCAATAGATTTATTTTTCTGATTCTTATATAATGGATTTTAAATATCATTATATGAGATGGAGGGTAATTTATATGGCCGTTGCAAATAACAGCACGACAAGCAATTTAAAACGCGGCTTAGGATTTGTTGATTTATGGAGTGTCGGAGTCGGCGCTCTTATTGGCGGAGGAATATTCACTGTTATTGGACCTGCGGTTGCCGAAGCCGGTCCGGGACTATTCATTGCCTTTATTATTGCAGGGGTTGTAGCTACACTCTCCTCTATGAGCTACGCTGAATTAGCATCTATCTGGCCTTATCAGGGTGCTTCGTATGCCTATTCTAAATTTGCTTTTGCACCAATATCCTCTCACCTGGGAAAGTTAGTTGCCTTATGGTGTGCAGGGTTATACTTTTTATCATTCTGTTTTGCTGCGGGCGCAGTAAACCTGGGCTTTGCAGGATACTTTAATTTTATTTTTCCAGGCCTGCCTCCAGCTATTATTGCACCGATTGTTTCTATTGTTATTACCGGTCTTCTTTTAGTTGGAATAAAGGCTACTGGAAAAGTAAATACATTTTTCTCAATTATCCAAGTAGTTGCCTTGTTTGCTATCGCAGTAATTGCTATATCTGCAAACCCATTGGGACCATTCGAATACGAGAGCTTCCTGCCTAATGGCTGGAGCGGTGTCTTTGCAGCTACTGCTTTGATTGCTTTTGGTCAAATGCAGGTGGAGGCCGTTTTAACACTTGGAGAAGAGGCCAAAAATCCTAAAAGGAACTTGCCATTGGCGCAAATCTCTGCTCTTATTACCGTCGTTATTTTATATATCATAACCGGATATGGTGTTGTATCATCAGCAGATCCTGCAGACTTGGCAGCCTCCAGTGCTCCACTGTCTCTGGCCGTTGAAAATGTCATGCCGGGTATCGGAGCAGTCTTGATTGCTATTGCTGCACTGACAGCAACTGGAACCTCTACTATTGGCTGTTTACTCGGATCTTCACGAATGCTTTATGCCGGCGCACGTGAAAATGCGTTTCCCAGTATTTTTGCAAAGGTAGGAAAAAAATCAGGCGCTCCCTATATGGCTATCATCCTTACTGGTGTCATCGCTCTGCTCACAACAATGACAGCTGTAATGGGGTATGCTGCAGCTATTAGTTTGTTAGTCAGCGCAGCAGTATTTGCCAACTGGCTTATGATGGCGCTTATGAATATAGCGCTGGTTATAGTACGGGTAACTCGGAAAGATCTTACTCCAAGTTTTCGTTACCCTGTGAATATCAGGAACATTCCAATATTGGCGATACTGGCAGCTGTTGCCTGCATATGGATTCTTACATACATTGAACCATTACCTTTATTTATCGGTTTCTCATGGATTGTTCTATTAACTATATGGTATTTTGTCTATTCCAAAGACCGCTGGAATTTGTTAGACGAAGAGCAAATGAAAGAATTAACACGTAATACCGAAAGGGAGTCGAATTAAAATGAAAAAATTATGGTTACAGGAAAACAAATGGGAAGATGTAGAAAATTATTTAAAGAATAAAAGTACGATATTGATTCCATTTGGAAGTGTGGAACAGCATGCTAAACACCTTCCACTTGGAACAGATGCTTATTTATCCCAACAAATTGCTGAAGATGTTGCCAAAGAAACAGAAACATTGATAGCTCCGCCGGTATGGACAGGCTGGGCACCGCATCATATGGCCTATAAAGGAACAATTACATTACGTCCTGAAACATTAACAAGTGTTGTGGAAGATATGTGTGAAAGTCTCATCTATCATGGATTCAAAAAAATCATCTTAATCAACGGACATCGTGAGGCCAATTTACCTCCGATTAAAATCGGTATGACAAGAGTACGGAACCGGACTGGTGCGTTCCTGGCAATAGCCGATCCTTTCTATATTAATGCTGAAAAAGGAAAAGAACTCAGTGAAGTCGCAGAGGGAGGAATTGGACACGCGGAAGAACTCGAAGCCTCTCAAATGTATCATTTCTTCCCTGACCTTTGTTCACCTGAAAAAGCAGAAATTAATATCCGGGATCACCATCGTTTTATGCAGCATGACCCTCATGTATCCGGCGATAAAATGATTACTGCCAGTGACGTCGGTACTTATAAGCAGGCAACAAAAGGAATTGGTATCATGGGAGATGCTACAAAAGCCAATGCTGAAAAAGGCAAGGTCTATCACGACGCTATGATCGCCAATATCGCTGAGTTTGTAACCTATTGCGAAAAAGAAATAGATGTAGAAATTAGAAAAAAAGATATTCCTTTATAAAATTCCTCTCATGGAAATCTTTATTTTATTTACATGGAATCAATCGGACTAAAAAACATACAGCTGTTCAAATTGATTAAACAGCTGTATGTTTTTTTATTGCCTTACTCTAATAGATATCTAAGTATTTTTCCCACGGATTTTAGACAAATGGAAATCATGTATAATCGAAATAACAGGACGAATCAGCATTTGGATACTCCCAATTACGAATAGAACGGTTCCCGTAAACATGGTACTGTCTCGAAAGAACATAAAGCTTCCAATCAGGAAAAGCAATCCAAGGACTACATCATTAATTTGATAGAGAAGTTTATAAATGGAGGTGACTTTTAACTCCACCCATTCCAGATGTAAATTCTTACAAAATGAAATCTCGCTTAAAAGTCTGTTCTGAAAGCGCAATTCAAATGATTGAAAGCACTATTTTTATGTTTGCTTCCTTTTATACCGATTCTTATCTATGTTATGATTTATAAAGTTTCGTTATCAAACGCTATATATAATAGTCTGGGCGTTCAGCCTAAAAGTAAATACGAGGGAGACTTTTCTATGAAACCACTTTTACTGGGTATATCTGGTTTAATGATTACTATATTAACGATTATCAGTTTTATTGTTTACCAGAAACCAGCTTTTTTTATGACTTCTCCGTTTGAAATAGATATTACAGAGAGAACCGCTGATCCAGCAGATACAGGGGAACAAGTTCAAGAAGAATTACAGCCTGTTGATTACAATGAGCCCATAAGTTATTCTCTGCAAAACAATAAGCTGCACCTTACATATGACTCTGGAGAGGATTGGACTGAGGTACCGATTGAAACCGATCAGCTATTTGCCGGGGATTATAACGGTCCTGAACAAGAATTGATTGATAACAGCTATGTACTGACTGAAGACCGGGCTGCTTTCCTGCATACGGACACAGTGAATCCGGAGCAAGAGCGGGTGATGCTTACTTATTCGACAGATAAAGGAGAAACCTGGGAAGAATCAGAAATAGCCTCTCCTTTTCCAGGACTCCGATTTCGAAAAGTCGATTTCTTAGATGATCAATTGGGATATGTGATTATCTCCGGCAGCAGAACGATGTCTCAGGAATATTCCACCGCATTCCTCACAGAAGACGGCGGAGAAACATGGCAGCAAACCAATAGCCCGGAGGAAACAAGATTGATAGCAGATGGAGGATTTGTTGATGAATCTACTGGCTTTCTCTCATTGGGTACAATTAGCCCAGAGGCCCCGACGCTCTATGTTACACAGGATAAAGGAGAAAGCTGGCAGCTGGCTGAATTCAATATGCCAGAAGAATACGAGCCCGTTTTTGTTATTGCAGAGACACCAGTTCGAGATGGGGAACAGCTGACTGTTACACTGAACCAAGGTCCAAATGGGGACTATGCCGGCGGATTGGTAAAAGGAGAATTTATCTCTGATGATAATGGAGAAACATGGAACTTTTCAAAGGAGGTAGAGCCGGATGAAACAGAATAATAAAAAAGGCTGGCAAAGGATTGTTGGAATAATTTCATTGCTGATTGCTGCCGGCTTGTTCTGCATACAGCTCGGCTATCTCTATGTCCACTCTCATTACGAGCTTGTGTACATTGATCATCGTTTATTTTACTTTATTAATATTGTTTGTATAATTTGTCTATTATTAGGCATTTTCCTTTTGCTTTCTACTACAAAAAGATTCAAGCTAATCATTGCGGGACTGGCGGTTCTTTTGATAGCAGTTCAGCTGATCTTGCTCTCCAGCAACAATCAACTGGTTAAAAGTATGACAAGTCTATCGCCAAACGGGCAGCATGTTTTATCTATCAAAAAGAATCTTATGACAGAAGAGATGGTCTATTATCGGTCATACTTTGGCATTTTTTCCCGTGCACAGGAAAGATTTCCTTCTGATGTTAAAGATGAGATGAAAGTAGAATGGCTTGCAGACGATATTGCTGCTATTACTTATCAAACAGACGATAATTCTATTCAGCAGTTTATTGCTACTTATGGAGACAGAGGCGGAGGAATAAGCTACTATTACGTCGGAGCGCAGACACATGGAACATGGAAAGGTGAAGATGTAGAGTTAATCAGCAATTCTGAGGGAATTATGATCACAGCAAATGGCGAAACAGAGCATTTTGATTGGGAAAATACCCAACAATTTGGAACCTTGGCCATTGTTTTAGAAAAAGATAATGAAGCTGCCTGGACCATCTCTTTAGATGAAAATTTCGAGGTTGACTCTGAGATGATACAGCATCCAGATGAAAATATTACTTTATACCGTGCTACGATGGATGATAATGAACCGGTTAAGCTTCAAAGGCAGAGTGAATAAATACAAATGAGAGCCGCACTGGAACTGGAATAATGACATTACACTAAAAGCTATTTCAACAAATTAGATGAGAAAAAGGAAAAGATGACTATCACCAAGTCATCTTTTCCTTTGTTTTAAGAAGCTTTCTTCCAATCCGAGACGTCCACCTCAAGCGGAATATTATTAGCACGAGCTTTAACAGCCGCTTTAAAGAATAAAACAACCAGAAGTGCTGCACCAATGAAACCGCCGCCCCATGATATATTCATCGGTAAATTAAATCCGATTGGCTGTGATAAAATATAGGTAATTACCATAACCAGCATAAACGTTCCAGGAATCAAGGCAACAAAATAGTTTTTTCTTGCAATATAGAGATACATTGCTCCTACAAAGAGAGCAATTACCGCCGTTGACTGGTTTGCCCAGTTAAAATAGCGCCACAACAAATTAAAATCAATTTGCGTTAAAACAGCGGATACTACAAATAAAGGAAGAGCAATCCACAAACGGCTGGACAGTTTTTTCTGAGCAACCTTTAAATAATCTGCAATAATCATACGTGCACTCCGGAAAGCTGTATCTCCGGAAGTGATCGGAAGCACAATAACACCAAGTACGGCAAGAGTTCCACCAATTGCTCCCAGTAATGTAGTCGATGCTTCACTTACAATCGCTCCAGGTCCTCCAGCTGCCAATATCTCATTTAATCCATTATAGCCACTGAACATACTCATGGCAGCTGCCGCCCAGATCATTGCAATAATCCCCTCGGCAATCATCATGCCGTAGAAAATTTTGCGCCCTTCTTTTTCTCTTCTTGTTGTACGTGAAATAATTGGTGTTTGTGTAGCATGGAATCCTGATAAAGCACCGCAGGAAATAGTAAAGAATAGTAATGGGAATATAGCAGCTCCCTCAGGATGGAAATTCTGGAAGGAAAGCTCTGGAATCGGAGCTCCTGTAACAACCAGACCAATTCCCACACCAAGCGCACTCAGTAAAAGCAAAGCGCCGAAATAAGGATAAAATCTGCCAATAATTTTATCAACAGGAAGAAGTGTTGCAAAAATATAGTAGACAAAAATAAATGCAATAAAAATCCATAAAGCTACACGTCCATCTGCCAGTAAGTGCAACAGACTTGCCGGAGTAGAAACAAACACAGTACCAACCAATAATAATAGTAATACTGCAAATCCGTTTACGACATGCTTCATAACCTTCCCTAAAAACTTACTCGCAAGCTCTGGCAAATGCGCTCCCCGGTTGCGGATGGAAATCATCCCAGTTAAATAATCATGCACTGCCCCTGCAAAAATGCACCCTACAACAATCCAGATAAATGCCGCCGGACCGTATAATGCTCCCATAATCGGCCCAAATACCGGCCCGGTACCAGCAATATTTAACAGCTGAATCAGCGAGTTTTTTGGTGTACTCATTGGAATATAGTCTACACCGTCTCCATTAACATAAGCTGGAGTAGGACGGCTTTCCTTCACTCCAAACATCTTCTCAATAAACTTTCCATACGTAAAATAACCAATAACTAATAAAACAATCCCCGCCAGAAATGTATACAAATTTTCTCCCCCTCTTGTATATCTTTTAATGAATACGTTTTCAATCATTATAAAATATACAAGCCGGAAAGAGACGGAATCTGGCATAAAAGGTTATATTTATGAGTTATGATGTTCTCTCAGGTTATTAAGATGCATTTTGCGGAAAGGTTTAAATTTCCAGTTTCGCTCGTAATGCTTTTACATAATTTCTGCTGACGGATAATGTATCTTTACTCCCCTCCAGCTGCAGGTGATATGCTCCATTAAACCATGGTGTTAACCGTTGAATATGCTCCAGGTTAACCAGGAAACTCTTATGTA
This sequence comes from Oceanobacillus sojae, assembly GCF_900162665.1. GTDB lineage: Bacteria > Bacillota > Bacilli > Bacillales > Amphibacillaceae > Oceanobacillus > Oceanobacillus sojae_A. The sequence goes on from NZ_LT727813.1 coordinate 806,946, forward strand.
TCCGGAAAAACCCATACGCCAATAAGCGGTTTTCCAGCTCCTTCAAAGGCATTTTCGTATCAAATTCCCCCTGCATGGTAACTAGTTTTGTTCTTTTCTCTATCCGTGACATATATAAAATATCCTTAAGCTCTAAATAATGAATATCTCCCTCGACTTCTACAGCCAGTTTTCCAAGCGTTTTCCCTTGATTCTCCTGTTTTCCAAGGCCAATTTTTTTCTCCAGCCGCTGTACTGTTTCCACAAGCTGCTCTTCATCATACGGTTTTAACAAATAATCTACTGCATCATACCGAAAAGCTTCTGCAGCAAATTGCGGATATGCCGTCGCAAAAACAACGAACGGCGGCTTTTTTAATTCCTGGATTGCCTTTGCCACCTCCATCCCGCTCACCTTTGGCATTTCCACATCTAAGAAGATAACATCAGGCTGATGCTGCATTGTTTTCATAATAGCCTCTTCTCCGGATTCTGCCTCTTTAATGGATTGTATCTGAGAAAAAGCACTTAACAAATGCTTTAATTCCTCCCGATTATACGGTTCATCATCAACGATTAGTACATTCATCAGCTGACCCATTGCTCTTTACCCTCCTTATGCGATAAGACAAAATATATATTTGTTCCTTCATCCTGCCCTGTTTCAATCTGAAGCAAAGCCTCTTCTCCAAAAAGAATATTTAACCGCCGGTTGACATTGTATAATGCTAACCCGCTTCCAGTTTTTGAGTCAATTGGTTTACGCCGTATTTGATTGACTACTTCCTTCTCTATTCCTTTGCCATTATCCTTGATGCCGATATACACACCTTCTTGCTGTTTTTTAATCACAACCTCTAAAATGCAGTCACTATCCTTATCTTTAAATCCGTGCATAATCGCATTTTCAACTATCGGCTGTAAGGTTAAAGGAGGAATAATCTCTGATAATACCTCTTCATCAATCACATATTGTACCGTCAGCCTATCATTAAAACGTTCCTCATATAGGGATAAATAGGCTTGAACCTGCTTCAGCTCCTGTTCTAAGGTTGTTATTTTTTGAGTGGCTGCCGACAAATTCTGTCTAATGAAATGGGACAGAGAAATCAACATCTTTCTGGCCTTCACCGGGTGGAGACGAACGAGCGATACAATGGTATTTAACGTATTAAATAAAAAATGTGGATGAATTTGTGCCTGAAGCGCTTTGATTTCTGCTTCCTTCGCTAATTGATATACCCGCTCGGCCTGGCCAATTTCCAGCTGATGACTAATCATGGAGCTTAATCCGGAAATAAGCTCCATATTTACATTGGTTAAATCATTTTCCGACTGAAAATAGAACTTCAGTGTACCAATTATTTCTCCACGCTCTTTTAGAGGTGCAATAATAACAGCTTCCAGCGGACAATCTGCATTTGTACAATGAATGGCTTCTGCAGTTGCCATTTGGATTTTTCCGGTTTCTATTGCGTCTACTGTTATCTTTGTCTGAATCGGATTCTCCTGCTGATGATGATCATGTCCAAGCCCGATATGTGCAAGAATTTCTGTTTTATTAGTTATCGATACTGCACTTGTGTTCAGCTCTTTATGAATAATACGGCAGACAGCATCTGCAGCTTCGATATGCAAACCATTTCGTAAATAAGCAAGTGTCTGATCAGCGATTCTTAATGTTTTTTGGGCCTGAACCGCACCAGCCTTCTCCTCTTCCTTTAATACACTTTTAATAACCAGCAGAACCAGTACAGAGCCAATGCCATTTGCCAGAATCATCGGTAATCCTATTAAATTGACCAAAGCCCACGCCTGCTCTATCGGACGGGCTAAAGCAACTATCACCAGCATTTGTACAGCTTCAGCAAAGGCTCCTACAAAAAAAGCTGTTTTCAGCTTAATTCGTTTATTTTTCCTGTAAAACAAACTTGAGATAACTCCTGCAATCATGGTTGCCACGCCACATGCAATTCCTGTAAATCCTCCCAGAGTAAAACGATGAGCACCAGCAATCACTCCAGCCCCAATACCGACCTTTGGGCCGCCAAGTAACCCTGCAATAACAATTCCAATGACTCTCGAATTCGCAATGGCTTCTTCTGTCATCAAATCTGATGCCCAGCGATTAAATTGCAGGCTTTCTGTGTTTACATTCAGCCCTGTGTATGTTCCAATAATCCCGAAAAAGGCAAAAAACATAACTGCAGTAAGAGTCTGCTGGCGATTCAGCTGATCCTGATAAAACATTTTCCGGAAGAAGCGAAGCCTTGTCAAAACAAAGGCTATCGTTACAATAATTCCAACCCGTTCTACTAACGTAATTAATAATTCGAACATCGTAATGCTCCTTTCCTTTTTACTCTCTCGAAAACGCTCTCATTATTATAGCAGTTTCCTAGAAATTTGAAAATTGGTGCTCACAGCGTTTATCAGGATAAATAAAAACTCTATTCAGCAAAAACTGCACGCTTTCTGCCAAATAGAGTCTTAAATTATGATAGATTTTTTAAAATGGCAGCAGCTGTTTCTTTATCATCGAAATGGGTGGTTTGGTCGCCGACGATTTGGTATGTCTCATGTCCTTTTCCGGCAATAAGTACAATATCTTTTGGCTGAGCCATTTTTATAGCTGTTTCAATAGCAGCTTTACGATCAACATTACATTGATATTTGCTATCACCTATCCCTTCCGCTATCTGTGCTACTATTTTTGATGGTTCTTCTGTTCTTGGATTATCTGAAGTAATTACTACATAATCACTGAAAGCACCTGCAATGCTTCCCATTATTGGCCGTTTATCAGGATCACGATCCCCGCCACAGCCAAACACGGTAATAACACGCCCTTCGGCAAATTCCTTTAAGGTGGTCAATACATTTTGTAAAGCATCTGGTGTATGCGCGTAATCAACAAGTACCGAAAAAGGCTGGCCGGCATCAACTGATTCCATTCTTCCTTGAACACTATCTAATTGTTTCAAGCTGTCCCGAATACTTTCCAGAGGGATACCTTCCAGTAGAGCTGCTGTAATGGCAGCTAGTGTATTATAAATATTAAAACGGCCAATCAGCTTTAATTGAATATCTATTTCTCCCTTGAAGGTTTCTGCTTTAAAGGAAATACCGCCGGCTCCCATAGTAATATTTTTTGCAGAAACATCTGCTTTATTATCAATACCATAGGTTATGACTTCAGCTGATGTTATCTTGCTAAAATATGCAGAGGCAGACTCATCAGCATTTAACACGGCATAAGATTTATTTTTACCCGAGCTGTTATTCCCTAATCTGGAAAACAAGAGTCCCTTTGCTGCTTTGTATTTCTCAAAATCTTTATGATAATCTAAGTGATCCTGGGTTAGGTTTGTAAATATACCAATTTTAAAATGACATCCTATCACTCTGCCCATATCCAGTCCCTGGGAGCTTACTTCCATCACACAGCAGTCTACTCCCTGGTCAGCCATTTCTCTTAAGTTTTTCTGTAAAGCAGGCGGTTCATGCGTATTAATTTGGACAGGATTTAATTTATCCTTGATTTTCACTCCGTTATTCCCCATCAATCCCATATTTAATTTATGATTAGAAAATATCGTATCTATTATGTAAGATGTTGTTGTTTTGCCGTTTGTTCCTGTAACCCCATAGAGTTTAAGCTGGCTGGAGGGATAATTATAAAAATGAGTGGCCATTACTGCCATTGCATACCTGGCATCCTTCACCTGAATTTTGGTAACACCCGGATAGTTATCCACCTCTTTTTCAACAACAATTGCCGCTGCTCCAGCTGAAACAGCTTCCTCAATATAATCATGCCTGTCTGTTAAAAAGCCATCAATGCCTGGTACACAAATAAAAATATTTCCTTTTTCTATTTTTCTGGAATCCATTTGAATACCGGTGACAGGAATATCTGTGCTGCCTTCCGTTTCTTTTATTGCCAGTAAATGAACCAGTTCTTTTAAGTTCACCTGTTCATCCTCCTCTTACATTTAAATCCTATAATAATATTAATATTTTTTGGTATGTACTGATATAATTAGCTAGTATAAATATATATAATAATGCTATCTATTATACTATAAATAAAAAAGGGAAGGAAAATCTGACCATGGAGAAGGAATTCGTAGGCACATGCACTTTATGCGGGAAAAGCGTTTACTGTCATAACGGCTTTTTAGAAGGTGTTGTACAGGAGAATCATACACTGGTCTGCTTTGCGTGCCAGAATAAAACGGAAGAGGATAAGTCTTTATAGGTGGGCTCCATTTATAAATAACTTTTTTCACTTTTATAAATGGAGCCTATTATTTGGTTTTATTATTTCATTTATGGCATTACCAGGATAAAGAAGCATTAGCCCAAGATTTAATTCATTCTATCTTAGAAGATTTAACGACATCTTTTCGTTTTCCCTACAAAAATAAAAAGTAGCTGACGGTTGATAGTTTATCCACTTCAAATGTGATTATTTTTTATCACATATTGAATAATATGGCTTTCTACCAGTTGTGGAAGGATTCAGAAGGTATCCCCGGATTCCAGTCACAATTTATCAATACACTTATTCAGCTGCATAAAAATGATATCTCTAACTACGCAAACCAAAAAACCGATATGGATAATGAATTATTCATCACTTATCGGGCCTATGGTGTTTGGGGGTTAATTATAAATTGGATAAAAAGTGATTTTCAGACACCAGTGGAGGATATGACAAATCAATTAATTAAAATTTTGAATTATCATCCAGCTTCTAAATACAAATTAAATAATTATTAGCTAAGCATTTGTTCAGAATTTTTTTATTTACATTCTAAAACAAAAAACTGGCTCAAGAAAATGTTTGCCTACTCAAAAGTTAACCATAACTCTTCAAATAGACTCTCTTCTTAAACCAGTCTCACCAGTATTATTATTTAATTCGCAAGCTCATCCATTGGACCAAAGAATTCGAAATGAATATCATTATCGGCAACATTTAATTTTCTTAAATGTCCATTTATTGCACTCATAAATCCTTTAGGGCCGCACATGTAAAAGGATGCATCCGTAGTTGGAATAACGGTTTTTAACCAATCGTAATCAATAAAACCTTGTTTATCACAAACATCCGCATTAGGATTATCCTCATAAACCGCATAATGCGTTACTTGCTTATTTGCTTCTGCAATAGAAGCTACATTGTCTTTCATTGCATGATACGCCCTAGATCTAGCAGCATGGATGAAGATAACCTTTCTTTCAGGCTGTTCTTTTACGACAGCTTCCAGCATACTTACTAATGGGGTTAAGCCGACTCCTCCACTAATTAACACTAATGGTTTTTGTTCTGTTTCATTCAATACAAAGTCTCCAGACGGCGAAGTGATGGAAACAACGGATCCTTCTTGTACCTGATTGTGTAAATAATTCGATACAATGCCTTCAGGGTTGTGTTCATTCTCCCGCTTCACACTGATTCGTAAAAAATTCTGGCCGGGAGCCGCTGATAAACTATACTGGCGCAAATGATCATAAGGTTCACCATCAATTTGTGCTTTTATGGTGATATATTGTCCCGGCTGATAAGATGGAATTTCTCCATTATCAGCAGGTTTTAGATAAAAGGATGTGATGACTTCACTTTCCGGGATTTTCTCTGCGACAGTGAAGTCACGAAATCCAACCCAGTCTCCAGGTGCATTTTGTTTTTCATCATACATTTCTTTTTCAACGCTGATAAAAACATCTGCAATCACACCGTAAGCTTTTCCCCATGCCTCGATAATCTCATCTGTAGCAGCATCTCCAAGCACTTCCTTAATCGCAATTAACAGATACTTCCCAACGATAGGATATTGTTCTGGCTTGATATTTAAGCTCGTATGTTTATGCGCTATTTGTTTCACATTAGGCAGGATATTCTCCAAATGCTCGATATTTGCTGCCGCTGCATATACAGCCCCGGCTAATGCTTTTGATTGTGCCCCTTTCCGCTGATTCGTCTGATTAAAAACATTCTTTAATTCTGGTTCATTCTCTAACATAATTTTATAAAAATGTTTTGTAATAGCTTCCCCGTGCTCCTGTAATACGGGAACTGTTGATTTAATAATTTCAATTGTTTTTTGATCTAACCCTGCTTCAGTGCTCATTTAAAAACCGCTCCTTTATTATATAGTGCTTCTATCATTAAAAGATGTATTTCGAATACATCTTTTATTCTATTCCTGTTAAAATGTGAATTCAATGTGTCTAAAGCAAATTTATGTTACAATTATGTGAAATAATTAACAAACGGAGAGATACTATGAACTTAAAAAAATATACAGACTTCTCCTTACGCGTTTTGATTTTTACAGGGTTAAAGGAAGAGAACGAACTTTCAACAATCAAAGAAGTATCCGACGTATATTCCATCTCACCAGAGCACCTGAGAAAGGTTGTCCATGATTTAACGAAAAGAGGATTACTGACATCAGTACGAGGCAGAAATGGCGGTTTCCGTCTTGCTAAGCCTGCTTCTGACATAAATATTGGATTATTAATCCGCTCACTGGAGAGTGATTTTAATTTACTCGAATGCTTTGATAAAGAGACAAATCATTGTGTAATTTCACCAGGCTGCTCCCTGAAGCATGTTTTAAACAAGGCATTATTTCAATTTTTTAAAGTGCTGGAGGAGTATACGCTGGAAGATTTGATACAGAATGAGGAAGAACTGAAGGAACTGATGGGGATGAAAAGTTAATACAGGCAGATGCTCCTGCAATTTATCATGATGTTATTTATAAGACAGTGATACAAGAACATCTCTTTAAAGCAATTATTTATTTTCAGGAATGTGCTTTATTCTTGTTTAAGTCTTCCCCGTCCTCTATTTTTACAAATGCGTGGACCATCTCGCTGAATTTCTTCTTCTCCTCAATATACGGAAAATGGTTGCTGTAAGAATAAGCATATAATCTGGAATTAGCCAGCTTCATCGCGATTTCCTCTGAAAACACATATGGACACTGCGCATCATGTACACCGCAGTATACAAATACAGGTACTTTTACACCTGGCAATTCCTGCGTAATGTCGTACTCTGGTAACTCCGTATATGAATAATAATCCAGCCTGCTTCCTATGGTTTTCCCGCTGCTCGGCTTTTGGAAATATTCTTCTCTTTTCTCTGGATAATATAAGGACATATCTGACCATTCCTTATTCGCCTGTTGTCGCTCGGCCTTATTCGTTGACGTTTTTAAGATGTTAAGAATTTCTAATAAACGTTTATTATGAGGAGACTCCTTACAGTAAATACTCTCCGGGTGCTTCATATACTGCTTCGATGCAGCTGCTCCGCCTACAATTACTTTTGTTAAAGAATCCGGTTTTAAAATCGCATATTTCAATCCCAGCATGCCGCCAGTTGAATGTCCGGCAAAAGCCCATTTTTCATAACCTAGAGCTTCCCGGATTGCTTCCAAATCATACACTGATTCCGCCATGCTTAATTGGTATTCTTCCTCTGCTTCACAGGAATTTCCGGCTTCTCTTAAATTTACGAGAATCACCGAGAAATAGTCGGTAAACTCACTGGAAAAATAGTCCCCCAGCTCATTGAACGCACTGTATAAATGTGTTGAACATAAAGGTTCTCCTTCTCCTTTACGAAAAATTTCGAAATTTCCCCTTGCTGTTGTTACAATCTCTTGTTTCCACATTTTAAAACCTCCCTTATTTGAATTTTAACATAATTATTCCAATTTCAAATAACTACCTATGGAAAAACCTGGATCATTTTCAACAAATTAAAACCGCAGAAAATCAATAGCAGGCAAATTCTGTCTACTCGGCTTTACTTTTGATTTTCTACGGTTTATTTAAATTTATTTTCAGGCTGACTATTAACCCATTTTAACTATCGGCTTAATTGTCACGCTTTTTTTAGAGTCTTCAAATGCTTCATTCATTTGATCAAAGTCATTAAAATAGACCTTATACAGTGTTATTTATCCTGTATAAGGCCCTGGTAATTTATATATATATAATTATTCTACAGCCTCTTCCTCAACCTCCGCATTTCTATCATAGGCACTCTGCTTAATTTCCAACCATTCCTGATAACCCAAACGATCTATTTCAGCAAGGTATTCTTCCCATTCCTCATCTGCTTTACCATTAGTGATCCACTCTGACTTCTTGCGTTCCACATATGGGAATAAATCATTTTCAATATCACTAAGCTGTTTTAATTCATCTAAAGACATAAATACTTTTGGATAAATATTATCATTATTCATATAAGGCACTAATGTTTCATGCAGTTGGTCCAATCTCCATGCTGCATCATCCGGCATCGTCGTTACATTCCCATAGTAGCTGTCCAAAACAGCTAACGGTCCTTCAATAGCTGTCTCTTCACGCAGTTCTACCGGCGCAGTACCTTCCAACGGTAAATGCTTCAACATAGCTTCATTCTCATCATATTCAAAGATATTTTGTTTCTCTTCATCTCCATAAGTTCCCCAGTTATCCTGCACGGATTGCATCGGTTCATACAGCTTATCAATCCACTTAGCAGTAAGCTCTAAATTCTCGTTGGCCGATGTAATAACCATACGTGACCGATCAAAGCCCATTCCATTGGAGCGCGCGACATGCTTATGTCCATCTGGTCCTTCTAATGGAGGAAGTAATGCATAATCTTCGGTGCCGGAAATATTCGCCATATCCCACGTAAAGTATAAACCGTAACGTCCTTCCTGTCCTTTGGCTAAGTACGTATTCCATTCCTGCTCAAAGGCTTCTATATCAATCAAATCTAATTCATATAATTCATTTAAATAGTTAATTGCATCTTTATAACCTTCCTGTGCAGAGGTGAACAGGACTTCATCCTCGTTGGTGACAACGGTGTGATCCCAGTTCTCCCCTTCGCCGAATGGGGAGAATAAAAAGGATACATCTTCCCCGCCGCTGCTGATCATAAATGATAAAGGAATCGTTTGACCATCTCCAGCCATATCATTTTCTTTGAAAGCTACCAATGCCTCCTTTAATTCTTCTGTCGTTGAAGGCATCTCCAAGCCCAGCTCGTCTAACCATTTGACATTAATCCAGCCGGTAGCATCTAAGGAATGGATACTTTCTTTGCCAGATCCTAATTCCTCAATCCACGGAAAAGCATAGATATGACCGTCCGGTGCTGTCATCATAGCACGATATTCCGGTGCTTCTTCTAATACAGCCTGCAGATTGGGCATATATTGATCAATTAAATCTTCTACTGGAATAATCGCTTCATCAGCAGCTAAATCCAATAATTCATAATCACTATAACGCGTATTCATAATAGCATCCGGTAAGTCACCACTTGCGACTGCCAGGTTACGCTGCTCGGTAAAGGATTCACCCGAAAAGCTCTTCCAGTCAATGTGCACGCCTGTCTGTTCTTCTAAGCGTTGCAGGATTAACTTGTCATTAGGATCTTCCGGAGCCATTGGTGAGCTTTCTGTAATAAATTTCAAGCTGATATCCTCTTCCTCTACCGGAAAGGTGATATCACTTAATTCATAATCCTCTGATGATGCTTGATCACTTTTGCCGCAGCCCGCAATGATCAGCAGGCTAATAAACATAGCTGCCGCTAAATAACGATATAAACCTCTCATACTTTTAACCCTCACTTTTTTATATTATTTTAATGATCCGACCATAACACCTTTTTCAAAGTACTTTTGGAAGAATGGATACATTATCATCAATGGTAAACTTGCTATAACAATTGCCGAATACTTAATCATTTCTGCCAGACGCTGCAATTCTGCCCTTGCCATCTGGTCGCCAATCATCCCCGGCTGCACTTCATTTTGGATCAGAATATCCCGTAAGATTAACTGCAATGGATATAGGCTTCGATCTTCCAAATAAATCATTGCGTCGAAATAGGCATTCCATTGACCGATGAAAGAGTATAGAGCTAATACAAAGATAATCGGTTTCGATAATGGCAGAATAATGCTTAAAAATATTCTCGCATCCGATGCACCATCTATCCTCGCAGCTTCTATCAATCCCTTTGGCAACCCCCTAAAATACGTTCTCGCTAAGATAATATTCCAAACAGTAATCGCACCCGGCAAGATAATTGCCCACGGTGTATTGAGCATTCCCAGCTCTCTTACTAACAGATAAGTTGGTACCATTCCGCCGTTAAAAAACATGGTAATAATGAAATAGAGCATAAGCGCTTTCTTACCAACTAAGCCGTCAACAGATAGAGAATAACCTGCCATAATCGTAAAGATGACGGAGACCAATGTAAATCCGGTCGCATAGAGAATAGAATTCAAAAAGCCTCTCATAATTGAGCCATCCTGGAAAATACGAACATAGCCATCTATCGTCCAATGACTGGGGTCAAAAGAAATTCCTTTTGTCAGTAATACATCGGGCTGCAGGAAGGAACCCAGCAGCACGTACAAAAGAGGGACAGTTACGATTAGTACAATAAGACCCAACAAAATCTTGTTAATAAATAAAATAAATTTATCAGACTTGGAATTATTAATTAATTTATTATCCATGAAACTGCCTCCTCTCTAATACAATGTTTCTCCGTTTAGTTTTTTCACTATAAAGTTAACAGCGACTAATAAGACTAAGCTTATAATGGAATTAAATAATCCCATCGCTGCACCAAACGACCAGTCTGCTGATTGCAGCCCCCGTTTGTATACGTACGTATCAATAATCTCTGAAGCCGGTATGTTCATAGAAGTCTGGAGTAAGTAAGCCTTTTCAAAACCTATTGCCATAATTCCTCCAACCGCTAATATAAACAACACTGTCATCGTAGGCTTCAATGCCTGTAAATCAATATGGCGGATTCGCTGTAATAATGTAGCACCATCCATCGTTGCAGCATCATGCAGCTGTGGATCTACATTGGAAAGCGCTGCTACATAGATGATGGAAGCAAATCCTGCCCCTTGCCAAATACCTGAAGCAATGAAAATCGTTCGAAAATATCCGGGTTCAGACATGAATGAAATCGGCTGATCAAATACCAAACCGAGAATGGCATTTAGAGGACCTGCCGGGGATAAGAAAATAAAAATCATTCCCGCAATCACGACAACGGAGATAAAATGTGGCGCATAAATGATTAATTGAATATTCTTTTTCACTCTTGCCTTTCTCAATTGATTCAGCATAATTGCCAGAATGATCGGAACTGGAAACCCTAATAAAAGATCAAAGGCACTTAATTTAATGGTGTTCATAAAAATTTGCTGAAAGTTAGGAGACTCTAAGAAGTTACGAAAATGCTCAAGTCCTACCCATTCGCTCTCCCATACTCCTTTTAAAGGACTGAAATCTTTAAAAGCAATGGTCACTCCATACATTGGAATATAATTAAAAATAAAAACTAAAATAACAGCCGGTAATAAAAACAAATAAAGAATATAATTTTTTCTGATATATGCCAGCGCACCACTTTTCTTTTTCTTTGCCGGCGGTGTGTTGCCAGGTAATGTATCTGATTTTGATGTTGCCATCTAAATCCCTCCCTTGCTTAAGCTCTACACTTTGCTGTAATCTTTTCGTAATCTAAATATAGCAAAGTTTGTATGCGTTTTATTTCAATATTTTAGGGCGATAGATTATAAAATCTTCGGTTCATGACATGGATTCTGAAAATACCTTTTGGATAACCTGCAATTAAATTACGCTCTCATTAAAAACACAAATAAGCCTGTGAAATAAAAGAAGCTCTTTTACTTCGCAGGCTTATTTGTATAAGTTCAACTTCTATAACTATGTGGATTCATGTAAAACTTGCTTCTTAGGAAATGATAATGAGGCAATCTTCATTATTATAAAACTCATAAAACTGACACCCAATATGAAAACTAATGCCGGAACAAGTATATATAAATAGACAACTGCCGCAACAAAAGCAGCCAGCATAATCGTTTGAAAAGGGCGGGCAATCGTCAATATGCAAGCATACCGGAAATACTCCTTCCACTTCAAATCAAAGTGGACATATACCGGAAAGATATAAAGCAGGGCTATCAGATAAAATATACCAATGATAAGAATAAGGTTAAATAACAGCACCTGCACACTTTCATGGCTCATGCTTTGAATAATACGAAAATCTATTAACAGGAATAAACCAATAAAAGAACCTGCATATCCAATTAAATTTGATGTCTTAAATGAAGCTTTAAAATGGGCAATGAACTCTGGAAATACCGACGCATCTTCATCTTCAAGAATCATTTTCCTTACAACGGCGAATAGAGCTGCTGTTGCTGGAAAGATGCCAAAGACAATACCTCCTAATAGAGTAAATGCTATCCATAGCAAATTTAAATAAATTAAATTAAATCCAAGAGTGCCCAGCCGCATATACCATTTATTTTCAATCATATTGCCCCGCTCCTTCTTTGTCACAGTGTAACTGGTTGTAAGGTCTAACTATCATTCAGAGAAAAAGATAAATCCTCAACTGAATGAAATTTCACTTTATAATCACTGTATCAAAAAAGCAGGACGATCAATTGCAATATTTTTGGAATAGATATTATAAATTTTTTGGCACAGAATCAGAAAATTAATCAGCTTCCCTAAGACGCTTATTTATGGTTTCCACAGCTTCTTCTACAGAAGCTTCCACATCCTTATTCGCCAAACCGATATCTTCAAATAACTTTTTTATTGCTTTGCTTATATCTGGATAGGCAGGTGTTACCGGGCGGTTTCTGGAATAGGAGTAAGCTTGCTCTGCAAAAATATTATAAGGATAGGTATTAAATGCAGGAATATCTTCAGCTACAGAATAACGTGCAGGAACTTCTCCCGTGATAGAGCTATATTTCTTCATAGATTCATAGCTTGTTACATAGCGGATAAATTCCCATGCTTCTTCCGGGTGATTCGTGCTGGACAGTATCCCAAGTGCCCAACTGCCATTCGGAACTACTTGATACTTTGACTTTGGAAGCGGAGCAATACCAAAGTCTTCTCCCAGCTTCAATCCCTTTTCCTCTAAATCCGTTATTGCCCATCCGCCAAGAACCGTCATCATTAATTGGCCATTTTCAAAAGCCTCAGCCGGAAGCTCTCTGACAGCTACTTTGTCTTTATGATACAAATCCTGATAAAATTGTAAAGCCTCCATCGTCTCTGCTGAATCTAAGTATCCGCTGGCCGTTGTCACATCCGGACTAACCGCTTCTCCGCCGAACTGCCAGATAATCGGAAGCTTGAAATAGGCAGGAGCTTCCCCGCTTCCAAATCCTTGTGCCGGATCAATACCATAAATTCCTTCTTCCGGCCGTTGACCCTGCTTTAATAACCCGACCACTTCCTCCCACGTCATTGGACTAGCAGGATCACTATCTGGATATGGAAGATTTGCATCTTCCAATAGATTCATATTGTAATATAAAGCAATACTTGATTCTATCAACGGCATCAGAAACAACTGGTCTTTATAAGTTAATCCCTCCATAATTGTTTCAGAGAAATCTTCCTCCAAACCATCTTTCTCTGTCAAAAATTCATTTAAAGGCATCAAAAGGTCTGCCTCTGCATAGAGAGCGACATAAGGGCTGTCAATTGCCATTATATCTGGTCCTGTACCAGTAACCAGTTCTGTCCGCAGCTCTACTTCATAATTGGCATACTCTATATTTTGCATGTTGACGTGAATATTAGGATGGGATTGGTGAAAATCCTCCAGAATCTCATTGTAGGCCTTATTCTCCGCTGCATTTCCATAATTACGCCAAAACGTTAACTCCACAACATCCTCCTGCTCCCCGCCCAGTCCGTTTTTTTCCTTTTCGTCTTGTGTAGATAAAGGTTGTACCAATATAATCAGATAACCCACAACAATACTTACTAATATCACAAATATGCTGTAATAAATTATTCTCCTCATGATACATCACCCTTTTACTCTATATCCAATGACTTTCGATAATTTGCTGGTGTTTCATTTACATGCTTCTTAAAGACAATACTAAAATAGGATGAACTGGAAAAGCCAACAAGATTAGCCACATCAATTATTTTCAAATGCGGGTCTTTTAAAAATTTCTTTGCCTCTTTCATCCGGACTTCAGTTAAATATTCGCTAAAATTTTTGCCGATCTGTGCCTTGAAAATTTCCGATAAATAAGCACTGTTTATATGAAAAAGCTCAGACAAAATTGTCAGTGAAATATCATTCCATAATACTGGTCAATATAACGACGGACTCCATCAACAATCTGTCTGCCATCCGTTGATCTTGTATCATAGATTTGGGCAACAATTAACTCAGCGAGCTGAGTAAGATAAGCGATGACTTTACCCTGATCATTTAATTGCCAGATGACTTGCTGGCATTCCCAGATCAACTGTTGTGCATTGCTGTTCTCAACATTATATTTTTTGGCGATAGAGCCAAGGCAAAACAAAATCCGGTTCGCAACAATTGAAGACGATAATACCGATTGAGCTGTTGTTTCACCCAGCAAAGATTCTAACTCCCTCTGAAATCTCGACATATCCATCTGCTCAATCGCATTAATAATATGCTTCTCCAGATCTGGTGAAAAATCCATCAGCTCCTCTCTTTTAACATGCTCATTAATTACCTGTGAATGATGATTTAACTGATTCTGACTCCATGCGAGCAAACTGGAAATATAGCCTGTCTTCAATTCTGACAACCCAGTTACCGGATTGCCGGTTCCAATAACGGTCTCTAATTTTAAAAGTTTATTTATTTGATGCTGGATCATTTTCGTTAATCGATCAGGATGATTATCAAAATTCTGATCTAATACAATGAGAAAGTGCATCATATTTGTATAACTCAAATCATAAAAGGCGAATATCCCCGGCCGTTGTTCGACTAATTCCTTGCACAGCATTTGAAAAGCCATCCGCAATTCGTTCACCCGATTCGCCTGACCGCTAAAGTCTCTCACTCCAACACTAATAAACTGTACCTTTAAATCCTCTTTAAGCAGCATATCCAGCTTCAGCTGTTCCAGCCGCTCCTTTACCAGGCTGTATTGAAACCACTCTTCTTTCACCAGCGACAGCAGATATTGTTCTTGTACCTCCTGAAATTGTGTCCGCGCCTGCCGCTTAACCTGATCCAGTTCAAGCTGCCTTGTGCGATCCTGATCAATTTCTTCCTTCATTTGTCTTAAAACCTCCGCTAATTCATCTGGGTCCACCGGTTTTAGCAGATAATCCCTTACCCCTTTTTTCATCAGACTTTTCACATACTCAAAATCCGAATAACCAGATAATACAATCACTTTGACATGAGGGTACTTTTCCCGGCAATGTCTTGCCAGCTCTATCCCGTCCATGATTGGCATCCGGATATCAGTCATTACCAGATCTACCTTCTCTTCCTCCAATTTTGCCAATGCACCCTCGCCATTCGCAGCCTCTGCTACTATATGAAATCCAGCCTCCTCCCAATCTACTTTCCATCGTAACCCCTTGCGAATTTGGATTTCATCATCAACGATCAAGACGCTTCTCATCCATCATCTTCCTTTCTTCTGCTATTTGCAGGATGATAATTGTACCTCCGTTTAACTCTGTCTCAATTCGATAATTGAATCGATCTCCATAATATAACTGCAAGCGATCCAATACATTCTTAAGTCCGATACTGTTTCCGCTGCTCTCCAGAGTATCTGCCTGATCACTCATTGATAAGCTTTGAATTACTTCATCTGATATTCCAACACCGTCATCTGCAATTTGCAGAGTTAATTGGTTATCTTGGTATTCAGTCTTTATTTCAACATGTGCATGCTCTTTAGAAATCAAACTATATTTCACTGCATTTTCCACTAATGGCTGGATAATAAATTTAATAATCGGAAATTCTTTTGCTTTCGTATCCTCTTCAATTTTAATTTCAAGATCCCCTTCATAACGAAGCTCAAGAATTTTGGCATAGTTACGGATATATTGTATCTCTTCAGTCAATGTCACAAGGTCCGACTTTGTATTCAACGCATAACGAAGCATCTTCCCTAAATAAACACTTACATTTACCACCTCTTTATTCTTCCCTTGTGCTGCTAAACCTCCAATAATTTCAAGTGTATTATTAAGAAAATGAGGATTTATTTGCAGCAATAAAGCCTTATATTCAGCATTACGCCTGCGAATATTAGTTTTATATTCACTATCAATCAATTGTTTCAAACGATTCACCATCTGATCAAATACTTGTAATAAATAACGAATTTCATTGTTTTCGGATCGGATGGCAGGTATAACCTTCTGTGCGCTGTTGAAATCCCCTTTTTCCAAGTAACGCATTGCCTTCATCAGTCCCCTTAAAGGATCAGTAATCGACGAGGAGAAAAGAAAGGAAGCAATAATAGTAATTAAAAATAAACCGATACTTAGCAGCAACAGACTTTTCTGTAATTGATTGGAATGGGAAAACAAATCATCTTCGGTTACTTCACTAATTAAAATCCAATCTCCTACTGATAACTGTTGGTAAAACATCAGATATTTTTCCTCTTCGTCTTCTATTTCAAGCAAACCCTGACTATTTCCCATACCTGCAATCTGTTTCAAAGACTGATCAATGATGGACTGCGGAGTGTGAATATCTTCTGTTAAAACATTTTCGCCTTCATGATCCACAATAAAAGCGTGGCCTTGCTCACCTATCTTAATTTTCCTCAGTGAATTTTCTATCATTTCTGTGGAGAAATTAACCTTGATAACCCCGCTGTCCTGAAGGGTATTTAAATCCACAAGGGGTATCAGATGACTATTGATTGGCATTTCCCGTACTAATGCTGATTGCTGATTTGCATCAATATGAGAATGGGTAAAGGTCTTATCATTTTTAAGATAATCCTGGTACCATTCCGTTTCCTCCAACTCTGGATAGTCGCCCCAGATTCCTTCCCCATCATGTGTAAAAATGGAGACGGAAATATTATTAGAATTATTGACCATCATGGAACTGAGCATATCATTAAGCTCGTTTCTCACCATTAATCTGGCAGTTTCCAATGTTTCATCATCATTATTATTATTGTTCTCTACTCGCAGCCAATCCTGTGTAATGGAATTAGCTAATACCTGCTGTCCTACATCCGCCGCCTGCATTGTAACAGAGTCAACATAGAGTGAGAATTGATCCATCATACCAATCGTTAACTCTTGTGTTTGTTCCCTTATATAATTTGTAAATAAATTCGGCATAATTAGAGACAAAATTAAAAAAGGAATGGTTAACACACAGGAGAAAACGAGAAATAATTTATTCCGCAACGATAAAAACATATAAAGTCCTCCATAGAAAATCTCTAAGCTGCCAATCCTTTTTTCATTATATCATCACGGAGAAAGAGAGAATCCTCCATTCAGCTGCACTGTATTTTAGAAAAGGAAGGTGAGTCAGACCTTCCTTTTTCATTGCATTATTCTTTTTCAATATCCGAGAACACCTCTGCTGATACCTGCCATTGCTGATTTGAGCTTGCCTTCTCTTCCTGCAAGTCTGTCAGCGTAAGTTTTCCATCTTCTGTTACCGTCAATACCTGTCCATTATGAAGAGAACGAATGACTACAGCTTCATTATCCAGCTGTTCAATCAGCCAGCGCTGGTTGTCATAACCAAGATAATCATATAGTTGAATTTTTTGTTGATTGGTATCGAGGTCAAATGCCTGACTATGCTCTGTTCTAATTGAATAAGACCCCTGTTCGTCTCCTGTCGGAAAAAGAAACCACATCATTTGTTCTTCTTCCAATACTACGGGCTCTTCATTTTGCAGGTTAGCAGCGTATAATGATTGACCCGTTTCTACATTCATAAAAGCAGTTTGTGCTAGATCAGCATCTGAGACCTGGTTTATCTCTACATTTTGATATGTCGCTTTGCCATCAAAAACATTTAATCCAAAGTGCCCTTGAGCAAATGTGCCATCCCGGAGATTAATGATATTCTCGCCATCAACGTCAATACGGATATGCGGTCCATTGGCTTCGATTTTGATAGCATAGGTTTTACCCGGCTCGATAAATGCTGGTACATTACTAATCACCATATGCTCTTCTAACTGACCATTTACCTTATAAAACAAGCGGAATGCCTTCATATTAGGGTCTAAATTAAAATAGTAACCACTACTGCCATCTTCATTTGCCCGAAACACGATGGCCCCGGCGCCGCCATCAGGGCTCAGTGTCATATCAGCTTCATAAATAAAATTCCCACCTGTATCCTCCGCCATATAATTGGCGTCCCCGCTATGCGAACCACGAATTCCTGCTTCCGTTTTCAGCCATTTTACTGTTTCAATATCAGATTGCCAGCCTGTCAGATTGGTATGGAATTCTCCATCATGCACCTGTATTTCCAGCGTTTTTGAAACCTTTTCATCCGGTGCAGAAACAGTAATCACTGCTTCCCCATCACCAACAGCTTCTAATTCAGCCTGTTGATTATCCGACGTAATAATATGAACCACATCCGTGTCAGATACAGACCATGTCAAGTCCCCAGAACCAGCACCATTTTTCAAAGCAGCCTGAAGAGAAAGTGTATCACCGATATTCATCTCTCTTTTACTTGTATCCATCACAATTTCTGCCTCATCTTCATTGTGACGATCCCAAATATCTTCCAACTGATTTACTTTTAATGAGATAATCTCGACAGGTCCATTTTCTGTATAGAAGCTCATCCCTCTGCTTGCCGCATCAGGGAAAATAACATCAGAGAAAACCACTCGTCCATCGTTCGCAAACACCTCTATCGAACCATTGTCTACGAAAATATTTAATTTCACGCGCTGCCCATCAAGACTTAAATCTGCTTCATGACGTGTGCTAAATTGATTGGAGAAATCTGTTTGTCCAGATTCCGAACGGTCAACAAAGATTTGCTCATCAGCCGGGCGATATCCAATCACACTTTTTTCTTCAGCACCCTGACGAACCCGAAAACCAAATTCTGATGCATCACTGTCAGATGGAATCTCAATCTCTGCTTCGATTTGATAGGATTCACCATCAACCTTCTCCAAAAGTTTTTCTGCATCTTCTTCACTTACCTGTTGATTACTTGCTTCAAATATCGTCTCACTAATCGGAGTTAATTCTTCAATTGGAGATTGAGCAAGCCGTATCCCCTGTTCTGTATCTATCAGCCTTAATTCCCTTGGTATCGTTAATTGTCCTTTCCACTCCTCTGTCGGAAAATCAAATGGATAATCCCAATTCGTCATCCACGCAAGGGTAATCCGACGGTCATCTGGCATATCCGCAAAAGACATCGAAGCATAAAATTCCTTGCCAAAATCAGTTTTCAACACATCTCCCGCTTCATTATCATTAATAAATGTTCCTTCTTCTGTTAAATCACCAATAAAGTATTCGGCATCAGAGCCCTCTGTATTCGGGTTGGCACCGGTACTAATCATTAACACCCATTTGGTCTCATCTGTTCCTTCTATTGGTAATTCAAATAAGTCCGGACATTCCCAAACACCGCCCCGTACATAATCTTCATATCCAAAGCTGTCAGTATGCTCCCAATCAATCAGATTTTCAGAGGTGAAAAAACGGATATGATCACCTCCTGAAACGGCCATTATCCAACGATTATTTTCTTCATCACGGACTACTTTAGGATCCCGAAAATCCCAGCTTCCCGGATCATCTTCTGTCTTTCCTGGGTTATCAATTACAATAGGATGCTCCTCCGAATATTCCCATGTGCGCCCTTTATCATGACTATAAGCAAGCCCAATTCGTTGATTTCCGTTCTCTTGGTCAGGATTAAAAGAGGTATAATAAGCAACTAACCCCTTCCCGTCTGTATCAGAAAAAAGCCCGGATGCATTATCTTCATCTACAACAGCTGAACCCGACCAAACATGACCATGCTCATTCCAAGGCAACGCAGTGGGCAAATGCTTCCAATGGATGAGATCTTCGCTTACAGCGTGCGACCAGGTACCGCCATCCTGATGAAAGAGATGATACTCCCCTTCAAAGTAAACAAGGCCGTTTGGATCACTTGCCGACCCTCTTGCCGGTGTATAGTGGTAGTTCGGACGATAATTTTCTTTGAAATATTTATCGGTTGGTACCGTATAGACATTTTCAAAGTAAGCTGCTCCCGACAAATTAACCAGCCCAATCTGACCTTCCTGATATTGATCGTCTGTATATTCTATTGCCGGCTCACGATAACCGTCCAGATAGGCTGTTACTTGGTTATCCTTCACTATAAGCTCCATATGATGCCTCGCCCCGCTGATGGAGGAATATGATTGCTCTGAGCTTGCCAGCACAGTACCATCCAGTAACTGCAATTGCATCTCAACTTGTTTATTCAGCTTCACTAATACGACTTGGTAACCATCCGTTGTCTCTTGATTTGTCCGGAAAGAAAATCCAGCAGCTCCCTCTTCTTCTGCAAATGAAAAATCACCTTCCATAACAAAGTTATCTTCTTGTCTATCAAAGGTCAGTTGTCCTTCTCCAGTAGCTTTTATCCCCCGGATATCCGGCTGCCACTGTCCTTCTGTCATAATAATCTCACCTAAATTATGAGCAAAATCACTTACATATACATTCTCAAAATATCCTGTTCCATCCTCCACATGGAGTCCCAAAACTCCAGATGCATCGTTTTCTATCTCCGTTACCAATATCTCGTTATACTGATTATTCCAGTATACTTGAAGCTTCTGATTAACTACTTTTACTTTGAGATGATATATCTCTCCCGCTTCCATCTCTATTTCTACTTCCTCTAAAGGCTTATCTAAATCTTGTCGATCATAAAGCTGAAGTCTGCCTTCCTCTTGATCTATTTGAATCATATAACCTTGCTTATCTGTTGTGCTTGCCCGGAAGATTAAACCAGCTTTGGTTTTCTTCTCAGCTATTTTAATATCTGCCTCATAGGTAAAGTCATCAGCAGCTGTATCAGAAAATGCTGCAGCCTGCTCATTCTCCTTTGAAGTTAGCTGGATACCTTGGACAGTATCCTTCAGTTCCCCTGTACCTGCCACGCCCCAGTTCCGTAAATTCGTATTTGCTTTGTTCATTTCTTCCTCCTTATCAACTGCCTCAATTTCTGAGTCATAAATAAACACGATAGCCAGTATAAACAGCATAAACCAGATAGAGCGCTTGCCTATCATTTTTCTGCCGATAGTAATTCCTCCTTTTTAATAGTCATAAAAAAACTGATTTTCCATTTTATATCAACCGGTTGACATAAAATTAATAAATAGACGAATAAGTACAAGACCATCATAGAGTAACCGCTTTCATATGTCAAGCGGTTGTCATAAGATAAAACATTCTGCAGTAGGGGTTTTCTTTCATCCCCCCTGACCAAGAAACAATGGCTAAATTCCCAACATCGTGGGACTGCAACAAAATTCAATCACCTTTTTATGCCCTGTATATTGTATTTTGTGTATCAAGAGAATTTACTCTCTTACAAGAAGGATACTTCCGTTTTATTAACTATATCTTCACTACCCATCACTTTTATAATGAATCAATGTATCCTCTTTTGCAAAGCCGGCTTTCTCGTAAATATGATTCACTTGATGATTTCCAGCATCTACCGTAAGATGTATCTCATTTATTTCAGAATAGGAAAACATTGCTGTTAATGCTTCCTTTAACAGCAGACTCCCAAAACCTTTATTTTGATAATTGTTCGATACAGCAAAATATTCTAACGATGCTTCAGAAACCTCCTTGTCTATTTCAAAATAAGCATAACCAATAAGCCCTCCATTATCATCCTTCAAAACCCTCAGTATATTATCCTTGCCGAGTCTGCTCCAGATTGTCTCTGCGTCATAATATGTACCTGGAAAAGTGACATCATGCAGCTCTTGAAATACAGGAAAATCTTCTGCTTTCATCGAAATGCTTTTTATTTCCTCAAGCATGTCAAAACGGCTCCGATGGATGATTAAACTTAAATGATGACCTTTTTCTTCAGCATTTATCTGCTTCAAAAACAATTGCTGCTTTGTATTTTTTTCGTTAATTAAGAAGGAAAATTGCTGAACTGCAGGGTAATTTTCTTTTAAACATCCCCATAACTCAGCGGATATCTCCATACTTTCTGTTTTATTAAAAGGGCCCCAGGCCTCTGCTTCCCTATTTTCAATATCCAATCCGCATGCAGCTATAATCTCACCAGTGTTGTTTTTTGCTATAAAAAAGGAAGCGTCTCCCTTTTCATCAATGAAATCCTCTTTAAGCGTTCTCAAAATATCTGCCTGATCGGTTCCGCAAAAACCAATATGATTGAATTTTTGATTATTTATATCAGCAAGAAATGCGGACAGTAATTCAAGATCATTTGCTCTTTCTATTAAAATACTCATTGAAAATCTCCTTTTATCTTCATGATCCATATCTGCACGTACTTTCTTTTTAAATGTAACATATTTTTTCAGAAAATATCCATTTATTCCATAAGCAGCGAAATATATCTTATATTGCTTGTTAACGTACATACTTTTACAATAAATGATAGACACATACCAATATATAGATTGATTAACTGAAGAGGAGGGATTTTTTGCAGAATTATCAGTGGGAGCCTTTATCCGTTGAAGAAATGCGTTACCTGATGAAAGATATCTCTATACCATGGTGGATTGCTGGCGGCTGGGCGCTGGACCTGCATTACGGGAAGCAGACAAGAAAGCATGACGACATGGATATTCTTATTAGGAAAATAGATTTACCTTTATTAAAAAAGCATCTGGGTGAAAGCTATGAATTATTTCTTGCTAACAATGGCAGTTTATCCAAGCTTACAGATTCAGAGAATTTAAATATACAATCAGGCAGTATCTGGGTGAAAATGAAGCATGAAATAACCTGGCTATTTGAAATTATGCTTATAGATACCGAAAATAATGAATGGATTTATAAAAGAGAGAATCAGATTAGAAAACCGCTAAATGAGATTGGAGCAATAACTGAGGATGATACACCCTATATAAAACCTGAGATACAATTATTATATAAAGGCGGGAGTTCTGTTATCAGACAAAAAGACGATGATGATTTAGAGCGGATGCTTCCTATTCTGAAAAGAAATGAAATGGAGTGGCTTTACCATACATTAAGTCAGCAATTTAACGGGGAACATCCCTGGCTGCCAATAATCAATAATAGAATTCAAAGTCTCCCCTCTCATATCTTAGTTGTTGGCGGAACTGGCATATTATCCGAAGCATCCCTATGGCTTACTAATAATTCAGCTAAAGTCTCCATTATCGCACGCGATCAGGGAAAAATGGAAAGATTGATGTCTAAAGCCCATCCAGATACCTTCATTACACCACTATTGGTAGATTACAAAGATAGTGCTGCATTAAAAGAAAACATCAAAAACTGCATTCAGCAAGATGGTCCAATTGATTTAGTTATTGCTTGGATTCATTCTAGTTCTAATCATGCTTTAGATATTGTTTCCCGTGAAGTTGCACAGCAAAGTTCGACCTGGAAGCTCTATCATGTATTGGGGAGCAGCTCAAATTTAGCTCAAATCAAAGAAGCTGCCGTAAAGAAATATTCAGGCTGCCAGTACAGACAAATTCAGCTTGGATTTATTTTAGAAAAAGAACATTCCAGGTGGTTAACAAATCAAGAAATCAGCGAGGGAGTAATTGATGCTGTTGCTAATGAAAAGAGTGTCAAAGTTATTGGCACTCTGGAGCCTTGGGATAGACGGCCTTAACTGTTACTTTTTTTGATTAAGCAGCTGCATTTTTATTTCATTAAAATAATCATTCTCCATTGTTTATTATATAAGAACTTCTTCCATTTTAGAGAAATGAATCAGTCACCGCATTTAGGTTATTTTTTTGGTTATCTGACAGGGCCAGTATTAAACCGGCAAAAGCAACAGCTGACTTTCAAATACTGTCATAGCATCACCCCCTGTCTAATGGGAGTGTGCCAGTCACTCTTAAGTTATCCGAATACTATTGATATATCAACTATACCATAAGACAAGCACTTTTCATTATCTATATTCATTGAGAAAAAATGCTTGTATCAATATGAAAATCATCTATTACAAAATAAAGGTGGGAACTTTATGAAAAAAGGAACCATACGGCCAATTGCTATTTGCCTGTTTCAAAAAGACAACACAATACTTGTTGCTGAAGGCTATGATTCTGTAAAAGAAGAATTCTATTACAGACCAATTGGTGGAGGAATTGAATTTGGAGAAAAAAGTTCAGATACCTTGATAAGAGAAATAAAAGAAGAATTAGATGCGGATATCTCTAATCTTCAATTTCTCGGTACGATTGAAAGTATTTTCACTTTCGCTGGAGACACAGGTCACGAAATCGTTCAGGTCTATGATGGGGAATTTATCGACAAGTCCTTATATAACCAGTCTGTTTTACTTGTAAAAGAAGATGATGGAAATACACATAAAGCGATGTGGAAACCTTTAACTGCATTTCAAAATGGAAAATTACGCCTTGTCCCTGAATCACTTTACAATTTATTAACAAAATGAATTTTTCTGATTTTCTTTGTTAAAATCGGGTAAGAGCATACATTAGAAGGAGTGATTCATCATGAGATTAAATAAATCTTATCTTGCAGCCTTAGGAGTTTCATTGATGCTTATTCTCGGTGCATGTCAGAGTGATGAAAATGAGGAACCGGAAAATCAGGAACCAGATCAAGAAGAAAATGACAATGAAGATGGAACTGAATCAGAGGATACAGAGGAAAATGATAATGAAGATGGTTCCGATGAAGACAAAGTTGAGGATATTTTTGAGGGTGGGGAATAGAGTTAAATATATTTAAAAGCTCTAATGATCCTTTCTCTTCGCCTGGAAAAATTTAAGCTGTCATAAAAAGGCTGCCAATAGATAAAGGCTTGATGACCTTATTAGATTCCATAAAGGAGAACCATGCCAGAGGCAGTACGACAACCCTGTCAGGGGATGTGAGCATAACAGAAAATGGTACATTACCAAGTGATGAATGAATGTTAAATAGGGTGAAGCACACCGTCCAGACGCGTACTTCACCCTATTTTACAGAAAACAGCTTTTTAATTACTTCCCTGCTGCATATACTCAAAAACATTTCTCGCCTTAGAAATCACATAGCCACTTCCCCCGCGTTCCTTCACATCCTCTACCATCATTACCAATAATATTTCAGAGTCCGTTTCCTCGAAGCCGACAAACCAGCCATTTTCATTTCCATTATCATCTTCTTTGCTTTCTTTAATTTCTGCTGTTCCGGATTTTCCGCCGATGACCATACCAGGAATATAAGTAGTATGCGCCGTGCCCTCGGGGCTCTCAACGATCTGAACCAGATTCTCTTTTACCAGATTTGCTGTTTCCTGACTGATAAGGTTTTCCTTCCATATTTCAGGTTCATCCTTTTCTACCAAAGACGGGTACAGCATATTTCCTTCGTTAAGATAGGGCGTATAGGTTAAAGCAAGATGCAGCGGGCTCATCATTACCTGCCCCTGTCCATAAGCTGTATCAGCAAGCTGTGCCTCACTGTCAATCTCTCCATTATTTGTCAAATTAGAAGCTGGAATCGTAAATGGAAATGGAATCTCTTCACCAAATCCAAATCCGACCGCTTCTTCTAAAAAGGTATCTTTCCCCATCTCCAGAGCTTCCTGCGCAAAATAAATATTATCCGAATGAACAAAGGCATCACGCAGATCGACATTCGCTTTATCATGTACACGGGTGACATAATAATCTCCCCACGAGTCATCCTTTGTCCAATGAAGTCCATTAATCTGCCTTACCTTTTCAGGGTTGGTCACTCCTGATTCCAATCCAATTGATGCTGTTATCGTTTTAAATACAGAGCCTGGAGCATAACGGCTTGTAAAACGATTTAAGAATGGCTCATCCGGATCTTCACTCCATTTTTCCCATTGTTCTCCTGACAATCCCCGGACAAAAGCATTTGGATTATAGGCTGGAGAGCTGACTAAGGATAAAACATTTCCGGTATGCGGATCTACAGCAACAGAGGTTCCCGGATCCCCTTCAAATTGCTCAAATATTTCCTGCTGCAGTGCAGCATCAATGGTTAATTGTATATCCTCGCCGTCAACAGGTTCTTTTTTAGCCAGCGTTTCTTTCAAATCACCGTCTGCATTACTTATATAAATATGGGTACCATTTTCTCCCCGCAATTTCTCTTCAAATACCTTCTCCAGGCCTGCGTTCCCAATTACATCTCCTGCAGCATAACCATCCAGTTCTTCCAGCTGTTCAGCGGATATTTCCCGTACATAGCCTGTTAAATGAGCCGCTGAAGCTCCCAGCGGATAGGTACGGACCGTCTTTACTTGAGAGCTCACTCCCGGAAGCTTCAGATAGGTTTCTATATCATCTTCTTCCATCGGTAATGTTTTTATCGGCACAAACACTTCCGGCGTAACCCAGGAGGCATCCAGTGCTTTATCTATTTCTTCAACCGAAATACCCAACAGATCTGCCAGCTTTTCTTTTGTATGGCCTTTATCTTCTTCCAGCAGCCCAGGTATGACACCAATGACATTCGCCTCTTCATTGATTGCAAGCCCGGTTCCATTCTTATCCTGCAGCTCCCCTCTTTCTGCTTCTAATGTTTTTACCCTTACTTTATCTCCTGTACTTAACTGTGGAAAAATCTGTGACGAATTCCATTTAATCAGCCAAAATCCCTCATCATCCTGTTCTAATGTCAGACGATGACTATATTCAATTGAACCGGCAATTGTATCCATCTCTACACTATACGGAACAGTAATAAGATCTCCCTCCGGCTCTAATTCCTCCTCTGCATCTGCCTGTGATGTTATTCGTAAATTTTCCATCTCCATTCCATTATATATAGCTTCATAGCGTTCAATAAACGCTTCTTCCGTTATTTTGTTTTTCACTTCCTCGGAAAGCTGTTCATACATGGCGTGAAAATCTTTATTTTCCCAGTTGGAAAGATAGTCGTTTAATACTTCTGACGGCTCCTCTTTCTTAGAACATCCACCAGCTAGCAAAAGCAGCAATACAATCAGGATAATCGTCCGGTATCCTCTCATTTTTCCACCTTCCCGTTATTCTTCATTCTGCAGCTGTTCCATGACGCGTTCAGCAGCTTTTTCGATTAATTCATCATGATAATCTGCGTCTACGGTATCCTGGCTGGAAAGAACGGCGATAACAATCGGAGCTTCATTGTCAGGCGGCCAGACAACAGCAATATCATTTCTTGTACCATAGCTTCCTGCCCCACTCTTATCTCCCACTTCCCATCCTTCTGGAACGCCTGCCCGAATTAACGAATCTCCAGCTTCATTTCCTGTTATCCAGTCAATCAGCAATTCACGCTTGTCTTCAGGAAGTAAATCACTTAACACATATTTTTGCAGGCTTTCAGCAAGAGCTTGCGGGGTGCTGGTATCCCTTTTATCTCCTGGAACGGCTTCATTTAATTCTGTTTCCATTCGATCCATCTCGATTGTTTCATCACCGTTTTTTCTTAATATGCCTTCTAGGCCATCTGGTCCTCCGAGTTCTTCTAACATAAGATTTCCTGCTGTGTTATCACTGTAACGGACAGCAGCCTCTATAATTTCTTCCAGCTTCATCCCATCTCCTGCATGCTTCTCTGTCACAGGAGAATATGTTACTAAATCCTCTTCAGAATAAGTAATTACTTTCTCTAAATCTTCTATTGAATTTGTTTGTAAAATAGCTCCCGCTGCCAATGCCTTAAAAGTAGAAGCATATGCAAATCTTTCATCTGAACGGTAGGTAACGGTCTGTTCAGACCCTGTGTCAATAGCATATACACCAAGTCTTGCATCAAATTCATCCTCCAGCTCTTTAAAAGCTTCTTCGCCTTGTGAAGTCTGTTCTGGAGCTTCAGAATTTTCTACGCTGCTCTCTGTTTCATTGGAACAGCCTGCTAGTCCTATCGCGACAATCGACAACAATAAGATGAAGCCTTTCTTATTAAAAATATCTTGAAATTGTTTCATTTAAAACCCTCCTAAAACTATATTGACTACAACTGTAATACAATACTACACATGTAGTCTAAGTTTGTCAATACCTACTTTTATCCTTTACAATTTTTTTACTGACAGATTGATAACTTCGCTTTATAATGCTAGAATTTAATGTATTACAAATGTAATTTAAAATAAAATCCGGTAAATCGTTCATATATAATTACCGTAACTGAAGAATGGAGACGAAAAGCATGTTTATAACAACACTTATTACAGGCTTCATTATTTCTTCCATTACAATCGGGCTTATTTTTCTAATAAAAAAGTTATTCCCAAAACAGCTATCCGCCAAATGGCAATATAATCTATGGTATTTATTGCTTTTTGCTTTGATCATTCCTTTTATTCCCGGCCGCTTCATTCCAGCCGGGAATCTGTTTCATACATTTACAGGCAGTTCTTCTGCAGATGGAAATTCTGCTGCCATAAATAGCGCAGCGTCCGGAAGCGGAGGAACAAATTCGAATTGGATGCAGGATTTTTCCGTAACGGTAACGCAGACAAATACAGAGCTGTTAAATGGAATTGCCGCTGGGATATGGATTGCTGGAGCCCTTGTTTTCACAGGGCTTTCTATACACGCGTGGCTGAATTTAAGGAGTATTAAAAAGTCGATTTCTCACGTGGAAGATAAAGAAATTCTAGACCTTTTCCAAATATCTAAGCAGCAGTTAAATATCTCAAAAAATATCGTATTGGGAGTTTCAGATAAAGTACGTTCACCGCTGACATTCGGATTGCGTAAAACCTTTGTTGTGCTGCCGGCGAATTTTGAAGAATGGTTATCCAGAGATGACATCAAGCATATTCTTCTTCATGAATTAAATCACTATAAATATAAGGATATTCCTATCAACTATTTAATGGTTTTCTTTCAAATCATCTACTGGTTCAATCCTTTTGTCTGGATTGCCTTTAAAGAAATGCGTCTGGACCGTGAGATTGCCTGTGATCATGCTGTATTAACATCCTTAGATGATAACAGCTATAAGAAATATGGAAACACAATTATTCATTTTATCGATAAATCTCCCAGTCCTTCGTATAATAAGCTGGCTAATCAATTAAATGGCTCTAAAAAGCAGATTAAGAAACGGATTATAGAAATTGCTTCCTTTCAAGCAGACTCTAAATTACAGCATGCCAAAAGCATCGGCATCTTCCTGCTGGCCGGCCTTTTTGTAGTTACACAGATTCCGCTTGCTTCTGCGATGGCTAATGACAACAGCCGCTATACAACTTTTAATCATGAACAGACAAGCGAAGAAGATCTTAGTGCTTATTTTAAAAATTACGAGGGCAGTTTTGTTCTATACGATATGCAAAAGGATGCATATCATATCTATAATAAAGACCAGAGCACATTGCGGGTTTCTCCTGATTCTACTTATAAAATCTATAGTGCCTTATTCGGATTAGAGGAGAACGTTATAACACCGGAACAAAATAGGATTGAATGGGACGGTGTCGAACAGCCTTATGAGCAATGGAATGGAGACCAAAACTTAGAGACTGCTTTAAACCGCTCTGTTAACTGGTATTTCCAGCAAATCGATCAAGAAATAGGTCTGGACAATGTTCAATCCTATCTAAATCAAATCCATTATGGAAACCAGGATACTTCTGGCGGTTTGGAGCAATATTGGCTGGAATCCAGCTTGAAGATTTCGCCAGTGGAACAGGTGGAGCTGCTACATTCATTCTATAACAATAGCTTTGATTTTCAGGAAGAGCATATTGAAGCTGTTAAAAATGCATTGCAAATGGATGAAAATGACGGCTCTGCACTCTATGGAAAAACAGGAACAGGTAATGTGAATGGCAAGGATATAAACGGCTGGTTTATCGGTTTTGTTGAAACAGAAACAAACACGTATTTCTTTGCAACCAATATACAGGATGAGGATAATGCCTCTGGAAGTATCGCAACAGAAATAACCTTAGCTATTTTAAAGGATAAACAAATTATTGATGAATAGAACCGGGGTGATATATATGTCAGAAGGAGTACCGAGCATCTCTGAAGCAGAATGGGAAGTAATGAATGTACTATGGAAAAAAGCGCCGCAGACAGCGAATGACGTCATTTCCAATCTGCAGGGGCAAAAGGATTGGAAAGCAAAAACAGTACGGACACTTTTAGACCGGTTAGTGCACAAAGAAGTTGTTGGTGTCAATAAAGAGCAGCGTGTGTATACTTTTTATCCGCTTTATTCCCAGGATGAATGCCAGCGTGCAGAAGCGGAATCATTCATTAAGCGGATCTACGGCGGCACGGTAAAATCGATGCTTGTCCAATTTATGGAGGAAGACTCTTTATCCGAAGAGGATATTGAGGAATTAAAATCGATTTTGGATGAAAAACCGAAAAAGAAAAAATAACCTGCTCAGAGAAATGATGAAGGGACTGAATCATGCACAGAAAACAATACTTTCCAGACAGATTTCTATAAAATATTGGAGGGCAAAGTATTGAAAGAAGAGCTATTTACAAAAAGATTAATCTTACGAAAAATGCGGATATCTGATGCCGCCGCGCTATTTAATATCTGGTCAGACCCGGCTGTTGCAGCATTCATGAATATCTCTGCTTTCACAAGTGAATCGCAGACAATCGAAATGATTAACCTGCTCAATAAATTAGCTGAAAAAAATCAGGCCATCCGCTACAGTGTGCTTGATTTGAATTCAAAGCAGATTATTGGCTCCTGCGGCTTTAATGCTATCGACGCAGAAAACGCCCGGGCTGAGATTGGCTATGATATTGCGAAAGTACATTGGGGAAAGGGATATGCACCCGAATCCATTCAGGCGTTAATTGATGAAGCCTTTTCGAATTTAGAAATCAACCGGATTGAAGCGAAAGTAGAGCCGGCAAATATAAATTCGATGAAAGTATTGCAAAAACTAGGGTTTACCTTCGAAGGAACGTTGCGGCAATATGAAAAGGTGAAGAGCAATTTTGTTGATATGTATATGTACTCGCTCTTAAAAAATGATTAATTATACTAAAATCGTTCCAGGTCTGCTACAGGATCGGTTTTTCTTTAAAGTTTTTCATTTCAAAAACAGATAAGGAAAGTACGCACTCTCCTTATCTGCTTTCTTTATAAATTTCTTTAATAAATTTATTTGGTGACTCTATCCAAAAATGCTCTTACCTTCTCTATATCCGTTACATGCTGATTACACAAATGGCTGTCAGCACAGATATAATTATAGTGCTTGGTAAATGTCCCGGGAACCTCACCTTTTACAGAAGTGGTAAGACGGACAACTTCCGTATGCTGGTTGCAAAGCGCACAAATACCCTGTGTTGCCGGTAGTATAAAAGTGCCTTTCAGTGCTTTAAAGCTTTCATTTTGTTCCACTACTATATATCTCCGCAGTTTTCCAGGGTCATCCCAGGCTAAATAAGAAATTTGCTGAAAGTCGGTCTCCTCCAGATTAGGGAGCTTCAGCTTTTTTTCCTTTTTAAACAGGCTTTTTAAATTACTTGCTTCCACTGCTTTAAATGGAATAATATAGGGTTTCAGCTTTTCTAAAAAGACTTCTCCCTCTGCCCGTTCATTGATATCTATTAACGGCTGGATTATTTTTTCTTCTTCATCAGACCATGTAAAGGAGTCTATCAACTCACTTTTCACAATCCCGCGTACAGCCAGAATAACATTTTTATCCTTTGTTGTGGCCAATGCACGTATAATTTTATCTGTCTGCTGCTCTATAAAACGATAATTCGCTACTGTTAAAAACGGCTCAATTAGTTGTTTTTCCATTTGAATTCACTCCATTATATTAGGCTTTTTATTAAAACATACGGCCTAAAGAGATCATTCATTATTTATTCTGCTTTATTATACTAAAGACCTCTCAGACCAAAAGGGCGCCCAGCCTAGAGTAAGCATTACCAAAGAATGCTGCCATTTCGATTCCTCCTTAAAAAGAAAGCTACAGCCAGTATAGCACTTTTTCCAAATAAAGCTTCACGATTTATATAATTCTTAAAAAAATCTGGAACTTCAGGATTCGTTTCAGGAAAAGAAGGGAAATATATACAGTAGAAGGAGTGATACATCATGAGACTGAAAAAAACATATTTTGCAGCACCAGGTATAGCACTCTTACTTTTCCTGGGAGCGTGCCAGGGTGCTTCACAAGCAGAAACGGATACCTCACAAGAGGAATCGGATGAAGAAACTGTATCTGGTACAGAGGATGACCAGACGGAAGCAACAGAAGGCAATCAGGAAGACTCCGCAGAGGAACCGGAAAATAACAGTAACGAAGAACAACAGGCAGAAGCTGAGGATTCAAGTAATGAAGATGCCTCCTCAGAGAAAGAAAATACAGAAGCTGAAGATTCTTCCAACAGTAATATAGAAGAAACAGATTATTCCAGTGAGCAGGAAGCAATTAACGCAATTGAAAACTATGAAGAAGTTGAGCAGACAAATATAGACCTTGGTCATGGCGTCAAAGCTCTTTCAGAAGGAGCTACCGGCCACAATTATGTTTCATGGAATGAAGGAAAATGGCTGATTCGCGTAAATGCTCCGACTGACCCAGAATTAGCAACCGGAAATTATAAAGACGGTGAGGAGCTTGCCCGGGCTGTCGTAGATTATTTAGAAACAAATTATCTACCTGCGCCTGATGAGCGTGGAGTAATTGAAATTGACGATTTTGACGAACATCCCGGAACAGTCATCCGCTGGCAGAAAGGAAGCACCGTTTATGAAATTGATGAGAGTACAGGCAATCCAATAGATGCATTACAAATTGCTGTTGAAAGTGATTCTTAACCGTGAGAGACTTGCCTTTTAATATATAGAGGCAAGTCTCTTTGTTTATTCGTGTAACATAATCGCAGGCTTTTATTCATTTTTGCTTGATACTTTCCAGAAGCTGATTCAGCTCTCTCTTGCTGTATATATGTATCACCTTTTCTTCATATACCTCTATCTTTCTTTGTGCTTTTACTAAATTATTTGTATCATACGCAGCATTCCATTTTAATAACTGCACCAAGTCTCTTATATTTTCTTTTTTAGTCGGCAAAATACGAAGCTTTCTTTTTAAAAACCGGTTAATTATTCTCATTTGCCTTACGTACATATTTGTATGTAAAACAATGATTTGATCCGCTTTTTCAAAACTGGCCTCCAGCCAGGCAAAATAGACACCTTCCATAATCCAGGAATCTTGTGAAAGTATATCCTCCAGTTCCTTGTCCCTGATCGCAGGATCTTTTTTCGTTCCATAGCTTTTATTCCAAAACAAGTTATCCAGATCAGCAGCCGGAATAGCAAGAATATCTGATAACACCCTTGCCAGATAGGTTTTCCCGCTTCCCGCACCGCCGATAATATGTATTTTCTTTACTTCTTCCTGCAAATGTGTCACCTGCTTTCTGTTTCAAAAATGAATCACCTCCCTACTGTTGAAGCGTAAGGAGGCAAAGAATAATCTAATACTGATTTAATGCTTTCATGAAACGGAGAATATCATCTTCCTGAATCGTATTTACTGCTGCTTTATTACGCTGTTTTTTTCCACATTTGTTACATTCGTGAATAATTTGATAGCCCTTCTTTCCAGAATAGTCTATCTGAATTGGCCGCATGATTCCTCTACAGGTACTAAGTCTGTCTCCCGGCTCATTATCCAAATGCTTTGAATATAGGCAGAAGGGGCAATGATTGCGAAAGCTCCCGTTTGTTACTGCCGCCACACCCGCCCCGCAATGCTCACATTGAAAGGCTGTATTTTCTGTTATTCTGCTCAACGTCCTCATCCTCCAAGATAATTTTTTTATCTTTGGAGAATGGGTTCTGTTTGTTTTCCTGCTACTTGCAGTTTCAGGCTTTTAAGGAGAAGGGACAAATTCACCGTCTTGTTCTGCAAAACGATTACTTCTAGTTCCAGCTTCACAGGAGCTTATTTCATCTCCTGATCCGGACCACGATTGATTTTGTGAATTTATATCAGCCACTGTAAGACAGCCAACGCCATCTTCCATTAGTAAGTGTTCTTCCCTAATCACTGACATCGGCATCATCCCCAATTAAGGACGTTGATTCCATACTGATATGCGCAAATGACTCCTCCTCTCTTTTCAAATTTAGATTATTCTCTTTTTTTATTATAGAATGGAAGCATATCATTCACAACCTCTTCACGAAAGCTGGTTTGAATATTTATAGAATGGAGGGGTAGGTATGTTCAAGGAATATGGAGAGTTAAATACAAAATTATATGAAATTACCAAGCCTGTCGGATACTCTATGAGCGGTGACATAACTAAAGGAGTGATAGTATCTTGGAGATCCAAACAGAACGACTGATTATACGCCTGTTTACAGCTGCAGACAAGGATATTCAGGCGCTATATGAAATATTGAGCGATGAAGTCGTGAATCAATATTTGCCTTTATCCCCTCTCCAAAATATACAAGAAGCGGAAACCTATTATGCTGAAAGGGTTCTTCCCATGTATCAAAACAATGCAGGATACTACTTGGCGATTTGTCTAAAAGAAAATAATCTGCCGATTGGCTATGTGACTGTCAGCCTGGGAGAAGGACATGATTTTGGATACGCACTAAAAAAAGAATTCTGGGGAAATGGCTATGTGACAGAAGCAGGTCATGCTGTCATTGCAGAGCTAAAAGATACTGGACTCAAGTATATTACTGCAACACACGATATCCTTAACACCGCCAGCGGGAGAGTTATGCAGAAGCTGGGGATGATTTATCAATATTCTTATAAAGAACAATGGCAGCCAAAGGATATTCTCGTTACTTTCCGAATGTATCAGCTTAATTTAGATGATAAAAAAGACCGTGTCTTTAAAAAATATTGGAATATGTACGCTGAACATTTTGTAGAAGATATTTCAGATCCCGGAAGATAATCCCTTTCTAATATTGGGATTATCTTCATTTATGTCAAAAGCAGGGCATTTGAAAACATCAACATTTACCTTATCTTCGTTTATCAGTTGATACGGTCCCAGTGAATAATTAACTGTGAATTTCATATATCTGCTTCACTTAATCTATCTTTCAACATTCCATATTCATTCAATTATATCAATTCCCCATAAAACAGCTTAAAATTTTTATTGACAAACTTGTATATACAAGTTAAACTGAAAACGTTAACACTTGTATATACAAGATATGAAAAGGAGGAATGACATTGAGTAAATACACAGCTCCATCAAAAGAATTATTGGAAAAAGTCGGTGGAAGTGACAACATCTCTGTCGTGACGCATTGTGCAACCAGAATGCGATTTGTCTTAAATGATCCAGAAAAAGCAGATGTAAAAGCTATTGAAGATATCGATATTGTAAAAGGAACATTCACACAGGCTGGACAATTCCAGGTTATTATCGGAAATGAAGTCGCTTCCTTTTATAATGAATTTACGAAAATAGCTGGTGTCGGCGATACTTCTAAAGAAGATGTCAAAGAAGCAGCGAAACAAAATATGAATTTTATCCAACGGTTAATGGCGCACTTAGCAGATATTTTTACGCCGATTATCCCGGCACTTGTTGTAGGGGGACTGATTTTAGGTTTCCGGAATGTCATTGGTGAAATTGAAATGCTGGAAAATGGAACAATGACATTAGCGGCATCCTCGCAATTTTGGTCGGGATTATATGATTTTCTCTGGTTAATTGCTGAAGCTATCTTTCATTTTCTCCCTGTTGCTATTACCTGGTCTATTTCCAGAAAGATGGGAACAACGCAAGTACTCGGAATTATTTTAGGTCTTACACTCGTTTCACCACAGCTTTTAAATGCTTATGGCGTTGCAGAAGCAACAGAAATACCAGTCTGGGATTTTGGATTTTTCCAAATTGAAATGATTGGTTATCAAGCACAGGTTATCCCGGCTATTTTAGCAGGTTTCGTATTAGCTTATTTAGAAATATGGCTCCGTAAAATCATCCCGCAAGTGGTATCGATGATCTTTGTACCTTTCTTTGCATTACTTCCAGCTGTGATCATAGCTCATGTTGTGCTAGGTCCAATCGGCTGGACCATTGGTTCATGGATCTCAACTGTTGTCTATGATGGATTAACTTCGGCATTTGGGTGGTTGTTTGCTGCAGTATTTGGTTTTGCCTACGCACCACTCGTTATTACAGGTTTACATCATATGACAAATGCCATTGACTTGCAATTAATGAGCGAATTTAATGGTACAAATCTCTGGCCAATGATTGCTTTATCTAATATTGCACAGGGCTCTGCTGTTGTAGCAATGATTTACCTTAACCGAAAAGATAAGAAGGAGCAGCAGGTATCTATTCCAGCCGCTATCTCCTGTTATTTAGGAGTTACAGAACCGGCACTATTCGGTATTAATTTACGCTATTTGTTCCCATTTATCGCCGGTATGACAGGCTCTGCTGTTGCAGCAGTTATATCTGTCGGATCCGGTGTTATGGCTAACTCCATCGGTGTCGGCGGTATACCTGGAATTTTATCTATTCAATTACCACATATGCTGATGTTTGCTGTAGCTATGGTTGCAGCTATGGTGATTCCGTTTATCTTAACAATTGTTCTATCCAGAACAAAAATGGGTGTAGATGCATACAAACGCTTAGGTAAATAAAAATAAGGAGGGAGTCTATCCCTCCTCTTTCATTGATATACAACGGGAAATAATTGAAACAAAGCAGTATTTAGGAGGTTGACTATGCAAGAAAAATGGTGGCAAAAATCCGTCGTCTATCAAATTTATCCAAAAAGCTTTAATGATACGACAGGTAATGGAATGGGAGACATTAACGGAATTACAGAAAAATTGGATTATATCAAAGAACTGGGGGTCGATGTGATTTGGCTTACCCCTATTTATGTTTCTCCTCAAAATGACAATGGATATGATATTGCAGATTATTATGCCATTCAGTCGGACTACGGAACAATGGAAGACTTTGAAATAATGCTGGAAAAAGCACACAAATTAGAGTTAAAAGTGATTATGGATATCGTTGTTAATCATACATCAACCGAACATAAATGGTTCCAGGAAGCCAGGAAATCAAAAGATAATCCTTATAGAAATTATTATATTTGGAAGGATGGCAAATCTGGAGAACCGCCGACAAACTGGGAATCCAAATTCGGCGGCAATGCTTGGGAATACGATGAAACAACTGGTTCTTATTATTTACATCTCTTTGATGTTACCCAGGCTGATCTTAACTGGGAAAATGAAAAAGTCCGCAATGATGTCTATCAAATGATGAACTTTTGGCTGGATAAAGGGGTAGATGGCTTCCGGATGGATGTTATCAATTTAATTTCCAAAGACCAGCGTTTCCCAAATGATGACGGCAGTGTCGCTCCGGGAGATGGACGTAAATTCTATACAGACGGACCGCGGGTACATGAATTTCTCCATGAAATGAACCAGGAAGTGTTTAAAGGCCGTGAAACGATTACCGTTGGAGAAATGTCATCCACTTCTATGGAGGATTGTATCAAGTATTCGAATCCGGCACGCGAAGAACTGGGTATGACATTTAACTTTCATCATTTAAAGGTTGATTATCCAAATGGTAAAAAATGGACAAAAGCACCGTTTGATTTTCTTTATCTCAAACAACTGCTATCTGACTGGCAGACAGGCATGCAGGAAGGCGGCGGCTGGAATGCGTTATTCTGGTGTAATCACGATCAGCCGCGAATTGTATCCCGCTTTGGAAATGATACAACCTATCATAAGGAATCGGCAAAAATGCTGGCAACAACGATTCATATGATGCAGGGTACGCCTTATATTTATCAGGGAGAAGAGATTGGAATGACCAATGCCGGCTTTGATGATATTAGCCAGTACAGGGATGTAGAATCACTGAATATGTACAAAATAAAGAAAGCAGAAGGTTTATCCGATCAGGAAATCATTGAAATTCTTCAGGAAAAATCACGGGATAATGCAAGAACACCAATGCAATGGGATAATACAGCCAATGCCGGATTTACAGAAGGAACTCCTTGGATCGGTCTTCCTGATAATTATCAGAAAATCAATACGGAAGCTGCAACTGCTGATAAAACATCTATTTTTCACCATTACCAAAGACTAATCCAGCTTCGAAAAGAGTATCAAGTTATTACTGACGGAGAATATCAGCTCATTTTGCCCAATGACTTTGCAATTTTTGCGTATATAAGAGAAAATAAAGATACAAAACTATTAGTAGTAAACAATTTTTATGCAAAAGAAGCAAAGCTGGAGTTACCTGAATCGATTCATCGTACATTTACAGACAGTGAGATTTTACTTTCTAATTACACAGATTCTCCATCTTTAGTTTCAGATCCGATTTCACTGCGGCCGTATGAGTCTATTGTTTATTATCTAAAGAAATAAATGGAGTTAGTTGCGATGCGAAATAAGTATTTGATTATTTATCAGGAAATGGCTCAAAAAATAGAAAAAGAAACATTTAAAGCAAATGAATTCCTTCCGTCGGAAAATGAATTAGCTGAGCAATATCAGACATCACGGGAAACGATTCGGAAGGCTTTAAATCTGCTTGCCCAAAATGGGTACATTCAAAAAATCCGCGGCAAGGGATCGACGGTGATTGAACGGAATAAATTTGATTTCCCGGTATCCGGTCTGGTCAGCTTTAAAGAACTGGCTGATAAAATGGGAGAAAAGCCGATTACAACGGTTCATCAATGTGCAAAAATCAGCGCAAATGATTTTATCCAGAAGCAATTAAAGCTGGCAGAGGATCAGGAGGTTTGGGAAATCATTCGGACCCGTTCCTTCTCTGGACAGCGCATCATTTTGGACAAGGATTATTTAATAACCAAAACCGTTCAGCACATCTCTATGGATATCGCAGAAGCTTCTATTTATGACTATCTTGAAAATAAATTAGGCCTTATCATCAGCTTTGCAAAAAAAGAAATTATTGTTGAGGAACCGACAGCAGAAGATCATGAGCTATTGGATTTAGAAGGGTTTTATAATGTGGTGGTTATTAAAAACTATGTCTATTTGGATGATGCGACATTATTTCAATATACCGAATCCAGACACCGTCCAGATAAGTTCAGGTTCGTTGACTTTGCCAGGAGAGAACATTAGAAGAAGGCTGATATAAGTACTTAATTGCTTATATCAGCCTTCTTCTCTTTACAATATTCTTTTGACAGATGATTAGGGGATAACGTACTCACGTTAAAAATCAATAAAGCTGTCCATTTCCCGCTTCATACGACATTCGGGAGATCTTTTCGGATCGTGAAACCCCATCTTTTTTTCGCTTCCGCCTACGTTGCTTTCGTCTTTGGTTTTCCCATGCTGCTCTTCCTTTCCTAATTGTCGTAAACTCCTTCGTTCCTAATCTATTAACACTTTCTCCTCCGTATAAAACAAATGTGAAAAGCATCTGCAGTCCGATGAGCCAAACCCTTTTACCGGCGTTGTCCCGCCATTTTCCCGCCTCAGCCTTTCGAAAAGACCACATTCCCCTTCTATATCCGGATAAGTTTGCACAGCCTGAATTTGCAGGTAAGGACGTAAGTAATCGATATGCCAGCGCAACTTTTTATCCATCTGGATATGCCGGTCCACCCGTGCACGAATATTTCGCTTTGCGCTTCCTACGTAAACATAATAACCCTCTGGAAAATTAAATTCTCCCAGTTTGCCGATAGTAACCGCTTCTGCATCTTCCGGAAGCCATGCCTTCACGCAATAAAGTGTATCCGTTTCCCGCACAGAATAATTTACAGGCTTCATTTGTTTTGCCACCCCGATTGCTCTTGATTCCGTTTAAGAAATTTCTCAAAACGTTCTTCGCTTCCTATTTGTTATTATTATATCTTAAAAAATCAGCTGACAAAATGATCAACGTCTAATATACAATTTCCCTTCAAAATCTTTTTATAAATTTAAACTTGAACCTTACGTCACGTAATGTTTTATCCTATTATTAGAAGGGAGCAGATAAAATGACGAATGAAATTATCAGAGCACTTGTTTTAGATAAAAGTATCCGTTTATACTTTACGGACAATACAAAAGTTCTACAAGAAATCATGGAATTAAGTAAAATAAAGGATAAGGTCTGTTATTTGGCACTAGCTAAATCTGTTTCCATTATGAGCCTGCTTTCTGTAACCTTAAAGACTAACGAGCGAATCAGTGCTGTTATTACATTGACTAATCAAAAGCAAAAAATTTATGCAGATACAGATGCAGCAGGAAATGTACGCGGCTATGTTAATCAAGCACTGTTAGAAGCGCACCAGCAGCAAAATTCAGATCAATCTCTTCAGGAATTTATCGGTCCAAATGCTTCTATACGGATGATGAAGGGATTTGAAATGAACCAATTCACAGGGATTACAGATATGTCTTATCAAAATATGGATGACGATTTTGCATATTATTTTAAACAGAGTGAGCAGACAGACACTATGCTTCAAACAAACATGGAATTTGATAATAATCACTTTCTTATCAAAAGCTATGGAATCTATGCTCAGGCACTTCCCGGGACAAAAGAAGGTTCATTAGAGTATGTCCGGGAGCAATTTGCAGCAGAGAATCTTGCTCCTCTGCTGCTTGAAATGAATGATGCAGAAATAGAAAAAGAGTTAAATCAGCGCTTTAATAACTCAAAGGTAATGGAACGAAAATCGATACAATTTACCTGCCACTGCTCGAAGGAAATGTTTTATGGCTTTCTATTTTCGTTATCTGATGAAGAATTGCAAAAAGCTATCGACTTAAATATCTCTATCGATACAAAATGTCATATTTGCGGCAGACAATATACTTTCAGTCCTTCTGAAATAAAAACACTTTTACAAACGAGGTGAGTACATGCAAAATTACTGGACTACCGGTCAATTAGCCACTCTTACAGGTCTGTCCATCCGCACACTGAGATATTACGATCAAATCGGCTTATTTTCACCTTCACTTTATACAGAAGCAGGACATCGGCGCTATACCGGGGAGGATATGCAGCTGTTGTTACAAATTCTTGTATTGAAAAAAATGCATTTGCCTCTGGAGGAGATAAAAGAGATTATTCGTACAAGCAGCCAGGATATGCTGGGTACACTGGATCAGCAGATTAATCGGGTTAAATCAGAGATAACTATGCAGCAAAAGCTGTTACAGCAGCTGGAGCAGACCAGGATGGAAGCTGTTAAATCAGAGCGTATTTCCGTTGAAGGTCTAACCTCACTCTTTGAGTTAATCCAGTTCAATCATTCCAGTTATTTTACAGAGGAACAGCTTCAAAAAATGAGAGAGTACTACCTCAATACAAGTGATACAGCTTTAAAACTAGGGAAAAAACAATTTAAGGATCTTTTAAAAGCATTAAAAGACAGTAAGGAAAAACAAATTCCTCCACAAGATCCGTCTGTGCAGGAGTTAGCAAAAAAGTGGCAGGGATTAACGAATATTTTTTCAGATGGAGATAATGGAATCACTAAGAATGCTGAAAAATTCTATGCTGAGAATCCCCAGCCTGCACTGCATTATGGCTTGGATAGTACGTTATATAAGTATATTCAGGAGGCCTTGGAAGAATAAAAGAAAAGAAACAAGTATGACAGTTCACTGCAGTAAATATCTATTTATATTAGAAAACTTGGTTGTCACCAAGCTTTTTAGGTGACAGCCTTAGTTACACTTATGCAGTAATAAAGTTTATACTTTCTTAACTGTTAAAAAAGGCTAACATATGAAATCCAGTTTGAGTTAGCCTTTATCTAAAATTATTAAATTAAATCATTATACTTCTGGGCACCATATAAAACACGCATAACAAATACACTTTTGTCCTTAATTAAATAAAAAACAATATAATTCTCAACAATAAGTTTACGATAACCTTTATCCTTTAATATATCATCTGCTACTAACTCACACGAAAATGGAAATATACCTAACCTTTTAATTTTAAGTTCTATCTTATTTATTAATTTATCCGCAGCATCTTGATTGTACAAATTTCCAGATATATACTTGTAAATTTCATCCAAATCTTTTACAGCTTTCGGAGCTATCTTAACTATATATTTATTATTTTCCATACTTCTCTTTCAACTTTTCAAATACTTGTTCAGCTTCTAAAAAACTTTCCTCATGATTCAGCTGTTTTTCTGCTTGCGCCAATTTTTCGTATAGATCCAGCTTTGCTAATGATTTTTCATAAGTCTCCAAGCTCATCAGAACCATGTCGCCATAACCATTTTTTGTGATAAAAATTGGTTCCTCTAACTGATGGCATAATTCAGATATTTCCATTGTATTTCTTAAATCTTTTATAGGTCGAATTTCAGGCATTATACTCCCTCCTTTTTTATATAATAACATAATTATGTCCTAATTATGTTATTATATGCATTTTCCCAAGAAGATTCCTTCAATAATTTCTTTTTACTGAAAGTTTGCAACATCTATACAACTAACCTGATTTAATCTATAATTTAAATTTAGGTCATACTTTATACATATGAAAGAAGGAAAAATATGAAATACTACGCAGCTTCCAGCTTTCGAAATATAAGCAATGTCAGGTTACTTACTTCCGCATTAAACGAAAAAGGCTTTACCCAAACTTATGATTGGACAAAAAATCAACACGCAGCTACTATCAAGGATTTAGCAGATATAGGAGAAAAAGAAAAACAAGCGGTTCAAGACTCTGACTTCCTTGTTGTATTAAGTCCGGCAGGCAAGGGAAGTCATATCGAATTAGGGATTGCTTTAGGGCAAGGTAAACCAATTTATCTACACTCTGAAAACAATGATATTTTAGATTTTGAAACCACCAGTACCTTCTATCATTTAGATGGTGTTAAAATGTTTGTTGGAGAACTGCCAGCTTTTATCGATTTTATATTATCCGAACAAGATATTTCTAATTATTAAGTACTTCTTTTCCATTAAAAAATGGCTTCCCTCTACTTGAAGCCATTTTTTGAATAAATATTATTAAAGCATACCGCAGATGTATCCTCCCATTATTTACGGTTAAGATACTGCTCCCTTTTGAGAGCATGCTAATACGTTTGCTTAATTAAAAAGGCTGCCATTTTAATTGTTTTGCTTTATTATAGCGATTTTCCACCTCTGTCCAATTCACGATATTCCACCAATTGTCTACATAGTCTTCTTTCACATTCTCATATTGCAGATAATAGGCGTGCTCCCATACATCGAGAACGAGAAGAGGAACTACATCCCATTGACTTAAGTTTTGATGCTTCTCCGCCTGCAGAATTTCCAGACGCCTTGCCCGCGGCGACCATACTAAGATAGCCCAGCCTCCGCCCTCTACATGGTTCGCTGCTTCTGTAAAATGTGCTTTAAACTGATCATAGCTGCCAAAGGACTGCTCGATTTCACTCATTAA
This sequence comes from Oceanobacillus sojae, assembly GCF_900162665.1. Lineage (GTDB taxonomy): Bacteria > Bacillota > Bacilli > Bacillales > Amphibacillaceae > Oceanobacillus > Oceanobacillus sojae_A. Next base: position 850,472 of record NZ_LT727813.1, read on the forward strand.
ATCTCCTGTTGGCTCACCGCCTCCATCCGGGCTCATCACCTTCCAGAATATCGTGTGAAGATAATGTCCTGCACCATTAAATGCAGCTTCTCTTTCCCAATGTTTAATCAGATCATAATTGTTATCCCAACGTGCCTGCTGCATTTCCAGTTCTGCTTTATTCAAACCGTCTACATAGCTCTGATGATGCTTATCATGATGAAGCTCCATAATTCTTCGTTCGATATAAGGCTCTAAAGCATCATAGCTGTAAGGTAATGGCGGAAGGGTATGCCCGCCAATCGGAACAACTCTTTCACGATTGCCTTCTGCGCGGCTCTCCTTCATGCTCTCTTCCAGATAAGAATTTAACTGTGTATATAAATCTTCGGCGCGCTTGTAAGCATCCTCCTCTTCTGCAATTTGATTATTGGAAAGCTCTTCTTGAAATTGATTTAAATTATCCCTCCACTCCTGCAATGCTTCCCCGCCAGTATTTCCTCTAAGATGTTCACTTGATTCCCGATACGTTTGCAAAATTTCTTCACACCATTGTTTTATTGAATTAAGGTATTGTGACAACGATAAATCCTCCCTAAAATTAGTCGTTAATACTATATGCAAGAGATAGGTGGGCTGATAATATTTTTAATAGGAACAAATGATTAAACAAACGTTTGAATTAAATTTTCCTATTAAGATGATGTCCATTGTCCTCCATTCACGTGTAATGTCTGACCCGTAACAAAACGAGAATCATCTGACGCCAGATAAACAAATGCAGGTGCTACTTCAAAAGGCTGGCCCTGCCGCTGCATCGGATTTCCTGCCAGCATTACTTCATCCGCCGAGAAACTGGCTGGAATCAGCGGTGTCCATATACGTCCTGGAGCGATGGCATTTACCCGGATCCCCTGATCCACTAAATTATTTGCCAATGCTCTTGAAAAGCTGACGATAGCTCCTTTTGTGGCAGTGTAGTCCAGCAATTGTTTATTTCCCTCATAAGCTACAACAGATGCCGTGTTAATAATCGAGCTGCCTGCTTTCAGGTGTGGAAGTGCAGCACGGGTAGTATAGAAATGGGAATATACATTTACTTTAAACGTATCATCGAATTGTTCATCTGTAATGTCCAGCAGGCTTAATTGCTGAAATTGAATACCGACATGATTGCAGAGGATATCCAGTTTCCCAAACGTTTCAATCGTTTTTTCTACAATATAACTGCACTGGCGCTTCTCCCTTAAATCTCCTGCAAGCAATATACAGCGCTGCCCAAGCTCTTCAATACGATTTTTTGTCCGATTTGCATCCTCATGCTCATCCAGATAAGCAATAGCTACATCTGCACCCTCTTTGGCAAAAGCAATTGCAGCTGCCGCTCCCATTCCGCTGTCTCCTCCAGTGATAAGTGCAGTCTTATCAGCAAGCCTATTACTTCCTTTTTCATTTACATTCTCAATAATTGGCCTGGGCACCATCCATTTTTCCAGCCCCGGCTGCCGATATTGCCGCTGCTCAGGTACAGTCATTGCAACCTCTTCATACTGTGTTATTTTCCCGTAGTTTGGATACATCGGATATTTTTGATCTGCTGGTTTATTTGATTTATCCTGTGTCATAAACATCCTCCTTGAAATCACCTGGATAGGTTACTTTATGACACTTGGGCGGAGATAGTGAAAAGAGGAAAGGTTCCGTTCCACATTATAGAAATATGAATAAGGTATGAAGGAGAAGCAAATCAAGGAGGAAATTGTTATGCAGCAATATTATTACAACCCTGAGGCGACACTTTTATTAGTAAAGCATTCCAATAAAAAAGTAGACGTATTGTATACGGCAAATCAGCATATGTTCCAATTGCCGAAAATCGGGCCCAGGCCGCCTTATTTTATAAATCCTGTTTACGAGCAGTATTATCCGGTTATCTAGTGCTGTACGATGAAATTCTAAAGATGTGGAAAAGTAAGCTAAAAAATTTTCGGATTAACTGCTTAAAGCTAATATTATTCTTCGGCTAGAGTGATATTAGCTCATACATAGAAAAATTTATTTCATGGGAGTTTTATTTTCCACTACAGAACAAAACAGCGATACTTATTCATTTGAAAAATATCATAACGTTTCTAAACCAATAAAAATACCGATCAAAAATCGGCATTTTTTCTTATTATTCATTTACTTTACTCTTAATAAAAAGTCCCAGGCTGTGCAGGAGTCTGCGGTCTCCACCAGGACTCTACCGTTTGCCACGCTGATTGAAAATCCTGCCCCTGTCCCATCAGGTAAGCGATCGCTACAGCTTCTCTTAATGCATGTGGATAGCCAAGATGCTGTGCTTCCCTCATTCCGTGATTGATTACCGGATTAACTGCCGATAAAACCTGCTGCTCCATCGAATTTTGCCCCATATTCGGCTGCTGATAATTCCGGGGATATTGCTGATAGTGTTGGGGCTGCTGCTGGTTATAAAAATCCATATGTTGATTTGGGTTAAATGGATTAGTCAAATTAGACACCTCACTTATAAATTAGGTAAATTCCCTACTGTGCAGCCTATGCTTTCGATATTTTAAATGTTCCTTACAAACAATTAGATACCTTTGATTGCAGGTATATCAATTTGTAAGTAAGATCATTATATATACCCGTATAATAAATAGATTTTATAAGAAGCATTTATAAATTCAAAGAACAAAAATTCTGAAGCAGCGATGGAGTGATTGATGTGAGAGACATTAAGATTGCGGTAAAAAAATGATAAAGGAATAAAAAAGAATATCTTTAAGAAAGGAATTCTAATATGGAAATAAATTTGAAAAACAACGAAAAAGCATTTATTCGCCCCTATGAAGAAAAAGACTTCAGTAAAATACAAGACTTAAATAAAGAAGCAGCAGTCCTCTACTTCAAAGCGGACTGCTGCTTCTTTAAGTATCTCTTGTCTTCTTTCAGTACCAGCAAATTTTTTTATTGCTAATTTCTTTTATTTAACAGTAATAACAACATCTTCCCCAGCTTGAACCTGCTTCACATCTTGTTTATTTAAAGCTTCGATATCACTCATATTTGTAATAAGCATTGGTGTAACAGTACTTACAGCTTTTTCACCTACTATTGCCAAATCCACATCAACAAGGGCATCGCCTTTTTTGACTTTATCCCCTTCTTTGACATGGATTGTGAATCCTTCTCCATTCAAAGCAACTGTTTCTAAACCAATATGAATTAAAATTTCCGCTCCATTGTCAGCTTTAATCCCTACTGCATGCTTTGTCGGGAACGCTTGTACAATATCTCCATCAACTGGTGATACAACTTTTCCACTAGATGGTTTAATAGCAATTCCGTCTCCCATCATTTTTTCAGCGAATACTGGATCAGGCACTTCTTCCAAAGGGATTACTTCTCCATCAACTGGAGCAAATAATTCAATTTCCTGATTCTCTTTCTTTTTAAAAAGCTTCCCAAACATAGCTATCCCTCCAAGATTTATATATATCGATTTTATCACATGTTCCAGAGAATTACTTTAATAAGCCCATCAGAAAATCGCTGCAGACAGATTTTGATTAACTCTTCTCATTGTGTAATCTTTTCCCACGATCTTTCGTTACTAAATGCCCATCTGTAATAAGAAGTTTATACGCTCCACCTCTTGGATAACCATTATGGCACTTATTATTTCATCCTTACTTGAATTAGCCGATGAATTAATAAATTTCTTTAAAAAACAGTATGGTGTACAAGATTCTTTTTTGAGAGGAAGCTTAGTAACAGAAAAGTGGGATGACAACTCTGATATTGATATAGATATTAATGTCTTTGGAGTCGATAACGGCCAATTTGCAAAATAGCAATAACAAAGAACCCAGCTATTTTTCGATATCCGGATTCTTTGTTGGCAGAGAGAAGACTTGGCTATACCTCAGCCTCTTTGAAGCTAGTCCTGTTCCTGCTTTTCCTTATCCCAGTCTTCAAAATCATCATTATTTAAGTTTCTTAACTTACCGTTATTTTCGATTACTGCTTCCACATCTACATTGATATTTATATTTGGATATATTTCTTCCAGAAAGTTTTTCAGCTCTGCATTGGTATAATTTTTTCTGATCCGGTTGCTTATTCCTAATACATCTGCATGTTTACCCTGCAGCTTTTTTACCAGTTTAAGGGTATCTTTTTTCATTTTTTCTTCAAACATTTTCTGAATTTTATCATCATTCAAATGGTCCTCTGCTTCAGAGACAATCAATACGAATTCTAACCTTATAGTCAGGTCGACTTCATCTCCTCTAAATTTGTAATCATATTCTACATCTCTTTCAACGAGCTCTACATTGGTGGTGTCATCAATGGTCACAAATGTTTTAATAACATTTTCTTCATTATTTAACAAATTCATCAGCATAACTTCAATAGAGTCTAATGTTTCAACAATTTTTCCATCCTTGAGTACGGATGCACCAAAGTAATCCATTTCCAGATTTTTATTTGAGCTGATTAGCGGTATAGAAATATCCGATGTATACGAATGAATACCTCTATAAACCTCCCATAAAATAACTTCTGGAGTATTAATTTCCCAGCCAATCTGTTTTTCCAGAAAACCAAATATGGGTACCCCTACTTTTTGAAACGTATCAATCATCTGATCAATATAGGTATTCATATCCTCTTTCGTAAATGCAATCGCTGGTGTTCCGGGTACATCACGCATCCTCATGAAGGTGTTTATTATTTTCCCTATTCCTTCTTTACCCAGCTCCTCGTCTAAAACAATAAAACCGATATGCTCTAAGTCAATAGTTGTTTCAATTTTTTTCTTAAGCTGTTCAAGGGCATCTACAATCGTAATTCCCTTGCCATCCACTTTGGCCAAATTCCGCTGTTCAGATACTACTGATACTGGAATAATTAAATACACATGAAATAAATCTTCATCTTTCGTCAGCCCCATCAAAATAGGTGTGGAACGGTAATTAATATCTCTGGAATCCCAGCATCCGCTTAAAAAGATCAGCGATAATAAGAGAATGAGTATTTTTTTCCAATCATTACGTTTCATGCTTTTGCCTTCTTCCTATCCAAAAGATGAAAATCAGCAGACTGATAAATGAATAAAAACGAAGTGGTATAATCCATATGATATGTGTCTGCACCTGCTCCCATGTAGAAATCATATTTGCTGCTATTGTAATGATGATGACTATAATAACAAGGGCAACCGATGCATGCAGTTTGCTGACCCGGAACATATTTTGATATAGCATTCGCAAAATATGCAATAACATCCCTAAAAAAATCGTTGCGTAAATAAGCAGACTTAAACCAAAAAGACTAGTCAGTGTTTCAAAGATAGACCATTGAATATCGACTGTGGCTAACATTTCAATATAGGGAAAAGTAAAATTCCGCGCTACTTCATACCCAAAAACCAGCATAGGGGAATAAGCAGCCATAAAAATAAAAGGAATTAAAAACCATGAAAACCAGAAAATTGTTTTATAATTGAGTTTCTTTTTTTTAGGCAGAAAAGCAAAAAATAAAAAGGTAGGAGACAAGACTAAAAAACCTGTAATAAAGGGCATTTCAAATATAAAATCGATATTATCTACCTTCATCGGAAAGAAGTTATACCATTCTGCATTGAAAAAGGATAATATGAAAATAACCACAATAATATAGGATGAAGCCCCGGCAATTAAAAACGTTGTCCGGAAAATACTCTCCATTGAACCAAGTCCGATATATGTAGCCGTAGCGACGAAAATAACCATGACATATAAAATCGGCGTCTGGTTTAGAAATAATACCGTAGTAAATTCAGCATAGGTCCGGATAGAAACAATAACCGTTCCAATGATAAACAGCGATAAAGGAATCATAAATATGATGGAGATGAACCAGCGTTTCTCAGGTAAATATTGCAGGACATTAGGGTTTTCCAGCTTAGACATCCCAAATAATAAAATTCCTACAAGAGCGATATGTGTAAATCCATGAATCAAAACAACCAGCCAATGCCCATTATCTACCGTATCCAAAATCAATGTCGGATAGAGAAGAAACATTACTCCTATATTCGTTAATAAAAAAAAGGTAATAATCAATAAGTTATTGATTTTCACTTTGAATCCCTTCCTTTTTCCACCGGACATAAGGAACTCCAAAACTCGTAATTCGGGCTATATAGGAGCATAAAACCAGCAGACCGATAACATGTCCCAGAATCCCAAATAAAGCAGAGAAAATAACAATGATATACTTCATCAGCCGTAAGGTAATTCCATTTTCAAAATTAATTACAATACCATTGGCAATTGTCGTAGCAGCAATAATAATAATTAATACACCACTGACCAGACTGGCTTCTACAATGGCCTGCCCCAAAATAATACCGCCTACAACACCAATTGTATTGGATATAGAAATAGGCAGACGGACTGCCGCTTCGGTAATTAATTCAATCAGGAGCAGCATAATAATTATTTCTATAAAAGCTGGATAAGGTACAAATTGCCGGCTTTCTGTGATAGAGAGGGCAAGCTGAACCTTCAGCATCTCAGGATTTATAGTAATCAGGGCTACATACAGCCCCGGCAGTAATACTGCAATCATAATTCCAACAATACGCAGCATATATAGAGAATACACAAATACACTCAGATAATTACTGTCACTCGGCTGCTTAAACACATCAAAAACCGTATTGAACATTACCAGTGCAAATGGATAGCCATCCATAAAGAAGACAATTTTCCCTTGTTCTATGTACTCCATCGCATTTTCCGGAAGCTCAGTGGAGGATACACGGGTAATCAGGGAAAATTTAGAAAATCCGAAAGCAACGTGAATATCCTTCACCTGCTTAATTTCATTTGGATAATCCTCAATTTTCTTCTTGATCATTTCAACCATTTTTTGATCTGTGGTACCCTTCAAAATAAGAAATGAAAAGCGGCGGTTTCTTTTACCATGCTGTGTTGTCATTACTTCAAAATCTTTGGATTGATATTTACTGCGTAACAATCCTATATTTTGCTGGCTGTTCTCTGTAAACGCATCCTTTGCTCCATAAATAACCGATTCGTTAACTGGTACTTCTATACTTCTATAAAGGGGCTGAGAGACAGGATCTACGATTAAAGAAGCTTCTTCAGCACGATCCCAAATAATTAATTTCCCTTCATACAATGCTTGCATTTGTTTGTTTATTTCTATTTTATTCCATGTAATGTTTTTCGATTGAAAACCTTTTGACCCTTGTGACTTATTTTCTTGATTACCAATTAATGCCTCGACTATTTCCCATGTCGCCGAAAAATCCACCAGACTTTCAAAGCCGATCACATCATAAGCAGTATCATTAATCATGATGGATTTCATTTGTAAATCTTTATTTTTTTGTTTCAAATTCTCTATCTCGTTCATGAAATCCATTGCCGGCACCCTTTCTCTTCTCCTATCTTTTAGTTATGAACCAGCAGGCGCATTTTCATACAAAAAAGTCATCAGGTTTATTTCATTCAGTGGTTTTCATTTTTTCATGGACGTAAAAAAAATAATATAAGAAACCTTTTCTTGCTTATTCCGTATTATCTATTAAAGAAGTACCACGGAGGCAGGATAATATGTTGCGTTTTTTCAAGAGCAAGCGCAGACAAAGAGCAATAAAAAAAGTAAAAGATGGAGATGGGCATGCATTGAAGCCATTTCGTTTTTACGAGGTATTTTATCGTTCGCTTTTTTATATAAAGCTTCGTGAAGAGGATGGGGAAATGCACACGTATGCAGTTCATGTTGATTATTTTGATGAAAATGAATCAATCGATTTATATCGTGACGGAAAGCATCATGCAAAAGCTTCTAATCCAGCTTTTTTCCCGGTTTCTGGAGGAGTTATTGAGGCAGCAACAACAACCTATGGTTTGAAACGGATTCATTATGTGACGGAGGATGAACAGGAGGTTGTATTATCTCCAGACCGCCGTTCAGCTGAAGGCTTGCGGATGCGCCTTGATGCCAAATTCCCTGAAATCAGCTCCATCATTGGAAAACTTGCCGTTATCATTCTTTTGATTTCTTTAATATTGGGCTTGCCACAGCTGGCTGCCATGATTTCGCAGCTTCCTATCATTGAGGAAAGATGGGGCTCCTTTACATCACCGATAATCCTTCCAGCCTGGCTGAATACGACACTGCTGGCCGCCGGAACTATTGCAGCTATCGAACGTGCCTTAACACTAAAAAATCATTGGCTAATTGATATGGAAACGAGCTGGTGGGATGACTAGGTGAAATACGATGACTTTTGGATTTGATATACAGAGCATTATGATATGTGCTGTTTTTCTATACGCAAAAAGAGGAGCGCTATTCTATTGCAAACGGGCAGGAGGATCAGATACATCTTGAAAATGTCCTCCAGCTGGCTGCTATGATTTTCAATTTTGAAACATTTAAGCTGATTGAAGTATGATGAGAAATATATTCAATCAGCTCTTTTTTCGTTTTGTTCCTCTTCCCATAACCGTTCAAGCTGATAATTATCATCTGAAATCTGTAATGCATAAATATCTGGATTACTAAGTTTTCTCCACGCCTCGAATCCTGCGTTTTTATCATAATAATACAGAAGCAGCGATATAATTCCTCCATGTGCAACAATGATGCTGTTATCGGCATCACTTTCACGTATTTCGTTCACTGCCTCAACAATTCTTCCTGTTGCCTCGTTACTGCTTTCGCCGCCTTCATATTTTAAATCTAAATCTTTATAGGTTGCTTCAAGTTTAGTCATCCAGTCAGGCATTGAAGCAGAACTGAGCACTCTTTCCCGCAAACGGTTATCCACTTTTATTTTCAAATTATTTGCTTCTGCAAGCGGCTCTACCGTTTGTATTGCACGTAAAAATGGGCTGGAAATAATACGATCCACTTTCTTTTCATACAAAAATGCAGCCAGCTTTTCCGCCTGCTCTTTCCCCTTTTCTGTCAAGGGAGCATCGGGAGCCTGTCCTTCTGCTTCACAATGCCGGATAATATAAATTGTTTTATTCATATTAATCAACAGCTCCTTCATTTAAAAATTTGATCTATACTCTTAGCCTAACATGGTTTTAGGATATATTTCTGATTTTCATTATTTTTTTGAACCTTTTTCCTCCCTTGTTTGTATAGTCAGTAACAGCGGCTAATTAAAATAAAACCATACTTTACTTATTTGCTACATTGCATGCACAATGAAATGTAATAGAACAAATATCATCGCATTGTACTGATTTTAACAAGTTTCAGCATACTATGCTCAAAAAATATACAGATAAGGAGAATCATATGGGAACAGGATATATTATTTCTTTGATTGCAGCAGGAATACAAATTATACTGATTTTGGCAGTCAGTATACCATTTAATCGTAAATATATAGTCAAAGAAGATGGGAAAATAAATTACAAAAAGACAACGGTCTATTTAAGATGGAATATATTTGATACAGTTACAATAGCAGTGGCAGCTTATACCATTCTTTGTACAGTAATCTTATTTTTCTTATTAGCTTCCGGAGAAAATATTGAAAACTCCTGGGTGCAATTTTTATCCAATCAGGCTCAAGCCTGGGTTATCGTAACTGTTTGCTATTTTATCAGCCGTATTTCCATGACTTTAAAATCCATCAAGGCGCATCTAGAGGATAAAGAAGATGAAGCGTAACGAAGAATGGATGGAGTTGTATCAGAATGGAGATGAAACAGGTTTTACTGAATTATATGCCATTCTGCATGAGCCTCTCTACTGCTTTTTATACCGGTACACTCAAGAAGAGCAGCTTAGTGTCGACATCGTCCATGATACCTTTGAAATCCTGCAGAAGAAAAAACAGACATTCGATCCTGATAAAGGAACTGTCAAAGCTTATTTATTCCAAATAGCTTACCGATTATTAATAAATAAGTTAAACAGAAGGAAAAAATGGCGCTCCCTGCTTCCCTTTTTGATTCCACAGGCTGACCACTCAATAAGCATGGATGAAAAAATGTGGGTACAGCAGGCAATCGCTGACTTACCTGATAAACAGCGAGCGATTATTTTACTTGTTTACTATGAGGACCTGCCGCAAAATGAAATTGCATCCATATTAGATATTCCAATAGGCACCGTTAAATCAAGACTACACAAGGCAATGAGCACACTAAAAAACGACCTGAAGGAGGATTTTCATGCTGAAGGATGAATTTAAAAAGGAAGATACATTAAAGAAAGAACTGGATCAATTTCATGTGATTGTTCCTGAGCAAAAGCTGATGCAAAAACAAGTGGCTTGGCAGCGTTTTATACATTACTTAGCATCTCCGGCAAAGGATCCTTTAGAAAAGACAACTGTCACATTCACAGGATTAAATTTAACAAGAATTGTTCCTTTAGCATTGGGTATCGGGATAAGTATTGTTCAGATATGGGTTCACATGTAGAAAGAAATAAGTCCCTCAAATAACAGTTTTCGATGTTATTTGAGGGACTTATTATTAATGATTGGTTCTTCGGTACACTTCTCAGCCTCTTCTAAATTCTGCATGAATTGCCGGTGCTTGATTTGATGCTGCAGATTTTCTATATCAAACTGTGATTTTAAATATGGATACATCTTAGCTGTCTCCTTCTTTTTTTTCCACAAACAGCCCAAAGCTTTTCTTAACGCACAGATTCCATAAAACGCTCTTTCTCCAGCTCCAATACCTTCTTCTGAATAGAAGCTTCTTCCTCTTCCCGCTCCTGTTCATCCAGGATACGGGATGCTGTATCTGATTCTCTGGCAAATAAATGAAAGAGATCTGCTTTTTCTCCCAATACCTCCAGCATCGCTACATCCATGCTGTCTTCTGTTAATAAGCGGTAAACAACTACATTCCGGGATTGTCCCATTCGATACGCCCGGCTGATCGCCTGCTCCTCCATCGTCGGCTTCCATTGCGGTTCACATAAAATCACAACATTCGCGGCCTGAATATTTACTCCGACACCACCGGCAGTGATTTGACTGACCAGAACTGAGCCAGCCTCATCTGCTGTAAATACATCTATAATTTCCTGCCTTTTATGATTAGGAACGTCTCCAGTAATTGCCCGGTGGGTCCCATCCTCTAAATTTTTACTGATGGTCTGGATAACATCTTTAAAATAAGAAAACACCAGCACCTTATGTCCATTTTCTTTGGCATTCTCACAAATTTCCAATAGCTTCTCAAGCTTCGGCGATTTATCTGGTGTTCCACCCTGCCAGGCGGCACGACGCATTGCCATGACCTGTTCATCCTTCACTGCCTGCTGATAGAACTTTTCCTCTTCCTCCCCGAAATGAATCCACTCTGGAATAATTTCTAATTCTGGAAGTTCATTTAAGACATCCTTCCGATTTCTTCTTAAGTACACGGGAGCAATTGCTTTCCGAAATGCCTGCGGATGATGCAGGTGCATTTCTTCAGTTAAACTGTTCGCGATTTCCGGCTGTAAAACAGAGATTAATTGCTTCATTTCTTCCACACTATTTTCCAGTGGTGTACCGCTCATAAATAAGACATACTCTGCCAAATCGGCTAAATGATAAACATTTTGCGAGCGCTTGGCACCTGGATTTTTCACATAATGTGCCTCATCAACAATGAGCGCATCGAGATAATGTTCTTTTTCAAGCGGCATATGGCCTGCCAATTCAAAGGTTGTAATTAATACTCCGGTATTTTCTTCCCATGCTTTAAACTGTTCGTCCCGATTGCTGCCATGGAAGACAAATGTCTGTAAATCAGATCGCTGTTCAATCTCTCTTTTCCAGTTTGCAACCACACTTAATGGACAAATAATAATAGCATGTCCTTGATTGTTTTGCGTAAGATGATTAATAATAGCGAGCGCCTGAATCGTCTTTCCCAATCCCATTTCGTCACCCAGCAGCGTCTTTTTATACAGCAATGCATACTTCGCGCCGAAAATTTGATAATTTCTTAGGGTAATGTTCAGTCCTCTGGTATCAAATGGATAACTGTTCACCGCTTCTACTGCCTCTGGCGGCAAGCTTTCTGAAATATTTTCCGAGTCAAAGTCCGTTGCTTTCTCGATCTCTGTATAGTAGAAAGCATTTTCTGTTTCAAAATGTTTTTTAAGTTCTTCTTTGCTCACTTCAAAATCAAGCATATAATCTAATCTTTTCTTGATCTGATTCAGTTCCTTTTGATGCTTGCTTTTATTTAAATTAGCAAAGGCAGATCGGATTTTCTCCTTCTCCTCTTTCGGCTGGAATAATGCCCCAAAAAAGCTCTTCTGCTTCTTTGCAATTTCAATATCGGGAATCGTTTCTTCATAATATTCCTGGAACTTCGCTTGCAATTCCTCCAGAATTTTCAGCAGATGCCACTTCTTATAAATGGATTCCAGTAAATTGAAATCTTCATCAGAGATATCATCTGGATTCACACGTGGAATTGCTTGTTCATAAACGGATGATTTTATCTTTGAAACAGCTTGATAAAGATCCTGTGCCGCTTTTTCATCAATACCCTCTATCTGCATAAAATCCTCAATTTTTTGATCAGCTATATCTTTCATTGTTTTAAAGCCATTCTTCATCAGATTATCTACAGGAAACCCTTTTTCCAGTGTTAGAATCGTATCCAGCGGCATTGTTTTTAAATGTTCATTTCCTGAGCTTGTTTTCAGCCTCTGCCATATTCCCTTAATCCGATGATTAAATAGCTCCTCTGAGCTGATGTTGATGCTATCGTGAATTCGATTCAGTTCAGCTTCTAACCGCTCCACATCCTGTTTCGTTCTTACCATGATTACTCCTCCTGCTGCTCTATCTGAAACATATATATTTATCACAGGCAGCTGTTGCGGCATGATGAATACCACCTGCTGCCCGTCTTTATTTTAAGATTACGTTTTATTATTGTAGCATTCTTTATCCTTTGATAAAAAGAGAATACGTCCTTGTCACTTCATATTTTTTCTCCATGAAGTATTAAAACTGTTTCACCAGTCTAACTCAAATTAAAAACTGCTCCTTAATTATTGAAAAAACCGCTTGATATAAGAATATCAAACGGCCAAACGATGTTCATCCTGTCTTATTACGGAGATTTCTATTCAATGAAGTTTCATTTATATTCACATAAAGCAAATTCTATGTAATATGATAAGAATTTGCCCTATGAACATTTTGAAAAAAATGCTTGTGAGATTTATTTTTGCTGTTTCCCTTGAGCAGATAATGGTTTCTGTTTAATAACCCCTTATAATACTGGGCAAATCCCGCATGTGATAAGCGCAAATTAGCCATTCTTTTCATTGGCTCATCTGTTTTATCCATCCTATCATCCTCCTTGCTTTAACGTATGTACAAGGAGGATCAATTATGAAAGCCTGCGTAAATAATATCGCTATCACAAATACAGGCTGGCTCGAATAACCGCCAGCCTGTATTTGTGAAGTGTTCCTGATTAGCTTAATTGCATTGTTGTGATACAAGTAAAATCATCGTCAAACGTGCTGATCTCGGATGTCACTTCTTTTCCGTCATGTCTAATTTCAACCGTATATGTTTCATCCCGGGGGAGCCACAGGTCAATAAAGCCATTTTCTTCCGTCTGCATGGTCTCATCTATGACAACATCACCTTCTGCAGTTTCAATATATACATCAAAATCTTCCAGAACCATTTCCCCCTGGCAGCCTGTTAAACTATGAATTTCACAAGGGTGTGTCTGCTGCATAAAAGGGGCAATCGAAACAAAAAATTCATCCTCCGGCAAATCATAAACTGCTTGTTCATTTCCCTCATTATCTGTAACAACCAGCTGTTCGGAAGTAATGGATGCATTCTCATCAACTATATCTTCCGTACTGTATCGATGAACTAATTCTTTAATATCATCTGTTTCTTTCAGTGCATTTTCCTCCTGTTTATTATCCTCTCCACTGCAGGCAGTTAATAAAAATAACAGTCCGAACAGGATCAGGCTCATTTTTTTGGTCATGCAATTCACACTCCAAATAAGATTTCTTGTCTTGTATTATACGGGAATGCAGTAGCATTTCCTATATAGTCCAGGTAACTGACACAATTTAGTTAACTTTAAGGAGCAATAGTGAACAGAGAAGTTCAAAAAATGGATGAAAGTGATTTGAAAGATGCAGTTTTTCATCATTTCGTCATTTTTATTGTTGACAAAAATATAATTGCACTATTTCGTTAACTCACTAACAACTCTTCCTGCTCTATTATTTCATCTTGTTCTCTACAAAATCCATAATTACCTTTTTAAATGTTGCAGGGTTTTCAACATAAGGATGATGACCGCTAGTTAAGACCTGGACGTCCATTTTATTGAATTTAAAGGACTGATGATGGCTTGGTCCAACAGCATAATCATCTTTGCCGGCAATTACTAATACAGGGTTATCTATTTTCCCGGACAACAATGTAAAATCCTGAAAATATTCAGCAGAAGAAAATACGAATTTTTGAAAGTTGGAATCACTGTCTAAACCCTCATTATCAATCATATCCAGCTCTTTCTTTTTATCTGTATCGACAAATTGCAGCTTAAAATAGAGCCCTTCCTCTATTAATTTTGTTAAAATACCGAAGTATGTATTCATAAATTTCGACAGGCTGTCTGCGGCGATACCTGTCCATTCCAGTCCCAGCATTTCAGATCCTGTTCGCATTTGCTGCATAAAGGACTCCGTCATATTTAAGGTAGCATTAGCTAAAATAATTCCCTTTGTTCTCTCTGGAAACTGTTCTGCATAATTTATCGCAAGTATACCTCCAAAAGAATGTCCCATCACCAGCCATTCATCTATTTCCAGATGATTCCTCAGCTCTTCTATATCGCTTATTAATCTATCTAAAGAATACGCTTCTTCCTCACTATGCTCCGATCTTCCGCAGCCCCGCTGATCAAGATAAACCATTTGCAATTTTTCTCCAAGCGGTTCGTTCATAATGTGTTGAAAAGATTTGCTCCAATAGCCCGGTCCTCCATGCAGATACAGACAAGGGATTCCAGTACCGCTTACTTCAAAATATATTCTTATCCCGTCACTTGTTTTAAAATACATAAACAGCCTCCTTCTGCACTGAACCACCCAAAACAAAGTGTATTTGGTGAAGATGCCTATCCAGCATTATTTACCAAATGTGCGGCTCTGTGTCATTCCTTGATAACAAACCATCCTTTTTATTCCGGCAACTGTACGATTTCATCAATCGCTCTTTCAATATCCTGCCTGGTATTATAAACGTGCGGTGCGATTCGGATGATATTCTCCTTCGCAGTTAATACAATTCCTTTTTCTTGCAGCTTATGAACGACCTCAGCAGCCCGCGGATGAAAAAATGCTGTTAAACTTGTTCTGTTTTCCACCTCTTCAGCTCCATACAGTCTCAATCCTTTTTTACGCCCATACTGAACTGTGAACGCTCTCAATTCTTCAAGATATGCAGCAATATGACGGACTCCCACAGAATGAATAAAATCCAAAGACGCCTTAGCAGCATAAGCACTGATAAAGGAAGGTGTACCTGTATCAAATTTTCTTGCATCTTTCTTCCCTTTTCCCAGCCAACCAGTCATGCTAGGCTGAAGTGTATCGGCAATTTTTTTATCAATATACAGAAAAGCAATGCCGGGAATTCCTAATAAATACTTCCTTGTTCCTGTTGCCAAAAAATCAATTCCCATCTCTTTTACATGAATAGGGCAATGTCCTGCAGATTGATAGGCATCAACAAATAATAACGAACCTTTTCGATGAGCAATTTCTGCTATTTCTTTGATATCCAGCTTCAACCCGCTTTTATAATGAACATGTGGAATAGACGTTAGCAGTGTTTTTTCACTGATATGGTCCTCAAAGGATGCCGGAGAAATCTTCCCATGCTCAGATGGGATCACATGAAGCTTCCCCTGAAATTTTGCCTGGGCAGTCCATACATCTGCAACTGTTGGGAAATCAAAATCTGTGAAAATAACTTCATCTCCTGTTAAAGGATCTGGAAAAGCTGTCGCTATTGCAGAGATTGCATGAGATACCGAAGACACAACTGCTATTTCATCCGGGTCAGCCCCAATAAGTGCAGCAAAGGATTCCCGGGCTCTTTCCAGCATTCCCATTGCTGCGTCCCAGTTTATTCCATTAGCCCGTAATTCTTCGTGATACGCTGTGATTGCATCGGAAGTACTTGCCGGCAGAAGCCCTTGAGAACAGCTGGCAAGATAATTCCGATTTGTTAATGTAGGGAATTGCGAGACAATCTTTTCGTTCATGTTATCTCTCCTTTTAAAATAAAGAGTTAAATATAGACGCTTTGTATTTCCTGAGCTTTATACGCACGCAATACCTCGCTTATCATCGCTGGAACATTTTCCTTCTCTATCGATGCAGATGCATATTGTTTAACCTCATGTCCTCCAATACAGACACTGTACATTGCGCTTTCAAACAGGCACTGATCATTACTGTCATTACCAAATGCAATAAAATCCTTCACCTGCAAAGCATGCAGCCCTCTTACTTTATTGATTCCAACCGGGCTGATGTCTATCGCATTTTCACCCTTGTAACAGGTTATATTTACAGGCATAGTGGAAAGCTCATCTATTATTTGCAGTGAAGGCTGAAACAGGACCAGCTTACACAGCTTATCCAGACTTCTCAGCTCCCGATTCTTAGCTGTAGCCTGATTAATATTCTTATAGATTGGATGTGTCTTCTCTCCTGTAAAAGCATAATCCCAATCACTGTCTGCTAAGTAGGTTATCTGATTATCTTCAACCAGAGTTTGAAGCTTTGTAAGCAAACTATCTTGAAAATGGATAACATCAATCTTTCCACCATTTGAAGTATATGCTCCATTTCCTCCAACCAGTTTCTCTTGTTGAAAAGCCTGGGGCAGAACAGGCAACAAATCCCGGATCGGTCTTGCAGATGCAAAAATCACCTCATGCCCTGCTGCTTTTATTTCCTCCAGTGCCCGTATAATAGACGAATCTATTGTTTTTCCATCAAAACAAATTGTGCCATCTATATCAAAAACAAAATTCATTTAAATCACCTCTTTTTTCAAGTATACTATGTATTAAAAATTACAAAAGGACAGATGTCCCGAGGAGAAAATCATATGGCATTAAAACAATTTGCTGCTATCTATCATTATTCGATTCCAAATACATTGGAGAAGGAAATCACCATTCGCACATACAAAATAAATGAATACATATTAACTGCCGGAGAAGAAATAGATGGATTTTACTTTTTAATAAGTGGAAAATACTTTGTTTCCAGTCAGGAAATTACAGGAAAGGAGCTGTTGCTGCGTTACTGCCAGACTCCTGCCATTATGGGAGACATTGAAATTCTGGAAGACTGTCTGATTCAATCAAACTGTATTGCAGCAGAGCCATGCACTTTTGTCTTTATCCCTAAAAAGATTTATGAAAAGGAGCTAAAATATGATGCGTCATTCTCACAGATACTGTTAAGAGAATTAGCTTATAAGCTCCGGACATGCACCATTTCATCCAGGGTGAATGCACTGTCTCCTGCCAATGTCCGGCTTGCTGCTTTTTTATGCACTGTTTCTTCTGATTCTCAGGTATCTTATATCTCAACCAATAACCTTGAAGAAACCGCCGCTTTAATTGGAACAACAAAAAGGCATGTTAATCGTATTTTAAAGCAGTGGATGGATCAGGGGATCGTGGAGCGGGAGAATGATGAAGTACGGATTTTACAGTGGGATAAGGTGAAAGAGATTTCTGAGGATGTACGGTTTGAATAACGAACTGGACAATTAGGTATAAAGTGCAATAACTTTCTAATATTAAATAAATAAAACTCCTTTTACTCATTATGAAAAAGGAGTTTTATTTATAGAGAGCTTTTCTACACATTATGAGGCTTTATTAAGTAACGAGGAGCATGTAAACTAAAATCTTCTTGTCACAACATAAGTTATCGCATTTGTTTGCAGCAGGGCATCTCTATCGTCACGTTCTATGGTATACTTCAAAGGTTTCACCAGCCGCTTCCGTACCTCCCAGCCGTCATACAGCCTGTCTAATTTATGAAGCATTTCTTCTGTCTTAATATTCACTTCCATCATGACATCTAACTTTTTATTTTTCTCGATATCTATTTCTTCTACCTCAGAATTAACAATAATGCAGTTGATGCCATTCTTTTTAGTTCCCTGTGCCATACTTTCGATTACTTTATTAAAAACAGCTTCAGAAGCGACATGCTCTAAAGCAGATACTGCGATAATAAAGTCAAATCTCTCTTTTTTGATTGAATAATCTTCTATATCCCCTGTTTCCAGCTTAATGACTTCTTCCACGTCATATTCCTTACTGTATTGCTTTAATTTTTCCGTTGCCGAAAGCAATAAATCTACGCAGACAACTTTTCCTCTGCCTTTTATTTCTTTTGCTATTGGAATGCTATTCCGGCCAACCCCCGATCCTAAATCCAGAACACGAATATTCGTTTTTTCTTTAAAATATGGCAATTGCTCCATCACTGTTTTAACAGGCTTGTACAGCCAGGAGCCTTTCTCAAACAGCTTATAATTATCATAACATGCATCATGATATTCCTTTTCTTTATTTCTGATGTATTCTACCCTGTTCATTAGAATCTCCCCCCAAGATGGTGTAATACTTTAGTCGTCCTCTGGCTCAAGAAGCAGCCTGCCCCGATCGTTGTAAATTAATTGCTTTCTCGTTTTCCCTGCTTGTTTCAATTTGCTATAGTAACTATTATACAGAATAAACTGAATTTCAGGAGGGTTCTTATGTCAGACAAAGTATCATTACAATTACCAGAAGCATTGGAGCAATACCGCTCTATCATTCAAGAGACGATGAACCCGGTTGTGAAGGTTTCTACTACAGAGCGGGAAACATCTTTATTCGAGAGTAAATTTGCAGGTAATCCGTATTTCCCTGTTTCGATGGAGTATCCTAAAAATGAAGAGGGAAATCCTTTAAAGCTGCTGGCACAAATTAATTTTGACGAGGTTCCTGTTCATTTGCCGCATTTCCCTCATACAGGAATTTTGCAATTTTATATCGATGGTTATGATGATGTTCTCGGAATGGATTTTGATGATGGCCAGAATCAAGCTGGTTTTCGTGTTATCTATCACAAAGATATTATTCAGGATGACTCACAATTAGTGCAGGATTTTTCTTTTGTAACCGTTCCAGAGGATGAGTTATTTTTCCCCGTAGAACAGGAGATGGGATTATCCTTTGAAATAGGCTCAGAAGCTATCACAGTAAGTGATTATCGTCGTGACAAGGTTTACGCAGATATATTTGATAAAATAAACAAAGATGAAAACCTGGAAGAAGAATTTTTCCAGCAATTCAGCGGGAAAGGTCATAAACTGGGCGGCTATCCATTCTTTACACAGGAAGACCCGCGTGCATATGGAGATTATCAAGAAAATGATATACTGCTGCTGCAAATCGATAGTGCCGGCGGTAACATTATGTGGAGCGATTCCGGTGTTGGAAATTTCTTTATCTCTGAAGAGGATCTGAAAGATAGAAATTTTAGTAACGTGCTTTATAATTGGGATTGTTATTAAAATGATGCCTGTGTTGTTCTCATGTAGAACAGCACAGGCATTTTACGTATTAATAAATAAATTCGTTTCCCGCTGATCACTCCCAGCTTGTATCCAATTTATCTGCATAGAAAGTAATTGCTTTGGAAAACTTCCGAATATCCACATCATTTGTCGTTTCCGCAAGGTTTTTTAACAAAAGCTCCATCGCCTGATTGTGCTCTTTTAAATTATATAACGTCATCGAATAGAATACCTGAATCGCTTTATTATCTGGAAATAAATCCATTCCCTTCAAAAATGTTTCCTTCGATTTTTCATACTCTCCCAATGTCCGATAAGTACTTCCAAGCCCTAATAAAGCATCTTCTAAGATCCTTTCTTCTAAGCCCAGCTGAATTGCTTTTTCATAGTATGGCACAGCACTTCTTTCTTCTCCCAAAATATCATGACTCCAGGCACATTGATAGTTGAGAAAAGCATTGTCCGGATTTTGTTCTAACAGCTTTAATATAATATTTCTGGATTGGTCCGCATTCCCTTTTTCTCTTAGTTCAATAGCCTGCTGTAATTGTTTGTTTAACTGTGGATCATCTTGATAAAAATGCTCATTCATCTGCTTCACCTCTCTTTAATCCCTTTCCCGGCAAAAACCGTCGTTTTCGTCTCCTCAGGCGTAACCAGCACCGGCCAATAAAATGCACCATCGCGCCAGCCCTGTTCCTCTGAACCATTCTGTCTTATCAACATTAATGATGGGATGACCCTGGCCAGATTTCTAGCTATTTTCAATTCATCCTGCTTCGTATCCGGTGCATCCTCAAACCGGCCGGTGCTTTTTCGAATACGCGCCATATTGCGATTCTGGCGTAAAATCACCCAGACATATCCCTTTCGATTGGTATCTGTATCCTCTGATAAATAATTCATCACAGCACAATATGTTTCCAGATCCCACTCGTAGCCATCTTCGAATTCATAGGTCTGATAAATCATTTCCAGCAGCTCTTGCATTTTTTCTTTTTTAATCAGGAAACAGCGGGCATCTTTTGGATGTACTGCTTTTGCTGTTTGCTTCATCGTTTCTACATACCTATCTATTTTCTTCATCTGCCGCTCCAGATAGCTCTTCGCAATCGTTTGAAAACCTGTTGGCAGCATTCGTTTACCCGGCTTCAACATTTGCACGCTTGATAATAAAATTTTATTTGGATTACATGGCAAAATCGTATTATCGATATCCTTTTGAATAAAGGTCACTTCTCCGCTGTTTGCCCCGGATTCAAATGCTCTGCGCAGCTCTGTATCAAATTCATGCATCTGCTCCATCACATCATAGATACGTTTTGTTGTATAAAAACGGGTAACTGCAATATCTGCAAATGGACGGGCTCCATACATCCGGGAATGCTGTAAAACTGTATCCTGCTGAAACTTTTGCGGGTTTCTGCCATAATAGAAGCCGATTAAATTTTTTATCGTAATACCACGGTCGAGAATTTGCCCGCCAATAAAGAAGTTTAGCGGCGTCCGTAATTTCAGCTCTCCTGATTTGTCTAGTAAATTATCGACATCCTGCTCGGAGTTTACGATTTCAATCAACAGCTCTTCTTCTATCAACGCATCACGAACGCTGGAAAGAACGTCGTCAAAGGCTGGAAAATACATCCCCTTCATTTGTGAGCGCACAAAATCCTGATAAGCTGTACGAACTAACTGGTCAAAGATGGGATCTTCCTTCTCTATTGCTGCGCGGAGCTGCTCCTCCATATGAAGCATTACCTCTTCCTGCCATTGATGAGCAGCCTTAGTGGTAATGGTATGCATAATAAACGCATATTTTTCAAGACGTTGACCCATCCTTTCCTGTTGAATATTACGAATTTTACTGCCGACAATAAAATGAATCAGCGCACTGCGAATGCCTTCGTAGCGTTCACCTGTAAGCAGATGATTCACTTTTACTTTACGTCTGTCACTTTTTCTTAAAATCTGAAGCTCTTCTTCCTGAATCTCATGGTATAAATAACTTGCCATATGTCCATCTTCTTTAGACTTTTCAAAATACATTTCTCCGCCGACATACTTATCATGCACCGGTACTAATTCTGTAAAAGCCGGCCGCTTCGGTTGAAAAGCTTTATGCTCATGAATCGTCATGTCATCCGGCTGGAGATATAACGAATATGGTGTTGCTGTTACCTGCAGATAAGCGGCATCACTTAACCTGGCACGAATATCATCAATTTGCCCGGCGATTACCTTCAAATCAATAATATTTTTATCCTTCACATTGTCATACGCGACCGAAGCGAAATCTGCTTCATCATCAATGAATAAGATTTTTCTTGCGGTCAGATCCGGATACATTTCAAATAAGAGACTTTCTAAGCGCTGCATATTTTTCTTTTCTTTTTTTAGGACAATAACAAGTTTTTTTCTTAACTCAAATTTGCGGAGCTTTACCGGCATTTTCATAATGTCATAGACAGCTAATTTATCCTCCTCTATGCATTCTGAAAACTCCCCTTCGATTCTTTCAAAGGTCTGCTTAACAAGTGCATTCGAATTCTTTGTTAAAATAATCGCAGCATCAAAACCATTATCAAATCCTAACCCCACAGAACCAAGAAAAGAACGCGTTTTTCCTGACTGAATATGTCCCAAAAGCATGCCAGGTTTTTTCGATGTGGTGGAAGTTTCCAATAGCTGAGTGACTGTATTCTTCATTACATTTATTTCTTCTGTTTTATAATTATTTTTCTTAGAAACCAGGGAAAAGAATATCCCATTCGTTTTTAGTACTGTTGAACTGGCTGTTTTCATATTTATTTCCTTACTTTCTTTAAACATATAAAAAAGCGGCCTGAGCAGCCACCCTTCCGTTTTTGTTAAATTTTAATTATGTCTCCGTTGCTTCTTTAAATATATCATTTTTAGATAATGTACTCAATCTATCCTAAAGTAGAGAACCTGCTGCTCAACATATTATAAACTAATGAATACATCTCAATCTTATCTGTCTTCCTGTTTATTCCTGATGCTTATTTCAGCCATGTTCTTGCTAGATTCGAAAAGAAAAGCTACAATTAGAAACGGAATAAAAGCTGGATTCTTCTTATGACAGCTATCGCTTTATAAAGAATACAGCCTTTTAAAATAAGACAACAAGCTCCTTCTATCCTATATAGAAGGATTTTATTAGTTTATAAAGATAAAGGATACAGCAATATACTTTATCCTTTTTTGACCGTAAATAATGAGGAGTTATCAATATGAGTAAAGTAAAGAACGAAAGCTATTATAAGATTCTTGGTACAACAGCAAATATTGGTCAGGCAAGAATCGGGGAAAAATACCTGGAGGCTTTAGAGAAACATCCGCAGGAAGCCGATCCGGAAGGCTATGCTAAAGTGCAGGAAGCTTACGAGATTTTAAATGATCCGGAGAAAAGAGCTGCCTATGATACTGCCCGCAAAAATGGCAAGAAGACAGACAAGCAAACGAAAAAAACGGATGCAGCTGTGTCTGTAAATGAGGAGCAAAATAATACATCTGCAGCAGACTCAGAAGCAAATGAAGCCAAACAGTTTGATGAGGCGGAGCAATTAATCATTGCTGCTAAGAAAGCAATGGATAACGACGATAACAAAAAGGCCTTTGAAATCTATAAAAAATTAAATCAGCTCGTACCTGACAGTGGAGAAATTAAGTTCAAGCTGTTAAAACTGGCAAGTCTAAATGATGATGTCGATGAGATGGAAAAGATTTTTTCAGAAATCATTCCTCTTACTGCAAGCGATGAAGAACTGCAGGTTATCTATACTTTAAAAGCCGATATTTATCAAAATAACGGTTATCCGGATATGGCTATTGAAACATATCAAAGCTTATTGGACAGATTTTCTGAACAAACAGCCATGTTCGCTCCAGCACTTGCACATCTCTATATCCAAACAGACCAGTTTGATAAAGCGATGTATTTAATGGAACAATCCCAGCCAACAGAAGTGGATGATACCAAAACAAAATCAGCATTTTATTTATCCTGGATTAATATCATTATTACCACAGAAAAACGGGCTGTATTACCTAAGGTATTATCAAAATTTAAAAAGCATCTGAAAAATATCTCTGATGAAGACGATTTAAAAAAATTGCAAGATGAACTGATGGAACAATATATGTATTTTCATAAAGGGGCTTTATTTCAAGAGGCTGAAATTTACATCGACTTGGCCGGCATCATTACGCAGAATAAAAATAGTGACGTAAAAAAAGCGCATCACGAAACAAAAAAACAAGCACGGCTGCAAAAAGAGATCACCAAGCTCTCCCGGGATTTACATGCTTATCAGCTGCTTTATTACAGAGCATATGAATGGTTCTATTCCGGAAAAATAGCGGCAACTAAAATAATTGCGGTCATCAATGAACTGCCTGCTTATCTCAGACAGCAGCTTGAGGGTGACAAAGAGAGCTATGCTGCAGGTATCCTGCAATTGAAGAAAAAATATCCGCTTATTTATAAAACCTATCAGGATAAGTGGGACAGCCTGTTTGAACAATTAACTGAAGGGCTCAGCCGCCAGGAGAAAAGAAATTTACGGAAAAAGAAATAATCTGTTTCCCATCATACCAGCCGGAAGCCTTCACAACTAACTATCTGTTGAAGGTTACGGCTTTCTTTTTTAAGTTAAATGAGATTTTATCAGTTATTTTATTATATAAAAATTGTTTAAACACACATTACAAAAGAAAAATGCTGAAATTACATTCCCTCTTCTGCTTCCCGCAGCATCTCTAGTATAATAAGATTATGCTGCCTGAAATCAGTAAATATCCTGTGAGTAATACAGCTGTTATTTATTTCATCTGATCTTAAAGGAGTGGTTTTATGGAATACCCATTGCATAAAATAAAAGAAACCATTAGCCATATTGAAGATTATAAACTACCCCAGCAAGCTTATTTAATACTTAAATCCGCTATCCGGGAATTAATACTGTCGCCGGGAAGCATGTTTTTAGAACGTGAAATAACAGCATTTTTAGAAATGAGCAGAACGCCTGTAAGAGAAGCCTTTGTCCGTCTGGAAACGGAAGGATTAATACGCCTGGTTCCCCGTAAAGGATTTGTTGTAGAGCCTATACGCCCGGAAGATTTGCAAGAAATCTACAGTGTTATCGTAGCGCTTGACGGGATCGCAGCTGAAGCCGCTACAGAACATGCAACATACAAAGATATTCAAAAGCTGCAGCATATGATTGATGAACAACTGGAAGCATTGGACCATGAAGATTTAGAACGCTGGTCAAAGCTGGACGATTTATTCCATCGCCGAATTTTAAAATTAGCTTCCAATCAAAGGCTGTCTAATACTTATGAAACATTCGATGACCAATGTCACCGGGCCAGACTTTATACGATTCATCAAAGACCCTTGCCTACACAATCGATTCAGGAGCATAAAGCGATTGTTGCCTGCATGATCGCCAACAATGAGCAAGCCGCAAAATATGTTATGCAAGAGCATCGAAATAGATCACATATTGAAATTTTAAATGTTCTACGCAAAGAAAAATAGAGCAGAGAATCCGTCTCTGCTCTATTTTTAATGAATACATTAATAAAGTTATTTATATAAAAATATTTAATTTTAATATTTTATTGACATTAACGTATACATTGTTTAAGATATACATAACTTAATAAAGGGGGAAGCGTGATGACAAAAACGTTTAAACTTGCAGTAATTCCAGGAGATGGTATTGGGAAAGAGGTAATTGCAGCGGGTATGAAAGTATTGAGTTACCTGGAGGAACAATCAAACGATAAATTCAAATTTGAAAGCGATTACTTCGATTGGGGAAGTGATTACTATATAGAACATGGGAGCATGATTCCAGAAGATGGTGTAGAAACTTTAAAAGATTATGATGCGATTTATTTTGGAGCTGTCGGTGACCCTCGTGTTCCGGATCATGTCAGTTTATGGGGACTGCGTATAGCTATTTGTCAAGGTCTGGATCAATGGGCAAATATCAGACCGGTTGAATTTTTGCCAGGAGTTCAGCATCGTATTGCCCATCCAGATCCGGAAAGTCTCAATTGGATCCTAGTACGAGAAAATTCAGAAGGTGAATACTCTGGGATTGGCGGAAGAAATTTCAGTGCACGCCCTGACGAAAGAGAAGTAGCAATTCAATCTTCCATTTTTACAGAGTATGGTTGCGAACGTATTATCCGCTTTGCATTCGATCTTGCGCGCACAAGAAAAAGAAAGAAAGTAACCAGTGTTACAAAAAGTAATGCACAACAATACGGAATGGTTTTATGGGATGAGGTATTTGAACGTGTCAGTAAAGAATATCCGGATGTAGAGACTGACCAATGGCTTGTGGATGCGATGGCGGCTCAATTTGTACTTAATCCAGAAAGCCTTGAAGTCGTAGTAGCATCTAATTTATTCGCTGATATTCTATCCGATTTGGGAAGTGCTCTGGCAGGGAGTCTGGGTATTGCATCGAGTGCTAACCTGCAGGTTGATAAGCGCTTCCCGAGCATGTTCGAATCTGTACATGGATCAGCTCCGGATATCGCCGGAAAAGGTGTAGCCAACCCAATTGGTACCATTGCCAGCGCTGCTTTAATGCTGGAAGACTTAGGACTTCACGAAGAAGCAAGTAATCTACATGAAGCTATACGCCGGACAACCGCACAAGGAATTATTACTCGCGATATTGGCGGAACAAGTAATACCGAAGAAATTACAAATGCAATTATTAATAATCTGACGTTATAATTTAGTTCCAATATTTTAAACCTGACCAATGATAAAGGGTGCTGAGATAGATGTATCTGAGTACCTTTTTTCAAAAGAAGGGATTGCCTGAAAGTATCAATTGCTGTAGATTCTTTTAATGGATGACCTATAATTCTTTCAAACAAGAGAAATCCAGGGCATATAACTACATACTTGTGAGCAAAACAATTATGCATGCATTAGAACATGAAGCAGTTAATGCTGTTATTATTCTTGGCGACAGACAGTACAACAATTGTATGGGTACCGGTATACTGAACCTCTTTTATGAAAGCGATATCAAAATATACTTATCTATTATTTTTTTCATACAAATTATAATACAAGCTATGCAATTATTACCAGTATAGATAAATATCAAGTACATATCGCAACAAATGGCCTCCTTCCTGATATGGTCAATGGAGCAGGCTCACCAATTTTCAACTTATAAAACTGTTATTCTTTAGGAGGAATTATATTATATGAGCCCTGAAATGATTACTTTGCTATTTTTAATATTCGCTATTGTTATGTTTGCTTTAGAAAAGATTCCACTGCCTATCACAGCAATGATTGTGGCAGTTGGGTTAATATTAACCGGTGTTTTGGATCCTAGTGAGGCTTTTAGCGGGTTTGTTAATAATAATGTATTGCTGTTTATAGCTATGTTTATTGTTGGAGCAGCTTTTTTTGAGACAGGAATGGCTCAAAAATTTGGAAGTATTATTACAAGGTTTGCAAAAACAGAGCGGATGTTAATCGCCGTTATTATGGTAATTACAGGTCTTATGTCTGGTCTCTTATCAAACACAGGAACAGCAGCTGTTTTCATTCCTGTCATCATTGGTATAGCAGCAAAATCAGGGTTTGCCAGGTCAAGACTTCTTCTTCCTTTAATATTTGCAGCAGCTATGGGCGGAAACTTAAGTCTAATTGGCGCTCCCGGAAATATGATTGCCCAATCTGCCTTACAGGATATCGAATTATCATTTGGATTTTTCGAATATGCAAAAGTTGGGTTGCCTATATTAATTATTGGTATCTTGTATTTTTGCTTTTTTGGTTATCGTTTATTACCAAATAGAAAAGATGAGGCATTAGATGATAATTCTGTTTTTAATCAGCGGGTAGATTATTCGAATGTACCTAAATGGAAACAGTATATGTCCCTGATTGTCCTTATCTTAACTGTGTTGGCGATGATTTTGGAAGATGTTATCGGAATACCATTGCATGTCTCTGCATGGGTTGGTGCATTGATTTTAGTAGCAACCAGAGTTATTACAGAAAAAGCTGCCATGAAATCGATTGATATGAGCACAATTCTTTTGTTTGTCGGTTCTTTAGCATTAGCCACTGCAATTGACAGTACTGGTGCTGGCGCAACGATTGCCCATTCGCTAATCGGCCTTTTAGGTGATACACCATCACCGTATTTATTGTTATTCTTAATTTTGGCAATATCCGCTGTGATGACAAACTTTATGTCCAATACAGCAACTACTGCTTTATTAGTTCCAATCAGTTTGTCGATTGCAAGCTCTATTGGGGCAGATCCAAGGGCTGTATTAATGGCAACCGTAATCGGAGGTTCTTTAGCATTTGCAACACCAATCGGTATGCCTGCAAATACAATGGTTTACGGGATAGGTGGATATAAATTCATAGACTATGTTAAAGCTGGAGCCCCACTGGTTTTAGTTTCAGTAATTGTTTCCATGGTATTGCTTCCTATTCTCTTTCCATTTTATCCTTAATGTAAAAAAAGAAGGCCGGACTCTTATTGAATCCAGTCTTCTTCTTTTCTACTACTCTATCTTCAAAAACATCATTCATCCTTATCCACTGGAACAGGCGGCCGGTCCCCAAGCGGAATCTTCCAGTACCACCATTTAAATATTCTTGCTATGATAATACAGGCAACTGAAATCGCTAAATAGATTCCAACAAACGCCCAATGCTGGCCTGTCATCAGCATAATTGGTCCTGCTGACCACGCAAATAGCTCCAGAGGAGTGTTTAACGGTCCAACAATCGCTGTATCTGTCAATGTTTTTGATTTATTGTTCGGGTCAATCACTCTTAATAATGTAAGCCCAATGGCAAAGACACCCGTGGAGTAGCCATATACAAAGATAGAGCGCTCAAACCAGCTTTCATAGTTCATACCGGGGCCGAAAAACATAAGTGTCAACACAATGACAACTAGGCCGGAAAGCATTAATAATGTTAAAGGCAGCCAGTACTCTCTGACAACCGGCAGCTGGATTGATGCAACACCAAAAAATACAAGATAATCTGTTGCAGAACTGCCGATACGGTCCACTACTTTACTGTCTACATATTTATAGATACCTTTTTTCCCTCTTCCCAGAACTAGATACATCAGCAGTGCGATAATAAATGCAATCGTAAATGTCGGGAATTCTAAATTCCAGGTTTCTGCAATATAGTTATTCAATAAATATCCTAAACCGGCAGGAACCACTAATAACGCTACATGAAAAGCCAGCGGGTCGAGCGCAATAGGCGAAACCGTATCATCACCCATCGATGTCCGATTTTCAGGCTTGACCAATCCTGTTTTTAAATCCTCTGATATCTCTGAAAAGTCCTTTACATACTGGGTATAACCTTTTCTTGTCGCCCATTTGATAAAAATAAGCCCGCCAAAAATACCAATCAGCATCCCGCCGGTGGCTGCTGTCATGCCTAAATCGGTTGCATTCTCCCAGCCCAGGTTCTCAAAAGTTGTCCCTATTGCTGCAGCCGTTCCATGTCCCCCATAGAACCCGGCGGCCAGCAGTAATCCAAACCCATAATTAATCTCCGGAATAAATTTTGAAATAACAATAATTGCAAAAATAATTGGAATAGACATTTGAAGCGCAATACCGAGAATCTTATAAATGGCATATGCGCCCATCCGGTTAAGGTCTTTCTTCATGTTGCCCGGAGAAAAGGAAAAACCGTTAATCCCCACCGCTGCAAATACTAATATGGTAATTACACCCGCATAGGACCCAATATTTTCGGAAAGCGGCAAAACATTTAAAAAGCTTGGTCCCAGAGCCAGCCCCAGAAATCCTGCCAGCAGACTCGCCGGAATAAAGCTTCTTTGAATAAATTTCAATTTAGCTCTCAGGAACATCCCTAATAGAATAAGAATACTCGCACAGGCAAAATCTACTAATAATGTATTTATCGTCATCTAGTTTCCCCTTTTCCTGGTTACATTAAAGCTCTATAAAATTTGTCGATCTTGTCGGCGTTGCCGGCGGTGCAAAATCAAGTTTTTCATCTTGTATATGCAATACATCTTCAGGCCGGGCCCAAGGCCGATCTTGAATCGCACTCGTTTCCTCGTGTGTGAGATACCCTTTATAAGCCGTTAAGCTTCTTCTTAAAAAGCCATCGCGGATACATGCATCTTTGACGCCATTATTTAAAATAGAACGTAAATGGGGCAATACCGAAGCTGCATAAGCAACAGATGTAGAATTGGCAATTGCTCCCGGAATATTACTCACACAATAATGAACCACACCATTTTCAATATAGGTAGGATCCTCATGTGTCGTTTCACGGAAGGACTCAATCGCACCATCTGCATCATTACTAATATCAACAAGTACAGAGCCCTTCTCCATTAAATGAAGCATATCACGATCAATTAAGAAATCTTTATTTTCCTTTGGCCACTTCACACAATTAATCACCATATCAGTTTCAGGAAGCAGTTTTTTTATATTTTGCTTTGTAGACAGCTGAGTGTTTACTTTTTCGTTATATGTCTTGCCAATATCTCTAAGTACACCGTAATTTACGTCCATTACGGTGCACCATGCGCCCAAGGATTGCAGCACCTGCAATGCAGATCGTCCTACCAATCCGCCGCCCAGAATCAATACTTTCATACCGGGAGCACCAGCAAGCCCGCTGACAAATTTTCCTTTCCCGCCATTAATGGTCAGCATGGCATTTAACCCCATTAATGCTCCCTGCTTTCCTGCTGCTTCACAGTTAACAGAGCCAAAGCGATGTGAATCCTCTGCTGTAAAGGCAATGCTCTTGCTGTCAAGAATAGCCTGTACCTGCTCCGGATGTGCTGCCGGATGGATACATGTATAGATAATCTGGTTTTCTCTTAATAATCCGTACTCACTTTCTTCAATTTCCTTCACCTTGGCGAGAAAATCACAGCGTTTGTACATCTCCTCAATGGAGTCAACAATTTCAGCACCTTCCTGCTCATATTGTTCATCGGTAAAGCCCGCTGATAAACCTGCATCTTTTTGGACTAAAACAGTATGTCCATCTTCTTTAATAGTGGCTGCCTCGACAGGAGTTAATACCACACGATATTCTCCTGCTTTATTGTCCTTTAACACACCAAAAATCATTTGTATTCCTCCAATATCTTTGTAAAGACTGTTTCCATGACATGTTTTTAGGCTGTCAATCACCTGAATCATGTGATTTTAATTGCTAAACGAATCTTATAATTTATATCCTTGTCTTTAAATGTCGATTTAATTATTATATCAATTATTTCAGTCAGTATCTAATTATTTTTTATCTCCATGCAGATGGAGGAGATACGGAATGGAAACATTCTGCTGCCTGTTATATCACTAAATTTTGCCCATACTTAAGAAAACTAGTTTGTTGTGTCAGGCCTTCCCAAAAGCTGTCATCTATTTATTCGGATTTCTCTATTTCTTTTTAATACAGTAAATTCACAAAATTGTAACAGTAACTAAAGAATAAATCTAAATAAACTGCTCCCCATATACTTCAATTAACATTCACTTTATAATTGAAGTATCGAAATATTAAGAAACCACTTCTTTTTAACAAGGGAGGTTCTACAAATGTACATTATTCAAAAAGGAAAGTACCTATGGCTCCTGATGCTGGCATTCATTTTAAGCAGTAATTACATTCTGTATCAGACAGCAATAGGAGCTGATATTTTACCGCCGGAAGCTAACCTGGTCGTGTTAGGCTCGCTAATTGATCTGATTATTATAGGACCAATATTTTTCATGCTTTACAGAAAGAAATTCTCCATGAAAACAGCCATTTTATTTGCAGCAGCTGGCTGTATACTGGCGAGGCTTTTTATTCCTGCTCATTTATTAGGACCTTTTACAACAATTACCTGGGTTGGTATAGCTGTTGAAGGTGCATTGATTACTTTTGAGCTTTTATTTGTTATTGCCTTTTTTCGATATCTGCCTAAAGTGATAGAAAAGGTAAGGACAAGCACATTGCCGGTTATTTTTTCTTTCCCAAAAGCAGTAGACACCTATGTAAAGAGTAACCCGATTATTCACGTGATCTGTTCGGAATCTTTATTGTTTTATTACGCATTATGCAGCTGGAGAAAGGCACCTTCTGACGGGATAACACTTCATAAAAAATCAAGCTTTATCGCCTTACAAATAATGATGATCCATGCAATTATTATTGAAACTTTTGCTATTCACTGGTGGCTCCACAGCAAATCTGTTGTTATTTCTGTTGTTTTAATAATGCTTAATATCTATTCCGTTATCTTTATGGCAGCCTGTATTCAATCCGTCCGTCTTCATCCAATATATACGGATGAAAAAGCGATGTATATATCATTTGGAATAGTAAAACGGGTAAAAATCAATTTTCAGGATATTGAGAGCGTGATAGAGGACGATACCGTTTTGAAGAGTAAAATATCAAAGGATACCATTGATTTTATAGCAAGGGATTTTGAACAGGTTTATCCGGATATGATTATAAAAATGAAAAAACCAGTCACCGCAACGGTATTTATGGGAATTCAAAAAGAATATGCAAAGATTGCCATTAAATCAGATGATCCAGACAAATTGAAATCAATTATTTTAAATAAAATGAGTAATGAGGCTTGAAAACAGAAGCATAAATAACTCCTGAAAGAAGCTGTATACTTCTGCAGGAGTTATTTTTATATCGTGTTGTTATCCCAGCCTGCTGACTTCTTTCTCGATATTGGACTTCGTTATCTTCCAATGAGATGTATGCCATATTACTTGCAGTTGATGAATAAGAAAAATTTGAGGAGATTTATGCGTAACGCTTGTATCCTCAGCTATCTGATTAGATACATCTCTGTTTTCAATGACTTTCACCAGATAATAAGCTGCTTTATCAGCCGCGGGTAAAGTTTTGACGTGCTTCCATGCTCTCGCACTAATCATACATGATGTACTATGCTTAAAGATAATGATGGGTGTATCCATTGAGCGATTCCAGATTTCATTCCACTGCGCCAGCGTTGTCAATTCATCCATCTGCTTCATACATAAGCCCCTCCCTTATTTACTTTAATCTTATTATGACCGTCTATTATCAAAAATGAAACCAAGTACAAAACCGCAAACTACGCCAACAGCAATGCCGATTGCAAGCTGATCAACAGCTACTCCTATACTCGTACCAATTGCAATACCAAGAACAATTCCCAGGCTGCGAAATTTTGATTTACTCATGCCCAGGCTCCTTTCCTTTTTCAGCACAGTTCCATTTTGATATAAATTATCTTACATACGGTTTTGGCAAAGATAAGGTTCCCTTTAGACTTATTAAAAAAAGCAGCTTCCTTTTCAACGCCCGGCAATCGTAACTTTTCTTCATTATTGCTATAATGAAGAAGCGATATTTATAATGATGGAATGAAAGGAAGTACATAAAATGAAATATGATGTGATCTTTTTTGATATAGATGATACACTATTTGATTTTGGCAAATCAGAAAAAGCAGCTTTACATAAAACATTTGAAGCCTTTGGATTGCCTGAGGGACTTGCAGATTACCGGGAAAGCTATCGTGAAATCAGTAATGTGCTGTGGAGAGAACTGGAGCAGGGAAAACTGCCGATAACGAAATTGGGTGTGGAGCGTTTCAGAAGACTGTTTGAAGCGTATAGCCTTCAAATTGATGGAGCAGATTTTAACCACGCTTATCTCAAAAATTTAGGAAAAGAAATCTATTTGGTAGACGGTGCTGCAACGTTATTTGATTCCCTTCCCGGGCAGCGTTCAGCAATTATCACCAATGGCTTTAAGCATGTGCAGCTGTCTAAGCTGGGAAATTCTCCGCTTCAGAATGTTTTTGAAGAGGTTATTATTTCAGAGGAAACAGGTTTTCAAAAGCCTGACAGTCGAATTTTTGATTATGCTTTTTCCAAATTGGGACTTACAGAAGAAGCGAGTGCATTAATGGTTGGTGACTCCTTAACATCTGACATACAGGGCGGGATAAATTTTGGAATGGATACATGCTGGTTTAACCCTGGACATAAAGATAATGCGATTGGTATCCAGCCAACGTATGAAATTAACCATTTAACGGAGCTTATTACCATTGCAAAATAAAAAAACAATCCAGGATAGACTTTTCTGCCTGCCCTGGATTCTTCATTAAATATAGCGATGTTCAATACTATATAGTAAGCTTTTTCATACCATACTTTTACTCTTTAACAAATTCTTTTGTACTTCTCACTGTATCAATTGGCCGTACTGCTTTTTCAATTTGCTCACGTTTGGCTTCCAAAAATGGCGGAAGAGACAGTTTTTCTCCAAGTGTTTCATAAGGCTCGTCTCCCATGAAACCAGGACCGTCTGTTGCAAATTCAAATAAAATTTGTGGTGCCACTCTTGCATATAGAGACTCGAAGAAATGTCGATTCACATAGCCGGATGTATTGAATCCAAAATCATTCATCCGGTTAATCCACTCTTCCAATACTGAACGGTCCTCTACACGGAACGCAGTATGATGTACTGTTCCATAGCCTTGGCGGGCTTGAGGAAGAATGGTATTATACTCTGCAATCACAGAAGCACCGTTTCCGCCTTCTCCAACTTCAAACAGATGGAAGGAGCCATCTTTTGCTGTTTCTTTAAACATTAACACTTTTTCCATCATTTCTTTAAAGTAATCAAAATTTGCAATTCGAACAAAGACAGGACCCAGGCCGGTAATCGCATATTCCAATGGAACCGGACCTTTTTGCCAAGGCGTACCTGCTTCCACTCCTTCATCCAGTTGGTCTGAAATTAATTGATATTGCTGATCATCAAAGTCAACAAAGGAAAGTGTTTTCTTACCAAATTGCTCTTGAATCCCTTTATGCTTCACCTCTAAACGATCAAAACGTTTTACCCAATAATCTAATGCGGCATCACTTGGTACGCGGAAGGACGTTTTAGAAATTTCATTTGTACCATGCACTCCCTTTGGAATACCGGGGAAATCAAAGAAAGTCATATCTGTACCGGCACTGCCTTTATCATCAGCAAAGAATAGATGGTACGTTTGAATATCATCCTGGTTCACTGTTTTTTTCACTAAACGCATGCCTAAAACATAAGTGAAAAATTCATAGTTCTTTTCTGCACTGCTTGTAATTGCTGTTACATGGTGGATTCCTTTTAATTGAATCATATTATTTTTCCTCCTGGAAATCGTTTTTATATTTTCTTTTTTATTATTCTATTGGAGCTAATTTCGCTTCAATTTCTGTCCGACGGTCTTCTAAAAATGGCGGTAAATCAAGTTTTTCTCCTAAATTCTCCACATCTCCATCAACGGTAAATCCCGGGCCATCTGTTGCAATTTCGAATAAAATACCATTGGATTCGCGGAAATATAAGCTTTTAAAATAGAAGCGGTCGACAATGCCGGATGAATGGAAACCGCGTGCTTTTACTTGTTCATCCCAAAATTTCAGCTCTTCATCATTTTTCACACGAATAGCTAAATGATGAATACTGCCACGGCCCGGTCTTTCGGATGGGCCTTCTAAATACTTCACAACGATTTCTCCAAAAACCTGACCCGGCATAGATTGGAAAATAGCTTCCCGCTCATTTCGGCTCACTTCTGTATAGCCAAGCATATCTGTTAATGTAGACGCCAGCTTATCCAGTCTCCTTACTGTTATTTCCACTGAGCCCATTCCCTGAATCTGGTGTTCAGCGGGAACATCTGATTTTTCCCATATTTCCCAGTGATCTACTTTTTCTCCATTTGCAACAATCAACACCATTTGCAGCCCTTCCGGATCTTCAAATTTCATCGCAGTGCGATTGGCATAGGTTGTTATTCCGCCATGCAGCACATTGTTCTTATCAAATCGCTCTTCCCAATAATGCAGACTCTCTTCTGATGGAACCAATAATCCAATTCGGGTAATTGCGTTTGTGCCTCTATGCGTATGGCCAACCATTGGAATCTCAAAAAAGGTTAACTCTGTACCGGGACTTCCTGTTTTATCACCGTAAAATAAATGGTACATGGAAGGATCGTCCTGATTCACCGTCATTTTCACACGACGTAAGGCAAGTACCTCACGATAAAATCTATTATTTTCGTTTGCGTTTTTTGTAACCATCGAAATATGATGGTGTCCTGGAATAGTATACATAAACCATTCCTCCTTCATCAGTTTACTAGTCAAGTTATGATTAAAAAAATAATAAAACTATTATTTTTTTAGTTTGCTTTCTGTATTCTTCTGCAGCTTTGACATAAGCATATATAATGTTCTTTGCTCTTCTTCTGTTAAACAATCATTGACAACAGAAGTTTGAAAAGCCAGCTGATGTTCAAAAACTTCCTCTATCTTAGCTTCTCCTTTTGCTGTCAGGCTGATCCATTTTGTTTTCCAATCCTGCTTCCGCTGGATATATCCTTCCTGTTCCAGTCTGCTAAGCATACGTGAAATGCCGCCCTCTGACACTGTCACCCGGGCAGCAAGCTCACTTTGGGTGAGAGGCTGATAAGACCAGATCTGGTTTAATACATCAAATTGGGCAACGGTAATATCAAATTGCTTTAGAAAGTCATTAGACAATAGATTGCTTTGATGCATAAAACGGGCAATACGCAGCCAAATTAATGAGCCAAGTGTATTTTTTTTCATCTGTCCCATCTCCCTTCGTTAATATCATTTTACACCTCAAGTGATTAAAATACAACCCTTTTTATCTTTAATTAAAGATATTTTTTTAAGAGACACATATTGGTTCATTTTATACCCATAAAAGAAAGAAGGCTCCCTTTTATGGATAACCTTCTTTCCGTGATATTTATTCATCTGCATTTAAGAGTAAATCAATTTATTTAATGACATCATTTCTAATAAACCAAGGGCAGCTTCTCCACCTTTATTCCCTGCTTTTGTACCAGCTCTCTCCAAAGCCTGTTCAATTGTCTCTGTGGTCAGAACACCAAATATAACCGGAATATCTGCATGCAGACCAATTTGTGCAATACCCTTGGCTGCTTCATTGCTGACCAGCTCATAATGTGTGGTTGCTCCGCGAATAACCGCTCCGAGTGTAATAATGCCATCATACTTTTTTGTTTTTTCTACCTGCTTTGTGATATATGGAAGCTCGAAAGCCCCTGGTACCCAATAAACATCCATATCCTCTTCTTTTACTCCATGCCTTTTTAAAATATCCTTGGCGCCTTCCAGTAATTTAGAAGTGATCAGCTCATTAAATCGTGAAACGGTTATGGCTACTTTCAACTGTTCTCCTTGAAACATTCCTTCATATACAGTCATAATCATTCTCCTTCAATAGATAATAAATGATGAAATTTATCTTTCTTTACTTTTAAATAGTGTTTATTTTCATGATAAATGGTTGTTTCTATCGAAATCCGTTCAGCCACATCAATACCATATTGCTGCAATTCCTTTACTTTATCTGGATTATTCGTCAGTAATCGGACTTTCGATATTCCTTCCTTTTTCAGCAGCCATGCAGCGATATCATAATGGCGTTCATCAGGCAAAAAGCCAAGAGAAACATTGGCTTCATAGGTGTCTGCACCCTGCTCCTGCAGTTCATACGTTTTTAATTTATTAAGCAGTCCTATTCCTCTTCCTTCCTGTCTCAAATACAGAATGGCGCCTCTGCCTTCAGCAGCAATCATTTGCATTGCTCTCTCCAGCTGCTCACCACAATCACAACGATGAGATCCGAAAATATCTCCAGTCAGGCATTCGGAATGTACTCTGACTAAGATCGGTTCTTCGCTGTCTTTGATTTGTCCCATGGATAATACAAGCTGGTCTTTTCCTTCTTTATCCTGATAAAGGGACAAATCGAAGTCTCCATGTTTTGTGGGCAGCTTCACTTTTGCATTTGCTTTGATACTGGAATAAGCCAGGTAATCAGCGAGTTCTTCTATGGTAATCAATGGCATATCCCATTCTGCCGCAATCTGTTTTAAATCCTGGAACCGGGCCATCGTTCCGTCTTCCCTTAAAATTTCACAAATATAGGCTGCTTCAGTATCTCCTGCCAGCTTCGCTAAATCCACTGCTGCCTCCGTATGACCTCTGCGCTCCAACACCCCGCCGTTCTTCGCTATTAACGGAAAAATATGCCCCGGCCTGTTGAAATCAGCCGCTTGACTATGAATATTTGCCAGCTCTTGAATTGTTTTTGCCCGCTCAAATGCAGAAATCCCTGTGGTTGTTTCCTTATGGTCGACACTGATAGTGAAAGCTGTTTGATATTCGTCTGTGTTCTCTTTGGTCATTTCCCACAAGTTTAGATTTTTAGCAATTTGTTCAGAGACAGGAGCGCAAATCAAACCCCTGGCATGCTTTGTCATAAAGTTTATTGTTTCTGCCGCAGCTTTACTGGAAAGTCCGACTAAATCACCTTCTGCCTCCCGGTTCTCGTCATCAGTAACAATAATTAATCGTCCCTGCTTCAAAGCTGAAACAGCTACTTCGATATTTTGTACCGTCATGTTTTCCCCTCTATTCTCCTGTGTATTTGCTTAATGCTTGATTTTTCCCCGCACCGATCATGGCTTTGATATATTTTCCAAGTATATCCGTTTCTATATTCACAAGTTCGCCCTGTTTTAACTGCCCCAGATTTGTATGATTCATGGAATAAGGAATAAGTGAAACACTAAATGATCCTGCTGTAACAGCTGATACAGTCAAGCTTGTTCCATTAATCGCTACAGATCCCTGGCCTACAATCTCTCCTTGTATTTGCGGCGGATAATAGAATGTAAGCATAATGGAATT
Source organism: Oceanobacillus sojae (assembly GCF_900162665.1). GTDB lineage: Bacteria > Bacillota > Bacilli > Bacillales > Amphibacillaceae > Oceanobacillus > Oceanobacillus sojae_A. Next base: position 888,996 of record NZ_LT727813.1, read on the forward strand.
CTCCTTCTTCACCTTTTTAATTAATCGCGTCGTTGTATCGACATGACCTGAAACAATATGCCCTTCCAAGCGTCCATTTGCAGACATTGCCCGTTCTAAATTTACCACCGCATGTACCTGTAAATCAGAAAATACCGATTTTTGAAATGTTTCCGGCATAATATCCACTGTAAAATCTGTGTCAGTTATTTCTATCGCAGTTAAGCAGACACCGTTGATTGCCATACTGTCGCCAATGTTATAATCCTGCAAAAGCCCTCTGGAGGCAGAGCATGTTAACTCAATATGCTGGCTCACTTTTTTGATTCGTTTGATTGTTCCTGTTTCCTGAATCAATCCTGTAAACATCCTTCTTCCCCTTCCTGCTGACTATTCGTATATCCTCACCAACTGCTTCCACACTCTGTAAAGTTAAGGGTACTGCAGATAAAACATTTCTATCACTGGAAAAGGCAGGTACTCCATTACCGCCAATCAGCTTGGGAGAGATATACGTAATTACCTCTTCAAACAGATTTTCTGCCAGGAAAGCATCATGAATTCTGCTCCCTCCTTCTACATAAACCGATTGAACCCCCTCGTTCTGCAAATACTCAATTACTTTTGAGATTGTCCAATGCTTGTCTGGCAGCAATCGTACATGCTCAGGCACATCATCTATAGCACTTGATGTTGTAAACACCCATACAGGAACAGTTTCTCTATAAATCTGATATTTCTCGAAATCCAATGTTTTTCCTCTCCGGTCCAGGATAATCCGAATAGGTGGGAAATCAGTAATTACATTCGGCAGCAGTTTGGGATTATCCGCTAAAATTGTCCCGCTTCCTGCCATAATAGCCTGGAAATATTGACGTTCTTCATGTACTGTTTTATATGTTTCTTCTCCAGTAAGATACGTCCGCTGCTTCGGATGGGCAGAAATTTTCCCATCCAGACTGACGGCCTGCTTTAATGCGATATAAGGATGCTGTCTCCTATGAAAATAGTTATAATGCTTATTCAATGCCTCTGCCTTCTCCTGCAATACACCGGAAATCACTTGTACCCCCTGTGATTCTAGATAGGCTTTTCCTTTACCAGCTACAACAGGATTAGGATCAAGCTGTGCAATCACAACCTTGGAAATGCCGTTCTTTATAATCATTTGGGTGCAGGGAGGCTGTTTTCCTGTATGATTACACGGCTCCAGCGTCACATACATTGTTGCACCAATTAAATCTTCGGGAGCTTCGCATTGGTCGACAGCCATTTTTTCTGCGTGCCTTTCACCGTATCTCTCATGAAATCCAGTAGCTAAAACAGTGTCATCTTTCACAATTACTGCACCGACTAAAGGATTGGTATATGTGTTTCCCTTCCCCAGTTTTGCGAGCTCTATCGCCTGCTCCATATACAGTGCTTCCATATGCTTCCTCCTTTCTTAAACCATAAAAAGCCCCGTGAAAACTCTTCACGGGGCATACTTAAATAAACCATGTCTATACACTGAAACAGATTTTTATGTACCTAAAAAGAATACACTTCTCCTGTTCATGTGCTGACTTAAGTTTTCTTCTCCCATCCAGACTTTAACTGTCGGCTCCAGAATCTCACTGGATCCACCGCTATACGCGGGTCACGGACTTCAAATCTCAATGATTTGTCACCGCCGGTCGGGAATTACACCCTGCCCCGAAGAATAATATATTCAATTAGTTTTTGTCCTTGTCTTTAACATGCTAATACGACTTTGTATAAGGATTTATTACAAATCAGCTGATTCTCAATATCCCGGGATACCCTAACGCCATATTAGCTAATAACCAGCCACATTTTTTCTTTGGCGGTTACATAGATATTATCAGTATAAAAAATAAAAATCAACCCGCTATTTTTATTAAAGTCAAACCTATTTATAACCGTATTTCTACAAAAACAAGTGAATTCTCCAATCATTCCACTGTCAGTACTCCACCTATATCTTATTTTCTCTGCAGCTCCCTTCAAGGTGTCACCCTCCTTTTCTAACACAATTAGCAAACATTTCTCAAAAAATCTCGCTTATTCACTAACAATTATTCAAAAAAGAGAGATTATTTTAAATAAGCATGTATGATTGACAACATATTAAAATTGTTTTAGGGTATAGAACGGTGGAATTATACTTCAACTGCTGGAGTATGATTCCACTATTTTGTTTTTACTGCATTTCTGTTTCATATTTCATGATAATAAACCAAACTAATATTTCGAGGAACTTTTCGCATTTCCTATCCGGAATGTTAGTTTTTAGACGTCAGATTGTTAATATCTATTTTTTCTCCCTATAAGAATTATTCCAAATAGGAATCTTACAGGAATTTCAATGTGATAAAAAAGTTATTATTCATTAGATAAAAATGGAATTCAGAGGAAGACTAAGAGGAAAAACAAAACAACCAGAAGTAAAATTAACAAAATGGAGGAAAAGTATTAATGGAAGGTTCAAATAGAAAGAAAACTTCACTGGATTTACCTACATTCTTTATAAGCGGCGGCGCATTGCTGTTATTTGTTGTATTCGCATGGATAAACGCTGATTTCGTTGCCGATATGGTTAATACGTTATTTGGATGGTCAGCTACTTATTTTGGAATGATTTATCAGATTGTCGTACTAGGAACATTTTTTATTGCCCTAATATTGGGCTTTTCGAAATATGGAAAAATTCGTTTAGGTAATATTGATAAGCCGGAAATGAGTACATTTAAATGGATTTCCATAATCATGTGTACATTATTAGCTGGAGGCGGCGTATTTTGGGCAGCAGCTGAACCGCTTAGTCATTTCCTGGAGGTCCCGCCTCATTTCTCTGGAATTGAAAATGCATCACCAGAAGCTGTTGTACCTGCACTTGCAATGAGCTTTGTTGATTGGGGCTTCTTATCATGGGCGATCTTAGGCACACTGGGAACAATTGTACTAATGTATTCCCATTATCATAAAGGGATGCCATTAAAGCCAAGATCATTGCTCTATCCAATCTTTGGCGAAAAAATAATCAAAAAAAGCGTGTTCGGAACCATTGTCGACGCTTTTGCAATTATTTCTGTTGCAGCCGGAACAATTGGACCGATTGGATTTCTAGGTTTACAGGCAGGCTATGGGTTAAGTACCATCACAAATCTGCCTAACACAATCACTGTTCATATAACTATTATTATTTTACTCGTTATTGCTGCAGCTATCTCTGCTGCTTCAGGACTTCATAGAGGTATTCAGATTTTGAGCAGCTTTAATGTCATTTTAGCAGTTGCATTAATTATAGGTGTCTTATTGCTTGGTCCAGGATCCTTTATCTTTAACAATTACTTTGAAGCATTTGGACTCTATATCAATGAATTTATTTCATTTAATACCTATCGGGGCGATGAAGCGTGGCTCAGCTTATGGACTGTGTTCTTCTTTGCCTGGTTTATTGGATATGGTCCAATGATGGCAGTCTTTTCAGCCCGCATTTCTCGCGGACGTACAATTCGTGAGCTTATAGTAGCTGTAGCAGTTATTGCTCCAGTCATTGCAACTTTCTGGTTTGCAGTTATCGGCGGGACAGGAATTTTCCAGGAGTTAAACATTCCCGGTTCCATTTCAACTGCCTTGAATGAAGCAGGACAACCAGCTGCAATGATGGCAATTACCGAACAATTGCCGCTTGGAACAATCTTTGGTTTCCTATTTTTATTAGCTACCATCATTTTTGTATTAACGACGACAGATTCCATGTCATTAACTATTTCTATGGCAATTTCCGGTGATGGACATCCGCCAAGATGGTTAAGAGTGTTTTATGCGCTCGTTATGGGCTTAGTAGCTATTGTATTAGTATCAGTAGGCGAAAATAGTGTCAATGCATTACAGTCATTTATCGTGGTAACCGCTGTTCCAGTCGTATTCTTATTGTTAACAACCTTCTGGACAGCACCAAAAGTATGTAAAGAGATGTATCATGATCAGAGGCACAAAATGAAGTAACAAATCTACGGCATCATTGAATCTGTCTATTTGCATTTAAACCCAAAATAAGCAGAAAGCATTTTGGAAAACAGACAGCTCACTTGCATTTTAAAACAGCTTTTCTTTAATTCTTTTAGAGAAAAGCTGTTTTTATATTGTGCTAACAGGTTTTATATAGCTTACAAATAAATTATTATTCGTTAATACAAAATATAAAATGATCATCCGGCTTCCAAACATGTTCTTCATCCGCAATATACCCGCGCAGCCATAAGTCCCCTTGGATCCGGCGAAGATAAAAGCCTTTTGGAACTTCCAGATCCTCACTCAGAATTTCTGATGCTATTGTTATCGAGCCATAAGGTGCCTGATTTTCAAGCTGTTGTTCAACATATCCTTCTCTTTGATTAAAATACGCCAGCCTTATATAGGGAGCTGACTCAAGCGGGCATAGATTCAGTTGAAGGTCAGCAGCCTTGCTGAATAGCTCTGATGTCACAGCTCCATCAATAAAACCAAGATCCTTTACAGTGACTTCAACAACCTTAACTTGATACTGTTCTTTAGATACCTTAAAGTAATCACTGGCTATCAGCTTCCCGGCAAGCTCATTTAAAAGTATGTTATTTTCTTTCATTTTTTGAATTAATTCCGGTTTAGTATAACCGCCTGCTTCAATTATTTTTATTTTAGGATTGTAGTCCTCTTTGGTCATGAACTGATCCTCCTTACTATCTTTGTAAAACCAATTGATTTATCATAACATAATGTTAAGAATATTGTGTTATGATAATTTTAAATATTATTAGATATAGTAGGCTGTTATTATTCACCTCATTCCCTCGCTACACCTAACCCCAGCTCCTCCAAAAATGAAAAATATCCCGGAAATGTTTTAGACACACAGCCCGGGTCATTTAACTGAATTCCTTCAACCTTTGATCCGATCAGCGCCAATGCCATCGCAACCCGATGATCATCATAGGTGTTTAGACAAGCTGGTTTTGGAGTCCCCGGATAGACTTTTAGCCCCTCCTCAAATTCCTCTGTCCGAATTCCCAGTTCCTTTAATGCCCCACAAATAACACTTATCCGGTCGGATTCATGATGACGGATATGGGCAACGTCCTTAATAGTAATCGGGCTATCAGCGAATGGTGCAATTGCTGCTAAAGTTAACGCCTGATCAGATATCTCCTTCATGGATATTTCAAAACCGCCTTTTAATTGTGCAGTACCTTCCAGCTCAATAAGGGAAGCACCTTTTATAACCTTGCACCCCATATTTTCAAAAACATCCAGCATCTGAATATCTGGCTGCTTTGTCTTCTCTGTTAAGCCATTTATTCGTATTCTCCCATTTGTCACCGCAGCCAGTGCAAAAAAATAGCAGGCCGCAGAAGCATCTGACTCCAGCTGAATATCTTTCGCTTTGTATGGCTGCGGGTTTATAACGATTTGCTGCAGTGCATTGTCATACTGCACATCTGCACCAAATTCTTTCATTAGATCCAGGGTTAAAAAGACATAAGCATGTTGGACAATTTCATCCTTGATAGTTACTCTTGTCGTTTCATTAAAATATGGTGCTGCAATTAACACTCCGCTGATAAATTGACTGGATATCGAGCCTGAAAGACTTACTTCTCCGCCTTTTACATCTTTCCCTTTGATACGTAACGGATAATAATCCTTTTTTGCCAAATAGTCGATATCAGCACCGAGCTGTCTCAAGGCATGGATAAGCGGCGCAATCGGCCTTTTGCTCATACTTTGACTTGCTTCCAGCTCCCACTCTCCTTCCCGGGAGGCTGCCAATGCTCCCGGCAGAAATCTTGCAATCGTTCCTGCTGCACCAATATATATATCATTTGACCTGAAATGACCGCTGCTTCCTTCAATATACGCTATATCATCCTGCAGCTCAGTCCCCACTCCTAATTGCTTTAAAACCTCGATACACCAGTACGAATCATCACTTTTTAAAATACCGCTCACTTTAGACTTACCAGCCGCCAGAGCACTCATTATAAGAGCTCTGTTCGTCAGACTTTTGCTCCCTGGAATGGTGATAGCAGCCTCTATTCCTTGCTTGGCAGGTGAAATTGTGATCTTATTTACCCCATTTAAAGCCGCCCAAGGACTTCTTGCTTTTACATCAAACGTACGACCTTCCTCCATCTTTATTCTCTCCTCTGCTAGATGCTGTTTGTTATTCATTATAATCAGGGTTATGATATAAATGAAATTAATATTTCTAACAGCAGCTATAGGTGGTATCTATATCATGAATACAGACTTGTACCGCGTATTTTTTATAACAGCAATCGAAAAAAATTTTAGTAAAGCAGCAAAACGGCTTTTTATTACACAGCCGAGCGTCAGTCATTCCATAAAACTATTGGAAAATGAGCTGGGCATCCAGCTGTTTACCAGAACATCAAAGGGAGTCTTGCTTACAAAGGAAGGCGAAGTGTTATTTGGTTATCTCAAACAAGCGTTTGATTTAATTGATAATGCAGAACAGAAAATAGCGGAAATGAAAAACTTGCAGAGCGGCTCTGTTACAATCGGAGGAAGTGATTCAACCTGCAAGCACTATTTGCTGCCCTATGTCCAAAGCTTCCAGGAGTTGTATCCTGATATCCAAATTAAGCTGCAGCATGGCTCTACACCACAGATTTTGGATAAATTGGAAAATGGGTTAATTGATATTGGCATCGTTCACCTGCCAGTTCATCAAAGCAATGCTTCCATAACGGATTTTTTAAGTATTAACAGCACATTTGTTGTCGGGGAAAGGTTTCAACACCTGACAGGAGAAATGCTTTCTTTGTCGGAAATACAAGCATATCCGATTATTTCTTTTTCAGAAGCAAGCAACTCCAGAAAATTCCTTCATCAGCTTTTTCTAAAGCAAAATCTGGAGGTCAAACCGGATATCGAAGTTGGCAGCGTGGAATTATTAATTGAATGCGCCAAAATTGGCATGGGTGTTGCATTTGTGACTAAAGAACTGGTGTTAAAGGAGCTGGCTGAAAAACAATTATTTGAGGTGCACATTGATGAGATTATTGAAAAAAGAAAAATTGGATTGGCAACCAAGAAAGACGCTTCTTTATCATTGGCAGCTGACAAGTTTTTAAATCATTTGTTAGCATGACTTGATTGCATATAATTAACAAAAGCTCATTATTATCATTAAGTACAATCGTTGCTGCAGATACGATATGCTTTGGCGGTGCGAAGGCTTCTGGTTTATTTTGTCCCAATAATCTTCCTCCTCATCCAATATATCTTAAACATTCCCCTATTTATACAGCCCGCTCTTATTCTTTTCCTTGCTCAGGCCGTAAAAATAGGGATTTGTCAATAACTGATGAAATATCTATTTGCGGGTATTCACATTGTATAAGCTGGTAAACATCCTGCACGATACTTTCTAATCCGCTCAGAGAAGCTGCTGGTTCCCCCAGAAAAACAGTCTCCAGTCGATTATGTATATTTTCAGGAGTTATCATCATTGATTCCAATGTCTGCTTTTGCCATTTAAAAGCAGGATGATGCACATATTGTTTATTTAACCCAGACAGCATTCCCATGATGTTTGTTTGCACATCTGTTATTACCTTATACAGCATCAGCCAGTCTTTACGATTTAGTAAAGCTTCCCGATTCGTCCAGCTATTACTTAAATACATATATTCTTTTATCATTGCAATACTTAATTCATCCGGATACTGTTTTATCTTTTCCTTCAGCTGTTTAATAAGTGATTCGCCGCCTAGTGGCACCCCATCATATACAGCCGCTGCAAGACATTGCTTATATACATCCGGATTAAAAGATACAACAACATCATCTATGATGCCTTCTATGCTGGTTGTTAAAAAATTACTTATTTCTAATTTTATTCCCTCAGCAATATAGCTTTCTGACCATTCCTCTTCTTCGTAAGGGTAAAAATCAATAACTTCCCCTGCCAGCTTGGTAATAGGAAATTTTCTATCCTCATCCGTCGGAGATTCGTTCCAAAAAATAAATAGCTCAATATCTGAATAAGAATCATGCCAGTTTTTGGACACGGAACCACCTAATACAACCGCTTCTACTTTTGGGTTTAATTGATAAACTTTTGCAGCTTTGGCTGCTAAAATATTTAAATCCATGCTATCACCTCCATACATTATTTAAAAATATCTTCACACTTCATTTATTATTATCATCTATCATTCTTCCACAAATATAATGATAATTCCTTCTAATGAGAATAAAGTTTATAATAAAATAGATTCTATTCACTAATTGGGAGGGAAAATGCATGAGCAATATTACCTTAATACAGCATTGTCAATCGGAGCATCATGTAAATAACATGTCAGGCGGATGGACGGATACCCCTTTAACAGATCTAGGAAGAAAACAAGCAAAATCGATAGGTGACAAATTACAAAAATCAGCAGCTGATGATGCAGAGTATGCTCTTTATTCATCCGATTTATTAAGAGCGGCACAAACTGCAGAAATCATTGGCAAGAGGATTAACCTCGAAGTCATACAAGATAAAGAACTCCGAGAAATAAATACCGGCGTTGCAGCTGGAAAAACAAAGGATTGGGCAAAAGCTCACAGGCAACCAAGAAAAAACAGCGGCATCGATTTAGATTATCGGGCATTTCAAAACGGAGAAACGAAGAGAGAGTTTTATCACCGTGTTTGTCACTGTATGAATAATATCTATGATAGAGAAAAAGAGAAAAATATCTTTATCGTCACACATGGTGGTACTCTGGGATATATCACAGCCTGGTGGATGAAATTCACACCCGAAATGATTATAAATGCATATTTTTCTTCATCGGCTGGCGGTATTACTGTTCTTGGTCAAAATCATTATCACCAAAGAGTTATACATAAGTTTAATGACACCTCTCATTTTCCTGATTAGATAAATAAAAATTTCAATATAAATACAAGATGATTGTTTGTTCGATGCAATCATTTTGTATTTATATCATTTACAATCCAGTTTACTATTTATCAATCTATGAACTTCCCCATCAGCACTGTATTATAGTAGTTTCCATCCGATAATCTTTTATCTTTCTTTAATATACCTTCTGTTTCAAAACCATACTTTTCATACAACTTTATCGCTTTATCATTCGTTTCAAGAACACTCAAATTTATTTTCTTTAGCCCATTAAATTCGGCCCATTGAATCGATTCTTTTAAAAGATTTTGTCCAATAGCATACCCCCAATATTCCTTTAGTACACAGACTCCGAACTCTACCTGATGAGAGGTTCTTTTTAATGTATTACCTTCGCATCTTGAGAATCCCGTAATTTCCCCATCCACTTCAGCTACTAAAAATAAATTGTTCGGACTCTCCGTATCATTTTTAATGATATGTTTAAAGCCGGCTTCATCTATGTAGGCCTCGCCTCTCTCCCTATCCATATTTTCTGTTTCTCCATCAATTTGTAATCTGATAGCAGATAACCTTTTTGCATCTTTTTCTTCAGCAGTTCTTATTAGATAATGTACGTTTCGGACATGATATTTTTTCTGATTCATTCCCACAATAACTCTCTCCGTTCATTCTGTTTATTAAAAAGTTCTTATGTTCCACTATTATATACCTTCATCCTTGGATTATTTTTAAAAGAGTAATTGCTAAATTTATATTCTATTAAACTTTTATTTAATTTACCTATCCTTCATCATCAAAAATAATACGGATTTTGAATTTCACTATCTCCCCATTTCTTCACAGCCATACGGTACATACCTTTCGCATGAATATGGTCATGCCAAATAAATCTTCTTAATACCTTCCGCAGCGACCACTGCTCTTCATAACTGCCATGAAACGTTTTATTATGCAGAAAATCGCACGTCTCTTCTATCTTTTTTAATGCTTGAACTCTATTTTGATAGATATTATCAATATTATCTAACTTCACACCTATTTCTCCTGCATAATAATTCGTCACACCATTTGTATGCTCATACATCTCTTCAGGAGTGCTCGGCACAGCACCATAAAAAGATTTTCTTTTCGGTAAAGAAGTATATGTCTTAACCGGAATAGAGTCGTAAAGAAGCTGAAAATCATGTGCAGATTTTAATACCCGCTTTTTTATCAGCTCATATTCCTCCACCAATAACGGATCCTGTTCCGATAAAAAGATGATGTCCGAATCTGCTTCGTGTATTTCCAGATTTCTTTCTTTTGATTGAACAATGACAGATTCAACAACATCTGTTTCAGCATAATCTATCCCGGCCCACCTGCAATACCTTTTAATCTCTGCAGGAAACTTAGAGAGCGCTTCTTCACGCTCTCTGTCCCTTGTATATGCCCCCGGGAAACTTTCAGAGTACATTAAATATCCTTTATTATTGTATTCCACCACAATGTTATTTCTTATCAGCCCCACTCTATCATCCTCCCCTTCTCATCAGAGATTCTCTCCATTGAAACGCAAAATATGGGTTGTCTCCACTGAGTAGCCAGTTCTGACGGCAGAAATGATTTCTTCTTTCCTAGTTTCTGGTTCTTCTTCTCCAAGACACAGTGTAATATCTTCAATATCGTGTGGACCAATCCGCCAATGTCCAAGCATCGCTCCTTTAAATTCGCCATCTATTAAGAGATACTGAAGAACCTCTTTCCCTTTAAATTTCTCTTTCAGTTCGTCTATTTCAGTTCTGACCAGAAAATCTGAGTTATCCAGCATAAATACAGACTGCGGGATTTCTTCATTGGTTAAATGCAAATCTTTTTTCTGCATAAATCCTTCGCCAAGTCCATCCACTTCTATTTTTACAATTGCTTCTCTTTCCATTATGCAGTTACAGCATTTTGTATCGTTGTACGCTTTAACTGCGACCAGCTTTTCATTTGATCTATAGCAGCAAATACGGCTGCATCCAAAAAACGCAGCAGCATTTCTGCTACAGCAGGAACCGGATCCTCTGCCCATTTGATTTCCGGCCATTCTGTTTTAAAGTCAAACCAGCCTGTATTCCAGTCCGTATCAACCTGTGATTCGTATACTAAAAAGGCTTCCTGAAGTCTTTTTAAAACAGCAGTGATTTCTTTTGCTTTAAAAGGCAGCTCCTCTTTTAACTGGTCCTTTGATATACCGCCTGACGATTGAATCATGGATAAAACCTCTTCATGAAGCTCTGTTATTTTTTGAACAGGCTTTCGAAAAATAGTGCTGTATAGCCCCAGATCTTCTTCCAGAACATATCCGATGCGTCCACCCTGAAAACGCCCTTTTACCAGCTGATGTTTTTTTCGTAATTCTTCTGCCAGGAGCGTGTCATTAAAAACTGTCCTATGCACCAGCTTTGGGGCCTCACCTGGACGACTGTTAAAAACTGGAGCTACCGGCTGTAATCTCTGAAATAATTGTTTATAGGATTTTATATCATGGATATCCTCAAGCTGCGCCATTAATCCCTGTCTATGCAAACGCTCACAAATTATTTTTTATTTATTCAAATATGATTCACCTCCCAGTTCTCTTTCTTCTTTGTTAAACATAAAGATCAAACATATTTATATCGTAACCAAGCTGCTTTAAATAGTTAAAGAACTGTGCCCGGTGATGGAACAGATGAGAAACCTCTTCTACAAGCCAATGCGCCTGTGTCTCACCTTCTTCTAAATAAAATGGCTTCGTTTTTTTAGTTAAAAAATCCTCATCCGATAGAGACAGCATATACGTTTTAAACAATTGAAAGCCCCGGTTCACTGCTTCAATCAATTCCTCAGCAGATTCCAGCTTCTCATACTTTGACTCCAGATCTCGAATCGCCCTCTCATCCATCTCCTGCCAAAGGTTCAAGTCTACTTCCGGTATAGAAACAATATGTCTGGCAAGCTCCCCGAGATTACGCATATTTTCTGCCGGGCGGTAGCTCCAATCCTTGTCCTCCACCTTCTTCAATAACCCTTCTATGGACCTGATACCAAGCTCCAACTCAGCTAATAACTCGTTTCTTAACACAGATACAGCATGCATAACATTCACCCTTTCATTCTTTTTTCTACCTTAACGTACCATGGAATCATGACAGATGATGTCATCATTAATAAAGATATTTTAAAATTTATTTGTACTTCTCCAGCAGGGTTTCCAGTTTCCTTTTCATAGAGGCTGCTGCTTCTTTCGGTTCCAACACATATGCTTCACTGCCAAAATTCCAGACCAGATCAACAAAATATGTTAGCTCTGACTCAGGTATATTCATTTCTACCCAGCCTGTCCCATCCTCACGTCTCTGAACATGCCTCTCCAAATCTAACTCTGACATTGCACGCCGGACTCCTTCTCTCGTTAAATCTACCAAAAAAGTAACCGGGTTAGAAACTTCGGATTCTGACAGCTCAATCCATTCCATAATCGATTGATAAGGCAATTTCCGCCCCTTTTTATCTGTATGCACTGCTTTTTTTATTCGATCCGCACGAAACAAACGAATTTCCTCGCGCAGAAAACAATAAGCCGGACAATACCAGAAACCATTATGACTGTACAAACCAATTGGCTGAATCATTCTCTCCTTTATCCCCTTTTGACTGTCGTATTGGATAGTCACGATGGATTGGTCTACCGCTGCATTTAATATTATATCCAGCTCATTTGCTGTCTGGACACGGCTGGGATTCCAAAAAACAATCCGGTCTTTCATTGTATTAATACGCAGCTTCGCGTCACCAGGCAGATAGTTATATAGTTTCTTTAAAACATAGCCCACTTCCGTTTCAAATGGGAGAGCTCCTAGAAATTGCAGGGAATGAAAAGCAAAATAAAGCGCAATCGCCTCAGACTCTTTTAATAAAACTGGAGGTAGCATCCGCTCATTCAATACATAGTAACCGCCGTCCGCACCGACTTCTGAATAAAGCGGAACCCCCAGCTCACTTAATTCATCCAAGTCTCTAAGAATTGTACGATAGGAGACATTAAATTCTTCTGCCAGTTCTCTCGCTGTAAATTTGCGTTTTGCATTTACTGTCATCATTATTTCGATTAAACGTTTTGTTTTGGACATTATACTGCCTCCATTTGCCTGAAAGATAGAGATGATTGATTAAGAGAAAGGTTTCTCCAGCAGCATCATGTTTACTTGTTTAAGACTATCTGCAATAAATGTTGGCTTTTCATCGTTCAGCTCTTCCAATGAACCATATCCATATGTAACACCAATGGAATCTATGCCAGTTTTATTGGCTCCAATCAAATCATGCTTTCTGTCACCAATCATGATAAATTCTTCTAATGCATATTCTGTGTAGTTGTCTATTAAGTACTGAATAATTTCTGCTTTTGCGGATCTTGTACCATCCAGATTGCTCCCTATTATTGTTTCAAAGTACTTGCTGATTTGGAAATATTCCAGAATTTGCTCTGCGAAAACAGTCGGCTTTGACGTTGCCACTGCTAAAATAAATCCTTGCCCCTGCAATGATTGTAATAACCCTCGTGTATCAGGATATAACATATTCTCATACATTCCTTTTTCTTTAAATCTTTCTCTGTAAAATTGGATAGCTTTTTGTGTTTCTTCTTCATTAAAATGGTAATATTCAGCAAATGATACCTGTAAAGGAGGACCAATAAAGCATTCCAGCTTATCCAAATCAGGTTCTGCAATTCCCATTTTATCTAATGCGTATTGAACCGATTTTGTTATACCTTCTTTTGGATCAGAGAGGGTGCCATCTAAATCAAATAGAATTACTTTATATTTACTCATTGGAGCTTCCTTTCTATTTCTTAAGTTAACTTTCGTATACTTCTCTATTCTACCATTTATTTGCTAGTAAAATTCCTCTAAAACCGTTTATGCAGAATTTCATTCAACCAGATTTTGCTATACAATAAAACTAGATAGAGGGAGATGATACATATATGACTGAATACGAAGAAAGGTTAATAAATATTCTCAAAGAAGATAGCTACATCGTATCTATTTTACAAACAGTGGAGACATTGGAGCTAAACGATTGCTGGGTTGCTGCCGGACTGATCAGAAATAAGGTTTGGGATACTTTACAAAACTCCCATACAAAAATAAACGATATCGATGTTATTTATTATGATCAAACAGACCTTTCCAAAGATACTGAGAAAAAATTAGAAGCAGAATTAGAAAAACTCATGCCTGGACAACCCTGGTCTGTGAAAAATCAGGCTCGGATGCATATAAAAAATACTAATCCTCCATATACGTCTTCCTCTGACGGCGTTGCCCATTTCCCTGAAACACCCACTGCCGTTGCTGCACAGATACGTCATCAGGAAATAAAAATAATGGCTCCCTATGGTTTGGTGGATTTATTCCAAGGGATTGTCAAACCAACTCCATATTATTTAAAAGAGACTAAATTGCATTCTGTTTATGTAAAGCGGATGAAAAATAAAAATTGGAAAAACACTTGGAAAAATTTAACCATAGAATATTAGTTTAACCTTTCTTGCATGTCTAGAATGAGATACTGGATTCCTTTGAAAAATCCCAATGAATAGCCAATTATATTAGAAAAACTCATATTCACAGGGATTTTTCAGGTTAACTTAATCATAAAAGGATGGTGTTTTATTCTACTTAGACAAAATCTCAACATTAAATCCTCCAGGCGCTTTACATAGAAGGTATATCCATGAGAGTGAACCTCCCCCACCAAATCTAAGATTTGAAAGGGGCTTCTATTGACTTAAATACAGCAAACAGCACGCATAATCACGCACCATTAGTACGTAACGCCTGATGTAAGCTAATTAATGAAGCCAATGTCAGCCGAGTTCTAGTTACTAAGGAAGGAACTTTTGCCTCCAGTAGTAACCTTTTCTTTTCAGAAAAGGATTTAAGGAATTCTCTAATAAAATACCGTGCTCCTATATTATAAGAAGCATTTAAATCTGCGTGATAGACTTTGTCATTTTGATAGGCGGCAAGGTCTTTTTTATGATTCCGTTTCACTTCTCCAGAACCGTCAAAAGCAAGCGCGGAAGTATACTTAGCGCTTACTCGTCGAATACGTACGCCTTTGTAATGTGCCATCTCTTCAACTTTCCTTTGAATGCCCAGCTTGCTCCAATGATGTACTTTATGGCGTAACTTTTTTGCACCATACATCCCCTCTGGGTGTTTCATTTTACCAAGGTACTCAAATACGATGATATCTGCTTGATGATCGACAGCAAATTTGATAATTTCTGAAGATGTATGATGCACAATATGTTTCTTTAGACCATTAATTCGTCTCCAATAGTTTGGTGCATTTACATACCCTGAATGACGTTGAGCTTTCTTTAGTTTGTTGATTTTTGTGTACATACGGTCTTTTTCTACCGGTTGATTAATAAATTTCCTGCCGATGACAGTTCCATCTGAACGCATTGCACAACAAACCGCAGAATTCGTGATACCTAAGTCTACAGAAACGATGACTTGTTCTTTTAATTTTGTTTTATTTAATTGAATCTTTTTCTCATAAGAAAAATGAATGAAATACTTTTTGCCTGTTTTTACTAAGGTAGGATTATTTTCTTTCCAACCGGCAATTCCACGATTCTTCAAGTTTTTATGATGGAAAGTAATCGTTACCCAAACCCAATCATTATTTAGGAAAACTTTGATTTTTGCTTGATTGTCAGATACTTGTTTAAACATATTCCCTTTATAAAACACCGGAAATGCTTCATGCCTAACAGATAAAACGGGGGACTGTTTCTTAAAACGCTTACCATGAACAATTGATTCGCTTTTTTCATCCAACCAGTTTTGATAGTTGGAACGATAACTTTTCACAATTCCATAACCTTTAGAAATGGCAGCCCTTCGAAGATAAGAAGGAAACTTATAAAATGTTGCGTCAAAATCATACTTTGGGCAGGGGTTCGTTTTGGTGTGATGTGTTAATTTTTCTACAGCGTTTACCAACTCTTTTGTGCTTAAATTTTCTAAAACAGACCATTCCGTATTGATAACATCTACCAGAAAAGATAGTGCCTTCCGATAGATAGCAAGTGTAGGTTCGAAGGTTTTCGAACTGTGAGAGGTTATTTTATTTTTAATCGTTTTCGTCTGTTGCATCAACCAACCCTCCCTTATATATGTGTTATAATCACATTATAAAACAAACCGTTTTAAAACGGTATCCTCAAGATATATACGAACGGAATTCGCTGTATTCTTAGCGCCATATTATTGGAAACCTTATTTTTGGAGTAGAAGCTATCTTATCCTTTCGACAGGAGGAGCTTCTTTAAAAGTAATCAAAAACTATATCGAAAACCAAGACCGTGAAGGCTGACCC
>NZ_LT727813.1:905668-968168 GCF_900162665.1 Oceanobacillus sojae
AACAATTGATTCGCTTTTTTCATCCAACCAGTTTTGATAGTTGGAACGATAACTTTTCACAATTCCATAACCTTTAGAAATGGCAGCCCTTCGAAGATAAGAAGGAAACTTATAAAATGTTGCGTCAAAATCATACTTTGGGCAGGGGTTCGTTTTGGTGTGATGTGTTAATTTTTCTACAGCGTTTACCAACTCTTTTGTGCTTAAATTTTCTAAAACAGACCATTCCGTATTGATAACATCTACCAGAAAAGATAGTGCCTTCCGATAGATAGCAAGTGTAGGTTCGAAGGTTTTCGAACTGTGAGAGGTTATTTTATTTTTAATCGTTTTCGTCTGTTGCATCAACCAACCCTCCCTTATATATGTGTTATAATCACATTATAAAACAAACCGTTTTAAAACGGTATCCTCAAGATATATACGAACGGAATTCGCTGTATTCTTAGCGCCATATTATTGGAAACCTTATTTTTGGAGTAGAAGCTATCTTATCCTTTCGACAGGAGGAGCTTCTTTAAAAGTAATCAAAAACTATATCGAAAACCAAGACCGTGAAGGCTGACCCCCACTAATTGCTTTTCAATTTGAAGGGGACTGCGCCTTCACTTTTTGTTCAATAGGGGGATCTACTTCATAGCCATCTTCCTTCAGTTGTTTATTTTTTTGATCCACCTTCTCCCTGTTTTCTTGAGGGAACCCAATATGAAACGTCTTCGAATATTGAACATCTTTTCCTTTTTAAGCGCAAAAACCTAAATAGAACGTTGTTTTTTGACAGAGAAAAAATAACAAATACCGCCGGCCATCCAAAATGGCTCCCAAAATACTAATCTCCAAAAGGTTGCATGAACTTCTAAATTCATATCTAAAATAGCAAAGGCACTCAGCGAAATAGTGATAAAATTTAATAAGCCATATAAAAATAAGAATACCCCTGCAATTTTTATAAGGTAATAAAGTACTTTGGAAATAGCGGCGTTTCTCCATGGAACAGGTAGAAGTAATAATAACACTGCTCCTAATAATTTCGCAAAGCCCGTCAGCCACACAATCAGAATAAAAGAAGGCTCCGGATCAAATGACATTTCGTAAATCGCTCCCCCTAGAGATCTCACACCAAGCATTCCACCCATTGCCCAATAAAAGCTCATACCAGCAAAAATAACTGACCAAACAACTCCTAAAGTAAGCCACCATGTGTTAACTCGCAAAGTCAATCCTCCCCTTTACATAGTTAATCTTCCTCCCAATTTTGAAGTAATGTTTTCAGATAGCCGGGCTTCTGCTTTAATAATTTTGATAAGAATAATAGCTGTGGAAAAGGCTCTAATACTAAATCCTTGTTAAATCCTTCTGTTAATATCGCCCGGCCTTTTTGCTGTATCAGTTCATTTAACGTTATTGTCTGATTACAAATAACTTCCATCTCTTTTGGAGACAGCATTAAAATCCCTTTTGACTCTGAAGAAGGCATTGGCTTACTCTCTGCAAAAGACATATACATAACAGTAAATCCTTCTTTTTGATTTCCCTTAATCAGAACGGGATTGATCTGCTCTTTTAGCTGGACGGTACCTCCTTTTTCATCCCAATTATTCAAAAGGTATGTGACCGGAGAGTCTACCGGGGTTATTTGCATAGCAGCCTCCTCCATCACTTCTCTTTCAGCTGTCTCTAAAGCTTCTTCTCCTTTTTCTCTATGTCCCCCCAACCGCACGACACCAAGTTTATTGCCTTTTTTCGTCGGACCAACTTGAAAAACAAACAGATCATTATAAAAAACATAAGCTCCTGCTGTTCTTACATTTCCCATAATAGTATCCATCATGCTCAGCGCCCCTTATATCTGAATTTTCAAAAATACTTTCAAATAAAAAAACCAAGAATTTATAATCTCTATACATTCTTGATTCTCCATACTCTGTCTCTGCTTAAAAACTATACTCTCAACATGCCCCGGAATCCTCTGGAACCATAGTAAGAATCCGCTCCATTATGATATAAGAAAACACGGCCAAAACGAAAATCGCAAAAGACCGCTCCGCCAAGTTTGCGAATATCATCCGGTGTCTTCACCCAGGTCGATGTTTTTGCATCAAATGTTCCCAGCTTCTGAAGCTCCCGGTATTGTTCTTCTGTTAAAATCTCAATACCCATTTCTGCCGCCATATCTATCGCATTATTTTCCGGCTTATGCTTTTTTCTCGATTCCAGCGCCTCACGGTCATAACAGATACTTCTTCGTCCTTTAGGGCTTTCTTTAGAGCAGTCAACGAAGATATATTCATCCTTCTCCTTATCATAGCCGACCACATCAGGCTCTCCTTCCGTTTTTTCCATTTTGTATAGAGTGCTTAGTTTTTCCGGATTACTTTCCAGCCTTGCTTGAATTTGATTCCAGTCAAGGTCTTCATGACGATCTATATTTTTCTCAAAGCGGACCTTTAATTTGTTCAGTAATTCTTCCTGTTCTTCTTGAGAGAGTTCTATTTTATTTTCTATTGTCATATCTATTCTCCTTTTTGCTTCTTATTTATTCATTATTATATCCATATAAGTTAATAATTTCATTTCTTAGTATATAGATTTTTAGTTTAAATTACATACGACATATCCTATAGTTATTTAAAGAAAAAATCGCCCATGTAAAAACATGGACGATGATAAAGGCTAAAGGTTGAATAACGCCAGGATACTATAATAATTGTTTTTATCTAAAAAGAATACTAGTGTGGTCTTACTTCAGTACCTTCACCCCAAGTATCGGTGATAAATATTTTTCGCTTCCAGCTGATCCATTGTCCCATGAACCAATGCTCTTCCGTCCTGAAAAAGAACAATCCGGAAAGAATCCACTTCAAATGAAAGCAAATAAGGATTTTGAAACAATTTAATTTGTTTATTTTTCTGAAGCTCTTTGGCCACTTCATCCAAATCTGCTCGTTTACGATTAGGACGCAGCTGGACTGTATTTCTTCCACATAGCACAGCTGTTTTCAACCGGGAATTATAGGCTAAGTTTGGATAACTTCTTTTCGAGGAGCATGATGGGCAATCTGGTTTGCGTAATGCTGCTGCCTCCATTTCCGTATGCTCATTTTTCCAAAGATCAAAGGATATAAGCTTCCCTGATAAAGCTGCTTCATTACCTGTTAATAACTTCAGCGCCTCTGTTACTTGCTGGGAAACTACCTTTTGCACAACAGGCTGGATAATACCGACACTGTCACAGGTAGCTCCGTTAGCAGGAATATACTCCTGCAGACATTGTAAGCATGGCGTTTTTTCAGGAAGTACAGTAAAGGTAACTCCGTAGCTTGCTACAACTGCTCCGTAAATCCAGGGCTTCTGATACTTCTGTGCGATATCATTCAGCAAAAGTCTTGTCTCAAAATTATCGGTAGCATCAATGATTAAATCTGTCTCAGGTACGATTTGCCTTAGTATATCTATCTCAGCATCTCCAACAATTGCGTCTATTTTTACATGGCTATTCACTCCAGAAAGCCTCTGTTTGGCAGCAACCGCTTTTGGCATCTTCTGCTCCACGTCCGCTTCACTAAACAGCTGCTGCCGCTGCAGATTACTTTCTTCTACATAATCCCGGTCAATTATTGTTAGCTGACCAACACCGGCACGGGTCAACGCTTCAGCACTGCTTGATCCCAATGCACCTGCACCGACAATCAGCACATGGCTCCGGATCAGTTTTTCCTGACCGGCTTCCCCAATTGGAGCAAATAATATTTGGCGGTGATAACGATTAGTTTCCAACGCTGATCCCTTCCTCAGGGCTGCTGGCTACTGCATAGTCTTTCTTAGGAATCCTTCCTGCTTCATACCCGAGTCGGCCTGCCTCTACTGCATATTTCATCGCTTCAGCCATTTTCACAGGATCACCCGCTCCAGAAACTGCTGTATTCAATAAAACGCCATCCGCTCCCATTTCCATGGCATAAGCTGCATCTGCCGGCGATCCGATACCTGCGTCAACAATAACAGGTACTGATGACTGCTCGATAATAAAAGAGAGATTTAACGGATTGATAATCCCCTGACCACTTCCAATTGGTGAAGCTCCGGGCATCACTGCATGCGCACCTGCTTCCTCCAGTTTTTTGGCCAGCACAACATCATCTGATGTGTAAGGAAGCACGGTAAATCCTTCTGCCACCAGCTCTTTTGTAGCTTTTAATGTCTCAATGGGATCTGGAAGCAACGTTTTATCACAGCCAATAATCTCCACCTTCACCATATCACATCGTCCCGAAGCAGCAGCTAATTTTGCGATGCGCACCGCTTCCTTTGCATCCTTTGCCCCTGCTGTATTCGGTAAAAAAGTATACCTGTTTACATCAATTTTTTCTAAAAAATTCGGCAGTGAAGGATCGTAAATATTCATCCTTCTTACAGAAAAGGTGAGTACCTCTGTCTCTGATTTATCTACCGCCTGCTTTTGAATATCGAAATCTGGATATTTCCCTGTTCCTAAAAATAAACGAGATTTAAATTGATAGTTTCCAACTTTAAGCATTTGCTTAACCCCCTCCAACAAAATGAACGATCTCAACCTTGTCTCCATTTTCCAGTACTGCTCTTTCATGCTCTTCCTTTTGCAATATTTGCTGATTATGCTCAATGATCAAAGGTTTATCTTCCAATTCCAGAAAATCAATTAAACCCTTGATGTGCTTTACCTCTTCCTGAATTTCTAATCCATTGCCATTCACTGTTATTTTCATTGTGACTCACCTGCCTTTTCCAGTTTATTGCCTTGACGATTCAAGCTAAAGCTATCGTAATAAAATGGATTAACCGGTTTATTCTCTATTAAATCTGCCATATAGATTCCAGTGATCGGCGATAGCAGTATGCCATTCCGGTAATGTCCCTTTGCCGTATATAAACCAGCAACACCAGGAATCTCTCCCAAGTATGGAATTTCATCAGCTGTGGCAGGTCTGACTCCCGCCCAAAAACTGCTTATCATCGCTTCTCCCAGCTGCGGAACCATTTTCTGTGCTCGTGACAATAGCTTGTGAACGCTTGCAGCATGGACATGATTATCTGTTTTGCCGGATATGGAAGACGCTCCAACAATCACTTTTTCTCCTTGCTTCGGTACAAGATAACAGCCATCCATCCAAAGTGTAGATTGAAATAAATGCTCTTCCAATTCCAGCAGCAGACATTCCCCCTTCACTGGAATAGTGCCATAACCTCCTGGCAGCAGTTCATCTCCAAATGCTCCTGTTGCAATAACGACTTGATCAGCATAATAAGCTTCCTTTGTTGTCTGGATTCCATGAACTGCTCCATCTTCTATCAACAGCCCAATTACTTTTTCCTGCTCATGTAAAACTGTACCATGATGATAGGCAGCCAGAGAGAAAGCCTCCGTAAGATAACGGGCAGAAACCTGACCATCATTGGGCAGATAAAGCACAGCATGAAGATTCTCTGTTAAGCCTGGTTCCATCTTTCTTGCTTCTTCTGGTGACAGCAAATAAGCAGGATTATCCTCTTCTCTCTGAAATGCAGCGATTGTTTTCAGCCTGTTGTACTGGTGCTGATGAAAAGCAAGCTTCATAATCCCCTTATGAATATACTGAATATCAATCCCTGACTTTTCATGCAGCTCTTCGGATAAACTTTCAAATAATGCTCTGCTCTCCTGTGCAAATCGGAAAAGAGGACTCTTCTCTGTAAATTCTCCTTGAGCACCCAGCATTCCAGCCGCAGCACTTGATGCCTCACATCCGATTTGACCCCTTTCTATCATCAGCACACGATAGCCTCTTTTAGCCAGCTGATAAGCAATAGAACAGCCAATTACTCCTCCGCCAACAATAATTTGATCAAACTGTTTTTTCACCTTCACCCACCTTCCCAAGTATCCAACACATGCCGGTAAGCCTCGACAGTTTGCACGGGGTTATCCGCCTTCCAAATACCAGACATTACAGCGATTCCGGCAGCTCCTGCTGCAATAACTTCTTTTGTCCGCTCAGGAGTAATTCCGCCAATAGCATAGACTGGAACGGATAATACATTGGTGATTTCCCGAAGGTCAGCTAATCCTCTCGGCTGCTGATTCGGCTTGGACCTGCTGGAGTAAATATGGCCATACAATAAGTAATTTGCACCTTCCCGTTGAGCCTGTTCTGCTTCCGGTAAGGAATGAACAGATTTCCCTGTTAAAAGCGTAGAAAAGCAATTTTTCACAAGCGGCACGGAAGGACTGTGATAAGCCAGCTGAACACCTGCACACTGTTTCATCACAGCAATATCAGCCCGGTCATTTACAACTACTTTCTCTAATGGAAATTCGATGCTTTCTAATGCCTCGATTATTTCCAGGATTTCTTTTGCAGTCTTCTTTTTTTCACGGATATGCAGAAAATCAATACCTCTATGAATCCGCTTAATTATTTGCAAATGCTGTTTAGAAAAATTCCCATCACTGACAAGATGTAATTGGCTGCCCATGCCCATTGCTCCTTTCTTTCATTTCCCGAGAATCAGCGGAAGAAACGAAAAAGACCACTCATCCATTGGATAAGTGGCCCTGATTATATAAAAATTCAGCGATCGAATTATATATCGTCATGTTCCTGCCACTTCCCTACGCTAGTGCTAACCAGATCAGGTTCAAAGGGTCCGAATAATCGTCTCAGCCAAAGGCTCCCCTAGTGTTGACTATTTAATTTTCGAATTACAATTAAAGAATAACACATAATTTTTTATTTTCAAAGTTATTTTTACAGTCTCTCTTTTTTCTGCTAATGAATAATTTGTCTAGCCTTGCTTTGCGTAATTAACAGAAGCAGCATACAAATAATAAGCTAACCCCGTTTGTTGATGCTCTAACATATTTTTGTGAAATTCATCAGTAATAAAAAACCATGTTGATTCAACAAACCCTTGTGAGTCTACTTTCATAATGTTGGCATTGATATACTTAATATGCTCAGAGATAAGCTGCTTCACCCGTTCATCATTTACTGCCCATCCCTTTTTTAAAGCAAAAGCCATTTTATCCATAAACGCTTTCGATTCTCTGGCGGATTCATTTAATTCCTCCGCTTCAATATTGTCTACAGGAATTTCGTATTGATAGGTTTCCTGCAAATATGCATTTTGCTCTTTCAACTGTTCCTGCCATTGTTCTTGATTTAACCCTTTAAACATGTTTTGGTTATCCATTACTTCCCCACGCTCCTCAAAATAGATAGTTTCGTTAAGAGTATTTAATATCAGATTCATTCGTTCTCTCTTGTCTTCTATCAGTTTCTTTTGTTCCATTAACATATCGTAGCGGCTTTTTTTCTCATACAATATTTTCTGAATAGACTCTAATGGAAAATCTAATTCACGATAGAACAAAATATGCTGTATTTTTTCTAATTCGTTTTTTCCATATAAACGATATCCAGCTTCTGTGATTTCTCCCGGCTCTAACAGTCCAATCTTGTGATAATGATAAAGTGTTTTGATTGTTATACCGGTTAAATCAGCTACTTGTTTAACCGTCAGCATAGGAAACTCACCTCCTCATAAATAAACAATAGACTCCTACCTAAGGTAAGAGTCAATTACTATTTTGATATTATGTTAAAAAACATTTCTCAATAAACCATTAAAAAAATCCCCTATTGCTATTTTTGCTAACAATAGGGGATCAATACATTTATTTCTGCTACTCTGTCAATCCTTCAATTTCCATCACTTCAATGGTTGCTGTACCGTTATCCAGCAGCTGTGCTTCTGCCTCAATATTATCTCCCTGCTCCAGAAAGATTGCCAATGGAGCCTTGCTGGCATTTACAGTATAGATCGTTGTATCGTCTTCAAGTAAAAATTGGATAATCTGCCCCTGCTCTGTTGAGTTCACCACCACACGGCTGACGGTCCCTTGAACCGTCTCAGTGACAGTATCACCAGTAGCTCCCGTGTTTCCAGGATCCTGTAAGAGAGCCATCCGATAGGCGTCCAAAGCAGCATTTGCGGTATCACCAAACACGACAAAGTCTGAATCATTCGCTTTAATGTAGGCATACTGCTTATGCAATCCATTCGGATCCAGTACATTGACAACCCAGGTTGGATTCCCGTCAACATTGTATAGAACAGGCATATAGCCTTCCCATTTCTTCTCCGGGAATTCCTTATTAACGATTTGTTTTGCACCTTCACTGTCCATAATACCGTTGTTCTTCTCACCGCCATAATAGGTCAGCTCTCCGGTTCGTGCATTAACTAAAGTATAACCTAATGCAGAATCAATATTTTCTTTCGGAGAAGTCATATCGGTAAAATAAAACATATCTCCATTCTCATCAAACATTGGTGTCACGCCAGATTCCGTGCCAGATTGGTTAGGCAGCTTCACATCTCTCTTGCCGAAAACGCTGTTTAACCAGCCATGAACATATTTTCCATAATAATCATTCGTTAACGTAGCCATATCGGAGCTTACAGATCCCTCGATGAAGTCTGGAGCATCGTCTGTCTGATAGGCATTCATTTCTCCGGTAACCGGATCAATCACTACAACCTGAAGCTTATCTAAATTAGGTTTATTTGTAATGTGCATCGGTTTATAAATGGTTTGCACATACCAAGGCTTTCCGTCATCATCCACTTCAATTTGTGCCTCTCCACTTTGTATATACTGCGGAAATTTATTATAGATTACACGCTTTACATACTTATGAAAATAACTGGAATTTGTATATTCCATAGGTTCCTCTTCAAACGTCGGCTGGGCATTTACATTTGTTGCAGAAATCGTAAAATATCCGGCTGTTTCTTTCCCTCGAAGAAACTTCCAAAAATCAGCGAATTCAACAGGAGCAACATAAACAATTTCATCCCCCACCTGCTGTACCTGTAACTTGCCCAGGTCATAAAATTGCGCATTCGGCACAACACTCATTGCCTTTTGAATTTTATTACGTGCAAATTCAGGAGCAACTGTAATTGGCGTTTCATCCTTTGATAAAGGCTTTGCCTCAGCCTCTTCTTTTACAGTAATCGTATTATGAGCGTTATCCAATACTGTAAAGCTTGTAATGATAACAGCGATAAATAATAATAGTCCTAATCCAAAAATGCTGAACAATGGTATAAATAGCTTTTTCTCCATAAAATTATTTGGCTTTAATATTGCCGCCAAAGCCGGTATAAGAATAATAGCTGTAATTAAATTAATCACCAGCATATTCGGAACAGTAATCGCCGGCATCATAAAATAGTTGACAGCGACCATAACGATAAATCCAAAAATAAATAAACCAAAAGCAAATTTCAGCACCCGTCCTGTAGGTGCGGATGATGCAACAGCTGCTACCACTGCTCCAATCACATATAATATCAAGCTCATTAAAGTTGCTAATAAAATTCCCATTTGCTGCTCTTCCTCTCTTATTGCTGCATCTATATTACGATAGAGCACCAAAAAAGGATTCATTTTTTATGTAAGTTATTACCGGGATTTCTTAGAAACTGTTAATACTAATAAAAAAGACAGTACCCTTTACTAATAAAGGTACTGCCTTTTTCTATACAGCTGATTATTGATTTCCTTTTTTAACCCATTCAGCAGCAGTAACTGTACGCTCAGCCTGATGCTTAACAGCAGCTTGTACATCTTCAACCATTTTCCCGTCCTGATCCACAGTAACGCTTGTGCCGTATGGATTCCCGCCAGCTGCGAATACAGCTGGATCAGAATAACCTGGTGGTACGATGATAGCTCCCCAGTGCATCATGCTTGTGTATAATGAAAGAATTGTTGCTTCCTGACCACCATGCGGGTTCTGTGCAGAAGACATCGCACTGACCACTTTATTAACTGTTTTTCCGCTCGCCCAAAGTCCGCCTTGAATATCTAAGAATTGTTTCATTTGCGAAGGCATGTTTCCAAAACGTGTTGGTGTGCTGAAAATAATTGCATCTGCCCACTCAAGATCTTCTGAAGCTGCAACGGGAACGTCTTTTGTTGCTTCAACAGTTGCTTTCCATACCGGGTTTCCTTCAATAACTGATTCAGGCGCTAGCTCCTGCACTTTTAATACTCTTACTTCAGCACCTTTAGCTTCAGCTGCTTCTGCTGCCCATTTTGCCATTTGGTAGTTGGTACCACCCATACTGTAAAAAATAACTGCTACTTTTGTATTTGACATACTTTCCATCTCCTTTGATTCATTCGATTTTCCAAATAATTTATCTAAAAATCCCATTTGCTGCACACCTCTTTCAACGCAGGCCCTGTCCTCCGATATCTGACATCACTCTTTTTATGCCTCATTCATTAATTTTTATACCAAATACCATTTATTTTGCTAAATCAGCATACTAAGGTATCAGGTTGGATCATGAGGCTTTATAAGCTTCGCCGATGATTCTCAGAAAATCCAGGGGCCATATGAGAACAATGATTCGTTTTAAAGATAATTATTCTTTTCAATTAACTTTAATTCAATTTTGTTTAATTCATTTATATTGAATTAAATATAATTATAGCCTCTCTATTTTTATTTGTCAACAAATGATTAACTACACCTTTTGTAGCGCAAATAAAGAAACAGTCTACAATGAACTCACGTAGTACAGACTCTATTTAAAATTCCCGTATAAATTAGCGTAAATCAGAGAACATAAGGCTAAGCTTCGATCAAAATGATTAAAAAATTGAGGTGTTATATATGAACCAGCCTTACCAATGCCCGAGATGTAAAACAAACCGTTCCCGCTTTAATATCATCGAACAGGTAGCAAAGCCGGTCAAATTGGATGCTAATACGGGTGCGGTGTTAAACGATTATGAGCAGGATCCATTAGAGGTCTTTCATATTGCTTACAATGGCCCTGACAGAAGGATACAATGCGGAGCATGTGGTTTAATTGAGGATGAGAATACTTTTGCAAATACAAATACGCAATAATTACAAATACGGAGGATGGATATAAATGACCAAAAATCGAAAAGGACCAAAGCAACAGGAGCAGCCTGATTTACCTCAAAGTCCAAAGCAGCCTTATGGTGAGCCTTTAGCAGGATCTCATAAAGTGAAAAACAAAAATCATTCCAGACAAAAAAATAATGCGTCACATGATATGTGACGCATTACCAGTTATATAATATACCATTTTACTTCGGCATTATAAGCCTCGAGACATTAATTATTTTTGTCTATTAAAGCTTGTAGCGTTACTTCAAGACCTTTTTGAAAAGGAGTTGCTGGAATGGCACCAATTCTTTTTTCATATTTTTCTCCGCTCAAAACGAATCCTTCTTTGGTAAGGTACATGATTTCAACTATTTCTCTCATGAATTCATCGAACAAACCAAGCAGACGGATAACATTTTTAGTCAAAGGAATAACAGCCTTCTGGTTTCCTGTTACTTTCCGGGCGATTCGGATAATCTCTTTACCTGAAATCAATCCGGCTCCTGGTATATTCCAATTTTCACCATAGGAATCATCTTTTTCTGCTATATTTACAATCATTTTAGCCGCATCTGGTAAATAAACATATTCACGGGGTGTTTTTAAATTCCCAATAAAAATGGATGTTTTACCTGCAGCCACCCCATCAAGTGTAGGCTGTAAATAAGAATTTTGTGATGTTGGTCCATAATAATCCGGTAATCTGACAATTAGAGCCTTTGCCCTCTTCCATTTCCCGCTAAATATCAGCTGCTCGAATGCTACTCTAAGTTTACCCTTTTTCGTATGCGGATTTTGAGGATGATTTTCGTCTCCTTTCGCTACCTGATGTCCATATACATAAATCCCATCAACAATCACAATTCTTTTTCCCAAAGCGTCTGCCGCTTTCATTACACTTTCTCCCAATGGCATCAGTTTTTCTGCCATTTCCTGATATTTAACATTCGCACATTGAAAGATAACATCTGCATCTTTAGCAGCGTCTACAATTGTTTGGTAATCAAATATATCTCCCTGCTTATAGGTAAGATTCAAATGATGATTGTGCCTGGCCATTAATGCTTCCAATTTATTTTGGGAACGCCCGAAAGCAATGACTTCTATTCCTCTGTTTAACAGTTCCGAAACAATCACTTGACCAGTTCCTCCAGTGGCTCCTAATACGATTGCTTTTTTCATTTTCAAAACTCCCTTCCATTTAGTTAGTGATTAATCAATAAATAACTAATAAAAAATAAATAATCAACTTTATTGATTACTTATTTTCTTTTTCATCAATCAGCTCAGGAAGGTCTAAGAAATAAGATATATTACAAAGCATTCCTCTTGCCAAAAACGTACTGGCTTCTCTTTCCGCATCCTTTATTCCGGCAGTCTTGAATCTTTCCAAAGTATAGCTTCTAATTTGAGATAATCCTTTTTTCGCAATGTCCTGTATAGGCTTTTCGGTTACAGAAATACCTATTACCTGCACAGCAATCTCATTAGGATGTGACTCGGACAGCTCCTCATAAGCTTCAATCATTTTTCCAACAAGCTGATCCGGATTTGCTTCCACATTTTTAAATGTTTGAAGAATCCTTTCAAATGCCCGATCTAATGCGGCGATAAATAATTCTTCTTTTGTTTTGAAGAATCTAAACACATAAGGCTGAGAGATAGCTGCTTTTTCCGCAACCTGAGCGGTAGTTGCATTATAGTAGCCTTTTTCTGCAAATACTTCCAATCCTGCCTCCAGGATCTCTTCCTTACGATTTTCCTTTGTTGATTTTGCCATATTAGTGCACCTGCCCAAATTTAGTGATTAATCAATTACAAAAATAGCTTAACTCTTTTTTTAACTCAATGCAAGTATGATACAAAAATTTTTAATAAAAAATGAGAGGTATAAACTGCTGGAAAGCTTTAAAAAGAAATTGATTCCACTCGTTTCTTTCCCGGAAAATATCCAGGCCATATCTAGATTTAATTCCACTATTTCCAGTTACTCTCTCACTTCTGATTACTAGCTTTATTCAGGATAACATATACAGGTCGTTCGTCAGCAGATACATTCATCAACAATAGCAATTAAAAAATGCTGTAAAAGGTATTTGACATCCATTTTATCTTATTTTACAATAAAAGTGTAAAATATGTTTTACAATTAGATTTGAATTTGAAGGTGCTGTTTATATGCAAAATAGAATAAAAGAATGTAGAGAGAAGAAAGGGATTTCTCAAGGAGATTTAGCTGATTTATGTCATGTAAGCAGACAAACTATTAATGCAATTGAAAATAACAAGTATGATCCGAGTCTAAAATTAGCTTTTAACCTGGCGAAAATCTTGGAGGTTAGAGTCGATTGTTTATTTTTAAATGAGGAGGATGTTTCATGACCACCCGAAAAATTGGCGCAATCATATTTGGTATTACTACTCTGATTATGATAGGATACACCATCTATAGATTATTAACAGGAAAAAACGTTGGCTTCAATGAAATCATTGGAATTTCAATAGCACTAATGCTGTTTTTCTCTGTAGCTGCCTGGGGAAATAAAAAGGAAAAAGACGGTATATATCAGGATGACGAATTGGGGCAAAAAATTACAGAAAAAAGTTCAAAAATAAGTTATTTTATTCTGCTCTTTGTTATATTGGCCGCTGTGGCAGCTGATCAATTAGTGAATGGAATGGTAAATATATTTTTGTTGGCTGCGTTAGGTTTAGGAATAATCATATTACCTGTTGTTGAATATGTTATTGTCAAAAAATATCAGTAGGTTTCCATTACTGACTACGTAAAAAAGCTTCATTCTTTATTGAATGGAGCTTTTTTATATCTATTTTTGTCTTTTTTAAGGTATTCCATTTTCCCAGTCACTAGATATACTTCCCATTTCAATCAAAGTCACTTTTAACAAACAGCAAATACCTTTATTCTTCCGTAGGATTCTCCGGCCCATTTAATTCTAATTGATAAAAAGCTAAATCTCTCCATTGGTTAAATTTAAAGCCGGCGTTCTTTATAGTTCCTGCATGTACAAATCCAAATTTTTTATGCATAGCAATGCTCTTCTCATTTGCTGCATCAACCCCTGCAACCATTGTCTTGTATTCTCTTTCTCTGGCTACAGCAATAATTTCTTTCATTAAAGAGCTGGCAATCCCTTTTTTCCGATACTCTTTGTCTACATAAACAGAATGCTCAATAGAATATTTATAAGCAGGCCAGACTCTAAAAGGACCAAATGTTGCAAATCCTGCCACTTTGCCATTTTGTTCACTTACGAGGATTGGATAACCCGCATCCATTTTTTGTTTATACCATTCCTGCCTGTTTGCCAGAGTCTGCGGTTTATAAGTATATACAGCAGTAGTATGAAGGATGGCATCATTATATATATCTAAAATGCCTGCTAAATCTTCTGGAGTTGCTTCTCTTATCATCTTATTCTTCCTTTCAAATCGTAATAACAAATCGTTATTAAAATATATGGATTATTTTATTTTTCATTATAAGTTAAATTCAATATAATACAATTAACACTTGCAAAATTAACCCAGGGTTATATTTTAGGAGGAGCAGTTATGAAACATCATGTAAAAGATATTTGGAATGCAGATTTATACGATGGGAATCATTCATTTGTATCAAAGTTTGGCAGTCATTTATTAGAGCTTTTGTCCCCTGTAGAAGGAGAGCAGATTCTTGATGTGGGCTGCGGAACCGGAGACCTGGCAAATAAAATCTATCAGTACGGCACTTATGTAACAGGTGTAGATAAATCCGAGAATATGGTTCAGCAGGCAAATAATAAATACCCAGATATAACATTTATGGCAAAGGATGTTTTAGAGCTCGAATACAAAAATACTTTTGATGCTGTCTTCTCAAATGCAACACTTCATTGGGTAAAGCAGCCTGAGGAAGCACTTCAACATATTTATAACAGCCTGAAGCCCGGCGGGAGATTTGTTGCAGAGTTTGGGGGTAAAGATAATGTTCAAATCATTACAAATGAAATGATCCACCAGGTTAAACAAGCTGGCATTTCCTATACACCGGAGCAATTCCCCTGGTACTTCCCAAGCATAGGCGAGTACACTACCTTAATGGAGCAAATCGGATTCAACGTGACGTTTGCCCAGCATTTCGACCGGCCGACACCTTTAGAAGGAGACAAAGGATTGCGGAACTGGATGAAAATGTTCTGTGGAAATATCTTCGAAAACCAGCCGGCAGCTGTACAGGAGCACGTAATGATACAAGTAGAAAATAACTTAAAGGAAGCTCTATATCAAAATGGTCAGTGGGTTGCCGATTATAAGAGACTTCGTGTCGTCGGGGTAAAGAAGAGTTGAAAATACGATTGGTCCAGAACAGGGAGATAATTTGATTAAAACTATCTGGCAGAAATCTATTTTGAAAAAGATTTCTGCCTCATAGATTTACATATACTATAACCGGCAGCTTATTTAAAGAAACGGGAACGGCTCCACGATTTCCTCCCCCAGCAGCATATTCTTCACCTTGAACTGATTATTTTTTACTTCGTTTTCTCCGATAATAATCACATTGCGGATTTTTTCCTTATTTGCTCTTTCCAGCGCTTTACTTATCTTTTTATTCCCCATCTCCACCTCTGCTTTGTATCCTTTATTTCTTAAGAATTTCGATACTAATAAAGCTTCTTTTTGTGTGCCTAACGGGATAATATAATAATCTATTTCTTTGCCAGATTTTCGGCTTGCACCGGCTACAGACATGGCTGTATAAATCACATCCAGTCCAAAAGAGATCCCAACGGTAGAGAAGGTTTCATCCGTCCCCATCAGTCCGCCGATTGCATTATCATATCTTCCGCCGCTTCCTATGCTGGATGTAATAAACTGATCAGTTAAGAATACTTCATAAACAGTACCTGTATATATCTCTAATCCCCGTGCTAAAAATGGGTTAAATACACACTGTTCACTGATATCAAGATAATCCAGATACGACTTTAGCTCTTTCAGCTCCTGCAGCCCTTGTTTCACCTTTTCATTTTGGACGGAGAGTGATTCAAAGTAGCTGAAATTAGTGTTATTTTCATCCGTCAAAAACTTCCTGACCAAACGAATCGATTCACCTGACAACCACAGCTCATTAAGTTCGCCTATAACAGCATTCACTCCAATTTTTTCTAGCTTATCCAATATCAGCACCGTCTTGTTTATATTGGCTTCTTCTACACCAAATAGTTCAAGTACTCCAGTTAATAATTTTCTGTTGTTATATTGAATGTTCACTTTTAATCTAAGTTTATCGAAAGCATCCAGTGCCATCATCATTAATTCCGCTTCTGCTATTTGTGAATCTACGCCGACAATATCCACATCACACTGGGTAAATTCCCGTAATCTTCCTGTTTTTATTGGCCCGTCTCGAAATACCTTGCCAATTTCATACCGCTTGAAGGGCATTTTCAATGTCGGATTCATTGCTGCCACTTTTGCAAATGGAATAGTGAGATCATACCGTAACGCTAAATCTCTTTCTCCTCTGTCCGTTAAAGTATACATCTCCTCTAATATTTCCGCACCGCCACCATATTTAGAAGCAAGTAACTCCGTGTAATTTAAGATAGGTGTTTCCAGAGGCTGACAGCCGTATTGGATAAATACATCTTCCAATGTCCTTCTGATATTTCTTCGTATACTTTCCGACTCTGGTAAATAATCCTGTGTTCCTTTTACATTTTGATAATTCATCTTCTTCATTTTCCTGGCCTCCTGTTTTATAGACAAAAATCGCATTTGAGTTAAGTGTTAAACTTAATTCAAATGCGATTTCATGAATAATAGCCTTCCTAATTCGATTTTTTTAAAACTTAAAATCGGTTAGCAAGGCTATCTGATATGATGTAATTGTGAGAATGAATATATTGTGTTGACAAAATCCATAATGTTCACCTCTGATTTTGGATAAGTCTATCACATTGCTTTGCCGTTTTCAATAGTTTGGTTTGAGAGGTGTTTGACTTGTTAATGGAAAGTCAGCTTATTTAACGACTTTTTCAGTTACTATAATCCCGTAATCCTCAGAACAACTCATATGCTCTGGCAAGTTCTAACGCCTGCAATCGGTTTTTAACCTGTAATTTGCTGTAAATATTATTAATATGTGTTTTTACCGTTGATAGAGAAACATTCAATTCCTCCGCTATTTCTTTATTAGATAACCCTTTATCCATCAGATCGAGGACAGATTTTTCCTTTATCGTAATCGATGGCTTGTAGCTATTTTCCACAAATGATTTATTCATTCCTTTGTCCAAAGGGAAAATAAGACGATGCAGCCGTTTCACGTAGGTTAAGGGAACTTTTTTATCTGGTTGACGATGCTGATTTTGACGCATCTTAATATATTGATCCAATAATTCTCCCAGTGGCGCTCCTTCATCAACAAAGGTGCGAATATAGTTTTCCGGATAGGCCAAAGCGAGCGCTTCCTCCAATGTCTCCATAGACTGGGCAATTTTCCCCTGTAGTGACAGCATCCTGCTCTGAGAAATAAGCAATCGGATTCTGTTACCTTGTCTCCCTATTTTATTTTCGATCTGAAACAGTCTTTCTATTAAAGCAGCCGCTTTTTCCATTTGCCCACGTTCTATCAAAATAGTGGCAAATAAACTGTATTCCCTCGACATAGAGAGCGGTATTTCGTCCGTATAGTTTAAGCCGCTTGTTTTTAGCCATTGATTGACCTGTTTTTCATCCTCTTGTATTTTCGCTAATGTTGCCTGAAACAATACCACTCTCTTGGATAAATGCAAACTCCCTTCTGTTATAATTTGTTTCTCTAATTTTTGTATCTTATTATTTGCAGTATCCCATTCTCCCTGCACTGCCGCTATACTGGCAAGCCAAAGCTCTGCTATGATTATCAGGCTTCGATTATCGCATGACTTTCCGATATCATATGCACAGCGCATATGCCGTTCTGCTTCCCTCAAACGATTACGCTCATAATGTAATTTACCTAAATCGATATGAAGATGCGCAACAAAGTGGGCATGTTTCGTTTCAGACCAAATATCCAGCAGTGAAATTACTACCTGTTCGGCCAATCTGAGACTATTGTCAGATACATAAATTTCCCAAAGCGGATGATAACCAACCCGATCGTTGCCAAAACCTACGAACAAATCTCCCGGAGGATGCTTTTCAACATATTCCTTTGAATATTCCACGGTGAACTCAAAATCCCGGTCCAAAAATGTGCGAAATGCAGTTAAAAAAGCCAGTCCAGCCTGCAGAATCTGACTTGTTTCAGAGGAAAGCGAATGAACATCCTGCTCCAGCTTGTGAACAGCTTTCCAGTATCCTTTGGTAGCAGCTTCCGTCCGTCCTGATAAATATTGAGCAGCAAGTTTTGTCAGCAGCATCATTGGTTTATCAAACAAAAACGAATCCGGGATAACATTCAGCCAGACACCAAGCATTGTCCATTCCTTGATAGCTTTTCCAGAAGCCATTTCTTCCAGCAGGGAAAGTGCAGATTCATATTCCTTTGCCATCAGATAGTGGTCAATTGCCTCATCTGCATATCCTTTTTCCTCCAGCCATTTTCCTGCTGTAGTATGAAGCCTCTGCCATTCATGCGGTTGACTATATTTCAGCTGTCTTATTAAAAATGCCTGAAAGAGATGATGATATCTGTACCATTCCCGCCTCTCATCCAAAGGTACAAGAAACAGGCTGTTTTGATCCAAAAACTGTAAATATACTTCACTCTCAATCTTTCCCGTGACAACCTCGCAAAGCCCTCCTGTCATCCGGTTTAAGATTGACGTCTGCATTAGAAATTGTTGAATTGTCTCAGGCTGAAGCGAGAATACTTCTTCCAAAAAGTAATTGGAAATATCACAATCCATTCCACTCATTTTCTGGATAAGCGCCTCTGGGTCAGCCTGTTTCGGCAACGACATGACCGACAGCCGCATTGCAGTTGCCCATCCTTCTGTACGTTCTTGTACTGCCGCTGCTTCCTGAACAGACAGCTGCATATCACAGCTCTTTCTAAAAAAATCAGTTGTTTCTTCTGTATTGAAGCGTAAATCATCAGCTTCCAAGCCATTCAGCTTATTATTCGCCCGTAATTTTGAAAGGGAAAGTGCAGGTGGTGTCCGGCTTGCAATATAGAGATGCGTATGAGCAGGCAATCGCTCAATCAGATATAAAACGCCCTTCAGAATCAATGCATCTGTAATAAGATGAAAATCGTCCCATATGATAATCTGCGTCTCTGATAAACGGTGCAATTCGTTAATAAGTGCAGCAATCAGCGAGTCTCCTGCTGTATCTTCAGCGGCATGCCGCAGTACAGCTTGTTCATCAAATTCTGGGCAGGACTGCTTCAGTGCCGCAATTGTATGCTCCCTGAAACGGACAGGGTCATTATCTCTCTGGTCAAATGACACCCAGGCAACAGGTTGACTGAGCGTTCTCGCCCACTCACTGAGCAATGTTGTTTTTCCATAGCCGGCAGGTGCTACAATCAAGGTAAGTTCATGATTCACCCCTTTATCTAAACGTTGAAAAAGACGTACGCGCTCTACAAGGGGTAATCGATGTCTGGGTATATGTAATTTAGTGGCAATGATAGTCATGTGTAATCACTCCCTATTTGTATCTATTTCTAAACATACAAGAAGTTATTGACTATTACTTTTTTACTATTATATCAGAATTAATTTATTTGTCCTGTATTATCAGAAAATACCTTTTGTCACAGGATTCGCATTGCTATTTTTCTCTCTTTTACATCAAAAAAAACGAAACCCCATAGAGTTTCGTTTTTTTGATAGAAAGCTTTAGCCAGGCTGGTTAATTTCATTTTCTCAGCCTGCTATTTGAGTCCTTCATCCATGTCTTTTCTCGGTGTTATACCAGAAGCGTAATCAAAATAAAAAGTACGCTTTCCTTTTTTAAAAATAACGAAAGCAGCATGAATAAATAAAACAATCCACATTATAATGAGAAAGCCGAACACAGCCATTGTAAGCCATACATGATAAACATACAGCTCTGAATCCATATCCGGTTCAATTGCTGTCAATATATTTAAAAATGCGGATAATATCCACGGGACATAAAGGGCAACCATCCTTTTCAACATAGCCTGCCATTTAGGTACGTCACCCTCTGAGTCAGTAAGTTCAAAACGCAGGATACCCGTTCCTGCTGTTCTCCCGTCCCATACAAGCGGGACAATAAAGTAAACAACAAAAAAGCCTGCTGTTTTATAAATAAATTCTATCATTTCATTTGATGTAAAAAGTCCTAATGTCATATTCCAGCTGACATGAACCAGCATAAAATCAATGAAAACTGCTAAAAGTTGGGCTAATGGACGAACAACTTGACTCTCCTGTATTTTATCCCTCTTAGCAAG
Source organism: Oceanobacillus sojae (assembly GCF_900162665.1). Lineage (GTDB taxonomy): Bacteria > Bacillota > Bacilli > Bacillales > Amphibacillaceae > Oceanobacillus > Oceanobacillus sojae_A. The sequence continues at coordinate 926,051 of NZ_LT727813.1, forward strand.
AAGATTCTTTTTAGACGGGAATAAAGCCAGTATCATTGGAGCAATAAGAAATCCGAATAACGCCCCAGCACTATTTAAAATCAGATCATCCACATCAAATATACGGTAAGGACAATTATATATCCCGTAAATGCCTGTTACCTGTGTAATCTCAAAGAACAGAGACAGACCAACCCCCAACCCTAATGCACGCTTCCAATAGCGTTTATTCTGCAAAAAGTATCTTAGATAAACGCCAAATGGCAGGAGTAACAGGATATTAAAAGCTGCTTGTAAAAATGCACTCTGTTTAAGTATCTGCATATAGGTCACAGGCTGTGTCCAAATAATTTTACTGCTGTTTATGGTATCTGTGATAAAAGAAAATGGTGCCAGTGAATAATGCACTGTGTCAGACGGCTGCAAAGCACAGGTATTTCGAGTATCCGGCAAAGGCAGAAGTACTAAAAATAAAGCCGATAGCAGATAAAAAATAAAAGAAAAGGCTACGATAGAAGCCCAAATACTTAAAAAACCATATTTTCTATATACATAAATCAGCCAGGGGATTGTGAGAAATATGGACAGCAGAAGAAACATGATAACAGCTGTCTGTATTGGCATGATGTATACCGACATATGTACACCTCTTTCGTAAATCATGAATGAATCTATGACCTCTTTTAAATAAAGGTTAAGCAAAAGTATTCAAGTTATTCTTTGTTTTACTTTAAAAAGGATGCTCTGTCAAATATAGCGATAAGGATCATTCCGTTTACGTTTATTCCATTTTTAATTAGCACAACGCTGTTCTTTAACCTCAAAAACCCGTTCCAGACCTGATAAGCTGAAACGGGTTTTTAAGAAATATATAGTGAATCTGTCTTCTTGAAGAGCTATCGAATCTCGCTTAGACGATTTTAAGATATGCTCCATTCATATTACACTTTCTTTTTATAGAAAGAGGAGAATAAGAATAGAACAACACCCAGCAATACAGCAATTCCGCCAATAATTCCAAAGTACATAATCTCTGTTTCCGGACTATATAGTTTAACGATTTGCGCGTTTATGGCCTGTGCTGAAGCATTGGATAAGAACCATAGACTCATTGTCTGTGCAGAGAATGCCGCAGGAGCCATTCTTGTTGTGGCTGCTAAACCAACTGGTGATAAGCATAATTCACCAAATACCACAATTAAGAAGCTGAGTACCAGCCAAATTGGACTGACAAGTGCATCAGGTCCTGCGTAAATTGCTGGAATGATCATAATCAAGAAAGAAAGACCGGCAAAAACCAAGCCTAATGAGAATTTTTTGTGTGTGGACGGCTGCCTTTTGCCAAGCTTCATCCACAGCGCTGCAAATACAGGTGCTAACAATACAATAAATAATGGGTTGAATGATTGGAACCAGGATGATTGCAGGGAAAAACCGGCAAATGATAATCTGGTCCGTTCATCTGCATATTGCGCCAGGATAACTGCCCCTTGCTCCTGAATTGCCCAAAATACCATTGCTGCAAGGAATAGTGGAATATAAGCAAGTAAACTCTTTTGTTCCTGACTGGTTGTTTTCTTACTGAAATACATCACTAAAAAGTAAAGAATAGGAATAATTATCCCTAGTATACTCACTAACATGATAAATCCATCAATAGTTAAAATACCGTTAGAAATTAGAATAGCACCAACAATAACAATTACTATTGCACTGATTCCAAATTTTAGAATTACAGATTTCTTTTCTTCCGGTGATAACGGATTTGGCACATAAGAACCGGCAATCCCTAAATATTTCTTTCTGGTAGCTAAGAATATAATCAGCCCAACAAGCATACCTAGTGCCGCTACCCCAAATCCAAGATGGAAATTATATTTTTGCCCGAGTGTTCCGACAATAAATGGTGCAATTAAACCACCAAGGTTAATTCCCATATAGAATATACTGAAACCGGCGTCGGTACGCGGATCTTCTTTATCATATAAATCTCCGACAATATTGGATACATTCGGTTTTAACAGCCCAGTACCAATAACAATTAAGCCCATCGATACAAACAGAGCTGTGACTCCTCCCGGAAAGGATAAGGCAATATGACCTGCCATAATCAATATTCCGCCATAGAAGACAGTTCTCTTTGTTCCAAGCAGACGGTCAGCAATCCAGCCGCCGATAATTCCTGACATATATACAAGTGAGCCGTAAATAGCCATGATGGAAGCAGCTGTTCCTTTATCCAGATTCAGCCCGCCATCTTTTATTGCATAATACATATAGTAAAGTAAGATTGCTCTCATACCATAGTATGAAAATCTCTCCCAAAACTCTGTGAAGAATAATGTAAACAAACCTTTAGGGTGTCCGAAAAAGCCTTTTTGCGGAATACTTTTAAGGATATCTTCTGAATTTTTTATTGTCATAATATTTCCTGTCCCTTTCTATTTAAATTGATTCACCCTTCGCAATTCATAGTATGGTTCCAAATATTATTCCAGCACCAAAGTAGAAAAATTGATACGCTTAAATAAATATTCTAACAATTAAAAAATACCTCACCGTCTGGTTTTCGTTTACTGAAATCGTAAAACTGCCAAATAGAAGAGGTACCCTTGATTGATGACCATATAAGCAAATGCTAAAATGAAATAAAATCAACTTTAAAAAATAAACATATATAAATATTTATGTCATGCAGGAATGACACTGTTTTCTTAAATTGCACTGCTTCTATTTTCAAATGGATTTCTAATTCCTGCTTTGAAAATAAAACCTTTTTCGCATACTTGCTTTTGGCTCGTCAGGTGGTACTGCTTCTCCTGTTTATTTCCATGCGTAAAAGTCGAATATTGAATATGATAACACTATGAAAGTTTAATGTAAATTAATTGACAAGTGGTTATTTTTTCAATTTTTTCATCATATATTCACACGGTACCAAAAAAAGGAATTTTTTCAAACGAATAATGTACCAAAATTTCTATTCCGTAAAAGATACCGTTATTTTTTTGAACCAATATAATTTTCCAACATGCAAAATTAATGGTATAGTTATCATAGGGATTGTAAAATAAGGTACGGTCCTTAAAATGTTTTTTCAATATTTATCAATCATACTAATAGAAATCGAAGCACAGTCCTATTTTCGCAGCGAATATAGATATAAATTGATTATACCCAAAAGGAGAAAACAAGTGGAAAAAACAGTAGAATCCGGAATATCCAGTGCAATCGGCAAATTATTTCGAGATAATTTCGGAAAAGGACCGGAGGCAATTTTTGTATCTATAGCAAAACCATACATTACTATTTATTTACGAAACTTTTTAGCTCCTATGGAAAAAATTCTGCTGAAGCAGGAAAATGAATTAAAATTCCAGGAAACCCGTGACCTGTTAATGAAAGAACTGACTCCGGAGATACAATCTATTATTTCTTCACAGGCAGGAGTACAAGTAGACAAAATCTACTACGACTGGTCGACAGAAAATAGAAACGGAGTTCTCTTTGCAGAACTTGATTCCAACCTGGATGAAACAACAGGGGACTATCTCAGTTATCCAGCCAAAAAACAGGTTCATGCGGAGATTAGCCGTTTTACCCAAAAAGCGCAAAAGTCTCCAAAAAAGCTTACATCATGTATGCTTAACTCTCGCACATTAGTTTCCAGACGGGAGGATATTTTTGTTCTGATTGAACAGGAGCTTATCAGCTCCGGCTTTGAAAACCAGCTCAGGCTGTCAAAACGGAAGCTGGAAAAGAGTTTAATTGATAAAAAATTCTTAGAGTCTGTGCTTCATCAGGAAATACAAGATGTATTCGTAGACTGGGATTTTGAAAATGATACAGGCTTTGTTATCTTTATACTTAAACCAAAAAATAATATGGTGGAAATGTCTAGACAATAGAGCTAAGACATAAGCCGAAAGGGATATCTTATCCTTTTCGGCTTTTTTTAAAATTAAATAAAATACTAAAAAGGAATTCAGACTGTGAGAACAATGATGAAAGATACACTATTAACTAAAAAAGGGGCAAACTGGTATTTGGTTTTCATTCGCAATAATGCTGATTGATTCAGGTATACATCTCCAGCGATTTCCAATCGTTCTTAATCTGAAGCAAGGAATATAAAACTTTATCAAGAACTGGAGGACTAGACTATGAAAACTCAATCAACTGTGAACATCAATAAGGAATTAGATATTGTCCAGGCCAGACAGGTAGGCCGGGATATAGCAAAACAGATTGGCTTCAGCACGGTTAATCAGGCGCGTATTACCACGGCAATATCTGAATTAGCCCGCAACATTTATTTATATGCAGGTAAAGGGCAGATTTCTTTTGAAGTCATTGTCTCATTTAATCAAAAAGGCATAATTATGATCGCTGCTGACTCAGGGCCGGGAATAAACGATATCAGGCTGGTACTGCAGGATGGCTATACCACTTCAGGTGGGCTTGGAGCAGGGCTCCCCGGAGTAAAGCGCCTGATGGATGAATTTGATATCCAATCGGAAAGCGGACAAGGCACAACAGTTAAGGCTATTAAATGGGTCTGAAATTTAACACACAAAGCTAAAAATATGCTGCTGTTTTCAACAAATAGCATCCCATTATTTTTAGTTGCCGTGTTGGTTTATATATTATTTATTGAAGAGTTGTCTTACTTCATTTTTTATTAGCCCTTTTACATATAAGAGAATACAAGCTTTAAGGCGTTTTGAAGCTCTTTCCATTCGTTAGCCGTGTATAACTGCTCCCTTCGCCGGTTTGCAAAGTTATTGTACATTCCCCACTCCTATTTGTCAGGTTTTTATGTATTTTGTTCTTCTCTCAATCCTTCTAACAAATGCCGTAAAACTGTCATTGCTTCTTTTATTACATCTGTTTTTCTGTCAAGGTGATTAGCAATCCATAATACCGCTTCATTCATTGATCCAGAAAGACAATGTGTCATCGCTTCTACAGAAAGAGGCTTTATTAAATTTTGCTCCTGCATTGATTGTAATTGTTCTTTTAAAGAATTCATTGAATATTTTTCGTCCATTTTCCGGAATGTATCCCAGCCTAATACTGCTGGTCCATCAATTAAGAGGATACGCTGGTTATGTGATTCTACGGCTCCTTCCAGAAAAGCCTGACAACCATTGACTAATTGATCCCAGCTATCCTTACTTTGCGCTGCAGCTGCCTCTACATAGCCTCCTACTTCTTCCTGAACTGCTTCAAATACGGCAAGAAAAAGCCCTTTTTTATTCTTAAAATGATGATATAAAGCGCCTCTTGTTAAGCCTGCTTCTTTTACGATTTCTTCTAAAGAAGCATTTGCATATCCATATGCTGTAAAGTGATGCCGTGCTATGTTTATTAAGTTTTGTACCGTTTGCTCTGTTTCAGCTTTATTTTTCTTCATGTCGCCTCCCCTTTCTGCTCAACTTGATACAACAATTCCACTGCATGTTCATTCTTTGACTTTATTAATGTTCTGAATCCAATTTTAATCATTTCCGGATTTATATTCTCCTTTTTTAATACATATTGCTCCATCCATTGGAGAACTGCTTCAGGATTCTCTTTTGTTAAATCATTTATGTGATTGGCTACAGATTTTTGAACATAACGTGATGTGTCACACATTAATTTTTCTAATAGATATAAATTATTACGTACATCATTCTTTATTGGAGGCATCTTTTTAGCCCATGGAAGGCGCGGCCGGGTTCCTTCGCTTACTAAGCGTCTAATGTGCGGATTAGAATCTCCTATCCAATTTTGAAAATACTTCATGCAACGATCAACGTCCGCCATCAAATAGGCTCTGATGGCGTACTCCGATGTATGGCGCTTCGTAATTTCATACATGCCTTGAAAGGATAAATCAAAATAATCTAATCCATATTTTTCAACAAAAAAGGCAACAGGCATCAAGAAATAACCGTTGGTAAACATCCCTTCTTCAGTTTCATTTTCTGGTCCCAGAATATTTAATAAAATAGCCAAAGCTTCTTCGTAATCTGCAGGAAGATATTGCTTTAAAGTGTCCGTTATTACTTCCACACGCGCCTTCAGTTCTTTCTCCGCTACTTCTGCCCTCACCGCATCTACAAAATTATATTTAGAAAAAGCAGGATAATGCGGCTCAATTAAATCAGCCAGCCTGAGAGCCAGTTCTTTATCAAAATAATATTTTAAAGCTATATACTCGCTCATGATCATCCCTGTTCTTCCGTTTCTTTATAATGATTTTGAAAGGACTTATCAGGAGGTATAACTGTAATCACATCAATCAATACACCACTTGGATCACTCGTAATAAAATGCCTTTGACCAAATGCCTCATCACGTAAATCGAGATGCAAAGGCAATTTGTTTTTCTTAATTAACCGGTCATATATTTCATCAACATTTTCTACCTCAAAATTAAGAATTAGACCCTGGACAATATTTCCAAAGGAAGAAGGTACAGTTTCATGGTCTGCCTGAAGGATTGCTAGCTCCCCTCCTGTTTCTTCCTGCTTCAAGCTTATATACCAATCCGCTTCAAAAACAATGGAGAATCCAAAATGCTGTAAATAGAATGCACTGGTTTCGCTTACATTCTTCGTCATCAATACCGGATAAAAACCGCTAAGCTTCATTTTCTTCACTCCTTGTTATAATTTAGATTTATTTTAACATACGTACAGTATGTATGTAAATATAATTATAGAATCATATTTAATTTTTAAAACCTTATACTTTAATGCTAAACCGATCCCATGTATCATGTTTCTATACAAGCAAGATGATGCGAATCAATTGTTAAAAAAAAATTAACTGGTTTGATACTGAATTTCCAACAATAAAACAAGCAAAGTGTGATAAAAATTTCTTTCCATTCATTTACCTTACTGCAAATTAATGATACGATATTTTAAATTTAACCTTGAAGGGAGAAAACATGATGGAAAGAAGCCAGCAAATTGTTTGTGAAAAAAGGTCCTACTCCAGAGAATTTCATTCACACCAGCATGAATTTGGACAGTTTCTCTTCCCGCTGCACGGTTCTTTGGATATCCGGACACAGCAGCAGAAAATAAACCTCGGACCAGATTACTGTTTCTATCTTCCTCCAAACTTTCACCACAATTACCGTTCTGTAGACAGAAATGAATTTTTAATATTGGATATTCCCTTGCATTATTTACCGGATAGCACTGAAAGCATGCATATCCGATTAGATAAACACTGGACTTCTATCCGTTATTTATTGCTGGAAGAGGCAGCTGCGAGAAATGGTCTATCTCCCTTGTCAGATTTAACCAGGTACATTGCAAAAAAACTGCAGACTTCCAATCCGCCTTCTATTGATTATATTCACAGGCATTTCAAGGAGCCGATCCGGGTAGAAACTCTGGCAAAAATAGAGCATTATCATCCAGTTTATTATTCGGAATGGTTTAAGAAAAGAACCGGTAAAAGTCCGAAAGCTTATATTTTAGAGCTTCGTTTACAAGAGGCAGAGCATTTATTGCTTTCAACCGGATGGTCCATGTCCCGGATCAGTGAAGAATTGGGCTTTGAGAATGCTTCTTCCTTTACAAGATGGTTCGTCAGGCACAAGGGAACAGCTCCAAAAAAATACAGATTTCTTTAAAACAGATAAAAGGATATTAAACCAGGTATAGAAAACACAGCGAAAATTTTCTATGATGAATTTAATATTCTTTTTTGGAGTGGGTCAAATGCAAGGAAAACTTTCCGCTTTGCTAATCCTGCTGGCAGCTGTACTCTGGGGAACAACAGGCACCACGCAAGCTTTTGCACCTGAAAGTGCGCATCCTATAGCGATTGGAACAATCCGCTTAGCTATCGGAGGGCTCTTTTTATTATCTCTGGTTCTTTTGTTTGGCAAATTAGAGTTAAAAAATTGGCCAAAGAAAGCTACTATTTTAGCTGCTTTGAGCATGGCGCTATATCAGCCATTGTTTTTCTCTGCCGTTACTATCACCGGAGTGGCTATCGGAACAGTAGCAGCAATAGGAAGTGCACCGATTTTATCAGGTCTGCTGGAATGGATATTTTTTAAATCCCGTCTATCAAAAACCTGGTGGTGCTCCACTATTCTTTCCATTTCCGGCTGTATTCTTTTGTTTGTAAACAGAGAGGCGGCCTATGTAGATCCTGTCGGCGTCATCATGGCTTTGGGAGCAGGACTTTCCTTTGCCATTTACACACTTGCCAGCAGAGATATGGCTCAAAAATTCCCATCCTTAAATGTTGTTGCTGTTATTTTTACGCTCAGCGCTATTTTCTTAGCTCCGTTTTTATTTATCTTTGATATATCTTGGGTGATGAGCTTGCAGGGGATTGGTGTAAGTATGCAGCTTGGAGTTATAGCTACTGGGATAGCCTACTTTCTTTTTGCCAAAGGACTGGCTAAAGTTTCTTCCTCAACTGCGGTAACGCTTGCCTTGGCAGAGCCTTTAACCGCAGCATTATTAGGAGTATTTCTATTAGGAGAAAGCTTAAATACAACCGCCTGGCTAGGTATCTCACTTTTAGTTATGGGGATTGTATTATTAATTGGATCATCCAGCGCGATGAATCGTAAGAATAAATCTGCAACGATGACCTCAGCTTAAATAAATTGATTAAAGGAGACAACATAAAAATGGCAACGATAGAGGATTTTTTAAAACTGGATATTCGAATTGGCACCATTCGATATGCTGCACCTTTTCCTGAAGCAAAAAAGCCGGCAATCCAATTAGAAATCGATTTTGGAGAAGAGATTGGAACAAAGTATTCTTCCGCTCAAATCACACGCAGATATACTCCTGAACAGCTCAATGGGCGTCAGGTTGCAGCTGTCGTTAATTTCCCGCCAATGCGTATTGTGGGGTTCAAATCAGAGGTTCTTGTTATCGGCGGTACTCCAGAAGATGGAGATGTCGTTCTTCTGAGTCCGGATGAACACGTTCCAAATGGCACACGAGTCTCTTAAAATAATTAAAAGGCAAGAGGAACATCTCCTTGCCTTTTAACTATTTTGTACTTGTCGCAATAAACAGAGAGGCATCCTGCTTCATGAAGATATTATTCCCATGATGAAAAGTATTCATTTCAATATTTTGGAAACCAGCATCGTTTAATACATTGCTTATTTCCTCTTTAGTAAAACCATTATGCACTTTTGGATGCTGGATTCTTTCATTTTTATCAAAATCGACGATAATAAACATGCCGTTTGGATTTAGCATTGTGCTTAATTTTTGCAGAAGCGGCCCTATATCTGGAACATGCAGCAGAACAAGCGATAAGATAATGACATCTGCATTTAAGTTCAAACCGTCATCTTCCGCTAAATTAAATTCTACTGCTTCAAAATGAGTTAATTGCTGCTTCTCTATTTTACTTTGAGCAACCTGAATCATTTCTTGAGAGGAATCAACCAGCCATCCCTTTTTAAATTGATCAGCGAGCTGAAATGTCACCAAGCCTGTCCCTCCGCCATAATCCATAACAGAATGATATTGCTTACCGGCCAAAACTGTCTTTATCTCCCCGGCAATAATATTTGCCAGCTTTTTTCGATCTTCTGTATCATATTTTTTTGCCATCTGATTGAATACATTCTCTTCCATCTTCTGCCCTCCATCTAAATGTCTTTCATTTCTTTATAGATTTTCATTGGTTTTTTAATATACCATAATTCCATATATAAACAAGAAATAAGCAAGAAGGCATAACCTTCTCATTAAATATCATCGCAGAAGCAGCTTTACGAAGACTTCATTTTATAATTCAAACAAACGATTGATTTACTGCTGGGATGCTAATAAGAAGATCCTCCCTTGATTAAAAAATCTGCTATGTTATCATTGCCTCAGTATGAAATAAAGGAGTTTTACCCGTGAATGTTCCAATTCTTTATGAGGACAATCATTTACTTTTTGTAGAAAAGCCTGTCAATATTCCCGTACAGGAGGACAGATCAAAGGACCAGGATTTGCTTAATCTTTTGAAGGAGGATTTAAAAATCCGCTACCAGAAACCGGGGAATGTTTATCTGGGAATGGTTCACCGTCTGGATCGCCCTGTAGGAGGAGCAATGGTATTTTCAAAAACATCCAAAGCCGCTTCCCGCTTATCTGACGCCATTCGAAGACAGGCAGTAGAAAAGAAATACTTAGCTGTGGTAAGAGGAAAGCCAAAGAAAAAGTATGGATTATTAAAAGATTATCTGGTAAAAGATAAACGTGAAAATAAAGTGTACACAGCACAACCAGATGATAAGAACGCCAAAAAAGCAAAATTAGAATATGAAGTTATCGGCAGTAAAGAAAACTTAAGTCTGCTTTCTATCAAACTGCATACTGGCCGGCCGCATCAAATTCGTGTTCAGCTCTCTTCCCGCGATTTACCGCTCTATGGAGATCAAAAATACGGTGAAGAGGTTAATCAAACCGGAGAACAGATTGCTTTATGGTCAGAAACGCTTGCAATAGAGCACCCGACAAAAAAAGAAGAGATTAAGGTTAAGTCTCAGCCGCCGGATAAATACCCGTGGAATCTTTGGTAAACTCGTATATCAGGTAAGCGTTTGTTAACGAAAAGAAGTAAAGAAGCTTTGGTTACAGCTTCCTTTACTTCTTTTATAGCATTTTTTCTGCCTATCGTTTTTTTCACAAGCTTATTCTCACAACTGCCTCTTGCTAACGTTTAATAGTCTGATATATCAATAAAACTTTTCCTTCCTTATACCTTTTTAAATACGCAGCCTGTAAAAACGCGCATATTGCTCATTCATATAATCCAAACTGTAAGAAAAATCCTCGGCAACCCAGTGCATAATCATACCGACAAGCGCATTTGCCTGGTAAGCAGTATAGAGCTGAATATCAATATCTTCATTTTTATACAGCTTTAAAACTTCACCAAGCAGCAGCTTTATTTTGTCATAAAATAAGTAGTAATAGGAAAGTGATGCCTTATTTGAAAAAACAATTTTATAAAAGTCACCGTATTTCTTTACATGATGGAAGATGCGTAAAGAAGATGGGTCCACCTCATGCGGCTGAACCTGCAAATCCTGGTAAGCCCCTTGATAAGAATCCTCTAAGTCTTCCATAACTACTTTAAAATATTCTTCAAACAGACACTCTTTCTGCTCATAATGCAGATAAAAGGTCCCTCTGTTTACTTTTGCCAGTTTACAAATTTCAGAGACCGAAATGGAATCCAGCGGTTTATTCTTCAAAAGTTTTACTAGAGCCTCGTGAAACGTCTTCTTTGTTTTAATAACTCGCAGATCATTTAAATTCAAGCTGATTCACCTCTTAATAGACATTTTTCACAAAACCGTTCATTAAGCAACATTCCTGATTTTTTTGGTTATTGAATCAAAATTCCATCGTATGCTACTATTATAATAGACAGTTGTACATTAAAACAATATTTTATTTAAAATGGTAGTTTGTAAGCGCTTTTTTAAGATAAAGAGAGAGAGAATAAATAATGGACAACTGGTCTATACTTTACAAGCTATTAAAAGGGGGATTTTTCGTGAGCAAGGTTTATTTAATTACTGGAGCAGCAACTGGTCTTGGACGGGCGGTTGCATTAAAACTGGCAGAACAGGGGCATCGTTTAAGCCTGGTGGATTATAACGAAAAGGACGGACAGGCTACTGCTGAAGATGCTAAAAAGCTGGGTGCCGAAGTTATTTTTGTAAAGGCTGACGTTTCCAATGAAGAAGATGTAAAAAATTATGTAGCACAAACGGTTGAGGCTTTTGGAACCATCGATTATTTCCATAACAATGCCGGAGTTATGATTCCATTCCGTCTGCTTCATGAGTACTCAAGTGAAGAGTATGACCGCTTAATGAATATTAATGTAAAAGGGGCATTCTTAGGAATCAAATATGTTATTCCTGTGATGATAGAAAATAACGGTGGTACCATCATCAATACTGTTTCATCCAATTCCTTTAAACCGACAGCCTTTAACGGTGTCTATGCTGCTTCCAAGCATGCACTTGCCGGATTAACAAAATCGATTGGACAAGACTATCAGGATTTAAATATTTTTGCAGTAGGAGTTGCACCTAATACGATGCAGACGAATATTTCTGCTGCCGCATCCACTACTTACACAGAAGAAATTGGTGCGGGTATTGCTGCCTCTACAGGACCTAATATTCCGGCAACTGCGGAAGAAATCGCAGATGTTGTTATTTTTGCTATGAACGGAGCCAAGACTTTAAACGGATCTACTGTCAATTGCGCAGGAGGACAAATCTATAATTAATTTTCAAACTGCAGAAGGCTATAAAATATGGAAAGGGGCCAAATATCTTCTAGTATTTGACTCCTTTTTGTTTTTCCGGATTTTCTTTATACTTTTGATAAGCTAAATATTGCATAGCACTTTCCAAAGGTCCATTCATACGAAGCTTTTCTAAAACGGCTGCCAAAACCACAGCTACTATCCATATAGCTATAGCAATAATTGTCACTCCACTGTTGTCTAATGTCCCGCCTAAATCAAAAAATACCTGAGATAACAGGATAACCAGCATGGTTTCGTTAAAAATGAAAAAAGTGAGTGAACGCTTCCCTAAGGCAACCAATGAATAGGTTAACCAGCCAGGATTTTTAATATGGTTACCTATTACTCCAAACAGAGCTGCATAGCCTATTCCAGCTGCTATTCCTGTTATGATATGAATCCCCCATATAATCCCTGCTGTTTGAAGGCTTGGCCACCATACTTTATCAATCATCAGTAAGGGTAATGCTCCGATAATGGATATCATTATTCCTATCATAGCGATTTTCTTTAATGTCCTATGTTGAAGCTGAGAATTAACCAGCAAATGTTTTTTGCCGGCCCACATGCCTATAAGAACAGAAGGAAGAACAGGAAAAAGAAAATGGATAAATATCGGGATGATTGGAAAAGAAAGAGCGGCTTCTATAAAGAATTGCAGATACCCAATATCCGGTATCACTTCCACTCCGAATCCATAACTGCCCATTTCTTTCAAAAAAACGCCCCATAATAAGGGAAGATAGAGCAAAATAATTACAGTGATAAAAATGGCAGCTTTGATTAAGGTCTTGTTATCCCTCGCCAGCAGCCAGGCTGTTAAAAGACCAGCAATCCCATAAGCCATCAATATATCCTGCCCGCCGATTACAACGGCAAATATAATCCCGAATAATATTAAATACCAGCACCTTCGCCGAATTGTTTTAAGTGCTGCTTTTTGGGAATTCCCTCTTAAAATTTGTTTCTCAAAAATCATCATCAATCCATAACCAAATAAAACCGCAAACAAAGGACGCGCACGATTGTCTATAAATAATTCTCCAAATGTATTGACGATTGTATCGATAAAAGTAATGTTTTCCGGTCGGCTCATTACACCAGGCTCAGCATTATATAAAAATAAGGGCGCATGAGCAAGAACAATTAATAAGAGCATCCATCCCCTGGCTAAATCTAAGGAAATTGCTCTTTTTTTAGAAGTTTGAGTTTCTCTTTGTATCTCCAATTTATGATCTCCTTCACACGAAATTGGTTAAACATATAATTTTTTGGTCGATTAATCAATTTAATTTTAACATACCGTTTTTAAACTGTCTGCTCAAAATTTATTTCTTCGCCATAAAAAAACGTATTGGATGGAATCAAGTTTAACCTCAATCCATCCAATACGTTTATCTTATTCCTCTTCCGAAGAATGCTTTCCCATTTTTTGATATATTGCTTCTCCAACCAGACCTGCCCCTATTCCTATCATTGTCCCCGCCGGAATATTCCCTGTATAAAAACCGATACCTATTCCCAAGCACATAAAACCACCAATAACCATACGAGCCCTCCCCTATTAAAATAATGGAGTATATATATCATTATTGTAACCTGAATCAATACTGGATTCATCTTTTTTTGAAAATATCTGTATATTCTAACTCAAAAATAGTTGAAGTCCATTTGTTAATCACAACCACCATTTAATAAATATTTAATAAATCCTTTAGATTTCTTTAAGCTCTTCATCCTATTATATGAAGCAGCACTAGAAATAATAGTTCTATTCAAAAAAAGAGAGGAGTTTTCTTATTGTCTATTGAAAGGATAAATAATTATTTAGGTGTGCCTTTATTTACTTTAATCATGCTTTCCCTGCTAGGTGTTCCTCGTGTCATTGCCCACGATCTATCTATTATGGAGGAGGGCAGCCTGGTAAACAGCATATTGGTCTTTGGCCCAATTATTATATGGATTATGTATAGCCTTTCGAAAAATATAAAGAAAACCTTTTTATCCCTGTTATTAATCGGTTTTTTCTATGGGATATTTTTAGCAGTGGTTCATCAAATTTTATGGAGCACTGCCTTAGATACGCCTATTCAATTTGGGGGCAACTTAAGTAACCTGCCTCAAATCGCAGTAAACCTCATTGTCCGTATATTTGCGTTTCTCAGCAGCGTAACAACCGGTATCGTAATAGGTGCAATCACAGGAGCAGCCGGTTCTCTCGTGAATTTTATTAAGAATAGTATTACATCGGGATAAACAGGTGGTTAAGGACAAAAATGACGAAAAATAAACAAAGCTGATAAAATGGAGGAAGAAGGCTTGTAAATGTTGCTCATATAAAGGAGAAGGATATAAATGACGGATTCAGGAAACTGGAAAAATAATGCTCATGGCCATAAATTTATCACTTCCTTCAGCGGAGGAAAGGACGGATCTCTGGCTCTTTATAAATCAATGAAGGCTGGGGAAGCTCTTGGACTCATTGTCATGATGGAGGAAGAAGGAAATCGCTCCCGTTCTCATTGCATGCCTCCAGCGATTATACAAGCCCAGGCTGACTCGATTGGATTGCCGGTATACACTGCCGCCGCAAGCTGGGCAGATTATGAAAAGGTATTTATTGATCTTTTAAACAAAGCAAAAAAGCAAGGCGGAGAAGTACTGGTTACCGGCGACTTGGATATGCCTGCGCATGGCTGCTGGCACGATGAAGTCACAAAAAAAGCTGGATTAAAGCTGGCCATGCCCCTATGGGAAATGGATCACCGACAAGCTGTCAGAGAATTCATCGACCTGGGATTTGTTGCGACAGTTGTGACAGTTAATCTATCACTTGGTATGCAGGAAAAAGACTTAGGAAGAACATTAGACCACGAATACGTGAGAGAGCTTGAAAATCGTGGTATTGATTCCTGCGGAGAAAGCGGAGAGTTCCATACGACTGTATTGGATGGCCCTATCTTTAAGCATCCTGTTTCTGTTCGTAAAGGCGCGGTTCTCAGAGATGGAGATTATGCTTTTTTACCTTTAGAGCTGAATTAAATAATGAAGATTTATACAACAGTCTTAAGACTAAAAATCGGAATGAGATTTTAGCTCATTCCGATTTTTTGCTTTTAGGAGCTAACATTCACTAATCATTAACATATTCCCGTCCGGATCTTGAAAATTAAAGTAATGGTTATGTTCAATCTCCGTTATCACATGCACACCTTTATTTTTCATATATTGAAATGCTTCTTCAATGTTTTTGGTATTCAGATGAAATGCAGGTACTTTAAAAATGTTCTCTTTTGCGTAAATCTTACTATCCAGCACAATTCCTGTTCCTTCCATAGGGATAACATATAAATGACCGAAAAGTATTTCTCCATCCGCTTTTAATCCTAAAATATCACAATACCAATCTCTTGCTTTTTCAATATCACTGACCGGGATAAATACTGTTCCAATTTGGTTTAAGATAGGATTGTTCATTAAAGTACCTCTCCTCTATTTTTTAAAATGAATTGTTACGGTTCGCTTATTCCCATTGCTATTAGCAGTAAAAATCCATACGCTAAAACCAATCCATTCCCCAATATTCCGATGATTAAATAGACGACACGTTTAGATATGACCCAAGAGAATACTGCTAATAATATACCAATGATTGAAAACGCCCCAAAAATTTTAATAATAAAATAAATATCTGCATTTGGTCCTCTGTCTATAAAAAATATAATGATACTGATAATTACCGTTATTATGGATGAAATCCCCAATATATTCCCGGTTTTCTTTTATTCAAAGTAAGACCTCCCTTATTCATTATGCTAAGCTCACATCGTTACAATCTCTCCAGCTAGTTAAAATAAAACTTAAGGGCAACTTCTTTCGAAAGCTATCCTTTTTCTTCTAAAAGTTTATTGATTTAATGCAGAATTCCAAGCGTTGTAAAATTCTTCTATGGTTGAATATCTCTTATCACGATTCGCTTCGACTGCTTTTGCGGCGACTTTATAGAGTTCTTGATCAGCTTCCCATTTGGAAAAGGAGCGGTCCATTTCACCGCCAATTAATCCAAACACAACAGCTCCAATATTGTAAACATTTGTAATAGAATCAATAGGTGCCCCAATTTTATATTCCTCTGGAGATTTTGTGCGTTTTGAACCCCAGAATTCCTCTCCTATCTCATTAACAGAAGGAGCTTTCCTGTAAAAATCAATATCACATATTTTCATTTCGTGGTTCTTGAAATCATATAAGATACTTCCATCGTAAAAATCTACAGCAACATATTTTTGAGATTCCACATAGGTATGGAATGAAAATATAGCATCAATAACTTTTAAACGTTTTTCTATTTTTAAATTCTTAAAACGATAAAAAGGGGACTCAGTATTGGTATATTTTGCTGCCCCGCCAAACAGCCAATGAGCATGTAAACATTCCCCTTCAAACCATTGAAATATTATGGCATACCCTTTTTCAATAGAAATATAATCGACTAATTTTATTAAATATGGATGTTCAAGAGACTGATAAACTGGTATTGCCCTTTTCAGCCGTTCTATAGCATCGTCGGGGTTTCCTGTAAAATCAACCGGTTTTGCTCCAGCATATTTCACAAAATACTTTTGCCCCTCTTTCTCTACACCAAAGCTTATATTTCCAGAGTCTTGCTGGTCAAAAACACAAAACACTGTACCGAACTGCTTTAACCAATTAAAATTATGTTCTTCCTGCAGTTCAAATTCCACTTTGTCAATCTTCTTCATTATTGAATTTATTTGTTTAATATTCCCCAAAGTATATGATCCTCCTAAATTATAGATAGGGACCACGCAGTTTACAGGGGCCTGATACGCTTCCCTTAAATGAATTGCACCCCACTCTTCGTTATCATTATTTTCATAAAACAACGCCTCCTTTCAAAATAATTACATCAGACATTCCTATCTAATATAAACTTTTTATTTCACTCAGGGTTTCCTATTTCCCAATGAATCATTGTTTCTGTTGAATTTATTTTTTTCATTCCTAATTTTTGCAGCACGCGAATAGAACCATAGTTATCAAGAAGTGTTTCAGCTATTACCCTGTCTACCTTTGATGTTTTAAAAGCCCAATGGATCAGCACTTCCATAGCTTCTGTTGCATAACCATTTCCCCAATAGCTTTCCAGGAACCCGTACCCTGCTTCCACTGTTCCATTTTCGTCCGGCTTTCCCTTAAATCCTATATCACCGAGGACAATTCCGTCTGATTTCCGTACGACAAGCCAGGTTCCCCAATAAAGTAAAGAGGAATCTTTCTTTAACTTTTTCAAATAAGTTGAGATTTGCGGTCCGTTATCATATTTTTGATTAATGGCGATTTCAACCGTTTCTTCCGTACATGGTATAACCTTAAGTCTTTCCGTTTCTAATTCCATGACTAGTTCTCCTTAAAAATAATAAATACGTAACCTTATTTAAAATCCGAGGATAACATTCCATACACTAAGCTGTCTGTCCATTCCCCTTTACTCCAGTAATCCTGGATAAAATGCGCTTCTTTCCTCATACCTATACGCTCACATAATCTTTGCGATGCTTCGTTTCTTGCATCCAGATTAGCCTGTATACGATGTACCTTAAATTCACTAAACAGCTTATTCACTAAAACACTCACAGCTTCTGTTGCATAGCCTTTTCCCGAAGCTTCTGAAGAAAAGGTGTAACCAATTTCAACTGTATCTTTCATCTCTGTATACCATACAGTCAAATCACCGATTACTTTTGTGCCGCTTACTACCGCCAGGCTTAAAGGGGTTTCTTTAGTCAGTACATTATTCTCCAGCTTTCTCTGAAACTCCTTCTGTTTATTTTCATGCGCCCACTTATCATTCAAGAGATATTTACAGGTAGCATCGTTATTATAAATATGAAATACATCCTGTAAATCTTCTTCATTGAATGGTCTGATTAATAATCTTTCCGTTTTAAATTCCAAAGAAATCCCTCCTTAGAATACGCCGCTTTCCATAATTGCAATCTAAATCTGTCTCCATAATTGTATCAAATTATTTGCTAAATTTCCGATTTTTAAGAAAAAGGATGTTTATTTGATAAAATATTTTACAAAACACTTTAATATGCACTTTACAATAGTGTGTGTCATACACTATAATGAATATAGGAGTTGATTACATGACTGATGCGAAGGAACATTTAGATAAAATCATGCAGGAATTGCGTAGAGGAACCATTACAATTGGCGCACTAAGTCAGCTTTCAGAGCCGCAATACGGGTATTCCCTCGTAACGATGCTCAGTGATAAAGGGATACATGTTGAGCCTGGAACATTATATCCCTTGCTGAGAAGATTGGAAAAACAGGGACTACTGGAAAGTAAATGGGATACAAACGAATCAAGGCCGAGGAAATATTATTTACTGAGTAAAACTGGAAAAGAGGTTTTTGATTTACTGGTTACAGAATGGAAAAGTATTGCTGCAAGTCTGGATCAGATCATAGAAAATAAGAGAGGTGACGAAAATGGAGATGATTAATCGGTATATTTATGCGGTTACTCAAAAGCTGCCCCAATCGCAGCGGGAGGATATTGCAATTGAACTGCGCGGGTTAATTGAAGATATGCTGGAGGAACGGGCAGGGCAAGGGAACGGTAAAGAAAATGATGTAGAAGAGGTCCTGCTGGAACTGGGCAGCCCAAGGTCATTAGCTGATAAATATCGGGGGAAAAAGAAATATATCATTGGCCCAGAGCTTTTTGACACCTATATTTTAGTGGTGAAGATTGTTCTCATTGTTATGAGTTCTTTAATAGGTATTGGATTTATCATCCAAACTATTTTAGAGCCAATGTCTATTTTAGATCATTTTATTGATATGATTGTTTCTGCCGTTACAGAACTTCCACAGGCTTTCGGCTGGGCGACATTCTGGTTTGCTATCGGTGAGCTGTACGGTGGAACAAAGCAAAAAGATTTAATCGGAAAGGAATGGAAACCCGCTGACTTATCGCCCATTCCAGATGAAAAGAGACAAATCAAACGCAGCGAGTCGATTGTCGGAATTATTTTCTACACGATTATCATTGTATTTCTTGCCTTTTCGAATGAGTACTTTGGAATTTGGGTGTTTCAGGATGAATTTAATGGTGTTGTTCCATTTTTAAATGAACAAACCTATGGCTCCTACTTATTGTTTATTTTTCTCATATTTGGAGCCGGAATTATCAAAGAATGCCTTAAGCTCGTTGCCGGGAAATGGACGTACAGGTTAGCTGCTTATACAACAATTGTAAATGTCATATCGATGGCAGCAATACTGTTTATGATTAGCGGACCTGATTTTTGGAACCCTGAATTTATGAACCAATTAGTAGAAGCTGGTGTGGTTACGGCCGGTTCTGAAGCATTTGATACAATAACCACGATTTGGAATCAATCTACATTTTGGATTCTTATTCTATTTATTGTCGGTTTAGTGTGGGATCCTGTGGATGGATTTATAAAGTCACGAAAAAAATAAATGCTCGCTGATGACGCATGGTTGAATGAAAGACAATTCAACCATGCGTTTCTTTGTCTTCCAAGTAACATATTATCTACATTTTTATTCTCATAAAGTTCTAACCAAATTTTAATCGGCTTCTTATTAATTTTACTTAAGCTAGTATACAAAAGGAGGTGAAAAAATTGGCAATAGAAATTTTCAAAAGGAAAGAGCAAAAATACCTGATTACTCTGGAACAATATTCACTCCTGCTGGAACAAATAATGCCTTATATGCGATCAGATACATTTGGTACAGATGGAAAATATATTGTCAGCAGCTTATATTTTGATAGCAATGATTACAAAATTTATTTTGAAACAAAGAATAAATTAGCTTTCAGGCAAAAGCTTCGCCTGCGCACCTATAATGAAACAGGCATTGATGAAACAGCTTTTTTTGAGGTAAAACAAAAACATAACAATGTAGTCAACAAACGCAGGATGTTACTTCCATTACAAGAAGCGTACCTCTATATGGAAAAAGGGGATGAGCAGCATTTAAACAGCTTTCATACATCTAATGTACAAGTACTTCGTGAAATCGATCATTTTCGGTCATTATACGAATTAAAACCGGAAATGGTTGTTAGTTATGACCGCCATGCACTTCACGGAATAGACGATCCTGATCTGCGTATTACATTTGATTTTAACTTACGCTGCCGCAATGATGATCTGCTTCTGGAACATGGTTCTGACGGAGAATATTTTATTGATCACAATCTCATTGTATTGGAAGTAAAAGTAAATGATAGTGTCCCGTTATGGTTAACCCGCGTTTTACAAGCGCTTCAATGCGAACAGCGAAGCGCCTCTAAATACTGTACCAGCATGGAATTATTGCAGAGAGATCAACTGCCGACTGGGATTGAAAAAGAATATGTATCAACGGGAGGGATATAGAATGGATTTTATTAATAAAATATTCGATTTACAAGCTAGTGAGCCATCTAGCGTTTATATGATATTACTTGCATTAGTCATGGCAACCTTACTGAGCTTGATTATTACGAAGGTATACATAATCACATTCACAGGTGAACGCTATGCACAATCATTCGTGCACACCATTATTATTTTGAGCATTATCGTCTCCGTGATTATGAATGTTGTTAGTGACAATGCCGGCGTTGCATTTGGCTTATTTGCTATTTTTTCACTGATTCGCTTCAGAAGTGCTGTTACCAATGTTAAAGATATTGCTTATATTTTCTTCGGTCTTTGTGCCGGCATGACGTGTGGGCTTTTTCGATTTGACCTGGCAATCATACTCACTTTATTTGCTTGTTTAGTACTTTATTTGCTTTACAAATTTGAATATGGAAAAGGGAAAGATACACAAATTTTGAAGGTAACTGTACCAGAAAACTTGAATTATGAAAATTTAATGCATGACGTACTTGCTGACTATACGTTAAGTGCTTCATTACGCCAGGTAGAAACTACTAACCTTGGTACAATGATTTTGTACACTTATGCTATTCGTATGAAAAATGAGGTGACTGATAAAGAATTACTGGATCATATTCGTGAAAAAAATGCTAATTTAAAGGTTTCCATCACTTATATAGAAAGCACTGATGGGTAAGTAAGCCAGATATAAAAACCCCTTTTAAAGTGAATTTCTATTCAGTCGGGGCTTCGCTAATATCTGAATTGCACTCTATATTACCCGACCTGCCCTATCCGCAGCTACTTGAAAGAATCAAGCTTATACTGGCAGTAAATCCTCGCTTATTATTCTTCATTATTTTAAATTCTTTAAGTGAGCGTTTTACTGTCAGTTAAATTGAAATAATCCTTCCATGCAGCATCATTGAGATATTTCTTCTTAAACTGTTTTCTTCTAATATCATGTGAAACATTTCACATGATTGCCACATCCTATACATTCACTTCTGTTTATTCCTGCTATACTAAAGATAGAAACATTGATCAATCATTCACAAACAAGGAGGAGTTCACATATGAAAAACGTATTTATTTTGGGAGGAACAGGATTACTCGGGTATCATACCGTTCGGGAATTATTGAAACGGGATTACAAAGTATCCACAGTCGCACTGCCTCCAATGCCGGCGCCGGAACTGTTACCACCGGAAGTGGAGTGTCATCTTGGCGATATCAATGAAATGACCGATGAACAAATTTTAGATATATTAGCTGGTAAGGATATGTTTATTTATGCCGCGGGAGCTGATGAACGAATGGTTCCTGAAATACCAGCGACTCATTTTTTCTATGAAGCGAATGTGATTCCAACTCAGCGGTTAGCTCGTCTTGCCAGGGCCGCCGGGGTAAAAAAATTCGTCATTTATGGTTCTTACTTTGCTCATTTTGCGGAAGAATGGCCAGAGCTTAACCTGAAAAAACAGGCCTATCCAAGAACGAGACTATTACAGGAAGAAATAGCCTTCATGGAAGGAGAAGGCCAAATGGATGTTATGTCTCTGCGTCTTCCATATATCTTTGGAACAATGCCCGGACGAACACCATTATGGGCGATGTTTCTTCCGCAAATCCAAGGAAAAGAAATTGTTCCGGTACTTGGCGGAGGAACAGCTATGGTTACTGTGCAACAGGTAGCTGAAGCAACAATCGGCGCTTTGGAATATGGCAAACATGGAGAACATTATGCTATTTCCGATACAAATATGAAGCATAAAGATTTCTTCCAAATGATTGCTGATGAGCTTGGACAAAAAGAAACGGTCGTCCAAGTCGTTCCAATCGAACAAATAAAGCCTGCTATGGCACAATATGATGAAAAAACAGCGGCTGAAGGAAAAGAACACGGCATCCATCAAGCCGTCACTGCAGAAATTCAAAATCGGGATGCGTATATCGATCCGAACGATACAATGCCGCTCTTAAAATACAACAAAGCAGATATCCGTCAGGCGATAGTGGAGACGATTGAGCGGTGTCTGGAAGATACGAAAATTAATATGTAAGTAAGGGGTATCTCTTATTTTCAAATCCGAACGGTCCATTAAAATGGATTCGTTCGGATTTTTCTATAAGCCGTTGAACGATACTTTCTTCTCCTATTTCGTATATTAGTAGAATACTGAAAGGTTTAGCATATTATTCTAGGTTAGAGCAGGAGCTTAGAAATAGTGAATAATATCACTGTAATAAATATCTGGATTTCTATAAATATTACATATCCCTTTTTGGCATTTTTTGCTGGTTCATTTGATAATATTTGATTACTAAATATTCGGTGGAAAAACAGCTAACATTAACGACCAGTAATAATGCAACTGTTTTTATAGATACTAACAGTTATTTAATAAAGATACTATTTTCAAAATACAGTGAATCACTCATAAATTTCTTCCGTATCTGATTCAAATACAACCCCATCTGTTGTTTGCACAGTTAAGGGCTCTGTTATTTCATCTAAGCCAATATGAATATAGCCAGTTTTACCATTGCTTTCACCATCAACAATTTTCACAGTGACTTCCGTAGCTCCCCATTTAGACACCTTCTCCACTTCAACAGTTTTTCCCGCATACTCTTCACCTAACTTCAAAGAAACCTGCTTTCTTCCTTCAAGAATAGTAGAAACTTCGTAATAGCTGTCTTCCCCTTCTACAATATCTGTTTCTCCATCATCAATAACCCAGTAGTTATCCTCCAAATAAATACTTAACCCTATCACTGCAAAAAGTAATATAGGTAAAAGAATAAGAGTCCATGTATCTTTTCTGGTAAATGACCTCGCAAAATTCCGCTTAGTTAACAAAGGCATGAGGAGCGTCCCTGCAATACTCACAATCAGAAAGCCCACTCCCAAAACGCCTATACCCATCCCTTCAAAACCTCCAACTATAATCACACTATATGCAACGATAGCAAGACTGAAAAGAAAGGTGACAATGGGCGCTGTATAATATTTTCCGCTCTTTTTAGAAGCAATGAACGTAAACAGAAACACGATTATTCCAAAAAAGATTCCCATCAATAAAATATTACTCATATCGATCCCTCCAGTTCCTTAAATAAAGGATTGTAAAATATTTCCGAACAGGAAAATAATAATGATGTCAGCCGTTAAAGAAATCCATAGCCATTTCTTATTAAAAAAAGTAAATGTGAATACGAGCAGAAAAACAGCAGCGGGAAAGTAAAAAAGTAAAATTCCACCTTGAAAAGCTGCTATCATTTGATCAAGAGATTCCAAATCATGGAATCGGAAACTTGAATAAGAGATATAAAACAGAATAATGATCCTCACTGCAATCAATAACAGTTTTAACCCTGTATTAAACTGCACTAATTTCTTTAAAGGCTTTATTTCAACGTCTTCGTCATACGCATGTTCAGGAATTTCCTTATCCATATCAACCATTTCAGAATATAACTTCTTACATTTATCACATTCTTCAATATGCTCCAATACAATTTGCTTCGTCTCTTCATCCAAGTCATCAATAATTGGGATTAGTTCCTGAGATAATAGGTGAATTTTTTCTTGGTCGTCCATTTTATCACCCCTTTTTTATCATTTGCTTCCGCATTCTGAAAACCTTTGACTTTAATGTAGAGATTGGTAAGTTGAGTAATTCGCTGATTTCCTGATAATTATATCCGTAATACTCTTTCGCAAGGATGATTGCTTTATCTGTATCGGATAACCTGCCAAGAGCAGATTCTAAACGGTCATGTATCATAAAATCCACCTCTGGCGTGTGATTGTCAATTAATAGGGATTCGATAACACGATCATTATGAAGCAATGCAGGCTTCTTCTTTTTGTAGTAATCCAGCAGTGTATTCTTTGCTCCTCTAGTCAACCAGCTTTTCATATAATCTACCTTATAGACACTGGTTGGGTTTATCAGTATTTTTGAAAAAAGTTCCTGAATAATATCATCTGCGATTTCATCACTTTTTGTCAGACCTATTAAAAAGTTTTTTAAATAAGCATAATGCTCATTATAAATTTCCTCTATCATCTCTAATGGATTGATTTTTGACATAAGTAAGCCTCTCCATATCATCTCCTGTATAAATGAGACGAATCACTTAAAATAAAGTTGCATTTATTTTTTATTTTTCAAATGAAACTGGAATTAAATTATTCTTTTCTATAAAAATACCCTTTGGACTCATCCTATCCAAAGGGTTAAAAGGGTGCAACTTTATTTTAATTTTAAAGAGGTAACCTGCAAACAATAACTATAAGGACAACGTGTTAAGCTTGCGTTCATTTATCAACAGAAGCTCTATCCCATACATTCTCCGCTATTTGAATAATATGCTTCACCTTATTCCACTGCTCTTCTTCTGTTAAAACATTTCCTTCCTCTGTGCTGGCAAAGCCACATTGCGGACTTACTGCTATATTTTCTAAAGGAATGTATTGGTTGGCTTCTTTAATTCTTCTATTAATTACATCCTCATCCTCCAGCTCTGGAAACTTAGATGTAAACACGCCAAGCACTACTTCTACATCACGGCGTTGAATATTCTCCAATGGTTTAAAATCACCACTCCGCTCATTGTCATACTCCAGGAAGAAAGCATCGTAATTTAACTTATCAAAGGATGGTGCAACATAATCATAACCGCCGTCAGCATGGATATGTTTTGACTTAAAATTGCCCCGGCACATATGAACAGATACAAGTAAATCAGCTGGTTTATCCTCTAATGCATAATTGGTTGCATCAATAATAAGCTGAAGTACTTCATCTTTTGATAAATCAGTAATTCCTGTCATTAAAGATACAAAGTTCTCATCAGCAAAAGTAGTCAATGTTGTTTCATCGAATTGAATGTACCTGCAGCCAGCATTATATAGTTGCCGAATAACCTCACGATATGCTTTCCCCAAGTCACGGAATAATGCATGTGCGTCAGCATATACTTTCTTTTCATTTTCTGTTACATTTCGGTAGAAAATAACACCTGGAGCTGGAATAGTGACTTTAGCAACTTGTGTCCCATCACCATATTTCTTCACTAGGTCATTAAGATATAAGAAATCATTAATAAGGGCATTATTTTCATCAAATTCAATTTTATCCTTAATTTCATAGCTCACTCTGCGAACTTCAACACCATCAGCAAACTGTAAGCCTCGATCTATTTCTACTTTTTCTATTCCTTTTAAACTGACAAAGAAATCCAGATGCCAAAAGCTTCGTCTAAAATCTCCATCTGTAATTGCTTTTAACCCGACATCAATCTGCTTCTTAACAAGCTTCTCAATTTCCTGATCCTCTACTTCTCTTAACGCCGCTTGATCAATTTCTCCGTTTGCATAGCTTGCTCTCGCCTGTTTAATAACTTCGGTTCTTAGAAAACTTCCAACATGATCTGCCTTTAAAGGTAACTTGCTTGTCATAAGTATATACACTCCTCCAAGTTTGTTTTCTTAATTACAAGTAAGTATACGTGGTTACTTCGATATATACTAACACTTAAAAACTATCAGTTATCATAGCTTGAAGCTATGATAACTGATAGTTTTTTCACTCATAATAAAAGACACTGACTCTTATATTTGAATCAGTGCCTCTCTGTTATTAACCATTATTTCCTTAATATCTTCTCCATTGACTTCCCCTTCGCCAACTCATCAATCAGCTTATCCAAATAACGAATCTCCCGCATCAACGGGTCTTCAATATCTTCTACCCGCACTCCACAGATCACGCCTTTAATCTGAGAGCGGGATTCATTCATCTCTGGAGCTTCGGCAAAAAATGACTCGAAGGTAACCTCATTTTTGATTTGTGCTTCGATTCCTTCCTGGCTATAGCCTGTCAGCCAAATGATAATTTCATCGACTTCTGCCTTTGTACGCCCTTTCCTCTCTGCTTTGTTCACATAATGAGGATAAACACTTGCAAAAGTCATTGTATATATACGATGTTTAGCCATAGCACTGCCTCCCTTTTATTGTTCAGTTACTGTATCTTCTGCTTCCAAATGAAACGTATCAAGCAATTCACGAACTTCATCCGTTGTTTCTGTACTCATTAATTGATGTCTTAATTCGCTTGCTCCCCGGAACCCGCGGACATAGATTTTAAAGAACCGGCGTAATGGCTTGAACGCCCGGGGCTCCAGCTCTGAATATTTATCATGCAGATCCAGCTGTAGCCTTAATAAACCCAGCAACTCCTCACTGCTATGCTCCCGCGGCTCTTTTTCAAATGCAAATGGATTTTTAAAAATACCGCGTCCAATCATCACACCATCTATACCAAACTCTTCTACAAGCTTCAGTCCTGTTTCCCGATCCGGAATATCTCCATTGATCGTTAACATCGTATCAGGAGCAATCTCATCACGAAGCTTCTTAATCTCTCCGATTAGTTCCCAATGGGCATCGACTTTACTCATTTCTCTTCTTGTACGCAAATGAATGGAAAGATTCGCGATGTCCTGCTTAAATACATGCTTTAGCCATTCGCGCCATTCATCTATATTCGAATAACCCAGCCTTGTCTTAACACTGACAGGAATTCCGCCGGCTTTTGCGGCCTGGATAATTTCTGCTGCTACTTCCGGACGAAGGATCAGCCCGCTCCCTTTTCCTTTGGAAGCAACATTAGGTACGGGACATCCCATATTAAGATCTATGCCTTTATATCCCATTTCCGCCATGCCGATACTCATTTCCCGAAAATTATCGGGTTTGTCTCCCCAAATATGGGCTACCATCGGCTGTTCATCCTCTGTAAAGGTCAAACGTCCCCGCACACTATAAATTCCCTCTGGGTGACAATAACTCTCCGTATTCGTAAACTCTGTAAAAAACACATCCGGGCGGCCGGCTTCAGCGACAACATGACGGAAAACAACATCTGTTACATCTTCCATCGGTGCCAATATAAAAAACGGTCGTGGTAAATCACGCCAAAAATTATTTGCCATTTCTTAATTCCAATCCTCTCATTTATGGTTGGATAATAAATTACACACTTATCCAATATATATAGTAAAGCAGTAATAGACGCTGCTTCTTTTTTAATTTGTCCATGATAATATTATCACAAGAGGGTTGGTGTGTACAAAAAGACAGAATTACGATGTGCACGCATTCAATCAAAAAAAGAGCTTTGGCATTTTAAAGCCAATCTTTTTGCATACTCTTTTCTATGCATTCTCGTTAAATCATTACTATTTTCATTCTAAATAGTTCTCCTTGAACTGCGGACTAAGCTCACTCCACACATCAAATTTATTACCATCTAAATCCCCAAAAACAAAATTCCTTCCCGTATGTCCTCTGTTTTCAATCTCTCCAATTCTAACCTCACTGGCCGCCAAATCTTCATGCAATGCTTGCAACGATTCTAGTCCATCTACTTCAAATGTTAAGGAAAAACGTTCCTCACCATGAATATCAATAAAATTTGAGGTTTGACCTTTGTCTGATTTCACCAGAAAAAAACTTTGGTTTGCCAGGTTTAATATAGCTTTATCCTCATCTTTATAAGATACATCTGCGCCTAATTTATTAACATACCATTCAGATGATTGCTCTATATTTGTTACCGGAATATAAGTAGTTCCAACCCTTAATAATTTTTCACTCATTTAAAATCCCCTTTTCATTTTTGATATTTATTTCATTTACTTTTTTGATATCAAATAAGGCATTAACACCGGATAGTCGGCGAATAGTTATCTTTTTAAAAGTAATTGCTTCATACTTTTTATAATACCCATGTGCAGATTTTCGTGATTCATATGAAAAATAAACAGCTCACCTAATGTTTCCATGCCCAGGAAAGGCTCTTTAAGTGGATCGCTTAGGTGCCCTTTACATGCCTGTTCAATAACAGCCGGCTGATTTTCCAACTGCATTATTATCTCCTTCATTGACGGAGGCTGTTTTGTCCAATGCACTGGTTTGCTGCCTCTTGGAAACAGCAAATGATAAGACAGAGGGAGCTGTCTCTCCTTATTAACTCCTGGAAACATTGTATTATCCCATCCTGCTAAAATATGACCGGCATTCCATCGAATACTATTATTATGCCCCTCTGGTACCTGATCAGCTAATTCTTCAGGAATGGTAAGAAGAAACTCCACAGTCCAGTCACGCCATAATTTCATTTGCTGAAATAATTGTTCTTCCTTCATCATATTTTCTCTCCTCTCAAACTCCTATAATTCTTGATAAAGATTCATGCTGGTTAATATAAAGAAATCCTACTCCTCAAATAATCCTCTTCTAATCAAATTAGCAGTTACTGGCGCTCTTCCCAGCTCTCGTGACCATACAGACAGCTGGCCGATATGATGTATTTCATGCGCAATGACATGACGCATAATTTCTCCATACTTAAAATGAACTGTTTTCCCGCTGGAATCCGTTTCTGAAAGTATTTGATGCTCCATTTCGCTGGTCCAGGAAGTAACAAAAGGTTCAACCTCCTGATGACACATCCTTGAAAATTCCTTGACTTTTGCCAGACTTGCATAAGATTCAAACGGTGGCTCCTCAGGACAGGGCTCACCTTTTAATTCTAAAATCCAGCTGTATTCCACGTCTATAATATGAAACAACGTGTAGAGGATACTTTTCACTCCCCCCACCCGCTCCTTTAATAATTCTTCTTCGGAAACATTCTCACACCACTTAAACCAATCGTCACGAACCTGCCAGTTATATTGAAATAGTTTTAACACGATAAAGTCCTCCATCTCAGAATCATTTTGTATTATAATATTTGCTTTAAAACCTGAATTTTCATTAACCAATCACACGATATAGTTTATCAGGAAACAAGGCTCATAAACTCCTCAACATCCTTCACACATAACTTTATCCCATTTTCCCAAAAATCCTTTGAAGTAATATCCTCTCCCAAATGCTTCATCACTAAATCTTCTATAGACATACTTCCTGAATCCCGAAGCAATGCGATATAATCCTTTTCAAATGACTTTCCTTTTTCTTTCGATTTTGCATAAAGGCTGAGTGCGAAAAAATATCCAAACGTATATGGGAAATTATAAAACGGTGATGTTGTAATATAGTAATGCGGTGTCCATATCCAGGAACGCAAAGAAGGATTGTCAAATGACCCGTCATAAGCCACATCAAAGGCTTCCTGCATTAGTTCATTTAAACGTTCAGCCGAAAGCCTTCCGTTTTTGCGTTCTTCATAAAAATTCTTTTCAAACAGGAAGCGGGAATGAATATTCATAAAATTCATCACGCTTCGTTTTAATTTTTCATCAAGCAAAAACAATTTTTCTTCCTTCGACTCTGCTTTTTCTAATACTGCGTCTAATAGGGTTTGTTCTGCAAAAAAGGAAGCTGTTTCTGCGATACTTAACGGATATTGTCTATTAATTCCATCCACTGTTTTCATGGCATCATTATGAAAGGCATGACCCAATTCATGTGCCAAAGTTAATACATTTGTGATCCCTTCTTCATATGTCATAAAAACCCTTGACTCGCCGGTAAGAGGAAAGTTCGCACAAAAACCTGCAGTCGATTTATTTGTACGGTTTTCAGCCTCTACCCAGCCTTTATCAAATGCTTGCCGGGCAAAGTCTCCCAGTTCATTTCCAAAGCGGCTGAAGCTTTCCAAAATAAAATCCACTGCTTCCTCATAGCTCAGCTTCTGCTTGCTCTCACCAATCGGTGCCCAAAAGTTATATGATTGCATTTTTGTATCGCCATACATTTTTGCTTTTCCCTTTAAATAATTGGTAAATGGCTTTTTATATTTATCTATAACAGACCACATCGCATTTAATGTTTGCACTTTCAGATGATTTTCTATTAAAGGCTCTGTTAATATATGAGGAAGCTTCCTGCTTTTATACACCTGCAACCGGAAACCTGCTATGTTATTTAATATCTGTGCAAACAGCTCTTCTTTTTCCTGTAAAGCTTCCTCTAAAGCAATATGGGCTGCTTTACGAATGTCTTCATTAGAATGAGATCGTAAATTAAAGGTTTGACCGACAGATAGCTCCTTGGATTCTTCTCCGAATGGTACATTAATCTTTATTCTTCCTATTAGAGAATTGTAAAACTGCCGCCATGCATGGTAGCCATCCATCATCAAGTCTGAAATCAGCATTTCTTCCTTCTCGGAAAGTAACATTTTTGCTTTTTCCCGCCAGACTATCAGTACAAATCTACATTCCGCCAAAGCTTTTGTTTCTATTATTTCTGTCCAATTATCTTCATCAGTTTCTAAAATAATATGTTGGAATTTTTTGATTACTGATTCAAAACGGGCGTTCATCACAGAAATAACCTCTCTAAGAACTACAGCACCCTGATCTTTTGTGTTTTGCGCGGTAAGACATGTTATAAAAGAATTGGCTTGAGATAACTTTTCTTGGATATCTCCTATGTTCTTTATGACAGATTCAAGCCTCAATGATTCATTTATCTCTATAAGATTGCCAAAGAGATTTAATTTTTCTTCGAGTCCATTAATTTCCAATTCTAATTGTTTTACGTAGCTATCAAATGATGGTGACTCGCTTCCGCCTGGAAATAAATTATCCAGATTCCACACTTGTTCATATTTTGTTCCAGTCATTTTTATCCTCCCGTTATTTTACATTTAACAAGAACATATATTCCTATATTAACATATTGAAGATCACTTTGTATTGAGGAATTAGTAATTGCAAAATTTTTTTTATTCCTATCTCCCAGTCCTGTTGTTATGCCTGATTCTATTGTTCTGCGGTGATTTGACTTTAATGGAGTGTGCAAAGTATTTCCTCTAAACCACTTTCCCATGACTTTAATAACAAATTTATGAGGAAGTATATCGCGTTTGAAGTCTGTCTATTTACATCCTGTTCCCCTCGTATTAAGATAGTAAAAGTGTCTAATCATTAATAACTGGAGGTACGATGACTTCATGAGTGACAGAAACAAAGGAATATTGCTGTTATTATTCTCGGCAGCAGGATTTGCGTTAATGGCTATGTTTGTAAAGCTCTCTGGGGATATACCTACCGTACAGAAATCCTTATTTCGCAATGGCGTATCAATGATTATTGCATTAGGGTTTGTGATATATCATAAAGAACGGCTTTTTGGTAAAAAGGAAAATCAAAAATATTTGATGCTTCGTTCTGCATTGGGAATGACAGGCGTATTACTGAATTTCTATGCAATTGACCATCTTGTTCTTTCTGACGCAGATATGTTGAATAAAATGAGTCCATTTATCACTATCATTTTGGCTGCGATTTTCTTAAAAGAATATGTGATGCGTTTCCAGGTAGTTGCAGTTATTATCGCGTTTCTCGGAACGTTATTTATTATTAAACCAGTCTTCAGCCTTGATACAGTTCCATATGCAGCCGGGATTTTATCTGCTGTTTTCGCAGGTGGAGCTTACACTGTTTTACGTGTGCTAGGAAATAAAGAACAATTTTATACAGTTGTGTTTTACTTCTCTGCATTTTCAACAGTTATTTTATTACCATTTGTCATCTTCTTTTACGAACCGATGACAGCACAGCAATGGATTTATCTGCTCGCTGCGGGAATGTCGGCAACGATTGGTCAGTTTGGTATTACTATTGCCTATAAATTTGCACCTGCCAAAGAAATATCCATCTTTTTCTATTCTACCGTTGTGTATTCTGGTATTATTAGTATTCTGTTATTTGGACAAATCCCTGATTTTTGGAGTATCCTAGGATATCTGGCTATATTCGGTGCATCATTTTATATGTTC
Source organism: Oceanobacillus sojae (assembly GCF_900162665.1). Lineage (GTDB taxonomy): Bacteria > Bacillota > Bacilli > Bacillales > Amphibacillaceae > Oceanobacillus > Oceanobacillus sojae_A. The sequence goes on from NZ_LT727813.1 coordinate 958,602, forward strand.
TTGAGAAACAATCGAGATTTGAAAGAAGTCGAGAATATAAAGCGATAGTCAGAAAGCGCTATGCCCTCTTTAGCAATGTACGAAGGCATAGCGCTTTTATATCAACTACCAATCCGTATTATTTCCTTTATCTCCGTCCCCATTTTTATTTATTTTTATGCAAATGATTATTTAGCGTGGTTTCCACTTTTTTAAAGTAAAGGAACCATCCAAACCAGTTTAATAAATATAATAGGCTAAATGACAAGCTGCTTCCTATAACAACCGGTGTATTAAGCGGTATCCAGCCAACCATACCAGCAATAATAAGCCAGACACTATAAGAGAGAAGAAAATGGATAATGGACTTTTTAACGAGATTGCTGCCGCTGTCTCCAAAAATAAGCGAAGAAATACCAAAATATATTCCTAATAGCATACTGGCTCCCATATGCATCCATATTTCTGAAACGCCGGCTTCATATTCATTCAATTTCATAATAGTGAGGGCAATAAATGTTAAAATACCTCCAAAAGCTATTCCCACAACAGACCGCTTCAAAGCTTCAAGTATCATTTTACTGCCCCCCTTGAATCAATTTTTCTTTAATGGCATTTACATACTTCCGTGTAATATATTCCTTGTTGCCGGACTGAAAATAAACACATAAATTCCCGTTAAAGGATGCTTCAAATTTTTCAATACGATGAATATTTCCGATAACAGATTTTGAAAAGCGCATGAAACCATAGGGGATCAGGAATTCTTCCACTTCATACAGCTTCATCTTTACTTCAATATGCGAACGCTTGGACACAGCATATATTTTTCTTTTTTCGGCATGAATATAATCTATTTCCTTCGGCTCCAAAAGCACCGTTTGCTCTTCATCTATACCGGGTAAGCGCTGCTGTTTTTTCTTATTAATTATATTCACGAGCTCCTCCAGCTCCTGTGTCCATTCCTTCGCTTGAATGGTTATCCGCGTCTCTTCATGGCTATCATCGATATCGATGTTTATTTTCATTCCATCTCCCCCATATATGCTCCATTTCTTCCGCTATTTTACGGCTCTTTTCAGAAAATAGGGATAGCGGATGATGGCAATAATAAATGCTGCCGCCCCAATTGCAAATAATACACCCAATGTTTGGAGAAGTTCCGGCACCTGAGTCGTTCCTGCCATGGCATCCTGAAAAGACTGGTGTGCCCAGTACTGAGGCAGAAAGTGAGCGATTGTCTGCATAAAGACCGGCATCATCTCAAGCGGCATCCATAGCCCGCTCAGCATTGCTCCTCCCAGAGCAATAATTTGCGTGATTGCAATTCCCATATTTTCTGTATTTACAGTCAGCGCCATTGCGAGCCCAATTGCTGTCACTGTAAACGTAATGAACAAGGACAAAATCAACAAAATGATTGGCTGCCCCAATGAAACATCATAAACCACTTTTCCGAATAAAAATAACACAACAATCTGAATAATCACGATAAAAGTAAATGGAAGCCATTTTCCAAGCAGGTAATAATAGCTTTTGAGCGGTGTACTTGCAAGCCTGGCTGTCATCCCCTTATTCCTATCTTTAATAAACACCTGCACCATCGAAATCATAATAAAAAATACAAACATCACGATATATCCCGGCACAATGGATTGAATAATTTCTTGATTGACTGCTTCATTATCACCTGTTGTAAATACAGAAATAAATAAAATAGTAAATAGAATAGGCAGAATCAGCATCCAAAAGGCAAGCCCTTTATCCTGTAAATGCTTCTTTAATTCAACAATCATAATTGCATTCATTGTAACACCTCCTTATTTAGTCTCTCAAGTTACTTCCAGTTAATCTGAAAAATACATCTTCCAGCCTGGGATGAACAAGCTCCATTCTTTCTACATCAAGTCTGTTTTCTCTACAGTAGGAAATAATATGCTCCATCGCCGCCAGGGCTTCCTCTGTATAAAGTATAAATGCGCCTTCTTCCTGCGAAACCGTTCCATATTGTTCTAATTTATCCTGTGGAATACCGCTTCCTTTTACATAAATGGAAGGAACAGCATATTGCTGTAGCAATTCACTTATCGCGCCGTTTTCAATCATTTCTCCGCGATCAAGAAAGGCAACGTAATCACAGAGTTTTTCAACCTCTTCCATATAATGACTGGCATAGATTACTGTCTTTCCAGCTGTTTTCAGATCTTCAATCATTTTAAAAATATATTTTCTTGATTGAGGGTCAATGCCGACAGTCGGTTCATCCATGATAATCAGATCCGGATTATGCATCAGGGCACACCCAATATTCAGCCTGCGCTTCATCCCTCCTGAAAATGCAGATACTTTATCCTTACTCCTCTCACTGAGACCGATTAGTGCCAGCACCTCTTTTATCCGCTGATTCAGGCTGTTTCCTTTTACATTGTATAACCTGCCAAACAGCTGTAAATTACTGAATGCTGAGATGTCCTCTTCTAAAATAATATCCTGTGGAACATAGCCTAATTTCTGCTTTGTTTTGTCAGTGATTCGTTTTTCATTAAATTCAATTTTTCCTTCATAGTCACGAATAATGGATGTAATCATTTTAATTAATGTGGATTTCCCTGCGCCATTGGGGCCGACCAGCCCATAACAGGTTCCTCCGGGAATGGTAATGGAAACACCTTTTAAGGCTTCCGTTTTATCATAATGCTTTGTTACGTTATTGATTGTCAGCATGGTCACCATCTCCTTTCAATTCTATTATGACAATGGACAGGGATGCTGCGGAAGAGGATGGTATAACATGCTGAGTTATATGTATGACATGCTGAAATACCCGCATAAAATATATACGGGTTAGTGATTAGACTAGTGACGTGTATGCAACTGTAAGCAAGCTCATCTTATGTAACCTGCTTTGGATTTACTAACTCCTTTTCTTCGTAAAACTTCAAGGTATCTCTGGATACACCTAGAAATTTAGCTACTTGGCCAATTGTATACATTAAATCCTCCTCATACCGCTTCTTGTTTTTCTAAACCGAATCACATTTGCAGTCAAAACTTTGCACACTGCACAACAAGGTTTCCTGTCATGATGCTAAAAAAAGTGTTTTTATTTATCAGCTTGGTTTTGCCCATATCAGATACAAGGCACCTGCCAAGTAACGCTCTTCTTTGATAAGCTTTACGTCAGAGCTATCTACAATATCAGAAATATCCCTGTTTTGATGACATCCCTCAATCTTTACAGCCAAAGGATCTACCATTTTCTGTATCCCTGCCAGAAGTTTATTTGTACTAATACCGTGTTCCAGCATCAATATCTTTCCTTCTGGTTTACACCACTTTTGAATCTGGTTCAAGACATCGACAGGCTTCTGATAAGCACAAAAGCTAGTCGAGGATATAATTGTATCAAAGCTGTTATCGTTAAACGTCATTGTTTCAACATCTTTTTGAATAAATGTAGATGGAAAAGGATAATCAGCTGCCGCACACTCTGCCTTTTTCAACATTTCATGACTAAAGTCCACCCCTGTCAATTCAATATCGCTGCGATAAAAAGGAAAATTAAGACCCGAGCCAATAGCAACCTCCAACACTTTCCCCTCTGCATCTTGAAAAATTCGTTGGCGAAACCTGTACAATTGATCATTCTTTCGTCTTTTATCATATTTTTCGGCCTGCTTATCAAATTTTTTAATGAGTGATTTGCGGTCCATATCATCCCTCGATTCTTTTTTATTTAAGTTCATTTTGTGTCATCTTAATCATTAACCATAAAATACGGAAATCTAAATTCAGATAAAAAAAGTGTTATGGGGACAGCTAAACAAGCCAATACACACGATTCTATAATGAAGCTGCTCAATGCCTAGTATATAGTAATTGGATAAAAAGGTGGCAGGTTATTAGAAATAAAAAATCGCTTTTAACTTTAAAATGTTATTAGCGATTTTTTATGGTTTCATTTAGATATTTATTCAATTTTTTCCGCCAGCTCTAAAATAATTCCTTCCGGCCCGCGAATGTAGCATAATTTATAAGCATTTTCATAGTTTTGTATCTCGCCAAAATTCTCTGCGCCACTCTCTTTCAATTTGGCAACTACAGCTTCAATATCCTCAACAGCAAATGCAATATGCCGGAGCCCAAGTGTATTTGGCATGGGGTGCTGCACGTCATTTCCGTCTAATGGCGAATGGAATTTAACCAGTTCTATTCTTGCCTCCCCGCTGGGCACCTCTAACATAGCTACTGTTTGTTTCACATCAGGAAGCCCAATAATCTGTTCCACCCAATCTCCTTCCACCTCTGCCTCTCCAAGCTCTTTAAGTCCAAGCTCAAGAAAAAAAGCTTTAGCAGCAGGAAGATCATTTACGATGAGACCTATGTGATCTATTCGTTGAAGTTTCATATACTTTCCTCCCCGTTTTTTTCTTAAGCTTATCATATAAGAGGTTTGCGGATTTCTTCTTAGTTGCTGAAAACTTCAGAACCAATAAATAACCAGGTTTCTACACAAACACTTGATCCAAGTCTAATGTTAAACCAGATAAAGTATGAACCGTAATTGTATCCTCTTTTGTAAAGACACCTTGGAATTTGTATTGCTCGCCAGTTAACAAATATATTTCTACTGATTCATTAACCGGGTCAACAAGCCAGTATTCTTTTATCTTTGCTTCTTCATAAAGCTGGTATTTTATCCAGCGGTCTAATTTAACAGATGAGGGGGATAGGATTTCGATAATCATATCAGGTGATCCGTTACACCCCTTATCATCCAGTTTTTCCTGATCACATACAATGGATAAATCAGGTTGAACAACATTGGTTATCTCATTATCCAGCTTATTATCCACTAATAACCGCACATCAAAAGGAGCAAAAAATATTTCACATTCCTTTTCTCTTAAGAAAATAGAAAAAGCAGTAGAAAGCTCTCTGAGAACCTGCTGATGCCTGCGTGAAGGAGCAGGTGATATATTAAAAATATCACCATCAATTAACTCAAGTCTTTCCCCTTCATTCCAAGTCAGATAATCAGTATATGAATATTTCTCTTTTTTATTTGGAATGGGCATTATAATCATTCCTTTCTACGAATAGTTTACTATTCTTTCATTTCAGGGAGGAGTTTCATGGCTGTTCTCCGTGGCAAATTGCAGTTTTTAAAACATTATGCTTTAAAGCAGGTTTAATATCCTCTAAAATTACCAAATCTACTGGTTTTTGAAAATAATCCTCAAGCTCAAATTTTAGATCCATATAGTTATCAAAGGACAGATCCAAATCATTAAATTCTACGCTTACATCAATATCGCTGGACTCATTAAAATCTCCACGGCTATACGAACCAAATAATCCAATCCGCTTAACACCATATTTTCCTTTCCATATATTTAAATTTTTTGATAATTCATCAAGAATTTCTTTTTGAGATAACATATCATCACCTCTATTTCCGGACAATTGCTTTTATTATTAAATTATACCACTATTTTTTATGTTTATTCCTGTAAAAATGATTAACATTGTTACCTTTGCAATTGACTTAAAATCAGTTCCATTACATCATCCTGTGACATATCATTCGTCAGCAATGTTTCTTCTTCTACGTCAAGATAATCATTGGGCTTCCACCACGCTTGTAAAGACTCTTCCCCAAATTCCATTTTCTTCGATCTATTGTTGTGTCGTGCAACCGTTTCCTCAAAAGATAAATCAAAATAATAAGTAAATGTCTCCTGATGATAAAATCGAATCAAATGACGAAGCATTTCACCATAATGACTTTCGTACAAAATTCCTTCTACAATAACAAATTCACATTTATCTTTCCCGTATTCTGCGATTTGACGAATCAAATCAATGGAGAGATTTCCTTCTCTGTCTTGAACCTTTAACATCTCACGGCGAACGACATCTTGAGAAACCAATAGAGTTCCATGCCCCAGATAATTCTGAAGTTTTTTCGAAGTTGTTGTTTTTCCGCTTCCGGAGTTTCCTCTTATAATAATCAGCTTAGATTCCATATTCTCCTCCTGCTTCCGACTATATACTGAGTTTTTCACTATAACTAAGTATGTTTCCGTATTGTTATTACTTTACACTGGTTATCCAAAGTCATATCATCGTCCTATAACTTTTCACCATAAAAGGTCCCTTCAGATAAAATCATAACCAAAGAGGCAACTACATAACTAAATTATAAACAGTTCATACCTGTTGATCACCTATATATCCTCCATGCATGCTTGAAATGGTGAACTGCTATTCCTACCGAAACAGCAAGATTCATGTTCTTTATGTTTTAACACATATTTTGAAAATACGGAAGCATCTGGGGCCTTCTTTTCACTCCAATCAGCATGCTTCCGTAAAAAATATATATCATTTGGAATTATAAAATGAAAATAACGTTATTTAATAACTACCCTTAGAAACCTTCCTAAGCACATCCATATCTAAACTAAGAATAGCATCTATATGATCGTTAATAACCTGCATATCTAAATCCCACCACCTTATCTGTAACAACTCTTTTATTTCAGATTCAGGGAATCTCTTTTTAATTTGCCTAGCAGGATTTCCTCCCACAACGGTATATGGTTCAACATCTTTTGCTACGATGGATCCGGCTCCAATAATCGCTCCATCCCCAATGGTTACACCAGGCATAATCATAGCATCCATACCAATCCAGACATCATTGCCAACAACTGTATCACCCTTTAAAGGCAGCATATCCAGCGCAGGAGTATGCTTTTCCCAGCCATTCCCGAAGATATTAAAAGGGTACGTGGAGCCGTCCATGCGATGATTCGCTCCATTCATAATAAAAGTAGCCCCTGGCCCTATAGAGCAAAACTTCCCGATAATCAATCGATCCCCCAGCAATTCATAGTGATATAAAACTTGTTCCTCAAAAGACTCTCCACCTTTGCTGTCATAATACGAGTACTCACCAGCCTCGATATTAACTCCTGTCAATGATGGTTTGATAAACTGAACGTTTTTATTTCCTTTTATCGGATATATTTCTTTTGGATCAGGTCCTTGTATTATTTCTGACATACATTTCACGTCCTTTTTACGAATTTTTTCTAATATGGCCTATTTTATTACACTCTGACGCAAACCAAACCTCTCCATCTTCATCACATATAATGCCATGTGGTCCTGCGGTTGATGTTGGAATGTCATATTCATGAATCGTGCCATCAGCGGTCAGTTTTCCTATACGGGCTCCCTTCATTTGCGTAAACCAGATATCACCATCTAGCCCTTCTGTTATTCCATACAGTTCCGAATTAGGATGCGGCAATGCGTATTCTGTAAAATTACCTGCTGTTGTCAGTCTCCCTATTTTATTCGCAGCATTTTCTGTAAACCAGATATCGCCGCTGGAGGAGACAGTTAAGCACATCAGTTTAGCGTTTGGAGTAGGCACTGCATACTCTTTTATTTCTTCATTCTTATTGATGCAGCTTATTTGGTTTGCTTTATATTGGGTAAACCAAACATTTCCGTCTTTTGCTGCAGCAATACCATAAGGACCGGAATCAGCTTTAGCAATTGTAAATTCTGTTATATTCATTTTCATTCTATTTCCTCCATTTAACCATTAGATTTTTTAACGAACTTCTTAAACGTATTATCCAGCTATTATAAAGATAGACATATAAAAAACCCCCAATTCATATTCTGAACAGGAGGTAATCATAAATAACAAAAAGAAAAGCACCTTTTGATTATTATGAAGTACATGATGAATCCTATTCAAAAAATGCAATGTTATAAATGTCTGGTTTCTGAATAGGAGGATGATGTACCAATATTTTTTCTGTTTCGTATTATTGGAGTAAAAAAGCACAGACTTATCCTATCCAGAAAACGTTTCGTAACCTATAACGAATGTTTTTCTTATAAATAGGATTAATAAATCATGTACTCTCTTCACCCTTTCAACGTTTATCTGCTTTAAGTTTAAACATAGTGGTCTATAAAAATCAAGCTGTTATTACCATCTGTTAGCCAATAATATAAGTTTTCATATAAAAACACCTTCACCGACTAAACGTTTACGAATTTTGTATCCCATAGAATGCCTGAAATTAACCTCACTGGCTCTAAACATCATTTGTTACGTATGATACAATCATGAAAAAGGAGGTGCAGCATGGGGATTTGCAAAGAACTCTTGTATTAAGAATTTCTATTATTACAGGAGGTATTTATTATGAAAAAAGTATTACTTGATACAGATATTGGCGGCGATATTGACGATGCAGTGTGCCTGGCATACTTATTAAAGGAACCCCAATGCAGCTTGCTGGGGATTACAACCATATGCGGTGAACCAGAAAAAAGGGCCGCTGTTGCTGATGCGATCTGCAAAGCAGCTGGCAGGGAAATTCCAATTGTTGCGGGCTTAGATACAACACTGCAGCCTGTACCGGTATATCCAACGCCGGACGGTGCTTCGGCATTATCTAATTGGAAGCATAACACCTATAAAAAAGCGGATGCTCCAGCGTTTATGTATCAACAGATTAAAGACCATCCACATGAAATTACACTAATTGGTATTGGCAATATGACGAATATTGCTGCTCTATTTCGTGACTATCCGGACGCTCCCGGTCTATTAAAAGGGCTTTATGTGATGAATGGATATTTTGCAAAAGAACCATTGCCTGAGCCTTGGTATAACTGGAACTCCTGGGCAGATCCACTGGCATCAAAAATTGTATTTGCTTCCAAAGTAAAAGCCCATAAAGCTGTTCCCCTTGAGGTTACGGGGATGCTAACTATTGAAGCAGCGCGGGCAAATGAATTGTTTCACACAAATTCAAATTTAACCAAAGCAGTTCTTGACTTTGGGAATGCCTGGTTAGAAAGCTCCAATCAATTAACGTTACATGATCCTTTAGTGGCTCTTTCCATCTTCCATCCGGAAATATGCCAATTTGAAACAGGCTTTGTCGCCGTTGAAACAAATGAGGAATCATCGATGGGTTCCACGTTCTTTACAGCAAATAAAAATGGAAATGTAGACATCGCAAGAACGGTAGATAAAGAAGCTTTCTACCGCATTTTATCATCTACATTAAATAAAGTTATATGAAGTATGAAAGAGAAATTCCACCACTTGTGATCAGCAGAGCCACTGCCAATGGTGAAGCCGGAAAAAAATGGCTGGAGAAACTGAACGATGTTATTTTGGAACTTGAAAACCAATGGAAAATTAGAGTTGGACAAACTTTATTTGGCGGTTCAACTGCTTTTGTAGCGAATGCAGTAAACGAGCAAGGAAACGAGTATGTAATAAAAATAGAAATGCCTGACAGTGTCGGACAAGTTGATTTTTCTAATGCAATAAAAGCTTTAGAGATGGTAAACGGCAATGGGTATGTAAAATTATTTGCCTATGATTACGATAAAAAGGCTTCTCTATTAGAACGCCTCGGGAAACCTTTAAAAGAGACTGGCAAACCTATTCCTGAGCAGATTAACATTATTTGTTCAACCTTACAAAAAACATGGACTGTTCCTTTCCAGCATTCCATATTGCAAAGCAACAAAGAGGTT
>NZ_LT727813.1:973168-1039231 GCF_900162665.1 Oceanobacillus sojae
TATGCGTAATTAAATTCCTTTTTCACTCTGTTAATATTACGCAGATAATGGTACCAGTATAGTTTGCAGCTTAATTAAATAACATATAACACCTTACTTTCGCACATTAAAACAGGTATATAAAATTAGAGGAATCAGCAACCCATTGCTTTAATTGGCTTTGAATTTCTTTATTCGAATGTATTTGGCATTATCTTGAATCTCGATTAATTAGAGACTACATATTTCTTGTATAGACTTATAAATACATTAATAAACTAGATTCTTTTTTTATAGCTCATTTTAATATTCTTATTTGTTTCATTCGAATGCTTCTCCAGTTTAGAAGATTATTGTATATCAAAACTCGATAATATAATCCCCAGAAAGAATACCGTTATAATAAAAGCAGGAATGGATAATATTAATTTGTTTTTAACTGTAATGTCATCAAATTTTTTAAATAACTTAGTGAGCATAAATAATAAGCAGCCAAGAGCAGGAAGTATCCACGCAATCAGTCCAAGCATGAGACTGCCAACATTAAGTAAACCGATCATATTTAGTTCCTCGTTTCATTTATTGTTTCTTCATCCTCTTTGTCGTCATCATCAAAAATAATTTCGATTGCGGTAAGCAATGCTGCAATCACAACCTCTGTTTGCACAGAAAGCGTAATACTATTCATCAACTCGTCCACGGTAAACAGGACAAGCCAATTCGATGTGAATTCAATAATAATCCGGATAAGAAGTATCTTTGTTTTTTCCGTCATATTTCGGGTAGACAACACGAAAATTGATTTTGTAACCACTTCAAGTATGAGGCCTACACCAAACATGCAGATAACAAAAATAACCAAGGACCAAATTGAGTCATACTGAACACCGAGCAATTTAAAAACCCCTGCCATGCCAAAGAAAAAAAGCCCAAATACAAAGCCCACTGCCAAAACAATAAGTAGCGTTATTCCTATAATTACTATTATTTTTTCCTTTACGTTCTTATCACGAAAGGAATCATTTTCATTTTCTGACATACGTCTATTTCTTCCCCCATATTCGTATTCTGCGATCTAACATAAGTCCATCGAAGGCTGGATATATATTCCTTTAACTCTATTGATTTATTACTCTAATCTTTGAAAACCTCATTTAAATTTCCTGTGTACATTTATTCTTAATCATTCATTTTACGTTCTTTTAAACTGTTCCACAATCAAACTTGATTATTTTCTTCCACTATACTTCTCTTGATATCAAAAATTCCTATCGTGCCACAAATCAGTACTCCTAATACTAATATGCCAGTGAGAATCCAATTAATTCCCCAGCTTATAACGAGACTCCCGAAACAGCTTAATGCAATTACGATCGTTCCATATTTCGCACGCCATTTTCCCAGTTTTGTAGATCTTTTTCGCGCAATTCGTCCATCCTCTACATTAAAATTTATGATACAAATGGCATCTGCTGCTATGTTATTCAATAAGCCTGCTGGGTTATAAAGAAACACATCAGATACCTTGTCTAACCTTTAGTCATACCCGCCTTTAGCATCTGGCAGCTCTTTATACGCTTCCTTCCCTCTGATAATGCTAAATACATTATCGCGCAATCCAATTAACTGCTCTGCATCTTCAGTTGGATCACAGTAGGCTCCTGAAACAGAATGTGTTATTGTTTCACCATCAATAATAATTTCCCACTCGTCATCTTCATGCGGCTCTATATTGCACATCGTTCCGTTTACAGGCTCAGGTGTAAATTCCTTCGTTTCAACAATATTGATTTCTTTCATTTTCTCATAAACAGCTTTCATTTCTTCCTCTGTTAAGGTAACCTCTGTTGTTGCTGTCCCATCTGCTATTAAATCCTTCGTCACTGTACCTTCAAAAGTGTTGACTTCATTATTTTTTCCTACACCAAACTGAACCGAAAAGTCAAAATCATCCGGCATATTCTCTGGCATACTTGCAGCAGGATCGACTTGAGCCGGCTCCGGTTCATTTGGTTCCTCAGCTTGGCTGCATGCGCTCAGAAAAAGGATGAATAAAATAAAAAGTAATCGCTTTTTCATGAATGGCCCTCCTCTTTACTTAAATAGACGAATGCTGCGCTATTTAGTTTCAGCCTTATTGAAAAAACTTTTTGTAGTACTCGAAATAATGATTGTCTTCAATCATTTCACCAGTCCACGTAACAATCCAATGCAAAATGGTACGGTGACTGCAATATCACGTTAATTAATTTCAGCCATGCTATGTAACCGATAATAAGCTTACAAACAGATATAATTTAATAATCAGATATTTTAACAAGAATTATCAGTATTTATATTCCATCTTTAGAGACTCAAATGTGTCGCCATTTGTATCTTGCATAAAAGTCGCTACATCCTTAAAGCCAATTTTTCTGTATAGCTTTATAGCTCTTTGATTAAAGGTCGCTACAGATAATGTGATTCTTTCCGGCTTAAATTCTGATTGAATAAAGTTAATGACTTCCATTAAGCATTTCTTTCCATTGCCTTTTCCAGTTAAACGCAATATTTACCGCTTGCTCCTGTGTCATAACGTTAAAATGATATGTCATCTTCTCCCTCCTCTCATCTCCTAATTGTACTCTTCTGCCATTCTGTTTATTTAGCAAACTTCCATAAATTAGTTTTAATACCCCTTATAAATTCAGTTTACACTAAACTGCACCTGGCTAAAATAGAGTATATTAAAAATGAATTGATAAAAGGCTCCTTCTGAAAAAAAGAGCCTGCTTTTGAAAAATTGCTCAAAACAGGCTCACAAAAATATAATTTTAGGATTTTTCTACTTGAGCTACTCATAATTCGGTCATTTCTTTATATCTCTCATAATATTACGATATAAGCTTAAGCCCAATCACCGAGCATAAAACCAGTGTTATAAAAACCAGCCTCTTCCAATCCTTTGATTCACCATAAAATATCATTCCAATAAGAGCCCCGCCAACTACACCAATTCCAGTCCAAATGGCATAACCGGTACCCATCGGAATGAATCGCAATGAATAACTGAGTAAAGCAAGACTGGAACCAAATCCTAAGATGAGTAAAACAACGGTTTGTACATTCCGCTTTACAGAAAGCTGATTGATCATCGCAACACCAAATGTCTCCAGTAATCCCGCTATAATTAAAGTAAACCAGGCCATCAGGATTTAGCTCCTTTCTTTTCCTTATCAGGTGTAACTAATTTCAATCCCATCACTCCTGATAATAGTACTGCTATTAAAATAATTTTCATCCATTGAAATGCTTCTCCAAAGAAAAAAATCCCCGCAATAACCGTACCTGCTGTACCTAAGCCTACAAAAACGGCATAGACTGTTCCAGCTGGAAGTACCTGTGCTGCTGTAATCATTAAATAATTACTGATGATAATAGCAATTATTGTTCCAGTCCAGGTCCAAAAATCATAAGAATGGGTCAATCCAATCACCCAAAAAATCTCCAAAAAGGCGGCAATAAACACTTTAATCCAGTTTCGACTCAACGAAAACACCTCCAATTTTATTCTTACCAAAAAAGTCTAAAAAAACAAAAAAGCCCTGAGAGATAACTGTAGATACAGTTTCTCCCGGGCTTTTATCCCTCCGTGGCACAGCAAGTTTACTGTGAGTTTTCTCTCGGACCAGACCAATATTAGAATTGCGGAACCCTAGAAAACATTTGAGTAGCTCTATTCATTTAATTCCTTACTATTATACACAAATTTCAAAATGATTCAAGCTTCTCAGTCTCTAACAAAATGCAACGAATAAAAAAGCGTAACAGGCTGAATTTACATCCATGTTCTATATTACTTGTGAATGCTGCACATATCCGCAATAATGTTGATAATATAATTAATAATCAGCACAACTTTTCTATATTCAAATATTTTACCCCAAAACCGTATCCTTTTCTTCCTGTTCTTCGTTAAAGAAAGTGAAAGGAGCACTTAAAAAGGAGTGTAAATCATGAATCAAAAGTTTAATCAGGCTTGGGAAGACTATGCTTCTTCAATATGGAAGGCTTGCTTGCGTTTTACCAATAACCCCCATGATGCTGAGGATCTTATGCAGACAACCTGGATAAAAGCCTACATAGGTTGGAAAAAGAAGCCTAAATCACTGTCAAAGGCATACTTTACCACCATTGCAAAAAATACATGGATTGATGAGACTCGCAAACGGAAATTTTCAACCATTCCTTATGAAGACAATTGTCAACAGTTTGGGGACTCTACTGAATTAGTGACTTCCTTAAATTTCACACATGTTTTAAATACGCTTGTCACCAGACTAACCATAAACCAGCAAATATTATTTCTTCTATCAGATGTATGCAGATGCAGCCTGAAAGAAATAGCATTTTTAACAAATATGAGTGTTGGAGCTGTGAAGGCAGCCCTTTTTCGGGCAAGGCAGAAGGTAATTAGTGAGGTTCGCGGCAATATAGAAGAGGTCCACGCTTTAGATGAAGAAGAAGCACTTCGTGTCCAATTGTATAGCCAAGCCTTAGAAAAAGGAGATATACAGCTTCTTGCCAGTCTTCTTACTGACAATGTGTGTATTCCAGCCTTATATGTACAACAGCAGCAAGCTAACTCTACGTTAGATTGTAAAATGGCAGCTTAGTTACTTTATACCGGCCAGGGAAGCAGCGAATTGCGGACTCTATCTTAATTAAGGGAGGGATTGGGCTAATGAAAGTACTATTGCTGGGCGGCACGTTATTTTTAGGAAAACATATCGCAGAACAGGCTTTGAATAAAGGAATGGATATCATATTATTCAATCGTGGAAAAACAAACCCGGAATTTCTAAAAGATGTACCAGGCGTCACGCATATTGCTGGTGATCGCAGTACAGACGATATCGAAAAACTTACAGATCACTGGGACGTGGTGATTGATCCAGGTACAGATCCAAATGATGTAGAGCGCTCGGTAAATCAATTAAAGGATCGTTGCAATACTTATATTTACATCTCCAGCATCAACGCATATAAGCATCTGAATAAAGGACCTGTTTGTGAAACCGATGCACTCAATGAACTGGATAAAGGTGACTACGGCAGCAATAAGGTTACTTGCGAGGTCATTGTAAACAGGGAATTTTATGATAACTCACTTATTGTCCGGCCAGGTCTTATTGTTGGACCAGACGACCCGACAGATCGCTTTACCTATTGGCCATGGAGAATGCATCAGGGCGGGAGAATTCTCGTCCCAAATGTCAGTGATAATAAAAAGGTGCAGTTTATTGATGTGCGTGATTTGGCATCATGGATTATTAAGGCTATTGAGTACGGAGTAAAAGGAACATTTAATGCAACTGGCCCGAAAGAGGATTTCGGATTTAAAGACTTTATTTTAACTTGCAAAAAATTAGTTTCACCAGCAAATACAGAGCTTTGCTGGGCAGAGGAATCTGTTTTACAAGAAAATCAAATTCAGCCCTGGGTAGAACTTCCATTTTGGCTTCCTGATTCTTTAAATATGAATGGGATGTTGGATGTGAACAATGAGAGGGCTATAGAAGCAGGATTAAGCTTTCGTCCAATGCAGGAAACGGTTTTGGATACACTCGAATGGAGCTTACATGAGCGGAATGGAGACTGGAAAGCAGGGCTTGAGAGCGAGAAGGAGAAACGTGTGCTGGAAGCTGCGGAAAATAACGCTGGTTAAGGTATTGATCAAATTCTTTTTCTTAATGTCCGAATGTCTGGCCTGTCTTTTCATCATTCATCTTCTTCAATCGCAGCAGCTATTCCTTTTATATTCATTATTCTATTAGTCTCTTCTTCACTTCCAGGGAAAATATAACACTCTTCTTCATGACTGGTTGTGGCAAGCCAGACTTCCCCATTTTTGAAAAACGATAAGTCTTCAGGATGCTCCGGCATCTCCCACTCATATAAAGATGTAACTTTTTCTTTAATAATTCTTTTAACCTTTTCATCCTTTGTATGGTAGTAATACACCATAGCTGTTTGCCCATCGCCTAAAATCGTACTTGCCCACTCGGACTCTTCTTTCATGGTAATTAAAGCAGAATCAATTGTTTTTAAAAACGTATCAAAGCTCTTTAAAGGACCCATATCCTTTCTTAGAACAAGGTGAAATTGATCACATATATCAAAGCATACATCTATTAAATCTTGATACGTTGTTCCCTTTGCGTCTTTTTGCAATACTATCATTTTAATACTCCTTCCTATAATCTTTATCCAAAGTTGTCCCCTTATTTTGAAAAATCATTTTCACTTTGATCATAAAACCTTGTACTGGCAGATGGTATAAAGCTTATATTATAACTGCTTCCCATTTCTTGCTTCACTTTTTTCATTAAAGCAAAGCCTCTGCGGTTGAATTTATCTTCCATTTCAATCCCGTCAGGAAGTAATTTATCAGTATCCCAATCTATCCATTCTCCATACTTCGCTGCCCAAGATAGTAATTCTTCTTCTAATTGACTTGAAATCGGAATATCTTTTATATCGAGATTACTGCCGCACCTGTTACACCAAAATGGATCTGCGCCCATATCTCCTTCCATCTTTAAATCGTCGGGTTCTTTATTTTCACAACAATAACTTAAGGATAGTGATCTTTCTGCCGGGACTTTTTGGATCGTCAATAAATCCCCTTCCTGCAGCAGCAATTGCATCGGATCAGCAATTTCATGTAACAGTACTTTTGATTTTCTCCGCACCTTCAACTCAAAATGATTTGAGCTGATTAAATGTGCTATTTGCACTGTACAAACTTTATAAGATTCTGTGTGATTGCGGATATATTGTAATAACGCCCGGAGCTCCCATTCTTTTCCCAAGTCATTATATATTTCAATCTGAACTAGATAATCAAACCCTGGAATAACTTCATTGATTTCTGTAAAATCAAGCGTTCCATTACTTTGTCCCATCTTTTGGTCTGATGCTAAGTAATAGTAGTTTGTCATTTGACAGCTCTCCTATTCTGGACAATATCGTAATTAAATTCAATAGATTGAAAAATAATAAGGAAAACGTTTAATATTATTATAGCATTATCATTGGTATATAGTGCTGTATCAATTGTATTACATTAAAAGAGAATACATATGTCAGCGATAATAATCCAATTAAAAGTCCGGGTAAAATTTTTGCAGGCTAAAAACGGTAACCTGTTTATCTATAAAAAACAGATACAAAAATGCCATCCGACATTTCAGGTGGCATTCTCATTGTTATTGGTTAAACAGGTTACGGATGTATAGAAACCGGCGTTCCAATTGGAATAGTCCTCGCCAATTCCTCCACATCCTGATTGTACATTCGAATACAACCATGTGATACAGCTTTGCCAATTGAACTTGGATCGTTCGTTCCATGAATACCGTAGTGTTCCTTTGACAAGCTCATCCACATTGTACCGAATGGACCGCCTGGATTGGGCGCTTTATTAATCACAATATAATTTCCTATCGGTGTACCATGCAGTATTCCTCCCACTGCAATAGGATATTCCTTTTGCTGCACACCATCCCTTAATACAACCAGCTTCCGATTATTGACGGATATATCGATCTGATATGGAAGTGTATTGGCAGGAGGAAAGCCTGGTATGATTATAGACTGTCCCGGATAAATGACATTTGGATTTACGGTCGGATTAGCGTTTATGATCGTCTGTATCGGTATAC
Source organism: Oceanobacillus sojae (assembly GCF_900162665.1). Lineage (GTDB taxonomy): Bacteria > Bacillota > Bacilli > Bacillales > Amphibacillaceae > Oceanobacillus > Oceanobacillus sojae_A. The sequence continues at coordinate 980,854 of NZ_LT727813.1, forward strand.
GATAATCCCTTGCTATTTGATGGAGTGTTTCCTCTGATTTAACTATATGAATCATATCTTGCACCTCACACATTTCTATCGTTATTGCACATCCGCATGCTTACTTCAACCAAACTTCTCCCGATAATTCGCCAAAGCAAGCAACGGAAAAAGAAATTCATAGCTATGGTAGTGAATATAAAAACCTCCCGGCAGCCCCTGCCCCTTCGGATAGGCTGTCGTCCAATCATCTTTCTCCGAAGTCTCAAGCAAATATGAAATTCCCCGCTCAATCTCCGGTGTTACTTTTTCCTCTGCAGCAATCAATGTATCTATCGCCCAGGCTGTATGTGTACGCGTGCTCGTCTTTAGCGGGACATACTTTTTCTCGATATCGCTTTTACAAGATTCTCCCCAGCCGCCATCCTGATTTTGAATGGTATACAACCATTGGATTGCTTTTTGAATTTGCGGGTGATCACTGCGTGTTTTAACCGCGGCTAATCCTGTAATAGCTGCCCAAGTTCCGTATATATAACAGATTCCCCATCTGCCATACCAGGAGCCGTCCTTTTCCTGATTTTGCAGCAGCCACTTCACTCCTCGTTTCATAAAGGGCTGATACGTATCTGTATGGGTATCATTTCCGAAAAACTCCAATGTCCTTCCCGTTAAATCCGCCGTTGAAGGATCCAAAAGCATCGAGCCTCCTCCTTCAATCGGCAGCCAGGAAAGCAATGTATTATCCACATTTTTCTCAAATGCAGGCCAGCCCCCATCATCATTCTGCATAGAGACCGCCCAATAAATTCCACGGTCCCAGACTTGACGATAGACGGGATCCTCGCGGGCTAAAGAACGAATAGACCGTAAAGAAGCTGTTGTATCATCCAAATCGGGATTAATCGTATTGATATTAGAGAACCCCCATCCGCCAGGTGTCACGTCTTGATTATGGATAGCCCAATCGCCGTATTTCATCTGTTGCCGCTTCAGTAAATATTGGTTTGCCTTTTTAATTGTCTCTGTAGACGAAGATACGCCAGCCTTTTGCAAAGCATGACTAATCAAAGCAGTATTCCAGACGTTTGCTGTCGTATACTGCATATGCGTTTGTTTTCCAATGTTGGTTTTAAACGATTTCAGGCCCTCTACAGCCTTGATAATAATCGGATCCTGTTTCGAATATCCTCTGGCCATCAGAGCAAATATCATTAAAAACGTCGAACTGAAATAGCTGTAAAACGTGCCGTCTGACTCTGTCCGGTTTAACATATACCCCTCCGCACGCTGCAAGGCCAATTCATGGAGCTGTTCCGGCAGCCCTATCAGACTGCTAATCCCCCGTTGAAATGGAGTATCAAAGGAACGCCAGCTGTTTAACTCCTTTTCCCAATCGCCATCATCTCCCCGCTGCAGGAATAAATCGGACAAATCGGGCGAACGCTTTGTTTTCCGGCTGAATTTATAATCTGCTGTAATTAATATAGGGATCAAATTTGACCTTGCGTACAGTGATAAGTCAAATATATTGAGAGGAAAGGAAACCGGAAAAAGAATAATTTTAACCGGAACAGGAAGATAACGCGGCCATTTGTACTGCCCTGTCAGAGCCAACATAACCTTCGCAAACATATTAATTTCTTTTAATCCGCCATGCTGCTGGATAAATCTTGTTGCTAAACGAATCTCCTTGTCTTCCTTTTTTCGTCGGCCGGAGTACAGGAGTGCATAACAGGCCTCTACCGTCGCTGTGAGATTTCCTTCCGCTTCATCGTGGAATATTTTCCATGCGCCATTTTTACCTTGTTTACGAAGAATTCTGCTTACCAGAGCATCGATGAGGTTCTCATCATCCATTTCCAATGTACGTAGGAGAATAATCATATAACAATCTGTTGAAATTCCCGTTTCAAAGGGATACGCCCAGGATCCGTCAAGTGTCTGTTCTTCTGTAAGCCTGTCAATCAGTTGATTTATTTCTGCATCCACCTTTTCTTTCATCAGAAAACCTCTCTTATAGAAACTATTTTTCTATACATATGCCACACGGTGTAAGCATATTCCTTAGATAAGGAGGCGACCGGATGACGATTGGCTGTTTCAAAAAGAAGAAAGCGTTCGGAAGATCCATTCTTGATATAAAAAAAGAGCTGAAAAAGAAAAGGAACCAAAAAGCAAACGGCCTATCATTATACACGCTGCCAAAAGGGGAAAGAATGTTAATTCACAGCATTCATCAAATAACACATAAATGGAATAAAAATAATGTAACCCGAACACAGGCTTACTTCGATTTTTATGTACAGCATCCTGAAATCCATTGGGCTTTATTAGGACATATGGTATCACGGAACGGCGGCTGGAACATGACTGATTTAAAGGGTGACCTCCTGGCGCGATTGTTGTCTGAAAAGGAACAAAATAGCTTCTATTTATTTTTAGAGCGGGGTAATTGGTTAATATTCCAGGATGTTTATCGGCAATTATTGCTGTATCAGCAAAGTGTAAAAATGAATCGAAATCTTTTTCACCTTCTTCCTTTCTTGAACGTCTCTGTATTTATGGAAGTGATATGGAACCATTTCTGGGAGTATGGTGACCGCTATCTGTTAGCCATCGCAACCATTATTAATGAACAAAGCTATCTGGAAGAAAGAGTGGTGCATCATCCCCATTTTAAAGAAACCGTATTAGATACATTAGGTTTTAAACTGTATGATTTTTTGCGTTTTAACCATATTATTTTCCCGCTTTATCAGCATGGAGAAATAGAAAAGAAATCTGCATTGATTGGCGATACGCTGTACCATTTCGGCTCTCTCCATGAGCGGATCATGTTAGGGAAACGTTTATATGCCATCCTTTTTCAACACACATCTGTCTTAAAAGATATTCTGTTATGGGCAGGAAAGCATCCTCATACAGGCTCCAGAGCAGATTATTGGGAGGATTTGTTCCACTCTGTGAATGAATCTGCTCCGGGTACGGTATACCAGCGAAGGACAAAGCATTGTGAACGTAAAAAAGGCGCTCCCCGAATTTATAGTCCTCCGTTGAAATATGCATGGAAATATGTTGATCACGCACCGGCAGAAAAAGGTGACTGGTTTGACGATCTAAGTGTGATTGATTATTTAGTAAAGGACGAAAAAAATACAGGTGGGGAAATTCATGAAAAATACTGCAAAGCAATGGAAAAAATCGAGCTTGTCATCCTTGCAAAAAAAGCAATCTTTCTCAGACAGGAATAAAGAACGGCAGGCGTATATCATAGCTGCTCTTTTTTCTTCCCTTGTTGGGACTTACTTAGACTTATTTTTTGTCGGAATCGGCATGTATCACTTTCCTATGAGGCTCTTTCCAGAAATATTTTCGGTTAATATTGTATTTACCCTGCTGGTTCTTCCTGTCTCTGCCGTTCTATTTTTGTATATGGCTGATCGGATGAGATTTCCTTCACGGTGCATCATGATTCTTGGTATTGGTATAGCTGTGGTTTTTATCGAAAAAGCCTCGGAACATCTGGGATGGTTTATCCATCATACCGATTGGAATCATACTTATTCTTTTTTTGGGTATATATTGTTTTTCGTTTTCGTCTGGAGCATTTTTCGCTTTTTTCAGGCGAAAATTTGAAAAGCTGGTATTTACTCGTCCTCCTTATCATACAAATGATGAGGAGGTGGCGTGATGCGGAATCGAAAAATTTCTATATTGCTGTTAGCGGCTACATACGTTGGAACGGTTATTGGGGCAGGGTTTTCCTCCGGGAAAGAAATTGTTACATTTTTTAGTGTCTATGGAGCTTTAGGAACTATCGGCATTGCAATCAGTGGAATATTGTTTATTCTGATTGGAACAAAAATAATGATTATATCTGCCCGGATCCAGGCCTATTCTTATCAAGAACTAAATGAATATTTATTCGGCAGAAGCATTGCCAGAGTAGTTAACCTTTTTATTTTCATCGTCGTTATTGGTGTCACTTCCGTCATGCTTTCAGGAGCAGGCGCTGTATTTCATGAACAGCTTGGCCTTCCGTTTCAAATGGGAATTATTATTACACTCATTCTTTCTTATATCGTTGTAATGAAAGGATTGAATGGATTATTTGCCATCAACTCCTACATTGTGCCATTAATGATTCTTTTCGTCCTGTTTGTAGCTGGTTCCATTGCGGGCGAGCATCCACATCTGCTGGCAGAAAAGCTTCTCCCTGTTCAGTTATCGGACAACCTTTCGTGGGCAGGGTCCCCTTTTGCCTATGCAGCATTTAATCTGATGACAGCTCAAGTCGTCCTTGTACCGCTTGGGAAGGAAATCCAGGATGAGCATATCCTGCGCTGGGGCGGATTTTTGGGCGGGTTGGTTTTATTTTTTCTCCTGGTAGCAATTCATTTTTTATTATCTGTCTTTCCGGAAACATTTCTTTATGAAATTCCAATGGCGGAGATCGTTCAACATTTTGGAACGCTTATTCACGTTCTGTTCTTAATTGTTATTTACGGTGAGATTTTCAACACGGTTGTTGGGAATGTATTTGGAATCACACGTCAGCTGCAGTCGGCATTCCATCTTCGTTATCAGCATGCTGTCTTGCTGATTCTGTCTGCCATCTTTTTAATCAGTCAGGTGGGATACGGGAAATTACTGTCGGTATTGTATCCGTTGTTTGGCTATATGGGGTTGTTCTTTCTGTTGTGGCTATTGATTAAAAAAATGCCTGGAAAGTAAGGTTCAAAATAAATTCCTTTATTCAGGGGTAAACTAATAAGTGTATCAGTTTATTTTTAATAAGAATTCGCTTATGATTTTAAATAAGGATGGTGATTGAATTGCGTTTAACAAATAAAAATTTCAACACCTATGAAGAATTCGAAGAGAAACAACAGCAAACCGATGAAATTTTAGAATATATTGATGGAATTATTTACATGTCTCCCCCGCCAAGTATAAAACATCAAAGGATATCGTCCTTTCTTCATGGAGAACTGCATCAAGTATTAAAAAATAGCGGTTGTGAAGTATTTTCTGCACCAACGGATGTCCTGTTTCTATCCTTATCATTTTGTTTTACTTTTTCTATTTCAATGTAATATAAGCAATTGTTCCGGTATTCCTTGCCTACATGATTAAAATCTCCATATAGTTCCTTTCGTTTCTTTATTGTCTCAGATTCTTTTGACTGTGAAACATAATAAAATCCCTTACCGGTGGGTTCCCATATGAATTTACTGGTCCCTTCTTTCTCATCAGTAATTTGAACCCTGCTATTACTCTCTATTGACTTAATAAAGATTTGGTTTTTCTTATTATTCTTGTCACCAATTGGGCTAAGATATGCGATATCCCTGGAGTCTGGAGACCATAATGGATATGTGCTATCGATATTCTCACTTGTTATTGGATAACTCTTCCTCTTATCTTTTTCACATATCCAAACTTGGCTTCTATATTTATTGTCTTTCCAGTCAGCTGACTTCTTGTTTATGGCAAACTAATAATGTAGGGATTGGCATTTAATTTATGTATGGCCCGTAGGGCATACATAAATTAAATACGCCACTTGCCAACTCCTCCAAATAACTTTAAACTCCTCGTTGGACCAACAACGTTCGACAGGAGGTTATTAGGAGATGTTAGCAGTGGCACAAATTGATTATATCAGACATGAGGTAAATCAAAAAGGTGAATCCTATGCCGATGTGGCAAGGAGAATGGAAGTTGACCCACGTACAGTTAGTAAGTATGCAAATCAGGAAGAGTTCAAAAGAAAGAAAAAGCAAAAACGAAAAGCACGGGTAATGGAGCCAGTTAAGCCCATTATAGATAAGTGGATTAAAGAAGATTTAAAGAAGAAAAAGAAGTATCAGAGAACAGCTAAAAAAATGTATGAGCAATTAAGAGATTTTCATAGCTTTACAGGGTCAGACCGCACTGTACGCGATTATGTATCCAAAAGAAAAAAGGAATTAAAGGAATCGATGACAGAAGCAGCCTTACCTCTTGAATCTATACCAGGTACAGCTCAAGTTGACTTTGGAACTGGGCCATTTAACTATGATTCAGAAACGATCGATTTACCGTACTTAGTGATGTCGTTTCCGTATAGTAATAGCTTTTATTTTCAAGTTTTTCCTTCGGAAAATACAGAATGCTTATTGGAAGGTTTACAACGGATGTTTCAACATATGGGCGGGGTTCCGAAGACGATACGATTTGATAATTTATCCCCTGCAGTGAACAAAATATTTTCTAAAGGGGAACGTGAATTAACAGATACATTTGAACGCTTTGTATTACACTTTGGTTTTCAGTATGAGTTTTGTAATCCAGGTAAAGGCAATGAAAAAGGCCATGTAGAAGCCATGGTGAAATATGTAAGAAACAACTTTTTATTACCGGAAAATAGGATTATAAACGTTGATCATTTCAATGAAACATTATGGGAAATGGCAGAAAAAGATCGTGATCGACTACATTACGATAAAAAGATCCTTCAGTCAAAATTGTTTGAAGAGGATTTAAATAGCTTTCTTATGTTGCCTGAAAAGGGATTTGAATGTGCTCGATATGAGGAATTGAAATCAGACAAATATGGAATCGTCAATGTAGATACAAAACAATATTCGACATCTCCAAGGTTTGCGCAACAAAAAATTAGAGTCCGTATTACTTATAACGAAATTGCCATTTTGAACGAAGATAACGAAGTGATTGCCAAACACACCAGACTCTATGGTGTAAGGCGGAAATCTATGATTTGGCAGCCTTATCTAGATTTATTGTCCAAACGACCAAGAGCTATAAAATATTCAAGTATTTACAACCAGTTTCCATCTATTTGGACGGACTATTTAAAGAACTGTACAGAAGAAGAACAAAAAAATGCTTTACGCCTATTAGGAGAACTTTTAAAGAATGATGATTTTTCATTACTCAATGAAGCTCTTACGATGGCTTCATCTCATGGCCATCCAAGTACGGATCAAATCAAGCATTGTTTTTACACTGTAATAAATCAAAGCAATACATATAAGGAGATAAGTCCAGCTATTAATCTACCAACTATGCCTGCGGCAACCAGAGGGCTTTCTCATTATGATTCTTTACTTCAAAGCGGAGGTGTATCTTGATGAAAGAGCAAATTGAAGCACATGCCAAACGCTTGAAGTTAAGTTGGATAAGAGAGCATTACCATGAAATTAAAGCTGAAAATAATTATGACTATCTTCTTCAATTATTTGAAAGGGAGGTTGAAAATAGAGAGGAAAGAAAAGTGAACTTATTACTAAAGCAAGCACAATTACCAAAGACAGGCGACCAACCTTTTCAATGGGAACATATTCAAATCCCTCAAGGGATTGATCGTGATAAGATCCTCCAAGGGGAATTTATTCATGAAAAGGAAAATCTGATTTTATATGGTGGAGTCGGCACAGGGAAAACTTATTTGGCAACATTAATTAGCTTAAATGCCATACATAGGTATGGCACCAAAGTGAAGTTCTTTACGTTGGCATCTTTAGCAAATAAATTAATAGAGGCGAACCAAAATGGTTCCCTCCCCAGGCTGATTAAACAGCTTGAAAGACTGGATTTACTTATATTAGATGAACTAGGCTATATTCCTCTTCACAAAGAAGGTGCAGAGTTATTGTTTCAGGTGATATCTATGTGTTATGAAAACAAAAGCTTGGTGATTACTACCAACCTTCAATTTGGACAATGGAATCATGTTTTTGGGGATCCAATATTAACAGAGGCTGTGATTGATCGACTTATTCATCATTCACATTTACTACTTTTTAACGGTGAGAGTTTTCGTTATAAAGAATCATTAATACAGCAATAATTGGAGGCGACAAGTGGCATGCATTTTTAAATGCCATTTCATACATTTTTTACTTGCCAAATACATTCTTCACAAATGCTACATTTTTACCGTCATCACTTATGCTTGTATCTGATAGGGTTGGTAATGAAATAATGTCTTCTATACTTAGATATGTTTTTTTATTCATTTTCTTTAATATCCCCCTCGTGAAGCCCATTAATCTAATAATCCTGTTCTTTGCTCTTCCCTAAAGAACAAGGTTATCTTTATATCAATATTATTATTCGAATAATCAATTAGATGAAAATGGAGAGGTGCAATTTGATTTAATCAAGGAGAATGAGAAAGCGACTTCCAGTTTATTTGAAAACTTTAAAATTGAAACTGAAAATTTGTTTTTTGATTAAATAGTATTAATTGGCAATAAAGGAACTCCATTGTTATATTGGAGTTCTTTTATGTTATGAATAATATTTCCATTTCAGTTGTTTGATTTCATTTTATTTCCTCTAGCACTGATCTTCTCGCTTTAGCTCAAAAACTTTATTTTAGTGATTGCTCTGATTTAACTAAAGTACCAGTTAATGAAAGACTTATTTCATTATTACTCTTTTAGCATCCAAATTTTAAAGCGATGTTAATTATAGTGAAAGGAATATAAGAAGAACATTTCAAAAGGAATTGGGAGTCAGCTCTAAAGAAATGTCAAGTATTATTAGCCTTCTATCGGAAATATCCATTAGTTATCATGACAAATTAGCTTCTTTTATTGAAACAACTTATTCATCCATAGTTCTGCCCAATATTTATTATTTTTCTTACTATGCTTCATCTTCCAAAATTCTACAAAGATTGACTATATCAAACCCCGTTGTCATTCTCAGAACCTCATCAATCGATTTATCAATTTTGGATGTTTTTTGACACAAAAACACCCCTTTAGATAATCACATCCAAAGGGGAGAGGCTTCGCAATTTATTTATAAACACCATGACTTTATTTCAAATTCACACACATAGTGACTTTAAAATAAAGTTAGATTAAAACCACCTCGGAAACCCATATTTTACGATAAATTAAAAGCATCCATTAAAAAAAAGATTGATCAAAACAGATTTACTCTATTTGAACAATTATATAATTTTTATAAAAAGTTTGATCATTTTCTGTTTGGGTTATTCCGTTAAAGCGCATGATAAACTAATAACAAGATAAAAATCAAAAGAACCCCTGCTTCAATCACTTTTCTTTTTAAAGTTCAATAAATTCCCCATTTTCTACTATATGTATTTCTGCTTCTTCTAATTTATATTTTGTTTCTCCTTCTGTGCTATATTTTAAAAGTAATGGTTGCTTCGAATCTGGATCATTCCATGATAGAATCATTTCAAAATCATGATCCTCATCATTTAGACTATAACTGCCCTCAACAAAATAAACGTTTTTATATAATCTACCAGTAAATGCACTTACAATGTTTTGTATCTCATCATCATTTTCATCTATTTGATAGTGTTGGTCTTCCTCAGGAAATTGAATGGAAGTATTTTCTTCATATTCGATAACAAATTCCTTTACTGCGGAAATAATCATGTTTCGATTCATTTCTACTAAACTACTTTCATTTTCTTTATTTTCCTTTTTTTCCTGGTTCTCTTCTTGATTATTTTCTTGGTTAGTGTTTGATTTTTCATCATCGTTACTACAAGCTATTAGTATAAAACTGATTGCAACAAAGATAGCTATAAGCTTTATGTATTTCTTCATCATCTACCGCCTTTTCTTTATTTCAATAATGGAAGTATGGATTCATATTATTTGAATTAAGTATTATAACGAATTTTATTATTCTTTAATCTGACCTTGTTAATGGAATAATCCTTAATTTTATTATAACCATAAAAACCCGAAGCTCTTCTTGGAAAAGTACCGGAAAAAGCCTTCGGATTCGGAACGTTATTTTTATTTAAGGAAGGGATCTTATTACAGGAACAGTGAAGCTGCCAAAATATTTATTACTTGTCCCGATTAGTCGTTTTGTATTTTTCACCTTTGCTGTCATAAGTAATCCACTCACCAACTGGCTTCCCATTTTCAAAATACCCTGAACGTTTTATGGTTCCTTCTGCACGATACCATTCCCAATAGCCTTCTGGCTGATCTCCAACCACTTTCCCCTTTGACCATATCGTTTTACCGTTTGCGTGATACTTTATCGTGAATCCATCAATCACTTCAAGTTTCTTTTCCTTAATACCCTTTGGCTGTATCATGTCGCACTGTTTTTTCTCCATAATAGACCTCCGTTAACTTTTAAAATTAATAACTCATTTCCAAATCTTATGAGCCTAAAAATAAAGACACTAAAAGTTTCATCCCATTCTCTTTGCATGTCTTCTTATCTTTTACTCCTACAAATTATGTAAAAAATAAACTTAATTCCTTTTTCTACCTATGTATAACAAAAATAGATAGCCCATAAATTGCCCACCTCAAACCCATATTCCGCCGTTCCAGTTAAAATAAAGGGTTCCGACAGAATAGCAAGAGATGCAACAAGATTAAGCTAGGATAAAACTATTGATTTTCTATTGAATTATACCATAAAAAATTACGTTCTCTCTACTACATTCCTATCGAATATTAACGTTCCACCCAACCCCTCAACTGCTTCTTCCCCATATCCTCACCCCACATCTCCAAATTCTTCAATAGAAAAATTACATTCCTCCATTTTGTCCGCTTTCCACCGAAAATGGACAAAGAAAGTATTAGTCTTTCTAAAAATATTGGAGTGATATTGGGTTTCTATTAAAAAATATTGAACTTACATATTGAATAAAAAACAGAACAATCCTTCGAGTTTGGGAACGTTAATTTTATTTAAGGAATGATAATTTTTATTGGAACAGGTGCAACAATAAATTCGTTTAAATTAATTGTTCTTACACAATAGCGTTAACAGAAAAATTTTAAATATAAAAGGCAGGTCTGCTTAAAAACAGATCTGCCTTTTATCTATTGCCCAAGAATAGCTAACTCAGGTAGTGTATTTTTCAGCTTCAAACCGAAACAATACAATGTTCATAGAATCTCCTGACTATACATATTCGTGATATTCATAAGGGTCCTGTCCTTCTACACGGCCAGCTTCCCCTTTATCCAATGAATCCATTTTTTCCATATCCTCAGGAGCTAATTCAAAGCTGGTACTATTAATATTGTCTTTTTGATGCATTGGATTACTTGATTTAGGAATAGCAAACACGCCGGCCTGATAATTCCAGTTTAAAATAATCTGTGCCGGAGTTTTATCATATTTATCCGCAATTTCTTTAATTGTGGCATTTTCCAGCACATCATTCAGATAACCCCGGCCAAAAGGACTCCAGGCTTCGGTAAGAATACCCCGTTTTTTATTTTCTTCAACCATACGGTTATTATTAAAATACGGCTGACGCTCCACCTGGTTTGTAGCAGGAGTCACGCCTGTTTCTTCGATGATGTTATCCAGGTGTTCTGGTTCAAAATTCGAAACGCTAATGGTTCTGATTAACCCTCGTTTTTGAGCATCCACTAAAGCCTGCCAAGCTTCTACATATTTGTCGTCTTTAGGATTCGGCCAATGAATTAAATACTTGTCGAAATATTTTAGTCCGGTGCGGCGTAAAGATTCTTGAATAAAGATAAATGCCTTGTCGTATTCATGGTGAGAGCCGGGCAATTTCGCACTGATTAAAATTTCTTCTCTGGGCAGTGCAGACCGACGCACGGCTTCTCCGACAATACCTTCATTATTATAGTTTGTTGAAGTATCGATTAAACGGTAGCCCAGGTTTAAAGCATTTAAAATTTCAAATGTGCCCTGGTCACCATCGATACCAATCGTGCCTAATCCTAGAGAAGGAAGCACAGAACCGTCATTTAGAGTAAAACCATTATTATTAACAGTCACAATCTCATCTCCTTTAAAACCTTTATAAGGTAAGTTGAGTTTGATAGAAAAGTTACTTTCTTCCTGTCTTTCAATATGAAATCAACAGGTCGTCTTCGTCTAACAGTGGTTCCGGCAAAAAAAGCTGCCGGTCAATCATCAAACTCAGATTACATTACCAGTATTTCATATTTTCATCTCTTACTAAGATGCCCATAATTACTATACCCCAATTTTAAAAATCCTACACTAACCGGTACTGTCGGCTAATTCTGAGAGTTCTTGATTACACTGACCAGTAAAGTGCCTACTGTATTCTATCCTGAATGTTGTTTATTTTTAAAAATTAAATTATTGGAACCTCCATTATAAAAATATCCTTACTAACTAAACTCCAAACTGCCTTAAATGATGATCAAGATGCTTGTAAATTCCTTTTCCCCATTGCTCGGGAGTAAATTTCCCAAAAAAAGCATGAGGGTGCGTGGTACACTTTTCAGGTCCATTCTTTTGGAACGTTATAATTTTTTGTTTCAGCTTTTCTCTTTCTGTTTCAAATTCTTTTCCCTCTGTAATCAAAATGGTTGGTATAGTGGACATATTGTGAGCTACCGGTTTATCATTATAAAAAATTGGTTTCGCAAACCGTCCTACCACTATTCCTAACCACCCTCTCTTTGGAAAAGAATTTCCCATTGCAATGTCTTGGAATGCTGAGCAATGAGCTAACATTTGAGCAACATCCATCTTTCCCCACTCAGATTTTGACTCTGGGCCTAATTTATCAATGCGTTCTAAAATTTCCTCTGTATGTAATGAATTAAATATATTTTTCATTTGTGCATCTCCCTTTACCAGGTTACCCATCCATCACCACACTAAAACATTTTATTCTGTCTTACTTCTGTAGATAGCAATTTTCTCAAAAGCAATAACATAATAACCTTCGGAGTTGGAAATGTTAATTTTTTTATTGGAAAGCAAAACGTCCCTTTAAATCGTTTATCAAGCTGTTAACTTAAGAATTGCAACAGGAGCTCTCTCCCTCAGATTTATCGTATTTGTCATGGAGACGAATCCACAGATAAGGTTGTGTTTGCGGCACCCATGCAGGTGAATCTTCCCAATACTCCTGTCTCCCGAATGGTGTTATATCAAGATAACTCCAGTTAGTCCCCAAATGTTCAACCCCTCGGGCACCAGTGGAGTACGTAAGAAAAATCCGATCCTCATCGCCGCGTAAAAAACACTGCAGAGGTGTGTTTCTCCATCTAGTTGTTTATTTATAATAAAGTTTAATCAAAAAGAGCCATTTAAACCTGATTTGACTACAAAGAAGTGCCTGTTTTTGTAAAAAAATGATCATTTTCTATTGTTGATCTTCCACAAAAGCGCCCGTGAACGGTCAATCATTTTACATCGGGGAAAGAGTTTATTTTATAAATACTTTTCCATACGAATATCAGACCACATTTTATTTTGATAATAGGTAAAATCTTTTATACGCCCAATTTCTTTATAATCAAGCTTCTGATACAACTTCTGTCCTGCTATATTAAACTCAAACACGCCTAATTCAATACGCTTAAGTCCGCTCTCCTTAATCTTTGCCTCCAAATATTGCAGCCCTTCGTAACCTATTCCTCTGCCTCGACCTTTAGAATCACCAATCGTTATCCCTATCCATGCAGTTTCCGGTTCCTTTTTGTAAAGGTGTTTTGGATCAATCATGTAGTTCATTTCGCCAATCAAATGGTTATCATCGTATATAAGATATAAATATCGATGTTTTAAGCGTTGTGTCAGATTCTTTAACGTAACAATTTGCCGACTTCCCAATTCGGATTGGTTTGAATTGCGCCGCGTCAGGGGAATCAAATCAGGATCATTCTCCCAGCGATTAAAAATATCTACAAGTTTTAAAGTTGGTTGAGTTAATTTAACAAAATGAGTACTCATTGGGCATTCCCCTTTAAGTTTTAATTTCATTTACTTTAACATAATTATATTACACAATTGTCCCTATGAGGTAATAATTTTTGCAATAGTCTATTTCACAAAAGCGCGCAATTAATGGACAAAATTAGTTTCCGGTCCATTCTATTAAATACGCTCGCTTATTAGTTTGGTGTCCCCATCGAAAGCTAAATTTGGATATAAAAAACCCGAAGGTCCGGCGGGAATATACCGGGATGACCTTCGGGTTTGGGAACGTTATTTTTTATAAGGAACGTTAATTTTATTTAAGCTGCTTTAATATTCTATAAGCACATCGTAGAAGAAGAACAGCTAGAAATTACTCACCTCTCCCTTGTTAACTCGGAATCAACCGACGGATCACATACACCTGTCGAACAAACACATTGCCGGATCAAATATCTCAACTTTTTTCATCTAAACCCCTTCATTTAATATGAAATAAACCTATACCTTTATTATTCTCCTGTTTCCGCAAAACGCTTGATTCTTTCTCCTATTTGATCACGAACCCGCTGGAATACTGCCCATCTTTCTTCTTCATTTCCTTGGGCTTTGGCCGGGTCATCAAATCCCCAATGGTCACGTTTTACCTGTGATGGTGTCATGGGACATTTATCCGCAGCATCCCCGCACAAAGTGACAACAAAGTCCGCATTGTTTAAGATATCCGGGTCGATAATATCAGATGTTTGGTTAGAAATATCAATATTGACCTCTTGCATTGCCTTTACTGCATTTTGATTTAAACCATGTGCTTCAATACCTGCACTTTTCACTTCCCAAGTATCTCCAAGGTGTTTTTTCGCCCAACCTTCAGCCATTTGGCTTCTGCAAGAGTTCCCAGTACATAAGAAATAAATTGTTTTTTTAGACATAATCATGCTCCTTGTTAAAATAGAATCAGTGTTAAATATAATCCTACTAATGTAATTAATAAGATAGGAAGGGTTAAAATTATACCTGTTTTAAAATAAGTCCCCCATGATATTTTAACGCCTTTTTGTGATAGTACATACAGCCATACTAATGTTGCCAAAGAACCAATGGGTGTGATTTTTGGTCCTAAATCTGAACCGACTACATTCGCATAAATAAGAGCTTCCCGTAACACACCAGATGTATTGGTTTCCGCAATGGCTAACGCGTCAATCATGACTGTGGGCATATTATTCATGATGGAGGATAGAAACGCTGCAATAAATCCCATACCAACTGTTCCAACAAATAGGCCTTGATCGGCTACGGTTTGAATTATACCTGCTAACGCAGATGTTAATCCAGCATTACCGAGTCCATAGACCACTACATACATTCCAATGGAGAAGAATACTATATTCCATGGTGCACCTTTAATTACTTCTTTTGTATTAACAGCGGTACTGCGTCTTGCCATCATAATAAAGAAAATCGCAATGATCCCAGCAATAATGGAAACAGGTACATGGATAAACTCACTCGTAAAGTACCCAATTACTAATACACCAAGTACAAACCATGATAAACGAAACATTTTTAAGTCCTGAATCGCTTCACTAGGTGTTCTTAATTTTGATACATCATAATTTTTAGGTATGTTTTTTCTAAAATAAATTAATAATACCGAAATCGTTGCGATTAAAGAAAATAAGTTTGGAATAATCATTCTTGAAGCATATTCGACAAATCCAATACCAAAGAAATCGGCTGAAACGATATTCACTAAGTTACTAACAATAAACGGCAGGGATGTTGTATCAGCGATAAACCCACTTGCCATGATAAACGGAAAAACCATTTTTTCTTTAAAATTCAAATGACGTACCATCGCAAGTACAATCGGGGTCAGGATCAATGCCGCACCATCATTTGCAAATAATGCAGCAACAATTGCACCTAAAATACTGATATAGACAAACATTTTTATTCCATGCCCTTTTGCTATTCGTGCCATATGTAATGCTGCCCATTCAAATAAGCCAATCTCATCTAATACTAATGAAATAAGGATAATTGCGACGAAGGATAATGTTGCATTCCATGTAATATTAATGACTTCCAGTACATCACTAAATCCCACTACTCCTACCAGCAGGGCAATAATAGCTCCTCCCATAGCAGACCAGCCAATGTTTAAATTTTTTGGCTGCCAAATGACCAGGACCAGTGTTAATACAAATATTAAAATTGCGAGTATAAGCGTTGTTGACAAAATAATACCTCCACTCCAAAACTAGCAGCAAGAAATGCGTGTGCCTTTCTTTTCAAGCTCTTTTAATTTATCGTCTTGATCTGGTAATTGATCCAAAATTGGTTTGATGAATGAATAATACTCACTCTTATTATTCACCGAATAAAATATCCATTGCCCTTTTCTTTCTTCCTTAACCAATCCTAAATCTTTCAATTTACGTAAATGTTGACTAATGGATGGTTGACTGGACTGAAAAATCTCAACGAACTCACAAACACAGCAAGTCTGTTCATCAATTAATTTCAGCATAGTTAGCCTTGTTTTATCGCCAAGTAATTTTAAAATGCCGGCAGCTTTCTCCATTTCGATTGTTGTTTGCAGCATATACTTTCCCCTCTGTTATTAAATAATAATATAATTATATAAATATACACTTATATATTCAAATAAAAAATTTAGTGCAAACTTTCTTTTCTATCTTTTTGATTCCTCATAAGCCTCCATAAAGCGTTTAAAAGAAGTGTTTCCAAGTGTATTTTTATCATTTCGAAAAAGACGTTCAAACGTGATTTCTTTTGCTTCTTCTAAAGTGCATTGTCTGCTGTTCATCATTAATGAGAAATATGCCATGAAGTATTCTTTACTTAAATTTCCACTTTTTTTAATAACCATTCAAATTACCTCCAAAAAAGGGAAAGTAAGCTACCCTCCCTTTTGATTTTTTAACAGCATGAATTTGTAGCATTTAAGTTCGTACTACATACCCCTGTTTCCGGTAAATCCAATTTAACTTTCTTAGCAGCTTCATCATCACCTGACAAATAAGCTACAACAGACCGAACCTGTTCATATCCTGTTGCCATTAAGAATGTTGGTGCTCGCCCATAACTTTTTGCTCCCACGATATATAAATATTTTTCAGGTTGCCGTAATTCCTTTTCTCCATGAGCACGCACTGTCCCACAGCTATGAATGTTAGGATCAATAAGTGGTGCAAGAGCTTTAACACTTTCTGTAGCTGAATCAATACTCGTTCTTACCTCACTTAGATTTGAGAAATCTGGTCGGTTGCCTGTGTTGACAACCACTTCATCTATTTCTGAAATAGCTTTTAACTCCCCTTGTGATTCTCCCATAAGTTCTATTTTCCCTTCTTTTTCATTCACATGTTGAATTCTGAAAGGAGTGATTACTTCAAATACATTTGAATTTACTAATTTGTGTATACGCCTACCTAACGCACCTCTTGCTTCCAGTGCATCCAGCTCCTCTCCTCCAAATGCTTCTTTTACTCTATTTTTCCTTAAAATCCATACAATTTCCGTTGCAGGATGTACTTCTTTTAATTTTGCTAACTCTAATAATGAATTAATTGCAGAATGGCCACTTCCAACAACAGCAACACGCTTGTTTAAATAACGGTCTTTATCTTTCCCGACAATATCTGGTATGCCGTAGAAAATTTGATGATTTATTTCTTTCTCTTCTTTTAACCATATTCCATTTGAATTAGCTGGATTCGGATTCCCCCAGATTCCCGTTGCATCTATAACTGCTCTTGCTTCAAATTGTACCAATTTATCATTTTGCTCGGCGTAAATAATGAAAGGTTGTTCCTCTCTATTGGCTGTTTTCATCTTATCTGTATTTTTACGGCTTATGGAAAGAACTTTTGTATTCACAAATAAAGAATTTTTGATTTCCAGTGTATTTCCTAACGGTTTTAAATACTGGTCAACTAACGCTTTGCCAGTAGGTAATTCATCTTGATCCGGTTCATTCCAATCTTGCTTTTTAAGAAGTTTCAATGCCGACTTATCCATATTATATTTCCAAGGTGAAAACACTTGAACATGTCCCCATGTTAAGATATTTTCTCCCACTTGAGAACCGGATTCTAATAAAATAAAAGGTTGTTCGTAACTGGCTAGATGAGCTGCGGCGGCAAGACCTACTGGACCAGCACCAATGACAGCAACAGGCAGATGTAAGTTATCTTGATTACTGCTTGCTTGTTGCGTTACTTCTTGCGGCGATTGGCAACAATTTGTTTTCATTTCTATATTTGGTTTCACGTTCATCATCCTCCTAAATTTTCACTAATTCTTTTTCATGGTCATACGTCTTCTTAATTAAATATCCAAGTATGGAATTAAATCTCTGCTTATAGCTTTTTATAGATCATTATATATCACCTCAATATATTTGTTTATATCAATATTTGATAAAGTCAAATATATATTAATAAGGAAACCACTATTTATATAGTGGTACAACACTCTGGCCCTTCATTCTTTTTCATAGCAACTTGAAGAATTTGCAAACTGTCTATAACTTGGTCTTTTTTATCAGTTGGAACTTGCCCTAGTATCCGCCCAATGTATTGATTCATTTGTTCAGAAATTTCATTGGCCTTCATTTGTCCCTTTTCAGTAAGTGACAAGACTATATAGCGTCTATCATTCGGATCAGACATCCGCGATGCATAATCTAATTCCACCAATTTATTAATTTGTCTGCTAAGCATTCCCGTATCCATTGATAATTTCTCAGCTAAGTCCATCAAAGAGATACGAGGATATTTATCTAACTCATATATAATGTGACTTTGCTGAACTGTTATCCCGCAACATTCCGAACCCTCACGCTGCAACAAACCAAAATCCCGAACTAATTGTTGAAGAATTTCTCTTATTTCAATTGCTTCTGTATTCATTATTGTCACCTCAATTCTAATGATATTATCAATAATTGACTTTGTCAACTAATAAACATACGAAAAGAAATTATTTTAAATATTCCTTTTCACATTCTCGCTATGAATTGTAGCTTAATAATGGATATAATTATTCAAGTTCAAATTTGGCTAGAAAAAGCAAAAGACGTTAAGGGAGAAAGTCCTGTTTTATATACATCAGATATCATCGGCGGTTATTTCTGCAATTACTACTAAATTAAACCGTAAAAAACCCGAAGGTCCGCTGGTAATATACCGGGATGACCTTCAGGTTTAGGAACGTTATTTTTTTATAAGGAACGTTATTTTTATTTAAGCCGCTTTAAATTTCTACAGCACACAAATTTGATTCTTTTTTATCTGTACCTATTCCACTGTAACACTCTTCGCCAGGTTACGTGGTTTATCCACGTCACAATCACGATGAAGTGCTGCATAATAAGCCAGAAGCTGCATTGGAATAACACTTACCAATGGAGTTAACAGTTCATGAACCGGAGGCAATACAAAAGCATCCTCATCCTGTTCTAAGCCTTTTGAGCTGATGATAAGCGCATGTGCTCCACGGGCAACCACTTCCTGCACGTTTCCGCGGATAGAATAGTTTACATTTTCCTGTGTTGTTAAAGCGATAACCGGTGTTCCATCTTCAATTAATGCGATGGTTCCGTGCTTCAATTCTCCTCCAGCAAAACCTTCTGCCTGAATATAAGAGATTTCTTTCAGCTTCAACGCTGCTTCTTGAGCAACATGATAGTCTGTACTGCGGCCAATATAGAAAGCATTGCGAGTTACAGCAAAATAGTCTCTTGCTAACTGCTCCAGCTCTTCTTTTTGGTTTGTAATTACCTCCATTGCATTCGCTACAATAGCAAGCTCTTGTAATGGGTCAAAATCTAATTTAATACCTTTTACTCTTGCTGAGTCTACTGCAAGAACAGCTAAAACAGCGATTTGTGCTGTATATGCTTTAGTGGAAGCAACAGCAATTTCTGGTCCAGCATGTAAAGGTAAAGTATAATTTGCTTCACGAGAAAGGGTTGATCCAGGTACATTTGTTAATGTAAGTGCTGGATGTCCTAATTCTTTTATCTTAACTAATACGGCACGACTGTCTGCAGTTTCACCACTTTGGGAAATAAAGATAAATAATGGTTTTTCAGACAGCAGCGGCATGTTATATGAAAATTCACTTGCAACATGTACTTCTACAGGAATGTTAGAAAGCTTTTCAAGAAATTCTTTTCCAACTAGTCCGGCATGATAGCTTGTTCCTGCTGCAATGATATAAATGCGATCTGCTTTTTGCATAGCTTTACGAACATCTTTGTCTAACTTTAATTCGCCTTTTTCATTCTGATACTCACGAATAATATTACGCATAACAATTGGCTGCTCATCAATTTCTTTCAGCATGAAATGAGGATATGTTCCTTTTTCTGTATCACTTGCATCAATTTCCGCAATAAATGGTTCACGTTGGATGACTTCTCCATCTAATGTCTGCACTTCTACAAAGCTGCGATTGACAAGAACAATTTCTTTGTCATAGATTTCCAAGTACTCATTCGTTTCTTTCAACGTTGCCATTGCATCACTGGCAATCAAGTTAAATCCTTCGCCTAATCCAACCAGCAGCGGGCTTTTGTTTTTGGATACATACAAAGTATCATGATCTTCTGCATCAATCAGACCGATCGCGTAAGAACCTTTTAACAGGCTCATTGTTTCACCAAATGCTTTTTTAGTATTTTTATGCTTTTCATAAAGTTTTTCAATAAGCTGTACGATAACCTCTGTGTCTGTTTCACTCACAAAGTCGACATCTTCCAGATATTCTTTCTTTAGATCGATATAGTTTTCAATAACTCCATTATGCACAATAGTAAAACGTTCTGTTGAGCTTTGATGTGGATGGGCATTTTGCACACTTGGCACACCATGTGTAGCCCAGCGAGTATGACCGATACCAATTGTAGCTTCCCCGCTGTTATCTACTTCTTCACGTAACGCTGCGATACGTCCTTTTACTTTTGTTACGTGTACACCGTCTTCGCCTAAAGTTGCAATACCTGCAGAGTCATAACCGCGATATTCTAATTTTTCCAAGCCTGTTAGTAAAATTTCTTTCGTATCATTTTGTCCAATATAACCGACGATTCCGCACATGTCGATGTCCTCCTTGTTTTAAGGGGCAGGAACAAAAGACCGATTCGAAGCGAAGGGGCCTTGTTCTGCCCCTTTCTCGTGTTAGTTTTGATAAATACGTGTGCAAAAAGTTTCCAAATTAGAAGCAAGAAGATCAAGGCGACGCCTTTTTTACGAACGGAGCGTATGCTTTTGGATACGTGAGTATCGGAAAAAAGACGTCAACGCCGAGATTCGCAGCTTATCATTTGGGGACTTTTTGAACTTCCTTTATAAGACATCATTCTTTATCTCTTTGTTCATCAAGTCACCCTGATGGTTTAAAGATAAAGCAGCAGCTGTGATGGACAGCTGGGAGGCACCCGCCGAATAATTCGATAACCCCCGACCTCGTCAACTACTCTTCCTTACCGTCCGTAGAGTAGTCCTGGCGCTTGTTATTATAGATTCCGTTTTGTATTCCTCCTGCTCCTCTCCATTTTTATTTGCTCTTGTCAAACGGACTTTTACATTTGGAAAACAAGAACTTTCTATATTCTATCGGAAAGTCATATTCTAGGTCAACCTTTTTCTTGCTTTCCGATTAGAATATTTTATGAAACTCCATCAGAAATGTTGCAGAAAATACACAAATGACTTTGCCGACGCAGGTTAGTATGACTAGAAGAATATTTGAAGAGGATTAGAACAGAGTGGTATAATTAAAAATATTAAGAAGGATTCAGGAAAATTTTTAGTTGGATGGATAAATTAGTGCTAACCTTAAGCGAACATAAATTACTAAGGAGGTTAGCACCTCAGTAAATACAAGGATTTAAAGAGTGCAGTTACAAAAAAACACCAAATTTTAAAATATGAAAAAAAGGTTAGCACTTTTTAGTAGTCAACACCTTAATGTATAAGGCCTTTCACTATGCACTTTCGCATCCTATATGGGTGCGTGGATTGAAATATCCTCATCACCTATATCATCCACGAATGTTACAGTTCGCATCCTATATGGGTGCGTGGATTGAAATACATATACAGCCTCATAGTACGTTTCTTCAATCGTCTTCGCATCCTATATGGGTGCGTGGATTGAAATCATTAATTGTTTATGATGAATTTTTGGCTATAGAATTCGCATCCTATATGGGTGCGTGGATTGAAATCAGTCAGACATTTACCGTTGACAAAGCGTTATTTGTTCGCATCCTATATAGACAGGCAGATTAAAAATTAGTAAAACACAAACAAAAGGGGGTGAAGAAGAGAAAAGTTTACTTTTCCCCTTCAATCTCCTGTATATCGTCCATACAAACTAAAATACATAACCACAACTCATTACCATTATAACCCACACCAAAAAGGAGCTTCCCCATGACAAAAATAATCTGGTTAAACGGAGCTTTTGGAGCAGGGAAAACACAAACAGCCTATGAACTCCATAGACGATTAGAAAATTCCTTCGTATATGATCCAGAAAATATCGGTTTCTTTTTAAATCAAAATTTACCCGGCGAAGTAAGGAAAAGAGACTTTCAAGATTATGACATGTGGAGAGAATTTAACCACAAAACAATAAAATATACTGCTGAAAACTATGAAGGAACAATTATTATTCCTATGACGATTACGGAGACATCTTATTTTGAAGAAATTACCGGAAGACTGGAATCTGAAGAAATCGAATTACATAAGTTTGTCTTATCTGCTTCCAAGGAAGTCATTAAACAAAGGTTAAGGAAAAGGCTGGAAAGAAAGAACTCATGGGGATTCAAGCAAATCGACAGATGTATCACAAGTTTAGCTGATGAAGCCTTTGGAGAAAAAATAGAGACAGATTATTTATCCATCGATGGTGTTGTAGAAATCATTGCAGCAAAAACAAATTTAGTATTAAAAGAAGACAATCGCTCCAATTTAAAAAGAAGAATAGACCGCATAAAAACACAGATAAAGCACATTAGATAACTTGAAAAAATCTATTGATTCAAAAAAGTCATCAGCAGCTCTCCAGGCTATCCTTCCTCGCCTTGCCCGGAGCTCTGCTGATGTTTTCTACTTACTTATGCTTCTCCATAAAATCTAACATCCGCTTATAAACTTTTATTTCATTCTCTTTTTTCGAGAATCCATGGCCTTCGTCCTCCAGGACTAGATACTCGACATCCCGGCCTTTATCCTGCAGCTTCTGAACAATTTGATCCGACTCCTCCTTCACGACACGAGGGTCTTTCGCGCCCTGGATAACCAGCATCGGTTTTGTCATTGTTTCTAAATAAGTAACTGGAGAATCCTTCACAAACCGTTCCTTATCCCGCTCTGGATCGCCGAGCCATCTTTCCATAATTGGCTTCCAATGCGGCGGTACAGAATGAACAAAAGTAAATAAATCAGATGGTCCAAAGATATCAATTACTGCTTTAAAATACTCTGGATGACGTCCATGTAAGAGTAATGCCATGTAGCCGCCATAGCTTCCACCTACCAAGAATAGATGGTCTGGATCGGTAATTTTCTGGTCGAACAGCCATTTGATACCTTCTACATTATCAAGCCGTGGTCCATGTCCCCAATCCTGCTCAACCAGCTTAACAAAGGCAGAGCCATAACCAGTGCTTCCCCGGAAGTTCGGCGCAAAAATATGATAACCTCGGTTTAGAATGCTTTGGAACATGGCACGGAAAAATTTCCGCTCAGCTGCCTGCGGTCCGCCGTGTGGCCAAAATACGGTATAGCCATTGGCATTTTCCGGCTTCGCTCTGAATAACAGTGATTCTATTTCCATCCCGTCAAAAGAAGAATACGTTACAATTTCAGGGTCAACAAGCTCCTCTTCGGATATTCCTAAAACACGATTATCTGTCAGCTGTTCCCATTTTTCACTATTCGTCAGGCGATAAATATTATCCGGTTTTACTGCTGACCTACCAAGAAGATAAACTGCCCCTGATTCTGCTATTGTCACCTGATCAATCATATCAAAAGGCTTTGTGATTTCATTCAGTTCTCCGGACTCCACTTTATACTGATAAAGCTTATCTACAACACCTTTTTCCGTTACCAAATATAGTGAATTTGATGCTTTATCATATTTTACTGTCTCTATCGATTCTTCTTCAATTTCAAGAACCTTGGAAAACGTTTCTTGCTTGATATCATACTTCGCTAAATACGTATATTCACTTTCATAATCCGTCGGGAAATAAATGGTGTTATTATCCGTGAAAAGCGGTTCATAGGATACATGCACCTTTTTGGGATTAGGAGTGAGATAAATTTTTTCATCTCCCTTTTGAATGAAAATATTATTATATGTGTTCGCAAACATGCTTTCATATACCAAGGTCTTCTCATCCTCAGATACAGCTGCAAGCGAGGTAGGCACTTTTTCTCCTTCTAACAGGAGCTCATCTTTATCTGTATCCAAATGGCGGACGCGTGTGTTTAAAAAACTTGGATTATTCTCAGAAGTATTGTAATATACGCGTTTCCCGTCTTTACTCAGATGTACAAATAAATATTTTTCATTCTCTGCTCCAGTAATCAGCGGCTGTGGCAATCCTCCCTCTGGAGGTAATGCGTAAATCTGATAATTTTCGTCTCCATCAGAATCAAAGCTTGTTAACACGTACTTCCCATTCGGATCAAATTGCACAAATAAGGAGGCTTCATCCTTTTGGGCAAATTGAAACGGATATGTATGCTCTTTGCTTAAGTCTAATGCCCATAAATTACGTTTTCCGGTCAAGTTGGTTGAAAACACCAGCTTTTTTTCATCTTTACTTAATTGAAAGTGATAGATACTATACGTGTAAAAGAACTGTTCAACTTTCGGTTTAGGAAATTTTATCATTCTACCTGCACTCCTCTTTTTCAGTATTTTCTATATTATACCATTATTCGCAGCATAAACCAGCGACTTCAGTCTTTTAGCCTCTCCGACCTCAGACGGGTATTTAAAAAACAAACTATCTTTAATTCAAGCTACTTTAATTGCATTTTCATCAATTGAATTGTAAAGTGATAGGTAGAACAATTGAAGTTGAAGAAGATAATCTGCTTATTCTTCTGTTTTCAACGCGAGTAAATTACTTTTGAATGTATTTTTTAAATAAATAGATTTGATTACCGTTCATCCAGCAACATGAAAAATAAAACCTAAAAACAAAAGAGGAGCAATCACGATGGAAAAATACCGTATTGATCAAAAGAAAGGGATAGAATTCGGACTTTACACGCTGGGAGATCACATAGCCAATCCATTCACTGGAAAACGAATTTCTGCACAGCAGCGGGTTCAGGAAATTATTGAATTAGCAAAGCTGGCGGAACAAGCAGGTCTGGATTTTTTCAGTGTCGGAGAAAGTCATCAGGATTACTTCACAACGCAGGCGCACAGTGTTGTGTTAGCTGCTATTGCGCAGGCAACTGAAAAAATAAAAATTGGCAGTTCATCAACTATTATCAGCACTTCAGATCCCGTTCGCGTTTTTGAGGATTTTGCCACGATTGATTTAATTTCGGGTGGACGCGCCGAGATTATTGCGGGAAGAGCTTCCCGGATTGGACTTTTTGATTTATTAGGCTATGACGTGCAGGATTATGAAGCATTGTTTGAAGAAAAATTTGATCTGCTGCTGCAAATTAATGAAAATGAAAATCTCAGCTGGGAGGGACAATATCGGGCTCCATTAAAAAATGCAAAGGTTCTGCCCCGTCCGAAAGATAACACGCTGCCAATCTGGCGTGCAGTCGGGGGAACTCCTGCCAGCGCGATGAAGGCAGGCTATGCCGGGGTCCCTATGATGCTGGCAACACTCGGCGGCCCTGCTAGTGCTTTTAAAAATGTTATTGATGCATACCGGGAAACAGCCAAAAGAAGTGGTCATAATCCAGCAGAGCTTCCTGTTGGTGTTACTGGATTTTTCCACGTGGCAGAAACGAGCCAGGATGCCCTGAAACAGATGTATCCTTATATTAATGAAGGAATGAAGTTAACCAATGGACAGGGTTTTCCAAAGCAGGCATTTGCACAGGCTAAAGATAAAAGGAGCGTTATCAACGTTGGCAGCCCACAGGAGGTTATTGAAAAGATTCTTTATCAGTATGAGCTTTTCGGCCATCAACGCTACCTTGCGCAAATGGATTTTGGTGGTGTACCATTTGAACAATTGGCAAAGAATATCGAAATAATTGGTGAGGAAATTTTACCGGCTCTTCGCAAATATACAGTAAAGGTTCAGGGGGAATAACAAATGAACATTATTGGTTTATCCGGATCCATTGTCGGATCCAAGACACGGACAGCAATGGATGTTGTTGCAAAGGAAATCAATGAAAAATACCCAGAAGCAAATTTCCAACTGATTGATTTAAAGGATTATGATTTGCAATTTAGCGACGGCCGCAACTATCTGGATTATTCAGGAGATACAGCCTCGGTAACCAGGAAAATTATGGAGGCGGATATAATTATTATCGGTACCCCTGTATTCCAGGCATCTATCCCGGCGAGCTTAAAGAATATTTTTGATCTGCTTCCTGAAAGTGCATTTCGAGATAAGGTAGTCAGCTTCTTTATTACCGCAGGCTCTTCCAGGCATTACTTAGTAGCTGACTATCAATTAAAGCCTACATTAGCCTATATGAAAGCACAGATCGTCCAAACTTATGTCTATATCGAAGAAAAAAGCTTTCAGCAAAAGCAATTAATCGATGATGATGTATCTTTTCGTTTAGAGCGTTTAGTGGAGGATACCGTGGCCACTTTTGGGGCAGCCGAATGGGTTAGAAAAAAGAAAGAGGATTCCTACGGATTTTAATGGAAAAACAATTAAAAAAATCGTATGAATGAGCCGCATTCATACGATTTTTTTACTATTTTAAGCGCCTAAATGATTTTCAATCACTTTGACAATACGTTCTGCATATGTTTTGCAGTCTTCTTCTGTCTTCGCTTCCACCATGACACGCACAAGCGGTTCTGTTCCAGATGGGCGAACTAAAACACGTCCGTTCTCTCCCAATTCTTCCTCTACAGCTTGCACCTCATCTAAGATGATTGGACTTGTCAAAGCTTCATTTTTATCCGTTACGCGCACATTAATTAATGTCTGCGGGAAGATGGTCATCTCATCAGCCAGCTCTGATAAAGGCTTGCCTGATTCACGCATAACATTTACAAGCTGCAATGCAGATAACAGCCCGTCCCCTGTTGTAATATAATCTAAAAAGATAATATGACCAGATTGTTCTCCGCCTAAGTTATAACCGTTGTTGCGCATTTCTTCCATAACATAACGGTCACCAACTGCTGTCTTATCACTTTTCAGACCTGCTTCTTCCAATGCTTTATAAAAACCTAAATTACTCATCACTGTCGATACTACCGTATCCTTGCGAAGCATACCAATTTCTTTTAAGTATTTTGCGCAGATAAACATAATTTTATCGCCGTCCACGATTCTTCCTTTTTCATCAACAGCAATAAGACGGTCTCCATCTCCATCAAAAGCCAGTCCAATATCAGCCTCTTTATCCAGCACAAATTGCTGCAAGCCTTCAGGATGTGTGGAACCGACACCAGCATTGATATTCAAACCATTCGGTGCAGAACCCATAGAATGAATATCTGCTTCTAAATCTGCAAATAGATGTGTAGCCAGACTGGAAGTTGCTCCATGTGCGCAATCAACTGCGATACGTAATCCGTCAAAATCATTATCAACCGTATCCTTTAAGAAGGACAGATATTTTTGTCCGCCTTCAAAATAATCGCTTACTGCCCCAACAGCAGGACCTGTCGGACGAGGCAAATCATCCTCTTCTTTTTCTAATAAAGCTTCGATTTCTGCTTCCTGTTCATCTGTCAGCTTAAATCCGTCCGGCCCGAAGAATTTAATCCCGTTATCTTCTACGGGATTATGGGATGCGGAAATCATAACTCCCGCCTGCGCGCTCATTGCTTTTGTTAAATAAGCAACGCCAGGAGTGGAGATCACACCAAGCCGCATCGCTTCAGCGCCTGTTGATAATAGCCCCGCAATCAATGCGCCTTCCAGCATATGACCGGAAATACGTGTATCTCTGCCAATTAAAATTCGTGGTTTTTCACTGCCTTTTGTTAATGTGTAACCGCCAAAGCGGCCGAGCTTAAATGCCAGTTCCGGGGTCAGGCCCTCATTAGCTACCCCTCTGACACCATCTGTTCCAAAATATTTACCCATTATTATACCTCTCCTTTGACCATCCAATATACAATTAGTCTTCTGCCGTTTCAACCGGATCGATGATTTCAACCGTCACTTCTTCCACACTTCCTGCAGCAGTCACATCATCAGGCGCCTCAATCGTAACAGGCACGTTATGCTCTCCTGGTTCCAGATCAGAGAAATCCAGCACCGCCCGAATATCATCTGCTGTTAAATCATTTAACAATGAAGCATCTCCCTTTAGCTCCACATCAAGTGAAGAGTCTGTGTAAGAGGCCTCCAGTCCATTTCCTAAACCTTCTTCTTCTATAGGTACATCTTCAATCGTTCTTGTTCCATCTACTTCAATCGTTACTTCCACTTCATCTGTTTCAGGCGCTTGTACATTTTCCGGTAAATCAAGCGGGACCTCCACTGTGCCGGATTCTTCAACATCTGACAGGTCTACTGGCTCTGTGTTTACTTCAGAAATATCCTCAAGAACATCACTTTGAGAGTAAATTTCTACCTCTTCTGTGTTCGAAGAAATAGAACCAAGCTCAAGGTCTTCTTCTAATTCGCCTGTTGTTTCTACAGAGAGCGGTACAGACTTACTGGGATTATCTACTTCTACAGAAACCTGAATACTTTCCGGCTCCATTCTGACATTCAATTCATTTCCCTGTACATCATATACATTCACTGGAAGCTCACGGTTGTTAATCGACTCATCTACATCTTCCATATTTACATAGACCTTTACGGAACCAATAGAGTTGATGACATTCCGGGAACTCGTTATCGTTATCGTTTCCGGATTAATGCTGTAGTCAACCACCTCATAACCATCTGCCATTTTGTCTTGATTAATCAGATCGGCAGTTACAGCAAACTCCTGAGATGCCCGTTCTTCTATGTTGACTTGAACCGTCTTCGGCTCAATAAATACTTCTACATCACCCGGTATATTATGCTGCAGCTCTACATCATGCGGTCCTTCCCCAAGGCCTTCCAAGTCAACGTATACCTCAAAATTACGTTGAAGTAAATACGGCGTCAAACTGGCCCGGTTCCCTTGCAAGGTAACCTGAACCTCTTCTGGAACATCGCTGACAACATATTTATCGCGATCAATCCGAATATCGACCGGTACATTATCCAGGGTTTCCGTGGCATCGCTTGAACCGGAGAACGTAGCATCTGAATTCGGATTTTCTGATACATTGACAAATGCATAAAGTGTTACGGCAAAAGCCAAAGAAAGTACACGAACAAACCATTTACTCCTAAACCAATTATCCACGCTTACCATTCCCCCGTTTCCATAATTTTTTGTCAGAGGTTTTCGGCACAATTGATAAATGTGTTAAAAGCATTTCTCTTAATTTCTCTTCATTGATATCACGATGTAATTCACCATTCTTTGTACAAGATATGGAACCAGTTTCCTCAGAAACAACAATCGTCAAAGCATCTGTTACTTCACTGATTCCCATCGCTGCGCGGTGCCTGGTTCCCAGCTCCTTGGAGATAAATGGACTCTCGGATAAAGGCAGATAACAGGCCGCAGCTGTAATTTCTTCATTTTTAATAATCACCGCACCATCATGCAATGGTGTATTTGGTGTGAATATGTTTGTCAGAAGCTGGTGGGTAAGCTTTCCGTTAATTGGAATTCCTGTTTCCGCGTATTCTCCAATTCCAGTTTCCCTTTCAATGGAAATAAGCGCACCAATTCTCCTTTTTGCCATGTAATTACAGGATGTAACAATGGCCTCAATTTCATTTTGTATAATTTCTTCAGCCGTACTGCCGGATCTGGCAAAAATATTTCCCCTTCCCAGCTGTTCCAGCGCTCTCCGAAGCTCCGGCTGAAACAAAACAACCGTAACTACTACACCCCAAGTGATTGCCTGCCCGGTAATAAATTGAATGGTCTGCAGGTTTAATAGTACACTTATTCCCCACACAGCCAATACAACTGCTATCCCCTTTAATAACTGAATAGCCTTTGTTCCTCTAATCAGCATGATTAATTTATATAATACATACCAGACGAGAGCGATATCAACGCCTATCCGCAGCAGATTTAAAATGTCAAATCCCCCATCAAGCATGTGCACACATCCTTTACCCAATAGAATTACTCGTTTATTTTTAATAATTATTTATATTACTTTTTGAACATCCTCTTATATTACCATTGACTATATGAAATAGCAGTCGGTAATTATTATATCATAAATTTGTAAAAACAGACCTGTCTGTAGTTTCGTTTATTATCATTTTTCTGTTTCAATTTTTTTATGCTTATAATATCAATGTAAGGATGTTCTATCCAATTAGAATACTCCGGGATTCGTGTACTAAAAAAAAGAGAGCGACAAAAAAATGCTCTCTTTTTCAATATCTATCTATATTAATTAAAACGAGAATAGTCCTTTAAAGAAGTTCTTTATATGATACCAAATCCATTCAAACGTTTGATCAACGGTCTCTAAATCTCCATTTACTCCTCCGGCAGATGCCATGAGATTGTCTCCTTCCAGCTGGGAATCGCTGTCCAGGAGCTCCCCATTAAATAAGGTGACATTGCCGTCGACGGTTCCGAGAACTAGTAAATCTCCATTCTTCACATAGACATCCCCCGGAACAGTTACGCCTGCCGGTACAATAACTGTATCTCCGTCAATAACAAGCTCTTCCTGCGTTGAAACGACAAGCTGATCTGTTCCCTGATTAAATGTAGATGACAGACTGCCTATCATCAGCAGGAAAAAGATTGCAGCAGCAACCAGGATTGGATGACGTTTAAACCAGCGCTTGTACTTCACGGATTTCTTCTCTGTCGGCAGTTTACGCATAACATTCTCTGTAAACCCGGCCGGTGCTTCCATCCGCTCCGCGCTCCGAATTAAAGTAATCGTCCGATTAAGTTCATGAAAATGCTTCTGACAATCTTCACAATCCTCTAAATGTCTTCTCAGCAAGCTTTCATCCTCTGCAGAAATATCCCCGTCTAAATAGTCATGCATTCTTTTTATATATTTTTCATTACAACTCACATCAAGCACGCTCCTTTACACATGTCGAAGCCTCTTTCTTAAGGCCTCTCTCCCCCGATGAATCCGCGTCTTTACCGTGCCAAGAGGGACATCAAGAATCTCACTGATTTCTTTTAGAGAAAATTCTTCTAAATACCTGAGCATAATAATACTTCGATATTTCGAAGGCAACTGAGAAATCTCGTGATGAATATACCGCTGCAGTTCCCTGCTCTCTACTTCTTCGCCAGGAAGACGTTCTGTGCTGGCAAGCTGGGAATACATATCAAGACCATCTGTTCCTTTTACTTCTGCATCGAGATGATAGTCCGGCTTGCGCTTGCGCATACGATCAATGGTTAAATTTGTAGCAATTCGGTATAACCATGTAGAAAACTTTCTATTTTCATCGAATGAATCAATATTCATAAAAGCACGTATAAATGCTTCCTGTGCCATATCCTCCGCTTCATGCTTATTGCCTAGCATGCGGTAGCAATGCTGATATATTTTATCCTGATAAAAGGCTACTACATCTGAAAAAGCAGACTGATCTCCTTTTTTTACTTGTATAATCTTTTTCTTTATAAATTGTTCCATCTAATTACCTCCGCATTATGCGGTACTCTCTATACGAAACAACCGCTTGTAAGGTTTCACTTTTTCAAAAGAATGTTTATTTTTTTTCAGGCAGGGTATACCTAACGATAAGTATACTAAAAAAGGAGTGACTTTTGTGGATAAGAAAACATTATTCATAAAAATTGAACAATACAGAGAAGAAATGATGACCTTATCTAAAGAGCAAGGCTTAAGCTCCGAAGCCGTCTTAGCCACAAGCGAAAAACTTGATGCATTAATCTATGCCTATTTAAAAAGATCTTCTTGAGAGTCTGCTCTTCTTTTCAAAGACATGTATTAGGTATGTCTTTTTTTGTGCTTCTTTTTAGCTGCATATATCCAAATGTATCCTTTTTTAACCGAGTATATCTCTACGAATAATAATATCCTATTTTTCCCTTCATATCATTAGTCTTTTTTTATTTTTATAAAATCCTTCAAAATTAATCTAAAGATAATAGTGATTTAAAATCATAAACAAAAGAACCGATTTACAATATATACATTGCAAAACGGCTCTCACTTTATATAGAATCATTCTCTTCAATCACCATTTCTCCATCAATAGAAGGTGATATCGTCAAAACTTTAATTCCTTCTTTTTCCCAGGCGAGCGCTAATTCTTTTGCTGTTTCTTCTGAAGGCATAAAAGCAATTCCACAATCCCCGCCCCCGGCTCCCGAAGGTTTCCCGGCGCCTCCAAGATGCTCTGCAAGCTTACACAATACTGCCAAGTCAGGCGTTTCAATACTTGTATCAGCTGCTTTTCCTACTTGATCCAAAGCTTTTCGGTTTGCTTTTATCCCCTGAAATAATTGGAGCAGATCGCCATTCTCTGCTCCTGTTAAGAATTTGGAGACTGCATTTTTACTGTCTTCTAAAAATTTATTATAAGCTTCTGCATTATTCACCTTCAATAAACGGACCCGATTCACTAAATCCTTCGTAGAGGCTGCGCTGCCCGTCCATCCCACACAGAAGTAAACATTATCCGGTAAGGCGATCGGCTTGGATTTATAGTATTTCCAATCCTTCTTTAGCATCTCAGTGATAGAATTTGTCTCTTTGTATGCCTCAAGAAGCCAATCTGCCTGGAAGGATGAAAATTGCAGCAGTCCGCCATACGTGGATGCAGCTACATCTGCACCCGAACCGTTCCCCTGCGTAATTACATGGGATAACGCAGCCAAACGAAAAATGGTATCTTTTTCTGCCAGTTTTGGGGCCTGGAAATGTAATACTCCTGCTACAATTGAAGTAACAATCGCCGCGCTTGAACCCAAACCATATTTTACACCAGAGGTATCATCTAATTCACTGCGTGTTGATACATGCATTGGACGAATAGGTAATCCCTGTTCTTCCAAATAACGATAAGTAACCCGGAGTGCTTCCTTCACAAAAGACAGCCGGGGGTCGCCAGATTCAATATGTATATCTGTTTCCCGCCATGACCACGGGACTTTATGAAGTGAAAAATCGGATAAAGTCAGCTGGTGACTGTCCGCATCAGAAACGTTAGCATACACAAAACGATTAACAGCCATCACCGCCAAATCCTGATAAGGCTCTAATACGGCAAACTCTCCTGCAATCATTAATTTTCCTGGTACTTTGACTGTAATTGATTTTGCCACCGTATATTCCTCCTATAGATAGCTGATTCCGCTTCCGGGCTTGCTAACAATAATATCTTCTACGCCTTCAATGGATTGCAGACGTTTTTTTACTTTATCCTCATCTTCTGATAAATATAATACTTTTACGTTCGGACCTGCATCAATTGTAAAAAACACAGGAATCCCTTTTTCTCTTAAATTCTGCACAGTCTGCATCACTCGCATTGTTGTGTCCTGCCAATATGTAAAAGGCGGATTAGCTCCTAATGTCGTCGCATGCATCCGCAGACAGTTTGCTTCTGCAATGCTTCCCATTTTTTCAAAATCTTTATCAGCAATTGCTTGTTTTATTTCTTGTAAATCCTTGGGCGTCTGCTCCAGCCAGCCTGCATAAAAAGGAGAGGTTTCTACGGTACGGCGCATTCCCTCTCTGCTTGAGACCATTTTCATTGTTTTCGACAAAACAACAGCGGCAATTCGAATATCCCAATGAGATTTGTCCGCAACCTGTACCGCAAAGGAGTCTGCTCCATCTTCACGTTCTCCCATCTGCCATTCAACAAAACCGCCATAAATAGAACGGCATGCAGAACCAGAGCCTTGGCGGGCTAACTTGGATAATTCTTTATCATTTAAGGAGAGCCCTATTGCTTTCGCACTTGCAGCAGCCAATGCTGCAAGACCGGAGGCAGAGGAAGCAAATCCGGCAGCAGTAGGCACATGATTTACTGATTGAACCTGTGCATATATTTCTTTTCCTGAAAGAGCCCGGACCTTATCTAAAAATACTACTACCTTTCCCAGATCGTTCCCTTCTACATTCTGTTCATTTAAAAAGAAGGTATCTTTCTTTAAATCCTCTTGAAAATGCACTGTTGTCTCTGTAGAAAAACCATCCAATGTAACAGACAGGTTACTATTGGCAGGGAGAATTAATGATTCATTCCGCTTTCCCCAGTACTTAATTAAAGCGATATTCGTATGTGCTCTTGCTGTTGCCTTCATATTTGAATCTCCTTTTCTCATACCTGTCAAAACATTCGTTTACTGCAGTGAAAAAGAACCTTCCACTGAATGAAGTTTTATTTTATTTCTTTAATACAAATGGCCATACTGCCGCAGCACCAAATCGGCGTAATTTCTCAGCTAACTGTTTCGAATGCACTTCATTTTGAGCAAGCGCAATAATACAGCCGCCATTTCCGCCACCTGTCAGTTTTGCCCCCAAAGCACCCTCTTCACGGGCAAAGTGAATTAATTTATTTAATCCGGCATCACTTACACCTAACGCTTCCAATTCTTTTTGCGCTTCGTTTAACAGCTGTCCAAGAATGTGTTTACTCGCTTTTTCTAAAGCTTCTTTCGCATTATGCGTCAGTTCCCCGATTCGTTCTATTTTTGAATGAATACGTTGTGGAGCTGTTTTCAGCAGATTTGCTACAGATTCAACCGATGTACGCGTGTCACCAATCCTGCCGGAGTCTGCAACAATAAAATGAAGGTCTTCTCCTAATTCAATGTGCTCTACAGGATTTCCCCTTTTATACCAGACCGGTTTATCCGAGGTAATGGTCAATGTATCAAGCCCGCTGGGAGCTCCATGCGCATAGGTTTCTGCAACATTCGCTAATTGAAGCAACTCCTCTACGGAGCATTCCTTATCACAGTAGTTGAATATAGAACGAATGACAGAAATAGCTACCGATGCACTAGACCCCAGGCCTTTTCCAGGCGGTACAGAAGAATT
This sequence comes from Oceanobacillus sojae, assembly GCF_900162665.1. Taxonomy (GTDB): domain Bacteria; phylum Bacillota; class Bacilli; order Bacillales; family Amphibacillaceae; genus Oceanobacillus; species Oceanobacillus sojae_A. The sequence continues at coordinate 1,015,852 of NZ_LT727813.1, forward strand.
AATTCGTATTAATAAGTCTTTATAAGGAATCCCAAGGTATTCACAGGAACTGGAGACACATTCAACAATTCCTTCCAGCTCTTTCGGGGCATGCTTCAATGGACCGTGATAAAAAGTACTGTCCATTTTCACTGCGCCAGGAACATACTCAATCACCGTCTCTACACCAATTAAAGGAAATGGAATAGCAATTGCCGGCTGTCCGTGTACAACCGCATGCTCTCCAATTAAAATGACCTTACTATGAGCTATACCAATAGCTGTTTTTTCTGACGCTGTTACTTTTTCTGCACTCATTGTTTATACTGTTCCACCAATTCTTTAGCTTTTCCCACACGGATTTCTTGTTGTTCTACTAATTGTTTTGCTATCACATCAATCATCTCCCCAGTTGCTCCTCCAGCAATCGCAACAGAACGTGAATGAAGTGCCATGTGACCTTTCTGAATACCGTCTGTTGCCAACGCTTTGAGCGCTCCAAGATTTTGAGCGAGACCAACTGCCACAATTACTTGCGCAAGCTCTTCTGCTGATTCAATATGCATAATGGATAAAGAAAAATCAGCAAGCGGATGTACGCGTGTTGCTCCTCCGACTGTTCCTATAGACATTGGTAATTCAATTTCACCAACAAGGTTACCTTCTTCATCCTTGGACCATGTAGTCATAGATCCGTAATGACCATTTCTTGCAGCATAAGCATGTGCTCCAGCTTCTACTGCCCGCCAATCATTTCCTGTCGCTATCACAACAGGATCAATACCGTTCATAATCCCTTTGTTATGCGTTACAGCACGATACGGGTCAGAAGCGGCAAATTCATAAGCATGAATCACACCGTCTCTTACCTCTTCCCCAGAAAACGAACCTGTTTTCAGCAGGTTGGAAGGTATAACACATTTCGCTGATACGAGGCTGCGGTCCGCATAGTTTGATAAAATACGCAAATAAACCTTTCCTCTAGTTATTTCTTCCACGATTGGTGCAATAGATTCTACCATTGTATTAATCATATTAGCACCCATTGCATCACAGGTATCTACATAGATATGCATAACCAGCATTTTACTATATGACGAAGCTTCCTCTTCATTCAAAATCCGGACATCTAAATCCTTTACACCGCCGCCACGATTGACAATACTTGGATAGGCATCATCGGCAGCACGCATTAATGTATCTTTTTGTTGAAGGATTTTTTGCTTTGCTTCTTGAAAATCAGGACATCCAACAACTTGAATCTGCCCAATCATCAGTCTTTCTTTTGACTCTGTCTGAAATCCGCCAGCTTCTCTGACTATTTTTGCAATATGGCTTGCAGAAGCAACAACAGAAGCTTCTTCAATAGCCATTGGTACTACATATTCTTTCCCGTTTATCAAAAAATTTAACCCTAATCCAAATGGTAATTGATAGGTGCCAATGACATTCTCAATCATATTATCTGCTTTTCCAATAGTGAGCGCGTCTGCGTTAGACAAATTTTGCGTTTCTGCATCCGTTAAAGAAAAGGCTTCACGTAATAATGCGCGTCTGTCTTCTACCGTCATATTATAAAAACCGGGTATTCTTGAAGAGGTCATGCCTAGCTCATCCTTTTTATTTATCATATCTAAAATATATTTTTTATTACTAAGTACTAAATTAAACTATATTTGATTATAACACGAATTCTACCGTTTTTTCATTTAGAAGATACTTATTTCGTTACTGGAATTATGTTAATCATTTCATCGTAATAAAATAAGAATTTTTACTTTATTAAAAGTAAAAAAATGCACAACACCAGTCTATATGCTTACAATGCTTCTATAATATATACTTTCTCATGATTTATTTCTTATGCGTAATATCAAAAAGCAAGAGCTTTAATGATTTGTTTCCCGCTTCATATATTTTAATCCTCAGTGACCTGAATACATATATATAAGGATAAAACAGTTTACTTATTTATAAAGAAAAAAAACGAGATAATATTATCCCGTTTTCCTAAAGTGTTTTATACTTGTCATTCTTGTAATGAGCCATGAAGGATTCGAACCTTCGACCCTCTGATTAAAAGTCAGATGCTCTACCGACTGAGCTAATGGCTCCCATTTTAAACAGCTTTATATCTTATTTAGTGCTTCTCTATCCAGCAGACCCCTGCATCTGCCAGCAAACGCTTCGAAGTTAATCCTTCGGGGTTACTCGCAGTCTACTCGGCAGAAGCTTTGCTCGTTGCTCTACCGACTGAGCTAATGGCTCCTGTTATTTAAGCTATCCGCCTAAAAAAGACATAAAAAAAAGGCTGGGCCACTAGGATTCGAACCTAGGGTACACGGGATCAAAACCCGATGCCTTACCGCTTGGCTATGGCCCAACAAAAAACATGGTGGAGGGGGGCAGATTCGAACTGCCGAACCCTGAGGGAGCGGATTTACAGTCCGCCGCGTTTAGCCACTTCGCTACCCCTCCATATTATTGTTAACCATACTATCAAATATATACACAAAAAATGGTGCCGGCCAGAGGACTTGAACCCCCAACCTACTGATTACAAGTCAGTTGCTCTACCAGTTGAGCTAGGCCGGCATATGGTGGAGGATGCAGGGCTCGAACCTGCGACCCCCTGCTTGTAAGGCAGGTGCTCTCCCAGCTGAGCTAATCCTCCATTTGGTGACCCGTACGGGATTCGAACCCGTGTTACCGCCGTGAAAGGGCGGTGTCTTAACCGCTTGACCAACGGGCCATGATGCGTTGTCTGAGAAGCTTTATGTAAGTATCTCTCGCAAACTGACGAATTTTATTATATCGAGTAACCAACCGTTTGTAAAGAGAAAAATGAAAAAAACTTTATTTTATTTTTTAAAAGCTCCTCGATTACCTCCTGTCCCTTATTCCAATGCTGTTTTTAGAGGCTTTAATTCCATCACATATTCCATGCTTTTGAATATTTCCTTCTATAATATAAACAACTTTTGAGTGATTTCTCTATTTATGACTAATAACCATGATTCCCTGCTGAATGAAATTTTTTTATAAGCTAAATTACTAAATAATACCCTTTAATTTTTCAACAAAAATAAAATGAAACATGTAACCAGTTAAAAAATACACCGATAGTCCTCCCGGGAAAGTAAAATATATTCCCGTAATAGTCTTGCCCAGGCTGAACTTTTATTTACATATGCTCTTCTATCTAAAAGGAAAAACAGATTATCACTTTATCACCTGGTACTAATCAGTTATAATAGGTGCTAAGTTAAATGTTGAATGGAGGATGAAAATGACAAAACTATTAGAAGGTAAAAATATCGTTGTAATGGGTGTTGCTAATGAAAGAAGTATCGCCTGGGGTATCACAAAATCTCTACATAATGCTGGAGCCAACCTTATTTTTACGAATAGACAAGAAAGATCCTATAAAAAACTAGCCAAACTTTTAGATAAGCATGAAATTGAACCAAAAGCAGTTGTTTCCTGCAATGTAGCATCAGATGAGAGTGTACAGGAGGCTTTTAATGAAATAAAAGAAAAAGTCGGTGTAATTCACGGGTTAGTTCACTCCGTTGCTTTTGCCAAACGTGAAGAACTGCAAGGTGAATATGTAAATACTTCTCGCGACGGCTTTTTATTGGCACAAGAAATCAGCGCTTATTCGCTGGTATCTGTTACAAAGGCTGCACAGGAATTAATGACTGAAGGCGGCTCAATTGTCACACAAACTTATATTGGAGCGGAGCAGGTTGTTCCAGGCTACAACGTTATGGGTGTTGCTAAAGCATCTTTGGAAGCAAGCGTCCGCTATTTAGCTGAAGATGTAGGTAAACGCGGAATTCGCGTGAACGCTGTATCAGCAGGCCCAATCCGCACACTCTCTGCAAAGGGAGTTGCTAATTTTAATGAAAAATCACATGTTGTAGAAGAAAAAGCTCCACTGCGCCGTAACATTGATCAGGATGAAGTTGGAGATGCAACTTTATTCTTCCTTAGTGAACTCTCTCGCGGAATCACTGGGGAAGTATTGCATGTGGATGCCGGATTTAACATTATCGGCGGCTGATTCCTACAAAATATACAAAACTGCCTCTCTTAAAAAGAGAAGGCAGTTTTTTTTGGCTGAAAAACAAAGTTTTCTTCTATGTTTAATAACTATTTATAGCGGGAATCAGTATTAATGGAAAATATATAAAGGGGTGTAATAAAATGTATAACTATATACAGCATTATATTAACGGTCAGTGGGTTGATTCCACTGGAAACGAGAAAATTGATGTGATTAACCCTGCAACGGAAGAAAAAATTGGTGAAATCAGCTCTGGGACGAAAGAGGATCTCGATAAAGCAGTAAAAGCTGCGCGAGCTGCATTCCCGGCTTTTTCACAAACAACCAAAGAAGAACGCGCTGCATTGTTAGACCGCATTGCAGATGAATATGAGAAACGGAAAAACAAGTTTATTGAAATAATCATAGCAGAGCTTGGCTCTCCAGTAACTTTTACCACAAATGTGCAATATCAAATGGGATTAAACCATTTCCGCACAGCAGCAAAGCTAGTACGCGATTTTGAGTTTACCGAAAAACGGGAAAACTCTTTGGTCCAAAAAGATGCTATTGGCGTTGCCGGTTTAATCACACCATGGAATTTCCCTACAAACCAGGTTTCTACGAAGTTAGCTTCCGCGTTTGCAGCTGGCAGCACAGTGGTATTAAAACCGTCTGAAGAAACGCCATTTGCGGCAATGCTGCTTACCGAAGCGATGGAAGCTGCCGGCGTTCCTGAAGGAGTATTCAACCTTGTAACCGGAACAGGCGATACAATTGGTAATGGTATCAGCTCTCACCCGGATATTGATTTCGTATCTTTCACCGGATCTGGTAAAGTTGGAACTAAAATTATGGAAAATGCAGCACCAGATATTAAAAAAGTAGCTCTGGAGCTAGGCGGTAAATCTCCAATCGTTGTATTAGATGATACCGACATTGATTACGCTGCTAAAAAGGCGATTTCCAATATTGCCGGCAATACAGGTCAGGTTTGCACAGCAGGAACACGTGCAATTGTCCCTGAATCTATTCATGATAACTTTATCGAAGCAATCAAACGTCAACTTTCTGAATTTCCTGTAGGTGATCCAAAGGATGAATCCACCTTTACCGGCCCTCAGGTATCCGAAAAGCAATGGAACACGGTACAGAATTATATCCAAACAGGAATAGACAGTGATGCGACGCTCGTTGCCGGCGGAACTGGTAAACCTGAAGGCTTGGAGACAGGCTATTATTCCAGGCTGACTGTATTTACTGATGTGAAACCTGAAGACAAGATTGCTCAGGAAGAAATTTTTGGACCTGTTCTCTCCGTTATCACCTATAAGGATTTAGATGAGGCAATTGATATTGCCAATGGCACTATTTATGGATTAGCAGGCTATGTTATCGGCAATAACCCGGACACCCTGACTCATGTCGCAAGAAGTCTCCGCTCAGGCAGAATCACTGTCAATGATGGTCAATCTGACTTCACCGCTCCATTCGGCGGGTACAAGCAATCCGGAATTGGACGCGAGTGGGGAGATTACGGTATAGAAGAATTCCTGGAAGTAAAAACTATTACAGGCTTACCCTCTTAAACACTAATTTTATTTTCAGCAGCTCTTATGCTGCTGATTTTTTTGTGTCCAAATACATTGAATTTCAGCACACCTCTTCGATATTGCATCACCACAGCTCCAAATAAATCATGCCAGCGCAGTAAAATTTTAATGTAAAAAGTATAAAAAATAGCTTGACATCCATTCTAAAAACCTGTAAATTTTAAATCGTAACGATTACGAATTTCATTCATAATTTAATTTAATCTACTTTTAAGGGGTAAACTACAATAATATAGCACCTTAAAATGAAGCAATTCTATGCAGCATTGCTTTTTTATTTTTTAATGGACTAAATTGGTTATCATATTACTTAACAACGGAGGTACATTTCATGATAAAACGGACAATTATTTTTGCCAGCTTTCTGCTACTTTTCCTTGCCGGCTGTCAATCGGCTGACAATAGTCAGGAAGAAAATAAAGAAACGCTGGAGATCGCTACAACTATCTTTGCTTTAGAAGATTTTATTTCAAAAGTTGGCGGAGAATATGTTGATGTAGAAAGCATCTATCCTCCAAATGCAGACGCGCACACATACGAACCAAGCTCACGTGAGATGGTAGATTTAGCTAAGAAGGATCTATTCATTTATTCCGGTGTCGGCATGGAGCCTTTCGCGTCAAAAGCAGAGGATATTCTGGAAGGTGAAAAGGTAGAAGTCGCAGCAATTGGTGAGGATATCCATCTTCGCGGAGAAGCAGAACACGATCATGACCACGAAGGCGAAGAACATCATCACGAGGAAGAAGCAGAAGATAATGGGGATATTATTATTAACGGTATAAATGACCATTATCACAGCGGAGATACAGCTTCATTAGAAGCAGAAACAACGATTGATGAAGACGTCGCAGAATGGAACTGGTATTTCCGGACAGAGGGTTCAGAGGACTGGGAGCTGGCTGAAGACGCAGACGGTCCTTCATTCGAAACGCAGATTAATGATACCTTAGAAGTGAAGCTGGAGCTTACAGATGCTGATGGAGAAGTTATTACTGAATCTGGTGTCGTTGACTTACTCATTGATAACCATGATGGCGAGAGCGGTATTGGCGATCCGCATGTTTTTCTTGATCCAGTAATAAGCATTCAATTAGCTGAAAATATTAAAGACCTTCTTGTTGAAAAAATGCCGGAGCATGAAGATTATTTCACGGAGAATTTTGAGGAATTAAAAGGACAGTTAGAACAAGTGGATAAGGAATTAGCACAAACCATCGGCGACGCAGACCATCCGCAAATGATTGTTTCGCATGCCGCCTACGGCTATTGGGAGGATCGATATGGATTAGAACAAATCAGTATCCACGGCTTATCCTCATCACAGGAGCCTTCCCAGGCTGCATTAGTAGAAATTGTTGATAAAGCCCATGAATATGATTTGAAATATGTTGTATTTGAAAGAAATATCAGCAGCAGAATAAGCGAAATTATCCAGGATGAAATTGGTGCTGAAAGTGCCATTCTCAGCAATATGGAGACCATTACCGAAGAAGATATAGAAAATGGCGAGGATTACTTCAGCTTAATGCAAAAAAATATTGAGACATTAGAAACAGTCCTAAACGATTAAAAAAAGCTTTCTTCCAAAGAGGTGCAATACCTCTGGAAGAAAGCTTTTTTCATTCAGAAACCGGGTAAGCATAAGCAACAAAACGTTCCGGCGCGCTGCCTATAAAATGAAATGGATAACATGTCGTAACCACTAACACCTCTTCCCCCATTTCCCGGATAACAGATGTATCATCTTCAGGAACTATTTCTGTTTCTTTTATTTCATACGTATACTCCCCATATGGCATCTGTACGACAAACGTATCTCCTATTTCCAGCTCGCCAAAATCACGAAATACGGTATCACGATGCCCTGATAAAAGGATTTGTTCATTTTGTCCAGGTAAAACAGAGTTGGACAGATGTCCGACCCCTTTGTCCAACGAATCCGGGTCAGTTCCCTCAACAATTGGCAGTGTTTTCCCCAGTTTAGGTATTTCTAAAGTAGCGAATGCTTCGTCCGTCTCTGCATCAAATTGTTCAATTGTTTCTTCTATGTCCTGATCCGCTTCATCCTGTGTGCTGATTCCCTGCTCTATTCTTTCCTCCGCCTGAATTAAAGATTGTTTCTGCGATTGCTCGTGTCCTATAATTTGATATCCGAAAACACCTAAACAGACGACACCTATGATAATAAAGAGGATTCCTATTCGTTTCATTGAAGTCTCTCCCTTAAAAAATTAATCCAAATAAAATAGAACGGAACTTTTCCAGAAGGTATTTCAAAAACTTATGTACCACAAGCACTATGATTTTTATTATTTTTCGAAAAAGTAATTTATCGTTCTAAAAAAATCGGTATGTAAGTTCTTTTATCTAAAGGTAAGTTGATTATACTATATTTTTACCTATCTATCCAAAAATTCATTATAATTAAATTTCATTCTTTATATGCTATAATTAATTTCTAAAATAGAAATCAAGAGGTGCACTATGCATACCGGTCAACGAATTATACAATTACGTCTTCAAAGGAATTGGACTCAAAAAGAATTGGCTAAACGCGTCAATATTAATGTAAGTGTTATGAACAGAATCGAGTCCGGTGACCGCCCTGTTAAAGGGAGCGAATTAACAGCGATTGCAGATATTTTAAAGGTTACAACGGACTACTTATTAGGCAGAGCAGAAAGGCAGGCCTCCAGCAATTCATCTCAGGAAAATGAGTCTGTTAAATGCATTCAGAAAAAATTCCCGGATGCAGATGCTATGTTCCGCGATTTAACAACCTTGACTCCGGAAGAGATTCAGGATGTTTATGATTATACACTCTTCAAAATAAGCAGAAGGAAGCAATGAGAATGTTGTTTTCAACCGCTCACCTCAAGTGGCGAGGACACAATAAACATAAAAGCACCTAAGCTGCCCGGTTAGCCGCTCTTTAAAATTCTTGAAAGGGGTGATGTTATTAAAAAAACTTAATTTGCTTGTCCTCCAGCAAATTCACAGTTCATTTTCAAACAGATAATGAACACATATATAATGGAGGAAAATTCAATAATACCAGCACAAATAGAACCGTATTCAATCACAGAAAGCGAGGACAATCTTATGAGAAAACCAGTCGTTGGGATCAGTTATAAAACATATGTTAATACAATCGATAAGGCAACAGCATTAGTAAAGGCCTTAACAGAAGTCACCGAAAATGAAAAAGAGGTAGAAAAATTTGTCTTCCCATCTTTAGGTGTAGTGTACCCTGTCGCACAGGCGTTAAGAGGGTCTGAAATTGCTTTTGGAGCCCAAAATATTTCACCATATGAAAATGGAGCTTATACCGGTGAAGTTTCTATTGAATCTATTATCGACATGGGCGGGACATATGTCGAAATCGGTCATGCAGAGAGACAAAGTATTTTTCACGAAACACTGGATATGATTCATTTAAAAACAAAGCTCACTCTGGAAAAAGGGCTGACTCCTGTTTTATGTATTGGTGAAGGAGAGCAATTAAATAATAAATCAGAGCGTAAACAAGTATTGAAAGAACAAATCCACGCTTCCTTTGGTGAGATAGACGCTTCCTTTATTGAAAAAATCATCTTAGCCTATGAGCCGGTCTGGGCAATTGGTAAAGCAGAAGCAGCCGATGCAGCATACGTGCATCAGACACATGAATTAATCCGTGAAATTGTTAAAGAAACATATAACGCAAAATCAGCAGAAGCTGTCCGTATCATCTACGGCGGGTCAGTGAGTAAAGATAACGTTTTTGAGATCACTACACATAATGATGTAGATGGTGTTTTCATCGGCCGGTTCGGTCATGATCCTGCAAACTACAAACAAATTCTTGATACTGTAAAGCAAATAAAACTAAAATAAAAAGAAACGAAACAAAATAAATCTAAAAAACATTAGTAACAACTATGAAAACCTTTCGTATATTTAATCAATAACTACTTATAAAAGTATCCCCGGATTATGCAGAACCATACTCCATTGAGGTAGAGATACTTATCCTTTCGCATGATTATAAATTTTCATTTGTTATCAAATTGATTATAAATAAAAATAAAAGTTGATAAAGGAAAATTATAAGTATATAATGAAAATAGATTAAATAAATATACGAGAGGAGTTTGCAGAATGAAAATCGGTATTGGCGCAGACCATAACGGCTATGAACTAAAAGAAACATTAAAAAAATTTATTGAAGAATCAACAGATCATGAAGTAGTGGATTTTGGAGCCCATTCCAGCGATGCTGTTGATTATCCTGGAGTCGCTTTTAGTGTAGCAGAAGCTATCAGTGAGAAGAAAGTAGATCGCGGGGTACTTGTTTGCGGAACTGGGCTCGGCGTTGCAATTGCAGCTAACAAATATCCAGGAATCCGTGCAGCAACCGTTCATGACACTTACTCTGCAGAACGTGCTCAATTAAGTAATAATGCTCAAATCATTGCATTGGGAGCTCAAGTTATTGGACCGGAGCCTGCTAAAAAAGTAGTTAAGGCTTATCTAAATGTAGAATGGGCCGGCGGATCTCAGCGCAAAGTAGATCAAATCACAGACAGAGAAAGCCAATTTCTTGATCAAAACTTCAAAGACGCAGCAAAAAGCTCCTGCTAAAGTTCTTATATATTCACAAAGAAAGCACTGTACGAAAGATTTTGTACAGTGCTTTTCTTTAAGGTTATAGAAACATTTTACAGAGCAGAAATCATATGAATATTATGATTTACAAGAACCTGCTCTGTATCCGGATCAATGGAATCATTCGTAATAAGTACGTCTATCTGATTGGTGCTCGCAAACGGTGCACTGGAAGTAACCCCAATTTTAGAATGGTCAATAACAGCAACAATTTTCTGCGCTTTGTTAACCATATGCTTTTTTAATTCAACCTCATATAAATTAAAATCAGTCAGACCATTTTCTACCGAAAAACCATTGGCAGAGGTGAAGAGAATATCAATATTAAGTTTATCCAGTAACTCCACGCCCAGTGTACCTTCCATTGTGGAAGATCCTTTTGTCACGACACCGCCAATTAAAATCACAGTAATGTTCGGATTATCTTTCAATTCCAATGCTGTTTGGATCCCGCTTGTTACTACTGTCAGCCGAATCATTTTCTCGTTAAGATAACGTGCTAATTCAAGCGCTGTCGAGCTGGCGTCGAGCAATATACATTGCTTTTCTTCAATGAGCTGAAAAGCTTCCTTAGCAATCAGTGACTTTTCTTTACGATTTCTCTTTTCACGCACAGAAAAACTGGTATCATAATCAAACTCGCTCTGTTGATTTAACATAGCCCCTCCGTGAGTACGGGTTAAAAGACCATTCTTCTCCATTTTATTCAAATCCGTACGCAAGGTTGCTTCAGACACACCAATCTGCTCCGACAACTCTTTTACAGTCAGCCGCTGCTTATCATGCAGAAGTTCCATTATCTTGTTTCTTCTTTCCGTAACAAACATTTTCATCATCTGTCATCCTCGCAAAAAAAGTATCGATTTCTATTCATTAATTGGTCCATCGTCATATATAGTTTATTATACCATAAGGCGAATAAATAAAATAATAAATGAAAGCGATTGATAAGTCACTTTGAATCATACAAAACAATCCGCTTCTTTAAGATTTATTATGTAAACCGATGTGTTTTCCGCTCTCATTAATAAGATAGAGGCACTCATCAGAATCGCCTCTATCTCTTAATCTACTTATTTAATTGCTCTACCCATTCTCTCATAGATTTAAAGATAATCCATACACTTGTAGCACCGGCATCCTGATTACCAATCGCTCTTTCTCCTAATGATTTTGCTCTTCCGAATTTTGCAATATATTTTTTAGAATTCTCTACTCCTTCAGCAGCATTGTCTTCCGCTTTTTTCAAAGCCTCTAAAAGTGTTGCAGAATCAGATGCACTCTCTTTCAATCCATTAACAGCCGGTTCCAGAGCATCAATCATCGTTTTATCTCCCAAGCCAGCTTTGCCCCGTTGTTTAATCGCTTCTAAAGATGCGCTAAAAATCTCCGCAAGCGTAGATATATCCAGCTCGCTTTTGGCGTCCAGGCTTTTCACGCCACCAAGAAACATTGTTCCAAAAATAACACCGGAAGCCCCGCCCATAGATTGAACCATGGACATACCTGTTGTTTTAAAAATATCATTAATTGTTGTAAATTCTTTATCTTTTAGATTTTCTTCCACTTTTTCAAAACCTACCGACATGCCAATTCCATGATCACCATCGCCAATAGCACTATCCACTTTTGTTAGCAGCGGTTTATTTTCCCTTATTTTTTCTCCTGCATAGAGAATCATCTGTTTTGTTTGTGAAGCATCTAATTTATTTACGTCCGTTGTTGTCATTGTAAAACCCCCTGACTCCATTATTTCTTGTAATAAGGTGCTTTTGCCGGAGCATCATAATATGCTTTTAATTCATCATCTAATTTCAATAAAGAAATTGAAAATCCGCCCATTTCTTGTGTTGTACAATAATTATTTACATCCATATCATGAATGCCAATTCCTTTTTCATCCAGAATTTGCGCTACTTTACGGTTAACAATAAATAATTCCATTAATGTTGTTGAACCAAGTCCATTAATTAAAACACTGACTTCCTCACCAGATGTCAATTTACTTTCATTTAATAGTTTTTCCATCAATTGCTTGGTAAGCTCATCAGCCGGCATCAGTTTTGTCCGTTCCATTCCCGGCTCTCCATGAATCCCCATACCCAGCTCTATTTCGTCATCCGCCAATGTAAACGTAGGTTCTCCAGAATCAGGGATTGTTCCTGGTGATAATGCTACTCCAATGGAGTAAGTGTGATTATTTGCTTTTTGTGTTACTGCTGTCACTTCTTCTAAAGAAAGGCCTTTCTCAGCTGCTGCTCCCGCTACTTTAATAACAAAAATATCTCCTGCAATTCCACGGCGGTCTTCTTGCCTTTCTACCGGAGCAGACGCAACATCATCCGTTACTTTAACCGTTGTTGTCTGAATATCTTCAAATTCAAGCAACTCTGCTGCCATATCAAAGTTAAGGACATCTCCTGCATAGTTCCCGTATATAAATAGAACCCCTTTTCCAGAGTCTACTGTTTTCGCAACCTCTTGAACGGTGTTTGGTGTTGGAGCGGCAAAAACATTTCCTATCGCTACTCCATCAGCAAGTCCATCTCCAACCACTCCAAAGAATAGAGGTTCATGTCCGCTTCCGCCACCTGTAACAACAGCTACTTTATCTTTTAATTGTTTCTTAACGATTCCGTTTACTCCGTCTATTTTTTGGAAGCTGTTCTGATGAGCACGCATAATTCCTTCTAACATTTCTTCTACTACATCGCCTGGATTGTTAATGACTTTTTTCATGAGAAGGTCCTCCTCGTATTTTTATGTATCATTTCACAGAAACTTCTCCCTTCTGCTAAAGAGAGAAGTTTTACAAATTCCATTAATGGTTATCACTTATAACCATTGTTAATTAATTTCACGCACAGCTTTAATGATTCTTCCAGTGCATTTGAATCAGCAATGCCTTTACCCGCAATATCAAATGCTGTTCCATGAGCTGGAGTTGTAATTACAATTGGCAACCCTCCACTAATTGTAATACCTTTACTAAATCCTAATGTTTTCATTCCTATTTGAGCCTGATCATGATACATAGCAAGAAGCGTGTTAAATGATTCTTTTTCTAACCTCAGAAACATCGTATCCGCCGGGTAAGGCCCATAAGCATCAATGCCATTCTTTTTCGCTTCTTCAATCGCAGGGATGATGATATCATTCTCTTCATCACCTAATAATCCGTTATCTCCTGCATGAGGGTTTAATCCAGCGATTGCTATCTTCGGCTTAATTCCAGCTTTTGAAACAATTTCATTAGCAAAATTGATACTTTCTAATACACTTTTTTTGGTAATATTCTCTGCAACCTCTTTTAAAGGAACATGGGATGTTACCCTGGTAAACCATACATCGTTCATTACATTTACTTCACTAAAACCTGACTCTAATTCAAATACAGAGGCTACTAAATGAATATCATCCTTAAATTCATATCCACCTTGATACAGTGCACTTTTATTCATCGAACCGTAAGATAAGCCATCTAACTTTCCCTCTTTTGCCAGATTAAGAGCATAAACTAAATTGTCTCCTGCTGCTTTCCCTGATTCAGCAGATAAAGTACCATATTCAACATCTTTTGGATCAGTAGATTCTAAATGAATCAGCCATAAATTTCCCTTTCCAGGATCTATTTCATCTATTGAATCTACTTTTTGATATTTCATTTCACGATTTACTACTTCAGCACCTCTCCGAAAAATCCTTTCATCACCAATCAAAATCCACGTTGCTTGTTCTAAAATTTCATCCTTTGTCATTGCTTTTGCTACAATTTCCGGTCCTACTCCTGCTGCATCTCCATATAACAATCCAACTCTTGGTTTACTCATTTATACTCCTCCTCAGTAAATAACCTTTACATTTCCAGAACCAACTAAGGCTCTTTTTCTTAATCTGGCATTATTCTATATACGAATGTGAATTAAAAATCTCATAATATACTTCGCTGAATCTTAAGAAACTCAATAATAAAGATAAATTAAACATCATATTTAAAATTTTCCTAGTCTATACAATCAGCTCTCTTGCTCTTTTTTCTTTTTTATCAACCCGCTAATTAATGGGAAGAACAGCATGAGCACTGAAATAATTAATAGTGTTAAGCTGATTGGTCTTGTGAAGAAAATAGAAAAGTCTCCACTCGACATTTCAACAGCTCTTCTAAATTGACTTTCTGTTAATGGACCTAACACAACTCCCAGAATAATTGTCGCCATAGGGAAACGGTATTTCTCAAGAGCAAAACCAATAATACCGAACAGAACCATAACCAAAATATCAAAATAGCTATTTCGAACCGTATAAGTTCCAATAACACAAAACACAACGATAAGCGGGCCTAAAATAGAGTAAGGTACATTAACTATTTTTTGAAATATTTTTATAAACGGCTTTGATACAATCAGCATCACTAAATTTGCAATCAGCAATGCTGCAAATATGGTATACATCAGTTCTGGTTCTGTACTGAATAGAGTCGGTCCGGGCTGCATTCCATGAAGAACGAAAGCGCCTAATAAAACTGCTGCAGTTGCACCACCTGGAATACCTAATGACAATAACGGAACGAGGGTCCCCATAGCCGCTGCGTTATTTGCTGTTTCTGCAGCTGCAATCCCTTTTGGATTCCCTTTTCCATAAGAATCTTTTTCTTTCTCTTTGGACCATCTCACCGTTTCACTGTAACTGAGCATTGAAGCAGTTGTCGCACCGATCCCCGGCAGAATTCCAATAATTATTCCAATAATAGAAGATCTCGCCATAGTACCTTTTATTTTATTAAATACTTCCATTTCAAATATCTTCGTTTTAACATTTGATATCACCTGCTGCACAGCATGGCTTTCAGTAGTTTTCTTCAGGAATTCCGATAAGGCAAAAAGTCCGATAATTACTGGAATCAGATCAATTCCTGATAGTAAAGACGAAGAACCAAATGTATAACGCAATGTGCCTGTCAATGGATCCATACCTATTGTACTGATCATTAATCCGAATAGTACTCCTATCAATCCTTTTGTTAAAGCTTTCCCACTAAGTGATGCTACTACAGTCAAGCCCATTACAGCTAAAGCAAAATACTCTGGTGCTGAAAAGGAAAGAGCTACATTAGCCAACGCTGGTGAAATCAGCATTAAGCATAAGGTGCCGATAACTCCCCCTACAACAGAGCAAAAAATAGCAATTCCTAAGGCTCTCCCGGGTTGTCCTTTCTGCGCCATAGGATACCCGTCAAACGTAGTTACTACTGCTTCCGGAGTACCTGGTGTTCTAAGTAAAATAGCACTAATAGCTCCTGAAAATGCTGTTATTGCATATATTCCTGTAAGTAAAATAAAAGCCGAGTCTGGTTCGAACGAATAAGTAACTGGCACCATTATTACAACCAGCATCGTTCCACTAACCCCGGGTATAGCTCCACCCAAATATCCAATAAATATTGCAGCAATTAGCATCAAGAGATTTATAGGGTCAGTAACTACATTTAATAATCCCGCTATTAAATAATCCAACATTGCGTTTCCCCCCTTTAACACCTAGTAAAAGAACAAGCTGAATGCTCTAAACACACCAACACCTCTTGGTAATGGAATTTGTAATAAAACAGAAAAAAGAATCACAAAAATGGCCATTGTTATAATTGAAAAAAGAATTGCCGTCCATTGTTTTTTGGTACCAAGTAAAAGCGTAATACCATATAAGAACAATATAGTAGAGAAAATAAAACCAATTATATTTAGTAATAGCACATAAATTATTACAACCAACAAAGAAACAATAGGTATGGATAATTTGAATATTTTCCTTACCGGTTCTGTCTCTCCTTGTACAGCTGTTATCTCTTCGGATTTCATTATCTTTGCTTTAATTAATGTACTAACAATTCCGTATAGCCCTAAAAATACCATTAAAATTAAAAGTATATACGGCCATGTTGTCGGTCCAATAATAAAAGATTGATTTGTACTTTGGATTTGAGGAGTTGAAGTAAGAAAAAAAACAGCAAAGATAATGACAATACTGTAGAAAATATAGTCTTTTTTTGCTTGGTTCATTTTCATCCCACCTTCATATTGTAATAATTAAGAAAGGAGGCGAACCTCCTTTCTTACTAATTTCCTTGTAATTGCTCAGCTACCTCTGTATATTTTTCTATTAATTCCTCAGTCCGTTGTGTAAAATCTTCAGAATTCATCCAGCCTTCACGCAAATGCAAGTAATTTTCTTCTTCATACGCTTTGTAATCCTCGGAATCATAAACTTCTTTCATAGCTTTCTCTAATGCGCTTATAATTTCGGGATCCGTATCGCTTTTTATATAAAATCCACGTTCGTTCCCATCTGTTAAGTCCCAACCGTTCTCAACAGTTGTAGGCAAATCTGGAAATTCTTCTAATCTTTCTTCTGCAAATACAACCAGAGGCTCAATTGACCCATCATCATAAAGAGATTTCGTTGGGCCAAATTCATCCACCATTGCATCTAAATGTCCGCCAATAAGACCTGCGTGCATGTCACCTGATCCTTCCATCGCTATAAAACTTAAATCCAGTCCGGCTTCTTGTCCTAAAAGAAACACGGTAAACTCATCCATACCCATAGAGCCTGTTCCGCCTACTGTGATTTCACCAGGTTTTTCCTTTGCAGCCTGAACAAATTCTTCAATACTGCTATACTTGTTTGGGTCTACCCAAAGGGCATACGTATCACTTTGGAAACGAGCAATCGGCGTAAAGTCATCTAACCCATGCTGGTTTGTACCTGAGGCTACCGTAAGCGGGAAAGCAGCATCTCCGACTAAAGTATAACCATCTGACGGTTGGTTATAAGCATTTTGCGCTGCTACAACTCCTGCTCCTCCTTCTTGATTAACAACATTAATGTTCACTCCAAAAATATCCTCTAATTCTGTAGTAACAGCACGTGTGAATAAGTCTGTTCCTCCTCCTGCGCCATGCCCAACTAATACTTCGATATTTCTTTCCGGATATCCGTCTGCTGCACTTCCTTCTTTCCCATTTCCTCCGCATGCAGCTAACAACATCATTATTGCCATTAAAACAAGACCTATTTTAAATTTCATAATAATCCTCTCCCTAGTCATAAGTGTTATTCTTCAATAAAAAATCAACTAACATATAACAGACTGCATTAATATCTATACAAAATAAGAAATTAGCTTCTCATTTAACCACTTATGTAATCGGTTTCAAGTTCCGTTTAATATATTTTCCAACATTTAAAATTACTTGACGGGGATTGATGGCAGCTTCTTCCGTCTCCTCTTCAATCATTATCCATCCGCGGTAGCCACTATCTTTTAGTGTTTGTACAATATAAGGGAAATCAATATCTCCTGTACCCATTTCCTTCCACTCATGACTATTAGAACAATCCTTAAAGTGCACATGCTTGATAATAGAAAGATTATCTTTAATAATTTCTTCCGGACGCATTCCCCCAGCTTTTATATGACCTGCGTCAGGGGTATAACTCATATAAGCTCTGTCCAGCAGCTCAAACAAAACATCGTAATCCTGTTTTGTTCTAAAATAAGAAGTTTCAGGTGAAGCCGGGTGGAAAGAAGCTTGTACACCTTTTTCATGCGCTCTTTTTCCTACAGCATTTGCACAAGCTATAATCTGCTTTTGCCGCTTTAAGAGATTATCTCTATTAGGTCCGACACGCGAGGGAAGATTCAAAATTGCTCCAGGGAAATTAGTTAGATAATTAATATAATAATCTGCACGTTCCTTTTCTTCTTCCGTTTCTTCATCATTTTCCCAAGTGAAAGGTACTGTTAATGATGCTAAATAAATGCCTCTTTCATCTAACGCTTGTTTCAGATTTTCCGGAGCCTCCCGGTATCTCCCAAGCATCGCTACTTGTACGTCTACTCCTTCAAAGTCAGCACTATGTACTGTATCCATTACATCATCTAAATAGTCAGTCTCTTTATCATAATCCAGTTCCCAAGTTGATGTATGACAACCAAATTTAATACCCAATTTACAACCCCCTGTTTATGCACAGAATAAAAATTTTATCGAAATCTGTAATCGGTTTCAAAATCCTTAAATAAATATTATCATTTATTTTCGATTTGTCAATAATTTTATTGTTTATGCTTACAAAATATATTTTCATTATTTTTTTATTATTGATTACAATTGTTATTAGCTTTTATTCCATTCATATCTTTATTTAATAAACGAGAGCAGCGCACTAAATATATTTAAGACCACAATCTTCATAACAAGCGCGATGTCCTATTTTGCTCTTATAAAAATACAGCTTAAACTTATTGCAATTATGCTTTATTCTACTGTTAAAAAGGAACTTAGTAAGGGGCTCTTAATTATTACACATTACACAAAATGAAAATAACTGAAAATAAGCGAAAAAGGGGATTAAATTAGGATCTAAGCACTTTGAAAAGGCCATCTGTGGAATGCCGGATCACTAAAAGGAATTTCTATTTCAAGAATTTTTAACTATCAGCGAAGATGAAATTATGAGGGATTGGTTGTTTTATAAACATATCTGTTCCTTATCTGCATTAAAAAACAAGGGGCCAGTGTTATTTCATACTGAATACCCCTTGTTATTTTATTCTTTATCAACAAGATAGGGAGAAATGCTTTCTAATAAATCATCACAGCTATCTGCATAAACTCTTAATTTTAGGGGTTGTGTCAGATCTAAGCTAAATATCCCCATAATTGATTTTGCGCTTAATATATATGTATCAGATATAATCTCAACCTTGTATTCAAACGCAGATACTCTTTCCACAAAATCTTTCACATCATTAATTTTTTCTAATTTAACATAACGTTCAATCATCGAACTCCTCCTCAAATACTTTCCTTTAACATCTAATTCTTCTATAATAAATTATAGCGCTTTTATTTCAAAATATATATTTATTATTTTCTCATTCATGTTGTACTTTGTAAACTTTTTTCAAAGGTATTTTATCTACCTGATTAGAAAATAATTAGGAAAACCGGGATAGTTATTACTTTTATGGGAGGTGTCTTTTTGGCTCACGGTCTAATTCATCATATTGAGCTGTATGTTACTGATTTAAATAAATCCACTGCCTTTTGGGGCTGGTTCTTAAAAGAGCTAGGGTACACACCTTTTCAAAAATGGGACGGCGGCCAGAGCTGGAAACTGGAAGGTACTTATCTTGTATTTGTGCAGACAGAAGAAAGGTTTTTAGATATCCCGTATCATCGATGCCGGGTCGGTCTAAACCATTTAGCCTTTCACGCAAGCTCGCGGGAATTTGTAGATGAAATAACGAAAAAGCTTCAGCAAAAAGGAATAACAATTCTTTACTCTGACCGCCACCCATTTGCAGGCGGGAAGGATCATTATGCTGTTTATTTTGAGGATCCGGATAGAGTGAAAGTAGAATTGGTTGCACCTTAACAAGTTTTTAATTGAAGAAATTTTAATGAAATCTTATAAAGATGTTTATTTATCTGACGTACGAAAATAGAACTCTAAATAAAAAAGCTATTCCTGATATAAAAGGGGTTTGCTTTTTTTGTATTAATAATATTTTCTATTAAGAAAAACGCTGTATCCAGTATATACTGGATACAGCATTTCTATAATATAAAAGCTTCCAAGCGGACTTGAACCGCTGACCCCTTCCTTACCATGGAAGTGCTCTACCGGCTGAGCTATGGAAGCAAATGGCTCCACAGGTAGGATTCGAACCTACGACCGATCGGTTAACAGCCGATTGCTCTACCACTGAGCTACTGTGGAATACAAATTAAATTCAGATAAAAAAATAAGCCTGGCGGCGTCCTACTCTCGCAGGGGGAAGCCCCCAACTACCATTGGCGCTGAAGAACTTAACTTCTGTGTTCGGCATGGGAACAGGTGTGACCTCTTCGCTATCGCTACCAGACTTATTTATATAGGATTTGCACCCTGAAAACTAAATAAGAGTAACGTGACATCAAAAAACTTAGATAAGTCCTCAATCGATTAGTATCCGTCAGCTGCACGTGTCGCCACGCTTCCACCTCGGACCTATCAACCTCATCGTCTCTGAGGGATTTTACTCACTTGAAGTGATGGGAAGTTTCATCTTGAGGGGGGCTTCATGCTTAGATGCTTTCAGCACTTATCCTTTCCACACGTAGCTACCCAGCTATGCTCCTGGCGGAACAACTGGTACACCAGCGGTGTGTCCATCCCGGTCCTCTCGTACTAAGGACAGCTCCTCTCAAACTTCCAACGCCCACGACGGATAGGGACCGAACTGTCTCACGACGTTCTGAACCCAGCTCGCGTACCGCTTTAATGGGCGAACAGCCCAACCCTTGGGACCGACTACAGCCCCAGGATGCGATGAGCCGACATCGAGGTGCCAAACCTCCCCGTCGATGTGAACTCTTGGGGGAGATAAGCCTGTTATCCCCGGGGTAGCTTTTATCCGTTGAGCGATGGCCCTTCCATGCGGAACCACCGGATCACTAAGCCCGACTTTCGTCCCTGCTCGACTTGTAGGTCTCGCAGTCAAGCTCCCTTCTGCCTTTACACTCTACGAATGATTTCCAACCATTCTGAGGGAACCTTTGGGCGCCTCCGTTACCTTTTAGGAGGCGACCGCCCCAGTCAAACTGCCCGCCTGACACTGTCTCCGAACCGGATTACGGTCCTGGGTTAGAATGGTCATACAGTTAGGGTGGTATCCCACGGGTGCCTCCACGTAAGCTGGCGCTCACGCTTCAAAGGCTCCCACCTATCCTGTACAAACTGCACAAACATTCCATATCAGGCTACAGTAAAGCTCCACGGGGTCTTTCCGTCCTGTCGCGGGTAATGCGCATCTTCACGCATAGTATAATTTCACCGGGTCTCTCGTTGAGACAGTGCCCAAGTCGTTGCACCTTTCGTGCGGGTCGGAACTTACCCGACAAGGAATTTCGCTACCTTAGGACCGTTATAGTTACGGCCGCCGTTTACTGGGGCTTCGGTTCAAAGCTTCGCTCCGAAGAGCTAACTCTTCCCCTTAACCTTCCAGCACCGGGCAGGTGTCAGCCCCTATACTTCGCCTTTCGGCTTCGCAGAGACCTGTGTTTTTGCTAAACAGTCGCTTGGGCCTATTCACTGCGGCTCACTCACAAGTGAGCACCCCTTCTCCCGAAGTTACGGGGTCATTTTGCCGAGTTCCTTAACGAGAGTTCTCCCGCTCACCTTAGGATTCTCTCCTCGCCTACCTGTGTCGGTTTGCGGTACGGGCACCTATGATCTAACTAGAGGCTTTTCTTGGCAGTGTGAAATCAGGAACTTCGGTACTCTATTTCCCTCCCCGTCACAGCTCAGAAATATNCCTACCTGTGTCGGTTTGCGGTACGGGCACCTATGATCTAACTAGAGGCTTTTCTTGGCAGTGTGAAATCAGGAACTTCGGTACTATATTTCCCTCCCCATCACAGCTCAGAAATATATCAGACGGATTTGCCTGTCTGACTTCCTCGCATGCTTGGACGCACATCCATCAGTGCGCACTCCTTATCCTCCTGCGTCCCCCCATTGTTCAAACAATCATGAGGTGGTACAGGAATATCAACCTGTTGTCCATCGCCTACGCCTGTCGGCCTCGGCTTAGGTCCCGACTAACCCTGAGAGGACGAGCCTTCCTCAGGAAACCTTAGGCATTCGGTGAAAGAGATTCTCACTCTTTTTTCGCTACTCATACCGGCATTCTCACTTCAAAGCGCTCCACCAGTCCTCACGGTCTGACTTCTCTGCACTTTGAACGCTCTCCTACCATTGTTCGTAAGAACAATCCGCAGCTTCGGTAATACGTTTAGCCCCGGTACATTTTCGGCGCAGCGTCACTCGACCAGTGAGCTATTACGCACTCTTTCAATGATGGCTGCTTCTAAGCCAACATCCTGGTTGTCTGTGCAACGCCACATCCTTTTCCACTTAACGTATATTTTGGGACCTTAGCTGGCGGTCTGGGCTGTTTCCCTTTCGACTATGAACCTTATCACCCATAGTCTGACTCCCAAGTTGAAGTAACTGGCATTCGGAGTTTGACTGAATTCGGTAACCCGGTAGGGGCCCCTAGTCCAATCAGTGCTCTACCTCCAGTACTCACTATCTTGAGGCTAGCCCTAAAGCTATTTCGGAGAGAACCAGCTATCTCTGTGTTCGATTGGAATTTCACCGCTACCCACACCTCATCCCCGCATTTTTCAACATACGTGGGTTCGGGCCTCCAGTCAGTGTTACCTGACCTTCACCCTGGACATGGGTAGATCACACAGTTTCGGGTCTACGACCGCATACTCCTTCGCCCTATTCAGACTCGCTTTCGCTACGGCTCCGTGTCTTCCACTTAACCTTGCATACGATCGTAACTCGCCGGTCCATTCTACAAAAGGTACGCCGTCACCCATTAACGGGCTCCGACTACTTGTAGGCACACGGTTTCAGGTTCTATTTCACTCCCCTCCCGGGGTGCTTTTCACCTTTCCCTCACGGTACTGGTTCACTATCGGTCACTAGGTAGTATTTAGCCTTGGGAGATGGTCCTCCCGGATTCCGACGGAATTCCACGTGTTCCGCCGTACTCAGGATACACTCCGGAGGAAATTCCTTTTCAACTACAGGGCTGTTACCTTCTTTGGCTGACCTTTCCAAGTCGATTCATTTAAAGAATTTCTTTGTAACTCCAATGGAGTGTCCTACAACCCCAGGAAGCAAGCTTCCTGGTTTGGGCTCTTTCCGTTTCGCTCGCCGCTACTCAGGAAATCGATTTTTCTTTCTCTTCCTCCAGGTACTGAGATGTTTCAGTTCCCCGGGTCTGCCTCATCTACCCTATGTATTCAGATAGATGTCCTGTTCCATTACGAACAGTGGGTTCCCCCATTCGGAAATCCCCGGATCAAAGTTTACTTACAACTCCCCGAGGCATATCGGTGTTAGTCCCGTCCTTCATCGGCTCCTAGTGCCAAGGCATCCACCGTGCGCCCTTATTCACTTAACTAAGTTGATGAATAAGTTTGCTGATTACAATGTAATCAGTTGTGTTGCTATATCAATAGCT
>NZ_LT727813.1:1044602-1178197 GCF_900162665.1 Oceanobacillus sojae
AGGAGCTGCCTGTTTAATTATCATAATAGAAGAAAGCAATCACAATACAGCAGAGCACTTCCATGGTAAGGAAAAGGCCATATAATTATTTATATGAAATTACTTTACGCTTTTTTAGTTGAATTTTTTTTAGATTTTGATACAGATGTTTGCCCTTTTTCAGGTTTTTTTTCCACGAAGGGCAACCGGTGAAGTGTTAAGATCTGATAAGTATTACACACCAATAATGGTACAACCATCAACCAGGCATAATCTATACTGTCCACCATTAACCCGGGAACCCATTCGACCGTTGTAAAAACAATCATGAAAAAAAGTGCAGGAACAAAAGCTGTCGAATTGGTTTCTTTTGCTTTCACTTTTGCAACAACCCATCCGATCACCAGCATCGCTGCAGCAATCAGTATAAACCAATATATTGCTGCCTCTCCCTCCGCAGCACGATATGGGAAGTAAATAAGATCAAATAAAACAAAGACCACCAGACCAATCTGTACTGTTGACCAATATCCTTTAAATAAATTCAGCCCCATCCGGTTTACAAATAAATATGCAAAAAAACCAGTCATACTTACTGCCGCAAATGTAAGACCAAGCGCCAAGAAGAATAGAAATACCCCGAGTAACTCCAACGCATCAAATGGAGACATATATGTAAGATATTCCTCCGGCCGTATAAAAAAGCTTGCAACCAGTCCGGCAAGCCCTCCAAACCAGAATGCTTTCCAAAAGAAATTAACTAATATTCTTGTGTTCAATTTTTCACCTCCTAAAGAAGTAACCACTCGTATTTTATCATGAAGTGTCCTATTTTTCTTCATTGCTTGTGTATATTTTGTTAAATTATCAAACATATTAAGGGTATATAGATTATGTTTTCATCCTGGGTCTTATGATCAAAAACTTGTACCGTACTTTATTGCTGCGCGGGGGCTGAAAACTAAAACAGCTATATGCCGGGCCAGAGAATACATGCATAAAAAAAAGATTTTTACTTTCTTATTCCATAAAGAAAGGGGAATATTTATGAAACGTCGCCTATCCATTATCATCCTGATTTTATCCATATTTTTCATCTCTGCTTGTGCAAACAATGACGAGTCTCATGAAGCAGAATACGAAACCACAAAAAAGATGGTCGTTGATATTTTGCAAACGGAGGAAGGTAAAGAAGCATTAAAGGATTTACTAGCTGATAAAGAATTACAGGAGCTTTTAGTTATAGAATCTGATGAAGTAAAAGAAACTGTAACAAAGGCTATATCGTCTGAAGAAAGTAAAGAGAATTGGAAGAAGATGTTCCAAGACCCTGAATTCATACAAACGTATGCGAAATCCATCTCCGGTGAGCAAAAAAATCTTATGAAGGATCTCATGCATGACAGTCAATTTCAGGAACAAATGATTGAAATATTGAAAAATCCTGAGGTTGATAAGCAGATGCTTTCTATTTTGACAAGCCAGGCATTTCGTGCTCATTTGGAAAAAACTATACAAGAAACAATGCAATCTCCATTATTCCAGGAAAAGATAAATAAAGCTATACAAGAAGCTGCCAAGAAAGATTCATCCGGCGGCAGTGAGGAAAGTAATCAAAACTCATCTGACAGCGAGGAAAATAGTGACGATTCATCCAGTTAGCTGATACTTGAATGAACTTTCCTGCATATGTTTTTCCCTGTAGAACACGAAAAAGATAGGACGCTGCTGTCAAAACAAGTGTCCTATCTTTTTCTATCTTATTCCTCTAATTTCGCAATAATTTTTGCGGCAATCTTATGATATTCTTTTCCATTAGGATGATCTTCCTGGTAAACAGATGGAGCAAATTCATCCTCTTCTTCATACGGCTGTCGGAGCGACAACTGGCCAAGAACTTTTGTTTTCAGCACATCAGCAAGCTTTTTGCCGCCGCCTTTTCCGAAAACATATTCCTTCTCACCTGTTTTCTTACTTTCAAAGTACGCCATATTTTCCACAACACCAAGAATTTCATGGTCTGTTTTCAAAGCCATTTGTCCGGCACGTGCCGCTACAAAAGCTGCTGTCGGATGCGGCGTAGTAACAATAACCTCTTTACAAGATGGTAAGAGCTCATGGACATCCATTGCAATATCCCCTGTTCCAGGTGGTAAATCAAGCAGTAGATAATCTAATTCTCCCCACTCCACTTCAGTGAAGAAGCTGTTTAACATCTTGCCGAGCATTGGACCACGCCAGATAATTGGTGAGTTATCTTCCACAAAAAAGCCCATAGAGACCACCTTGACACCAAAGCGCTCAACAGGAATTATCTTTTCCCCGCGCACAACCGGTCTTTCTTCTATGCCCATCATATCCGGTACACTAAAGCCGTAAATATCCGCATCGATAATTCCTACTTTTTTACCTAAACGCATCAGGGAAACCGCCAAGTTAACGGTTACAGTTGACTTACCAACTCCTCCTTTACCGCTTGCTACAGCAATAAATTGCGTATTGGAAGCTCCACTGATCAACGTTTCTTCTTTTGCTTTTTCCGCTTCAGATTGATATTTCTTTACCGTTTCTTCTGGAAGCTGTTCAAATCGCAATCCTACTGTATTCGCACCATTACGCTTCAAAATACCTACAACCTCTTGCTGCAACTGCATTTGCTCGCCAGTATTCATTTTGGAAATTCCAATTTTCACACTGACATGTTTTTTCTCTTCCTTAATCGTAACGGATTTAATAGCATCTAATTCCTCTAAGCTTCTATGTAAAAAAGGATCATTTACAGAGCTAAGTAACTCTATAACCTCTTCTTGTGTTAACATGTCTTCACCATCCTTATATGAATCTGTCCATGAGCTAGTATAACATAAAACGAAACTTCATTCAGTTGGTTTGCTCTTCAACCAGCTGAATGTTAGATGAGTGAATCAGGAGATGTAGGGGCCGTTTTTCTCCACTCTTCTTATCATTTCTTCTCCCTTTCCTTCTGGAGAAATTACGGACACTCATGCTGTGATAAAACGAAACTTCATTCAGTTGGTTTGCTCTTCAACCAGCTGAATGTTAGATGAGTGAATCAGGAGATGCAGGGGCCGTTTTTCTCCACTCTTCTTATCATTTCTTCTCCCTTTCCTTCTGGAGAAATTGCGGACACTCATGCTGTGATAAAACGAAACTTCATTCAGTCGGTTTGCTCTTCAACCGGCTGAATGTTAGATGAGTGAATCAGAAGACTTTGGGCAATATTTGAAAAATGTATAGCTTAAACAAATAAAGAGGCTTCGTATCAGCCTCTTTATTTGTAGACTTATTAAAAAATGCCGTTGTTTTAATACACAAAGCTGGTGTCTCACTCACTCTCTTCTACAGGTATTTCTTCCGTAGCATACCGCAAAATTCCTTCATAAATGCTGGCTGCCATTTGCCGTTGATACGCTTCATCCTTTAATTGCTCACGTTCTGTCTCATTTGATAAAAACCCGATTTCCACTAATGCCCCGGGTACTTCTGCATGCTTTAACAAATACATGTGATCAATAGCAAGCGGCTGTCTATCCGTATTTTCCAGATTACGGATAATTTCATCCTGAATCACCGTCGCCAGATGCTCTCCCTCTTCATATTTTGGATAATAGAAGGTCTGGGCACCGTGCCACTGACTGGAAGGCAACGCATTTAAATGGATGGAAATAAAGAATTCCGGCTCTTTCTCATGAATAAATGCTAATCGGTTCCGTATATCCTCCGACTTCCGGTTAGCCAGACCGCTTGTCCCTTCAGCAGCCAAATCAACATCCTCATCGCGAGTTAAATAAACAATCGCGCCGTGCTGCATAAGATAGGATTGGACCATTTTGGAAACTGACAGTGCAATATCTTTTTCCACGGTGCCATCTGAACCCACGGCTCCTCCGTCGGGACCGCCGTGTCCAGGGTCAATCACAATAACTTTTCCGTTTAATGGCAATGACCAGGCGGAATTAGAAGAATTAATTGCTTCCCTTGTGGGATACTGTAATAAGAATATAAGTAAGAATAAACCGAGAAACCAAAAAGCCAGCTTCTTCTTTTTTGACATATCGCTTCGTTCCTTTCTGGCATGAATTTGTAGTGCCTACCGCAATTGGAAATGGAAACAGTCTTTTAAAGAATATCGTTATTTCAATACTGTTTGATACAGCATGTACAACTCTATAAAAATTAAACAGCAAACTCCTTTTATTTAAAATTTATGGGCTTATTGCCAGGTTTATGACTTATCTTTTCTGGTATGCTAAAATAAAAATAAATGTTTTAAACTGTTCCTCATGTGATATTGTATATATAGGAATAATGATTCGGAGGTATAATTATGGCTAATTGGATATTAATTTTATTAGGTATCGGAGCTATTCTGATTGGAATTGGGTTACTGGCGGTGGCCGGTTTTCTATTCCTGAAGCTTGGTGGAGCCGGTAAGCTCATCGCCAGCGCTCAAAAAACTACGGATCAGTTACCGGAGCAGGTAGAAGGAATTACCTCGCAAATAGCGGATGTCCTTAAAACAGGTAACAAAACATTGCAGCAGGTCAATCAACAAATTAAGGAATTATCTCCTTTATTCTACTTAGTTGGCGATGCTGGACGAGCTACACATAATATGACATCATCCGTACTTAAAACAGCAAATCAATTACAGGAAAAAACAGAAGAAGCTGATTTGATAATAGCTAATAAAAATCTGCAAGGGATTTACGGGTTGGCAACGATCGGTTATTTCCTTGTAAAGCTGAATAAGAAATAATGTCATAAAATAAGAAATCCGCCTGGAATCTTGGTTCCAGGCGGATTTCTTATTTCTCTTCTGCAATTCTATTTTCAACTTCCTGCCGTATCTCCTGAAGCTCTGTTGACTTTTGAAAGCCGTCATGATAAAGACGCTGTTCGAAATCACGGAGACGGGTGAATAACGATGGATTTTCTTCTAAAGACCGCTTTTTTTTCACATAAGTGCCTGCTGTCCAGCCCAACGCCGCTCCAACAACTGTAGTGGCAACAATTCCGGCTTTATATGCTTTACTGCTCATGTGTATATGCCCGCTTCTCGCGTTTTAAATCTCTTTTTTTCTTTAACCAATAATAACCAAGGGCAACTCCACCATATACGCCGCCTAAGTTGTTTTTACCTGAAACTTCCTGACCAGCCTCTGTTTTTGTCTTCACAGAATTGGTTACATCTACTAAGGAAGAAGAAAGCTTTCTTGTAGCATTTCCAACATCGCCAACAATATAAAATAAGGGGCTTAATTGCTCCATCTTATCATTTATATCTGCTAAAGCCTGATTACTTTCATGAATGATACTCGTTGTCTCTTTTAAAATACCATCCATTTGTTCCGGTAATTGCTGAACTGTCTTGTCAACGCCGCTTAACACACTTGCTAAGTTATTTAATAAATGACCAATAAAAATAGCTAAAATAATACATGCGACTCCAATAATAATGACGCCAATCCCTATCAATGTCATTTTACTTCCTCCCTCTGCTGATTGACTTTATTCATTTTACTTGCCTGATAGCTCTTATAAATTTGTATCGCTGCTTCGCTCCATGTGATACCTTTCATCGCCAGATTTAATTTTTCTTCGAGTTTAGCATCATCCAATGCCTGCCGCTTCACCTTATAAGCATCGTTTAAGCTCTGAACAGAAGTACCAACATCCTCTAAAGATCCGAAGACACTGTCTGTCGCCTGCAGCTTCTCATGCGTATCATCAATTAAATGATTCACCTCTTGTAAGGATGTCGAAATTTCAGGTGTAATATGGTTCATTTCCTCTTCCATTTTTACAACGGATCTGCCGAGCGAACGAATATTATAGGAAAGCCGATTTAATGTAAATGCTATATAACAGCAAACGACAGCGAACGCGATAGCAATAAGTAAAAGTCCTACGGAAATAATAGGCATATGTAAAAATCCCCTCCTTATTTCATTGCATGTTCAAAAGGATAAAATAAACTTGCTTTTTTCTCGGGCATTTACCCTCATTTATTTTATACATCCATTTTTAACCGGTCTTTTTGAACAGCCTTTATAGTCAATATTATACCACCTGTGAAAATAAATAAAACGTTTCTTCTCTATAATATTAGAAAAACGCAGCCAGGTCCTGATATCAGGAAATCAAGTTCGGTGTACAAACAACCATTTCATCATATCTCCTGTTTGCCAAGGTTATATCCTTCCATTTTCGGGTATACAGTTCATATACCGTATCTTTTCCTAAACTTTATAAATATATTTATTCCATTTTACAGGGAATAGCTCTAAAATGGAAAAGGTATAAAATTTTATCATTGGAGGCGACTATGGATATAAAACAATTTGGCAAAGATTTTATGAAACGTTTTTCTGAGAATAATACGACACTGCTTGCAGCTGCACTTGCTTATTATTTTCTATTAGCCGTCTTCCCGCTTCTTATCGTTGGCTTTGCAATTATTCCCTATTTTAACATAAGCCCGGATGACGCTGTTGGATTTATTGGATCCATTTTACCGCAAGGGCTCGCGTCAACCTTTGAAGAAAATATTATCAATCTGGTGGAAACGCCCCGTGGAGGATTGTTAACCGTGGGGATTTTAGGTACCATCTGGTCGGCGTCAAATGGAATTAATGCATTTATTCAAGCATCCAACCAGGCATTTGAAGTGGAAGAGACAAGACCGTTCATTAAGGTCCGTGGAACAGCTGTCCTGTTGACTATCGGATTACTTTTAGCAGCAATTTCCTCTATCACCCTGCTTGTTTTTGGTGACGTTATTGTTAATTTCTTAATCTCCTTTGTCGGGATCAGCGAGGGAACAGGGCTGATTCTGCAAATATCACGTTTAATTATGGTAATTGTGATTGTTACCGTTATTTTGCTTGGATTGTATCGTTTTGCTCCAAATAAGCGTCTTCCTTTCAAGCATATTCTGCCCGGTACATTAACCGCAAGTATTCTATGGTTAGTAAGCTCATTTGCTTTTTCCATTTATGTATCTAATTTTGGCAACTATTCAGCTACTTATGGAAGTCTCGGAGGAATTATCATCCTGATGATCTGGTTCTTCTTAACAGGTGTTATCCTCTTGGTCGGAGCATTGCTGAATAGTATGTATCATCAGAAGAAAATAGATGATTCCACGGAAGCTAGAGAAGAAACTGCAGCCGGTAAGGAATAATAATAAACAAAGCCCTGTCTTGTTATAATGAAGTCAGGGCTTTGCTTTTATTTTCAGAAATATTTCTGCGTCTCTCTAGAAAAAGTCGGCCAGGTACGGATGCTGTTTTTTAGGTAAATACGCATCCAGCTTTAGTATCTTATCCAAGTCACCAGAAATAAACGCTTGCTGATATAGCTGCTCCAGCGTTATTTTCCCTAATAAAAGCATTGCTAATTGTTGGATAGTCAACGATGCAGTCAAATTCTGTTCTGCCGGATTTTCTGTTTTTTCTATGTGGTGTATTCCATTTTGAAAATGAATCTGATAAAAACCGCTATTTTCCTCACAAATTTCATCTATCACTTTAATGGTGTAAGCCTCTTCGCTGTCTCCCTGCTTTAAAAATGGATAAACCTTCAGAAAAGCCTCTACGTCTACAATTCTCGTCATAAAATATGGTTTTTGCTCTTGCTTCGCTCTTGGCTCTTCCATAAAAAGCGGAAGTAAATCATCGTCTGGAAGCGTCATATGTACTTCCTTTGCCATAGAATCATGATTGGAAATAAACTGAAGCAGCCTTTTTTTGCTGTCTGGTGTAATCGCAACCCATTCATCAATATTCATCTTGCTATCTTTTACTTTATAGCGTATGTAGCCGTCCGCATTACCCTTAGCATCATAACCAATTACTGTATTCAGCTCTTTCTTGTTGAAAATTTTATGCTCCCACCAATGATCATCACGGACGAGCATTCCTGTATACTGTTTCGTGTATTCCTGATAAACTTCCTTTAAAACGGATTCTTCCCCTGTTTTCATACGTTGTACATAACCAGTTATACCCTTAAACTTTGGTACGCGCTCCATTGGAATTGTAAACTGCATTTCATTGATTGTCATTTCCCAGCCGAATTTTCTGTAGAATGGAACACTGAATGGTGCCAAGTAAGAAACAAGATAGCCTTCTTTCTTCATTTCACTAATAGCATGGATAAGCAGCTGACGAACAGCACCCTTCCTCCGATATTCAGGCCATGTGGCAACCGAAGAAATGCCCCCCGTTTTTATGACTTTTCCATGAATACGTGTTTTTAATGGAATAAGATGAACCTTGGCAGCCAGGCTTTCTCCCTCTAGCCAGCCCCAAACCGTTTCATGTTTTTTTGCTTCCTTTTTCTTTTCTATTTCTTCCGGTGCAAGTGTAAATTGAAAGGCAAAAGCGGATAACTCATAAATTTCATCATTTGTGATTGGAATTTGTTTAATCATAACAGTCCTCCTTATTTACAGATAAGCTGACTTACTTCTTCTGCTGCCGGCACAGGTCCATCGATTTATCCCCCCTGAGATTTAGTTTATCTATAATCGGCAAAATATTCACTCCTTACCTCATGCAAATATATCACTGGACATCACTTTTTTCCAGGAAGGTACATGAATCCTTAAGAAAGACCTTTTTTATCCCTTATAGTTAAATAACGCCTGCTCTTTCTTCTCTAATTCAAAATAATTAACAATAAAAGATACCAGCGTATTCAGCGGGTTAATAATCGCCTTCGAAGTTCTATCCTCAACTTGCTCAGCCGCATCAACCATAGATAATTGAGCAACAGAAATAACTTTATTATCATCCTTCACTGTCTGATTTAAATATCTGAAAATTTTCTGATGGTATGCTTCCTTCAGTCCTTGCATGATTAAGTCAAAAGTATTTTCAATAATCATAACTTCTACATCTAAAGATTTTTGTTGGTAATCAGCATACTGTTTGAGACGTTCCATCGTTCCTTTAACCGTTTCCGGGTTTGTAAAAAGAATTTTATGGGGTTGCTCTATATTACAGATAAAATCAAAGAAAGGCTCATCAATTTTAATAATTGGAACAGCGGAAGAAATCTGCTCTTCCTTTAAAACAGCAATATAGTTTGTACAGGTGATAAGAATAGCATCCACATCACATTGAGCAATCCACTCCATTTGCTCCTTCACTTTATTTTGAGCATCTGATTCCAGGAATTTTTCATCTGAAGTAACTCGATACAATAATCCTGGATCAGTAAAATGAATCAGTTCAATATCATATGCAGAAAATGCCTTCTCTATATATCCAATATTTGAATAATGAGCATGTAAGCAGCCTAATCTTTTTCTCAACTTTACCCCACCCTATATATATTTTAAAATCCTTTTTCTTATATAAAGAATCCCGGAATCAAAGCTATTTGACTCCGGGATTTTCTATAATTATCAAAAACAAGAAACGCTTCTTACATTACCATTAAAACCATTGAGAATGGAAGATGCCATCTTTGTCTTTACGCTCATACGTATGGGCACCAAAATAATCACGCTGTGCCTGAATTAAGTTAGCCGGCAGATTTTCTGAACGATAGCTGTCATAATAAGCGATCGCACTTGCGAATGTTGGCACTGCCACACCATGCTGTACTGCTAAGGATACAACCTTGCGAAGAGAGGCCTGATAGCCTTCCACAATCTCTTTGAAATATGGATCCAGCATTAAGTTTGATAAATCTGCTTCACGATCGTAAGCATCTTTGATTTTTTGCAGGAAGTTCGCACGAATAATACATCCGCCGCGCCAAATCATTGCGATATCGCCGTATTTTAAGTCCCAATTGTTTTCTTCAGATGCTGCACGCATTTGTGCAAAGCCTTGTGCGTAAGAAACAATTTTACTCATGTAAAGTGCCTGTCGAATCGCTTCGATAAGCTCTTCCTTGCTCTCTGATACTTCTGCTTTAGCAGGACCGGAGAGTACTTTACTTGCATTTACACGCTCTTCTTTTAAGGAAGAAATAAAGCGGGCAAACACGGACTCTGTAATTAATGGAAGCGGCACACCTAAGTCTAATGCGTTTTTGCTTGTCCATTTTCCAGTACCTTTTTGGCCTGCTTTATCAAGAATCACTTCAACTAGCGGCTTGCCGGTTTCATCATCGACTTTCGTGAAAATATCTGCAGTGATTTCAATCAGGAAGCTGTCCAGCTCACCTTTATTCCATTCTTTAAATACTTCATGC
The DNA here is from genome assembly GCF_900162665.1 of Oceanobacillus sojae. Classification (GTDB taxonomy): domain Bacteria; phylum Bacillota; class Bacilli; order Bacillales; family Amphibacillaceae; genus Oceanobacillus; species Oceanobacillus sojae_A. The sequence continues at coordinate 1,054,815 of NZ_LT727813.1, forward strand.
AGTTCTTTTGCATCTAAGCCGGCAACATTCTTCATCAGATCATAGGCTTCAGCAATTAACTGCATATCTCCATACTCAATACCATTATGAACCATTTTCACAAAGTGACCTGCACCGTTTGGTCCAATATAAGTAACACATGGCTCACCATCTACTTTGGCAGAAATAGCTTCAAAGATTGGTGCAACCAGATCATAGGCTTCTTTCTGCCCTCCAGGCATCATAGAAGGTCCTTTTAGAGCTCCTTCTTCCCCGCCGGATACACCAGTTCCAATGAAATGAATACCTGTTTTATCTAATTCCTCATTACGGCGCATTGTATCTTCATAAAGGGTGTTCCCGCCATCAATTAAGACATCGCCGTCCTCTAAATATGGCTGCAGGGATGCGATAGTTGCATCTGTTGCAGGACCAGCTTTCACCATAAGCATAATTCTGCGTGGCTTCTCAAGAGATTGAACAAACTCTTCAATTGTTTTTGCGCCATAGAAGTTTTTCCCTTTCGCTTCGTTTGCCATAAAGTCTTCTGTTTTCTCATAGGTACGGTTGAAAACAGATACTGCAAAGCCTCGGCTCTCTATATTTAATGCAATATTTTTTCCCATCACGGCTAGACCGATAACACCAATTTCCTGCTTCATATATACTCTTTCCTCTCTGCCTAAAAAATTTAAAATGAATCTTTTCTTATTATAACGGATTTCTTCTATAGAAACCAACCCTCACGTTTTCTTTTCTTAATAATGAGACAAGTCAGACGAATTATTACATTAATCAGGCTATAATAGCTTGCTCAAAATTCATAAAAAAATCATCAATCCGCAGCACACATCAGACTGCGAATTGATGATTCTTTATTCAGATTCTAATTCTTCAGCATCCACAAGGGCCTTGGGGTGGGCAAGGATGATGCGGTTTTCCGCACATAACATGCTGTTCTTTAATATCATTTACAACAGATTCTGTATGTGGAAAATAGTGTTTGTGTGTTGTCATATGCTTGTTAACATTTGTAGTGTGACTAGGATGGATATGCTTTACCTCAGTATTAGAAACGTTTGTTTTTACGTATTGCTTTGTTGGAGACACTTGTGTCGGGCCTTGTTGTGTAGGCGATACTTGTGGAGCACAAAATTCTGGCTGCATTTGTTGTTGCGGCATTTGCTGCATAGGCATCTGCTGCGGCATTCCATTGCCATTGCAGTTTCCATTTCCATTCATACCATTCATAGAAGCTCCTTGTACCTGTTGGTTCCCCCAGCCTTGATTAAATTGTCCTTGATGATGTTTACTACCTCTCACCGTAAAGGACCTCCTTTCCATTTCTTTAATCTTTCTCTATAGACTATGTACACTCATCACACTCGGTTTGATATAAAGACCTATTTTTCAGGAATTTCTCCTGTATTCATATCCAGAAAAAATCCCCTGACAGGCAACAAGCCGGTTATCAGGGGATTTTATAAACAATTTCTTTATTAAAGGCACAATTACATTAGAATATTATTTTGAACAAGGAGCCCTTAATCCGATTTTATTCACTCTTATCATCTTTTCAACTGCACCTCTTTAATAATCACTCCACTGTTCGGAATCGGCGGAATATCATTCATTTCATAGCTTAAATCCTGTTCTGTAAATTCGAAAGAAAGATTGTTCACGAAAAAATCAAGGGTTGTTTTTAATACATCTATTGTCATCCATTCCCCGGCGCAACGATGACCGATATCGAATTCCCCTCCGCCTTGCGGAATAAAATTGAACGGCGATTCCTTCCATGCTTGAAATCGTTCCGGTTGAAAGCTGTCGGGGGTATCCCAAATATCCGGATCATGATTTGTACCGTATAAATCCAATAAGGTTAATGTTCCTTCTTCAAAAGTGTATCCATTCCAGTTGAAATCTTCTTTAACCCGCGCAGGAGCAACTGGGAAAAATGGATAGAAGCGTCTTACTTCCTGAATAAAATGCTGCAGGTCATCCTCAGATTCCAATTTCTTCACTTCTTCCGGATAGTCGTGAACAGCCAAAAGGGCAAAATCAATATACACAGCAATCGCTGCAATTGGGCGCAATAAATTCAATAATTCGACTGCAGCAATTTGAACATCCAGTAATTCCCCCTCTAAATCACGGTGCATTGCAAAATGATATACCGGGCTATCCTTACTGACCTCTGCAGATTCTTTGCGCACCCGTTCTAACAAACCCGCTACCCGTTCCTCCGCCTTGGATCTGGATGTTCTTGCCCGCCAATGGCTCCATCCGACTGTCCCGGCATCTTCAAACATATCACTTAGCTCATCCGCCCATTCCGGTACATCTGCTTCTTGATAAGGGACGCCCGTCCAGCGTAAGGCAGCCTGCGTTAATACATGTTTTGCCGCTTGATAAATTTGTATTTCTGTATTGGAATGTTGTTTTATTTCCCGTTCCCATTCTTCCCGAATAATAGCAGACATCTCTTTTAAACCTTCCTTTGTCATAAGAGACATAAACATAGCTTTTCGATGGTGATGCTCTGCATCGTCTAACCCCTGAACGCCGCCTTCTCCAAACAGTGTCTTCTGAATCCTGCCGGGGGAAGCATCTTTTCGGGAGAACCGGCTATTATCATAAAATAGCTCTGCCTCTTTCTCTCCTACCATACAAATAGTTTTCTCACCTAAAAGTCTAGTTTCAAATACACGTGATTCAAATTTATCCGAACGATTGTTTACAAAACGATAACCCTCATTTAAAAGCTTCAGCGTATGGTCCAAACCTTTGTCTTTTGGCATATGAGTCTCTGTCATTTTGATTCACCCTCCATAATTTTCATCTCTTAATGTTATCGTTCCTTTTTTATTTCCAATTTAAACAAAAAAAGAACAGATTGTAATTTAACCGGCTCCAATCCCGGAAAATAACTCCCTTATTTAAGGAGCAAATGAAACAAAACAAAAGAAATTAGATTAATTACATTCACACTTGGGAAACTATATACAAAGAAGGTTAAAATTTAGTCAGTTACTGGAGTGATAAGAATGGGATTTTTAACAGGATACTTACCAATCATGATTGGTATTGGTGCTGTTCTATTTCTAATAAGTATATTTTTAAAAGAGAAGCGAATTGTACCGCCAATGGTAGTCAGCTCACTCAGTTTGATTTGTATATTTCTCAGTTATTTCTTTGAGGGAAGAGAGGAATCTCTTATAGGAGATATAAGCCTGGCTGCTTTTATCAGCTCTACCGTTGTTCTTATACTGATGGTGATTATTTCCTGGACACGTACACATCCAAAAAACAAATAATTATCTAAATCAAAAAAAGGCTGTCTCCTTATTGTACAAGAGAAGGCAGTCCTTAAATAATCGGGTTATGATTATGCAGTAATCGGAGAGGCCGAGTCAATTGAATTTTATGAAAAAGCGTGCAACGCTGTTGTCATCCCAAGGCAATATGAATAGACAAACAAAAACCAAAGCAATCCGGAGACTGCTCTGGTTTTTGTTAATAATTTATTAAAAGTCTTATAACTCCACACCAACTAAGTAATAGGATGCTACAATAAGCACCAGCTGATACACTGCCAGCGTCCAAAAAATATCAAACCGGGATTTTTCCATCAGTGCTATAAATAAATAAACATGGATAAATCCAAATAGTAATAATGAGAACACGTATGTCACAACAAATAAATCCACAAGTACTAAACCAATAAACAATGTTACTAAACAAAACACAAGAACATATGGAATATTGACAATTGCATATTTTGTCAGTAAATCTTTATGCTCCATCGTCCGGTTTCCAAAATGCTTAAGTAAAATATAGAGTGAGAAATATCCGATAGCAAATGTAAGAATCCAGGATACAAACGTTTTTAAGAAAAATGTGAAACTAATGTCACTTAAATAAGAGAGCAATCCATCAAATCCGTATTTATAAAATAAATAATGGCAAACACTGACAAGTATAGCTAATAAAGCGAAGATAATGACACTTGTTTTTACTTTGATTGCTCGGCTGGAATGAATAAGAGCGCTCGGCCTTAATATCGCACCTAATGCAATCTCTTTCGTTTCGTTAAAGCTTTCCTGAAAATCAAATTGGGAAGACTTTTCTTTTTTAGGCTGTTCTGCTGCAGTCGCGCTGGTTTGCGCTTCTCCCTGCTGACTCTGGTCCGTCTGTATATTGTTTGTTTCGGCCTGGTCAGGAGCATCTTGATCCGGAATTTCTGTCTGCCCGGTTTCCTCATTCACCTTTTCTTCATTAGGTGCCGGCTGTGAGTTTTTCTCTTCCACATTTTCTTCCTGCTTCTTATCATCTTTCTCCATCCTATCACCTCATGCTTTTTTGATTTATACTATTTCAAACGAATCATGGTGGAAAAGGTTTCATTCCTGTACCATGATTGTTATTACAGTATATAAGATTACCTTAGCATAAATTCAAAATTTTCAAACCCAAAAACAGGAGAAATGGCAAGAAAAGAGGGCATATGACAAAAAACAGTTCATAAGTTTTGAATTCTGAAATAATATGTCTAAGGTCCTGAAAAAAGTAATGAAATGACCTCCTATATTACTATGTGATTAATTCCTGTTTTCAATAACGCGCCTCACTTCCATCCGTTCTATAGAAATAAAGTATAATAATAATCCCTCCCACTACCTATTTATACAGGGCATGAGAGGGATTATTACTTTTTTTATAATTTAAGCCTTCTTCTGCCCGTAAGTCTGGAATTTTTCCAGCATAAATTCCATCTCTTCATCACTTAACAGCACAGGCTCTCCAATTGATTTTGCACGATAATAAGTTTCCGCACAACGCTCAATCTCCTCTGCAATGGAAAAAGCATTCGGCAGGTCTATAGAGCCTGTTAACAGACCATGATTTGCCAGAAAACAGGCATATCTATTTTGCATTGCTTCATAAGCGTTCTCTGCAAGATCCCAGGTTCCAAAGGATGCATAATCAGCACATTTCACATCGTGAGGTAACATAATCAGTTGGATGTAAAAGAGGGAAACATGAAAAAAAGCCCGTCACATCTATGGCGGGCGCTCCATCAATATAAAGTTGACTACATAGCAGAAGCAGAGAGATCAGCTTTTTTCTAGAGATCAATTACAAAAAATAGTGATTCTCCACCGTTGGAAAACCACTATTTTTCATTTGAGATGAGTCTTTACTTCAGCCTCTCTTCATTTATTCCTAACTTACTTCTTCATTTGAAATTGGAAGTGACATTGGCCTTCCCGCAATACATATTGATCATGCACAACTTCAAAATTCTTATTATAGCCTTTCGCTACAGAAGGGTCGATAACCTGACAATACAAAATACCGTATTTCCCCATATCATCATCTGCCCATTGCTGACCAAACGGACAGTACGTAAAGGTTTGTTCCACCTCATTCTCTTTATACACCGTATCTACTTCAAATAATTCACTGCGGGCCATATCATAGTTTTTCAGATAATTATCAGAGTTATTTTCTAGACCATTCGAACGGGCACGCTGGGCAATACCCTCTCCGCGTTTTCTGCCGTAACGCTCTACAGCACGTCTAATAACATCTTCGCCCTCCTCCTCATATTTATCAACTACCTGTTTAGAAATTTGGGCAAACATTTTTGAGAAACGTGCAAAAGTTGTCAGGTCTGCATATTTTTCTTCTACCTCAACAACCTGTGGTAAATATTCATAAAAGGAATGGTTTTGTCCTTCTGCTGTTGCTTTCTTTGCCATTGTTTCTGCATCTTTCAATCCGAAAGCTTCCAGCCCTTGCTTTACAAGCTTCCGTCCTTCTTCTTCCCCATATGCTTCGGTTATTGAGAGATGAAGTTCAGTAAACATTTTCGCTGTAATAATATCCATCGACAAAGCTTTCATCATTAGCTTTTCTTCACTCATCCTATCAATCCCCCCTAAATTCATATTCATTTACTTGGTATTCGTTCTATTATAAAATAAAACAAACTATAAATCTAATGAATATTTTTATCTGTAACTATGAAAAAAACTAATAATAAGAGGTGTATTATGCCTACATTATCGCAATATCTCGCTTTTCATACGTTAATTGAAACGGGGAGCTTTACAGAAACCGGTCTGAAGCTGAACCTGACCCAATCATCGATAACGCATGCGATGAATAATTTAGAAGCAGAACTGGATATCCCTTTAATCATCCGGAATAGAAATAATATTATTTTAACAAGCAATGGAAAAATCGTCTACAAGCATATCTCGAAAATTCTGCAGGAACAACAGAAGCTTGAAAATACCGTAGCCAATTTAAAAAACCTGATCAGCGGAACAATAACAGTCGGCGTCCTTCCGAGCATTTCTTTAGTATTGCTCCCAAAGGTATTATCCTATTTTGAACAACAGTATCCGGATGTCACTATCCGTCTGATGGAGGGAGATTATGACCAAATTGAAAATTGGCTTCAGCACGGTGTGATAGATATTGGATTTATTGCGAAACCTGCTCCCGAGAATTTCGTATTCGATTTCATTTTTGATGATGAGCTTTTATGCATTATGGCAAAAAATCATCCTCTGGCTGATGAAGAGAATCTGACACTTCATCAATTAAAGAATGAACGCTGGATTATGCCGAAGCAGAATATTGATCGGGATGTGCTGCGTATCTTATCGGAGCACAAAATCAATCCGAATGTGGTATATGAATTATCGGTCGATCAAGTGATTTTGACTATGGTAAATGAAAACTTAGGCATTTCGATTGTTCCAAAATCCATTCTCCGCCATGCACCGGCAGATCTTGTTCAAAAGAATTTTTCAGAGCACTATGCACGGACAGTCGGGGTGGCCTATAAACGAAATACCTCCCCCTCTCCGGCAGCAATAAAATTTGTAGAAATATGTAAATCATTTGCATCCTATCTGTAAAACGGTGCATGCTGCAAAGTAAACAGCTGATGTTATTGTCTTTTATCTTAAAACTCAGCTTAAGTCCTGCTCCACCAGTATTTTTGAACCAGCATCTCTATTTGCGCTCACTTCTGGATAAATAATTATATTATTCTTCAAGTATCGAAAAAGAGGCCCTGACAGCCTCTTTTTCATTTCTCCAAACTATTCAATATTATCCGGAAAGACAGATTCATCTAAACCATGCGCATCTACTGCTTCCTGCACGCTGATTTCATTATCAATCAATCCGGCTTCATAGAATGTATCTGCCAGCTGCTGCTGATTCGCAATAACCTCTTCTGTCATCTTTTGAACACCAAAATGACGGCGCTTATTCGCAACCTCCAGCGGTTCAGGCTCTAACCCTAACTCGTCCGCTAATATTTCAGCTGCTTCTCTTTTTTCTTCATTTGCCCACCCGTCCATATTTTCTAGTTCCTCTAAAATGATGGTGAGCGCTTCCGGCTGTTCCTCGGCAAAATTATCTCTCGCTAAATAGAAAGTACGATTTTCTATTAAGTCTGTTCCGTCAAGAATCATATGTGTTTCATTTTGATCCTCTACGATCGCATAGAATGGATCCCAGATTCCAAAAACATCAAATTCATCGTTTGAAAATGCAATTAAACCTTCTGATGCGTCCTTATAAAACTTCATATCTACTTCATCCCAGCCGATACCAGCCTGCTTTAAGGATTCTAATAAAAGGTAGTGCTGATTCCCGCCATTAGTTACGCCGACTACCTTCCCTTTTAAATCCTCTAATGTTTCTATGTCAGAGCCTTCCCTCGCCAATAATGCAACGCCTTCTGGGTAAGGTGACTCGGAGGCCACATAATTAACATGATGCCCGCCGGATTGCATGAGAACACTATGTACATCAGATGAATGACCAAAATCAATATTATTTGTATTCAATGCTTCGATAAGCGGTGCGCCCATCGAAAATTCTCTCCATTCCACATTGTATCCGGCTTCATTTAGTGCTTCATCTAAGGTTCCGCGCGCTTTTAACAGATTCATTGTATTCCCTTTTTGATAACCTAACCGAATCGTCTCTCCATCTTCAGCCGCATCTGAAGCCGAATCATTGCCACAAGCTGCCGTTACAGCTGCTAAACTAAATAGAATAAGTGCAAAGAGTAATTTCTTCATTCTTTATCCCCCTATGATTTTATCCAGTATATTTTTTTCATAGCTTGTAAACTTTTCATCCCGTTCCCGCTGTCTCGGCAGATCTATCTGCTTATCCATTTGAATACCGCCCTCATTCAGTACAATAACACGATCCGCTAAGTGGACTGCCTCGGACACATCATGTGTCACCAAAATAGAAGTGAATTTTTGTTCCTGCCACAGTTCTTCAATTAAATGCTGCATCTCCATTCGTGTTAACGCATCCAGTGCTCCCAAGGGTTCATCAAATAATAAAACATCGGGTTTACTGGCTAACGCTCTCGCAAGGGCTACACGCTGCTTCTGTCCGCCGGATAATTCATCCGGCCAGGCATCTTTTTTACCGTCTAATCCTACTTTTTCTAATGCTTCTTCCGCTTCTTTCATGCCCACGCCGCCAATAGCGACATTCTTTAAAATGCTTTTCCAGGGGAGAAGACGGTCATCCTGGAACATAATACGTATATTTGACTTCTTTGCCTCTCCATCCGTATAAGCTAAGGAACCGCTTGTCACATTTTCCAATCCGGCAATCACTCTTAACAGCGTACTCTTCCCGCAGCCGCTTTTTCCGACTATTGCTGTGAAGCTCCCTTTGGATATGGATAAATTAATGTCTCGCAGAACCACGTTGTTACCAAAACTTTTCCCCACACTTTGTAACTCAATACCAAACATCTAACCCCTCCAAACTGTCCCTGTCAGTTAATTCTTCCGGTAAGCCGGGTTCCATTTCAGCAAGCGCTGTTCACAGAGTTTCGCAATAAAGTCGGATAGTTTTCCTAGAATCGCATAAAGCACAATCGTCAGCACCACAACATCCATCTGCATAAATTCACGGGCTGTTGTCGCCATATATCCTATTCCTCCTTGAGCACCAATGGTTTCCGCCACAATTAAAGAAATCCATGTTACTCCGAGTGCATAGCGAATCCCGACTAGAATATTTGGCATCGCACCAGGCAAAATGATGTTGGTGAACAATTGCCACTTCGACAAACCATATACTTTTCCCATCTCTATTAATTTACGATCTACATTTTTAATACCGCTAAACGTATTGATATAGATGGGAAACATGACCCCGACGGCAACAAGAAATATTTTAGCACCCTCTCCAATACCAAACCATAAAATTACTAGCGGAATAAGTGCCAAATGCGGAATAGTCCGTATCATTTGAATAGATGTATCCGTCAATTTTTCAAAAAATAGAACCGTCCCATTAAACAAACCGAGCAGAAAACCTATTGCACCGCCGATTGCAAAACCGATTACAGCACGCTTTGTACTAATGTACACATTCTCCTGAAGCTCTCCTGTTTGAAATAAGCGGATTCCCGCTTCAACAACTTCAAACGGCGTCGGCAGCATAGTGGATTTAATAAGATTAAGCTGGCCAAGCACCTGCCATAAAATCACAATAACAATCGGTAATAACCAAGGAAATATCTGGTTATTATACCATTGATTCTTTTTCACTGATCGTGCCCCCTTATATGTATCCTATTTTCTTCAACAAGCTTCCCCATCCCATATCTATTCTTCGCTGCCCCCTGTTTCATTTTTACTCATAAAAAAATGGAAACAGATTTTTCAAATCCAGTTAAAATCCTGAAAAATTAGAGTACATCCTTTCTATGTATGTAGACTTTAGAAACTATAAAATCTGTTTATGTAATGAATAACGACTCAATTATAACTTTACCTCTAGGAATTGTAAACATTAATTTTCCTTAGAAACAGCATTTATATTACTGTACCATATTTCAGGTAAGAAAACGTTAAAATTTTATGTAACAGATCTTTTTCAGCAGATAAAAGACAGTAAGATATACTTGATTTAAGACGAATTAAAAAATTTTTTGTTTATATAATTAAATTAGAAATCAACTCCTCACACTAGCCTTTCCAAAAAAAATAACCCCTGCCTAGGGGTTATACTTTCTTAAGTTCACTAATTTGTATAGCAGATTAAGTCAGCTGAGCAGCAATTTAAATAAACCGGTACAAAGCATTCTTGACTTCAAATTCTTCTTGAGTGCTTCCTCCTGAAAAATTGACGATAAAAGGTTTCTCTCCTCTTTGCTTCAATGTATCAGAAACAATCCCATCTCCAGCGGGCTCATAAAATATAATATCTCCACCCTCCAGTTTCAAACGATGCCCTGTTGCACATAAAGCTTCATCGGTAAAGGACTCCCCCTGCTCCAAATTCAAATAAGCTGCCCATTTTTCTAGTACAGATTTCGCATCCTTTACGGCAAATCCGACAGATGCCAACGAAAGAGCTCCCCTTTTATGAGCGGCAATCGTTCCTTGCTCTTTTAAGCCTTGCCTGCGTTCTTCGTCTGGTTCTTCCCATTCAATAAAGAAAGGCAATGCCAGCTTTTCTTCCGGGTTCCCGGCAAATAACAGCTTCCAGCTTATCATACTGCCGTCTGGTCTTTTTCTTCCCAATGGAACGGGACCAATCACCTCCAGACCAAGTGATTTTAATCGTTTTGCTTCCTTCTCAAGGTTGCGGGATCTTAATGCAATTCGCGATAAACCTGACACGTAATTATCTTTTTGAAATGTATACCCCAGGCTGTATTTTTCAGCAGGCTGATCAGCTAAATGCTGATCAAACACTCCAATCAGCTCGATATAGCTTAAATCAAAATAACAGAGTGCGTTATAGGTTCCGCCATTATCATGCTTTCCGCCATCAACAGCATGGAGGCCCAGCTTCTTCAACTCATCTCTGGTTTCTTCCGGACTATCAACAAAATGAACAAGGTGGTCAAACTGAAAATGCATTTGTCTTCCTCCTCTTTTACATTCCATTTTATACGAAACAGCTGATAAATTGAAATATCATTTAAGTGGAATTGAGATTCTTCATCATATACTTACTATATACTGTATTCCTCTCCCTATATCTATACCTCAGCATGATTCCCCATTGCAATGGACAGCCTGTTCCATGTATTAATTTGTGAAACCCTGATTTTAATTAGTTCTTTCAGCTTCCTGTCAATAGAGGTTTTCCGTACATATTTCTCAGCTTCCATAATCGTTTCCAGTGCAGCTGGGTCCACTTTAAAATAATTGATTCGATTATCCATTTTCATCATTCCCGCCGCTTTCACAATGCCTTTGTTAACCAGTTTCGCCATATCCATTCTCCTTTTTATAGATATTTGTAAATCCGCCTGTCTCCACGAAAAACCTTCTATCGTCATTTTGATTCCAAAGGAGCTGTGCTCGAACGATACCTCAATCAGCTGGCACAGGAATATCTGCGAAGGCTGGAAGCCGGGGAAAATATGGACATGGGGAAAGTAGCCAAAATTTTCATCGCATTTTGGCTAGAGCATATAGACTTTATTCGCCTGACCCGAAAAAATGATTTAGACAGCCTGCTGTTAAAAACATTTAATAAGCATTTACCATCTATCCACAGACTGACTAAAGACAAATTTTCCTACTCCATGAATGAAGAATATATGGAATTTGCTTTAGCCTTTAATGCAGGCGGAATGTAGAATATTCTGATGAAATGGATGGATAGTGACTTCGAACACTCTTATGATGATCTGATAAAAGCTTTTGAAGAAATTAGCCGATTTAACTTTTCCAGATAAAGAAAAGCAAAGAAAAAGTGAGCATTACTTCTTAATTAAGCGTCGCTCACTTTTTAGTTCAGCTATATCTGTCTATTTATCAGCAAGATTTTTAATTTCCTCTTTGCTCAGCTCTGTGATTTCTGCTATCTCATTGATTGGCATTCCTTTTGCAATCAATTTCAATGCTACTTCCTGATTCCGTTTTTGTATACCTTCTTTCCTGCCTTCTGCTATCCCTTCCTGCTTCCCTTCTTGTTTTCCTTCTTCCAATCCCTTCTCAAAATATGAATTCGGAAGATGAAGTACCATTTCTTTCTCCTCTTCCGGTAAGTTTTCAATTTCCTCCATCATTTGCGCTTCCTCCTCTTTATTTAGTTTCAAATAGGTCTCAAAAAATCCATACAGGAATTCCATTTTGGCCGGGTTAATTTTCATTCGGGTAATCATTCTTAGAAATTCTATCTTCACCTGAACTCGTTCGTGCTCTTCATAGCCCATCTGACTGAGTAATGCGGCTACGGCCGGGTTATCTGATTGAATATTTTCTCTCCAGTTTTTCTTTTTCAGGTGTAATTGTAAAAAGTTAAATTGAAGTACTTCTTGGGTGGGTGAATCGATTTTGAATTGGGTTGGTTCATCTTTTTTCCTATTATAACTCAAAACAGCGATGGGTTGAATCGGTTTGCGGTGTTTGGCGTAAAGATAGCTGAAGTAAAGAAACATTCTTTCGGGGAAATCCGCTTCACGGGTCGATTGGGCTTCAGTGTGGATATGCAGGATTTTGTCCTGGTGGTTTAACTTTACTTCCGCGAGAACGTCAATTTCTTTCTTGCGGCCATTGATGTAGTCCAAATACAATTCTTGTTCGAGGAAAATAACCTTGGAGAAATCAATGTGAGGGTGAAGATTGGGGAAAAACGCTTCGATGAATTCTTCAAAAAATTCTTGTATCAGCTTTTTCGTCAGCCGATCATGCTTCATGTAGTCTGCTTCTTCTTCTAGAATTACTGGTGTTATAAACAATAGAACACTTCCTTTCTGTATAATTATTTTAATATTACCAATATTTTTATAGAAAATCCACTATTAATTTTTTCTGACTGACTTATATATCTTTAAAAAAGTACAACTCCTCCCACTACAATTTGTAATGGAAGGAGTTGTTTAATTAAGTCTGTTAAGAGCGCTTTGATGCTTATTTGCTTTTATTCACAAATTCTAGTTTACTTCCTGTTCATCTAATTTCTTTTCGATTGCTGCAATTTTGCTGTCAAACGTACTTCGGTAGTATGAGCTGTTTACTTTGTACTCCAGGTTTTCAATATACTGCTCCATTTCTGCAAACTTGGAAAATGGTTTTTCTGGTGACTCTTCCACTACCCTGTTAATTTGATGATTTGCTTTGGCAATATTTTCACGCCCCATCAGTTCCATACGGCGCAGGTGCATATCTTTTAAGCGATGCTTCATTTCTTCGTATTTCTGCTCCAGGTTTTCAAGCTCGGTGATAGCTACTTCTCTGGATGCTTTCATACGATCTGCACGGTTTTGATACTCTTCATGCTCTTTTAAAGCAAATTCATGCATTTCTTCTTCCTGAGCACGATCTGCGATTTGAGCTTGATTTAAGCGTTTATCTGCAAGCTCCTGTGCTTTTATATACTCCCGTGCAAATTCTTCTTTTAATTTATATTGACGGTCAATCAGCTTTCTTACTTTCTCTTTTTCCTGTTCACTTTGGCGTAAATAATGATTAAGCGCCGCAATTGGATTTTTTTGCTCTTTTTTATCCATCATGGTGTGTAAATCCGTTGAAATCGAATCCTTTATTCGTGTGAAAATATTTGTTGTCATTATCAATCTCTCCTTTTTTATTTTATTATTTATTTAACTCTGCCCACTGTTTTTCAAAATTTGTAAATGGATCATCCTCTTCCTTTATTTCGTGGACAACAGAGCTTTCCGGTTTGTTCCAATTTTTATAAATTAGGTAAAGTGCATAAGCTGCTGCAACACCTAAAACGGCATAAATGTTTGAGAATGTGATGCTTAAAACGACTAAGCCGAGTATCACCCAGCCTGCTTTTGCAGCAGTGGAATCTGTGCTGATAAATTTTTTAAAGCAAACATATAGCAGCCATACGCTTAACGCCAGTAATATCATTGGTCCTAAATTTGCTAGAAGGACAAGCACCGCAATAAGTCCTCCGATAAACAACATGAATTTTTTCATTTTGTTTTTCCCCTTTCGTTATCTTACCTTTATCTTACCGGTTCTGGCTTTTTCCCGTAATGAGCTTGAGAAATATCTTTGTCTAAGTCTTAAGGTCTATTTGCATCTAAACCATTGTTAAAAGGGCTATTCAAAAAGAACAAAATATGAGAGGGAATTCAGAAACAAATATTGACTTTCAAATTTATTTCTTGTATCTTATTACTATTGATTACAAAATTCATATTCTATAAATATATAATTTCTTATCTAGAGAGGTGGAGGGACTGGCCCTTTGAAGCCTCGGCAGCGGACTATATTAGTACTGTGCCAATTCCAGTAGCATGAAAGCTTAGAGATAGGAAGAGAAAAATAATTTATTTCATTTTTACCTCTTCTTTTGATTTAAGAAGAGGTTTTTGTTTTGCTTTTATCAGGAAAGGGATGTTCGTGATGTATACAATGGATTTAACAGGCAAGGTGGCAATTGTAACTGGTGGAGCCAACGGAATTGGCAAGGCAATTGTGAAAGCACTTCTGGATTGCGGAGCAAAGGTTGCTGTAGCTGACAAAACAGAAGTGCCTGCAAATACAGCAGCTAATACTTTATATGTTTCCACAGATGTATCAAAGAGTGACCAGGTAGACAAAATGGTAAAGCATGTAAAAAATCATTTTGGCAGATTAGATATCTTAGTAAATAATGCCGGGATCTCTACAATGGATTATTTTGTGGATATAAAGGAAAGTGATTGGGATAAAACAATGGATGTCAATGCAAAAGGAGTCTATCTTTGTATGCAGGCAGCTGCTAATGTCCTTAAACAGCAGGGAGAAGGCGGAAAGATTATCAATATTTCTTCACAGGCCGGCAAGAACGGCTACCAGCTGATGGGAAGCTATGTTGCTTCAAAGCATGCTGTACTTGGTATGACAAAGGTTGCTGCTCTGGAATTGGCAAAGGATAAAATTAATGTGAATGCCGTCTGTCCAGGCATTGTTGAAACAGATATGAAACGGTCAGAAAGAGTAATTGGCGGAGAGCTTCGAAAAGTTAATGCAGAGGCTATTGAACTCGAGGATAATTCCCAGGTTCCTTTAGGAAGAACAGCTGTGCCGCAGGATATTGCGAATGTTGTTATCTTCCTGGCGTCTGCTTACTCGGACTACATGACAGGCCAAGGCATGAATGTTACCGGCGGGATGACGATGAACTAATTATTTTTCATTATTGTATATAAAGAAATGATCAGGAGGATTTTACAATGACAAATCAAGAAAATAAAGGAAGCTTAGCAGCGTTATTGCCTCTACTTATTTTTGTGCTTTTATTTATTGGCACGGGCACAATTACAGGGGACTTTTCCAATATGCCAATTAACGTTGCCATCATTATCGCGTCCGCTGTTGCGTTGGCAATGAATCGAAAAGAAAAGCTAACCGCTAAACTCGAAATATTCACCAAGGGTGCAGGACATCCCAATATTATGTTAATGGTTGTTATCTTTATTTTGGCAGGAGCATTTGCTCAAACCGCTTCAGAAATGGGAGCAGTTGAATCCACAGTTAATATGGGGCTGTCATTCATTCCAAGTAATTATTTGATGGTCGGCCTGTTTATTGTCGGCTGTTTTATCTCTCTTTCCATGGGGACGTCCATGGGAACGGTGGCTGCACTTGCCCCTATCGGCATCGGTATTGCTGAGCAGACAGGAATTCCCATCGCATTAGCGATGGGAACAGTCATAAGTGGTGCCATGTTCGGGGACAACCTGTCTATGATTTCAGATACAACTATTGCTGCCGTGCGCACACAGCATACAAAAATGAGCGATAAATTTAAGACAAACTTTTTTATCGTTTTACCAGGTGCAATGGTGACAGCTATTATTCTTTGGTTTCTTACACATGGAAACTCCGTCGAAACGCTTGGAGAATATCCTTATGAATTCATCCAGGTGTTGCCTTATCTTGTCGTTTTGGTCTGCGCTATTATAGGAATCCATGTCCTTATTGTTCTTTTCGGAGGAATTATTCTGGCTGGTATTATCGGACTGCTCAATGGTTCTTTTACTGGAACAGGACTGATTCAAGCCGTTTCTCAAGGTGTTTTAAACATGGAAGATATAGCATTAGTAGCTATCTTTATTGGCGGTATGATTGGTATTATTCAGCATAATGGCGGTATTCAGTGGCTGCTCAATGCTGTAACCAGCAGGATTAAAACAAAAAAAGGAGCAGAATTCGGTATTGCCGGGCTAGTAAGTACGGCGGATATTGCAACAGCAAACAATACCATTTCCATTATTATGACGGGACCATTGGCAAAAAATATTGCCGATGAATATAACGTTGATCCGCGAAAATCAGCCAGTCTGCTGGATATCTTTTCAGGCTGCTGGCAGGGTCTTGTTCCTTATGGCGGGCAAATGCTAGCAGCTGCCAGTCTTGCGGCTATTTCACCAGTCAGTATCATGCCATATGCCATTTATCCAATGACACTGGGGATTTGTGGTATAATTGCTATTTTAATTGGATTTCCCAAATTTAAAAAAAGCTAATACTAATAAAACAAGAAATTACATGTTAAAATAAAGAAAAAAGAAGGAGAGTATTAATTATGGTAAAAGCAATGAATGTAGAAAGTTTTAATCTGGATCATACAAAAGTGAAAGCACCTTATATCCGTTTGGCTGGAACAACAAAAGGGGCAAATGGAGATGTTATTTATAAGTATGACCTGCGTTTGAAGCAGCCGAATAAAGGACATATGGACATGCCTGCACTTCATTCACTGGAGCATCTAATGGCTGAATTAATTAGAAACCACCATGATACAGTAGTAGATTTTAGTCCAATGGGCTGCCAGACTGGATTCTATTTAACTATTTTAAACGATGACAACTATGATGCACTTCTGGAAACAGTAGAAAAAACACTAGAAGATGTACTGAAAGCAGAAGAGGTTCCCGCATGTAATGAAGTTCAATGCGGCTGGGCTGCAAGCCACAGTTTAGAAGGCGCCAAAGAATTGGCAAAAGAGCTGCTGGACCATAAAGATGAATGGCATAAGGTATTTGCAGAATAAAGTGAAGAAAATTGTAAAAAGAAATCCGGGGCAAGCTCCGGGTTTTTTCTTTTCCTTCAAAACATCTCACCCCCTCTCACTCCAACTCCAATCTTTATATAATAAAATTCAACTTCTTCAAATTGTATCTCTATTATTTCTTTAGATATCATTACCTGCTTCAAAGCAAATAAAAAACTCAACTATCTTTTTATATAAGATAGTTGACAATTACCTTTTAATCAACTATAGTATATTACAAGATAGTCAAGGAGGTACGACATGTCAGTATCTGATCAGATGATGAAGGGATTATTAGATGGAGCAATATTAGGTCTGATATCACAAGGCGAAACATATGGATATGAAATTTTAGAGAAGTTAAAAGAACGGGATTTCCCGGAAATCAGTGACGGAAGTATTTACCCTGTGCTTCTGCGTTTAAGTAAAAAAGGATATGTCCAAACCGAACTGAAAAAATCCGATACAGGCGGTCCGAAACGAAAGTACTACACCATCACTGCTAAAGGCTTGGAAGAGTTGGAAGTATTTCGAAATAAATGGTCCTATCTGAATAAAGGGATGAATAATTTGATGAGGAGTGTGGAGGATGCTAAGTAAAGAAGCGGAAAATTTTTTGCTGAATTTACGTCTGGAATTAATCAGCCGCGGAAAAAACGAAAAAGACATCCAGGAAATGGAAGAAGAGCTGAGAGATCATTTAACCGAGGCAGAAGCAAATGGGCAACGGATCGAAAGCATTACAGGAGGCTCAGTAAAAGACTATATCCGTTCTATCTCACAGGAGCTCCCACGGGAAAAAGGGTTAATTAAAAATGGAATTTTATTTATTATCTATATGCTCGGTGTATTTACGATCCCTAGGTTAATTAGTGGCGACTTCGAGTTAAATACAAGTGTTATTTTCTATAATCTTGGAATTTTAGCAATAGGAATATTAGGTACCTTACTTATTGTTAAAAATGTAGCGCGCAGATATGGAGATAGCAAAAAAGCCTATATTATTATAGGAAGTTTTTCCATGTTTTTCTTTCTTGCAATGGTTGGCGGACAGTTTATCATTCGCAACTATTCAGGGATTATTCTCGCAGAAAGTAATCCCTCTGTAAATCTTATTATCGGGGCTATACTTTTGAGTGTTTTCATAGTTGGCGCTCTTATCATGAAAAAATGGTTTTTTGCAGCCTTAATATTGTTAATCTCTTTACCTGAAATCATTGCTAAAATTGTAACTAACGGAAGCGGGCCGCAAAATGAATCCTATTTAATCATTTCCGGCATTGTACTTATTATTGTTAATATTATTGTAATAGGATTTTTAATATACTCATCTAAGAAAGAGGATAAAAAGACATCTAATTAAAGAAGATTTGGATAACGAATCGGCAGAGTAGCCAGAAATTAAATAGCGAGCACTGTTCCTTTGAATTAATAAAATATTTCGAGAAAGTTGGCGTAGTACGAAATAACGCCAACTTCACTTTATTTTTTGAATCGTTTCGCCAGACTTGGTGGTCTAATGAATACTCCCGCCACTTCATTTCTATTAAAATTTGAAGTGGGAGTTTCTGGGGTGTCGACTTTCAAGATGACGATTAACCTCCAGTGGGGTTGACACATTGGTGTGCTGAAAACACCCAACCCCGCTATCCCATTGGTCCTGCCTTTGGGACTACTTTTATTTTACCTTTAAAGATACCGGGCTTCGTAAAGCCTCGATATTGGAAAAGCTGTGACGAAACGCATCTTTAAAAATTTTTCGCATAATATTTGCAGCACCATTTACATCTGCATTGATGCGTTCTTTATTTTTCGAAAGGTAAAGCCCGCGTTTAATACGCTTCCCTGAAAATACAGCATTTTCATTCTTCTGACCATAAACCGGGATGTCATCGTTATCGAGAAAGCTTGCCTTCGACGTATAAGATTCTTCTGTCAACACCACGGTTATTCCCTGCTTCTCTGCTTTGTATGTGATCATTTGTGTAAGCAGAGTGTGCGGGAGGCTTGTAAAGGATTGGTTATTCCTTTTTCTCATAGCGGCGTGTTGCTTCCAATCTTTATTTTTCCCGATAATAATTGTATCAATATCCTCTTCCAAGGCTATTTTTACGATTTGAAAACTGGCTTTATGAAAGAGATCTTTGATTTGAAGAAATCGTTTTTGACTGATTTTCTCCAAACGGTTGGATGTAAAAGTACCTTCGTTGGCTTTTTTTCCTTGTCGAAGGATACCCGTGTAATAGGCCTTTAACTGATTATAGCGTTGATTGACGGATTTGACATTTTTGCCCTTCACTAAGACGGCTCTTTTGCCGGTATTCATGACGATGGTTGCAAGATTATCAATACCTAAATCAACAGCTAAAAAACGATTTTTTGATTCTTTCTTCTCTGCTTCTATAGGAATCTGAAAAACTAACTCTACAACATAATGTCTATACTTTGGGACCACCCGAACCTGCTTGAGTTTCCCTTCTGAATAACCTAATTTCCCAATGTTCAGACATAATTTTGTTTTAGGAAACTTCAAGAATTTGTTACCTTTTACCACACAATCCTGGTTGGAAAAGACGACTTCTTTTTCTTTTAACCGACAATATGACGGTATGTTAGGCCGTGCTTTGAACTTTATGGGGTTCTTTTTATACGCACGCAAACTGCCATAAAAGGCTTTCCAGTTTTGAAAAACTGTTCTCATGATGCCTTGACTTGATTGGATCGGCAGGGAGATGAAGCAACTTTTATATGTTTTATACTGCAAGGGTATCAAAATGCCAGTTGACGAATTCGAAAATCACTTTTGAATCCGTGATTTTAAAACGCTTCGGTATATACATAGCCGCCTTCCTTTATGAATATATCTACAATATTTTCGTCATAATATAATCTGTCTGCTCATCATCCCCCATGTAAAAGGAATGTGATCCGGTCTGCACAAAACCGTTCTTTCCGTAAAAGGCAAGTGCCTGCCTATTATATTCCCAAACACCCAGCCATACCTTCTGCTTCTTTTTATCCTTCGCTATTGTGATTGCCCGATTCATCAAAAATTTCCCCAGCCCTTTTCGCTGAAAGCCGCTTCGAATATAAATCCGTTCTATTTCAAGCGAATCCGCGTCCATTTCCTCCGATTGGGCATCGTCCGTATTCACTTTCATATATCCGGCCAGCTGATCATTATAATAGATGAAAAAGAACTCCGAATTATTATGCTTCATTTCCTTTTGAAGCTTACCCAATGTATATGCATTTTCCAAATAAGCTTGCATATTCTCCGGCGTATTCTGCGCTTGAAATGTATCCACGAATGTTTCCACGCTGATTTCTTGAAGAGCCTGCAAATCATTTTGGCTGCAAGCTTCTATCTTTATTGTCATGTTTCTGTCTTCCCTTCGTTTCAATTAATACTTTCGCTTGTTTCCTTTCTTCACAAACTCCCAGTCCACCTCAATATTTTTCCGGACCTTTTCGAGTAAATGAACCAGCTTTTCCGCCTCTTTTTCTGTCAGCCCTTCTAAAGCTACCTGATTGGAGTAATCATTTTCCTTTTTAATCATCGGATAGATCCGTTCTCCTTTTTCCGTTGGTAGCAGCCTCTTTATCTTTCTGTTATCTGCATCCGCTGTTTTTTGAATAAAATTGTTTTCCTCCAGCTTTTTGATAGCGCGTGCCGCTGTAGTTCGGTCTACTTTGATCATTTCTGCAAGCTTTTCCTGAATAATACCCGGGTTTTCACAGATACGGACCAGATATAAATATTGGCCCTTGGTAAGGTCATATTCTTTAAATTCGATATTACTGATAGAGTCAAGCGCTCTCGCAATCATTCCAATTTCACGCAGGATTTCTGCCACATTTTCACCCCCGGCTCTTTGTTATATATAAATTTTAATTGATTTTTGTTGTATTCACAACAAAAATCAAACAAAATAAATGTTATTGTAAAAACAACTATATAAAACGCTTACATTCCCATGTTACAATAAAACAGATGTGGAAAATTAAAACTTTTCTGACATACATTGTTCATATAGGAGGATAGAAATGTTCCGATTAATGAAAACCATTTTTCTGGTTGAACGAAAGAATTTAAAGTTCAGGTCGATTATTCTTATTTTAATTCTCTTCATCATTGGTTCTTTCGTTTACTTGGAAAACAGTCAATTTAGAGAACTCGAACCTGGGACTGCTGCTGAAGTTGTTGCATTGAACTCAGCTTTAGACCAGTTCAGAAACGTCGATGCTACCGATTCTGATGTTGCATCACCGCTATATCGGAATCTGATCAGCCAATCAAGTCATCTGGCTAACAGAACGCTGGGGTTATTGATGGACGACCAAGACACATACATAAAAGGAGCCATTGAGCTCACAAAAGTACGGGATGAGGTCTATACTATGGACGGCTTTGAGGATGTTGCCCAGTTTATCCCTACATACCGGCAAAATCAGCTGGATCATGCACTTTTTACAGAAATTCACAATCAGGAAGAAAGACTGCTTGTACATAATTTTAACTTTCCAACGTACATTATTCTGTTTCTATTTGCATTAGGCTACGGCTGGTACTTATTAGTTGGCATCTTCTCATCTGATATCCTGTTGGATGAGACGAATCATAAATCTCTTGTTAATGGTTATCCTCTCTCCATTGCTTCTAAACTATTTGCAAAGCTGTTAAGCTATTTTCTTTTTGTTTTTATCTGTTTAGTTTTGACCTTCACCATTGCTATCACTTCAGCTGCTGTATTTTACAATTTTGATTTAAATTATCCTGTAGCCTTATTTAACGGGAATTATCTGGCAATACCCGTCTGGCAGTACATAGGTATCTCCTTTCTTTATTTATCATGCCTATCACTCATGGCAATCGCCATCTCTATTCTGTTAAATTACTGCTTTAAAAATCTGTATATGATTATCTTTGTACACTTTTTTGTCTTTTTTATTGTATACCTGCTTCCAGTTTTGGGAGAATGGATGAGCTTTTTGCCTTTTAATTATTTTAATTTCCAAACTGTCGCTGACGGAAGTGTTTCAGAAATGACAGGTAATACAGCAATCACATTAACCAATGGATTTCTCACAATACTCCTCAGCCTTCTCATTATATTTCTCTTCATTTATTGGCAGTTTCATCGGAGTCAAACGAAATATAGCCGATTGAAGGATGATAAAGGAGGGATCTCATGATTGGGTATATTCGCTGGGAGCTGAAAGTATTTTTCAGCAATCGGAAAAATATCATATTATTTATCTTATTATTACTGGCAAGTCTCTACTACGCACTTTATCTGGCACCAGATTATCAGCCGATTGAATCCGTTAATAAAAATGAAATCGAAGCAAGATATGAAGACCGGCAAGAATTCCTGGATAATGTGGAAATTCGGGAGGGGTCTCATCCAATGACCGTATTCTCGTACCAAGTTTTTCCCGAATGGAATGAATATGACGGCACACGTCTAGACGCCTTAGCTGCAGGAGACTTACACACATACGCTGAAGCAACATCTCATTGGTATTCCTATTCAGACGACATCATTTTTGCATCCGGCCGGGACTTCTTCTTACGTTATACTACAGGCTACTATACGTACGGAAATAATTTTTCACATTCAGATGGGCATTACGCCTATCTATCATCCGCTGAGAGATACGGAAAATATGCAAACGCATCCTA
The DNA here is from genome assembly GCF_900162665.1 of Oceanobacillus sojae. Lineage (GTDB taxonomy): Bacteria > Bacillota > Bacilli > Bacillales > Amphibacillaceae > Oceanobacillus > Oceanobacillus sojae_A. The sequence continues at coordinate 1,077,526 of NZ_LT727813.1, forward strand.
TGATTTAAGCATCCAGGTTTTTGAAGAACGTACAGCACTGCAAACACTTCAGAGACTTTTAACTTCCAGTCTTCCCTATATTCTGCTAATTGTTTGTCTGTTTTTAAGTAATGATATTGTGATGAAGGACAGGCATCATCTGAGTATAGTAAATGGATTTCCGCTGACGCCCTTTAAGCGGCTGATGCTGAAAGGATTGGTGGCCTTATTAGGCAGTTTAACATCGCTTATCGTTTTAGCTCCTGCGTTTCTGGTTATCGGTTTTCGGGAAGGATTTGGGACGCTGTCTCTCCCGGTTGTGAGATACCATTTTGAATTCTTAAACTTAGGAACATATGAAAGCATGTCCATGGGCTTATTTTTAGTTCAGAGCTTTGTCATGATTTTACTGTGGTTCACGATCATTATCAGCCTTGTATTATTGATGAGTATTGTCTTAAAAAATGAGTTTATTAATCTGACCATCGGTATCATCTTATTTATTGAAGCAACTTATTATCAAAGAGGGGCAATTATTGATAACTGGCTGAGCTATCTGCCGACCTCTTATGTACAAATAGGGAATATCGTCAGCGGGTATAGACAGTATATCCTGGCTATTGATTCCGTAACCATGATAAAAGGACAGCTCGTGTTTCTTGCTGCAGCTCTGCTTATTATTTTACTTATCTGGTTGGTAAGCAGAATTAAAAGGTTGGAAATTTAATGAGAAAGCTGGGAGGTATACAATGATTCAATTAAATAATATTGTCGTACAATTTGGAGATAAAAAGGTATTGAATGGGATAACCGCTTCCTTTCAGCCCGGTGAAATCATAGGGCTGGTTGCACCTAATGGAACCGGGAAATCGACACTTCTTAATGTGTTAATGAATTACGTTACACCGGGAAAGGGAGAGGTGACCTTCAAAGAAAGCTACCGATATATTAATAAGAAAAAAGAAGCATATATCCGGTCACTGATTACCATGATGCCTGATCAAAGTGATTTATACAGCCACCTGAATGGCGTTGATCATTTAAATATTTACCGACAGATGTGGCATCGCTCCTCCATTGATCCAGACCAGGTCATACAGAGGTTAAACATGCCTCATTACATTAAAGATAAAACCTATCAATATTCCTTAGGTATGCGGCAGAGGCTGTGTTTTGCCATGCAGATTGTGGCTAACACAAATTATATGCTAATGGATGAGGTAATGAATGGGCTTGATCCTGATAATGTAGAGCTTATTTCCAAGCTGCTGGAGGAAAAAAAGAAAGAAGGAAAAATTATTATTATTGCCTCTCACCTTTTAGAAAACCTTGAAAAATATGCAGATCGCATTCTTTTTCTAAAGGAGGGAGAATTTATCTATACAAGAGATTACCGGGAAAAGGCTCCAGATGATACTGTATTTCTGAAGTTCAGTTCAAGGGAAAACGAGAAGGTCATAGAAGAGATAAAGGCTTTCATACCGGATTTGGATTATAAAGAGCTTGCGAACGAGCGCGTGATTATGGATGTTCATCAATTTTCAGAGGAGCAGAATTTACAGCTTCAAGAGCATTTGAAAAATAATGTGCAGATTAAAATGGAAATTGGTCCGCTAGATCTTTTGGACCGTTACAGCTTGTATTATAGCAGTTAGATATGAGCGGATAGCCTAATGCCTTATCACCTAGTTCATGATGCGGCATTAGGTTTGTATTTATATAGAATCCTGTTATCAGCTTATATAAATATCCGTTATACATAAGAATTTCATCAGAAGGAGGAATATGATATGTTTAAAATTGGAAGTATTTTCATCCCGGTAACTAATATTGAAAAATCTGCAGCCTGGTATGAGAAATATCTTGGAGCAAAGAAAATTGACAGCTGGGAGGATGGAGCCGGGTTTTATTTACCTATTGGTTCGTCTCAATTAGCCTTGGTAAAAGTAGAAACCGTTCAGCCAACTGAATTTAATATGAAGAGAAATCAAAAGAATTCTTATTACAATTTTGTTGTTGATGATATCGAAACAGCACATCGGCACTTTAAAGATAATGGTGTAGCAGCTACCTCAATTGATGCTTTTGGCGAAATGAAATTCTTTGACTTTTTTGATTTAGATGGAAATCCTTTGAGTGTGGTGAATGAGGTGGCAGGATCGTCTTTCCATTCAGATAATGTCAGGAAAATGCAGGAGTTAAATCTATTATTTTAACTGACGATTCGGATAACAGCTTATCTGGAGATTATCTGATTAAGGATTTAAAAGAGTTAGTGAATTTTATATAGTTGTATTTTTAAGATTTAATATAAAAAATACAGCATCCCACAAGTTTACTTAACTTATGGGATGCCATAATCAACGCTACCCATTGCAATCAATACATTATTTTTTTAATGAGGATAAGAAAACATCTTGCGCTGCTTTTACCCCTGCACCGCTCTCAAATTGATAGGAAAAGTCCTGCAAGCCTGCTTCAATCAGAGAAACTGCTTGAAGTATGTCGCTTGGGAAACAATATCCCATATGCCCAAATCTAAAAACTTTGCCTTGAAGCTGTCCAAGACCACCGGCAAAATCAAGATGATATTTTTTCTTTAAGTGTGTTAAAAAGTCGGAAAGATCTAATCCCTTGGGGGCGCAGATTGTTGTTAATGTTGGTGAGGCATGCTCATCACTTGTTAACAAGGCAATGGAAAGAGCTCTCATTGCTTCGCGGACCATATTTTTCATGACTTCATGACGCTCTACCGTTTTTGAAAATCCGCCCTCTTCTTCAATTAAATCACATACAGCAGATAATCCCATAATTAAGGAAATGGCCGGTGTATTCGGCGTCATTGATTTTTCGTCCCACTCACGGTAGCTTAACAGGTTTAGATAATAGACAGTTGTATCATTCTTCTCTATAACCTTCCAGGCCCTTTCACTGACAGCTACAAAGGCAAGACCCGGCGGAAGCATAATTGCTTTTTGGGAGCCTGTTACTAAAATATCGATGCCCCACTGGTCCATCTCTGCTGGAGCGCCTCCGATACAGCTTACTCCATCCACAATAAATAAAGCATCTGAGTTCTCATGTACTGCCTCTGCCAATTGACCCACCGGATTTAAGACACCTGTAGAAGTTTCATTATAGGTTGCAAAAACAGATTTGATACCGGATAAGGGCTTTAAAAAGTCCGCAAGCTCTTCTTTTGTACAAGCTTCGCCCCAGTTTTTCTCGAGTTTATGAACATGCAGACCATGTTTCTCACAGATCGAAACAAAATAGTTCCCAAAAGCACCTATTGTAACAACGACTACTTCATCACCAGCGGAAGCAGTATTAGCTACAGCTGCTTCTAATGCCGCCGTCCCGCCCGAAGGAAGAAGCATAATATTCTGCTTTGTTCCAAATATGGGTTTAATACGCTCTGTTGTTTCCCGGTACAATTTCATAAATTCCTCTGAACGATGGCTGATCATATCTTGCGCCATCGCCAATTCCACTTTTTTAGGAATTGGAGTCGGTCCAGGATGTCTAAGAATATTTTGATACATAACTTTTCCCCTCTCCACCATGTCATTAATGTTTTGCATATTTAAGTAAATTCCCAATTATATGAATCTGTAATAAAAATATTATCATTGTTTCATTGTAAAGTATAGTTTGTGATTTCAGCTTATTTATGAATCCAGTGTTAAAATTTAAATTCTTATGGATGTGAAATAGAAAAGAAGAATCTCAAATACTAGTATTAGAGATTCTTCTTTTTTATTGTTATTTTGTTTGGAGCATGAGTATGCGTCTTCTTTCGCGCAATAAATTCATTATAGAGTAAAGCTGCAGCCAGTTGCGCTGCGGTAAAGGCTTCGGAAAATATCTGCTTTAATTATACAATATATACACGCCTTGAACAAAAGCGATTATTAAAGTGGATCATTGTTACTTTTGTTTTCATCTCTACTGGAGAATTAAAAGAACATTCCCTTGCCTTTCATTACTTTAATATCCTAAAGTGGAAAACCAAGAGAATGATGACTTTCGTTATTTATCCTCAAACTCCTTCACATCAGCTCCCAGCGAGCCTTCAAAATGCCCGAGGGCCCAATCATGCCCAGCCTGATTAAACGAAGCGACTGCATCTTTGTACACAACAATGCGAAATCCCTTATTATAGGCATCCACAGCGGTATGAAGCACACAAATATCGGTACATACGCCAACCAGATGCACTTCTTCAATATTTCTTTCCCGCAATTTTATTTCTAAATCTGTTCCGGCAAACGCTGAATATCTCGTTTTATCCATGTAATATACGTTTTCTTTATTCTTGTTTATTTCATATGTTTCCTGCAGCCTGCCATATAAATCTCTTCCGCTGGTTCCCCGGATATTATGAGGCGGAAACAGCTTTGATTCAGGATGATAGGGATTGTTTTTATCGTGAACGTCAACGGCGAAAACCGTGTAATCACCATCCCTGATAAATTGCTCCGTTAACGAAACCATGGTATTTTCCAGATCCTGTCCGGGCTTACCACATGTTAAGGCGCCGTCCTCTGCCACAAAATCAACTGTATAATCAATATTTATCAATGCTTTTTTCATGGGTTATTCCTCATTTCTTATAGAGATTTATTGTTTACAGCGATAGAACGCAATTTACTTATCTATGCTTCAGACAAGGTTTCAATACAAATCGTAATGGCTCTCTTCAAATCATCATGACTCCAGCTTGGTATCTTCCCATGCTCAATCGCAAGCTCATGAGATGCCGGGATATGGATAAAACCAGCAGGAAGATCGAGATTATTCTTTTTCGTATAATACAATGCTTGATACATCACATGATTACACAGGTAAGTCCCCGCAGTGTTGGAAATTTCCGCCGGAAGTCCTTGTGCTTTCAGATTTTGGACCATCCTGCTGATTGGTAATGTAGAGAACATTCCATCTGCCCCGACTTCCCAGATGACTTCATTATCCGGCTTATGTCCCTGGTTATCCTTTGGTCCATCGTTTACATTAACAGCAATGCGTTCCGGATTAATTTTGAATCTGCCGCCGGCAAGCCCAAGCGAAATAATCGTATCCGGTTTTGTCTCGTCAATTAACTGCAGAAGCTGTTTTCCTGCCTTATGGAAATCTACAGATAGTACATGGGAAGTAACTGTATAATCTCCAATTGTTGCACCATTTAACTCTTCTGTGATTTTCATTGTTGGATTAATAGAGAAATCAAGAAAAGGTTCAAATCCTGTTAATAATAGCTTCTTAGTCATATGCTGCACCTGCCCTTTTTTATTTTAGTATAGCATAGTGTGCACTTTGTTTATCCACGTGTAGTCGTCAAATACATAACCTGAATACTTTATCTTGACAGTTAACGATATATCGTTTATTATTTTCAATAACGATATATCGTTAACTTCGGAGTAAAAAATAATAATTAGGAGGAATCTATTATGTTTAAACAGGATGAACATCCTTTTTTCCAAAAACAGGCTCATTTTAATCACCACCATGCTTTCACAGGAGATAACACATTTCACAAAGAATTCTTAAGCCGGAATAAATTCGGAATGGGTAATGAACATTTTGAAAGAAGAGGCGGCCCACATTTCTTCGCAGGGCATGATGGCAGAGGCGGAGGCCGTGGCGGCGAACGTTTTTTCAAACGCGGAGATATTAAGATGGTTCTACTAAAAATATTGCAAAAGCAGCCAAGGCACGGCTATGACATTATCAAGGTTTTAGAAGAAAAGTTTAAGGGATTTTACTCACCCAGCCCAGGCTCCGTTTATCCTACCCTGCAAATGCTGGAGGATCAGGATCTTGTGGAGGCCGTTAAAGAAGGCAGAAAAAAGGTATATCATATTACCGAAGAAGGCGCTGCCTATTTAGACCAGCACCAAAAGGAAGATCCCTTTGTTTCACGAATGAATCAATTTGAAAATGTAAATATCGAGGAAATGCAAAACTTACGATCTGAAATGCAGGGGTTATTCCATGATTTTTTTAAAACAGGCCGCCAAGTTATGGATAATCCAGAGAAGAAAAAGCAGCTGCAGGAGCTGCTTGAAAAAACAAGGGAAGAGCTTTTAAATATTGCTGAGGGTGATGAGAATAAATCAAATGGTGAATAAGCATTTTCATCACCAAAGACGGACCGTTAAAGCAGGCGATCCGTCTTTGGTTTTATAATGTATAAATTTTATTAATGCTGTTTTTCTTTAAATAGAAGTCGCAGCAAGCTCATCAGCAGAACTATTTCAAGTTACTCGAAAAACAAAATACACGCGTTATTCCTGAAACCGGTACCCCACGCCCCAAATCGTTTCAATAAACTGAGGTAAAGAGGGGTTCTCCTCGATTTTTTCACGAATTTTCCGGATATGAACCGTAACGGTGGTATTATCTCCGATAGCGTCATATCCCCAAATTTGTTCAAATAAATGTTCCTTCGTAAAGACAATATTCGGGTTAGATGCTAAAAAATACAATAAATCATATTCTTTTGCGGTAAATATTTTCTCCTCGTTATCCAGAAAAACCCGCCGTGAACCATGATCAATCGTCAGGTTTTTTATATGAATTTCGTTCTCTTTCTTACCCCGCTTTGTTAAGCGGTCATACCTTGAAATATGAGCTGTTACTCTTGCAACCAGCTCATTCGGATTAAATGGCTTTACAATGTAATCATCTGCTCCCCTGCCAAATCTGCGAATCTTGTCGATATCCTCCTTTCTGGCTGTTACCATCAATATAGGTACATCCAATGTCTCGCGCAGCTTTTCACATAAATCAAACCCGTCTATCCCCGGCAGCATCAAATCTAATATAATAAGGCTGTAGGATTTTGCCGCTGCCAGCTTCAGTCCTTCTTCTCCTGTTGCAGCGATATCACTTTGAATTCCGTTTATCTCCAAATAGTCTCTTTCCAATTCAGCAATATCCTTCTCATCTTCAATAATCAACACACGTTGCATTTACATCACCTTCTTTAGTGTAAAGTAGATACTAGTCCCTTTACCTGGTTCACTTTTGGCCCAAACTGTCCCATCGTGCCCTTGAATTATCTTTTTGACAATCGACAATCCCAGACCGATGCCTCCTGTAGCAGAGTTTCTGGAAGTATCTGTCCGGTAAAAGCTTTCGAAAATATGCGGAATATCATTTTTACTTATCCCGCTTCCGTTATCCTTCATCTCCACAACTATTCTGCCAGACTCAGCTGTTAAGTTCACATGGATCTCCTTCTGTTCTTTGTCCATGTATTTTAAGCTGTTTTGAATAATGTTCATCACTACTCTTCTTAATTTTTCGCGGTCTGCTTCCACCATATAGCTGTTTTTTTTATCGGCTGATAAAATTGCTGTTCCCTGTTCCTTTTCCAGATTAAATGCTAATTCATCAATAAAATCGGTAAAGAAAGCATATACATCTACTCGTTCAAAGTGGAAGGCTTCTCTTTTTAAATCGAGCTTTGAATATAAAAATAATTCATCAATAAGTCCGTCCATATCATTTGCTGTTCGGTTAATCGTATCCATATACCTGTCCAGCTTTTCAGGGGTGTTCGCCACACCATCCTGAATTCCTTTCACATAGCCTTTCATGGAGGTCAGCGGGGTTTTTAAATCATGAGAGATACTGGCAATCAGCTCCTGGCGATTCTGTTCATATTGTTTCTGCTCTCTATCTGCTGCTTTCAATTTAAGACGCATCTGCTCAAACGTATTAGCAAGGTCGCCTAATTCATCCTTTTTGTCCGACTGGACACTGTATTCCAAATCGCCTTCACTGATTTTTTTTGCTGCCATAGATAATTTAGAAATCGGATTGATAATACTTTTGGACATAAAATAGGTCAGTAAACCGTTGGTCAGAACTAAAATAAGCGCAATCGCGATAAATCGGAATTGGACGAAGACCTTTAAATCGTTACCTTCTGGATTGCCGTTAAAAATGACAAAGAGGAAGTATCCTAAAAGGATCTCTGCTGCCAATAGTAAGACAACCGGGATAAGAATCATTGCTATATTGGATAAAATTAACCGTTTTCTGATGGACAATGGAAGCACCTTCCTTCGCTTATCATTATAATAGAATCCAGACAGCCATGCACAATCTCCTTTTCTTATCATCCTTGACGAAATATCCTGAATCTATAAAAGACGCTTTTCTGCTATTTTAGAAAAGCGCCCCTTTATCAGCTTCAGTTCTTTTTATATGGTATCGCAGAAGCTATCATACCTAATACTAATCCCCAAATAATATTCGTCATAAGAACACTGACCAGCGCAATTGGATTGGTTAGCGGTCCCTGTAAACTGCCATCAAGAATCGGTGATAGGATACCACTTAGTATAATGGCAAAAGCGGCATAGCTGACACCTGCCAAAACTAGTATTTTGATTGGATTATGCACCTCTTTCGATATAACAATAAGAATCCAGGCGATAGAAATCAATATTGTCATGACTATGCTCCCCGCCGCTTCACTGCCAAAGATATGAATGAATCCGGTTATTTTCATTAGTGGTCTAATCAGAGCTAAAGCACCTAATCCTAAAATCAGTGTAATATTTTGTTTATCCGCTTGATTATTTGTCATTTTCATCATTTCCTTTCTAAAATTCACTACTGTTTTTCATCTTTTCTACAGATAAAAAATTACATGGTATTTCTTATCTATTTCTAAAGCATTTCTTAAATTTTTCTTAAAGTGAATTTTTTTGTAAGTACAAAGGAATGAAAATGACACTTATACCTGATCAAGCATCAAAATATTTATAATGAAACAAGTTTAACAGCCCTGATAAGAGAGCAATATATTCAGCACCGCTCTCTTATCAGGGCTTATTTTTTATTTGATATTCATGTATAAAAGTTCATAATTTAACCCTAATAGCTTATACATCCGTATTTTCTGCAATAAGCTTTCTTTATCTACTCAGCCGGAAAAACTCTATGCACATTTCCTTATTGAATACATCCTCGTCTCCGCCACTCACTAACACCGATTAACACAAAAAGAAAAATTTCTATTCTTAAGCATTACATCCACCCGTTTTTTGAACTACCCCCACTTATCAACCTTATAAGTTGCTTGAAGTGGGAGATTCCTAAGAACACTAACCTATTGATCAGTTATGGATTAGGCTAGCCCCGCAGTCCCTGCGGTTATTCGCAATGCTTCCTTACAAAGATTGATACTTGCGTTCCTATCTCTTTGGTGATGGCATTGACAGCTATCACACGTCCATGCACGCAAAGCAGGATTTTTAACGTCCGGGTTTTGGTGTCCACAATTGGAACACAGCTGACTGGATGGATAGTTTTTAGCAACCGTAACAACCTGCTTTCCATACCAGGCCGCTTTATATTCCAGCATCGTTTGGAACGCTGACCAGGACACGTCGCTAATTGATTTTGCAAGATTGCGATTTTTTAACATGTTTTTCACAGACAAATCTTCTATCCCGATGATATCGTGGTTTTTGACTATCTCGGTGGAGATTTTATCTAACATGTCTTTTCTTTTATTAGCAATTTTTTCGTGAAGCCGGGCTACTTTTCGTTTTTGTTTCTGCCAATTTGCTGAGCCTGCCTGTCTTCTGGACAGAATCACTTGCGCTTTTGCCAATTTCTCTTCTAATGTTCGGAAAAATCTTGGATTTTCATACACCGTCCCATCGGAAAGGGTTGCAAAATCGGTTAATCCGACATCGATGCCTACAGAGAAACCTGTTTTTTCATAGTGCTTAACTTCCGTTTCCGCCGCAATCGAAACAAAGTATTTGCCTGAAGGATTGCATCGGATTGTTGCATTAATAATACGTCCTTCCACTTCCCGACTTTTGGCAAAACGAACCAATCCGAGCTTAGGCAGTTTGATATGTTTATCCAATACAGCAATGTTTCCATTGACCTGTTTCGTGGTATACGATTGAACAGGATTCTTTTTTGATTTAAAACAAGGTGCCTTATTCTGTTTCTTATAATAGCGCGTATAGGAATCATTCACGTTTTCCACCGCTTTTTGAAGAGCAATACTATCAACTTCTTTTAGGAAAGGATAGTTTTTCTTTAATTCCCGAACTGCTTTAATTGCCTTATTTTTATTGAAAAATTCGCCCTTCCAATTATTTTGAAGAAGCTGTCCGTTTTGTACCATTTCATTCACCGTATGCCAATAGTGGTCTTTTTCTTTTTGTTTTCCTGTAAAATAGTTGTAGACAAATCGGGAGCAGCCGATTGTCTTATGGATGCAGGTGATTTGTTTTTTGTTCGGATAGATACGAAAACGAAATGCTTTTTTTACTTTCATGCCTTCTTACCTCCTCCTGTCTATTATATCAGAAGAAGGATGACATTGGAACATTTGTTCGATTTAGTGTTGGACAGTCGAGACACCCAAAAGCAATCTTATGTGCATAGGAGATTCATCTCCCCCTTACCTCTTCGCGCTTGAAGAGGGAGTTTTCTCTCCTTTTTTTTATAAAATAAGCTCTCACATTCACCCAGGCTAAATATCCCACTCTCTCGCACGTAATATTGCCTGAGCCCGTGATTTCACCTGGAGTTTGCTATAGATTCTCGTTAGATAGACCCGTATCGTACCTTCTGACAGAAACAGCTGATTTGCCATCTCCCGGTTGGAAGCCCCGCTTACCAATAGATGAAGGACATCTCTCTCCCGTGAGGTCAGCGTATTTAACCCTTCATCAGGCAGTCCTACAGGCTTGCCCAGAGCAGCCAGTTCCTCCAGAAAATCAGATGGAACTTCATCTCGGAAAGAATCGTTGGTTCTTTTATATATCTGATAATCCTTCAATAAATGGCCAAATCCAGGTTCATCCGTAAAAATTCGTTTGTAGCCGTACTGAGAACCTGATATAAGAGCTGTATGCAAATTGACATATGCAAGGCTCTCCTGCTTCAATTTTTTATAGCAGCTGGCTGTTAAAATAGAAGCTTCAATCATTAAATCGGTCTGATCTATTTTCATAGCATATTCATGCACCTGCATGGCAATTCTCAATGCCTCCTGCCACGCTTTCTTTGCCATTAACAGCCGGCAATAAACTAATAGCCACAGCTCCTGACCCAGCTCTATCTGCAAAGGATCCGGTCGTTGAGTCTTAAATAACTCCGTCTCTGCTGCTTCGATTTTATTTTCTTTTAAATAAGCTAATGCCTTCATCGATTGACTGGATCGATGCCAATACCATTCAGATACTTGGCTTATTGTATGATCCCATACAGTATGCGCTGCTGATGTTTGCCCTTGTGCCATAAATACTTTCCCTTTCAAAATGGATAACGGCACATATAACCCGCGATCATTAAATTGATAGGCATAATTAAGACCTTCTTTAATTTCCAGCAGTGCCTCCTCCAGCCGGCCCGCTTCATAAAGTATTTCCGCAAACAAACCATGGCTGTATCCCATGACACGATGCTCCTTAAATTCAGTCTGCCGAAAAATTGCTAAAAATGCCCGTATATCCTTGATACTGGAATACTGTCCCTTTGTTCCGAGCGGAGTACGTGTAAGTTTCGCATGATATGGATTGTACTGTACCGGGGCACCGTACCATTTACCATTAATCAGACCCTGGGTCACCTGTTTTGTAATTAATTCGATAAATGTATCTAAATTCCCTAAAGCAAGGTGAACATATGCCCTTAGCGAAAGAAGAATGCTTACGAGCTCAGCATGCTCGTCCTTGTCTTTCCATCCATCCTGTTCATGACGGTTATCCAGTTCTTTTATCGCCACAGCTACCTTTTCCATATCTTGAATGGTCATCAGCGAAATAGCATATATCAACAGTGTTTCTACATGGACAGGATATGCTGCTGCGCGCAGATTATCTACCCAGTGAATAAGCAGCCTGATTTGACCACTATAAAAAATATCAAGTAATTGGTCATTAATCCATTGATCTGCCAATGTATACAGCTGCTGTTCAAGCACTAAATCAATAGCCGTATTGTATTCTCCTCTGGCATATAACAGACTGCCAGCTTTTTTGATAAGAGCCTCCACCTCCTCGCCCGTATATGTATTATTCCGTTGCTGATCCAAAACTTCCGCTAACAGCTGATGATAACGGAAGGTCTGCTTCTTTGGTGACAAGCGAGTAGTAAAGATACCAAGATCAACTAATACAGACAATTGCTCATAGCTGTTACTACATCCTGTCAGCTCATTGCATAAATCCGGATCTAATACTTTTAGCATCGATGTTTGCAGCAGAAACTGCTGTGTACTTTCAGGCAAGGTAGAAAATATCTCCTGTATGATATATTCTGTAACAAAAGAGACTGAGTTATTTAAAGAGCCCGCATTTCTCTCCTCTGATATCCCGCCTAATTGAACGCCTGCAGCCCAGCCTCCTGTTTTACTCAAAATCTTCTGACAAAATTCTGTTTTATTCATGATTATACGCTTCTTCTGATAGAATACTTCTACTTCCTGGTAGGTGAAGGATAACTCGTCAGTACCAATTTCTGACACCCAATTTTTCACTCGCCATGAAGCTATGGGAAGCGGTAATTTTGTTCTGCTGGCTATATATAGATGAATATGATCCGGCAAATAATTAATAAGGCGTGAAATCATCTCATGAATGATATCCAGCTCAATATGATGATAGTCATCTAATACAATATGCACAGGAGATTCTATTATCATCAATTCATTCAACAGTGAATCGATAATCAGTTCAAAAGGAGGCATATATTGCAAATCAAATAGATGCTCCAGCCTTTCATCTATCGGCTGCCTTGTTGCTTGAGCGACAGCCTTAAAAATATATTGCCAGAAACGACTCGGGTCATTATCCATAACATCAATGGATAACCAGGCTGCAGGTTCATCTAATTGCTGAATCCATTGGCTTAATATTGTTGTTTTCCCATAACCAGCTGCAGCTTGCACAATAGTAACCCTTGGATGAGGTTTTTTCTGCAGTAATGCATATAAGCGGTCTCTGTAAATAGCCGCTTCAGGAACCTTAGGAGCAGTTGTTTTAGAATATAACCAGACAGCCTGCATAATTATTCATCTCCTCATCATTCTATTTTATGTAGGCAATACGACTTGCATCCTATTATACATGTTTTTCTTTTAAAGGGTTACTTATATTAATTTAGTAGGATTTAAGATTGATTTTTTGTTTCAATGTCTACCATTTAATATTTCTGGCAATAAATATTATATATTCTACAAAAATAGCGGAATTTTTCATGATAAAATCTATAATCGGGACTTTTCTATTTTGTTTGTGTCCGAGAAATAACTCGTAAAAGAATATTTCCGGGGAAATAATGTCGATAAATGTAACATTAATAAATATTCTTATAATCATTATTAATAATCCTTCATATCATATCTGGAATAACCCCTCCAATCGCGCATGATAGCAAGCTTATAACAAGTTTGTGAAACATTTCACAAACTTGTAACAGTTTTATCAGTCAGAAAATGCTATGCTATAGCCAAGATAATTAAAGGGGTGATAAAACATGATTCTAAATGAATGGAAAGATTTTAATACAGATGCTGAATCGTACTCACAGGATTTTTTTGAACAACAAATTGGCGATAAGTTTGAGGCTATGTGTCTGGAAGAAGGTCATGACATACCCAACTATATTTGGACGAAGCATTATACCGTGGTTATTAAACCCAACACATGTGTTATTAAAGATGTTTCTTTTGTCAAAGTCCCCCGCCATCCGTCAATAGTGTAAGTATATTTTTTTGATACATCTTGCTCAATATTTCACAATATAATAAGGAGTGTTTAATTATGATTACAAAAGAGAAGATGAAACAGGAAATAACGGTTGAGGAAAGTATTGATAAGCTGGTTAAAAATGCACAGACAGCATTAACAGAGATGCGGCAATTAAATCAGGAGCAGATCGACCAGATTGTCAAAGAAATGGCACTTGCTGGTTTAGATCAGCATATGCAGCTTGCTAAATTAGCCATTGAAGAGACAGGAAGGGGTGTATATGAGGATAAAATCATCAAAAATATCTTTGCCACAGAATATGTATATCATAATATCAAGTATGATAGAACAATTGGCATCATCAGCGAGAACGAACAGGAGGGCGTGGTGGAAATAGCGGAGCCGATCGGTGTAATTGCCGGTGTAACACCTGTAACGAACCCGACCTCTACCACGTTATTTAAATCCATTATATCTATCAAAACAGGCAACCCGATTATCTTTGCCTTTCACCCGTCTGCACAAAAATGCAGTTCTGAGGCTGCAAGAATTGTGCATGAAGCTGCTGTAAAAGCCGGCGCACCAAGAAATTGCATTCAGTGGATTGAGAAACCGTCTATTGAAGCAACACAGACACTTATGAAGCATAATGGTGTAGCAACGATTCTGGCAACAGGCGGCTCAGGTATGGTGAAGTCAGCATACAGCTCCGGAAAACCGGCGTTAGGAGTAGGAGCCGGGAACGTTCCCTGCTATATCGAAAAATCAGTGAACGTGAAGCGGGCGGTAAATGATGTGATTCTATCTAAATCATTTGATAATGGCATGATTTGTGCCTCTGAGCAGGCCATTATCGTTGATAAAGAAATCTATGATCAAGTGAAACAGGAAATGATAGATAATAGTGTGTATTTCTTAAAGCCGGAGGAAAAGGCAAAAGTAGAAAAGCTGGTCATCAATGAGAATACCTGTGCCGTGAATCCTGCCATTGTTGGTATGGGAGCTGCAAAAATTGCCGAGATGGCTGGTGTTCAGGTTCCTCAGGATACAAAAATACTTGTCGCCGAACTGACTGGTGTGGGAGCTGACCACCCTCTTTCCCGAGAGAAGCTAAGCCCTGTCCTTGCTGCTTACAAAGTAAACAGTACCGAGGAAGGTCTCAAGCGTGCTGAGGAAATGCTGGAATTTGGCGGTTTGGGACATTCTGCCGTGCTTCATTCAGATAATCAAGCCATACAGGATATATTCGGTAAAAGAATGAAAGCAGGACGAATAATCTTGAACGCGCCATCCTCACATGGAGCAATTGGAGATATCTATAATGCTTACCTGCCATCATTGACGCTTGGATGCGGATCATATGGCGGCAACTCCGTCTCCACAAATGTAGGAGCAATGAATTTAATAAACGTTAAAAAAATGGCGAGAAGGAATGTGAATATGCAGTGGTTCAAGGTACCGCCTAAAATATATTTTGAAAAAAATGCTGTTCAATACCTGGCGAAAATGCCGAATGTATCAAAAGCCTTTATTGTAACCGATCCGATGATGGTTGAATTAGGTTATGTAGACAAGGTACTCTATTATTTACGCAGACGCCCGGATTATGTACATTGTGAAATCTTCTCTGATGTAGAGGCAGACCCTTCAAAGGACACCGTGATGCGCGGGGCAGCAGCAATAGATGCCTTCCAGCCGGATGTTATTATTGCACTCGGCGGCGGCTCAGCGATGGATGCTGCTAAAGGCATGTGGCTGTTTCATGAACATCCGGATACAGCATTTAATGGCCTAAAGCAAAAATTTATGGATATTCGTAAACGCGTCTATAAATATCCAAAGCTGGGTCAGCAGGCACAATTTGTTGCGATTCCGACTACTTCCGGAACAGGATCTGAAGTAACTTCATTCTCTGTTATTACTGATAAAGAAACCAATACAAAGTATCCTTTGGCTGATTATGAGTTAACACCGGATGTAGCGATTATTGACCCGCAGTTTGTTATGACAGTGCCAAAAACCGTTACAGCAGATACCGGGATGGATGTATTGACCCATGCAATCGAGTCTTATGTTTCCAACATGGCAAACGATTATACTGACGGGCTTGCTATTAAAGCAATTCAGCTTGTATTTGAATATCTGCCTCAAGCGTATCGTGATGGCAGTAATGCCTTGGCAAGAGAAAAAATGCATAATGCTTCTACCATTGCCGGCATGGCATTTGCCAATGCATTCTTAGGTATCAACCATAGCCTGGCACATAAATTGGGAGCAGCATTCCATATTGCGCATGGTCGTGCCAATGCTATTCTTTTACCGCATGTTATTCGATATAATGCCAAGAAACCGACAAAATTCGTCTTATTTCCTAAATATGAGCATTTTGTCGCCGACAAACGCTATGCAGAGATTGCAAGAGTACTAGGTTTACCAGCAGCCACAACTGACCAGGGAGTAGAAAGCTTAGTGCAGGCAATCTACCAGCTAGCTGAAGAATTGCATATCCCGATGAGTATTGCAGAAAATGGTGTAGATGCTAAAGAGTTTGAGGCACAGGTAGATGCTCTTGCCGATCGTGCTTTTGAGGATCAATGTACGACAGCGAATCCTAAATTACCGCTTGTAACAGAATTGGCCGAGGTTTATCGCCAGGCCTATAAGGGATAATTTGCACGTAGAAACATTATACAAAAAGCTCTCCGTTTCGATTGTAAACGGGGAGCTTTTTGTATAGCGTTTTTAAGAAACATACATTTAATACTTGAGAAAAATTTAGAATTTTCATAACAAAATTTTTAAATCATGTTATAATTTACCTTAATAAAAGAAGGAGGCACACGTCCAATGGTAAACAAATAAAATGAGAAAATCTAAAATTATTTTATTAAATATAGAATAAACATGTAGATTTTCTCTTTCATAGAATTCACATTTAGAATAGAGGAGACCTGACATGTTAAATAAATTAAGTGATACAATTTATTATTTATCGAATCAAGATAATAAAGAGCGGCCAACCTTGGGATTGGTGTGTGGTGAACAATACAGTTTAATCATAGACGCTGGTAATTCTGTTCAACATGCCAAAGACTTTTTAATAGAAATCGAGAAGCTGGATGTACCACCAGTTAAGTATGTCGTTATTACCCACGGGCATTGGGATCACTTTCTGGGAATGAATGAATTTGATGCAGCTGTTATCGTTAATAGCCGAACAAATGAAATAATAAAAGAATGGGAAAGTTACTCCTTTGATAATCATTCGCTTCAAAAAAACGTGGGTACGAACCGGTTGGGTGATTTATTTATGGAGATTATGCAAACTGATATGCCAAACAGGGATAGTTTTAAGTTGAACTCCTCCGATATCATCTTTGAAAATACATTAACGATTGATTTAGGGAATAAAGTTTGTTTACTAGAAACGATTAAAAGTACGCATACAGACGACTCTACAGTCATTTATGTTCCTGATGAAAAAGTTATTTTTCTAGGTGATTCTGCATATGGCAAGACGACAAATTCTTTATTTCATTACAAACAGGCATTATTATTGCCTATGATTGAAGACATTTCGAAATATAATGCCGAAATGTTCCTGCTTGGTCATGAATCAATCTGTGATTTAGATGAAATGAATCTATATTGGGAAGAGCTGACAGCAGCAAATCAGGCTGTAAACTCTGCCTCACTCGAGCATGCTATAAAGTGCTTTAAGGAAGATAATAAAAGAGACCCTAATGATAATGAATTATTTTTCATAAAAGCATTTGTTAACGACCAAATCATTCAATCACAGTAGCCCTATAGAATACATCCATTCAATATACAAATTAGCCATCTCATGATTGAGGTGGCTTTTTAATTACTCATAGTTTTTAAAAAATGAAGGTGTCTTTATTGCATCTTTTCTAATCTATGTATGTTATAACATCCAAAAATATGTTATAGTAATATGAAATACGTTTCCCAGATAGAGAATACAACTATTTATGGAGGAAAAGTTAATGAAGGAATTTACAGATCACATTGGTAAAAACCTGCAAACCATCCGCAAAGAGCGGAGCTTGAGTTTAGATAAAACTGCGAAAATTACAGAAGTAAGTAAAGCCATGCTTGCACAAATCGAAAGAGGAGATTCTGTCCCAACAGTAACAACACTTTGGAAAATCGCCAATGGTCTTAAGGTATCCTTTTCATCCCTGATCAGTCAGCAGACAGGCGCAATCAGAGTGATAAAAAAGCAAGACAGGCATTTGGTTACAGAAGAAGAAAACCATTATCGAGTACATATTGTAGTACCCTTTTCTCCGGAAAAACAATTCGAGGTTTTTTCTGTCGAACTGGATCCCGGGAACGAACAAAAGTCATTACCGCACAACCCCGGTGTAGAAGAGCATGTATTTGTAAAAGAAGGTCAATTAGAGATGGATATTGACGGCAATGTCGAAGCTGTTGCGAAAGATGACGCAATTATATTTAATGGGAATCAACCCCATATTTACAGGAATATTGGAGACGAGGTGCTTCATCTCCTTGTACTAATCTATTACGCAAAATGAATGATTTTTTGTTTGAAAGCGAGTGAATGAAGAATGTCTTTACACGATCATCTATCAACATTGAAGTATGCCTTCCCAAAAACGCTGCCAATACTGGCCGGTTTTGCTTTTTTAGGCATTGCTTACGGCGTTTACATGCATTCCTTAGGATTTCAGCCAATCTACGCCATCTTAATGAGCGTACTCATTTTTGCCGGCTCGATGGAATTTGTAGCTGGAAGTTTATTATTAGGTGCCTTTAACCCGCTAAGCGCCTTTCTATTAACCTTAATGATAAATGCCAGACATCTTTTCTATGGTATCTCTATGTTAGATAAATTCAAAGGGACCGGGAAGAAAAAGGTTTATCTTATCTATGGAATGTGCGATGAATCATTTGTTATTAATAATACCTCGCGCATCCCCTCTGATATAAATAATGGCTGGTTTATGTTCTATGTTACCTTGTTAAATCAAATTTATTGGGTTGGCGGGACTACAATCGGAAGCTTATTCGGCTCCATGATTACGTTTAATACGGAAGGTCTGGAATTTGTTATGACGGCACTGTTTGTCGTTATCTTTTTAGACCAATGGCTGAAAGAACGCAATCATATAAGCTCTGTAATAGGGATAGCCGCTTCCATCTTATGTTTAATCCTATTTGGTACAGAACATTTTATTATCCCTGCCATGCTTATTATATTAATTTTTCTGACCTTGATTAAAAAATTCATCACAAAGCATGAGGTGATTTCCTAATGATGACAATAACGCAGCAAATCATCATTATTGCTTCAGTAGTTATAGGTACCTTATTAACGAGGTTCCTGCCATTTATGATATTTAAAGCAGATAAACCCACGCCTAAATACATTAAATATCTGGGATATGTCTTACCACCGGCTGTATTTGGATTATTGGTTGTTTATTCGTTAAAGGATGTAACCCTCACATCATTAGAAGGCTTCCTGCCAGAGCTTCTTGCAATAGGGTTGATTATTGTCTTACATTACTGGAGGCGGAGCATGCTCTTGTCTATTGCAGGCGGGACAGTGTTTTATATGTTTTTGGTTCAGGGTGTGTTTTGATGAAAAAATTTATGATTAAATAAAAAAAGACCATCACTACTTGTCCCATACCAATGAAGGAAGTAGTGATGGTTTTGTTTTACCGTTTTATCCTAATACTTTACGACTAATTATAGTTAGATTTCATTACTTATAATAAGATATGCCGCACAAATGTCGCTTTGATCTGTTCACCCTGATTTATTTGCTTGTGCTCTATTCAAGATTAGCATGTTTACCATACATCTTATGGGAATCTAATCCTTTTTTCTCCATACAGCGTAAAATTAAGGCATCATAAAATAGTAGTGTTGTTTGCTCAAAAAGAGAGCCCATTGGCTGAATCGTCTTATAATCGCCTTCAGACTGATCCTTCGTTACTCCCGGTAATTCAATCGTAATATCGGCTAGCTTGCCAATGGTTGATTGAGGAGAAACTGTCACAGCTGCAACTACTCCTCCTAAGCTTTTCGCTTTTTCAGCAATGGCGCCTAACGTTTTCGTTTCTCCTGATCCTGATCCGATAATTAATAAATCATTTTTCTCTAAATTAGCTGTTACGGTCTCACCAACTGCATACGCGTCTATACCCATATGCATCATTCGCATAACAAAGGATTTCGCCATGAATCCGGATCTTCCTGCGCCAGCCACAAAAACCTTCTTGGATTCTAATATCTGATTCACTAATTTCTCTGTTTCTGAATCAGATATTAGCGCAGCTGTTTGGCTTAATTCTTGAACAATTTTGGTTAAATATTGGGTTGTTTTCATCTTTACATTACCCTTGTAAAATTAATTCTTTTATTTCGCTTGCAGCAGCTTTTTTATCTTCTTTACCTGTGATTCCTCCGCCTACGATAACTAAATCAGGCTGATGTTTAACTACTTCAGCAAGTGTTTCTAATTTAATTCCGCCTGCAATAGCCGTTTTTGCATTTTTTACAACACCTTTAATTGTGTGTAAATCCTCAAAGGAATTTTGCCCTACAGCTTGCAGATCATATCCTGTATGGACACAGATATAATCAGCACCGAGTTCATCCAGCTCTTTTGCACGTGTTTCAATATCTTTTACAGCAATCATATCTACAAGGATTTGTTTGCCTTGCTTTTTCGCCTCTTCTACAGCCCCTTTAATGGACTCATCTTCTGCTGCACCAAGAATTGTGATGATGTCAGCACCTGCTGCAGCTGCTTGGCTCACTTCATACCCAGCCGCATCCATAATTTTCAGGTCTGCTAATACAGTTAAATCAGGAAATGCTGCTTTTACTTCTTTCACTGCTTTTAGACCTTCATTAATTACCACAGGTGTCCCAATCTCCACTACATCCACATACTCTTCTACCTCTTTTACTAATTCAATTGCCCCTTGAATATCGACAAGATCTAACGCTAATTGTAATTTCATTATATTCGCTCCCTTTCATACTTTTTTGATTTTATTGTGCTGAACGATTATTGTAAGGAAAGCTTGCTATTGTCACTTGAAACCCTATTTACGTATCAGCATGTCATCAAGTATACTGAGTATATCCAGAAATGAGAAGTACGCACTTTTACCGCATATAGTGCTAAAAAGTATACTATGAGATGAAATAAAGCAGAGGTGAATGGAATGCCGAATTTAGGAGAGAGAACGTTTAATTGTGAAAAGGAATTAACACTTGCAGTCATTGGCGGGAAGTGGAAAATGTTGATCTTGTGGCATCTGGGCAAGGAAGGAACAAAACGTTTTGGTGAGCTGAAGGCCCTTATGCCCGGTATTACCCAAAGAATGCTCGTTAATCAATTGCGCGAGCTGGAAGATCATTTGATTGTACATCGTGAAGTATATCCAGTTGTTCCGCCCAAAGTGGAGTATTCTCTTACAGAGCATGGTGAAAAGCTTTTGCCGATTTTAGATGCGATGTATGAATGGGGCAAGGATTATATTGCGAATGTTTTAGAAAACGAAACAGAGAATCAGTCAGCTATGGAATAGGTAAATTTTTTTTTGTATGCTATGCGTTACCTATTTTGATTTTGTAAATTGATGATTCATTCACAAAAAAGTATGAGCCAGCCTTGGACGGTAAAAACCGTCCAAGGCTGGCTCATATATTTTTATACCTCTCTCCTTCTAGTCCTTTTGCAATAACCTCGAAAAAGGTCTAAAATAATCAAATAGACACTTAACCAATCAAACACCTTACACATTTGTTCGACAAATTTGTTCAATTCCCCTTTTCCCCGGCTGGTTCGGAT
Organism: Oceanobacillus sojae; assembly: GCF_900162665.1. GTDB lineage: Bacteria > Bacillota > Bacilli > Bacillales > Amphibacillaceae > Oceanobacillus > Oceanobacillus sojae_A. Next base: position 1,099,111 of record NZ_LT727813.1, read on the forward strand.
CCATATTACAAAACGGCAAAGGAAAGCAATAGCTGTTTTATCGATTTTTGCTTCCACGTGTTGAAACTTCAACGAATATCCAGACTCTTCTCTTCAATAATTTTTTTAATAAGAAAGTAATTTAAATAAATACCCAATAGAATAAAAAAACAACTGTACAAATGATAAGTAATGGTTTTGTTTTACCAACTAATATAAGGCCAATTAAATTTGATGATACACTTCCTTTTTTTTATTTACTTCCCTCTCCCTTTTTTCTTGTCTTCTAAAGTGAATAAAAGAAACCGTACCTGCCAAAAAACACGTTCCCGCTAAAAAAATAAAGGCATATTTCATAGATAAATGCTCATAAATACCCCCGCTAATTATTGGAAAAATAGTCATTCCCAACGCATAGACTGCTTGAAAGAAGCCCATTGCGGTAGAACGCTTTTGTTCAGGAATTGTTTGCATGGCACTGGAGGTCAGGAGTGAGAACAAAACCCCTGTACCTATACCGGGTATCAGCTGTAAAAGGCAAACAAGTAAGATAGAATTTGACTGGGGAACGAGTACGCAATAAATGCCGAGGAAGAGAAAGCTGAAACAAATCCATCGCTTCATAGACATTATTTCCAGGAATTTTGTCGAAGCCAACCTGGCGAAAATGACAGCTGACAGCATATAAATAATAGACGATACACCGATGACCAGATTAGAACCGCCGAGCTCCTGAACAATCTGGTTTGTAAAGGACATCGTGGTGGACATTTGCACACCCTGCTGTACCAATGCTAAGCAGGAAAAAAGAACTAAATTTTTATTTGCTGTCACCTTTATTAATTCCTTGAAGGAAACCTTATTCGTATAGTTAGATGGTTTGGTTGAATGAAGAAAGAAAGCGAGTACAAAGCCTATGAGTCCTGCGGCTAAGCTGAAAGCACAAATCATCATCATGCCGACTTTATCGTAGAGGAGCGTACTGGTTACAAAACCAAGCAGCATACCGGCATTATTAGCCATAATAATCCTGCTGGTTGCCCGTACTTGATCGTTTTGAGAGAAAAAGCTCATATAAAGAATCATAAAAGAAATCCAGGTGGCGCTTGCAGTTCCGGACAAGATATTACCAAGAAAAAAGCCAATATCATCTGGCAGCAAAATCCTGCTTAAAGAGGCACCGCCCGCAAATAGAGAACCAAACAGGATAAACAGCTTATGATTGCTGCTAAGATCAGCCAAAATACCTGCCGGCAGCCGGAGCATAAGCTGTGAAATGCCGTATGCACCAATAATAATTCCTACTAGATTAATAGAAATACTTTCCAGAAGTAAGTAGGTAGTCTGGTAGGGTATGTAAACATATTGAGCGAACCAGAAGCATACAACAATCCATAAAATCAATGATGTCTGCTTTTTTTGTGTGTTATCCATCTTTTCATTACTCCTTCTTGCATTAAAATATGCTCAAATAAACCTTAGGCCGGCTCCGTATTATCGAGCTTTTATCTCCTAATTTTCACTGTCTCAACGGTAAGTTTTCCCGCTTTTTTTAACCATTTTAAAATAAAGATTTTTCACAGTAATCTCCATTTCAAAGTTCTAATGCAGTATCATATCCTAAGATTAAAATTTGCACAAGTGTCATTTATTTCTTATTTTTTTCCAGAAAAAAAGATTTAAAAATCACTTGCATCCAAAATGAAAGCGTGTTAGTATATGTGCAAAGCTTAATACCGGAATACATTTGACGTGTTACTGATAATGCAGGCAAGATCAAATGTACACTTTACTAACCATGGGAAAGCTGTGCTTTTTTCCTTGGGTTAACTGTGTACGTTTGATCTTTTTTTGTGTCAATGTGTATTCTTCATATTTTATCCGTTGGCCAGTGGATTAATTTATAGCGAGGGAGAAAAAGACATGAACTATCAACAGGTGGCGCAGGACATTTTAAATAACGTGGGTGGAAAGGAAAATGTTTCCGGATTAACCCACTGCTATACACGTTTGCGTTTTACTTTATACGACACAAAAAAAGCAGACAAGGCGAATTTAGAAAAGATGGACGAGGTTATCTCGGTCGTAGAGAACAGCGGGCAGTATCAGGTCGTTATTGGAAATAAGGTGGCAGAGGTACATGATCAAATTCAGCTTCTTTTAGGCGATTTGAGCAAAACAGAAGATAAAAAAGAAGAGAATAAAGGGTCTATCGGAAGCCGGATTTTAAATACATTTACATCGATATTTATTCCGATTATCCCGGCGATTGCTGCATCTGGAATGCTGAAAGGAATTCTGGCGCTTGCAGTTATGATTGCTGCTTATTACTGGAATGTGGATATTAAAGAATATAATACGTATAGGATATTGGATGCGACTTCCAATGCTTTATTTTACTTCTTCCCGATTATGATTGGTTATGTAGCGGCGAAAGTATTTAAAGCAAATGAATTAATTGCAATGGTGCTGGCAGCAACTTTATGCTACCCTGATCTGGTTGAAATAATGACTGGAGATGCAGCCATAACCTTTTTAGGTCTTCCTGTAACATTAGCAAATTACACATCAACAGTTATCCCAATCATTATTGCAGTATTTATCATGGCATATGTGCAACGCTTTTTCGAACGCATTACGCCTGAGGTTTTAAAAATTATTATGGTGCCGACCTTTACGCTATTAGTAATGGTGCCGGCAACCTTAATCGTTTTCGGACCTATCGGAATTCACTTAGGTAACTTCATCAACTGGCTGTATTATATCATTATGGATATCAGCCCAACATTATTAGGTGCTTTTATTGGCGGAATCTGGTGTGTGCTTGTTATCTTCGGTGCTCACAAAGCAATCCTGCCAATTGGAATTAACGATGTAGCACAAACTGGCCAGCAGAATCTATTGGCATTTGCAGGAGCTGCTAACTTTTCCCAGGCAGGAGCTGCTGCTGGAGTATTTTTAAAAACGAGAAATAAGAAATTAAAAACATTATCCGCAACTGCAACCGTAACAGCCCTTTTCGGAATTACCGAGCCGGCCATTTACGGGGTTAACCTCCGTCTGAAAAAACCGATGATTTATGCGGTGATCAGCGGGGCGATAGGCGGCGGTCTGATGGGCTGGGGCGGATCCTATGGTACAGCCTTTGCCAACCAGGGATTTTTAACCATTCCCGTCTATATTGAAGCAGGTACAAAAGCGTTCCTATGTTATATTATTGGTATTGCCATTGCTTTCTTTGGGGCTGCGGCTATGACGATGTTATTTGGTTTTAAGGATATTCCTGAAGAAGAGGATGCTACGGATGAAGGGTTTGATGAGGCCAAAGAGGATACTCCAAATACCGTAACAGACGCAGAAGTAACCATTCCTTCACCCGTCCAGGGAAAGCTGATCCCATTGTCCGATGTAAAGGATGAAGTTTTCGCATCAGGCGCATTAGGAGAAGGAGCAGCGGTTTACCCGACTGCAGGTGAGGTAGTAGCCCCAGCCAACTGTAAGGTATCCGTTCTCTATCCGACCTTACACGCGATCGGGCTGCAGCTGGAAAATGGCGCTGAATTATTAATTCATATCGGCTTTAACACCGTGGAATTAAATGGTGACGGATTTGAAGCACATGTAAACGCTGGTGATGAGATAAGTAAAGGAACTAAAATTGTCTCATTTAATATAGAAGAAATAGAAACAAAAGGCTATGATCTCACCACCCCAATGGTTGTCACCAATTCTTCACAGTTCCAAGGTGTCTCCATTGTAGAAAGTAATTAGGATAGAGCTGCTTAATAAATAATTATTTAAAAATATATAGGAGTGATGATAATGACAAACTATTTCAGCAAAGATTTCTGGTGGGGAGCTTCCTCCTCCGCCTTTCAGGTTGAAGGAGCATGGGACGAGGATGGCAAGGGCAAAACGGTAGCTGACTACAATGCTTTCCAAAAATCAGATGTACAAGCAGATACCCGCGTTGCCAGTGATTTCTACCATAACTATAAAGAAGATATTCTTTTAATGAAGGAACTTGGGTTAAAGGCTTACCGCTTCTCTATTTCCTGGGCGAGAATTATTCCAGATGGAGACGGAGAAGTGAATCAAAAAGGAATAGATTTCTATAATAACGTGATTGATTTCTTAATAGAGAATGATATTATTCCATTTGTAACGCTGTATCACTTTGACCTCCCATTTGCCCTTGTTGAAAAGTACAATGGCTGGGAAAGCCGTGATTGTGCTTTCGCTTTTGAAAGGTTTGCCAGAACCTGTTTCGAAGCTTTCGGCGATCGTGTAAAGCATTGGCAGGTGCATAATGAACAAAATCTTATGATTCGTGTTAATATCCGCATGAATATGTATGATGTGCCAAGTGAACAGGCTGAAAAAGTAAGAGCACAAATGGATTATCATATGTTTCTAGCACATGCGCTCGCTACTAACGCTTGCCGTGAAATGCTGCCAGGTGTACAAATCGGACCAGCCGTATCTTCAACGATGACGTATCCAAGCTCGAACCGCCCGGAAGATGTATGGGCAGCCAGAATGAATGATAATTTCAAAACAAACTATGCCTTGGAAATGTATTGTTTCGGAGAGTATCCGGGATACTATAAAGAATATCTGAATAAATGTGATATTTATCCGGAAACAAAGCCAGAGGATGAAGAAATTTTAAAGGCATCGAAGCCGGATTATATTGCCGTAAACTACTACCGTACTTTGGTAGCCAGCTATCTTCCTGCGGATGAAGCTCATCCATTTGGAACAAAGAAAAATGATATTGATTTTGATTTATATGGATACTTTAAAATTGAGAAGAACCCAAATCTGGAAGTAACAGATTACGGGATTCAAGTAGATCCAACAGGCTTAAGACTTTTACTAAATGATTATTATGAAAAGTATCGCTTACCGATGATTATCACAGAAAATGGCTTAGGAACTGGCGATCAGCTAACAGAAGATGGTAAAATACATGATGACTACCGTATCGAATACTTGGAGGATCATATTGCTGCTTGTAATGATGCTATTTCAGATGGTGTAGAGCTGTTTGGGTATTGCCCATGGTCTGTCATGGACCTGCTAAGCTCCCGCCAAGGCTTCATGAAACGCTATGGTCTGGTTTATATAGACAGAGAAGATTTTGACCTCAAAGAATTGCGACGAATTAAGAAAGACAGTTTTTACTGGTATCAGGATGTTATTAAAAATAATGGATTAAATTAATCAGCAAAGGAATAGGAACGTGGCCATGCAGATCGTAAAAGTGATGAACAATTCCTTAGTATTGGCAATCAATGATTCAGGAAATGAATACATTTTAATGGGCAAGGGAATCGGATATAAGAAATCAATTGGCTGCAACATTCAAGATTCTGAAATACAGAAAACATTTATCCTAAAAGACAAAACAATTTTGAAGAACTTTATCCAGCTGGCAAGTGAGCTGGATGATACGTATTTTAATCTTGTGAAGGAAATCATTGAATTTGCGACAAAAGAATACGACATGGAAGTGATGGATTATTTATATCTATCCCTGTCTGATCATATTTCATTTGTTGTCCGCCGATTTCATGAAGGAAACCTTGGAGAGAAATTTAACTATGTTGAGGTTGTGAAATACTATCCAAAGGAATATGCAATTGGTAAATTCGCAGTAAGCCTAATCAATCAAACCATGGGTATTGAGCTGCCGGAAAGCGAGGCCTCTGCCATTGGAATGCATTTTGTCAATGCGCGTTTAAATTCAGAATCCTATAACGAGGAAGCGCAAATTGCCAGACTGATCGATCATCTTGAAGCAATCGTTCAAAGAAAAGCCAATGCCAATTTCGACAAAGCTAGTCTTTCTTACACAAGATTTATTACGCATTTAAAGTTTTTTGCGGAGAGAATCATAAAAAATCAAATTTTTAGAGATACCGATACAGACGTACTATTTGATCAATTGAGTCAATCAATGGAGCTGGAAAATAAGATCATTGAGAGCATTACGCATTTTGTGAAGCAAAAATATAATATTGATTTAAGTCGACAGGAGAAGCTTTATTTAATTATTCATATTAACCGGATCTTAAGAGTTGAACCGGATAAATCGTAAGTAACTGCTGTTATAAAAATATCCTCACGGGCTAAAGCCTTTGAGGATATTTTTATCTGATAGAGGGAATTCGTTACCTTCTTATGCAAGGGATTTAAAATCACAAATGCTTATTCCGCTTCGCCGACAACTGTAAAGCGCTCATTTATATGCTTTGGATTTTCAATTTCATCTAATACCGCAATAGCATAGTCTGCATAGCTGATGTAGCTTTTACCTTTTGAATTAACTAAAAGATTATCTTTTCCAGACTGATAGGAGCCGGATTAGTAAAAGTTCAGCCTGGAATTGCAGGAGCTGAACTCGCAAAGAATTTATCTGATATAACATTGTTTGAATGTCGTTTTTTATTTACTATTAAAATCCTTCAGTAATTCAGTTGTGGGGGATGAACTTGTAAAGACCGCCGCGGCGGTACAACAAGGTGCCTTGTATTTCACACACCTCATTATTTTATTCATCTATACCTGAACGTATTTCTTCCGATTCCTCTAAAAATTCACCAATCAGAGCTATTACCGAGCCGGCAGTTTGTATCCAGCTTCCCGCAACTCCAAGCTGTCCTTGATTTATGCTGTTTCCATACAGCACTTGAACACCGCTGAAGGCCTGCAGAGCATTTCCAATACCTTGTAACAGATTTCCAATGATATTCTCCGCCCTGCCCTCCTCTGTACTATCAAAAAATTCATCCGCAAGTCCGGTAAAACTTCCTAAAGCCTGTATCCAATTTCCTGAAATGATTAATTTTTGTTCTGCCTCTGTATCAGATGTGCCATAAAGCAGCAGTCCAGTAATAACCGCTGAATTACCGACAGCCTGTATATTATCTCCAAGTCTTTCAAGCGAAGGCCCGCCCTGCCCGTCAGCTGATAAGGCACTTCCCAACGCCTGCAGTACATTTCCTATCAATCTCCATTGATAGCTTTGATTTTGATTGAAATGAAATTGCGGCGTACTGCCAATAGCTGCTTGTATGGTGCCAATTGTTGAGAGAGAATTACCAAGTATTTCTTTCCAATGGTTGTTCATATGTAAGCCATCCCCGCTCATATTGGTTCTGATTATTGTATTCTTTGTTGGGGTGTTTGGTTCGTTAGATATGAACAATATTTTAATCCGTCTCCTTTAGTTCCCCTTTCATACAACGGCTTAAAAAATCTTTCATCTTCTCTTCAATGTGACCTTCAACTGTCTTTAACCTAAGGATCGGGATATTTACCCTGTTTAGAATAGCATTTTTTTGAGTATCTCTTTCTATTTGAACAGGTTCATCATGACTGCCTCCATCAACTTCAATAACGCCTAAAGGAGCCTTACCCACTTTGTAATAGATTACAAAATCGCAGTTGGATTTTTGCTGCATAAATTCCTTTTCGCGTGGTGTAAAGGAATTATTCACTATAGAAACAAGTTGGATTAAATCTACTTGCATATGAAACTTTAATAATTTAAAGTTATCTTGATTCAGAATATCTTTTAATAGTAGACGAACAATTTTTTCTGACTTTTTCTGAGGATCTGAATAATCTAATCGGGCATTTAATTCATCCAATGACTTGTCGTATTCATCATAAAGTAGATCAAATGCCGACACTACCGGGCTATCATAAATATGCTCTGATTTTGCATAATATTTGATATATCTTGTTAGAGCCGCAATACTTTGATTATTCTTTGTAAAAACTTCATTTCCAGTTACTAATGTGAATTTATTAATTGCTCTTGAAACAGCAACATTGATTAAAGAAGGATTGTCTACAAAGCTCATATGCTTTTGACTATCCTTCTTTTTATCGAGAACTGTAGAGAATATAATTTCCTTACACTCTCTCCCCTGAAATTTATGTGTTGTATCTTTCGTAATTTCTTGCGGAAAATATTTTTCGGATAAATTCACTTGTTTTCTATAAGGAGCAATAAAACCGACATTATCTTTATCACTCCATCCAATTTCCAATATCGATTCAAGTTCCCTTAGATTGGTAAGATTTCTTGTATGGGTTCCTTTTGATGTAATAATTAATTCAATGGAAGACTCTCCGTTATCATGTGTCATTGGAATAAGCTGGTTATCGTAAAATTGTTGATTACAAAACTGAATAATTCTCGGATGGCATCTATAATGCTCTTTTAACATTGTCGAAGGAACTTCTTCTTTGAAAAGCTCAACAAAAGAATCCAATAAGCTATATTTGCCACAGTCATAATATTCAGCCGGGCAACTAACCTCTGCTTTTTCAGGTATATGAGGTAATTGCTTGCGATCACCAACAACAATTACATTCTTTGCACAGCCTAAGCTCAAAATCCCTGGTACAATATCCTGTTGCGAAGCTTCATCAATGATAATATAGTCTAATACCGCTCCATCAGCGATTGAATTAACGATAGAGTGCGTGCTGCTTCCTATTACCGGAAACCGCTTTATGAACTTACTAAACTCTTTTCTATTTTTATAGCTTTTAGTTGTAAAAGGCTCTGTCGATGATAGGATTGTTTCTGCCAACTGATTTTTTAAGTATTTCATGGAATTAACGGTTAGCTCTTCAAGTAAGTTTTGGAAGCCACTTTCCTTTAACTCCTCTTCACATTCATTTAATTGTTGTTCTTTTTGCTGTAGCATCTTGTCGTAATAAGCAAATTGCAGTGAATAAATAAAATTTATACGCTCAGAGTAATTACTTAAGAATCGGGTTCTAATTATTTTGAATTCTAAGAGCAAACGGCATTTATTTTTAAATGAAACCCGTTCTTTCAATAGGGTGTTAATGTAAGCCATTAAATCAGTTATTTTTTGAGGTCTCAACTTATATTTTCCCAAATCCTTTAACTCGACAGATGTATTCTTTTTTAACCATTCCTCCAAATACTGTTTTTCGATACTTAGTTCGTTAATTTCCGCTATCAGTTGAGAAGCTGTGTTTTTTGTTTTCAAATGCCGCTTTATTTTTTCGAGCATATTATCTATTGCTTCTATTTGAATGGTTTCATTTGCTGTTTTAGCGGAAGGCGGTTTTCCTATATTAGCAAAAAAAGCATCTTTATTATCAGCGTTTCCAAGCTTAGCAACCAAATACTCCAAATCATCTTTCGCCATTTTTTCATAGACGTTCTCAACAGCAGTATTATTGTTTGAAACAACTGCGACCGTTTTTTGATTTACTAAAATATTAGATATAATATTAAGGATAGTTTGTGTCTTCCCTGTTCCTGGAGGTCCTTCTATAATACTTATTTGAGATGAAAAGGCATTTTTGACAGCTTGAAATTGACTTTCATTCAATCCAAACGGGAATATAAGATGCTCTAACGCAGTTCTTGTTGTATTTTGCCCATAGCAGTATGCATGTAGCGCTGTTTCTGAATGAGGAGTAACCTTTTCTAGTTGACGAAGGATATTTTGAGCTATAGGTTTATTTTTCTGATCAGCGTTTTTTACTCGTTCTTTTGTAACATTTAGGAAGTAAGAGAACACGTCTTCATTTTTAAAATTACTTTCAGAATTGATTTCGATGTCTGCTGATTTCATTATGTATGACTTTTCCGAAGCTGGATATTTTATTATCACATACTTATCTCCATATTCAACAGCACTTTCTATATTTTGATATATATTCTGCTCTCTACATAAAAGCGTCCCAGTCAATTTTTCCTGTGGAGTAATGCTGCATTCTTCTATAGGTAGAGTAAATTCTTTTCCTGATGGAAACTTTACTGACAGCATTACTTTTTTATCCATTTCTTTGTACCAAAGCCGCCAATCAATTATTTGGTTTGTCTTGTTTTGTCCTTTCATAAAAATAGTAACCATTATATCCCGACACACCTTTTATTTATATATTAATCCCAATTATAACTAAATATTGGTATTTATTCTATTATTGTATTAAAATCATAGTTTATTTGCTGAAAAACTCAATCAATTACATTGCACTTGCCTTTATGGAGCATTTATAAACAGTGTCTCCAAAAGACCGGACATCGCTGAGATAATCGTATCCTTCCGGCGAACCATAACGATTGAACATTCTTACGGCTACTACATTTTCCTCTGGAATGACGAGCAGCGTTACATTTGTATAACCAAGTAATTGATAAGAACCCTTTGGAACTTTATCGCCTATTTGGTTAAAGGTGTTATTTGTGTCTTTTACAAACCATAAAAATCCATTCTTATGAATAGGAAGATTTGGATTCGGAGTCTGAATGGATGTTGCCATCTCAATGATTTCTTTAGGAATAATCTGTCTTTCACTCCACTTCCCTTCTTTTAAATGAAGGTATCCCCATAAGGCCAGCTCTTTTGCAGACACATACATATTCATTCCGGAACCATCTGCTACATCCGTTTCGGTCCAGAAGATGTTATCAGCATCTCGAATAGTATCTGTAATTTTGGAATGAGGCTGGCTCATCTTAATCCATTCTGTCGATTGAAAGCCGGCTGGATTAAGAACCTGTTCTTTTACAATATCAGCAATAGATTGCCCCGTTGTATTTTTGATAATCGTTGCCAGCAATTCGATACTTGGACCTCTGTATGCCCATGATGAACCAGGTTTATATTCACTTACTAATTTACCATCCGCTATTTTAAGGCCATGTGTATGAGTTAATAAGTGGCGAATAGTAACACCTTCATATGCGGATAAATGCGCGTCTTTAACGAAACGGCGAATTGGATCATCCATGGAAAAATAGCCATGATATATCGCATAAGCAGCTGCAAATCCAATATAAGTCTTTCTTACAGATGCAATGTGGAATTGGGTATCTGCTTGAACATCCCAAGCATGTTTCGTATTCGATTGTTTACCAAAATAAGACTCTGTTACGATTTTGTCGTTATGGATAATAAATAGAGCACCACCACTGGAACCCATCTTTTCAGCACTTTCTTTTACATGAGTATGTACATCTTCAAACAAGCTTGCGTATTCTTTTTTTAATAGCAATTTATCCACTCTCCTTTAAAAATAAAGAAAGTGCCCCCAATACAATATGATTGGAGGCACTGCGCAACATTACTGTTTTTAACCGTAAGGACACCAACATAAGTTATCTCACTTATGTCACCTGTATAATTATTATGAGTGTAGCATGGTACAATATTTATTGCAATAATCTGTTAATAAATTTAAAATCGTGTACACTTTAATTAAAACTTGCTTTAGATAATATTATATTAATTTACTTGGTTTTGTTATTTCATGTTTAATGCATAATAAAAGTACAGAGTATTGCAACCAAAATGTTAGAAGGTTGCACAAATAAAAAAAGGCTTGCCAGCCCTAACAAAATACTCTACCGTTAATAGCGACTAAACAAATTAATGGTGGAGGTAAGTGAAAGGATGCTAGCAATGCCCGAAGTTAATCATATCAAAAATTTACGTAATAATAAATCACTATCAATTAATGAAATAGTAAAAAGAACAGGTTTTGCTTGGAAAACCGTTAAGAAATATGCGGATGAAGATCAATTACCCGAGGAAAAAACACCCATAAAAAAAGGTATGATGTATGAAGAAGAGTGGGGAGAAATTGTTTCTGATTGGCTAATGGAGGACCAAGCACTTAAAAAGAAATTGCGAAGGAATAATAAAAATATATTTGAAGAATTACAGCGATTAAAGTTCCCGGGTTCTTATCGAACCGTTTGTAACTATATCGCTGAATGGAAAGATAAAATGTTAGATGAAACTGACACAGTAAAAGAGGAATATGATAGGTTAACACATCCTCCGGCGGAAGCCCAGATAGATTTTGGAGTTACAGAAGTCGTACATGAAGGGAAAGTAAAAGATACGCATTGCTTGGTCTTGAGTTTCCCCTTTAGTAATGGTGGATTTGTAGCACCCTTACCGGCAGAAAATCAAGAATGCTTTTTGGAAGGTATTAAAATACTTTTTGAACAAGCTGGCTTTGTTCCAAGGACACTGTGGTTAGATAATCTATCAGCTGCCGTTGTAAAAGCTAGAGTTCATAATCAGGAAACCATTTTCAATGAGGGTTTTCAACGGTTTGCCAATCACTATGGATTTGAGCCGGTAGCCTGTAATCCAAGAAAAGGAAATGAAAAAGGGCATGTAGAAAATAAGGTTGGTTATGTTCGATATAATTTCTTTACGCCATCACCCGTTGTTCAGGATCTGACACACTTACGTGCGTTATTGCTCAAACATTGTCAGGATGATCATTTAAGGGTGCATTATAAAAAAGGAATTTGTATCGCGGATCTAATAGAGGAAGAAAAGAAATATGGTCTCGCATTACCTGAGAAAGAGTATCCAGTATTTAATAAAACACTGACTTCAGCTAATAAATATGGTGAGGTAAAAATTGATGGACAGGAAATCCACATACCGAATAGTTATCACTATACACAATTGTATGTAATTAAGTACTGGGATGACTTTAAAGTGATTTCTCCACAAGGAGAGGTACTTTATAAGGGACCTAGACAATATATGAATCGGTCTAGGGAAATTCCATGGCAATTCATTTTGAAAAATTGGATGAGGAAACCAAGATCAATTACCTATTCTAGATACTTCCCATATCTTCCAGGAAGAATCGCGCATTATTTGAATAGTGAATCAATGGAACTCAGAAAAGAACGTGTCGATTGGTTACAGAGCTTCATAATAAAATACAGTATGCAAGAAATAGATGAGCGTTTCTATGAATTGTTACCAGTGGATGATAAAGAAAATAGAAATGAATCATTACATGCTTCGGTTGCACATCCGTATGATATAAATTGGAGTATCTACGACTCTCTTCAACCCTTCAACCATTCGTTGACAGGAGAGGAAGTATAGAATGTCTAATTTGATTAGAGAGAAATGCAAATCGTTGCGTTTAGCATATGTCGCAGACATATACGAGCAGATTCCCTTCGAGAATCCTGAGCAGTATATCTCGGCTTTATTACAACAAGAATTAGAACATAGAGAGGTAGCTAAAGGAGAGCGTTTGATCAAAAAGGCGAAATTCATGAATGAAAAAGAACTAAAGGATTACCGGTGGAGTGAACATATTCGTCTCCCTCCACAATTGGATAGAGAAAGTCTCGAATCATTATATTTTATCGATAAAAAAGAGAATTTAATTTTAACAGGTGCGCCTGGGACTGGGAAGTCTCATCTGGTTACAGCGCTTGGTCGAAAGGCATGTAGATCTGGATATGAAGTCCGTTTCTATCGAGTGGCCGATTTGGTAGAACTACTTGAAAAGTCTTGGAGAGAAGGACGCTTTCAAGCCTTACGCAATAGGTTTAATAAAGTAGAGATGATTATTTTAGACGAGATGGGATATGTTCCATTTAGTAAGGAAGGCGCTGAATTATTATTCCAATTGATATCTGATTGGTATGAGAGGTCTAGCCTCGTGATTACATCCAATTTAGAATTTAGTCAATGGAATAGAATATTTACAGATGCGCGTTTAACAGCTGCATTAGTAGATCGAGTTATTCACCACGCGCACATTTTGAGCTTTACTGGGGATAGTTATCGCGTCACACATGCGCTTTCCAATCATCAATCATAATAAAATACGGGCTGGCAAAGTTCTAACCTTTTCATTGCAATCTTGTAACCTTTTAAGTTGCAAAACACATTTCAGCACACCCCTCAACCAACTTTAATCCCAAAAGCAATCCATCTTCCGTCTATATCTTCAACTACAAATTCTTTATTATTGTAATCTGTATCATTTAATGAACGGACTATCTTCACACCAGAGCTGATCATTTCTTCTTGAAGTTCTTCTTGATTTTTTGTAATAAAGTAAGCATCATACCCATAACCATACAAGTCTCTATTCGGAATTACCTTTTGCCCATTCGTTTTGATTAGAATTATTTCTGTTGTATCACGATACAAACAAATATGGGGCTCATTCGCATTCAAATAAGGAATAGCCTTAAACCCCATTTTCTGTTCATAATAATTTGCGGTTTTGATTATATCCTTTGTTGGAAATATACAATGTGACTCTATTAAAAGGTTCTTCATTTTCTATCTCCTTACATATTGGTTAGATTTTTATTCATTATTTTATTGATCCGAAACACACGCAGACGTATACCAAAATGGCTAAACATACCATTGGTGACTCCTAAATTGATTAGAATTACTATTCTAATTAAGATACAACCAAATTAAGATTTCAAATAAAATAAGGAATATAGTATAGGAAACTACATAATATTCCAAGAATGGAAAACAAATAAATCCCTATTAAAACCGGATTAAGCCTTAACCTGAAAATTTTAACTTTATAATCTGTCCCGCCTTGATACCTATCTGTGACTTGCTGATTATTTCCATGGTAATTACCAAAATAGGAGATAATCCAAGTCAGGCATAATATTAAAAAGCATGCAACAAAGAGCGTATCAATAAAAGAGAAATGGTATACTACAGTTATTGCTAAGATGAATAGTAATTGAATAATCATTGTTATCCCTATCGTTATTACTTTTCTCACTTTCATTACACCACCCTGTTCATTTTAAGTTTAGCTGCAATATAATCCCATAAGAAAGCAATGGAAATAACTAAAGATTTAAAAATTCCTACTATCATTATTCTTGTAAAGCAGTAAATAGGATCTACTCCTTTACTTTAGCTGATTACCATCTCGGCACGAAGTCAAAATTATAAAATGTTATTAACCCCCATGTATGTCATATAAGCTATGTAGGATAATTGAAGGAATGATGGATCTTGTTTTGTACCAAAGAAAAAAAGCAATAAGTGCGAATAAACCAGTTAGAACCGGTTTATCTATATGCAGCAAAGCAAAAATCACAGATTGAACGATTACTCCTGACCAAACTGGAATAAATCTGGATAAGAAAATCATTGCACAAACCCGATTAACCAGCTCCTCCCAAACAGGAATGAGAAGGCAAGAATTTAATAAGTACAGTAAAAATTCCGGAAAAGAAATAAATGTATATCTAAACCCTAAGCTATGGAAATTAACTAACTCCTCATTCATAAAGAATCTATATTTAAAGAAAATATGGTTGAGATAATAAAATAATAAATAAGCCAATACAATCCAAAAATAGGTAGAGATTTTTTTCATTACCGAAAAATCTAATACCCTTGTATACAATTTTCTTGTTGGTTTATAGAGGAAGCTAATCAAAATAATAGCAAATGCTGAAACTATTTTAATAGTACTTGGATATAAGAAATAAGATTTATTTAAAATATCCCCTGCGCTAAAAATAATTATTACTGCAAATATGTATATTAACAAAGAAGTGGTGGAAATATCCTGCCCCAGTTTTTTATATTCATCGTACACCTCATATTTATTAGCGAACAATCTAATTATACCCATTTTAGAGAATATTTCCAATATAATTTTATTGCAAAAATATAAGTCGGAGCAAATTCCTTTGATCTTTTATTGAACCAGACTAATCGATATTGTATTCTCATTGTCTTTAGAAGCTGTAAAGCGTGCACCTGTTTCTGTTTTCATCGCAATCAAAAAAGCACTCCCCAAATAAATGAGAAGTGCCATAAACATTGATATAACAATGATATTAACGTTTTGAGAAATATCTAAATGATTTTTAAGTGCACTTAATCCATGGAAATCCTTCTATATCAACGTTTCGGCAATTGTTATATGGTTAAAAATGTATGGAAAAGGATTGAAATTGACATTACTTGAACCAAGTTGCACCATTATTACAGATGCTAGTTGAATACTATTTGTAAAAATAATATTATATATCAATTTGCTCTTCTATCCAACAAGGTGATTTTTTATTTTCCTTATTTGTTCTAATTCAATTTGTTTCATAAGCTTCTTCATATACTGCCAATCAATTTTATTTTCATTGGTAACTGGCAACAGTATTTTTTGTTTCTTTAATCGCTTTGTTCCCATTTTTAATCCATAATCATACTTTTCCTTTTGTAATGTAATCATGTAAGTCAAAAATAATGAACTATACTTATTTCTGTAGTTAGGAATTACCCTTCGAGTATCATTTCCAAATAAAGCTTCATATGGATGATAGAAGGCTTGTCCCACTGCACCATTACGATTAACAGATATTATATCACTCGATAACGTCTTATTTTCATTGGATACAAAGTATCCTATTCCATTATTAGAAGCTCCAGCCGTTACATAAGGAATGTTTCCCTCTATACGTTCTTGAGCGTATATATCTTGTCCCGAAAAAACTTCTGCTATTTCTTGAATTTCAAAAGAATTCCAAGATAACTTATCCCAATTTGATACTTCAATATTATCTATTTCTTTTGCTAATTGATTGTACTTATCAGTTAAATACAGTAGTATTTTTTTTCGTTTGCTTTGATATATTTCATACCCTTGTTTTTCCATGTACTCCCAATAGATTCTGTTCTCATTATTTATAGGCAACATAACACGAGTATTTTTTAATCTTTTTAAAGTGGCTCCATTTCCACCCCAATTAAACTTTTCCATTTGAACCTTTAACAAAGGAATTAAAAAATAAGCAATATATTTGTTCATTCTTTTATGATTTAAAATTTGAATGTTTTGGCCTGTAAAAAAATCTGTTGGTTGATAAAATACTGTCTGTGTATCTAAACCAATAGTAATTACATTTCCTTTATTAATTTGGTATTTTTCTTCTTGATCTTTGGTAACGAACATATCAATTCCATTATTTAGTTCAGATCTTGTGACATAAGGTATATTTCCAGGTTTTTGGTTAAGCTTATTTTTATCTATTTCACTAGTACTCGATGTTATTGAAAATATTCCATTATCCCCACCTATTTGAAAATCATTCCAGCGGATATTATTCATTTTCATCACCAAAATCATTAAACAAATACTCTTTCCCATGAAGTACCATATCTATTTCAAAAGAAAGGTAATCGGAAATATGCTTTTCAAATTCCTCTCTAGAAGGAATTTCTTCATTAAAATAGTAAAATGAGTGTAACCATTCATCTTCAGAATCGATTTTTGTTTCGACACAGAAATTATTTTCAGCATCAATACGATCAAACCAAACATCTAAAAGATACTGTTTTTTATCTTTTGCTTGAGCTGTTTCTATTAACCCTATATGTTTGGATATTTTATATCCATCATCTTTGAAGTTTATAAATTTACATTTTTTATTATTATCATGAGGTATTCCACTAGTGAAAATCGCTATACATGGATTGACACCAAAATTATAAAAAGTATCTTTATTAAGAGTAATAACTCCTTCAAGAGTATGTTTCTTTAATATGTTTCGTTTAATTTCCTTTTCCACATTCGTTTTCCCTGTCATAGAACTTTGAGGAACAATGACTGCCACTCGCCCACCTTCTACAAGGGAATCAAGTAAATGTTCAGTGAATGATATTTCATATAGATCAGGATTTTTAGATGATCCTTGACTATATGGAGGGTTTAACATACCAACATTACAGCCTTTAAGTTGAATCTCAGATGGATTTAATCTTAAGAAATCAGTATTTTCAAGGTTACTTTTTCCATCACCACGTAAAATCATATTTGTGGTAGAAATCGTAAACATATAATTTTGAACTTCAATGCCATAAATTTGATCTTTTTTTATGCTATTTCTTTTTGTTACATCATCATCATCTGTCTGTTCCAACATATGATGCATTGCAGCAACTAAAAAACCACCTGTCCCACAAGCGGGATCAAATACCTTATCATCGGATGATATTTCTAATAAATCACAAAATAAATCCGTAATATGTCGCGGTGTTAGAACAATACCCAAGGTTTGTCCATCTCCACCAGAATAACTCATAAACTCACCATAAAAACGCCCCAAAATATCCTCTGAAGATTTTGAATATACAATATTAGTATAAACACGATTATATAAAAATTCCGTATAATATTTTAACGGCGTTTTACCAAGTGATTCGTTGATTTCATTAATTTGGACGGTATTTTTTATGATATCAAATTGACTCATTAATTTGTCTTTCTTAACGGTAGGAGAAACATTTGACCGTTGTAAATTATTTTCGATTGCACTATATATTTTTTGACCATCAGTCACTGTTGTATCTCCTGTTAAAGATTCAATTGAAAAGCTACCATGTTCTGTTTCCCTCAATGCTAATAAGATTCCAGATACAATTAATGGCTTGTCTTTATCCTGAATAGCTCCATAATTTCTCAAATCTTCATGTAATTCTTGAGCATCTTTCAATATCATTGTTAATTCTTTTTCTTTGTCTGTATCTTCTTCAAGTACTTCTTTTATATAATATTCTTGAATATTTTTATGACTAAATGAAATAAATGTTTCAATTTCAGGAAGTTCTTTGTGCCCGCCTCTTTCATCTACAAATATTGGAGAGATATAATGCCTTTTTTCGTTACCTGACACCCCAATAGCAAAAATCTTTTTAAAGTTTGTTTCTCGTGCAATATGCTTTGCATAATACAATGCACCATTTACCGCATAATCTCTTACTGAGGATGTTTCCCGAATAATTAATCCATCCTCACTTCTATCAATATGTTTGCTCGTATTAAATTTATTTTCTATAATGATAACAAAATCATTGACTACACCAACATATTCAGGTCTTCCTACATTTCCCGATCCACTTTTTGAAGCAGTCTTTAGAGCTTCATTAATTTCTTTAATATTACTTCCTTGTGGAGACATTATTTTTCCAAGACTTGCTTCTTTCAATAAATCATATACCCATAAATCTGTACTTGCTTCATTCGTCATATAATTACCTCTTTTTTATCTAGTATTCTAAGATAATAATATCATACTGTATTAACTAAAATCATTATAAGTATGATATTTCGCACAGTATAGATGACTTGAAGAAAAAAGGGAATGGTTTCTCCCTTTTTAAATATAGCCTCTTTCTTTCAGGCTAGTAAAACTGTTATCACTATTTACCACTAAGTGATCAAGCACTTCGATGCCTAGTAACTTTCCAGCTTCGACTAACCTCTTTGTAACGTTAATATCTTCCATCGATGGTTTTATGTCACCGCTTGGATGCTGATGTGCAACAATGACACTAGCTGCGTTATTAAGTATCGCTGATTTAAACACCTCGCGTGGATGTACAATCGAGGAATTTAACGAACCAACATGACAACGATGAACTGCAACAACATTATTTTTCGTATTTAAACATATAACAAAGAACACTTCACGATCATCACGACCAATAAAGCGAGACGCTATCTTTGCTCCGTCTTCTGGACTACGAATGATATAATCAACACCTTCTTCAGCCTCTCTGATAATTTGTTCAATGCGAACTACTTCTAAAATGGTTTCCATCTAGATCAACCTCTCTATTATTTTTTTGACCTTTTTGGTCACCATAGAGAGAATCTTTGCATCGATTAATGTCAAGTGGCGTTAGTAGCAAAGCTATCGAGTGATTCGTATATGTTTTGAGGAAGCCCAATGAATTAGGGTGCGTTAAAAGCGTTAATTGCTTTCTTACGCACCCTTATCCTACTTGGCTGACTCATAACATCCGAAGAACGAAGACCCTTTACTTAATCGATAATTCGTCTCAGCTTTATAGACGAATTAGAAGATTATAATTAGGAGAGCTGAAAAGGAAAAAAGTAACAACCAAACATAACACACCATCATCTTCTTTTTGACTTAAGAACTATTTAGTTTATTTTTTATAGAACTTCTTTTTAATATATTCGTCCGCTTCAATTCCATCTTGGTGGTAAGGATTTTCACCTCTTATGAACAATTTGTTTTCAAGTTCCTTTTCATCAAATTCAACGTTAGGGAATAAATGCTCAAAACACATTTCTACTTTTTCTTTAAATATTATTTCTTTCGCTTCTTTCTCATACGCATATCCAATGGAGTCAGCATGAGTCATTTCGTCATATCCATTTTCCATCAAGTGGTTTTGATATTCTACAAAAACTTTAAATTGTTCTTCTGCTTTCTTCTCTTTCCACTTTTCATCCAAATATTTGTCTCTACGTTGTAATAGGTTTTTTTGTTTTACATGTTCAATTTTTAAAACATCATCTTTTCTATACTTAATATCTGCATTTCTTTTCGGGGGTGGCGATGTAATGTGCTCAATTTGTAATTCATCTATCCATCTTTTGATTGTTTTCGGAGTCACAATATAAGGCGTCTGATATTTCTCTTCAAAATACATTAAAATTTCCTTTGGGCTTACTTCATCATTTAATTCATTGATTTTCTTAAGCAAGATAAACATCCCCTTTGTTTTCTAGTTACACCACACCTCACAAATGTCGTTATAAATAAACGAAATTTCCTTATAATATATACTATCATATAGATATTTAAGTGTAAATATTCTATTTCTATGTCCTTATACAAGTCCGTATAATCATTGTATAATTAGAGTAAGTTAAAAAAGAAAAGAGGTGAGTCGCCTATGCTTAGAGAAAAGCATAATCTATCAAACATGGAGCCGTCATATTCTGATCTAGACAGCTTTCTGGAAGATTTAAAAAATGAAATAATCTACAATTCTTTTAGCACACAACTTGAGTTACTAAAAAATTACAGACAGGAACAAAGAACAGACGCAATTACATTAGATTTCTACAATTATACCTTGGAGTTACCTGGCACTAATGAAGTAGTTGAAGCAATGCGCTGCTTAGAACATGCAATAGAAAAAACAAAAAATAATTAAAGAAAGAGGTAATGCACTATGCCGATTGCAAACGCGTGGGTATTCACGGAGACAAAGTTCAAGGCTGAAGAATTCTTAAATAACACAGGGAACATTTTCAGGTTGGTATCACAAAGAGCTTATGTGAGTAAAAAAGATCCAGAGGAAAAAGGAGTTACTCTGAATCTGCAAATCACAAAAGATGACACGGATTATGGCGTTGATAAAAAGACTGGATTCCAACGTGATAACAACATCCTTAACACGTTTGAAGTTACAATCCTAAATAACAAGGAACACCTTGATATTAAAAAAGGGGAATATCTACGTTTAGTAGATTATATACCAGAAAAATCCTTTATTATCGGATTCGATTTAATACTCCGATTTAAAGATGTAGAGAAAGTTAATGTTAAAACGAAGTAAGTTAAGAACACAAAGACAGCAGAATGGAATCTTCATAACTAACATGTTTATATTGCTGTCAATAGTAATGTTGCTTGTAAACATTATTGATTCCCAACTTATGTTGGGAATCAATAAACATGTGAATTTATTACTTATCGGTTTTATGATAGTCGTATCTTTGATTCAAACTATCATATGGCTATTTCGAAATAAAGCTCATATGGGCATTAAGTATGCTATTTATCACTATTTAACTGTTATAAAAATAAGAAAAGCATTTCTCGATGCTAACTATTATAACAAAAGGTTCTATTTCAATAATGAAATAGCTGATTTGCCGAAAGTGAAATTGGAATTTTCCAATTCCTTCTCGAAGGCAACCTTATTTATCGAGAACATCAATATCAATAAAGCCATTGGTGACATAAATATTTCCTTTGCACTGAGTAATTTTGTAGTTGACGTTGCTTATCTATCGAATGATGAAAATTTCCATGTGTTCGAAATATACGATAGCAATATAGACCAACAGTATAAGTTTGATAGTTTTACTTCCTTTAAGAAACAGTCAGATCAAATTGGAAATTACTCTTTGTTTATTGATAAGTCGATTGAGATCTCTCTATACGGTACATTACTAGTTGGACAAACAGGTTCTGGAAAAACCTATGCACTTTATTCACTCATCCTACAAATGCTTACTAAAAAGGTGCATTATAATCTTTACTTTGCTGACCCTAAAAATTCTAGCCTTGCTGTACTTGGAGACAAGATTTCAAAGGAAAATACGGTTACTGAAATAGAGGGTATTATTGAACTATTATGGAGATTCAATCAATCAATGATAGAAAGAAAAGAATCTATTAAAGAAAAGCTGAACACTAAGTTGGAAGGAACATATGCCGACTTTGGATATGAACCGCATATTTTCATCTTTGATGAATTTGCAAGTTTTCAAACTGTCTTACAGACTATGGAAAAGAAAAAACGTGATGAGGTAATGAAATTATTATCACAGGTGGTTTTACAAGGAAGACAATTGGGATTTTTCCTATGGATTGTTATGCAAAAATCAGATGCTTCTTTATTGCCTACGAATTTACGTGAGAATTTGCCTGTTAAATTCGTACTCGGAAATGCTGAAAGTCAAACTTATACAACAGCATTTGGAAATGGTGTAGATATACCAGAGAAAAATTTCAAATTAGGACAAGGTGTCTTTACTTGTCCAATTATCGCTAAAAGACCTAGACTATGTCATTTTAGTTACTTGAACTTTGACATATTGAAAGCTGTGAATCACTTAAACAAGGGACGGGGGTTTTGTAAAAACCCCCGTCCCACAAAACAAGAAAACCACAGTTTCCATTGATATATCAACGTTTATTGACTTGAAAGGAGTGATCTCTTGTTAGATGTTCAAGTCGATGAATTTACACTTGTCCTCCAAACCACAAAAAGACCTAATTATATGGAACAATGGGAAGGTATGGCAACTAACATCATTATGGAATTCGTTAGATTGGCAAAGATAGAACCAGCATTAGGAAGAATCGAAGATGCAACACAGCCATTGCCACAGGGTTATTCAAATGGCTATACATGCGAAGGAGCAACGTATTATTTTGCAATTGCATATCATATCGATTTTATTCAGATGGGTATTTGTGTAAAATTTTCTGCTCATGCTTGGATGGAATACAGAAAACAATACGAAGCATTGTTTGGTCATTCCATACAGTTACACAATTTCATTGCAAATATTAATAATACTGACCTATACACATCACGACTTTCAAGAATAGATATTGCAATTGATTTTATTAATGAGAAGGTTTCCGTAAATACGATTTACAATCAGCTTTCTAAAAAAAATCAAATTGTTAAAACTGCTACTGGCAGAAAAAATCACTCTAATCTATCTGGAATAACGCAAAACAATATAACTTCAACCTTTTATCTTGGTACAAAGGGTAAAAATATTAAAGCTTTGTTACGAGTCTATGATAAGAAAAAGGAACAGTTTGAAACAATGGGTACTCGTTACGAGGAAGCTCTACAATACGATAACTGGGTACGTTTTGAAGCCTCATATAAAGGTAACTATGCACATGATTTATCGTATGAATTAGAAAATATAAAAAGCGATACAGAACTGAAGGATATGCTCGTATCAGCTTTAACCGACCGTTATCAATTTTATTATGCTAAAACTGATAGACTGGCAACTTATAGTAAAAAGATGCTTGATTTGCTTAACCAGAAAAGTTTTATGTTTAGTTCTCCTTCTCCCCGAATGAATTTGTTGGAGCAGTCACAGAAACATATTTTAAATGGTTCTGGATTATTTCCATACTTGTATAAGATTCATCATATCTGGGGGGACAAAGGTTTAAAAGATTGCTTAACTTTTTTGTACGATGAATATGAAAATTATGAGCCAAATGATGACGTGCTATTATGGCTAAAAAAATATTCTGTATTGTATATGAAACAAGGTTATCCATTTAAATAATAAATTCAAGGAGGACGATATCTCTATGAGCACCAATACGATTTCAAAAAATTATCCATATCTTTTAACCAGAGAACAAGCGTCTCGTTTCCTAGGTATAGACCCAAAGTCTTTCGATAAATACATTCGACCACATGAAGAGCTAAATCGCTTTATGGTTGGTAAACAGGAACGATACACAATGAAATCATTAATAAACTTTATCGAAAAACACTCCGTTTAAACTGACGACAGTTGATAATATGCTAGTTTCAGAATACAATACAATTGTATTCAACTAGCATCTATCAACTATTTTTATGAAAGGGATTGATAGTATGGCTAGTATTGTAAAAAGAGGAAAGTCATATCGAGCACAAGTTTCTTTATACAAGTATGGAGAACATAATAGACTAACTAAAACTTTTCCAACAAAGAAGGAAGCAAGACTTTGGGGTTTAGAAATGGAAGTAGCGAAAGGAGAAGGTAAAGAGCTTGCTCATAGAACAACTACATTTGCGGATTTTTTCGAGAATTGGATTTATCTTGTAAAGGTAAATGACGTTAAAGAAACGACATTTCAAAATTACGTTCGTACGTTAGGTATTATTCGAAATTTATTTCAGGATATCCAATTAAAAGATTTGAATGATATTGTTGTTCAGAAGAAAATTGATGAATATGCTAAAACACACTCTAGGAAGACAACACATGAAGTGTTGCTTAAAATTAAAACATCTCTACGTGATGCATATGCTCGTGGTTATATTGCAAACGACTTCGCACCATTAGTAAAAACACGTGGTGTAAATCCACCAAAGCGAAACAAAGCATTATCTATCACTGACTTTAGAAAGCTTCGTAAATATGTTTTACAGCATCCAGAAGACGAATTTAACTTACTGGTATTACTTGCATTAGAAACAGGGATGCGACGTGGAGAACTGCTAGCAATACGCCCAGAGAGTCTATATGAATACGGAATAAAAGTGAGACATTCCATCAGTCCTACTTCTGATGACACTTCATTAAAGACACAAAATGCAAAACGTGATGTTTCAATTAACAAAGAGGTGTATGAACTTATTCGTCAAATTCCAGTGAAAGAAAATGGTTATATTTTTAGTTTTGGTGGCTTTAAACAGTCGGAACAATTAACGGAGTTATTGAAGAAATTAGGTATTCAGAAAACAACGTTTCACGGTTTAAGAGATACGCATGCATCGTTCTTATTTGCTCAAGACATTGATATTGCTTATGTATCTAAACGATTAGGACATATAAATATACAAACGACACAAAATTATTATCTGGAATTAATGCCAGAAAAAAAGCACCAGCAAGATGCCGATGCTTTAAATCTGTTAAGTGCTTTATAAGATTAACGTTAATTTGCACCAACTTGCACCAAAAAACCTTTGCAAACGTTGGTATATCAACAATCCTATTAACGTTTTGAAAACTGAGGAGCACGACGAGCTTTTTTAAGACCGTATTTTTTACGTTCTTTCATACGAGCATCACGAGTAAGGTATCCTTCAGTTTTAAGTGATCCACGATATTCAGGATCTGCTTGTAATAATGCACGTGCGATTCCGTGACGGATTGCACCTGCTTGACCAGTGAATCCACCGCCGTGTACATTTACAAGAACATCATAAGTTCCTTGAGTTTCTGTAGTAGCAAGCGGCTGGTTCAAGATTAGTAATTGTGTTTCATATGGAAAATAGTCTCTAGCATCGCGACCATTGATTGTAATGTTTCCTGTACCGGGTACGAGACGTACGCGGGCAGTTGACTTTTTACGGCGTCCTGTGCCGTAGTATTGTACTTGTGCCAATTCATTTACCTCCCTTTAATTATCCACGAAGTTCGTAAGCTTCTGGTTTTTGAGCCTGATGGTTGTGCTCAGCGCCTCTATATACATACAATTTCTTCTTCATTTTACGTCCTAAAGGTCCTTTTGGAAGCATTCCTTTGATTGCAACTTCAAGCATTTCTTCAGGATATTTCGTACGCATTTCGTATGCGTTACGAGCTCTCAATCCACCTGGATGATGGGAATGATTGTAGTACATTTTGTCGTTGATTTTGTTCCCTGATAATTCAATTTTGTCTGCATTGATGATAATTACATAATCACCAGTGTCTGCATGTGGTGTGTACGTAGGTTTATGTTTACCACGTAAGATAGCAGCTACTTCGCTTGCTAAACGTCCTAAACGTTGCCCTTCCGCATCCACAACTAGCCATTTGCGTTCAATATTTGCTTCATTTGCCATGAAAGTTGTGCGCATAATTTTTTCCCTCCATATATCAATCATTCTTTACTATTCGTAATCATATTTTTATTCTTAACATAATTAGATTCCGGGGCTAATCATGGTTTAGAAATAAAATGCCATATATCATCTTATAACTTTCAAGACCAAAAGTCAAGCCTAGTATGAAAGTAATTTAAAAAATTCTCGTTTTTTCTTGCTCTTTTTCATTCAAGCTCTAAAATCCTTCTCTTCCCCCTGTTCAGGATAGCTTACTTCCCATAAATACAGTCCATTCGGAGAAATCGTCTTCCCGAGCTTTCCTCTTTCTTTTGCAGCTAAAAGTGCTGGTATATCCTCTGGATTCCGCTTTCCAATCCCTACATCCAGCAATGCGCTCACCATGATCCGGACCATATTATACAAAAAGCCGCTTCCACGAAAAACAAATTCAATATCATTTTCTTTTTTCTTACAGGAAGCATGGTACAATGTGCGCACTTTAGAGCCCTTCACAGTCGATTTTGCTGAAGAAAAGGTGGTAAAGTCGTGTGTGCCCTCTAAATGCTTACAGGCAGCCTTTATAGCTTCTATATTGAGGCTTTTAGGAAAGTGTAATACATAGTTATGCCGGAATACATCCGGCTCTTCCCTGTTTAAGACAATATAATGATACTCTTTCTGCTTCACACTGTAACGGGCATGAAATGAATCACAGACCTTCTCGATATGAATTATATGGACATCATCGGGCAAAAGTGTATTGATAGCCCGCTTCCAATTTGGTTCAGGAATCGTTAAAGGTGTATCAAAATGGATGACCTGTCCGACCGCATGAACACCAGTATCTGTCCTTCCTGACGCCTGGATCCGGATTGCTTCACCCTTATGGATTTTTGCTAAGGCCTTCTCCAGCATGCCTTGGACAGTCCGTTGGCCGGGCTGTACTTGAAAGCCTGCAAAGCCTGAACCGTCATAAGAAATCGTGCATTTTAACCTTTCCATTTGTACAGTTCCTTTCCTTCCATTACTGTCTTAAGAAAAACAACGCCACGAGCATTAGTAAAAAGCCGATTAAAACCAGGATATCTTTTGCACCTACATGCAGTTCACGTAGCTTGCTTCTTCCTTCCCCGCCCTGATAGCCACGGGCTTCCATCGCCATTGCCAAATCCTCAGCGCGCTTAAATGCACTGACAAACAACGGAACCAATAATGGAATAACTGCCATTACCCGATCCTTAACAGGTCCTGTCCGAAAATCAACACCTCTGGCCGCCTGTGCACGGGATATTTTATCCGTTTCCTGCATCAGCGTTGGGATAAAGCGTAAGGAAATAGACATCATCAATGCCAGCTCATGGACAGGAAACTTTATCTTCTTCAACGGGTGAAGCATTTCCTCCATCGCATCGGTAATTTCAATCGGCGTTGTCGTTAATGTTAATAAAGAAGTCGTCAGGATAAGCAGGAAAAAGCGTAAAGAAATCGCAAAACCCTGGATAACCCCGCCGCTGTAAATTTTGATAAAGCCCCAATTGACTAAAAGGTTTCCTTCATTTGTAATAATTAAATGCAGAATAAATGTAAAAATAATTAAGAACCAGACGGGCAGCAGCCCTTTTAATATAAATTGCAGCGGTACTCGTGAAATAAGCACACAAAGCACCGAAAAAGCCGTTAATAGGCTATATGATGAAACATTATTTGCAAAGAATACAATAATAACAAAGAAAAAGACTACTGTAATTTTGGTTCTTGGGTCCAGCCGGTGAATAAGGGAATTTCCAGGAACATACTGGCCGATAATCAGAGCATTATTCATGAGAACCCACCTCCAGCTGCTTCTTTATCTCTTCTGCTAATTCCCGCATGGATTGATACTGATAGTTCAAAGAAGTGCCAAAGCGTTCATTATACTGGTTTAGAAAGTGGATGACCTCCGGGATACCTAATTGGACCTTTTGCAGCTTGTCTGCTTGTTTAAATACCTCAAGCGGAGGACCTTCCATATACTTTTGTCCTTTATTTAGAATAATGATTTTATCTGCATAGGCCAGCGCATCCTCCATGCTGTGTGTCACTAATACCGTTGTCAGATTTTGTTCCTGGTGCAGCTGATAAAACATATCCATCATTTCACGCTGCCCGCGCGGATCAAGTCCTGCGGTAGGCTCGTCCAATACGAGAACTTGCGGAGCCATTGCCAATACTCCTGCAATAGCGACACGCCGCTTCTGTCCGCCACTTAAATCAAAGGGGGAACGCTCTAATATTTCTTCGGGAAGACCGACAGCAGGAAGAAGCTTCTCTATTCTGTGATCAATTTCCTCCTGCGTGACACCAAAATTCTTTGGACCAAAGGCGATATCTTTGGCGACTGTCTCTTCAAATAACTGATGCTCGGGATACTGGAAAACAACACCGACTTTTCTTCTTAAATCACGGATATTCTTTGGCTTTCCGTCTGCACTCAGCCGGAAATCACCAATGGTTATTTCTCCCCTGCTTGGAAGACTCAGTCCATTGAGATGCTGAATGAGTGTTGATTTCCCGGAGCCTGTATGACCGATAACTGCCACAAATGAACCAGAATCTACCATAAAGGAGATGTTCTCAAGGGCTTTATGGGCAAAAGGTGTATTCTCTTGATAAATATAACTTACATCTTTGAATTGAATTTCCATAATTCCTCCAACAACTCTTCGTGGTTTAATGCTGCTTCTTTTAAGGGAACTCCCTGCTTCCTCAGCTCATCGGTTAATTGGCCAACAAATGGCACATCCAGCCCAATTTCACGTAATTCTCCCCGCTGTAAAAAAAGCTCTCTTGGCGTTGTTTCTTCCCAGATCTGTCCCTTATTCATTACAATCACACGGTCTGCCTGAACAATTTCCTGCAGGTCATGTGTTATGGTAATCAGGGAAAGGCCCTCTGATTCCTGGATATCATTCACCGTATGCATAATTTCTTTTCTGCCTGTCGGGTCGAGCATAGCCGTTGCTTCATCCAAAATTAATACCTTAGGAGCTATTGCTAAGACACTGGCAATGGCTACACGCTGCTTTTGTCCACCGGATAGACGGTGCGGCTCTGTTATTAAGTAATCCTGCATACGTACAGCGGATAAGGTGCGCTGGATTCTCTCTCTCATCTCTTCTCTGGGAACGCCTCTGTTTTCCATACCAAATGCAACATCATCCTGAACAGTCGCACCAACAAATTGATTATCTGGATTTTGAAAGACCATTCCTACATCTTTCCGTATATCCCAGACAGTATCATCATCTACTTTCTTTCCATCAACAATAATCTCGCCATCTTTTGGCATCAGTAATCCGTTCAGCAGCTTGGCAATGGTTGATTTTCCAGAACCATTATGACCGATAATAGCAACCCATTCACCTTCATAAATATCAAAAGAGACCTGATTTAATACAAGCGCCCTTTCTTCTTCATATTGAAAGGAAACATTCTTAAACTCTACTAGCTTTTTTCTATCCATCCAGACACCCCCTTCTCCTGTTGTTTATTATGTAATTTGTTTTATCTATTATGGTTATTATTTTACTCATAGCGGCTGATGAACGAAAGTATTTACTTAAACATTAAACAAAAGTTAATAAAGTTTAAGGGCATCTCTAGCCAACGCTCCGGAAATACACTACGCTTTCCGTGGGCTTGTCCTCAGCCTCCTCAAAAAAAAGAAGTTCGCTTTTTTTCTCCGGGGTCTTCACACTACGCATTCCCACAGGAGTCTTCGTGTATTTCCTCCGCTGGGTATTGAGTAAAAAATTTCGTTCTTCTCTTCCCTATAAACCAAAAACAATGAATATCTTAATCGAAACAATATATATCAAAGCTTAGTGAATAATCATTTTTCAATACAAAAAAAGGGCTTGGATAACCTCTGAGAGAGATTGAGTCCTGCCCCTTGCCGTTTTTAGTAATTAAACCAACTCAATGATTGCCATTTTAGCGCCATCGCCTTGGCGTTCACCAAGTTTAAGAACGCGTGTATATCCACCTTGTCTATCTTCATAGCGCGCAGCAACATCATCAAATAATTTTTGAACTACGTTGTTTTCTTCATCCGCTTCTTTGTTGTATAAAAATGCTGCAGCTTGACGGCGGGCATGTAAATCGCCACGCTTTCCAAGAGTAATCATTTTATCTACAATCGATCTTAACTCTTTCGCTTTTGCTTCTGTTGTTTCAATGCGTTCATGAATGATTACATCAGCTGCAAGGTTGCGAAGAAGAGCCATACGACTATCTGTTGAACGTCCTAATTTTCTAGCCACGGACTATCCCTCCCTTTTTTGAAACTAGTCAGGTGACTGTTATATCAGTCATCATCTCGAAGACCTAGTCCTAGATCCTCTAATTTTACTTTTACTTCTTCTAATGATTTACGTCCTAAATTACGAACCTTCATCATATCTTCTTCAGATTTATTTGCAAGCTCTTGAACGGTGTTGATACCAGCACGCTTCAAGCAGTTGTAAGAACGAACAGAAAGATCAAGCTCTTCAATGGTCATTTCCATTACTTTTTCTTTTTGATCTTCTTCTTTTTCAACCATAATTTCCACGTTCTGCGCTTCATCCGTTAAGCCGACAAAAATATTCAAATGCTCTGTAATAATTTTCGCGCCTAGAGAAACAGCTTCTTCCGGGCGAATACTACCGTCAGTTGAAACATCCAATGTCAGTTTATCATAATTAGCGATTTGACCTACACGTGTGTTCTCTACTTGATACGTAACACGTGATACTGGTGTGAAAATCGAATCAATTGGGATAACGCCAATCGGTTGATCATCAAACTTATTTTCATCTGCCGGACGATAACCGCGACCTCTTTCAGCAGTTAACTTCATATGAAGATTAGCTTTACTGTTTAATGTAGCAATATGAAGCTCTGGATTCATCACTTCTACATCACTATCATATGTTAAGTCTGCAGCTGTTACGACTCCTTCACCTTGAACATCAATTTCTAATGTTTTCGGCTCATCAGAGTAGATTTTAAGTGCAAGTTTTTTCAAGTTAAGAATGATAGTTGTTACATCCTCTACAACCCCGTCAATCGTTGAAAATTCATGCAGTGCTCCGTCGATGTGAACAGTTGTCACAGCAGCACCCGGTAGTGAGGATAGTAAGATACGACGCAAGGAGTTTCCAAGTGTGGCACCATATCCACGTTCTAGCGGTTCAACTACGAATTTACCAAAAGTAGCGTCATCGCTAATTTCAAGCGTTTCAATTTTTGGCTTTTCTATCTCGATCATTTAACAAACCCTCCTTTAAAACGTCGAAACCCCGGCTAGACCACAAAGTCTAACCGAAATTCCTCAAATAGGCAG
Source organism: Oceanobacillus sojae (assembly GCF_900162665.1). Taxonomy (GTDB): domain Bacteria; phylum Bacillota; class Bacilli; order Bacillales; family Amphibacillaceae; genus Oceanobacillus; species Oceanobacillus sojae_A. The sequence continues at coordinate 1,130,407 of NZ_LT727813.1, forward strand.
TTGGCGTTTCTGCTCTACCTAAAAATCCTTCGTACGAACTGTCTTTGGAATCTGTTTATCTACAACATGTAGATAACCGTATATTTATCAACCATTATGACCAAGGCTGACAAATTTTATACGGTTAAATTAAACACGACGACGTTTTGGTGGGCGGCAGCCATTATGAGGAACTGGAGTTACGTCAACAATTGCAGTAACTTCTAATCCAGCAGCCTGTAAAGAACGGATTGCAGCTTCACGCCCAGCGCCAGGTCCTTTAACAGTAACTTCTAATGTTTTCATGCCATTTTCGATTGCAGACTTGGCAGCTGTTTCAGCAGCCATTTGTGCAGCAAACGGAGTTGATTTTTTTGATCCTTTAAATCCTAGAGCACCAGCAGAGCTCCAGCCGATAGCATTACCTTGCGTGTCCGTAATTGTAACAATTGTATTGTTAAAAGTAGAACGGATATGAGCAATGCCCGATTCTATATTCTTTTTCACACGACGTTTACGCGTATTTGTTTTACGTGCCATTTGTAAGCTTACCTCCTTACATTACTTTTTCTTGTTAGCCATTGTTTTACGTGGGCCTTTACGAGTACGAGAGTTGTTCTTTGTCTTTTGTCCACGAACCGGCAGTCCGCGACGATGACGAATACCTCTGTATGAGCCGATTTCAATTAAACGTTTGATATTTAAAGATACTTCACGACGAAGGTCACCTTCTGTAGTGTAGCTATCAATCGCTTGACGGATTCTTGTTAATTCGTCTTCCGTTAAATCACGGACACGAGTATCTTCAGAAACGCCTGCTTCTTTAAGGACTTCCTGTGCGGTAGTTTTTCCAATACCATAAATATAAGTTAAAGAAATTACTACACGTTTATCACGTGGAATATCAATACCTGCAATACGTGCCATAGAATGCTAGCACCTCCTGTTTTTTAGCCTTGTTTTTGTTTGTGTTTTGGATTTTCACAAATTACCATTACTTTACCTTTGCGTTTGATGACTTTGCATTTCTCGCAAATTGGTTTTACAGATGCTCTTACCTTCATCATCATTACCTCCTTTTAGATCGGAGCTCGTTTATTTATAACGGTACGTAATTCGTCCTTTGGTTAAATCATACGGAGAAAGTTCAACCGTTACTTTATCGCCTGGTAAAATGCGGATAAAGTGCATACGGATTTTACCAGATACATGTGCCAATACTGTATGGCCATTCTCAAGCTCAACTTTAAACATCGCATTCGGCAATGTATCTGTCACTGTACCTTCTACTTCAATAACATCATCTTTCGCCATTGTGTGTGATCTCCCTTCTTCAAATCAGTTACAACCTTATCTAAATCAAGGATAAAGCCTCATTTCCCTTTTGTGACAAACCATTCCCTATGAATGGTATCCTGCAGGGAAATATTAAACGTACATTTAGCGTACTATCATCATTTGAAATGATTTATTAGAACACTGCTTCCTCCATTGGCCAGCGTAGGACAACCGGCCGTTCACAACCGAGATATCAATTGTACTGACCTGAATCACTATCCTGCCTCATACGGACAAATGGATTCCTGTTAAGAGAACCAATTTGTTAACGTATATCAGCACTCACCATCACCTAGGCAATTGTTCGTTTTATATCAAAAGGTTGATGAACCAATTTTTTAGCGTATTTGATAAAAGCATTACACATTATCTCACCTATTATAACTCTCAAGTTCCGGTTTTGCACCTAATCTGTTCATTAAATAGTTGACTTATTTATCCAAAATGGACTCAATGTCGGAGAAGACGTCGTCGATATCACGATCACCGTCTACCTTCACAAGATATCCTTTATCTTGATAAAAATCAAGTAATGGCTGTGTTTGCTCTACGTTAACGGCTAACCGTTTCTTCACCGTTTCAGGTTGATCATCATCTCGCTGAATTAACTGGGAGCCATCCTTATCACAAATACCTTCCTCTTTTGGAGGATTGTAAACGACGTGATAAGTTGTTCCGCAAGTCGGACAAATTCTCCGTCCAGTTAAACGCTCTACCAATTTTTCTTCTGGTACATCCACATGTAATACATAGTCGATGGTTTTATTCAAATCAGCTGTCAATTCTTGCAGTGCTTCAGCTTGAGCAATTGTACGCGGGAATCCGTCTAATAGAAACCCATCTGCACAATCATCCTTCGCCAGGCGCTCTTTGACAATACCGATAGTTACTTCATCTGGAACAAGATTTCCTTGGTCCATATATTCCTTCGCTTTTTTACCAAGGTCTGTACCTTCTTTAATAGCTAACCGGAACATATCCCCAGTTGAAATGTGAGGGATATTGTATTTTTCATTAATTTTTTCGGCCTGTGTACCTTTACCGGCACCAGGTAATCCCATTAAGATCAAATTCAATTGTTTCCCCTCGCTTTTGTAGGCAGGAAATTTACTTAATAAACCCTTTATAATGTCGTTTCACAAGCTGACCTTCTAATTGCTTCATCGTTGTTAATGCGACACCGACAACGATTATTAAGCTAGTACCGCCGATCTGTACTGTCGATGGTAAATTTGCAAGACTGCCCAAGATAATTGGGAATACAGAAACAGCTGCTAAGAATAGCGCCCCAACAAAGGTCAGTCTATTGATAACCCTTGTTAAATACTCTTCTGTATTGTGTCCCGGGCGAATACCAGGGATATAGCCACCTTGTCTTTGCAAGTTCTCTGACATTTGCTCCGGATTAACCTGAACAAATGTATAAAAATATGAGAAAGCAACAATCAGTGCAACATAGATTACCATACCAACAGGCTGTGTGTAATCAAAAATGTATGTCACGATACTTGCTACTTGGTTTCCTTCAAAAAATCCAGCAATAGTAGATGGAGCAATCATGAAGGCTATCGCAAAGATAACTGGAATTACTCCTGCCGCATTTACTTTAATCGGTAAATGCGTTGATTGACCGCCTACCGGTGAACGATTAACTAACTTCTTCGCATACTGTACTGGAATTTTTCGTAATGCTTGGTTTACGAAAATAATTCCGACCGTAACCGCGATAACAACCAGTACAATTAACGTTACAATAACGATATTGATAAACAATTCACTTCCCGGATTAGAGAAGTATTGATTGTACAGTTGTCCAGCGCCGTTTGGAATAGCAGCAACGATACCGCCGAAGATAATGACAGAAATACCATTACCAACACCGTGAGCAGTAATCTGTTCCCCTAACCACATAAGAAAAGCTGTTCCGCCTGTTAACACGATAGCAATCATTAAGAATTTCATGACGCCAGGATCATGAATCAGTAATCCGCCAGCCATGGCGTTAAAGCCGATAGACATGGCAATCGCCTGAACAAACGCAATACCAATAGCTGCATAGCGTGTTACCTGGGCGATTTTCTTACGTCCCATTTCTCCTTGCTTCTTCCATTCAGCAAACTTCGGAACAACATCCATTTGCAGCAGCTGCATAATGATTGATGCGGTGATGTAAGGCATAATTCCCATCGCAAAGATGGAGAAATTCTGCAATGCACCGCCGCCAAATGTATTGATAAAGCCAAACATGCTTTGCTGATTCATCATAAAATCAATAGCGGCTTTATCTGTAAAAGGCACGGTAATAAACGTGCCGATACGGAATACAATAAGCATAAGCAGTGTAAATATAATTTTATTTCTTATATCTGCTACACGCAAAAAATTGGAGAGTGTCTGAAACAAATTAGATCACCTCAGATTGACCGCCCGCTGCTTCAATTGCTTCTTTTGCAGATGCAGAGAATTTATGAGCTTTAACAGTCAGTTTCTTTTCTAATTGCCCTTTTCCAAGAATCTTAACTCCAGCATTCAATTTGCTTACGACACCAGTTTCTAATAATAGCTCTGGAGTAACTTCAGTTCCTTCTTCAAAGCGATTAAGTGTGTCAAGGTTCACAATTGCATATTCTTTACGGTTAATATTTGTAAAACCACGTTTTGGCAAACGTTGGAATAAAGGCATTTGACCACCTTCGAAACCAAGTCTTACTCCACCACCGGAACGTGCTTTTTGACCTTTATGTCCACGACCAGAAGTTTTACCGTTACCTGAAGAAGTTCCGCGGCCTACACGGTTTCTTTCTTTACGGGATCCTTCTGCTGCTTTTAATTCATGAAGTTTCATGCGAGCACCTCCTCTTTACACAAAATTTAATTAAACTTCTTTAACTGTCAATAAGTGGGACACTCTGTTGACCATACCGCGAACGGCTGGAGTATCTTCACGTACAACCGATTGACGAATTTTCTTTAACCCTAACGCCTCAACAGTTTTACGTTGAACGTCAGTGCCGCCGATAACACTACGAGTGAGGGTTATTTCCAATTTTTTAGACATTGTGTTTCCCTCCTTATCCTAACAGTTCTTCAACAGACTTTCCACGTAATTTAGCTACGTCTTCAGCTGTTTTTAAATTAGTTAAACCGTTCAATGTAGCACGAATTACGTTGATTGGTGTGTTAGATCCTAATGACTTAGTCAGGATATCACCTACACCAGCAAGCTCTAAAATCGCACGTACAGGACCACCAGAGATAACTCCAGTACCTTCAGAAGCCGGCTTCATCAATACGTTTCCAGAACCAAACTGTCCATGAATTTGATGTGGAATAGTTGTGCCTACGATTGGTACAGTAATTAAGTTTTTCTTTGCATCATCTACTGCTTTTTTAATAGCTTCAGGTACTTCTTGCGCTTTACCAGTACCGAAACCTACATGACCGTTTTTGTCACCGACAACTACTAATGCTGCGAAGCGGAAACGACGTCCACCTTTTACAACCTTTGCAACACGGTTGACCGTAACAACACGTTCTTCAAGATCTAATTTGCTCGGATCAATATTCGTAATCATTATAGATGGTTACCTCCTTTTACTCTTAAAATTCAAGGCCTTCCTCACGAGCAGCCTCTGCTAAAGCTTTGATACGTCCATGATATAAATAACCTCCACGATCAAATACGATGGATTTATATCCTTTATCAATTGCACGTTTTGCAATAGCTGTCCCTACTTCTTTCGCAGCGTCAACATTGCCGCCGTTAATTCCAAGCTCTTTATCTACTGTAGAAGCGCTTGTCAGGGTTACATTATTTACATCATCAATTAATTGAGCATAAATATTTTTGTTCGAACGATACACATTTAAACGTGGACGCTCTGCAGTTCCTGATAATGTTTTACGTACACGATTGTGACGTTTTTTACGAGTAACATTTTTGTCAGGCTTTGTGATCATCTGGGTCACTCCTTTCTCGGGCTAAAAAACTTACTTAGCAGTTTTACCTTCTTTACGACGTACATATTCATCCGCATATTTAATTCCTTTACCTTTATAAGGCTCTGGCGGGCGGATTGCTCGGATATTAGCAGCAACTGCTCCTACTAATTCTTTATCGATACCTTTAACAATGATTTGCGTGTTTTTAGGTACTTCGATTTCAATACCGTCAATGGGTTCAAGTTCAACAGGATGTGAATAACCAGCGTTAACAACAGTTTTGTTTCCCTGCTTTTGAGCACGATAACCAACACCGTTAATTTCCAATGATTTTTCAAAACCTTTGCTTACTCCAACTACCATGTTATTGATTAAGCTGCGAGTAGTACCATGTAATGCGCGGTGGTCTTTATGATCACTCGGGCGAGCTACAGTTAAAATATTACCCTCAACGTTAATTTTAATATCTGGATGAAAATCTCTTGTTAATTCACCCTTTGGTCCTTTGACTGTTAGTGTAGTTCCGTTGAATTTCAACTCTACACCTTCTGGAATTTCTACAGGCTTAAGTCCGACACGAGACATTCCCTACACCTCCTCATTAAAAAATAGTGATTACCAAACGTACGCTAATACTTCGCCGCCAACTGCCTGGGAACGTGCTTCTTTATCAGAAAGCATTCCGTTAGAAGTTGATACGATAGCAATGCCAAGACCGTTCAATACACGAGGTACTTCATTTGCTTTAGCATATACGCGTAAACCTGGTTTACTGATACGTTTAATTCCTGTAATAACTCTATCTTCGTTTGCACTGTATTTTAAGAAGATACGTAATATACCTTGCTTGTTGTCTTCGACTAGCTCATAATCCTTCACAAAACCTTCGCGCTTTAGGATATCAGCGATCTCTTTTTTAATTTTAGAAGCAGGAAGCTCTAATTGTTCATGTTTTACCATGTTCGCATTACGAATGCGAGTAAGCATATCTGCAATTGGATCTGTCATAACCATTACTAATTACCTCCTTCCCGAATCGGGGTTTACCAACTTGCTTTTTTGACACCAGGAATTTGACCTTTATAGGCAAGTTCACGGAAACAAATACGGCAAAGTTTGAATTTACGAATTACTGAATGCGGGCGTCCACATCGTTCACAGCGTGTATACTCTTGCACTTTATATTTTTGCGGGCGCTTTTGTTTCGCTATCATAGATTTTTTAGCCAAAATTTTCCCTCCTTTTATTAGCTCATGTCTATTTTTGGAAAGGCATGCCCAATCCAGCTAAAAGTTCACGAGCTTCTTCGTCAGTGTTAGATGTTGTTACGATAACAATATCCATACCACGAACTTTACTTACTTTATCGTAATTAATTTCTGGGAAAATCAACTGTTCTTTCACACCTAGAGTGTAATTTCCACGACCATCAAATGCTTTTTTAGAAATACCGCGGAAGTCACGTACACGTGGAAGAGATACAGCAACCAGTTTTTGCAGGAACTCATACATGCGTTCTCCACGTAGAGTAACTTTTGCACCGATTGGCATTCCTTCACGAAGACGGAAACCTGCGATTGATTTCTTAGCACGAGTAACTAATGGTTTTTGACCAGAAATTAAAGCTAATTCTTCAACAGCACTATCTAATGCTTTTGAATTTTGTACTGCGTCACCAACACCCATGTTGATCACGATTTTCTCTATTTTAGGTACTTCCATTACGGAATCATAGTTAAATTTATTCATTAAAGATGAAGTGATTTCATCCTGATATTTTTGTTTTAATTCGTTCATGCGTTAGCCCTCCTTTCACAGAAAAACTTATTTATCTAATGCTTCACCGGATTTTTTTGCAATACGGATTTTCTTACCATCTTTTACTTCATAGCCAACACGAGTTGGTTCTCCGGACTTCGGATCGATTGGCAATACATTAGAAGCATGAATTGGAGCTTCGATATTCAAGATTCCGCCTTGCGGGTTGTCTTGAGAAGGTTTCGCATGTTTTTGAATCATGTTCACGCCTTCTACTAATACGCGCTCTTTCTTCGGATATGCTTCTAGTACAGTACCCTCTTTACCGCGGTCTTTACCGGATAAAACTTTGACTTTATCACCTTTTTTTACATGCATGCTTTACGCACCTCCTTGATGAGGAAATTTCTTATTATAAAACTTCTGGAGCTAGAGATACGATTTTCATGAATTGAGCATCACGTAATTCACGTGCAACAGGTCCGAAAATACGAGTTCCTCTTGGACTTTTATCATCACGAATAATTACGGCAGCATTTTCATCAAAACGGATATAAGAACCATCTTTACGACGAGCGCCAGATTTAGAACGTACAATTACTGCTTTTACAACGTCGCCTTTCTTGACAACGCCCCCTGGTGTTGCTTGTTTGACCGTACAAACAATTACATCACCAATGTTGGCAGTTTTACGACCGGAACCGCCTAATACTTTAATGGTTAATACTTCACGAGCACCAGAGTTATCTGCAACCTTCAAACGAGTTTCTTGTTGAATCATAACACTGTGACCTCCCTTCGGATACCTTCCGAGCGAACTTTATTAAATAATTACCGCTTCTTCTACGACTTCTACCAGACGGAAACGTTTTGTAGCTGATAGCGGGCGAGTTTCCATGATACGTACGATGTCGCCTGTTTTTGCAACATTGTTTTCATCATGCGTTTTGAATTTCTTAGAATACTTAACACGTTTTCCATAAAGCTTATGGAACTTGTAAGTTTCAACTAAAACTGTAATAGTTTTATCCATTTTGTCGGATACAACACGACCAGTATAAACTTTACGATCATTACGTTCAGACATTGAGGTTAACCTCCCCTCTGGAATCTTTAGTTATTTGCGCTTAGTTCGCGTTGGCGAACTACTGTTTTAAGACGAGCGATTGATTTACGTACTTCACGGATACGTGCAGTGTTTTCCAATTGGCCAGTAGCTAATTGAAAACGTAAGTTAAATAACTCTTCTTTTAATGATTTTACATTTTGTTCAATTTCGGCAGTGGTTAAATCTCTAATTTCTTTAGCCTTCATTGCTTTCACCACCAATTTCTTCACGTTTTACGAATTTCGTTTTAATAGGTAATTTATGAGCTGCCAGGCGAAGTGCTTCACGAGCTACCTCTTCAGATACACCTGCGATCTCAAACATAATTTTACCTGGTTTTACTACTGCTACCCATCCTTCTGGAGCACCTTTACCGGAACCCATACGAACTTCTAAAGGCTTTGCAGTGTAAGGTTTGTCTGGAAAGATTTTGATCCAAACTTTACCGCCACGTTTCATGTAACGAGTCATTGCAATACGCGCTGCCTCGATTTGGCGGCTTGTAATCCAAGAAGCGTCAAGTGCTTGTAAACCATATTCTCCGAAAGAAACAGTTGTACCGCCTTTTGCTTGGCCTCTCATTTTACCACGATGTTGTCTACGATATTTAACACGTTTAGGCATTAACATAGTAATGAGCCCCCTCCCTTATTTGTCGGTTTTTGTTGGAAGGACTTCTCCACGATAGATCCATACTTTAACACCTAATTTACCATAAGTAGTATCAGCTTCTGCTGTACCATAGTCAATGTCAGCACGTAAAGTATGAAGTGGCACTGTTCCTTCACTATAATGTTCTGCACGAGCGATATCCGCACCGCCTAGACGTCCAGATACTTGTGTTTTAATTCCTTTTGCTCCAGCACGCATCGCACGTTGGATAGCTTGCTTTTGAGCACGACGGAATGAAATACGATTTTCTAATTGACGAGCAATATTATCAGCTACAAGTGTTGCATCAATATCAACTTTTTTGATTTCAAGAATATTGATATGAACTCGTTTGCCAGTTAAGTTGTTCAAAGATTTACGTAAAGCTTCAACTTCAGATCCGCCTTTACCAATAACCATTCCTGGCTTACCAGTATGAATTGTAATGTTCACACGGTTTGCTGCACGTTCGATTTCAATAGAAGAAACAGCAGCCGTTTTAAGACGTCCTTCAAGATATTCTCTGATTTTAATATCTTCATGCAATAAGTCTGCATAGTCTTTACCAGCGTACCATTTAGACTCCCAGTCTTTAATGACACCTACGCGTAGACCTGTTGGATTTACTTTTTGACCCACTGACTATCCCTCCTTCTTTTCAGTTACCACAACTGTGATGTGGCTAGTACGTTTATTGATTTTGCTTGCACGTCCTTGTGCACGTGGACGGAAACGTTTCAAAGTAGCGCCTTCGTTAACAAATACTTCAGATACTACTAAGTTGTCTGCATCCATTTCATAGTTATGTTCTGCGTTAGCAACTGCAGAGTTTAATACTTTTTCTACGACCGGGGAAGCTCCGCGCTGTGTATATTTTAAAATAGCGATTGCTTCGCCAACCTCTTTTCCTCGAATTAGATCTACAACTAAACGAACCTTACGAGGAGCAATACGAACTGATTTCGCAACGGCTTTAGCTTGCATGCCTAGTACCTCCTCTCATTAGCGTTTTGTTTTCTTATCGTCACCAGCGTGTCCTCTATACGTACGAGTTGGTGCGAATTCACCTAATTTATGACCCACCATATCTTCAGTGATATATACTGGCACATGCTTACGTCCATCATATACTGCAACTGTATGACCAACGAATTGCGGGAAAATTGTAGAACGGCGAGACCAGGTTTTTACTACCTGTTTCTTGTCTTCAGTGTTTAACACTTCAATTTTCTTTAATAGATGATCATCTGCAAAAGGTCCTTTTTTCAAGCTACGGCCCATGGATAAGCCTCCTTCCAGGGATTAGAGACGGGTACTTTAGCCCGCCCGTTTTTCCGTTTATTTTTTACGTTTACGAACGATATACTTATCAGATGGTTTGTTACGTTTACGTGTTTTGTAACCAAGTGTTGGTTTACCCCAAGGTGACATTGGTGATTTACGTCCGATTGGTGCGCGTCCTTCACCACCACCATGCGGGTGATCATTAGGGTTCATTACAGAACCGCGAACTGTTGGACGGATACCTTTCCAACGGGAACGACCAGCTTTACCTACACGGATAAGTTCATGCTCAATGTTACCTACTTGACCGATTGTAGCACGGCAAGTTGTTAAGATTAAACGAACTTCTCCAGAAGCAAGACGTACTAAAGTGTACTTTTCTTCGCGTCCAAGGATTTGAGCTTCTGCACCAGCAGAACGAGCTAATTGTCCTCCGCGTCCCGGTTTCAATTCAATATTATGGATAACTGTACCTACCGGGATACTTCCAAGCGGTAATGCGTTACCTACTTTAATATCTGCCTCTACACCAGATTCAATAACTTGCCCTACTTTAATATTTTTTGGAGCAAGGATGTAACGTTTCTCACCATCAGCATAGTGAATTAATGCAATGTTTGCTGAACGGTTAGGATCGTATTCAATTGTAGCAACGCGTCCTGGCACACCGTCTTTATCGCGTTTGAAATCGATAATACGATATTGGCGCTTGTGACCGCCGCCGTGATGACGAACCGTTAATTTCCCTTGGTTATTACGTCCACCACGCTTAGATAATGGAGCTAAAAGGGATTTCTCAGGGGTACTCGTAGTAATCTCTGCAAAATCTGAACCAGACATATTACGTCTACCATTTGAGGTTGGTTTATACTTTTTAATCGCCATCGTTGTCCCTCCTTCTACTTCTAAAATTTATTTATTCGTTTTATTAAGCCTCAAAGAAATCTAAATCTTTGCTATCCTCGCTCAGTTGAACGATAGCTTTTTTGCGGTCAGGGCGATATCCACCGTAACGGCCCATTCGCTTAAATTTACCTTTAAGGTTCATTGTGTTTACTTGTTCTACTTTCACACCAAAGATTGTTTCTACAGCATCTTTGATTTGCGTTTTGTTAGCTTTTACGGCTACTTCAAAAGTGTATTTCTTCTCTGCCATTAAGTCAGCAGAATTCTCTGTAATGACAGGGCGTTTAATTACATCGCGTAGATCTTTCATTATGCGAGCACCTCCCCTGCTTTTTCAGCTGCATCTTTAGTGATGATCAGCTTGTCATGCGTAAGCAAGTCAAGTACATTCAATTCTTCTACAGTCAATACCTTCACGTTTTGTAAGTTGTTTGCAGAACGGGCAACTGTTTCATCTTTCTCTGAAAGAACGATCAGTGCTTTCTCTTCAACTTTCAATCCGTTTAAGATGTTAATAACTTCTTTTGTTTTTGGAGCATCAATTGTGATAGCTTCTAAAACAAACAAGCCTTCTTCTTTCACTTTAGAAGATAATGCAGACTTCAACGCTAAGCGACGAACTTTCTTTGGTAATTTGTAGCTGTAGCTACGCGGAGTTGGTCCGAAAACTGTTCCACCGCCAACCCATTGTGGTGAACGGATAGATCCTTGACGTGCACGGCCAGTTCCTTTTTGGCGCCATGGTTTGCGGCCTCCACCACGAACTTCAGAACGGTTTTTAACAGCGTGTGTACCTTGACGTAAAGATGCACGTTGCATAACTACCGCTTCATGAAGTACATGTGTGTTTGGCTCAATACCAAAAACAGCGTCATTTAATTCGATTTCTCCAACATTACTTCCATCCTGTTTTAAAAGTGCTACTTTAGGCATGACATATCCTCCCTTCGTTTATGTGATTAGTTACCTTTTACTGCACTAGTAATTTTCACGTAAGATTTTTTTGCACCAGGAATGTTTCCTTTGATTAGAATTAAATTCTTTTCAGCATCTACACTAACCACTTCAAGGTTTTGAATCGTTTTTTGTTCAGAACCCATGTGACCTGGTAATTTTTTGCCTTTGAAAACACGCATTGCATCAATTGCTGCCATTGCACCAGGGCCTCTATGGTAATGAGAACCGTGGGACATTGGTCCGCGTTGTTGATTGTGACGCTTGATAGCACCCTGGAATCCTTTACCTTTCGATGTACCTGTCACATCAATTTTTTCTCCGGCTTCAAAGATATCAACGTTGATTTCCTGGCCAACTTCATAGCCTTCAACGTCTGCGCCACGGATTTCACGAACGTAGCGCTTAGGGGCAGTGCCTGCTTTCTCAGCATGACCTTTTTCCGCTTTGTTTGTACGTGATTCCTTTTTATCAGCAAAACCGATTTGCAACGCTTCATAACCATCATTTTCTAATGTCTTCTTTTGCAACACAACATTTGCCTCAGCTTGAACGACTGTTACTGGTACAAGTTCTCCATTTTCAGAGAAAAGCTGAGTCATGCCGATTTTACGACCTAAGATTCCTTTCGTCATCCGTTACACCTCCTGTATTTAAAACGAATTATAATTTGATTTCAATATCTACACCAGATGGAAGATCTAAACGCATCAGCGCATCAACCGTTTTTGGTGTAGGCTCAAGAATATCGATCAGACGCTTGTGCGTACGCATTTCAAACTGTTCACGAGAGTCTTTGTACTTATGAACCGCACGAAGAACTGTGTAAATAGCTTTTTCAGTCGGCAGTGGAATTGGACCAGACACTTTTGCTCCGGAACGTTTTGCAGTAGCCACTATTTTTTCAGCAGACTGATCTAAAATACGGTGATCGTATGCTTTTAAACGAATTCTGATTTTCTCTTTTGCCATCATTTTCCCTCCTTCTCGCCTATATCATTATAGACATTCTCCGCGAAAATTTCCTTAGCACCTCGCCATGACAAAGGGGCCGGGTGTGCCAACAACCTTCCGCATCATCGCATTAATTGACCAACTATTACATTATACTAGAATTGTTTGGTCATAGCAAGCTTGTAATTAAGCATCTATAAGTTTGCACATTTTTATATTATACATAGTTCCCTGTACGATTGCAAGCAAAATTTAAAAGTTTTTTTCTTCCTTTTATAATAGATGTATTTCCACTCCCTTTTTATTTCGGAGATTCTCCAATCACCCGCCAATAATATAGTAGAAACCCGATTGCGATTGGAATAAAACTAAATAGTAAAACCATGACACAAAAGCCCAGAATGGCTGAATCATATTGGTTCAGGAATCACCCCGGGCAACTGCCATTGCTGTTTTAGCTGTATCTGCGCCAATTGTCCAGTGCAGTCTGAATCATAATCGGTCCCTGCACAGCCCATTGACCGCCTCTAGAAGACACTAAAGCATTAACAATGGTATTGGAGCCGGAAAAACCACCATGCCCGATGACCATTCCACTATGCGCATTGGCAATTAGTATCCGATAATCTGATGAAAATGTCTGCGCTTTTTTATTTGCGGTCCTAATAGGTATGTTAATTGCTGCCATCGCATTCGTATCAAAATACGTAACTGGAATTAAGCGCCGATCCAGATTTAGCATACTCTAATCATCTATTTTATCTTTTAAAACAAAAGATAAAAATAATAAACAAAAACAAATAAAAGATATTGATATAAAACGATAATTATATTACTATTAAAGTTAGATATTTCTTTTTCACAAAATGAAAACTCTAAAGGAGATGGTAGTTATGAATCAGTTCATCCAAGATTTTCTGCACGTTACGGAGTCAGCAGCACTTGCGACATACCCGTGGATAGGGACAGGAAATAAAATAGAAGCTGATCAGGCAGCTACAGATTCTATGCGTACTTTATTAAATAAAATCCCTATGGATGGCGAAGTAGTTATTGGTGAAGGAGAAATGGACGAAGCCCCAATGTTATTTATCGGCGAAAAAGTTGGAACCGGGAATGGTGCAGGTATCGATTTAGCAGTTGATCCAATTGATGGGACTACCTCTACTTCTAAAGGAAAGAATAATGCTATCGCAGTAATTGCTGCCGCTAAGAAAGGAACATTGTTGCATGCTCCCGATATGTATATGGAGAAGTTTGTAACCGGTCCGGAAGCTGCAGGGAAGATTGATATTGATTATCCACTCGAGAAGAATCTGCGGATTATTGCAGGTGCAAAAGGAAAAAAGCTTGAAGAATTAAAAATGATTGTACAGGATAGAGAAAGACATAATCATTGGATTGAAGAAGCGCGTGCTTTAGGTGTCAGAACAGAGCTATTTGAAGAAGGAGATGTCATTCCTGCAATAGCAACCTGTATCCAGCGGAGTGATATAGACTTATTCATTGGAATTGGCGGTGCTCCAGAAGGGGTTCTGGCAGCTGTAGGAGTGAAAAGTTTGGGTGGAGAAATGCAGGCAAGATTACTTCCAAAAACTGATGAACAATGGGCGCGTTGTGTATCGATGGGAATTACAAACCCTAAAGAAGCACTTGCTCATAATCAGTTAGTCGGTACAGATGAATGTGCTTTTATCGCTACAAGTATTACCAGCAATATGCTGCTGCAAGGAATAGAAAATAATCAAAATGTCTTTACAACACATTCCATTGTTTTAGATGGTTTAAATAAATGCTATCGTCATGTAGCAACAGAGCATTCTAAGTCCCCTGTCTGATTTTTAAACTTCATTGAAATGAATAGTAAGACATTATAATATACAAAAAAAGACAGCGTCGTCACGCTGTCTTTTTCATTCAAGCATTTATTATTTTTCGATAGTAGATACAACGCCAGATCCAACTGTACGTCCACCTTCACGAATAGAGAAACGAGTTCCGTCTTCGATTGCGATTGGTGAAATAAGTTCTACAGTCATTTCAATGTTGTCTCCAGGCATTACCATTTCAGTTCCTTCTGGAAGGCTGATTACGCCAGTTACGTCCGTAGTACGGAAGTAGAACTGAGGACGATAGTTAGTGAAGAATGGAGTATGACGTCCACCTTCGTCTTTTGATAATACATAAACTTCAGCTTTGAAGTTAGTATGTGGAGTGATTGTACCAGGCTTAGCAAGTACTTGACCACGGTTGATATCTTCACGTGCAACACCACGCAGTAATGCACCAATGTTATCACCAGCTTCTGCATAGTCAAGAAGCTTACGGAACATTTCTACTCCAGTTACAGTTGTTTTAGAAGATTCTTCGTTAAGACCGATGATTTCTACTTCGTCTCCAACACGAACTTGTCCGCGTTCAACACGACCTGTAGCAACAGTACCACGACCAGTGATAGAGAATACATCCTCAACTGGCATCATGAATGGTTTGTCAGTATCACGTTCTGGAGTTGGAACATACTCATCAACTGCAGCCATAAGTTCAACAACTTTTTCTTCATATTCTTCAACGCCTTCAAGAGCTTTAAGAGCAGAACCAGCGATAACTGGTACATCATCACCAGGGAAGTCATATTCGCTTAGTAAATCACGAACTTCCATTTCTACTAATTCAAGTAACTCTTCATCGTCTACCATATCTGTTTTGTTAAGGAATACTACGATAGAAGGTACCCCAACGTTACGAGATAATAGGATATGCTCACGAGTTTGTGGCATTGGGCCATCTGCAGCAGATACTACAAGGATAGCTCCGTCCATTTGTGCAGCACCAGTGATCATGTTTTTAACATAGTCAGCGTGACCTGGGCAGTCAACGTGTGCATAGTGACGAGTTTCAGTTTCGTACTCTACGTGAGAAGTTGCGATTGTAATTCCGCGTTCTTTCTCTTCTGGAGCACCATCAATTTGGTCATAAGCCATTGCAGTGCCATCACCATTTCTTTTTGCCATTACTGTAGTGATTGCAGCAGTTAAAGTTGTTTTACCATGGTCAACGTGACCAATTGTTCCAATGTTTACGTGACTTTTCGAGCGGTCGAATTTTTCTTTAGCCATTTATAGTTCCTCCTTTAAATATATAGCAATTTTTATTATCCGGGAAAGTCGGTTGGAATTTCCCGGCCTTTACTAAATGTTATACGTCAGATTGAAGAAAAAATCAATTATTGACCTGCATTTTTCTTGATAATTTCTTCTGTAATGCTTTTAGGTGTTTCTTCATAGTGGTCAAAGTGCATTGTGTACACTCCGCGACCTTGCGTGTTTGAACGTAATGCTGTTGCATAACCGAACATTTCTGCAAGTGGTACGAACGCTTTAACTACCTGAGCAGTTCCGCGTGCTTCCATACCTTCTACGCGTCCACGACGAGAAGTTACATCGCCCATGATGTCTCCCATATATTCTTCTGGGACAACAATTTCTACTCTCATCATTGGTTCAAGCAGAACTGGGTTACATTTATTTTTAGCAGCTTTAAGTGCCATAGAAGCAGCTACTTTAAACGCCATTTCGTTGGAATCGACATCGTGATAGCTTCCATCATATAATGTAGCTTTCACATCGATTAACGGATATCCAGCAAGAACACCATTTTCCATGGATTCTTCGATACCTTGTTGAACAGCCGGGATGTATTCACGAGGAACCACACCACCAACAATATTGTTAACAAATTCAAATCCGGCGCCTTCTTCGTTTGGCTCAAATTTAACCCAAACGTGACCGAATTGTCCACGTCCACCGGACTGACGTACGAATTTACCTTCTACTTCAGCAGCAGCACGGAAAGTTTCTCTGTAAGAAACCTGTGGAGCACCAACAGTTGCGCCAACTTTAAATTCACGTTTTAAACGGTCAACAATGATATCAAGGTGAAGCTCACCCATACCAGAGATGATAGTTTGCCCAGTTTCTGTATTTGTTTCTGTACGGAAAGTTGGATCTTCTTCCGCAAGTTTAGATAGAGCAATACCCATTTTATCCTGGTCTGCTTTTGTTTCTGGTTCAATAGCAACCGAGATAACCGGCTCAGGGAATTCCATGGACTCAAGAATAACTAGATCCTTTTCGTCACATAGTGTATCGCCTGTTGTTGTATCCTTCAAACCTACTGCAGCAGCAATTTCACCTGCGTAAGCAACAGAAATCTCTTCACGGGAGTTTGCATGCATTTGCAGGATACGTCCAATACGCTCACGTTTATCTTTTACAGAGTTTTTTACGTAAGAACCTGAGTTAAGTGTACCTGAGTACACACGGAAGAATGTTAATTTACCAACATAAGGGTCCGTCATAACTTTAAACGCTAATGCAGAGAACGGTGCATCGTCTGTTGATGGACGAGTTACTTTTTCTTCTGTTCCAGGAATAATACCTTCGATTGGAGGTACATCTGTTGGAGCAGGAAGATAAGCAAGTACCGCATCCAGCATTAACTGAACGCCTTTGTTTTTAAATGCTGATCCGCAAAGTACCGGATAGAAATCTACATTTAATGTTGCCTGACGAATTGCATTTGCAAGTTCCTCATTAGAGATTTCTTCTCCTTCAAGATACTTCATCATCAGATCTTCATCTGTTTCAGCAACTGCTTCTACCAAGTTAGCACGCAGCTCTTCAGCTTCGTCTTTTAACTCAGCAGGGATTTCAGTAGTCTCATCAGTTTGACCTAAATCATCAAGATAGATATGTGCTTCCATCTTAACTAAGTCAATAATTCCACTAAATTCATCCTCAGCGCCAATAGGCATTTGGATCGGATGTGCATTTGCACCAAGGCGCTCTTTTAATGTATTTGTTGAATACAAGAAATCTGCACCTGTTTTGTCCATTTTATTAATGAACACAATACGTGGAACACCGTATGTTGTCGCTTGACGCCATACTGTTTCCGTTTGTGGTTCAACACCAGATTGCGCATCTAGAACTGTTACCGCACCATCCAGTACACGAAGAGAACGTTCAACTTCAACTGTGAAGTCTACGTGTCCAGGTGTGTCAATGATATTAATACGGTGATCCTTCCAAGCAGCAGTTGTTGCAGCGGAAGTAATTGTAATTCCACGCTCCTGCTCCTGCTCCATCCAGTCCATTTGAGATGCACCTTCATGTGTTTCACCAATTTTATGAATACGTCCTGTATAGAAAAGAATACGCTCAGTAGTAGTGGTTTTACCCGCATCAATATGCGCCATAATACCGATATTACGTGTCTTTTCCAAGGAGAACTCTCTAGCCATGTATTCTTCTCCTTCCTATAGCAAGCGAATGCTTTAATTTAGATTACCAACGGTAGTGAGCGAATGCTTTGTTTGCTTCTGCCATTTTATGCATATCTTCTCTTTTCTTAACAGCAGCTCCTGTATTATTAGAAGCATCAAGAATTTCATTAGCAAGACGTTCTTCCATTGTTTTTTCTCCGCGTAGACGGGAGTAGTTAACAATATAACGTAATCCTAAAGCTTGACGACGTTCCGGACGAACCTCCACTGGTACTTGATAGTTTGAACCACCAACACGGCGGGCACGTACTTCAAGTACTGGCATAACATTTTTCATTGCTTGCTCAAAAACTTCCATTGCGTTTTGGCCGCTTCTTTCAGCAACTAATTCAAACGCATTATAAAGGATTTTTTGTGCTTTTCCACGCTTCCCGTCTACCATAATCTGGTTGATGAGGCGTGTAACTAATTTTGAGTTATAAAGCGGATCTGGTAATACATCACGCTTTGGTACTGGACCTTTACGAGGCATTGTACATCCTCCTTTCCCTTATATTATTTAAATTACTTATTTTTTAGGTCTTTTCGTTCCATATTTAGAGCGTCCTTGCATACGGCCTTCTACTCCAGCAGTATCAAGTGCTCCACGTACGATATGATAACGTACCCCCGGTAAGTCTTTTACACGACCGCCACGGATAAGAACAACACTGTGCTCTTGCAGGTTGTGACCAATCCCAGGAATGTATGCAGTTACCTCCATGTTGTTAGACAAACGTACACGCGCATATTTACGAAGTGCAGAGTTTGGTTTCTTAGGAGTTAATGTACCTACACGAGTACATACACCACGTTTTTGTGGAGAGCTCTGATCAGTCATTTTCTTTTTAAAGCTGTTGTAGCCTTTATTAAGTGCAGGTGAGTCAGATTTTTTTGTCTTTGTCACACGGCCTTTACGAACTAGCTGATTAATTGTTGGCATTGAATCTTCCTCCTCTCAATTTCAATTTAGTAATCAAAGTAACAACCTTTTGTAATACCACACATCCAGGTGGTTCATTTTTAGTGATAAAAAAATCTCTCACAATTTTTGCGAAAAATAATTAACCTATACTCAGATTGTCTTTGTTATTATCGTTTAAAGTAAACCGAAGTTCCGATTATGGTTTGCTCCGAAAATTACTTTTGCAAGCATAATCAGAAGCACCTTGAATATAATACCACCCCATATATTGTTTGTCAATATATTCTTGGTATTTTTTCGGCGCTCCTAAAAATAACTTACAATGTGATTACAGGAAGGGGTTTACCCCCTTCCTGAACAACATTTCATTTTATACTCTTTGTGTGCTTTCTTCATCTGTTGTTTCTTCATCCGATTCCGGCACATCAAGCTCAGCTTCTAAAGTCCGATATTGCGGCATTCCTGTACCAGCCGGAACAAGTTTACCAATAATAACATTCTCTTTCAGCCCAAGTAATTCATCACGTTTTCCTTTAATAGCAGCATCTGTCAGGACACGTGTAGTTTCCTGGAAGGACGCAGCTGACAGGAAGGAGTCCGTTTCAAGAGATGCTTTTGTAATACCAAGTAATACCGGGCGGCCTGTAGCAGGATCTGCGCCTTCCTTGAATACTTTGTGGTTTGCATCTTTGAATTGATGTAATTCAAGCAGAGAGCCTGGCAATACATCTGTATCTCCAGAAGATACAACACGGATCTTACGAAGCATTTGGCGGACCATTACTTCGACGTGTTTATCTCCAATTTCTACCCCTTGCATACGATATACACGCTGTACTTCTTTCAGCAAGTAATCTTGAACGCCTTCTACACCTTTCACGCGAAGAAGTTCTTTTGGATCAACAGAACCCTCTGTGAGCTCTTGCCCAGTTTCCACCTGATCTCCTTCTTGAACTTTCAAACGGGCGTTATAAGGAACAGCATAGCTGCGTTGCTCGACATTACCCTGAATTACAATTTCCTGTTTATCTTTAACTTCCTTCATTTCAAGAACAGTACCGGCAATTTCAGTAATGACTGCCTGCCCTTTTGGATTACGGGCTTCAAACAGCTCCTGGATACGAGGTAAACCTTGTGTAATATCATCTCCGGCAACCCCGCCTGTATGGAAGGTACGCATGGTTAACTGTGTACCCGGTTCACCGATGGACTGTGCTGCAATAATTCCAACAGCTTCGCCAACCTCAACATCTGATCCAGTAGCTAAGTTACGGCCATAACATTTCTGACATACGCCATGCTTCGTATTACAAGTGAAGGCAGTACGGATTGTTACCTCTTCAATACCAGCTTCAACAATCGTTTTTGCCTGATCCTCATGGATGAGTTCATTTTTCTTCACAATGAATTCACCAGTTTCAGGATGCTTCACATTTTCGAACGCTGTTCTGCCGATCAAACGATCTAACAATGGTTCAATCACTTCTGATCCATCTACGAGTGCAGCAACTTTCAATCCGCGGTCCGTTCCACAATCTGCTTCACGAATGATAACATCCTGTGCAACATCTACAAGACGACGGGTCAAATAACCTGAATCGGCTGTTTTCAGTGCTGTATCGGCAAGTCCTTTACGGGCACCGTGGGTAGAAATAAAGTATTCCATTACGGTTAATCCCTCACGGAAACTTGATTTGATTGGAATTTCAATGATTTTACCGGACGGATCGGCCATCAGACCACGCATACCAGCAAGCTGTGTGAAGTTTGATGCGTTACCACGGGCACCGGAATCACTCATCATATAGATTGGATTTCGGTTACTCAATGATCCCATCAAACGATCCTGAATAACATCTTTCGCCTCTGACCAGATAGCAATTACACGATCATAACGCTCTTCCTCTGTAATCAGACCACGGCGGAATTGTTTTAATACTTTATCTACTTTAGATTGAGCCTCATCTAAGATTCCTTGTTTTTCCGGAAGTACAACGATATCGGAAATACCAACTGTCATACCGGCTTTTGTAGAATAACTGAATCCTAAATCTTTCATCCGGTCAAGCATCTTAGAGGTTTCTGTGATTTTGAAACGCTTGAAGACCTCAGCGATGATATCACCTAAGAAGCCTTTCTTAAACGGTTTAACCACTTCACGGTTTTTAATTTCTTCTTTAATATCTGTTCCGGGATCAACAAAATAGATTTCCGGTGTTTTCTCTTCTAAATTCACCCTTGTAGGTTCATTCATATACGGGAAGGAATCCGGAAGAATTTCATTAAAGATCAGCTTACCAACAGTTGTCAATAATAGCTGGCTATTTTGTTTTTCTGTAAATGTTTTATTATTTAAGCTGGAGGCCTGCACTGCAATACGTGTATGCAGATGAGCATATCCAGTTTGATAAGCAATTAATGCTTCATTTGTGTCTTTAAAATAAGAACCTTCTCCAATGGAGTCTTCACGCTCTAATGTAAGGTAATAGTTTCCAAGTACCATATCCTGAGATGGTGTAACAACCGGCTTTCCATCCTTAGGATTAAGGATGTTCTGAGCCGCCAGCATTAAGATTCTGGCTTCTGCCTGTGCTTCTGCTCCAAGCGGAACGTGCACAGCCATTTGGTCTCCGTCAAAGTCAGCGTTATATGCAGTACATACAAGCGGATGCAGACGGATTGCACGGCCATCAACCAGCGTAGGTTCGAATGCCTGGATACCCAATCTGTGAAGGGTTGGTGCACGGTTAAGCAGTACCGGATGTTCTTTAATAACATCTTCTAAAACATCCCATACATCAGGGTGCACTCTTTCAATTTTTCTTTTTGCTGATTTAATGTTGTGCGCAAGACCTCTGGTTACCAGTTCTTTCATAATAAATGGTTTGAACAGCTCTAACGCCATTTCTCGAGGCAGACCGCATTGATACATTTTTAAATGAGGTCCCACAACGATAACAGAACGGCCAGAGTAGTCCACACGTTTACCTAACAGATTTTGACGGAAACGGCCTTGCTTCCCTTTCAACATATGAGAAAGAGATTTTAACGGGCGATTTCCCGGACCTGTAACTGGACGGCCGCGACGGCCATTATCGATTAAAGCATCGACAGCTTCTTGAAGCATACGCTTTTCATTTTGAACAATAATGCTTGGAGCGCCTAAATCAAGCAGGCGTTTTAAGCGGTTGTTACGGTTGATGACACGACGGTAAAGATCATTTAAATCAGAAGTAGCAAAACGTCCGCCGTCTAATTGAACCATTGGACGAATTTCTGGAGGGATAACCGGAAGAACATCTAAAATCATCCAGCTTGCATCATTTCCAGAGTTACGGAATGCTTCCATTACTTCCAGCCGTTTAATTGCACGGGTACGGCGCTGACCGTGAGCTGTTTTAAGCTCTTCACGCAGTGCATCAACTTCTTTTTCCAAATCAAGATCCTGCAATAATTTACGGATAGCTTCTGCTCCCATTTGAGCTTTGAAGTTATTGCCGTATTTATCATAATAAGAACGGAACTCTTTCTCAGAAAGCAGCTGTTTCTTTTCAAGAGGTGTGCTTCCCGGATCCGTTACGATATATGCTGCAAAATAGATTACTTCCTCTAATGCACGAGGAGACATATCTAATACTAATCCCATACGGCTTGGAATTCCTTTGAAATACCAAATGTGGGATACAGGAGCAGCAAGTTCAATATGCCCCATACGCTCACGGCGCACTTTAGCTTTTGTCACCTCTACGCCACAACGGTCACATACAACGCCTTTGTAACGGACACGTTTGTACTTACCACAGTGACATTCCCAATCTTTTGTCGGTCCAAAGATACGCTCACAGAACAAACCGTCTTTTTCCGGCTTTAAAGTACGATAGTTAATTGTTTCTGGTTTTTTCACTTCACCATAAGACCAAGAACGAATCTTTTCTGGTGAAGCGAGCCCTATTTTCATGTACTCAAAATTATTTACATCCAACAAGGGGCAATCCTCCCTTTTACAAGTTAAGAAAGTTTGAGAAAACCTGGCTTATCGTCATGTCTTGGCGAAAGTCTGGGATTTCTTTAAACGAAATTTTATAGAAAGCGCAGAATGATTCAAAAGAAAAAGGAACTTCTACGTTACCCACATCGTGTGGGCAACATAGAAGTCACCACATCACATGAGAAGTTTGAACCATTGCTGCACAAATTTTATTGATTTAACGGTTCTTCCACTTCAATGTTAAGCTTCGTTGACGTTTGACTGTCATCGTCCTCTAGTTCACGCATATCAATTTCATCTTCTGTACTAGAGAGCATCTTAACATCCATACCAAGACTTTGAAGCTCTTTGATTAATACCTTAAACGATTCAGGAACGCCCGGTTCTGGTGCATTATCACCTTTTACAATGGCTTCATATGTCTTCACACGACCAACTGTATCATCCGATTTAACAGTCAAGATCTCTTGAAGTGTATATGCGGCACCATAAGCTTCTAATGCCCAAACTTCCATCTCCCCAAAACGTTGTCCACCGAATTGTGCTTTACCACCAAGCGGCTGCTGTGTTACGAGAGAGTATGGTCCTGTTGAACGAGCATGCAGTTTATCATCAACCATATGCGCAAGTTTAATCATATACATGACCCCTACAGATATACGGTTGTCAAAAGCTTCTCCTGAACGGCCATCATAAAGAACCGTCTTCGCATCTCTTGGCATGCCTGCTTCTTCAAGTGTTTCCCAAACATCTTCCTCTGTTGCACCATCAAATACCGGACTTGCTACATGTAATCCAAGCTGTCTGGCAGCCATTCCCAAATGCAGCTCAAACACCTGTCCGATGTTCATACGTGATGGTACCCCCAAAGGGTTCAACATAATATCGATCGGTGTACCATCTGGCAGGAACGGCATATCCTCTTCCGGTAAAATTTTGGAGATAACCCCTTTATTACCGTGACGGCCTGCCATTTTATCTCCTTCGTGAATTTTACGTTTTTGAACGATATATACACGAACAAGCTGATTCACACCTGGTGGTAACTCATCGCCATCTTCACGATTGAAGATTTTTACATCCAGGACGATTCCGCCGCCGCCATGAGGAACGCGTAAGGATGTATCTCTTACTTCACGTGCTTTCTCACCGAAAATCGCATGTAATAAGCGTTCTTCTGCTGAAAGCTCCGTCATTCCTTTAGGTGTTACTTTCCCTACAAGAATATCACTGTCAGTTACTTCTGCACCGACACGGATAATTCCATGTTCATCAAGGTTTTTAAGTGCATCTTCCCCGACGTTAGGAATATCTCTTGTGATTTCTTCTGGTCCAAGTTTTGTATCACGAGATTCTGATTCAAATTCTTCAATATGAATAGAGGTATATACATCATCTTTTACAAGTCGTTCACTCATAATGATGGCATCCTCGTAGTTATAACCTTCCCAAGTCATGAAGCCTACAAGAACGTTTTGACCCAGTGCTAATTCTCCGTCTTCCATAGAAGGACCATCAGCAAGAACCTCACCTTTTGTTACACGGTCTCCTTCAGCAACGATAGGACGTTGATTATAACAAGTACCCTGGTTGGAACGTTTATATTTTTGTAATCCGTAACGATCTGCGTCGCCTTCTACTTCTTTGCCATCTACATTGGAAATGCGGCGAACAATAACTGTACTTGCTTCAACACGTTCCACAACTCCGTCATGACGACAGATAACAGCAGCACCAGAGTCTTTACCGTTCACGTATTCCATACCCGTACCAACGATTGGTGCCTTTGGATTCATCAATGGAACTGCCTGACGCTGCATGTTAGCTCCCATTAATGCGCGGTTGGAGTCATCATTTTCCAAGAACGGAATACATGCAGTCGCAGCGGACACAACCTGTTTCGGCGATACGTCCATATAATCAATTTTATCGCGGGATACGATAATATTATCTTCACGGAAACGGGCAGTTACTTCTTCGTTTACAAAGAAGTTATCATCATCTAACGGTGAGTTTGCCTGTGCAACGATATAATTATCTTGTTCATCAGCTGTAAGATAATCAATTGTGCTCGTTACTTTCCCGGTTTCAGGATCAACACGACGATATGGTGATTCAATAAATCCAAACTTATTCACTCGTGCATAACTGGACAGAGAGTTAATCAAACCGATGTTTGGTCCCTCCGGTGTCTCAATCGGACACATACGGCCGTAGTGAGAGTAGTGAACGTCACGCACTTCAAACCCTGCACGTTCACGTGTCAAACCACCAGGTCCCAGTGCTGACAGACGACGTTTATGCGTCAGTTCACCTAACGGATTTGTCTGATCCATAAACTGTGACAACTGTGAGCTGCCAAAGAATTCTTTTATCGATGCAATAACCGGACGAATATTAATCAACTGCTGCGGTGTTACGCTCGAAGTATCCTGAATAGACATTCTTTCACGAACAACACGTTCCATACGGGATAACCCGATACGGAATTGATTTTGCAATAATTCCCCGACTGAACGCAGACGACGGTTACCCAGATGGTCAATATCATCTGTATCTCCTACTTGATGAAGCAGGTTGAAAAAATAACTGATAGAAGCCAGAATATCAGCTGGTGTGATATTTTTTATTTCTTTCGTTACTTCCCCATTTCCGATTACAGTCAGTTCACGTTCTCCATTTGGATCTGTAGGATCAAGAATCTTCACTGATTGTATTGTGATTTCTTCTTCCAGAACACCATCATGCGGTGTAATAGTTTTATCTCCAAAACGATCTTCCCGACGCTCAAGATAAGGAAGAATCTTATCTAATAATTTTCTTTCCAGACGATCGCCCTGATTCGCAATAACTTCACCAGTCTCTGGATCCACAACCGGCTCAGCAAGCACCTGATTGAATAAACGATTTTTAATATGGAGCTTTTTATTCATTTTATAACGGCCCACATGTGCTAAATCATAGCGTTTTGGGTCAAAGAAACGAGATACTAATAGACTCTTCGCATTATCTACTGTTGGCGGTTCACCAGGACGTAAACGCTCATAGATTTCTAAAAGAGCTTTTTCAGCGTTCTCTGTATTATCTTTTTCTAACGTATTTCGTAAATATTCATTCTCGCCTAACAAATCAACAATCTCTTGATCTGTTCCAAATCCTAAAGCTCTTAATAGAACTGTAATTGGTAATTTACGAGTACGGTCAATACGGACATAAGCAACATCTTTTGCGTCTGTTTCAAATTCTAACCATGCTCCACGGTTCGGAATGACTGTTGTTGTAATACCACGTTTACCATTTTTATCAATTTTTTCGTTATAATAAACACTTGGGGAACGTACAAGCTGTGATACAATAACACGCTCCGCTCCATTGATAATAAATGTTCCCGTATCTGTCATTAACGGGAAGTCTCCCATAAACACTTCCTGTTCCTTTACTTCTCCGGTTTCATTATTAATTAAACGAACCTTCACGCGAAGGGGAGCATTGTATGTCACGTCTCTTTCCTTTGCTTCGTCTACAGGATATTTCGGATCACCCAAACTATAATCCACAAACTCAAGTGATAGATTTCCTGTAAAGTCTTCAATTGGAGAGATATCCTGGAACATCTCTCTCAAACCTTCTTCTAAGAACCATTCATAAGAAGCGGTTTGGATCTCGATTAGGTTAGGTAATTCTAACACTTCGTTAATACGTGCATAGCTCCTGCGTTGGCGGTGCCGTCCATACTGAACTAGTTGACCTGTCAACTGCTTCACCCCTTAAATCATCCATTTTGGTAGTTGTTTCTACAAAATGTAACTCATATTTAAAAGAACGTCTGAATAAATCATCTGTTCTTTAAAAAATAAAACTATAAACTCATTATCCTATCATTCACACCATGTATCACTTTCCTGT
The DNA here is from genome assembly GCF_900162665.1 of Oceanobacillus sojae. Lineage (GTDB taxonomy): Bacteria > Bacillota > Bacilli > Bacillales > Amphibacillaceae > Oceanobacillus > Oceanobacillus sojae_A. The sequence continues at coordinate 1,157,426 of NZ_LT727813.1, forward strand.
TCTACAGCTTATCTTTCTTCGGATTAAACTTTATTTTCACCTGTTGAAAAAACAACTGTTTTAAGGATATTGTGATTTTAGATTGTGCAGATGAAAGAATTTTGATAAACTATAGAAAAGCAATTTGTCGAATCTTGATTTTCCCGATTCTACAAGCCTTTCCCATTTATAAAGATTTTATACATTCACCTAATAAAAACCTCCTAGGCAAACGTATCCTCATCTTAGCATCTTCCAATCTTAGCATAACCCCAACCATTAGTCAAACCTTTTTGCTCGCAATATAAAATAACCTTTTTTCTTTGTAACTACTTCCACATTACCAAAAATCTCTTCCATCTTATCTTTTGCAGATGGCGCTCCCTGCTTTTTCTGAATAACTACCCATAAATCTCCATGATCTGCTAAATGGTTGTAAGCTTCTTCAAATATAGCATGCACTACTCGTTTGCCAGCTCGTATCGGCGGGTTTGTAACAATAGAAGCAAAAGATTTTTCATTCAACTGCTCATATAGATCACTTTGAAGAATAGTTGTATTCGTAATTTTATTGATTTCTGCATTTTTACCGGCCAGTTCAACAGCCCGCTCATTCACATCAACCATAAAAATATGCCTTTCCGAAAAATCGGAAGCTAAAGACAACCCAATTGGTCCATAACCGCATCCAACATCTAATATCGGTCCATTAATCTCAGGCTCATGAAAAGCCTCAATAAGCACTCTCGAGCCAAAATCCACTTCACTTTTCGAGAACACACCAATATCACTCGTAAATTGAAACGTCCTCCCCCGCAAATCAAAAGACCAGCTTTGAGGAGATGACTTCGCCTGAGGCTGCTTTGAATAGTAATGCTCTGTCATATGGATCAGCACCCACTTTATATTGGTTAAAAAAAGGCCACCTGTTCAACTAAAAATCATTCTCGTATATAAACTTGAACTTTTTCTAGTGACAAAGGTGACCTTTTATGAATTCGTGATAAAAGAGCCCGTCTAAAATACGACGAGCTCTTTTTCTTATATTCGTTAAATTATTTAACTTCTACAGAAGCACCAGCTTCTTCAAGTTTACCTTTAACTTCTTCAGCTTCTTCTTTAGATACAGCTTCTTTAATTGCTTTAGGAGCGTTATCTACTAAGTCTTTAGCATCTTTTAAGCCAAGGCCAGTGATTTCGCGAACTGCTTTAACAACTTTGATCTTAGAAGCTCCAGCTCCAGTAAGAACAACGTCAAATTCAGTTTTTTCTTCTTCAGCAGCACCGCCTGCAGCACCTGCAGCAGCAACTGGAGCAGCAGCAGTTACGCCGAACTCTTCTTCGATTGCTTTTACTAAATCGTTTAATTCAAGTACAGTCATTTCTTTAATTGCACTAATCATTTCTTCGTTTGTCATGATTAAATTCCTCCTGATATAAGTTTGTTTTTTATTTGTGAGCAAGCATGTGGTTTTATCACAATTTTACTCTTACGCTTGAAATATAGCTATCCAGCTCCGAGCGCCAAAAACTAGGAGATTTCACGTCGCCCCCTACGATAAGTCATCATCGGTTCGTTACCTCACCGTGATTCCTTTATCTCAGGTACACCGCTCCAATCTCTACGTTTTTAAACGGGCACTCTGCGCTTTTCGTTATTAAACCGTTTGGTGTATTACGCACCTTGTTCTTCTTTTTGCTCTGCAACAGCTTTTGTAGCATAAGCAAGATTACGGATTGGAGCTTGAAGTACGCTAAGCAGCATAGATACCATACCTTCGTAGTTTGGCAGGTCTGCAAGCTCTTTAATTTGATCTAGTGAAGCAACATTTCCTTCAATAATTCCGCCTTTAATTTCTAAAGCTTCATGATCCTTACTGAAGTTGTTCAAAATTCTTGCCGGAGCAACAACATCCTCACTAAATGCAATAGCGTTAGGTCCAGTTAATACGTCACTAAGCTCATTTAGCTCAACAGCTTCTACAGCACGGCGAACCATTGTATTTTTGTATACTTTGAATTCAACACCTGCTTCGCGAAGCTCTTTACGTAATGCAGTAACCTCTGAAACGTTAAGTCCACGATAGTCAACTACTACTGCAGTTTGGCTATTACGAAACTTATCTGCAATTTCTTCTACTAATTGTTTCTTTTGTTCAATAATCTCTGACATCTTTCCACCTCCTATAATAACCGTCGCTATTATTACACCGTTCGAACGTGCTTTTCTATAAAAAAAGCTCTCATGCAGACATGAGAGCTTACCTTAGATCGGCAAAACGGTTTGCCTTTCTATAAATAAACACCTCGGCAGGAAAATTAAGCTCATGCAGAGCCCCTGCTGTCTACGGTATAACATTCGATTTTATTAAACCGAAAATTAGTATATCGAACGTTGGCTTAAAAGTCAACTACTAATTAACGGAAGTTTGAAACGTCAACTTTGATTCCTGGTCCCATTGTAGATGCAATGGAAGCATTTTTAAGGTAAGTACCTTTAGAAGACTGAGGTTTAACTTTTACAAGTTGATCAGTAAGTGCTGTAAAGTTTTCTACTAATTTTGCTTCATCGAAAGAAACTTTTCCGATTGGAACATGAATATTAGAAGATTTATCAACACGATATTCTACTTTACCAGCTTTAATGTCTTGAACAGCTTTTTCTACTTCGAAAGTTACTGTTCCTGTTTTAGGGTTTGGCATTAAGCCTTTTGGTCCTAAAACACGACCTAATTTACCTACTTGAGCCATCATGTCCGGAGTAGCAACGATTACGTCGAAATCAAACCAGCCTTGGTTGATTTTGTTGATGTAATCTTCTTCTCCAACATAATCTGCACCAGCAGCTTCTGCTTCTTTTGCTTTATCACCTTTAGCAAATACAAGAACGCGCTGAGTTTTACCAGTACCATGCGGTAAAACCATTGCTCCGCGGATTTGTTGATCTGCTTTCTTAGGGTCTACACCAAGACGAAAAGCAGCTTCTACTGTTTCATCAAAGTTTGCTTTTGCAGTCTTTTTTGCAAGCTCTACAGCTTCTTTAATTTCATATGCTTTTGTACGATCAATCAGCTTTAGAGCTTCTTGATGTTTCTTACCATATTTAGCCATATTAATATCCTCCTCTTTTGTGGTTATAACGGTTGTACCTCCCACGGGACGAGAGCAAATACTCTTGTCCAGTACACAAATCATCTTCCGTACAGCATTCTCACGAATAAGGCTGCGGGTGAAAACAGCCGCAACCCTTCTTGAAGTGCGTGTTCAGAAAGCCTGATTACGGAATATCGAATCAGTCTTCGATTGTGATTCCCATACTGCGCGCAGTACCTTCAACCATGCGCATTGCCGCATCAACATCTGCTGCATTTAAATCCGGCATTTTTGTTTCAGCGATTTCTTTTACTTTGTCGCGTTTTACAGTAGCGACTTTTGTTTTATTAGGTTCACCTGAACCAGACTCGATTCCAGCTGCTTTTTTAAGTAGCACTGCTGCCGGTGGAGTCTTTGTAACAAATGTAAATGAGCGATCCTCGAATACTGTGATTTCAACAGGGATGATTAAACCTGCCTGTTCTTGTGTTCGAGCGTTAAATTCTTTACAGAATCCCATAATGTTAACACCTGCTTGACCTAGCGCCGGCCCAACTGGTGGTGCTGGATTCGCTTTTCCCGCAGGAATTTGCAATTTTACTAATTTGATTACTTTTTTAGCCACGAGACACACCTCCTTAAAGTCCGTGATGTGGTAATAGGGTCTCTAATTTTATTTACCCTCCCACTCATTTCTTGTTCTCCTTTTAGTTGAAAACAAGAATAACAAAAAAATCTTAGCATGAATCCAGGAAAAAAGCAAGCCTCGATTCATGAAAAAGCTTTCACCCGGAACGAATTGCTATTTCAGCAATCCGTTCTCATTTAATAAGATAGCTCATTTTTTTATGTTGCAGGAAAACCTACGAAAGCTTGTCTACTTGAGAAAAGTCCAGTTCAACCGGTGTTTCTCTTCCGAACATATTAACATGTACTTTCAGCTTTTGTTTATCCGCATCAATTTGTTCAATGGTTCCTGTGAAGTTTGTAAATGGTCCATCTGTTACACGGACACTTTCTTTGACTTCAAAATCGATTTGAAGAGCAGGTTCACTGACGCCCATTCTTTTCAGCACAACATCTACTTCATCGGGCAATAAAGGTGTTGGTTTTGCGCCATGTCCACTGGAGCCGACAAATCCTGTAACTCCGGGAGTATTACGAACTACATACCATGAATCGTCCGTCATAATCATTTCTGTTAAAACATAGCCCGGGAAAGATTTTTTCTTTACCATTTTCTTTTTACCATTTTTAATTTCTGCTTCCTCATCTTCTGGAACAATTACACGGAAAATCTTATCTTCCATTCCCATAGACTCTACTCTTTTTTCAAGATTCATCTTCACTTTATTCTCATAACCGGAATAAGTATGAACCACGTACCAATTCTTCTCCATTTGTATCGGACAATAAACTGTCCTGTCCCCTCCTCTTCACGAATCAATGTATTCTTCTTTTTATCCAATTTAAAAAACCCGCATAAATCGGGTTTTCGTAGACTTTTATCTTCTGTTCATTATACCTACATTATAACGGAATTATTCAAAAAATGCATCTAAAAGTTGAGATATGCCTAAATCAACTACGAAAAAGAATACCGCCATGAAAATGACTGTAGAGATTACCACAAAGGTATAGTTTCTCAGTTCTTTTCCTTTTGGCCAGCTTACTTTCTTCATTTCTCTTGAAACATTCTTTAAGAACTTAAACATCTACTGATATCCCCCCGAACTTACGCGAATCTATCCATCAATCTATATCTACTTTGTCTCACGATGCAGGGTATGTGTTTTGCAATGTTTACAGAACTTTTTCACTTCTAATCTTTGCGATTGATTGGCTGCGTTTTTGTTCGTTGAATAGTTCCTGCTAGAACATACTGCACATGATAAGACTATCTTTTTATTCATATATTCCACCCCAATACATAGGGATATAGACTATATTAACATAGCACTTCACTATCATTATGTCAATGCTATCTCTTGTTTTTTCATACTTTGTTCTTTCAGAAAATCGTCTTTTAAATAGTAACCCCGTTTTCCTCAAGCAGTATCTCCAGCTTCCGCTTCACCCGGACTAAAGCGTTATCAATTGATTTCACATGACGATTTAACTGTTTCGCAATTTCCTGATAGGTGCAGCCGTCCAAGTACAGCTGGAGCACTTGTCTTTCCAAGCCGCTCAACAATTCTGATAATTTGAATTCCATCGCCCCATACTCTTCCCGGTTAATCAGCATCTCCTCCGGGTCACTATCCTCCGTACTGCTGATTATATCAAGCAATGTCCGGTCGGATTCCTCCTCATAAATTGGCTTATCAAGAGAAACATAAGAATTTAAGGGTACATGCTTTTGTCTGGTCGCTGTTTTAATCGCGGTGATGATTTGCCTTGTTACACATAATTCTGCGAATGCTTTAAAAGGAGTCGGCTGATCCATGTTAAAATCACGAATAGCCTTGTATAATCCAATCATTCCTTCTTGAATAATATCTTCTTTATCAGCACCAACCAAAAAATAGGTCCTTGCTTTTAACCTTACAAAGTTTAAATACCGATGTATCAGGAGGTCTAACGCATAGCTGTCACCTTGATGGATTAATTCCAGCAAATGAATATCTTCTAGCTTGTCCAATTTCTTGCTGCGTGTATTGATTTGCCCGCCGTTCACCAATAATCCCCTCCTAAATCGATATCTCCAAATATATCCACGATAGGCACTATTATACTAGACGATCAGAAATATCGTCAACGGCCCTTTTATGACAGAAGTAGTCGTAATTTGTCGTTTCCGTGGAAAGAAACAAGTCTTTTTACCTAAATAACAAATAGAATAAAACGCGCTAATCGCTTTACCTAAAGGCTTTTGGAGCTGTAATTATTTATTTCAAAAAAATATTTTTCGTCATTTCCATTATGAAGGTCTGCCATTTGTCTTTAGCTGAAAACTGTCGAATATCTGTCGAACCTTATGAAGAAAATACCAAGTGAAAAAAGCTTCTCATTTTAACCGTCCTGTCCCGGACAGCCATACCTTTGACTGCAAAAAGGTTATTGCTCCCTTTTTACAGGAATGGCTTCTCAAAAATTTTCTGAGAAGCACTTCCTTTTTATTACTTCCATGTATTTCTATTTCCCCCGCCGCATCTCTTCAAACCTTTTTAGTAAATCTTGATCTATCGGGATTTTAGCAGCTGGTTTTTCCTTCTGATGTACCTCAAGGTTGATGCGGATCTCCTGATTCATATCATCCATCTCAATCAGAAGCTCTCTGGCTGATTTACGCAGAGCCCCTTGTCCAAAGATTGTCCGTTGTTCGGCATAATCCGATGTTGCAACGTATACTTGAGTTTCGACATTCTTCACTTTTCTGACAAGCTTTTCTATACATTCATCTGCCGTTTCTTTTTCCTTGGTATAAATAACTTCAACTTTAAATTGCTCCTGTTTTGATTCTATTCCACGCACATAATAGGCATCAAAGACTACAATAACACGGTCACCAGTAAATGCCTGATACTCTGCAAGGAGCTCAATAAGCCGGTCTCTTGCCTGACCAATATCTTTTTCTTTCAGATGTTCAAGCTCTGGCCAGGCGCCGATGATATTATAGCCGTCCACAATTAAGACAATCATTTAGGAACTCCCTAGGGGCTTTCGCTTTCGTAATACTTCATAAAGAAGTAAACTGCAAGCAACAGATGCGTTTAACGAGGAGACTTGTCCGACCATCGGCAAGCTGACGGTCCAGTCACATTTTTTCCGGACGAGCCGGCTCATTCCTTTTCCTTCGTTTCCGATAACAAGTCCAATTGGCAGGGTTCCGTCAAGCTGACGATAATCTTCATCAGCATCTGCTTCTGTTCCGACGATCCATACATTTCTTTCCTTAAGTTCATCAATAGTATTAGCAATATTCGTCACTCTGGCAACAGGAATATATTCCAACGCTCCGGCTGCTGTTTTTGCCACTGTAGCTGTCAGACCAACTGAACGATGCTTAGGGATAATAACTCCATGCGCTCCAGTTGCATCCGCAGTACGTAAAATGGATCCTAAGTTATGCGGGTCCTCTAATTCATCCAGCAAAATAAAGAAAGGTGCTTCTCCTCTTTCCTCCGCTCTGCCGAAGAGATCTTCGATAGAGGCATAGGGATACGAGGCTACGGAGGCTACCACCCCTTGATGATTTCCTTCCTGCAGCTTATCCAGCTTCGATCTTGGAACTTTTTGAACAACCGCTCCCGCTTCACGGGCAAGCTGTTGTATTTTATGTGCGGCCGTCCCCTGCAATTGTTCAGATATCCAGACTTTATTTACAGAACGGCCGGATTTTAATGCTTCGATTACAGGGTTTTTCCCCATAATCCATTCCTTTTCCTGTGTCACGTCAAGCACTCCCTTCTTCTAAGAATTCTACTGCTTTTGTCATCAATTCCTGCAGCCTTTGCTCATTTTTTAATAGATAGTGATAGCCAATCAATGCTTCAAATGCTGTACTGTACCGATATGTTTGTATACTGATATTTTTGGGAGTACTGCCCGATTTGGCATTTCTTCCCCGGATCACTACTTTGCTTTCCTCTTCTGTTAAAAGGTTACCATCCAGCCAATGGAGGATAACCTTTGCCTGTGACTTGCCAGATACATATCGAATAGCTTCCTGATGTAATTGATTCGGTTTAATGGTTCCCCGCTCTAATAATAGCTCACGTACATATACTTCATAAATCGCATCTCCAATATATGCCAGAGCGAGGCTTTTCATCTGTCTGACATCACTGTCTTTCATTATTTACCTCTTTTCCATCTTACACCCTGCGGCGTATCCTCTAAGATAATCTTTTCGTTCTTCAATTGATCGCGTATTTCATCTGCGCGGGCAAAATTACGATTTTTACGTGCCTCATTCCGTTCCGCAATCAACGCTTCGATGGTTTCATCCAAAAGCTCTTCCTGTTTATTTTTGATATCGATTCCTAATACCTGAAGCATGGAGACAATCGTTTCACGAAAGACATCAATCACCTCTGTCGCTGTTTGCTCCTCTTGTACATAAACATTTGCCTCTTTAGATAAATCAAATAGAATGGAAATGGCATTCGCTGTATTAAAGTCGTCATCCATCTCCGCTTCAAACCGTTTTTTCCGTTCCTCGATACGATCCAGCCATTCTTTATTATCTTCTCTCAGATCCATACTTGCTTTACGGCGGTGCCCTAAATTGTGATAAGCTGTTTCAATTCTTTCCAAGCTTGTTTTAGCACTTTCTAATAATTCTTCTGTGAAATTAATCGGGTTGCGGTAATGCACGGAAAGCATAAAGAAACGTAATACTTTCGGATCATGCTTTTCAATTAAATCACGTGCAAGCACAAAATTACCGAGTGATTTCGACATTTTTTCATTATCGATATTAATATAACCATTATGCATCCAGTAGTTTGCAAAGGTTTTATCATTATGTGCTTCCGATTGCGCAATTTCATTCTCGTGATGCGGGAAAGTTAAGTCCTGCCCTCCTGCGTGAATATCAATCGTTTCACCTAAATATTTTTTCGCCATCGCCGAGCACTCAATATGCCAGCCCGGCCGCCCTTCTCCCCAAGGAGAATCCCATGCAATTTCTCCTTCTTTTGCTTTTTTCCATAGAGCAAAGTCCAATGGGTCTTCTTTTTTCTCGCCGACTTGAATACGGGCACCAGAACGCAATTCATCAATAGATTGATGAGAAAGCTTTCCATACCCTTTAAAGGAACGCGGCTTAAAATAAACATCTCCCTCAGCTTCATAAGCGTAGCCTTTGTCAACTAATTCTTTGATAAAGATAATAATTTCTTCCATCGAATCCATAACACGCGGATTTTTAGTTGCTTTTTTAACACCCAGTGATTGCACATCTTCTAAATAAGCATCAATAAACCGGTCCGCAAGCGTACCTACCTCTTCTCCCGCTTCCTTGGCTGCTTTAATAATCTTATCGTCTACATCTGTAAAATTAAGAACATAACGGACGTCAAAGCCTCGATATTCAAAATATCTCCGTACTGTATCAAATACAATGGCAGGACGTGCATTTCCGATATGGATATAGTTATACACGGTAGGACCACAAACATACATAGACACTTTCCCCGGTTCAATTGGTTTGAAGTCCTCTTTCTGCCTTGTTAACGTGTTATATATTTGGATCGTCATGATTGTTTAATCTTCCTTTCTTTAAAAGCTCGATTTCCGCTTTTAGTTCTGTAATCTGGTCTTGTAAATCACTGCATTTTTCCGAAACCGGATCTGGAATGTTCTGATGATCCAGATCCCTGTTCAGCCGAATTCCATCTTGGACTACGACCTGGCCGGGAACACCGACAACCGTAGAATTAGCAGGAACATCTTTTAATACGACGGAGCCCCCTCCTACCTTCGAGTTCTCGCCAATTGTAATTGCCCCAAGTACTTTGGCACCTGTCGATATCATCGCATTGTCTTCAATCGTGGGATGCCGTTTACCTTGTTCTTTCCCAGTTCCGCCAAGCGTTACTCCTTGAAAAATAGTGACATTATCCCCTATTTCACACGTCTCTCCGATGACAACACCCATCCCATGATCAATAAACAATCTTCTTCCTATTCTTGCCCCTGGATGTATTTCAATACCGGTTATAAAACGGGCGAATTGCGAGATAAAACGGGCCAGAAATTTCAAATTCTTACTATACAGCCAGTGAGCTATGCGATGAGCCCATATTGCATGTACGCCAGAATAAGTCAACATAACTTCAAAATATGTCCGGGCGGCTGGATCCTGTTCAAATACAACCTCCATATCCTCCTTCATCCTTCGAAAGACCACAATATACAGCCCCTTTATTTAAAATAATTGGATAGATTTCACATAGCATAAGCGCCTTTATTTTTTCTCTTCTATAACTATAAGAAAAGCGTCTCTGTGTTATAAAAAACACAGAGACGCTTTTTGCGCGGTCCCACTCTGTTCAGAGAAAGAAAATCCTCTCTCCACTTTGCTCCTGTTAACGGCAGAGAACCGCTATCGTGTACTTTATTTTCTACGATAGACTCTGAGGCGCACTTCAAAAAGAAATCTTAAAATCACTCGCAGCACATGTGATTCTCTCTGTGTAAGAAATTCATTTTTTACTTTACCCCATCCACGCTTTATGGATATTTCGTTTTTATAAGCATTTCTTATAAGGATAATATATTATATAATTGGACAAATGTGAACTCTTAAGCTCCCATTTCCTTTAATAATTTATCCAGACGCTTCACAATAACATCTCTTCCTAATAATTCAATAGCAAAAGGAAGCTCCGGACCGTGCATTTGCCCTGTTGTTGCGACACGGATAGGCATGAAAAGTTTCTTACCTCTATGTCCTGTTTCTTTTTGCGTTGCTTTAAATTGCGCTTTGATCGAATCTTTATCAAACGATTCTAAATGAATCAATTTATCTGTGAACACCTGCAATACTTCAGGAACCTGTTCTTCACTCAGGATTTCACGTTCTGCTTCACCATATGAAATATCCTCCTGGAAAAACAGCTCTGTCAATTCCACAATTTCTGCTCCATAGCGTAATTGTTCGCGATATAGAGTAATTACATTTTCTGCCCATTCGCGTGTCTTCTCGTCCATATTTTCAGGAAGCTTGCCTGCTTCAATTAAATGCGGCAATGCTAAGTCAATGACACGGCTTATATCTGCTTTCTTAATATATTCATTGTTCATCCATTTCAATTTATGCTGGTCAAAAATAGCAGCAGAGGTAGATAGCCGTTCCGGATCGAATATTTCAATCAGTTCATCCTGGCTAAACATCTCTTCTTCTCCAACCGGAGACCATCCAAGCAAGCTGATGAAGTTAAACATCGCTTCCGGCAGATAGCCCAAGTTACGGTATTGCTCAATAAACTGCAGGATATGCTCATCACGTTTACTCAGCTTTTTACGTTCTTCATTAAGAATTAATGTCATATGCCCGTAACGCGGCGCTGTCCACCCGAATGCATCATAGACCATCATTTGCTTCGGTGTATTAGAGATATGCTCTTCTCCGCGCAATACATCAGTAATTTCCATAAAATGATCATCAATAGCTACGGCAAAATTATAAGTAGGAATACCATTTTTCTTTACAATAACCCAGTCGCCAAAATCACTTGATTCAAATGTAATCTCTCCGCGAACGATATCATGGAAGGTATATGTTTTATTTTCAGGAACACGAATACGGATACTTGGTTTTCTGCCTTCTGCTTCAAAGTTCCGAATTTCTTCTTCTGTTAAGTTACTATGTTTCCCGGCGTATTTAGGAACTTGTCCATTTGCACGCTGTTCTTCCCGTTCTGCTTCCAGCTCTTCTTCTGTCATGTAGCATTTATAAGCTAAATCACGCTCAAGCAGTTCATCTACGTACTTTTGATAGATATCCAAGCGTTCTGTTTGACGGTAAGGACCGTAATCTCCGCCGATATCTGCTCCTTCATCCCATTCCAGGCCGAGCCATTTTAAATATTTTAATTGGCTCTCTTCGCCGCCTTCTACATTTCTTTTATCATCTGTGTCTTCTGTGCGGATAATAAATTTTCCATCAAAATGTTTTGCATATAAATAATTAAATAAAGCCGTACGAGCATTACCAATGTGCAAATGCCCTGTTGGGCTGGGTGCATAACGTACACGAACTTCCTTACTCATTTAAAATGCCTCCTTCATTGTTTATATAATCGCTACCTGTTTTTCAGGAGAAACTGTTCAAAAATCTAATAGAAAGCTTTCTAAAACACCTATCAGAAAAGGAATCTTCCCCATTTTTATATTATTAACAAGCTCTATACGAAAAGTGATAACATATCCATGTTATCACTTTTTTTATCCTTTATCAGTTATACCCTTTTTACAAAGCTTTTTCAAGTAATTTTGGTTTTGCAAAAATCATCCGGCCGGCAGAGGTTTGTAAAACACTCGTAATGACAACCTCAATATTTTTGCCGATATAATCTCTGCCTTCTTCTACAACAATCATTGTTCCATCATCTAAATAAGCAACACCCTGGTTGTGCTCTTTCCCATCTTTGATTACTTGAACATGCAGTTCTTCACCCGGAAGAACGACCGGCTTCACCGCATTGGCAAGATCATTAATATTTAAAACAGACACTCCCTGGAAGTCACATACTTTATTTAAATTAAAATCATTTGTCACGACAATCCCGTCAATGACTTTTGCCAGCTTAATCAGCTTGCTGTCCACTTCTGGAATATCTTCAAAATCGCCCTCATAGATTTCAACTTTTACAGCGAGTTCTTTCTGAATCCTGTTCAAGATATCTAAGCCGCGTCTGCCCCGATTCCGTTTTAACGCATCGGATGAATCTGCGATATGCTGTAATTCACCGAGTACAAACTGAGGAATAACAATGGTTCCCTCTAAAAAGTTTGTCTGACAAATATCTGCGATCCGTCCGTCAATAATCACGCTTGTATCTAAAATTTTAGGCCTTGGATACTGCACATTTGAATCCGTATCCTCTTCGTCATTGCTGCGGCGCTTGTCCTTTTTCGCAGGTTTGAGAATATTCATAAATTCCTCACGCCGGCGAAAACCAACCTGGAAACCTAAGTAACCGAGTATAATCATAATGAAAAGCGGCAAGACCTGCGAAAAAATACGAATACTCATATCTTGAAACGGCATATTAACAAAGTAAGCTATAACCAGACCGACAATTAACCCAATACTGCCAAAAAACAAATCCATGGCTGGTATTTTGACCAGTGCATCTTCCACCCAACGAAAGAAATTCACAATATAGTTTACTAGTAAATAAGACAAGATAAAAAATATAATAGCTCCAACAATCATTCCTAAGATAGATGAAGTTAACCAGCTGGATTCAGAAACATTTAATAACTGAACGATGGCCGGAAGATAGAGATACCCCATGGTACCACCTAATATAATAAAAAATAAGTGTACTACTTTTTTCATCAATTCCTTTACACCTCCTGACTAGTATTAGTAGTATTACCAAATGACGCGTAATATATGCTAACCTGATTGGAATTCTTCAAAAAGTTTATTCTCAAAAAGAGACGGACGGTTTTTCGAGGAAATGAGTTATCGCATTGCTTTTTGAACATTTTTTTAACCCTACTGATGTAATCCAACTTCTAAAGCTTCCTGTACATTGGAAACACCAATTACTTCGATACCCGCCGGATAATTCCAGCCGTCTAGATTATTTTTTGGACAAATTACCCGTTTAAATCCTAATTTCGCAGATTCCTGTACCCGCTGTTCAATACGGGATACACGACGAATTTCTCCTGTTAAGCCAACCTCTCCTATAAAAATATCATCCGGCTTAGTCGGCTGATCCCGGAAGCTTGATGCAATGCTGATTGCAAGTGCTAAATCAATAGCCGGCTCGTCCAGCTTTACACCGCCCGCCACTTTAATATAAGCATCCTGATTTTGCAGCATAAGCCCGACACGTTTCTCCAATACAGCCATCAACAGCGGTACCCGGTTATGGTCTACCCCGGTGGCCGTCCTGCGCGGGTTACCAAAGCTTGTCGGTGAAATCAGTGCCTGTATTTCTACTAAAACCGGCCGTGTTCCTTCCATTGAAGCAACCACAGTTGATCCGGCAGCGCCCTGAGACCTTTCTTCCAGGAAGATTTCAGAAGGGTTCATTACTTCACGTAATCCTTCTTCCTTCATCTCAAAGATCCCCATTTCATTAGTACTTCCAAAACGGTTCTTCACACCTCTTAGAATACGATATGTGTGATGCCGCTCTCCTTCAAAGTACAACACCGCATCCACCATATGCTCCAATAAACGCGGACCTGCAATAGATCCTTCTTTTGTTACGTGACCCACAATAAAAATAGGGATACCTTTGGTCTTTGCAATTTTCATAAGCTCCATTGTACATTCTCTAACCTGTGAAACACTGCCAGGGGCACTTGTTATCTCTTCTTTAAAAACAGTTTGAATAGAATCAACAACGACAAAGGAGGGGTTAATTTCTTCTATCTGTCTGCTTATATCCATTAAATTTGTTTCTGATAATACATACAGTTTATCTGTTTTTATATCTAACCGGTCTGCACGTAATTTTGTTTGTCTTGTAGATTCTTCACCCGAAACATAAAGAACTGGTAAATCTTTCTCCGCCAGCTGTGCAGATATTTGTAATAAGAGGGTTGATTTTCCAATACCCGGATCTCCGCCAATTAAAACCAGTGATCCTAAAACAACGCCTCCACCCAGCACACGATTAAATTCCCGCATTTTCGTTGTCACACGCGGTTCCTTTTTCGATTCAATAGAGGTGATTTTTTCAGGCTTTTGTGAGGAGGTTATACCAGACATATATCCTGTCCTGCCTTTTACAGCAGCAGCTTCTATTTCTTCTACCATTGTATTCCATTGATGGCAAGCTGGACATTTCCCCATCCACTTAGCCGATTCATACCCACATTCCTGACAGACAAATTTTGTTTTCCTTTTTGCCAACGTTTGAAACCTCCTTCAAGCGATGTTCCATGTCTCATGTAAGTTACTACACATGGAACCACCCTTATCTATCATTATAGACTATTTCCGGTTTTCATAGGTTACAGGAAAGCATCAAATTAAAAAACAATCTTCCATATTTATGCCACAAGTTTTTTCAACATAATGGAGAAAAGCTAGAAGAATCGTGTTCTCCTAGCTTTTGATGCTCTATAGGCAGCCCTTTTAAGGAAGGACAATAAATTCTCCTTTGCTGTTTAAACCTATTTTTACCTTTTGTTCTTTTTCAATGTTCCCTTTTAAAAGCTCTTCCGATAATAAATTCTCAATATTACTTTGAATAGAGCGTCTCAATGGGCGGGCACCATATTCCGGGTCAAAGCCTTCGTTAGCAATTTTTTCAATCGCTTTATCTGTAAGTGAAAGTGTCAGCTCCTGCTCTTCCAAACGTTTTTGCAGCTGTTTAAGCATTAATGATGCAATATCCTTCATGTGTTTTTTCTCCAGAGAATGGAACACAATTGTCTCATCAATACGGTTTAGGAACTCTGGACGGAATGCTTTTTTCAATTCATCCAGCACCTTCGATTTCATATCTTCATGCTCTTTCTTTTCATCATTATCTAATGTAAAGCCGACATATTTATTACGCTTCAATTCGCTTGCTCCAACGTTAGAAGTCATGATGATAACCGTATTACGGAAATCAACAACTCTTCCTTTTGAATCCGTCAACCGGCCGTCCTCAAGTACCTGCAAGAGAATGTTAAAGACTTCCGGATGGGCTTTTTCCACCTCATCCAGCAGGACAACAGAATATGGTTTACGACGAACTCTTTCTGTTAATTGGCCTCCCTCTTCATAACCTACATAGCCTGGAGGTGAACCAACTAAACGGGATGTCGCATGTCTTTCCATGTACTCAGACATATCAATGCGGATCATAGCATCCTCATCAGCGAACATCACTTCTGCAAGCGCACGGGCAAGCTCTGTTTTACCAATACCCGTTGGTCCGAGGAATATGAAAGAGCCAATTGGACGTTTAGGGTCTTTTAACCCGGCACGGGCACGACGTATTGCTTTTGCTACAGCATTTACTGCTTCAGATTGGCCAATAACCCGATCATGAAGGATCTCTTCCATGTTCAGCAGGCGCTCACTCTCATCCTTTGTCAGTTTAGAAACAGGAACTCCTGTCCAGATAGATACTACTGCCGCAATATCCTCCATGGTTACTTCGGAATCGGTCTGTCCTTGCTTTTCCTTCCACTCGTCCTTGGTTTTCTCAAGGTTTTCCCGATAACGCTGTTCAGAATCTCTTAGGGATGCTGCTTTTTCAAATTCCTGACTTTGTACTGCAGCATCTTTTTCTTTTCTTACCTCTTCTAATTTCTGTTCCAGCTCTTTTAAGTTTGGCGGAACAGTATATGAGTTTAAGCGTACTTTTGAACCAGCTTCATCGATTAAGTCAATTGCCTTATCCGGCAAGAAACGATCTGTAATGTACCGGTCAGATAAGGTTGCTGCTGCTTCAATTGCTTCATCTGTAATTGTCACACGATGATGAGCTTCATAACGGTCTCTTAAGCCTTTCAGGATTTGAATCGTCTCATCAAGGGTCGGTTCATCCACCTGAATTGGCTGGAAACGGCGTTCTAATGCAGCATCCTTTTCTATATATTTCCGATACTCATCTAATGTTGTTGCTCCAATACATTGTAATTCCCCGCGGGCAAGTGATGGCTTAAGAATATTAGATGCATCGATTGCACCCTCTGCTCCACCGGCACCAATAAGAGTATGGAGTTCATCAATAAATAAAATAACGTTCCCTGATTGACGAATCTCTTCCATTACTTTTTTCAAACGGTCCTCAAACTCACCGCGGTATTTTGTTCCTGCAACAACAGTACCCATATCTAATGTCATCACACGTTTATCACGAAGTGTTTCCGGTACCTCATTATCAATAATTTGCTGTGCTAATCCTTCCGCAACAGCAGTCTTTCCGACACCGGGCTCACCAATCAATACAGGATTGTTTTTGGTACGGCGGCTCAATACTTGAATAACACGTTCAATTTCCTTGGAGCGTCCAATAACAGGGTCTATTTTTCCTTCTTTCGCACTGACCGTCAAATCACGGGCTAAAGAATCTAAAGTAGGGGTGCTTGCGTTTGTCTGCTGTCCTGTACGCCCTTGACGCCCTGCCTGGGACTCATTACTTCCTAAGAGCTGAAGAACCTGCTGCCGGGCCTTATTTAAGCTTACACCAAGGTTATTTAAAACACGGGCAGCAACTCCTTCTCCTTCACGGATTAAACCTAAGAGAATATGCTCTGTTCCAACATAAGAGTGGCCCAGTTTCCTTGCTTCATCCTGAGATAATTCAACGACCTTCTTCGCTCTGGGAGTATAATGAATAGATTGAGAAGGCTGTTTGCCAACACCAATCAGCTTTTCAACTTCTTCTTGAATTTTAGATACTTCCAAGCCGAGAGATTGCAATGCTTTCGCAGCTATACCTTCCCCTTCACGTACCAGGCCAAGAAGAATATGCTCTGTTCCAATATTATTATGGCCTAATCGTACAGCCTCATCTTGTGATAATGCTAATACCTTTTGTGCTCTCTCTGTAAAGCGACCAAACATCATATGTTATTTCCTCCTACTTTTTCAAATTTAATCTTTCACGAATGATGGAAGCCCTTCGAATATCGCGTTCATCAGAGCGTAATGCTTTATTAGCATAATGTTGCAGAAATCCAGGTTGTGTTAAAACCATCAGCTCATTCAGTATATTCTCGGAAATGTTTTCTATTATGCCTAAATCTATACCTAAACGCAAATTTGAAATACAAATAGCCGCTTCCTTTGAATCAATAATTCTGCTATTTTTTAATGTTCCATATGAACGGAAAACGCGATCCTCCAGACTAATCTCAGATTGTTCGTAAATATATACACGAGCCATGCGCTCATGCTCCACGAGCTGGTTGACAATGCTCTCCAAATCTTCTACAATATCCTCTTCCGATTTGCCCAGCGTAATCTGATTCGATATTTGAAATATATTCCCCCTCGCCTCGCTGCCTTCACCATATATTCCTCTGACAACAAGACCTAACTGGTTGATTGCCGGAATCAGCCGGTTAATTTGCTTTGTCAGAACTAGAGCAGGTAAATGCATCATAATCGAAGCCCGCATCCCGGTTCCAATATTAGTAGGACAGCTCGTCAGGTAGCCTTTTGTCTCATCGAATGCGTAGTCGGCCTTTTCTTCCAGCCAATCATCTAAGTAGTATGCTTCCTCCAAAGCTTTTCTTAGCTGGAGCCCTGGATAATACACCTGGATACGCAAATGATCCTCTTCATTTACCATAATTGAAGTCTGCTCATTTTCAGATAATAACACCGCTGCATGATCACTATGCTTAATTAAATGTGGACTTATTAAGTGTTTTTCCACCAAAACGAGCTTTTCAATCATATTTAGATTTTTCATTGGTATAAATGAAATGGCATCCTGCTGCGTATCTTCCGGATCAGTATAATTCTCCTTAATAAATTGCAGCACCTCTTCTAATGCCTCTTGATTACCGGATGTCGGGTATAGTTTATCAGCAAAGTTGCGGGCTAAACGAACGCGGCTGCTCATCACAATGTCTTTATCCGGACCATCCTCCAGCATCCACGGGCTAATCGCTTCGTTTATAAATGATTCTAATGTCACTTGTTATCGCCCGCTTCCTTATTTTGGTGATTTTCTTTTTCCAGTTCTCTAATTTTATCGCGAAGAACAGCTGCTTTTTCAAACTCTTCTTCTTCAATCAGCTGTTTTAACTCTTCTTTATGAGAAGAAATTAACTGCTTTTGCTGGATATACTTCCCTGCACGCTTTGGTATCCGGCCTGTGTGCTTCGTATTTCCAGCATGTACACGCCGTAAAATTGGTTCTACCTTAGAATCAAAGGAAGCGTAACAATTTGCGCATCCAAATTTTCCGGCCTTTTTAAATTCACTAAACGTTCTGCCGCAAGAGGAACATTTCAGCTCCTGGGATTGGTTAGACTGGCTGGATTTTGTTGTTCCTGCAGAGCTCAAGTTTAATCCATCCTTTTGAAACAGCCCTGATAAAAGATCGTTTAAAGAGTACCCTTCTTCCGGATAGCTTAAATATCCTTTCTTCTTGGCGCATACCTCACAAAGACTGATTTTAGTCTCCTGGCCGTTTATTATATGCTTAAAATGTAATGTAGCCTTTCTTTCGTGGCATTCCTGGCATTCCATACGACTCCTCCCCTCCAGGTAATTAATCGTTCAAATACTTAAGCGCAGTTAATGCAGATTTGAGTATACGTGCACGCAGTTCATCTCTAAGTGGTAATTGAAAAGCTAAGGTTGTTCGATCAATACTTGCTAGCATCAACTTCGCTTCACGTGCTGTAATCAGCTCCTCTTCTAAAAGCCGCTCTAAAATATCTACGGCAGCACGCTGAGAAATCGAATCACCGATTAGAAAAATAATTTCATCGATTAACTCTGATTGATCCTGATGACGTACCCGCATAATACGGATATAGCCGCCACCTCCGCGTTTACTCTCCACGATATATCCTTTCTCTACAGTAAAGCGCGTGTTAATCACATAGTTTATTTGAGAAGGTACACACTGAAATTGATCTGCAATTTCACTTCTTTTAATCTCTATTGCTTGCTGCTCCTCTGCCTGTAATACTTTTTTCAAATATTGTTCAATGATATCTGAAATGTTACTCATCCTTCGCACCTCAAATCAAATAATTTATTTGATAAATTAGTTCTTTTGACTTTGACTAACTTTGACTATGACTTTATTATAATATAAATTCTTTAAGTTGCAAATGGATGGTATTTCTATTTTTGACAAACAGGCAAGAATTCAAAACATAATTATAGAAACTCTATGAAAATATTTAAACTTTAATTTCGTTTTGTTATATTTACCACTCCTGGAAGCTTTGATATATCATCAAATAAATAAACTAAGTTTTTATTCGCTTTCATATTTGTCCATATATGAATTTTGCGTTGTTTCCCTTCCAATAACTTTATTTCTATTTGTTTAATATTAAAATAATTTTTTTCGATTGACTTTACTGCTTCATGTATTTCGAATTCCTCTGATGCAATAACCTCAATAAAATTACTTGATTTAAACCTGGGAAAGAAATGCTCTATCTGGTTTAAAAAAATTAAACTAGCGAGAATAATGAGCGTTGTTACAATAGCTACACTGTACATCCCGGCTCCAACGACTAAACCAATACCCGCGACAGCCCATATAGAAGCAGCTGTTGTTAATCCTTTGATAGTTCCTCCGTAAACGATAATTGTACCAGCTCCCAAAAAGCCAATACCGCTAATTACATAAGAAGGAATACGGGCAGGGTCAAATCGAATATTATCATACTGCTCCATAAAAGAGATAAATCCAAAAATCGATAAAACCATCATTAAACAGGATCCTACTCCTACTAGTATATGCGTACGGAACCCAGCTGAATGATTATTAATTTCTCGTTCAAAACCAATTAAACCAGATAATATCAAAGCAATAAATAAACGTGATACAATAACAAGAAAATCCTCACCAATGAATTGTTCCAATTTTACTTACTCCTTTGTATAAATTTTTAGAGTGCACTTATATCCTTACGTTATCATTTCTTTTTTTATGCCTACTGAGATATTTAGAGAAGATTAGCTTGTCTCTATACTTTTTCTGAAGGAGCTGTTAAAAAATAATATTAGCTTTAACTTCCATTATATTCTAATATTATTAATTTGCTAATAAGAAGATATTTTCTTCATCTATTTAAAAATTATTATTTTTAATAATTACATTTAATCATACTATCATAATTAGAAGAAAAGCCTTCTAACCTCAAGGAAGAAACGCGGTAAAAACAAATGAACAGATGGGAGTTGAATTGCTTTTTTTTATACAAAAAAAAGAGCTAAGCATGTGCTTAACTCTTTTTTCAATGTGCCTGGCAACGTCCTACTCTCGCAGGGGGAAGCCCCCAACTACCATTGGCGCTGAAGAACTTAACTTCTGTGTTCGGCATGGGAACAGGTGTGACCTCTTCGCTATCGCCACCAGA